>CAVZDO010000001.1:0-110565 GCA_963774065.1 Chitinophagia bacterium
ATTATTGATGACGGTGGGCTATGCAATTTTATTTTCCGCTGTGGGAATAAAATGGTTCAAGTGGACTTCCGCGCGCTGATAAATTTTTTTTTCACCAATAAATAAGTTTATAAATCAAGGGATGGAATGAAGTCCAACACGATTGCCTTCCGTGTCAATGAACATAGCCATATATCCGTACTCCGGCGATATCTGTGTTTTCGGAATGATAATTTTTCCGCCGGCTGCTTCAATTCTATCTAAAACAATTTGTACATCAGGGTTAGCATTGAGATAAACTACTACACCATCTGTTGCAGAAGGTTTATAAAATTCTTTATTGAAAGTAATTGAACCGCCAACATTCATCATATTTTCTAATGGAAATAAACGCATTTGTATATGCGGATTATCCAAAGGAACCATTTGCATATCAAAAATTGTTTCGTAAAATTTTTGTGCACGATCAATATCGTTTGTCGGAATTTCGAACCAGCTTATAGCATGTGTAAAAACCATAAAATTAATTTTGATTAGGAATGATATACTGAAATTAATTTTTCATTTTAATTTTTAAAAAATAAAATGACCAATGGTTATACTTCTTTTTAAATAAAAAAAAGTCCCGCAAAAAGCGGGACTCATAATTTTTATAAAAGAATAATTTTAATAAGGGAAAATGAATGTGTACGTTTTTCCTGCAGGGCTAACATAAACTAATTCCGCATAATAACTGCCAGTTCCCGGGCAAGATGTAGGATTACCTGTTGCATCTAAACCATAGGTTATTGTTGCGCTTGCTCCTTTACTGTTAGTAATTAAATTTGCACCGCTTGTAAGTCTGAAATCGCATGATTGTTCAATAACTTTAGGAGCGGTGATTTGTGATTCGTAGCTAACACCAAACCTGTTTGTTCCCCATTCTGCAACATTTGTATTAGTGCCATCAGAATGAGTTCCTGTTGTTGTAATAACTACTCCATTATTATAAGTGAAGTCGCGCTGTTTAGAAGCATTCCAGTCGCTCGATTTTCCATTTGGATAAACGATGGTTAAGCTTGCTGATATTGTATGCGTGATAAGTTGCAAGTTTGCAAGATTTTTCAGAAGACCACCGGTTACATTTGTAATGGTTTTAGTTCCGTTAAAAGTTATTGTTTTGTTGTCGCGCACTCTTGTTATTTTCAAATTATCAATTGTGATAGTTACCGTTGCGCCAACATCGCCCCAATGAACTCCCTGGGGAATTGAAATACTTATAGAACCTGTGCGGGTGCGGTTGCCCCAGCAATTAGATCCATTGTAAGTGATAGTTACCGTGCGCGTGGTTGAAGTAGTGTCGTAAGTAATGGTTGCATCGCAAATAACATTTGTACTTGCGCTGTCAACACCATTTACACCCATTTCTGCAATCGCGCCATTAACAGGAGTAGCGTTTACTGAACTCCCCGCGATGGAGGCGCTACTGCTTAAAGCAGCATCAGCATCGCTATTGGTGGCATCGTCTTCGTTACTTGCCATTGTTTGGTCGTCTGATTGTGTTTGTAAATCATCCACTGTAGTAGTTGTGGAATTTGAACCGCCGCTGTTATTTTTACTGCAGGCAAAAAATAATCCGATACACGCAACTATAACGGTGATACGGAAAAAAGACATAGTTTTCATAATTGATTTTTTAGTTTTACCTAAGAATAGATTTAATAAAGAAAGTTTAACAAGTTGTTTATTTTTTTTTGTTAATGAGATTCAGATCGCCACTAACAGATTGATAATAACGTTTATTAATTACTTTATTATCGTTTATTTGGACAACTTAACGAGCAGTTAACTTTACAGTAACAAACGCATGGCGGCCTATGAAAAAGCAAGGCTGTTAACAAAATACAATCACTTCTATTTATATTAATACTATAAAGAATCGGGGACAATCAAGCAGATTAGAATAAATAAACTTGCTGTGTTCTTATGTGCGATCTGTGACGAAAGCTCACTTCATCAGTTCAGCAATAATGCGATGGAAATGATGTGTGCCTTGTTCGCGTGTTACCGAATATCTTCCGTGTTCATAAAATCGTGAGCGAATTCCACGTTGCACATTTTCCACCACCTCTTCATCTTCTTGTTCAACCTCATCTAATCCTGAGCCGGCGCCGGTGTTAAATTTTTCTTCTTTCCAAACATAAGTATAAAAAGAAATTTTAGATTCATTAATACTGATCGGCTTTACCACATTAACAGATAATCCCCACGGATAAAAATTGAACATCATGTTGGGAAAAACAAAAAAATAATACGCCGCTACTTTTTTTCCGTAGTCAATTGATGAGGCAGGCAAATCAAAACAATCGTCATCATCTTTTGCAATACCTAACTGGAGATTGGAATATGTAAAAAGTTCGGTAGTGTAATTTCCAAAATCAATAACTGCATTTAAACCTGCATGCACAAACGGAATATGAAAACCTTCGAGATAGTTTTCGCAATACAAAGCCCAATGCGCTTTTACAATAAAATCTTTTGAAAGTTCGGGGCGAAAAATAAAATCCTGCACAGGAAGCCATCCAACACGATCGATCATCTCCTGCAAAAAAAGATGATGAGGCAATTGATCATTTAATGAAGTGAACAACAATTTTCCCCAGGTAAAAAGAGAAAGCTGTTTAAGATTATCATCTTCCGAAGGAAAATTTTCCACTTCTTTAAATTCGGGCATGGAAATAAATTTTCCATCAAGCTGAAATAATCTTCCGTGATATTTACAGCGGAGATTATTCAATTTGCAAGGTTCAGTTGTTATTATATTTCCACGGTGCGTGCAGGTGTTCGACAGTAAATTAATTTCTCCAGATTTATCTTTCGTCAATACCAAAGGTTCATCAATATAATTTTCGAGAAGAGTTATTGGGTACACATCGCCGTTATTCTTTACAAAATCTGTGGTGCCGATAAATTGCCAGGATGAAGCAAATAATTTTTCTTTTTGCAATGCAAACAAATTTGCATCAGTATAAAATATCTTATCAAGGGTTTTTGCGCGGGCTATATTTTCATCTACAAAAAATTCCTGTGGCATTGATAGCTATGTTTTGCGAAAGATAAGAAAAGAAATGAAGCAATAATTTATACCCGACACAAAAAAAAATGCCTGAAAAATTTTCAGACATTCTTTATAAATGATTTAATTATTGTTTATCTGACATCAACCCTAAAATCGACTCCCGCAGGATACGATTGGTGATGATGATCATACCATCCCTGCGTATGGTGATTATAATGATGATAATAATGCGATTCATAGCACCCGGAAAAAGAAAAAGCAATTGCTAAAAGAATAACTGCTATACTAAATGTTTTTTTAATTGTCTGCTTCATGACACAAAGTTTAATAAGATAGTGTAAAAACCCTGCCAATAAAAAACAGACGCAAAGAATAGAGAAATAATAAATAGTGTAGAATATTTTACTCGCTTTATCCCGCATGGATAAATAAAAATTAAAAAAAAATCCAAAAAATTATCACTTTATTTTATTAAACTCATCAATACCTAATAGCCAAACCTGGGTAATATTTCCATCTTTATCTTTTGCGATCTGAAGAGGAAAGGATTGCGTGTCGTTATAAAAATAAGTTTCTGTTTGCGGTTCAACGGTTATTTCTTTTCCATCCCAAAGTTGTTTTACAACTAAATTATTATTCTTCGCAGATATCTGAATATAATTATCGGGATCATCTTTAGACTGAAATTTTCCTTCATAAGGTTTTAATTGGGCGGTAGTAAGATTTATTTTTTTTATTTTAATCCACGCATCCCGTTTAAATGCCAGCGCCTGTGTAATATTGCCGTCTTTATCTTTTGTAAAACTGAGTGAGAATAAAGGAATTTCTTTACTAAAAAAATCTAACGATGTTTCAGGCACAAAAGAAATTTCATTGCCATCCCAATGCTGTTTAAGAACCAGGCTGTTTCCTTTTACGGTGAACTGAATAAATCTGTCATCATGATTTTGCAATTGATACAAACCTTCAAAAGGTTTTAATTGATCAGGTGTATGATCCATTTCTTTTTTTACTACTGGCTTATAATTTCTGTTACGCTTCCATACACCTATATCACCTATTTTAACCTCGTTAACACCGCCAGTTGAATCTTTTTTAAATACGATGTGCAAGAGTCCGTCTTCTACAGGTTCTTTGCTTACAAAAGCAAATTCTGATTCAGGTATGAACGGGATTTCAGAATTATTCCAAAGCAGCGTTGCAACGAGAAAATTTTCGTTCGCTGTAAACCGAACAGCCCGATCATTGTTTTGAGGATCCTGGAATGTTCCTTCCACTGCTTTCCATTGCTGTTCACTTAAAAGAACTTTTGTTTTTGTTTCTGCAGGTTTATTCGTTTCCTGGGCAAATAAAAATTGGTTTGAAAAAAGACTGATGAAAATAAGAATTGCAGAAACGATTGCAAGTTGAAATGAAGGTCTGTGCAATTTACTTTTGGCAAACGCATGTATATGTATCATTGAATTTATTTATTAAGAAGTGAAAAGAAAAAACGTTATTGTTTATTCGGTTTTTATTTTATCCAGATCATATAAACAAGATAAGCGAGCAGCAATCCACAAGCTGCAACTATAAATCCGCTTACCCGTTTTCGTTTAATAAAAAGCAAAAGCAATATGCCGGACAGCGAAACCAATGTTAACAGTATTGCTGAAACGTCTATAAATACAGACCATCCTGCTCCTGTATCACGCCCTTTATGCAAATCGTTAATGATGCCTATAAGTCCTGCGCTTGTTTTTGTAAGATCATACTCTCCGGTTTGCCTGTTTATAAAAGCATCTGCGGCATAACCAGGACCTTTAAAAGAAACTCCAATCTGTGCGTCATCAATTCTGAAATCGCTCATTGCAGCTTTTATTCCATTATTTTTTCTTAGGTATTCAACGATTTCGAGTTTAGCAATCTTTAAAGTGTCTGCACTGTTAATCCAACTCAAATTCAATTTTCCTTTTTCCTGAACAGTGTGCAACTGATTTGCGAATTTATCCGCATGATTTAATGTTAATCCCGTTACTGCAAAAAAGAAAACTATCGCAAAACTTATCATGGATAAATAAATGTGCAGCCAGCGCGCAAGCATGGCCATCTTGCGTTTCCAGATAAAATAATTGTGCTTCCGCCTGGCTTGATCTTCTTTTGCTGTTGACTGGTTAATTGCCGTTAGTTTTTTTTCTGTAATCTAAAGATGCCGAAGCAATTTCGATATTTCCTGTAAGATTAATTACTTTGGGAGTATCGTCGCATTCTATTTCCTGCCGCATCAATTGATAGGTGCCATGTTCCCTGGATGCTTCTATTTTGATTACATATTTTCCGGGTTTTACAAAATTCCCCTCGTCATCTTTGCCATCCCACTTCACTGTATATTTTCCTGCCGGGCGTGTTGCACTGGTTATAGAGCTATTAAAATTTCTATCGGAATTATAAAGATTTCTGTATTTAAGATACCATGATTTAAGCTCCGGCATATATCGATCGCTTCCGTGCCAAACTGAAATGGTGCGCAGAGGCACATGATTTTCGTCCTCAACCCATATAGCTACATAAGGTCTCTTTACAAATCCCTGTTTTTGAAGATTTATTTCGAGATTAATTACCAATTCAAAATCATTACTCCATCCGGATGAGATTTTTTCTTTAGTTGTTGTTGGTGTTTTATTTTTTATTATTTCTTTTCCCCGAACTTCCAATGCATGCCAGCCAGGACTTGCAATTCGTTCCCCATTTTTAGTAATAATGAGATACTCAACACCCCGAAAACCAGAAGCAAGCAGAACACTTTCTGAAATGTTCATTACATTAAATGCCGTTGCAAGCGCACCGGCGTCTGTTGCATTAGTTGCAACAACTGTGGCACTTATGATATCATCAGCCGGTTGCCCTGTACGCGGATCAACAATATGAGAATACCAATGTCCATTAATTAATTCTCCGCGACGATAATTACCGCTTGTGGCAACTGCTTTATTTTTTATTAGCAGTTCATCCATCGGAATTTCATTTTCAGCATCAGCTTTAGGGTTGCTTATAAATACATTTTCACTTAGATTACCATCCACAACCAGGTCGCCTCCAATATTTACAATTACTGCATTAATATCAACACAAGCCATTGCAGCATCTGCTGCATGTTTTATAATGTAACTTTTTACAAAAGAGTTAAGCATTAACGGAGCATTACTCAAATGTGTTGCAGTTTGTGCAGTTGCATCAAGCGTCCAATGGTTTTGTTTTACTTCGTTAACAGCATTTGTCAGTTCATCCTGGGTAGGTAATTGTTGTTTTGCCGCGGCCTGCTTCCAAAGTTTTGTGATGACTTCTGCAGACGCATCCAATGCGCCGCCGGTGCGTGTGCGCCATTGATCAAAAAGACTCAGCACTTCAAATAATTCATGTGAAACATGAACGGGTTGCTGTGAGGTTTTGAGCCATTGGCTAAATTCACTATTTGGATCGTAAGCGCTCAAAATTTTTTGCATTCTGCTTATTTCATTCAGAGCAGCCGTTTCAGCATTAGCCGCTTCCTGTTTTGAAGAAGAAGAAATTTTCAATTCCAATGAAGTGCCTAACACATTTTCGTAATGAGCAACATATAAATGAAGGCTCTTTTTTGGTTTAGGATATGCATAAGCGTTAGCGGAGACGAACATTGTAAGTAGCGAAGCAGCTAAAATACCGGTAAGAAATTTCATTAAATTGAGTTTTTGGTTATTTGACAGAATAATATCTATTAAGTTGCAGAAATCACTTAATAGATAAACAAATCTATTCTTCCACTTTGAATTTTTGAAATTTCAATAAGCTAATTTTTGGTTAAGGCTTTCAAGAAAAATGCACATCCTCATTCGATTGTTGTTTCATCATTTCAGTTGCTAATGCATACTTAAAGAGCAAAAGCAGTGGGGGAAGAACTCTTTCTTCATATTTTCTCAGGGCAACGAAAATAACTCATCACCCGTAATGTATTTTAGTTTCATACCTTACAATTTAAGATAAGGTATTTATGTTCTTAATTAATTATTCAGGCAACCTGGTAATTTGTACAGACCTCTACCATTTACATGACAATTTTAAAAAATTATTGCAAAACGAAAAATATCAGAATCACTATATTCATATTGTGCATGGTTCCCTTGGCTGGTCTTGC
The DNA here is from genome assembly GCA_963774065.1 of Chitinophagia bacterium. Lineage (GTDB taxonomy): Bacteria > Bacteroidota > Bacteroidia > Chitinophagales > Chitinophagaceae > Puia. The sequence continues at coordinate 7,188 of CAVZDO010000001.1, forward strand.
ACAAAAGAATATCAGAAGCCAGGATACGGTAAAAAAAAGAGATGTGATTGGGATTATAAAAATCCTTTTTCATAAAAATGCAATTAAAACACCTGAAAAAAATCACAAAAAAATTTACTACTCATTTTTACCTGTCAGTTCCCAAACACCCGGAGCTGGAATTGCGCTTATCACTACAGCTACTGCCGGATTTTATTTAGGCGATGAAGAAAATACTTCTTTATCAACAATTACCTTCTCTCCATATATCACATTTTCTGACCGCATTGGTTTTACGTTTCGTTCCAATCTTTGGTTGACCGACAATAAATGGGAGATAATGGGAGATACACGATTTCTTTATTATCCTCAATATACCTGGGGGTTTGGCGGAAATCCGGACAATCAAAATGCTCTTTCCATCAATTATGAATACCTTCGTTTCTACCAAACATTTTTAAGAGCAATAAAGCCTTATTTTTTAGTGGGGCTGGGTTATCATGCAGACGCTCATTTGGATATAGACACATTTAATGATTCTCCAAGTCTTGCAAAATTCACCGGCTATCCATATGGAACCGGCGCAAATGAAAACTCTTTTTCATCGGGACTATCGGTTAATTTGTTGTACGATGCAAGAAGAAATGCATTCAATCCTTTTCCCGGATTTTATGGCAATATTGTTTATCGCTTCAATCCCCGTTTTTTTGGTAGCACAAACAACTGGCAATCCTTATACCTTGATTTGAGGCGATACATTTCTTTCAGCAATACGAGGCAAAACATGATTGCATTCTGGAGTTTTTATTGGTCGGCGCTTAAAAGCAATACGCCATATCTCGATCTGCCGAGTATCGGTTGGGATCCTTACCAGCAACGATCGGGCAGAGGAATTCCTCAAAATCGTTATCGCGGAAACAGGTTATTGTATTTTGAAAGTGAATATCGGCGTGATATTACCGCCGATGGGCTTTTGGGTTTTGTTCTGTTCGCAAACCTTAACACAGTATCCGAACCAATCACTAATCAATTTTCATACCTGCATCCTGCTGCTGGCGCAGGTTTGCGAATAAAATTCAACAAACATTCAGGAACTAATATTTCTCTTGATTATGGCATCAGCAAACAATATTCAGCGTTTTATCTTAACCTCGGAGAAACATTCTGAGGTTTTATAATTATTATTCTGTACTTCATCTAAATAAAAAAAATCAACTTCAATTAATATTTTGAAAGATTACAAAAATTAAAAAAAGTTGATTTTATTTTTACAAAAATATAAGTGCCCAAGACCGGATTCGAACCAGCACATGGTTTCCCACGCTGCGACCTGAACACAGTGCGTCTACCAATTTCGCCACTTGGGCAGAGTTGCAATTTAATAATTGAGAATTGATAATTGACAATTATTAATTGATAATTGATAATCGGAGGCAACTTTGCTAATATTAATCAATAGATATTTTTGTTGTCCCACGTACAATAGTGCGACGCAACACCGATGCGTTGCACCTAGTACGCAATGCAGTTCTAGGTTAGCAAAATTCAAAATTATCGCATAATTAATTTGCTAATTCTCATTTCAATTTTCAATTATCAATTCTCAATTATCAATTCCTCACGCGCTCACATTAAAATCTCTCAGCGCATTATTCAAACTTGTTTTTAAATCTGTTGAGGCTTTTCGCTTTCCGATAATCAGCGCACAGCTAACTCCATATTCACCTGCGGCAAATTTTTTATTATAGGTTCCGGGAATAACAACGCTTCTCGCCGGAACGCGGCCTTTATATTCCTTGGGCTCCGCTTCGCTCACGTCAATAATTTTTGTTGATTGTGTTAGCACCACATTCGCTCCAAGTACGGCTTCTTTTTCTACAATCACACCTTCCACAACAATGCACCGTGAACCAATAAAACAACCATCTTCAATAATTACCGGCGCTGCCTGCAAAGGTTCCAGCACTCCGCCAATGCCAACGCCACCGCTTAAATGCACGCCCTTACCAATTTGCGCGCAACTGCCAACCGTTGCCCATGTGTCAACCATTGTTCCTTCATCTACATACGCGCCGATATTTATATAGCTCGGCATCAGCACAACATTTTTTGCAACATGAGCTCCATATCTCGCAACAGCATGCGGCACCGCTCGAACTCCTAATTCTTTATAATTTTTTTTCAAAAGCATCTTATCATGAAATTCGAATGGCCCCACATTCCATGTTTGCATTGGTTGAATAGCAAAATACATCAGTATAGCTTGCTTAGCCCATTCGTTTACCTGCCAGCCTGCGTCGGTTGGCTGAGCAACACGTAAACTACCTTTGTCAATTGCATCAATAACATGTCGCACGGCATCGGAATATTTATTTTCTTTTAGTAATTCACGATTATTCCATGCTTCAATTATCAGTTGCTGTAATTCCATGAATTTATTTTTTGCAAACATAATACATGCAGTGCAGATGCAAATTTGTGCGGCAAAATAATCCGGAACTTATTTAAAAATCATCGCCAGTTTTAAACATTACATGAATTGTAAAGTCAATAATTTCCCTTAATTTAATAATCAGGAGATCTGTCTATTTTTACCGCTAAGTATTATGTATGAAAATTAACCTGCTGAAAAATATCATTGCCCTTATCTTTTTATTTATAAGCTGTATAATTTTTCAAAACAAACTATTTGCGCAAGACACTGCTGCAAGGCAAAAATTTATAAAAGACAGCGTTGAAAAAGAAATGGACAGCGTTTTTAACGACCTGGGGTTTTTAAAACCAAAATCATTCTGGTTAGCTAACATAAATTATTTGAACAACAATGTTTATTTGGGCAGAAAAGATTCTGTGCCTTCGCCATACATCACAGCCTCACTTGGATATTATCATAAATCGGGATTGTTTGTGAATGCATCAGCTTCTTATTTAATGGAACCAGGGCAAGGAAGAATTGATCTCGACGTAATTGACGGAGGCTATAGCTATATCAAACCAAAATTTGAAGGATTGATAACTCTGTCGAAATATATTTTTAGCAACGAAAGTTATAACGTGCGTTCTGAAATTGAAGGAAGCGCAAATGTTTTTATTGCGTATGATTTTGATTTTATCAAACCAACTTTTCAGGGCACATTAAATTTTGGCGACAATACCGATTATGCAGTAGAATTAGGATTAGAACATACGTTTTACGCATTGAACAGAAAATTAACTATCACTCCAACTTTTGTTGCTAATGCCAGCACGCAAAATTATTATAATGATTATTATAAATTCAGGCGGTATTCGCTCGACAGGTTAAAAAGATTGCAAAAAATTTTCGGCTCAATTACCATCAGTAGCTATGTAGAAAACCCCTCAGAATTTAAAATACTCGATTATGAATGCAGCATTCCTATTAGTTATTCCATAAAGAAATTTACATTGAGCTTATTTCCATCGGTGGCGATTCCTGTAAACCCCGCTATCGTTGATGTAACTGTAATTTCAACAAGACTTGGAACCAGAACAAAACAGAGAGGAAAAGAAACTTTAAATAACAGTTTCTTTTTTACCACGGGCATATCTTACAGTTTTTAATTTTCCGCTTAATTATTGAATTGACTGTATTTTTATAGTTGATTATGACAGAAATTAATTTTCAGAACGACATAAAAAAATGCATTGAAACATTAAGAAGCGGAGGATTAATTTTATATCCGACAGATACAATTTGGGGAATCGGTTGCGATGCAACAAATGCAAATGCTGTAAAAAAAATTTTTGACCTGAAAAAAAGATCAGAAACAAAAAGTCTTATTGTACTGGTGGCCGAAGATCGCGACATTTTAAAATATACAAGCCATCCGGATTTGAATGTTTTTTCTTATTTAAAAAGTGTACAAAAACCGACTACAGTAATTTACGAAGAAGCTATTGGCTCTAGCAAATAACATAATTGATGCTGATGGAAATATTGCAATAAGAATTGTAAAAGAAATTTTTTGCAAGCAGCTAATAAAACAATTTCGCAAGCCGATCGTTTCCACTTCTGCAAATATTTCCGGGGATATTAGCCCGCAAAATTTTGATGAAATATCCAACCAAATAAAACAGGGAGTTGATTATATTGTTAATTATAAAAGAGAAGACAAAACCAAACATCAGCCTTCGTCAATTGTCAGGTTTAATAAAAACGGAAAAATTGAAATTATACGTCCGTAAACTTGCATTATTTTTTACCGCATCTTTGCAGCGTGCAAAAATTTTTAGTTATACAAACGGCATTTATCGGCGATGTAGTTTTGGCAACCTGCATCATTGAAAAATTGCACCGGCATTTTCCGAATTCATCTATTGATTTTTTAGTAAGAAAAGGAAATGAGTCTTTATTAAATCATCATCCATTTTTAAATGAAGTGATGGTTTGGGATAAGAAAAAAAATAAACTAAAAAATTTATGGAAGCTGTTGATCAAAATAAGAAAAACGAAATACGATATTGTCATCAATGTGCAGAGATATGGCGCAACCGGACTGCTCACTGCATTTTCCGGCGCAAAAAAAACAATTGGGTTTGATAAAAATCCATTTAGCTTTTTATTCACAAAAAAAATAAACCACATTTTTGATAAGAAAGAAAACGGCAAACATGAAATAGAAAGAAACCTGGAACTGATAAAAGATTTTACCGACGATGTTGTTGTTATGCCAAAACTTTACCCGACAAAAGATGATGAAGAAAAAATAAAGGTTTATCAACAGCGCATATACATTACCGTTGCACCCGCATCTGTTTGGTTCACGAAACAATATCCGCAGGAAAAATGGATAAGTTTTATAAATAAACTTCCGGAAAATTTGATAATTTATTTAATAGGCGCGCCTTCAGATAATAATATTTGCGAAAATATTTTTCAATCAGCAACAAACAAAAATGTTATTAATCTTTGCGGAAAACTTTCTTTTTTAGAATCCTGCGCGTTAATGAAAAACGCGATGATGAATTATGTAAACGACTCCGCTCCTATGCATTTTGCTTCGGCAATGAACGCGCCGGTTTCCGCAATATTTTGTTCAACTGTTCCTGCATTTGGTTATGGTCCGTTATCCGACAAAAAATTTATAATTGAAATACAAGAAGAATTGTATTGTCGTCCATGCGGATTACATGGTTATAACGCGTGTCCCGAAAAACATTTTAACTGTGCAAAAAAAATTCAGGATGAGCAGTTGCTGCAAACATTGCGCTAATACATACTGTTGCTGGTTCCCGGATACCAGTTACCAGTAACAAGCAACCGGCAACCCACAACTTCTTACATTTGCACCTATGGACATTAATTGCACAGAAAAGGAATTATTTATTTTAAAAAAGATTTCGCATGCAGCTGAAGAATTAAACACACCATGTTGTATCATCGGCGGCTTTGTGCGGGATAAATTAATTGGAAGAAACACCAAAGACATTGATATTTCATGCATCGGAGACGGAATTGCACTTGCAGAAACAGCAGCAAATCATTTTGAACCAAAACCCGCCGTCAGTTTTTTCAAAAATTTCGGAACAGCTCAAATTAAAATTGACGATCTTGAAATTGAATTTGTGAGTGCAAGAAAAGAAAGCTATCGTTACGACTCGCGGAAACCTTCTGTGATAGCGGGAACGTTGGAAGACGATCAGTTGCGCAGAGATTTTACCATTAACGCTCTTGGAATAAGTTTGAATAAAAAGGATTACGGCAAATTGATCGACCCTTTCAACGGATTGGATGATCTTAAAAAAAAAATAATCCGCACGCCATTAGATCCTTTACAAACTTTCAGCGATGATCCTTTGCGGATGATGCGCGCAATTCGTTTTGCATCGCAACTACATTTTACTATTGAAGAAAAAGTTTTTGACGCAATAATTAAAGATGCGCATCGCATCAGCATCATCTCACAGGAACGCATAACCGAAGATCTGAATAAAATTATTCTCAGCGATAAACCTTCCATAGGTTTTGATTTGCTTTATAAAAGCGGGTTGCTGCAAATTATTTTTCCGCAAATGGTTGCTCTTGCCGGCGCTGAATATATTGATGGCAAAGGACATAAGGATAATTTTTATCACACGCTTACCGTGCTCGATAATATCAGCGTGAACACGAATGATCTGTGGTTGCGATGGGCTGCTATTTTACACGATATAGCCAAGCCGGTTACTAAAAGATTTGAGAAAGATCACGGCTGGACTTTTCACGGACATGAAGTGGTTGGCGGAAGAATGGTTCCGAAAATTTTTACAAAATTCAAATTGCCGCTGAATGAAAAAATGCGCTTTGTACGCAAAATGGTTGAGTTGCATTTACGACCTATAAGTCTTACCAAAGAAAATATAACGGACTCGGCTATACGACGTTTGTTGTTTGATGCCGGCGATGATATAGACTCACTGATGCTTTTGTGCAATGCGGATATAACTTCAAAAAATAAACAAAAAGTAATCCGCTATCTTGAAAATTTTGAATTAGTGCGCAGCCGGTTAAAAGATGTGGAAGAAAAAGATCGCATCCGCAACTGGCAGCCGCCTATAACCGGCGAAATGATAATGGAAAAATTTGGTTTACCACCTTCCAAAGTTGTGGGCGATTTAAAAAATGCAATTCGGGAAGCAATACTCGACGGAGATATTGAAAATACCTATGAAGCCGCTCATGCATTTATGATGAAGAAAGCGAAAGAGCTGAAACTAATTGACAATTGATAATTGATAATTCCTAATGTTAATGGATAACTTATGAAGTGCGATCATCGAGCAGAGTTTAATTGTGCACAAGAGGAACGGATTGCGACGCAACGAATGAGCTATGAAAAACCGATCTGGTATAAAAGCAGTTACGATAAGAAAATGTGGAAATGTGATAAGGAAAATTAAAAATTAATTTTTAGGCTAACAGTAATGAATAACCTGAAATTAAGAAATCGTAATTCGTACTTCGTAAATCGGATTTTATAGCCCTGTTTTCTTTTTCAAATTCTCATCCAGCGCATCAAGAAATTCTTCGGTATATAAATAATGTTTTCCGTGCTCCACTTTATTTCCGTGAATGCAAACCGCAAGGTCTTTTGTCATTTTTCCTTCTTCAACAGTTTCGATGCAAACTTCTTCGAGTGCATTTGCAAAATCAATCAGCGGCTGGTTGTTATCAAGCTTACCACGAAATGCCAGTCCGCGCGTCCATGCAAAAATCGAAGCTATAGGATTTGTTGATGTTGGTTTTCCGGCCTGGTGATCGCGAAAATGACGCGTAACAGTTCCGTGCGCAGCTTCAGCTTCCATAATTTTTCCATCGGGAGTAATGAGCACAGAAGTCATCAATCCGAGAGAACCAAATCCCTGCGCAACGGAATCGCTTTGCACATCGCCATCATAATTTTTACAAGCCCAAACAAAATTTCCGTTCCATTTTAATGCACTTGCAACCATATCATCAATCAGTCTGTGTTCATAAACAATATTTGCTTCTGCAAATTTTTGTTTGAACTCGGCTTCAAATATTTCTGCAAAAATATCTTTGAAACGTCCATCATATTTTTTCAGAATAGTATTTTTTGTAGAAAGATATAGCGGCCATTTTTTACTTAGCGCCATGTTAAAGCAACTTCTTGCAAAACCTTTGATGCTTTCATCGGTGTTATACATGCTTAACGCAACGCCGTCGCCTTTGAAATTAAAAACTTCAAAAATTTGCGGAGCACTCCCATCTTCCGGAGTGAAAGTCATGGTGAGTTTTCCTTTTCCTTTTATCACTGTGTCTGTTGCGCGATATTGATCTCCAAAAGCGTGACGACCGACGATGATCGGCGCCGTCCAGTTAGTGATCAGCCGCGGAATATTTTTTATTACAATTGGCTCACGAAACACAGTGCCATCAAGGATGTTACGGATTGTTCCGTTCGGGCTCTTCCACATTTGTTTCAGGTTAAATTCTTTTACACGTGCTTCGTCAGGAGTAATGGTAGCGCATTTAATTCCAACGCCGCATTCTTTAATTGCATTTGCCGAATCAATGGTAACCTGATCGTCTGTCGCATCGCGATGCTCAATGCCAAGATCGAAATATTTTATTTGCACGTCTACATAAGGAAGAATGAGTTTTTCCTTAATAAATTTCCAAATGATGCGCGTCATTTCATCGCCATCTAATTCCACAACCGGGTTAGCAACCTTTATTTTGTTGGGCATAGTTTGATTTTAATTTTAAAGTCAGCAAACCTAATAAATTATTATTTACACAATCTATTCTTTATAAATAATTTTTTATCCTCTAAAGTTGATTATTTTGTGTATTCAATTTTTACCTGTGCGATGCGCGATACCTTAAAAAAATATCTTTCAAAATATATAAATCTTTCCGATGAGGATTTTAATTCGATTGCTGCATCAATTGAAGTAAGAAAATTTGAAAAGAAGCAAAAACTTATCAGCCCGGGCGAAACGGAAAATTATCTCAATCTTGTTATAAAAGGTTTGGCAAGAAAATATTTTTTAAAAGGGCGAGAAGAAAAAGTGACCTATATAGCAAAGGAAAATCATCTTATAAATTCTGTTGCATCTTTTTTGTCGGGCTCTCCGTCAATTTATTTTGTAGAAGCGATCGAGCCTACAACAGTAATTTCTATAACAAAAAATAATCTTGAAAAATTATACGACAGCAGCCATACCATCGAACGTTTGGGAAGAATTATTTTAACAGCTTTATACACCCAAAAAGAAAAGCAGGAATACGATAAGATGCGACTTACCGTTCGTGAATGTTTTATTCAGTTCATGAAAAACAATTCTGATTTGCTGCAGCGTGTTCCGCAAAAATATCTCGCGTCATATCTTAACATCAAACCGGAAACATTCAGCAGAATGAAACATCTGATGAAGAAAAAGCGCGTTAACGATGAATAACCAAAACCGGAATATTCAATTCGTGCCGAACTGCATTCACAGTTTCTCCATAGATCAAATCTTTAATTCCGGCATGACCATGAGAACCAATAACAAGCATGTCTGCATTTTCTTCGTGAATAATACGCACAATTTCTTTTGCGCGTTTTTGATATCCTAAGCGGGTGATTATTGCAAATCCATCCTGCCGTAATTGTTTGCTGTAATTTTCGAGTCTCTCCATATCTTCCCGCGTTTCATAATCGTCGCTTTGTTTGCCAAGTATATATGCGGAGGCGCTTTCCACCACATGAATCAAAATATATTTTACATTTTTCCCGCCCTGTTTTATTGCATGCGCAATTAATTTTTCATCATGCCCGCTGAAATCAAGAGCTACTGCGATGCATTTTATATCGGGAACATCAAAATGCTGTAATGATGATAACTCAGGATGCATTTGAATAGATTTGCCAGCTTGTTTTCTCATAATAGTCGGATGAAAAAAAACATAGAGCAATAAAAAAACCAGGAATGATGCGGATATAAGAATTACTGATTTCACCAACCAGTTTCCCTGGATAGAAAAATAATCAGCAACGCCATCGTAAACCAGTTTTATGTTTAAATAAATGAGAATAAAGGCAACGAGCCATGCTAAAATTTTAACTATCGGAGTGATGGAAAATTTTCCCATTAATTTTTTATCGCTCACAAAATGAATAAGCGGAATAATAACAAATCCCAACTGCACACTCAATATCACCTGGCTTAAAATCAGCAGCCAATCGACTTTTTCTTCTCCAAAAAAAATTATAACAATCAATGAAGGAATGATTGCGAGCAAACGTGTGAGCAATCTTCTTAACCATGGATTGATGCGCAACTGCAAATAACCTTCCATTACAATTTGTCCGGCGAGTGTTCCGGTTATGGTAGAGCTTTGCCCTGCTGCAATTAATGCAATTGCAAAAAGTATCGAAGAAACTTTTGTTCCTAATTGAGATGGTAATAATAAATATGCTTGTTTTAATGCCGCAACATTTGTATTATTCGTTTTAAAAAAAACGGTGGCAGCAAGAATAAGAATTGCAGCATTTACTAAAAAAGCGAGATTGAGCGCGATGGTGCTGTCGAGAAAATTTAATTTTAATGCATGGCGGATATGTTCGTCATCTTTTTGAATTTTTCTTGTTTGCACCAATGCAGAATGCAGGTATAAATTATGCGGCATTACTGTTGCGCCAATAATTCCAATAGCAATATATAATGCATGAGTGTTTGGAAGAGAAGGAATAAATCCTGTTGCAATTTCAGCAACGTTAGGTTTTGCCAATAATATTTCTATTAAAAAAGAACCGCCGACAATCACAATCAACCCGATTATAAACGCTTCCATTTTCCGCATGCCAAGCCGCTGAAGAAATAACAACAAAAATGTATCGAGAACAGTAATCATAACTCCATACATCAGCGGCAAACCGGTGAGCAACTGAATGCCAATTGCCATTCCCAACACTTCGGCTAAATCGCATGCGGCGATGGCAATCTCCGCGAGAATGTACAATGATATGTTGATGTACTTTGGATATGCTTCGCGGTTTGCCTGCGCCAAATCGCGCCCGCGAACGATTCCCAAACGCGCAGATAAATTTTGAAGTAAAAGCGCCATCAGGTTGCTCATGAGCAATACCCACAGTAATGCATAACCGAAGCTGCTGCCGCCGGCAAGATCCGTTGCCCAATTACCCGGATCCATATAGCCGACACTAACAAGATATGCAGGCCCTAAAAAAATAAAAACCTTTTGCCAGCGCGATCCTTTTATATCTGTATCAATTGTAGCATGCACTTCAGAAAGAGAAACATCTTTTTGAAACTTATTCATCATCGTTAACTAAAATATTTTTTGCAACCGTTGCGCTGATCGTAACAGTTACTTTATTATTAATTTTTATTTCTAAGGAATCATCAAAAGAAAATTTTTTCTTAATCATGATCTTCGAGCCGATCAAAATATTTTTATGTTGCAGCAATTCCAAAATTTCTGTTGTTTGCGGGCTGATAGCAAGAACTGACGCAGGTTTATTCAAAGCGAGTTTTAATAAGGGCATTTGTTTTTTCTGCCTGTTAAATTTTCCGTTTATATCGGGAATAGGATCGCCGTGAGGATCTGTTTTTGGATAACCGAGAAAAGCATCGAGCCGGTCAATTAATTTTTTATTGCTGAAATGTTCAAGGTCTTCTGCCATTTCGTGCACTTCATTCCACCCGAACTGCAATTTGTTTACGAGAAAATATTCCCAAAGCCTGTGCTTACGGATAATTTGCAAAGCAACTTTTTTGCCTTCATTATTCAGTTTAAAACCTTTGTATCTCTCATAATTGAGCAGCCGCTGCTTTTTTAATTTTTTAAGCATGTCGGTGATGGAAGCAGGTTTTGTTTGCAATGCAGCAGCCAGCTCGTTTGTAGTTACTGTTTCCTTTTCGGTTTGCAAATGAAAGATGGTTTTGAGATAATTTTCTTTGCTGATTGAAAACTTCAAGTTATCTAAATTTTAATTTAGACAAATCTAAAAAATATTTTTGAAAGAGATAAATATCGCTTACGATTTATTTGTTAGCCACGGATTGCGCAGAGAAACACAGATAAGAATAGCCGCAGATTCGCAGATTGGGATTTGCCGTTTATAAGCCAGAGCTTAATAGTAGCACAAAAGATGAAAGGATTGCGACGCAACGATGCTGCTATGAAAAACTAAAGCTGGTATTGAAAGGCTGTTAGCTATTAGCTGTTGGCTATTAGCTTTCAAATCGCTTTTACTCTTTGAGGCTTTGCAGGTTGTTGTTCAATTTTTTTTTGATTGTCTTTTTGGTCGAGTTCTTTTTTTGAATCTCTTAACCGTACAATGGCTGTAATGTTGGTGAGCACAGCCATGACTGCAATAGGTATTGTGAGAATTGACATTGGCTCGAATACGTGAAACGGAATTCCTTTTACAAATAATTTATAATTGCCGCCGATATAATGTGCCGTGATGCCGCAAGCTAATGCTGCGACGCCGATCAATACAACTCTTTCCGGTCTTTGCATTAAACCGCTTTTACATTCTATGCCGAGGCTTTCGGCGCGCGCGCGCGTGTAACTCACCATCATAGAACCTATGAGTGCGATGAATGCGATGAGAGAACTCATGAAATAGTGATGAGCTATGAGATAATAACAGATTCCGAGAAATAAAAATAATTCGCTGTACCTGTCGAGCACGGAATCGAATAATGCGCCGAATGAAGAACTCATTTTGCCCAATCGCGCAACCTGTCCGTCGAGCATATCGAATAATCCGGCAAAAAGAATTAATGCGCCAGCCCAGCCAACATAAGAAAAATCGCCGCGGTTTCCTTCTTCACCGCCCATTATAAAAATGATGGCAACTCCAACATTCAGCAAAAAGCCAACGGTAGTAACTGTATTTGGTGTAAAACCGATTTTTATTAATAGTCTTACAAAAGGATTAATTACTTTATAAATCCCTTGTTGCAATCGATCTCGTAAAATTTTTTTCTTCATAAAAATCTGGGCACAATTTAAAAATCAAATTTTACCAAAGCACGTATACCCCATGCAAGCGGCTTCGGAGTTGTTGGATTGTTCAAATAAGTAAACCTTCTTACATAGTCTATCCGTAAAAGTTTAAAAATATTTCCAACGCCAACGCTTCCTTCGATATATGGACCATGATTCAAAGAAAAGGTTTGCGGATTTCCGTTAGCATCTTTTAAAAACTGGTAGATATTAGGGTTATCAGGATTTTTTGAAGGATCGTTTTCGCTCCGCAAACCACCGTATAACACTTTTAGCGATAACGCTTCTCTCAGTTTTAATTTCCGCAACAAAGGTACCCTGTTAAAAATAAAACCATTAAAATGATGATCTAATGTTACGCCGGCAAAATGATCGCTGGCAAATTCCAAAAAGTTCATCAGGTTATATGAATTTAACTGGTATGCATAGGTTTGGTTTGCGCGATGAATAGTTAATAAAGGATATGGCAGTTGATTAAAAATATATCCGCCTTCAAATATTGCGTCTGTATAGCCGATCTGCGGATAGTAAATTCTTTTTTCAATGCGTAGATCGAGATTTTGATAATTATATTCTCCGCCAACTAATCCTTTTATTCCCGCAATATATCTGAACGTAAATATCGGGTATTTATTAATGATTGGCGTGCGGTAAACCCTTCCCTGGTAAAACTGTTCATTGGGTGCCCAACGCAAGGTCAACGATAGTTCAGATGTAGTTAGCGACGGAACATTAACGGAATCGGTGTTTACTATTTTGGTATATTGAATTTCGCCTGCCGGTTGCTGCTTCCAGTTTTTAAATCCTAAAGTATAGGAAAAGTGATTGGGAAACTCGTGCACATAATCTATCCTGTAATAATCATTGTAAAGCCATTTGTCGTTATTCCCATGTTTAAAAGATAAAAAGAAATTATCTTCTTCAACAAATTGCAATTCTTCGCCGGGAATTTTTGTTTCCCGCTGCGCACTTACCCGAATATAATTTAGCGGATAGGCATAAATTGATTTGTTATTTAAGGAATAGGTTACTCCAAGATAGCCTTTCCACTTCGTGTCTTTAAAACCATAAGCGGCATAGGTTTCAAAATAAATTCGTTTACTTAATTGCGGTGTGGTTCGTCCGCCAAAACGCAAACGAAATCCTTCAACGGGGTTGAAGCTATAAAATGATCCGGCAGGACCAAATTCGTATTTATTAAACGTTGCATAGCCCGCCAAAAAAAGATTTATGACTCGCAGCAATCTTTTATAAGAAGACATTCCTGTAAGGCTGTCAATATTTTTATACACTTTCGATTCGGCGGTGGATAAAGTATCGTGCCGGTGGTCAACCCAAAAGCTGTCTGCTTTTTTTTCTGCGCCTTCAACTACTATTTCATTTGCGCCATTATAAAAAACATCTTCATGCGGAACATTAAATTTATAATTTTTGTAAGAAATATATCTTTCTCCAAAAATTCCGCCACCTCTTTGTTTGCTTATTCCCGCTTCGGCAATGATATCGCTTTTGGTAATATTATATCTTCCGTCATCGCCTCTTTCAAAACTTTGATCAACGCGTAATTCTCGAACAAAATTCAGGTTACTGTTCTTACTAACGGTCATATCTAACTTTTCTACGGCATAGGTGCCATCCAATGTAACGTACATTGTTCCCCTGAATAATAAATCGTTTGTATTTCTCGGAGTGAAATACATTTGAAGAAGTTTGCGGCCGGAATCGTCTGTAACAGTGTCGCGTATGAAAAACATATAGAATGCAGGCGCTTCATCTGCTATAGGACTTAAAAAAGTATTGGTGAATAATGAAATGTTGTTTTGATAAATATCAATGCTCTCATAAAATCTTTTTAAAAAAGTTCCTACGCCTTTTGTGTCAATAAAATCGCCATAGTCAACTTTTTTATCACCAAGAATAAATGACTTTTCTCTTTCAGGGCTTTTTCGGTAATAGTCGTCGGATAATTTTTCTTCGAGATAAACCGGCACCAATGATTTGCCTTCTACTTTTGTAGTATCTGCATTTTCTAATAAGAAACGATAATTTTTGAAAAGTTTACTGTTTGTTATTTTAACGGAAACCTTGCTTAAAGAAACCTGTAATTTTTCATATTTTTCATACTCGAGATAATCGTAGTGAGTGGGTCGGTTCTTATCTTTATTTTCTATCACTTTCCGGATAAACTCCACGGCGGGATTATCTTTATTATGATACTTAGGTTTCTTTTTTGATGTAACTACAAAATTTTTAAATGTTGTTGTGCTTGGATCGAGATATACATCCAATTGCTTTACACTTCTGTTTTCATTTTTCTTGACTATGATTGTTTGATCGCGATAATCAACTATGGAAAACACCAGCGGAATAACTTCTTTTTGCGTTACAATAGTGTAGTTACCGAGAGAATCGGTGCTTATTCCTTTGCTTCCTCTTATGTACACGCTAACGCCAGCCAACGGCAACCTGGAAACCGCATCCCGCACTGTGCCTGTAATTGTTATTGTTTGCGCATTGCCATAAAAACTTTCTAATAAACAAATAACCCCAAACGCTATTAACTTAAATTTCTTCATTTTTATACAAACTTTTACTATTTCCGTTCAACTATAGTTGATGACGATAATGCGAATGAAATATTTTAAAATCTCAAACGCTTTTACGATGTTATAATATACCTGCGGTACGGACTTAAAAAAGATGTACCTCTGAATATTCTGGTGTTTTAGCATAAATTGAACCTGGCAATAATCTGTAAAATCAGGTTAGTGAAAATGCCAGCAAGCAGATCGTCGGCCATTACTCCCCATCCGCCGGGCAATTTTTCGGATTTGCGGATGAATAATGGTTTGGTTATATCAAAAATGCGGAACAAAATGAATGCGATTAGAATATACCTCACACAAAGGGGAATCAAAAACAAACTCACACACATGCCACCTATTTCATCTATAACTACGCGGCTGCTATCTTTTCCCCAAATTTTTTCAACAACTGTTGACGACCAGATTCCAACAATAAAAATGCTCACTATTATTCCCGCAACAAGCCAGTTAGATGCACTATAATTTTTAAAAAAGTAATACCAAATTAAACACGTTATCAAAGCCGCGACAGTTCCGGAACCTTTTTTTATATAACCGATCCCTGCGCCGGTGGAAATGATTTTAGCTAATGATAAAATCATAAGGCCTCAATAAATTCCTGGTAATAATCCAAACCTAAATGCGTGATCAAATCTTCGCCCATAATATGCCGCAATGTATTTTGCAGTTTTATTAATTGTTTGAAGATGTCGTGTTCGGGTCGCAAACCTGGTGCTGTTTGTGGCGATTTAAAATAGAACGACAGCCATTCCTGGATTCCATACATGCCCGATCTTTTTGCCAAATCAATAAACAATGCAAGATCTAAAACAACTGGTGCTGCAAGAATAGAATCACGACAGAGAAAATTAATTTTTATCTGCATCTGGTAACCGAGCCATCCGAAAATATCAATATTATCCCAACTCTCTTTATTATCTCCGTGAGGCGGATAATAATTTATCCGCACTTTGTGGTATAGGTCGCCGTATAATTCAGGATTGATATCCGGTTGCAGAATATCATCCAAAACGCTGAGCTTGGAAACTTCTTTAGTTTTAAAATTATCCGGATGATCGAGAACAAGTCCGTCTCTGTTTCCTAAAATATTTGAAGAAAACCATCCGCGAATACCTAAAGCACGTGCAGCCAAACCCGGAGCCAATATGGTTTTCATTAAAGTTTGCCCGGTTTTAAAATCTTTACCTCCAATTGGTGTTTCTGTTTCTTTTGCAAGTTCAATGAGCGCATCAATATCACAGGTGAGATTTGGAGCGCCGTTGGCAAATGGAATTCCAAGTTTTAAAGCTGCATAAGCATAAATCATGCTCGGAGAAATTTCCGGATCATTATTGCGCAATCCTTTTTCAAAATTTTCCAGCGTGCTGTGTACAGATGAAGGTTCGATATATTTTTCTGTAGAACCGCACCAAACCATCACAATTCTATCGCAATCGTTGGCGTCTTTGAAATTTTCGATATCATCCATTACTGCTTTTGCAAGATCAAATTTTGTAGCAGCTTGCTTAACATTTGTGCCATCGAGGTTCGCAACGAAAGATTTATCAAACACGGCTTTCATCGGTTTAATAACTTCCAGCTCGGGTTTAATGGACTGAAGCAATGCAGACTCCAGCACTTTGGCATTTTTAGCAGCTTCGTAAACATTGTCGGAATATAAATCCCAGCCGCCGAATTTTATTTGTCCTAATTCAGCCAAAGGAACAAACTCCTTAATTTTTGGAAAACGATTTTCCGTTCTTTTGCCCAAACGGATATTGCTCATTTGCGTTAATGAGCCGAAAGGTTGAGCCAATCCTTTTTTAACCGATTCCACACCCGCAATAAATGTTGTAGCAACGGCGCCTAACCCGGGAATAAGAATGCCGAGGGTGCCATCTGCTTTCTGGGGTAAATTTTTCATGTCAATAAGTTTATAAGTCGTTATGAGTTGTGCAAAATTCCGTCATTATCAGCAATTTTACCCAAAAAAAATTCTCGAACAATCGGGAATCAAAAAGATACAGAACATTTAACAGTAACAAATTGTTTATCAAAACAAAAAAAGCATCCTGAAAGATGCTTTTTTACCTGAGTTTATGTTGAATTGTATTAGTCGTTATTTTGTTTATCGAGCAATTCCTTTTTTTCGATACGGTAAGAAGTTATCAAACCTGCGCCACCGCCGATAGCTATCAAAGCAAAGTAAATTGCTACGTTGGCGTCATTGTCAAATCCATTATGAATTCTGTAAAACACAAAGTTATCCAATATATAGGCCAGGAATAAACCTACGCCCGCGCCAAGTAATAACAATCCCCATTTCAGATTACGATAAGGAGTTGGTCTTTTTTCAATCAATTTAGGATTCATTCCTTTTTCAATCATCGAAATATTTTCTTTGTTTTGAAGATACCTGATACCAAATACCATCGCGAAAGCTCCTAAGCTTACTAATATTGGTATAAAAACTGCAATTACATCCGGTCCCATAAAATTTATTTTAGTGTTTAGTAATGTTTTTAATCAGACTTCTGAATTTGTTTCTATGTTACAGTTACTATTTTGTTTTAAGAACTTGTTCAGTGTCATTTCACAACCTATGACTAATGCTGATTGAATGAGGTTACAGTTTGGTTACACGAATTTTTTCGAATTACACAAATTAGGATTGATTTAAGAGGAGAACATTCCCGCAAATATATAGAAGGAATTGCACGCAGAGGCGCGGAGAAAATAGACTACTAAGAAAAACTTCGAATCCCTGTTCCCTGCACCTCTGGGTGAAAATAGCTCTTGTTAATATAATAATGTATATAACTTGTAACCTCAACCAACAGAGTTTAGTCTTATTAGCGTCATGTATACCGGACTGACAGATACAGAAATCATAAGCCGAGTGCTTAAAGGAGATCAGCAAATTTTTGCTGAGCTCGTTAGTCGTTACCGGAATTATGTGTTTACCCTGGTTTTGCGTTTTACAGAAAACCGGGAAGATGCTGAAGAAGTTTCGCAGGATGTATTTGTGAAAACGTATCGTTCATTGGCAGATTTCAGAGGTGATTCAAAATTCAGCACATGGCTTTATACCATTGCAAGAACAACCTGCATCACTTTTTTAAGAAAGAAGAAACTGGAAACAACTTCTATAGATAACGAAAAAACACTTTTGCAGTTAGAAAATAAAGAATCATCTTTTAATGCAAATGTGATTGAACAAAAATCAAGAGCGGCAATGGTGAATGAAGCGATCAAATTATTAAGTCCGGACGATGCACAAATAATAACGTTGTTTTATAAAGCAGAGCAATCGCTCGAAGAAATAGGAAATATTTTAGGAATGGAACCGAATACGATAAAAGTGAAGCTGCATAGGGCAAGACAACGGTTAAAAGATAAAATGGAAAAATATTTCAGCAATGAAGTACGGGAATTACAAAACGATTAATAAATTAATTCGCGAACAAAATAATTGGTCAGAACTTTACAATACTATTCAACCAGGTAAAAAAAATATTATGAATAATCAACAGCCTGCAGAAGAAAGATTATGGAATTATATAGATGGCGTTTGCAGCAGCGAAGAAAAATCGGCAATTGAAATACTTATTGAAAGTAATATTGAATGGCAGAAAAAATATCGTGAGTTGCTGCAGTTGCATCAATTAATTAACGGTACAGAACTGGAAGAACCTTCTATGCGTTTTACAAAAAATGTAATGGAAGAAATTTCCAAACACCAGGTTGCACCCGCAGCAAAAAATTATATTGATAAAAAAATAATCTGGGGAATAGGATCATTCTTTTTAATTATGATTGTTGGTATTCTTATTTATGCATTCGCACAAATTCATTTTACAAGTTCGGGTACAAGTCCTGTTTCATCGGAGTTGGTAACAAAATATAATCCTGCAAATGTGGAATGGAGCAAATATTTCAACACCACTTACGTAAGCATTTTTATGATGATCAATGTAATACTCGGATTAGTATTCTTCGATAAATATTTACATCGCAAAAAAAATCAATCTAAACATAAAGAAGCTTGATGATTTCTTAATCGTTAAGTCTGGTAACCTCTCCTGCTGCAAAGTTTGGAGAGGTTTTTTGTTTACTCTACAAATTTTATATACTTAAACGGCAAATAAACTATCTGAAGCGTTTCAGCTACTCCAAGCAAAAAATGTAACTTCGCTGTCAACAAATTTGTATGGACATAAAGAACAATATTCTCGAAACAATCGGCAACACTCCGCTTATCCGCCTAAATAAAATCACAAAAGATTTTCCGTGCACCGTGTTAGCGAAAGTGGATTATTTCAATCCCGGCAATTCTATTAAAGATCGTATGGCTGTTAAAATGATTGAAGTTGCCGAAAAAGAAGGAAAACTAAAACCCGGCGGAACGATCATAGAATGCACGAGTGGCAATACAGGTATGGGTTTGGCGCTTGCCGCATGCGTAAAAGGTTACAAATGTATTTTCACAACTACCGACAAACAATCAAAAGAAAAGATGGACATTTTAAAAGCTGTGGGCGCAGAAGTGATTGTTTGTCCAACAAATGTTGAACCCGATGATCCGCACTCCTATTATTCTGTTGCAAGAAGATTGGAAAAAGAAATTCCGAATTCTTATTTATGCAATCAATACGATAATCTCGCAAATCGTTTGGCGCATTATGAAACAACCGGGCCGGAAATTTGGAAACAAACGGATGGAAAAATCACGCACCTCGTTTGCACTGCCGGCACCGGCGGAACGGTTACCGGAACTGCAATGTTTTTAAAAGAAAAAAATCCTGCAATACAAATTTGGGCGATTGATGTGTTTGGTTCATTACTTACAAAATTTTTTCAAACAGGTGAAGTGGATATGAACCAGGTTCATCCATACATATCAGAAGGTTTTGGCGAAGATTTTGTTCCGCAGAATTATGATATGAGCGTGATAGATCTTTTTGAACAGGTCACAGATAAAGATGGCGCAATAATGGCACGACGACTCGCAAAAGAAGAAGGATTATTTTGCGGCTACAGCGCCGGAAGCTGTTTGCAGGGATTGATGCAATTAAAAAGTAAATTAAAGAAAGATGATTTGGTGGTATGCATTTTTCATGATCACGGCAGCCGTTATGTTGCAAAAATTTATAACGATCAATGGATGATGGAGCGCGGATTTCTCGACGTAAAAACTTTTAAAGACATTGTGAACGGGCGAGGTTTTAAAAAATTAATTACCATTGAACCAGAGCTGAGTGTTGGAGAAGCTGTGGAGCTCATGCAAAAATATAATATCGAAAATTTACCGGTAATAAAAAATGAAAATATTATCGGAGCAATCAGCGAAAGCGGATTGTTTAACAAAATGCTTAGTAACGGCGTGGATATAAAAAACAAAAAAATTTCGGATGTGCTCGAACCTTCATATCCTGTAGTTGCTTTTGATACGCCCGTTGAGCGTCTTAGCTCATTAATCAATAAAGAAAATGGAGCAGTGCTTTCAAAAGATGACAGCGGCAATTATCATATCGTTACCAAATATGACGTGATACAAGCCTTAGGTAATTAGTTTTTTTATTGTGGCCTCAGCGACATTACTACTATTGAACATCGTTGCGTCGCACTCTTGTACTCTAACAATTCTACTCAGCGCCTTACTAACGGTAATGCATAAATGTTTTTGAATATTCCTGCGTTGAAACAGCATCTGAATATCCAGCAAGCCTCTCTTATACGTGTACAAAATTTTACGGTAATGCTCCTCGTAATATTACGAATCCAACAGTAATTTGTGTCAAAAAAAAATAAGGCAAAATCGCTCTTGTAAAAGTTTGACCCTGAGTATACTTTTGTATAAGAGTTGATTGATATAAATCAATCACCAATATCCAGAGAAACCAACAAATATCCAATCCTAAGAATTTCCGGATGTAAAATCCAATATCAGTCAACTCGTTTTTTTGTAATCCAGTTCCTATTTAAACCATTGATTCGGCCTTGAAGTGCTTTTATCCTGAAAAAACCTGTTTAAAAAATCCAAAGTCCGCCTGAAAACCAGCAGTAATCCAATAACCCACTAAAAGAACTACTGCTAAACTCCAGTACCCTCCTGCTAAATGTTTGAGCTATTTGTTTAGCAGGGGGTATTAACCGTAGAAAATCAATCCCCGCTTTTCACAATTCTCTTCTCATTATATTGCAGCCAAAAAATTTACATGCCTGTTTTTACCGATCAATTAGGCAGAAAAATTTCATTATCGCATTATGCAAAACGCATTATTTCCATAGTTCCTTCCCAAACAGAATTGCTTTACGATTTAGATTTAGAAGAAGAAGTTATCGGCATCACTAAGTTTTGTGTTCATCCAAAAAAATGGTTTCATAGCAAGCAACGCGTTGGCGGTACAAAACAACTGAATATAAAAATCATTGAAGAATTGAAACCGGATTTAATTATTGCCAATAAAGAAGAAAATAATAAAGAACAAATTGATGAACTGGAAAAAAACTACCGGTTATGGATATCCGACACTAAAACATTTCCGGACGCTTTGCAAATGATACTCTCAATCGGCGAAATAACAGAAAGAACAGAAAAAGCAAAAATCATAGCAAATGAAATTGAAAGTAAATTCAAGAAATTATCTTTTGCATTACAAACAAAAAACTACAAACTCAAAACTGCATACCTTATCTGGCGAAACCCGTATATGGCAGCAGGCGGAGATACATTTATTAATGAAATGATGAAATATTGCAAACTCGAAAATATTTTTGAACATACCAACCGCTATCCGGCAATCACAGAAGATTATTTACTGAAAAATAATTGCGAATTATTATTGCTTTCTTCAGAGCCATTTCCTTTTAAACAAAAACACGCCGACGAATTACAGAAAAAATTGCCGGGAGTTAAAATTATGCTGGTTGATGGAGAAATGTTCAGCTGGTATGGAAGCAGATTATTATATGCACCTCAATATTTTCAACAACTCATAAGCGAAATAGGAAAATAATAAACTAAATGTATATTTGCGGCCTGTGGAAATGAATATAGCTGTTAGCCTTTAGCTAATAGCTATTAGCTAAAGGCTAACAGCTATGCATAACCGAAAATAAACAAATCGTACATCTAAAATCGTAAATCAAAACTCATGGCTTCAAAAAAAATTCTTGATTTATTAGGGGACAAAGCTGATTATTTATTAAATCATCAATGTAAAACTATTGATAGATCATCGCTGACACTTCCATCGCCAAATCATGTGGAAGAAATCTGGATTAACTCCAATCGCAATAACCAGGTGTTGAGAAATCTGCAAACTTTAATTGGCCACGGACGGTTAGCGAATACAGGTTATATTTCTATCTTCCCGGTTGACCAGGGCATTGAACACAGCGCTGGTTCTGCGTTTTCACCGAATCCGATTTATTTCGACCCGGAAAATATTATTAAGCTTGCTGTTGAAGCGGGCTGTAATGCAGTGGCATCAACGTTTGGCGTGCTCGGAATTATGAGCCGCAAATATGCACATCGCATTCCGTTTGTTGTAAAAATAAATCATAACGAATTATTGAGCATTCCTAACAGGTATGATCAAACGCTTTTTGGAACAGTGAAAAGCGCGTGGAATATGGGCGCAGTCGCGGTTGGTGCAACCGTTTACTGGGGTTCTGCAGAAAGCACGCGCCAGTTAAAAGAAATTTCCGAAGCATTTGAACTTGCACACGAATTAGGTATGGCAACAATTTTATGGTGCTATACACGCAACAATGGTTTTGTGGTTAACGGCGTGGATTATCATACATCTGCGGATCTAACCGGCCAGGCAAATCATCTTGGCGTAACCATTCAGGCGGATATCATCAAACAAAAATTACCAACAAATAACGGCGGTTATCTTGCAATCAAACAGGGAAAAACTTCTCCACTCGTTTATGATAAATTAACTACCGATCATCCGATCGATTTATGCCGTTACCAGGTTTTGAATTGCTACAGCGGAAGAGTTGGATTAATAAACAGCGGCGGCGAAAGTAAAGGCGCTTCTGATCTATCCGATTCAGTATATACTGCTGTTATCAATAAACGTGCTGGCGGCATGGGTTTGATATTAGGTCGCAAAGCATTTCAACGTCCGTTCAATGAAGGCGTTCAACTTATAAATGCAACGCAGGATGTTTATTTAGATAAAGAAATTTCGGTAGCGTAGGGAAGACAGGAAGTCGGCAAGAATTATAGATTTAATCGAATTTTCTTCCCGACTTCTAACTTCTATATTCTGTCTTCTTACTTCTAATTATTTCTCCGGATACAACACCGCTTTAATATAATTCTGCATGTTCAGATATTTTTTTGCAGCATCCTGAATATCCTGCAGAGTTAACGCTTCCACTTTTTTTGAATAATCCAAAATCCACATCGGATCGTCTTTTTCAATCCATGCATAAGTCAATCCGTCAAGCCAATGATCATTTTCTTTCATCGCATCTTCATTTTGCTTTTTCAAAGTTTCTTTCACTTTGTCCAGATCTTTTTGTGCAACTCCTTTTTGCTGCGCATTTGTGATAATATCAAATGCAGCTTTAATTAATTTATCTACATTTTCCGGGCCGCATGGAAAACTCAATTCAACCGAATAATGATTATACGGGCGTTTAGAAAGTGTTCCATTCATACCGCCACCATAAATGCCGCTCATATCTTCGCGAAGTTTTTCAATGATCTCAATATTCAGCACATCTGTCAACGCTTTTAATTTTAATCCTTCTTCCTGGCTGTAAGGAGCTTCACCGGTAAAAATAACATTCACCAAACTTTGTTTGTCGGCTCCTTTTTTAATATCAACATTAACTATACCTTTTACCGGGCGCAATCCTACATCAGTAAATTTATTTTCTTTTGGAGAAGATGGAAGACTGCCCAAATATGTTGCGAGTAATGATTTTATTTTGTCAGGATCGATATTTCCAACAAAAGTAAAATGCCAGCCATAGGCATTGCCAAATATATTTTTGTAAATAGATAGAGCTGTGTCGAGATTTATTTTATCGTAATCAGCAGGCTTTGCAAAACCTGCAGCCCACGGACTATTACCGTATTCAATTTTCGAAACTGTGTCTTCAAAATACGCAAAAGGATTAGCCATTTGATTTTGTACAAATGCTTTTTGCGTAGTTATAAATGATTGAAATAATTTTTCGTCTCTCCTCGGTTGTGTAAAATATAAATACACTAATTGCAAAAATGTTTCAAAATCTTTTACACTGCTGCTGCCTTGC
The DNA here is from genome assembly GCA_963774065.1 of Chitinophagia bacterium. GTDB lineage: Bacteria > Bacteroidota > Bacteroidia > Chitinophagales > Chitinophagaceae > Puia. The sequence goes on from CAVZDO010000001.1 coordinate 31,527, forward strand.
AAGCCTTCATCGTAAGGATTAAAATATGGCAACGCGCTTACTGTTTTACCTGCCATAAATTTTCTCAAATCAATTGAAGACATATCTTTAACGCCCATCAGATTTACTATAGAAGCAGCATTTTCTGCACTTTCTTTATTTGCCAACCCATAATTTGTTGTGCCACCCCAACGCCAGGAATCCATTTGTATTTCATCGTTTTTAAAATCAGTTGGACGAATTGTGATCGTAACTCCATTGCTTAATATTAAATCGGTAGTGCCTAATGCGGCATTTTTTGTTTCATTTGTGATTGTGCCGGGAGTTGGTAATTTATCCATTAATGATTTCGCAATAACTTTTTCTTCGTATGCTTTTACAGGAATTTGATGAGCAGCCGCAAGCATATCTAAAAGTTGTTTGTCGCCGGGCAATTTGGCAACATCTTTTTGCGGCGCGGTTATCAATGCAAATTTTCCCTGGGAATTTTCCATTTTAGATGCAAGCGCATTTACTTCCTGCAAAGTTATAGTTGGCAAAACCTGCTGAATAAATTTATAACGGTTATCTATACCTGTAACCGGTGTGCCGGATAAAAAATTATTTATGTAGCCCTGCACATATCTGTCGGACTCAGTTTTGTCTTTATCTTTGAATGCACGTTCTGTCTGATTTAATAAATTACTTTTTGCCCTGTCAAGTTCGGATTGTAAAAATCCAAATTTGCGAACACTTTCAGTTGTAGTTACCAATGCATCCACAGAAGCTTTCGCGGGCTTATCGCCAAGAACTGCAAATGAACTGAACGAACGATACCCTCTTAAAAAAGAAGAAAATCCTGTATTGGCAAATATAAAAGGCGGATCGGGTTGTTCTCTCAATTCTGCCAAACGCTGATTGATGATCGCAGAAAATAATCCTTCTACAATTGTTGCGCGGTAATCATTCCATGTTGCAACAGGTTTTTCTCTTTCAATATAATTGTATATCTGCAAAATTGTGTTGGTCTCTTCTTTGTCAGTAAGAACCATGCTTTCACTAACTGTGCGGTTTGCAATCGGAATTACAGACGGTCTTTTTTTCTCGTTCGCAGGGTTTTTAAAATGACTGAAGTGTTTAATTATTTCCTGTTCGGCAACCGCAGGATCAATATCTCCGACAACGATCACAGCCTGCAAATCGGGCCTATACCAATCGTGATAAAAACGTTTTAGTGTTTTATATTTAAAATGTCTTATCGTATCATCTTTACCAATCGGCAAACGCTCAGCATATTTTGAACCGTTCATTAATTTTGGAAAATATTTATTGCGCATACGTTCGCCTGCGCCTTTGCCAAGCCGCGATTCTTCGAGCACAACTCCACGTTCTTTATTAATTTCTGTTGTATCAAGCAATGCGTTGCCAGCCCAATCTTCCAAAATGGTAAACCCTTTATCAACTTTATCTGCATCGTCGGAAGGAATTGGCAAAATGTAAACCGTTTCATCAAATCCGGTATATGCATTTAGATCAGCGCCGAATTGTACGCCGATGGATTGCAAATAATTCACCAATTCATTTTTAGGAAAATGTTTTAAGCCGTTAAAGTTCATGTGCTCCATCATATGCGCGAGACCTTGTTGGCTGTTATCTTCCAGCACAGAGCCGGCATTAACAACAAGACGGAGCTGCACTTTTTTTTCCGGCTTTGCGTTTTTGCGGACGTAATAAGTTAGTTCGTTAGAAAGTTTACCGATTTTAATATTCGGATCAACAGGCAATTTATCGTTAAGGTTAATTTGAGAAAATAATGACTGCGCGAATAATATTACAATCGGCAAAAAAGCTGCACGCAAAAATAAAGATGGTTTCATTGTTTGATTTTTAGTTCACAAATATAAAGTATGATTTGTGTGATTTAATTGATTAAATTGATTTTTAGATTTTCATTTCGAAATAGTGAGTCGGATTGATTAAAATCGTGTAAACGGAAACAAAAAATAATCATGAAAATTAAAGTAAGTAAAAAAATAAAAATTGTTTTTTATTTATTGATTGCATGGTTTCTTTTGCATTCCATTTATATTTGTTATGACGGTTTACATACCCATAATGGTTATGCTGACGTTGCAATTATTTTGGGCAATGAAGTTTATGCCGATAGTTCATTATCTCCCTGGCTGAAAGGCAGAGTGGATAAGGCTTTGGAGCTATACCAAACCAAACGGGTAAAAAAAATTTTTGCAAGCGGCGGTCCTGGTGAATACGGAGTAGCCGAAGGCGGCGCAATGAAAATTTATTTAATAAATCACAATGTGCCGGCTAATGATATTATCACTGACAATCATGGCATCAACACTTATTTTACAGCAAAAGATTTTATTAAGCTGAATGACTCGATGCATTTTGCATCTGCAATTGTGGTAACGAGTTTTTATCACATCACCCGCACAAAATATATAATCAGAAAATTAGGATTTAAAAACGTGGAAGGAGTTTCGTCAGACGCAATTTTTCTTAGCAAAGATTGGTTTGCGATCATCCGCGAGTTTTTTGCTTTTTATAAATATGTTATTTATTATTGACACCTTTATCAACCAATCAACATTTCAACTTATTTGCCAATCAACAATATTATTCGTGTAATCTTCCCGGTAAGGCGAAATAATTTTGATATAATTATCTGTATAACCTTCCATCAATCCATTTTTATGTTGCGACTCGAATAAAACTTTACGCCTTTGCCCGAGATGCTGTTGTGTAAAATGTTGCATTTTCATGTAAGAAAGATTGCGGAGAATTTTATTTCGTTGATGACGTTCTGCAACCGGAACAACAGGTTTTATTTCCAAAGCTCTTGTATTATCTCTTTCGGAATAGGTAAAAACATGCAGGTAAGAAATATCAAGAACATGAAGAAAATCATAGGTTTCGTGAAAATCATTTTCTGTTTCACCGGGAAAACCAACAATCACATCCACGCCAATCGCGCAATGCGACATTACTGTTTTAATAAGATTCACACGTTCTGCATACAATTCTTTTTTATATCTTCTTCGCATCAATCCTAAAATTTTATTGCTCCCGCTTTGCAATGGAATATGAAAATGCGGCATAAATTTTTTACTGTTCGCAACAAATTCAATAATGCTGTTCGTTAATAAATTCGGCTCAATGGAAGAAATACGAAAACGTTCAATGCTATTTATTTTATCAAGTTCTTGTATAAGACTAAAAAAATTTCTGCCATCTTCTTTAAAATCGCCAAGATTTACTCCCGTCAAAACAATTTCCTTCACTCCTGCTTTTGTTAACTCAAAAACATTTTGAACAACATTATCAATGGAATCACTCCTGCTTTTTCCGCGCGCCATCGGAATAGTGCAAAAAGAACAATTATAATCGCAACCATCCTGAACTTTTAAAAATGTCCTCGTCCTATCGTTTATCGAAAATGAAGATTGAAAAATATTCACTTCATCAATATCGCAACTGCAAATTTTTGCAGAATTTCCCTTGGTAAGTTCTTTGAGATGATGCGTGATATTAAATTTTTCAGCAGCGCCCAAAACCAAATCCACCCCGGGAATTGCAGCAATTTCTTTTGGCTTTAATTGCGCATAGCACCCGGTTATCACAACCAAACTTCCCGGGGATTTGCGCTGAATTCTTCTCACCAATTGCCTGCATTCTTTATCCGCGTTTTCTGTAACCGAGCATGTATTTATTACATACACGTCGGCGTTATCATCAAATTCTTTCTTTGCAAAACCTTCGTTCTGCAACAACCGCGAAATGGTTGATGTTTCGGAGTAATTTAATTTACAACCCAATGTGTGAAATGCAACTGTTTTAACTTCCGGCATAGCTGGCAAAGATACAATTAAGTAAAAAGTAAAAACTAAAAATAAAAAAAGCTAAAAACTAAAAATTATACTCACTACTCAGTTTTTTACTTCTAAGTTTTAAATTTTTAAAATTTAGTTTTTTTGTAGCCAGCTTCAGTTTTTCATAGCATCATCGTTGCGTCGCAATCCTTTCATCCTTTGCACTACTATTAAGCTCTGGCTTATAAACGGCAAATCCCAATCTGCGAATCTGCCGCAAAATTCTTTCTCTATATTTGAAAAAAATAAAAGGTGCACTTAAAAAACTATTTTCCTGGTTGCTTCTTATTCTTTACTAATATTATTCGCGAGTTGCGGACAAATAAATAATTCGAACGAACCTATCAATCGCCACGAAACGCATTTGATCTATACACGCCACGCGCATTGCAGAATGGATTGCCGGCATATTACCGAAACAGAAATAAAAGAAATTTTGGAAAAAGGAGAAATCAATTACGCAAAAAGCGAACCTAACGGACATCCTGATCCAAAATATGCGCTGGATGGCTACACAAAAGAAGGGCAACATTTACGGGTTGTATTCGCAACATCAGAAAGAGGATTAATAGTAGTTACTTGCATTGACATTGGCGTGGAATGGCAATGCGATTGTAATTAATAACTTCGGTTATACTTGACTGTTAGTAATGATTATAAAAATTTTATCAGCTCCGTTGAGATTGCTTTATTGCGCTTATGCATTTATTTCATTTGTTCTGCTTATGCTTCTTGTTTTTCCTGTTGCAGTTATTGCTTCATTTTGGGGAAAAGTAAAAGGCGGAAATGTTATCTATCACGCTTCTCATTTTTGGGCCGATTGCTGGATGTTTTCCATCGGCATTCGTCACAAAAATATTTTTTTGTCTCCGGTTGCCCCGAAGAAACAATACATTTTCATAGCTAATCATATTTCTTATTTGGACATTCCGATGATTTTTAAATCAATTCGTAAAAAGAAATTCCGGGTGCTCGGAAAAATAGAAATGAAAAAAGTTCCTGTATTCGGATTCATTTATAAAAATGCAGTGGTTATGGTTGATAGGTCTAATCATACAACACGTTCAAAAAGCGTTCGCCAGTTAAAATCAGTTTTACAAAAAGGAATTTCCATTTTTATTTTTCCAGAAGGAACTTTTAATGAAACGCATCATCCTCTAAAAGATTTTTACGACGGCGCTTTTCGCATGGCGATTGAAACAAATACGCCAATCAAACCAATTATTTTTCCCGACACTTACGACAGGATGAATTATAAAAGTCTGTTCATGCTCAACCCGGGAAAATCCAGAGCTATTTTTTTAGATGAAATTTCTGTTGATGAATTTACATTGGAAGATGTGCAAACACTTAAACAAAAAGTTTATAAACAAATGGAAACTGCGTTGATTGAATATAAGGTAAGATGGATTAAAGCAAATGTGGAAATGTGAGAATATGAAAATGTGTAAATAATTTTGATGATGAATTTAGTAAAGCGTTCAATAGAATTGTTATCGTACAAGAGTGCGACGCAACGATGTTTAATAGAATTACTGAAGCTGGTTACAAAAAAGAAAAAATAAAAATAAAAAAGTAAAAAACTAAACAGCGAGTATAGTTTTTGCTTTTTTAGTTTTTAGTTAGTCGTATATTTAGCGGCACTAAAAAATCATTTTGTACGCCGAAATAATCATACCATTAGCATTACCGAAAAATTATACGTGGTCAGTTCCTGAACATTTTCAAAAAGTTATTAAGCCAGGTTGCCGCGCTGAAGTTTCATTGAAAAATAAAAAATATGCCGGAGTGGTAAAAAAAATTCACCATAATAAGCCGCAGGCATTTGAGCCAAAAGAAATTTTGAATGTGCTGGATAATGAACCGATAATTTTTCCGCATCAATTGCAATTGTGGGAATGGATTGCCAGTTATTATTTATGCAGCGAAGGAGAAGTGATGGCTGCCGCTTTACCTGCGCATTTTAAATTAAGCAGTGAAACTATTTTAATTTTTAATGAAGAATATGGCGATGATTTTTCTGCGCTCGGTCATGATGAATATCTTGTTGCAGAAGCTTTGCTTTTAAAAAAAGAATTACGGTTAACGGAAGTGCAGCAAATTTTAGATTCATCGCATGTTTACCCGGTTATAAAAAAACTTATTGACAAAAAAGTTTCGTTCGTTTGGGAAGCATTGAAAGAAACATATTCTCCAAAAAAAGAGACCTATGTTTTATTAAATCCGGAATTTGATAATGAAGAAAATTTAAGCAAGCTTCTTAACGATGATAAAAAATTGCAACGCGCGGAAAAACAAATGGAATTGTTACTGGCATATTTACACTTGCTAAAAACACAAGGTGCAGTTACTAAAACAGAACTACTGAAAAAATCTGCTGCAACAGATTCGCAGCTGAAAGGATTGACAGAAAAAAATATTCTCTGGCTTGAAAAAAGAAATATCGACAGGTTGAAATATTTGCCAAGAAATATAGAAATAGATTTTGTGTTAACCGCCGCGCAGCAGGAATCATTTGAAAAAATCATCAAATCATTTGAAGAAAAGCAAGTTTGTTTATTGCATGGAATAACATCGAGCGGCAAAACGCAGGTGTACATTAAATTGATTGAACAATATATTCGTGAGGGAAAACAGGTTTTATATCTTTTGCCGGAAATTGCATTGACGTCGCAAATCATCCGCAGATTGCAAAAACATTTTGGCGGCTATATCGGAATTTATCACAGCAAATTCAGTCAGAACGAAAGAACGGAGATATGGAACAAAATAAAAAACGGAGAATTAAAAATTGTTCTTGGCGTTCGTTCTTCTTTATTTCTTCCGTTTGAAAATTTAGGATTGATTGTTGCAGATGAAGAACACGATGCATCTTATAAGCAACAGGAACCTGCGCCACGCTATCATGCACGAGATGCTGCAGTTTATTACGCTTCGTTGTACCATGCAAAAGTTTTACTGGGAAGTGCTACTCCTTCAGTTGAAAGTTATTTTAATGCTACCACTAATAAATATGCATTAGTTGAATTGAATGAAAGATTTGGCGATATTGAGTTGCCTCTTATTGAAATTGCAGACACAAAAAAAATTCTCGATAAAGAAAAAAATAAAATCATTATCACTCCGCAATTACAGGAATCCATCAACCAATCTTTACAAAATAATAAACAGGTTATTCTTTTTCAAAACCGTCGCGGATATTCGCCATATCAAATTTGTAGAATATGCGGATGGATTCCTCATTGTAAAAATTGCGACGTATCATTAACTTACCATAAGCACACCAATAAATTACAATGTCATTATTGCGGAACAATTTATCCACCGGTTGATATATGCGCCGCTTGTGGAAATCATCAATTCATAAAAAGAAATTTTGGTACGGAAAAAATTGAAGAACATCTTGAAGAAGTTTTTCCAAATGCAAAAGTTGCAAGAATGGATATTGACAGCGTGCGTGGAAAAAATGCGCACGATAATCTCATTCAGCAATTCGAGCAAAAAAAAATTGACATACTTGTTGGCACACAAATGGTGGTGAAAGGATTGGATTTCGATAATGTTGAGCTCGTTGGAATTGTTGATGCAGACAGCATTTTAAGCTTTGCAGATTTTAGAGTGAACGAGCGCGGGTTTCAATTAATGGAGCAGGTAAGCGGGCGGGCCGGAAGAAAAGATAAGCAGGGAAAAGTGTTGATACAAGCTGCAAATATCAAACACCCGGTTTTAGAATATGTTCGAAAACATGATTACATGCTTTTTTATGAGAATGAAATTGAAGAAAGAAAAATTTTTTTCTATCCGCCGTTTTCCAGGATAATTTTGATAACATTCAAACATAAAATGAAAGATGTTGTTGAAACTGCTGCATATGTTTTCGCAAACAACATTAAAAATGATTTTGGAAAATATTTATCAGGACCCGCCGAACCAATTGTAAACCGTATCCGCAATCAATACATCATGGAATTATTATTCAAATTGCCGAAAGATGCGCGAACCATTAACTTTGCGAAACTGGTAATTCAACAACAAACTGCAATTTTGCATAACGATAAAAAATTCCGGAGCGTTGTGATTATACCAGATGTAGATGCGGTTTAATATTGAATATTGAAGATGTATATTTAATATTGAATGTCGCTGATAAAGCAATATTAAATCTTAAATATTACATATTACATGATTGAAAAAAACGTTTCTTTAAAAAAATTCAACACATTTGGCATAGATGTGCTTGCAAAATATTTTTCTGCTTTTGAGAATGCAGATGAGCTTTCCGAACTCATAACTCAAAACTTAAAACTTAAGACTCTTATTCTCGGCGGCGGAAGCAATATTCTTTTTACAAATAATTTCGACGGATTGATTTTAAAAAATGAAGTAAAAGGAATTGAGCTGGTTGATGAAGATAACGATTATGTGTATGTAAAATCAGGTGCAGGCGAAAACTGGCATGAGTTTGTACTATATTGTATAGGCCGCAATTGGGCAGGTGTGGAAAATTTATCATTGATTCCCGGGAATGTTGGGGCGAGTCCGATACAAAATATCGGCGCTTACGGAGTTGAAATAAAAGATGTGTTTTACGAACTTGAAGCCTACAGTCTTGCAGAAAAAAAAGTATTTACGTTTACACTCAATGACTGTGAATTTGCATATCGCGACAGCATTTTTAAAAATAAATACAAAAACCAGTTTGTAATATTAAACGTAACGTATTGTCTTAATAAATTTCCAAAATTAAATTTAAGCTATCCGGCTATTGAACAGGAATTGCAAAAAATGAATATCAAAGAGCCGGATATACGTTCGGTTTCGCAAGCTGTAATTAATATACGGAGTGAAAAATTGCCTGATCCTTCTTCAATCGGCAATGCAGGAAGTTTTTTTAAAAACCCTATAGTCAGCAAGCCCGGATTTGAAAATTTGAAAACTAATTTCCCGGGAATTATTGGATATGATAATGAAGATGGAAGCGTGAAACTCGCTGCTGGCTGGCTTATTGAGCAATGCGGCTGGAAAGGTTTCAGAAAAGGCGATGCAGGATGTTATTCCAAACAAGCATTGGTGTTAGTAAATTATGGTAATGCAACAGGAAAAGAAATTTATGATTTGAGCGAAGAAATTTTTCAAAGCGTAAATAATAAATTCGGAATAGAACTGGAAAGAGAAGTTAACATTTATTAGTTACTGGTTTCTGGTTGCCGGAAGTTGGTTATCTATAGCCACGCAAAAAATCTTCGATCAACATTTTCTTTTTTCCTTCCACCTGAATTTCTTTTGCTGAAATAAATCCGTTTGCACAACGAAATTTCAAATAAGTTTTCTTGTCAGTTTCGTACTCACGGGCATGTATAACCGAAGTACTTTCTTTTTCTGCCCGGTAAATTTTAAAATTCTTTTCATCAAAAACGGTGAACGCTGCCGGATATGGTGAAAGTCCGCGGATAAGATTATATACTTCTTCAACAGTTTTATTCCAATCAATTTTACAGGTTTCCGTAAAAATTTTAGGAGCGGAATGGAGTTGTGAATGGCGAATGGTGAATGGTGAATTTTTAGCCGCTGATTGGCTGACTTCTTTCAAAGCTCCGTCTGACAGGCCTTTCACGGTTCTTACCAAAACGTCAGCGCCGATGATTTTCATTCTGTCGTGCAATTCTCCGGCGGTTTCATCATCGCCAATTTTTATTTTTTTCTGCAACAATATATCGCCTGTGTCAATTTCATGTTTTAGTTTAAAAGTTGTTACGCCGGTTTCTTTTTCTCCGTTTATTATTGCCCAGTTTATCGGCGCAGCTCCGCGGTATTGTGGCAATAAAGACGCGTGCACATTAATAGTTCCCATAGGCGGCATATTCCACACTGCTTCGGGCAACATGCGAAAAGCAACAACAATTTGCAAATCGGCTTTAAGCGAGCGCAATTCATTTAAAAAAATTTCATTCTTTAGCTTTTCGGGCTGCAAAATTTTTAATCCTTTTTCTGCAGCATATTTTTTCACGGCGCTTTCATTCAATTTCATTCCTCTGCCTGCTGGTTTGTCGGGAGATGTTACAACAGCAACAACGTTACAACCCGTGTTCAGCAATGCTTCCAGCGATGCTACAGCAAATTCAGGCGTGCCCATAAAAATAATGCGCAGGTTTTGAAATGTCTTATTTCTTTCTTTTGAATCATCCATGCTTATTTCAACACTTTTATTTCTTATTCAAAATCTTCGTACAGCAAATATTTTTTTCTTATTTTTTTAAATTCACTCAAAGCGGGTTCCCAACTTTTCCTGATCTCTGTTTCCGTTTTTGCATCTTTTATCTGTTGCATTAAAATATCTGTGCCTGCAAGTTTGTTAAAGAAATTGGATGCAAGAAAAAATTTCTGTTTATCCGGAAAAAGTTCATAGGCCTTCAACAGCCATTTTAACTGCAGATGATTGTCAATTTCTTTTTCTGCATCAATATTACTCAAATCAAATCCATAGCAGGTTTGATTTAACAGCGGCGGATTTTTTGCGCCGGGTAAACTTTTCGGAGTGAAGCTGTATAAATTTTTCGAAAAATCCGGACTACCAAATTGCTCAAAAGGCTTGTCCGTTCCTCTGCCCAAACTTATTGCCGTGCCTTCAAAAAAACATAATGAAGGATACAAATAAATAGCTTGCATGTTTTGCAAATTCGGCGAAGGATTTACCGGCAATGCATACCTGCTTTTGTGTGTGTAACCAGTGCATTTGATAACCAAAAAATGAAAAGGTGTGTCGGCAGAATTTTGCGCGGTTTTATAATAATCATATGCTTCATTCGCTTTTTCTGAAAGCCATTTTTCGCCGGCTATCATAAATGCATATTCGCCTATCGTCATCCCATACACAACAGGAACGGATTGTGCGCCAACAAACGAAGTAAATTTTTTATCAAGCACCGGACCATCAACATAAAAGCCATTTGGGTTTGGACGATCCAAAATGAGCAATGGTTTATGATTTTCCATCGCAGCTTCCATATATTTTTGCAGAGAAGAAATATATGTGTAGAAACGAACGCCAACATCCTGGATGTCGAAAATCATTATGTCCACATCTTTCAAATCATCTGCAGAAGGTTTTAATTTATTGCCATATAAAGAAATAACCGGAACGCCCGTTGCGGAATCGACAACATTATTCATGCCTTCGCCTGCATCTCCAACTCCGCGAAATCCGTGCTCCGGAGCAAATATTTTTTTCACGGTTATTCCTTCTCTGATCAATGCGTCAACCAAATGCATTTTTCCAACCATAGATGTTTGGTTGGCGAAAACCGCAACAGTTCTGCCTTTCAGCATCGGAACATAAACATTCATGCGTTCAGCGCCGGGAATAATATTTGTTGATGGACTGCCAGATTTATTTGCCTGGGAAAAGCAATTGCAATTCGTCGCTAATAAAAAGTAAAAAAGAAAATGTAAATTTTTCATGAATTAATTTTATGTTACCAGCTTCAGTAATTCTATTAAGCATCCTTGCGTCGCACTCTTGTACAGTAGATATTCTATTCAACAATGTCGCTCAAATTTCCTGAAAAACTTTTATTGGTAAAAGCTTTTATTGTTTTTACATTGCGCCCGAAAATAATTGATAATTGATATTACTAATGAAGATATAACATAAAGAAATCGTAATTCTTATTTCGTAAATCGTAAATTTAAAATATGCAGCAAGTTAAAAAAGGTGATACAGTAAAAGTTCATTATCATGGAAAACTGAGTGATGGCACTACATTCGATTCTTCTCAAGGCCGCGAGCCGCTTGAGTTTGAAGTTGGTGCCGGAATGATGATCAAAGGTTTTGACGATGGTGTTCTTGATATGAATGTAGGTGAAAAGAAAACGATTTCTATAGCTCCTGAAGATGCTTATGGACCTTCTGACCCTGATAATATTATTGAATTCCCCATTTCTAATTTTCCGGAAGATATGAAGCCGGAAGCCGGCATGCAACTTAACATGCGCGATAATACCGGGAATACTTTTCCAGTTGTAATAAGCGAAGTGAAAGAAGAAACCGTGCTGCTTGATGCAAACCATCCGCTGGCCGGAAAGGAATTAATTTTTGATATTGAACTTGTGGAAATAAAAGGCGCATCCCGCATTATCATGCCTTAGCTTTCACAGTTACTGTTTTATATTTTCTCTCGTAAATAAAATACAGCGAACTAACGGTAACGAGCAGTAATAATATATTTATCATCGAAGCCTCAAAGCCGAAATTGCCGCCCGTAATTGTGGCATCACCTTTCATTTCCGTTTGCAGCAGGGAGGGAAGATTTAATCCACTCACTTTGTAACCAAGCAAAGGTCCTTGAACAAAATTCCAGCATAAGTGAAATGATATAGCAAACCATAAATTTTTAGTGTACACATAATTTATTCCCAACAAAATTCCAGCAAGAAATAATCCAGCTACCGAAATAAGATTAACATCCGGATTTAAACTGTGTGCCAGCGCAAACAATATTGCGGAAATAAAAAGCGCAACCCATTTGTTGAAAGACTCCATTAAATTATTAAGAATATATCCGCGAAAAACAAGTTCTTCACTGAAAGCGACGATCACCAGCATACCAAAAGCTATGAAAAGTTTATTGCCGTTGAAATTAACATCAATCCATTGTAAATGCCCGGAGAAAAAAAGAATTATTGAACCGATTCCCAAGATAACCGGCGCAAGAAAAAAACCCGAAGCAGCATCTGCAAAATATCCACCTGTCTGAAACCCAAGACTGGCAAGGCTTCTGTGGTCAACCCATTTTCTAAAAATAAAAACCTCAACAAACGATATCAAAGCGCCCAATAATAATGTGAGCCATAAAAAATCGGTGTTCATTACATTGGTGATATCTGTTATTGAGCCGCCTTCAAAAAGTGAAATAACCAAGACCACTGGAATTGCGATGAAAAAGCTAAGAAGGAAATATGCTATAAAAAATAACAATACCCGCAACCAACCCTGCTTCACAAGCGGTTTTTTATTCACGATATCCGTCATACATTTAGTTGTTGAATAGTTTTATAAAATTAACGAAATAAAGAAACCAGGAAAATCAATTCAATCTATAATCATGTTTCAAAGTTACAATTTTACTGTTGCCGAAAAATTTATGCGTTATGTGCAGGTTGATACGCAGGGTGATCCGCATTCAACAAATTTTCCTTCTACAGAAAAACAAAAAGACTTAAGCCGTATATTGATGGAAGAATTAATTAAGATGGGCATCACCGATGCGCATCTTGATGATTACGGTTATGTGTATGCCACAATTCAGTCCAACACGGAGAAAAAAGTTCCGGTAATTTGTTTCTGCTCACATGTTGATACTTCACCGGATTGCAGCGGCAAAAATGTAAAACCTGTTGTTCATAAAAATTATGATGGAGCAGATATAATTCTGCCGGATGATAATGCACAGGTCATATCTACTAACGATCATCCATATCTAAAAGAAAAAATTGGCGAAGATATCATCACTGCTTCCGGTACAACATTACTCGGCGCAGACGATAAAGCCGGCGTTGCAGTTATTATGGATGCGGCAAATTACCTGTTAGCGCATTCTGAAATAAAACACGGAACGATAAAAATATTATTTACGCCCGATGAAGAAATCGGCCGTGGTGTTAATAAAATTGACCTGCAAAAACTCGGAGCTAATTTTGGCTATACGATGGATGCCGGGGAACTTGGAAGTTTTGAAGACGAAACTTTTTCTGCCGATGAAGTAACAATTAATTTTTACGGAATCAGCGCGCATCCGGGCTATGCAAAAGATAAATTGGTGAATGCAATTAAAGTTGCTTCATTTTTTATAACCTCATTACCTAAAGATGAATTATCTCCCGAAACCACTGATGGTCGTTATGGTTTTGTTCACCCGGTATTTTTTCACGGCATTGCTGAAAAAGCAACAGCGCAATTTATTATCCGGGATTTTACTACAAAAAAACTCGAGGCCTATGAAAATTATCTGCACGATAAATTAGAAGATGCGTTAAAAAAATATCCCGGGGCAAAAGCAGATTTTACAGTGAAGGAACAATACAGAAATATGAAAGAAGTGCTGGATGATTTTCCGCAAGTTTCGGAATATGCAGTGGAAGCAATACAACGGTCAGGCGTAACCGTAAAACGTTTAAGCGCAAGAGGCGGAACGGATGGCTCGCGGTTATCATTTATGGGTTTGCCTTGTCCGAACATTTTTACAGGTGAAATGGCCTTTCACGGAAAACATGAATACGTAAGCATTCAGGACATGCAAAAAAGTGTTGAAACTGTTGTTCATCTTGCAATGATATGGGAAGAAAAAAGTTGAAAAGATAATAAAGAAGTAACCAAAAAATAAACTTCATCAGAGTTTAACTCAACGAAAACAGTATGTCATTTAATTCGCTGCAGTTTCTGTTTTTTTTTATAATTGTTACAATTTCTTATTGGTATCTGCCGAATAAATACAGATGGTTTTTACTTCTCGCAGCAAGTTGTTATTTCTACATGGCATTTATTCCTGTGTACATTCTCATTCTCGGTTTTACGATAACTGTAGATTATTTTGCAGGAATTCTTCTTGAAAAAACAATCAATAAAAAATATAAAAAAATATTTCTGATCGCAAGTCTTGTTGCAAATATTGGCGTTCTGATAATATTCAAATACTATAATTTTCTCAACGAAACCATCGATAAATTACTTCTTTATTTTCATTACAGTTCGCCTTTACCTTACCTGAATATTTTATTGCCAATCGGACTTTCTTTCCACACGTTCCAGGCGATGAGTTATACCATCGAAGTATATCGCGGAAATCAAAAAGCAGAAAAAAAGTTTGGCATTTTCGCACTGTACGTAATGTTCTATCCGCAACTGGCAGCAGGTCCGATCGAGCGTCCGCAAAATATGTTGTGGCAATTTCATTCGAATCTTAAATATGATTTTGAAAATCTCAAAAGCGGGTTAATGCAAATGGCATTTGGACTTTTTAAAAAAGCTGTTATTGCAGATCGGCTCGGAATATTTGTTGACAGCGTTTATGCTCATCCGCAGGAAAAAAGCGGGCTAACAGTTTTCATTGCCTGTATTTTATATTCGTTTCAGATTTATTGCGATTTCTCAGGATACACAGACATTGGGATTGGCGCTGCAAGAACTATGGGCTATAAATTAATGGATAATTTTCGCACGCCGTATTTTTCAAAATCGATCAGTGAATTTTGGAAAAGATGGCACATATCATTATCAACCTGGTTCAGAGATTATTTGTATTTCCCATTAGGTGGCAACAGAGTTCCTGCTTTTAGAAAATATTTGAACCTGATGATTGTTTTTTTAATCAGCGGGTTATGGCACGGCGCAAACTGGACCTTTGTTATGTGGGGCGCAATACATGGAATTTATGTTATTGGCGGCATCATTAAAAACAAAATTTTAAAAACTAATTCAATAATAATAAAAGAAAAATTTTTTATTAATGTAATTCAAATCATAATCACTTTCTCGCTCGTAACATTTGCGTGGATTTTTTTCAGATCTCCAAATATTGCAACAATTGCAATAATTATAAAAAAGATTATCGGTGTGAGTTTTAAAGATTCGATAAATTATGCGACAAATGGCGCTGAATTATTGTTTTCATTTTTGTTAATCGCTATTCTTTTATTGAAAGAAAAATATTTTTTAAATATCCCGGTAAAAAAAACAGTCAACTTTTTTTTGATTTTTATTTTTCTGATCATGGCATGTTACCTGTTTGGAATTTTTAATAATAAACAATTTATTTATTTTCAGTTTTAGACATGAAAAAAATAGTCGGTTATATCGTGCTCTTCATTTGCATAGCTGTTTATCTGGCAAGTTCTTCAGACAGGCTTACAAATAAAATTGTGATGTTTAAAAACAGAGATGTTTCATTGGTAAAATCAGATAAAATGAGGTATGGAGATCTTTTCGGTCTATCATATTTGCCCGATTACAAAATATCTATTGATGAAAACCCGTCAATAGAATTAACTGCATGCAAAAAAACAAGATCTTTTAATCTGTATTCTCTTTGCGACAGCTATTTGTGGAGCTTATTAACTTCCGATAGCATATTTTGCGGCGCAAATAAATTTCAATATGCAAACTTAAATAACCTGGAAACGCTCAATGTAAAATCTGATTCAACCAAAAAAAATATCCTCTTGATTGAACTTGCAGAAAGAAATATAGTGCCGATGATAAAACAGAATTATTCATACATGCAGGAGTTTCTTAAACTTCAAAATCCGAAGAGAGATACATCAACTTTAATTCCCCGTCATGTTGTTGAATTTCTTTTTAATAAAAATATTAACAGCAATATCGAGTTTAATATTTGGGAATCGTCAATCTTCACTACTATTAAAGAATTTAAAGCGCAACTAAATTATAAACTGTTTAATCGTGTAAATAAAGATGTAGTAGTTTCTCCGGATAAAAAATATCTTTTGTATTATCCAACAATTGACAGTTCTTCCATTTATAGCTCGTTTAAAAATATTTCAGAACCGGATATCGACACAATCGTTAATAATCTAAATCAAATCTATTTTCATTATAAAAAATTGGGCTTTACTGAAATTTATCTATCCCTTGTACCAAACCCTGTTACAATTTTGTATCCTGATTATAATAATTACAGGTACAATCAACTTATTCCGCGAATTGAAAATTCTCCATTACTTAAAATGCCTTTTATAGATATTTATTCGGATTTCAAAAAATCTAAAATCCCATTATACCGTGTTTCAGATACTCACTGGAACAGAAGTGGTTTCAATTTGTGGGTGAATAAAGTTAACAGTATTTTATCCCTGTATTAGAAAGAAATAGTAAAGTTGATTTAAAAATAACACGTTACGGCAAAACAATTACCTTCCCATATACATCGCCGTTATGATCTGAATGAATTTTAAGAATATAGCAACCGGGCAATATGTTTTGTAACCCTAAGCTTTGTTCGTTTCTTCCACTATTCAGCATTGAACTTTTTGCAGTAATAATTTTGCCGGATAAATCAATGAGTGAAAATTGAACAGCTTCTGAGTTTGGTGAACTGATAATTATATAAACAGTATTGTTTAGAATAACAGGATTTGGAAAAATCACCAACTGCTGAGAAGGATCAGTTTTCACCATCACAACTGACGAATATGCAACAGCGCCATTTTGAAATGAATCTCTGATCCGGTAAAACTGTTGTGCTGCTGCTATCCTGGTATCATTAACTGTATAATCATTTATATTTTGCTGCACATCAACAACAGCAATGGAATGAAAATTTAAACCATCGTCCGATTCTTCCACATTAAATACCTCGCTTGTAGAAATATCGCCGGAAGTGGTCCATCGCAAAACAATTTTATCTCCTGCATTAACCGCAACGAAACCCGTTATTATTAAAGGTAACGGAATACCACAGCTTGTGCAATTAGGAAAAACAGTTGCGGAGCCCCAGCCGGAGCTTGCTGCAACAGCCGATCCTTTACAAACATAAATTTGTGAGCTATTCGTGAGATTATTGTTTAAAGTTGCAGAAGTTGTTACCTGGATACATGCATTGTCGGAAAGTGAACCGCCATACGAAACAGAATTAGTTGTATTATTAGTGAGTGTGGCAACGGAAATAATTGCGTTATCCGTCATGCAAATTCCTCCACCCTGAATAACTAATGAATTTGCATTTACATAACTTTTATTAATAAAAAGTCCGCTGTTCAATGATAAGGTTCCGCTAATTGATAACGTAACTGCGTTCGCTTCATTCCAAAAATAAGTTCCGGCGCCGCCCTGCATAGTAAGATTTCCATTTACAGTAATATTTCCACGGTTAGCGATAGAGCCACCCAAATTTGCCGAAGTGCTGAATGTAAGCGAGCCACCGCTTTCAACAATGATAGTTCCCGAAGAAAAATTCATGCTCGAAATAGTAAGCATGCCGCAAACACGTAAAGTTCCGCCGCCGAAATTTAATCCGCTTACCGTTCCCGGCGCACCCGTTGGCCAATAATAAGTTCCACTATTTATATTGGCATTATTGGTTACCAAAGTTCCGGAACAGGCCGCTACAGCTGGCGCAGACGGCGAACACTGACCAAATAATAAGTGAGGAGAAACAAATAAAAAAATTGCTGATAAAATTATATAAACCCGGCTTTCTGTATTTTTCATTTGCAGATTATTTTGATAAGCTTATCCTTAATAAAATAACTGCACTCTGAAATTGGGTAGCGATAAGGGTTAGGGTAATTAGAAAAATACAGTTGACAAAATCAAATATGAATTAATATTTATTTGATAATAAGTGTTTTTATTTATAACGTATAGGACATCATTTATTGCATGGGAGATAAAAAAAGATGATTCTAAAATATCCACATTATTTTAGAATGAACGAAAAGATTTTATTTTCTTAATAATTTTCTCCGCATGTACCCTGGAGTTTTCAATGAACCACACATGCGTATTCATTCCGCCGCAAACAACACCGGCGAGATAAATATTTTTTAAATTGGTTTCCATCGTTTCGGGATCATACGTTGGTTGCAAAATTTCATCATCCGATAATTGTATTCCTATCTTTCTTAAAAAATAAAAATTTGGCTGGTAACCAGTCATCGCAATTACATAATCATTCGTCACGGTAACAATTCCTTCAGGAGTTTTTATGTCCACTTCATTTTTACGTATAGCCATCACCGTTGAGTTGGTGTATGCTTTAATGCTTCCTTCTTTAATGCGGTTTTCAATATCCGGCTTCACCCAATATTTTACGCGCTTTCCAATTCCATCTCCTTTAATTACCATTGTAACTTCCGCGCCTTTGCGCCATGTTTCCAATGCAGCATCAACGGCAGAATTACTTGCGCCAACTACGATCACTTTTTGCATTGCATAAAAATGCGGCTCTTTATAATAATGCGTAACCTTGGGCAAATCTTCTCCGGGAACATTCATCAACACTGGTATATCGTAAAAACCGATGGCGATAATAATATTTGTGGCAAGATATTTTTCTTTTGAAGTAACAATTTCATATTTGCCGTTGACAGGCGTAACCGTTTTCACTTCTTCCTGCAAATGAATATTAAGATGACTGGAAACAGCAATCCTGCGGTAATATTCCAAAGCCTCCGGCCGCGTGGGTTTGGCGTTGTTGCTGACAAATGGCACACCGCCAATCTCAATTCTTTCCGATGTAGAAAAAAAACTCATGTTGGACGGATAGTTGTACAGCGAATTAACCAAACATCCTTTTTCAATAATCAGATAATTTAATCCGGCTTTTTTTGCTTCTAAACCACAGGCAAGACCAATCGGTCCGCCGCCAATAATAATGATATCGTAAGATGAATTCATGAATCCAAATTTAGCAAAAAAAAGTATGAGCTATAAACTATGAGTTATGAGCTATAAAACAAATACAATTATGACCCAAACATTTGAATGTAAATTAAGCATCGTTGCGTCGCACTCTTGTACAGCAACAATTCTATTCAGCGGCTTACTATCTTCGGTTATCCGTTACAGTTAGTTTTGAATTACAACTATCAGCGCTCAAACGAGCACAACTGTACAAGAGTGCGACGCAAGGATGGTGAAGGGAATTCCTGTCGCTGGTTACCAAAGAATTGATAATGGAAAATTGATAATTGATAATTAAAAAGACAAAGTCAAAAATAAGAAATCGTACATCGTAAATCTAAAATCGTACATTTCCTAAAATTGACTACTTTCATTCCCTAAATTTATTTCTATGGATCAGTTATATTCATATTGGTGGATAATTGTAATAGTCATTTTTATCTTCAGCGGATTGGTTACGGTGAACCAGGGATTTATTAATGTGATCACGATGTTTGGAAAATATCGCCGCATTCTCAGTCCGGGTTTGAGTTTTAAAATTCCATTGCTCGAACAGGTTGCCAAACGTATAAGCATACAAAATCGTTCTGTTGAACTGGAGTTCCAGGCTGTTACTGTTGACCAGGCGAATGTATATTTTAAAAGCATGTTGCTGTATGCGGTGCAAAATGCAGATGAGGAAACAATAAAAAAAGTTGCTTTCAAATTTATCAGCGATAAAGATTTGATGCAGGCTTTGACGCGAACTATTGAAGGAAGCATCCGCGCATTTGTTGCAACAAAAAAGCAAGCGGAAATTTTAGGTCTAAGAAAAGATATTGTTGAATTTGTAAAAGCGCAGATCGATCATTCGCTGGAAGAATGGGGTTATCATTTGATGGATCTGCAAATCAATGATATCACATTCGACCAGGCGATTATTGATTCGATGAGCAGAGTTGTTGCGAGTAATAATTTAAAAGCTGCTGCTGAAAATGAAGGTCAGGCTTTGCTGATAACAAAAACAAAAGCTGCAGAAGCGGAAGGTAACGCAATTAAAATTTCTGCAGAAGCAGAGAAGCAGGCTGCAATGCTGCGTGGACAAGGCGTTGCGCTGTTTCGCGAAGAAGTTGCTAAAGGTATGAGCGAAGCCGCAGAGCAAATGAAGAAAGCTAATTTGGACACGAATGTTATTTTATTCAGCATGTGGACGGAAGCAATTAAAAATTTTGCAGAAGTAGGAAAAGGAAATGTTATTTTCTTAGATGGCAGCGCGGAAGGTATGGCAAAAACTATGCAACAAATTCAGGCGCTGATGCTGAAGGAAAGCGGGGTTTAATTGATAATGGAGAATTGAGAATTTGAGAATGAGAAAGTAAATGCCCTGAATACTTTCTTATTTCTAATTTCTTATTTCCAATTTCTTAGAACCAGATCGCAAAATAATATTCAAGACCCAGCTTAATATAATTACGCCGATTGCGCCAACGGCATTCAGCCACAAAAAGCTAAGGCTGATTTTCCCTTTCTGGTTAAGAATATATAAACTGATTATTCCGGCTTCAATAATAATTGCGCTGATGAAAACTGCATTACCGCGAATCTTCTTCATATAAAATGCAACTAAAAAAATTCCAAGTATCACGCCGTAAAATAATGAGCCGAGCACGTTAACCGCTTCTATTAAACTGTTGCCGATATTATATGCAAGCTGCGCCACGCAAACACAAAATACTCCCCACAAAAATGTGTACCATTTTGATAAATTGTACTCACGCTTTTCGGATAATTCTTTTCGGGAAAATCTTTTATGAAAATCAACAATAGTTGCGGATGCCAATGAATTCAACGCTGCTGCAATAGAACCCCATGCCGCCAAAAAAATAACTGCTATCAATAGACCAATTAAACCCTTCGGCAAATAATCCACCACAAAACGGAGAAAAATATAATTGGTGTCGTTGTCATCTCCTTTCACATCTTTATCGCGCAGCCAGCGTTTGACGGTATTTCGGTATTCGGTTTTTTTCTTTTCAATTTCATTCAGCGAAGAATTATCCAACGAAGCAGACGCCTGTTTATTTATCACATTTATTTTCACAGTTTGCAAAGAATCATATTCATAACGGAGATGTGTAACCGAATCTTTATATTTTGAATTCGCGAGTAGATTCAATTGCGTTTGATTAAAAAAAACAGGCTCTTTTGCGTAGTGGTAAAATGCAAATACCATCACTCCTAAAAGCAATATCAAAAACTGCATCGGAATTTTTACAAGTCCGTTCATTAACAAACCTAAGCGACTTTCTTTGAGAGATTTTGCAGTAAGATATCTTCCCACCTGCGATTGGTCTGTTCCAAAATATGACAGCGCGAGAAAGAACCCTCCTATAATTCCACTAAAAATATTATAACGATCATTCCAATCGAAATGATGATCACTAACGCCGGTAGTAATTATATTCAGCTTGCCTGCTCTACCGCCTAAATGTAAAACATCGGATAATCCGACATTTGCCGGCAACAAATGCACTACCACATATCCCGCCGCAATCATTCCTCCAAAAATAATTATGAGTTGCAATTGCTGTGTGTAAGCAACTGCTTTTGCGCCGCCGGTTACTGTATAAATGATTAGCAGGCCGCCCATGAAAATATTTGTCCAGAAAATATTCCATCCAAGTAAGGAAGATAAAATAATTGCAGGCGCTGAAATACTTATGCCTGTTGATAATCCGCGTTGCAATAAAAATAAAAACGAAGTGAGTGTTCTTGTTTTCAGATCAAATCTTTTTTCTAAAAATTCATAGGCTGTATAAATTTTTATTTTACGAAAAGCAGGAACAAAAGTGATACACAAAACAACCATCGCGATCGGCAATCCAAAATAATATTGCACAAAACGCATTCCGTCTGTATAAGCCTGCCCGGGTGCAGATAAAAATGTAACTGCACTTGCCTGTGTGCCCATAATGCTGAGCAACACCAACCACCATGGCAGCGAACGATTGGAGAGAAAATATCCGTCGAGGTTTTTTGTTGTACGACTTTTATACAACCCGTAAGTTATAATGGCAAGCAGCGTTACTATGAGTACTATCCAATCCGGGCGACTCATGAAAAATGTTTGGTAAGAAAATTAAAAAAGATAATAAGCAATATCAGCACGCCAATTACTAACGCATACCAGTAACTCCATTTGGGAAACAATGGCACTTTTTCTTCATCAGCAATTTTATCAGACATAAAAAAATGTACGATTTTAGATTTACGATGTACGATTTCTTATTCTCTATTTGTCTTTACTAATTATTAATTCTTAATTTTCAATTATTAATTTTTTGTTTCCGGCTTTGGTTTTTCATAGCATCATTGTTGCGTCGCACTCTTGTGCTTTTTGTTTTCTGTTTAGCGATCTATTCTCGGTTATCCATTACTGTTAGTATTATTCTTATTTTACGATCCCAGTAATCGCAAAAATCTTTTCAAATCCCAGTTCAGACTTTACCTTTTTTGTTTTCCGGAAATCAGCAATGCAATAAACAATCCAAACATAAGCCCGATCAACAATCCAACAGTAACTTGTTTTATAAATTTTCCGATAACCAATCCAAGAATTATTGTTACGATCAAAGCAATTTCTCTTCTGTTCATCTTTCAAAGTAAAAAGTAAAAATTAAAAAGCGTTTCATTTTCATATTTCCACATTATCATATTAACACATTTTCCTAAAATCCTTTTTTATGATTCAGCGCAATTATATTCGCTAACAAACGATAAGCGCCGGGAACTCCTGCCGGTAACTCACGAAAAAAAACAAGCCCGGTGTACACAAATTTTCCTTTGCCATAATCAGCAATCAGTAAACTTCCTTTTTGCTGAGATTCTCCTGGGTCATTCATTCCAAAAACGGTTTGAAAATTTTGATCAACACTTCCTGCAAAATAAATTCCGCGCTCCTGTATCCATCCTTCAAAATCTTTATCCGTTATTTTATTTGGGAAATTTAAAACAGGATGATCGGGAATTAAAAAATCAACTTTCGCTTCTTCATCTGTCACGCGTGCATTTGTAATTGTAAAATGATACGGGCTTATTTTTCCATTATCTGTTCCGATTCTGTTGCTGCGATTGTATTGCACAATAAGATTTCCGCCGCCCTTTACATAATCCATCAACACATTGTATTTGGAAAAAAGCCAATCGTGCACATCATAAGCGCGAATGCCGGCGATGATTGCATCAAACTGGTTGAGAAATGTTGCGCTGATATCTTTTTCTTTCAACAGCACAACATCATAACCCATTTGCTGTAAACATTCAGGCACTTTATCGCCGGCGCCTTCAATATAACCTATATGCTTACCCGAAGTTTTAATATCTGCAATTACAAATTTTGCTTTTGCATCGCGGAAATAATCAATGCGCGGAATATGCTCATAGCTGATCGTTCTTAATTCTTTTGCACTGTCTGTTTTTCCGTTGATCTTTAATTCAGCGCTTGAATAAAAAACGGATGTTTGATTTGTTGCAGGTTTTGCCGAATAAGAAAATGTTGAATTATAATTATTAGCTGCGGCTTTTACATTGAGTTTACTTGTATTCGTTAAAGTAATTTCCGGTTGAATATTGTTTCCTGCATGGTTTTGCGTGTGCACATCAAAATCTTTTTCTTCATTATCGGTGAACACAATTAATGATGGATCGAACGATGCAGTTATCGGCGGCAACACAGTTAACGGTTCATATAGATCTCCTTTGACCGGATCATTAAAACGATATTGAATCGGTCTTGTGAAAATAAAATCCTGCCCTTCTATATTAATATGAAATTTTACTTCGAATGATGGCTTGCTTTGCGGATCGCCAATAAGTGTTTGATCTTTTACATTAAATGATCCCGGCGACATTTCTTCTGCAAGCCAGTATGGTTGTGTAATTGGTTTTGTTGCAGAAACTGAAATCGCTTTTGTAAAAGAATAATTCTTATCGTACAAAAGTTCTTGTTTGTACAAAGTATCAAATTCATCAACGCTAATTTCACTAACAGAGGCATGCGTATTCAACCTATCAAGCATTGTAAATGAAACCTGCATCGTTTCGCCTTGCGCTATATAACCATTGCGCACTGTGGCTTCCAGCCATAACCCTGTACAGTCTTCGATCAGTCGCTGCACTTCTTTCATCTTCTGATTTTTCCAATATCCATCTTTCAGTTTCATTAATTCTTTATACACATTCACCAAAGCAGGAACAGATTTTTCAGGATTGCTCAGCGAATAATTTTTTATTACCTCATCTACCAGCGGTTCAATTTTTTCTCCGCCTTCCACCCTGCTCCATGTTGTATTAACTCCATCCATAACATCAGTGTGCGGCGCATCGCCGGCAACTGTTGTAAAATATTCTGTTGACTGACCTCTTGTTCTTACCAATGCTGCGCCCTGGCTTTTGTGATTGGTGCGACTTTCCGCAGCAATTTCTCCATAACTTTTTCCGAGTATCGGGTTGTACAAACCATCATCAATTTTTAATTGATCCTCGCTGGTTGTGTTTGTGTTTCCGAAATTAAATGTGTTCCATAACACTCTTTTTGCCTGCCACGGCTTCACACCATATTTGAATTGTTCGGGAAAACGATTTGGATCAGCAGCTGCGCTAAACGCTTCGTGCGCAAGAACCGCCGATGCAGAATGATGTCCGTGACCAGCACGCGAATCTTCCGGAAATCTTGTTATAATAATATCCGGCTGAAATTTTCTTATAACCCAAACCACATCGCTCAATGCTTTTTCTTTTCCCCAAATGCGCAATGCTTCTTCTGTAGATTTAGAAAATCCAAAATCAAACGCGCGCGAAAAAAATTGTTCAGCATGGTCAACCCTGCGCGCAGCAAGCATTTCCTGCGTTCTTATCAATCCTAATTCAACACCTTGTTCATCGCCGATTAAATTTTGTCCGCCATCTCCGCGAGTCATAGATAAATATCCTGTGCGGTACAAACGATCTTCAGAAAAATATGCGATGAGTCGCGAATTTTCATCGTCAGGATGCGCAGCTATATATAAAGCCGTACCTAAGACGTTTAATTTTTTCAATCGCAAAAATATTTCCGCGGCAGTAACCGTTTCAGGATTTTGTGCAAATGAAAAACAAAAAAGTAAAGTGAATATCAATAATAAAAAACCGGCTATCTTCTTCATGCGTAATTTTTAAAATAAATTAGCAGGCAAATTAGTGAATCATTTTTAACCGCATCCCAAAATAAACCAGAACCGGCATCTATACACACCGCTTGTATAATTTTTTGTTTCCGGCATTTGAAGCACTATTGAGCATCCTTGCGTCGCACTCTTGTACTACAGAATCTATATTGAGCGCCTTCAAAAATCCGGCTTTCAAAAATTTTTAATCGGCAGGTTCTTTTAAACCGTTATTAGATCGCCTGAACAACAACAAAACAACTTCAAACACTAAACTAAAAACTAATCGTATTTTCATGCAAAATTTTATTCTCTATGTTGACAAAACTGCATCATCGGTTGTTTGTTACTGTTACTGTTTCTTTTTTTAGTTTTTCTATTTACGCGCAAAATACAGTTGATGCATTTCATTATTCACCACAAAAAAAAGTGGAATGCACACACGGGGCGGTTGTATCTGCGCATCCGTTGGCAAGTAAAGTTGGAGTAGAAATTTTAAAACAAGGGGGCAATGCTATGGATGCAGCTATTGCCACACAACTCGCGCTGGCCGTGGTTTACCCAGGAGCCGGAAATATCGGCGGCGGCGGGTTTACAGTTGCACATTTAACAAACGGTAAAAATATTACAATTGATTTTCGTGAAAAAGCTTCCGATCATGCATCCCGCGATATGTATCTCGATGCTAACGGTAATCCACAACCGGGGCTAAGCGAAAACGGTCATCTTTCTGCAGGTGTTCCCGGAACTGTTGCAGGAATTTTTAAAGAATTACAATATGCAAAACTTCCTTTTAAAAAATTAATTCAACCCGCAATTGATCTCGCTGAAAAAGGATTTGCTCTTTCGGCTGCCGAAGCAAGAAACCTGAATTACACGCAAAATGATTTTAAAAAATACAATACCGTAATGCCTGTTTTTGTAAAACAAGGCGGATGGAAAGCCGGCGACACGCTTTTTCAAAAAGATCTCGCAAAAACATTGAGGCTTATCCGCGACAAAGGCGCTAAAGGTTTTTATGAAGGTGAAACCGCAAAACTTATTGTCGAAGAAATGAAACGCGGCAAAGGAATAATTACCTATGAAGATTTAAAAAATTATGAAGCTAAGGAGAGAGAACCCGTTGTTTTCGATTATAAAAAAGATTACACGATAATTACAATGCCATTGCCAAGCAGCGGCGGCGTTCTGCTTCCATTGATGATGCACATGATAGAAGATCAACCATTGAGCAGTTATGGTTACGGCACTTTGCAATCTGTACATTTGATGACGGAAGTTGAGCGACTTGCTTATGCAGATCGCGCAAAATATCTTGGCGATAATGATTTTTATAAAGTTCCTGTAAGCACATTAACAAGTCGTGAGTATGCAAAAGAAAGAATGAAATTATATGATCCAAATAAAGCAGGAAACAGCAAAGATATCGGGGCAGGAATTATTCCGGCAGAGAGTAAACAAACCACGCATTTTGAAGTGTACGACAGCGAAGGAAATGCTGTGTCTATAACTACAACGTTGAATAATTCATATGGAAGTAAAACCGTTGTTGCAGGCGCGGGTTTTATTTTAAATGATGAAATGGATGATTTCAGCATCAAACCCGGCGTGCCGAATATGTATGGCGCTGTTGGCGGTGATGCAAATGCAATTGCACCCGGAAAAAGAATGCTGAGTTCAATGACGCCTTCCATCGTTTTGAAAAATAATAAACCTTACATTGTTGTTGGAACTCCGGGCGGCACAACCATTACCACGTCTGTGTTTCAGACGATCGTTGATATTCTTGAATTTGGTATGAACGCGCAAGATGCTGTGAACAAACCTAAATTTCATCATCAATGGTTGCCTGATGAAATTTTAATGGAACGTGATTTTTCCGCCGATGTTAGAGATCAATTAAAACAAATGGGATATAAAATCACAACAACATCTCAAATTGGAAGAACCGAAGTAATTCAAATTTTACCCGACGGAAAAATAATTGCTGTCGGCGACAAGCGCGGAGAAGATACTGCGGAAGGATATTAGAGAAGATGTCGGATGTCAGAAGTCCGATGTAATTTAAATTACCATGAAACCAATTTCAAATCTCAAATCTCAAATCTCATGTCACTCGGAAAAACATATCTCGATTCAGCAATTACAAAATTTACAAGCTATAAAGCTCTTGGAGATAAAACTTTTGAACAATTAGATGATAAAGATTTTCATTATTCTCCGAATGAAGAATCAAACAGCATAGCTATTATCATTCAGCATGTCAGCGGAAATATGCTCAGTCGCTGGACAAATTTTTTAACCGAAGACGGAGAAAAAGAATGGCGCCACCGCGATGATGAATTTGAAATTCATCAATTTTCAAAACAAGAATTATTGAAGCTCTGGAACGATGGATGGACGTGCATGTTCAATACATTGCAATCGTTAACCGAAGATGATCTGATGAAAACAATTACAATCCGCAATGAAGCAATGACAGCGATAGATGCTATCAATAGACAGTTGGCACATTATCCATATCATGTTGGGCAAATAATTTACATCGGAAAAATCTTAAAGAACGACAAATGGAAAAATCTTTCTGTTCCCAAACGCAAATAAATTATTAGTTACAATCCGAATGCAGGAAACAACACTTTCATTATTGCGATGTCCTGTTTCAAAAAGCATTTTGCAATTACAGGTAATATCAAAAAAAATAAAAAAAATTGATGACTCTCCTATTGAAATAATTACTGAAGGAATTTTATTTGCAGAGCAAGATTGGTTCTATCCTATTATTAACGGCATTCCGCGATTAATCGTTGAGGCATTTATTGATTACGATTTTTTTTTAGAAAAACATCTTCCTGATTATTTTCAGAGAAGAAATTCTTTGGAAAAAAAATATTCTGAATTGATCTCTGCTGTTATCAAAAAAAATAAAAAGACAAAAGAAAGTTTTTCTTTAGAATGGAGCATTTACAATTATGAAGATGACAAAACATGGAACGCCGATGCGACATTAATGCTTGATCGCTTTTTAAAAGAAACTTCCGAAACAATCGAAGATTTAAAAACAAAAACTGTTTTTGATGTTGGTTGCGGAAATGGATATTTAAGTCAGTTAATTGCCAAACATTCGGCATTTGTTGTGGCAATGGATTTTAGTAAAAGCATTGAACGGGCCTATGAAAAGAATTTGGAAAAAAATATATTATTCATCCAGGGAGATATTCAGTTTCCGCCAATTGCAGAATCTTATTTTGATAT
This sequence comes from Chitinophagia bacterium, assembly GCA_963774065.1. Taxonomy (GTDB): domain Bacteria; phylum Bacteroidota; class Bacteroidia; order Chitinophagales; family Chitinophagaceae; genus Puia. The sequence goes on from CAVZDO010000001.1 coordinate 60,227, forward strand.
AGTTCAATGCAGCGGAGTTCTCATTCATACAAAGGATCCTGAATTTTCATTCAGATGTATCGCGCCATTTGCAAAGAACGGCGGAAAATTAAGTGTGTGGTTATATCATTCCAGAAAAAATTTAATTCATAATTTTTTTAACTGGTTAAGAAAATATACATCGAAGCTTCCCTTACGATTTCAATATTATTTTTTAATGAGTACAGTTTTCCCGGTGAGCTATCTTATAAAAAAAATAAAAGGAAATAAACAGAATAAGAGAGAAATGATAATTGATATTCTAGATTGGTTCACACCGGAATTTCGTCACGAGCAAACACATGAAGAAGTGATCAATTGGTTTTTAAAAATCAACTATGCTGATGTAAAAATAACTACCAACGAGCTATTTGGTTTTAATGTTTTGGGTGTAAGAAATAACAACTCTTAATATTTTCAAAAAATTAAAAATTTAGTCGTAATTTATTACGACCAACTCTAACTTATATGAAAAATTATTTTTTAACTTTCTGCATTTCTTTATTTGCCCCAATTTTTTTGTACTCACAAAAATCAGATTACAAAGTTGTTTTCGATCTCACCAGTAAAGATACACTTGATGAAAAAGCTGTGATACGCTGGCTGAATGAAGTTGCCGTTTCCAATCCTGATGGTAAATTTGAAGTAGTGATGTACGGCAAAGGATTTAATCTTGTTTTAAAAAATAATTCTGCATGTGCCGATGACATTACAAAGCTTGCGGCAAATAAAAATATTTCTTTTAAAGTTTGCGCAATAGCTATGAAAAACAATCATGTTGAAAAGAATGATCTTTTGCCTTTTGTTGAAATTGTTCCCGATGGAATTTATGAAATTATAACAAAACAAAAAGAAGGCTGGGGCTATATCAAAGCAGTTCACTAAGTTTATTTGAAAAAATTTAGCGCCGGTATTTTTGTTTGAATTAATATTGCTTTGATGAATGGTTTAGTAAAAAAAATACTGGTTAGCCTCAATATTTATCTGCCGCTGAGATTTTCTTTTTTGTACAGTACCTATATAAAAGTTTTCCGGAGAAACATAATTGATACAGAAAAAAAAGAAGTTGCTTTTTATAGATCATTTTTAAGTAAATGCGATTTAATTTTTGATATCGGCGCTTATGACGGGCATAAAACTGTTGCATTTCTTCATTTCGCAGCTAAAGTAATTTGCTGTGAGCCTGATTCATTTAATCTCTCAATTTTGAATGCGCGATTTAAAAATTCAAATAAAGTAATTATAAAACAAGTTGCGATCAGCAATGCAAATGGTTTTGAGAATTTTAATGTTCATCAAAAAGGATCGGCATTTAATACTTTGAGTGAAAAATGGAAAAACATTTTAAAAAAAAATGGTTACGGGTTATATAACGAGCAATTTAATTTCCCCAATTCTGCAGTAACAAAAGTTCCGACAATTACAATTGATAAACTTATTGCTGAATATGGTATTCCTGATTTTATTAAAATTGACGTAGAAGGCTATGAAAAAAACGCGCTGCAGGGATTATCAAAAAAAATTAAATGCTTATCCTTTGAAGCAAATTTACCTGCGTTTTTTAACGAAACTGTTGAATGCATTGAATTGTTGAATAGTATAGATCCGCACTCTTCATTTAATTTTGCTGTTGATGAGCATTTGCAATTACCTGCATTTATTCCTTATGATGAATTTTTAAAACTTTTTTTTTCGGTTAAAGCTTTGTCTTGCGAAATCATTTGCAAAATGAAAGAATAATTTTTCACAAATTATGCAAATGAAAACGTTAGCAGAGGAGAAATTACGCCATGTAATCTGTAAACTAAAATTGCTAATAAAATATTGTAAAGCAAACTGCTTATTAGCAGGCTTATTGCTGCGCCCGACACTCCCATTATTGGTATGATTATTACACTTGTTGCAAAAAGTAAGATGACATAAGCAAACAAGCTTATCGCTGAATATTTTTCATTTCCCTGCATCATTAAAATAGTATTTGTTGGCCCAAATACTGAAAATAATAATTGTGCAAGGCTAAGATAAATAAGCGATTCATATCCGATCAAAAAATCTTTTCCAAACCATCCTAATAAAAATTTTCCGGCAAAAATATTTATTAAGAGTATCGGAATTGAAATTGCAGTGGAGAGAATTGCAGATTCGCTGAATAATGATTGCTTATAAGTTAAATCGGACAAATGATGTTTGGCGAATAATTGCGGAAGAATGTAATGCATCAAAAAAACGGGGTAAATAAGCAATTCGGAAAAGCGATAAGCAATATTGAAAATACCGACATTTTTTTCTGACATAAAATATGGCAATATCAACATACTGATTTTTGTACTAAGCAAATAAAACAAGCTTATCAGAAAAAAATAAAAAGTTTGGGTTGATAAATTTTCCCTGCCCGACATTCTTTTTACCTCGCTTCTATACCCCTTTATTTTTTTAATAATAAAATAAAGAATAAATGCACAACAAATGGCTGATCCGATATTCGCAATGATAATTAAAGATTTTACATTAATCACCGATGCGGTTATCTTTAATAAAACAATCAAAATAAAAAGCAAAAAAGGACGAATAATTTTTTCGGGAACCTGGCTAAGCTTAATATAATTTAAAGCCTGCAACGCAGATTGATTAAGCGTTGTAAATGAAATTAAATAAATCGCAACACCTGCTAAAGCAAAATTATATTTTATATCACTCAGCGTTTTAATGTCGATGAAAAAAATTAAAAAAAGAAACGCGCTTATCACAATTACAGATCTTATAAAAATATCACGGTTTGTTTTTTTTACAGTTTTTCTCAGCTGGTCATGCTCGTCATCATTCAAATATTTTGGGATTTTTGACAACAACAAATCATCGCGCCCGCCAAGGGCTATTACACTCAGCACGCTTATCCAATTAAAAATATGAACATACTCGCCGTATACGCTTGACCCCGCCCACCTGGTCAGAAAAATATTCCCGGCAAATACCAGTATCACAGAAACCCCCTGAATGATGAAAGAATAAAAAGTGTTTTTCAAAATCAGTTTTCTTTCTGCATTATTTAATCCTGATTTTGAAAGCAACAAAAATATTTTTTTCAACAATTGCATAATAAATATGAAAATAGTGGTTTTAAATAAATTGACGCCAATAAGCGGATAGTATTTAATTTTTGCAGTAAACGATTAACTTTGGCTGACTACCTGAGAATAGAATTAACAATGAATATAGGCATATTTGAAACAGAACATTTTGAAGGCGCTTATCCTGTCATCAAACTATTCGACAACGGGATAAATGCCATTACCATTTTTACCTATGAAAAACCGTTCCGGCAATTCAATTTTTTATTTAAAGAAAATATGAATAAATATGAATGGATTGTAAAAAAAGAAAGCGAATCCAAAAACAATTTTATTTACAAAATATACAGGGAAGTTAAAAAAAGAAATATTGAATTATTATACCTGAATACCATTTCTAATAATTTTCACTCCTATGTTTTAATGATAAAAATGCTGAAGCGGGTTAGAATTATTGTAACTATTCATAGCATTAATGACTATTTTGAATTCAGCAAAGCAAAAACATTTCGTCAAATGGTTCGCCTGTCAGGCAAACGATGGCTGATAAAAACAGTTAAAGAATTTAATGTAGTTGCTTTGAACATGGTAGAAAGCCTGCAAAAAAAATTACCTGAAAATAAAAAAATTCATTGTATTCCGGGAGCTGTTTTTGAAAAAGAAAAAATTGAAATTGCTGATTTTATCAAAGAAGATAAAATCAAGATTGTGGTTGCCGGAACGATCGACGCAAGAAGGAGAAACTATAACCGGGTTTTTGATTTTCTTAATAAATGTAATGATTTTGAATTACCGGTTACCATAACTCTGTTAGGCGGATATTATGGCGAAGAAGGGAAAAAAATAATTGAACGTTGCAAGGAATATTCTTTGAAACATGATAACCTGAAATTTTATAATTGTGATGTTGTTGATCAACCCGAATTTGACAAGATGATGAATGAAGGACATTTTGTTTGGATTCCTTCTGTTATAGAAGCTATTTTGCAGGATAATGTAATTGAAGTTTACGGAATAACTATTTCATCGGGTAATATGTTTGATATAATAAAACATGCAAAGCCTTTTATCGTTCCCGAACAATTATACTTTGACAATTATCTCAATTCCGGTTCATTCAAATATCAAAATATTGATGACATCATTAATTATTTACAAAAATTTATTTTGAATCCGTCATTATATGATAAGCTAAAAGAGAATGCTCTGACAAATTCCGAAAATTATACGATCGAAAATGTAAGAATGAGAAATAAAGATTTGTTTTTAGCGCACTAAACTTTTGAATACATCCTCCACTTCTTCAATTTTAATTGCATTTATTGCCTTTTCATTAAAATCCGTTTGATAAAATACTTCTTTCAGTAAAGGGCTGATAATTTTTTTTAGAATTCCATAATCATAAATTTCCTGAGGACTGGTGCAATTAAAAATGGCAATACATGGTTTATTATATGCAAGCGCAACATGCATAGCTAAAGTATCTCCTGAAATTATAAAACTACATGTTAAAATATCATCGAGATATTTTTGAATAGAATTTTGTTGTGATAATATTTTAATTTCAAATCCCTGCTCCGATAAATTTTTCGCCAATTGATCATACCCGCTCCAAAATTTATTTGGCCATCTGTTTCCTGATCTTTTTTCAATACCAACTAATTTTTTTTTAGTAAGAATATTTTCGTTTTTGTAAATACAATACTTTTCCCCGCAAAATGGTTGGCCTATCATATTAAATAACAAATGCTGAAAAGATAAAGTGTTTGCAAATTTTATTTTGTTCGCTGCTTCAAAACCTTTTGAAGATATAAGGCTCATATCAAACCATCCCGCTGAATCTTCAGTATATTTTAAATTATTATCGGCAAAATAAACGCCAATTATTTTTTTTGATTTGATTTTTGCTGCGAGTATCGCGCATTGTAAATTTTCTTCTAAAGAAATAGTAAGATCGAATTCTTCCTTTAATAATTCGTCTGCGTTTCCTGCAGGTATTATTTTTTCAAGATTAGGATGGTTGTGAGGAAGTATGCTACTGTATTTTTCATCTACGATCCATTTTATTTTTCCGGGCAATGCATTTAATAATACTGTTGTTCTTACAACATCTCCGGCCGCACCAGTTTTAATAATGAGAATTTTTTTCATTTTCTCTTTCCTGACAGTTATTTCAGCGAGTGAATTATCTGGATAAAATCTGCCGCAATCAATGATGCGCCGCCAACTAAACCTCCGTCAACATCTGCACAACTAAATAACTCTTTTGCATTTCCTGCCTTTACACTTCCACCGTATAAAATAGAAATTAAATCGGCCACATTCTTTCCATATTGTTTTGCCAACACAGAACGCAAATATGCATGCATTTCCTGCGCTTGTTCAGTTGTTGCTGTTTTGCCTGTACCTATTGCCCAGATTGGTTCGTACGCGATCACAATTTTTTCTAACTGATCCGCTGTTAGATGAAATAACGATTCCTTCAATTGTTTTGCAACGTAATCATTTTGTGTTCCTGCCTCTCTTATAGCCAATGGTTCTCCGCAACAAAATATTGGTGTAATATCATATTCCAGGCATAAGTTGATTTTTTCAGCAAGCATCTGGTTGCTTTCTGCAAAGTATTCTCTTCTTTCACTATGACCGATAACGCAATATTCGATACCAATTGAATGAAGCATTTCAGCGGAAATTTCTCCCGTGTAAGCGCCGGACTTTTTATTGTAACAATTTTGCGCTGCTGCAAAATAATTATCGCTTGTTGCGAGCAAAGAGTTTACCATTATCAAATAAGGAGAAGGAACAGCAAATACTACCTGCTGATTTTCTTTTAAATTAATTTTTGCATTCAGAATATCCGCTAATAAATTTTCTGCCTGCGGATAGGTAAGATTCATTTTCCAATTTGCTGCGGCGATTTGTTTTCTCATTTATTATTTAATTTTAGATAGATCAAAAATATGTTTCAAATTTCGGATTTCGGCATCTGTTACAGATTGTTTTTTTAACTTCTTCCAGTTTGTTATATCTTTTACGGCTTTTTCAAATTCATATTCCAATCCGTCAAATCCCCAACTGAAGCTACGTATGTGCTTAGGTGTTAGCCCGCTTCCGAAAATATTACAACAAACTCCAGCAACTGTACCTGTATTAAGTGAAGTATTTATCGCACACCGGGAATAATCGCCCATAATCGTTCCGCATTTTAAACCGGCATTTATAAATTGATTTGAAAAATCATTCCAAACCATTACCTCTGTTGCCGTATTTTTTATGTTTGAATTGGAAGTTCCCGCGCCAATATTGCACCATTCTCCAATTACAGAATCTCCCAAATATCCTTCGTGCGCTTTATTGGAATAATCAGAGATCACAGAATTTTTTATTTCTCCGCCAACAACACAATTTTTGCCTACTGTAGTTGCTCCATAAATTTTCGAGCCCATTTTTACAACGCTGTTTTCACACAAAACAAATGGCCCGCGAATCATTGAGCCTTCCATAATTTCGGCGTCCTTTCCAACATAAATCGGACCTAAGGATGCATTTAAAATGCTATGTTCAATTATTGCGTCTTCTTCAATAAAAATATTTTCCGGAGAAATTATTTTATTGGTTGATGAAACCGGCGCAGATTTTTTTTCTTTCGTGATAATAGAAAAATCTTCTCTTATCATTTCATCATTAAGTCTGAAAATATCCCATGGATATTCTATTTTTTTTGCGATGGAAAGAATGGATTCAAAATTATTTTTTCTTAGCTCTTCAATTATTTGTTTTGTGGGAATGATATTAGCTGGTAATAATCCATCATCCTGAACTGTTATTTTTTCGCCGGATAATATTTCCCATTTTTCTCTCAAAGTAAAAATACCGGTGCGAATATCAATAACAGAACGCGTTAATGTAAATGGGTATAAATTATTTTTTATTGAATCTTCGCGGAGGGTTATTGCGTTCATTGGTTAAAACTACAAATGATTATTGCAATGATAATTTTTTCTGCAAATAAAAATCCCCTTCCGGCAGCCCGGCAAGGGGAAAGTATAGCCATGAAAAACAAATCGTGCATGCTGTTATTTAGTAAACAGCAATTGGAATTATTTTGTTCTTTTTTCGTAACGTTTATTGAATTTGTCAATTCTTCCTGCAGTATCTACCAGCATATTTTTGCCGGTAAAGAATGGATGCGAGGTATTTGAAATTTCCAGTTTAATTAAAGGGTATTCTTTGCCATCTTCCCATTTCACCATTTCTTTTGAATGAGCGGTGGAACGGCTTAAAAATGATATGCCGTTACTCATATCTTTAAACACAACAAACCTGTAATTTTCCGGATGGAGACCTTTCTTCATGATTATCAATTTTTATTGCACGGATTTTGCCGTACCAGTTAAAAGAGTTTGCAAAAGTAACCTAATAGACTTTTTTTTCCAAATATAAAATATCGTCTTTATACTGCCGCGGAAAAAATAAAATTGGTTGATTCTTGTCCATCGTATTTAATGAATTCTTTGCCATTAAATACTTCTGTTTGATATCCCAACCCGGTGAGATAATTTATTGTTCTAATCCTCTGTTCTCCCGGCCACAATTCGCAATAGATTATCGGTTTGTGCTTTTTTAGCAGGTTCTCTCCTCCTTTTAAAACTTCGTATTCATAATTTTCCACGTCAATTTTAATTGCGCATATTTTAGAAATATTTTGAAGAATATCCGCATCATCCAATTTTTTTACGGGCACATTAAAAATAATTCCTTCGTTGGTTGTAGGATAACGTTCAGAACTTAGCACGTGAGTTAGTCCCTGCATTTTTACATTGTTTATTACGGGCGTAACAATTTTTAATTCGCCATTTTCTTCACCTAATGCTATTTCTGAAATGGTGATATTTTTAAGCTTGTAGTGTTTAATTACTTTTTTCAGAGCGATTAAATTATTAGGCATCGGTTCAAAAGAATAAACCGGCAGCTTTTGAAATTTTTTTGCGAGAGTTACCGACATTATTCCAATATTGGCGCCGATGTCGAGGATTGCGCCATCTTCAGGAATTCTATTCATGAAATAAATAAATTCCTTATCCCATTTGGACTTATTGATGGAATAAATCGAAAATAAAAAAAGATAATTATCAAATCCGAGCAACTTTTGTAATGAACGTTTAAAAAAATCTTTAGCCATGCTGTTGTTTGTTTTAAGAAGTTTAATTAAGATCAATTCCGGAAATTCAAATATTGCAGCGGAATGTCGGTTACGGAAGATTTACATATTGCAATGATGCTTTGCAAATCATCAATTTTTTTCCCGGTAACTCTTACCAAATCGTCCATTATCTGCGCCTGCACTTTTAATCCAGAATCTTTGATAACCTTAACGACTTTTTTTGCATCTTCTTGCTTCAAACCATTTCTTACCTGAACTTCTTTTTTTACAACTTTGCCACTTTGATGTGCTTCTTTGGTAAAATCCAATGCAAGCGGATCCAATCCCTGCTTGATTGAACGACTGATAAAGACATCTGTGATCTGTTTTATTTTCATGTCGCTTTCCGCTTCGAGATCAATCTTAAAATCTTTTTTATTCAATTCAATTTTTACAGGAGAATCTTTAAAATCGAACCGGTTAATGATTTCTTTTTTTACCACATTAACTACATTATCCAATGTTTGCGGATCAACTTTGCTTACGATATCTAATGATGGCATACAATTAAATTAATCAGCAAAAGTAAAAAACAAAAAGACCTGCGCAAACTAAGTTTGCAACAGGTCTTTAAAACCGACAAGGTTCATGGCTATACTTTATTTTTTTTCTAATTCGGCTGTAATGTTATTTTCTATGTTTCCAACTTTTTCCTGGCTGATATTATCATTCACGATGATAATTACGCCGTAATCTTTGCCCGGATAAAAAAGGCAAAGTGTATTAAATCCAAATTTCGTACTTCCGGAATGAAAAATATATTTTACACCATTCTCAGTATCTATCATCCAGGCCAAACCTAATCCAAATCCATCTTTCTTTCCCCATGTCAGTTGGTGTGTAAGTTTGATGGCGTTATCTTTTTCAGAAAGATTTGCTTCTATATATTTGAGCATGTCATTAATCGTCGAATTCATGGATGGCGCATCAACAAAACCTTTAAAATTGAAATATGGCTGAGGCTGGTTTTTATCATCATAGCCCTGCGCAAAACGTTTAATTTCTTCCGGAGAAATTATTGTTTTAGTATCATACATATTCAAATGCGTTTTCAGGTAGCCTGTAACAATTTGCTCATAAGGTTCGTGATATATTCTTTCCAGCAAAACAATTAAAAGCATCATCGTACTTCCGTTGTAATGATATTTTGTGCCGGGAATTGTATCGGGTTTTATACGATGAAGATCTTCCAATAAACTATCCTGGTTATAACGGGAATAAAAATTTATTTGTTCTGCGAGAGGTAATTTTTTTAAGCTATCAGAAATAGCTTTTGGAAAACTGTGTATGGATTTTGATATGCCTGAAGTATGGTTTGCAAGATTAATAAGCCGAATAGGTTGCCCTTCATATTCCAGGCTTGGATATTTGCCCGGCAAATATTTCCTGATATCATCATTAAGTTGAACTTTATTTTCAACAACAGCTTCTGCAAGCATTGTTGCTACAAAAGTTTTGGCAACTGATCCGAGGTTATAAAAATTATCTGCAGAAGGTAAAATGCCCGTTCCTTTTTTTACTTCTCCGTAATTATAAATATATTTTTTGCCGTTTCGGTAAATACCGATTGAAATTCCGTTTGCATTACTGTCCTGCATATAAATAACTGCAGCTTTCTGCACAGCCGAATCAACCTTAGTTTGCAATTTATTATCTGTTAATAATGGTTTGCCAGATTGGGCATTTACTACAGCAGAAAATAATAGCAAAAGAAGAATTATATTAATGCGCATGATTTTGAATAATGTTAAAAAATATTTTTAATGCCCGTAACTAATTACGCGTGATATTTTCCAGCCTTCGTTTGTTTTTTTCCAAATCATGGCAAATTTGAATGTGCCGCAATCGTTCTTTCCGTTTTCTTCATGACAAAATTTATGCTCACCAATTTCCATAGCTCCGTAATTTTTTACAGGATAAACTTCCAAGCTACCAGGCACAAGTTCTCTCTGAATTCCATTATTTTTTTCAAAATTTTCTTTGAATGCTTCCATATTCTGAGCATAATTTGTGAGTCCGTCTTTATCATGAAAAAATTCAAGATCGTTAGTGAAAAATGTTTTTATTTTCGCAAGGTCATGCGTATTATAAGCGTTGAATAATAAACTGTCTTCGTGAGCAATGATAGTGTATAATGAATCCTGCGGATGATTTGAATATGTGTTTGAAAATGCATCAAATTCTTTCGACATTTTCCACTCGCCATTTTTTCTTTGCCATGTTCTTGTAAATTTTGAAACCTCAACCAATTTATCCTGCTCACCTGCATTAAGCATATAGAAACGTTGAATTCCTGTTTGTATAACTTCGTTACTGGTAAGCGGATAAACCCGGACGTTTTCAATTTCTCTTCTCATTTTTTTTGAACCGGCAGTTTTTATACCACAGAAATTTTTTTGTATATCATCTAAAAATTCTGATCGTGTTTGATAAGAAATATATGTTGCAGCGCCATTATCGGGATAAAATTTAAAATTTTCATCCAGCAGGTTTCCTACATCTTTTATATTGCAGGTGTTAAAAACTGCATTGAATAACACGCTATCCTTTTGCACAAGTTCAGTAAATAATTTTTTATCCATAGATGATGAATCCTGGTTTGCCTGTGCATGCGCGCTTTGAATTATCACCGCCGAAATAAAAAGCCATGTAATTATTGCTATAATTTCGAGTGAATTTATTTTTAGTGTTCTCATAAAATCATTTTTAATCCGTTCCGAAAATATTTCCTGTTATAAGCTATGATGATGAGAATGGTGTCAATCTTCTTCTTTATAGCTATCTATATAAAGTTTGATTGTTCTGCCTTCGTGATCATCCATTGTAACAAGAATTGTTATTTTTCCATCCTTAGCTTCAATGGTAACCACGCCATTACTTGAAGGGTTGAGCCCTTCTGATAAATCTGATTTGATTATTGTTTTACCATTCTTGAAAGCTTCGCTCCATGTGCAGGAAAAATCTTTTATTTTTCCTGTTAAGGCATCGTCATCTTTATCGCTGTGCATTAATTTGATGTCTGTTTTTGAACTAATCATCACAACTTTTTCATCTAATGTTCTTTCAACAACTCCGTTCGCATCGAGAAATTCAGCCTTAGCTCCAGTCCATGTAATTTTTTTGCTGCATTGTGCGCTAACAGTTGCTGTTGCTGACAGAAGGCAAAGAACTATTATTAAATTTTTCATGTTGTTTGTTTTGAGAGTGATGATTTATTGATTAATTATTGCCACCAGTTTTTACACGGCTCGATTCGTCGTTAGCGCCACCTGTATTTCTGTGCGGTTGAGTTCCTTTTATAGGTTTTCCAAAACGATAAGTGAACGTCAAACTAACTTGCCTGCTGTCTCTTGTATTTCTGAATGAAGCATCTGTTTGCTGAAAGTCGATCGTTCCTTTTATTATTTGCGTGCGAAGCATATCTCTTATTCCCAATTTCAAACTTCCTTTTTCTTTTAAAATTTGTTTTGAAATTGCTGCAGACATTTGTCCGAATGGTTGCAACAATATTTGTCCTTCCACTCCTTTGCTGCGATAAAACCCGGAAAGTTCTGCTCCCCAACCGTGATTTAATTTGAACTGATTATTTACATTCAACAAAACAGTTGGCGAACTGATATTGATATCCGATCCGTAAAGCATTCCGGTGAATTTGTTGTAAGTATAATTCACATACCAAATTGATGTCCACCATTTCTCAATAGGAATTTGAGCGCTCATCGCAATTCCCATGTTTTGCCTTACGCCAATATTTCCGTTACGAACAATTGTTGCCTGCTCTTGCTGTTCGAAAGTTTCTGCAAAAAAGTTTTTGGTATAACTATAGTTCAATGTTGTAGTAAGAAAATTATTGTACGTGTGAGACAACTCAATATTATCTGAGAATTGCGGTTGCAAATAAGGATTGCCAGCCTGGTAAGTGTATTGATCTAAAAAGAAAAGAAATGGATTCAAATCCTGATAAGCGGGTCTGTCAATTCTTCTTCCGTAATTGATAACGAATTGATTTTTTGCATTCGCCTGGTAACTTATGTAAATCGTTGGAAAAAGATTTACATAACTTTTTTGAAACGATGAATCATTATTATCTACGGTGTATGCATTGCCAAGTTGGTGACCATGATAATTGGTGTTTTCAAGTCTTAGCCCGGCCTGAATACTTAATTTTTTAAATTGTTTATTGAAATTTATATAAGCTGCATTAATGTTTTCGTAGTAAAGAAATCGATTGGTTTTTGTAGTATCAACCTGCGGAACATTATTGACAACATTGAAATAGCCGGCCATATTATCTGTGGCAACATAACTCGTTTTCAATCCTGCTTCAAATTTCAATTCATTTTTAAAGGAATGAGAAAAATCAGTTTTGAAAGAATAAATATTTATATCCGCCGGCAAATTACCTGTGAGAACAGTTGCATATTTTTCCGTCCAGTTTGGAGTATAATTTATGTTATCGAAATATTGATTGCTGGTAGAATTATATTTAATGAAATCCGCATCGGCGGTAAGTTCTGTTCCCTGCGAATCAAACTCATGTCGGAAATTGAGATTGACAGAACCGTTCTTCCAAACATTGTTATTTGTACTTGGAGAATAAACAATTGAATCAACAATGTTATTGGGATCTTTTAAAAAGATTGTGCTGGATGAATTGTCGTTCTCTTTATTTTGAAATCCGCTTAACACAATTCCAATTGTTGTTTTATTAGTGAGATAATAATCCATTCCGATTTTTGCATTCAATTCTGGGTTAACAAATTTCATATTAGTATGCTGTGTGAAAATAGAAGTGATTTGTTTTCCGGTTCCATCAAGATAATTTCTGTTAATGTCCAAATCCTGGTAGCCTTCCCAATGCGTATAGCCCCCATTAAAAAAGAAATTCGCTTTGCCGGTTCTGTAATTCAGATTGATACTTCCGCTTGGCTTAGGGTATACGCCTTGAGTGTGAGTAAGTGTAACGCTGCCATTGAAACCTTTTGCTTTGTTCTTTTTTGTTTTGATATTAATAATACCCGAATTACCTGCAGCATCATATTTAGCAGAAGGATTCGTCATTATTTCTAACTGATCAACTGCAGATGAAGGAAGACTTTTAAGATAACTTGCCAGTTGCGCTGCGGTCATATACGTTGGCTTATTATCAATCATTATTGTAACACCTTGCTTGCCTTTTAAACTTATGTTGCCATCTTTATCAACAGCAACGCCGGGAGATTTTTCCAAAACATCCATCACACTCGCTCCCGTATTGCTTGGCGAAGCGTCAACATTCACTATCATTCTATCGGCCTTTTGCTCAATAAAAGGTTTGATGCCGACAACAGAAACGGATTTCAAATCTTTTGTTCGTTGTGATAAAGTGATGGTGCCTAATTGTACAAAAGATTTTGCATTCGCAATTTCAAAAACTGAAGAAGAATAGGAATTATGCCCGACCAAACTTATGCTGACGAAATATTTTCCCTTGGCTATATCGTAAAAATTAAAGCTTCCTTTTTTGTCGGAAACGATTGTTTTAACGGTAGCAGAATCCATAGTTCTTAAGGAAACACTCGCAGCTTCAAGTGGCTTTTGGCCTTCATCTTGCAAACTGCCGCTAACATTCTTAACTTTTTCTGATTGAGAAAAAGACGTTAGTGAAGCTAATAATAAGGCAGTTATAATGGTTATCTTATTTTTCATTTTAAATAATTTATTCTTTACTTGGTACTTTGGTTTTAATATTACAAATCAAAATTAGGTACTATTTATTACATAGAACATTGTTTTATGTTGAATGGCTGTTTTTCTTGATAACTGGAATCGAAGTGATGATGAGACGTTGCGAATAAATTATGGTTACACAAAACTATTGTTACTTGATAAGTGGAAAAAAAACGACAAGAAAGGCAGGAGAATAATTAAGAATTAATAATTATTAATTGAAAATTTCGAAATGTTCAATCCAAAAATTTTTCTTTTAATTCAGGCGAAGGAACCCAGCACTCTTCTTTTTTACCAAACCATTTGTAGCGACGTTTTGCGATGTAATTATAAACACCATCGCGGATAAATTTTGGAACGATAATAAACATATAACAAACCTTCCAGATTGAAGATAGAGATTTCAATACACGAAGTACCGCGGATGAGTGAGTATAAACTTTGTTATTATCTATTAATATAAAAGAATTGAGATCGCTTTTAGCGTAACTATATTTTTTTAATAGCTCAGATGCTGGAGTGCTTTGAAGTGACGCAAAAAGAAATTTATTTTTTTTATCTCTTTTAATAATAAACTGAACAGTTGAACTGCATAGGTTGCAAACACCATCAAACAACACGATCTTTTTTTCTTCGCGCATTATGCAAAGTTAGTGGTGAATGTTGGATGTAACCGTCAACAGTAGATAGTCAACGGACAACGGAAGCCCCGGGAATTTCAAGAATCAATTAACTATTGACCGCTGACTATCGACCATTGACTATGGACTATTCACTACTTCAAATTATGAAACACTTTTTGCACGTCTTCGTCCTGTTCTATCTTATCTACGAGTTTCATTACTTCTTCAGCGTGGCTTTCCGGAAGCTCAACAGTTGTGGTAGGTATCCATTCCACTTCAGCGCTGATCGGAATGATCTTTTTTTCTTCAAGCGCTTTTTGCATATTTCCAAAATCATTGAAGGCTGTTCGTCAAAACTAATATAGGTTCGTTATTTTCACCAACAGTTTCTCCCATTTCTTCCAAACCAAAATCTATTAATTCAAATTCGAGTTCTTCCTGGTTCAATCCTTCCATTTTTAATTTGAATACGCCCATTTTTTTAAATTGAAAACTTACGCTGCCACTCGTTCCCATATTTCCGTTTCCTTTTGTAAAATAGCTGCGCAAATTTGCAACAGTTCTTGTCAAATTATCAGTGGCTGTTTCTACCAGTACAGCAACTCCGTGAGGCGCATAGCCCTCGTACAAAATCTCTTCATAATTTTCCATCTCTTTGCCCATAGCTCTCTTGATAGCCGCTTCCACACGGTCTTTGGGCATGTTCACGCTTTTTGCATTTTGAAAACATCTGCGCAAAGCAGGATTGGTGTTTGGATCAGGACCGCCCGCTTTTACAGCAATGGCAATTTCTTTTCCGATGCGCGTAAATTGTTTCGCCATCCTATCCCAACGCGCAAACATCGTATGCTTTCTTACTTCAAAAATCCTTCCCATGTTTTAATTTTTCAGTTTTTAGTTTTTACTACCAGCATCTCTCTATTACTTTTTAGTTTTATTTTTTTGTAGCGAACATTTGTTCTCTATTCATCATCGTTGCCACGCTCGCTTGTACGGCAGTAATTCTATTCAACGCAAATAAATAGCGGTTGGCAAAATTAGTTTAAGTGATGCAAATAAAAAACCACGCCTTTGCGTGGTTCAAAATTTTTTGTTGTATGATTTATGATCGAAGCTTGCTTTTATTTTTGCTGTAACTAAAATAAATCAATAACCCGAAAATCATCCAAAATAGGGCGCTCAATAGTGTTCGTCCCGGAAGACTCACAATCATTGCTGTACAAATGATCATACCTAAAATCGGAACAAGCGGAACAAGCGGCGTTTTAAATGGTCTGGCTAATCCGGGATCTTTCTTTCGCAATATCCAAATACCCAAACAGACAATTACAAATGCAAATAATGTTCCTATAGAAGTCAGATCTCCTGCAACCGTCTCCGGAAGAAACGCAGCAAATAAACCAACAAAAATAAATAAAACCATATTGCTTTTATACGGCGTTCGAAATTTTGGATGAAGGTCTGAGAAAATTTTAGGTAATAATCCATCGGTTGACATAGTATAAAAAACTCTTGATTGCCCCAAAAGCATTACTAATATTACCGACGAAAATCCTGCAAGAATTGCAATGGTAACCAATGTAGAAAGCCATCCCATATGCATATAGGTATCAATTGCATAAGCAACAGATGCTTCTTTTCCTGCTTTAATAAAATCAGTGTACGGAGCAACACCCGTTAGAACCCATGAAAATAAAACGTACAGAATCGTACATATTGCCAATGAACCAAGAATACCAATCGGCATATCTCTTTTTGGATTTTTACACTCCTGCGCCGCTGTTGACACTGCATCAAAACCAATAAATGCAAAAAATACAATTCCCGCGCCTCGCAGTACACCACCCCATCCATGCCGGAAAAAATCCAAATAAGAGTATGATGTGCCATCTCCTTGTATTGCATCAGGAGCATTTGCAGGAATTAAATATGGCGTATGATTTGCAGGATTAATAAAATGCCAGCCAATAGCAATAAACACTAAAACAATTGAAACTTTAATAGCTACTATAATTGCATTAACTGTTGCAGATTCCTGCGTTCCTTTTATTAATAATAATGAAAGAATTAATAAAATTACAAGTGCAGGAATATTAATTATGCCGTGATGCAAAACGTTCGTTGCATCTAATGCTTTTTCAAACGGCGAATGACACCATTCATAAGGAATTTTACCGCCGAGAAGTTTATTTGCGTATTCGCTCCAGCTTATTGAAACAGTTGCAGCTCCAAGTGCATATTCAAGAATCAATGCCCATCCGATTATCCACGCTACCAATTCTCCCATTGTTGCATATGCATAGGTGTAAGCGCTTCCGGCAATCGGAATAACCGAAGCAAATTCTGCATAACACAAACCTGCAAAAGCACAACCTATCGCCGCAATTATAAAAGATATTGTAACAGCTGGTCCTGCATTTCCGCCGGCAGCGGCTGCAGTTCTCACAAATAATCCTGCGCCAATGATCGCTCCAATACCAAGTGCAATAAGGCTCCAC
This sequence comes from Chitinophagia bacterium, assembly GCA_963774065.1. Classification (GTDB taxonomy): domain Bacteria; phylum Bacteroidota; class Bacteroidia; order Chitinophagales; family Chitinophagaceae; genus Puia. Next base: position 77,346 of record CAVZDO010000001.1, read on the forward strand.
GCTCCGAGCGTTCTTTTCAAACCTTTTTCTGAATCGGCAGCTTGCGCCAATAAAATACTTAAAGTTTTTTTTCTGAATAAACTCATACAGTTTAGTTATGTGTTTGGTTGGAAGAAGTTTTGCGTTCGTAAAATAAGCAAATAATTGATACGCTTTCAATTCTTCGGTAAAGAACTTAATTAATAAAGACAAAGTTTTGTCAAATCAATATTTTTCGATTGTTTGCACACTATTTAACTGCTCATGAAGAAAATCAGTCTTACAGGATGGATTTTGATTTCAATGATTTTGGGAATCGTTACCGGATATATCGTTCATAAAAATACTTCCGCTGATTTTATAGCTAAATTTTCTTTCAACGCCAGGCTTCTTACCAAAATATTTCTCTTTCTCATTCAGATGATCATTGCGCCGTTGGTTTTTTCTACATTAGTTGTTGGCATTGCGAAATTGGGAAATGTAAAAACAATAGGCAGGATCGGAGGCAAAGCATTTTTATGGTTCATTTCCGCATCGCTGGTAAGTTTACTGTTGGGAATGGTTCTTGTTAATTTTTTTCACCCGGGAACTGCTATCTCGATTAATAATAATGAAATCGCTCACGCAAAAGATATTGCCGGCGCAACGCAGGAATTTTCTCTCGATACCTTCATCAATCATGTTTTCCCAAAAAGTATTGCTGAGGCTATGGCGAATAATTCCATTTTGCAAATAGTTGTATTCAGCATTTTTTTTGGCATCGCAACTGCCGCTGTTGGTGAAAAAGGAAAACCAATTGTGCGTGCCCTCGACAGCCTCGCGCATATCATTTTAAAAATGGTTGGCTATGTAATGGGGTTCGCGCCGTTCGGAGTTTTTGGCGCTCTTGCCGCTATCATTGCCACAAGCGGATTGGAAGTTTTCAATTTTTATGGCTTATATCTTTTATATTTTATTCTCGGCATTGCATTATTATGGATGGTATTATTGATTGCTGGATTTTTAATTTTGAAAAAACGCCTTCCGCGATTATTAAAAAGAATTGCACAACCATTATTAATTGCATTCAGCACAACAAGCAGCGAAGCCGTTTTTCCGAAACTTACTTTTGAATTAGAAAAATTTGGTTGTAAAGAAGAAATAGTTTCTTTCGTGCTTCCGCTTGGTTACAGTTTTAATCTTGATGGAAGCATGATGTACATGACGTTTGCCAGCATCGCCATTGCGCAGGTGTATGGAATTAAAATGGATTTTGGAACTCAACTTTCTATGTTATTAATGCTGATGCTGATGAGCAAAGGTATTGCCGGCGTTCCGCGCGCTGCATTAGTGGTGATTGCAGCAACAGCAGGAATGTTTAAAATTCCGATTGAAGGAATTGCACTGATATTACCTATAGATCATTTTTGCGACATGCTAAGAAGTATGACGAACGTTTTAGGAAACGCTTTGGCAACAAGTGTTGTAAGCAAATGGGAAGGGGAATTGGGTAATGAACAATTAACAATGAACAATGAATAATGAATAGCCGACGATGATTTCGTATTTTTCATTATTAATTATTCATTGTTCATTATTCATTATTCATTGAATTAATTAACTTGAGCTGTTGTTTAACTTATGATTGAATTTTTAACGATAACCTGGAAAGATTTATTAAGTCCGGAATTTTATATTAGCAATGGCGGCCTATGGGTTATGCTTTTTATCATTTTTGCAGAAACCGGCTTGCTGCTTGGATTTTTTTTACCCGGCGACAGCTTATTATTTGTTGCCGGAATTTACACCAATGAGCTTGCCGGATATTTTTTTAACACGGGAAGCGATTTTGTAAATCTTTTGCTGATAACTATTTTGGTAACTTTTGCCGGCGTGTTGGGAAATATGGTTGGCTATTGGTTTGGCGCGAAAAGCGGTCCGTTTTTGTATCATCGAAAAGATACTTTCTTTTTTAAAAAACATTATATCGAAGATGCAAAAGGCTTTTATGAAAAACATGGTGGTTCCGCAATTGTGTTTGCAAGATTTTTGCCGATAATAAGAACTTTTGTTCCGATCATTGCCGGCGTTGTTGGAATGGATAAGAAAAAATTTTCTCTTTTTAATCTTATAGGTTGCATTGCGTGGGTGAGCACGATGCTTTTTGCCGGTCATTATTTGCAGAAATTAATTTTGCGTGAAATGCATTTTGATTTGAAAAATCATCTCGAAGTGATTGTTATAGGACTTGCACTGGTTACCGGTTTGCCTGTTTTGATAAAATTATTTTTTGGCAAACGAGCATCGAGCAGGAAGAATTCGAGAATGTGAAAATGTGAGAAATGTGGAAATTTGCAATTACTAAACCATCGCTTAATAGTAGATCAACTGATGAAAGGATTGCGACGCAACGATGCTCAACCGGAGTTACTGAAGCTGGTATCAAGAAATAATTTGAAAATTATAAGTAAACTGCATCAATCAGAAATCGTAATTCCCAATTCGTAAATCGTAAATAGAACCATGCAGCAAAAAACTCCTTCACTTTTTAATCTTGCAGTTATTGTTGGCGCGCTCGGATATTTTGTAGATATATACGATCTGTTGCTGTTCAGCATTATTCGAATTCCATCATTGAAATCATTGGGATTAACTGATGTTGCTATTGACAAGCAAGGATCTTTTATTCTCAATATTCAAATGCTGGGATTATTGATCGGCGGAATTATCTGGGGAATTTTAGGAGATAAAAAAGGAAGAATGAAAGTGCTGTTCGCTTCCATTGTTTTATATTCCTTAGGAAATATTGCGAATGGTTTTGTTCATAACGTTGACCAGTATGCGCTGGTACGATTTTTTACCGGGCTCGGACTTGCCGGCGAACTTGGCGCAGGCATTACTTTGGTGAGCGAATTGATGCCGAAAGAAAAAAGAGGTATAGCTACATCACTTGTTGCGGGCATTGGATTGAGCGGCGCTGTGTTTGCATATTTTGTTCGTCAGCAATTTGTGGGTGTTGACGGTACGGGCTGGCGCACTTGTTATTTTATTGGCGGGGGTTTGGGATTTTTATTATTATTTCTTCGTGTTGGCGTGCTGGAATCCGGAATGTTTAAAAACATTGCTTCGAGCGAAAATATTAAGAAGGGTAATTTTTTTATGCTATTCACAAATGGAAAGCGATTAAAAAAATATCTCACTTCCATTTTAATTGCATTACCGAATTGGTACGTAATAGGAATTCTGATTACGTTTTCAAATAAATTTGCAACGAGCATGAATATCCATGGAAAAGTTGATCCCGGAAAAGCAGTGATGGTTTCGTACGCGGCAATTTCTATCGGGGATGTTCTTATCGGATTTATCAGTCAAGGACTCAGAAGCAGAAAAAAAGCTTTATTTCTTTTTCATATCATCACTGCAATTGCTGTGGTTTGGTATTTTAATTTGAACGGACAATCTGCAACAATGGTATATGTTGTTGCCGTTTTCCTCGGCTTTGGAACTGGTTTTTGGGCAATGTTTGTTACAATGGCGGCAGAACAATTCGGCACAAATATCCGCGCAACAGTTGCCACAACTGCGCCTAATATGGCAAGAGGTTCGCTGGTGCTTGTTTCACTTTTGTTTAATTCTTTGCAACCGACATTTAGTTATCTTAAAAGTGGATGGATAACCGGAATTGTAGTTTTTGCAATTGGTTTTATTTCTCTCGCATTGACTGAAGAAACTTTTGGCAAAGACCTTAATTATATTGAGCCAAGTTAAAATTGATAATTGATAATTGATAATTCCAAATAACTTTACTGTAACTGTGAAAGAAGTACGTACTGAATCGCTTCGAACTTAATTTGCGATAATTCGTGTAATTCGTGTAAAAAAATTCGTGTAATTCGTGTTATGAAGTTTCTCATCATCCGTTTTTCTTCTATCGGCGATATTGTCTTAACTACTCCTGTAATTCGTTGTGTAAAAAAACAAGTGGAGAATGCGGAAGTGCATTTTCTTACAAAAAAATCTTTCAAAGCAGTTACTGATTGCAATCCTTATATCGATAAGTTTTTTTATTACGACGATAACCTCGATGATTTAATAATAGAACTCAAAAAAGAAAAGTATGACTATATAATTGACCTGCACAAAAATTTACGTTCTTACCGGATTCGATTTGCTTTGCGATGCAAAACATTATCGTACAAAAAAGAAAGCGTTCAAAAGTTTTTGTTGACGAAGCTGAAGATTAATACAATGTCTGGTCGTCATATTGTATTAAGAAATCTCGATACTGTGCGCTCACTCGGAGTTAAAGATGACGGCTCCGGATTGAATTATTTTATTGATGCAAAAGAAAATGTTCGCGTGGAAGATTTACCCGCTTCACATTCGATGGGATATATTGCGATTGTTATCGGCGCATCTTATTACACAAAAAAACTTCCGGTGTATAAATTACGGGAGATATGCAGCAAAATAAATTACCCGATCGTTCTTGTCGGCGGAAAAGAAGATTTTGAAGAAGGAAAAGCGGTTGGAGAAATTGACAACGTAAAAATTTATAACGCCTGCGGAAAATTCAGTTTGAATGAATCGGCGGATATTGTAAGAAAATCCAAATTGGTTATTTCTCACGACACCGGTTTGCAATACATAGCTTCTGCATTTAATAAACCAACACTTGCCATTTGGGGCGGAACATCGCCAAAGCTGGATGTAGAGCCATTTTACGGAAGCCGGTTTTTATCAACACAAGAAAAAATTCCGTATAAAAATATTTTTGTTTCAAATCTAAAATGTCAGCCGTGCTCAAATTTCGGAACAAAAAAATGCCCGCTCAAACATTTTAAATGCATGCATTTGCAGGATGTGGATCTGATTGTAAAAGAAACGGGGAAGCAATTAAAAATTAAGAATGAATAATTAATAATGATAAAAAAACTAAAAAATTAAATACTAAAAACAGTAAACTAACAGTTATACATAACCGAAAATAAAAAATCTTTCTTCCGGACTTTTCCGACTCCGGACTTCTGACCCCCGACTACAAAGTCTTCAACACATCATTCATATTTCTCACAGCATCTGCGCTTTTATTAAATGCTGCTTGTTCTTCATCACTCAGTTTGAACTCAACAATTTTTTCCCATCCATTTTTGCCAATTACAACAGGCACGCCGAGACAAATATCCTTTTGTCCGTACTCCCCATTCAAACAAACGCAGCACGTAAATAATTTTTTCTCATCGCGAACAATCGCTTCCACCAAAGCCGCGCCAGCCGCACCCGGAGCATACCATGCGCTTGTGCCGATTAATTTTGTCAGCGTTGCTCCGCCAACCATTGTATCGGCAACAATTTGTTTTTGTTGATCGGCAGATAAAAATTTTGTTACCGGAACACTGTTCCAGGTAGCTATGCTAATAAGAGGAATCATCGTAGTGTCGCCATGGCCGCCTACCACAATTGCATTCAAATCCGATGCACTGCAATTCAGATGTTGGCTCAACTGATATTTAAACCGCGCACTATCCAACGTTCCGCCCATTCCAATGATTTTATTTTTTGCCAACCCGCTTGTTGTAAGTGTGAGATAGGTCATTGTATCCATCGGGTTGCTGATGATAATAATAATTGCGTTCGGAGAATTCTTCAAAATATTTTCAGTAACGCCTTTTACAATTCCGGCGTTGGTGCCAATCAATTCTTCGCGCGTCATTCCCGGTTTGCGCGGCAAGCCGGATGTAATAATCACAACATCGGAGCTTGCGGTTTTTGTATAATCATTCGTGCTGCCGGTAATTTTTGTGTCGAAGCCAAGCAGCGCGGCAGTTTGCATCATGTCTTGCGCCTTACCTTCAGCCAAACCTTCTTTGATATCGAGTAAAACTAATTCCTGCGCTAATTCTTTCCTGGCAATATTATCGGCACATGTTGCGCCAACAGCGCCCGCGCCTACAACCGTTACTTTCATAAGAAAAATATTTTTTTGATGAGAAAATTTTTGCGCTGCAAATGTAATTAATTTGATAATGAGATGATGTGCTAATTTGATAATGTAATATAAGCTGCAACCGAACTTTAATTTTTGCGTATTGTTATATTAGTGTGAGACGGGAGACGTCAGGCGTGAGAAGGCAATTGCAATTCAAATCTTGCATCTCACGTCTCACCTTTTACGATTAACAACGCCCTATTATCAACAAACATTAATTATTAACTTTGCATTAAATTATTTGAGATGCTGAATACAATTGAAAGTGCGATTGAAGATATTAAAGAAGGCAAACTCGTGATTGTGGTTGACGATGAAGACCGCGAAAATGAAGGCGATTTTATTACTGCTGCGGCTAACGTAACTCCGCAGGTTATAAATTTTATGAGCAAACACGGTCGCGGATTGATTTGTGCGCCGATGGTTGAAGAAAGATGCGATCAACTCTCGCTCGAATTAATGGTTAATAATAACACGGCTTTGCACGAAACTGCTTTTACAGTTTCCGTTGATTTGTTAGGCCATGGTTGCACAACCGGAATTTCTGCGCAGGACCGCGCAAAAACTGTTCAGGCATTAATTAATCCTTCTACAAAACCGGAAGATTTGGGAAGACCAGGACATATTTTTCCATTGCGTGCAAAAAAAGGTGGCGTGTTGCGAAGAGCGGGGCATACGGAAGCAACAATTGATTTGGCAAGATTAGCAGGCTTCGCTCCTGTTGGGGTTTTGGTGGAAATTATGAATGAAGATGGCACGATGGCGAGGTTACCTCAGCTAAAAGAAATTGCAGAGAAATTTGATTTCAAAATTGTTTCTATAAAAGATTTGATCGAGTATCGTTTGAAAACAGATTCTCTGATCGAAGAAATTGTGCGGGTGGATATGCCAACATTATTCGGACATTTTAAATTGATAGCGTTTAAAGAAAAAAATACATCGAACGAACATCTTGCATTGATAAAAGGTGAATGGGAAAAAGATGAACCTGTTTTAGTGCGCGTGCATTCATCTTGCTTTACCGGAGATATTTTAGGATCGCTTGCGTTGCGATTGCGGCGAGCAATTGCACAAAGCTATGCAAATGGTTGAAGCAAATGGCAAAGGCGCAATTTTGTATATGAACCAGGAAGGACGTGGTATAGGTTTGGTAAATAAATTAAAAGCATATCAACTGCAGGAAGGAGGATTGGATACTGTGGAAGCAAATTTGCATCTCGGTTTTCCGATGGATAAAAGAGATTACGGAGTTGGCGCGCAAATATTGCGTTATCTCGGAATCACTAAACTTAAATTGATCAGTAACAACCCTAAAAAACGCACCGGACTTTCAGGTTATGGTTTGGAAATAGTTGAAACCATACCTATCGAAGTAAAGCCGAACCCGCACAATGAAAAATATCTTCAAACGAAGCGTGATAAACTCGGGCATCAAATTTTGAAGTAGTAAATTGAACTATAGATTTTAGCCGCAGATTGGATTGCATTTAATCTGCGAATCTGCGGCATCTTTTTATTTTACTTTATTCAATGAAAGAAAGTATAAGACTGTTTGCGGATGCACATATACTTGATGGTGAGTTCCAGGGAAGCAGAACTTTTTTGCGTGAGATTTATAATATTCTATCACAAAAAGAAAACATTGAAATTTATCTTGGAGCATATAATATCAGCAGTCTCGAAAAAAATTTCAGCAATGTAAAAAATATCCGCTTCATAAAATACAAAAGTAGATCGTCGGTTTATAGGTTGTTGTTTGATATACCATCCATTTTAAAAAAATATAAAATTGATTATGCGCACTTTCAATATATCGTTCCGCTAAAAAAATCCTGCAAATTTATTGTTACCACGCACGACGTAATATTTAATGAATATCCCGAAGAGTTTAATTTCGCATACAGGAAAATGAAAAATTTTCTGTTCAATATAAGCGCTCACAAAGCGGATATCCTCACTACTGTTTCTGCATATTCAAAAAAATCCATTCAAAAATATTTTGGTATTGAAGAAGAAAAAATTCACATTACCCCAAATGGCGTTAATGAAGTTTTTTTTCAACCATATAATAAACAGGATTCAAAAAAATATATTCAAAGAGAATATGGATTTGATAAATTCATTTTATACGTAAGCAGGTTTGAGCCGAGAAAAAACCACGCAATGCTATTAAAAGTTTTTCTTGATTTGAAACTTTATAACAAAAATTATCATCTCGTTTTATTAGGAGCCAAAAGCATTGCTACGCCTGAGTTTGATGATATGCTCAATAAATTATCACAACCAATAAAATCATTCATCTTTATAAATGAAGCTATAAACGACAAAAATATTATTGAATTTTATCGCGCTGCAGATGTTTTTGTTTATCCTTCCAAAGCCGAGGGTTTTGGTATTCCGCCGCTGGAAGCTGCAGCAGTAAAGATTCCGGTTTTATGCTCAAATAGTTCGGCAATGAGCGATTTTGTTTTTTTTGGCGATGATCTTTTTGATCCGTTCAATTATGAAGAATTTAAAATGAAATTAGAAAACATTTGCAAGAACGGGACGAATGATGCAAATTTATCTGATATATGCAACACCGTTAGACAAAAATATTCCTGGAAAGAATCTGCCGAAATACTTTATAAACTGATACAGGAAAAATCTATGTAAAATTTTAAAGCAATTGATTTTATTTCTAATTACTGCTTGCAGCAGTAGTTTGATTAGCCGGCGGAGGAGTTACAGGTTTATCTTTTTTCTTTTTCTTCTTTTTAAATAAATCACCTAAACGATCAAAATTTCTTTGATAAGAAATACTTCCGCCGGAGCTATTTTCTGTATGGTTTGCCGCAGAAACATAGTTATAAGAATCGCGGTAAAATAAGCTGGCTATCACTCGTCCGTCATTGGTGATTTTATAATCCATTGTAACGTTGGGCAAAAACTGAAATGGCGATGTTTGCGCCTGTGCTGTTGTTAAGCCAACATCCAAAGCATTGCCAACTGTAAAAGTCAATCTTTCATTTAAAAAACTTTTTCCTACTGATAGATTCAGGTTTGTTCTGTCATAACTTGATCGGGTAGGATCAGAAGCGCCAAAATTATTTGCTACCGCATTATATCCATTATATAATGAGGCATTAAAATTCACATGAAGGGTAGGGTCAACCTTTTTCAAAAAATCTATCAAACGTTTGGTGAGTGCGCTGGAAACAATTCCTGAAATACTGTTATAAAAAAGTCCGGCAGCTGCGGTTCCCGCATCAAATGTGGTTGAGCTGTTAGACATTGGCCCGAACTGATCAAATGCAATTAAAAAAGAAGCCTGTTTGGTTAATTCGCTCGGGTCATTTGCTATTGTTTGCAATGCATTGTTAGCATCAATATCATTTTTAAGAGGACTGTTTGGCGGCAACTCAATCTGGAATGAAATAGTCGGTTTCGTAAGCTTATCCCGCAACGTTGCAATTACCCAAACCGGGCCACGGAACGCTTTTACACTTGTACTTTGAAAGTTGATCCCCAAATCAGTGAAATGCACATTTTCCGCCTGGTAAATTGCCTGGATATTTATATCCGCATCATAAGGATTTCCATTCCATGAAATATAATTGTCCGCATCTTTCTTAAAAACAAATGGCTTTCTGATGATGGATTGCAGGTTAAAATCATAAGTGCCGCGATCAATATCATATCTCCCGCGTATGCTCAGGTCTTCGGTTGTTCCCACTTCGATGTGCAACTGTCCATGACCGTTAGTCCTGATATGATCACCCGTCAGTGGATCAAGAATCACATCTATATTGGCATAATTGTTTGCAGTTAAGTCTAATTTTACAGTAATGTTGGAAGATTTTTTGTCTAATGTCTGCGTCTGCATCTCTTTTCCATAAACTTTCCATACAATAAAATCTGCCTCAGCGCTTTCCCGAGAGGTTGTCATAGGCAGAAAAATATTTGAGCTGTCATTAGGTTCGCCTTTAATTGTCAGTTGCATATTCTCCTGCGGCCGGTAAATCGCAAAGATGCCCTGCCTATCACTCTTCCGTAAAATAAATTATTATCGGTTACTTTGGTATCGAGCAGTAATAATTTATTTGTATTCATAGCAAAATCATACCTCATGTTTGTAAATGCATGGTGATATAATTTTGCCTGCGTTATTTCCGCTGTATGATGTACCGAATCCAATTTATCGGTGATCTGAAATGTTCCAAAGTCAATCGAACTGTCTTTCAATGCAACGTTCAGCAGAGGAATCCGATAAGTGCATTGCGTGTAATTGACTTTCATTTCAGCATTTTTCACCTGCACATTCCCGATATATTTTAAATTATTTCCCCCGCCAACAATTTGCAATTTCCCTGTTGCATTACCTTTCATGTTACTGAAAATTCCGCTCAGATATTTTTCCAGCAAACCGATTTTTGTATCACTAAGATCAATATTTACGTCAACAGGCTGCACATTGTTTGAATCTGATGTTTTAAAAATTCCGTTTACATTAAAATGATAATTTTTATTATCAGAATTGATTCGTGCATTAACTACGCTGCTTTTTGTATCATAGTCTCCCGTTATTTCCAATTTTCCTACAGAATCGTTGTCAAGCCTGAATTGATCCATCTGCCCTGCAAAAGTTATTTTCGGTTGTGCATAGGGGTTAGATATTTCTGAACTGCCGGTAAGCAAACCTTCCATACGATCGCTTTTTATAAAGAAAGGAGTGATATCACCCATATTTATTTTCTTTAAATCAAGATGAATATCATTCCAGTTTCCCCCGGATGAAGGATGAGTTGTTACAAGAATTTGCTGATCGTCGCTGTGTATTTTCAGGTTCGATGCTTCTACAAGATTCCGGCTTAATGTCAATTGGCCGTCCTTATCAATTGTCCATGTTTTGCTGTTGATATCGAATGTGGACGGATTGAATTTAATGTGAATACCGGTTGGCAACGTTTGCACCTGCGCAGAAAGTTTTGCAGAATTTAATGTTTGATTAGCGCTGGTTAAAATTTGCACATCCGAAAAATCGTTAGCTGAACGCAAATGAATATGAGTACCCGGAAAATGAAGACTGTCGTTTACTGCAACATCACCAATATCGGTTTGCATAGACAAACTATCGAGACTTCCTCTTCCTTTAATGCTCACATTGGTAAAAGCAATATTATCATAACTGAATCGCGGAACATCAACATTCAAATCCAGCATATTTTCTTTGCTGCTGATTCGGCCGCTCACAGTTGCATTGTCAAATCCTTTTAATTTTTTATCGAACAAATCGATATAGTCCTGAACTTTTCTTGTGCTTATTACAAAACTGAAATCCTGGTTTGCGGGTTTTGTTTTTGCAGGGCTGATATAGGACGGATAATATTTATTCAAAAAAGTTTGAAAAGCTGAAGGCAAATCTCTTATTGAAAAATCACCAACAAATGCGCCGTTAAATTCATTGCTTTCCAGGGTTATGGTTTTATTATTTTCGGCAATGCTTGAATTTATAATAAGCGAATCGAAAGAAATTCGCTGACCGCTTTTTAATATTGTTGCATTATAAATACGCGCGGCGCCTATGAAATTATCAATATTATCTCCTGTAAAATTAAAATCCAGTTTCCCGTTAAACTGAATTTTTTGTTTGATTATATTCAGCTTTGCGAAATCCGCTTTGGTTACATCCGCATAAAAATTAAACGTGTACGGATGTTTGCTGAAATCAATTAATCCATTCATCGTTGCGTTCAAATTACTGTCGTTCGATATTATCTGACCGTTAAATTTGCTTTTTGCAAAAGTTCCGTTTACAATAATGTTATTATAGGTATAATCATTAAAATATAATTGCGTGATCGTTCCGTCAACTGTCGCATTTAATGTTTGAGATGTCAGTCCTTCGCCGTTTATTTTTCCTGTAAAGCTGATTTTTCCGAGCTGATCATTGTCTAAAAATTTTCCCAGGTTAAAACTATCTGTGCTTATAGTTCCCGAATACACCGAAGGTTTCGAAGTATTCAATGTCATATTTACGTTGGAAACTATTGTACCAAGATTTGTTTGAATAGTTCCGGTGGTGACAAAATCTTTTACCGAACCTTTAAAATTTCCTGTAAACCGGAGCCATTCAATTCTGTCAATCCGTGGCTGCTGAATATTTTTTAATGAAGGAATAAATGTAACTACATCTCCATAAGTTGTTCTGAAATCATTTGATTTAAAATCAATCATTGTTTTATTAATATCCGGCAAACCGGTCATGTGAATATTTCCATTCAGCAAAGAATTTTTGCCCGCAGTCATTGTTATATTTCTTGCATTAAGATCAGAAACAGTTCCTTTGATACTACCGGTGATGCGTATGTTTTTTTTCCATGTTCTTAGATCGGGAGCGAAAAAAGCAATATCGTCAGAATTGATATCTGCGTTAGTAAAATCTGCTTCCATTTTTATTTTGGTAAGAAAATAAGACATGTCGTCGAGACTATTGAAACGCATCGCAAAAAAATTGCGCAACCGGCTGTTTTTTGTTTGCAGGTCCATTTTTGCAAATTCCATAGCTTCGGGATAAAATTTAATATCGCTGCTTAATTTTTTTACTTCTATGCCACAGCGTTCTTTCGTGCTTAAAACCAAATTTGCAGTAATAGTATCTTTTTTCAACCGGAAATTTTTTCCCTCAATATTTATCGCATCAAAAAAAATATGCTCGCCGTCAAAATAATTATTGACAGGCTTACCTGTAAGTTTATCATCTTTAAAAAACCCATTAGTGATAACAATTGATTTTGCCGTAATGTCCCAGTCGCCCGGATTTAACCGCAAATGCAACGGATCATTTTTAATTGCAACAGAGGTATCAGTTTGTTTTGGCTTATTGCCGACATAATTTGCAATGGAAAAATCAGGTTGTGAAAACTCGAGCAAATTAATGCGCGCTATTTTTTTTGATAGATCAATTTTATCGGCGTCTAATTGTAGCGACTGCAAATTAAGATTCATATCTTCTCCGCGCCATCCATCTTTTTTTAAAACATGGAGATTTGAAAAATCAAGCCTGGTAATGTTCAGCGCTAATCCTTTTGAATTACTGTCTGTTTTCAGTTTCGAAAAATAATCAATAATGAATTGATAATTCCAAACAGAATCGCTTCGTTGCAATTTAATTGTTGCATTATTCAACCCGATATATTTGAGTTGTGCGCTATCTTTCAAAAAAAACCAATCGGTAATTAATACTTTCAGATTATCTGCATACAAAAGAGTGTCTTTGCTTCTGTCTTCAGCTAAAACACTGTCCAAAATCACCTTGTTAAAAAATGAAAAATCAACGTGCTTTATGCTAATTTTCGTGTGGAGTCTTTTAGAAAATTCATTACTTATTTTTTTGACAAGCCATGTTTGAACCGGTGAAGATTGAACTGCAAACCACATTAACAGCAGCAATAAAAAAACAGTAATTGCCGATCTTTTTGTTACAATTTTTGCAAGCAAAATTGCTGTAACAATAAAAAGCAAACCGTATAATGCAGACTTTTGATTGATTGCTTGCGCCAATAACCACAGCGCAGCCAGAAAAAGCAAAAGCGTCAATACAATTTCAAGGAGTATTTTAAAAACCTTTTTCAGTAGATTGGAATTAGAATGTAAAATTAAACGAATCACAGACGAAGTGCAAATTCGATACCAAACCTTCTATTTAGCCCACCACTATTGAGTTTTGAGCAAATTTTACCAAATCAACTTCTCATTGAGCAGAAACGACTCCTATAGCTCGCTGCTTTTCATTACCTTTGCGCATCATTTTTAAAGAGGAAAAAAGGAATGAAGAATATCCGAAATTTTTGCATCATCGCTCATATTGATCACGGTAAATCTACCCTTGCAGACCGTCTTTTGCAAATCACAAACACCATCAGCGATCGCGATATGATGGATCAGGTGCTCGATGATATGGACCTGGAAAGAGAAAAAGGAATTACGATTAAAAGCCACGCTATACAAATTGATTACCCGTATAACGGTGAAGTATACACGTTAAACCTGATTGATACGCCGGGGCATGTTGATTTCAGTTACGAAGTAAGCCGCGCGCTTGCAGCATGCGAAGGTGTTTTATTGCTGGTTGATGCGTCTCAGGGAATACAGGCGCAAACAATTTCCAACCTATATCTTGCTATAGAAAACGATTTGGAAATAATTCCGGTGATAAATAAAATTGATATGGATGGCGCAATGGTTGATGAAGTGCGCGACCAGATCATTGAACTGATCGGATGCAAACCCGATGATATTTTATTGGCAAGCGCAAGAACAGGGTTAGGAGTTGATGAAATTTTAAAAGCGATTGTAGAAAAAATACCTGCGCCAAAAGGCAATCCCGGCGCACCTTTGCAGGCATTGATATTCGACAGCGTTTATAATTCTTTTCGCGGAATAATTGTTTATTACAGAATTATCAATGGCACCTTAAAAAAGGGAGATAAAGTAAAATTTGTTTCTACAGATTTGGAATACGAGGCAGATGAAGTTGGAATTTTAAAACTTAAGCCAGAACCACGAACTGAAGTTTTTACCGGCGACGTTGGTTATATAATTACCGGCATTAAAAATGCAAAAGAAGTTAGAGTTGGCGACACAATTACTTTAGCTAACAATCCTCATCCGGAAATGATTCAAGGTTTTGAAGAAGTGAAACCAATGGTTTTTGCTGGAATTTTTCCGGTGAACACAGATGATTTCAGTGAGCTCCGCGATTGCATGGACAAACTGCAATTGAATGACGCATCATTGACCTATGAGCTGGAAACCTCACAGGCATTGGGTTTCGGCTTTCGTTGCGGATTTTTGGGAATGCTTCACATGGAAATTATCCAGGAGCGGTTGGAGCGTGAATTTAATCAAACGGTAATCACCACAGTTCCCAACGTTAGTTTCATCGCGTACACAACAATCGGCGAAAAAATTATTGTAAACAATCCCACCGAAATGCCCGACCCGGTAAGAACCGAAAAAATTGAAGAGCCTTACATCAAAGCGCAAATTATCAGCAAGCCGGAATACATCGGTAATATTATGACGCTCTGCTTAGGCAAGCGCGGAATATTATTAAATCAAAGTTATCTTACCACAACACGTGTTGAATTACTTTTTGAAATGCCCCTTACTGAAATTGTTTTTGATTTCTACGATAAATTAAAAAGCCAAACGCGCGGTTATGCGTCGTTCGATTATCATCCTATAGGCTATCGCGACAGCGACATTGTGAAAATGGATATTTTATTAAACGGCGACCAGGTTGATGCGTTGAGCGCATTGATACATCGCAGCCGTGCGCAGGATTTCGGAAGAAAACTTTGCGAAAAATTAAAAGAATTATTACCGCGCCAGCAATTTCAAATTGCCATACAAGCTGCAATCGGCGCAAAAGTTATTGCACGCGAAACCATCAGCGCATTGCGAAAAGATGTTACTGCAAAATGTTACGGTGGAGATATCAGTCGTAAAAGAAAACTTTTGGAAAAACAAAAAGAAGGAAAAAAACGCATGCGCCAAATCGGAAACGTAGAGGTTCCGCAGGAAGCTTTTCTCGCAGTTCTTAAGTTGGACGAATGATTCTATGTACGATGTTGGATTTATAATGTACGATTTGTTTATGCGCAAAATGCTTTATTAATTATCAATTCTCAATTTTTAATTATCAATTTTTTTAACCAGCGATCGAATTTCTATTGAGCATCGTTGCGTCGCACTCTTGTACTGTAACAATTCTATTCAACTCCGCTAATTGTCGATTATTCACTATTAATTATTAATTTTATTGCATGCGCACACCATTACAAAAAGGAGAAAAAATTTTATTAGTTACTTACACAAGTTGGGTATCTCTTGTTGGTCCTGCATTTGGTGCGCTTATTTT
This sequence comes from Chitinophagia bacterium, assembly GCA_963774065.1. Classification (GTDB taxonomy): domain Bacteria; phylum Bacteroidota; class Bacteroidia; order Chitinophagales; family Chitinophagaceae; genus Puia. Next base: position 93,197 of record CAVZDO010000001.1, read on the forward strand.
TTTTGCCGGCGGAATTTGGTTAGCTGTTGAATACGGAAACTACCTATGGCTCATTTCTGTAATTGCCTTTATTTATTTTCTAATAAAATATTTTGAGTGGAAAGTAAATATCTGGGTTGTTACAACCGGTCGCGTTATTGATGAATCGGGATTGCTAAGACATTTTGCAAAAGAAAGTCCGCTGGAGAAAATCAATAATATTTCTTACGATCAAACTTTGTGGGGAAGAATTTTAAATTTCGGCGATGTGGAAATTCAAACTGCTGCAGAAGCAGGCGCAACTACTTATTATAAAGTAAATCATCCAAAAAGATTAAAAGATACTATAACACAGGCGCAAACTGATTTTGAAAACTTCAAAGCAGTTAACCAGGCAACGCAAATGGCAACAGCGTTGGGAGTGCGCAACACAAATTCTTCTCCAAATATTTCTGCGGAACTTGAAAAATTATACGAGCTAAAACAAAAAGGAATTTTGAGCGATGACGAATATGCGAGAGCTAAGAATAAATTGTTGAATAATTAAGAGCAGCTATTGGCTGGTAGCTATTAGCTTTTAGCCAAAAAAAATTCAGTTGCCGATAAATCAACAACTGAATTCGCTAATAATATTAATAGAAAATTATTTTACTAATTACCATCTTTTATTACCGCCGCCACCACCGCGAGAATAATTACCGCCGCCACCACCGCCTGTGCGAGGTTGCTTTTCTCTTGCTTCAGAAACTCCGATAGCTCTTCCTTCAATCTCTTTGTTATTAAGAGCTGCCATTGCTTCCCGCGCTTCTTTTTCTCCGGACATTTCTACAAATCCGAAACCACGCGATCTGCCAGTTTCTCTGTCAGTAATTACTTTTGCTGAAGTTACTTCACCAAATTTTGAAAACATACTTTGTAAGTCTTCGTCAGTTGTGTGAAAACTTAAATTCGAAACATAAATGTTCATAAAATCTAAAAATTAAAAATAAAAAATAAAATACCTGTGATTGAAAGTAGTAAAGCAAAAAGTAAAGAAGAGTAAATATTACCGTGAAGGAAAGTAAAAATTTGTATCGTTCAAATACTGTGTGCTTACACAGCCATAAATCACGGTGTAAAGATAACACAATAATCGGTTCTTCATAATATTATTTAAAACTCTTCCAATCTTCCTCTGTCAACTCAAATCTAATTTCCCCATTTGGCCTTATCCCTGCTTGCTTCCATCCGTTTTTGCGATAAAATTTTTCTGCGCGCGTTTTTGGACTTGTACCTAACCAAACGGTTTTTTTTGTTTGCAAAAAATACCAGCTAAGCATTTCATCGTGCAATTTTTTTCCGATTCCTCTGCCTTCAAATTCCGGTTGAACAAATAAAGCCCAGATATTATTTTCCTTCAAGTCAACAATTGCAAATCCTACAATACGATTATTTATTTCACAAATCCATCCTTTTCCACGGTTCAATAAAAAATCTTCATAATCTTTTTCCGAAATTAAATCAGGATTAGGCAAGATATTTTCTTTAACGGCAATTCGCACTTCATGCATTTGAAGAATATCGTTTATTTCTGCTTCGCGAAAAATCATAAGTCTTATCTGTGCAGTGGAGAAATTTTTTAAAAAAAATCAACTAACCTGTTTTGAAGTGCGATAAACAGTTCCTTTAAAAACGCAAACCAATTCTTCCTTTTCGTTTATTGTTCGAATATCATAAACGCCGATTTTATTTCCGAGATGAATTTCTTTTGCTTCTACAACGAGTCTCTCTCCAACTTTTACAGAACGGGCAAAAGTTATACTAACATCCAGGGCAACAGAAATAATTCCGTGCGAATTGCACGCAAATGCCAAAGCAGAATCTGAAGCAGAAAATAATACACCACCATGAATAATGTCAAATCCATTCATCATATCGTCCGTTACTGTGAAATGCAATTTGCAATAACCTTTTTTATGCTCATCAATTTGCAGTCCGAGCCATTTTGTAAACTTATCTCTCTGCAACATAATTTCCAGCACTTCTTCCGGAGAAATTTTTTGTTCTTCCATAAATTAAAAATGATAATTCAAAAAAAAATTAAAACCGAAATTTATTCATTTATTTATAGCTTGCAATGATAAGATACATAATAAAAGAAATCGAACATCAATAAACTAACCGTGAAGAATATTTTTATTTTAATTTTTTGCATTTGCTTTTTCAATATCAGTAGCGCGCAAAATCCTCAATTTAAAGTTATAGCTTTTTACACTGCAAGAAATGACGCTGCGCATATCAGTTATGTGCATGAAGCGAACCGTTGGTTTCCAAAAATTGCAAAGCAATATAATTTTGTTTATGATTCCACCAACAACTGGAATAACCTCAACGCTGAATTTCTTTCTCATTACCAGGTAGTGCTTTTTTTAGATACCCGGCCCGATTCCCCGGCGCAAAGAGAAGCATTCAAAAATTATATGGAACATGGCGGAGCATGGATGGGTTTTCATTTTGCGGGTTTCGCATTAACGCCATCTGATTATCCGCAGAATTGGGATTGGTATCACAATGAATTTATCGGCGCAGGTCAATACAAAGGAAATACCTGGCATCCGACATCAGCAATTTTACGCGTTGAAGACAGCACGCATCCAACAATGAAAAGATTGCCGCATCTTTTTAAATCTTCGCCGAATGAATGGTATAGCTGGGAAAAAGATTTAACGAAAAATCCCGACATCGATATTTTACTCGCGATTGATTCATCCAGTTTTCCGCTCGGCAACGGTCCGAAATTATATGAGATATGGCATAGCGGCTACTATCCTGTTGTGTGGACGAATAAAAAATATAAAATGCTTTACGTAAACATGGGACATAACGATATAGATTACGATCATCACACCAACAAAGAATTATCTTTTCAATTTGATAATGAAATCCAGGATAGATTTTATATTGACGCGCTGCTGTGGTTGGGCGGAGTAAAGAAATAAAAATTGCAAAATCTTTAATTACTTTTGATTTCTCATGTCATTATTTATTTCATCATTAAATTCCGGAAGCAACGGCAATTGTTATTATATAGGTAATAACATGGAAGCAGTTTTGATTGATGCAGGCATATCCTGCAGGGAAACGGAGCGGCGAATGAAAAAACTCAATCTTTCCATGCAAAATGTGAAAGCGATTTTTGTATCGCACGAACATTCTGATCATATCACAGGTGTTCCGGGATTATCAAAAAAATATCAATTGCCTGTTTACATTACAAATTCAACATTGGCAGCAAGCGGATTTCAAATCGAAAAAAAATTTGTACAATCATTTAATGCACATCAGCAAATAAAAATCGGGAAATTATCTGTTCTCGCTTTCCCGAAACTGCATGACGCAAGCGACCCACATAGCTTCATAATATCGGAGAATAATATTAATGTTGGAGTTTTTACTGACATTGGAAGCGCGTGCAAGGATGTAATAAAATATTTCAAACAATGCCAGGCTGCTTTTCTTGAATCTAATTATTGCGAAGAAATGTTAGCGAATGGACGTTATCCCGAATTTTTGAAAAAAAGAATCAGCGGAGATAACGGACATTTATCTAATTCACAAGCTTTGGAATTATTTTTAAAATACAGAGACAAAAAATTAAGTCATCTTATATTATCTCACCTTTCAAAAAATAATAACAGCACAAAGCTGGTAAAAAATATTTTTGAAGAACATGCCGGCAACACACAAATTATTATTGCAGGCCGTTATAAAGAAACTCCCGTTTTTTGTATTGATGAAACAACTCAATCTCCAAAAAGAAATAAAAAAAATCCCGAAGTGCAGCTTTCACTTTTTTAAAATCAGTTGGTATAACCGGGATGTTGTTCTTTCCACACTATTAAAAAATATTTACTCGAATGCAAAATATATTCATAAAAATCCCAGTCGGTTTCAAAAGATTTTAAGTATTGATAACTTGGCCGCCATTTTACCATAAATGTATCAAGAGCCGGCGATTGCAATCCGGTCACTCTTTTTACTACAGCTTTTGAAAACCGGTGGTCAACATAATTTTCCTGTTCTTCCTGCTCAAGCCGTTTCTGCAATGTAAGCGTTTGTTTTATGCTTTTAGCATCAAGAAACATGTCGAGATCCAAACCTATACCCATTCCCGGTCTGCGGTTTGTTTTCATATTGCTTATATAATCTGCGCTATTCTTTGCGTGTTTGAAGTGAATCAAGCAAATAATTTCTTTGATTCACGGATATAGATTGCAAAGTATCTACAGCTACATCAAGACTGATATTGAATTGCAACGGTTCCGTAATTTCATTTGCCGAAAATTTTGACGATCCTTTACCTAAGTAAGAAAAATAAAGAGAATCGCCTGTATGTAGTGTGATATGATAATTACCGGAAGGATCTGTAACGGTTCCATTTCCTGATGTGCTCATTACAGACACGGCCTGAAGCGGATAGAGTTGTGAACGATCATACACTGTTCCCTTTATCAAAACTTGCGAGAACACAAACTGCTTGCATAATGCTAAAACAAAAAACAATATAATTTTCTGCACAAAGCCTTCAATTATTTTACCCGTAAGCAATATAACCATTGGTATTTGAAACAAAAAAAATGCATGATTAACAATTCAATAATAAATTGATAACGTTATTTCTTCAATTTAATTCCTTCATGGCTTGTTTAATAAAGGGTAATAATTCATCAGCCATAGTTTCGTGTTCGTGCATGGAAGGATGACCATCGCAGCCAGTTGCGTGCATTGGTTTAAATTTGAAAATTTTTATTTTTCGCTGCGATATTTTTTGTTTGAATATTTCGGTTTGAATAATTTTCAGGCATGACAATAATCTTTCTGCATTTTTCCCATTTACCATCGGGCTGGTAAGTAAAATTATTTGTGTAGCGGGATAGTGATGATAAATAGTTTTCAAAAAATTAATGTACGTGTTAATAAAAATTGTTGAATCGAAAAGATTGCGGGGAGTTTTGCCATCGCCGCCGCTTAAATCATTTGTACCTAAAGCGACTGTAACAATATCGGGAATATAATTTTTAAAATTCCATCGCTCTGCGCTGTCAATCCGCAAATATGCACTTTCATATTGTTGAGGAACAGTTGGACCATCACTGTTCCAGTTCCGGTAAACTCCTGCCCCGCTGATCGTACTCAACACAAAATCCGCATCAACACTCCGCGCAACACGCGAGGCATAACTCCAATATGCGTTGTGCTGATCGTACCATTTGCTTCCATTATTGCATGGAATTTCTTTATCATCATTGCCAAAACCACAGGTGATGCTGTTTCCGATAAATTCAATTTTCTTTTTTGAATGCGTGGCTACAGCTTTCAATTTTAAAGCTTTGATATAATTTACTACCACTAACCCGTTTTGAGCTTCCGTAGCTTTATAAACGCGCAGTAAATGCCATAAGCTTTTTTTAGTTGCCGAGATTACATAATCATTAACGTTAGTATCGGCAATTTTTATTCTGCCTTTATATTCATTATCTATTTCAACGGCAACATAATTATAATCTCCCGGCGATGCAACATTGCTGAGACCAAGAACGCAGGAATCTCCGGAAAATCTGAATTCAGCATAAGATGCAGAGCTAACCAGTTCAACAGTTCCGCTTTTTGTTATTGTACGCCCATGATAAACGATCAGAGAATTATCAGCAGCTATCTTTATTATTTGAGGAGAAACATTTATATACAGGCAAATAAATATCGAACCGGCGATCCATTTTTTCATAATTATTTTTTGATGAAATTTAATAACAATTAAAAGTAAATATAAAAATATTCCTACCTTAACTATCTAAAACACCATAATTATGAAACGCACCTTTTATCTATCTGCTTTTTGTTTTCTTCTTTTTACATTTTCATTTTTAACCAAAAGCTATGCGCAGTCTTTAAGTTCTGAAGAAATAAAAGCGCAATTGGTAAAAGAATGGGAACGCGCAAAAGTGTACACTGTTGAATATTTGAATGCCATGCCCGCAGATAAATATTCATTCAAGGCAGTTGACAGCATTCGCAGTTTTGCTCAACAAATGTTGCATCTTTCGCAGGGCAATTTATTTTTAATTTCAAAGGCTTTACCGGTTCAAACTCCTTCATGGGGAAACTCCGACCTGGAACACAGCCCCACCGCACAAAATAAAGATTCGGTGATGTACTATGTAACCGCCAGTTACGACTTTTGCATTAACGCTGTAAAAAATTCCGATGTAAATAAATGGGGAGAAAAAGTGAAAGTGTTTGGTATGGAAGCAACACGTTTTGCAATGATATTAAAAACATTCGAACATCAAACGCATCATCGCGGACAAACTACCATTTACATTCGTTTGGTTGGAATCAGGCCCTTCGCAAGAAAAATTATTCTGATAATTTATTTTTCCGCAAAATAAAAAAGACTGTTGCATAATTGCACAGTCTTTTTATTTATGAGCCCGAGGTTTATTTCTTTTAACTGATTTGTTTATAATATGCGCAAACAGTATTCATCACGCAGATTTCACATTTAGGATTTGTTGGTCTGCAAATTTCGCGGCCGAGAAACGACATAGCCATTCCTGCATCCCATTCTTTTTGAGGAAGAACATCCATGATTTGTTTTTCAATTTTTTTCGGATCAGATCCTGTTGCTATTCCAAGCCTCGGCGCAACACGTACAACATGTAAATCAACAATCACTCCTTCAGCAGGCTTTCCCGATTCGCGCAAAATCACATTGGCAGATTTTCTTCCGATGCCCGGCAACTCAGTCAGTCCTTCAAGGGTCGTCGGAATATCCTTATCCGTTTTAACTTTCTTTCCTATTTCAGAAAGCCATTTTGCTTTGTTGCCAAAGTTGCGAACATCGCTGATGAATGGAGATAAAATTTCCGGCGTGGCTTTTGACAAAGTTTGCATGTCGGGAAATTTTTGAAAAAATTTTGGCGCAATCGAATTTATATGTTTATCTGAATCCTGCGCAGACAAAACCACCATCACGACAAGTTGGTAAATATTTCCATAATCCAGTGGATGTTTTGTGCTTTTATATTTTTTGAGCAAAGGTTTTATAGCATCAGACCAATTAATGGAAGCCATAGCTGAATATTTTTTTTACTCCGAATTTACAATAACTTATTAAGTTGAAATAACACTTTATTTAACCGGCCAGTGAAAACATAATCCGTATCCGTCAGGATCAGAAAAATGAATTGCTTTAAAATTATATTGCGTAATAACAGGTTCTTTTATTGTCAATCCTTTTGCTGTAAATTTTTTATGTAATCCATCTATATCGGCGCAGCCAAAATATAAAACGGTATCGTGATGAATTTTTATGCGATTTGGATCAGCAAATGCAGGACGATTCTTTTTTTCGTACTGCGTGTTTAGCATAAGTTCGATTTCATCCATTTTCAGATATACAAAATTACAATCGTCTCCAGCTTCAGGTTCTGATTGTTGAACAATTTTAAATTCAAGTTTGTCTCTGTAAAATGCAAGAGAAGTTGGCATATCAAAAACATGCAGCAATGGAGCTATGCCATATATTTTGCGAGAGTTAGTTTGATTATTTGTTTCAGTCATAACATCATCATTGGGTCATCACAAACTCTGAAGTTTTCATTAAAGCTATCAATTACGGTAACATCTTCTTCTGCCAATGTAAATTTTACAGAATCGAAATTTTCCTGGAGCCTTTTTTTGTTCGATGATTTTGGAATAGCAGAAATTTCATGTTCGATATCCCAACGCAAAATAATTTGCGCCGGAGATTTGTTGTATTTGTGAGCGATATTTAATAGTCTTAGGTCATCAAATTTTTTTCCTCTTGCAATTGGCGAATAAGCCTGGAGCTGAATTTTTCTTTCTTTACAATGATCAAGTAATTTTTTTTGAAAGAGCCACGGCGTAAATTCCACCTGGTTCACCATCGGATCGATATTTGAATAGGTTGACAATTCATTTAAAAATGGAAGAAGATAATTTGCAACGCCGATTGCTCTCATTCTTTTTTCCGAATACAATTTTTCCAGAGCCTGCCATGTTTGTTTTCTTTTATTTTTTATAGGCCAATGTACAAGATAGAGATCAATATGATCAACACCCAGTTTTTTTAAACTCGCATCGAACGCGCGTAGTGTTGAATCAAAACCCTGATCCGTATTATTCACTTTTGTGGTTACAAAAATTTCATCGCGTGGCAAATTGCTTTTTCTTATTGCATCGCCAATTTCTTTTTCATTGCCATACATCGAAGCAGTGTCAATTAAACGATAGCCAATTTCCAATGCATCGATGGTTGCCTGTTCGGCTTCTTTGCCATACATATCCCATGCGCCCAAACCAAGCAGCGGCATTTCAACGCCGTTGCTCAATGTTGTATAAGGTTGTAATGGTTTCATAATTCAAAATCATCTCACCATTTTTCTAATCCCAATAATTTTTTTCCAAGCTCAGTGAGTTGTGCAGTTCCGTATTTTATTTTTTCCCAATAGCGCGGATCGCCGGGAAATGCATATCCTTCCGGCGCAATTCTTTCTTTCCACGAATTAATCCGCCATTGACGCAACGGTTCATTATTTTCTTCTGCAGGCATCATGGAAATATATTGCGCAATGCGAACTTTATTGCCGCTTAGGTTTGGTCTTATTCCATGCGGTTGAAGACTGTTGAAAATTAAAAGATCACCTGTTTCCATTTTTACTTTTTTTAATTCAAAGCCGCTCACGTCCGGTTTGAAATGATCGCGATTTTCCGGTTGAGTTAATTTCCATGTTTCATAGGTGCGAAATAATTCCGGCACGCATTGAAAGCCGCCCATGTTTTCATCTGTTTGATCAGCGAGCGCAAGCACGCCTTGCACATTCACTGGTTTTGTATCGGGATCATAATCCCAATGAATAAATCCTTTGTATTCAAACCCTGGCCGCATCGGAAAATTCAGATTCGCACGATCTATCGTAACCCATAATTTTTCTGTTCCCCAAATGTCAACAAAGGCATCATACACTTTCTGCATTTGCCTGTTGTTCCAGAGATATTGATTGTTGTAAACCTCAACCATTCCGGTGTTGGTGAGTTCTTTCATTTGCATTTCTGCTCGCGGCGGCGCATACCATGTTTCCGGATCATCCGGATCTTTTTCTTCAAACTCCCACAAAAAATTTGCTGTTGCTGCCGCTTGTTCGCGCGACACTGCATTTTTAATAACGATATATCCGTTCTCTTTCCAAAATTTCCAATCGTCTTCACTCAAAACGCGCAATGGTTTTCCGTTGCCACGATCATTCAGTTTTGTTGCGCTGCTTTTTGCAGTGGAAGGATTTCCGGGAATATCTTTATGCGCATTATTCGGCGCCATTGTTGGAACCATTGTTTGCGCCATTGTTTTTTGTTCCATACAGCTTTCGTTTTTTGATTGATAGAAAGGAAATATCGTGTAATGAATTTAAGATTTTCTTTACCAATCATAAAATCAGAATTGAAATGCTTTGTAAAAACTATAGCTTTGTGTTGCATTTAACCGCAACATTTATTTAGCAAGCCCGCATCTTTCTTTTTTTATTAGCATTGAAAAATACCAACCCGGGCAGTAAAGGATTTTATTTTTTTAACTTATAAATTTCATCATTATGGAAAACGAAAATTTGCAAACTCCATTTTCAAAGGCAGTTTTAACAGGATTATTTTGTGGAATCATCGGCACCTTATCTTGCTTTATTTACTCTATTACATACCGGTTTATCACCGGATACAATCCCACAACTTTTGTTAATGTATCAATGCTCATTTTTGGATGCAACACGCTTATGTTGTGCATGGGGATAATTTATTTTGAATTCAAAAAATTCATTCCGAATGGACAAATTATTTTTATTATAGTCTTTATTTTGTTTACTCTTTTTTTGTTGTGGAAAACACAGGGAATCCAACGTTCACCTATAAGCGAAGTGGCTGAAAAATTCAGAGGATTATTGTCAGGGATAATTATTATCCTTGGCTTATACTCAGCAATCTTACTTCCGTTTTTATACAACAATAAAAAATTTATCGAGTTTGTGATATAAAACCATAGCAAGCAACCGCCGAATAAATTATCTGGTGCGAAAGACAAATCTCATTTATTTTGGACGGAAAATTATTTCGCCGGCGTTATAATAATATTTCTATAATCCACAGGGCCATGATCTCCCTGGATCAATAACGGCCCCGGATCTTCTTCTTTGCTATTTATAGCGCCGCCGGTGATGCCGGGAATTTCGCGGTTACATATCACCGTTATACCGTTAGCTATAACTGTTACCATTCTTCCTGTTAAAGTAATATCGTACGATTGCCATTCGCCGGGATCTTTTGCAACCTGTTCTGTTGGCGCAATAAAACCATACACCGCGCCGAGATAATCTTTCGTTGCTTCTTTGCCTTTGCTGTCTTCAATCTGCACTTCATATCGCCCGCGAAGATATACGCCGCTATTGCTTTCTTTAGGATAACGGAATTCTATATGTAATTTAAAATCATTAAAAGTTTGATCGGTTACAAGATTTGCTCCCGAATGCGGGCTGCGCAAAATTCCATCTTCAGCTACCCATTGATTTTTATTTCCCATAGCATGCCAGCCCGTTAAATCTTTTCCATTAAATAATTGAATCGGATCACCCCAAACGGGTTCTTTCGTACGTTTTAATTTTGGCGCGCGATGCGCTGTCCACGTAAAATTTTTCCCATCGCTGGTAACTCCGCTGCCAATTAAACTATCTCCCTGGAAAGTTGCTTCAAAAGTAAAATCGCCATCGCCCCTATCCCATTGCGGCGGAATAGTAAAACTCATTTTGTTATCTTTAAAATTAACTTTTGAGATCGGGCGCGCGCTGCCGCCCGGACCAACGTACTGACCAACCAATGTACGTGTTCCGGAATGCGTTACTTCGAGCCATGATGGAAATTCCTTATTGCCGCCATTGACCGAACGAAGCGTCATATCCCATCGTCCTTCGAGCGGAGATCCTTCCTGCGCAAACAAATTATTTTTAAAAGAGAATGATAAGAAAAAAAATAAAGAAGCTGATATTAATACATTGTGTTTAACTTTTAATTTCTTCATATAGCTTATTTGAGTTGATGATTAATTTCTGAACTAATGTACTAAAGAAATGAATACACAAATTTTGATTTCGTAATTATTATTTTTCCATCCATCACAATAATTATTTCCGCACTATTTCCTTATTACTTAATTTGTATCACATAACTCTACGCACATGAAAAGATTATTTTTTGCAGCAGCGACTCTCTTCTTCGCTATTTCTCTCTTTGCGCAATCGTCTGATGACGTTATTCAAAAAATTAAAGACGAAGAAAAAACGCATTCGCAAATAACGATGATCGCACACAAGCTTACAGATGTTTGCGGGCCGCGTTTAACAAACTCACCGGGCTTTAAACGGGCGCTGGCCTGGGTTACACAAACATTAAAAGAATGGGGATTACAAAATGCCGGACCGGAAGCGTGGGGAGAATTCGGTAAAGGCTGGAGCACGGAAACATCTTACCTCGCAATGAAAGTTCCATACTACCAACCCTTAATTGCATATCCTGTTGCATGGACGAAAGGAACAAATCAAACAACTGCGCAGGTAATTATGCTCGACAAACTGGATTCTGCAAGTATTGATAAAGCAGGAGATAATTTGAAAGGAAAAATAGTAATGGTAAAAGCAAGCAACACCAAATTGCGCAGCGCCTTTAAAGCATATGCAACAAGATTTGCAGACTCTGTTCTTAATAAACTTCCCGATACATACATGTTAAGCCATCAAATGCTCGATTACTTTATTCCTTACCTTTTTAATGAATACAAAACGGCGTTGTATCTCCAATCCAAAGGCGCAGCAGCGCTTTTAACGGAAGTGTCAGACGGAAGAGACGGAACAATATTTGTTGATGGCACACCGGCATTTGCAAAAGGTTATGATGCTCCTCTAACGGAGATGGTTGTGTCAACTGAAGATTACTTAAGAATGCAACGTTTGATACAGGATGATAAAACTGTGGAACTTGAAATAAACGTGCAGAATAAATTTTATGAAGACGATCTCACCGGATACAACGTTGTTGGAGAAATTCCCGGCACTGATCCAAAATTAAAAAGCCAATTGGTAATGCTTGGCGGTCATCTCGATTCATGGCATAGCGCTACAGGCGCAACAGATAACGGTGCGGGCTGCATCGTAATGATGGAAGCAATCCGTATTTTAAAAGCGTTAAACATTCAGCCGCGCCGGACTATTCGCATAGCATTGTGGGGCGGCGAAGAAGAAGGTTTACTCGGATCATTCGGCTATGTTAAAAAACATTTTGGCGATCCGAGAGATATGATCCTAAAACCCGAACAAAAATTAGTTTCTGCGTATTATAATCTTGATAATGGCTCAGGAAAAATCCGCGGAATTTTCTTGCAAAACAATGAAAAAGTGCGCGACATCTTCACCCAATGGCTCGCTCCTTTCGCAGATATGGGCGCAACGGGAGTTACCGGCAGCAACACCGGCTCAACAGACCATCTTTCTTTTGATGCGATTGGCATTCCCGGCTTTCAGTTCATACAGGATCCGTTGGAATATGAAACACGCACGCATCACAGCAATATGGACAACTATGATCATTTATCTATCGAAGATTTGCAACAAGCCGCCGCAGTTGTTGCCGCGTTTGTTTATAATACTGCAATGCGCGACGAAATGCTTCCGCGGAAACCCTTGCCAAAACCGGAGAGATTTATTTTTGATACCGATTTGCCGTTATAGGTTGTTAGGTTAAATGGTTTAATTGTTGAAATGTTGAATTGTTTTTTTCGGTTACCTGTAGCCGTTAGTTATCCATCTGAACAATGCTGTTTTGTGTATGATTAAAGACACTCCCCTTTGAAGCAATGCGCCGGGAAATAACACCGCCAAATCGTTCAGAGGGAATATATTACGACTTCAACCGGAGATAAATAAGCACGTTAACGTTGATTCATTACCCGTTTTGCATCAAGTGCTGAAAAAATTCAGTATTTTTGCACAACTCTGCAGAAAATATTGGCACTTTTCATCAGATTGATCTCACAACATCACCTCTGTTCAACAAAAAAATTTTTAAACTAAACATTTATACATAATGAGCGAAACCTGGAATAAAAAAGAGAGAGAAAAAAAGAAACAGCAAAAGGAAAAAGATAAAGCCGAGAAAAAACTTTTGCGAAAAGAGAACAGCAGAAACGGCAATGATCTCGATAGTATGCTCGCATACCTCGATGAAAACGGCAATCTTTCTTCCAAGCCTCCCGATCCGAGAAAAAAAATCGTCGTAAATGTTGAAGACATTGAAATTGGTGTGCCCAAACAAAGAGCTGTAGATCCCGCTGATCTCATTCGCACGGGAATTGTTACCTTTTTTAATGATGCAAAAGGCTATGGCTTTATTAAAGATCTCAAAAACCAGGAAAGTGTTTTCGTACACGTCAATTCTGTAGCAGAGCCAATCAAAGAAAATAACAAAGTAACCTTCGAAGTTGAAATGGGGCAGAAAGGCGCAAACGCCGTTAACGTAAAATTAGTGAGATAACTGATTTCAGTTTCTCCCGAACTACTTTCGTTAACCAAAGTTACACACTGCTTCAATAAAAACGCGGGCGCACATCCCTGTTTTATTGCTGTGATTTAAAATTATATTATATTACAATAAATATATTTTATGTCAACCCCAATTAAACACAACCAACTACCCAAATTTTTATTTGGAATCGCATTTTTATTCACCATTTGTTTCTTTGCTTGTAACGGTTCCGGAAGTTCTTCTGAAACAAAAGACACTTCGAGCATGGCTGCAAAAGATTCTACTAAGGCTATGGACACTTCCATGAAAATGGGTGCAGACACTACCAAGAAAACTGATACTTCAGGTAAAGGCGGACAGCCTACACCAGGTGGTGGCAAGTAATTAATTATTTCTCACGAATAAATATCAATGAAAGAGATTTGATCACTCCTTCTCTCCTTCATTGATATTTTATTTTTAGGGTAAATATTATTTGCGTGAAAGCATTACACTCCATGCAATTGAATTACAAACTGCGCGCCTTCTCCTTCTTTATTTTCTACGATTAATTCACCGCCGTGAGATTTGATAATGTCGTAGCTCAACGATAAACCTAAGCCCGTTCCCTCTCCTGTTGGTTTTGTTGTAAAAAAAGGTTGAAAGATCTTATCCAATATTTTTTGCGGAATACCATTTCCGTTATCGCTTATTCTTATTTCCACTTTACCACCATGCGTTGTATGCGGCTCTAATCTTTTTGTGGTAACAGTTACCGTCGGTTCATAGGTAAGAGTTCCTTCAAACAGCTGCGACATTTTCTTTTTTTCTATCACAGCATAGAATGCGTTGTTGTATAAGTTCAATAACACGCGGCCAATCTCCTGCGGAATGATATTTATCTTTCCGATCTGTTCATCAAAATTCGTTTTCATGGTTGCAGTAAACAATTTATCTTTTGCACGAATGCCATGATAACTCAACCGTAAATATTCATCGGCTAATGCATTAATATTTATCAGTTCTTTTTGTCCTGAGCTTTTGCGCGAGTGTTGCAGCATACCTTTTACAATCGCATCTGCGCGCCTTCCGTGATGATTTATCTTTTGTCCGTTGTCTGCAATATCATTTGCTATAGCTCTTACTTCTTCTAAGTTCCCTTTATCGATCTCATTTTTCATTTCGGTGATCAGTTCTGCATTTACTTCGGAAAAATTGTTTACAAAGTTTAAAGGATTTTGTATTTCGTGAGCAATACCCGCCGTAAGTTCTCCGAGAGAAGCCATTTTTTCTGAATGAATTAATTGTGTTTGCGTGTTTTTCAGTTCCTGCAAAGTCATTTGCAGTTCCGCTTTTTGTTGCTCTAATATTTTATTGGTTTTTTTACGCATCCGGTTATTGCGCCAAAACAAAAATGCGATCACCATAAACGCTGCGATGCCTGCAAGCAGCGCATATATCTTTATTTCGCTCTGTACACGAACTTTTTCTTCTTCCAATTCGCGAAGCCTTAGCTGTTCTCCGAAAACAATATTCTGAAATTGATTTATTTTTTCCCTGCTATCAATGGAATCTTTCAACCCGAGCATAATTTCCTGGTATGCGAATGCACTATCTAAGTTTTTATTCTTTTTATATAGCTGCGCTAAAAAAGTGCTCGCATCTAATGCTTTTGGAAGAAACTTATTAGTGGAAGAAATATTGAATGATTGTTTCGCATACATCAATGCGGAATCATTTTGTTGCGTGCGTTCAAATATTTTAGCCAATCCTAAAGTGCTTTCCGCATAGGTTGTATAATCATTGGAAGAAGAAAGCAATGGAAGCGCCGATTTATAATTGCTCAACGCCTCTGCATAATTTCTTTCTTTGAAATATATGTTACCAAGATTATTGAGCGCAGTTCCTCTTATCAAATTGTTATTTGCATTGGTAGATTTATCATAACATTTCTTCGTGTATGCAAGCGCAGAATCCAGCATATCTTTCTTTTCATAGATTTCTCCAATGTCGAGGAGGCTATACATAGAAAGTTCTTCGTAATTATTTGCAGTAATGATCGAATCGGCTCTTTTTGCATAAATAATTCCGCGATCATAATCCTTTGCGTTATCGTAAAGCAACGCAATGTCTAAATAAATGCCGGCTACATTATCCGGAAAGCCTCTTGTCTCTTCAATCTTTAACTGTTCAATATAATATTCAAGCGCTTTTGAAAAATTACCGATGCTGCTGAAAGCAAATGCCATCTGGTTTAGCGCGCGAGATTCTCCCCGTACAAATTTTATTTTCTTCGACAAAAAATATGCATCCTGTGCGAGCTCAAGTGCAGAGTCGGGTTTGGAATCCTGGTACGTCATACTCAAATTAAACAGCAAAATTATTCTGCCTGTATCCGTTTTTTCATTTTTCAATGCAGATTGCAGGCTGTCAATCGCACTTTTTTGAGAAAACAACAACGCAGTTATAAGCAGTAAAGGAATTAATAAAAAAGAAATTTTCATTAACTATCGTAACAGATTGTTTAAATTGTTGTGAAAATTAAGATTTAAAAATCATACCATGAGCGAACTGCGACAATTACTTTTTACTGCAGTGTTGTGCGCCTTTGCTTTCTCCATCAACGCACAAAAAAAATATGCTCTTATCATTGGCATCAACAACTATTACGAAAAGAAAGGAGTTGTAAGCGAAGTGAGCCTGCATGGTTCCGTTAACGATGCTAATTCTATAAAAGATCTACTCATCAGCAAATTTGGTTTTAAACGATCGAACATTGATACGATCTACGACGCTGATGCTACGAGAGATAATATTATTGCAGCGTTGAAAAAAAAGCTGCGGCAATGCGGAGCCGGTGATGTGATGGTGTTTTATTATTCCGGGCATGGCGTTTGGCTCAAGAACACGAAGGAAGAAAAAGATCCGATAAAAAAAGGTATGAACCAGGCGATGCTGACCGCTGATCTATATAACTATGATGACCATCTAAAATGTTTTTTGAGAGATTTTACGCTGAAAGAATACTTCAATCTTTTTGTAGATAAGAAAGTAATACTCACTACTCTTTTTGATTGTTGTTTTAGCGGCAACCTTGCAATGGCAGCACGCGGAGCAGTTCCGACGGAGCAAACAAAATCGGTTGAAGTGATGGATTTGCTTGGCCGACTTACTGTAAACTCAAACAATCCTCAATTACTTATTGATAGCATTGCCGGAGTTTCAACCGGCGCTACCAATGGTTGCCGGGTAGATGCTGCGGGAAAAATAATAGACACTTTAGATTCCGACGGAGATGGCGTGCCGGATTGCAGAGACAAAGAAAAGTTTACCGACAAGCGTTGTTACCCGGTTGACTCGGATGGTGTTGGTGGCAATTGCCCCACTGATTATATATATGATGAGTTCAGCCAGGCAATCAGTAAATATGATTCTGCTGAATTAGCGAAAACAAAAAATCCTGGTTCTGCTGTTGCGGACAAAGCATTCAATGCTACAGAAGTAAAAACTGTTTCAGAAACAGATAATATCGTTAGACCGGTTGACAGGAAGAATTCTAAATTTCTTTTTTTATCCGCTACAACGGATGTACAAAAAGCAATTGAGTTCAACGACCAAAACGGCGTGCGACATAGCTTTTTTACCGCATCAATTCTCAGAGTATTCAATAAATGTTCGCCCAAACACGCCGGTGCAGGAACTCTTTCAAAAAATTGTTGATGATATGAATACCTATCACCGCAATCAAAACCCGACGATGTATTCAGATCCTTCGCGGCAAGGAGTGAATTTGC
>CAVZDO010000002.1:0-99282 GCA_963774065.1 Chitinophagia bacterium
TCATGCTTTTGCAAATATGAATACCGCGATCGTTTGCAATGCAGGTTTTTACTGTGTCATAACCGTTAGTTTTGTAGACCTCGGCAACGCTCCATCCTAAAAAATTATTCCGCAAATGACCTAAGTGCAACGGCTTGTTTGTGTTTGGAGAAGAATATTCAATCATTACCTTCCTGCCAATCTTTTCTTTTTTGCCAAAATTTTTGTTGTTGAAATTTTCCCCGAGAAAACTAATCCACATATTGTCTGCAACGGTCAAATTCAAAAAGCCTTTTATAATATTGTAAGAAGAAAAAAATTGCGGATGTTTATCTAAAAGAAAATTGCCTAATTCTTTTCCTAAAACTTCAGGAGCTTTTTTAAATTGTTTTACTAAAGAAAAAAGAACGATGGTATAATCGCCTTCAAACTCAGGTTTTGTTTCGTTGATTAAAATATTTTTACTTTCAATTTCATATTTATATAAATCCTTAAACGCCTGTTGAGTAACAGTTTCAATTTGCTTGACTATCGTGATTGCCATTATTTTTTTATTGCTGCAAAAGTACGGCATAAGAAATGCACTAAAAAAAACGTTGAAATGGTGGTTTTTAACTAACTCACAACATCAGTTTATATTATCTTCGCCGCTATTTTATAGTTGATGATAAAAAATGCAATTATATCATTTATCGATTTTTTTTACCCGCCTTTCAGCAGGGTAATGCCACTACAAACTTTTCGCTATGCAGCATGCGGCAGCGCAAATACTTTGCTGGATATTTTTATTTTTTTTATCAGCTATAATTACATTTTGCACAAGCAAAATCTTGATCTCGGGTTTTTTGTATTCAAGCCATATATTGCAGCGTTCATCATGGCATTTTGTGTAAGTTTTCCGGTAGGTTTTGTACTGATGCGCCATGTAGTTTTTTCCGAATCAACATTACACAGGCGCGTGCAGTTATTCAGGTATTTTGTTTTGGTGATTATTTGTATTGCGCTGAATTATTTCTTTATAAAATTATTTGTTGAACAATTTCATATCTATCCTACAATTGCCAAAATACTCACAACATTAATTGTTGTTACATTCAGCTATCTCACACAAAAAAAATATACGTTTAAAGTAGAAGAAATTGATAATTGATAATTTTGGAGTCGCTAATTATACATCCGACTTCTTATTTCCTTCACATTCCTTCTTTCGGCTGCGTCATGCTGAACCAATTTCCAACCCCATCGGTAATGATTGCTTCAATTCCATAAAATTGTTCCTTTGGTTCGTTTTTAAAAACAACTCCTTTGGCTTTTAATTCTTCGTAGGTAGCGCGGCAATCTGGAGTATACATAACGCCGGCGCCCATTACGCCTTTTTCCAATAATAATTTTAGCGCTTGGGAAACCTCTTCATCGTTATACATCGGGCTGTTTGCATCCATAAGTACAACTTCCAAATCGGGCTGCTCCGGCGGATTTAATGTGAGCCATCGCATTCCATTATCCATTGTTACATCTGTGTTTACTTTAAAGCCGAGTTTATTTACATAAAAATCGTACGCTTTGTTTTGATCGTTTACAAAAAGAGAAACGTGTGACATTTTAGTTACCATAAAAAATAATTTTGTTTGACGAAGCTATTTCTAATTCGAAAAAATCATTTCTCGAAAATTGCTTTTAAAAAAATATTATCAGATATTTCTCGGATTTTTCCATCCTTTATTTAATCGTTCAACAGAACCGGAAATTCTTTCTTTTTTAGTTTCTTCTCTTTTTGCAGTAATGATCCATTCCACGTATTCTTTTTTATTGGTGAAAGAAAGTGAATTAAAAAATTCTTCTGCTTTTTTATTTTTTTTCAGGACTGTCGCAAACTCATCAGGTAACCGAACAATTTTTTTCTGAGCGTCAATGTAATCAAAGATGGCGCGCTGTGTTGGTTTCGATTCTTTCTTTTTATCAGCATCGGTTTTTAAGCGACAACCAAATGTTGACCATATTTCATTAAAAGAAATTAAACTTATCCATTGCAGTTCGTCGTGCTTCAATAAATTTTCCCAGCCTTTATCTCTCGTCAAATTGCTTTGAATTCCCGACGAACCTTTTGGATAATAAATCCAGCAAACAACATCTTGCTTAACTAAGGGTAAAACTTTATTTAGCTCATCATCCATTTGTTTTTTATTCAACACAAACCAATGTACCTGTTGATAATTTTTTGCGTTGCCAGTAATTTTCAAACCTGGAGGAATAGGTTCAAGATTTTTTTTAAAATCAGCCGGCGCATTAATTGCAAGCAACGTATAATTTTCTTTGATTTTTAATTTTTGAATGTTGCTGTTAGCCATAGTAAATAGTTTTACTAAAAATACAGAAGCTATGAAAATAAAAGTTATTGAAAATTGCTTTACCTGTCCAACTTATAACTTTCGATAAAACAATGAGGAATAAATTTCTTAGGTTGTTCTTTTGCAAGTTTCTTTTTCAGGAAAGCAAGATTGCGATAATACTGAGGCGCAAAACCGATTTCCTTTTTAAATAAAACGCTGAATGAACCTATGCTTTCAAAACCGACATTATTACAAATTTCAGAAACAGATAAATCATCTCCGGCAAGCATTTGTTTTGCGCTGTCAATTCTTTTTTGGGTTAGATAACGATGCGGCGTTTTACGGTAAATGCGTGTGAATAACCTATGAAAATGAAAACGCGAAATACATGAGTGCTTAGAAATAATATTCAAATCCAATGGCTGATCAAAATTTTCATCAATGAATATTTTTGCAGAAACAATTTTTTGATAAACATCTGTTGTTATATCCATAGATCGTTTTTTTGAGAAAGCGTGAACATTAATGTAATCACAAATTGCGTATTTTTTTATAACTCAAAAAAAAATAAAATCAATCCGCAGGTTTAAGGATTTTTTTCAAGCCATTTCATCAGCGCATTACCCGGATCTTCTACGCCGATTGATGTATTGGACAGAATAACTACTGCAAATTTTTTTTCTTCATTAATACCAAGATAACTTCTATATCCGCCGGTTCCTCCATTATGAAAAAGAATTTGATCATTTCCTGGTTTTATCAAATGCCAGGCTAATGCAACTTTTGTGTTGCCATCTGTAAAAGTTAATTTGTGTGTGAGGGCAATTGCTTTATTTAATGGATGAGGCGCAGATCCTAAATTTGCTTTCGCATATTTTATTAAATCAGCCGCAGTAGAGCGTATGCCGCCCGCAGGAGCAAGTGCAATAAAATCCCATTGCGAATTATATACACCGTCTTCATTGTACCCTTTGGCAAATCTTGCCGAATCGTTCTTCCGGATAAATTGTCTTGTATCATTCATGCCAAGCGGGTTGCAGATTTTTTCAACAAATAAATCTTCATAATTTTTTCCATATACTTTTTCGAGTATCACACCAAGTGTTGCAGCAGCGAGATTCGAGTATTCATATTTTGCTCCGGGTTTGCGCGTCGGAATAAAATTTTTATAAAAGCTATAGAGATCATTAACGGTGTAATCGCTATATGGATTACTATTATCAGCAGGATGAAAATTTGTTGGCATTCGCGGAATACCTGAAGAATGATTAGATAAATTTTCGAGCGTCACCGGCGTTCCTTCAAATTCAAGTTTCGGAATGGAATCGGGTAAATACTTGCTCACGGGATCGTCCAGTTTTACTTTGCCTTCATCAACTGCTTCTGCAAATAAAATGGAGGTAAATGTTTTTGAAATGGAACCAATCTCAAATATTGTATTCTCATTGGGTATTTGTTTATTCTCTTTAGCAGTTTCTCCATAACCATAATAATAAGTTTTCCCGTTTTTTAATATTGCAATGCTTAGCCCTGTTGTTGCTTTTAGATTAATATAAGGCAGAACCGCCGAATCAACGGCTTTATCCTGGGCGGTTTGAAGATTATTTGTTGAAGGAACTGTATAATCTTTTTTTGCTTTTGAATCAACATAAGGTTTGAAAAGAAAAGTTTGCAGTTTATCATTATTATCAAGACTGATAAACATGGAAAGATTGACAGAACTAAAAACTGTTTTATAATTGCTGATGCCGTTATTATATGTTTCGAACGAGGCTTCTTTCATTTCTCCGAGCGGAAATAAATTTGTTTCACAAACTTTCTGAAATGCTTCCGCAGATAATTCTTTTTTAAACAATTCTCCGGCAAGTAAATAAAGTTGGCCGGCATTTTGTTCGTTAAAATATTTTTTTACAAGCTGGCAAACTGAATCAATTTTCTGTATCTGCTCTTTTTGTGCAAATGCAAAATTATTAAGGCAGATTATGGAAAGAAGCAGGGCAATCTTTTTCATAACTTATTTCTTTAAAAAGAAAGGTAAATATTTTTTTTTCGGGGATTTCATTATTCCTGCTGACAATTTTGCATTTTAATTTGCATGGCATAATGATTGTCATCTATCTGTACACATTCACACTAACTAAAAAAGAGAATATTATATGAGTAAGATTATAGGAATTGATTTGGGAACAACTAATAGCTGCGTTTCCGTAATGGAAGGCAACGAACCGGTTGTGATTGCCAATGATGAAGGCAGGCGCACAACCCCGTCGGTAGTGGCTTTCCTTAAAAATGGCGAACGCAAAGTTGGCGACCCGGCTAAACGCCAGGCTATAACCAATCCAAAAAATACCATTTCGTCAGTAAAGCGTTTTATGGGGCGCCGTTTTGACGAAGTAACAAATGAAATTAGTCACTGGAGCTACAATGTGGTTAAAGGTGACAATAATACTTGCCGTATTGACATTGACGGCAGGCAATATACGCCGCAGGAAATTTCTGCAATGATTCTTCAAAAAATGAAAAAAACTGCCGAAGATTATCTTGGGCAGGAAGTTTCTGAAGCAGTTATAACTGTTCCGGCATATTTTAATGACGCGCAACGCCAGGCAACAAAAGAAGCCGGTGAGATTGCCGGATTAAATGTTCGCCGTATTGTAAACGAACCTACGGCAGCTGCTCTCGCTTATGGTTTGGATAAAAAACATAAAGACGAAAAAATCGCAGTGTTCGACCTCGGTGGCGGAACATTTGATATTTCCGTTCTTGAATTAGGTGATGGCGTTTTTGAAGTGAAATCAACCAACGGAGATACGCATCTTGGTGGTGATGATTTTGATAAACTGATCATGGACTGGCTCGCAGATGAATTTAAGAAAGATGAAAATATTGATTTACGCAAAGACCCTATGGCTTTGCAACGTTTGAAAGAAGCTGCTGAAAAAGCTAAGATAGAATTATCTTCTTCCAGCGAAACAGAAATAAATCTTCCTTACGTTACCGCAGTTGATGGCGTGCCTAAGCATTTGGTTAAGAAATTAACCCGCGCAAAATTTGAACAGCTTTCCGATACTTTATTTGCAAGATGTTTGAAACCTTGTGAACAGGCATTGAAAGATGCAGGCTTGAACGCTTCTCAAATTGATGAAGTGATATTGGTTGGTGGCAGTACGCGCATTCCGAAAGTGCAGGAAATTGTTGAGAAATTTTTTGGTAAGAAACCAAACAAAGGCGTGAACCCGGATGAAGTTGTAGCAATTGGCGCAGCTATCCAGGGCGCAGTGTTAACCGGCGAAGTAAAAGATGTTTTGCTTCTCGATGTTACGCCGCTTTCACTCGGAATAGAAACGATGGGCGGAGTGATGACGAGATTGATCGAAAGCAACACAACTATTCCAACAAAAAAATCGGAAGTGTTTTCAACGGCAAGCGATAACCAACCGGGTGTTCAGATTCATGTATTGCAAGGCGAACGCCCGATGGCAAATCAGAATAAAAGTCTTGGAATGTTTAACCTTGATGGAATTCCACCGGCGCCGCGCGGCGTTCCGCAAATTGAAGTGATTTTTGATATTGATGCGAACGGACTTTTGCATGTAACTGCAAAAGATAAAGGAACCGGTAAAGAACAAAAGATACGTATTGAAGCGGGCAGTGGTTTAAGCAAAGATGAAGTTGAAAAAATGAAAGCAGAAGCGAAAGCTAATGAATCAACCGATAAAATTGCGCGCGAAAAAGTGGATAAAGTAAACCAGGCAGACAGTTTGATTTTTCAAACGGAAAAACAACTGAAAGAATATGGAGATAAAATTCCTGCCGATAAAAAAGCGCCGATTGAAAATGCTTTAAGCAAATTAAAAGAAGCGCACAAAAGCCAGGATGTAAGCGCTATTGATACTGCAGTTGCTGAAATGAATAATGCATGGACAGCGGCAAGCGAAGAAATGTATAAAGCAACGCAGGCAACAGCAGGCGCGCAACCAAATGACAATACTAACGGTAATGCACAACCGAATACTGGCGGCGGTTCAGAAAATGTAACGGATGCGGAATTTGAAGAAGTGAAGTAAAGTCTGAACCGGGATTTGTGTGATTGAAATGATTTAATGATATTGATTGAAGCTCTCATAATTTTTGAGAGCTTTTTCTTTTTTAAATATTAGCGGGAAGAAAATAATAAACCACGGCTTAATAGTAGCACAAAAGATGAAAGGATTGCGACGCAACGATGATGCTATAAAAAACTAAAGCTGGTATCATGATTACTAACGGTATAGCATAAGCAAAGCAAAAAAACTATAAACGTCATCTTAACATTTTATTAAGCTATCAGTTTGTAAATCCGTAAATATTTAGTATCTTTGCACAGTGCAATTTGAGCATTTGTACAGTACTTACAAAGGGTAAATTAACTGAAACACTTCTTTCTACGATTCTTACGTGTTCCCCTCATGTTTGCTCAGAAAATATAATCGTAATTAACAAAAACAGATAGATTATGAACAGCAATGTTATGCCGTCCATTGTAAAAATGGGCAAGGAAGAATTAGAACAATTATTATCAACAGCAGATGTAAAAGAAACAATTGCAACGGAAATGAAAATGCAAAAAAAACAAAACCGTGCATTTGGGATCGTTGACTTATGGAATATCCATCGCAACATGAAATCTGCAAATAAACTTTCTAAAAGAAGTTCATTATAATAATTTCGTTCTATAGAAAAAAAAATGCTACCAAAATGGTAGCTTTTTTTTTGCAATAAATATTTTGTGAGAAAAAAGATCAGATAATATCCAAAGCTTTGGCAAAAAAAGTGCACACAAACGGAAGAGTTAAAATACATACGCCGCCAATTACTGTATATAAAAAGAAAAAAGCGGCTACGGATAAAATAAAAAGAATCCAGTATAGGCCTGTTGATTTTTTTGCTCCTTCCATTGTATAAAATTTTTAGCGAAAATAAGGCAAATGAATTAATACACAAAGCAGTTATTCTTTCTTCTATTTTAAATTAATTATGTACAATGAAGAAGGTTTTATTAAATTCGCCCGATATTCTAAGGCTAACGCAATAAATTCGCTCAACACTTTGCCATAACTAATCGTCTTCAACAGATGAAAATACAGTTTTATTTAAGGTTCAGTACACAAGTAGGACAAAATCTATTCGTTACCGGCAATATTTCGGAACTCGGAAATGGCGATATGGACAAAGCTGTTCCGCTTCAATATCTCAATAATGAATTTTGGATGATTGCAGTTGATATAGATGCCGCTGTTCATCCTAAAGTTCAATACAAATATTTTTTAAAAAATGAAGATGCAACAATTATAACAGAATGGGGAGATGATAGAATAATTGATGTATCGAAATCCGGTACCGAAGAAATTCAAACGATCGATACATGGAATCATGCCGGCGAATTTGAGAACGTATTTTTTTCTGCGCCTTTCCAGGAAACATTATTAAAGCACAGTAAAAAAGCTTCCAAACAAAAATCTCAAAAAAATTTCACGCATATATTTAAGGTCAAAGCGCCGCTTCTCAAAAAAAGCGAAGCGCTTTGTCTATCCGGCTCCGCCGCTTCGTTGGGGGAGTGGAACACAGAATCCGTCGTATTCATGTCTTTGCACGAAAACTGGTGGACTTGCAAAGTTTCTCTGCCAAAGGAATCTTTTCCCGTGTCGTATAAATATTGCGTTTATAGCACTAAAGAAGAAAAATTTATTCAGTTTGAAAACGGAAACAACAGGTTGCTTTATGGCGATGCTTTAGAAAATAAAATCACTATCATTCATGATGGATTTGCGCATTTGCCAAATAACACCTGGCATGGAGCCGGAGTTGCGATTCCTGTTTTCAGCTTGCGAAGTAAAAATTCATTTGGAGTAGGAGAGTTTGCTGATTTAAAATTATTGATTAGCTGGGCAAACAAATCGGGATTGAAACTTATTCAATTGCTTCCGGTTAATGATACCATTGCAACACACACCTGGGTTGATTCTTACCCCTATGCTGCAATTTCTGCGTTCGCATTGCATCCTGTTTATATCAATCTTGAACAAATTGCCGGCAAACAAAATGCGCCATTGATAAAAGCGCTTTACAAAAAATATAAATCGCTGAATGAACTGCCCGACGTAGATTACGCGCGCGTAACAAATTTAAAGTTATCGGTAATAAAAGAATTATTCGCAACAGAAAAAGAAACATTTTTCGACCAGGAAGATTATATTGAATTTTTTGAAAAGAATAAACACTGGTTGGTTAATTACGCAGCTTTTTGTTGTTTGCGCGATCGCTATGGCACATGCGATTTCACAAAATGGAAACAACACAGCAAGTATAATAAAGAAGCGATTGAAAAATTAGTTTCTCCAAAAGCGCGGCACTATGATTCAGTTGCCATTCACTATTTCACGCAATATCATTTGCATTCTCAATTGCGCGATGCCGCTAATTATGCGCGCAAGCACGGATTAATTATTAAAGGAGATATTCCGATTGGCATTTATCGTTACAGTTGCGATGCATGGCTCGAGCCGGAATTATATCATATGGATTTTCAGGCCGGCGCTCCACCGGATGATTTTGCTTTTAAAGGTCAGAACTGGGGTTTCCCTACCTATAACTGGGAGCAAATGGCGAAAGATGGATTCGACTGGTGGAAAAAAAGACTGGAGCAAATGTCTCATTACTTCGATGCATTTCGCATTGATCATATACTTGGGTTTTTTCGCATTTGGAGCATACCTATGCAGGCTGTTGAAGGAGTGCTTGGCCATTTCAGTCCGGCAATTCCGGTACACATAAATGAATTCAGCGAAAAAAATATTCCGTTCAATTATCACCGTTACACAAAACCTTTTATTAACGATGCCGTGCTGTGGGAAATTTTTGAGAATGATACTGACCATGTAAAGGCAGAATATCTTACTGTTGCAGCTAACGGATTTTATGAATTGAAAGAAGAATTCAATACACAAAGAAAAGTTGAAAATTATTTTCAACCGAAAGAGAAAAATGTTTTCAATGATAAAATTCACCAGGGATTATTTGATTTGATTGCCAATGTAATTTTGTTTGAAGCGGATAATTCGAAAGGGCAGCAATTTCATTTTCATATTTCCATGGAAAGAACTTCTTCATTCCGTTATCTTGAGTGGCATGTACAACAACAGTTGAAAGAACTGTATGTAAATTATTTTTATCAGCGACAGGATCATTTTTGGATGGAAGAAGCTATGAAAAAATTACCAGCTCTGAAAAACGCAACAAATATGCTGGTTTGCGGTGAAGATTTAGGAATGGTTCCTCATTGCGTTCCGGAAGTGATGAAGCAAACGGGTATTCTTAGTTTGGAAATTCAAAGAATGCCTAAGGATCCAAAAAAAGAATTTTTTCATCCTGCGGATGCGCCATACCTGTCCGTTGTCACTCCTTCAACACACGACATGAGCACCATTCGCGGATGGTGGGAAGAAGACAGAGAAAAAACACAACGTTTTTTTAATAATGAATTAGGACAATGGGGTGATGCTCCTTTTTTCTGCGAACCCTGGATTTGCAAAGCAATTATTCTGCAACATTTATATTCTCCGGCAATGTGGAGCATTTTTCAATTGCAGGATTTATTAGGAATAAGCGATGATGTTCGCAGAGAAAATCCATGCGACGAGCGAATTAATGTTCCCGCCAATTCAAAAAATTTCTGGAAATACCGCATGCATATTCTTCTCGAAGATTTAATTGATGAAAAGAAATTTAATGAAGAACTGAAAGGATATATTCATGCAGCAGGAAGATAGTAATTGATAATTGATAATTAAATACAAGGCAAAATCGGATAAGATATACAAAAACGAAAATACTAACGTCAATGCATAACCGCAAATCAGAAATCGTACATCGTACATCTAACATCGTACATCCCGTATCCCGCATCCGGGATCTCGCATGAAAGTTAGATACTGGACATACAATCTTCCATTCAAATATCCATTCACTATTTCGAAAGGCACAAAAACACATCAGCCAACATTTATTGTAGAACTCGAACATTTTGGAATCAAAGGCTATGGCGAAGCTCCGGCAATAAGTTATTATGATATTCCAGTTGAAAAAATGATCAGCGATTTGGAAAATAAAAAAATATTTGTAGAAAAATTTGCTTTCACCGAACCATCACGATACTGGCATTACCTTCATCATTTATTTCCACAAAATTCTTTTTTGGTTTGCGCCCTGGATATTGCTTCGTGGGATCTCTACGGAAAAATAAAACAACAACCTTTATATAAACTCTGGAAAACAGATTATGCAAAAAATATTTTTACGGATTATACCATCGGCATTGATTCCATTGACAAGATGATTGAAAAAATGAAAGCGAAACCATGGCCGATTTACAAAATAAAACTCGGCACAGATAATGATATTGAAATAATTGAAGCGCTAAGAAAAAATACAAATTCTATTCTTAGGGTGGATGCAAATGCAGCATGGACTTTGAATGAAGCAATTGAGAAAATCTCTGTTTTACAAAAAGCAGGAGTGGAGCTGATTGAACAACCATTGGCCAAAGACGATTGGAATGGAATGAAAGTTTTATTTAACAGGTATGCATTACCGTTAGTTGCAGATGAATCCTGCGTTGCAGAAAATGATGTGGAAAAATGTTTTGAACATTTCCATGGCATAAATATCAAACTTACAAAATGCAGCGGCATCACACCCGCTTTGCGAATGATTGAAAAAGCAAGAAGCTTAAAAATGAAAGTGATGATGGGAAGCATGAATGAAACCACTATCGGAACTGCAGCTATAGCTCATTTTCTTCCGCAATTAGATTGGGTTGATATGGATGGCCCACTTTTACTTGATGAAGATATTGCAACCGGGCTTGAATTTGAAAATGGAAAAATTATCATTTCCAATAAACCCGGCCTTGGAATTGAATTCACCGGAGAGACCAAATAAAAATTAATTTCCTACTGTAAAAGTTGCAGTTTGCACGCCAGCTTTACCATCATTGGTTATTCCCTGCACAACAACAATATATTTTCCTTTTACATCAGAAGTATAAAATGAAATTTGTTTTTTCCCGGATTCATTTGTGTTTACATCCGGCGACCAGTACAAAACATTTCTAAAATCGGGCAACCTGCTTTCAATCTCATCCTGCGTTTCATAAATTGGAGAATAAAATTCTCTTTGTAATTGTAATCCTTCGTATTTTAAAATCAAAACATTAGGGTCGAACTGAAAACCCGCCAAATCTCCATTGTATGTTGTATAACTGATAATGCCATCAGCAACATAATGACCTAAGAAATATTTCCTGTTCATCAATTCAATCTTTCTGACTTTTAAAGGATCAAATGCAATTATTTTATTCATGTCGGAAACCGGAACTCCATCAAATAATACAAGCGGGTCATCTTCAAAAAATAATTTGTACGGATAATTAAGCACTTTGTAATGAAAATGCCCGTCATGTTTTCTTACTGTAATATTGGCGATATATTCACGCATCACTTCTTCCATTGTATTAAATCGGGTGTAATCATCTAAAAGATACGATTGATCCGGCTTGCCGTAAAATGCTGTGCTGTCGGCTATTTCATGAGCATAAAATTTTTGAAGATTCTCTCCCGCATAAATATTCTGAACCTGCGAACTGATGCTGTTAGATACTAATGCATTTACTGATCGGGATGGATTCAATTCCGAAATTTTATTTGTGAAATTTTTTTCTGAAAAAGGATTTGTGATATCAATCCGGTAATTTGTATCCAGCGGGTTTGCGGTTTGCACAGCAATATCGTCTGTGCCAAAAAAATTTCTTATATCAAATTTTACCACGCCTTGTGCATCACTCACTGCACTTTCCACCTGGTAATTTTTTGCAGGCACAGAAACAAATGCAGTTACATCTTCCGCAGGATCGCCGGTATTTTTATTTATCACTTTGCCCGTAATTATATGTCCCGCATATTCAGGTGCAAATTCAAACGACGGAGTTTTTGTTTGCAAAATATCTTCCCACTTAAATCTGCGCCAGCCATGAGTGAGCATCAGGTTATCTGTGGCTTCGGAGACTTCAGAATTATTTTCCAGGAAATAATATTCGGGAGATTCTATGTTGCCCTGCAATTCCGATGTAAGAAATAAATAAGCGATGATATTATCATCATCCGCTTTTTGAAGTGAATCTGTTTTATAAACACCCATGGAAAGATTTGAAGAGACAGCGTTTCCGGAAATATCAGCAGAAGAAATATTCAAGTTGATCTTTTTCCTTATAGAATAATTTTGCTGGTCTGATTTCAAATCGATTATCAATTGTTGTTTTGGCTTTTTAAAAAATAAACGTTCGCAAACAGGTTGCCGGTTACTATTGAAAACGGTAAAATAGGAAACACCGCTTTCAAGACTGTCTTTATTAATAATAAAAACCGATCGCCCTTCGGATAGCTGCTGCATTTGGGCAATTTTTATATTTTTTTTATTATGAACAAACAAAAAAATGGTTTTATCCGCAAACTTTTCGCTCGCACTAACAGTTATGGATAACCGATTTTCTGATGTGTCTTTTAACTGCATTACATATCCCTGGCTGTAAGGCGCCGGCAAATCAACTGTAATTGATTTATCATCGGGCGCTTTAATAACCGCTCTATATTGATTACCTGCAACCGGGGTAAAAATAAAATTTCCGATGCCAAATTTTAACGGGTGAAATCTTACCACCGTATCATTGCGCTGATCTATGATCATTCCGTCAAAATCAATTCCGTTGCCCGATCTGTTCACCACGCGAAATGCAACTTTGCTTTCCATATCATTTACAAGATTACCACCTTCAGGAAAAAACCGGATATCATAATCCGAAGAATCTGTTTTCGGTTTCAGTCCAAATTTTTTTGTTGTATTGATTATGGTAATATTCTTTTCAAAAAAAAAGTCAGCGCTGAAATTTTTCATCCAGCTTGTATAGGCGCGGAATATATAATTACCCGAAGCGATTGAAAAAGGCAGATAGAAAGAACCGCTTCCTAATCCTTTATTTAAAGATATTTTAGTTTGCAAAATGGGTTTCTGATCCTTGTTGATAATTTCAACGTAAGCAACTTTGCTTATATCAAGCAAATTATCAGAAGCTGCATCAACATTGTATATTTTAAACCAAATGATTTCTCCTGATACATAAAACGATTTATCTGTGTGCACAAAAACCTTTTCCTGCAAATACCGGTTATTATAATCAGTGAAAGAAGTTTTTACATTGTTCACAAATTCTGACTGGCAATAAATATTTTCAAAAAAGAAAATTGTAATAATGATCAGAAAGAAAATTCTTTTAAAAATTACAAATGGTTCTAAATGTATTTGCATAAGTTTTACAAAAAATTTAATCTTGATCATTGCCAGAATGGTGGTTTAATGCTTGTGCCTCCGTGTAACCGGCAGTCGGCGCAAAATGATGTTGTAAGAATATATTTGTTTCCGGTAGTTGTTTGACCTATAAGAACATAATATCTCTGACCAGTAGGCGGAAGAAAACTATTTAAACTATCAGGTACTGTTAAAAAATTATAACAAGAATCAGTGAGGTAATAAGGAACATAAACCCATGGTAAAGGAAGATTTCTGTAAAAAACAAAAATTCTTGCTGAAGAAACCGACGATGCGTTAATGAACCCAAGCACCGGTTCCGACGGAGTAGTTACACAATGAATATTACCTACAATTTGCGATGGCTGCGGATCAAACAAACCTCCGAGCTGTTCTGTATAACTTTTAGTTGTTTGCAAATAGTTAAACTCATCTGAAGTTATTGCATACTGGTTAACTAAAATGCTGTATTCATAACTTATTTTTTCGGATCCGGAAGGCACTGTTGTTATTGGGTTTTGATTAATCACATCCTGCGATAATTTTGCAGAGCTCCCTATTAAAATAGAACTCGAATTATCTGATCCCCAGCAATTATAAATTTGGGTGCTGGAATCTCTGATAACAATTTGATTATTTACCCAATCAAAACTGGATTGTTCGTAAGTATTGTACTGCCATGTTTCTGTATAATTCCAACGATAATATCTTGTATTATTTGAAGGATCATGCGTAGTTAAATAAATATTCACTCCTGAAGTATCCTGTTGCCAAAAAACGCTGTCGATAGGTGGAGTTTGTTTTACAGGAACCGAGTCTGACAGGTACTCTTTACCGTTAGTTGTAATTATTTTCAGTTTATAGGTTTCATTCAAATTTAAGTTGAGTCCGGAAGTCATGTATGTACCGGGACTTCGCTCTGTCAACGGATAAATTTCACTATTCTGCCCGACAACAGTTACAAAAGCTCCGGTTTCAGGATTGTTTACAAATGCAGAGTCTGTAAGATTTTGCGTGCGCGATAAATTAATTACTGTTGAATCCGGTCCATTAATTATAATTCCATCAACAACCAAATAACCAAGATTTGATTTCGGGATAGGCGGATTATAAGGCTGTCTGCATTTAAGAAAAAAAACAGTCGTTACAACAAAACCGAGAATGCAATATTTTAAAATTTTCATAATCAAAATCTGAAATTGTAAGTGATAAACGGAATCGCCGTTCCAAATATGGATAACTTATATCCCTGAATTTTTCCATTCTGTTCTGTGAAATAAATTGAGTACGGATTTTTTCTTCCGGTAAGATTATAAACTCCCAACGTCCATGAACTGTGTTTGACTCTATTAACCTTATGACTACCGTCAATATTCAACGATAAATCCGTTCTGAAATAATCAGGAACACGATATTGATTTCTGTCGGAATAAACTACGCGCTCTGCGCCTGCAAAAAAATAAACGCCAACCGGTAAAGTTATCGGCCGCCTGTACTGTACACAACATCCAATGAAAGGCTAAGCCGGTGTAAAAACCTGTAATTCCCTATGAAATTTACAGTGTGCGGTTTATCAAAATCAGCCGGATAATAATTGCCGTTATTAACTGTTTGACCAGCCAATGGATCATCCTGTTTTAAAAATGTTCGCGCAAAAGTATAGCTGACCCAGCCATTAAGTCTTCCCGTTAATTTTTTTATCATGAGCTCCACTCCATACGATTTGCCTTTTGCATCGAACACATCTGTTTCAATGTGCGGATTCATTACCAACACTGCTCCGCTTTTGTAATCCAGGTAATTCCAAATGTGCTTATAATATACTTCAACCGAAGTTTCAATTGTATTCGATTTTAAATTCTGATAAAATCCAAGAGAATACTGATCTCCTGTTTGTGGTTTGATATTTGGATCACTTAATTTCCAAATATCCGTTGGCGAAATTGTAGTGCTGTTCGTAAGTAAATGAATGTACTGACGCAAAGTATTATAGCTCGCTTTCACTGATGCATTTTCCGAGAAAGAATATCTCGCAGAAAATCTATATTCCGGTCCGCCATAGGTTTTGATGAATGCATTTTTTTTGTAAGAAATTGTATCCTGCAAAGTATTTTCGCTGCGCGGCAATCCCGGAGTGTAAGTGTACACATCATGCGGACCGAGATAATTATACAATGAATATCTTATTCCGCCCTGGATGGAAAATGCCGGACTGATTTGAAATTTATCGCCAACATAAATCGCACTCTCCAACGCCTGCTCAGGTTGAAGCACATCAGGAGCAACCAATGATTGTTTGCCAACAGGCGTGAAAGATCCCGACTGAAGTTTATAATAAAGAGAAGAGATTCCAAAATCAATGGAATGATTTGAGTTGGGAGAAAAATTAAAATCCGCTTTGAAATTTGTTTGATTAATTGCAAAAGCAAGATTATACGCATTAACCGGATTCAATGTGCTTGATATGGAATATTTATACTGATCATGCCCGATTAAAAAAACACTGTACAATTTATTGTTGAAAATATGTTTCCATTTCACATTGATATTTCTATTGTCATATTTATACAACGTGTCGCTGTTTAACCTGAATTGATCATGACTCAAATATCCTGTGAGGTAAATAGTATTTTTTGCATTTATTTCATGATTGATATTCAGATTAACATCATAAAATGAAGCGCTGCTTTTGCTGTATTCGCTGTTAGGAATTGTTTTTAATATCCAGTCGGAATAAGTGGTTCGTCCGCCGATCATAAATGAAGTTTTATCATTTCCAATCGGACCTTCCAATGTTAGTCTGCTTGTTAACGGACCTATTCCGCCAACGCCGGAAAATTTTTTCTTATTACCTTCTCTTGTTGTTACATCAAGCACAGAAGAAAGTCGTCCGCCATATTTTTCAGGAATACTGCTTTTGTACAATTCAACATCTTTAACAACATCAGGATTGAATGCAGAAAAGAACCCAAACAAATGTGAAGGATTATAAATAGTAGCATCGCTGAATAAAATAAGATTTTGATCTGCCGAACCGCCGCGCACATTAAAACCTGTGCTTCCTTCACCAACAGAACTTACACCGGGCAATGTAAGAACCGTGCGCAACACATCAGCTTCGCCAAACACAACCGGCACCTGCTTGATCATTTTAATATTTAATCTTTCAACACCCATCTGCAATCCTTTTACATTGGATGTTTTTTCTGAAGAAACAATAACTGATTTCAAACTTTGTACATAATCCTGCATTTCTATATTTAGTTTTCCATCGGAATAAATTATTACCTGGCGCTTCGTATCTTTCATTCCAACACTGCTGATTTTTATAACGTGCCTGCCTCTTGGCAATGTGAGCGCATAATATCCGAATTGATCAGTAACCGCTCCGGTATGCGTTCCTTCAACATACACTGCAGCGCCAACAAGCGGTTCACCGGATCGCATATCCCGAACATAACCTGCAATAGTCGACTTGCCGCTTTTTATATTGTTTGTGCGGATGCCAATTTCATATAATTTATTTTCGAGAGAAGCATTGAGTTTATCTTTTTCAATATCCTCCGCGCTTTCGCCAATTGTCATATTTGATTCTGTTGCCGTATCTGCATTTTCATTGCGATCAAAAAATCCCGTTGGTAATGATGTTTGAATCTGAATTTTTTTAGTGATGAAAACATGCATTTCGTCATCAATTGCAAAATGAAAATCAGTTTTATTAAACAACAACTGAAGCACTGCCTGCAAAGGTTTTTGGGTAACTGAAAGTGTTAGGGTAAGATCATTTGTTTGCGCAGTATCAAAATAAAAATGATAAGAAGTTGCTGATTCAATTTGATGAACGAATTGACCAAAACTCATTCCTGTAAAATCTCCGCTTATCAATTGCTCGCGCTGAGCAAATGTTTTTGCGGCAAATAATATCACTGAAATAAAAATTAAAATAAATTTTTTCCGGGCATGCATCATCGTCAATTCTTTAACTGATCGTAATATTCAACCGATTTTAAAATTGTTGTTTCCTTATCTTTATTAAACTTGATCTTATTTTTTCTCAGGTATCTTTTTACATCTTTTTTCCTGTCTCTAAAAAAATCCAGCAAATCATTTTTACTTTTTATGGAATAGTATTTTTCATTTTTATAAAAGAAATAGAGATCGTTTTCTTCAAACCATAATTTGTCTCCTTCATCTGCTGTAACGGTTTCTTTTATTATCTTTTGCCGCTTTGCAAATAATTTTATTTTTCCATTGTATAGCCGGTCATAAAATCCGGTTGGAATTAAAG
Organism: Chitinophagia bacterium; assembly: GCA_963774065.1. Classification (GTDB taxonomy): domain Bacteria; phylum Bacteroidota; class Bacteroidia; order Chitinophagales; family Chitinophagaceae; genus Puia. The sequence continues at coordinate 17,995 of CAVZDO010000002.1, forward strand.
ATTTGCTGAGACTATCCTGAACAAGGCGAACAAAAAAATGACCAAACAAAGAAAAGTAGGCAATTTTTTCACTCACTAATTTCATCCGGAAATTTTCGTTATAGCGATTCGTTGTCACTTCGTCGCGCACAATATCATAGGCCATTAAAACATTGCGAAACAATATGTCGTTATAATTTATAGATCCGTTTTGCAATAAATTAGATTCAAAGTAAGGATTACCATTAATGCGAAACTCATACGGAGCATGCTCGCTTCCGCTGTATAAATGAGAGCTTTCGCCGATATACTTATTATAAAATGCAATGGCGTTGGAAGTGGAAAGTTGCGCGGAGCTTGAATCCTGTGCGCATAAAGTATTTAAAAATAAAATCGAATTAAAAAAATAAAACAACAAGCATTGTAATCGCATCGAGTAGAGCTATTAGTTTTGAATTTTACTATTTGTCAATTTAGTGCTTTTTTCATTTGGGAGAAATTTTATTAGGTAAAATACGAGTTGTTTATAGTTAGTGATTAATTCTTATCAAAACCTGGTATGATTTTTAAACCATGCAACGATCTGATCATTGCAAATAGATGTGTAACCAAAATAATGATTTATTTTTTTTGAATTGTAAAGAATGCCTGACCGAGTGCATCGATAAGATCAGATGGCAGCATACTTTGTTCGGAATAATAAGTTGCAGCAAAATCTCCGGCGAGTCCATGAAGATATACACCGATCATTGCGGCATCCTCCGGTAAATAACCCTGCGCTAAAAAAGCAGTGATGATGCCCGTTAGTGCGTCGCCGGATCCGCCTTTTGCCATTCCTGCATTGCCGGTTGAATTAAAATATCCATTACCATCCGGCGTTGCAATTAATGTATAATGCCCTTTTAATACAATTATACATTGATTTTGTTTCGCTTTTTTTAATGCAAGCTGAACCTGGTCGAAATCATTTTCAGATTTTCCAAACAAACGCTCAAACTCTTTTGGATGCGGCGTTAAAATGGAATAGGGTGGAAGCGCCGAGAATAATTTTGCGTCTGTTGCCAGAATATTTAATGCATCTGCATCTATAACAACTGGTTTTTTATACTGCGAAAAAATGGATTCAATCAAAGAAGATGTTTTATAATCCGTGCCAATTCCCGGCCCGATTCCGATAACCGTGTATTTGGAAATTTCTTCGCTTATGTTTGTATTTATTTTTTCATCATCATCAATAACTATCATTGCTTCGGGAACGGATGTTTGCATAATTTCATAACCGCATTTCGGAACATGACAAGTCAATAATCCAGCTCCGCTCCGCAAACATGCTTTTGATGCAAGCACAGCTGCGCCCATTTTTCCATAGCTTCCTGCTAACAGTAATGCATGACCGAAATTTCCTTTATTTGCAAATTTTTTTCTTGGTTTGAAAATGGACTGTATATCTTTTTTATCTGTAAGAATAAAATTATTCTCCGCCTGAAGAAGATAATCTTTATGCAACCCGATATCCAAAACATGCACTTGCCCAACGGAAGATTCATTTTCCGGTAACAAAAATGCAAGTTTGTAACATTGAAAACTTAAAGTGTGCGTTGCATGAATAACCGCATTTCCTTTCGAGCTTTTTTCAGTAAATAACCCCGATGGAATATCGATGGAAATAATTTCGTTGCCGGAATGATTAATATAATCAACAAGATTAGCCGTTACTCCTTCGAGCGGACGATTCAATCCTGAGCCAAACAATGCATCTATGAGAATAGCATCTTTGGAAAAAGAATGAAAATTTGCTTCGGTTTGAATGAAGCGAATCTCCACCGGAGTTTCGTGCAATCGCGCAAGATTGATCTGAAAATCCACCGTGCCTTTATGACCAAATTCAAGAATGGAAACCACAACAGAATATCCTTCATCACTCAACATGCGGGCAAGCGCTAATCCATCACCGCCATTATTTCCTTTGCCGCAAAAAATTGAAAACGATCTATGCGGATAGCCATTATCCTGCAGCCAATCAAAACATTTTCCCGCAGCACGTTCCATTAAGTCAATAGAGCTTATAGGTTCGTGCTGAATAGTAAATTCATCCCAATTCCGAATCTGTTCTGCGGAAAAAATTTGCATACGGAAATTTACGTAATAAACCGGGAGATGGAGTATGAGGTATGAAGTATGAACTATGAAGTATGAACTATGAAGTATGAGACATAGGGTATGAGATAAAATAGTTTTACACTTTCTTCTTCATACTTTATAGCTCATAATTCATACTTCTATCTTCTCGCTTTCTTTCTATGATGCCTGCGCTTTACTTTCGGCGGCGGATTTTCTCCATATTTTCCTGTAGGTTCATTATCGCTTTCTTCAAAACTTTCTCTGCCTTGTTTATAATCGCCGAATAAATCACACAATTTTTTTGAAGCGTAAACTTTGGAATAATCATTATTACTTAATGCAATGATGGTTGTATTTTCATCAAGCATTCGAATAAACACTGTACGGTTTCCGTGCCACCATCCATTATGATAAATTAATTTTTTTCCGTTTGATACGAGAATCATTCTCCAGCCTAATCCATAATTTCTTTTCCCCGCTTTTTCAAAACTATACGGCATGTATGCGCTGTCTAAAGTTGCAGGTGTAAATAAATTTCCCGAGCGAAGTGCGATATCCCATTTCAATAAATCGTGGGTTGTGCTGAAAACATTTTTATCTCCATAAACCTGGTCGAGATATTCGAGACGAAATGGTCTACCGTTTCTTTTGTAAGATTTTTCCGCCATCGCCGTGTCTGTTAAATTAAACACGTAGCTGTCCTGCATTTGCAATGGTTTAAAAAATGTGTTCGTTATAAAATTTGCGTACGATTGCCCGGAAACTCTTTCAATGATAAGCGCCAGCAATGCATAGTTGGTGTTTGAATATTCAAAATGTTTTCCAGGCGGCGCCGCATGAACTTCGTTGGGATGATTAATGATATATTGCAGCACATCGTTGTTCGTTAAAAAATTTCTTTTATTCCAGTTGGAGCGATCCATGAAATGCACATAATTCAATAATCCGCTGCGATGGCTCAGTAATAATTTAATTGTTGTTCCTGGAAACGGAAAGCCGGGAAGATATTTTGATACTTCGTCGTGAATATCCAATTTGCCCTGTTCCCATAATTTCAAAATGGCCATTGCCGTAAATGTTTTTGAAACAGATGCAAGATGAAAAGGCGTATGCGCATCAACAGTATCTTGTAAATCTTTTTTTCTTCCTAATTTTTTAAAGCCATTATAACGTTCGTAAATGATTTCATTATTTTTAGCAACAAGCACGCTGCCATTAAATCCTCTTGACAAAAGTGAATCGAAAAAGTGAGCTGTAGCTCCGGCATAATGATGCAATTCCTGCGGCGTGAGTTGTGGAAGAGCGGCTGCATTGCTATGCACCGAGTCGGTTTTTGCGGCAACTTTAATTTCTTTTTGAGGTTGCTGCGCGCAGGCTATAAACAGGGATGCTGTGAGGCATGCACAAATAATGGTCTTCAAGGAAAAATTTTATGAATTAGTTTCGCAAAAATAAGTCAAACTACGTTTCAAAATTCAGCATTAATATTTGTTTTTTATTTTGACCTATTAATACAGAAATTTGCATTCTTTTTAACACAAACAAATAACGCAAAAAGGCGGGCATAAATTATGGCAGAAAAGAAAAATACAAGCTATCCGAAGGAAAAAATCAATATTCTTTTTTTGGAAAACATCAGCGATGCTGCGGTAAAAAACTTTAAGGATGCAGGTTATGTTTCTGCGCGCAAATTATCCGGCGCATTATCCGAAGAAGAATTGATAAAACAGGTTAAAGACGTGCATTTGCTCGGAATCCGTTCTAAAACAAATATCACTCCCGCTGTTTTGGATGCTGCAAAAAAATTGCAGGCTATAGGTTGTTTCTGCATAGGTGTCAACCAGGTTAACTTAAAAAGTTCCACCAATCATGGCGTGGTTGTTTTTAATGCGCCTTACTCAAATACGCGTTCGGTTGCAGAGCTGGTAATCGGGCTATCGATCATGCTCATACGTAGAATCACTGATAAAAATAAAGCTGCTCATGCCGGCATTTGGGCTAAAGAAGCAAAGGGAAGTTACGAACTGCGCGGCAAAACGCTTGGCATTATCGGCTATGGAAATATAGGAACGCAGGTTAGTATTTTAGCGGAATCTCTTGGCATGAAAGTTATTTTTTATGATGTGGTGACTAAACTGCCTTTGGGAAATGCAACTGCAAAAAAAACATTGAAAGAAGTTTTGAATGAAGCAGATATTGTTACGCTGCATGTTCCGGAAAATAACCAAACAAAAAATCTTATCAATAAAACGGCAATAAAACAATTTAAGAAAGGCGCGATGCTGATAAATTATGCAAGGGGAGAAGTTGTTGACCTCGATGCTTTAGCTAAGGCTATCCAGGATGGCGCTATTTCCGGTGCTGCGATTGATGTATATCCTGTTGAACCGGAAAAAAATGGCGATGCATTTACTTCGCCTTTGCAAAATCTTCCCAACGTAATATTAACGCCGCATATCGGCGGCTCAACGGAAGAAGCGCAACAAAATATTGGCGAAGATGTGAGCAATAAATTATTCCGGTTTCTTGAAATGGGCATCACCACTGGCTCTCACACGGTTCCTGAACTGGAGTTGCCTCCGCAGGAAGGCACGCATCGCATTTTGCATATTCATAAAAATGTTCCCGGAGTTTTGTCGGAAATAAACACGCAGCTTTCTAAACATAATATCAATATTCTCGCGCAGTATTTAAAAACCAATGACGATATAGGTTATGTAGTTGTTGATGTAGATAAGAAATTATCCGAACAGGCTTTTCAACTTTTAAAAGAAGTGAAGCAGACGATTAAGACGAGATTGCTTTATTAGGTATGAACTATGAGGTATGAACTATGAAGTATGAAGTATGAGGTATAAGATATGAAGTATGAAGTATGAAGTGGATGATCAATTATCAGTTTGTACATAGTTCATAGTTTATAGTTCATACTTCATAGTTCATACTTTCTTCAATATCTTCCCCGCTCTTGCTCTAAACGCAACAGTTTCATGTTCCCATCTTTCTTCTATTATCAATTTTATTTCGGGAATTATTTCAGGATATGATTTGGAAAGATTTTGCAATATCGTTAATGAAAAAACTTTTATAGCTACTGCTGTTTCATTCGACAAAATAAAATTGAAACAGATATTCATCAACTTTCCGTGAAACTTTTTTGGAACTTCAACATCCTGCAACAAACGAACAGTGTTGCGAATTACTGCATCGTGTACATTTTTCTTTAGCAAGATTTTTTAATAGCGGCGAAAAATACGGTTGTATCAATTCCGGGTTATTTTGCACACAATAACTCATAGGCCAGGCAGCTCTTTGCGTTACACGGTATTCGCCTTCAAAAAATAGTTTCATTAACTCTGCGAAGCGCTTTTTATCGTTGCCAATATATTTTACAATAGCGTCGCATTGTTTTTTGGAATGTTCTTTTAATATTTCTTCTTTAAGATTCATGCACGGCGGCGAAGAAATTTTTTTACCATGATAAAAGCATTTTCATAGGTCTCAAAAATGTACGCGATTATTTCATCCCACCGTATTCCGATTGCTTTTCTCAACACCGGTACATAACGCAAAACTGTAATTATGCTGCCGGCAACAGAACCATAAGCTGCGCCTTTCCACCCGAGAAAATGAAGTCCTAAAAAAATAAACAACATATTCAGCGACATGGAAAGAAGGTTGATCCAAAAGTTAGTTTTTGGTTTTCCAATCGCATCCATTGTTGCGCCAAACTGAAATGCAAACGGACGAAGAAAACTGAATAATATAACTATCCTCAAAATACTTACCGCCATCATGAATTTGCTGCCCGCAATAATTTTAATAATCAACCGCGGCAATAAAAATATAATAATGCTAACCGGCGCAAGTACGCTGATGATGGAACCAAGCATTCGCTCAAAATAATATCTTACTTTATCTGTGCCGCTGTTAGCCATAGCTTCAACATTTTTCGGAAATAAAACATCGGCAATTGCCATGGAAGGCGCATCCATTAAATTATAAATGCGCGACACAACATTGTAATACGCAACAATTGCTTCCGACTGAATTTGATTTGCCGTGATAAGCTGATCCGCCGAACGCGATAGCGCAGAAAAAACATTTGTTCCGAAAATATATTTTCCGAAATGAAGCATTCTGCGCAAAAGAATTTTATCTACAACAAACCCGCGGAAGAAAAATTTTCTTGCAGAAAAAAACAAAAGAATTGTTCCGCAAAACATTGCAGCTATCTGCAACTTTACCAGCATCAAAAGATCGAGATATGGTTTAAAGAAAAATAAAAAGATAAGTACGCCGGTTAAAAAAACTCCCTGCCTTAACAGGTAACCGAAAAAAATAAATTTGAAATGAAAGTTTGCCTGCAACAACACTTCGCAATGGTTGAAACGGAATGAGCAAAACAATCAATAAAATTCCCCATAAAATTAACGGGTATAATTGCGGAGAGCTAAGCCAGTGGCAAAATGGTTTGCCTATAAAAACAATGAACAGAATGGCGAACACAGAAAAACCAATATTGGTAAGCAAAGCCACAGACTGCACTTTGTTCTTTTGATCCGCATATTCCGGTTCGCCTAAAAATTTTATCATCGGGTTGCGAAGCAAGCCTTGCTTAACCGTTTCCACCAAAGAAAGTATGGTAAGAAATAATGCCCAAACGCCCATTTCATCTGCGGTTGGAAAAACTTTTTTTGCCAGGATGATGTAACCAACAACGCCAAAAAAGATCAATGAAAACCTGTTGAGCAGGGTAAAAAATACGGAACGGAACCAAAATGAAGCAGACAATTTGAGTTTCAAAGCTATTTGTTGTGTGGTGCATCAATATTATACAATCCTAACGAAACTGAAATTAAATTCTTACTAACAAATAAAGATAATCAATCATCTTATAATTTATGTTATGTTAAATAGAGGCCTTACGCTATGAGTTTTCTGAATTCAGAGTTTTAGCCACTCTTCTATAAATGACAAGATGTAAATTACGTGTTTCTGGGAATTTGGATAGATTTGGTCAGCAATTCAGGAATGAAGTTTAGAAATGAATGGGAATCGAAAGAGAAAACAGAAACCATAACTTCGAGCAAGAAACACGTCTTCCAAAAAACTTTCACAACGCAAGAATTGCGAGCTTATGAAATTAGATGATTTTGGCCAGATCATGTAGAAGAAGTATTTTTTCGTTATCGGGAAAATATAAAGCCGCTCTCTGGTTAGCAAATGTATTGCAATTACTGGTTTTATATCTCATGCTTAAAAAATGGCTTTTTCATAATTATTTGCATTGTTCAAATAACATACACAGTCATTCTAAGCTATTCATGTTAATTTGGAGCGGCATACTGAAAAGTCGAGACTATTTCATAACGTAAATTATAGCTTCGAATCCCGAATCTTCCTTTTTTGTATCTTATAATTTATGTTATATTATTATAATTATAACTCTTATCTTTGGAAAACGAAATGTTTTACTAGAGCTTTCCATTGAATCTATGAGTGTGTAACTTTAAGAATAATCAAAACTATTGTGATGACAAGAAAAAAAGCAATTTCAATATTAAAAAAGCAAAAAGAAAAACTTTTTGCTATTAATGTTTACGATGATTTTTATTTATGGCAACAATCATCTTTAGATTATATTACTAGTTTTCTTGGAAAAGATGCAAATGCTTATTCGTTAATAAAATCTTTCAAATTCCCGGATATGCAGGAACAAAAATTTGATGAAAACATTAAAGTTTTAAAAACGAAAATATCAGAATGTTTAAATTTAGCTATAGAAAATGTTGAAAACTTGGGACTTAAAACAAAATATCATAATAGACTTTGCAGATATTCAGATAAAGAATTATTAGCTTTTGCAGCGACTTCAATAGTTGCAATATTTACAGCTGGATTATTTATTGGCAAATGGTTTTTTAGCAATTATCAAGCGTAAATTATTTTCATTTTAATGTTTATCCGATGACAAATGATGAAGAATTAGAAGAACAAATGAGATTATCTGGTGTAGAAAGAACGTATCAAGAAAAAGACAAAGCTCCTATCGTTGAATTTATAAAAAAATATATTAAGCTTAATGGATACGTTAATACAAGATATGCATCAGGCATGACTGTGCCAGGCAAAAAATTTACAAATAATGATCATAGAGACGCTTTCTACGAATCTATTTCTGCAATGCTTGTAAACACAGGTAAGTATACCAGAGAACTAAATAAAGACATAGATAAAGGTTATAACATTTTATTAAACCCCTCCTATTTTTATAATAAGAGTGTAAAACTTAATAGCAGGATAACAATACTTATTGCAGCAATAGCTGCACTTGTATCAATATTGAATTATACAAAAGGAATTAATGCACATAAAGAATTAGAACGCAGGCAACAACAGATAAACTTGGAATGGAAATCCTCAATACTAAAGAAAGAAATACAACAAATCGTTCTTCAAACTATCGACTCTTTAAATAAAGTAAATAAATAATTGTTGCATGAAATCAAAAGAAGAGTGTTTGGATGAAACATTAAAAGCATTACTCGAAAGCTGGAAAACAGAACCGAGAACTCCAATACCTTCAGAAAAACTATTAGAAAGTTTTGGCATCGCTCAAAAACATGAGTTCTATAAATCATTAATCAGAAAACTAGTTTCAGATGGGTATGCTGAATATAAATGCCCTGTTCCGAGTGATGATAATTTAGATTTTTATCAAAAAGAAATTTTAATAACCCTTGACGGGGTATTTCTGTTAGATAATAAAGGATATGTAAGAATAAAAGAACGTAAGGCACAAGACAGAAGAAATAGAATTGGTAAGGATATTATGTATTACATCTATTATGCGGGATTAGCCATTGGATTAATGGTGGCAATATCAAATGGATGTTCATCTGCCCCAAACAAAAAAGACAATGGAAAGAAGAGCGATAGTACCTATCAGCATTTTAAGCATAACTAATCGATGATCGGATCCCCCGCACTCGCCGTAGTTTGCAATCAGTAAAAAATAAAGAATGTTACTCGGCGTTTATTAATTGCAACAGGCTGCGATGAGTGTGGAAAATTGCTAAAAATAAGAATGAAGAAAATAATTGAAAGATATTCTCAAATTTCATGTTTAATTGCCATTACGGTAATCGTATACGTTGGAATATCTTACTTAATTGACCTCCTACATAATAGCGATAACTACGCCTACAAGGAAAACGTATTTACTAATATCATTTATATTTTTTTCACCATTACATTGTACAATGGAGTTTTTCTTTTGGCAGCAGGAGTTTATTTACTATTTCAAAAAAAGAAAATTTGGGGAACAATAAGTGTATCAATTTCTGTCATTTTTTATACCCTGCTTTATTTAATGTTTACACGAATCGTTTGAGTAGATGTTAACCCCCGCACTCGCCGTAGTTTGCAATCAGTAAAAAATAAAGAATGTTACTCGGCGTTTATTAATTGCAACAGGCTACGATGAGTGTGGGTAACTAACGCTCATTTAAGAGCATTTGGATTTTTATCTACGAAATAAAAAAGAATAGTTCTTTCTAAGTCATCATTCTTGTAATAGTTGTGTAGTTCATCTCCTTTTTGAATTATTACTCCATCGTAAGTGGTATAAAAAACTTCAAATGATTTATAAGTTCCGTCTTTAAGATTAAGAATCATTTCGTATGAGCCGAAAGTCTGTCTTAGATTAGCTTCCTGTGTTGGTTTTATATTATTTACTTCCCACACTAATCTTTTTATTGCGAACCAGCTATTCAGCGTAATTTTTTTTGGATTACCTGTATTGATGCTGGTACGATCGTAAATTACTATATCCTTTACATCTGTACTATTAATATCTCCCTTTGAATGATTGTAATGGCATGAAAACAACAATATCAAAAATACAATCGATAATTTTTTATTCATTCGCTAATTTACCAATATCCCACACTCGCCGTAGCTTGTTATTATATTTTATTTTAAAGCTACTGGGCGTACGGCTTTGCCTACGCCCCTCTTTCAAAGTTGGTGTAACTAACACTCATTTAAGTGCGTTTGGATTTTTATCTACGAAATAATAAAGAATAGTTCTTTCTAAGTCATCATTCTTGTAATAGTTGTGTAGTTCATCTCCCTTTTGAATTATTACTCCATCGTAAGTTGTATAAAAAACTTCGAATGATTTATAAGTTCCGTCTTTAAGATTAAGAATCATTTCGTATGAGCCGAAAGTCTGTCTTAGATTAGCTTCCTGTGTTGGTTTTATATTATTTACTTCCCACACTAATCTTTTTATTGCGAACCAGCTATTCAGCGTAATTTTTTTTGGATTACCTGTATTGATGCTGGTACGATCGTAAATTATTATATCCTTTACATCTGTGCTATTAATATCTCCCCTACTCTTTTAAATATCTGAACGAAAATAAAGTGATCCAATAAATGTATAATTCATTGTCTTAACTGTCATGTAGTAATGATTTATCGATGTATCATTATTTTTCTCGTCATCAAATTCAAATAGGTTTTCTATATGCAAAAAGTTTTTCGCTTCTTTATAATCGCAGGCAGAAGGTTTATAATGTTTTTTAAAAAATTGTTCTTTATTACTGGAAGTATCGGCTTTGTAAGCAATGCCCGTTTCAGATGTTGAATCATTTTTGTAAAAAAAATCATTAATCGTCTGTTGCTTGCACGAACTATTGTCTATAGAAAGGCGAATATATACAACCAGGTATTGGCTTTTTATTTTTTTATTATTCACTACGCATGGCTTCCATTTGTTATTACTGCTTAATATAACATTTTGTAAATTTCTTTTAACGGCTGGTGTAACTTGTTTTGAAAATGCAAGATCAACAACGTTTCCTTGTTTGTTAATTTTAAATCGTATTAAAAATGCAGATTCTTCACAACCGGGAATGTCAAATCTAAAATTAGAACTGAGGTAACTTAAAAATGAACTATCCTTATTTATGAATATTGGTATTGCCGTTTGCTGAGCATGCAACAATAAAACAGATGCAAAAAGTAATATAAAAAGCGTAGTGGTTTTTTTAATTATATTTTTCATTTTCTTATAAAATTTTAAATTACAAATGAATTATTAATTGCTACAACGAGTTCCTCCATCGCCATCTTTTTTATAAGATGAAGCTTCATAGTCCCAATTATTAACATTATTTGGCAAATTATTGAATCCATAGTTTGCTACAAGTTGATCCCAATATCCGGGTGGTGTAAACGAACCGTTGATATAAAAGGTGGCTAACCCATCAAGCACTAACGAATAGGCTACAGTCTTAGACAAATTTGGATAAAAATCTATTATCGCTGCAGACATTTGATTTACATAATTCTCTCCCATTTCTAAATGCTCATTAATATTGCCTAATAATGTTGGATAAACAGCTAAATAAGCATGTATAATTTCATGCACAATAGTTGAAGCAATATATTCATTAGAAGCACCAACTAAATAATTTTGGTTGAGTGTTATGGTAACATTTATTCCGCCATTACTGAAAATTGCTCTTGTTCGTGCATTAGCATTCCCATCTGCTCCCGGTGCTAAATTAGCCGAATCTTGAAAAGTTAAGTTCAACTTTGTGCTTACAGCAAAAATATTATTTAACGTATTGGTTATAATATTTTTTGCACCGCTTGTCATTATATGTTCAACAACATTTCTTAGACAAGTATCGGTAACAATATCACGTGTAACATTAAAAATACCAACGCTATTTGCATTTCCTGCCCCACTTCCACTCCCGCCACCAGCAACACTACCATAACCTGTACTGCCAACTCCTCCACCGCCATCATTAGCTCCACCACTTCCTATATCTACGCATATGTTTTCGTAATGACTGTAAGCATATATGCCATCAACGTACACATCATAACTTTTTTCCGTGCACAAAATTTCTTGTTCTTCTGAATTTGGCGCAATAACTGCATCTGTTGAAATAGTTTGTGGTTTGAATGTGCCTTTCTGTGTTAAAGTTCTTATCTGCCCGTTTTCATAACTATAGCCTCTTAAGAAATTACCTTGCCAATCCTGCACAAGTGCAATTCCAGTAAAAGTGCCGGAAGGATTATTAATAAAGCTTGTATCGGGAAATCCGGTTACTACTTCTGCGTGTATTTGTTTTGCCGAATCAGTGTATACAATAAGCTTTGATAAATTATTTATCGGCAACTGTGTGGCGTTGTCGTTATTGTCCACTCTTAAATACAAACTGTCTTTGAATTGTATTGGCACAACAACTATTTTACCAATAGAGAGTTTGATGGTATATGCATCATCCCAATCTGCATTTTTTAAAAGTGATTTAACGGGGTTGAATTGTCCGGGTAATGTATCCGTTACATCGCTTAGTTGTTTGCCAACATTTGTGCCGTGCACATTATTCTCAAAATAAGTTTTTGCATTGGCGATTAATTGCTGCTCTTCTGTAGTAATATTTTTGTTTGCAGCTGACGTTTTGATTTTTTTTACAAGCCCAGTAAAAAGTGCAGATAGCAAATAGCAATACGGATAGGGTTACAATTTTTTTCATTTGGTTTGGTTTGATTAGGAGTAATATACTTTGCCTTTACAGACAAAATAAATTTCAACCAAACTTATCAAAATAAAAATCACAGCAATCTTTCCGAATAAATTTATTTTGAATTTATATGTATCGTGTTGGTCGTTAAAAATTAAAAAGAGGAATTATTATATAAACCTCCATTTCTTGTAGTAAAAGTTTCTCCTCTTTTAATAAAAGTAGCTCCTCTTGTGATAACTGTTCTTTTTCTTTTGATAAAAGAAACTACTCTCCTGATAATAGAAGAACTTCTTTTGATAAAAGAAACTACTCTCCTGATAATAGAAGAACTTCTTTTGATAAAAGAAGAAGTTCTTTTGCTTACTGAAGAACTTCTTTTGATAAAAGAAACTACTCTCCTGGTAATAGAAGAACTTCTTTTGATAAAAGAAAATGCTCCTTTGATAACAGAAGAAATTCTTTTGCCCGCGGAAAACAATTTTTTATTAACAGATATCAATCACTTAACAATTTCTGTAGTTTTCTTTCTACAAACTTTAAGCAATAAAACATTTGTGCAAAATGTTTTTAGCAACTGTACAGTATTTTTTTTAAAACTTATTAAATTTTATTTTATGAAACCCTCTAAAGTTGTAATTAGCTTTACTTCTTTATCCGATGGCAACCTTGAAGCAAAAGCGCTTTCCATTATTGATGCAATGACGGACAATCCTAATTTTCCCAACCCTGTTCCTCCCCTTTCAGATCTAAGCGCAGCGCTTACCGATTATTCCAATGCATTATCCGGCGCAAAAACGAAAGACAGAACAATGGTGGCAATTAAAAACATTAAAAGAGAGGCATTGATTGCAGTGTTGAGAAATGTAGCCGCTTATGTAAGTTTTACAGCTAACGGTAACAGGAGTGTAATTACAAGCTCCGGTTTTGATATCAGCAAAGAGGGTAAAACACCGCAGACCATGAGCGCCCCAAAGAACTTTAAAATTACTATCGGTAAAGCCCCCGGTCAGGCATTTTCGAGCGTTGGTGGTGTTAAGGGCGTAAAAACATATGCTCATCAATACACGGCCGACCCATTGACAGACACGAGTGTGTGGCAGAGTGAATATGTTACAACACGCTTTCACACTTTTAATGGATTGACTTCCGGAAAAAAATATTGGTTTCGCGTGGCTGTGCTCGGCACCGGCGGCCAAATTGAATATACTGACCCGGTTGCATTGATTATTCAGTAAAGAGTGTCTTTTTGCTTATTCATAGAACCCTGCGCCAAGGAAACGAGGCGCGGGGTTTTTTATGATTTTTATTAAAGTCTAACGTTCATGCATAACCGAAGCAAAACAACGGCGAAGAATTAGAAATAAGAAATAAATAATAAGAAATGAGAAAGTAGTTGCTCTCCGCACTTCCTTATTCCTTATTTCAAATTTCTCAGTTCTTATTTTTCAGATTCCTGCCTTCGCAGGAATGACGGTAACTCTCTGATAAATTATAAAATTATTGTTGTGTAAAATTACTTACGCACTCGCCGTCATTCCCGCGCAGGCGGGAATCTTTTCTTTACAATAGTATTCCAAATTAAGTATTAAATTATGTTGTTCTTTCTTTTTTGTTTGTGCAAAAAAGAAACAAAAAAGCCACCCGGAAACGATAACAGCCCGTTTCCGGGATTGAATATCTATTTAGCTTTTGTACTACTGTAGCTTCAGCAGTATATCTTTATTGAAAGCTTTATCTCACAATTGAAAATTGAAACTTAATTGCCTACAATTAATAATGACTATTAAATAATGCAGAACAGTCACATTTTCACATGATGTTTAAATATAAGCGTACAATAGTATTACTACAGTCGAATTCACAGTAGCACAAAAGTTATATCAAGGAACGATCTCCAAAACGGGCTGTTTTCGTTTTGGAGTGTGTTTTTTGGTTCTTTTTTTCACAGAAAAAAAAGAACAAAGAAAAATTATCTAATAATTAATATTGAAAATCTAAAATTGAACAGCCCTTACATTTTCTCTTGATATTAAAATATAAGCGTACAATAGAAATACAAAAGCTGAATTCACAGTACTACAAAAGTTCAATCAGGGAACAATCCCGAAAATGGGCTGTCTTCATTTTCGGGTGTGTTTTTTGGTTCTTTTTTTCACAGAAAAAAAAGAACAAAGAAAAATTATCTAATAATTAATATTGAAAATCTAAAATTGAACAGCCCTTACATTTTCTCTTGATATTAAAATATAAGCGTACAATAGAAATACAAAAGCTGAATTCACAGTACTACAAAAGTTCAATCAGGGAACAACCCCGAAAATGGGCTGTCTTCATTTTCGGGTGTGTTTTTTGGTTCTTTTTTTCACAGAAAAAAAAGAACAAAGAAAAATAAATTGATAATTGTTCTTTAAAATTGTTTACGCGCTCGCCCCCTATTGCGTGAGATATGTTTGTGTTGACATTGCCTCGTTTCCACTTCATACATTTTCTTTTTAGCTTAGCAAGAAATAAAAATTAAAATGAAGATTAACCGAAAGCTGATCATTGGAATAGTATTATGTTTTATCGGACCTGTAATTTTACAAATCATATTTTTTTCTTCCCACATTGCTCAAGGCAGAAAAATACCACACAAAGCCATTCCACTTGAAATAACTGCTATTGCTATAGTTATCGCCGGCGCATATGTTATTTACCTGGGCAAAAAACAACAGAAAGAAGAAAGAGAAAACAATGACTAATTATTATTCACCGCTAAAAATTTTATAATTACCGGTAAAAAACATCCGTAATTAAAATTGCTGCGTATATGCTCACGAATACTTTTATCAACAATTCGTCTTTGCGAAAATCATTGCCCTGCCATTTTACGGCGGGGCTTTTTTTATAAATAAAAAAGGCGACAGTAGAAACTATCGCCTGCAGTATAAAACTTTTATACTGTTTATGAATTAATAAAAATAATTAATGATTTAAGTTTTCAATGTTAAGTTTTGCACCGGAAAAAGCTTACCAATATTCCGTGAGCATCTTGTCTGTATATTCATGCGATAGCTTTTCTATTTCTTCTTTTTTGTCGGTAAACTTATACTCCAGTTGCTGCACCTCGTTAACCATTTTTGCAATGGCTTCTTTAAGCGTGGTAATGTAATCCGACTTACTGAAAGGTCTTACCTTGTCGGGATGAAAATAATTTTTTAAAGGATTTGCACAATCGTTGTAAATGTCCTGAAGCATTTGTTTTAAATTATCCATAAGTCTTTTTTAAAGATTTAATTCAAAAAAAATTCAATCAGGTTAGTATTGGGCGGCAATGTAATAAAAATTTAAGAAATCGGCATATCACACAAAAAACAAAAAATAATTTAAAATTTAAGGGAGTATTTCATTTTTTTGAAACCCTCCCGCTAAAATTTTCGTATCTAATTTATATTATAGTTTTAAAAAGCAATTAAGAAACCCCTGCCCTTCCATTCCTGGAAGGGCTTTTTTTGTGGATAACAATTAATAACTATGGCGCTTATTGTGTTTAAATTTAGTTATCAATAGTCTTAGAAAGGTTTTTTAAATTAAAACATAAGCTCCTTTAGTCTTAGAGGAGCTTTTTATTTATCCACTAAACAAACTTTCTGAATAATAAACCCGTATGTTTAAGCGGTTTTAAAAGGTTCTAAAAATCCAAACTCTCCTATTCTTAGGAGAGTTTTTCTTTTTAATTCTTCATAGCTCATGTAGTTTCCTCATTTGCGGAGAGCAGGATAAAATTTTATTGTACTATTTATTTATTCAAACGTATATTCTATTGGTTGTTTTTTAAGAACTCGCAAG
Organism: Chitinophagia bacterium; assembly: GCA_963774065.1. Lineage (GTDB taxonomy): Bacteria > Bacteroidota > Bacteroidia > Chitinophagales > Chitinophagaceae > Puia. The sequence continues at coordinate 34,479 of CAVZDO010000002.1, forward strand.
AACCATTATCGAAGTTTTTACGATCAATTCTCCAGGAGCAATCCTGATAATGGTAAGCCCTGTTATTTTTACCAGGGCTTTTATTTTTAAGAAGAAAATATATTGCGTAATAAAAAAACCCGCTAATAAATCAGCGGGTTTTTTATTAAATGAATTTTATCGTTTAGTGGTCTTTGTCTATGTTATTATATTTGATAGTGTATGCGTCGGATTTGTCTTTTTGTTTCTTTTGCTCGTAAATTGTTATCAAACTGTCATAAGCGCTTCTCAATGCAGTTTTATCGTCCATTTTTAATTTACCTTTTGAACCAAGATCATCTTCCACTTTTAAAAAACTCGGAACTGCCTCATCATATTTTTTCATTGCCTGGTCGCGCAAATCAGCTCTTTTTTTAACAGCATCCGGCGTATTGCCTTTGATGGTTCTTGCTTTAGACTGTAGTTCCACTCCTTCGTTGTAGGATATTTCTCCAAGCACAAGCGCTGCCTGCGGATAATCTGGTTTTATCTGCAAACTTTTGTTCAATGCGTCCTTTGCTTTTTCAACTAACGCATCTGCATTTGCAGGTTTCTTACCGCTGCTTGTATCGGTTGCATACTCATACATTTCTAATCCGTAATTATACAGAAAAATATTATTGTTCGGGAACTTGCTGATCACATGTTCGTACCCTGCAAACAAAGAATCTTTATTTCCGCTTTTTCTGTATCTATCCAATTCATTATCGTACACGTTCAGTTCAATATCACTCCACGAAGAATCATTGGGATATAATTCTTTACCGTAAGCGGCATATTTTAAAGCGGCAGCTTCATCATTTTTGTCTGTTGAATAATAATTAGTAAGCCATTTGTAAATTTCGATCATATTGGTTCCGGCTATCTTCGCATCTGCAAGCCGCCCGTAATAAATTGCAGCGGTATCTCTTTTTTTTGCTTTCTCCGCTGAAATGCCGGCATAGATATTACTGGTAGTGTCTATCTTCATATTTATCCATCCTTTTTCCGACATAAATGTGCTTGCCGCAATTGCTCCTTTGAAATTATCAAGCGCGTCAGCATATTTTCCGGAATTATAATCTGCTGCTCCAAGTTGAAAATAACCCTGGTAAATTTCATTTATAGGTTTGTACTGATCAAGTTGCAAAAGGAGTAATTTTTTGTCATCGTACTGTACATAATTTTTTAAAGCATCCAAAGCCTGTGCACGTGCATCAGGATATTGTGTTTTCAATTGATCGTTTGATGCGATCCCTTCATAAATTTTACATTTATAATACCACGCATCTGCATTTTTTGCATTTTTAGGATCTGCCAGCACAGCATCTATTTGCGTTTTTGCTTCGGGTAATTTATTTGCTTTAATAAGATCTTTGACTTTGTCGAGATTTTGTGCAGAAAGATTAAAACCAGCAAACGTAATTAATAAAGCTAAGAGAATTGATTTCATGATTGAAAGTTAAATTTTATTGAAAGTAAAATTTTTTTGATTATCGCCTGCGAAAAATTACTGAAAATTTTTTATTCGGTTGTTTCGGGTGCATCATCTTTGCCTTCCGGAAGATGTTCGCCATTTTCTTCAGGATGATGTCCGTTCTCTTCATGGTGATTGCCATTTCCAACATGTTCGTCTAACTTAGTAATGGCGGCTATTTCATCGCCGTCATCCAAACGAATCAGTTTAACACCCTGTGTTGCCCTGCCCTGCTCGCTTATGCCAACCACCGGCATACGAATAGTTACTCCGCTTTTGCAGGTGATCATTAAATCTTCTTTTTCGGTAACATCCAAAATGCCGACAAGCTTTCCCGTTTTTTCCGTTACGTTTATCGTTTTCACCCCTTTGCCGCCACGGTTGGTTATGCGGTATTCTTCAATTGAAGTACGCTTGCCATATCCCTTTTCGCTTACAACTAAAACTGTTCTTGTTTTATCTTCTTTGTTCACACAAATCATTCCTATAACTTCATTGCTGCTTTCTTCCACTTCAATTCCGGCAACGCCAATTGCTCCGCGGCCTGTTGGACGAACTTTTTCTTCTTCAAAGCGAATTGATCTTCCGCTTTTCACTGCCATCATAATTTCACAATTGCCGTCGGTCAACTTTGCTTCCAATAATTGATCACCTTCATTAATGGTAATTGCAATTACACCTGTTTGTCGCGGGCGACTGAAATCTTCCAAAGAAGTTTTTTTGATGGTGCCATGTTTGGTGCACAAAACAATATGATGTGATTTTACAAATGCTTCATCTTTCAAATCTTTCACGTCAATAATAGCTCTCACTTTATCATCCGGCGGAAGCTGCATTAGATTTTGAATTGCGCGGCCTTTGCTTGTTTTATCTCCTTCCGGAATTTCGTAAATGTTCAGCCAGAAACATCTTCCTTTTTCTGTAAAAAATAACATGGTATGGTGAGAAGATGCCACAAATAAATGTTCGATATAATCTTCTTCTCTCGTTTTGCCACCTATAGCTCCGCGCCCGCCGCGTCGTTGCTGGCGGTATTCTGTTGCAGAAGTTCTTTTTATATAACCAAGATGAGAAATGGTGATAACAACATCTTCTTCTTTGATAAGATCTTTGATGCGCACTTCATCATCAAGATAAGTGATCTCTGTTTTTCTCGGGTTGCCGAATTTTTCTTTTACTTCCCGTAATTCTGTTTTTATTAATTCAAAACGTTTTGCTTCGTCTGCAAGAAGATCTTTTAATTCGGTGATAAGTTTCATCAACTCATCATATTCCTGTTTGATCTTTTCTCTTTCCATTCCGGTAAGGCGTTGCAAACGCAGTTCCAGTATGGCTTTCGCCTGAATCTCATCCAAACCCCATCCTGCATTTATCAAATTATCTTTTGCAATATCCGGCGTTGAAGATGCACGGATCAATGCAATAACTTCATCAAGATGATCGAGCGCGGTAAGATAACCCTGAAGTATATGCGCTTTTTTCTCCGCTTCTTTTAATTCAAATTTTGCGCGGCGAATAACCACTTCATGACGGAATTCCACAAACTCGCTGATCATATCTTTTAGGTTCAGCGTTCTTGGTCTTCCTTTTACCAACGCCACATTATTTATACCATAAGAAGTTTGGAGTTCAGTGTTTTTATATAATTGGTTGATGACAACATTTGCGATAGCATCACGCTTCAGATCAACAACAACGCGTGTTCCTTCTTTATCGTTGGATTCATTGTTGACGTGTGCAATTCCTTCAACAATTTTTTCATTTACTAATTGCCCGATTTTTTCTGTCAGCGTATCGCGGCTCACCTGGTACGGAACTTCTGTAATAATAATTTGTTCTCTTCCGCTAGCTTTGGTATCTACATGTAATTTTCCGCGAAGCACTACTCTCCCACGGCCAAAATGCATTCCTGCTTTCACTCCTTCTATTCCGAAAATAACTCCGCCTGTCGGGAAATCCGGCGCTTTGATATACTGCATCAGTTCTTCGATCGTGATCTCACGGTTATCTATATACGCAATGCAGCCATCAATTACTTCAGCAAGATTATGCGGCATCATGTTGGTTGCCATTCCCACTGCAATTCCGGATGAACCATTTATCAATAACTGCGGAATGCGGCTGGGCAATACCATAGGTTCTTCCAGCGAGTCATCAAAATTTAATTGAAAGTTGACAGTATCTTTTTCAATATCCGCTAAAATATAATCAGAAATGCGGTGCAATCTTGCTTCTGTATAACGCATTGCTGCGGGGCCTTCACCATCCTGGTTTCCAAAATTTCCCTGCTTATCAATTAGCGGGTAACGCATATTCCATTCCTGTGCCATGCGCACCAAAGCATCGTACACAGCAGTGTCGCCATGCGGATGATATTTTCCAAGCACTTCACCAACGATACGCGCGCATTTTTTTGTTGGGCGGTTGTAATACATTCCCATTTCATTCATCGCAAATAAAATTCGGCGATGAACCGGTTTTAGTCCGTCACGAACATCGGGCAATGCGCGGCCAACAATTACAGACATTGAATAGTCGATGTAAGCCGTCTTCATTTGCTCCTCAATATTTACGGGAACTATGCGATTATTATCCTGCGTTTCGAGCGGTGTAAGATTATCTGCCATGGTTATTTTTAGCTAGAAAAAAGTCCGATTTCCGCGTTGTTCGGAAAGGATTGCGAAGTTATCGTTTTCATACGGGAAAACCTCAATGAATCTGCAAAATTTTCTTTAGGTATGAAGTATAAACTATGAAGTATGAAGTAAGAATTTTAAAGGGAGAATTTAGAATAGAGAAGTAATCAAGCGATACCTCATAGCTCATAGCTAATAGCTTATAGCTCATACTTCATACCTCATACTTACTCCAGCCACGCTCCTTTCACCGTTTCGCCGTCAACATCAACATAAATATGTTCCTGCAATGTGGTGGCAACGGAAAGCCCGACGTAATCCGGTTTTACCGGAAATGCCTTATGCGTTCGTTCAACCAAAACCAATGTTTGAATTTTTTTGGGATGAGATAATAAGAAAGGTTTTAGTGCATACAATAATGTTTTGCCGCTGTTGCTTACATCGTCAATCAAAATAACAATTTTATCATCATAAGAAAGCGATTTGTTGAGCACTACTTCTTCCGGAAATTTTTTATCGAGAGTGATCATGATTAATTCTGTAGAAATATTTTTTATTCCTTTTAGTAACTGCTGAATATTTCTTGCAATCACACTTCCGCTTTCGCGGATACCTGCAAGAATTAATTCCTGTTCATCATAATTATTTTCAAGAATTTCATAAGCCATGCGCAACATTTTTCGCTGCGCGGCATCTTGCGTAAGTATATAATTTCTTTCCATGGTGCGAAGATAGAAGTTTGAAGTCAGAAGTCAGATGTCGGAAGTAAGAAGTTTCACTGCTCTTGACAGTCAACCGTCGACGGTCGACAGCCGACTGCCATTTGTCAACTGTCTATAATAATTTAACTTAGCTCAATCATGCAAATCCTGCAACAAATAATATTTATGCTCGCCGCAATTTTTGCTATTTTTTTATTTAGTAAGAACCTGGTAAAAATCCGGCGAAATATTTTATTAGGAAAAGATGAAGATTACAGCGACAATCCTTCAAAGCGCTGGAAGAATATGCTGTTGCTTGCTTTCGGACAAAAAAAAATGTTTCGCAATCCGCTGGTAGCTGTGATACATTTTCTGATCTATGCAGGATTTATTATTATCAATATCGAAGTGCTTGAAATTTTTTTAGATGGCATTTTCGGCACACATCGTTTGTTTGAATCTCCGCTTGGCAACTGGTATATTATTCTTATCAATGCTTTTGAAATTTTAGCAATTGGCGTGTTAACAGCATGTATTATTTTTTTATGCAGAAGAAATATCATCAAGCTGAAACGCTTTATCAGTCAGGATTTGGACGGATGGCCACGAAGCGACGCAAATTATATTCTCATCTTCGAAATTATTTTGATGACTTTATTTCTCACCATGAATGCTGCCGACACTTTGCTGAAATCGCGCGGTTACGGGCATTATGCTGAAAATAATTCAGGCAATTTTATTTTCTCACAGTTGCTTCATCCGCTATTAAATTCTTTGAGCAATCACAATCTTGCAATACTCGAACGCAGTTGCTGGTGGTTGCATATCCTCGGCATTTTTGCATTCATGAATTATTTGCCCTATTCAAAACATCTGCATATTTTATTTGCATTTCCAAACGCATATTACGCGCGTTTATCTCCCGAAGGAAAAATGCGCAACATGCCTGCAGTACAAAAAGAAGTTTTATATGCTATGCAACCGGAAACTGCACCTGCAGATGCAGCGCCGCCATCAAAGTTTGGAGCGAAAGATATTTTTGATCTTAGCTGGAGAAATTTATTAGATGCTTATTCCTGCACCGAATGCGGAAGATGCACCGCAGCTTGCCCGGCAAACCAAACAGGAAAATTATTATCGCCAAGAAAAATTATGATGGATACGCGCGACCGTGCCGAAGAAGTCGGAAAAAATATTTCTGCTAACAAAGAATTTAAAGACGATGGAAAAAATTTGCTGAATTATATTTCTGTAGAAGAATTGCGCGCGTGCACAACCTGTAATGCCTGCGTGGAAGAATGCCCGGTAAGCATCAGCCCTTTGGAAATTATTTTAGAATTAAGGCGCGCATTAATAATGGAAGACAGCAATGCACCGCAAGAATGGAATGCGATGTTCAGCAATATTGAAAATAATTTTGCTCCGTGGAAATTCAGTCCGGATGAAAGAGATAAATGGGTGAATGAGTGACACGAATTATTGAGCACGAATTATCGGGTACGAATTACACGAATTAAAGTGAATTAAGAAGCGGTTATACCTAACCGTTAGTATCTTTGAAGACTGAAGATCAATTATCAATTATCAATTATCGATTATCAATTATCAATTATCAATTATCAATTATCAATTATCAATTATCAATTATCAATTATCAATTATCAATTATCAATTATCAATTATCAATTATCAACTTTCTTATGAAACATTTACTCAAACGATTTTGCATTGCCTGTTTTTTTCTTCCGTTATTTTTATCAGCGCAAAAAAATATTCGCCTTAGCTCGCCCGATGGCAGAATTGTTTTTTCTTTTTTTATTAAAAACAAATCTGCGTTTTACGAATTGACTTTTAAAAATAAACCTATCATCAATGCTTCTCCGCTAACTCTCGATTTTGACAACGGAACATTCGGCGATAATATTAAAATGAGCAAACCAATTTTTCGCGAAGCGGATGAAGATTATGAATTGGTTGTTGGCAAAGCAAAAAAAGTACATGATCATTTTAAAGAAGTAATCATTCCCTTGCAGGCGCTTTCATCATCACAAAGAAAAATTAATCTTGTCGTTCGCGCGTTCAACGACGGACTTGCATTTCGATATGCAATTGCGCAACAGGGCGATTGGAATTCTTTTACATTATTAAATGAGAACACAACTTTCAAACTCGCCGGCAATCCCGTATCTCATTCATTAATGTTTGGAAATTATACAAGTTCGCACGAAGGAGTTTACAATACCGTTCCATTTAAAGAAATTAAAGAAGATACATTGATGGATATGCCCGCGCTGTTTGAATTTCCGGATAATATTTTTCTCGGCATTACCGAAGCGGAATTGGTGGATTATGCGGGAATGTATTTGGCAAGAAAAGGCGATGAACTCATCAGCAAACTTTCTCCATGGCCAAATCAAACTTCCATAAAAGTAAAAGCAAGTTTGCCGCATAACAGTCCGTGGCGCGTGTTGCTGATAAGCGATAGGATCGGCGCGTTGATAGAAAGCAATATCATTACCGATTTGAATGAACCTTGCAAAATTGCAGATGTAAGTTGGCTGAAGCCCGGCAAAACAACTTTTCCGTGGTGGAATGGAAATGTAACGCCGGATACATTAAATGCGCCGGGAAATAATTTTGTAACCAATCAATATTATATTGATTTCTGTTCAAGAAATAATCTCGAATATCATTCTGTTGTTGAATATGGTTTGCATCAATGGTACACAGATGATGGCGTAGGTTTTCAACCAGGACCACATTCCGATGTTACTACACCTGTGCCGGGATTGGATATGAAAGAAATTTGCGACTATGCAAAAACAAAAAATGTAGGCATAAGAGTTTGGGTTCATTTCTATGCTTTGTATCCTAAGCTGGATACGGCTTTCGCGATTTTTGAAAAATGGGGATTGAAAGGAATGATGGTTGATTTTATGGATCGTGATGATCAGCAAATGGTGAATATGCAGAATGAAATTTTACAAAAAGCTGCTGCGCATCATTTACATATTCAATTTCACGGCGCATATAAACCAACAGGATTGAGCAGAACTTATCCGAATGAATTTACGCGCGAAGGAACATTAAATTATGAAGGAGATAAATGGACCGATGATGGAATTCCTCCGGATCACGATATCAATATGCCTTTTACCAGAATGCTTGCGGGCAGTACAGATTATCATCTCGGCGGATTTCGCGCTGTACCGAAATCAAAATTCAAAGCGCAATACACACGTCCGTTGATGTTAGGTACTCGCTGTCATATGTTAGCTATGTATGTTGTGCTGGAAAATTATTTGCAAATGGTTTGCGATTATCCGGCGGCCTATGAAGGCGAACCGGGATTTGAATTTATAAAAGAAATTCCAACAACATGGGATGAAACAAAAGTGCTTGATGAAACAAAAGCTTTTCAATTTATAACTATAGCAAGAAGAAAAAATAATGACTGGTATGTTGGAACAATTACCGATCATTCTCCGCGGCAATTAAATATTCCATTAAATTTTTTGGGTGAAGGAAAATATACTGCAGAAATTTATACCGATGCGCCGGATGTAAATGAAAATCCCAACCATCTTGTCAAACAAACAAAAGAAGTGACGAATAAAGATGCAATAACACTTAATGTTGCCGGTGGTGGTGGCGAAGTGATGAGGATAGTGAAAGAATAATTGATAATTAAAAAATCAAAACTGATGAAAGATGAATTTAGTTAGCGTTGAATAGACTTGTTGCAGTACAAGAGTGCGACGCAACGATGATGAAGAGGGTACTAATGCTGGTTACAAAAAATTGACAATTGATAATGGAGAATTGATAATTAAGAGAGTAAGATTGAATATAAGAAATCGTATTTCGTAATTCGTATTTCGTAATTCCCAAATCGTAATTCTACAATCACACTTCGGGCTTTCGGCTTCCGGCTTCAGGCTTCTTTTTGAGTACAACCCATAAAATAATTCCCACAATAACTAATGCGAAAGAAATTATTTCTGCTTGTGTTGGATGCAATCCAAAAATATTATACTTCACATTCACTCTTATCTTTTCTATAAAAAAACGTTCAACGCCATTCACAATTAAATAAAAAGCGAATAAAGTTCCGGGCACTGTAAATTTTTTTCGGAAAGACCAGATGATAAAAAAGAGAATCAAACAAACTACCGTTTCATAAAATGGCGTTGGAAAAACGCCGACAGGCAATTGATTGCAATATTGCGGATCCAAACAACCCGGAATATTTATTCCTTTGCTGATAACATTGTGCGGATAACGATAAGACCACATCCAGTTTGGCAACCAGCTAAAAGGTTTTGGGTGAATATTTTCTATTCCCCAATCGCCATCGCCGGAAACCTGGCAACCGATTCTTCCGATTGCATAGGCAAGCATTAGCCCTGGCGCAGCAGCGTCATTCAATTGCCAAAAACCTATGTGATGTTTTTTTGCGTAATACCAAATTGCGAGCGCTGCACAAATTAATCCGCCGTAAAAAGTTAGTCCGCTAAAAATTAAAGAAGCAAAATCCTGCGAGCCGCGATGTAAATCCTTTAATGATTGAATAAAATCTGACGGGCTTTCGAGAATATCAAAAATTTTGGCACCTAAGAAACCAAATATCGCGGCAAAAATGGTGAGGTCTCCTACCCTGTCGTGCGGCCAAATTCTTATTATTCTTTCTTCGGGTTGCGGTAATTTATTTTTATTTTTTTCCCACCATTTCAATCCGGCAAAAAATAATCCGCCGATTATTCCTGCAATCAAATTTCCCTGCGATGAAAAAATATATTGCCGCGGATCAACTTCACCTGAAGCAATAAAAAGACCTATGAGTTTGTATCCAAGCAAAAATCCGATAACAAAGTTTAAAAATAATTCTGCGCCTGTTGCAGGTTTTCCGACAATAATTTTTTCTTCTTCGCTAAATAAAATCCCTTCGCGCTCTTTTCGTTTCAGTTCTTTGGATAACGTAACGGCAGCGCCAATAAATGAAAGTGCAACAAAAAAACCAAAGGAATTGATAAATCGCAGAAAGCCCCAATCAACATTGAACAAATCCTTAAAAGCAAAATACAGGTTTGGATACATAATTATTCCGGTCTTAGGTTTAAAAAAATCGCGAAAGCTAAAGTGTGAAAATAAGACTTTTTATGTAGCGGGCATTTGATCTCTCTTCAACATCGTTGCGTCGCACTCTTGTACAGCAACAATTCTATTGAGCGTTCGTCAAACGTGAAACGTCAGACGTGAGGATGAAGTTCGTATTCACCTTTCACGTCTGACGTTTCACGATTCATGCTATCAGCAATATTCCTTAAAAGTTGCAATAAGATTATGCGCGATTATCTGCGCCGGCCGTCCTTCTATTTGATGACGCTCGATCATATGCACCAATTGTCCGTCTTTGAACAAAGCAATTGCGGGAGATGACGGCGGGTATGGTAACAAATGTTCACGAATTCTATTTACAGCTTCAGTATCAAAACCAGCGAAGGTTGTTGTAAGATGATCAGGTTTTTTTTCACTATTTGCTATGGCCATCAAAACGCCGGGACGCGCAGAACCTGCAGAACATCCGCAAACAGAATTTATCATTACTAAAGTGGTTCCTTTTTCGTGCAACTGATTTTCTACTTCATCAGCAGTTAATAATTCAGAAAAGCCGTTTTCTGTAAGCTCTTCTTTCATTGGTGTAACTAATTGTTCCGGATACATTTTTTAAAATATTTTATTGAATTGTATAACGCAAAATTATAAAAAAAGTTTGATGGAAGTTTACTCTGCCACAGATTACACGGATTTACACAGATTAAAAAGGTTTTCTATGAAAAATATTTTATGAATAAACGTCAGGCAAAAATTATTATTCGGAAAATATGTCTTTCGTTTTTTCAAATTGTTGACGAAACAGCATTCATTATGGCAATGGTACATACTTTGTTCCATCTTCTGCGATAATAAAAATTGACTCACCTAAATACAATTAATTATGTCAATCGTAAAATTTAACCACGTGCCGGTGCAAAAATTCGGCAATTTGTTCGATGAGTTCTTTAATGAATTGCCTGCTTTCTCCGGAAAAGAATGGAACAACTGGAGTTTTCCACCGGTAAACATTCATGAAACAACCGATGCTTATCATGTTGAATTGAGTGTGCCGGGAAGAACCAAAGAAGATTTTATCGTGAACGTAGAAAATGGTTTACTCACCGTTAGTTTTGAAAAGAAAGAAGAAACTAAAAACGAAGATTACAAAACAGTGCGCAGAGAATTTTCTTATCGCAGTTTCAAACGCAGTTTTAATTTAGACGAACGCATTGATGCGGAAAAAATCCAGGCTAAATATGAAAACGGTTTGTTAAAATTACTTCTTCCTAAAAAAGAAGAAACAAAAGAATCAGCAAAGCAAATCACTATTAACTAAGAGTGTTTGCGAGCTAAATAGAGTTAGTGAGCAGTTGGTTTTGTTGTATAATCCCTCTTGCAATTCAAGGGGGATTTTTATTTTTTACGAGTTAATGCGTTAATTTCGTGCACTGAAAACTTCATCGCATACTAAACCGATTACGCACGAATGTTCAAATACATAGGATCAATAATTGTGGCAATAAATTTTTCAAGTGTATGTTTTTCGCAGGATGCTACAATTCCGCTTCCCGCGCCAAAAAGCGATACCACAATAAAAAACGAAGACACTGTATTAAGAATCCGCAATCTCAATCCATACTTCACGCTGCATGTTGACTCCACATTAAATTACAAACTTGAAATCAACAAAGATGCATCCAAGTATTTTTGGTTTCTTAAAAATTCTCCCATAGGCCTAAGAATTAATAAAGACAATGGCTTATTAACTTTCAAAGCAGAAAAATCATATTTTCTTTCAGGAAAATTAAAGTATGATAATCCATATAAAGTTTCTCTTGCAGTACAAAACCTGGATGAACCGAAAGAACGCGTGGACACTTCTTTTACAATAGTTTTTTTTACTACGGATATAATTCCGTCGCACGTAAAACCAACAGTGAGCAGCACTTTATTTATTGAAGAAGGCGATACGCTGAGTTTTAAAGTTGAATGTGAAGACGGAAGTTTTCCTATCAAGGAAATAAATTTCTTTTCAAATATCCCGATCAAAAATTATACAACAGTAAAAAAATGCGATGATGATTTCACATGGTCGCCGTCGTATGATTTTGTAAAAGAAACTGATTCTTCCAAACAAAGATTATTGATCTTAAGTTTTGTCGGCACGAATAAATTCTCCATTCATGATACGGCAATTGTGCGCATTTATGTAAAAGATGCAATGAACTACCCGGTAACGCTTGAAGAATATAATAAAACCGTAAAAGATATTTCTACTTACATACTTCGTTTGAAATATGCATTTGTGCAATTAGATCAGAAGGTGAAGAAAACAAAAAACACCCGAACAACTTTTGATTTAACAACAGCAACCACTGCATTAAGCGGAACAGTGCTTTCTTCTGAAAGCAGCGCCGGCGCGCAAAATGCCGGTAAAATTTTGCCAAGCGCCGGACTAACATTAGTTCCGGTAAAAGAAACTGTTGCTCCGCAGCAAACAGCTGAACAAAATTCCGCTTCGTTAATAAGATCAGCTATTAAACGACTTCAATATACTGCGCAGGAAAATAGTTTGACCGGAGAAAAAGATGCGGACATTGTTAAAAAAATGGCCACTTTAAAAAATGAATTGAAGCAAACGCAAATTCAATTAATAGATGTTCCGATTGATGAAAACAGCAACATGAGTGAAGAGCAACTGAATGCTTATTTCGACAATCCTAAAGTGAATAAAAAATACAGGTTGAAGAATAAGTAAAATTTATTTATAACCAAGAATCTTAAGCATGCTTTGCGCTGTTTGCTCTTTTGCATAAACCCAGTCTGTAAGTTTTCCGTTTTTATCGTAGCCGATAACAATGTGTTTGGGCGAAGGAATAAGACAATGTTTTATGCCTCCATATCCGCTTATCTGATCCTGGTAAGCTCCTGTATGAAAAAATCCGAGGTATAACGGTTCGCCGTTATTTAGTTTCGGCAAAAAAACTTCGTTGATGTGTTCTTCTGAATCATAATAATCATGACTGTCGCAGGTCAATCCGCCAAGCACTACGCGCTGATAATCCACATCCCATTTATTTATCGGGAGCATTAAAAATCTTTCACCAATTCCCCATGTGTCCGGCAAAGTTGTGATGAATGAAGAATCAATCATGTACCATATCTCCCGATCGTTCTGCATTTTTTCACCTATAACGCTGTAAATATGCGCCATACTTTCACCAACAGTATAGCTTCCGAATTCTGTAAAAATATTTGGCATCGTAACATTATTCCGCTTGCATGCTTTTTTAATGTTGCTTACAATTTCATTTATCATAAACTGATAATTGTATTCAAAGCCTAACGAATGTTTTATCGGAAAACCGCCGCCAATATTTATTGAATCCAACTCCGGACAAATCTTTTTTAACTGGCAATATAAATTGATCACTTTGTTCAATTCGCTCCAATAATAAATATCATCTTTAATTCCTTTGTTCAAAAAAATGTGCAGCATCTTTAACTGAAACCGATCTTCATTGCCTTCAATTTTATCTACATAAAATTCCAGCACATCTCTTGGCCTGAAACCAAGCCTGCTCGTATAAAAAGGAAATGTTGGTTCTTCTTCGGCTGCAACTCTTATTCCTAATTTGAAAGGAACTTTAACCGATTTTTTATATTGCTGCAGTTCATCTTTATTATCCAAAATAGGAACAACATTTTTGAACCCGTTATTTAATAACCCGGCAATGCGGCTTATGTATGGCTTTTGTTTGAACCCGTTGCAGATGATGTAAGTTTCTTTCGTTATTTTTTTTCTTTCAAATAATTTTTTTACAATTTCAATATCATAGGCATAAGAAGTTTCGATGTGAATGTCGTGATTCAGCGCTTCTTCCAGTATAAAAGAAAAGTGAGAACTTTTTGTGCAATAGCAATAAAAATATTTTCCTTCGTAATGATGACGCTTAAGTGCAGTGGCAAACATTTTTTTTGCCTTTTTTATCTGCGCGCCGATTTTAGGAAGATAAGTCAGCTTCAACGGCGTGCCGTATTTATCTATGAGCGATTTTATATCAACTCCGTTAAATTGAAGATAATTATCTTTTACTTCAAAATCCTCCTGCGGAAAGTTGAAAGTTTGTTGCACCAAATCTGCGTACGTGTTATTATTCATGATGATGTTTAATTTCTTATGTCCTCAATTTATAATTGCCGGACAAATCGGATGCAAATGTAATTTTTTGAACAATTCGGAGAGATAATTTTTTTGGAACGTATGGTTAAGATTTCGGCAAGAGTTTTTTCAACTCTATACAATTGCGCATAAAAAAACCGGAAGCTTTAACTTCCGGCCTACGATTTGAGAAATAGGGACCAAAAAATCTTGATTTTTATTTTACTGAAGCTATAAGTTGTTTAAAAGATTCCGGTTCATTCATCGCAAGGTCTGCAAGAACTTTTCGATCCAAAGTTATTCCTTTCTGGTTCAATTTATGAATGAATTCAGAATAGGTCAATCCTTCTTCTCTTACCGCAGCATTGATTCGCACGATCCACAACGAACGGTATTCTCTCTTTTTTAATTTGCGACCAACAAAACGATAGGTCAATCCTTTTTCCAATACATTTTTTGCAACAGTATAAACATTTTTACGTTTGCCGTAAAAACCTTTGGCTTGTTTTAAGATGCGCTTTCTGCGTGCCTTTGATGCAACAGCGTTAACTGAACGTGGCATAACTATTTAATATTTTAGATTGTAAATTTTATTTGCTGTCAACGGTCAACTGTCGTCCGTCGACCTCTCGTCTACTTGAGTCTCAATAAACGTTTAACAAAATCCGAATTGGGTTTGCTTACGATTCCTTTTTTACGAAGATTGCGTTTACGCTTTTTTGATTTTTTTGTAAGGATGTGCCTTTTATATGCACGCTGAAAAGTGATTTCGCCAGTGCCGGTTACCTTAAACCTTTTTTTAGCGCTGGAATTAGTTTTTACCTTTGGCATTTTTATACCGTATTTTAATTATACCCTGCTGGCGTTCCGCTCCGGCGGAATCTTTGTGAGCCTTGTGGGCAATAATGATTTCGTTCTTGCAACAAAATCATCCATAAAAATGGAGCGCAAAGGTAAATTATAAAAGTTAAAAAGAGTAATTAATTTTTGAGAGATTATGTAGCCACCATTTGGAATTCTATTTAGCATTCTTGCGTCGCACTCTTGTACAGTAACAAGTCTATTGAACGCCTTACTAAATTCATCCTTCATTTATGCGTTCAATTTCTAACTTTTAACTTCATACCTCATACTTCAGACTTCACTACACTCTTTGTCTCAGTTAATTTATTCATTTCAAATAAATATGCCTGCTCTGAAATTGAAACTAAAGCATGGTATGTTATTACAGCGGAAGGATTTTTAATTATATCACTTCTTACAAATCCTTTTATTTGATTTGGGAACGGAGGTTTCAGATTGCTTTTATAATATGCTGTGCCGCTATTAATATTTTCACCATTTTTGTGTTCTATCCAAAAAAAACTAAAAAAATATTCTTCTCTGTTTTCCATTTATAAAATATTATAACCCTCATTAAGAAAATATCGAAGAACACAAAGTTAGTCTATATAATTATGAAGTATAAGATATGAAGTATAAACTATGAGCTATGAACTATAACGTAAAATCGATTTCTAACTTCATATCTCATACTTCCTACTTCTACCTTCTATCTTCAACCTCATACCTCATACCTCATACCTCATACCTCATACCTCAAACTTCTTTCTCTACTCACCAAGCCTGTATTTCACATCCGCAGTTTTTCCTTTCCAGTCATCAGTTCGGAAAGATGAAGCAGGAAATCCTTCTTTATTAAAAAGATTTGCTTCGAGCGCATCATCAGACCACGCATATCGAACGGCAACCGGATTATTAATTTCATCACGGTAAACAACAACCTTATCTCCGTCAACATAAGCTTTAGCATAATGAAAATGCTTATCGCTGCCGGCAATTTCAAAACCTTTCAGATAACCGTATTTATCTTTCACCATCAAACCGCTGCCTTCGTGAGTAAATGATAATATTATTTTGTTTCCGTCTGTTTTCATCGACTGATACATTGGTCCGCTAAACTCCATCGTATGTGCATATACGTTAGCAAGTGCAATATCTGCAAGTCTTTTTCCGACATCCTGTTTATTTTTTGGATGAATATCGTCAGATAATCCGATATCCGTTGTTACAGCCATTCCTGTATTTGGCAAAGAAAGTGTCATCGTTTGCGCTTCGCGCAATTCAGCCCATGTGCTGCCGCGTTCGCTGTTTCCATTGTCGGCATTAAAGCTCGCCAACTGTACAAAATAAAAAGGAAAATTTCCTTCGTTCCACTGATTGCGCCAATCTGTGATCATCAATGGAAAAGATTTTCTGTATTCATAAGCGCTGCCTGCATTTGATTCGCCCTGGTACCAGATTGCGCCTTTGATTGCATACGGAATTAATGGATTGATCATCGCATTAAAAAGTAAAGTTGGATAACTGTTAGGCCCGATGCCGGTTGTATTTGAATAGACAGATTGAATTTTGAATGACCACTCTCCTGACAGGCTGATTACTTTATTGCCGATTGTAATTTTCATATCCGATGCATCGCCATAAATACCGCCACCACCGCCGGTATCTTCCACGCGAACGGTAATAACATTTTTTCCTGCTTTTAAAATTCCTGCGGGAATTGTGTAATTACGAAGCTCGCTATATTTATTTTTTGTTTCGCCAACTTTGGTTCCATTCACATAACTTTCATCGGAATCATCAATCTTACTTAATTCGATAGTTGCAGATTTGCCGGCATCAACATCATCAACAATAATTGTTTTTCGAAACCACACCAATCCATCAAGATCTTCCAAACCTAATCCCTGCTGTTCCCAAAGTCCGGGTAATTTCATGTGCGGCCAATTGCTGTCGTCAAAATTTTGTTCTTTCCATTGTTCCGTATTTGCATGTTCATCAAATGTGCCTTGCAGCGATTCTATCTTTTTCATCACCGCTTCTTTTTTCTGTTTCGCCATCGCTTCCAAATCGAGAGTCGACATACTATCGATCATCTTTTTAAAATAATTATCTTGTTCAAACGCTTTTCTGCTTATCCATGTTTCCACCATCGTTCCGCCCCAGGATGTATTTATTAACCCGATTGGAACATGCAATTGTTTGTATAATTCTCTTGCAAAAAAATATCCTGTCGCGGTAAAATCTCCTGCAGTTTGCGGACTGCATATATTCCAATCTACTTTTGTTACATCTTCTTTCGGAGTGGAACTAACGGTGTTGGGTATCTTAACCTGCCGTATTTCGGGATAATCAGCATCTGCAATTTCTTTTTGATAATTATTTATTTTCCCCCAGCCTTCAATTGGCATTTCCATATTCGATTGACCGGAGCAAATCCACACTTCGCCAACGAGAACATTGTTGATGGTCAAAATATTTTTTCCGGTAATTATTAATTGATACGGACCTCCGGCAGTTTCAGCGTCCAATTTCACCATCCATTTTCCATCTTTGCCGGCTTTTGTTGTTTTAGATTGCTTGTCAAACTGCACGGTAATTTTTTCACCTGCGTTTGCCCAGCCCCAAATTGGAATGAGTTGATTTCTCTGCAAAACCATATTATCGCTAAAAAATTTTGGCAAACTAACATTTGCAAAAGCGAGATGAATTAAAAAGAAAGAAAGAAAAACCGAATAGATTTTTTTCATACAGCAATTGTTTTAGAAGAATTAGATATCTCGCAAGGGCGCAATAATAGTTGAAACTTTACACAAGCTTTATGCCTAGCGTCTTTGCGAGAAATAAATTTATTTCAACTTCATATCTGCAATAATTCCGTTGATGCGGTTATCCAATTCTGATTTTACTTTATCAAAATCGTTTGCATCATTCAACTTCGTATTCACGCTGAAATAAAATTTTATTTTCGGTTCAGTTCCCGACGGACGTGCGGAAATTTTACTTCCGTCTTCAAGAATAAATTGCAGCACATTTGATTCCGGCAATGTTATTTCCCATGTTTCGCCTGTCTGCAAATTCTTACCTATGCGCAATTCGTAATCGAGCAATTGAATAACTGGCGAACCATTAATATTTGCGGGCGGATTTTTTCGATAGGTTTCCATCATATCTGCAATTTCTTTTTGTCCGTTCATTCCTTTTTTAGTGATGGAAATAAGACTTTCCTTGTAAAAACCATATTTAATATAGAGCTGAATAAGTTTGTTGTACAATGTTTTTCCCTGGTTTTTTTCATAGGCCGCCATTTCGCATAACAAAGCAACGGCGCTCACTGCATCTTTATCTCGCACTTTCGAACCAATCATCATTCCATAACTTTCTTCTCCGCCTATAACATAATTTTCATGCGCTTCTTTTTCTTTTATCAATTCAGCGATCCATTTAAAACCGGTTAGCACGTTATATATTTTTATTCCGCTTTGCTTTGCAATTTCATTAATCATGTCTGTGGTTACAATTGTTTTCACCACCATATCATTATGCTGCGCGATGCCTTTTGCTTTTCGCGCCTCAATCATATAATTAAATGCAAGAACTGCAGTTTGATTTCCATTCATCAACACCCAGTTTCCGTTGTTATCTTTAATGCCAATGCCAACACGATCCGCATCAGGATCCGTTCCCAATAAAATATCCGCATCCAACTCTTTAGCTTTTTTCAAACCAATACTCATCGCTTCACTTTCTTCCGGGTTGGGATATACAACCGTTGGAAAATTTCCATCCGGCGTTGCCTGTTCATCCACAATATGCACATTGGTAAATCCAAAACGTTGCAAAACTTCCGGCACCAATTTAATTCCCGTTCCATGAATCGGCGTGTACACGATGCGCAGGTTGTGTTGCTTTTCAATAATTTCAGGGTAAACAGACAAACCCATTACCATACCCATGTATGCTTCATCAATTTCTTTTCCGATAATTGTAATATTACTTTCTCCGCCGGCCCATTTCACTTCATCAACCGAAGCGATTTTTTCCACTTCCTTTATTACATTTTCATCGTGCGGCGGAACTAGCTGACCACCGTCGTTCCAATAAGCTTTGTATCCATTATATTCTTTCGGATTGTGCGAAGCAGTGCAAACAACTCCACCCTGGCAACCAAGTTGGCGAATGGTGAAACTCAGTTCCGGCGTAGGTCGTAGCGATTGAAACAAAAAAACTCTTATGCCATTGGAAGCAAAAACTTTTGCAGCAGTTTCTGCAAAAAACCGGCTGTTGTTGCGGCTGTCATAAGCTATGGCAACTTTTGTTTGCGTTGGAAATGATTGCCTGAGATAATTTGCATAGCCCTGCGTTGCCATGCCAACAGTATATTTATTCATGCGGTTGGTGCCAACGCCCATGATTCCGCGCAGACCTCCGGTTCCGAATTCAAGATTTTTATAAAAGCTTTCGGTTAATTCAGCGGGATTATCTTTTTGCAATTTTATTATTTCATCTTTGGTTGCCTGGTCGTAATTGCCATTCAACCATGTATCTATTTTTTCCTGAATCGCGGAGTCCATTTTTTAAAAATTTTATGAGAAAGGTAAGTGATCAAAAAACTAATTTCGGTAAGATTGCGAAAATTAGCAAATCTGCTTGTTAAACCCATCATTCCAAATTCAATCCAAAACAAATAATTTTTGAAAAGACAGATTTCTTTAATTTTGCGTTAAGCCTTACGTGCATTGAATTTATAACTAAGCTTTCACAAAATAGAAAGTAAATTTGACGTTAGTAGGATAATCAATCCGTACGATGAAGAGTTGAAATATTTTTTTATTTTAACCTGAATGAATGGCTACTTACCTTTTGCTACGCGACAATAAACAATTTGGACCCCTTACTTTAGATGAGCTAAAACAAAAAGGCTTCAAGGCTTATGATTTAGTTTGGGTTGAAGGAAAAAGCGCCGCATGGCGTTATCCTTCCGAAATTGAAGAATTGAAAGCATTTGCTCCCGTTGTTGAAGAACAACCTTTCGATCGCTTTTACAAAAGACCTCCTGCTGAAAATAAAAATTCCACGGTTGTTCAAAAAGAAATACCGCAGGCAAGAGAAGAACCTAAGCCTGCAATTGTTGAAAAGCAATACGTAAATATTTCCCGCGGCGAAAGCGAAAAGGTTTATGTAACGTTACCTGCAAGAACTGCTGCATCGCTCTCCACGCCTGCTCCGTCTATTAAAAAAAATATTTCTGAAGAAATAAAATATCAACCTGCACAGGAAAAAATTTACAGTGAAGAAAAATTTGTGAAAGAAAGCGCATTTGGGAATGAATTTCTTCAAACTGATGTGGTGCAAAAGAATCAAAATGTAGAAAAAAGGCAACAGGGTAAACCATTAGCCGGTAATAAAATACTGAAGCCTATATTAATAACTTTTGGAATCGTGGCTTTATTAGGTTCGGGAATTTTAATTGGCATGTTGCTAAATAAAAACGCATCTCTTTCAATCGAAAAAAATAACGAACAGGTTAAGCAAGCGCCGGTTACTGCTAATAATCAACCCGCAAAAGAAAATCAATCCAACACATCAGCCATTCCGGTTTCAAATAAGCCGGCAGACAGCAACCAAAATAATCAGCCCGCAAATCAGCAATCCGATATAGCTACACAACAGGAAAAAACAACTCCGGAAAAAAATACGAATATTACATCGCAAACATCAGCACAAACTGACAATAAAAATGCAGCTGTCGATCTGAATAAAAAAATACACCAAAAACCAAAACCTATTCTGCCTAAAAAAATTCCTGTACCCGCGCAGGAAGAAGCGTCCACTGTGGATTCTGACGCTTCGGGAATTACTCACAGATCAGCAACACATCGTACCGATGAAATTTCAGATAAAGTTGCTCTGAAAACAAATATTGCAGATATGGTTGCACTAACTGCAAGTAATTATACCGTTGGAACATTCGGAGGTATTTCTAACTTACAGATAACCGTTAGTAATCACTCGATCTATCCGCTCGATCTTGTTGTTGTTGAAGTGCAATACATCCAGGCTAACAAAAAAATATTTAAAACTGAAAATATTTATTTTCATAACATTGGCGCAGGTTCTGCTTTAATGCAGGAAGCTCCAAAAAGTCCGCGCGGAATTAAAGTGCAATACAAACTTGTTCTTATTAATTCAAAAGAATCCGGGCTTTCTTACTCAAACTGATTAACAACCAGTTTGCAAAAATTACCTCTGATTTTTCCACATTCCATTTCATTGGCATATTACTTGAACTATAAAAGTGTGCCACCCGTTAAATCCATTATTCCTTTATTTTTATTTTGTATCGAAACTCAGCCAAAGAATCATGAAAAATGGATATGCTCAACTTTGTATGTTGCTGATAGCAATAATAGGCATGCACTCAGCGAGAATTTTACGCAGTTCACCGACTAAATCCCAGACTCCGATTCCGAAAAATGTAAAAAATGTTTTCCAGGTTTCCGCTCATGATTCGGTAAATACGACCGTTAAAAACGGAAATTTGAATTTATCTGTTCTTCCCGGTTTGTGGAATATGTTTATCAAATGATACCTTAGAAGCTTTTGAAAATAAATATAAGGACGGTTTATGTAAAACGGCTGGCTTTTAAAGTCAGCCGTTTTTATTTACGTTTTATTATCTTTCCGTTTCAATTCTTTCATGAAAAACATTTTATTATTTGGCGCCGGCAAATCTGCAACTTATCTTATCGAATATCTTTGCAACGAAATTCAGAAACTAAACTGGCAACTAACGGTTGCCGACAATAATCTTGAATTGATTCAGTCAAAAATCGGAAATGCTTTACATGCTAATGCCGTTGCAATTAATATAGAAAATGAAACTGCACGTAAATTACTTGTTCAAAATTCCGATATAGTCATTTCATTATTGCCGCCAAGTCTTCATTATTTAATTGCGAAAGATTGCATTGAATTTAAAAAGAATTTGCTCACCGCTTCTTACCTCGATGATAATATTAAAAAACTCGAACAGGAAATAAACGAAAATAAATTATTGTTTTTATGCGAGATGGGATTGGATCCGGGCATTGACCACATGAGTGTAATGCAATTGGTAACAAAAATTAAAAAAGAAAATGGAAAGATAACTTCATTCAAATCGCATACCGGAGGTTTGGTTGCGCCAGAAAGTGATAACAATCCTTGGCATTATAAAATAAGTTGGAACCCGCAAAACGTAGCGCTGGCGGGTGTTTCCGGCGCGATATATAAAGAGAACGGAGAAATAAAAAATATTCCGTACGAAAAATTATTTGATGATTGCAAGACTGTTCAGATTGATAGCGTCGGAGAACTTGCTTATTATCCAAACCGGAATTCATTACATTATATCGACCTATACAAATTAGATAACCCGGACACTTTTATAAGAACAACTTTGCGATACCCTGCATTTTGCAATGGATGGAAATACATTGTATCTGCAGGATTAACCGACAATAAAAAAAATGTTAACACCTATAAATTAACTTTTAAAGAATGGTCGTCGTCAATCATTCCTTACCTCACAGAAAAAAATAAAAATCAGTTTGAATATCTTGGATTTTTTGATGAGAAAGAAGTTCCGGCGTCGGCAAAAACATCGGCAGAAATTCTGCAGTTTTTGCTGGAAACAAAATTAGCTATGCAGCCTGCCGATAAAGATATGATCGTAATGCTGCACGAATTAGAATACGAAATGC
The DNA here is from genome assembly GCA_963774065.1 of Chitinophagia bacterium. Taxonomy (GTDB): domain Bacteria; phylum Bacteroidota; class Bacteroidia; order Chitinophagales; family Chitinophagaceae; genus Puia. The sequence continues at coordinate 57,137 of CAVZDO010000002.1, forward strand.
AAAATGAAAAACATACAATCAAAAGCAGTTTAATAGTAAAAGGAGAAAATAATATCAGAACTGCAATGGCAAAAACTGTTGGCTTGCCGTTGGGAATTGCCGCCAAACTTATTTTACAAAATGAAATAAAACTAACGGGAATGCATATCCCCATTTTACCGGAAATTTATGAACCCGTTCTTGATGAGTTAAAAAATCATGGAATAACTTTTAGAGAATTGATAATAGATAATTGATAATGTGGAAATATGAAAATGTGAAAAATGCAGTGAAACCTGAATTTGTAAGACTGAAGCTGAATAGAATTGTTGCAGTACAAGAGTGCGACGCAAGGATGATCAATAGAGAACAAATGCAGGGAACAAAATAACAATGAATAATGAACAAAGAACAATGATGCTAACAGCAATGCATACCCGAAACTAAGAAATCGTACATCGTACATCTAAAATCGCTCATTGCTCTCACTCTACATCAATATTTAATTTGCCAATAAGATGATAACCCGCATTTCTGTATATAACTACGTACTTTCCTTTTCGCAAATACAATAAATAATTTCCTTTGTTGGTGGGAATATAACTTTGATCGGCAGGAACAATTTTTCCGGGACTATATTCATCCGCTTCTGTTTTATAATATGCCTGCACTAAAAAAACATCTTTATTATTTGGATTGATGTAAACTCCTTGTCGCAACCCGTAAAGAGAAAGCCATTGAGCCCGTCCATCGCGATAAGCTGTTGGCGGATGAATGACGCTGACATCATAGCTATTATTGTTGGTGATATTTACCGGCTCATTATTGATCATCGCAACGGAAGAAGACGCAAGCAAATATTTTTGCGTGTACGCTTTATATAACGCGTTACCATAACCGAAACTGCTTCCTTCGCTCATATCCGTTTGATTAATTGTTAACGGATCAATTCCGGAAATTTTTTTGAACGCTATAGCCATCGGAACATAATTTGAATCAGAAGATTTTTCAGCTATATGCCCATAGCTCGCGTAAACAAAAATTTTTGCGGAAGGATCATTTTTTATAACATCATAAATATTTTTTGCCTGGATGGAATCGCGTTCAGTAGGTGTATGATGTTCGCTTAATGCAGCAGTATCTTCATAAGAAACCAAAGTGTAACCAATCTCTAATGCTCTCCTTATTAATTCTCCCGCTATAGGTTCTGCAGTGTAATAACCGCTGTTGATGGTAAGTTTATTGAGCGAATGATTGGAATAATTATTCAGCATTTCCATTGCGAGATAATGAAATCCTTTGTTGTATAATTCTTCGAGCAGCGATATTGCAAATACCCGGTGCAATGCTTTCGACTGCGCTTCATTAAGCATTATTACTTTAAAATCTTTGGCAAGAAAAGAAATATATCTTCTCGCATCCACATGCTGAATATTTTTTAATTCGTTGACGGTTTTCTGAATATTTTTTTCAGATACTTCATCAACACCTTCATAGCCTTCCTGTTCATATTCCAGCACGCTATGATAATCTTCCGTAAAAGAAACGGCATTGCTTAACTCATTATAATAATCGTTACCCAGTATGGTTTTGAATTTGTTTGATTGCTTATACAATTGATAAAGCGGATACAAATAATGCAGGTTGCCGCCGGGTTGCAGACTTATATAATTCAATGAAGAATCGTAACCGCGCGGAAAATATTTTTCTGAAAATGTTTTTAATTTTTGCAAACTCGGATCCGTTTGTGTTAATGCAAAACAAGGAATCATCACAATAAATACTCCAGCTATAAAACATTTCATCACCGGCAATTTGTGCAATGATAAACAACTGTTTGTTACCGAAAATTTAAAGATGAGAATTTTGCAAAATTAATTTCAGTTCCTCCACTCCTTCCGACGCAGGTTTTTCAATTGCCGTAATATTTTGCAACGATGAAGTATATGGAATGCGTTTATCAATAATAAATTTTGAAATGAACGCAGGCGCGTAATTTATTAATCCTGCCGCAGGGTAAACAACCAGCGAAGTTCCGACAACAACAAAAATATCCGCGCTTCTCACCACATCAATCGCAGCTTCGATCATCGGAACAGGTTCTTCAAACCAAACAATATTCGGGCGCAGTTGCATTCCATCATCAGCCATATCTCCCAATTTCATATCCGATTTTATTTCGTAAATGAGTCCTGTGTCATGTTCGCTGCGCATTTTAAAAATCTCACCGTGTAAATGCATAACTTTTGTTGAGCCGGCACGTTCGTGCAAATCATCAATATTTTGTGTGATGATATGCACATCAAAATTTTTTTCTAAATCGGCAAATCCAAAATGTGCGGCATTAGGTTTTGCATCCAGCACATTTTTGCGGCGCATGTTATAAAAATCCAAAACGAGCTGCGGATTTTTTTTCCATGCGCGCGGCGTCGCCACTTCTGTAACTTCATAGCCTTCCCACAAACCATCGCTGTCGCGAAAAGTTTTTAATCCGCTCTCCGCACTGATTCCTGCGCCAGAAAGAACAACAAGTTTCTTTAACGTCTGAACCATGATTTATTTGATTCACCTGGAATAAATTCAGAAATTATTTTAAAGTTAATTGAAATTTTGTACCAGGGCGATTGATCTACTATTAAACGGCCGTTGCGTCGCACTCTTGTACAGTTGGAATTCTATTGAGCGCTGATGATCTTCGGCTATGCATTACTGTTATTGACCAGGCAATGACAAAGGCACTGCAGCAATTGCGCCATTTTCACATTTTCATATTTTCACATTAGCTCATTCACTTCTCTCCTGCTAATTCCAAAATCACATCGTGTTCTTTATCTGAAACAGGTTGCACAGATAATCTTCCGATGCGCACGAGCGCCATATTGGAAAGTCGCTTATCTTTTTTTATTGTTTCGAGCGAAACAGGATTCTTTAATTTTTTATATGGCTTTAGTTCAACAGCAACCCAAGCATCGTCATCTGTTGTCGGATCCTGGAAAAATTCTTTTGAAACTTTTGCAATGCCAACAATATCCAATCCTTCATTGCTGTGATAGAAAAAAACTTCATCTCCTTTTTTCATAGCTTTTAAATGAATGCGCGCTGCGTAATTGCGAACACCATCCCAGGTAGTTTGCTTATCTTTTTGCAATTGCTCAAAACTATAAGTCGAAGGTTCTGATTTTACTAACCAATATGCCATGATGATTTTAGATTTAAGATTTACGATGTTAGAGATGTAAATTTCATTAACCTTTTTGCAACATCAAAAAAATTTTTTTCTTTTTTAAATCCAACTTCTGATCTCTTGTCGTATGTGTTTTTGTTGTTTACATGCAACGATCTGTTGTTAATCTTAAAAATTGTTAAAAAAAATTATTATGAAATCAATTAAATTTCTATCTACACTTGTACTATCCGTATTCGCACTTAATTTTTCATTTGCACAAATGGAAAAAACCGTTGAAGTTGGCGGCGCTCCAATGTATCCGTCAAAAAATATTGTTGAAAATGCAGTTAATTCAAAAGATCATACCACATTGGTTGCCGCTGTAAAAGCTGCAGGATTAGTTGAAACTTTAGAAAGCGCCGGACCCTTCACCGTGTTTGCTCCAACTAACGAAGCATTCAATATGTTACCAAACGGAACTGTTGAAAGCTTACTCAAACCCGAGAACAAAGAAAAGCTTGCTGGCATTCTTACTTATCATGTTGTAGCCGGCAGATTGGGCTCGAAAGAAATTGCGGCTTTAATTAAAGCAGGCAATGGCACCGCCGAATTAAAAACAGTTGCAGGCGGAAAATTGTGGGCTATGATGAAAGGAAGTAAAATTATTTTGAAAGATGAAAATGGCGGAATGGCAACTGTTACCATTAAAGATGTTTATCAAAGTAACGGTGTGATTCATGTAATCAATCATGTGTTACTTCCGAAAAGTTAGTTTTGGTTATATCCTGAGAGTGTTATAAAAGCCGGTAATTTATTTACCGGTTTTTTGTTTGTAATAATTTGTAAATTGTCGTGGCAAAATTTATTTGCAAAGAAATTATCAGCTATGAAAAAAATGGTGAAGAAGCATCCGTTGTGGATGCGCTGGTTTCATTGGATTAATTTTCCCATATTGATTGTGATGACCTGGAGCGGATTATTAATTTATTGGGCCAACGATGTGTACAAACTCGGATGGGGCAACACAACAATTTTAAAATTCTTTCCGCAATCTTTTTATGATGCGCTCCATCTTAATTACAAATTAGCAGAAGGAATGGCTTTTCATTTTGTGTTTATGTGGTTGTTTTTTGTAAATGGTTTTTTTTACGTACTGTACACAATTATTTCTGGTGAGTGGCGTGAGCTTGTTCCAAACCGGCATTCATTTAAAGAAGCATGGTTTGTAGTTTTGCACGATCTGCATTTGCGAAAAACTGCGCCGCCACAAAAAAAATATAATGCTGCGCAAAGAATTGCATACAGCGCAATCATCGTAATGGGATTCGGTTCTATTCTTACCGGGTTAGCAATTTATAAACCGGTGCAATTATGGTGGCTTTGCGATTTAATGGGCGGATACGCGTTTGCGCGCATTCTTCATTTTGCATTGACAATTGGCTATTCATTATTTTTTATTGTGCATATAGTGCAGGTTATACTTGCAGGATGGAATAATTTTAGAAGTGTGGTAACAGGTTTTGAAGTGGTGAAGGATGATAATGAAAAAATTTCTGTATGAAAAAGTTTTTAAAAAATTTATTTGTCAGCAATGCAAAACTTTCTGTTGAAGAAATTATCAGGAAGAAAACATTCATATCTTTCTTTTTCTTTTTTCTTCTTATCGCTACAGGCATCGGCGCATGGAAATTTTTGTGGAATCAACCTATGGAAAGTAATATGGCTGGTGCAATTCAAAAACCATTGCGCGCTATTCTTAATGCTAATGAAAAAATATTCAACAAAACTTTAAGTCCAAACCATCTTGCAAAGACCTATACCATTGCTGAAGCTGCAAAAAGAGTTCGTGTAAATGGAAATATCGGCATGGGAAATAATTTTGATCCCGCCAAATGGAAATTGCAGGTGATAAAAAATAATGGCGATACACTTTTTTTTACTTTAGACGACATAAAGAAATTACCTAAGACAGAAATTATTTTCAATTTTAAATGCATCGAAGGCTGGAGCCAGATTACATGGTGGGGTGGCGCAAAATTTTCTGATTTTGTAAAATATTATCACCTCGAAAATGAATCGAACATGCAATACGTTGGCTTATCGACACCCGATGGCGCATATTATGTTGGCATTGATATGGCGAGTGCAATTCATCCGCAAACATTATTGTGTTATGAAATGAACAGGCAGCCTTTGCCAATGAACCAGGGTTATCCTCTGCGGTTAATTATTCCTGTTAAATACGGAATCAAAAATATTAAACGAATCGGAACTATTTTTTTCAGCAACGAACGCCCGCCCGATTATTGGTTTGAAAGAGGCTACGACTATTATTCTGGTTTGTAATAAAAAAACTTATTCGCTGCCATCCATATCACATTTTTTCGCGTATATAGATTAAGGGAACTGTTTTTTATTGTATTTAACTCTTGCGACAGGTTGTTTTAAGGGTTCAGCCATCTGTATGCTTCTGCATAGCAGATGGTTTTTTTATTGCCACCTAAGAAAAATTGGCGAGCACATCAGCTATATGCATTGTTTTAAGTTCATATTCTTTTTTGCGGATGTAGCCATCCAAATGCATGAGACAGGATAAATCTGTAGAAATAATATAATCGGCGCCCGTTTTTAATGCGTTATCCACTTTTTGCTCAGCCATAGCAATAGAAATAGATTCAAATTTCACTGCGAACGTTCCTCCGAAACCACAACAAGTTTCCACTTCATTCATTTCAATCAACTCCAGACCTTTCACATTCGATAATAATTTTCTTGGCTCCTGTTTTATTTTGCATTCACGCAAACCTGCGCATGAATCATGATAAGTTGCTTTTGCCTGAAACTTTGCGCCCACATCTTCTACATGCAAAACATTAATTAAAAATTCGGAAAACTCGTACACATTTTTTTGCAGCTCTTTTACTTCATTATGCAGCGAACTGTTATCAAATAATTTTTGATAATAATTTCTCACGAAACCTGTACATGAAGCGCTCGGAGAAATTATATATTCACTGCCGGAAAAATCTTTAATAAATTTTGAACAAACATCTTTTGCCTCTTTCCAAAAACCTGCGTTGAAAGCCGGTTGTCCGCAACAAGTTTGATTTGGATTGTATTCAACTTTGCAACCAACTTTTTCCAAAACCTTTATCATGTTAAACGCAGTTTGCGGATATAGCTGGTCAACAAAACAAGGTATAAAGATTTGGACGTTCATAAAATGAGTTGCAAAATAATTTACTTCTTTAACGACTGAACAAAAGAAATCATTTTCAATGCAGTGATAGCGGCTTCTTCTCCTTTGTGTCCGTGCTTTCCGCCGATGCGTTCATCAGCCTGCTGCTGATTATCTACAGTAAGCACTCCAAAAATTGTTGGCGCCGGCAACATTAAATTTAATTGAACAACACCATCTGTTACGGCTTTGCATACGTAATCAAAATGCGGTGTGTCTCCACGAAGCACGCAACCCAAAGCAATAAATGCATCAGGTTTCCTTTTAGAATATTTATTTTTCTCCCAATATTTTTTTATAGAAAAAGCAATTTCAAATGCGCCGGGAACGGTGATGATTTGTATTTTTTTAATTCCGGATTCAGTCAATTTTTTTTTGCAGCCATTTTCCAGTTCATCAACAATAGCAGCGTTCCATTCCGTGCGCACAATAACAACACAGGCATCCTGTTTATTTTGGATGCCTGATGTTTTTAATAATTTGCTGTTGCTTATTTCTGCCATCGTATAAAGTTTCGAGGTGCAAGATTCAAGGAACAAGAAAAGTATCAAATATTTTTAATTGCTGCACATAAGGCTTGTGCCTCGCATCTTGCCTTTTATATCTTATTTAAAAACACCCAGTCTTCCCAAATACTTATCAATATCCTGTCCTCTTTGCGAGCCCGGATATTTATCTTTTATCATCTGGTACATTTCAATCGCCTCTTTTGTTTTGCCGATGCTTTCATACAAATACCCTGCACGAAAAAGATATTCCGGTGAAATCACATCATCCTTATCAGAAAGCGTTCCTGCTTTTTTATACTCCTCAATCGCTTCTTCTTTTTTATTTAATTCAGAATAGGCATCGCCAAGCATTCCATAAGCGCGCGCCTGCACCTGGTAAGCAGAAGTGCTAAAATCTTTAAGATATTTCACTGCGTTATTAAAATCGCCAAGTTTAAGATAACAACTGCCCGCATAAAATTTAGCGAGGTTGGCGGCTTTGGTGCCGCTGTATTTAGAAATTATTTTCGCAAAACCCGCGTTAATATTATCTCCATTCAATGCAAGTTTTACAGAATCCATTCTATAATATTGCTCAGCCTGGAACATTGCGTCTTCGGCTTTTTTCTCATTAGGTTCCTGCACTATGTATTTGTACGCCAAAAATGCCGCAATGACAAGTATCACCGCGGAAATACCATAGGTTAATTGCTTACCGAATTTTCCCCAGAATTGTTGTGCGCGGTCAACTAAATTAATTTCATTTTCCAGATGAGCAGGCTGTTTTATTTCGGACATATTCTTATTTACGATTTACGAATTATGATTTACGATTTATTTATTTTCGGTTATATGTTACTGTCAGCTGTTAGCTTTTAGCCATTAGCTGGCAGCTGTATTCATTTCCACATTTTCACATCTTCAAATTTTCAAATTCATCAATCAACAATAAACGGATAATTCTTATCCATATAAATATCTTTCAACACTTCGCTGTCATCCGGAAATGGAGATTCTTCGGCAAATTTCACAGACTGCGCAACGGTATCCGCTACACGATTATTAATTGCATCAATTTCTTCCTGCGTTGCAAATTTTTTTGCAAGAATGGTTTCAAGCACCTGCTGAATCGGATCACGATGTTTGTACTCATCCACTTCTTCTTTTGAACGATATTTTTGCGGATCTGAAATTGAATGTCCTTTATACCTGTACGTTTTTATTTCAAGCAATGTCGGACCTTCGCCATCTCGCGCGCGTTTCACCGCACGACTAACACCTTCATGAACTGCTTCGGGACTCATTCCATCAACAGAGTCGCCGGGCATTTCATAGGCCTCAGCAAGTTTATAAATATCCACAACGTTCGAGCTTCTTTCAACAGAAGTTCCCATTGCGTAATTATTATTCTCACAAATAAAAACAACAGGCAATTTCCACAACATCGCAAGGTTAAAAGTTTCGTGTAAAACACCCTGTCGCGCGGCGCCATCTCCAAAAAAAGTTAAGGTAGCATTTGTAGTTCCTTTATATTTTTCTGCAAAAGCTATTCCGGCGCCAACGCCTATTTGTCCGCCCACAATTCCATGACCTCCAAAAAATCTTTCTTTAATTCCAAAAAAGTGCATGCTGCCGCCTTTTCCTTTCGCTACACCGGTTGATTTGCCGTATAGCTCGGCCATGCATGCATTTGCACTCACTCCTTTGGATAAAGCCAGCCCGTGATCGCGATAGCCGGTTATGAAAGGATCATCGGGACGCGTAGCCGTCATGCATCCGGCGGCAATTGCTTCCTGCCCTACATAGGCATGAAAAAACCCGCGGATTTTTCCTTCCATTTTATATTTTTCCTCTGCCATTAATTCAAACTGGCGGATGAGCTGCATCAACTCATACCAGTACAAATAAGTTTCCTTGGAGAATTTAGAAGCCACTTTGCTAAAATTTGAGTGTGCAAAGATAAGGGTATGGATGGAAAGGCACAAGAAATAAGGTGTAAGGTTTAAGGTATAAGGTAACCGAACAATTTTTCTTAATCCTTATTTATGTAACCGGCATTGGAATTCTATTAAGCATCGTTGCGTCGCACTCTTGTACGGCAACAATTCTATTCAGCTTTAGGTTCAAATTCTAAAATTCAAACTAACTGTTATCTTGCGATAATTAAAATCTTCTTATTGTTTCAATTAAAAAACATATCGCTGGTTCAGTTCAAAAATTATTTGCAATCGTCATTTGCATTTACTGAAAGAATCGTTTGCATAAGTGGAAAAAACGGCGTTGGTAAAACCAATTTACTTGATGCCATTTATTATTTATGTTTCACCAAAAGTTATTTTTCAAAATCCGATCAGCAAAATGCGCAACATGGTTTGCAGGGATTTCGCATCGAAGGTGAATTTGCATTGAATGATGAATCGCAAAAAGCAATTTGCATTCTGAGAGAAACGGGAAAGAAAGAATTTTCTGTTAATGATAATTATTACGAAAAATTTTCTCATCACATCGGAAAATTTCCATGCGTTGTCATTGCGCCGGATGATGTGCAGATAATAACGGATGGCAGCGAAGAACGCCGTCGCTTTTTAGATGGTTTAATTTGCCAGCTTGATGCAAAATATTTGCAAAGCCTGATGGAATATAACCGCATTTTGCAACAAAGAAATAGTTTTCTAAAATCAATCGCCGAAACAAAGACCTATGACGCGCATTTGTTGCAGGTTTATAACGAACAACTCTGCACTACCGGAAATTATATTTTTGAAAAGCGCTCATCATTATTGCAAAATTTATTGCCATTAATAAAAAAACTGTACAACGAAATTGCAGGAAATGATGAACCAATAGAAATTACATACTATAGCCAGTTAGTTCAAAATTCTTTCGCAGAATTATTAAAACAATTCCGGGAAAAAGATATGATGCTGCAAAGAACTAATGCAGGTATTCATAAGGACGATATTGAAGTAATGTTAAGCAATCAACTTTTCAAAAATATTGCGTCACAAGGCCAACGCAAAAGTTTATTGTTTGCATTAAAACTTGCGGAATTTGAAATATTAAATCACCAAAAAGAATTTGCACCGATTTTATTGCTCGATGATGTTTTTGAAAAATTAGACGCAGAAAGAATGTACAATTTATTGCATCGCGTTTGCATTCAAAACAGCGGACAGGTTTTTATCACCGACACACATGATGAAAGAATTAATCAACATCTCGCTGAGTTGAATGTTAAATATCAATTGATCAGTTTATAATAGTTTTGAGTTTGGAGTTGCTTAAATTCTCAAATACCTTTGCATTTAATAGTTTTTCATACTTCATACTTCATACTTCATACTTCATACTTCACACTTCATACCTCTTCCTCACACTCTCAAAAAAACTTTCTTTTTATACATGAAATAAAGAAAAGCCCATTTTACAAAAACATACAAGCACGCCATTACCACAACGCTCCACGGATCACCAACTAACTGGCCAACCCATTTAAAAAAACCATTAGTAGTATAATCCCAATCAATAAAATGACCAGACATATAAATGAGAATTGAATTCATTCCTATAACCCTGAAAAAAAACGCCCATTTTTTATATCCGAGTACATCAATGATATAATAAAATATGGAAAGCAATATCAAACTCAATCCACCAACCTGGAGAACAAATGAACTTGTCCAAAGGTTTTTATTAATCGGAAAATCTAAATTCCAAAGTTGTGCGAGTGCAAGAAAAATTATTCCGCCAACAAATAACCGTATAACTTTCTGTGCTTGCTGCATCGGGTTATTTTTCAAAAAAGTTCCGGTGATTATTCCGAGCAATCCTGTACCAATTGCAGGAATTGTTGAAACCAAACCTTCGGGATCATGAATACCTAAATACAGATGACCCGGAATTACTGAACGATCTATATACGATGCGAAATTTCCTTGCATGGTTAAATCTCCGCGCGGAAAACCGGGCGCTGATGTAAATTTCAACATCAGCCAATAACCTATAAGCAATGCGCAAAACCAAATTATTTGCCCGATTTTATTTGTGTACAAAGCAATAATATTTGCAAACATATACGCAAGCCCGATGCGCCCAAGTACGCTGCCAAAGCGGATTTCAGAAAACGGGCGAAGATGCAATCCATTATTATAAATAATGCCTAATAAAACTAAAATCAATCCTCTTCTTATCACACGCAATAATATTTTTTGTTTTGATGCGCCTTTCTCCAATTCTCTTCCTACAGAATATGGTGTGGCAACACCTGCAATAAAAAGAAAAAGCGGGAAGATGAGATCGTAAAGATGAAATCCATTCCACGCAGGATGCGTTAATTGATTTGAAAAGCCCTGCCAAAAAGATGAGCCGGTTGTGTCGGCCATTCCGTGAACAATTTCTTCAGCGCCCATTATCCAAAACATATCAAAGCCGCGAAGTGCGTCTAGAGAATATAAACGTTGCGATGGTAACGATGGTGCAGTTAAAGTTTGAGCCATACGGTTTTGGTTTTAGGTTGTGAAGAAATTAATTCAATATAAACATTTTATTTAGAAATGTTATTGAAACACTCTGACATAATCTACAAACATATGTTCGGGAAAAACAGTGGTTCCATCCGGAGAGCCAGGCCAGTCGCCACCCACAGCAACATTAAAAATAAAAAATGAAGTGCTGTTGAAAGGCCAGCTGCCGCTTGTTATATCTTGCGAACTTGCACTAAGATAAGTTTGATCATCAACGAGCAAAGAAATGCTGTCCTGTTTCCAGATTAGACTGAACACATGAAATTGCTGTGAAAAATCGCCGGCGTTTATAGAATAATTACTTCCGATACTTGTATTAGCTCCGCCACTGTTTGCATAATGCAGCGTTCCAAAAATTTCCTGCGGATATGTGCCAATCAATTCCATAATATCCGTTTCGCCACATGCCGGCCATCCTACCTGCGGAATATTTGTTCCGAGCATCCACAATGCAGGCCAAATTCCTTTTCCAACGGGAAGCTTCGCGCGTATATCTATTCTTCCATACTCAAATTGTTGTTTGTTTTGCGTTGTCATTCTTGCAGACGTATAACTATTGCCGTTATAATTTTCTGCTCTTGCTTCAATCACTAAATTTCCGCAAGACTGAAATGCATTTTGTGTTCTTGCAGTATAATTTTCGAGCTCGTTATTTCCCCAGCCTGTGCCGCCGGTTTCAAAATTCCAGTTATTGGTATTAATGGAACTGGAATTGAATTCATCACTCCAAACCAAAGTGTAACCGGAATAAGATAACGGTGATGTGTAACCGGAGCTGTCTGTTGGTAAATATGTTCCGTCATTTTGTATCGTTGCTATAGCTTCATCGGAAACAAGAGTACAATTGACAGGATTAGAAAAATCTAAATAAAACTCCTGGTAAGGCTGGCGCAAGCTGTCTCCTGTTACAGTAATATCAACATATGCCTGCGATTGCCCGGCGTTAATAGTTACAGAACCTGATGCCGGGATATAATCTTTGTTGGCAACGGCAGTTCCATCTTTTGTTGCATAATGAACAGTTATTTGTTTTGAAGCAGGTGCATTTAAACTGAGATTAAAACGAAAAACACTATTAGTATCCACTCTGCTTTGTAACACATTATTTAGCGAGACTGAAGGCAGGCTACTTCCGCTTTTTTTAGAACATGAAAAAAATATGAGCAGGCATATCGCAATAAACCAATGTTTCATTTTTTAAAATTAGAAAAATGTAATGGTAAATAATAATTAATAAGACGATTAAAAATTGAAAAATTTATTTCAATTCATCACTTGTAAATGCGAGTGGCAATAAAATAGCAGCATTAGGTAAGATATAAATTTCTCCTTCCATCCCGCCAAGAATGAGTCGTACCGGGTGTTTCATTCGTTGCTCATATTCCTGCAATGACTGTCTGCAAATTCCGCATGGTGAAACCGGGTGATTGCTTTTTCCGTTTTCATTTTTATAGCTGATTGCAATAGTTTGTATGTGCGCATCGGAATGTAAAGAAGAAACAGAAGATAATAAAACGCGCTCTGCGCAAATGCCGGCGGGGAACGATGCATTTTCCTGGTTAGCGCCGCTTACTATTTTTCCATCAGATAATTTTGCAACTGCGCCAACGCGAAATTTTGAATATGGAGCATAAGAATATTCCGTTGCTTTTTGCGCTTTGCGTAATAACATCGAATCCTCAAGATTGAGTTCATCAATTGAATTATAAATATCGAAAGAAAATTCGAACTGTTTTTTTTTCATGCCTAAGAATTGACAGATGGCAGTTAATGGATCGCAGACTCACTACTTACTACTTATCTTATTCTATTGAACAAACGACTCCAGCGAATTCCGTGATCAACACTCATCCATATCAGTGAAGCGCTTCCCACAACATGATCTTCAGGAACAAATCCCCAGTAACGCGAGTCTTGTGAATCCTGGCGGTTATCGCCCATCATCCAGTAATAATCCATTTTAAAAGTGTACTGGTTTGTTTCTTTATCATTAATATAAAAATTGCCATTTTTAAATTCCAGTTTATTTTTTTCAAAGGTGCGTATAGCCCGTTCGTACATCGTATAATTTTCCGGGGTGAGTGTTATTGTTGCGCCTTTTTTGGGAATCCAAACCGGTCCAAAATTATCGCGCGACCAATGATGAAGATTATCATAGGGCATAACTCCGCCGCCGCCGCCGTTATAACTATAATCCAACCGGATATTTTTTATAATTCCGGCCTTTATCATTTTTTCTTTGCCTGCAACTGTAAGCAGCATGGTAAATTCATTTTGCCTGTTTGTTGCAGCGTAATCTCCTTTATCAATATCAAGATTGTATTGCTCTTTCATTACATCCGCATCTAATTGTTGTCCGTTGGTTGTTACAACATAATGCAGTTCTGAGTTTGGTGGCTCGGTTTGCCGTTCTCCATTAATATAAACTACTTCATCTTTTATTTGTATCGAATCGCCGGACACACCAACACATCGTTTGATATAATTTTCTTTTTTATCAACCGGTCTTATTACAATCGGATAATCATCGGGATCGCTTAATACAATTTTTCTTCCGGAATCAATATTTCCGGCTCCTGCATCGAGTCCTCCATTTCCAACTTCGTAACGGCATACCCAATAATAAGTTCTTTCGGATTGATAGCCGTCGCGATTTATAACTGTATCTCCATCCGGAAAATTAAAAACAACTACATCATTTCTTTTTACGGGTGATGGAAACCATCTTGTGTACGGAATTTTAATCCATTCTACATACGAGTCGGCGTTAGTAAATGGAATGGAATGATGAACGAAAGGCAAAGCTAATGGTGTGTTTGGAAGACGCGGACCATAACTGAATTTACTTACAAAAAGAAAATCATTAACCAGTAAAGTTTTTTCCATTGAAGGAGTTGGAATAACATAGGCTTCAAAAACAAAAGTGCGGATAAGCACTGCCGCCACTACTGCAAAAACACCTGCATCAATCCATTCGCGGGCGGTTGTTTTTTTATGTTTTCTTACAACTTCGGGGCCTAAGAATTTATCATCTTTATTATATCCGACATAAGGAAAATAAAACACGGGAAAAAGAGCGGAAAGTGCATGCTCATACAAGCGGAACTTACCAAAGGTTTTTACAAACTCAACAAAAATTCCCATAGAAATAAACCAGCCAGCAACAGGTATGAGTTGCCAAAAAACCCAATGCACCGGACGCTGCCCCAGCTTTTGCATTATCCAAGTATTATAAAACGGAACAAATGCTTTCCATGCGGGAACTCCGGCTTTTTCAAACATTTTTGCCAAACCAACAGCAGGTAATAATAGTATGATTATCTGGATGAGAATAAGAATAAAAACCTGGTGAGCAGTCATGAATGCAATTTTAAAATTGGGCAAAAATACCATGATAATTGATAATTGGCAATTGATAATTGATAATTCTATGTGAAGACTGATTTAGTTTATAGTTTTTAGTTTATAGTTTTTAGTTTGGAGGTTGATAGCCGAAAGTGAAACTGAAGTTGAATAGTGAGCTTACAGTACAAGAGTGCGACGCAAGAATGATGAAGACAGAACAAATGTCGGTTACAAAAAAAGCTATCAGCTATTAGCTAATGGCTAATTTATTTTTGCGGCAGTACATAACTTTCTACATCGGAAACTTTGATAACTTTTCCGGAAAGAATTACAAGTCGTTCAACAACATTTCGCAGTTCGCGGATATTACCCGTCCAGTTATATTGCTGCAAAGTTTTCACTGCATCATCATCAATGGATTTTTTTGCGATGCCATAATCGGTGCAGATGTCAGATAAAAACCTGTCAACAAGCAAAGGAATATCATCTTTTCTTTCATTAAGAGATGGAACATGAATTATAATAACACTTAGCCGATGATACAAATCAAGCCTGAATTTTTTTTCTTCCACTTCTTTGAGCAAATCTTTATTGGTGGCAGTGATCACGCGTGTGTCAACACTAATATCTTTATCTCCGCCAACGCGCGTAATTTTTCCTTCCTGCAGCGCGCGCAAAACTTTTGCCTGTGCATTCAAACTCATATCTCCTATCTCATCTAAAAAAAGCGTGCCGCCGCTCGCCTGCTCAAATTTTCCGATTCGCTGTTTTAGTGCAGATGTGAATGACCCTTTTTCATGACCAAATAATTCGCTTTCTATTAACTCGCCGGGAATTGCCGCGCAATTCACTTCCACCAAAACACCACCCGCACGATTGCTTTTTTCGTGAATCCAGCGCGCCACCAATTCTTTTCCAACTCCGTTTTCGCCGGTGATCAAAACACGCGCATCTGTTGGCGCAACCTTATCTATCGTTTCTTTTATTTTATGAATTGGAGCCGAAGCGCCAACCATTTCCTGCACTTTACTAACTCTGCGTTTGAGCACTTTTGTTTCTGCAACCAAACTTGTTTTGTCCATCGCATTGCGAATGGTAATCAGCAAACGATTTAAGTCGGGCGGTTTGGAAATATAATCGTACGCGCCTTTTTTCACTGCTTCAACAGCAGTTTCAATTGTGCCGTGGCCGGAAATCATAATGATCGGCACATCAGGATTTGATTCTTTTGCTTTTTCTAAAAATTCGATGCCATCAATTTTAGGCATTTTAATATCGCAAAGAATAACATCATATTCAACTTCGCGAAACTTTTTTAAACCTTCTTCGCCATCGCCGGCTTCATCAATTTTATATCCTTCGTAAGAAAGAATTTCACTTAATGTTTTGCGAATGGCTTTTTCGTCGTCTATAATTAAAATGGTGGACATTATATTTTTTTGGCTGCTCACGAAAGTAAGAAATTATGGGAAAGAAATATGACCCAAACATTTTTACTACTATTAAGCATCCTTGCGTCGCACTCTTGTACAATTTGTTCTTTATTCAGCAACCGCAGAACAGTGTTTCCATGCATCATGAAATACGATGCAAACTGGTAATTGTTCTTAGTAGTTTTTCCTTGCTTTAAAAAATACTGTAGAGTAATTTAGCATATCCAATATTTAAAAATAAAACCATGAAAGACAATCTCTCCGCGCCAGAATCTTCACATTCAAAAGTTTTTTTAAAAATCACATTGTTAGGATTTTTTTTATTAAGTTTTGCAGGCATGTTTTTGATGATAGTGAATAATGTATTAAAAGCATTGCACTAATTTTATTTTAGCACATCCAGCTGCACTATTGTATCTGTTTCATCCATTTGAATATTTTTCAAATCAATCATTACATATCCATCTGCAAGCAACTGAAATTTTACAGGCTTTTCCACAGCAAATAATTTAGCAGATCTTATTTTATAAGGTACTTTCAAAAAAAGTTTATCGCCACCTGCATTAAAAATATGCAAGTAAACCTTGTTGCCTTTTTCCGTTACCGCTCCCCAATTTTGCGGTCTGATAAAACCCGCGCTCGTTCCATAAATAGTTTCTCCGTTAATTTTTAACCATTCACCCATAGCTTTCAAACGTTCTGTGAACTCCGGTTGTACTTCACCGTTAGGCATCGGCCCGATATTCAATAAAAGGTTCGCACCTAAGCCAGCATCTTTTACCAATAACTGAATTAATTCTTTTACAGATTTATAATTTCTGTCGGTGATATTAAAACCCCATGAACCGTTCATGGTTTCACAGGTTTCCAGCGGCATTTTATTTGAAACTTCCTGAAAACTTAAACCCGATTTATTTTCTCCCGGCAAATCTCTTTCAAACATTTGAAAATCTTCTCCGGCAAATGGCGTAAGATGATGGTTGTTGCCAATAAGACATTGCGGTTGCAGTTTATGAATGAGAGTATAAATTTCATCAAGCTTCCAGTTAATGCGTGAGCTGCGGTCGACAGCTCCTTCAGGCGCTGTTTGATCCCAATAACCATCAAACCAAACTCCCGCAATTTCTCCATAATTCGTGAGCAGTTCCGTTAACTGATTTTTCATGAACTGCAAATAGTGTTCGTAATCTCCATGACCTTGTCTGCCCGAATGCTGACCGGTTCGCCCGGTTTCATGAGGATAATCTTCGCGAAACCAATCTAACAGTGAGTAGTATATAAAAAGTTTAATGCCCTGTTTGTGACATTCATCTGCAATTAATTTTACTGCGTCTTTTCCCCAATGCGTGTTTGTAATTTTCCAGTCCGACTGTTTTGTATCCCAATCGCTAAAACCATCATGATGACGTGTTATTAAAGTGATGTATTGCATACCTGCGCCTTTTGCGGTGCTCACCCATTTTTGCGCATCAAAATCTACCGGATTAAAAAATTTAAGCAATCTTTTATAGTCATCCACTTTGATGCTGCGATCGTTCATCACCCACTCGCCTGCGCCCAGAACGCTAAAAGCGCCCCAGTGAATAAACATGCCGAAGCGCGCGCTGTCGAACCATTTACGTGCCTGTAAATTTTCCGGCGATGGAGAATAATTACTTTGAGGAAAAACAAAAAATGAATTTGCTAAAATAAAAATTGCAAGCAATATTTTTTTCATAATTTAATTTTTGAAAGAAGATTAAATTTAGAAGATTATTCTCATCCAGGAATTAAAATGTAACATTCTTCAAATCATTATCTTTGAATCATGGGAGAATATTCATTGGCAGAAGCAGTAAAACAATTTTTGAACCAGAGTAAACTCAAAGGTTCGATGCAGGCTTTCCAGGTTGAAGATGCCTGGGAAAAAATAATGGGAAAAACAATTGCGCGATATACAGAAAAAATCGAGATCCGCGGAAACACGCTCTACATAAGCACTTCAGTTGCTCCGCTCAAAGAGGAATTATTATATCAAAAAGAAAAAATTATTGAACGCGTGAATGAAGCATTGGGAGAAAAAGTGGTGAAGGAAGTGGTGATAAAATAATTGAGAATTGATAATTGAGAATTGATAATTGAGAATTGATAATGGATAATTGAGAATTGATAATTAGAAAGTCTTTAATTTCTGTTTTCTTTTCTAACTTCTCACTTCAGTCTTCTAACTTCTGTCTTCCGACTTCTGACCTCCAACTTCGGACATCCGACTTCCTCACTGCACCGGCAAAGCATTAATTTCTTCCAGGGAGTTTTCAAAATCGCCGGAACCCCATTTGTTTAAAATACTTGCATCCTTCAACAAATACATTGTTGGGTTTACTCTTGCAGCAGTTTTAATTGCAGTTGCATCGCACTTGAAAAAAGATATTTTATTCTGAAGATTATTCTTTTCCAGGTAATTTTTTGCATCTACGTCATTAGCTGTAATGATAAATACAGGAATATTTTTTGTTTGCGCCAGCGAAAGAACAACGCTGAATTCTTTATTCCATGATGGATCTGATTCAGGAATTTCTTTTGCAAAAAGAAAAATTTTATATCCCTTTAATTCCAAAATTGCTAAGGTTGTATCGTTTCCGGATTCTGTAAATAAATTAAAATCTTTTATTTCTGATTCGGCATTTCCTTTTCTTATTAATTTATCATATCGCTTTATGAATTTGTATGAATCATTAAAATCCGTCGGAAATTTATCTGCAGTAAATTCAATTTGCTTGCCATCTTTTTCGTAAATAAAAGAAATTACAGAACTGTCCGGAACTGCGCCCGGCGGCGGTTTCATCTTATCAATAATATTATTTCCGATTTTATACGGAAGACAATCTATTACCGGCAACTGGTGTAAAACATACCACTGAATTGAAAAAGAAAAAACAGTTACGAGCAGAAGCACTGTGATATTAATAAGCGGCGAAAGAAAAGTTTTTATTTTATTTTGGTTAATGAATAAAAAAAGAATCAGCACAAGCAACACCAAATCTTTTGCAAATGACTCTCCTGCGGTTAACGGAATGCAATTACCAAAACATCCGCATTCATGTATCTTGCCCGATAAAAAAGCATAGCCGGTAAGAAAACTAAAAAAAATTATCAACAATAATAATAACCAACTGAAAAGTTTCATGCGCCAGCCGAGTAAAATGGCAACGCCGGCCACAATTTCAAAAACGATCATAACGATCGAAAAAAATAAAGTGTAATTATCAAGCAAATGAAAATGCCAGACATCAAAAAACTCTTCCATTTTATAACTTAGTCCGAGCGGATCGTTTGCTTTTATCAATCCTGAAAAAATAAAAAGAATCCCAACTATAATTCTGCTGATGTTTATTAAATATTTCATGAAATAATTTTCAGTTTTAAGTTTTGAGTTTTCAGTTTACGGTTTTCAGTTTACAGTTATGAGAAAGTAAGTTTGTCTACAAAATTTAATCTGTTGTAATTAATGATACATTTGGAAGCAAAGAACTTGTAAACTACAAACTATAAACTCAAAACTATCCCGCATGCTTTCCTTCATCAATTAATATTAGCGCGAACAATGCGTAATTAATGATATCTATAAAATTTGCGTCTATACCTTCGCTGATAAGTGTTTTGCCATCATTGGCAATAATTTGTTTTACGCGAAGCAATTTCATCAAAATCAAATCAACAAAACTCTGCTGGCTCATATCTTTCCACGCTTCGCCATAATCATGATTTTTATCGAGCATTGTTTTTTTTGCGTCTCCGATTTTATCGTTGAATAATTTTTCTACTTGATTCACAGGCAAATCTTCCACCGATTCATTGTTCAATTGCAATTGAATCAAACCTATCACTCCATAATTAACTATTCCCTTAAATTCATCAGCAATATTATCGTCAACGCGTTTCGAAATTTTTTCCTGAACAGTTTTTATGCGTTGCGCTTTAATAAATATCTGGTCAACAATGGAAATATTGCGCAGTACGCGCCACGAGGTTCCGTAATCTTTTGTTTTTCTTATAAAAATTTCTTTGCACGATTCAACTTCTTTATCGTATTGCGAGTTAGTTGTGCTCATTACCGGAATTTCTTCTATTTTCAATTTAATTTGTGAATTCTAATATTATAGTTTCGGACTAAAAAATTTCTTTCTCACAGATTACACGGATATCCACAGATTTTGATTTGCGAAAATCCGGGAAATCTGTGAGAAACTAAACGTAAAGATAACGCGCAATGTTCACTTTGAATTGTAATGGAAAATTGCTTCAAATAAATAATCCGCTGGTGATGGGTATAATTAATATTACGCCCGATTCATTTTATTCCGGTAGCAGATTTACCAATGAACCGGATATATTGCGCCAGGTTGAAAAAATTATTAATGAAGAAGCGGATATTATTGATATAGGCGCACAAAGTACAAGACCGGGAGCGCAACAGTTAAGCGCAGATGAAGAATTAAAAAGATTGATGCCTGTAATTGAATTGCTGCATAAAAAATTTCCTGGTTTGATTATTTCCGTTGACACTTTTAATTCGTTAGTTGCAAAAGAATCTGTTGTTGCAGGCGCTTCAATGATCAATGATATCAGCGGTGGAAATTTTGATTTGGATATGCTTCAAGTTATTGGCAAATTAAAAGTTCCATACGTATGCATGCACATAAAAGGAACTCCGCAAACCATGCAAAAAAATCCTGCATATGAAAATGTAATCAAAGAAATTTTTGATTTTTTTATTGAAAGAATTGATGCGTGTAAAAAAGCGGGAATTAATGATGTGATTATTGATCCGGGATTTGGATTTGGAAAAAATAAAGACCACAATTTTGAATTATTAAAAAACCTTCCGGTTTTTAAAATGCTTGAAAGACCAGTGCTGGCGGGCATTTCGCGAAAGTCAACTATTTATAAAACATTAGGAGTAACTACAGATGAAGCTTTGAACGGAAGCACTGTTTTGCATACAATAGCTTTACTGAACGGCGCAAATATTTTGCGTGTGCATGATGTTAAAGAAGCTAAGGAAGCGGTTAAGTTGTTTGTAGAATACTCAGGAGGTTGATATGTTGAATGGTTGAATTGATTGCAAAATCCAAATTCATCAACTACTCAATCTTTCAACCATTCAATCTTTCAACTCTTTTACCTAACACCGAACCTACTATTTATTTTTCTTAGCCGGCATTTGAATCTGCCCCTTGCTATTCATCTGAAGTCTTGAACCAGGCATACCCGGCATTCCGCGCATACCTCTCGGTTGAGGCGGTGGCGCAACAGTAACACTGTCTATTTCAATATCAAAAATTAAATTTTCGAAAGGTTTTATAATGCTTCCGGCTCCTTGCTGTCCGTAGCCCATTACACCTGGTACAAAAATTTTCCCTTTATCTCCCTGGCGGAATTCAGTTGCCACATCAAGCATTCCGGGAATTGCACCTCCGCGGCCGGGAACAAAGCTAAAAGGATCGAGAGGATGTTTTTGAATTTGTTTCATGCTGTCAATATTCGAATCAAAATATTTTCCGTCGAAACTATAACCGTTATAGCTTACTGAAACTTTCTTTCCGGTATCTGCTTTTGGTCCGTTGCCATGTTCTGTGATCAAATAAAAATCGCCTTTAGCAGTTTGCTGAACGCCGGTAATATTATTCTTCTTTAAATAATCCTGTATAGCTGCAATTTCTTTTTGCTTTTCAATCTCGATTAATTTATTTCTGTCTTTAACAAATAAACTATCGGTGGCAAAAAGATCAATCACTCTCAACGTTGTAATAAGTTTATCTGTTTTATGAATGAAAGGAGGAAGCGGTTGATGATACTTTCTTTGAATACTATCTGCAATTTGCACAACTACTGCGCTATCTCCTTTTCTAAGCATTGGAAATATTTCTGCTAACCTGTAATCTGGTCCAACGCTATCAACTCTTGCATATCCCGGCAAGGGCATAGTATCTGAGGAAAACAAAACGGAGTCGTGCACTTTTTGTTCGATATTGAATTTAAGATATTCTCCTCTTTTTGCTACACTGCCTTTTCCGTCAGAAATAATTTTGTATAATAAACCACTTTTGGTTTTTTTATATCCGCTGTTATTACAAGCCGATAATGCTGCGAACGCTAAAAAAACAAATAAATAAGATGCTCTTTTTTTCATTGTTGTAATTTATAATTGTTGTAATTGTATCAGATTTTCTTTAATGGCAAAAATAAACTGATTTACTGTTTGCTCCAGCGTGCGGCTGCTTCTTCCGCCTGCAGCATTAAAATGGCCGCCGCCATCAAAATATTTTCTTGCAAAAGAATTTACGTCAAAATTATCCTTGCTCCTGAATGAACATTTTATTTCTTCATCGCGATCGATAATGAGTGCAACGAGTTTAATTCCTTTTATAGTTAAAGGATAATTTACGAGACCTTCAGTGTCTCCGGTTTTAATTTCATATTTAACCAAATCTTTCCACGGCACAGATATCAACGCAGCATTATACTCGTAATAAATCGTCATCCGGTTTAGTAAAACATGACCAAAAAAACGAAGCCGGTTCTCTAAAAAATTATCAAATAATTCTTCATGAATTTTAGTATGCTCAAGCCCCACGTCTTTCAGCGCTGCAACCATTCGATGAACAGACGCTGTTGCCGAAGGAAAACGAAAGGAACCTGTATCTGTCATCACACCTGCATACAAACATTCAGCTACAGGAATATTTATTTTTTCAGCATGCCCGGACGAAACGATAAAATCATAAATCATTTCAGATGTTGAACTTTTTTGCGTATCACTTATTCCATAGGTGAAGTTTTCCGTTTCCGGCTCCTGGTGATGATCTATAAGAATTTTAACTGCCGCCAGCTTTTTTAATTTTGGCGCTATATGTCTTGCGCGAACAAGTGCATTAAAATCCAGGCAAAAAATCCAATCGGCTTCATCTAAAATTTTATTCGCCTTTTCGTTACTGTATTCATAATCTATAACATCATTGCAACCCGGCATCCATTTTAACCAATCGGCCCAATTAGTCGGGCAAACAACATTTATTGAATGACCAAATTGAATAAGGAAGTGAAATAATCCGAGCGAAGAACCCATAGCATCTGCGTCTGGCTTGAGATGCATGACGATGACAATTTTTTTGGGTTGGTCAAGTAATGGAATTATTTCCTCAATATTTTTCATAAAATGTTTGCAAAGGTGCGTAATAAAAGTCAGTTTAGGAAATTGAATGGCGAATTGTGAATCATTATCCAAAATCTCGTATCTATTATTCATTGTCAATTATTCATTGTTCATTATCCATTACCTTTGCGTGCCAAAAACAGAATATGAGCAACAGAACTTTTACAATGATCAAGCCGGATGCTTACTCAAAAGGATATTCAGGGCTTATTATTGACCAAATAATTAAAGCTGGTTTTAAAATAGTTGGGTTGAAGCTGACAAAATTATCTGCTGAAAAAGCCGGCGAGTTTTATGCGATTCATAAAGAGCGCGGATTTTTTCAGGAGCTTGTGGATTTTATGAGCAGCGGGCCGATAATTGCAGCTATTCTTGAAAAAGATAATGCCGTAGCGGATTTCAGAACCTTAATCGGCGCAACCGATCCGGCAAAAGCAGCGGAAGGAACGATACGGAAATTATATGCGTCTTCCGTTGGTGAAAATGCAGTGCATGGAAGCGACAGTGATGAAAATGCAAAAATAGAAAGTGATTTTTTCTTCAGTGCGTTTGAAAGATTTTAATACAGCAGGAAACATTTAGTAAAGGATGTTACACAAGGCTGAATAGAGAACGAAAAGTACAAGAGTGCGACGCAAGAATGTTAAATAGATATTCTATCGCTGGTTACATAAAATAAAAAACATTCGGCTACATTTTGTTGCACTTAATTCTTCATAGGTGTAACTGTATAGCCATTTTTTCTAAGCAAATTAATCACTCCGTATTCGCCGGGCAAATGCGCGGCGCCAACTGCAAACAATAAGGATTTTGCAGGAAGCAATGTGTCCATTTGTTTAACCCAGTTTTTATTTCGATTGTTTAATAAAAGATCGACGTAATCATTTACCGTCACATCTCCTTTGCGCGATAATTCATCAATTTTATTTAAGTCCTGCTCTTTGTAAACCTGCACTAATGTTTTCATGGTTTGAAAATATTCGTCGGCGCTGTCGATATAATTTAGAAGATCGTGCGCTTGTTTTTGATAAGGAATACTATCGAACAGTTGCGCCTGGAATTCTACAGTTTCCAATCCGTTTATTTTTTTGTTTGAACCATTCGCTTCTTTCATAATTTCCATTTCCATGCCATCGGTTTTTTTGCAATCCATATCCTGTTCTTCTATCATGCTGCTTATAAGGAGTGGCTTGAAACGTTCGAGCATTCCGAAAGGCAGCATCGAAACATGTTTGGTAAAATAAGATTTCACTTTTGCATAATCATCAGCATTTAATAGGTCGGATAGTTTCGTTTCATTGTTCATGCGCAGATATTTGAGCGAGCTCAGCATCGCTGTCATATCGCTTAGATCTATTTCGAAAAAAATTTCATTGCAACCGGCTATAACTTTTTTCAATCCATCACTCAACACAGCATCGTCGGCGCATAAAATATGCATCGTGCCAAATAAATAAGATGGTCTTGTAAGATTTTTACCGGAGATTTTCCATAATAATGTTTTAGAAGAATCACCTGGCTGAGCTTGCGCCGCGCAGGAAAATATTAACGTTGCAGCAATTAAAAGAAATATTTTGTTCATGATATGAAATTATGAGTTATGAATTATGAGTTATGAATTATGAGTTTTCAAAAACGTTCACAATTCATCATTCATAATTTATCATTCATCATTAACTGTTGCTTCTTTTCCGTAAAGCTGATCTTTAAATTTTAATGATGGAGATGAAATAAATACGCCAATATTTAATTGATTCCATTTTTCATCCACGCGTTTGATCGTTTCATCATCTGCAACAATTATATTAGGCCATTCACGCTGAAAGTTATCAAACTCTTTTGTTTTTCTTGTTCCGTCAAAACCTATGCAGGCAAACCGTTGACCGTCGACTGTCGAGAGTTGACAGAGAACATTATCTCTTTTCGGATCGAGGTTATTACAAAAACGCCATAACGCAACGGGAAGATCGTTGGCATCAACGGTATGTTCTACGTATAATATCATTTTTATTTTTTCAATTTGAGTCGTGGATTGGCAAATTTGCTGATGCAATTCTTTGATGTGCCCGACACGATTTTTTTTCACAGAAATTATCAAACACGGAATTTCATTTTTTAATAAATCAATATTCACTTCCTTGATTTCTGAAAATGCGTTTTTTAAAATCTCACGAATTTTTATATCGTACATCTTACTTCGTACATCGTACATCTCATCAATTTCTTCCTCAAATTTTTTAGTTCCGTCAATGCACATTTTACCACCGAAACCTAATTTGCTGCAGCTATGATCGAGAACATCCATAGGTCCTTGTGAAAAATAAATATCCGTTGCGGGATTGAGGTTTTGAAAAACATATTTAGCTAATCGCAGGTAGTCAGTTATTTTAACCTGCTCATCAGTAATCACTAAAATTTTATTGAACATCATTTGTCCGGCGCCCCACATTGCGTTCATTACTTTTTGCGCCTGCCCTGCATAATCTTTATGAATTTGTGTTATCACTAAATTATGAAACACGCCTTCTACCGGCATTTCCATATCAATAATTTCAGGAACTAAAGTCATTTTTATAGGTGCAAGAAAAATCCTTTCTGTAGCCTTGCCAAGCCACGCATCTTCTTGCGGCGGAATACCAACAATAGTTGCGGGATAAACAGGATTTTTTTTGTGCGTGATGCAGGTGATATGAAAACGCGGATACCAATCCGGCAATGAATAATAACCTGTGTGATCGCCAAATGGACCTTCCCAAATCAATTCATCATTTGGATCAACATAACCTTCAATAATAAAATCTGCATCAGCTGGAACTTCAATTTCCGGTTGCGTAATGCATTTCACCAACTCCACTTTTTGTTTTCGCAAAAAACCAGCGAGCATGTATTCATCAACATTTTCGGGCAATGGCGCAGTTGCACAATACGCATATACCGGATCTCCGCCGAGCGCAACAGCAACCGGCATTCTCTTATTTAATTTTTTGTATTCAGAAAAATGTTTCGCGCTCACTTTGTGTTTGTGCCAATGCATTCCGGTTAAGGTTGCGCCAAATATCTGCATACGATACATGCCAACATTTCTAATTCCGCTGTTGGGATCTTTGGTATGAATTATAGGTAATGTTACAAACGGTCCGCCATCTTTTGGCCAACAGGTAATGACCGGTAATTTTGTAATGTCGGGGTTTGATAAAATTATTTCCTGGCATTCGCCTTTGCCGTTTTTTACTTTCGGCATCCAGCCTGCAAACTGGCTGAGCTTAGGCAGCAATTTTAATTTGTCAATTATTCCTTCTTTCGGTGCGGATAATAACTTGAACAGATCTTCAATTTCTTTGGCAACATCATTTAATTGTTTTACGCCAAGCGCGAGGCACATTCGTTTTTCACTTCCGTAGGCATTCATCAAGACCGGAAAATCGAAACCTGTATTTTCAAATAGTAACGCTTTATTTTGATTGGATGATTTGCTTATTCTGTCTGTGATCTCTGCAATTTCCAAATGAGGATCAACATAAGATTTGATGCGCAACAATTCTTTTTCATTTTCTAATCTGCTGATAAATTCCTGGAGATTGCGATAGGCCATGTAATTGAATATTTAATATCGAATATTTAATATTTAGGGAACTTCAATATTAAATATTACATCTGCAATATTAAATAGAAAGGATTAGAAAACGGGCTTGGGGCAATCCACACGACTTTTGCCATATCTTTCCGATCCTTCACTGCTATATCCATCTCCAAAAGTGATACTAACCCGGATGCCGGAAAAATAATACCAGTCGTTATATTTCGAGTTGCCGCGCAAGGTTCCGCCGGCGGGATATGGAGCGCCATTTTTTAATTCGTCTCCACGGTACGCCATTTCCACAGCAACCGGGCCTTTAGCTGCCAGCAAGGTGGCTTCATCTACATAACGTTTGCTAACATCATCTAAATAATCTGTAAATAATTTACGGAAGCTGATTTCATAAGCCAACACAACATTGTTTGTTATGCGCAACTTAATACCCAATCCAAATGGAATGGCAAGTTGCGTGAGAGCATATTCCTTATTGCCAGTTGAAGGCAAGCCCTCACCCTCTGTGCTTAATGGGCGCAAATAAATTTTATTGCCCAACGTATCGTAAGCGTAAGGATTAAAATGATAAATAGCTAATCCCGCAAAGGCATAGGGAGTAAATCTGTGCTCATTGAGATCAAAAAGATTATACTCAGCCATTACGTTCCATTCAAAAATTTTAGTTTGAAAACTTAAGTTACGGGCCACCAAATCGGGCTTATTAAATTTATCCGATGCGCCAACATGACCAAGATTAAACCCTGAGAGCAACGAAAAATGCGGTGTTAAATCGTATTGACCGCTAATGCCGAAAGCCCCATAGGATTGGTCGAGAGTAAATCTTTTACTTTGAAGATCACCGGAGTAGTTTGAAAAACCGCCAAAAATATTAAGGTGAAACTGTGCCTGTAAACCAAATGGAATTAATAGAACAATACCAAAAATTTTCTTCATGATTTTGATTAAACGATAATAAATGGATGGGTACAGGATCAACAACAAGATTTCAGAATAGCAAGGCAAAAATACAATTAGATGTAGAAACGCAAGTATTGCGCCAAAAGTTGTGTGAGTTACTGACAAAATAAGTTAAAAGCTGTTAACAAATTTATTGCTTGGAGTAAAGTTGGCAGCTTCAATTGTTTAATTGCGGTTTGTCAATCGATAGTGCACGAATTATGATCCATCACAAATAAAAAAATTACTCATCAGTTAGCAAGAAGCTGATATGGTAAAAACGCTTATTTTTTATCCTCATTTTTAAAAGAAAGGCCGTACAAATTTACCAAGCAGCTAAATTCTTAATTTGATAGTCTTAGGGTGATGAAAGGAATAAATGTCATTCAAACACGTATTTTTAGAAATGTAGAAATAGTTTGGGTTTTAAAATATTTTTTTGCAATAAATAAAAAGTGTCTAAATTACATTTAATTTTTATTCCGGTCTTTTAAAATGTCAAAAGAACATTTATAATCTGAATGATGGAATTTGATTTTTAAATAAACTTTATCCGGGTTGTTATGAAAAAAATAATCGACCTGATTTCTTAATCTAACGCGCTTAAACAATGAAAAGAGTTAACCAAAAAAATCTGCGTGGATTTTTTATATCCATTGTCAGCATGTTTGTTCTGCTATTAATCAGCAATCATGCATGGTCACAAAATTCCCGAACAATTACAGGAACTGTGAAAGATGCCAAAGGAATGCCTTTGAGCGGCGCCAGCATTGTAGTAAAAGGCACAGCAAACGGAACTGCTACAACGACGGAGGGGAAATTTTCCCTGACCGCGTCAGGCTCGAATATTGTACTGGAAATTTCTTACGCCGGATATCAAAACAAAGAAGTTGCAGTAAAAAACCAATCAACGATTGATGTAGTGCTTGCCGAAGCAAACACAAACCTCAGTGAAGTTGTTGTAACCGGTTACAGCAGGCAATCAAAAAGAGATGTGACGGGGGCGGTGTCAATCATTTCTGCAAATACCATTTCACAAACTCCGGTAACCGATGTTACGGCTGTTGTGCAGGGACGAGTTTCCGGCGTAACTGTTGATGGACAAGGAGGACCGGGAAGTCCCCAAATTATAAGAATAAGAGGTGTTGGAACTTTGGGAGATAACGATCCTCTTTATGTTATTGATGGCGTTCAAATAAGAATGGGAACAGGCGCTAATAGTTTGGATATTTCAAACCTTATCAATCCAAACGATATTGAAAGTTTAACCATTCTGAAAGATCCTTCACTCATATCTTTATATGGCGCAGAGGGCGCGAACGGAGTAATAGTTATTACAACAAAAACAGGAAAATTGGGCGCGCCAAAATTAGAGTACAACGCTTATGTTGGACAGGAAATTCCTAAAAAACTTCCTTCTTTTATTACTCCGCAGCAACAGGCAGATGCTTTGTATAATTCATTTGCAATTAACAACACCCCCATTCCTTCATCCATTTCAAATATCTATGGAACCGGCACAACACCTGTTTTACCTGACTATATTGTTTTTCAGGGAGCCACAAGTTTCGGTGCGCCTGCGGGCGATCCGCGGGTAAATCCGGCGTTATATAACCTGGACAATTATCGAATCATAAAAACAAATAAGGCAGGTACAAATTGGTTTAAAGCATTGTTCAAAACAGCATTCACGCAAAATCATCAGCTAAACTTAAGTGGAGCAAATGATAAAAGTAATTATGCAATCACGTTAGGATATTTAGATGATCAGGGTACAGAAGTAAACTCGTATTTCAAAAGATTATCACTAAGAGTGAATACTCAATTTAAAATTCAACCCTGGTTAAGAATCGGAGAAAATACAGAAATGTCGTATGCAACTGCAAACAGCGGAGAAAAACGAACCTTCAACACATTCAATAATGATATCGGAGCTATATACTCATTATCTCCGTTATTGCCAGTATATGATCTTGGTGGTAATATTACAGGTACAAAAGGCGCCACAGTTTTAGGTGGCGGAAATCCTTTGATCAGCAGAACGAATAGCTTAAGTTCCAAATCATACTCGGAATCGATCATAGGTTCTGCATATTCGGAATTGGAACCAATCAAAGGACTTATTTACACAAATCAAATTGGTTTTCAATTTTTGCCTAACGAATATCATTATTTTACTCCGGGAGATTTTCAGGATCCGCTTGCAGATACCTCAAATACTTTTGGTGAAGGCGGTTCGTATTATACAGACTGGAGATGGCTGAATAAAATTTCTTATTCAACAACAATTAATACAGTTCATAAATTAACTGCGTTTGTGGGCTACGAAGCACACGCTTTTGCATACAGAAGTTATGGTGCAACAACCGGCAACATTGGTTTCCCTTCGATAAATGATGAGTATTTAAGCAGCGGTAATTCAGGTACCGGTTCAGTCTTCACCCCTACTGTTAATGGTGGCGGAGATAAATATACAAGCACTGCCATTCTTGCCAATATCACTTATTCTTTTTTGGATAAATATTTGGCAACCGCTACCGGACGACGAGATGGTTCTTCAAAATTTGGACCGGATAACAGATTTGGAAATTTTGGTTCGGTGAGCGCCGGATGGAGAATTTCGAAAGAAGCTTTCATGGATAAAGTTTCATGGATAACTGATTTGAAACTCAGAGCTTCTTATGGAACAATTGGAAATGATGCAATAGGAACTGGCATTTATGAAGATGTTTACACCTCCGATGCATACGGCAATTACGATTTGGGAGGCACTAACACATCATCTATGAGTGGTTATTATTTATCTCTTTTAGGAAATCAAAAAATAAAATGGGAAACAAATAAAACAACCAATCTTGGATTTGATGCGCTTTTATTCAACAGGCTTACTGCAAATTTCAGTTGGTTCAACAGGGCAAGCAGTGGAGTTTTATATGCTCCGCCTTCATCAGGAACACAAGGATCAGCAGCTTCTCCTACTTTAAATCTAATGGATATTACCAACAAAGGAGTTGAATTGGAATTAAGCTATACAGGCCAGGTTGGCGCAGTGAAATATGATATGGGTTTCAACATTTCAAGTTATAGAAATAAGGTTACACATATTGATAATTTTGGCACTCCTATTGAAGGCGGCCCAGTTGGATCAGGTGGAGGAACATACCTGACAAAAACTGTAGTTGGTCGGCCAGTATCCTCTTTTTATGGTTACGAATACCAGGGATTATATAGAAGTTATAAAGACACCGCTCATGCAGACGAAAGTTTTTTTGGTATCACAAATGCCGGTGCTCTCGGACACGTAATGTACAAAGATCTAAATGGAGACGGTGTGATTAACGATAGTGACAGAACTTTTTTGGGAGATCCAAATCCAAAATTTGCTTATGGATATGATTTGAGACTTGGATATAAAAATTTCGATTTTGAAATCTTAATCCAAGGAGTATATGGCAACAAAATTTTTAATTACGGAAAGGTTCTTACTGAAATGCCAAATGGAGCCGCATCCGGACAGGGAGGTTTGCAGCAAGGATCATTAAATACGTGGAGCCCCGCTAATCCAAATGCAACATTGCCCATTTTTGAACAAAGCAGCGCGGTTAATGATCTGTCTCCTTCAAGTTTCTATATTGAAAGTGGTTCTTACATGCGCATCAAACAAATGCAAATCGGTTATACTTTTCCAAAAATGAAAGGATTTAATAAACTAAGAATTTATATTCAAGCCTACAATCTTCTTACAATAACAAAATACACTGGACAAGATCCTGAGGTTAACGACGGAGATCCACACAATTTAGGAATCGATTATGGAACTGCTTATCCAATAGCAAAAAAGATTCTTATAGGTATCAATCTTGGTTTATAATATTAAAAAAATGAATTAAAAAATCATAAAATGAAAAAGATATTTATTTTTTTAACTGCCGTGTCAGTTATATGTGGATGCAAAAAAAGCTTTTTAGATGTTCCGGCGCAAGGCTCGGCAGCTACAAGCGCCACACTTAACAATGCAGCAGGTATTCAGCAATTATTGGTTGGAGCATATCATGATCTAACGGGTATGGATACGAAAAGTACATGGTGGGCAACTGCAGGAACCAACTGGATATTTGGAGATATTACTTCCGGCGATACTTATGTTGGCGGAACTTCCGGAGGCGGACTTCCACACGGAGTTCCCGATGCACTCTTAATTCAAAACTTCCAGGCGCTTGCTACAACGGGTTTTTTTGACGACAAATGGATTGCAGATTATGACGGTGTTGCAAGATCAAATGCAGTAATCCGCGCAACAGCAACTGCAACAGATATGACTGATGCACAAAAAAGTGAAGTTATAGCTGAAGCGCGTTTTTTGCGTGGCCATTTCCATTTCGATGCAAAAAAAATGTGGAACAATGTCCCCTATGTCGATGAAACTGTTGTTAACTATAATCAATTATCAAATACAGCTGACATATGGCCAAATATTGAAGCAGATTTCACATTTGCATACAACAACCTTCCTGAAGTGCAACCTTTAGCAGGGCAAGCTAATAAATGGGCTGCTGCATGTTACCTTGCAAAATGCTATATGTTTCAGCAAAAATTCGACAGCGCAAAAGCGTTGCTGGCTACAATTATTGCAAATGGTAAAAACTCAAAAGGAGTACAGTACGGACTTGCTCCATGTTATCACGATAATTTTGATGCAGCAACTGAAAATAACCAGGAGTCTGTTCTGCAAATAGAATTTTCTGTTGACCAAACGAGCATCCCTCAAAATGCCAATGTTGGTGAAACTGGCGTATCGCCACTCTTCTATCAAGGCTCGGATGTTTATTACGGCTATTGGAAACAACCTTCCTATAATTTAGTGAACGCTTTCAAAACAGATGTAAATGGTTTACCTATGCTTGATGCTTCAGGCACCGATACGTCAAATCTGAATAATGCTATTGGAGATTCTTCTGCATCGTACACCGCTTTGCCTTACCAGGGAACAGTAGATCCAAGATTAGATTGGTCAGTTGGAAGAAGAGGCGTACCGTTTTTAGATTGGGGCGTGGATCCGGGTTTGAACTGGATATATGATTTTTCTTTTGGCGGGCCTTATCTGAATATAAAAAACATGTATAAACAAAGTGAAGAAGGTATTGCTTACAATATTTACATCGCGTACGATTATGAAGGAAACGGAGCGGTTAATTATAATATCATCCGCTATGCAGATGTTTTATTATGGGCGGCTGAATGTGAAGTAGAGATAGGCAGTTTAGACCAAGCAAGAACTTATGTGAACATGATTCGTTCCCGGGCAATGAGTGGCTGCACAGAAACAATTGATAACTCTTCCGGGCAGCCTTCAGCAAACTACAGCGTGGGCTTGTATAACACATCGTGGACAGATCAAAACTTTGCGCGCAATGCAGTTCGTTTTGAAAGAAGATTGGAGTTTGCAGAAGAAGGTCATAGATTTTTCGATCTTGTTCGTTGGGGAATTGCAGCTCAATATATAAATACCTATTTGCAAACCGAGCAAACAAGAGGCATTGGTTCTGTAGAAGCAGGTGCAAAATTTACAGCGGGCACAAACGAATACTTTCCCATTCCGCAACAGGAAATTATTTTAGATCCAAGCCTGAAACAGAACCTCGGGTATTAATTACTAATAAAAAAACTTTTTCTATGAAGCGTGAAAATTCTTTTTATATTTTCACGCTTCTTTATTTAACACTGTTTCATAAATTGTAGTAATGAAACCTTTTGTCTTTTTACTTTTTAGTTTTTGTGTTTCTCTTGTTACTGATGCACAAAACCCGGATCATCATTCCAAAATATTATTTATATCCAGGGAAAAAAGCAGGGTCGAAATTAATGCGTCATACTTTTATAAGTTTGAAGCATTTGATTCTTCCCAAAAAAAATTGACCTATTCTCTAAAAAAACTTCCTACGTGGTTACATTATGATACTGAAAAAAATTCTATCGCCGGAATATCAAAAAAAGCGGGTCAGTTTCCTGTTGATATCATAGCAACGAACGGAAAAGATACAGCCAGCCAGCGGTTCATGCTCACGGTGTTCGATAAACAAACAACAAATATTCTCTGTCTCGGCAATTCCATAACTAATGGTACAAGCACATTTAATAGTTATCGCCGCGATCTTTGGCAAATGTTACACCAGGAAAATTATAATTTCGATTTTATAGGTTCATGGAGCAAACATCACGAAGGTGGTGAAATGCCTGATCCTGATTTTGACTTAGATCATGAAGGACATTCCGGCTGGACTGCCGCAGACATTTTTCATGCGCCTAATTGGGACAGCACAAGAGAAAATATTTATTTATGGCTGAAAGAATATACGCCGGATATAGTTTTGGTTGAATTAGGAACGAACGACGTGTTTCAATGCAGAAAAATTCCGGACGTGTTGAAAAATTTTTCAGAGCTGGTTCAATTGCTGCGCGAAAAAAATAAAAAGGTAAAAATATTTTTTGCGCAAATTCCTCCGCTCGGTCCGCAATGGGCTGAAAAAAAATTATGCGGCAACGACACTACATACGATCGATCAATAAAAAGTTTAAACAAAGCAATAGCAATATTTGTAAAAGCCAATTCAACAAATTCATCGCCGCTTTTTACTGTCGATCAATATTCGGGAATAACTTCGGCAAATCAATACGATGATATTCATCCAAACTTATCCGGTGAAAAAATAATGGCACAAAGATGGTTCGCTGCCATTCACAATTACATCAAAAAATTAAAATAGCCAAGACTAACGATAATGCATATACTAAAAATAAATTTAACCTTTTTTCTTTTAGCGATCCTTCAACTTTCTTATTCACAAAAAAAAACTGCCGCGGCAATACATAATTATTATTTCAGTTCTACAGGTAACGATTATAATGACGGAACGTTCACCCATCCGTTTAACTCCATTTCAAAATTCAATTCACTTGCGCTGAAGCCCGGTGATAAAATTTATTTCAAAGCCCCCGATACTTTTAACGGAAGTATGTTTATCGATTCATCAAAATACGGAACACCAAAAAAAAATATTATTATCAGCTCTTACGGAAATGGAAAAGCGACAATCAATTCTGGTAATGAAATAGCTTTCTTACTGCATAAAACAAAATATATAAAAATCAAGAACATTACTTTTATTGGCTCCGGCAGAAAAAATGGAAACACCAAAGATGGAGTAAGAATTGACAGCAGCAGTAATATTTCGGTGAATGATATCAAAATTTCAGGATTTCAAAAAGCAGGCTTAATGATTTATTCATCATTGAATATTGCAGTTAATAACGTGCATGCATATGAAAATGGAGCAGCCGGAATTTCTGTAGAGGGAACTTACGCTAAAAAAGAAAGTAATCAGAATATTTATATTGGTTATTGTATTGCGGAAAATAATCCCGGTGATCCTACAAATGTTACCAATCATAGCGGCAATGGAATTGTTGTTGGCAATTGCAGAAAAGTGTTGATTGAATATTGCACAGCAACCAATAACGGATGGGATATGCCGCGCATCGGAAATGGACCGGTTGGAATTTGGGCTTACGAAGCAGACAGCGTAATTATTCAGCATTGCCTCTCCTATCGCAATAAAACTTCTGCCGGAGGAGCCGATGGCGGCGGATTTGATTTGGATGGCGGTGTCACCAATTCAATAATTCAATATTGTTTTTCGTACGAAAACCAGGGAGCTGGTTATTCCATTTTTCAGTATCTATATGCCACGCCGTGGTACAATAATATTTACAGATTCAATATCAGCGAAAATGATGGCAGCGTTTCGGATTCAAAGGCCGGCGCTTATATCTGGAACAGTTCGCGTGATTCGAATCAATTTTATAATTGCATTTTTTATAACAACACAATCTATAACGCAAAAGGCACTGCAATAACTTACTCCGAATTGAGTGAGCACAAAAATTTTTCTTTCTTCAATAATATTTTTATCGGAGAAGATAGTTTGATAAAAGGAATCAGGGGGGGTGATGATATTTTTCTTGGAAATGATTGGTGGTGCTTAACAAAAAAATTCAATGCAGAAGGAATTTACAATTTTGAAAAATGGGTTAATAAAACAAAAGAAGAAAAACTATCCGGGAAAATAGTCGGATTAAATATAAACCCAGCTTTTAAAAATCCCGGTAAAGCAACTATTACAAAAGCAAGCAGCCTGTCTCAATTTTTCAATTATCAACTACCACAAAATTCTTTGCTAAAAAAAAGAGGAATCAATTTATTGAAGCAATTTAAAATCAACAATGGTGGAATTGATTTTCTTTCCAAACCTGCATCAGTAAATGGAATTGGAGCTTGCTTGAATTAGTTTTTCTCACAGATTTATTTTAAACGCTTAAATTTTTGTTCAATCTGTAGCAACCATTTTTTTCTTTTTTCTACTGAAACAAATTTCACCATACTTAAATTTATCCATTTGCGGTTTTTGTAACCCATCTTCCAAAATGTTCCGGTAAAAAATGCGCGTTTAATTGCATTTCCAAATATCAACCTGTAAGCAAAACCAGGCGTGTTCATAGTTGTAATAAGAGTTAACCCTTTTAAATTCTTAAATCGCTTTGTCATAAGACCGTTCGGTTTATAATCGTAAGCAACGCCGGGAAAAATAACTTTATCAATAAATCCTTTTGTCATTGCGGGCATAAGCTCCCACCAAATCGGAAAAATAAAAATCAAGTGATCAGCTTTTTCCAACCGCTCTTTATATTCGATCACTTTCGGATCAACCGGCATTCTGTTTACAAATGCTTTAAGATCGGCGCATGTCATTACCGGATTAAAATTTTCATTGTCGAGGTGAATTAAATCCACTTCATGAAAAGCTTTTTGAAGTCCGCTTGTTACAGAATTTAAAATTGCATTGCAATAACTTCCATTGTAAGGATGATTAAAAACTATTACCACTTTCATATTTGTGTTGTTTAGATTGCAACACAAAATTTAAAAATCAAAAATGTCCGGACGATAACAATTGTTAAGAAATGATCATCGCCTGTTTCGTATTCTGCTTAATGATACGGGAGTAATACCTAAATATGAAGCAATATAGTGCTGAGGAATTCTTTGCAAAATTTTTGGATAGGTTTTTATTAACTCTTCATATCTTTTTTGCGGATTATCTTTTATCCTGGAAAGAAATAATTTCTGATAAAAAACCAATCGCTCAAAAATATGTTTTTGA
Source organism: Chitinophagia bacterium (assembly GCA_963774065.1). Taxonomy (GTDB): domain Bacteria; phylum Bacteroidota; class Bacteroidia; order Chitinophagales; family Chitinophagaceae; genus Puia. The sequence continues at coordinate 94,250 of CAVZDO010000002.1, forward strand.
ATGTCATTCTTTATTTCGGGCGAGCTATCAAGAATTGCCTGAAAATCTTTTTTACTTATTGAATGAATGATACATGGTTCAATCGTTTCGATATTATATAAACCCGGTTGATTGGAATTGAAACTTTCAATAGATGAAACGCCTTCGCCTTCAAAAAAAAACTGGAACGTAACTTCTTTGCCATTATTATTAAACCAAAGCCGGATGCATCCTTTTTCAATATAGAAAGCCTTTTTGGAAACTTTTCCTTCATGCAATAAAATTGTTCTTGCAGAAACTTCCTGTCTTTTAAAAAAATGGAGAAACTTATTCCATTGTGGTATTTCAGGGTTTAAATTATCAATCATTGTTTGTTTTTGTTGAAATTGAAATTAATTAATTGCAACTTATCAAACTTTTACATAACTAATAACCGGCTTCAGTAATTTGTAATTCGTGGCATTTTTTCCCCCCGATGAATTCTTCTATTTCTGTTAGTGATTTTTCTTCAACATTCGATGTTTTTTCATAGCTCAGATTTTACGGCATATACTTTGGTTTTATTTTGAATAAATTATTTCACTTGTAAAATGAATGATATGAAAATCAAATATTTTTTACCGGTAGCAGGTTTATTTTTTTTATTCAGTTGCGGAAGCAACAGCGGTCAAACAGGTACAGCACAAGCTGCGAATGACAGTAACCAGGCTAAGATGGACAGCTCTAAAAAAAATAATGATACCACTGCGTTATCGGCATCTGTAAGTGCCCAGGATACAAAATTTGCTGTGGATGCAGCGAATATCGGAATGACGGAAGTTGCACTTGGAAAAGTTGCCGAGCAAAATGCAATGAGTAAAGATGTAAAAAAATTCGGGGCTATGATGGTTAGAGATCATACAAGCGCAGATGATGATCTGAAAAAAATTTCCGATGCCAAACATATAGCATTGCCTACAGAATTATCTGCAGACGATCAGAAAAAGGTTGATGCTATGAAAGCAAAAACAGGAAAAAGTTTTGACAAGAATTATATTGATATGATGGTGAAAGGACACAAAAAAGCTGCAGATGAATTCCAGAACGAAATAAATCAAGGTTCAGATGCAGATATAAGATCGTTTGCCACAAAAACTCTTGATGTTATTCATGCGCATCTTGATTCAGCCCAGAAATGCCAAATGATGGAAAAAGGTATGTAAAAAATTGCGCTGCGTTTTTAATTTAAAATAAAAAGGGTAAAATTATTCTACATAACGTAGAATTAAATGGTCGGCTTGATTTAAAAAATTATTTATTCCCCTTCTCATCTGTAAAATTAGGTTAGCATTTGTTTTGCAGTATTATTTATGGAACAGTGTTTTTTTGTTCCTGTAAATTTCTAATTAAAATAAATTGATCATGAAAAGCAGTAATTTATTTTTTAACTATTCGCACGGAATTGCCGGAGCAATTCTATATTCCATACCGGTAATTCTCTTCATCGCTCACACAAATTTTTACGATCAGTGGTTATTATATGTCGGGAATTTTCTTTTGCTTGGATTAACTTTTTTAACAGTGCTTCAGTTCAACAAAAAACTTTCAGGAAATGCTACCATCAGTTCTATGATAAATACAGGATTGAAAGTGACATTTATTAGTGTAGCAATTTCATGTATCGTTTTGCTTGTACTGGTTTTTTTGGATAAAAATAAAGTTTTGCAGCATGTGCCGGGTGAATCTTATAATGGTAATAAAAATGGCTTATGGTTCAATCTTTTCGCAGATGCTGTATTGGTAAATATATTTGTGGGAGCGTTTGCTACTGTGATCGCAGCAGTAAGTTCAAAAAATTACAGAAGAGAAACCGGTACGAATTAAATATTGATGTGATTCTGATAAATAATTAAAGGCACAGATAATTTGAATATCTGTGCCTTTGCAATTAATTATTATTTAATTATTGTTTTACTATTTTTTGATTTTCTATTTCGCCGTTTGTTTTTACTATATGAACTATGTAAGCGCCTGCAGAAAGATTGCTTACATTGATGCTGTTGTTTCCTGAATGCAATGTGTTTGATACAATCATTTTACCAAACAGATCAAAGATTTCCATTTTCGATCCGCCTTCTGTTTCATTATTTTGAACATACACCATATCTTTTGCCGGGTTAGGCCAAATTGATATTTTTTCTGAAGAAGATATTACTGCAAGTTTTATTTCAGAATAACTATTTGAGTTATTAAAATCAACCTGGTTTATGCGATAATAATTATTACCGGGAGCAGGATCGCGATCTACAAACGAATACATACTTTCTCCTGAATAATCAGACGCAGTGTCATCAACAAAAGCTAAAGTTTCCCATGTTTTATCATCAAAACTTCTTTCAACATAAAATCCTTTACTGTTTATTGATTGAGAAACGGTCCATGAAATATCCACAGTTTTGTTATTTACCGAAGTAGTAAAATCAACCCAATTTACAGGCAACACACTGATAGGATAACTGCACGAAGTAAGATCACCACCAACACCGCTAACATTAAATGTTCCTATTAAAGTAATGCTTGCAGCAGAAGCAGTTTTTAACTGGTAAAGTTTATCATCAGCAGTAGACAAATAAAGTTGACCTAATGCATTAAATGCAATTCCTTCAAAAGCTTGTCCGTTAGGAGTTGTTGTTGTAGGAGCTATTAATTGTTTTGCAGTAACCTTTGCAACTGCCGTTGTGGGCAATGGCGCTGAAACTTCATATAATCCCCAATTGCTGGAACTGGCAGTTAGAATCCATAAATTTCCTAATCCGTCAATAGCAATATCTCCGGAAGTTTGAGTTTGTATTATAGTTGATACGTTATTGTTAGATTGATCTACAATTTTTGATGTAATGGTTGTCCATTTATTTAAAAGAATACTGTAATAGTACATTATACCCTGAACGTCGGTGCAATAATATCCCGTGCCATCAAAACTTACACAACCAGTATGAACAGTGTTCGTAGTCGGGCAACTTGCTAAAGTGCTATATAAATTAAGAACTGGATTATAAGACACAAATTTTTGCGTGCCGGCTCCCGGGTTTACATTGAAATAATAAAACACTCCGGTTATGCTGTTATAACCGAGCCCGTTTGCCTGGTTAGGCGAACCTGTTGCAGTATTTATTTTTGTTCCAACATTTGCAGTTGATAAAGTAATCGGATAGATTACTCCTGCACTTGTTAAACCATAAATGGTTGTGTTGGGACTTGAACAAACCTGCGCCTGGGCGTAATTGGCGGTAAGGGTTATAAGTGCAACAACTAATAATTTTGTTGTGATTAATTTTCTTAAAAGGGTAAAAATCATTTTCATTTTGAAGGAATTTACGTTTAAAAATGATTTTTCTTAGGGATACAGATCAGTATTCACAGGTATCGAGGCTACACTAATTTCAATTCAAATGCCATTGTTTTAAAGTGATAATATGCAGGCAATTATAAATTCCAATATTCTTATACTATTCCATTATTTGGAATTTTCTTATTTTATGTGGAAAATTATTTTGCAGAAAAATTCATTTCGAAGGGCATTTAATCCCTTAAGGCAAATTGATAATTGATAATTGATAATGAAGAACAGTAACGTATATTCTTCATGATGAAATAGAAGTGCACAATAGTACTCTAATGCACAGTTCACAGTAGTACAAAAGCTTAATCAAGGCTCCTTCCCGAAAATGGGCTGTCTTCATTTTCGGGTGTGCTTTTTTGTTTCTTTTTTGCACAAACAAAAAAGAATAAAACAACATAATTAATTGATAATGGATAATCGATAATGAAGAACCGTAACGTATATTCTTCATGATGAAATAGAAGTGCACAATAGTACTCTAATGCACAGTTCACAGTAGCACAAAAGTTTAATCAATGCTCCTTCCCGAAAATGGGCAGTCTTCATTTTCGGGTGTGCTTTTTTGTTTCTTTTTTGCACAAACAAAAAAGAAAAAAAAGAAAAGACCCCTCGCCTCTTTTCATCAGCTCGGGGTCAATTTTAATTAACCATTAAACACTCTTTATTGAATAATCATCGAAAGCGGCTCGGTATAAACAATTTGGCCGTTGGTGCCGGTTGCCGCCACACGAAACCAAATCTTTTTCGACGACTCCAATCCTACAAAAGTATTAGTGCGGGATGTTGCATATTTACTTTGCCACACACTCGTGTCCGTTAGTGGATCGGGAGTGTACTGATGCACGTAAGATTTTACACCCCTTACTCCGCTAACGCTGGTAACCGCCTCACCGGAGTTTCTGCCACTTACTACTCTAAAATTTTTTGGGTCGGGCATTGGCGATGCACTTGTAGATTCTTTATTCGCATCAAAACCTGCGCTTACAATTACACTCTTGTTACCGTTAGCAGTAAAATTTACATATGCAGCAAGACTTCTTAACAGATCTTCCAGCGCTTCTCTTTTAATATTTTTAATTGCCACCTGCACTTTATCCTTGTTTTGAGCGTTGGAAAACGCAGCGGAATATTCCGTAAGCGCCGCGCTCACATCTGCAAGCGAGGGAACAGGATTTGGAAAATTAGGATTGTCCGTCATCTTATCAACAATGGAAAGTGCTTTTGCTTCAAGGTCTCCATCAGATAACCTGGTGAAGTTGATAATTGTGCGAGATTTTTTCATACAATAGGTTTAATGAATTTTAAAATGAAAATGTTTACGTTGCTTAAAACATTTTTGGCAAATGTTTTATTGCTTGCGGCTTGTAGAAAGACAACTACAAAAAGCAATTTAAAAATGCGGATTTCTAAATTGGAGATTCGCTCACTTGAAAATGATGACGGCCTTTCCCGAACAAAAAAAGTGGTTTGCTAAATTGAAGTGCACAGACTTCAATTTGAAGTGCACAGACTTCAGTTTGAAGTGCACGGACTTCAATTTAGCAAATGCTTTTTCAAATTCAGGAAGGCCGTTTTCATTTTAGAGAGAGCAGAAACAAATTGATAATGGATAGTTGATAATTGAAAATTGATAATGAAGAACAGTAACATATATTCTTCATGATGAAATAGA
>CAVZDO010000003.1:0-347500 GCA_963774065.1 Chitinophagia bacterium
TTGGCGTCAAGCAGTGAGTGGTGTATGGTCGCATTGTTGAATAGTTGCATTGTTGCGTTGTTGAAAAAAATGATCGTCATTGCGAAGCCCATCGCGTGGATTTGTGCGTGGCATGGGCTGTGGCAATCTTAATATTCTTATTTTTAGTTTAAAATCTATGCAGCGAGGCGGTTGTGTTTATATAATGACAAATAAGAATAATGCAGTTCTATACACAGGTGTTACGTCAAATTTACAGGCAAGAGTGTCTGAGCATAAAACCAAAAAACATCCTCAAAGTTTTACTGCAAAATATAATTGTAATAAGGTTGTTTATTATGAGTCATATTCAATGATTGAAGAAGCAATTGCATTCGAAAAACAAATCAAAAAAAGAAATCGCGCTTACAAAGAAAAACTAATAAATGAAATGAACCCTCAATGGAATGATTTGTGGGAAGAGATTATGAAATGGTAATTTTTAAATGAGATTGCCACGTCGCGCCAACTCACAAAGCCATCGCTTCGCTCCTCGCAATGACGTTGATTAATTTTATAATGCACTTCGAAGTTCGTCATTGCGAAGCCCATTGCGCGGATTTGTGCGGACGCATGGGCTGTGGCAATCTCAAAAACAAAAATTAGATTGCTACGTCGCGCCAACTCACAAAGCCATCGCTTCGCTCCTCGCAATGACGTTTACTGTTTTAACCCTTCAATTCTCAATTCTCAACTCGCCACCGCTTTCGCCACTGCCACACCAATTACCGCGCGATTTGTTTTGTACGCGGTGTAAAAAGCATCGTCGGAGATTTTAAATTGAATGGCCACTTTATCCATTTGATTTCTTAAAATTCCATTAGCCTGCTTAAACAAAACAGTGAGCGCATTGCTGTGCGCAACGCGCTGACTCACCGCATTGCGCGGAGAAGAAACTACTGCCTCATAATCATCCATTGCAGTTTGAAAATCTGTAAGCGAATCGGTGGTGATGCCGTAAGTTTTCAACGCTTTTATATTTGCGTTGATCGCATCGTACATGTTGGAGCACCTGGGCACCAGCATTTCTGCTGTAAGTCGCCTGAGTTCCCAAAAAGAAAAAGCAACCTGGTCTTTCAGTTCAAGGTCGTTGGTGCTGATGGCAAATGCAGAAACAATTGCGGCGAGATCAGCAGCCTGCTGACAAAGCGCGATACGCAGTTGTTGCCTCTCGGCAGTGACGCCGGTGATAACATTGGATTGCAGTTTCACGGTGTCGTGAATTTGCTCAACTAATGTTTGAAAGTCGGTGAGTGCATTTTGAAATGCGGGCACTGTGGCAACCGCATCTGTGTTGTTGTTGCAATAAGCAATAACGGCATCGTACATGGCAAGGCGCGAATCATTAACCTTGTTCATAGGATTGGTTTTTATTTAAAAAAATTATTGACGCAATAAAAATAATAGCCCAATTTGGCAGATGCAATAATTAATCGCGCATAATGTTATAGAATTATTACTACAAAAATATTTTGCTACCGGTTATGCGTGTGTAATAAACCATTTGGCGAAACCAATTTTGCATTTCGCGGAACATTTTACAAACCATAAAAAAAATTTTCCGGACTTGGCGGCACCCAGCTTTGATCCCGCGCTAACTTTTTTCCACTTCGCGGAATTTTTTTCTTTTTTGCAAAAATTTTTCCAGGCTCGCGCAACACTTCGCGTTTTTCGCGGAATCTTTTTTCGGTTGGGCGGGGGTATTTTGGGGGTGGTGCGGGGGGGTGGTGGTTGCCTGAGAGAGGGGATGGGTTTGCCATCATGCCTGCAAAAGCGGGCAACTTGTTTTTTATAAGGGTAAATATTTAGTGATCGAATTAAATAACTATTTAACGTTTTTGTATTAAACGTCTATGTAGCTGTTGTTGACATATAGTGAAGTAAATTATTTGTGTAAGTTTTTAATTCGATCTATATTGCAATCATTATAATAAATAATGAACAGTACAAAAACGAAATCCGCAGAAAAAATAAAAGCTGAATATATACAGGGAGATTCGACAAAGGAATTGAATAAGCTTATAATTCAAAAAAGAAAGTTTCAGCTGATAATAACTTCTCCTCCATACAACATGGATAAAGAGTACGAAAAAACTCAATCATTAGAAAAATATAAAACTGAAATAGAAACTGTAATTGAAAAATTAGTTCAACTTCTTGATGAAAGAGGAAGTATATGCTGGCAGGTCGGAAATTATATTAACCCAAAAACAAGAGAAGTTGTTCCTCTTGATATATTTTATCACGAACTTTTTAAAAAGAATAATTTAATACTTCGGAATAGAATAATTTGGCATTTTGGTCATGGGCTTCATGCATCAAAAAGATTTTCCGGACGATATGAAACTATCATGTGGTATACAAAATCAGATGACTATGTTTTTAATCTTGATGATGTACGTGTCCCATCAAAATATCCAGGTAAAACTTATTATAAGGGAGATAAGAAAGGCCAGTTTTCCGGAAATCCTTTAGGAAAAAATCCATCTGATGTTTGGCAAATCATTAAGGCGGATTGGGATAATGAAATTTGGGAAATTCCAAACGTAAAAGCTAATCATAAAGAAAAAACAATTCATCCATGTCAATATCCAATTGAACTTGTAGAAAGATGTGTTCTTGCTTTGACGAAAGAAAATGATTGGGTACTTAATCCCTATGCGGGAGTTGGCTCAAGCATGATTGCGAGTTTAAAAAATAATAGAAACTCTTTGGGAATAGAAAAGTTCAAAAAATATATTGACGTTGGCGAAAAAAGAATTGCTCACTTAAAAAATGGATTACTTAAAATCCGCAAATTAGGAACGCCTGTTTTTGTTCCGAATGAAAAGATGGCTGTTGCAAAAAAACCGAATCATTTCGCATACTAATAAATTAATCTTATGGCAAAGTCTGTAAAAAAAGCAATTGAAAAAAATGCAAAAAAAAATGTTGCTTCAAAGGTTAAGCATTTAGATTTTCCATGTACGGAGTTTAAACAAAGAGATCGTAAAATGGTTTTCTTTAGTGCCAGCGCAAAAACGATGTGGAATATTCTTTCGATCAACAGAAAAATTGAAGATAAAACTGAAGGTTACCAGAGAGTACCCTTCTCAATCCCGTGTGGGCGCAATAGCGAGATATATTGAAGCTGGGAATTCACTTCCTCAAAGTTTATTGATAACAATTGATAAAGCTGATATAATCGAAAAAAATGGCAAGTCATTTATTCAGATTCCGAATATAAAGGATGCAGGTTGGGTCATAGACGGTCAGCATCGTTTCGCTGGGGCTGAAACGGCTAAAGTCGATATTATGTTACCATTTATTGCCTTTATTGGTCTTGAGCTAATTGATCAGATTCAGTTATTCATATCTATTAATAAAGAAGCGAAAGGTGTTCCATCATCATTATACCTTGATTTGTTAAAACAATTGCCAGCACAGTACAAAAGTGAAGCAGAGATATCTAAAGAAAGAGCTTCAGATATTGGGACTCAACTTAAAAGAGATGAAGAATCTCCATTTTATTCAAAAATAGTTGTAACGACTGCACCAAAAAAAGGTGAAATTTCTTTAACCAATTTTGTTAGAAAGATTGGTTCCACTCATCCAGCCAGGAAAAGGATTATTGAGTGGCTTTACAGAAGTAGAACAGCGTGCAGTTATCAATAATTATTTTCTTGCAGTAAAAAATGTATTTACAAAAGAATATAAAAGGACGGACAGCATATTTTTTCAAACTTTAGGTTTTGGTGGCTTAATAAATGCTTTACCTCAGATATTCACTTATAGCCTAAGAGAAAATAAAGGGTTTACCGTAGCTGATGTAACGAAGGTTTTAAAAAAGAATTGATGATTTTGATTTTGGCACGTGGCATTCAAAAGGTACTGGAAGTGCTGCAGAAATTGAAGCGGGAAATGATTTAATTGTCGAACTAACAACTGTGACTGAAGGCGAAAATTTGCCTACTGGCTCATTAAATGTTTAGTATGGCGCACAATGAAAATCATATAAAAAAAATAGACAAGAGGGATTGGGATTCAATTAAAAATAAATGGCTCGCATACATACCTGCAATTACCGTTCCAGGTGCAGCGCCTCAAATAGAGCTAAAAAAGTTTTTCAGGTTACAAGAATTATATTCTAAAACTGCTGCCGAAAACAAGGCTCCCTATTTTGAAGAGGTGGCTTCATTGCGTAGTGCAATTTTATGGGAAGGTTTATATTTAACTGATAAAGCAATACATGTATCTGGTGCAGCAATTCTTCATGTTGACAATGGTATAACATCATGGTCTTTAACTAATGTTTATCAGTCAAGTTTTTTTGCGGTTAAAGCAATTATCTCTTTGCTTGGTATATCATTTCCTCAATTATCAAAACCTTTTATGATTGATTGCTTTCCTAAAGGAGAAGAGCTTTCGCGTTCTCAACGTAAAAAATTGCGTGTGCCAAAAACGGAATTAAAGTTTTTAATTTTTAATGATCTAAGTCTATATGTAGAACACTGGGAAATATTGCAACGAATTCTTTTTATTTCAACAATAGATTGCTGGGAAAATGATGTCATTGAATATTTGAAAATTATGCCAGGCGAAAAATTTGTTGAGGAACGTAACAATTTGCACTATGTGAACAATTATTGGACTTTCCCCAATGATTTGTATGTTCCAAATATTATTGATTTCTTCGCAGAAAATCAAGATTTTACAACGAATTATAAAGACTTTCTAGCCAAGTGTGGCCATCAACATTCTTTTTTTTTAAATTATACACTTATAAGAATGGTGTTAGCATTAGTTAAAGATTTAGCATCGTTATCAAATGTTGTTGCTGACGAATATCAACTGATGCTTACTACCATTGAATCAGGTATGCACTCACGTTCTTGAATAGCATTGATATTGCCATTTTGTAATTCTCTTTAACTCCCACACTCGTCATAGTTTGTAATCAGAAAATAATAAACACTCTTACTCGGCGTAAGGCTTGGCCTACGCCGCAGGTTTCTACATATAACGTTCATGGGTATGTGAACACCAACAATGGCAGCGCAAGAGAATTTTTACTTTAAATAAGGAAGCACCCAATTCAAGCTATCTGGAAAAGGAATATTGAATCTTTCAAAATCCGATGGTTCTATTAATAGTTGGCTTGCTCCCAATACAGTATCGTACATTACCGGAAAATATTTATTCTCAAAATCAGTATTACCGCGAATTTTTTCAAATCCATTATCTCCTGTTTTTTTTCCCCCGTTATAATAAAATTCGTATTTAAGATTCATGCCCATATGCGAACTACCTGCCCATTCCAACGTGTGCGCGTTTAATAAAATTCCATGATTTGTCAATCGGTTTTGCATATATGCAATAAACAAAAGAACTAACCCAAAAACTATACATCCAATCCAGAATACTATTTTTCTATTTTTCATGAATTAATCATTTTACTTAGTAGTTTGATCGGTAATTATATTTGCCGGAGTTTTAACCGCGCCACCTAAAACATCACCTAAAATTTTTCCCTGACCTGGACTAAAACTTCCAAACTTAATAGATAGTCCTTCAATGCCGCTGCCTAATTTTCCCCCACCAAAATCGAGCGCAGTTGAAATTGCTGCGTTAGTAAAATTAAATTGACTGCCGCCTACTGCATAATTGAAGCGGTTAGCTACGGATCCTCTTCCAAAATTACCTACGATTGCGTTAGTCGCAATAGCAGTCGTAGTCGGATTTAAAAAAGACAATCCAACACTTGTTAGATTTATATTTTTAAAATTATCTAACCACCATCCATTTTGAGGAGCATTTTGGATATATTGAAATCCTGCGTTTATTCCGGCAGCCCCAACTCTCGCTCCTGTTGAAGCTGTAAGCGCTGAGCTTATATAACCCGTTCCCGCTGTTGCCAACTCCGGCAAAACTATTGGAGCAAATATAATAGCTACTGCTCCTAATTGCATATTTCTGTATGACTGATCGGATTCATACTCTCTTTTATAATTTCCAGACAAATAAACATACTGCGGGTCGTCTCCCTGTTGTACTAAAGGTTGTTTTGTATTAAGTCTGTGAAACGCTGTTGCACGTTGGTCTATAAATTTCTGCGCACCGGCTTGTGTGTAGTTAAATGCAAATGCATTATTAAATGCCGCCCTAAAATTATCTCTCTTTGCAGTAACTTCTACCGGGGATAATGAAGCTTCTCCCCATGATTTACCTGTCCACGTCCACGAACTCGCAATATCGCTGGTATTGTTTGTACCTGTTTGCGTTTCTCCAACTTTTGTACCGGGCACTGTAGGTTCTAATCCATCTAAATCTATAAATTTAATAGGGTTATTGCCCGCAAACTGATACGGTGAGTAATAAGCAAATGCATCTTTCAGCGGATCGGGGCTTATAAACTCTCGCAATCTGCGGATCGTAAATTCGCATTCCGTAATCCTGGTAGCCTGTTTCGGCATCGTTTCTTTTTCCGTTAAAGCCATAGGGGTAATCGCCGCTGTTAAAACTTCTTCCTTCCATTGGTTTGCCAAAGGATGTGTAATCTGTTGCGCCTACAACAATGGCTTCGTAATGATCAACTTTTGTGGAGTCGTCTTTTCGGGGAATTCCTCTTTTCGCATCGGATATTACAACCATCACATTGCCGCGGTGGTCTCTCAGTTCGTATGTCTTTTCGCCTACTGTTTCGTAAGTCATCCTTGCAGTTTCCTGCGGGTCGAACGGCGCAAAGAGCGGCCCAAATTTTCTTCGCAGTCTTTGCCGCACATACTCTATATCTGCATTGCTTAAATAAAATATTTTGTTATCAAGGTCGGATAGCATTTTAGTTTGGGTAGCCAATTCGTTTAATGCATATTTTTTTATTGCAGGAACGGTTGCCTGTTTTTTTGTTTGTTCAATCGCTTCGGCAATGTTTTGTCTTTTCCATTCCAGCCAGGCTCTGTACAGTGCAAACACATCAAACTTTTCGGTTGCAAGCAAAACAACTTTGTTTTTATTTATTTCTATTTCATCAATAATTTCATTGCTTCTGTCATAATAATCAATCGTTGCTTTTCTGATGTCGAGAATTGCTTTGTACACCGGTTGTGCATCTATCTTGTTATAAAATGTGGCGATGCTATCGCGCACATGCCCAACAATCATTTCTCCATATTCGCAGAAGAAGGTGTTGTAATAAATCCGCTTTCTCTTAATGTATTTTGGCTGCACACTGTTAAACTGAATGAACTGAGTTTCTATGTCTGCTAATTTCTTATCCAGACTTAATAACTTGCTTAAGGTGCTGGGAAATTTTACGGAGTCGTCAATTTGTAAATATTGTTTTTCGTCTGCGGTAAATTTTGCGTTGCTGCCGTTATCCTGCAAATTTTCTTTTGCATTTTGGATAAAGTGGAGATTGGCGATTGTTACAAGATTAAAATATTCGAAGGGAGTAATTTCTTTTTCGAGCACGGCTTGCATGTCGGGAGGGGAAATGTGCATGGTACCGAACAGCCCGCCGTAGCAATGGAAATAATGTATTTGTTTGTGAGCCGTGTCGAGATAGCATTTAGTAATAAATGCGGAAGTATCTTTTTTATCGAAGATTACTATGTCTTTGGCTTGTAAACCTAAGTCGTATAAATCACCGCGGAAATCAAGTCCATCTTCATAGCCTTGCGCAGATACGACTGTGCTGATGCATAGCATTAAAAAAAGAAAGGGTAATGTCTTTTTCATGATAAGGTTTTATGTTTACTTACAATTCTCAAATATACGGAAGAAGGAATAATGAACAAGAAACAGGGAATAAGAAATTTGAAATAAGGAATGAGAAAGTGTGGGAGCGATTACTTTCTCATTTCTTCATTTATTACCCCTACTCACAAATCTCTTTTTGGTTCACCATTGTTTCACCGAAACGAAATATGTTTCACCAAAATCGTTGAAAATTGAGAACAACCCTCTAACTTAAAAAGAGCCCCCTGTTTCCATTTGCCTGATTTTTTCGACTAATTATTGTTGCTGTAGTAAAAGAAGGTAACAACCATGATACCTTTTTCGCAATATTCTTATTACAATCACCACTAAAAATTTAAAACATGGACAAGCAAGAAAAAACCAGGTTGGCGCTCGCTGACTTAAAACAGGGTGTGAAAACAAAATCAGTCGCAGTTGAAAAAATCAATGCCGGCTATGCAAATTTTGTAAAAAAGATCATCGTTCAAAAAAACATGGGCAACTTCAATTCCCTTTACAAAATCCCGTTCACTATTCTTCCCGCAGGATTCTATTTGACCCTTGATAATCTTTCATCGGATCTCATAATTGAAAATCGTCCTTACCGGGTATATTTTACTCTTTGGAATCACACCGGCGCTGCAACTACCGGCATCATAAAAGCATCCGTGCAGCCGCTAAAATCCCTTTCTCCTTATGAAGGGAATTTTGATTTTGAAGTAACCGATCTTCAGCCTGGTCAAAGCATTGGCGGAGTGATCACTTTTAATGCGCCGGAATCAGTGCCTGTTACAGACGGAAGAAATACGATAACGGTAACTTATTATGTTCCGGAACAACGACCTGCAGATTTGCCAGACAATGTAGAATGGTTTGGAGTAAACATAGATGTAGCGCACGACAGTTTGGATTTTGATGTGGCTGGAAGATACACACTTACAGTTGACAGAATAACGATTTTTGATACAGCGTCATATCATAATGATACTGTTTTGGTTGCCATAAACAGCGCGGAAGGCGGACAACCAACCGGAACCATAGGTTATCTGGGAGATCACGACAATGGCACCTTTCCTGTAGGTATTGCTGAATTGGGTCCTTATGATTCCGTTCCAGATCTTTCTCAGGATGTTTCTTTGGCATGGTTAATTGCAAATTATGGTTATTCCAGTGAGCAGGAGACTCTTGATAAGGTCCTTGATATCATGTCGGATATTGGAGCAGCAGTAGCAACTATTATTTTGGGAGGGGTATATGCACCTCTTTCTGCTGCAGCCGATGCGCTGAATCATTTAATTAATGATACTCTACTTGCTGACTGCGACACGGTAGTTGCCCTGGACGCGAAAATTTTCTCCAGCCGGGATTTATATGATTTGACTTATGACCCCACGGGCGTTTTATCGACATCTAGTGCCTGGGTGAGAGCAAAGAAAAAAGCCGGTGACCAACTCACTAGCTGGCTTGGTAAAGGTTGCCGCGATTCAGATTATAACATTGAATGGAGAATCACGCGTTACCGTCAGCCTGTTGAAGTAGCATCTATTTTTTCAGAAGATGGAATTAAAATTGGTTATGGAGAAACGATACACATCGGGTATATTACACGGGAAGCAGTTACCTGGGAATGGCAATTACAAGGAGACGGACATTGTGATGATTTCGGGAACTATATTGCCCCCGCTCAACCCGGAATCTATAATTATGCTGTAATGATTGGTACAGGTCTTGTCGACGGAGTGCCAAAGTATTCTGGATTTACTGTAATATTTTTCGGATAGTTAATCAATTCGGGAGGCTCTTACTTAATAGGTGTATTTTCCATAATACACCTTTTTGCGATTTATGAGGAAGTATATGATGTACCTCTTGGAAGTCTCCGCACTCGCCGTAGTTTGCTGTTATATTTTATTTTAAAGCCACTGGGCGTACGGCTGTGCCTACGCCCTTCTTTCATTGCAGATTATGCCTATTATAATAGCCCTTTTTGTTTTACTAACATAGCTGCAAGCTACAAAAAACAGCGGCGTAGGCACAGCCGTACGCCGAGTAGCTTTGTTTATTATTTTCTGCTGGAATCAACGACGAGTGCGGGGATACCTCATACCTCATACTTCTGACTTCTGACTTCTGACCCCCGCACTCGCCGTAATTTGTAAGCAGTAAATAATAAAGAATGTTACCCCGCCTAAGGCTATACAAAATGAATTTGTTTTGCATGCCATACATGAAAAATTTCTGAAGGTTTGCCCAGGTTATTGCAAGTGCTTTTTCAATTCAGCAGCTGCGAGTTCAATTAAACCTTTTACCTGCGCCGTTTCAGCCAACCCATTCAACATTCCAAAATCATGAATCATCCCGTTATACCTGACGGATAAAACCTTCACACCCGCTTGTTCTAATTTTCTTCCATATGCCTCGCCTTCATCTCTTAAAATATCATTCTCTGCAACCTGTATCAGGGCAGGCGGCAGATCTTTCAATTCTTCAAGAGAAGCCTGCAAAGGAGAAGCGTATTTTTCTTTACGTTGTGCAGTATCTGTAGTGTACCGGTCCCACGACCATTTCATCAGTGGCAATGTAAGAAAGCGTTGCTGTCCATACTTTTCATAGGAGTCTCCTGTGAAACTGGTATCAGTGGCCGGCCACATTAATATTTGCAGTTTAATTTCGGGGCCGCCTCTGTCTTTTGCCATCATGCACAACGCAGCAGTCATATTACCGCCCGCACTGTTGCCTGCGGCGGCCATGTTTTTTCCATCCACATTGATTTCATCACCATGTTCGTGAGACCCATTTGGCCGCTGCGTAAATTTCATTGATAGCCTGCGGATAATGTGCTTCGGGTGAAAGTGTATAATTGACAAAAACAGAAGCATACCCCGATGCTACAACCAGGTCTCTAACCAAACGCTTATGCGTGGGATAATCGCCCAGTACCCAGCCGCCGCCATGTATGAAAATGAAAACAGGTAATTTTTTTTTCTCTCCTTTCGGACGAACGATGTTGAGTTTTACGGTGTAACCATCCCGGGTAATCGTTTTTTCACTTTCATCAATACCGGATAAATCAACCTTTACTGACGCCTGCAGATCTATCAGTACCTTACGTGCATCCTTCTCAGACAATGATTCTACCGCAGGGCCTCCTGCATTCAATGGTTTTAAAAATGCTTTTACAGCCGGTGAGAGATGTGGATCAACAGAATAATCCGGAGCTGCCTGTGCCATATTTGTAATTTTTATTCCGGACTTTGCAGATCATTGTACACTATTGTATTCTTCGTCCGTTACAGGTTCAAGCCACGTCGCCTGCTCATCTCCTTTATAATTGGTGATTGCAATATCAACCATTTTATTTGTTGCAGATGCTCCGTGCCAATGTGGTACATTTTCGGGAGCAATTACAACATCGCCCTTTTTTAAAGCCCGTGCCGGTTTACCTTTTTCCTGGTAAAAACCTTCGCCATCAATGATGATTAATATTTGTCCTTTGGGATGTGAATGCCAGTTGCTTCTTGTTTTTGGTTCATAGGTTAGACTACCTACTGTAAAATCATTGTTTTTGTCCCTTCCAACCAATGGCGTTAAAAAAGCATTTCCGGCAAACTGGTCGTTTGGTAATTTTTGTCCCGGTGGGAACATTGCTGATGTGTTCATTTTGCTTTCGTTTTACGTTATAAATTCTAAAGAGATTATTATTCAGTTCAAACTTATCTGTAAAGAATGTTCAGCGGGTGTTTATTCCAGGAGCACTACTAAGTTATAAAGATATTACCGGAAGCAGCCGGAATTTTTCTTTTATTTGATTACCAACCTCCGCATTCGCGGTATTTAATATCGAAGATTTAATATTTAATATTGATTGTCGCTGCTGAGACAATATTGAATTTAAATATTAGTTATTACCTATTACATTTCTATTGAGAATTGAAGATTAACCACGATGCAACGCTTCATTCTTTTAAATTGTCAATAGTTTATGTACTACAGGTATCTGTGTTTGGCAATATTATTATTCTTACTGTCTGACTGCAGAAAAAGTGATGTTCCGGCTCAAAATTACTGGACTGTGAATTCGACAAGGTATTATCCTAAAAACATTCAGTTCAATTCCGAAAATGCAATTCTTGCAGATGTTAATGACAGCACTCTTATTGCAATAACTTTCAGGGATACTTTTAAAGTCGAAGCATACCGTGTACTTACCACGGGTCCTTATGATTCCCTCTTAACCACATTTAATAATTGCTGGATACTGATAGGTATCAACGGCAACCCGGCAACCAATTACTGGAGTTTAGGAGTAGCAGGAGATTCTGTTTATGTGAGCAAGGTTAATGGAAGAATGCAAGCTTCATTTACTAATATTTCCCTTGTAAGTCCGCAAGGTGATACAATTCATTCTTCAGGAATTTTGGCTTTGAACAATTGATTTGCTTCGGATACCCGTGTACGTTAGTTGCAGGCAGCTTTGCTTTCTCATTCCTCATTTATTATTATTTATTTCTGATTCGTAAAGAAGATTCCTGCCTTCGCAGGAATGACGGCGGGTGCGTGAGTAATTTTAAACAACAACGTTCACTAAAGAAGGTCTAAGGCAAAGTCGAAATATTTTTTTGTTGTGAGATCTATCTTGACAGTAAAAAAACAATTCCCCTGTTCCGCTATAAATACAAATGTGCGCCAGTCGATACCAGGAAAATCACAAAAGCAACAAACGTAAACGATCTTTTCGTTTTTTCTGTTTGTAGTGCATACGTATTGGGTTTTGTAATCGCGATTTTTCAGATCAATTGCATGGTGAGAATCTTTTTTAAGCGAATCAGGAATTTTATTGTTATGCTCCGTTACACTTTGTCTGAATATTCTTTCAACATCAGCAATATCTTGTTGGGTTAAATCGGCAGACGAATCAACGTCGTAATCAAAAATCCACGGTATGCCATGATGATATGGAATAATGGCAATTTTAGAAGTGTCGTAAACTAATGGCTGCGAGTTACCGCTTGATTGCGCATTGCAATAGCAGGAAGCTATGATAAAGAAAAATATAATGGAGCGTTTCAATTGATAATTGATAATTAATAATTGATAATGAGGCATACTTCATACCTCATACTTCATACCTCATACCTCATACCTCATACTTCATACCTCCTACTCCTTCCTCATAAACACAAACTGTCCGCCTAAATCATCTGCTATAATAGGATAATATTGCAGGTTTAAATGCGTGTCGTTTGTGTATTTATCTCTAAAGCTATCTATCAGTTGCTCCACTGTTATATAGGGTGCATGATTTTCCTGCAGTGCCATTCTCAGGTCTTCAACAAATTTACTTTTATCGGGCACAACGGTGCGGTTGCCGCTTGCAAGTAATTTCCTGCTTTTATCTTTATACGCTACGGCAACCGGTATCGGTATGTTTGATGAGGATGGAATGCCCCTGAACAACTGCCCCGCAAAACAGGCGTCTGCAATAAATAAAATATGCTGCGCTTTTGAAAACCGGATAGTTTTGAGTAATTCATCGCTGCTTAAGTAGGTGATCGTATTATTCAATATTGCATCCTGCGGCACTAAAAAACCATCTTCGGAATTATCGGGATTTGTAACCATTTGTCCGTGCCCTGCATAAAATATAAGCAGGTTATCATTTTCAGTCATTGCTTTTGCCTTCTGCATTATCGCCGTCATGATGGTCATCTTTGAGGCATTTATTAAGGTGTCTGTATTGTCGGGAGAAAAACCGTAATGGTTCACTAATAAATTGTACATATCCTTCATATCGCTCGATGGACCCTGAAGCGATGGGATATTTTTATCTGAATAGTCGCATTCTGCAATTAACACAGCATGATAAACCGGGTTAGTAGAAAGCACACCGGAATTGTCGGCCTGTTGTGGAGGCGCAGCATTTGCATTGTTCTTTGCAACGGTCATTATCGGCAAACTATAGGAAGCAGAATTTGCATTTCTGTCTGTAGCAACAATTGTAAAAACATTTACGCCTGCATTTATATCCACAACAGTATCAAAATATCCGTTCTCTTCTACTTTTAAATATTTATTATTCAACATTACGCTTTTAATGCCGCCCGGATCAATTGCCTGCCCTCGTATACGTTGCCTGGTACCGGCAACTTTATCATCATCAACAGAAATGGATCGGTTGTTGGCAGCCGGCTCTAAAATATTAATTGTTGGCGGGGTGTCATCTTTCACAAGCAATGCGTCTCTCTTTTTTGTAACTCTTTCCAGGGCATCAATTATATCGGGTTGATATTTATTTAGCAGGAGCGTTTGCTCATACGTTTCGCCGGCGTTCTGAATATCATTTAATTGTTCGTATGCATATCCCCTCATTGCAAGTATGGAAGTGTAACCCCTTATCTGACCATCATCATTTGAATCTATTTGGCCTTTACTGTTGTATAACTTTTCTGCTGCATCCAGGTTTGTGAGAGCAGTTTTAAAATCATTCCGGGCAAGATCCGTTGTAACAACCTCTACATATTTTTTAAAGAAAGCCCATGAAGGATCATCAATATAACCCTGGGCATATTTTGTTTTATAATCATTATAATATTTAGCTGCGTCGGTAAAACGATGCAAATGCGCAAGCGGTCCGATGATGTTTATGATCGCATAGGGTTTTGCTCTTTGCGCATCTAATGAAATTGCTTTTTGATAATCACTTACTGCCAGTTCGTATTCTCCTATCGACATATAGATCAAACCACGGCTGTTGTAAGCATCTGTATAATTAGGATCTAAATTGATTGCTGCAGTGATATCCCCCACTGCTGCATCAAAATTTCTTTTGCTTGCGAAACAATTTGCGCGTGCGGTATACGCAATTTTTGATTTCGGATTTATGGAAATGGTCTGTGTGTAATCCGCAATCGCTGAATCGTACATTCTTTTACCTAAATACGCATTACCGCGGCCGTAAAAGCCAAAAGTGTTGGTAGGATATACTATTGTCCATGTAGTATAGTCTGCGATTGCGGAGTCATAGTCTCTAGTAACGTAATAACAATTTCCTCGTTCTCCAATGGACATAAAATCCTTTGGGTTCAAACTTATTGCCTCATTGTAATCGTCTATAGCAAGATCAAAATCACGTTTTCCTAAATTATATGCATGACCCCGGGCGTAATAAATAGGCGCTTTATTTCGCGTAAGCTTTAGCGCTTTATTATAGCTGGCTATAGCCTGGTCATATTGTCCGTTTTTAAACAAAGTATTTCCTGCGTCAAGATATTGCTGCGCTGTTTGTGCGTTAACACAATTAAAACACAGCAAAAAAAACATACACGTTACTGTTAGTTTTAAGAAAGCATTGTTTTTCATACTTTATTTTTTTAAATGTGCTTATTTATGATTCATATCTACAAAAACACAAACAAGTTGCTGCTCGCCGGCAGGAGTTGTAAAACTTACCTGGTCGTTTTTGAAATTAATATTTTTTACGGGTATGATCTGATTTGTAAATAATCCTTTGATGGTTTCATAAATGCCGGAAGACGAATTTAAGATTTTAGTTTTTAGATCATTGAAATCAATAGCTGTTTTGCTGTACAAAATGCAAATCTTATCTCTTTCCGCATCCGCGTTTAGAGTATAGTGTTTATTATCTAAAGGAAAATAAATCGTAGCATTTGTTGAATTAATTGCAGGGCTAACATTATCCGCATACGGAAATAATCTTGAAACTACTTTGTTGTTATCTACTGAAAATATATAAACAAAGGCCGGAGCATTGGTGGTGAATTTAATTTTAAATTCTGTTCCGCCGGAATAGCTATCAGTTAATGTATAATTAGAAAAATCAGCTTTACTGTCGTCGGTTACGGCGGAAGAATTCGAATTAATTGCAGTTCGCAAAACGGGCATTGTTCCCACTTCATCACCATAATCATTAACGAGCACAAAATCCAGGTTGCCTTTTAATTGCGGCGGATCTAATCCGCGCGAAACATTTCCGGCGGCGTCTTCTCTATCCATCATTTCCAATGCGTACGATCCGTATTGTATAACTTGATCGTAGGTGAGCCAAAAAAAACCATTGTTACCCCATGATGGTCCCCAGCTATTCATTATTTCAAAAGCGCCGCCAAATTTATTATCGTCGTAACCAACAATGCAAACTGCATGATCGCTGATGAGTGTATCGTTGTCGCTCATTTTCCAAACGCCATCTTTGCCAACATTAAAAAGACTGCTATAACATTTTAAGCTGAAGATGATCGGGTTGTTATCGGTAATACTTTTTTTAATCGCGATGACCTCATTCTTATTTATTCTTCCAAAAACATTGGTAATGGAAGAATATGCTTTGATAGTATAATTTTTCGCCGCGATATTATTCATGTTATTAGTTACGGCGATGCAGGGCGGAATATTTGCAGATAGCAATACATCTCCGGTATCTGTCAAAACTTTTAAAGCGGGTTCTATTTTTGCACCCAACACACAAGCTATTATCTCCTGCAGATTTTATGTAATAGTATAGATAAGATGGAGAAAATGCAGCGGCATTTATTTTATCCGGGTCGGTAATATTATGCGCAATGCAATAGCTGATCGTTCTCGCTGCATATCCTGTGCTCCATGCAACGCAGGTGCCCTGCTCGCCCTGGTCTCTTGGCACGGGCGCAAATTGTTTCAGAGAAAAAGATGATGGCATGTTTTCCAAACCGCGCGTTGAGCGCTGCGCTGATTTTGAAATTTTGTTGAACTCGTCTTCACCCGTGTTATCGCCGGTAAAATATCTTCTTCTTGTTTGAGCATTAGCAGTAAGTAAAAAAGAAAATGCGATGAGGTATAAAATAATACTCATCCTGAATATTGAATTCATACATCTCATTGCAATCTATATAAATTTAATTCGGGTTGCCGGGTATCGGAGTTGATTTTTTTACAGGTAAGATATTTTTCGCAGTGCGTATCCGGGCAAAAAGATAGCAATAAATTTTTACTTTGAATTGTAAATAATAAAGAAGATGAGTTAGCTTAATGTTTTCTTCTGAACAAAACCGCCGAACTCATTTGCATATCTCCGGTAAATCTTATTTCGCTTCTGTCGTCGCCGTCTTCAACAATAATTAACCCGGTGTTTGGAGGAATGCTGCCAAGATTTTCTGCAACCATCGTTATTAATAATGAATCGCCGAGTTCGGGTGTTGCATGAATAACAAATCGTATAGGCTTTGTAGTTAGTCCCTGGTTTGCAATAATAACTTTGCCGTTCATTACAACGCTCACGGTATCTCCGTCAACAATTCCGTTATCGTATAAACTGAGCACAAGACTATCCGATTTAAAGAAAACACTTCGCACCACTTCTGTTTTTCTTTCTAAAGAAGCGGCAATGATATTTTCTTTGATGAGTTCATCCATATCTACGGTCGGAAACGAAAGAGTTTTTGCTTCAGTATTTAATTGCTTAGGTGCATAAATTTGCGAAGAACTTTTTATCGTTGGCGATGAAATTATTTTTTTACCTTTTGCTACGGAAGATGGAATTTCTTCCTTAGGTATATCCCCAACAGTCGAATCTTTCTTTTGTATGATTTTTGGTTGAGAAAATGAAAGTCCGTTCAGCAAATTCATCTGTTCGAGTATGCGGATCAGTTTTGTTTTTGAAGAAATATTTTGTTTTACCAACTCGATCGTTCCTGTATATGAATTTTTATCCTGCGCGCGAAAATCGACCGATCTCGTCTGAAACCTTCCGCTTAAAGTTGTATCGGAATTTTTCATTTCTAATAACAACACACCCGTAAGCTTAACCCGTTTTGGCGGAGTGGTATAATTGTTATAAACCAGTTCATCATCTTCTATAGAAATATTTCCATTCTTATTTTTTAGTTTGATTGATTTCACTCCTACATTTTCACTGCCTTTGATTGTAAATATCATAAGCGAGTAACCGGATAATTTTTCATTGCTTTTGCCAATTACAAGTTCATAGGGCAAATCGCTGCCTGTGGTTCGGATATTGCCGACCCAAACGCCTGTTAACTCTTGCGAAAAAAGTTGCAAAGGCAGAAGAAATAATAGTAAGAATATCTTCATTTATTTTTGCTGACTAACAAATATATAAGCGCGGTTTGCGAGGGATGCACAAGAAAATATAAGAGATGCACAAGACTTCAATATACAAAACAAATGGCACACAAGCAAGATGCGCCTTTTCAGAATGGTTGTTTAAAATTTATGAAATAATTCTTTTCGTTTAACACATGCATTACCGTTATACCCGAAGATTATGGCAGAAAATGATTAAAAAATAATGAAGAAAGCTATTTGCCTGCAAATTATTTACATCATCCGCAATTTTGTTAGCAGAAATATGTAGGCATAAACTTAAATTTTTAATATATTTAAAGGTGCATTTAATTACCATTAATGCCCTCTCCAAAATACCGGATATGATTAGAAGTAAATTCCTGAAAAAAAATAATCCATCGGCTGCTGTTGGAGAGCAGCAATATTCCTTAATGAAATTGGTAGTCTGGGCAATCAAACTTTCGCGTCCGTACAAAAAATGGGTGCTCATTATTCTTATTGCCATGCTGCTTGAAACAGTAATGAGCCTTGCAACTCCATGGCCGCTTAAAATAATTATTGATAATGCAGTAGGTCATCATCCTTTGCCGGCGGCGCTTGCGTGGATGGAATCTTTTTTTCCTGCCGAAAGTACATTTCAACTGGTAACGGTTGTGGCAATTTCTTTTGTTTTAATTACTGCCTTCGGTGCGCTGGCAAGCTATATCGAAAATACCTATAACGAAAGTGTAGCTCAATATATCGCTAATGATCTTCGGCGTAAAATGTATCATCATCTGCAGCAACTTTCTCTTGCATATTATGATTCGCACCAAACCGGAAAATTGCTGAGCACAATCACCGCAGATGTTTCAACCATCCAGGATTTTGCTTCTTCCACACTTTTAAATATTTTGGTTGATGCGCTCACGATCATAGGTATGCTGGGCATTATGTTTTATCTACATCCCGGTTTTACGCTTATGGCGCTCGCCATCACTCCATTTTTATTGTTGTTCGTTGCACGATTTAAAAAAGCGATGAAGAGTGCAACGCGCGAGGTAAGAAAAGATCAGAGCAATATGTTTATTGTTTTGCAGCAAGGTCTCGAGTCTATGCGCGCCGTAAATGCATTCGGCCGGCAGGATGTTGAAGAAGACAGGCTGAAAAAAGTGAGTAAAGAAATTGTTGTAGCATCTCTTCATGCAAGGCGTGTAAAATCGGCTCTTTCTCCTATTGTAACTATTGTTGTTTCTGTATGCACGGCATTGGTGCTTTGGCGCGGAGCTGATTTGGTTCTTACAAAAGTAATGACAGTTGGCGCACTCACCGTTTTTTTGTGGTACATGAATAAATTTTTTAGCCCGGTGCAAGACCTCGCTAAAATGACCAACGCTGTTGCGCAGGCGGCAATTGCACTCGAACGCATACAGGCAATTTTAGAAACAGATTCCATCATTCCGGAAAAACCGAATGCAAAAGATCCGGGAAAGTTGAGCGGGAATATTGTTTTTGACCAGGTATGTTTTGCGTACGATCCAAAATATCCCGTATTGCATAACACCTGTTTTCAAATTAATTGCGGCCAACGCATTGGAATTTGCGGACCAACCGGCAGCGGAAAATCAACTGTTGTAAGTTTGATTGCGCGCTTTTATGATCCGCTAAGCGGACGTGTACTAATAGATGGAACAGATATTTCTGATTTCACACTTGATGGTCTTCGAAGTCAGATCGGATTTGTTTTGCAGGATACTGTTATTTTTTATGGCTCTGTTCGTGAAAATATCGCGTATGGAAGACCACATGCAACAGAAGAAGAAATTATCGAAGCCGCAAAACTTGCAAATGCGCATGAATTTATTAGCAGAATGCCGCATGGTTACGATACCTTAGTTGGAGAAAGAGGAGTTACACTTTCCGGCGGGCAGAAACAACGCATTGGAATTGCAAGAGCCGTAGTTCGTAATTCGCCCATTCTCATTCTCGATGAACCAACTGCTTCATTGGATACTGAATCGGAAAAACTTGTTATGGAAGCGCTCGAAAAACTTATGACTGGCAGAACCGTTATTACGATTGCACATCGCCTCAGCACTATTCGCGATGCAGATAAAATTATGGTGTTTGATAACGGTTGCATTGCAGAACAGGGAACGCATGAAGAACTTTTGGAAAAAGGCGAAATTTATGCAAACCTTTATAACGTGCAGGTATGGACGGATCATTCTGATCATTCACTGCACAAAACTTTGTAAAAAATTATCAAAAATAATTTCAAAAAAATACGTATGCCACATCGTTCAATAATTGTTCTTCCTGATGATACCGTTGAAGAAATTATTACTGCAATTAAAAATGCAGAGAAATCCATTCTCATTAAAATGTTTCTTTTTTCGGATCCAGATCTTATAAGCGCAGTAATAGCAGCTAAGAATCGCGGTGTAAAAGTTAAAGTGATGCTCAATCCGGCGCGGCGCAACGGCGAAGAAGAAAATGAAGATACAAGAAAGATGCTCGAAGAAGCAGGAATAGAAGTACGCGACAGCAATCCATATTTTGTTCTCACGCACGAAAAATCGATGGTCGTAGATGAAAAAATCGCTTTTGTAAAATCGCTTAACTGGGAAACAAAAAATCTTACAGAAACAAGAGACTATGCAGTGATAACTTCTTACCCAAAAGAAGTGGAAGAAATTATTTTATGCTTTGAAGCCGACTGGGAAAGAAAAGATTTTGATCCCGGAGAAAATGCACATCTCATATGGTGCAGCAATAATGGCCGAACGAGAATTGCCCAGTTTATTGATGAAGCACAGCATTCTCTTTTTGTACAGAATGAACGTTTCCAGGATTTGGTTATTATTGAACGCTTGGTTCGCGCTGCAAGCCGAGGTGTAAAAGTGCATGTGATGGCAAGACCTCCGCATACTTTAAAAATGGAAAAACTTGTGGAAGGCGTGGGTGGTTTGCGAATCATGGACGATATAGGAATTAAAATTCACAAACTAAAACATCTCAAGCTGCACGGAAAAATGTTACTCGCAGATGGCTGCCGCGCTATTGTTGGTTCTATCAATTTAACACCCGGCAGTTTTGATCACCGGCGTGAACTTGCCATTGAAGTACATGATGCTACTGTTATTGAAAGATTACAAAAAATTGCGCACTTCGATTGGGAAAATTCTCATACACTCGATCTTTCCGACAAAGGGCTTTTTGAAGATTTAGAAAATTATGGTTTGGATGGAACAGGTAAACTTGTTCTCAATCCCTATGACGATGAAAATGAAAAAAAGAAAAAACATCACGAAAAATAAATCCAACGATTTTCGGCAGCGCCATACTATTTTTTTTCTTCGTGCTTTTCTTTTAAATTTTTCAAATTGAGATCTTTCTTTTTATTTAAAAGAGATTGACAATACTCCGTATGGTATGTGTGGTTTTCAAGCAATGCGATGGATTTCATTCTCCATTCGCTTGTGCTGATTTTAGTATTGGTCAAAGCTTCAATTTCTTTTCGTACCAGTACATTATTTTCCAGGAAAGTATCCGTTCCGAGATTAAAAAGATCAGCATCGCAAATTATTTTTTCATTTAAAGAAGTTGGCTTTTGCGGCATTTGCGTTGCAAGAATGCATTTTTCTATTTCGGCAATTTCTTTTTCATTAACGCCAATTTCTTTTAAATAATTCTGAGCAAGTTCAACACTTTTTTCTTCATGAGATTTAAGTCCGCTGTCAACGATTCCGGCATCATGAAACCAGGCTGCGGCGACAACTATAAAATAATTTCTTTCATCAAGGTTATAATATGAATTTATCTTGTCGATAGATTCAAGAATTTGATCCGTGTGCGTAAGGTTGTGATAAAATAATCGCTCATCCGGATGTTGCAGATAAAACTGAACTACATGTTCAGAAACTTTTTTTAGTAATTCCCGGTAATTCATAACAGAAGATTTCTGATAATAATAATGGTTTCGTTCTACCCAATGTAATTACTGCAATCAGAAAGGTAGGAATATATTTATGTGTAAGTTATTTTTTTCTTTTACAGAATCATAAATTTTTGACGTAATTTAAGTCTAGCGATTGTCTTAATTCTAATTATTTAAAACCCAACAATCATGAAACGTTTTTTATCACCGTTATTGTTGCTCTGCATTTCTGCATGGCAAATCGCATATCCGCAATCTTCGCCGGTAAACAGAGTAAAATTTTTTACTGACACCTCAGCAATTAATGCAACAATAATAACCAACTCAGCCAAACTTTTTAAAAATAATAAAATAGGAGTTATTTTGCCTGCAACCATTGTTGCCACGTTGCCAGACGGCACCAGTGTAAATGAAGAAATACAATTACAAATCAGGGGACATATGCGACATGATTATTGCTACGTACCACCACTTAAACTGATTTTTAAAAAAGATAAACCGTCAGCTCTCTCATCATTAAAATCGCTGAAGCTGGTAAACGAATGTAAAATATCAAAACTCTATGATCAATATTTAGCTAAGGAATTTATTATTTATAAAATTTACAATTTACTAACCGATATGAGTTTTCGTGCAAGATTAGTGAATGTAACTTTCCAGGATAGCAGCGGCAAGAAAAAACCACTCATCGAACATGCTTTTCTTTTGGAAGATATAAAAGAACTTGCAAAAAGAAATAATTGCGCCGAATGGAAAAAAGGCAATCTTGGAATGGAATCTACTGACCGCAAACAAATGACCATGGTTGCAATATTCCAATACATGATTGGAAATACAGACTGGGGTGTTGTTGTTAATCATAACACCAGGCTTATCTATTCTCTGAAAGATTCTACATCAAGACCTTTCGTTGTGCCATATGATTTCGATTATGCGGGATTGGTGAATACCGAATATGCAATTCCCGATGAAAAACTCGGAATTGAAAGCGTGCAACAACGTTTGTACCGCGGATTTCCGAGAGCCATTGAAGAAATAAATGAAACGCTGGATATTTTTAAAAAGCAGAAAGAAAATATTTATGCTACCATCAACAATTTTGACTTACTCACGCCCGCAAGTAAAAAAGATTTGATTTATTACCTCGACGGATTTTTTGAAATGATCAATAAACCGAAGGAAGTAAAATCTACTTTTGTTGATAATGCAAGAACCGAGTGATCAATCTTAAATAGAAATTTTAATAACGGGATTATTTTTTTTGTTCAAAAAAGAATAATCCTTTTTTATTGCAAACTATAATATCAGGAAGCCTGTCGCCGTTGATATCCTGAACAACAACCTGCAAACCCACGCCAGAATTATCATCTATCAGATGCGGAATCCATGAAGGCGTTTTTCCGGGTATAAATTCAAACCAATATAAAACTGCGGCATCAAAAGCACCCGGGTCTCTTCCATTATGCGCAAAATATCTTTTGCCTGTAATAAGATCAGGATGACCATCTCCATTAATATCTGCCATAGCAAGACCATGCGATTGAGAAAATCGATCAAAGATTAAATGATGATCCCAAATTTCTTTTCCATTTTCATCTTTTATTTTTTGATGCCACCAAATTCCGTAATGATGTGCGGAAGCGCTTATCAAATCTTTTTTCCCATCGCCATTTACATCAAGCATATAAATCTGCGAACAATCTTCGCCCAAATCTGCCGGATGAAAAAGCCAGTTGCTTTGTTTCGGATCAGCGGGCATTTCCCACCAACCTTTTGTGATGATCACATCTTTTCTTCCATCTCCATTCATATCTGCAAAACCAAGTCCGTGCGTGTATCTGTCAACTCCGGCAACATCGCCTTTTGCAATTACAAATCTTTGCCAAACAGTATCGCCTTTTTTTGACGGCGATTTCATCCATACCATTTCTTTTGCTATCGGATCGTTGCATAAAATATCCGGCCGCCCGTCGCCATCTACATCAACAAAAGCAGGCGATTCATTTCCGGCATTATGCAAAATATAATGCATCTTCCAGCGATCAGAATTATTTTTCGGGTTTTCATACCACACCGCTTCTTCGCCGGGTAAACTGATGCGAATCACATCTATCCATCCATCCTCGTTCACATCCATACTGAAATTTAAAAAAGAATTGCTGTAACCCGTAGTTGGTGAAAAATGTTGCGGCTCTGCAATTTCATGTTTGATCCAGTTTGGCGCTTCGAACCAGTATGCGCCGGCAACGATATCCGGCTTTCCATCTTTATTAATATCGGCAACAGTTACTCCTTCAGAAATAAAATCATTCGTTATGATGTGCTTTATGAAGCGACTGTCAAATGCTGTTGATTTTGTTTGTTGAGCAATTGATAAAAAAGAAATATTGCATAGGCCTATGAATGAAAATAACCGGATAATAATAATCTTCATAAAAATTTTTGGAAATATAGCAATGAAAAAATGAGAACATGTTAATTGAATATAAATCTTTTCATTAAAAATTTCTAAAAAAAATTAGAATAGTTTTGCATCTCTTATTTAATTTAAGCCATTAATTAAAACTACATGTCAAATCTTAAGCAAGAATTTTTATTAAACCCACAAGTCGTATATCTTAATCATGGCTCGTACGGCGCATGTCCAAAAACTGTTTTTGAAAATTACCAGCAGTGGCAAAGAGCTTTGGAAGCCGAACCGGTTCAGTTCATCAGTAAAAAAAGCCAGGAAGCATTAAAGGTTTCTAAAAAATCATTGGCAAAATATATTGATTGCAGCGATGAAGATTTTTTCTTTCTTCAAAATCCGACAACTGGAGTGAACCAGGTTGTAAAAAGTTTGCGTTTACAAAAAGGCGATGAAATATTAAGCACCGATCGTGAATATGGCGCGATGGATAAAACATTTTCTTTTTATGCAAAGAAAACAGGCATTGTATACCGCAGGCAAAAAATTTCTTTGCCCTTAGTTTCAAAAGAACAATTCATTGAAGATTTTTGGAAAGGGTATAATGAAAAAACGAAAGCCATTTTTATAGGTCAGTGTACAAGCGCAACTGCTCTTATTTTTCCGGTAAAAGAAATTTGTGAGCGCGCAAAAGAATTAGGATTGATAACTATTGTAGATGGTGCGCATGTGCCCGGGCATTTGCCATTGAGCCTGCAAAATATACAGGCGGATTTTTATACAGGTACATTGCATAAGTGGTTGTTGAGTCCGAAGGGTTGCTCTTTTTTATATGTAAACAAAAATTATCAAAACTATATAGAGCCTTTGATAATAAGCTGGGGCTATGAAACGGATAGACCAACCAAATCAAAATTTTTAGAAGAGAATGAAACGCAGGGCACAAAGGATATTTCCGCGTGGCTGACGGTGCCGGCAATTATGAAATTTTTTGAAGAGAACAATATGCCCGAAAGACAAGCATCGTGCAGAAAAATAATTTTGGAACAATATCCTCTTTTTTGTGTTCTTGTCGGAACAAAACCTATATGTAAATTATCGCCGGAATTTCTCGGGCAAATGTGCAGCATTCCCATCAAACCAAAAGATCCTCTTGCGCTGAAAGAAAAATTATATAACGATCACAAAATTGAAATACCTGTTATGCAGGAAGGGAACGAAACATATCTGCGCATCTCATACCAGGTTTATAATTCTTACGACGATTTGGAATATTTAAAGCAAACCCTGAAAAAATTAATGGCTAACGGTGATATATAACCGAAATCTAATTTTAATGTTTTAATAAAATCATTCAGGCATAGCGCCTGTTCTATTTCTAATTCATAATTTCTTGACAACAACAGCAGGAGTTTTTTGAAGGAAAACGCCTTATTATCATCTCCATCTTACCCAAAAACAGTAAAACAAAAAACTTTTCTCCATTGCCCGTAATTTCTTAATTTTAAAAAGAACTTTTCACCGATACCAACTCTATCATAATTGCAAATAATGAATAAGAATATTTTTCTTTTCATGCTCATGGCTGCACAGTTTTTTTTTGCAGTTAGTCAAACTACTTCTACCAGGGGAATTATTAATACTAAAACAAACAGCCAGAGCCATGCAAGAACGGGAAAGACCTATGCGCTGATAATCGGCATCAACTATACCAAACGAAAACATTTTGATCAACTATACTATGCCGTAAGCGATGCAAAACTTATGAAGACGTTTTTGCAATCCGGAGAATTTATAGATTCGGTCGAAGATAAAAATATCAGGTGCATAATAGATTCGGAAGCAACTTCCGCCAATCTTTGGTATGGATTCGACTGGCTGGAAAATTCTGCAAAAAAAGGTGATAACGCTATTATTTATTTTGCCGGGCACGGAATAGCTGCCGGCCCTGAGCTTGGTTTTTTAATGGCCTATGACGCGCCGGATGTTGATAACCCGAGCAGGTTTGGTTTCCAGGGAGGATCGATCCCGGTTTATCAATTAAAAGCCACGATAGAAAAATTAAAAGCAAAAGGCACTATCAATTTTCTAATAACAGATGCATGCAGAAATGATGAACAGGATGATTCTCTTCAATACAGTTTTGAAAGCATCATGGAAGCTAATAAAGGAGAAATACAATTTAGCTCATGCAGTAAAAATCAAAGCTCGGCAGAAGATAAAAAATGGGGCGGCGGCCATGGATTGTTTACTTATTATCTCGTTAAAGGTCTCACCGGGGCTGCAGATGAAGAAGGAGATAAAAACGGAAATGTTACATTGAATGAGCTGGAAGCTTATGTAAAAAAACATGTTCGCAATGATTCCCGCGATATGCTAACCAATAAACCGACACAGGATCCTTACATCCGTTTATCTGATGCTATGGATCCCGATGATCCGATCGCCTTTTCAAAATCTGAGAAAAAAATTAATACCGAACTGAAAGAAGATAATCTTCTCGCCACAAATCAACGTGGCTTCAACAAAGACAGTTCCTTATTATTTCGGGTATTTAAAGAAGCGCTTGATAAAAAATTATTTTTCCCCGAGCAGGAAAATAATGTTTACCTGATCATGAAAGATATCCAGGAAAATTATCCTGCCGAAGTTTATCATGATGCCATGCGGGAATATATTATCCGCCTGCTCAACGACGCGCAGGTAAGAGTTAATAAATATTTTGAAGGAGTAGACAGCAATTTTACAGACGCTTATTTTGCAACCGGCGCAAGAGAATTAAATATTGCACTGGGAATGATGCCAAAAGATCATCCATTATATAACTCATATAATGTGAACAGGCTTTTTATGGAAGCAAGAAGTATGTACGGAATCAATGCAGAATTTAAAACGGCAAATCAAAAACTTGATTCGGCAATTGCTATAGACAGTAATCTCGCATACCTCTACCAGGTAAAAGGTCTTTTTGCACAATGGAACCGCGATTATACAAATGCTATAAAATATTATCAAAAATCCAGTTTATTAAAACCCGACTGGGCTTTTCCCATTAACGGCATCGCCAATTGTTATATGGATATTGGCGAGTATGAAAAAGCAAGAAAATTATACATGCAGTCGGTTGCAGATGATTCTCTCGATTATTTCAGCCTGAATAATCTTGGAGTTCTTTTTGAAACCAGGTTCAGAAATTACGACAGCGCTATTTTTTATTATAAACGATCTATCGCAGTAAATCCGCGATATGCATTGTCGTTAAGAAACATCGCTTACGTGTACGGACAGTTGCATCAGTATGACAAAGCTTTGGAAATTTATAAGCAGGCAATAAATATAGATTCAACAGATGAAAACACATGGAACAGCATAGGATATTTTTATTACGTAAGAAAAAAATATACCGAAGCTATAAGCTCTTTCAAAAAAGCAATTGCAATCAATCCATATTATTCTTACAGCATCCGGAATCTTGCAGCAACATATGAAGATCTCAAGCAAAACGATGAAGCATTACTATGGTATAAAAAAGCAATTGCCAACGATCCGCAAAACAGTGATAACTGGAATGACATAGGTGTATTTTATTTTACCAGGCAGGATTATAACAATGCTCTCGCCAGTTATAAAAAAGCAATCTCCATTGCCAAATCGGGAAATGCTCTTGTGCTGAGAAATCTCGGAAAACTTTATGAAGCATTGCACCAATATCAATTGGCTTTATCAACTTATCGCGTGCTTATCAAATTGGATTCCTTGAATACGGATAACTGGAACCAGGTTGGGTTGTTTTATTTCAACAGAAAACAATACGACAGCGCAATTTTTTATTACAAAAAAGCAATTGCAATTGATTCTGCTTATTCATACAGCCTGAGAAATCTTGCAGAAGTATATTCCATAACACACAGAGATCCGCAGGCAGAAGCAACATATAAACTTGCAACAGTAAATGATCCAACCAATGCTTCTAACTGGAATGATTTAGGAGTGTTTTATTTTGGAAGAAAAAAATACGATCTGGCTTCCGCAGCTTATAAAAAAGCATTGTCAATAAATCCGCAATACCCGTTAGTAATGCAGAATCTTGCTAACGTTTACGACACAAATAACGATTCTGTTCAGGCTCTTTCATTATATAGAAAAGCGGTTGATGTTGACCCCGATAATTGTGTAAACTATAATGAACTTGGCGCATATTTTACCGGCAGAAAAAATTACGACAGTGCAATTTTATATTTCAACAAGGCAGTTGCTTTAAATCCGAAATACAGTTTAAGCATAAGAAACCTCGGATTTTGTTACGAAAAGAAAAAACAGGATAATTTGGCTCTTGCACAGTACAGGCAGGCAACGATAGCAGATTCTCTAAACACTATTAACTGGACTGAACTCGGATCATTTTTCTTTACCAGAAAAAAATACGATACGGCTATAGCATATTTCAACAAAGCATTGTCGATAGACTCGGAATATCTCAGCGCTTTAATAGATTTGGGTGCGTCTTATCAAAATAATAAAAATGAAAAAGAAGCCCGTAAAATATATTGGCATGCTGCAAGTGTAGATTCCACCTGTTCGCAATGCTGGAATGAGATCGGCGCATATTTTTACGACGATAACAAGTACGATTCAGCTCTTGTTTATTTTAAAAAAGCAATATCGTTCACTCCAAACTATACCCTCAGTTTAAGAAACATGGCGCAAACTTATCAGCATTTGCACAATGAAAAAGAATCCATCAAAACTTATTGGCTCGCTATAGCATCGGACTCCTTGTGCTCGCCATGCTGGAAAGGCATCGGCGGAATTTTTTACGACAAACAAAATTATGACTCAGCTATTTTTTATTTTAAAAAATCTGTTTCCGTCGCTCCCGATTATAATGTTGGTTTAATAAATCTCGGTCAGGCATATTATTACAATAAAAATGATGCAGATGCCGTGAAAACTTTTTGGCGTTCAGTTGCTGTAGATTCTTTATGCACTGAATGCTGGAATTGGCTTGGAACGATCTATTACAATTTGATAAAGAATAATGACAGCGCCGCTTATTGTTATAAAAAAGCTATTCATATAGACTCTGCATACACTTTAAGTTTGAGAAATCTTGGAATGATTTATGAAAATCAGAATAATGATTCTATGACGATAATCACCTATGCGCGGGCAATTAAATCAGATTCTTCTAACTACGAAATCAAATACAAATTTGCAAGCTTTTTCTATTCCAGAAAAAATTATGATAGCTCTCTTGTATGGTTCAAAAATTTACTTCCGGACTCTGCGTATCATTCCATAGGTCTTAGAAATATAGCAAGATGTTATTTAGGACTTAAGAAAGATAGCATGATGATGCAAACTATTCGCAAAGTTATTCTGGAAGATCCCTCAACACAAGATGGATGGTGCTGGTATTCCTTAGGCGAATATTTCCGGAAGCAAAAGCAAACTGATGACAGCGCTTTTTATTATTACGACAAAGGCATTAAATTAAATCCGTACTATGCATGGAATTATTATGGTAAAGGATTAATGCTGGATGATAAAAAAGATTACAAAAATTCTGTGCAGTATTACCTCAAAGCCACAACGCTCGATTCTACCTACAGCACATTTGCAGGCAATTGCGGTTATGCATACCTGTATGATGGCAATTTTAAAAAAGCGCATCAATATTTTCAAAAAGAAATTGTTTTGGATTCCAACGATTATGAAGGTTATTATGATGAAGCCTGCGCGTATTCGAGAGAAAAGAATTTCAGTTCAGGCATGGAATATTTAAAAAAGGCTTTGGATAAAAAATTTACAGATCTGGATCACATACAAAAAGATGATGACCTTACCAACCTCAGGCAGAATCCTGAGTTTATGGAATTGCTGAAAAAATATTTTCCGAAAGAACTGAATAAATAATATTACTTTAATCAATTCAAACTGCTACATGAGATATTTTAAACCCACGGTTTTAGCCCTGTCATTTTTTCTGCTATTAAGCGTTAATAAAACTTTTTCCCAGCCGGAAGAAAAACCGGAAAGAAAAATGGAGAAACTAGAATTATATGTAGATACTGCTACTAACTTTTTAACGCCGGAAACTTTTCCCTCGCAGGAAGCGCCTTCTTTACACGATCGCGAAAGCAGGGGATTATTTATTCCGCTGATTGCCGGATACCTCATCAACAAAGGAGTGCAGGGCATTCAAAAAATGATCAGCGATCGCGCAAGCAGGTATATTGCGCAATACAATTTTGCAAAATTGGATCATTATTTTTACGACCAGATATCTACATCAGGAGCTTTTGATCCTGCAGGAATAAAATTCAGCGGATTTAAAATTCTGCGATTATATCATGGAGAAAAAAATGATGACGACACTGTTTTTTATGCAAAATTTATTTTAGATACTACTGAAGGAAAATGCATGGAAATAATGAACAATGGAATATTTCGTTTAAAACTCGATAGCATTATGATTTCAAAATCGAGAGTCAGAGCGCCAAAAAAAATAAAAAATATTAATGTAGATTTTGAAATAGATTTTAGTTCCACCTATCGTGGAGATAACGGGCAATTATTTGCTGATGCTCCTTTGGGAAAATTTATATTCACTCTAAGAAACGCTCCGTTATATGGAGATGATGAAGAAAGCCGGCGTTATTACGATGATATCAATAAGAAAAAACCGGCTCTCACCGGCGAATGTTTTATGGTGCCGCGCTCCGCAGGTTACTATAAAAATAAAAATGGAGTTGTGCAAAGCTGCTGGGGAATGGGATTGTATTCAATAAAAGTTTCCGTTAAAGAAACTTCAAAACCAAAGTTTGTTGACAAGTTGATTATTTACAGCGCCGACCCAACTATATCCGTTGGTTCTTCTATGTTACAAAAAAAATACGCAACGCCTACAACCTCTGCTCCCGCAGCTAAACCCGCAGCAAAAACTGTGAGCAAATAAAATATCATCATTTCGTTTTTAGTAATGAGTTATGAAAAAAATAATTTTTATTTTATTTATCTGCACAGTTAACCTGAAATCTTTTTCGCAAAATCAGTATGCATTGCTGATTGGCATAAATCATTATTCACCTCCTTTAAATTACAAACCTTCTACAAACGTTGGCAGGCTTGATTTTCCGGATTTACATGGTTGCCGCAATGATGTAATGGCAATGTATTCGGTAATTGTTTCGCGGTTTAATTTTAAAGGGAAGAATATAGATACCCTCATGGATGATGTTGCAACGCGCGATGGGATTTTACATGCAATGAATGATCTTCTTCAAAAATGCAACAGCGGCGATATAGCTTTTATTTTTTACGCCGGACATGGCAGCCAGGTTACAAATAGTTTGTCTGCAACAAAAGCAGACAAGCTTGATGAAACAATAGTGCCAAGCGATACATGGAAAGAAGGCGTGCGGGATATTCGCGACAAAGAGTTAGCTGCAGTATTTAATAAGTTCATTGACAAAAAAATAAAACTCACCGTTATTTTTGACTGTTGCCACAGTGGATCAATTTCAAGAGGTCCTAATTTAAAACCAGGAAAACTCCGGTTCATGCCTGCAGCAAATTGGGACGCGAAAGATCCATCTGCTCCCGAAGCACCCGATAACAGGCCTGGTAATTATTTTCTGATTTATTCTGCAGCACAATCAGATGAGTATGCCGCTGAAATGGACGATTATGTAAATGCAACAACCAAAATTTCTCACGGCGCATTTACTTTGGCACTAACGGAAGCATTGCAGCAAGAGCCAGGTAATATTTCCGCGCTTGAATTATTTACTTCTACAAGAGCTATATTAAAAAATAATGGCGCAACGCAGGAACCTGTGATGGGCGGGCAATTGGAAAGAAAAAAAGAAAATCTTTTTGGAATAAATAAAGCAAAACTTTTAAATAATTCAATCATCGCAGTAAACCATGTAGAAAATAATTCGGTGATATTAGATGGCGGATGGGCGTTGGGAATTTATAAAGACAATGAACTTTCAAAAATAAATGATAACAACAATAAAGATACTTTGTACAAATTAAGAATTGACGAAGTTGTTGGCGTAAACACCTCTGTTGCTTCCGTTATCAAAGGAGATATCAATGCAATAAAACCCGGATTTTTGTTCAGTGTTACCAATTGGGTTTCGCCGGATGTGCCGTTAATTAAAATTTATGTTCCCTCTTCACATTATACGGACGCAGAAGTGCAAAAATTTTGTGGTGTTGCTGCAGAAATAAAAAAATCACACAAAATTATTTGGCTCGAAAATCTTAAAAACGCAAATCCATATACAAGCATTTTTTTTGATAACGACAAATGTTTGATCAAAACAGATATTGCCGCTGCAAAAGAAATTAAAAATATCAGTGCAGAAAATATTTTGTCTTTATGCAAAAAAGATTCTACTGTTTATTTTGAAATTCCGATTTCAGAAGATTCGGGCAAAGCTTTCATCTCCAAATTAAGTTTCAATCACAACATCAAAATAGTTGATGATATTGGTTCTGCCAATTATTGTCTTTTCGGAAAACTTGGTCAACACAATTTGCCGGCCTATGGACTGAGAAAAGTTGAAACATCTGCTGCCGATAGTCTCGAATCAATGCCTTTGGTTACAGATTGTTTTGAGATGAATAAAAATTTAGCAAGAAATGTAGCGGATAGTCTTTCAAAACTTGTAATGAAATTATCCAAAATACGCGGTTGGCTCAATGTTATTAAAACACCGGAAGCAAGTAAAAAAACTTTTCCGTTTCATATTGAAGTTTTCAATGAAGACAAAAAATTTATTGTAACCCATCATTACAAAATTGGCGACAGTATTAGTTTCAGAATAGTTGCCGACAGCGATTTTTATGATTACCAGGCAAGTTTAACCGATAAATATGTTTATGTGTTTGGGCTTGATCAATCCGGCAGCATGTCGCTTTATTTTCCCGACTACAGAGGAAACGCTGTAAATAAATTTCCAAAATACGATCATGAAAAACTTGTAAATATTTATCCTATAAATGTTACTTACCGAATTCCGGCGCCTACCGGCACAGATAATTTTTTAATGCTCGCAACTGATGAAGCAATAAACAATCCCGATCTTATTTTTAATCAACAGGGCGTAAATACAAATGTAGTTGCGCGGGGTTTTAAGAAAGATGAAAATAAAAAAGATTCATTTGAACAATTACTGAATTTGGGAAATGATGATGTTGATGAAGCCTTAGGTTCCCGCGGCGGAAGAAAACCTCCGGACAAACTTCCGGCAACATGGGTTTTGCAAAAATTTTCTTTTACATGCACCTATTAATTTTTTGTTCGAATGAAATATTTATTTCGAAGAGATACTTTATTTGCAACTGCAGCAGTTTTCCTGGTTATATATATTCTTCTGTATAATCCTCTCAACGAATATATTTTTAATCCTTTAAAAATTTCTTTTGAAGATTTTGCGCTAACCGATCTTGCTTTTTCTCAAGGTCATTTAAAAACAACAGTAGATGAAAGAATATTAATTGTAAATATTGATACCGGCGGGAGAAAAACAATTGCAAAATTGATCGATCATCTTGAAGAATATCATCCCAAAAGTATAGGCCTGGATATTTTATTGCCCCAGCGTGAAGTTGATGGCAACGAAGAAATAAAACGCTCTTTGCAAAAATTTAAAAATATTGTTTTGTGCCAGTTTGCCGAATATAATGATTCATCAAAAAAGTATTCCTTATCAGGAAATCAATTTGCAAATGGAGATGTTCATTCTGGTTTCGTAAATTTTATCGGGCTCAAAGGAAATGTGGTCAGATATTTTCCGGATTATCTGGAAGACAGCAAAAATCATTTCGAAAGTTTTACTTCGGAAATAATAAAAATTTCAGACAGCGTCGCCTATAAAAATTTAAAACAAAGAAATAACCGGGTTGAATGGATAAATTATCAAAGATTAGATTCAGAATATTACAACGTTAATTTTAATGAGGTTTTAAATAATAAAATTGATACATCGTTTGTGAGGGATAAAATAATTTTGATTGGCTATATATCACATGACGTTAATAATATAGAAGACAAACATTTTACGCCTCTTAATAATAAAATTTTAGGAAGATCAATTCCTGATATGAACGGCGTGGTCATTCACGCAAATATTTTATCCATGATTTTGGACGGAACATATATTACAAGAGTGCCCGTTTGGCTAACTATTTTAATTGCAGTTTTCATAACCTGGCTGCACATGGCTTTTTTAATTAAATATTATATTCACTCGCAGCTTTGGTTTCATTTAGCATTTAAAACAATAGAGTTACTGATCAGCGTTTTGCTTTTTTATTTAAGCGTATTGCTTCTTAGATATATGAATCTGAATATTGATTTTACGTTGACGCTGATTGCAATTGTTATAGGTGTGGATGTTTTATATTTTTATGATGCTTTTATAGCGTGGCTTACAAAAAAGTTTTCTATCAAATCTATTTTTGATCAAATGCATAATCGTTCATGAAATTTTTAATCACGACATTTTTTCTTATCAGCACATACGCATCAGAAGCGCAAACTTCAAATACATTTTTTGTTTTTACTATTAAAGGAAGCGGTTATTATATCCGCGATAAATATAAAATACCTCTGAAAATCGGCACTTCATTATCTGTAAACGATGTAGTAACGCTTAGCCTGAATACTGAAGTAAAAATCATCTGCAACAGTTATTCGCTTTTTACAATTGCGACAAATAAAACAGCCTTACACGCTACAATAAAAGATTATACAAATTCATGCAAGGCAGAAACGAAATCAGTAACTCTGAATATTCTTAAATATTTATGGGTACATTTTGAATCCGCAGAAAAAACAGATCCCGATGCTGAGAATAATAATAATTTGCAGGAATACGGCGGAATTGTTCGCGGATGTGCGGATAGTTTATTCAATAACCTTCCGGATATTTCTGTTTATAAAAAATCGATTGCAATCAAATATCATCCAATGGATGAATCCGGAAAATACATTTTTAAAATTTTCTCCAATGCAACGGGAGGTTTTCCAATTGCTCAAATACCACTGGAAAATGATCGTTTCGTTTTAAATTATAAAATATTTGAAAAACTCAGCGCAGATAATAATTACTATTTTACAATTTCTAAAAATGGAATTGAATATTGCAGCAGGAAATTATTTAAAAAATTCAGCGACAGCTCTGTGGCTGCAATTATCAACAATACAAAAAACAGCAATAGCTATGGAGAATTATCAGTTGATGAAAAAAATTTTATAACCGGTTTTTTTCTTGAAAAAAATCATTTGTTTGCCGAAGCTTCTTATTATTATTCTGAATCGATAAAAGAAAATCATTCGAATTCCCTTGCTGCAATGAATAAAAATAATCTTGATTCGATAATCGGTTTTAAATAGGATAAAAGATTTGCTTCAATATGAAATATTAAAAAATGAAAAAAAATACACAACTCATAGCTTTTGGTTTTTATATCGTTAATTTATTTTTATTGCATACTAACGGTTATGCACAACCTTTATTAAAAGTTGGAGTTGCAGGATTGAATCATGATCATGTAAACAATATCATGCATCAGTATAAATCCGGCGAAGTTATTATAGTTGGAATAGCTGAGAGTGACGAGCAGTTAGTAAAAAAATATAAAGATCGTTTTGGTTTGCCGGATTCATTGTTTTATAAAGATCTTTCGCAAATGCTGCAACATGTAAAACCCGATGCTGTTTTGGCCTATAACGCCATTGCAGATCATATTTCCGTTGTGGAAATTTGCGCACCTAAGGGAATTTCTGTAATGGTTGAAAAACCGCTTGCCACAACATTAAAAGATGCTGAACGAATGGCGGCGCTTGCAAAACAATTCAACATACAATTGCTCACTAATTATGAAACCACATGGTATCCGACCAATCAGCAGGTTTATGAAATGATCAATTCGGAAAACACAATCGGCAGCATAATGAAAATGGTTGTGCACGACGGACACCAGGGTCCTGTTGAAATTGGATGCAGCCCGGATTTTTTAAAATGGCTAACCGATCCTATAAAAAATGGCGGAGGCGCGTTAATGGATTTTGGTTGTTATGGCGCAAACCTGATGACTTGGTTGATGCATAATGAAACGCCTCTATCCGTGAGCGCTGTGACAAAACATATCAAACCGGATATTTATCCTAAGGTTGATGATGATGCAACAATATTGGTTGAATATCCAAATGCAACCGGACTGATCGAAGCATCGTGGAATTGGCCATTCGGTATAAAAGATTTAGAAGTGTTTGGCAAAAAAGCTTATTTGCATGCGCTCAACGGAAATACATTATTGCAAAAAGATACAGGCACGTATCACGTAGTTTCTGTAAAGCCATATGTTTATAAAGATAACATTCAATACCTCGCTGATGTATTGAATGGAAAAATTAAAGCCGATGATGATCTTTCTTCGTTAAAAAATAATTTGATAGTTGTGAAGATATTGGATGCCGCAAAAGAATCTGCACGAACAGGAAAGAAAATTATGTTGCAGAAATAAAAGAAACAAATTATTATAACGGTTATGGACATACGAAAAAATAATTCAAACCACGCTTCACAGGTTTGTTACGGAATTTGA
This sequence comes from Chitinophagia bacterium, assembly GCA_963774065.1. Classification (GTDB taxonomy): domain Bacteria; phylum Bacteroidota; class Bacteroidia; order Chitinophagales; family Chitinophagaceae; genus Puia. The sequence goes on from CAVZDO010000003.1 coordinate 36,768, forward strand.
TGCTTAGCTCAATAGAATTTCTTCAGTACAAGAGTGCGACGCAACGATGCTGAAGAGCGAACGAATGTTTGCTACAAAATTAATTTGAAAATGCGGAAATGAATACAGCCAATAGCTAATAGCTGATAGCTATTGGCTATCAGCTATCAGTATAGATAACAGTAATGGATAACCGAAATTAAATCTCAAATATTAAATACCCTATTTCCCAATTACAAAATGATAACTTCCTGAGCCAATTTCTGCAACAATATATCCGTCTTCTTTTCCTTTGATAAGAATATCTTTTTCTCCATCAAGCGGCGAACCATTTTCTTTTACATTCTTCACATCGTTTGCGGGAATATAAATTGTTGCTTTTGTGTTGCAGGGAATTTCTACATCAAAAATATTTGCAGCGGTTTCTTCTTTCCAGCTGCTGCTAATTTTTCCATAATAAGTTTTTAGTTCCGCGCTGAAGTTTGATAAATCTCCACCGGGATGCGGCATAATTTTTATGTGCTTGTAACCCGGCGCATCCGCATAGGTGTCGATGCCTGCAACTACTCTGTACATCCAATCGCCGATTGCGCCGTAGGAATAATGGTTGAAAGAATTCATTCCGGGAGTTTCAAAAGTACTGTCGGGTTTTATACCATCCCATCTTTCCCAAATTGTAGTCGCGCCCATTTTTACAGGATACAACCACGACGGATAAGTTTGCTGCAATAATAATTTGTACGCAACATTTGTATAACCGAAACGGCTCAGCACATGACATAAATATGGAGTTCCCAAAAAACCAGTTGTAAGATGGTTGTCGTAATCTTCTATATTATCAACTAATCTTTCTGCGGCTTGCTTGCGCAATGATTCAGGCAGCATATCAAAATTGAGTGCGAGCACATAAGCGGTTTGCGTTCCTGAAACAAGCCGTCCATTTGGCGTCATGTATTCTTTTACAAAAGCATCTTTTATTTTTTGCAGCAACTCCGTGTATGCAGCTGCATCATTATTATTTCCCAAAACTTTTGCAGCATTAATTAACAGCTGAGTTGAGTGCGCATAAAAACATTGTGCGATTAAATATTTATCTGTTACTGCAGCGCGTCCGTCGTTATCATCATCCGGTCTGTAAAAAAGCCAATCGCCAAAATGAAATCCTGTATTCCATAAATTATTTTTGCTTGAATCGGTCATGTAATCAACCCATGCTTTCATACTTTTATATTGATCTTCCAAAACTTTTTTATCTCCATAGGCCAAATAAACATTCCACGGAATGATTGTTGAAACATCGGCCCAGCCTGTGGATCCGCCGGCGCCCGGACCAAGAACATTTGGAACAACAAAAGGAACGCTGCCCGTTGAAAACTGATCTGCGGCAACATCTTTAAGCCACTTTGCAAAAAAATTATTTACGTTCATATTAAATGTTGCAGTCCGCGAAAAAACCTGCGCGTCGCCAGTCCATCCAAGCCGCTCATCGCGTTGCGGACAATCAGTAGGCACATCAAGAAAATTTCCTTTTTGTCCCCACTGAATATTATGCTGCAGTTGATTGATGAGAGGATTGGAGCAAGTGAAAGTTCCCGTTGGTTGCATATCGGAATATAAAGCAACTGCAGTAAAATTTTCCGGTTGCAGTTGCCCGTGAATACCTTCTACTTTTATATACCGGAAACCCTGGAATGTAAAATGCGGTTGAAAAGATTCTTCATCATTTCCTTTAGGAATATATACGTCCTGTTCTTTTGCAGCACGCAAATTATCAGTATAAAAATTTCCAAACTTATCCAACACTTCTGCATGATAAATAGTAATTGTATCTCCGGCATTAGCTTTTATTTTTACTTCCACCATGCCAACAAGATTCTGTCCAAAATCTATTACCTGTTCTCCTTTTGGTGTAGTGAAAATTTTCACCGGTTTGAATATTTCATGTTTTTTTATAAGTTCATTTTGTGTTGCAATTAAAATTGATTTGTCAAAATCTTTCACTACAACTTTACTCCATCCATCATCATTATAATTTGCATCGCACCATCCCGATTTTTCTTTGCGTGCGTCAATTATTTCTCCGTCATAAATTTCAGAATTGATGATGCTGCCTGTTGATGATTTCCAGGATTCGTCGGAAACAACTGTTTCTTTGCTTCCATCGCTATAAGTTATTTCCAATTGAAAAAGTAATGCAAGTTCTTTTCCGTATACATCTTTATTTCCGCCCCACGCAAGATATCCGCGATACCATCCGTTGCCAAGCGTTACGCCCACTGCGTTTGCGCCGTTTTGCAAAAGCGAGGTTACATCATAGGTTTGGTATTGCAAACGTTTGTTGTAAGAAGTCCACCCCGGAGTTAAATAAGCATCGCCAATTTTTTTTCCGTTGATACAAGCTTCATACAATCCATGAGAAGTGATGAACACTGTTGCTGATGAAATTTTTTTTGCAAGATTAAATGCTTTCCGAAGCAATGGATTTGTTCTATCTATAGGATTTTCAAATCCTGTTTCAATCCATTTTGCCTTCCAGTCAGATGGCTTTAGCAAACCCATTTGCCATTGCGCGGGCAAACTCCATGCCGATGCTTTGCCGTTATTATCCCACACGCGTACCTGCCAATAATATTTTTCCCCGGGCTCCAGCGGAATGCCATTATAACGGGCATGTATAGACGAATCAGATAAAATTTTCCCGGATTGCCAAATCAAATTTTTTTGCTTAGAAAATTTTTCCGGATCATTACTTACGCGAATTTCATAAGCGCTTTGCATGATATTCCGTTTGTCTGAAGATAATTGCCAGCTAAACCGCGGTTGCAATGCGTCGATCCCCATAGGATTATTAAGATTTTCGCATAACAAACCACCAACGCGTGTTTGAGAAAATGCAAGCAGAAAAATAAATTGCATACCAACAATCCAGAGAATTTTTTTCATTGTATCGTTATTTAAGAATTATGAGAAATATATTTTTTATAACAATAATTTTTGAGCTCTATTAAATTTTTGGATAAGGTTTTTGTATTCCAGGAATGGTGTATTGCCATTGCAGCGCCGATTGCAGAAGCTTGCGCAACGGATGTGGCGTAAACTTCCATTTCATTAAACACAATCGCCATCAAATGCATGTAGATATCGTTTTTGCTAAATCCACCATCAACAAATATTTTCTTTACTGGCGATTTACCAAAAACTAATTGAGTGGAAATATATTGTTTTTTTGCGAGGTTGTATAAAAATTGGTGATATGCTTCTTCATAATTTTTAAATAAAGAAAGATCAGTTTCATCAACAAATAAATTTTCGTTACCCAGGTGAAGCGTTGTAAAAATAAAATTATCAAACTTAAGAGTTGTGTAATATTCAGAAGGCTTATTAAAAAAAATTGCGAGCCACTTTATGAATTGCTCATGTTCATAGCCTGCAAATAATCGCGATGCTTTCACCGGTTTTCCTTCGTGCGTTAAATAACATAAACAATCCTGTTTTAATTCTTCTTGCATAAGCGGTTCATCGTTGAAAGGATTTAAACTGATGCACCATGTTCCTGTTGATATAAGCACAAATGGTTCCTGAAAATATTTTAAATAAGGAATTAAAGCTGCGGAACTATCATGCAATCCTGTTCCAACAACAATGTTTTTTTCTTTATAATAAATAGAATAAGTTGTATCGGTTGAAACAAGCGGCGCCAATAAATTTTCTACCCATTCTTTTTTTATCCATTCATGATATTTATTTTTTTGAAAATTCCATAGGTTGGTATGACAACCAATACTCGTAATATCTGAAACAGGTTTTTGTGAAATAAGATAGCTTAAAAATTGCGGCAAATGCAATGCATATTTTATTTGCCGAAAAATTTCCTGTTTTTCATGTTTGATACGATACAATTGCATTCCGGAGTTTAAACTTCCGAGCACAGGCGATGCTGTTGTTAATGAAAAATTATTTTCTCCGCCATAGGTCTCATAAAATTTTTTGCTCAGCTCAGCAGGATAATTTTTCAGGTAATTATATAATGGCGTTAATGGTTTCCCATTTTGATTGATGTAAACAAAACTGGCGCCGTAGGCAGAAAAATTAATGGCTTTGATATCAAACTCTTTTTTAGAAAAAATTTCATCGAGAGAATGAAATATAAACCCGGTGAGCTTTTGCAAATCTTCGCAAGCGTCGCCATCTTCATCTTTTATTTCTGTTAAACATTCATTCTTTTCAAAAACTATTTTATAATCCTCATCGAAGAGAAATAACTTTTTATTCGTTTTCCCAATATCAAATATGGCAATGGAGGGAATGCTCATGTTTTAGTTATGAATTATAAATGATGAATTATGAATTATGAAACGCCAATTATCAAGATATCGTTCATAATTTATAATTCATAATTAATCACAGTCCGCTTGCAATCGTTTTCACTCCTCTTTTTTTAATTAATTGTTCCCTCGCTTTTTCTTTACGATAAATAGTTAATGGCTCCAAAGCTGCGCCAGCTTTTAATCTTGCTTCAGCAACCAACGCGCGAGCATCTGTGCGAAATGCGTTTTGCAAAATTTCCTGCGCCGATGCAACATCATTATTATTTTGCGCTGCAACTAATTTTTCTTTGTCAACCAGCAAAGCCTGCGCATAAGCAATCATGATCGCTTCTACAGATTGCAACAGATCTTCCAGCGGATCTTTTACATTATGACTTGCATCTATCATCCATGCTAAATCGTTTGCATGGTTCATATTTCGCGTGTCCATTCCTTCAACCAATTCATTAAAAATTAAAAATAACTGGTAAGGCTTGATGCTGCCAACCGTCAAATCATCATCGCCATATTTACTGTCGTTGAAATGAAATCCACCAAGTTTTTTTTCCATTAATAATAAAGAAACTATCTGCTCGATATTTGCATTCGGTAAATGATGCCCAAGATCAACTAATGTAAATGCTTTTTCACCAAGTTTGGAAGTGTACAATAATGATTGTCCCCAATCGCCAACAGTTGTTGAATAAAAATTTGGTTCGAACGCTTTGTACTCCACAAACATTTTCCAATCGTTTGGTAATGCAGAATAAACTTCCTGCAAACTTTGCAAAGTATTGATGAATGCTTTTCTGAAATTCAATTGCCCCGGAAAACATGAGCCATCGGAAAGCCACACGGTAAGCGAGTTTGAGCCGAGTTCTATTCCATATTTTATTACTGTCGATATTATGTTCGACAGCCTGCTTTCTTACTGCTTTATCTACATGCTGCATTGAACCAAATTTGTAACTTAATTTTTGATCCGGCTGATCCTGAAAAGTGTTTGAATTCATTGCATCAAATTTCAAATCATATTCTGTTGCGAGAGATTTTATGTGAGAAACATTTTTCGGAATATCCCATGGAATATGCAAAGAAATTGCGCCGCTCGATTTATTTAATGCATGCAACAATCCGATATCTTCCATTTTTTCTTCAAGATTGCGTGGCTCACCGCCGATGCTGAAACGGCCAAAACGGGTTCCACCGGAACCCAAGGCCCAACTCGGAATGGCGATTTGAAATGCAATTAATTTTTGCAAAATATTTTCTGCATTTTTCATATCCGAAACGGCGAATTCAAATTTGCGCTGGTGCTCTTTTAGTAATATCTGATTATATTCTTCAATTTTATTTTTGTTTATTAGCATATTGTAAATATTATTTTTTTCTACAAAAATTTAATACAGCTATGGGCTGAGAGCTTCGAGCGGAGAAGCCAGAGCTCAATAAAGAACTAAAAGTACAAGAGTGCGACGCAAGAATGCTTAATAGTTATTCTATGGCCGGAAACATAAAAATTATTTTATCACAGGCATTGCATAGTTTTTTGATGCATCATCCAATATCAAAACCCAATCTTCTTTTTGTGATGGCACGGGTGATGCAACCGGTAACGGCGGCGTAAAACTTAATTCTGAATGATTATCAAAAGAACCTATGGAAATTGTTTTACCACTTCGCGGATCGTACCAATTCGCATTTATTTTATTCCATGAAATTTTATTTGGGCTGATGATAATTTTTCCGCCATACGCGCTGTAAATAAAAACATATCCATATCCGTTAGTAGCCTGGATTCTTTCCGAAGCGCAGCCTGTTGTATCTCGCAGCAGATTTTCGCCAGGAATACGTTCAAGCATCGGACGCGATTCAATTAATGCCCGTAAATATTTCATTTCATTTGCACCGGTTAGATCAAGCGCTTCCCGCCATGTATGAAGCGCCGCAAATAAATTATCTTTTTTTTCAGAGAACCAAATTACGGGCCCGCAACCGTAAGTATGCCCGAACGCGCCGGCAAAAACAGAAAGATATGCAGCTTTGCGAACATCGTATGCGCTTGCATATCCTAATTCTTTCGGATTAAAACATACAGGCATTTCTTCGTAAATATTTTCTCCGTTAACTACAGGCTTAGTCGGCGTTTTATGATAGTCGTCATTTATCATTTCCCAAACCGGCGTATCGCGGCAATGACCGGTTTGCAACATATTTACATCAAGCCAATCATCCTGCTGAAACCACTGCGATGAACTGGAAGTTCCATCGGGCTGCGGATGAAAAGTCATCACTGCATTATCCGGGCCGCCAACGCCTTCTGCAATTCCTTTTGCCATCGCGCGCCATATCGCAACATCCTGTGTATTTTCCCGCGGACTTCTATCTCCACCGATCACCCAAATAATATTCGTTTTATTTTTATAGCGCGTGCCTATCCATTTTCCATATGCATAGGCGTTAGTTGGGTTAAAAATTTCCGGACCAACTCCCCATGTATTTTTAAAAACCTTATCTCCCCAAGTTGGCAGCAAAGCGATGTACAAATTATATTTTGCAGCGAGATCAATGAGTGTGTCAATATATTTAAAATAAGCATCGTTGGGTTTTGTGGGATCATCATTTATTAACGGAAGATCGCCATTTGCGTTTGGAGTATGTAAACCATTCAACTCAGCAAGCGCCACTGCCTGAATAACAGTAAAACCCTGCTCCGATCTTTTTTTAAAATACATTTCTGCATCTTGTTTATTCAAGCGATGAAATAATTCCCATCCCGTATCACCAAGCCAAAAAAATGGTTTGCCATTTTTCGTTACTAAAAAATGTTTGTTATCACTAACACGCAATTGTTGTAATTGCGCAAAAGTGCAACTGCAGATTATCAAAAGAAAAATCGTAAAAATATTTTTAAAGAAATTCATATAGCATATTCTATTTTTTTCCGAAAACATTTTTTATAGCTTCGAGATATTTCGTTCCTGTTTTTGTATCCGGCAATAAATAACTGCCTTCTGTCCATTCATTCCATGCGTTGATGATAATAATTTTATGCTGCAGATTATTATCATTCACAAATTTCTTAGCTCTTATTAATGCAGACTGAAATGCAGCGGGCGTATTATCTCCATTGAAAACAGGTGTCCATGGATAACCTTTGAATGTATCGAATTTATCTGATTGAATTAATCGCGGAGTTACATCCCAACCCATTGTAACATTTGGGAAATAAGTTACTCCGGAAAATTTTTTATTTGTCGTTTTCCAATAAGCAGCATTCGCCTCAATTGCTTTTTGATAATTTGCAGTTGGCCAACCGGCTTTTGATAGATCATAAACGTATAAAAAATTGTAAGAAGTAACACTCGAAACATGCAACGCCTGAAATGCATCCGGGGTAGTTACAGAATTTTTCAAAGCATTTTTTAATTGGTCATCAGTTATTCCCTGGTCTATACAATTAAAATGCAAACCGGGGAAGCCCGCTTTTTTTACTTTTTCTTCAAAGCGATTCATTGCTTCCGCGGCTTTTTGCAAACTCCCAAAACTCTCGATGAAATGTGTTGTTGAAAAAATAGAAAAATATGGTTTGCCATCTATTTTCCAATAATTAGGTTGATTAAAATAATGCGTGATTATATAATTCGTTATGGTATCCCATGTTTAATCGGACACTCTTCCATCGGTTAATTTTTCCTGGAAATTCGTGTACGGTGTTGGATGAATATTTGCCCAATCATGATTTGCCCACATTAACGCAAACTTCATTCTGCTTTTATTTGACGCTTTTAAAAAACCTTTTTCTAATCCATCTTTCAAATATGGTCCGGTTGATTCATACCAATACCAATCGTAAATAAATATATCGATGCCGTTGTTTGCAGCAAGATCAATTTCTTTTGCGGCCCATTTTGGATCAGCTTCATTAAAATATCCCCATGCAGGAATTTTTGGCTGATGATGACCTATAAATCTTGGCTTCGCGGCTTTCATCAATTCCCACTCCGTCCAATTTCTTCCATGCCATTTTTCATTGATAGGATCAACATGATAATCGGGAAAATAATAAACCGCTACTTCATAATTTTTATCCGGTGATTGTGCATGCACTAAAACATTCGCGAAAGCAAAAAGAAAAAGAAAAAAATATTTTTTATAAGGATAACGATTCATATGGAAGTCGTGCATTTTATTTATGGCAGATAAAAAACTTCTTTCAAAGAAATATTTACGGGAGAATTATCTTCGTTTGTTTCCATAATGTCTTTCATATATCCCCACCATTTTTTCATTATGGTCTCGTTTGGCAAATCATTCAACTTTACTGCATCATCAATAGTAAGATAAGCGAATAAAGCATTTGTTTCTTCATCAAAAAAAATAGAGTAATCCTTAACGCCCGTTTTTTTTAATAATGATTTTAATTCCGGCCATAATTTTTCATGTCGTTTTTTATATTCTTCTTCAAAACCTTTAAATAACTTCATTTTAAAAGCGACACGCTGCATAAAAATTATTTTCTTTTTAAAAATCCTTCCTCATTCAACCAATCACCAAAACGATTTATCCAAGTGTCGGAATTCAAATGCTGCACGCGCATTCCAAAACCATGGCCGCCTTTTTCATAGATATGTAATTCCACCGGCTTATTCGCAGTGAGCCATTTATTATATAACAGCAAACTATTCGGAACAAGATGCAACTGATCATCACTTGCTACTGCCAAAAACATTGGCGGCGCATCTTTTGCTACGTCTGTATTTTGAGTTGAAGGAACATACGCATAAATCGGCGCGACAAAATCCGGCCGATTACTTGAATCATAATCAAACGCAGTTGATTCAGCCATTGTGCCGCCGGCAGAGAAACCAACGATGCCAATTTTATTTCTGTCAACGCCAAATTCATCAGCATGTTTGCGAACATAAGCGATCGCAGCTCTTGTATCAGCAACAGCGAGCGGAATTAATTTCGAATTCTCTTCATCAAATTTTTTAGGATCATTACTTATTCCTGAAAACATTACCTGAACAGGATTGTCAGTTTCTACATGAACCAATCTGTATTTTAATACAAAACAAGTAACTCCTTTTTTAATAAGCCACTTTGCAACATCATTGCCCTCGCTATTGATGGATAAAAAACGAAAACCGCCGCCCGGACAAATAATAATTGCTGTTCCGTTTGCAGAATCCGGGCGAAAAACTGTTAGCGATGGATGAACAACATTGTAAACAACTTCTGTATTGATCATCGCAGACAAATATTCTTTCTCGTGCCAGTTCCATGTTTCCGAACCAGGCGCAGCGCCATTATATAATTGAATAAGTTTTTGTGCATTGGAAAAATGCACAAATAAAATAAATAATAGAATGGTGACTGATTTTTGTTTCATACAAAATATTTTAAATTTTATTTTATCTGTACAACCGCTACAGCAAATGGTTTTAGCGTTATGCTTGTACCTGATATTTCTAAAGTTGCGGGAGGTTTTTCATTTGTATCTTCATCTACAAAATCAATCGTTGAATTTTTTGCTTCCGCAGGCAAATTAATTTGCACTTCTTTATTATGTTGATTTATTAGTAAAAATTTTTTTCCTTTTGCTGTAATGAATGCCTGGCAAATAATATCTGGGCTATCAAATGAAGTGGCAATAAGTTTATCGCCCGGCCCAAAATTATCTTTAAGCAATTTCAATACCCAATATCTTGCGTTGGGATTTCCATTTCTCCAATCCATCATGCTAACATCAGGAAATTGCGTTGGGTAGCCGACGAGTTGAGATTCTCCTGCAATATCAATTCCTAATTTTGTTAGCTCAAGAAAAACATATGCATACATCGCTCCCGATAAATTCCAATAACCATCCGGAATATTTTTTCCATCCATCTGGTTGATGATCGATCCTATCTCATCAATTGTTGTAAAAGTTTTTGGAGAAAGTCTCTTGCGGATATTTTCAATATACCTCACTTTATCGAGGAAACAATTCGCTTTATCAAAAAAAGTATATTGGTAGTCATCAATCTTTTGATCCGCCCAGGAAGGCGTCGAATAATGATGATAAGAAATTCCATCAACCGAAATTCCCGTACGATGATTTTTTGGATTGAGAAAATATTCAAACCATTCCGGATTGGTATTATAAGCAAGAGCTAATCCCACAAATTTTGTTGACGGAGAAACTTTTTTCATCTCTCCGACTACTGCGTCAAATATTTTGGTATACAGTTGCGGAGATAAGCTATGCTCAAAATCGGGCTCATTCAAAACCTCCCAATAAGGAATTTTATAATAGTGATTTGACTTATGAAATTTTCCCAGCTCATCTGTAAATCCACCTTTCGTGTACCAACTCAACAAACGCGAATAATAACCCGCAAGTTCTTTCGCTGTCGTGTCGCGCAACTCGGTTCCCTGGTTGTAATCCCAAAAAACTTCATAGGCATCATCAGGATATTTTACTTCCGTTTTTGTTTTCCACATCCACACCGGCGTTGTACTGAAATTAACGATCACCGAATGTCCTTCCGTTGCCTGCATAAAATAATCCATCGTGCTGTCGAGATAAGTAAAATCCCAAAAGGTTTCCGTTTTAGTCGGCGCTTTCAATTCCGCAACTGCCAATTTTGTATAGGGAAACCAGGGTACATAACGAACATAATCCGCGCTCAAATTTTTTAACGCCGCAAAACTTGCATCGTGAATCGGAGAATTTTTTCTGAGCATCGGATTTTCAACGACCTGCAAAGTGGGAGTTGTTTTGGAAATACGCTCCACTTTATTCCAGTCAACAGAAACAGTATTTTGTTGCGCATATGTGCTAAACGAAAACGCAACTATCAATATAACGGCAACGCATATACGATTTGATTTTTCTAAATTATTTTTTTGCATATTAAAATTTTGATTTTAAAAATTTTTATGAACCAGGGTACAGTAATTCTATTTAGCTTTTCTTGCGTCGCACTCTTGTACTGAAACAATTCTATTCAACGCCTTACTAACGGCAAGGTATAACCGATTTAAAAGATGCCTGCCTTCGCAGGCATGACGGAAAATTCTTGCGCTGTTGCCCGTCATTCCCGCGCAGGCGGGAATCTGATCTCAAAACGTTTACGACTTACTATTAATAAGGCATAGCTCAATAAAAATTCCTCAGTACAAGAGTGCGACGCAACGGCCGATCCACAAAGAACTAATGCTGGTTACAAAATAAATTCGAAAAAACTAACACACTTTTACTGTATCTATATTCAGCAAATTTCCGAGTTTTTTTATTTTAGAACTTATATGCCCAACACCAACTGCGCAATGATGCGCGGGCCCATTACTGTTCCATTCATTCACAAAATTTTTTGCACCTATAGAAAACTTATACCTGCTATTTGTGTTGCCAATTTGCAAAACCGGGCCAGCAACAGATTCCGCTTCTGCAACTAAAAATATTAATTCGCCATTTGTTTTTTCCACAACACTTAATAAAGTTACGGGACCATTTTTCACAGACATTTCTATTGACACGCCTTTGCCAACTTTACCATGATAAACCTGCAACGGACGAACTTTTGGTTTGCCTTCTGCAATGGCAATATGTCCGGGACCATCGTGTCCCATCAACACAATATCATCATTAAAATCCATCGCGTAATATTCCGTAAAAGATCCGCCGGCGCCAAAACTATCTATGATTTTCATAGCCTGCGCATTTTTTATTTCATATTCTCCTGCAACCGGAATTCCGTTTGCAGTCAATAAAGAATTGCCAAGAATAATGGAATTAATAGCCTGCTCATTTTCTATATTTCCGGTGCCTTTATAATAATAAGCTAAGGAGCCCAATTTATATTTTTCTACCAATCCATCCAACGCAACAGAAGTAACCGCAGCTTCTTTCATTTCATTTTCAGCGCAATCATGTTGCACATCAAAAACTTTATAAAAAAGTTGCAGCCGGTTTTGCATATCCATATCCGTTACCTTTTTACGAAGCGCAGCTAATTCTTCCACTTCAATCATATCCATATGTCCGCCAAAATATGCAAGTTGCCTCGTTAAATCTGTATAGATATCCAGCATGCCGCTGTAATAATGCCCCATGCATCCAAGACGATTATATTGCATCACCTTCATAACTTTTGCAGCTTCGATCCATTCTTTAATTTCATTCCAGCATTCATCATCGTTGTGCAGCATTCCGGTGATCTGAAAAAAAGCAATTCCTGTTCTTGAAAAAACATTTGCAATTTCCGGAACGGGGCATGCAGAACAAAATGCCAACCACTCTCCTGTCATTTTATTTCTGTCGGTTATGGCATTGAAGGATGTATAATCAATAGCCGCTTCCGGAGAAAGATTTAAAACAATTACCGGAACTTTTGCTCTTTGCACAACAGGCAACACCGTTGACGATAACGCATAAGTTGTAACGTAAAGAAAAATTATATCAACATCTTCGGTACGAAATTTACTACCGGCATCGAAAGCTTTTTCTACTGTATCAATCAATCCCAAATTGATTATTGAAGGATAAACAGCAGATAATTTTTTATTTACTTCTGCAAGATATCCTTCAAGTCTTTCTTTCAAACCGGCAAATTGATCCCAATAAGCATCGAGTCCAATTCCGAATAAACCGACTTTGAGATCACGTTTCATAATAGTTTCTTGTTGCTGGTTGCCAGTGACCAGTTACTGGCAACCAGAAACCAGCAACTTGCATCTTGTATCTTATATCTCGTATCTCGCTCTCATCTCATAAACGCCATAGCCACGCCGCCATCCACATTCAAAATATTTCCTGTTGATTTATTAAGCAATCCTCCAACAAAAACAAAACATGCATTGGCGATATCTTCAGGCAAAATAATTTCATTGAGCAAAGTTCGTTTTGCATAATAAGCAGGAAGCTCTGAAACGCTGATGCCATAAGCCTTTGCGCGACCTTCTGCCCACGCTCCTTCCCAAATTTTACTGTTGGCAATAACTGCATCGGGGTTAACAACGTTCACTCTTATTTTATCTTTTCCAAGTTCGGCAGCATTCAACCTGCTCAAATGCAATTGCGCCGCTTTTGCAGAACCATAGGCCGCATTATTTGGTCCGCTAACCACCGCATTTTTACTTACAATATTTATTACGTCTCCACCAAAATTTTGTTTGCGCATTATTTCAACGCCATGCTTCGTTACAAGAAATTGTCCTTTCACTAAAATATCATACAACAAATCCCAATCTTTTTCTGTGTGTTCTTCGAGAGGTTTTGAAATAGAAATGCCCGCACAGTTCACAACAATATCCACTCCGCCAAAAGATAAACAAGCTATGTCAAAAGTTTTTTTAATTGTTGAAGCATCTGTAACATCCATCAGCGAAGATGTAAAAACATCTTTCCCATATTGCTTATTAAATTCTTCGTTTGCATTTTTCAATCTTTGCGCATCATTATCATTAATAACAACGCAAGCGCCTTCATCAGCAAATTTTTTTGCGATAGCTTTTCCAATTCCGCCGGCGCTTCCGGTTATCAATGCAATTCTTCCGCTTAATGATTTTGGTTTAGGCAAACGCTGCAATTTCGCTTCTTCCAGCAACCAATATTCAATGTTGAATGCTTCCTGTTTCGGTAAAGATGTGTATTCGGAAATTGCTTCCGCGCCTTTCATTACATTGATCGCATTGATATAAAATTCTGCGGCAACACGCGCCGTTTGTTTATTTTTTGCAAACGTGAACATACCAACGCCGGGATATAAAATCACCACCGGATTTGCATCGCGCATTGCCGGACTGTTTGGATGTTTGCAATTATTATAATAATCCGCGTACATTTTTCTGTACGATTCAAATTGAGGAGAAATTTTTTCTTTTATTGAAGAAATATTATTCAAATTTTCGTCAGTGAACAAGATTTAAAACGAGTGGAGAAATTTTTGTCCGAAGAAAATGATCAGGGCAACTTGTTCCCATCGGCGCGAGTTTGGAAAGATCATTTGAATTTATGAATTCAAGAACTCTTTCATCATCTGTAAAATTTCCAATCATTCTTGTTTCGGAAGAACAAAAGCCTCTTAGGATAGGCATCAACGTTATAGCCTTGGTTGATCGTTCTTCTTTTGATAACGATTTTATTTTTTCTCCGCCAAAATTTTTTTTCTTTTTATAATTTTCTTCGAGATATTCTGCGCATTTTTCGATCACTTCCAGTGTGTTGATATAACTTTCATACGCAGTATCTCCCCATGTAAACAATCCGTGCGAGCCAAGCATGATGCCGCGAATACCGGGATTATCATCCAAACATTTTTTTAGTTTCAATCCCAAATCAAAACCGGGCCGCTGCCATTCAACCCAGCCAATTGTTCCGTTAAATAATTGCTGCGTAATTTTTTTTCCGTCTTTTGCCGCAGCAATTGCAATGGCTGCATCGGGATGCAAATGATCAATATGTTTGAACGGAAGAAAACCATGCAACGGCGTATCTATAGATGGCGCCTTTGAATCGAGATCATAAATGCAATGATTGAATAATTCCACCATTTCATCTTCATGTTCAATTCCGCGATAAACATTTTTCAAATTGCGCAAACGATCTATGTACAAAGCCGCGAGTCCGCTGCGTTTCATCGTTCCCAAATCTCCGCCGCTTCCTTTTACATACATTACTTGCACATCACCGTTAGTAAGAGGATCTTTTGCAATTATTTTGCATGATGTGTTTCCGCCGCCGTAATTTGTCAGGCGCAGATCAGCGCCTAATAAATTGGAGCGATACACTAATAATGCAACTTCGTCGCCGGCAAGTTCAGCGGCTTTTGCATCATCCCATAGATATGAAACGTGATTAAATTTTTTTGTTGTACTCATTATCAATTTCTAATTATCAATTATTTCAACGCATTCCCATAGCCAACAATCAGCACAGACAATAAAATTGCCGCTATGCCAATGGTGATTGTAGTTTTTGTTTTTTTACTCACGCCTTTCCATTCTTTCAAAATTATTCCCCACATGTTTGCAGTGAGAATGATGAATGCCATGTGCAATATCCAACTGCTTGCGCCATTGCCTAATTTGCTTTCTCCCATTCCATAAAAAAAGAATTGTAAAAACCATGTGGTGCCGGCAAGCGCTGAGAGTAAATAATTTTTTGCAAGCGGCGTGTTTTTATCTGTGTAATCGCTGAATGTTTTATTGCGCACATTTAATATCATGCACCAGATAAAATTTGTTGTCAGTCCGCCCCAGAGCAAAACAATATAAATAACATTATTCTGGTACAATGGGTTGAAACCCGCTGTCACAGCGGCTTCTGCCATTGGCTTGCCTGCTTCAATTCCGAAATTAAAACATGCGCTCATGATGCCGGAAAAAATTGCAACGATCAATCCTTTCGTTAAATTAAATTCTGCAACAGATTTTTTCTTTTCTTGTTCAGACAATTCTTTTTCTTTCATCATGCCCGCACGACCGCAAATGTAAATACCGAGCAAACAAACTATCACGCCAATCAAAACAATTCTTCCCCACGATGTGGAAAGCAGATCATGAAAAGTTGTTTTACCTTCTGCCGGATAAAAATTATAATAAATAGATGGAACCAACGCGCCAAATGCAGAGCAAAAACCAAGCACAACGGAATTGCCGAGCGACATGCCGAGATAGCGAACACCTAAGCCATATGTCAATCCGCCAAAACCCCAGAGTACGCCAAACAGAATTGTGTATTCAATTGTAACAGAAGAAGTGTGTTTGATAATCTCCGCAAACCCAGGCACAGTAAGCCACGCAGCGATTGGCGGAACGATGAGCCAGGAAAATAATCCGCCGATGATCCAATAATTTTCCCAATGCCATTTGCGCACTTTTTTATATGGCATATAAAAACTGCCGGAAGCAAACCCACCAATATAATGGAAAATAACACCGAGAATTACCTGCATAAATAAGCAATCTTATTTGAAAGATACATAAAGTTGGGAAAGTAGAATTATGATAGTTTTTTTTTCAATATTAGTCGAAAATTTTTCCAATAAAATTTTCACCGAACAAATATTCTCACTCGCCTGTTATTTTTACAGCATTACCTAATTATATTTCCCACTCATTTCTTTTCTCCACATTTTTGTTTTGAATATTTTTTTCATCCGGTAAAATATTATTTTTATCAATCCGTCTCCACAATAAACGTTGCTAAATAAATTATTTATGGGAAATATCATTTCAGTAGAACACGTCACAAAAAAATATAAAGAAGTAACAGCAGTTAATGATGTGAGCTTCGACGTCATCGAAGGAGAAATTTTTGGATTTCTCGGACCAAACGGCGCGGGCAAAAGCACAACCATCAAAATGCTCACCACATTATTATTACCAACTGAAGGTAAACTTACCTTAGCTGGTCATGATGTTATTAAAGAACAAAATGCAGCAAGAAAAATTTTCGGAATAGTTTTCCAGGATCCAAGCCTGGACGGAGATCTAACCGCTTTTGAAAACCTGCAACTGCACGCTGTTTTATATAAGCTCGATAAAAAAATGGCTGCAACCCGAATGGAAGAATTATTAAAACTTGTTGAATTGTGGGATAGAAAAAATTCTCTTGTCAAAACTTTTTCCGGCGGCATGAAACGCAGACTGGAAATAGCAAGAGGTTTATTGCATCATCCAAAAATTCTTTTTTTAGATGAGCCGACATTAGGCCTTGATGCGCAAACAAGAAATTTACTATGGAATTATATCCAGGAGTTGAATGAAAAAGAAGGGATGACAATTTTTTTCACCACGCATTATCTCGGCGAAGCAGAAGCAGTGGCGCATCGCATTGCTATAATTGATCACGGCAAAATTGTTGCCGCCGGAACATCAGAAGAATTGAAAGAACAAACCGGTACAGACAATCTTGAAAAAGCTTACCTGGAACTAACGGGTTCGGGTGTGCGCGATGAAACACTCAGCAGCGCCGACAGTAAAAAAGATGCAATTCGCAGGTTTATGACTAACAGGTAACAGTACGTCACGGAACGGTGCGAAGGCGCAACGAATAAATATAAATCGAAAAAGCGTAGCGTCTTTGCGTCTTTGCGTCTTTGCAAGAAACAAAAAACCAAACTAAAATATTTTATGGACACAATTTATATTTTATGGCTTCGCCAGATGAAAAAATACAGGCGCTCTGGCTTGCGCATGGTACTGAGCATAATACAACCATTAGTTTATTTTCTCGCATTAGGCTATGGATTTAATTCCATATTTCAACAGGCAGGTCGTGGAAGTTATATTCAGTTTATCGTTCCCGGCGTAGTTGCGCAAACTATTTTATTCACGTCAATTTTTTGGGGAGCCAATATTATTTTCGATAAACAATTCGGTTTCCTCAAAGAAACACTCGTGGCGCCAGTTTCGCGCATAACTGTAATGATGGGCGGCGCGCTCGGCGGCGCAACAATCGGCGTGATCCAGGGAATAGTATTATTTTTTATCGCGCTCATTTTTGGTTTTCATCCGTACAGTTGGTTTGGCGTTTTCACCTCCGTCGGATTTATGATAATGCTTTCTCTTGCTATGGTGAGTTTCAGTTCCGGCATCGGTGCATTAGTTAACGACATGCCGAGTTTTATGGCAGCTACAAATTTTTTAGTGGTGCCGCTTTTTTTTCTTTCAGGTTCAATGTATCCGCTTGATAATATTCCCACAGTGATGAAAGTTATCGCGTCAGTAAATCCGTTATCCTATGCAATAGATGCCATGCGCACATCATTAATTAATCAATCGCATTTCGGATTAACTACGGATTTTATTGTAATGACAGGCACGCTGATTGTACTATTTGGTTTTTCCGTTTATCGTTTCACGAGAATAGAAGCTTAGAGATTTACGATTTTAGATTTACGATGTACGATTTCTTATTATCGGTTATACATTACTGTTAGCATCATTGTTCATTGTTCGTTATTCATTGTTATTTTTTTGGTAACCAGCGACATTAACTCTCTTCAGCATCGTTGCGTCGCACTCTTGTACTGTTAATTCCTTATTCAGCTTTTCGCACAAGATCCGAAACAAGTTTATTTCTTCTCTTTGAGATGCCTCCGTTGATCGGCATAACAAGTCCTGTTTCCTAACAGTGATGATTAACCGAGAATGAGCGTTGAATAGAATTGTTGCCGTACAAGAGTGCGACGCAACGATGCTCAACAGAATTACAAATGCTGGTTACACAAAAAATCAGAATTAAGAATCAAGAGTTAAAAATGAATCACGAAAGATAAAATTGCAGAAATCGTACATCGTAAATCTAAAATCGTACATCAAAAAGGTTCCGGGCTAACCGCTGTCCATCCGCCATCTACAACCAAACTTTGTCCGGTAATATGTTTTGCATTTTCAGAAACAAGAAATAATGCAGCGTTAGCAATATCCGTTGTTGTTGCAGCGCGACCAAGCGGAGTAATCTTAGACCATACGTTTTCAAAATCTTTATCGTCAACAGTTCTTTCGGTAAGCGTAGCTCCGGGAGCAATGGCATTAATATTTATTTTAAACGGCGAAAGTTCTATCACTAAATTTTTTGCAAGCATTTCGAGCGCAGCTTTTGTCATTCCATAAGCAGCAAGGTTTCTATGCGCCTGGTGACCAGTTACGGAAGACATCAGCAAAATACTTCCGCCGGATTTTTGCTGCTTCATTTTATTTGCAGCAGCTTGCGTAAGAAAAAAACTTCCGCCTAAGTTTACCTGCAACAATTTATAAAATGATTCAGGGCTATAAGATAAGAAAATCGCCGAATAGTGTAATGCCTGCATTGGCAATAATGATATCTATCTTACCAAATTTTTCAACTGCAGTTTCAACTAATTTATTAATAAATGAAATATCCGATACATCGCCTGCAACGGGAATGCAATTTCCATTTTCATTTACTATCTTCTGCGATGCGCTGTCAGCAAGACTTTCATCAACATCATTCAACAAAACATTTGCGCCATTCAATGCAAGCTGGCGACAAATTTCAAAACCAATTCCTTGTCCTGCACCGGTAACAATTGCTGTTTTATTTTTGAAATGCATGGTTGTGAATTGTGAATGGTCTATAGTCTATGGTCTATGGTCTATCGTCAATGGACTTCCTAATGAGAATCTCTCGTCACCTCGCTCCCCGAGCTTCCTCTCAAAAAATCCAAATCCGCACCCAGATGCGCCTGCTCAACATGCTGCTGATATAAGTTTACATATCCTCTAACGGATATGCGTAACCGATTTTTGATATGTTTGCCTTCTTTTTTGCAATTCCTCATCACTCACTTCAACATGTAATTTTCTGTTGTGTACATCAAGCGTAATCATATCTCCGCTTTGCACCAGAGCAAAATGTCCACCTTCCGTTGCTTCCGGCGATACATGCAACACAACAGTTCCAAATCCTGTTCCGCTCATTCTTCCGTCGGAAATACGTACCATATCTGTAATTCCTTTGGCAAGTAATTTTTTTGGCAAGCCCATATTACCAACTTCGGGCATACCGGGATAACCCTTAGGTCCGACATTTTTTAAAACAAGAATACTGTTCTCATCAACTTCTAAATCTTCATCATCAATTCTCAATTTATAATCTTCTATATCTTCAAAAACAACTGCCTTCGCTGTATGCTGCATCAGGTGCGGACTTGCAGCGGATGGTTTTATCACTGCGCCATTTTCGCAAAGATTTCCTTTTAATATTGCAAGTCCTGATTCATGTTTGAATGGATTTTCGGTAGTTGCAACAACATCACGATTATAGCATTCCACATTCTCTACATTTTTCAAAATTGTTTTTCCATTTGCAGTAACGCAATCATTATGCAAATAAGAAATCAGTTCTTTCATCACAGCGGGCAAGCCACCGGCGTAATATAAATCTTCCATAAAATATTTTCCCGATGGTTGCAAATTTGCAATCAGCGGAATAGAAGAAGAAAGTTTATCAAAATCTTCCAGTTTCAAATCAACACCAATTCTTCCGGCAATTGCTAAGAGATGAATAACAAAATTTGTCGAGCCGCCAATTGCAGAGTTTACTTTAATTGCATTTTCAAATGCGTTACGTGTAAGGATATCCGTTAGTCGTAAATTTTCTTTCACCATTTCCACAATTCTTATTCCTGAAAGTTGCGCCAAAACTTTTCTTCGGGAGTCAGCAGCAGGAATTGCAGCATTCTCCGGCAATGAAAGTCCTAATGATTCTACCATACAAGCCATCGAAGATGCAGTGCCCATTACTGCGCAATGCCCGCGGCTTCTGCACATGCAGGCTTCTGCAACACTCAGTTCTTCTTCACTCATCAATCCTGAACGCACACTTTCACTGAAACGCCATATATCACTTGTGCCAATATCTTTACCCCTATACTTGCCCGTTAGCATCGGTCCGCCGGACACAACTATTGTTGGAATATTTACGCTGCACGCTCCCATCACCAATGCCGGCGTAGTTTTATCGCATCCGCACATGAGCACAACACCATCAAGCGGGTTTGCGCGAATGGATTCTTCCACATCCATGCTTACTAAATTTCTATAGAGCATCGCCGTTGGTTTGATGAGCGTTTCTCCCAACGACATTACCGGAAACTCAACAGGAAATCCGCCGGCTTCGGAAATGCCGCGCTTCACCGATTCTGCAAGTTCTCTGAAATGCGCATTGCAAGGCGTTAATTCAGACCATGTATTGCAAATGCCAATCACTGGTTTGCCTGCAAATTCGTAATTCGGTATACCCTGATTTTTCATCCACGCGCGATAAATAAATCCGTCCTTACCTTTTTTTCCAAACCAATTTTGACTTCTTAATTTTTTCTCCATCAATTATTTTTTACAATTTTTTTTGTGTTTCCAGCGACAGAATCACTATTCAACATCCTTGCGTCGCACTCTTATACAGTTGATTTTCTATTCAGCTATCGTTCAAAATCCGAAACAACATTTATTTCTAACTATTTCACCACTTCTTACTTCTAACTTCTGACTTCTACTTACATTCCCAGCCCACATTTATTTCTCTTCACTCCTTTCACTTTCATTTCTGCAACAAATGTATCGCCGCTCTGCGGATATTTTTGTAAATCTTTTTTGGAAAGTCGTTCGCGCGCAGTAGTGATAATAAGCTTATCTAACTTATCTCCAAAAAATGCGCACGATGAAACCTGCGGAACGGGAACATCAATTTTATCCATCAACTTTCCGTTATGCGGATTCCAGCGATACACGCCAAACCCGTTCCAGTGTGCAATCCACAACATTCCTTCTTCATCAATCGTCATGCCATCGGGATGTCCCATCACTTCAGGAATTTGAATGGCAATTTTTTCGAACTGAATATTTCCCGTAGATGCATCAAATAAAAAAGAAGTAACTGTTTGTCGTGGTGTATCGATGTAATAAAATCTTTTATTATCCAAAGACCAGGTCATTCCATTGGAGATAGTAACATTATTCACTTTTTTTTCGTGTGAAAAGTTTTTGTCAATACAATATAATGTGCCGGCTTTTTCTTTAAAATTTCTTTCCATAGTTCCTACCCATAACCTTCCTTCGCAGTCAACAGCTCCATCATTGCAACGATGATTATTTTTTTCTTTTTCAAGATCCAACAACCATTTCAAATTGCCATTGCTTAAATCAAATCTTCCGAGTCCGCCATGCAATCCTAACAGCAAAGAATTATTTTCTTCTTCAATTATTAATGACACGCGATGATCAATTTTCCAGGTATTTATTTTTTGTGTAGCAGGATCACATTCAAATAAAGTTTTTTCTTCGATATCAACCCAAAAACAGGTTTTTCTTTTTGTATGCCACATTGGGCCTTCGCCTAAAATACATTGTGAGGGATATAATAATGACGCTTTCACCAATAAATATTTATCCAGTACAAGGTAAAAACGAAATCAGGAAAAACAAAAAAGAAAAACCTAAATACTGGTTCTATTGGAAAAAACTAAAGTCTGATTTCTAAAAACTAAAGTCTGATTTCTAAAAATTAAAGTCTAATTTCTAAAAACTAAAGTCTAAATTCTAAAAACTAAAGTCTGATTTCTAAAAACTAAAGTCTGATTTCTAAAAACTAAATTGGGATCTCCAAACATGAAATCGGATTTGCAAAAAGAAGGTCCTTTTTTGGATTTTAGAAATTAGAATTTAGTTTTTGCAATTCACGATTCCCTTTATGGAAGTCATAATTTCCTTAATAGAAATCAGGATCCGCTAAATGGAAATCACGATTTCCTAAATAGAAATCAGGATCCGCTAAATGGAAATCGCGATCTCCTAAATAGAAATCAGGATCCGCTAAATGGAAATCGCGATCTCCTAAATAGAAATCAGGATCCGCTAAATGGAAATCACGACTTCCTAAATAGAAATCAGGATCCGCTAAATGGAAATCACGACTTCCTAAATAGAAATCAGGATCCGCTAAATGGAAATCACGATTTCCTAAATAGAAATCAGGATCCGCTAAATAGAAATCACGATTTCCTTTATGGAAATTAGTTTTTAGTCTTTCCATTTTAGTTTTTTCCAATTAAAAATCAATCACTTAAAATTTCTTGTCATCTTTTTTCTACAAAAAAAATAAAAACTAAACTCTAATTTCTAAAATCTAAAATTGAACAGCCCTTACATTTTCTCCTGATGATTAATTATAAGCGTACAATAGAAATACTAATGTCGAATTCACAGTAGCACAAATGTTATATCAAGGAACTATCCCGAAAACAGCCTGTCCCGCAAAGGCGGGAGGCTGTCTTCATTTTCGGGTGTGCTTTTTTGTTTCTTTTTTGCACAAACAAAAAAGAAAAAAAACCGCCTATCCTCATATCCTGCTTCATATCCCATTCATTAAGCTCCGGTGTAAAATCTCTACAACGCTCAAAAAGTGATTTACATTTGGCAACGCTACATTTTATTTAATCTATAAAACTTGCACATGAAAAAGATTTTTGCTGCTGCGATATTGTCCGCAGCTTTTCAATTAATATTTTTTAGTTTCTCAAATGCACAATTAACAGAGCCTGCAGACGGCGGCAATAAACACGCTATGGTTGGCGAACGCATCGGAATAACTGATGTAACTATTCATTACGATCGTCCGGGAGTGAAAGGAAGAGATGGAAAAATCTGGGGACAATTAATTCAACCCGGTTATAATGATCTTGGATTCGGCAGTTCCAAGCAAGCTCCGTGGCGTGCCGGTGCGAATGAAAATACAACCATAGAATTTTCAACCGATGTAAAAGTTGAAGGACAAAATGTACCTGCCGGAAAATATGGTTTCTTCATTGCTTACGATCCTAATGAATGCACATTGATCTTTTCAAAAAATAATTCTTCCTGGGGAAGTTTTTTTTACGATCCTAAGGAAGATATGTTGCGCGTAAAAGTTAAACCGGTAGCTGCCGACAAAAGTGTTGAATGGCTGAAATATGAATTCACACAAGAAACGGAAAACAGCGCTGTTGTTGCATTGCAATGGGAAAAATTAATTATTCCATTTAAAATTGAAGTGGATTTAAACACTACCCAATTGGAATCTTTCAGAAAAGAATTGCGCAGCGAAAAAGGATTTATCTGGCAACCATGGCAGGAAGCAGCGCATTGGTGTGTAGAAAAAAATATAAATCTTGATGAGGCTTTACTTTGGGCAGATTCCGCAACCAACATTTTTTTTGGCGGCGAGCAAAGTTTCCTGGCATGGAGTACAAAAGCACAAGTGCTTGATAAATTAGGTCGCACTGCAGAAGCTGAGGAGATCATGAAAAAAGCGATGCCCTATGGCAATCAATTCGAGGTACATCAGTATGCGCTTCAATTACTGGCGCAGAAAAAAAATAAAGAAGCATTTGATGCTTTTCAATTTAATTATACCAAACATCCCACTGAGTTTGTAACAAACCTTGGCCTGGCAAGAGGATATTCAGCATTAGGCAACTATAAAAAAGCATTGGAATTTGCGAAAAAAGCGCAGTCATTGCCCGCGAGTGCCGGAGCCAAAGCAAGACTTGAAAAATCAATTAAACTCCTGGAAGATGGAAAGGATATGAATCAGTAATTTCACCCTGACGCTCTTCGCAAGTGGAGAGACCTCACCCTAACCCTCTCCACAAGTGGAGAGGGAATTACTTCGCGATTAAATTTTACAGCGTGAATCTGTAAAGCGTCGCACTCTCCTACAGCAGAAATCCTATTGAGCGCCTTACTAACGGCAAAGCACAATCATTTTAAAATTACTTCGGGAGTTACAAGCCCCTCTCCACCTGTGGAGAGGGTTGGGGTGAGGTATTATGTAACCAACGATAGAGCTACTATTAAGCATCGTTGCGTCGCACTCTTCTACAGCAGAAATCCTATTGAGCGCCTTACTAACGGCAAAGCACAATCATTTTAAAATTACTTCGGGAGTTACAAGCCCCTCTCCACCTGTGGAGAGGGGTTGGGGGTGAGGTATTATGTACCCAACGATAGAACTACTATTAAGCATCGTTGCGTCGCACTCTTGTACAGTTAGAATTCTATTGAGCGCCTTACTAACGGCAAAGCACAATCATTTTAAAATTACTTCGGGAGTTACAAGCCCCTCTCCACCTGTGGAGAGGGGTTGGGGGTGAGGTATTATGTCCCAACGATAGAACTACTATTAAGCATCGTTGCGTCGCACTCTTCTACAGCAGAAATCCTATTGAGCGCCTTACTAACGGCAAAGCACAATCATTTTAAAATTACTTCGGGAGTTACAAGCCCCTCTCCACCTGTGGAGAGGGGTTGGGGGTGAGGTATTATGTACCCAACGATACAGCTATTATTAAGCATCGTTGCGTCGCACTCTTCTACAGCAGAAATCCTATTGAGCGCCTTACTAACGGCAAAGCACAATCATTTTAAAATTACTTCGGAGAGCTTACAAGCGCACTCCTATATAGGTAGATCTATTGAGCGCCTTACTAACGGCAAAGCACAATCATTTTAAAATTAATTCGGGAGCTAAAGCCCTCTACCTGTGGAGAGGGGTTGGGGTGAGTAGAACTACTATTAAGCATCGTTGCGTCGCACTCTTCTACAGTCAGAAATCCTATTGAGCGCCTTACTAACGGCAAAGCACAATCATTTTAAAATTACTTCGGGAGTTAAAGCCCCTCTCCACCTGTGGAGAGGGGTTGGGGGTGAGGTATACTTTAAAAAAACCAAAAGGTTTAATGCAAATAAATATTTTTTTTATTAGGAATTCATTATTAAACTATCCAATATGTAATCCTTCTTATTACAGTAACTGATTTATTACAAACAACAAAAAAGGATAACAATGAAAACTCTATTTACACTATTATTAATGACATTAATAATCGTTGCCGGAACTGTAAGTTTTGAATTTTTCACTAAATCTAACTACAGTACATCTGCCTTACTTACTTTGATCAGTATTGTTGCAATTGATTTATGTGTTTACATTGTAAGTAGTAAAAAGGCGAGCATATAATGACGATTATTTTTACTCCTGCTAAAAGAAATTCAGCAACGTAAGTTATTCAATCAAATAATTTCCGTTGCTTTTTTATTTATACATTCTTTCGCCGAATAACAGGCTTCCGATTCTTACCATATTACTTCCTTCTTCAATCGCAATTTTATAATCGCTGCTCATACCGAGAGAGAGAGTTTGGAGTTTGGAGTTTGGAGTTTGGAGTTGTGAATAATTATTAAAGATCGATTTCAATTTTTTGAATTCTGTTCTCACTTTATTTTCATCTTCAGTTAATGATGCCATTCCCATCAATCCGCAAACACGAATGTTTTTCAATTCGTGTAATTCGCTCAAATTCGTGTCAAAAATTGTCTCTAACTCGCTTTCATCAAATCCAAACTTAGTTTCTTCCTCTGCAATATGAACCTGCAACAAACATTGTATCTCACGGTTATGCCTAACCGCTTGTTTATTTATTTCTTTTAATAATTTTAAACTGTCAACACTTTGAATAAGATGAACAAATGGCGCAATGTATTTTACTTTGTTGCTTTGTAAATGACCTATAAAATGCCATCGTATATCCTGCGGAAGCTGCGCTTGCTTTTCCACCAATTCCTGAACATAATTCTCTCCAAAATCCCGCTGACCTAAATCGTACAACTCTTTAATGTCATCAACAGGTTTAGTTTTGGAAACAGCAACCAACTGAACTTGTTTTGAAGAAAGTTCATCGAATGATTTTTTTATAAAATTCTTTATTAACCATGCAAATGTGAAAATATGAAAATGTGGGAAATGTGAAGAGTAAGAAATCGTAAATCTCAAATCGTAATTCGAAACTCATTTAAGTATCGCTCTGCTTATAACAATTCTCTGCACTTCACTGGTTCCTTCATATATCTGCGTAATTTTTGCGTCGCGCATTAAACGTTCAACATGATATTCTTTTACATAACCATAACCTCCATGAATTTGCACCGCTTCTGTTGTTACCCACATCGCTGTTTCGCTGGCATACACTTTCGCCATGGATGAGCTTAACGCATAATCCAAATTATTATCTTTTTCCCATGCTGATCGCAGGCATAATAATTTTGCAGCTTCGATGCGCGTAGCCATATCAGCAAGTTTAAATTGTATTATCTGGTGCTGCGCAATTTCTTTTCCAAATGCTTTTCTTTGTTTTGCATATTTTAGCGATAATTCATAAGCGCCGGTTGCAATGCCGAGCGCCTGCGATGCAATGCCGATTCTTCCGCCAGCTAATGTTCTCATTGCAAATGAAAATCCAAATCCATCTTTCCCGATCTGATTTTCTTTTGGAACTTTAACATCATTAAACAAAATACTGTGCGTATCGCTTCCGCGTATTCCTAATTTATTTTCCTTAGGTCCGACAGTTACTCCCGGCCAATTTTTTTCTACAATAAAAGTATTTATTCCATGACTCCCTTTTGATGCATCCGTTTGCGCCATCACTAAATAAACACTTGCAGAATTTCCGTTTGTGATCCAATTCTTTACTCCGTTGATCAAATAATGATCTCCTTTATCTTCAGCTATAGTTTTCTGCGAAGTGGCGTCGCTGCCGGCTTCCGGCTCACTCAGTAAAAAAGCGCCGATATATAGCTCGCCATCTTTTTGCGCCTGCGCAAGTGGCGTTAGGTATTTTATTTTCTGTTCTTCCGTTCCATAAGCCTGCAACCCCCAACACACAAGACTATTATTTACACTCATGCATACGCCAACGCTTGCATCAATTTTATTTATTTCTGCCAGAGCCAAAACATAGCTTATTGTATCGAGTCCAGCACCGCCATATTTTTGGTCAACCATCATTCCCATAAAACCGAGTTCACCCAATTTTAAAATCAGTTCTTTGGAAAACTTTTGATGCTCATCTCTTTCAATAACTCCGGATAAACATTCATTTTGAGCAAAATCTTTTGCCGCTTTTTGAATCATCAAATGTTCTTCGCTTAATTGAAATTCCATGTAATAAAAATTGATGGCGCAAAAATAGAAGATTACTGACAAAAAAACTAACGATTGTTAGGTTGAGTTGGTTGTTAGCAGAAATACATACCCAATGCTACTGTGAATTCAACTTTTGTAATTCTATTGTACGCTTATATTTTAATATCAAGAAGAAATGTTACAGTTCCGCATTATTGAATATTCACTGTTAATAGTAAATAAGCAATATTTAATTTTTAACTCAGAGAATGAGCCTTCAATAAAGATATACTGCTGAAGCCACAGTAGTACAAAAGCTAAATAGATATTCAATCCCGGAAACGGGCTGTTATCGTTTCCGGGTGTGTTTTTTGGTTCTTTTTTTCACACAAAAAAAAGAACCAAGAAAAAATCAATGGATAATTAATAATGGATAATTGATAATTAAGAGGCCTTACATTTCCTCGTGATAATTAAGTATAAGCGTACAATAGAAATACAAACGTACAATTCACAGTAGTACTAATGTTTGATCAGGGAACAATCCCCAATCCCGCCTGAGGCGGGACTCACTTTGCCGGAAAGCCATATCTTTGCACGTTGTACGTTCAAAGATTAAATCAAATTTCCGGTTGCACCTTGAAAAAAATATTTTGCCAAATGAACTTTCACTCTGTTATACTATCTTCTCAAAAATTATTTTACAAATCTTTCTATTAAGATCGTTTCTTCAAATCTTTTATGTCAAAAAATCAATCAAATAAATTACAGGTATCCTCAGAAATAGGAAGATTAAGAAGATTGCTGGTTCATAGCCCAGATAGCGGGCTTGGAAAAGTTGTTCCATCAAAAGCGCAGGATTGGTTGTTTGAAGACATCGTTCATCTCGATACGATCCGAAGAAAAGAATATGATTTTTACACTAAAATTCTTTTATACTTTCTCGATCCCAAAAAAATAAAAGGCAAATTAAAAGATATAGATGCCGAAAAAAACAAACGTAACTTTTATAAACCCGAGCATGAGGAGTTTTTTAAATCGGACAAGGTTATGGAGTTACAATTGTTGCTTGCAGATATTTTAGAAGATCATGAAATAAAATTGAAACTTGCAGCATCAGTTTGTGCAATCGAAAATTGCTCCTATGATTCGCAAAAAGAATTGCTGCAATTAGATCCTGTTTCCTTATCAAAAACATTTATCAACGGAACGATAAATAAAGACAGAATGCTGTTTTCGCCAATTCCGAATTTCATTTTCACACGCGATATAGGTATTGTTATCAATGATCACGTTTTATTAAACAAGCCGGCAAAAAAAGCCAGGACACGTGAAGCGCTTATTGTAAAATATATTTTCTTCAATCATCCTTTTTTTAAAAGCTATCAGAAAAATATTATTGAACTGGCAGATACGCATCATCATTTTCTTTTACCAAAAGAAGGCGATGATAAAAAAGTTACACTCGAAGGCGGAGATATAATGATCATCAGCAAAGATCACCTGATCATCGGCGTTAGTGAACGTACATCTATAGAAGCAGCACACCAGGCTGTGAATATTCTTTTTGAAAAGAATGTGGTGAAGAAAATAACGATTGTAAAAATTCCGAAGAAAAGAGATTACATGCATATTGATACTGTTTTCACGCAGGTGAAAAGAAATGTGTGGGTGATGCTCGGTGTTTTCTCAAAAAAATCTATTAAGCATGAAGATTCAGATTCTGTGCAGCGGATTTTGGAAGGAAATAAAAAAGAGGATAATCTTAAGATCATTCAATTCAGAAAAAAAGATATTGAAAACCCGAAATATTTTGATAACCTCGAAGATCTTTTAACTGACATCAGCG
Source organism: Chitinophagia bacterium (assembly GCA_963774065.1). Taxonomy (GTDB): domain Bacteria; phylum Bacteroidota; class Bacteroidia; order Chitinophagales; family Chitinophagaceae; genus Puia. The sequence continues at coordinate 66,361 of CAVZDO010000003.1, forward strand.
AAAATGATCTCGCAAGTAAAGAGAAAGTGAAATTTATTTATTCCGGCAACAACGAATTTCCTTTTGACGCGCGTGAACAATGGACAGACTCATGCAACCTGCTTGCGCTGAAAGAAGGTGTGGTATTGGGTTACGACAGAAATGATAAGACTATAGAAGCTTTTAAGGAAAATAATTTTAGCATCATTCATGCTCACGAATTAATTGATCAATTTGAAAACAATGAAATTACTGCAGAGGATTTAAAAGACACGATTATATTAATGCCTTCTGCGGAATTATCGCGCGCGCGTGGTGGATTTCATTGTATGAGTATGCCGTTGCTTAGGGATGAATTGGAGTGAGATGCGGGATGCGAGATACAAGAGGCAAGTTCGTATGCCATGAATTATCAACTATCGATTATCAATTATCAATTATCAATATAACCTTAAACTATGATCTATTTATGCAAACCACTTCTCACTTATTAATGATTCGGCCGGTAAAGTTTATGTTCAATGCTGAAACAGCCGTTAACAACGCGTTCCAGGTTGCAGACATGAATGAAGATGTTCAAAAAAAAGCGTCGGATGAATTTGATGAATTCGTTAGCACACTCAAAAAAAATGCGCTGGATGTAATGGTGATACATGATACGCCGGAGCCTCATACGCCGGATTCTATTTTTCCTAACAACTGGATTTCGTTTCACCACAATGGCACACTGTGTTTGTACCCGATGTTTGCAGAAAATCGTCGCCAGGAACGCAACCCGGAGATCGTTCAAATCATTTCCCGAAAATTTAAAATACACAAGCTGATTGATTTTAGTTATTACGAAAACGATAATCTTTTTCTCGAAGGCACAGGAAGTATGGTGTTGGACAGAGAACATAAAATTGCTTATGCTTGCACTTCTGCACGCACCGATTCGAAAGTTTTTAAAGATTTTGGTAAAACGATGGGCTATAAATGCATTGAATTTAGCGCCGTGGATGAAAATGGACGTCCGATTTATCATACTAATGTAATGATGTGTGTTGGAGAAAAATTTGTAGTGATCAATTTGAATTCTATTCACGACCGTGAAGAAAAAGAAAATGTAATTGAGGCGATAGAAGATTCAAAACAAGAATTGATAAAGATCAATCACGAACAAATGAATCATTTTGCAGGAAACATGTTACAGGTTAAAAATGCTTTGGGTGAAAAATTGTTGGTGATGTCAACGCAGGCCTATGAATCACTTGAAGAGGATCAAATAAAAAAATTATCAAAGTATAACAGAATTATCCATGCAAAATTAAATACGATAGAAGCCATCGGAGGCGGAAGCGCACGTTGCATGCTCGCAGAAATTCATTTGCCGGAAAAGAAAAATGTAATTTCTCGATCCTGAAAAGAAAAACTAAATTCTAAAAGAGAAAAAACTAAATTCTGAAATTCTAAAAACTAAATACTAATTTCTAAAATCTAAACTACGAGTTGCTCTTCACTATCAATTATCCATTATTAATTATCAATTATTTTTTGTTTGTTCTTTTTTTTCTGTGAAAAAAAGAACCAAAAAACACACCCGGAAACGATAACAGCCCGTTTCCGGGTTGGAATATCTATTTGGCTTTTGTACTACTGTGAATTCATCTTTTGCAATTCTATTGAGCGCTTCTATTGCATCGTTAATTAAAAATGTAACTGCTCTTCATTATCAATTATCCATTATTAATTCCTCCCGGAAAAGGCAATTGATTAATTAAATAGAAAGATTCCCGCCTTCGCGATACAGATCATTGCAAAACAGGCAACGTTATACTGGAATTGTGATACAAATGAATTGTTGCTTTTTGAAAATCCGAATCATTGCAGGTTGGAATGTCAATAAACTTTTGCGGATTTCTGTCAACTAAAGGAAACCAACTGCTCTGAACCTGCACCATAATGCGATGACCTTTTTTAAATGTGTGTGCAATTTCATTCAGTTTAAATTTTATTTCGGCAGTTTGCCCGGGAACAAGAGCTTCAGGCTTTTCATAACTGTTTCTGAATTTACAGCGAAAAACTTCTGCACGAACCAATCGCTGAAAACCTCTCATCTCCTGCTTTTTAGGATTATAAGCAGACTCATCTTCATTTGCAGGCAGTACGTCAATTATTTTTACAATTAAATCAGCATCCGTTCCTGTTGAAGAAATAAAAATATCTGCATTTAACTTACCCGTAACCGTTAGATCCTGGTTCAAAGTATCAGTTTGATAAACCAGCACATCCGGTCTGTCGGCGGCGAAGCGCTGATCTTCGGTCATATATTCATTGTTGCGATAAGAAAAAATCCCTTCGGTGTATGGAACAGGTTTTGCAGGATCGCTCAGATACTCATCAAAGCTTTGCGCAGGCATCGCCGTTAGTTTTCCATTTTCTGATAAGTATAAGGTTTCAGGTTTTGTATTATCCGGCGGCCAAATATTATAATGCTTCCATTGATTTGTTCCGGTTTCAAAAACGGTCGCTTCAGATAAATTGCTTTCGCCTTTATCTTTTAAATAATAATTGAAAAACTTTGTTTCAATTTCATCATTAAAATATTGATTAACATTCCCACCAAAATCGTGTGTGCCGAAAGTTTTCCATTCACGGGCAGCCCATGCGCCATGCGTCCACGGTCCCATCACCAAAAAGTTTTTATTATTGGGCGTTTGCTTTTCGATTGCTTCATAAGTATGCAGTGCGCCAAACATATCTTCCGCATCAAACCAGCCGCCAACAACCAACACAGCAGGTTTAATATTTTTCAAATGCGTGCGGATGTTTCTGTCTTTCCAATAACTATCATAGGTATCGTGCTTCAAATATTCGTTCCATATTTTTGCTTTGCCATTAAAATATTGCGCATCATTCGTGTGTTTTATTGAGCCAAGACTCAAATAAAATTTGTACGCGTCGGGAAAATTTAATTCAAATGCTTCTTTATAATTTTTACCGGAATCAATTCTTGTTCCCTGGAAATAATTTGTAAAATCAAAATTATCCATCAGAAAAAAAGCGCCATTGTGATACGCATCATCGCCAATAAATTCGTCTGTAACCGGCGCCTGCGGCGAAACAGCTTTGATCGCCGGATGCGCATCCGGCAAGGAAGCTGAAGCATAAAAACCGGGATAAGAAATTCCGTAAAGCCCAACTTTGCCGTTGTTGTTCTTTATATTTTTCAACAACCATTCGATCGTATCAAATGTGTCGCTGCTTTCATCCGTATCTTTTTTAGATTTTTTTACATCTTTCGCCGGAGTCATTTCATCAAAGTCACCTTCGCTTTTATAACGCCCGCGAACATCCTGGTAAACAAAAATATATTTTTCGTGCAGCAGTGCGCTATTCGGACCTAATCCCCATGGACGAAAATTATTTTCGCCATAAGGAGAACATGAGTACGGTGTGCGCTCCATAAGAAAAGGATATTTTTCATTTTGATCTTTGGGAATATAAATAGAAGTGAACAAACGCACGCCATCGCGCATAGGGATCATTCTTTCCATCTTAATAAAATTATCTGCAATAAATGCTGAATCCGGAGAATGCTGCGACATTGCACTGACAGAAACAAAAACAAAAAAGATGATCAAACTGAATTCTCTTTTCATAAGATTATTTTAATACCGGCATAACAACATAAGATGCATTTGCAGCATCGTGATAAATTTTTATATCACTCTTTGTGAAATCTTTTTCATCGCAGGTATAAATATTTACGAAGCGTTGCGGATTGCGGTCAACCAACGGAAACCATCTGCTTTGTATTTGAATCATCACCCGATGCCCTTTTCTAAAGCAATGTGCAATCGGAGGCAATTCAAATTTTACCTTCTCAATTTTTCCGGGAGTGAATGGTTCAGGCTTTTCATAACTATTACGGAAACGGCCACGGAAAATTTCTGCACGAACAAGCATCTGATAACCGCCCATCGGGTATTGTTTTTCCGGATCTTTTTCTGCATAAATATCTATATCGTTAAAAGATAAATTATCCGGAAAAACATCAATCACTTTTACAACAAAATCCGCATCGGTTGTTGAAATGCTTGTCAGAATATTTGCAATTACATTACCCGTTACCGTTAGATCGCTTGTTAAAGTATCTGTTTGAAAAACCAGCACATCCGGTCTGCGCGATGCAAAACGCTGGTCGCCGTCATATAGGTTCTTGTTCTGTTGAACTGCACATCTTCTGTAAGGAACAGGTTTTGCAGGATCGCTGGTGTATTCGCGTAAAACTATTTTGTGCAGCAGGTTTATTCCAATTTAATTTTCCGTTTGGTTGCAGGTACAAATTCTTATCTTCTTTTTCTACAGGCGGCCATTGATTGAATTTTTTCCACTCATTTGCTCCGCTGATGAAAATATTTGCTTCAGCAATTTGAGCAATATCTCCCTTTGCCTTTCAAAAAATAATTGAAGAAAGGAATTTCAATATTTTGCTGATACCAATCTGCAGTGTTACTTCCAAAATAAATATTGCCCAAATGAGTTCCGTCGTTGCTGCTCCATTGACCATGATACCACGGACCATCAACTATTTTATTAAATGCTTTTCCCGGATTATTTTTTTCTGCTGCTTTATATGCATTCCATGCGCCCCAGCAATCTTCAGCATCAAATAATCCGCCAACCCAAAGCATTGCAGGTTGCAAATTTTTTGTTGCATTGCGTGCATCGCGCGCTTTCCACCATGCATCATAATTTGGATGTGCATATAAATCTTTCCAAAATGCAATGCTATCGCCCATATATTTTGCAAGATTTTTTAAAGAACCTGTTTCTAAATAAAATTTATAATTGTCGTGCGTGTAATAATCAAATCCTGTCGGAAACTCTGTAGTTGGCTTTGGGCGCGGCTTTCCGAAGAATGTATAAAATGAAAATGCATCCATTTGAAAAAATGCTCCGTTATGATGAAAGTCATCTCCGATAAACCAATTGGTAACCGGCGCCTGCGGACTAACCGCTTTCAATGCAGGATGATTACTTGCCGCTGCCATTGTTGAATAAAATCCCGGATAAGAAACACCGAACACACCAACATTTCCATTGTTGTGCGGAATATTTTTTACGAGCCAATCAATCGCATCATAGGTATCGCTCGCTTCGTCAATATCATTTTTTGTTTTTTTGTTCGGGTTGAACGGGCGCACATCTTCAAACTTTCCCTCGCTCATCCAACATCCACGCACATCCTGTGTTACCATGATATATCCCTCTTTGAAATATGCTTTCTTGTATGAATACCACCAGGATGCCCATTTGTCTTCACCGTAAGGATAACATGAATATGGTGTTCTCGTCATCAATATAGGATGCGCTTCAGTTGTGTCTTTCGGAATATAAATGGAAGTGAATAATTTAATTCCATCGCGCGTGGGTGTATAGCGTTCTATTTTATAATAATTATCACGGATCCAAACGCTGTCGGCATTTTGACTAAATGCAGAAAAACAAAAAAAGAAAAGAATGCAGGTAAAAAAAATTCTCATGTTAGTTGGTTTAAGAAATAAATTTAGTGAATAAGATGAAGCTAAGAATAAAATTGCCAACTAAATAATTCTTTCTTTCTAAAAATTCAAATGGCTTAAATTCGATTTTAAATCATAAAAACCATCACATGTTCAACAGGAGAAAATTTCTTCAATCATCATTATTGAGTTCGGCGGGTATTGTATTTGCAAAAAAAATACCGTCGGATAATTTGCCGGAGCAAAAAACTATTTTAAATAATCCTATTGTTATTTCCACATGGGATGCTGGTCTTGAAGCAAACAAAGCAGCATGGCAGGTTTTGCACGATGGCGGAAGAGCATTGGATGCAGTGGAAGCTGGAGTGAAAGTTACCGAAGCTTCGGTAAATTGTTGTGTCGGGCTCAGCGCTAATCCTGATCGTGATGGCTTTGTTACGCTCGATGCATCTATTATGGATGAGAATTTTAATTGCGGAAGTGTTGCTTTTTTAGAAAGAATTAAACATCCGATTTCTGTTGCAAGAAGAGTGATGGAAAAAACACCGCACGTAATGCTCGTTGGTAGCGGCGCTCAACAGTTTGCAGTTGCAGAAGGTTTTCCGTTGGAAGAACAAAAACTTTCTGATGATGCAAAAAAAAGTTACGATGAGTGGTTGAAGAAATCAGAATATAAACCCGTTGTTAATATTGAAAACACAAAGTCGAGTGCATTTGCTCCGGCAAAATTGGATAACGGAGAATGGAATCATGACACGATTGGTATGGTTGCAATGGATGCAAAAGGAAATCTCAGCGGTAGTTGCACAACAAGCGGAATGGGTTTTAAAATGCGCGGCAGAGTTGGCGACTCACCAATTATTGGCGCCGGATTATTTGTAGATAATGAAGTTGGCGCAGTTACTGCAACCGGTCAGGGTGAAGATGTGATTCGTATTTGCGGATCGCACACTGTTGTAGAATTAATGAGACAGGGACTATCTCCTGAAGATGCCTGCAAAAAAGCAATTGAAAGAATTATCAAAGCAAAAGGAGAAAGTGCAAAATCAATCCAGGTTGCTTTTTTAGCATTAAATAAAAAAGGAGAAGTTGGTGCATTCGCAATTCATAAAGGATTTAGCTATGCATTAAAGAATAATAGCGATGAAAAATTGTATTCATCACGGAGTTGGTTTGAATAATGAAGTGATAAGAATAATGGAAGTAATGAATGAATTAAAGACAACCACAATATACGAACCAACTTATAACTCCAAACTTAAAACTACAAACTTATTCTTTTTCATGCTCGAAATTTGTTGTTTCAATTTACAGTCAGTTTTAATTGCGCAACAGGCAGGAGCGCATCGCGTGGAATTGTGCGCCGATGCGGGTGTTGGCGGAACAACGCAAAGTTTTGGAGTTATTAAAACAGCAAGAGAAAAATTACAGATCAAATTATATCCGATCATCCGCCCGCGCGGCGGAGATTTTTTATTCAGTAATGAAGAGTTTGAAATAATGCTGAATGATGTTGCGCTATGCAAGCAAATTGGCTGTGATGGCATAGTGATCGGAATGTTGAATGAAGATGGATCGATTGATAAAAAAAGATGCGCAAAATTAGTGCAGCTCGCTTACCCGTTAGGAGTTACTTTTCACCGCGCATTTGACTGGTGCGCAAATCCGTTTGAAGCGCTTGAAGATATTATCGAAATTGGCTGTGAAAGAATTTTAACTTCCGGTCAGCAGCCAACAGCAATCGAAGGTGCAGAACTCATCGCTCAATTAATTCAGCAAGCAGATGACCGTATTATTATTATGCCCGGCTCAGGAGTTCGCGCAGCAAATATTATGGAGCTTGCACAAAAAACAAAGGCTGAAGAATTTCATACCTCGGCAAGAATACATTTGCAATCAAACATGCAATTTATAAACCCATCTATGAAAGATGATATTTCTTTAGTAACCGCTGATGAAAATGAAATAAAAAATATGATTGAGCTATTATCTGCGCAGCATAAAGATGATCAGGAAAAAAGAACAACATAATTTTATGATACCAGCTTCGGTTTTTCATAGCATCATCGTTGCGTCGCAATCCGTTCATCGGTAGAATATAAATTGAGCTATCGTTGAAAAACGGCGGCCAGTTGCAAATAAAATAATAAACTTTTGTAAAAAGCATTCCATATGAAATCAAAAATTTTAGCAACAATTTTTTTACTTTTTACTTTTTACTTTCTCCCCGCACAATTTATTTCAGTAAAAGGAAAAGAGCTAATCGGCACCGACGGAAAAAAATTTCTTATGAAAGGAACTAATCTTGGCAACTGGTTAGTTCCGGAAGGTTATATGTTCAAATTTCAAAAAACAAATTCACCAAGATTAATTAATGAGGCGCTCACTGAATTAATTGGCCCCGACGAAACAAAAATTTTCTGGCAAAAATATTTGAACACTTATATCACGCACGCTGATATTCATTATTTAAAAACCATCGGCGTAAATTCAATTCGCATTCCTTTTAATTATCGCTTGTTCACCAATGAAGATTATCTCGGCGCAAGAGGCGATGCACGCGGATTCAAATTGATGGATAGCGCAATTTCCTGGTGTAAAAAAGAAGGAATATTTGTTATTCTCGATATGCACTGCGCGCCCGGCGGACAAACCGGCGACAATATTGATGACGGCTATGGATATCCTTTTTTATTTGAGAATGAAGCAAGCAGGCAACTTGTTGCAGACATTTGGAAAAAAATTGCGGCGCATTATAAAAACGAAACAACAATAATCGGGTATGATCTTCTCAACGAACCTATAGCTCATTATTTCGACAAAGAAAAACTCAATCCATTGCTCGAAGTTGTTTATAAAAAAATTACTAAAGCAATCCGAACGGTTGATAAAAATCATATCCTGTTTCTTGGCGGCGCACAATGGGATTCCAATTTCGGAGTTTTCGGACCACCGTTTGATAAAAAATTAGTGTACACTTTTCATAAATACTGGACTGAACCAACCCAGGAAGTGATCCAGGATTATATTGATTTCAGCAATAAATATAATGTGCCAATCTATTGCGGAGAAACCGGGGAGAATTCTGATGACTGGGTAAAAAATTTTCGGCTCGTTTTGGAAAAAAATAATATCGGCTGGCATTATTGGCCCTATAAAAAAATAGACAACACGAAAGGAATTATGACTTTCAGCGTTCCGAAATATTACGACACAGTAATGCTATATGCCGACACTTTGAGAAATAGTTTTGAAGAAATAAGAAAAGCAAGACCAAAAAATATTGAATTGGTTAAACAAGCGCTCGATGGATTTTTAAATAATTGCAAATTCAGCAACTGCACGCCCAATAAGGGTTATATCGAAGCGCTCGGATTCAAAGCAGAATAAAGAAAATTAAAAATGGAAAAAAGAAAATTAGGAAATTCAGGATTGGAAATTGCACCGCTGATTTTGGGCGGAAATGTTTTTGGCTGGACAGCAAATGAAAAAACATCATTTCAATTGCTCGATGCATTCATTGCAAACGGATTTAACTGCATTGATACCGCAGATGTTTATTCCCGCTGGGCAAAAGGAAACAAAGGCGGAGAATCTGAAAAGATAATTGGTAAATGGATCAAGAAGTGTGGAAAACGTGATAGCGTGATCATCGCAACAAAAGTTGGAAAAGAAATGTCGCCCGATAAAAAAGGGTTATCAAAAAAATATATTTTGAATGCTGTTGAAGATTCTCTAACACGTTTGCAAACGGATTATATTGATCTATACCAATCTCATGATGATGATACAAACACTCCGCTCGAAGAAACGTTAGAAACATACACGCAACTTATGCAACAGGGAAAAGTAAGAGCGATCGGCGCTTCTAATTATTCTGCAAAAAGACTTTTAGAAGCTGTTGAAATCAGCAAGAAAAATAATTTGGCGCAGTATGAAAGTCTGCAACCATTATATAATTTATACGACAGAAATGATTTTGAAACAAACTTGCGGCAGGCCTGCATGCAAAACGGAATTGGTGTAATCACTTTTTATTCTCTCGCGCGTGGTTTCCTAACGGGCAAGTATAGGTCAGAAAACGATCTCTATAAAAGCGCACGCGGAGAAGGGATAAGAAAATTTTTAAATCATCGCGGCATGCGGATTATCGCAGCACTGGATAATATTTCTCAACAATATCTTTCAACGCCAGCTGCAGTTGCTATTGCGTGGCTTATTGCTCAATCTGGCGTAACCGGCGCTATTGCCAGCGCAACAAGCTTGGAACAATTAAACGAAATCATGCAGGCGGCAACTTTGCAAATAGATAGCTCAACAATTGAAACACTGAATAAAGCGAGTGCGTATTAAGCTAATAGCTATTGACCAATAGCTATTAGCTCTAAAACATTATTCAACATTCAAAATAATTTTACTTCACTTTCACTTTAATCGTAGCTGCTAATTTAGCGCCGTAAGAGCGGTGAATGCCGTCTGCATACTGCAAAGTAAGCGTATGTTCTCCCGGAGTTAGTTTCACTTCGGCAGAAGTTTGTGCTTTTCCAAAATGCAAATGTGTGGAATCTTTTGGAACAATCATTCCCGTCGGAATCGAATCGCCCGCATCAATTAATAAATGATGATGACCCGAAGCAGGTTTGAGCGTGCCCGCAGTATCCAACGCAATTCCTTCAACACCAAATTCTATTTTCACCGGCGATTTTACAGTTTGCCCATTTTTTAAATTTTTGAAAAACACTTTTGCGCCGGCAGGCACGTCGGATATTGGTGCAACTGCCAATGAGGAATCCATATGCTTCGTGCTGGTATCCGCGCTCATAGTGGTTTTGGAAGAGTCTGCACCTTCGGCTGCTTTATCGCCTCCTGAATTACAGGCAGCAAATACAATTATTAATACAACCGGAATGAAATTGATCTGTTTCATGATGAATTTTTATTTTTAGTTCTAAACAATTACATAACAGTGATGCATAGGTGTATTCAGGCTGCGTGAAAAGTGAGACATCAACGTGAAACTTAAAAGTTCTCGCTTTTCACCTTTCACATCTCACGTTTCACGCCTCACGGCTAAATAAAGTTACTACAGCATTATCCTCTCACCCAAATTATTTTTTCAGAAACAGGCCCGCGCGTTTGCTGAACAGAAGGAGTTTGTATGTAACCGAGATAAAAAAAACCAAGCAGCTTGTCCCCTTCATTTAATTCAAAAAAACTTTTCGCTTCATCCATATATGTAACGCCGCCTGTGCTCCAGTATCCGCCCAAACCATATGCCGTCATGGATAAAAATAAATTTTCTACCGCGCACGCAACAGCTTCCACTTCTTCAATTTCAGGTATCAGTCCGCTGCGTTTCATACCTATGGCAATAATGTGAGAACATAATAATGGTGTGCTTAATAATTTTTCATACTTCGCCTGTTTAAATTTTTCGCCGGCATTTTTTTTATATAGCTCAGCTTGATATTCCGCAAATTTCTTCAATCCTTCGCCGGTAAAAATCACGAACCGCCATGGCTCCGTGCGTTTATGCGTGGGCGCCCAGTTTGCATTTTCTAATAGTTGCATCACAATTTCATCCGGAATTTTTTTGCCACTGATAAATTGATCAGGATAAACACTTCGTCTCATTTTAAAAAGTAAATTCAATTTATCAACATCAAATAAATCTTCTTTAATCATTTCCATCTGTAAAATTTATTTTCAAAAATAAACTGTTTGAATTTTATAAAAGGATTTTTATGTTACCGGCATCGGTTCTTCAATTAAACATTCTTGCGTCGCACTCTTCAACTGTAACAATTCTATTCAACATTGGTTTACAAACGGCAAGTTTTCAAAACTGCATAGGGCTATAAAAAGAAAATCCATACACGGGGTATGGAAATTTCTTTACCAAAAACAATAATCACCATCACAATTGAATACAAACCGTATATCCAATTAGAAATCTTTCAGCATTGCATTGTGCAAAGTATTTAACGACCAGTAACCCGGCACAATAATGCGTCGAATAGTATATAAAGGTTCCTGCTCATCACGCCTGGTAATTAGCTGGAACGCTGCTTTGAAATCTCTTTTCTTTAATTCAGGAATCGCCTGTTCATTCCACAATCCAAACGGATATGCAAAGTATCGGATAGGCTTGCCCGTTATATTTTCAAGTTGTTGTGTGGGTTTGTCAACCTGCACACTCCAGTCTTTCCCTTTATATTGTTTAACATTATGATGATCCCATGTGTGCGAACCAATAATATTTCCTGCGTCAGACAATTCTTTTACTTCATCTTTAGTCATATAATTCGGTCGGTTCAATGAAACGGTCATAATAAAAAACAATCCTTTAAAATTATATTTCTGCATTTCAGGAAATGCAATAGAGTATTGACCTATATCCGTATCATCATAAGTTAGCATAACCGGTTTTTGCGGCAACGGCGATCCCTTCGTTAAATAATCGTACAACTGATCGGGAGTTATAGTGTGATAACCGCTATCAGCAAGCATTTTTATTTGTTGTTTGAAAACAGCAACAGGAACAATATAATCTTTTGAACGTTTAGAATCTGTTACGCGCCAGTCGCGGATTTGATGATAACACAAAACAGGAATTTGTTTACGCGAAAGAACATCCGAAGCGCTTACAATTATTTTTTCAGACTTAGCAGAAACACTTATAACAGGTGATGTAAATTTCTTTTCAGCGATGTAGTTTGTATCGGATTTGAGCATGTATCCTGTGCATACAAACAGGATAACAAATACCGACAGCACGGTAGTTTTCATAGCATCATGGATTTTACGTAACTAAAAATATTAACGCAACTCTATATTCTTTTATGCGAAAAAATTATTTAAAAAAATTTCTGATCCACAAACAAAAAAAATCATCAAACATGCACTTGCTCGTGAATAAGATTCCCAATCTTTTCTACCAAACCATTTTTATTGGTATCGCTTTCCCAGCTTCTGCCAGTGAAAGAAATAATTCCGAAATACACATTGTTTAAAGTAATTTGAAAAGAAGTTGGTTGTCTGTCCCAGTAATTTTTAATGGGCTCAATTTCGCATAAGTAAGTTTTGCCGTTAAATTCAAACGGTATTGACAAGGGTACAGTGATCATGCTGTATCAAACACAAACAACATACCACTTTCGCAAATTAAAGGCAAAATAGTAAAACTGGTTTTAAGAGTAGTAAACTTCTAAATCAGGAGCGAAAATTGTCTAAGTATATATTCGAAAAATTTTTTAGTAAATCAGTATAATTTACGAATTACGAGTTGAGATTTACGATTTCTAATTTTTGATCAGCCTTCCCTGATTATCAATTCTCAATTATTAATTATCATTTTTTTTGTCACCAGCATTTGTTCTCTCTTCACCATCGTTGCGTCGCACTCTTGTACTGTAACAATTCTATTCAACGCCTCACTGATTTTAAATCTCAAGTCTTTGTAAAGACGCGTACCTACGGCACGCAACAATCTCTCCGATTATTTCTATCAACATTTTGTTCCTACGGAACAATTTTAAATCAAAACAATCAGCACTAATTCTCAATTTCCAATTATCAATTACTTCGGCGTCCAGGAATTTTTCCATTCAATTATTGGTTTGCCATCAGCAACATGAAGCGGAAGCCAGATATACCTTGAGTTTTCCAAATCCTTTTTATCCCATCTGTCGGCCATAAAAATAAAATCATTACTTTTTCCTGCAACAGGAATCACGAACGCGCTTTGCGCATGATACGTGCTATCTGAATCTGGTCCGGTGCAGGGATTTCCGTGCATTGTCCATTCTCCTAAAATATTATCAGCGCTTGCATATAAAGCTTTGTTCGGATCCCAGCCTGTGCACAATGATGTTATGAGGTAATATTTATTGAAAAACTTGAACACTGCCGGCGCTTCGCGGTTTGCGTTAATTAAAATACGTTTATAGGTAGTAGTTGGAGACAAATAATCATCCGACAAAAGACAAACATGCATCGTTTTATTATTTTCGGAAGAATAAATTAGATACGCTTTACCGTTATCATCTTTGAAAACAGTCATGTCTCTCGACATTTGTCCGTTTGGATTAACACTTTTTAAATAATGATATGGACCAGCGGGCTTATCACTCACTGCAACGCCTGCACGCGAATAACTGTAATCATACCTGTCAATGTGCATCCACATTACAAATTGGTGCGTACGTTCATTAAAAATAACTTTCGGGCGCTCTATAACTTTACTGATGTGCAAATCACTTGAACTATCTTTTTTTTCGGATGCAAGCGCAACTCCCTCATACTTCCAGTTTATTAAATCTTTTGATGAATAGCAGGAAATTCCGCCGGCATCAACACGATAATCTTCCCACGAAGTAATATCTGCAGCGCGCGTTGTTTTGCCTTTTTTTATTTCTCCAAACCAGTAATAGGTTTTATTGTAGTACAAAATTCCACCGCCGTGCGCGTTTATAGGTTTATGATCCACATCATACCATATTTTACCCGGCTTAATTACAGTATTTTGATTTTGTGAAAAAGAAAACGAGCAACAAAAAAATGATAAGGCAAAAATGTACAAGCGCATTGTTAGTATAATTTTTGAGTAAGTTAGAGAATGAATTTTATTTTACAACAGTTCGCGAAAATATACAGCAATCATTAAATTGCATCCGACTTCAAAATTAAATATATGCGACTGATTGCTTTGTTTACAGCACTTTTATTTTATTTTTCCGGCGCGGCACAAAATTATTATCTTTTTGTTGGCACCTATACAAGCGGAAAAAGCAAAGGAATTTATGTTTATGATTTCAATGCTGCAAACGCCACAGCAAAACAAATAAGTGTTGCTGATGCAAAAAATCCATCTTACCTCGCCATTGCCTCAGGCGGAAATTATATTTATTCTGTGAACGAAAACAACGGGCAAGAAGGCGACATAAGTGCTTTTTCTTTCAATAAGAAAAATGGTGAATTGCATTTTATCAACAAAGAAAAAAGTGGCGGACAAGATCCATGCTTCATATCCGTAAACAGCACCCGCAAGTGGGCAATCGTTGCTAATTATACCGGCGGAAGTTTATCCGCTCTTCCAATAAAAAATGATGGTTCACTTGCGCCTGTTGCAGAATCGATTCAACATACCGGAACGGGACCAAATAAAGAAAGACAGGAAAAAGCGCATGTTCATTCCACATTTCTTACGCCGGATGAGCATTTTATTTTTACTGCAGATCTTGGCACAGACAAACTAACAATTTATAAGTTCAATCAAAATTCAATAAAACCACTTGCAGATGCAAAAGATTCAGTGGTTAATGTTCTGCCGGGAAGTGGTCCCCGTCATTTTGCATTTCATCCTGCTAACCCCTATGTGTATGTAATAGAAGAACTGACGGGAACTGTTGATGCATTCAGAAACAATAATGGCAAGCTCACGCATTTGCAACGCATAAGCTCCGTGCCAAAGAATTTTAAAGGAGATGCCGGAAGCGCCGATATTCACGTTTCTCCGAATGGAAAATTTCTTTATGCATCCAATCGGGGAGATGCAAATACAATAGTCATTTATGCAATTGACAGCTCAACAGGCAAATTACAGGTGAAAGGATTTCAGCCAGTATTGGGAAAACATCCGAGAAATTTTATTATTGAGCCTGGCGGAAAATTTCTATTGGTTGCCAACAGAGACACAGACAATATCGTGATTTTTAAAATAAATCAGCAAACAGGATTGTTGGAAACAACTGGCAGGCAAATTGAAGTGCCAAATCCGGTTTGTCTTAAATTGCTGAAAAAATAATCATCTTAAAAAAAATGTTGTGTGAGCGAATACAACTGGAATCATTTCATCAAACGAATTACCATTAATGCTTCAACGCGGGAAATCTTAAGCGGCTTATGTTTTATATTGAATGCAGCGGATTCTTTTTGAAAAAAATAATTATTAATTTTCAACAAAAACCTTTATTTCTATGATAACAACCTGCAGCAAATATTTAAGTCTGAAAAAAGTCTTTTTTCTTCCGGCTATAATTGCGTTTTGCTTATCATGCGCCGGCACTGTTCACGCTCAAAAAACAATCGAACAAAAAAAAGAAAATAAAACACACAAAAGAAAAATTGAGAAAAGACATCAGAAAGATTCTGTTTGGGAAAAAGACCTCAACATTACAGATAGCTCCTCGGCAATCGCTATCAGCCGCATCCAGGATATGAACACAACTCTCAACGATTTTAATGATGTTGTTGACCAGGGATATGATTCCAGTGATATTTCTGAAAACCTTCCGCAATACGAAAGAAGAATTCATTATTACAAAATCAGTTTTGCAAATCTTAACAGCAATCTGAATTTAAGCAGGCTCGCCGGCATACAAGGCAATCTTGATGATATGTCGGATGATTTGAAAGACTGGCAAACTTCTTTGCTTGCATATTATACTGAATTAGTTGGAATGAACGCTCAAATGCGCAGCATTTTGCTCGACTCAGGAATTGAATCCTTACCAAAAGATACTACGTTACGCATTTTATATGTAAGACAGCTGAATGAATTAAAAGAAAGATTGCATGCCACCGACACTGTTACAAAAAAGAATTTACTAAAAGTAGATCAGCTTCAAAGCAAAGTATCCAACGATTATCTTGATGTTATCGCATTGCAAAAACAAATTAAAAGTCTTGTAAAAGCTTATCGGAAAAAAGCTTTCACCAAAGAAGGCGCTTATTTATGGGAAGGCTCATCATCCGATACAAGTACGCGAACGCTTGATCAAATTCTACAACGAACGCTTAAAGCAAATAGGAATGTTCTGGATAATTATTTATCGAACAACTGGGATAAATATCTTTTCGGCATTCCAATATTTTTGATTTTCTTTTTCTGGAGTTATCTCAACATAAAAAAAATAAAAAGCAACAACCCATCTTTCTTAGCGGGGTTAATATATATACAAACAATTCCGCTCCTTGCATCATTGGTAATAACGCTCATCATATTGCCCTATTTTGATTTAACTCATCCACCATCAGTATATCTTTTGAACATTCAGTTATTATTGGTCATCACACTTTCTTTTTTACTTGCAAAAAAATGGCCAAAACAATTATTTTTTTTCTGGCCTTTATTCGCAATCGCATTTCTTTTCTTCGGAATTAAAATGCTGATGTCTAATTCAACTTATTATATCCGTTTGGTTACTTTTTTTGTAACGGTTTCATCAATTATACTTGGCATCGCATTTTCAAAACGTGTAAAAAAATATAAAGATTTTTTTCCCGGGTTATTTTGGCTTTATAACGGGCATATATATCTTCCTGAATATTGTTGCTGCATGCTGCAATCTTTACGGCAGAGCCACATTGGCTCACATTTTTGAAACTACAGCGATTGCTAATTATATTGAAGCAATCGGGCTGATTATTTTTATACAGATATTTCTTGAAGCTGTAAAACTGCAATTGGAAGCAGATAAAAAATCAACGCGGTTCACGGCTTATCTCGATTATCAAAATGTGGAATTGCGATTACGGAGATTGCTTACCGTTATAGCCGGTATTTTCTGGATAATTAATCTTACTCAAAATCTGAACATATTTGATACAGTATATGATTACATTTCAGATTTCCTGGATGCGGAAAGAAGCGTTGGCAGCACGACATTCACAGTCGGAAGCATAGTCATCTTCTTTTTTGTTATCTGGGCTGCAAACTTCTGTCAAAAATATATCGGGTATTTTTTTGGCGATAACAGTGCAGATGATATGGTTATTGAAAAGAAAAATAAACTGGGTACTTCAATATTATTAGTGCGCCTTGTAATACTTACAGCCGGATTTTTTCTTGGCATTCTTGCATCAGGAATTCCTCTTGATAAAGTAACAATTATTATCGGAGCGCTTGGCGTTGGTATCGGTCTTGGTTTGCAAAGCATAGTGAACAATCTTGTGTCGGGTGTGATACTTGCAATTGAAAGACCAATCCAGGTTGGAGATATTATTGAAATCAGCGGCAACACCGGAAAAGTAAAAGAAATCGGAATTCGTTCAAGCAGAATTGTAACGCCCGATGGCGCCGAAATTATTATTCCGAATGGTGACATGCTTTCACAAAAATTAATTAACTGGACTTTGAACAACACGCATCTTCGCGTTGAACTCGATATCAAACTCGCTGATGGTTCAAATCTCGACAGAGCTAAGGAGATAATAAATGAAATATTAAAAACTAACCAGGATATTATGCAAACACCCGAGCCGCAGGTGTTATTCAAAAATATTAACCAAAGCGGCGCAGACCTGCAAATTCTTTTTTGGGCATTTGACATTAATAAATGGACCCAGTTAAAAAGCATCGTAATGCAAAAAATTTTTGAAGCCTGCCGCAAGGAAAGCATTAACGTTATATAATTTTTACAGAAAGTTTTGGCAATAAGTTTTAATTTTTATAATTTCGTTGTTTAAACATTAAAAAGTTTTTATGGCAACAACCAAATGGGCGCTCGATCCCTCACACTCCGAAATAACCTTCAAAATAAAAAGTCTGATGATCTCTAACGTAAGCGGCGAGTTTACAAAGTTTACAGTGGATGCTGAAACAGATGGCGAAGATTTTACTAATGCAACGGTAACCGCCACTGTAGATGTTAGCTCTATTACCACAGGAAACGCACAGCGCGACGGGCATTTAAAGACCGACGATTTTTTTAACACAGAAAAATATCCGCAAATAAAATTTACTGCTACAAAGTATGAAGCGGTTGATAACGATGGCTCCTATGAATTATATGGAGACCTGACTATCCGTGATGTAACAAAGAATGTAAAATTTGACGTGGAGTTCGGCGGTGTGATTAAAGACCCATGGGGAAATACACGCGCGGGATTTAGCATTAACGGAAAGATCAACCGTAAAGATTTTGGATTGAAATGGCATGCTGTTACAGAAGCCGGCGGACTTGTTGCCAGCGATGATGTGCGCATCCATTGCGACATACAGTTGATCGAGAAGGCTTAATTTTCTGCATAAATTTCCCGTGAATATATTTAATGGCACTTATTAGTAAGCGCCATTTTTTGTTTGATACATATGCATGCCTGTTAGAAATCGCGGATTTCCAGCCGGGAAACCGCTTTTTCTTTACAAGAAATCATCTTTCCTAATTGAGAAATCGTCTTTCCCAATCGAGAAATCGTCTTTCCCAATCGAGAAATCGTCTTTCCTAATCGAGGAATCGTCTTTGCCAATCGAGGAATCGTCTTTCCTAATTGAGAAATCGTCTTTGCCAATCGAGGAATCGTCTTTGCCAATCGAGGAATCGTCTTTGCTAATCGAGAAATCGTCTTTGCTAATCGAGGAATCGTCTTTGCTAATCGAGAAATCGTCTTTCCTAATCGAGAAATCGTACAAATTTTTCAGGAAATTGATCGCATTTCTCTTTTATACAATCATTTATGTTGGGAACAAATATTTTCCCTGTTCAAAATAAAATATTTATCTTTCTCATCTCATCATAACCTTCCTGCGAAAATATCTTACCGCTTTCCACACCAGTTTTCAACCCAACTCTTAATACCAAAATAACGCAACATGAAAAAAGCTTCTTTGCTAACAGCTTCGATTTTATCATTGATCATTTTTTCTCTTTCTTTTTCGCAGTTCGGCTGCAATCAGCCAGCGCAACAAAATACGGATACTGCTTCAACTCCAAAGCAAATGTCGCAGGCGGAAATGATATCCCGCGGAAAATACTTAGTAACCGGCGCATCATGTAACGATTGCCATTCACCTAAAGTATTTACTCCAGCCGGTGAGCCGGTGCCTGATTCAACAAAATTATTATCGGGGCATCCCGCATTGGAACCATTAATGCCAATTGATAAAAATGCTTTAAAACCCGGGCATTGGGTTTTAATCGGTCCGGATTTAACAACATTTGTTGGCCCTTGGGGAATTTCTTACACCGCAAATTTAACTCCTGATTCTGCAACCGGAATCGGAACATGGACAGAAGATGTTTTCATCAAAACACTACGCACCGGCAAACATCTTGGCCAGGACGGCGGACGACAAATACTACCTCCTATGCCGTGGTATTTTGTAAACCAATTCACTGATGAAGATTTGAAATCCATATTCGCATATCTAAAGGCATTGCCACCAATCAGCAACAAAGTTCCGCCGCCTGTTTCACCACCGGATGTTGCGAAGATGAAGTAAGAAGTATGAGGGTATGAGGTATGAGCTATAAACTATGAAGTATGAAATCATCTGAATCATACCTCATACTTCATAATTTATAGTTCATACCTGAACCCTATCTTTGCCGCATGCATTATGTTTCTGTAGAAGGTTTGACAAAATCCTATGGCATCAAACCGTTGTTCCAAAATATTTCTTTTAACATAGAAGAAGGTGATAAAATTGCGCTCATTGCCCGCAACGGCAGTGGTAAATCAACCTTATTAAAAATTTTATCCGGCAAAGAAACCGCCGATGAAGGAAAACTTTGGGTGAATAAAGATATTACCGTTGCCTTGTTTGAACAGGACCCGGTTTTTATAGAAGATAAAACCATCATTGAAAATATTTTTTATCACGACCATCCCGTTATCAATGCCATTAAAAATTTTGAAGTTGCTACGGAAGAAGGCGATGTGCAAAAGCTCACCGACGCTATTGCCGACATGGATAAATTCAACGCCTGGGATTTTGATAATAAAGTGAAACAAATTCTTGGCAAGCTGAATATTCATCACCTGCAGCAAAAAGCAGGTGAGCTTTCCGGTGGGCAAAGAAAAAGAGCGGCGCTCGCCAAAACCCTTATTGATATTGGCTTTGAGCATAAACATGTTTTACTGATAATGGATGAACCAACAAATCATTTGGATGTTGAAATGGTGGAATGGTTGGAAAATTATCTTGCACAGGAAAATGTAACCCTGCTTTTAGTTACGCATGACCGTTACTTCTTAGACTCTGTTTCCACTGAAATATGGGAACTTGATGGAAGTAATTTATTTGTTTACAAAGGCGATTACGATAATTACCTGGAAAAAAAATCTGCGCGTATTGAAAGTGATGCCGCAAGCATTGACAAAGCAAAAAATACTTATCGCAAAGAATTAGAATGGATGCGCAAACAGCCAAAAGCAAGAACAACGAAAAGCAAAAGCAGGCAGGATAACTTTTATGTTGTAGAAGCGAAAGCAAAACAACGTATGGAAAATCAGCAGGTGGAATTACAGATGAAGATGAATCGCCTCGGCGGAAAAATAGCAGAGCTCAAAAAATTATATAAAAGCTATGGCGATAAAATAATTTTAAAAGGATTTGATTACACTTTTAAAAAAGGAGAACGTGTTGGAATAATTGGAAAGAATGGAGTTGGAAAATCTACATTCATAAATATTTTACAGGACATCGAAAAACCCGATAGCGGCAAAGTAAATGTTGGCGACACGGTGATTTTCGGAAATTATTCGCAACAGGGATTAGTGATAAAAGAAGATATGCGCGTAATTGAATTTGTAAAAGATATTGCCGAACATTTTCCGCTGGCGAATGGCGGCTCATTAAGCGCTTCACAGTTTTTGCAATTATTTTTATTTTCTCCCGATCAACAATACACATACGTTTCCAAATTAAGCGGTGGAGAAAAAAGAAGATTGCATTTACTATCCATACTTTTTCGAAACCCGAATTTTTTGGTATTGGATGAACCCACAAACGATCTTGACTTACCCACACTCGGCGTTCTCGAAAATTTTTTAAGCGATTTTCCGGGATGCTTATTGATCATCTCTCACGATAGATATTTTATGGATCGTTTGGTTGATCATTTATTGGTAATGGAAGGCGATGGAATCATCAGAGATTTTCCCGGAAATTATTCTTTGTATCGCGAACAATTAATGTTGGAAAATATAAAACCAAAAGAGGAGCAATCAACTCCGGTTGCAAATCCTGTAACAACACCTGTTACAGAAAAGAAAAAAATATCTTACAAAGTAAAAAGGGAATTTGATCTGCTGGAAAAAGAAATCGAGGAGCTAAACAAAGAAAAATCCATAATCACTGAAAAATTAAACAGCGGCGCATCACCTTTTGATGAGTTGCAAAAACTGTCCAACCGCATTGGAGAAATAACAAAACTTCTCGACGAAAAAGAATTGCGCTGGCTGGAATTGAGCGAAGCTGTGAATAATGCATAGCGCCTTTAATTGTCAAAATTATTTTGATGGTTCTGTTTAATTTTAATAGCTTTCGTGTGTCAATCTACCCCACCAAAACATCGCACCTCTCAATTTTATTTTTCAAAACTTAAAACAACTTCGGCATGAAAAAAATTTTCTCATTGGCTGCAGGATGCTGCATCCTGTTAGCCTGCAACAGTAAGCCTGCTGATTCGACAGCATCCGCTACCGACTCAGCAAAAGTAGTTCCAGACACAGCAATGAAAGCTGTAGAAATCGCAGACGCAAAATATATGGATATGGGCAAAAAAGATCTTGCTGCACTTGCAAGCGGCGACGTTGACGCATGGATGAGTTCCTATGCAGATGATGCAGTGTACATCTGGTCTGCGGGCGACAGTCTTTCAGGAAAAGCTGCTATTACAAAATATTGGAAAGATCGTCGTGCAAAAGTGATCGACTCCATTAGTTTTCCAACCGCTATCTTTTTGCCAATAAAAATCAATCAACCACAGCAAGGACCAGACCTTAAAGGCAATTGGTTATTAGGTTGGCATTTGACATTAGTAAAATATAAAACCGGAAAACATTTAGCGTTCTGGGTTCATGTCGACAATCATTACAACAGCGATGGTAAAATAGACAGAACAATTGAATATATAGACAGAGCGCCGATTAATAAAGCGCTTGGTATAAAATAAAACCATTTCCCTTTAATTACTAAAAACGGTGCAGCATAAATCTGTGCCGTTTTTTATTTATTTAATTTGAAAACCGGATTTTGAAATAATCCTGTATAAACTCCTGTTTAACCTTTCATCAATAAAATAAAAAATAGAAACTGTTTATAATCTTACCTCTTTATATTTGAAATCTGAAAATCGATTTCACCATTTAAACTACACATAATGAGAAAAATTCTTTTTCTTCTTTTTATTGTTTCAGCAACAATTTCACAAGCGCAAAAAATTGCAAATCCAAAACCCTACGCAAACCTGATCACTGAAGATGATCTGAAAAAACATTTGTACATCGTAGCAAGCAAGGATTTTGAAGGCAGAGAAACTGCAACAGAGGGACAACGAAAAGCTGCTGCCTATATCGAAAATCATTTTAAAAATATCGGTCTTGCTCCGGGAAACGGAAACAGCTATCAATTATATTACCCGGTTTACCAGGATTCGTTGAGCAGCGCAGAAATAATGGTGAACAATCAATCTTTTAAATTGAATGAAGATTTTGCAGTAAATGCAGCCACAGATTATAGCTCAACATTAATGGCAAGCGAAATAGTTTTTGCAGGTCATGGCATCACCGATTCAACGCATGATGATTATAATGGAATAAATGTTGAAGGAAAAATTGTTTTGATAATAAATGATCCACGCACGCAGCAACGTGTTGCAGGAAGAAGATTTAATCCTTACAGAATACAGGAAGCTGCGCAAAAAAATGGAGCAATTGCAGTGCTCATCATTCAAGATAATTTTCCGAGAAGAAATGCAAGCAACAAAGGAAATATGTATCTCAATGCATACAAAAAAACAAATTATCCCAACACATTTTATGTTTCTGAAAAAATTGCACAGGCAATAATGGGTAGCGATTATGCAACTGCAAAAAGTGGTAACCTGCAACCGAAGACCTATGAAGCAAATGTAAAACTCGAGTTGAATAAAAATATAACACAATTGCAAAGCAGTGATGTGCTCGGCTATTTGGAAGGAACTGATTTGAAAGATCAGTTGCTGGTTATTTCTGCGCACTATGATCATCTCGGCAAACGCGACACAGTTATTTATTATGGCGCAGATGATGATGGTTCAGGCACTGTAAGTATTTTAGAAATAGCGCAGGCGTTTTCTAAAGCAAAAGCAGCAGGCAAAGGACCGAGAAGAAGTATTTTATTTCTTGCAAACTCCGGCGAAGAAAAAGGATTATGGGGTTCTGAATATTATACAGATCATCCAACATACCCTCTCGATAAAACAACAGTTGATTTGAATATTGATATGATCGGACGAATTGATCCGAACAGAAAAATCGGCGACTCCACAAATTATGTTTACGTGGTTGGCGACGATAAATTAAGTTCTGATCTGAAACCAATCAGCGAAGCAGAAAATAAAAAATATACCAAGATGGAACTGGATTATAAATTCAATGATCCAAACGACCAGGAAAGAATTTATTACCGCAGCGATCACTATAATTTTGCGCGCAAAGGTGTTCCTATCATTTTTTATTTTGACGGAATTCATAAAGATTATCATCGCCCGACAGATACTCCGGATAAAATTAATTACGACATCATGGCGAAAAGAGCGAAGCTGGTTTTTTATACAGCGTGGGATATGGCTAATAGAAACGATATGCTCAAAAGAGATATTCCGTTGAAGTGAGGAAGCTAATAGCTAACAGCTAATAGCTAATAGCTAATAGCTGTTAGCGCATACTTGAATTAGTAAACCTAAAGTTCAATAGTAGCACTACCGATGAACGGATTGCGACGCAACGATGATGCTATGAAAAACCGATGCTGGTATTAAAAAAGCTATCAGCTAAAAGCTAAAGGCTAACAGCTTTCAACTCATAGCTCATAGCTTTGCCGTAATTTCGCATCAACATTATGAACACCACCGGAAAGAAAAAATTTTATTTGATTCTTGTTCTCGGTCTTCTCTCTGCCATCGGACCTTTTTCTATTGACATGTATCTTCCTGCATTTCCTGCAATCGCTCTGGATCTGCATACAACTATTGCGCATGTTTCTTTATCGCTGTCGAGTTTTTTCATCGGCATTTCATTCGGACAATTATTATATGGTCCACTGCTCGATCGTTTCGGAAGAAAAAAACCATTGTACGCAGGTTTGTTTCTTTATCTCATCGCGTCGACTGGTTGCGCATTAGCGCGATCTGCAGATGCATTGATCGCACTAAGATTATTACAGGCGCTCGGCGGATGCGTTGGTATGGTTGCATCGCGTGCAATGGTGCGCGATATTTTTCACGTAAAAGAAAACGCGAAAATTTTTTCATTGCTCATGCTCGTCGTCGCCGTTTCTCCTATCATCGCGCCAACACTCGGAGGTTATGTTACTGCTGCGTTGAGCTGGCAATTCATTTTTGTAATTCTGATTCTCATCAATATTTTAATTCTCGCGGCGATATATTTTATTTTGCCGGAAAGCAGGCGACCTGATCCGAATTTTTCTCTCAAACCAAAACCTATCCTTAAAAATTTTGCAAAGGTTTTAAAAGAGCCGCAATTTTATACCTATGCATTAACAGGTTCGGTTGCATCGGCAGGATTGTATGCATACATCGCAGGTTCTCCATATGTTTTTATGGAATTATTTAAAGTGAGTGAAAAGCAGTACGGATGGATATTTGCAACGATCGCAATGGGATTGATCGGCGCCAGCCAATTGAACAGCGTGTTATTAAAAGTTTACAAAAGCGAACAGATCGTGCGCGTTGCATTATTTTGTCAGAGCATCACGGGTTCATTACTTTTCATAGGTGCAATAACCGGGCGCACAGAATTATTCAGCACCATATTTCTCATTTTTATTTTTTTAAGTTGCCAGGGATTTACATTTCCAAACACATCAGCGCTTTCTCTCGCGCCATTCACAACAATAGCCGGCAGCGCGTCAGCATTATTGGGCGCGCTGCAAATGGGCATAGGTTCACTCGCCACAGCAATAGTTAGTTTATTAAGCAACCACACGGCATTGCCAATGACGGGAGTGATGGCATGTTGCGCAATAAGCAGCTTTACCATTCTCAATTTTGGCAGAAAAATCATTCGCTACAAAACAAATGCGCTCGAAGTGGAAGAACAAAGCGCAGAAATGATAAGCACGTCTTGAAGTTACAGGTTGCCAGTTTCAAGTTGCAAGTGATTTACGAATTACGATTTTGGATTTACGATTTCGTATTGCCGATCAATGTTCACTAATTATCAATTCTCAATTATAAATTATCAATTTTTTGCTCCCGGCATTTGTTCTCTCTTCATCATCGTTGCGTCGCACTCTTGTACAGTAACAATTCTATTGAGCGATGTGCAACTCCCGATATTAAAATTCCACATTCATTATCTTCGATTTTGTTCCTTTAGTTTTTTTACTTTTAGTTTTGCCTTTTTAGTTTTTACTTCCACATATTTCTTAAATTAGTCAGCTAATTGCCGCCATGACTATACTGATTGTTCTGCTCTGCATAATTTTATTGGTTTTATTAATTACCCTGGGAAAAATAAATTCCTTTCTTTCTTTTTTAATTGTCTCGCTGTTAGCAGGCTGGCTGCTTAATATTCCCTTAAATAAAATTGTTCATTCCGTTCAGCAGGGAATCGGCGATGTGCTTGGCTCATTAGTTATCATTATTTGTCTCGGTGCGATGCTCGGAAAATTAGTTGCAGAAAGCGGCGCAGCGCAACGAATAACTTCTACCCTAAGAAAATCTTTTGGCGAAAAAAATATTCAGTGGGCATTGATGGTAACAGGTTTTATCGTTGGGCTACCACTATTCTTCGACGTTAGTTTTGTGCTGATGATACCTTTGGTTTTTTCAGTGGTATATCAATACAAATTACCTGCTGTTTATGTTGGACTGCCAATGATGGCGGCTCTTTCCGTAACACATGGTTTTTTACCACCGCATCCCGCGCCGGCAAGTCTCGTTGCGCAGTTTGGCGCGAATATGGGGTTGACATTATTGTATGGACTCATCATTGCAATTCCGGCTGTAATCCTCGCGGGGCCAGTGTTTGCGCAAACAGTAAAAGGAATTCGATCAACGCCTTTGCAAACTTTTCTTCCAAAATATATTCCGGAAGAGAAGATGCCGGGATTTACAAACAGCTTCATCACTTCTTTATTACCTGTTATCTTATTAATCATTTCCACGCTCATAACGTTCATGGATATACGAAGTGAATATATAAAATCCGTATTCGCTTTTTTTGGAAACCCGGTTGTAGTTATGGTGATCGCATTAGCAGTTGCCACATATACTTTAGGAATTCGCATGGGAAAAAGCATGACGGAGATAATGAATCATTATGGCGAAGCGGTAAAAGATATTTCGTTAATACTTTTAATAATAGCCGGCGCCGGCGCATTGAAACAGGTTTTTATTGACAGTGGCGTGAACAAACAGGTTGCAGACAGTTTAAATGGATTATCCATTAGTCCACTTGTGCTCGGCTGGCTGATCGCCGCAGTGATTCGCGTTTGTGTAGGATCCGCTACAGTAGCAGGTTTAACGGCAGCGAGCATTGTTGCGCCAATTATTATTCAAACACATACCAATCCAAATTTAATGGTGTTGTCAGTTGGTGCAGGAAGTTTATTTTTCTCGCATGTGAACGATGGAGGTTTTTGGTTATTCAAAGAATATTTCAACATAACGGTGAAAGAAACTTTTCTTTCGTGGTCGTTAATGGAAACAATTATTTCTATTGCAGGTTTAGCTGGTGTTATGATTCTGCATATTTTTATATAAATCAAAAATTATGTCGGCCGAAAAAAAATTATCCGAGCTTGGATTAACATTACCACCCGCACCTCCGCGCGGCGGGGTTTACAAACCCGTTCTTATTGATGGAAAACATTGTTATGTTTCCGGGCATGGTCCATATCTTTCAAACGGCAAATCCATCACAGGCAAAGTGGGAAAAGATCTGACTGAAGATGAAGCAAAAAAAGCTGCGCAGCAAGTTGGGTTGGCAATTCTTGCTACCTTAAAAGAAAATCTTGGTTCGCTCGATAAAATAAAAAGAGTGATAAAAACCCTCGGCATGGTAAATGCAATTCCCGAATTTGAAAAACATCCGTATGTTATTAATGGCTGCAGCGAATTGTTTGCAAAAATTTGGGGAGATGAAAATGGCATCGGCGTAAGAAGCGCTGTGGGCATGGGTTCCCTGCCGGGCAATATTGCTGTTGAAATTGAAGTGCTTTTCGAGTTAAATTAATTTAGTGAATGGTTGACCGTCGTCAGTCTACAGTTGACGGTCAACGGACATAGTACATGAAACATCTCGCATCTTTACATATGCATGACTGGTATGAAATAAAAAATATTAACGAACTCGATTCTCCTGCGTTGGTGATTTATCCTGAGCGGGTGAAACATAATATTGCCACTGCAATTGAAATGATCGGCGATGTTAGCAGGTTGCGGCCGCATATCAAAACAAATAAATCACCCGATGCAACAAAATTATTGATCGATGCAGGCATAACTAAATTCAAATGCGCAACAATTGCAGAAGCGGAAATGCTTGGAATGTGTAATGCAAAAGATGTTTTGCTCGCATACCAACCAATCGGACCTAAGCTGAATCGTTTCGTGAACCTGATCAAAAAATATCCGGCAACAAAATATTCTTGTCTTATTGATAATCTGGACGCAGCAAGATCAATGGCAGAAATTTTTTCTTCCAACGGATTAACAGTTCCCGTTTTTATGGATGTGAATGTTGGGCAAAACCGCACTGGCATTGAACCTGGCGATGCAACGGTAAAATTATATGTTGAAGCATCTACACTAAATGGAGTTAAAATAATTGGCTTGCATGCTTACGACGGACATATCCGAAACGCAGATTTTAATTTGCGCAAGCTGGAATGTGATGCATGTTTTGCAAAAGTGGAAGAAACTAAAAACGCATTATCACAAAAAGGTTTTGCTGAACCGATCATCATTGCAGGTGGCTCGCCATCATTTTCTATTCACAGCAAAAGAAAAAATTGTGAATGCAGCCCGGGAACTTTTATTTATTGGGATAAAGGATATGTTGATCTTTGTCCGGAACAAAATTTTCTTCCTGCAGCGTTGGTTGTAACAAGAATAATTTCCTTTCCCAATAAAACAAAAATATGTTTGGATCTCGGGCATAAATCTATTGCTGCGGAAAATGAAATCACAAAACGCGTTTATTTTATTAACGCGCCGGAGTTGAAAGCTATAGGTCAAAGTGAAGAACATTTGGTTGTTGAAGCTGGAGAAAATCATTCGTATAAAATCGGCGATGTTTTTTATGGAATGCCTATACATGTTTGTCCGACGATTGCATTGTATGAACGAGCAATTCTTGTTACAAATAATATTGCAAATGGTGAATGGAAAAATATTGCGAGAGATAGGAAGATTAGTTTGTAGTTTTCAGTTTTTAGTCTTTAGTTTTTCTTTTTCATAATTCGTTTCAATTCGTGTAATTCGTGTAATATAATTCGTGTCATATAATGCACGTTCTAAATAATTTTCACTCTTGCAAAAAAATTCTTTAGTTACAAAACCACACTATCTTATTCTTGATGGACTTCGTGGTGTGGCTTCTGTTATGGTTGTTGCATTTCATATTTTTGAAGCGCACTCAACAAGTCATCTCGATCAAATTATTAACCACGGCTATCTTGCTGTAGATTTTTTCTTCGTGCTTTCTGGTTTTGTTGTTGCCTATGCCTATGACGATCGCTGGGGCAAAATGAGTGTTGGCGGTTTTTTCAAACTTCGTCTTATCAGACTTCAACCAATGGTGATAATGGGAATGATCGTTGGCGCCTTGCTTTTTTATTTCCAGGATTCTGCATTGTGGCCAACAATACACCAGGTGCCGGTATGGAAAATGCTTTTAATAATGCTCATCGGTTTTACGCTGCTGCCTGTACCAATATCAATGGATATCCGCGGCTGGCAGGAAATGCATCCGTTAAATGGGCCGGGCTGGTCATTATTTTTTGAGTACATCGCAAATATTCTTTACGGCGTTGTTGTAAGAAAATTTTCTAAAATCCCACTTTCAATATTGGTCTTTCTGTCGGCATGTGCGCTCATACAACTTGCAGTAACAAGTCCGGCCGGGGACGTCATAGGTGGCTGGTCGCTCGATTCAGAGCAACTGCGGATCGGCTTTACACGCGTTATGTATCCTTTTTTTGCAGGACTATTACTTTTTCGTACAGCAAAATTAATTCACGTGAAGAATTCTTTTTTCTGGTGCAGTTTGCTGATCATTATTGCGCTCGCCGTACCGAGAATTGGCGGCAGCGAACATTTGTGGATGAATGGCATTTATGATTCGCTCACCATTATTTTAATTTTTCCATTGATCGTTTTTTTGGGCGCAAGCGGAGAAGTGACAGGCAAATTTTCATCGCGCATCTGCAAATTTTTAGGCGATATTTCTTACCCGATCTACATCACGCATTATCCGCTCATCTACATTTACACCGGTTGGGTAGCTGATCACAAAGCCACCATCGTGCAAGGTTTACCATTTGCAATACTCATTTTCATTTCAAGTATTTTACTTGCCTATGCATGTTTGAAATTATACGATGAACCAATCAGGCGATGGCTAAAAAAGAAAATACTTTTGAAAAGCAATTAATATTTTTTGATACCAGCTGTAGTTTTTCATAGCATCATCGTTGCGTCGCAATCCGTTCATCGACTGGAATACTATTGAGCGATGGTTTATAATTTGCGAGTTGCGTATATTTGAGAGTTGAGGTGATTAATAACGACCTAACAAAAAAAAAATGGAAGATCAGTATAAGAATATTGGATATTTTTTTTTGATTCTGCTTGTTTTTGTAGCTCTTGGATTTTATTATCCATATTTTTCATTATTTCCGGATTTTAAATCAATAACTATAACTATTCATATTCATGCAATAACATTATTCCTTTGGCTTGTTATATTAATCATTCAGCCATTGCTTATTCGCTATCACAAATACAAAGCGCATAAAGTTTTTGGGAAATTCACCTATTTTTTACTGCCAATAGTAATCATTTCCATGATTGGAGTAATAAGACAAGGGTATATTAGGGGCATTGACGAAAAGATGACTTCTGCCCAAAGTCTTAAAGCGCAATTCACTAATATCGCCGGAATATTTTCTTTTTTGATTTATTATTCTTTGGCAATAATAAATATTCTGAAAGGCAATGTTGCTTTACACATGCGTTACATGATTTGTCTTTTTTTAGAATTCGTTCCGCCAACATTTGGAAGAACATTAGGTTATTGGTTTAATATAAGGCAAATTTACACTTATAGTATTTCAATTTTATTAAGTGCTTTAATTCTTGTTTTATTAATAACACGCGACAAAAAAAGAGGGTTAAACTATACACCATATGTTATTGCACTTTCACTCTATTTTGTAGTTTATGGCATTTGGCAAGCATTGGGTCATCCAATATAAATTAAAAATAGGAAAGTGCGGAAATGCAAAAATGAAATTCCGAATTTCAGAACTACAAACTCAAAACTATAAACTAACTCATGTTCATCATAGACGCACATTTAGATCTCAGCATGAACGCGATGGAATGGAACCGCGACTTACGGTCATCCATAACCGAAATTCATGAAAGGGAAAAAAATAAAACCGACAAACCCGACAGGGGCAACGGAACTGTTTGCCTTCCGGAATTAAGAAAAGGAAATGTTGGTTTGGTTGTTGCGACACAAATTGCGCGATATGTTTCGCCGGAAAATTCTTTGCCCGGCTGGCATTCTCCGGAGCAGGCGTGGGCGCAAACGCAAGCGCAGCTTGCATGGTACAAAACAATGGAAGCAGAAAATGAAATGTTCCAGGTAAATGATCTCGAATCTCTTGAAAAACATTTGCAAATCTGGAACAGTGAAAAAGAAAAAAAAGCGATCGGTTATATTTTAAGTTTGGAAGGTGCTGACTCGATTGTGAATATTGAATATCTTGAAAGAGCCTATAGCTATGGATTACGGGCTGTTGGCCCGGCACATTACGGACCCGGTCGTTATGCAAACGGAACTGATGCAACAGGAATGATGAATAAAAATGGATTGGATCTTTTAAAAAAAATGGAAGAGCTGAATATTATTCTCGATGCAACACATTTATGTGATGATGCTTTTTGGCAGGCTATAGATAATTTTCGCGGGCATATTTGGGCGAGTCATAATAATTGCAGGGCGTTGGTAAATCATAATCGTCAATTCAGTGACGAACAAATAAAAGCGTTGATTGAACGCGACGCAGTGATCGGCGGAGCTTTTGATGCGTGGATGATTGTTCCGAATTGGGTTCGCGGAAAATCAACTCCGCAAAACATGCATTGCAATATGGAAAAAATAATTGATCATCTTGATCATATTTGTCAAATCGCAGGAAACGCATTGCATATAGGTCTAGGTTCCGATCTTGACGGCGCATTTGGAAAAGAACAATCTCCTTATGATTTAGAAACAATTGCTGATCTGCAAAAAATTCCTTCTCTATTAAAAAATCGCGGCTACTCTGATGAGGATATCAATAATGTAATGCACGGAAACTGGTTGAGGTTTCTACGGAGAGCGTGGGAGTAAGCGGGTTTCCGGTTGCTGGTTTCTGGTAACTGGAAACCGGCAACTTGCAACCGATCATTTTTTCTCATAATAATCATCCGGAAAAGTATAGCTCACGAACGCAATTTGTTTACTATCCGGCGACCATGAAGGAACATTTATCGTTCCTTGTCCGCCGTATAGGTATGCAATTGTTTTCGGTTGTCCAATACCGTTAGAAGGCAGCAATCTTATCATAACTTTTTTGCACGGCGGATGATTGCCCGCAGCAACATCTTTGGAGAAAGAGATAAAAACCATCATTTTATTATCCGGAGAAATATGCGCGAACCAGTTATTATAATCATCATTAGTAAGTTGTTCCTGGTGACTGCCATTTGGTTTCATTCGCCAAATTTGCATGCTGCCGCTTCTTACAGAATTAAAATAAATATATTTTCCGTCAGGTGAATATTCCGGGCCATCATCCAATCCATTAGCAGTCGTTAATCTTTTTTCTTTTCCGCCTTTTGCAGGAATTGTGTATACATCAAAATTTCCATTTCGTTCTCCGCAGAATGCTAAAGTTTTTCCGTCGGGACTCCATCCGTGCAAATAAGAAGGACTGAGTTGTGTGATTTGCACTGGAACTCCGCCATCGAGCGAAACAATATGAATAACGGAACCGCCGCCATCTTTTTCTTTTGTTCCATTATTGCTGATGCCAATCATTTTATTATCTGGAGAAAGTATGTGATCATTATTGCAATGTTTTGCAAAACCGGTGTTTATTGCAACAGGTGTTTTTGTATCGAAAGGAAAACGATACAACAAACCATTCCAGTTGAAAATGAGCGCCGACCCGTCTTTCAGCCAATTGGGCGCTTCGAATGTTTGGGGAGAAGTAAAAAGAATTTTGCGCAAACCTGTTTCCACATTCATCACTTCCAGCCGGCTTCCCGGATAATCTTTATATGGAACGTAACTATCTTTTGCGGGAACAGTAATACGAACGTTGGAGAAAATTGCTGATTCAGAAATATTTTCTTCATGTGAACAAATAAATAATCCAACATACACATCATCGCCGATGTTCAATTCCAATCTTGCAATTTCTATTAAAGGATTGCTGAATTTTGCAGCATAAAGAAAATAGGTGTTATTTTTTCTTTCAAGCCGAATCACATCAGGAGCGGTCATACCTGTTTTTATTTCTTCAGTACTCGAATCCATAGCCCGACGATACTGCAAAGAAGTTAATCCATCGCCATGCAAAGCTGCATCTACATAGGCTGCGTTGGAATCAAGAGAGTGGCGAATCATCCATCCAATTTTTCGATGCGGGTTTGTTCCGTTTCCGAAAAAATGCATTTGCGCGTCCAAAATAAAATCGCCGTGAATTTTTTTCCATCCAAAATGAAAATCATCGTGAGTTCCCCAAATATTTTGTCCGCTCCCACTGATGGTATATTGTTGCGTTTCGTTATTATAATGCAATGCTCCTTTTAGTTTGACAGTTCCGATATCAGCATCATCTTTAAATAAAGTTTGTATGTCGTTTTGAGAAAAAACGAATTGACTTAATAAGAGAGCAATGTTTGCTATAATCAGATTTTTCATATCCGCAAGTTTTACTAAATATAAAAATATTTATTGAAGTTGATTTCTGGCACAATTCTTTCGCATATAAATTATCAAATTCGTACCAATGAAAAACAAATTTCTTTCCTGTAAATGGATTTTTTTTATTTTAGGAATATTAATTTTTAGTTGCAAAAAAGATCCATCTGCAAATTCCAAAACTGATTCCACTTCACCAAACGATTCCTGTTCAGCAACATTAGCAGATGCAGAAAACATAGAAATATTTCCGGCAGATAACGCATGGAACCAGGATATTTCTTCCAGCCCTGTCGATCCATATAGCGATCAGATCATCGCGAATTTTTCTTCATCAACATTAAAAGCAGATTTCGGCAGCGGGCTTTGGGATAACGCGCCGATTGGAATTCCATTTGTTGTTGTATGCGGCAATCAGCCAAAAGTTCAAATTGTTTTTCGCGCAAATAATTATGATGGTGATTATGGAGATGAGAGCGATCCGGGTCCATATCCTATTCCGTTAAATGCGCCGATCGAAGGAAATGGTCAGGGAGATTCGCACGTAATCGCAGTGGATAAGGACAATGATATGCTGTACGAATTATACAACGCGAGTGTTAGCGGTGATCATTGGGAAGCATCGTCGGGCGCAATTTTTAATTTGAAATCAGATTCATTAAGACCAGATGGATGGACATCAGCAGATGCTGCTGGTTTACCAATTTTTCCTGGATTGGCAAGATATGATGAAGTATTAAAAGGAACTATCGATCACGCCTTGCGATTTACATTGAGCAGCTCAAACGTACAGCCGGCCTATATTCCGCCGGCAACGCATAAAGTAAACAGCAGTGGCGGACAATATGGTTTGCCTTTCGGCGCGAAGCTGCGATTGAAAAGTAGTTATAATATTAGTGGATTTCCACCGAATGTTCAGATAATCTTAACGGCATTAAAAAAATACGGATTGATACTTGCCGACATCGGCAGCAACCTGTACATAAGCGGAGCGCCGGATGAAAGATGGAATAATGATGAGCTACAGCAATTAGGAACTATAAAAGCGACAGATCTTGAAGTAGTAAAATTCAATAATTAATTACGTATGTTCATTACCGTTAGTTTCGTAAAGAATTTATATCAATAACAAACCGGTAATGAACGTCTCCTTTTATCATTCGTTCATATGCTTCGTTGATCTGCTGAATCGGAATTACTTCAACGTCTGCAACAATATTATGTTCAGCACAAAAATCGAGCATCTCTTGTGTTTCTTTAATACCACCGATCATTGAACCAAGAAGACTTCTGCGGTTTGTTAGCAGAGAAAAAAGTTTCACTTGCGGATCTTCGGAAGGCAATCCTACAATTATCATTGTGCCATTTAAATTAAGCAGGTTGAGAAACCTGCTATAATCATGTTTTGCAGCAACAGTATTTAAAATAACATCAAAATAGCCGCCATATTTTTTCATTTGCTCTTCATCTTTCGATAACAAAAAATTGTGTGCGCCTAATTTTTTTGCATCGGCTTCTTTAGATGCTGAAGTGCTTATCACAGTAACTTCCGCGCCAAATGCAACAGCAAATTTCACTCCCATATGACCGAGTCCACCCAAACCCATCACACCAACTTTTGTTCCTTTGCCAACTTTTGTGTAACGCAAAGGAGAATAGGTTGTGATGCCTGCGCACAACAAAGGAGCAGTCGCTTTCAAATCTAATTTTGGAGAAATTTTCAAAACATATTTCTCGTCAGTAACAATTTGTGTGGAGTAGCCACCTTGAGCAATTGTTTTTCCATCGCGTTCATAAGTATTGTACGTTCCCGTCATTCCTTCAACGCAATATTGTTCCAAATCATTTTGACAATTTTTACAAATACGACATGAATCGATCATCACGCCAACGCCCGCAATATCACCGGCTTTAAAATTTTTTACGTGCTCTCCTACTGCAATTACTTTTCCAACAATTTCATGACCGGGAACCATCGGGTAAATGGATACGCCTCCCCACTCATCGCGCACCTGGTGAATATCGCTATGACAAACGCCGCAATACAAAATTTCTATTTGCACGTCGTGCGCACCGGGAGTTCTCCTGCTAAAATCGAACGGAGATAATGGAGTTGATTTGTTGTACGCTGCGAAAGCTTTGGTTGGAATCATTTAATTATTTTTTTAAAGATACATAAGAGAACAATTTTTTTAGAAAGAAGTTTAGAAAAGAAAAGAATTTACAATTTGATCTTAGCGCGTTCATATTGCACCGGCCAGGAAATATCTTCGTGAAGCGCGTATGCAGCATGCAATGGAAAATAAGGATCGCGCAAAAATTCACGCGCAAGA
This sequence comes from Chitinophagia bacterium, assembly GCA_963774065.1. Lineage (GTDB taxonomy): Bacteria > Bacteroidota > Bacteroidia > Chitinophagales > Chitinophagaceae > Puia. The sequence continues at coordinate 102,335 of CAVZDO010000003.1, forward strand.
ACAATCACATCTGCCTGCTGTTTTATTAAAATTTCTTCTGCCTGTTGCGGAGTGGTGATTAATCCGACGGCTGTAGTTAAAATTCCTGCTTCTTTTTTTATCTGTTCTGCAAACGGAACCTGGTAACCCGGCGCAAGCGGAATAATTTGTTTTGGAGAAAGTCCGCCGCTGGAGCAATCAATCATATCCACTCCTTTTGTTTTTAATAAAGAAGAAAGTTGAACCGATTCATCAATATTCCATCCGCCATCAACCCAATCAGTAGCTGAAATGCGCACGAATAAAGGGTATCGGGGTTTCCATTCTTTTTTAATTGCATCAACAACTTCGAGCAAAAGGCGCGCACGGTTTTCTAAAGTTCCTCCATATTCATCATTTCTTTTATTGCTTAATGGAGAAAGAAATTCATGTAAGAGATAACCATGCGCCGCGTGTATCTCTATTATTTTATAACCTGCGTGTAGTGCACGTTGCGTTGCAACAGAAAAATCGTCAATAACTTTTTGTATGCCTTTTTTATCGAGAGATGCGGGAGCTTCTTCATTATCTGAAAACGGAAATGCACTTGGTGCAACTGTTAACCATCCGCCATCAGCAGAATGAATTTGTTTATTTCCTTTCCACGGGCTTGCGTGACTTGCTTTTCGTCCGGCATGAGCAAGTTGAATTCCTGCAACTGCTCCCTGCGAGTGAATAAAATCAACGATCTGTTTTAATTTTCCCGTGTGCTCATCTTTATAAATTCCCAGATCATCGGGAGAAATTCTTCCTTCTGCAGAAACAGAAGTTGCTTCCTGCATCACAATTGCTGCGCCGCCAACAGCGCGGCTTCCCAAATGAACAAGGTGCCAGTCCGTAGCAAATCCATCAACACAGGAATATTGACACATTGGCGAAACCATTATCCTGTTTCTTAATTCAACATCTTTAATTTTTAAACTGCTAAATAATAAACTCATAAAATATTGTATCTCTTTAAAATTTTTTTGCTAAGATAATATTTTGGAGGGAACTAATTATTAAATTAAAACTAAATTGCAATCTAACGGTAACCTATAACCGAAAATATATTATCAGGCTACTAAAGGTTTTTTTCGTTTTCTTTTCAATAACTGACCTTTGTGCATTGTTGGTATTTCATCGCCCAAAAGTTTACCCCATGGTTTTAGTTCATCAATTCTATCGAATAATATTTTCAACACACCAACAAAAGGAATGGATAAAAACATTCCGGCAATTCCCCAAAGCGCTCCACCCAGCAATACAACGACCACTGATATCAGCGCATTGATGCGAACTTTTGAAGATACAATGAATGGAATCAAAAAATGATTATCCGTAAATTGGATGATGATGTAAGAAATCACCACGCCTATTTGTGTTTGCACGCCATCTTTAGTAATTGTTGCAACAATTACCGGAGGTATTATTGCCAATATTCCGCCAATGAAAGGAAGCACATTTACAATCGCGCCAATCACGCCGAGCAACACTGCATATTTAACACCCAATAATAATAAAGCAATCGTGTTAAGAGTTGCTACAATTAATCCTTCTATCAGCAATCCTAAAGCATAACTTTGAATAGCACGTTTTGTTTTTTCGAGCACTTCTCTAACATAATTTGCATTGGTTTCTGCAAAAATTTCAAACAAAAAATTCAGAATAAGTTTTTTATAATAAAGAAGCAGGAAAGTATATACCGGCAATAAAATAGTAACGCTAAGAGTACCCAGCGCTGTACCCATTAATCTGCTGAGAATTGGTTTTATTCCTTCTTTAGCTTCAGCGAGCCATTGATTTTGTTTTTGCATGGAAACACCAAGATTATTTAGCAAAGCATTTTGCCCTTTGCTGAATAAATCAGAAAATTTTTGTTCCAGCTTTGGCAAATCATTTCCAAAACTTATAATTTGCGAGGCTAAGAAATATCCTACCGATAAAAAAACAATCAGCGCAACCAATATTGCAAAACCTATGGCAAGCGGGTGAGGAATTTTCCATCTTTCAAAACGAATAACTAATGGATTCAGCATTAATGCAATCATTAATGAAAGAGCAATCGGAATAAAAATATCCTGAAGCAAATATAAAATAGCCGTGAGCAACACCAACCCCAATAAAATGAAAGTGGCTTTAATATAAAAGGGATATTTGTTTGTCATTACAGAAATGTAGGCTTTTATTTATTGAGGCGACTGGCTATTAAAATAATACTCGCTAAAATCAATAAAACTAATAAAACTCGTGATGAGTAAATATCCGAGCTTCATAGATTATCATTTAAGTAATTAAGCTATGTCAAATTGTTAGCCACTTTACAAAATGCCTGAAAAAAGGTTAAGCAGATTTTTATGTTGAATTATTTCCCCAAAAACAATCAAACAAGACAAAAGAGGGTTGAAAAATATAATAAGCAGTTTGATTCTTTACACTTAATTTTAGGACTTAAATACTATTGCATGAAGCTTTTTGTAGCCGGACTTCCGTACGACTTTGACGATATAGATCTCAAAGAAATGTTTGAATTATATGGCGAAGTTTATTCAGCCAAAGTAGCCAGGGATAGAGAAACAAAAAAAAGTCGTGGGTTTGGTTTTTTAGATATGCCAAACGACGGCGAAGCCCGTGAAGCTATACAAACCCTTGATGGCGCCGAAATTGGCCGTGGAAAAAAATTATCCGTGAAAAAGGCAGAAGAAGACCCTTCAAAATTGGGTCCCAACCGCCCCCGCGATAATCGTGACCGCGGACGTGATAATAATTACGGCGACAGAAGAAGATATTAAACGCTGATTAACGTCACAATTTTTTCAGCATAATATTTTTATACCACACTTCATCGCCATGATCCTGTAAAGCTATATGTCCTGAAGTAAAAGTTCCGAAGCCGGGCATATCTTTAAATTTACTTCCGGCAATTAATTGTTTCCACTTATCATCCCACAATGTTGTGGAAATAATATGCACATCATTTAGGTATAGGTCCAGCTTGCCTTTATTGCTGACAATTTCTACTTTGTTCCATTCATTGAAACCCTTTGCAGACATGGCTGTAGAAGGAATCAGATCATACAAATCACCAGCTTCATGTTTAAAGCTATGCGCATCTTCATTACTGTCTTTATCGCAAACCTGCATTTCAGGGCCGGTGTTCCAGGTGTCTTTATATTTTGTTGTATCTTCCTGAACATAAAATATAATTCCGCTGTTTCCTTTTTTGCAAATTTTCCATTCTAATTTCAAATCGAAATTATCAAAAACGCCATCTGTAATTAAATCGCCACCGCCTGAAGTTTGATAGCCGTTTTTTGCTGCGGATTGCAAATGAATACTTCCGCTATCCACATTCCATGCAACGCCGGCAGCTGATTTTCCATAGGTATGCCAACCTGCAAGTGAAGTGCCGTTAAATAGTGCGATCCAGCCGGAATCCGCTCCTGTATTAGCTTTTGAAGAATCTGCAGACGCAGTTTGATTATTGCTGTTTGAATTTTGGCAGGCAATCAAAAGAAATAAAATGCCCGAAGAAAAAATAATGCGTTTCAAAATGATATTTTTTGTAGTGAAAGAATTGAGTTTGAAAACAATGTTCTTTGAAATTAACACACCAATTTACATTGTTTGGAGATAATTGTAATAACCCCACAAAAAAATTATAATCCCCAAATCGAGAAAAAAAATCCACACTTTTTATTTACCATTATCACGCGCAAAGCTAACTCATGATGGCATTTTATTTGTGACATTTTTATGACCCTGTTATTGTTGGTTTTAACCTATTTTGGAACAACAAATTTTAAACCCTATATATGATACCAAAAATCTCCATCGTAATCATAGACGACCATACCCTGATACGTGAATCCTGGATCCATTTGTTAGAAATGTTTAAACAATTTGAAGTTGTTGGCGATACCGGCGATTCCGAAATGGCAATTGAGGTTGTCAGCAACACACTTCCTGATGTTGTTTTTCTCGACATTAATATAAAACCTAAAGACGGGTTTGAAACATTAAAAGAAATTTTAGAAATCTCTCCGGATTCAAAAGTGATTGGTTTATCCATGTATTCTCTTCCGGCTTACGCAAAAAAAATGATTTCTCTTGGAGCTAAAGCCTATCTCACAAAAAATTCTTCTGTTGATGAAATATTAGAAGCCATTGATGCAACAATGAAAGGCGGAATTTATATCTGCAAAGAAATACAAAATATTGCCACCGAAGTTCCTTTGGAAAAAGAATTAAGAACTCCAAACATCAACCTGCTTTCCGAACGTGAAGTAAAAGTTTTGCAGTATGTGAAGCGCGGGTTATCCTCGAGAGAAATTTCTTCAGAACTGAACATTTCTTACAGAACAGTAGAAGTTCATCGTCATAAAATACTTAAGAAATTAAAATTGAGGAATACGCCTTCACTAATCAATTATCTCAATTACAGTAATGCAGACCTATAAGTATTTTCTGAAGAATTAAATCGGTTATCCATTGCCGTTAGATTATAAAAAACATCCCGCAGATTCTACAGATTAATTGAGCGCAGACAAACGCTGAAAATATTTGCAGTAACCTCCGCGAAATCTGCGGGAGAAATTAATTATTGGATTTCAGCAATCACTAAATTTTTTAAGCAGAATGTTTTTTTGATTTGCATTCTTATATTTGAATAATGACCGAAAACCGAAAGAACCAAAACGCTGCATCAAATGATGAGCAATTACTCGCTATGCTCGGCTACAAACAAGAGTTGAAGAGAACATGGAGCGGGTTTTCAAATTTTGCGATTTCATTTTCCATCATTTCCATTTTAAGCGGCTGTTTTACCACATTCAGCCAGGCATGGAACAACGGCGGACCTATTGCCATTTCCATTGGCTGGCCGCTGATTTCAATTTTTATTTTATTGATCGGTTTTTGTCTCGCCGAACTTGCATCCGCATATCCAACTTCCGGTGGAATTTATTGGTGGGCTTCAAAACTTGGTGGAGCGAAGGCTGGTTTTTTTACCGGCTGGTTAAATTTTATTGGCTTGCTGGCAATCAACGCTTCTGTTGTATACGGAGCCGCAACTTTTCTGAACATTATACTGGGCGCGCATTTCCCGACCTATGCAAATAATTTTTTTGGCGGCGATTATATACAACAACAATTTTTTTGGTTCATTGTGATAATGATATTCAGTACAATCATTAATTGTTTCAGCAGCAGCATCCAGGCGGTTTTTAATAAAATATCTGTGTGGTGGCATGTTATTGGTGTGGCCGTAATAATTTTTATTCTTCTCATTGTTCCAAACGAACATCAAAATATAAAATGGATGTTCACTACAAAAATTAATAATTCAGGTTTTTCAGGCGGCTCCATGTATTGGCTATACGTTTTACCCTTAGGTTTTTTGCTTACACAATATACGATCACCGGATTTGATGCATCAGCGCATCTTTCAGAAGAAACACATAACGCACATTTGACTGCTGCAAAAGGAATTTGGAAATCTATTTTTTATTCGGCCGTTGGTGGATATTTTTTGTTGATGGCATTTCTTAGCGTTGCAACTAAACCAGGTAATGTGAGTTCGTTCGACACAACTATAAATCCATTTGGCAGCGGTTCTGTGATCAGCATTCTTTATAATTCTTTATCTCCCGTAATTTTTAAATTGGTGCTGGTGATATCAACAGTAGGACAATTATTTTGCGCAATTGCATGCCTTACCTCCTGCTCGCGCATGATGTTTGCGTTTTCGCGTGACGGCGCTATTCCCGGTTATAAATACTGGAGCAAGGTCAATAAAAATATGGTGCCCCTCAATGCAGTGCTTGCATCTGCGATAATCGGAATCATCATCACGCTGCCTGCTTTATGGAAAAGTCCGCGCGGCATTCCAACTGCATTTTATGCTGTAGTCTCTATAGGGGTGATTGGAATTTATCTTGCTTTTTTAATTCCTATTTGGCTTAGATGGAAGGCCGGCAACAGCTTTCATGAAGGCAAATGGACATTAGGTAATAAATACAAATGGATGAATCTTATTGCCGTTGCAGAAATTGTGATCATATCCATTTATTTTATTTTGCCTTTTGAGCCTGCTGCAGTTCCCGGAAATAAAAATTTTACATGGCTCGCTGTGAACTATGCGCCGATCCTTCTTGGCATCACTTTATTTGTATTATGGATCTGGTGGAAATTGTCTGTGAAAAAATGGTTCACCGGCCCGAGAAGAACGATTGAGTAATTGAAAATGGATAATTGAGAATTGAGAATTAATAATTGCGGATTGTGAGCAAATCGTACATCGTACATCTAAAATCGTACATCAAATGTCTTTATTGGATGATACAAAACTAAATGAACTTATTAAAAAAATTCCTGCGCTTGCTGAAGTGAAAACCATTTCCGTATTGCATGGAGGACTAACCAATTCCAATTTCCGTGCAGATACTAACGCTAATACATATGTAATTAGAAAAAGCGATAAATCAACATCATTACTTGGTATCAACCGCGAGAATGAAAGAATAAATACGGAAAGAGCATGGCGTGCCGGAGTTGGCGCGGCAGTTATAGATTCCTTACCTGAAGAAAATATTTTAGTGATAAGCTGGATAGAAGCAAAAACATTACACGCAGAAGATATTCATGCACAACCGGAATTATTACCGCGAATTGGAAATGCCCTTAAAAAATTACATGCAGGAGAAAAATTTCACAGAGATTTTAATTTCCCTTCTGTAAGAAAAGAATATTTAAAAATTGTGAGGGATAATAATTATTTTTTACCGGATGAATATTTACAAATGGAAATTTTGATAAAAGAACTCGAAGATATTCTTGCATTAAATCCCGAAAAATTAGTTCCATGCAATAATGATTTACTCGCAGAAAATTTTATGGATGATGGGAAAAAAATCTGGATCATCGATTATGAATATTCCGGGCAGAACGAAGCATCTTTTGAAATTGGTAATCTCGCAAGCGAAGTATCTTTAAACGATGAACAGCTGACTGTTTTGTGCGATTTTTATTGGCAAAAACATCTTCCCGAAAAAATTTATCGGGCAATGGCGTGGTCAATTATTGCAAAATTTGGTTGGGTGACGTGGGCATCTATACAGGAAGGAATTTCAAAGATCGATTTTGATTTCAGAACATGGGGATTAAAAAAATGGAATGCGGTATTGCCGGAATTAAAAGGAGAACGTTATAAAAATATCATAGAAAATTTAAAGAAATATAGTTGATGAATAATTTTCCTGAAAGCGCAAAAATCGTAATTGTAGGTGGCGGCGTTGCCGGCGCATCCATAGCTTATCATCTCGCATTGAGAGGAGAAACAGATGTTGTGATCATTGAACGAAACGAACTCACCAGCGGTTCAACATTTCATTCAGCAGGATTAGTGGGACAATTGAGAAGCTCCGTTACACTAACTTCTATGATGATGTACAGCGCTGAATTGTACCGGCAGTTATCAAAAGATTCTGAAACAGATCCCGGTTGGGTTGAATGCGGCGGGATTCGTCTTGCATGTACACCCGAGCGCGTGCAGGAATTAAAAAGACAGGTTGCATGGGCAACAACTTTCGGTTTGCCTCTTGAAGAAATTTCTCCGGAAGAAGCGCAGAATTTATTTCCGCTGATGAGCACGGAAAATGTTCTCGCTGCAACTTATCTTTCTACAGATGGATATCTCGACCCGAGTTTGCTTTGTCATTCCCTGGCAAAACAGGCAAAACAAATGGGCGCGAAAATATTTCTTCATACAAAACTAACGGCAATCAACATACGTAACAATCATGTTGTATCTGTAAGCACAGATAAAGGAGAAATAAAAACCGAAATTGTAATTGCTGCGTGCGGATTGTACACTGCTGAAATCGGGCGGATGGTTAATGTTCGCGTTCCGGTAATACCTATGAGCCATCAATATCTTGTAACTGCAGCTTTTAGAAACGTTAATAAAGAAGATAAACATTTACCAACTCTTCGCGACCCGGATAATTTGATTTATTATCGTGAAGACGGCGCCGGATTAGTAATGGGCGGCTACGAAAGAAAATCTGCTCCTTCATTTTTAAATGAGGCGTTGATTGATGATGTGCCGAAAGATTTTAACGGAAAATTATTGATAGAAGATTGGGAACGTTTGGAAGAAATTGCTGTCAATTCATCCATGCGTGTGCCGGCGATGGCTTCCGCGCCTATAAGAAAAATAATTAACGGGCCGGAAGCTTTTACTCCTGATAATGAATTTTGTTTAGGACCAACTTCTGTAAATGGATTTTTTGTTGCAGCAGGATTTTGCGCACACGGAATTGCCGGCGCAGGTGGTGTTGGCAGAGAAATGGCCGCATGGCTTCTAGATGGTCATCCAACAATGGATTTATGGGAAATGGATGTGCGCAGGTTTGGCGCTCAATACAAATCATTTTCTTACACGCTTGCAAGAGTTGTGGAAAATTATGAAACCTATTATGATATCCGTTATCCGGGCGATGACAGAAAATCCGGCAGACCATTAAAAATAAGTTCAGCCTATGGATGGCATAAAAATCACAAAGCAGTATTCGGTGAAAAATCAGGATGGGAACGCGTAAATTTTTATGCGTCCAATGAAAATGTTGCGTATGAATATTTGAGACCAGATGGTTGGGCAGGAAAAAACTGGAGCACTGCAATTGTTGTGGAAGCATTGGCGACGAGAGAAAAAATCGGGTTATTTGATGAATCTTCTTTTTCTAAAATAGAAATCAGTGGAGATGGCGCCGCAAATTTTTTAGAATTTTTGTGTGCAAATAAAATCAATAAAGGCGCCGGCAGTGTTACCTATACGCAGATGTTGAATGAACGCGGCGGAATTGAAAGCGATGTAACCATCATGCAAATTGATGCAAATACTTTTCGGATGATTTCCGGAACAGCGTTGAACAGTCATGATATGTCGTGGCTAACAGATCATTTACCAAATGATGGTTCCGTTGTTTTAAAAGATGTTACCGCAAACCTAACATGCTTTGGAATTTGGGGACCATCATCAAGAGAAATGTTATCGTTGCTGACAAAACAAAATTTATCAACCGAAGCGATGCCGTTTTTAAGTATGCGCAAAACAAACATCGGAGAATTTCCTGTTCAGTTAGTTCGTATAACTTTTGTTGGCGAATTAGGTTATGAAATTTATGCCAATGTAAAAAATGGGTTTGCATTATGGGAATTGCTTTGGAAAACGGGTCAGCAATTTGGAATAGTTGCCTGTGGTTATAAAGCTATAGATTCGCTTCGTGCGGAAAAAGGTTATTTATATTGGGGCTCAGATATAAGCGCAGATGAATCGCCGTTGCAGGCAGGATTAAATTTTGCAATTGCAAAAGACAAAGATTTTTTTGGAAAGAAAGCGATGCTTGAACGCGATAACAATAAAAAATTAGTGACGATGATTTTAGAAAACCCGAAAGCAATCGTTCTTGGAAATGAACCGGTACGTGTGAATGGAAAAGTTTCTGGTCGTGTTACGTCTGGTTCTTACGGAGCATATATTCAATCTTCCATTGCATTTGCATATTTACCTGTTCAACTTTCAGCCATAGGTACGGAAACAGAAATTTTAGTTTTTGGAAATTGGATACCAGCTAAAATTGTAAAAGGACCGCTGTATGATCCGAAAGGATTAAAAGTGAGAAGCTGAGTTATTTAATAGGTAATATGGAAGATGGAATATTGAAGAAGCCCAAATATTAAATCTTCAATATTAAATATTACATCGCGATCGGTTTCACTTCATGTATCCCGCTGAAAAGATAAATTTTTCCGGTGCTGATTTCCGTGCATTGAAATCGCTTGCGTAATTTTTTTTCCTTTCTGAAAACACTTCCGTCATCCATTTTAAATAATCCGCCTTCTGCAATTTGTTCAACAAATAATGAATCTCCATTATTATTATCATATCTTCTTAAAACACGCATCAGCTCTTCATCTGCGCAACTGCTTGCAGGGAGATTATGCAATGATTTTTTGAGTGCTGTCATAATATCTGCCGGGAAAATATCCAGGTGCAAAAAATCTTCGAGAATTTTCCTGTACAACAATTTCCATTCTTTGCCGTGCGATTGCACTTTATTTTTATACTCTAAAAATGTTACGAGGTGCGCCAGTTCGTGAATGAGCGTGATAAGAAATGCGTATTTGTTTAAACTACCGTTGATGCTTATGCGATGATTCTTTCCCATCGCCGCATGCCTGTAATCGCCAAGAACAGTTTTTCTTTCGCGCGTGATTGTTAAATGCACTTTGAATTGCTGTAGATAGTTCAATGCAAGTTCTGCTGAACCATCGGGAATAAATTTTTGCAGGTATATAAGAGGAGCTTCTTTCTTAGGCATTTTTTTGTTCCTTGCTCAGTCGCATGATTATTTTTATTTCACTAAATGTGTACACACAGTACAATCCAAAACATCCGAAAATCGCCCACTTGTTCACTTCGCTTCTTGCAATGGAAGCATAAACTAATGTGGCAATGATACACACAAACATTTTTAAAAACAACCCGGCATAAATCATCCGCATAAAAACGTGTACATTATTATTTCGTAAAGCTTTTTGATAAAGAACAAACGAACCTGTTGTGGCAACAAAAAGAATGAGGTTGCCAATGCTCAATACAGTAATATTAAAACCCCATTTGCTGAGCGGAGTTTTTAATAAAAAGATTATAGCGGTGCTTAAAATAAAAATTAATAAAAATGGCAGAAATGATTTTACGGAATTTTTGTTTTGCATCGTGCGCAAAGATAAATGCAAAAACAAATCCATTCAACAGCGCAGGCTGTTAATCATAATAAATAATCCGGAAAGAAATATTTTACGTAGCTGCAAGTTCGCCGAACGAAACTTCTTTCTTTTTTTCTGAACTTACTTTACTGCTCGATGAAGTGCTGGCTATCATGTGGCATTCTCCGTTAAAAGTTGCAGAAGGTTCAATTTGCAATTTAGCTGCGGATAAATTTCCGTTCACTTCGCTGCCGCCCTTCAGTTGCAGCAAATCTTTCACTTTAATTGTACCGCTTACTTTGCCTAAAATATCAGCTTGCTGTCCGCTGATATCACCTTCAACAACGCCGTTTGCGCCAATAATTACTTTAGCCGAGCAATTAATATTTCCGACGAGGGTGCCGTCGATGCGCATGTCGCCGCTGCTGGTAATATCCCCTTTCATGGAAGTTCCTGCGCCAATGAGGCTGGCGCTTGAGCCGGCAGAAGTATCGCCGGGAAAATCGTTTTTGGATTTCGCGTTAAACATTGGTATCAGATTTTAATCGTTTATTTTTTCAGGTTTCGGAATCTTCAAACTTGTTGTATCTCTTTTTACCGACGTATTGCCCTGCAAAACGTTTTTCAGGTTCTCGAGATACTGATCTTTATATCTCATCTGCTCCTCTAACGAATCAGTATGTATTTTTAGTTCACGCAACTCGGTAGTATTATTCACATCTCCGTAACCGGGTATGTACACTTTCAATGGCGTAAACACAATCAACGCCACGGTTAACCCTGTTAATAAAACAAAAACCGTGCTGAGAAAAATATAAACGCTCAGCCGGGAAAGTTTAAAAGTAACAACCTCCTCATAGGTATCATCGTTCATAATCACGAGCCGGTACCTGTTTTGCAGGCGCTTGAGCGTTGAATTAGCATCGAACTTAGCCATAAAAGCGCATTAGGATTTTAAAGGTAACAACTTATAAGAAATAGGCTGAAAAAACAAAATCATTTTTATAATAAATTTCTTGAAAATCAGTTATTAAGACTTTAGTTTGCCTTGCGAACGAAACGGATTTTGTGAATCAGTTTACCAATTTATTAATTTTTATTTTCTCCTTTTTTTTCCTGGAAGTTTCCGGGCAGCCCACTTATTCCTCGCTCGATATTACAAAACCGGCCAAATACGAGAACAGAACTTTAGGCGCTGAAAAAACAGATACGAAGAATTTTAAAAAGCCACGCCATTTTATTCAAAATACGATTACTCATTACAATTACTATTATAATGCCAATAATAAGATAAACGAAATTCTTATTCGCGCAAAAGAGCAGCATAAGGACGATTATACAAAATTGCTTTCTTTTTATAATTATACTCTCGCCGGCACTGCAAAAGACAAAAGAGAACTCGACTCCGTAATTTACAAAGCAACAACCGGCATTTTAAATCATGATTTGCGAAACGACTGGATAGATAATTTGTATTTGCTGATGGGCAAAGCTTTTTATTTCAGCAACAAACTCGATTCGGCATATATCACCTTTCAATACGTAAATTATGTTTTTGCGCCAAAAGAAGAAGGCGGATACGATAAACCTATAGGAAGTAATGCCGACCTCGAACAGGGTGGCAGCACGCTAACTATTTCCACAGAAGAAAAATTAAATGTTCTCAAAAAAACTTTTTCACTTCCGCCGAGCCGCAACGAATCTTTTATCTGGCAGGTAAAAACATTTATTGCTCGCGGTTCAATGGGGCAGGCAAGCAGTCTTATACAAATTCTCAAACACGATCCAAAATTTCCCGAACGATTAAAATATGATTTGGAAGAAGTGCAGGCATGGTGGTTTTATCAGCAAGCCATTTATGATAGCACGGCATTTTATCTTGAAAGAGCGCTTCCTAACGCAGTAGACAGAGAGGAACGTGCGAGATGGGAATACCTCATCGCTCAACTATATGAAAGAATAAAGCAACCGGTAAAAGCGCAGCAATTTTATGGCAGAGTAATTCAGCATACCTATAACCCAGTGATGGAAGTTTATGCGCGCTTGAATTTTATAAGACAGAACCAGGGAACCGATGAAAAATTAGTTGCACAAAATATCGCAGCTATGGAAAGCATGGCAAGAAAAGAACGCTATGCAGATTATCGCGATATTATTTATTACACTGCCGCGCAAATTGAATTAGAAAATAATAATAAACCTGCAGGAATAAATTTTCTTATAAAATGTACGAAGAACGCTTTGCCAGGCAGTCCCATCAGGGATAAAGCATTTGTACAACTCGGCAGTTTAGAATTTTTCGACAAAAAATACAGAGCTGCCAGGAATTATTATGATAGTGTGAATGTAGCAAGCGCAGATGACATTGACAGCTTCCAGGTTTTTTCCGAAAGAAAAAAAGCGTTGGATAAAATTGTTACCGAATTAAATATTATTCAACTGCAGGATAGTTTGCAGCGCATCGCAGGCATGTTGCCAGCTAACAGGGATGCATACCTAAAAAAGCTTGTAAAATTATTACGCAAGCAGCAGGGATTAAAAGAAGATAATGACGAATCATTCACATCAGGCACTAATTTGAACGGCTTTAATAACAGACCAAATGACCCATTTGGAAGCACTGCTGAAAATGCAGATTGGTATTTTAATAACAGCGCATTAAAATCGAGAGGCTTTAATGATTTCAGAGCGAAATGGGGAAACCGGCCTAATGCTGATAATTGGTTTCTATCCTCGCTTGTTGCACAATCCCGCCGGGCTTCTGCAAGCGGAGATGCAGGCCAGGGAAATGGCGTTAACGGCAAAAATGCCGCTCCGAAAGAAATCACTTATCAATCACTGCAGGATAATTTGCCACTAACTCCGGATAAATTAAAGAAGTCGAACGACTCCATTGAAAACGCATTATTCAGGCTGGGAAAAGATTACCAGGAAGGATTGCCGGATTATTATTACGCAATCAATGCCTATGATACACTGCTTTTCAGATTTACGAATACCCATCACCGTGAGGAAGCACTATTCAACCTGTATTATTGCTATTTAAAAATTGGCGACGATGCCAGCGCAAAAAGAATAATAGCAATGATGAAACAGGAATTTCCTTCAGGCAAGTACACAAGATTGCTCACAAACCCTGATGAAGCTATGAATCCCGACGCGCTCACCAAAACGCAGGCTACAAAAAGATATGAAGATATTTATACGGCATTTATTGAAGGCCGGTTTGAAGAAGCGATCGCTAAAAAGAAATCGGCAGACAGTTTATACGGAAGTAAATACTGGACGCCGCAATTACTTTTTATCGAATCTGTTTATTATATCCATACCGAACAGGATAGTTTGGCAAAACTTGAATTGAACAGAATCATTGCAAGATATTCCGGTACTCCGATAGCAGAAAAAGCAAAGACTTTTCTTGATGTGCTGAGTCGCCGCAAACAAATTGAAGATTATCTCACCAATCTTAAAATTGAAAGAGCTAAGGAAGATTCTGTTGTTGTTATTGATGATCGCTCACTAACAAGAACGATGGATACATCGCAAATGAAAAAACAAACCAACGACGATACAGTAAAAATTGCCAAAGCAAAAATAGATCTTGGAAAAATACAGCCTGGAAGGCAAAAGCAGGTTGATACTTCGCAGTTGGGAATGCAAAAAATAAAAATCGATAACGTTCAACTCACTAAAATAAAAACAAATGCTGCGCAACTCGCCGCACTGCAGCAGCAAATGGATTCTATAGCCCAAAGCGAAGCGAAAAAAATACAGAAAACAAAGGCGGATTCAATCCAGAATGTTCTTGCAAAAGCAAGAATGGATTCCATCAGAAATGTAATGCAAAAATTGAAATCAGATTCTGAGCAGCTATCTAAAAATTTGCAAACAATGCAATCTGTTTTTGCATTTGCGCCGGATAAACCTCATAACGTTGCCATATTAATTACCAAAGTTGATCCCGTTTATGTAACAGAAACAAGAAACGCATTTAACCGGTATGATCGCGAAAATTATTACAATAAAAAAATGGATATTAATAATGTTTCGCTGGATGATTCGGTGAAGATCGTTGTCATCAGCGGGTTTGATAATGCAACCGATGCGTTGGCTTATTTGGATCAGGCAAGAAAAATCGCTCCGCGCGAAGTTATTCCATGGCTTCCTCCAAATAAATATTCTTTCCTTATCATCAGCGATGAAAATTTGGAAAGATTAAAAACAAATAAAGACATCACCGAGTACAAAAAATTCCTTTCTGCTTTTTACCCGGGCAAATTTTAGAAAAAAAATTATAGCCGCAGATTCGCAGATTAATTCCCTTTTGTTCCAATCTGCGAATCTGCGGCAAATATCTGGGTCTATAAACAAACATTAAAGAAACTTTAATCAACAATAATCCGCCCGACAATTTTCTTTTATTATTTTCGGGTAAGGTTTTTGATACAATATTCTTATCCAAATCTCTTATCTCACTATGACTAAATCTGTTCGCATCTTCTGGAGAATTTTCTTCATAGGCTTAGGTGCATTTATCTTTCTTATCATTCTTATTAATGTAGGAATTTTTGAAAAACTGCCTTCTTTAAAAGAATTGGAAAATCCTTCCATCATGCTTGCATCAGAAGTGTATGCAGATGATGGAACGCTAATGGGAAAATATTATAAAGACAAAAGCAACCGCAGCAATGTGGAGTATAAAGATATTTCTCCGAATGTGGTTGATGCTTTACTTGCAACAGAAGATCATCGCTTTTACGAACATTCCGGTATTGATGGTTGGGGAGTGATTCGCGCGTTTGCAAAATTAGGAAGAGACGGTGGTGGAAGTACCATTACTCAACAGCTTGCAAAAAATATGCTTTTTGGCCAGGGTTCAAAAAATATTGGCCGGCGCATGATCGAAAAATTAAAAGAATGGATAATCGCGGTAAAGCTGGAAAGAAATTTTACAAAGCACGAAATAATTGCGCTCTATCTTAACACAGTTCCGTTTGGCGATAATGTTTACGGAATCCGCAATGCATCGCGAACTTTTTTTCAGAAAGAACCCGATCGTTTAACTGTTGATGAAGCTGCAGTATTGATAGGCATGCTCAAAGGAAACAATTTGTATAATCCGCGAAGAAATCCTAAGGCATCTATTGAAAGAAGAAATACCGTCATAAATAATATGGTAGAAAATAATTTTCTTTCTGCCGAAGATGCTGCAAAATATAAAGCAAAACCAATTGACCTCAGCAATTACAGAAAGCTGGATGAGAATAACGGGCTCGCTCCTTATTTCCGCGATGTGATAAGAGACGAACTAAAAAAATGGTGCAAGGAACATATCAATCCGGCAACGCACGAGCCATATAATTTGTACGAAGATGGATTAAGAATTTATACAACTATTAATCCGAGAATGCAGGTTTATGCAGAAGAAGCAGTGGCAAAACATTTGCCGATGATGCAAAAAATGCTCGATGCGCAAAGCAATGTAAGAAAAGGAACGGTTTGGAAAGATCATCAGAATTTATTGGATGGATATATGCGCGAAAGCGAAAGATGGCAGAACATGGAAGATGATGGAATAAGCGAAGCGGATATTAAAAAAAGTTTTAAGCAACCTGTGCAAATGAAAGTGTTTGCATGGAACACAAAGCGCGAAAAAGATACAGTGATGTCTCCGCTCGATTCTATAAAATATAGCCGCGAAATGATTCAAACAGCATTTATGGCAATGGACCCGATGACGGGCGCAGTAAAAGCATGGGTTGGCGGAATTGATTTTAAAAACTACAAATACGATCACGTTAATTTGAATACCAAACGGCAGGTTGGTTCTGCCATCAAACCTTTTTTGTACAGCCTCGCAATTGAAGAAGCTGGTTTCACTCCGGAAACTCCTGTTCAAAATATGGCTCAATATTTTCCTGGTTCTGGTATGGTTCCAGCCCGCGGTTTATGCAAAGGCGATGGCGACACAGTTTCCATGGCAACAGCGCTTGCATATTCTTTAAACTGCGCATCTGCATATATTATTAAACAAGTCGGTCCGCAACGATTTGCAGATTTTCTTCACCAAATAAATATTCCTACAAAAGTTGAACCTTATCCGTCAATTGCATTAGGAACATGCGATCTTTCTTTGTTTGAAATGTTGTGGGGCTATAGCATGTTTCCTTCGAGCGGATTTAGTACAAAGCCTTATTATTTTTCGCGCATCGAAGATAAAAATGGAAATGTTTTGGCACGTTTTGATACAGAAAGAAAAGAAGTGATTAGCCAGAATACAGCATTTACCATGTGCCGCATGATGCAGGGAACTGTTGATATCGGCACTGCGCGCGGCTTGCGCGATAGATTAGGTATAACAGAAATGGGCGGCAAAACGGGCACAACAAACACAAACTCCGATGCATGGTTTATGGGTTATACTCCACAATTATTAGCCGGCGTTTGGATTGGTTGCGATGACAGATTTATTAGTCTTGATGGCAGATTAGGTGAAGGCGGTCACGCAGCGGCGCCGATATGGGAATATTTTTTTGCAAAAGCTCTTGCCGACAAAACGCTTGGCTTAGACAAAAAAACAAAATTTGTTCAGCCGGAAAATATGCGTGTTGAAGGCACCTATGATTATGGAAATATAATCAGCAAAACACCACCGCCGGGTGCTGAAGGCGCTGATGAAGGAAATGGAAATGCCAATGAATACCTTGATACTTCTACTCAAAAAATACCGGTGGATTCAAAACTAACGAATGAAGAAGAAAAAGTTTTGAAAGAAGCTACCAAAAAAAAAAGTGATGATAATCCTTTAATAAAAGAGTCTTCTGACCAGCAAGCATCAAAAAAGAAAAAAGGGTTTTTTCAGCGCATCTTCGGAAGTAAAGACAAACAAAAGGATAGCCGTTAATGTCTAACAATCATACCTATCTAAAAAGAAAAATCCGGCAAAACTGCCGGACCCTTCCTGACTTATTGTACTAACCTTAAATGCAAAACTTATTTTGTAATTTTTTTATTAATGGGCAATAACAAGTTTGCTTGTTGCAGAAGAACCATCGGCATTAACCACTCTTACGATATACATTCCTCTTGCATATTGTGCAACATTTAAAGTAACAGTGGTTGCATTACCACCTGCAACTTTTGTTTCCTGCAAAACTTGTCCTGAAATATTCAACAACTGAACGCTGCTGCTGTTATCAGACTGAACCAAAGAAACATTTACAAAAGCCTGTGCAGGATTAGGAAAGAAAGTTATTTCTTTTACAGCTGTTGTACGAACTGTTTTGATTTCTGAATAACTATAGCTGTTATCAATGTTAACCATTTTCAAACGGTAGTAGTTGATTCCGTTTACTGGTGCGTTATCGTTATAAGAATAATTGGTTTCGATAGATGAGTTACCTTTTGCAGAAACAGTTCCGATTGCTTCCCATGTAGTGCCATTCTCGCTGCGTTCCACTTCAAAATAATTTGAATTGGTTTCCTGTGTTGTGCTCCATGAAAGAGAAACAGCATTGTCAGATAAGATTGCAGTGAACCCTGTAAGCAACACTGGTAAAACACTGATTGTTCCTAAACCGCTTGCTGTTAAACTTGCAGGTCCGTAAACTAAAGGGCTTGAACAGCTATTAGGATAAGAACCACCGCAATTTAAGTTGTTAGAAGTTGTGCTGATAGAACTGTTTGTTGTTTCTGAGGTATATGAACTCCAGTTAAAATAGTAGTTATTATCATTACCCAAAGCAATTCCTGAGTTATCATAAATATTTAATGAAGGTCCGTTCATTTTTACATAAGCATGGCTGCTGCTTAAACCGTTACCGATAAAAATAATAGTGCCATTTTTCAAATTCACAGGTCCTGCATTTGCTAAAAGATAAGAGTTGTTATTGAAATTAAGTATGCTTGCACTGATGTTAAGCGCTCCGCCATTATTAAATAAGTTAGAAGAATTATTAAATGTAAAAGTTGAACTGGTAATAGTTAAAGGAGCAGTTGCTAAAATTTCGCCAGTACCGGAAACGGTAAAAGTTACCGTAGTAAAAGTATTGGTAGAAGACTGGAGCGTAAGTGTTGCACTGCTCATTGTTATCGTAGTGTTACTGAAGCTGCAGCTTTGACAAGTGAAATCATTGGTGATAGCAATATTTCCTCCAGAGAAAGAACATTCATAACAACTAACTCCGTTTGAGTTAATGGTAAGCTTTTTACCAGATGAAATAGTGAAGTTGCTCGCATTACCATCATTCACAGTATAATTTTGAGCAGACCACGAAGTGTTTGTTGTAACAGAGTATGAATGTGTACCGGCAAAAGAAAAGGTAGCTGAGAGTGTGATTGCAAAAAGAATAGTTAAGTTTTTCATTTTCTTGGTTTTTTAAGTGTACGAATAGTCGAGGTATTATTTTCAACTTCGGTGCCACAATTTTAACATTAAGAAAGTCAATAGATTAGACAAAAATTGGCACGAAAATATTTCCAGTTATTGGAAATTTTCTTAAAACTTTGGAATGAAAATTGAAGATTTTGTATCGTCTTTCAGGGAGTTGTTATTTCAAGAATAATTTTTGTTTGATTGCGTTAGTAAGCAAGAAAATGCGGCAGTAACTGATGGAAAAAATGCTGAGCAATCAATTTTTTTTCAGCTATAAAATGTAAATTACAACTTAGTTTTTGCTATGGCATTAAAATCTCCGTTCAAACTGATTGGAAAAATATTCGGGAATCTGTATTTTCTTACATTTCTGAATGGCTTTTTGTTAGCATCTCTTTTCTACATGAAAACGGAAGCCAATTACGAAACTCAATTATTCGAAGTCATTCAGCACAGCATTAATAAAACTGTAGATAATAATGATACGCAGGATTCAATTGTTGTTAAAGCAATGCATACTTGCAATAATCTTTTAAGTAACAGAGCTTCTGTTTTTGAAAACGATGAAGCGCTTGACGGATTTAAAGTGGATTATTTTCATCCTGCGACGATTGATTTAATGACTGCAAAGGGCGCATGTGGCAGTTATTCTATGGTGCTGGCAAGAGTTCTGGAAGAATATCATTTTCCTGTTCGTATAGCGCAAATGAAAGCAAACGGAATTTATGCAGCACATAATATTGTGGAAACTGAAATTTACAACCGGTGGGTAGTGCTCGACCCGACCTATAATCTTTATTTTATAACTCCCAACAAACAACTTGCAACTTTTAACGACGTTAAGAATAACTGGAGTTATTACAGCAAACAAGTGCCGTCAAATTATGATCCTGCCTATAGGTATGAAGATGTCAGGTACACAAATTGGGGAAAAGTGCCGGTGCTATCATCAGCAATCAAAAACTTCATCAGCCTTTTTTTACGTAAAAATGAAATAGATACTTTTTGTTTACGGGTTCATTTTTTGAGAACTTATGATGTTTATTTTTACATCCTTCTGTCTTTATTTTTGCTCGTATTCGTTTTTACATTAACCAGGATTATTAAAACAAAATTTTTCCCCACCTACAATACTCCGGTAACTTTTCATAATCTTGCAAAATATATTAAACCCCACTCTACAAGATCTGCTTTGAAAAGAGGCATTGACTCGTGAATAACTACCCGTTCGGTTCAGTCGGCATTTCTTTTTCTTAATAGCTATATTTGGCATTAAATAAATTTATTAATGTTGAAAGTTGGTGTTTTTGGCGCAGGCAGTTTAGGGAAAATGCATTTATATACATGGAAAGAAATTCATCAGACCGAGATCACAGGTTTCTATGAACCGGATGATTTTACTGCAGATACTACAAAAGATATATTCGCAGTAAATCGTTTCTCGGATGTTAACTATCTTATAGATGCCTGCGATTTAATTGATATTACAACTCCCGTTGACGATTGTTTTACGTGGTGTGAAGAAGCTATCCGCAAAGGCAAACATGTGTTTATTGAAAAAACTTTAGCTAATTCAATTGATGAAGCAAAGGAATTGGTAAAACTTATTAAAGAATCAAATGTAAAATTCCAGGTAGGATATAATGAAAGATTCAATCCGGCATTTGCAATTTTGCAAACTCTTAATCCCAAACCCGCTTTTATTGAAGTTCAAAATATAATACCGGTTAACCAGCATGAACCAACAAAAAACCTGCTGTATGATTTAATGGCTCCGGATATTGATATAATATTAAGCATTGTGAAAAGTGATGTAAAAAATATCAGTGCAACAAGCGCCAGTGTAATTGCAAATGACAACGACATTATTAATGCAAGAATTGAATTCAATAACGGATGTGTTGCAAACATTACCTGGGAAAGATTATCTGCGTCAACAATTCATCAAATGCGTTTTTTTGAATCCGGAAAATTTATTTATATAGATTTCATCACCGCAAAAACTGCTGTTATCACCGGCGAAAATTTTCACAACATCAAACAAATTCTTAAAAAAGAAATCGATGCAGAAAACAAAACAAAAATTGATGAAAGTCACAATTACAAACACAACAACAATTCTGTTAAGCTGCAATTAGAAGAATTCAGAAATGCTGTTTTAAATAATACACCTCCGATTGTTTCGGCAATTGACGGATTGCGTGCAATGGAAATTGCTTATCAGATTTTGCAAAAAACAAAAAATAGCTATTAATAATAACTGTGCATGTTACCCGCTAAAAAGATCCATATTTTCTGGTACATTCTTATAGATTACATGGCCGCTGTAATTACATGGATCATTTTATATTTTACCCGTCGTTCTTTGCTCGGAGAATTTATTTATCTCGATAATCATCTTTATCTCAACAACAGGTTCTGGCTTGGCATTTCTATTATTCCCGTAGGATGGTTGATGTTGTACACATTGGTTGGTTCTTATAAATCATTGTATAAAAAATCCCGCACCAGGGAATTTACAACAACTTTTGTTTGCAGTTTTGTTGGCTGTACAATTCTTTTCTTTTTAATTTTTATCAACGATCCGCAAACAGACTATCGTTATTATTATAAAAGTTATTTAGCTTTTTTGTTTTCGCAATTTCTTCTCACTGCCATCGGCAGGCTGATACTTCTGGATACGGTTAAAGCGCAACTCGAAAAAGGAAAAATAAAATTCAATACATTATTAGTAGGCAGCAATAATGTTGCGTCAAAAATTTTTCAGGATACAAATGAAGGTTTGCAATTGATCGGATATCATTATATAGGTTACATAAGTGATGACATCCACCATAAAAATGGAATAGATAAATATTTAAAACCATTAGGCGACATCAATGAAATTGAAAACACTATTGACAACACGAATACGGAGTTAGTTGTAATTGCGTTGGAAAAAAAAGACAAAGACCATGTAGAAAAAATAATAGACCGGCTTAGTCAGAAAGATGTAGAAATAAAAATTGTTCCCGACATATTGGATATCTTATCTGGTTCCGTAAAAACCAATACCGTATTTGGGGCAGTGCTTTCAGATATTCAAACCGGGCTCATTCCCGATTGGCAGCAAAATATAAAAAGGCTTCTCGACATCAGCATTTCAATTTTGGGAAGCATTATATTTTCACCACTGATATTATATACAATTATAAAAGTAAAATTATCTTCTCCAGGTCCTATAATATATTCCCAGGAACGCATTGGCTATAGAGGAAAAAAATTTATTATTTACAAATTCCGATCAATGTACCGGGATGCCGAAAAAAATGGACCGGCATTATCTTCGCTCAATGACGAACGGATAACCAACTGGGGAAAAACAATGCGCAAATGGAGAATTGATGAGCTACCGCAATTCTGGAATATTATTAAAGGAGAAATGAGCCTTGTTGGTCCGCGCCCGGAAAGACAATATTATATTGATAAAATAATTCAGCAAACGCCTTATTTCAGATACCTCGTAAAAGTAAAACCCGGACTAACTTCCTGGGGAATGGTTGAATTTGGCTACGCCGAAAATGTAGAAGAAATGATTGAGCGGATGAAATACGATCTCATTTATATAGAGAACATTTCCCTCGCACTCGATTTTAAAATAATGATGTATACACTCCGTATAATTTTTAGAGGGAAAGGACGTTAATGAAAGTGCAAATCTTGTGCAAACCGTTGCAAGAAACTAATCGTTATTTTTGATAAAATATCACAGTTGAAAAAAATTGTACTATTTGTCGCTTACTGCTTACCGTTAGTTTCCTTTTCTCAACAAAATTACTGGCAACAACAGGTTGATTACTCCATTGACGTTTCATTAAATGATATTGAACACACACTTGATGGATTTGAAAAGATCACCTACATAAATAATTCGCCAGACACTCTCCGGTTCGTATGGTTTCACGTTTGGCCTAATGCATATAAAAATGATCGCACTGCTTTTAGTGAACAATCTTTGCAAAATGGAAAAACAAAATTTTATTTTTCTGACAAAGATGATCATGGCTATATAAATCATCTCAACTTCAGAGTTAACGGAACCGAAGCAACAATAGAAGATCATCCATTATATATTGATGTGATAAAAATAATTTTGCCGCAGCCGCTTCCACCAAAAAATAAAATTGAAATATCAACGCCTTTTCATGAAAAACTTCCTTTAAATTTTTCCCGCGGCGGACATGTCGGACAATCTTATCAAATTACTCAATGGTATCCGAAGCCCGCAGTGTACGATGCCAAAGGATGGCACGAAATGCCTTACCTCGATCAAGGTGAATTTTTCAGCGAATTCGGAAGTTTTATCGTGAAAATAACTCTTCCAAAAAATTATGTTGTTGCAGCAACAGGAGAATTACAAAATGAAGAAGAAAAAGAATGGTTGATGAATAAGAAACAAGAACCGAGAAGCGAGAAGAAAGAAGAAAGCAGCAAGAAACAACGAACAAGTAACGAGAAACAAAATTCAAAATTTATACCGCTCGCACAGAAATTAAAAATTCAAAATCTAACTCCCGCATCTGCTAAAGAAACAAAAACGCTTGTGTACAAACAAAATAATATTCACGACTTCGCATGGTTTGCCGATAAAAATTATATCGTTAATCACGATACATTGAAATTAGAATCCGGAAGAATAATTGATTGCTATACATTTTATCTTCCGGAAAAAAATTCTCCGTGGCAAAAAAGTATTTCTTATATCAAAGATGCTGTTCGTTTTCATTCTTCTCTAATCGGAGAATATCCGTTTAATGTTGTTACCGCTGCCGAAGCAAAAATCGGGTTCGATGGTGGAATGGAATATCCAACAATCACGGGCATTTCTCATATGGATGATGATAAGGAACTTGATTTTGTAATTAGCCATGAAGTAGGGCACAATTGGTTTTATGGAATTTTAGCAACTAATGAAAGACGTTATCCGTGGATGGATGAAGGCATTAACACTTATTACGACAAACGTTACCAGGAATGGAAGCAAGAAGCAAGCAACAAGAAACAAGAAACAAGCAGCAAGGAAAATTGGTTTCAAAAAAAATTACCCGGAAATACTGAAGATTTATTTCTTGCTTATCTTGAAAAAGAAAAATTGGATCAACCGATTTCAACAAGCTCCGAAAATTTTACAGAAATAAATTATAACCTTGTTGCTTATGAAAAAACTGCGCTGTGGATGCAACAACTGGAAAATATTTTAGGAAGAAAATTATTAGACAGCTGCATGAAAGAATATTTTCTTCAATGGCAATTCAAACATCCATACCCTGAAAATTTCGAATCAATTATTGAAACAACAAGCAATAAAAATCTTACTGATCAATTTTCTTCGCTCGATAAAAAAGGTCCGTTAGTTCCTTTTAACGAACATAAAAAACTTAAGCCCACATTTCTTTTTAATTTTCACAACACAAATAAATTTACTTATATAAATTTTCTGCCGGCAGCCGGCAACAATCTGTACGATAAATTTATAATCGGCGCTGCAATTAACAATTTCAATATACCTCCAAATAATTTTCAATTTCTGCTTATCCCATTATATGCAACGGCAAGCAAACAACTTAATGGAATCGGCATCATAACTTATTCTATGTTTCCGGATAGTAAATTTCAAAAAATTACTTTTGGTATAAATGGTTCAAGGTTTTCAACATTATCCGGCATCGACAGCAATGGCAATAAACTTTTCGGAGGGTTTTATAAAATTTCTCCATCGGTACGTTTTACTTTTAAAAATGAAAATGCAAGAAGTACGGTAGAAAAATGGGTTGAATTCCGCACATATATTATCGGAGAAAAAGCATTTAATTATGTGAAGAAATCATCCGACTCAAATTATTATCCAACTTCTCAAAATTATGCAACGCGTTATTTGAACCAACTAACTTTTAATATAGAAGATTACCGCGTTTTATATCCTTACAATGTTCAATTGCAATTGCAGCAGGCAAACGAATTTTATAAAATAAATTTCACCACAAATTATTTTTTTAATTATTCCCAGGGCGGCGGAATGAACGTAAGATTTTTTGCAGCCAAGTTTGGTTACATCGGAGAAAAAACTTTGACCAAACAATTTGAAACCGAAGTATACCAACCGAAATTAACTGCAACGCGCGGCGATGAAGATTATACATACAGTAATTATTTTTTGGGAAGAGAAGAAACGACAGGTTTTGCAAGTCAGCAAATAATGACGAAAGATGGCGATTTGAAATTGCGCACAGACCTTTTTGATAATTTACAGGGAAGATCAGACAACTGGATAAGCGCAATGAACTTCAATACTTCTTTACCAGCTTCCCTGGTTCCAAAACAAATTCCACTAAAAATATTTTTTGATATAGGCACCTATGCGGATGCCTGGAGCAGCAATCCTCCCACGAGTAAATTTCTTTATGTTGGCGGTTTACAATTATCGTTCTTCAAAAATCTTTTAAATATTTATGCACCGATTTTATACAGC
Source organism: Chitinophagia bacterium (assembly GCA_963774065.1). Lineage (GTDB taxonomy): Bacteria > Bacteroidota > Bacteroidia > Chitinophagales > Chitinophagaceae > Puia. Next base: position 127,984 of record CAVZDO010000003.1, read on the forward strand.
AGCGATTTTAGAACCAATTTGAAATCAGTTCCCGAAGAAAATACTTTTTGGAAAAAGATTTCTTTCAGCATAGACATTCAAAATTTCAATTTCAAAAAAATCATATCCACTACTCCACTTTGAAATGAACAGCAATTATCATATTCACTATTTGCAACAACATGAAATCGATAAAACAAAATGGGATAATTGCATTACCGATTCAGGCAACGGATTAATTTACGCATACTCACACTATCTTGATTGCATGGCCAGGAATTGGGATGCGCTTGTATTGGATGATTATAAAATCGTGATGCCGTTAACATGGAGCAAAAAATATGGAATTCATTATTTATACCAGCCGGCTTTCGCTGCATCGCTCGGAGTTTTTGGAAATGATCTTAATGAAGAATTGATTGCAGGTTTCATAGATGCTATTCCAAAAAAATTCAGGTTGGTTGAAATTGCGCTCAATCAGAAAAATTTATTTTCTCATAAAGCTTTTTCGATTAGAAACAATTACATTCTGCATCTTAATAAAACCTATGAAAACCTGCATAAAGATTTTAAAGAAAATATAAAGAGAAATATTAAAAAAGCGCAGCAACTGGAATGCGCTATCAGAAAAGATATTCCGGTTGCAGATGTTATAGCTTTATCAAAACTTTCGTCTACAAAAATTGACGAATGTAAAAACCGAAGACTATAATAATTTTATCGATCTATATCATTATCTCAATCAAAAAAATCAAGCGATCACTTACGGTGTTTATTCAAGCAATAATGAACTTGTTACTTCCTGCGTTTATTTTTTTTCAGGCAATCGTGCATATTATATTTTGGTGGGCAATCATCCCCACGGAAAAACATTAGGCGCTTCGCATTATCTGATTGATCGTTTTATTTACGATCATGCTCAACAAAATTTAATTCTTGATTTCGAAGGCTCCGACATTCCCAATCTCGCATTATTCTATAGCAGTTTCGGAGCACAACTTGAAACATATCCGTTCTTAAAAATTAATAATCTTCCTTTTTGGATTAGGTGGGCGAAGTAAGTATGAGCTATGAATTATGAGGCATAAGGTAAGACATAGTTCATAGCTCATACTTCATACTTATTCAAAATTTTTTCTGCAACAATCAAATCAATTGCCTGGGTAATTTTAAAATTATTTTTTTCGCCCTCAACTAAATTGATCTTCACTCCAGATTTTTCTGCAACACTTGCTTCATCGGTAAATGATTCATCATAATTCTGCGCAAATGCTTTTGTAATAATTTCGCTCATGAAAGTTTGCGGCGTTTGAATAATGTGAACTTTATTTCTGTCGAGTATTTTACTGCCATCATCTGTATCAATTCTTAATGAATCAACAGGTTTGATTGCAGGAATTGCATTCCCCTTTTCAACTGCTGCATCATAACAACTATGAATTAATTTTTCTGAAACCAAACAACGAACTCCATCATGCACAAAAACAATTGACGGATGCTCAACAAACTGCAACCCGTTTTTCACAGAATGAAATCTTGTTTCACCGCCGGTAGTAATAATAATTCTGTTTTCTGCATTCAACGAATGCACAATTGCTTTTCCTGTTTCAACATATTGTTCATGTAAAACCAAAATAATCTGCATATCATCAAATGCATTCAAGAAAGTGCTCAGCGTATGCCACAAAACAGTTTTGCCATTTAATAATAAAAACTGTTTAGGAACATCGCTTCCCATCCGCACTCCGGTTCCCGCGGCAACTATAACTGCAAATTTTTTCAAGAAAATAAAATTGAATATTTTAAATCAGCATTTACTAACAGTAACGCATATACGAAGTAAAACAAATCAGAAATCAAAAAATCAGACATCCCAAAATCACCTATACAACTTCACCTCTGCGCTTCCATCGCTGCTTTTCATTGCGCGATACATTCCGGCGCTGTTAAAAATCATCGCAACGTTACCTTGTCCGTCAACACCAATCATTCCACCTTCGCCATGAATGTTCATCAATTTTTCATTCACCACAATATTCATCGCTTCTTCCAAACTATAATTTTTGTATTCCATCAGGCAACTCACATCATATGCAGCAACAGTGCGGATAAACATTTCACCATGACCAGTACATGAAATTGCGCAGGTTTTATTATTTGCATAGGTGCCGCTACCAATGATCGGAGTGTCGCCAATGCGGCCGTATTTTTTATTCGTCATTCCGCCAGTGCTCGTAGCTGCAGCAATATTTCCTTTTCTGTCGCAGGCAACAGCGCCAACTGTTCCAAATTTTTTATCTTTCATTAATTCTTCCAAACGTTCATGCGTGTGATCTAAGGAATAATTATCCGAATCACGAATCGATTTCCATTGATCATACCGGAATTGCGAAAAGAAATATTCATCCGGTTCTAATTTTATTCCCTGCCTGATTGCAAAATCATTCGCTCCTTTGCCGCTCAAAAAAACATGATCACTGTTTTTCATCACTTCAGCAGCAAGTTCAATCGGGTTGCGCACATTGCGAACGCCCGCAACAGAACCTGCATTCAGCGTGGCGCCATCCATAATTGCAGCGTCCATTTCCTGCACGCCCTTTTTTGTAAACACAGAGCCGCGCCCGGCGTTGAACAAAATATTATCTTCCAAAATAACAATCGCAGCTTCAACTGCATTAATCGCAGAACCTTCTTTTTCCAACACAGCGAAACCCGCGTCCAGCGCAACTTGCAAGCCTTCGCTATAAGCCTTCTCCAAATCAAGCGTCATATCTTCTTTCAAAATCGTTCCTGCTCCGCCATGAATAACCAAAGTAAATTTTGACATAATTAAAAGTAAGTCAAAAGTAAAAAATAAAAAATCGAACTTCCTATTTAGTTTTTTTACTTTTTATTTTTTAATTTTTATTTTTTGTAACCAACGACACAATTTCTATTCAGCATCGTTGCGTCGCACTCTTGTACATTTGGTGCTTTACTCAGCCATCGCTTATAATTTCTAACAACATTAATTGTCATAGTTCGTTATTCATTATAATTTTGCAACTAAATTTAAAATCTAAACGCTTACAATTATCAGTTTAACTAAATAAAATGGCCGAAAAAATTGTTTACATCAACTTCTCCGATGGTATAGATCCGGTAAAAGTGAACAAGTTTATAAAATTCACAAACGATGTTATACAACAACATCAGCCAACACAATTATATTATTTCATTTCTTCCGGCGGCGGCGATGTAGATTCGGGTTTTGTGCTGTATAATTATTTGGTATCTCTGCAAAATAATTTACTCATAACCATGCACAATATTGGAACAATCGATTCCATGGCCAATGTTATATTTATGGCTGCACAAAAAAGATATGCGGCGCCAAATGCAGCTTTTCTTTTTCATGGCATCGTAATGAATTTTAATGCCGGAGGTTATGGACGCGCAATTTTAAAAGAAAATATCAGCCGCCTGGATAATATGGAAAGAAGAATGGCAGACACGATAAGTAAGAATTCCAAATTAACGATACCAGAAATCGAAAATTTTTTTCAGCAAGGTGAAGGTAAAAATGTAGAGTTCGCTCTCGAAAAAGGAATTATTAATGAAATCAAATCTCCTTCTATCCCCGCGGGAGCAACTCATTTAGTAATGAGTTTTGTATAGACCCACTCGCTCATCAATCTTTCTCTCAAATCGTTTCGAAAAGTTTTATCTTTAAAGCAACTGCTTTTTCATTTCTACATTTAAAAAACTGGTCAAATGAAACGTTCAATTCTTTTATCGCTGCTGTTTATTCTTACTCTTTGCTCGTGTGCGCAAACAAATGGCAAAATAGTTTTGGGAACTATCGACAGCATTCAATCAAAAATATTAAATGAGCAAAGAAAAATTTGGGTGTATGTTCCTGATGGAAATAATATGAGTTCAAAAGAAAAATATCCTGTTGTTTACCTGCTTGATGGTGATGCGCATTTTTATTCTGTTGTCGGAATGATTCAGCAATTGAGTTCTGTAAATGGCAATACTGTTTGTCCGAAAATGATTGTTGTGGGCATACCAAACACAGACAGAACAAGAGACCTTACACCAACACATGTTGATGCAGATCCTCCATATATGGACAGCGCTTCGAGCAAAACTTCCGGCGGTGGCGAACGCTTTATTTCATTTATAGAAAAAGAATTAATGCCGCATATTGATTCTTTGTATCCCACTGCGCCTTACCGGATACTTATAGGTCATTCATTTGGCGGACTAACGGCAATGAATACTTTTATTCATCACACCAATTTGTTCAATGCATACATTGTTATTGATCCGAGCATGTGGTGGGATCATCAAAAACTTTTAAAAGAAACAAAATCTGATCTCGCATCAAAAAAATATGATGGTGTATCATTATTTCTCGGAATAGCCAACACTATGAGTATAGGAATGGACACCATCAAAGTGAAACAAGATACAAGCGGTGATACAAAACATATCCGATCTATTTTAGCATTAAGCAGTTATTTTAACAGCAATAGAAATAATGGTTTGAAATTTAGTTATAAATATTATACCAATGATGATCATGGTTCAGTTCCGTTGATAACCGAATACGATGCGCTTCATTTTATTTTTGATTTTTACAAACTGAAATTAGATTTCAAAGCTTTCTTCGATCCTACCTTACGTTTGGATACTATGATTTCCGAACACTACAAAAATGTTTCTAAACATTTTGGCTATACTGTTAAACCGCCCGAAGATTTTATAAACTCAATGGGTTATCAATTTTTACAACTTAAACAATATAATAAAGCGGAGGGTATGTTTAAAATGAACGTGGAGAATTATCCTGAAAGCAGCAACGTGTTTGATTCGATGGGAGATTTTTATGATGCAACAGGTAATAAACAAAAAGCTATAGAATACTACAAAAAGGCATTAACAATTAAAGAAGTACCCGACACGAGAAAGAAATTGGAAAAACTTTTAAAATAGAAACCAGATCAGCTAAGAATCAAATTCAAAATTTTAAAAAATTATTTCAGCAGAAGGTTGCATTCGGTAATTAATTTTTCTTTGTCAATTGCCACTGTACCTACTTCTTCGCAAACTAATCCGCCGGCAATATTAGCGATCTCGGCCATCAGGTGAGCATTTTTTGTTGCAGCATAAACCAATGAAGCAACTGCAATAACCGTATCGCCTGCTCCGGAAACATCAGCGATATTGCGCACATGCGATGGAAGAATTTTTGCCTGCTTTTCATTTTGATAAAAAATTCCTTTTTCTGAAAGTGTAACCAAAGAAATGTGATGATCTAATTTTTTTTGCAGTTGCTGGTGTATGTTTTTCAGCACAGGCAAATTAATTTCATCAAGCAACAAATTCAATCCTTCTTTTACTTCTTTTAAATTTGGCTTGAAAAGATCGGCATGCCGGTATGCAAAAAAATTTTTTCGCTTAGGATCGACAGCAACAATAATTTTATTTTTTTTGCAGGTTTTAATAACTTCTGTAATTATTTTTTCTGTGAGCACACCTTTGTTGTAATCTTCCAAAATAATTACGTTGGGCTTTTCTTTTTTAATATAATTTTCAAATGTTTTGAGTAATTTATTTTCATCTTCTGCAGAAAGATCTTCTGTAGTTTCAGCATCGAGCCGCATCATATGCTGGTTGCGACTGATGACACGCGTTTTATTAGTGGTTATTCTTTCCGCGCTTTTTTGCAGGTGAGTTGTGTCAATATTATTTTTCGATAGCAATGCCTGTAATAAAATTGCATCATCATCATCGCCGATGACGGACAGAAGAGAAACTTCAGCTCCGAGCGAAGCTGCATTCAGCGCAACATTTCCGGCTCCGCCGATTCTATGTTCGCGTTTATCAAAACTTACAATGGGCACCGGCGCTTCAGGAGAAATTCTTTCTACATGCCCCCACCAATATGTATCGAGCATCACATCGCCGATAATGCCGATTTTGATTTGATGTATCTGCTTAAAAAGTTTATCGAAATTTATTGAGGAAGACATGGTAATTGATAATTAATAATTGAGAATTGATAATTACTGATCACTATTCCAAAACAAGAAATCAGGTTTCAAAAATAGTTTTTTATTTGGGAAACGGGGAAATACAGGGAATTTCTCGCAGAGACGCAGAGGCGCAGAATAATTAACAATGGATAATGAGGAATTAATAATTAGTAATGCAGAACTGAATAGAAAACAAAATGTACAAGAGCGCGACGCAAGAATGGCGAATAGAATTACTGAAGCTGGCTAAAAAAAAATAAAAAGGCAAAAGTAAAAAAACTAAATAGCAAGCCCGCTTTAAAATTTTTACTTTTTACTTTTCAATTGCTTTATTGTTTGCAACTGCAATGTAATACAAAGGAACGCCGAGCAAAGTAATTATCAAACCGGGCCAGGTATATTGCGGTTTATAAATAACGAGGAGAATGCAAAATGCCAATCCCATTAATATATACAAAAGTGGCATTACTGGGTAACCAAATGCTTTATATGGCCGTTCGGCATCGGGTCTTTTTTTTCGAAGAATAAAAATACCGATGATCGTTAGTATGTAAAACATCACTGCAACAAACGAGATCATATCGAGCAGGTCGCCGTATTTTCCGCTGAGGCTCCAGATGCACGCAAAAACGCACTGAATCCATAATGAAATTTGCGGCACAGAATTTTTATTGAGTGTTCCTACTTTTTTAAAAAACAGTTTATCTTTTGCCATTGTATAATAAACGCGCGCTCCGGCAAGTATCAATCCATTATCGCAACCAAATGTGGATACCATTATCATCAATGCAATAATGATTGTTCCTGCGTTTCCAAAAATTGCGTTTGATGCAACAACGGCAACGCGATCTTTTTCTGCAGAAGCGATTTCGTGCATAGGTAACACCGATGTGTACATAAGATTCGCCGTAACATAAATAATCGTAACTATCAGTGTTCCTAAAAATAAACTGAGCCCTATATTTTTTTTCGGATTTCGGATTTCGCCGGCAATAAATGTTACATTATTCCATGCGTCGCTGCTGAATATAGAGCCGACCATTGCAGCGGCAACAGCGCCAAAAGCCGCAGCGGAAACATATGTTTCGATGCTTCCATCTTTATTTAGTTTATGCAGGTTCCAGGCATCGCTCCAGTTTGCGTGCCATATATTTCCTTTTGCCATTATCAATCCGAAAATAATAAGTCCGAATAAACTCAGCAACTTTGTTAATGTAAATGTATTTTGAATTGCTTTGCCGCTTTTTATTCCTCGTGTATTGATGGCCGTTAGTAAGATAATAATTACAATGGATAATAATTGCGCGTGGGAAACTTTAAACAATCCAAAATCTGCAGCTATAAGGTCTTCGCTGAACCAGGGAATTAAGTACGCGGTAAATTTTGCAAATGCAACCGCAACTGCGGCGATGGTTGCAGTTTGTATCACCGAAAAAAAACTCCATCCGTATAAAAAACCAACTAATGGATTGTATGCTTCTTTCAAATAAACATATTGACCACCGGCTTTGGGAAACATCGCGCTGAGTTCTCCATAACTCATAGCTGCCGTGATGGTCATAAAACCGGTTATCATCCAAACAATAATAAGCCAGCCGGCGCTTCCCACGTTGCGCGTAATATCGGCGCTTACGATAAAAATCCCTGAACCGATCATTGAGCCGGCAACAATCATAGTGGCATCTAATAAACCGAGAGATGGTTTGAAAGCAGTAGTTTGTTCAGACATAACAATTAAATATCCATGAAAGATAATAATACCAATTGAGAATTGAAAATGGATAATTGATAATTACAAAAAATTCGCAGTGAGAAGTGAACCGTTATAGGTGAGAATATCGTGTCTCACTTTTCACGTTCGCCGAATAAACGAATACCAATCTCTTTAGTTCTTCTTTTTGTATTGCGCGTTGAGCCCGTTTATCACGTCGTTGGTAATGTTATAGGTGCTGTCTCTGTAATAAATAAATGAGGTTTGATCATACGCAAAAATAAATGCGTAATTTTTTTGCGTGTTATAATCTTTCAAAAAATTCTCAATTTTCTTTTTGATATCTGTCATTACTTCGCCGTTTTCTTTAGCCAGCTCGTCCGACAAAGATTGTTTTCGCTGCTGAAAATTTTGTTCCATCGATGCGTATTCCTGCTGCGCCTGTTGACTTTCAGCCTGCGTCATCGAAGATCCTTTTTGTTGCCACTCTGCAACTTTTTTCTGAAATTTATTTTGCATTGCATTCAATTCAGAATTCATCAAATTTTCTTTTGTTTTCAATTCGCTTTCTCCGTCTTTAAAATAGTCGTAATGCGCTTCCAGCGAATCCATATCAAAATAGGCAATTCTGAATGTTGAAGCAGATTGTTTTTCTGTAGCTACGGAAATTTCTTTTATTTTCTTTGTATGATTAAAAAAAAGAAAAAATAAAACGCCTATTAATAACAGGGCGATTATACCAAGTATTGTAGAAATATTCTTCATTCTGATTTTTTTGCAAAATAAACGCTTTGTTCATAACAAAAGTGTTAAAACCGTTCAAATTAGCTTTATTATGACCCTGGCTTTTGTTCTCTCTTCAGCTTTTCTTGCGTCGCACTCTTGTACTGTTGATTCTCTATTCAACTTCCGCGCACAATTTGCAGCAACAAACTAAAGTGAAGTTTTCCAATTATCAATTATTAATTATTAATTTTCAATTTTAATTGTTTGCCATGCAGCAGATATCCATTTGGGAAAAGGAAAGTTTTTTTAAACATAATGATATAATCATTGTTGGCAGCGGCTTTGTAGGCCTATGGAGCGCATATTATTTAAAACGTAAAAACCCAAAACTAAAAATTTTAATTGCAGACAGAGGAGTTATTCCAACCGGCGCAAGCACGCGCAATGCCGGCTTTGCATGTTTCGGAAGCGTTACAGAATTAATTGCAGACACATTAAAATTTGGCGAAGAAAAAATGCTTGAAATTGTGAAGATGCGGTTTGATGGATTGGAAAAAATCAGGAAAACTTTTTCAGATAAAGAAATCGGTTACGAATATTTTGGCGGCTTTGAACTCATTGCCGAAAGCCAGGAAATGGACTTTAATATTTTGCGCAGCAACATAGATTTTCTAAACCGGAAAATTAAAAAGATAACAAAAAAACCAAAAGCATTTAAGTTGCACGATTCTTCCATAAATGAATTTGGGTTTGCAAATATTCAGCACATCATCGAAAATAAATTTGAAGGACAACTTCATTCCGGAAAATTATGCCAGGCTTTGCTGAGAAAAGTTCAATCAATGGGCGTGAATGTTCTTAATACAATTGAAATAAAAAAAATTGAAAGCGCAAACGGAAAAATTGAATTGCAAACCAACCAGCATTTTAATTTACCGGCAAATCAATTGCTCATTTGCACAAATGCATTTGCAAAAGAATTATTACCTGAATTAAATGTAGAACCTGCAAGAGGACAGGTTCTGGTAACATCGCCAATTCCGGGATTAAAATTCAAAGGCGCGTTTCATTATGATGAAGGCTTTTATTATTTCCGCAATCTCAATGATCGTATTTTAATTGGCGGCGCGCGCAATAAAGCATTTGATGAAGAAAACACTTCTCAACTTTCTACAACAGAAAAAATTCAAACTGAGTTAGAAAATTTTTTGAAAAAAGTAGTTATTCCATCAACTCCTTTTACTGTTGATTACCGGTGGAGCGGCATTATGGGAATTGGTGATGATAAAATGCCGATAGTAAAAAAACTTGCAGATAATATTTTTTGCGCAGTGCGCATGGGCGGAATGGGCGTTGCGCTTGCTCCCGTAATTGGCGAAACAATTACTGAATTGATGACAATATAAAACCCGAAACAAAATGCTCCGGGTTTTAGTGTTTTAAAAGTCAGCTTCGGCAAGTTTATAACTTAAGTAATTTAATTACATTTTTGCTTTTACCATCGTTTATTTTTAAATAATAAATTCCGGTATTCAATGAGCCAACGCTCAACTGAAATTGCAATTGGAGAATTTTTTGGGAAACAACTCTTTGCCCGACCTGGTTATACATTTCAATTGTTGAACCTATTGCATTTTGATCTGTGATACTTACCGTAACAAAATCTTTTGCCGGATTAGGATATATAGTTGTTATCGAAGCCGTCGCTTCTTCTGTAACCGAAGAAACAGTATCTGCCAACGCAGTTGCTGCTAATGCTGTTGAAGAAAGCAATGCATATCTTTCACCGCCCGGCTCAAACAAAGCGCGCATACGATCGCGTTGGCCAACAGTAAAAATATTCATGCATGCATCGTTGGTAAAATCCATGTAGTTTGTATACATCTCACCGTTAGGTCCATCGTTGCAACTGATAATAATTCCACTCGGGCAACCATATTCTGCTGCTTGTTGCGGCGGTGTGTCGTCCACTTTATCATCTCCGCAATCGGCATCGCCCCAGGTATGAATTAAATTTAGCCAATGACCTGTTTCATGTGTTGCGGTTCTCCCCTCATTAAACGGAACCGTGGCAGTACCTATAGTTCCAAAATATTTGTAGGAAACTACAATTCCATCATTTGTTTTTGGTCCGCCAACAACGCTTGAATAACCAAGCACACCTCCGGTTAAATCTCCAACCCAAATATTAAAATAGCTATCATCATCCCACGCATCATCTCCACCCAGACTCGAAAATTTAATATTGTCGTTGATGTTGAATGCTTGAATACCTGTATGTTTTCTTACAATTCCATTCGTTGCATATCCATGAGGGTCGACTTTTGCCAACTCAAAATGAAAACCACAATCGGCTGCGAATTGCCGGAAATATGAAGGAGTATTGTTGCTGTCGGCATTCAACCGGCGGTAATCTTTATTTAAAACATCTATTTGAGATTGAACCTGCGCGTCACTGATATTTTGCGATGAAGAATTATAAATTATGTGAACAACAACCGGAATATTTATAACCGATAAACCCGCGCCTGTAGCATTGGTTCCAAGTGTTGAAGATGTTTTATTTCTTATAGATTGTCTTGTAAATGCTTCGATCGATGCAATTCTTTCAGATAATCCAGGAGTATTATTAATGAATTGTTGCCTGTAATCTGCAAATCCGCAAATGCGTTGTGATGTTGCAAAAAGTACGGTAAGGGACGAAATCAACAAAAGTAAAATTCTTCTCATCAAAACTTCTTTTTGTTACGGGCATTTCAGAGGCTATTGAAAAAGATTTCACGAGTATTGAATTTTGAAAAAGTTATCAAAAGATATTTGGATCAGAAAGTATAAAAACTTTAAACGAATTGAAAATTGGTATGCATGATGCTAAAGAAAAATGCCTGGCAAAAGGATTGGATAGTTGGGTCTATGCAAAGGGTATTGAAGTTTTTTGAACGCACCGCAAAATAGTACATCCGGAAAGATGTAGAGTGAAGAGGTTGTGTTCAGACGATAAGCAGTATAAAACAACACAAAAAATTTCATATATCAAAATTTTAACAGCAATATTTATGTACATGCTGCGCTCAAGTCATTGTGTATGTATTATTTTTGTTTTTTTTTATTCGATTTTATGACAAAAAAAATACTCCTTATTTCTGCATTGATTGCATTCGCAGCGTGTACTAATTCCGATAACACATCTTCCAATACAACAGAAACCGATAACACGCCTCCGATTATTAATTACAGCACGGTAAATGCATATCCGCACGATACAACTTCATTTACCGAAGGATTTTTATTTCATGACGGTCAATTGTACGAAAGCACCGGGTACGATTCCAGTTTTGCATCCACACGTTCATTATTTGGTGTGGTAGATTTAAAGACTGGAAAAATTCAACCGAAAGTAGAACTTGATAAAAAGAAATATTTTGGTGAAGGAATTGTTTTTCTTAACGGAAAAGTTTACCAGCTGACTTATAAAACCAAAATTGGTTTTGTGTATGATGCCAAAACTTTCAAAAAATTAGGCGACTTCACTTTTCCGAGTGTTGAAGGATGGGGAATGACAACAGATGGAAAGTATTTAATAATGAGCGATGGAACAAGCAACATAAGTTATCTTGATCCGAATAATTTTAAACTCATAAAAATATTGGGAGTTACAGATAATAACGGACCTGTTGCATTAATCAATGAGCTGGAATATATAAATGGTTTTATTTACGCTAATATTTACGGTTCAAATTATATAGTTAAGATAGATCCGGCAAGCGGAAAAATAGTTGGCAAATTAGATCTTACCACACTCGATAACGAAGTTAAAAACAAATACCCCGATGCTTTGGAAATGAATGGCATCGCTTACGACTCGCTTTCAAAAAAAGTGTACATAACAGGAAAAATGTGGCCGAATATTTACGAAATCAAATTCAATTTTTAATAAGCTAATAGCCAATAGCTTTTCGCTACTTATTAATAATGTAAATTATAGAGCTGCATCTTTCTTTATTAATAAATGCTTTGAAGTTGGAATAAAAGCCAATTAAAAGTCCTCTCAGCAAGCCAAGTTTATTTTTCTTATATCGTTCGCTCAAAAAACTAATATAAAAACTATCATACCACATTGCGCGGGTTGATTGTAATTCAAAACCGTGCTTACTAAACAAATTTTTTAGTGACTTCGGCGAAAAATGATACAAATGCCGCGGCACATCGTAAGCAGCCCAATAATTTTTATAGAAAGAAGCATCGAAAGAAGTGTAGTTGGGCACAGCTATGAATATTTTTCCGTGCGGTTTGATTAATTTTTTCAGGCGATTAAGATACTCATGCAAATCATGCACATGCTCCAGCACATGCCACATGGTGATTACATCGAATGATTCTTCCGGAAAAAGAAAAAAATTTTCAGGAGTTTGCAGTTGTATTTTATTTACAACTTGCGCCTGCATTCGCGCAGATTCATCCGGTTCCAGCCCGGTAATATTCCATCCATTTGTTTTCATAAAATGTACAAATGCGCCGGTGCCTGCACCTATATCAAGCAACTTCCCTTTTTTCAAACCGGTTAATGATAATATCATTCTGCGTTTATTACCCAACGTTATTGAGCGCACAAAATGGTAAAGAGTATTTATAAATCCTTTTTTAGTATTGGTGTGAGAAATATAATTATCAGACTGGTAATATTTACCTATGGAATTATTATCCGGAATATTTTGCGTAAATCTTAGCGTGCAATTTTCGCACTGCCAAATTTCAAATTCTTTTGCAGAAACGGTGTAATCAAAAGTTTTCAACTTAAAATGCAAATCTTCAGATCCGCAAACCGGGCAAATGCTGTAATGTGTTTCCAAATTATGTTTGAAATGTATTAATCAACAAAGAAAGTAAAGAAAATCCGGATTGAGATAAGCGAAATTTATTTTGTTATTTCAAGCTTTTGCTGGTTACCGGAAAAATTTGATTGAGAGCGGCTGATGGAAAAATGAAATAATAAAATCAACGAAGCAACACAGGCAGCTACCAACGCATATATCCACCAGTTTTGTTTTTTCTGCTCTGCATTTGCATGAAGCCATTCATCCATTTCGTGATTGGTTTTTTCTTTATCTCCAACCATCAGGCGATGCTCTGCATTTTTTCTTGTTATTGGCTGCGCAGAAACCGGCATTGAAAACAATGAACTTTCCGGTTCAGATTCAAAAATAATATTTCCGGCATAATCTTTTTTCAAAACTCCTATGCCATCCCATTTCACTTTATCTTCCTGCCGGATTTTATTTCGTAAGTCGTAAGAAAATTCGTTGTACCATTTTATAGCTTCATAATCAGGAATATTTTTTTCCGAGGCTATGTAAGAAAAAAATTCTTTATCGGGAGCATCAAAATATTTATCGAACCGGAAATGATACATCGGCGGCAGCATGGCTTTGTTAGAAGGATCGCCTGTTGAAGGAAGCCTTTCCAGGTAAATAGTACCCAACCCGGGAATGCTGATATTTTTATGTTGAAATAAATAGCTGTTTAGCACTTCAAACATAATTCTTAGGTTTCAGATTGCTAAAAAACGAAAATTTTCGAAAACTAATTATTTAATTATTCTTAAAAAAATTAAAAAAAATGATTCACTTAAAATGAGAATATAATTCCGCCAAGAATATTAAATCCGTAAACCTGGTATTGATTCCATCGCTGATACTTACTGTTAAAAAGATTATTCATTTGCAGCCATAGGTTGAGTTGGCGCGTAACGCGAAATTCAACGCCGCCATTAACATCAAGTCCGGGATTTGATTTGCCAGTGATTTTGTTATTAACCAAATAATCCGCTCCGTCAAAAGTCCACAAATCTCCTTTGATCCATAAATCTTTTAACACCTGCCATTTCACTGTTGTTGTAAGTTCGAGCGGCAAAAGTCCCCAAGCATCTGCCTGACCTTGCAATCCGGAATATTTATGAATATTTAAAGCAACTGTTGCGCTAAAATCTTCTCCGTGTGTGTACCCGATTTCTCCATGCAATTGCAAATCGTTCATCGCAGTTGCGTAACGGATCAAAAATGTTTTTCCATCAATACTGTCGTTCACAAACAAAGGCATGTTCCAATACCTGTTTATGGAAACTTTCGCGGCATAGGTTACATGATCATTCAAAGAGCCTTTGATGCCACCATATATTTCCTGCACCCGCGTATCAAATAATTTATTTGGCTGCGCAAGCCACGGGTTAAATGAAGCATAGCGTTGATAAGAACCTTTATCGTAATAACCGATCCATCCTAATTGAAGAGTAAGTCGCTGGTCGGAAGTAGAAATGTCTGCAAGAAAATTCGGTAATAAATGAAATTCATTATTATCCCACGACGGCATAAGACCTGCATGCAAATTAAAATTAGAAGCTTTTACAAAAAGAGAAGGCGCTACATAAAATAAATTATTTTGTATAGTGAGACTTTCCTTTGTGTAATGCGTGAGATTAGCAGTGAAATCAAGATCGAACGTAAAATTTTTGTCTATCCCTTTTTGCAACGGAAGATTTAAAACAGAATTTGTCTCAGTGGCTTTCGGATTATGATTATCCGAAAATACATACACATCAACGTTAGGTTTATATACAAGACCAAATTCTGTTGGATTAATATTTCTTAACCCAAGTTTTGCATGATAAGTATTGAATCGCTGCTGCAATGAATCATCAGAAAATTTTAAAGAATCGGGCTTATATCCATATAAATAATAACCATCCGTTTTAAAACCGACAGAGCCGTTCCATTCAAGATTATTGTTCGTTTTTACATCACCCGCAAGGCTAACATCTGTTAAACTATTTTTTTGATGGGGTAAATTTCCTTTCGCATTATATTGATCCGCAAAAATGTTGAAGAAAGTATTTTTTCCATCGCCAAAACTAAAACCAGTTTGAATGTAAGGAAGATGAACATTTCCAACGCCAGCCTTTATATAATTTACATTTTGCCATGGAAGTATAGAATCAACCTGCAAAGCAACAGGTTTTAATTCTCCGGCTTGATAAGTAAGAGATAAATACTGCGAAGGAATATCGTATTTAAGTTTGGGCTTTGTTGTATCAGCAACCGGAGGCGTTGCGTGAAAATTAATTTTTGAAGCATCGCGCAACACCGGTTTAAAAACGGAAGTGATG
This sequence comes from Chitinophagia bacterium, assembly GCA_963774065.1. GTDB lineage: Bacteria > Bacteroidota > Bacteroidia > Chitinophagales > Chitinophagaceae > Puia. Next base: position 143,582 of record CAVZDO010000003.1, read on the forward strand.
TCAATCGTTCTGCGTTTGGTGCTATCCTGCGAATAAGAATTTATAGCAAACAATAAAATAATAATTCCGCTGAGAAGGAATATTTTTATGTATTTACTGCTTTGATTATCCATTATCAATTCTTAATTATCAATTATTAATTATCCCCACTCACTTTGCTTCCTGATTTTTCTTCCTGCGTTGCCTGGTCAAGTTTTTGTTTTGCCTGGTTTCGCACGTCTTCTTCTTTTGCGTTTTCAATAATGCTTTGATAAGTTGCTTTAGCATTAAAATAATCTTTCTCTTTTAAATAAATATCGCCAAGCAACAAATACGCTTTTGTTACCCATAATTCATACGAACCTGATTTATTGATCACTTCAAAAGCCGCTCTCTCCGCATCTTTCAGCGAATTTTGCTGATACAAACAATTTGCAATTTCATATCTCGCTTCAGCGCCGTAAGCAGCTTTGCTCAATGATGCTGCCGTGCGGAAATATTGCAATGCAGTTTCGCACTGATTATTATTTTGAAAAGATTTTGCAATGGAAAGATTTGCCATTACTTTATCATCGGTTCCAATTCCTTTTTGATTCAATAAATCTTTTGCATTATCTACAGCATCGCTCCATTGCTGCAATTGATACTGACAGCGCAATATGCCGCGCATAGCTTCCATTTTTTCTTCCTGGGAGCTTGCAAAATCTTTCAGCTTTGCAAAATATTTTTCCGCAGTTGCATAATCTTTCAAATTGAAAAAATTGATCTGCGCAGCCTGCAATAAAGATTTCAGCGCAAATTGATTTGGCGCTTTATCTGCAACAGCTTCGTAACCTGTTACTGCCTTAGCCCAATTTTTTTGATTATAATAAATTTCGCTTTTATAATAGTTTGCTTCGAGTGCATATTTTCCGTCGGGAAATTTGCTCACATACTGCTCAAATTTTGGCGCTGCATCGGCAAAATTTCCATTATTAAATTGCACTTCAGCTTCCTGGTATGCTAACTCATCTTCCTGGTTTGGTGTTACATCAACGCCCATTGTTTTTGCAAAATTTACATACTCACTGCTCTTGCCTTCTTCAACATAAATAATTTTTGCATTTTCCAACGCATCCTGTGCTTCGGGTGAATTAGGATATTGTTTTATCAGCGCGTTGTATTGCGCTAATGCCTGATCGTTATTATTAAGATTATAATATGCAATTCCTTCTTTTAAATACGCACGTGGTTTTAAAGCATCGTTGCCGGACGCGCTGATAATATTTTTGAGATAGGGAAGCGCTTCGCGAAATTGTTCTTCTGCCAGATAAGTGATCGCAATTTCCATATTCGCATCAGGAATAAGACCGGATGAAGGATATTTTCTGCTGATCGAATTAAGCAATGTGATTTTTTCATTTCCATTATTAACGCCTGCGATCATTCCTTTTTGAAAAGTTGCATAATCACCCGATGGCCACGAAAAATCAAGAACCTTATTATACATCGCAAGCGCAGTTCTGAAATCACGATTCATGTAAAAACAATCTGCATCGCGTATGTACGCATCCTGCTCCAAAGGCTCGGAATTAATTTTCGGCGTTTTCACTATCTGTTCAAAAAATCCCTGTGCCTGGCGGTAATTTTCTTTCTTCAAAAAACAATATCCCAAATTATATTTTGCATCTGTTGGATTTACTTCGCCATTTGTTCCGCCACTTTTCATGTATTCAAAATAATAATGAATAGCTTCATCAATTTTGTTTAGCCTGTAAGCGATCTCTCCTTTCCAAAAATTTATATAAGGCAACACAGATGCGTTATCAGGTTGGCGCAATGCTTTATCCAATAAATCATTTGCACCAATCAGCATTCCGTCATTAATAAGTTCCGTTGCACGACCTAGCAAAATTCTTGCAGATACTTTTTTTGTACTTGCGGTTTGATGACCGAGACTATCAATTAATGCAAGCGCATCTTTATAATTATTTGTATTGGCAAGAAGATTCACGAGCAATTCTCTCGCTTCCGCATTGTACATGGAATTAGGATATTGCTGAACAAAATTTTGCAGTTCAGCTAATGCCACATCCTGGTAACCTAATTCGTAAGATAATTTTGCGTAATTATATTTAGCAACTTCACGCTGCTCGGGGTTTCCGTTGTTTGTTGAGCAAACCAAAAAAGCATTTCGTGCATTATCTTTCTGCCCGATTTTTAGATAAGCATCTCCTAAAAGATACATTGAATTTTGAGAAAGAGAATCTTGTTTGCCGCCGAGTTGCTTAAATCCTTCAATTGCTTTTTTCCAGTTTTTTGTTTGATAATAGCAGTACGATAATTCATACAAATCTTCACGCGAAACTTTTTTCGATTGATTTACATATTGCTCAAGGTATGGCAACGCTTTTTCAAATTCCTGGTTCTCGTAATAACCATGACCAACAAGTTGTCGCAATTCCATATCATAATATTGTCCGCCGTTGTCAACTTTTTTCTTTGCGTATTCAATTGCTTTGTCGCGCTGGCCCTGGATTATATAAATGTTTGCCATGTAATACGGAACTACTTTTGCATAGGCCGGTTCATTTTCCACAACTTTAAAAGCCTCGAGCGCCTGATCATAATGCTTATCGTAAAAACAAATAAATCCATAATAATAATTTGCATCAACGTAGTTATGATTTTTTGGCAGCTGACGAACTGCGTTAAATAAAGGTTTCGCTAATTCAAAACGTTGTTGTGTAAAGTAAGCATAGCCTTCATGAAACTTCATGTCGGCAACTTCATCATTATTCAGATTTTCTATACTAACGTTGTCGTATAACCGAATTGCAGAAACAAAATCACTTTTGCGAAAATAATATTCGGCAAGTTGAAAACTCATCATTTCCATTCTTGCTTTATTATTTTCTGTTTTGATGTATTCATCTGCTTCTTCAGATTCTATAGGTTCGTTCAACTTCAAACCGCAAACAATAGTGTAATAGCGGATATCCTGAACGTTCAATGTATTATTGCTTTGATCCGTTTCCCGAAGTTTTGATTCAAGCTGTTTGAATTTAGGATAAGCAAGACTGTAATATTCTTTTTGAAAATATTCTTTCGCCTGCTTAAAAGTTGCCTGCGGATCATTTGTGTAAAAAGTTTGTTGCGCAAATAATGAATAAGAAAAAAATAAAAAACAAAATAAAAGTGAAGATTTCATTCCAATGTCCGTTGTTAGGTATTTTAACGCGATAAAGTTTCTAATTATTTTATCGTTTACCAAACATCATTCCAAACAGGTGTGGATAACAACATAGATTAACATTTCTTTAGTGAAGTAACCAAATCATTTTTACTTTTGAATAAAATTTATCGCAATGAAAAAATTAATGTCGACCAACTATTCAACTGCAGCATTTAATATAGCTACGTTATTACTACGCGCAACTTTCGGAATACTCATGTTTCTCAATCATGGTTTGGTGAAGCTGAATAAATTCAGTGAAATGCAAAATACATTTTTTGATCCGATTCACATTGGTCATCGCTTTTCACTGATACTTTCAATTTTTGCAGAAGTATTTTGCTCGCTTTTATTAGTGCTCGGTTTATTCAGCAGGTTCGCAGCTTTCGTTCTTTTAATAGATGTTGGTGTTGCAATTTTCTTTGTTCATTTAGGTCAACCTGTTGATAAATTTGAATTGGCAATACTCCATGCAACGGTATATTTTTCTTTATTATTAATCGGCCCCGGAAAAATTAGTGTAGATGGAATGAGCCGGAGATAATTGAAAATAGATAATTGAAAATGGATAATTCATACCTCATACTTCATACTTCATAATTACTTTCATGTTCATTTCAGAAAATAAAATTCGTGTTCGCTACGCAGAAACAGATCAGATGAATGTTGTTTATCATGGCAACTATGCGCAATATTTTGAAACAGCAAGAGCGGAGTCCATACGGCAACTCGGACTGACCTATAAAGACATGGAAGCAATGGGAATTGTGATGCCGGTAGTTGAATTACATACTAAATTTTTACGTCCGGCTCATTATGATGATTTGATTACGGTAAAAACAATTTTGAAAGAATTGACTGACGACCACCGGATAGAATTTCATCATGAAGTTTATAATGAAGAAGAAAAATTATTAACCACCGCCAAAGTAGTGTTATATTTTATGGATATTAAAAAGATGGGAAAAACAAAAATGCCGGAAGCGCTAAGAAAAAAATTAGAGCCGTATTTTCGTCAAACGTGAAAGGCAAGACGTGAGATGGCGGCTATATTAGTTTTTACTTTTAAATTTTTACTTTTTACTTAACATTACGGCATGGAAAAAATTGCTGCAAGCATCATCACTATCGGAGATGAATTATTGATCGGACAGGTTGTTGATACAAACAGCGCGTGGATGGCGCAGGAATTAAATAAAATAGGCGTTTGGGTTAAACGCAGAGTTGCGGTTGGCGACAGCTGGAATGAAATATGGAATGCTTTAGATAAAGAAAGTGGTGAAGCGAATATTATTTTAATTACCGGCGGACTTGGCCCAACTGCCGACGATATCACCAAGCAATTGCTTTGCGAATATTTTGGCGGAAAATTAATTGTGAATGAAACTGCTCTCGCAAATGTTAAATATATTTTTGAAAGAATTTTGAAGCGACCTATGATCGAACGAAATGTAAAACAAGCAGAAGTGCCGGATGTTTGCACGGTCATTCAAAACAAGCGGGGAACAGCGCCCGGAATGTGGTTTGAAAAAAATGGAAAAATATTTGTGTCGATGCCCGGCGTGCCATATGAAATGAAAGGAATGATGACGGATGATGTACTCCCCGAATTGCAAAAAAAATTTACGCTCCCGCATATTGCGCACAGAACATTATTAACTGCCGGAATCGGCGAATCATTTTTATCGGAACATATAAATGCATTTGAAAACAATTTGCCAAAAAATATCAAGCTCGCATATTTGCCTAATTACGGCATGGTTCGTTTGCGCTTAACTGCAACCGGAGATGATAAAAAAATTACCGAACAGGAAATAAATAATCAGTTTGAATCATTAAAAAAATTAGTCGCGGAATGGACGGTTATTGATAGTGACCTAACCATGCAACAAGCAGTGGGGAAATTATTAAAAGAAAAAAAGAAAACCATCGCGACCGCTGAAAGCTGCACTGGTGGCTATATTGCACACCTTATCACTTCTATTCCAGGCTCGAGCGAATATTTTAAAGGAAGTGTTGTAAGCTATGCCAATGAAGTAAAAGAAAATATTTTGCGCGTAAGTCCGCAAACGCTTGCAACTGTTGGCGCCGTTAGCGAAGAAACCGTTCGTGAAATGGTACAAAGCGCACTGATATTATTAAATGCAGATTATGCCATAGCTACTTCAGGAATTATGGGACCGGAAGGCGGCACTCCGGAAAAACCAGTTGGCACTGCCTGGGTTGCGGTTGGCAATCGCGAAAAAATTGTTACGCAGAAATTTTTTTTCCGGTTTAACCGCGAAAGAAATATTGAATTGACCGCAACCAATGCTTTGAATATGTTGCGAAAATTTGTTGCCGGGAATGAAGAAATGTGAGAATGTGGAAGTGCGAAAATGTGAAAATGAAGAATTACCTTTGAAAATGTTTTCTCGCAGCGACGCATAAAGTATGCCACGATTTTAAACCTTGACATACAGATAGGCTTGCCTTTTGTAATGCAGAGTTCAATAGAATTTCTACAGTACAAGAGTGCGACGCAACGATGATGAGGAAAGAACTGATGCAGGAAACAAAATGAAAAATGAACAAAGAATAATGAACAATGACACTAACAGCAATGTATAACCGTAAATAAACAAATCGTACATCTAACATCGTAAATCTAAAATAATTATGGCTCTTGTTGACCTGGTAATGCCGAAGTTGGGTGAAAGTATTATGGAGGCTACCATTTTAAAATGGCATAAGCAACCTGGCGATGCTGTGATGCAGGACGAAACTATTTTGGAAATTGCTACAGATAAAGTTGACAGTGAAGTGCCATCAACCACGGAAGGTGTGGTGGAAGAAATTTTGTTTAATGTAAATGATGTTGTACCGATTGGAACGGTGATTGCAAAAATCCGTACAAACGTTGCGGAGCAAACACAACATATACCAACATCACCAACAATTTCTGCGCAGCAAATAAAACAACAAAATTCGTATCAACCTGCAAATTCCGGCAATGGGCAACATGCATCATGGCATACAAATAAAAATCGTTTTTATTCTCCGCTTGTTTTAAATATCGCCGCTAATGAAGGAGTGAGTTTGACTGAACTGGAAAAAATTCCCGGCACAGGTAATGAAGGAAGAGTTACTAAGAAAGATGTTTTAGAATATATTTCTGGCAAAAGAGATGCTGGATACAAGTTACCGGTTTCTGATAACGAGCAACCCGCAACAAGCAACCGGCAACAAGAGATAAGTATTATTTCTGACGAACCTTTTCAATCGCAAATTTCGCGGCAGCTAACAACTTATTCCGGCAATGTAGAAATTATTGAAATGGATCGCATGCGCAAGTTGATTGCCGAGCATATGATTCGCAGCAAACACACAAGCGCGCACGTAACAAGTTTTACCGAAGCGGATGTTACCAACTTAGTGCAGTGGCGCGAAAAAGTTAAAAAAGATTTTGAAAAAAGAGAAAACACTAAAATAACTTTTACACCATTATTTATTGAAGCTGTTGCACGCTGCATAAAAAAATATCCTTTAATAAACAGTTCCGTTGAAGGCGATAAAATTATTGTGAAGAAAGATATCAATATAGGTATGGCAACTGCTTTGCAAAACGGAAATTTAATTGTTCCTGTTATCAGAAATGCCGATCAGTTAAATTTAGTCGGGCTCGCAAAACAGGTAAATAATCTCGCCGATAATGCGCGCAATAACAAGCTAAGACCGGAAGATACGCAAGGCGGAACATTTACATTAACCAACGTAGGCACATTTGGAAGTTTGATGGGCACGCCAATTATTAATCAGCCGCAGGTTGCAATACTCGCAGTTGGCGCAATAAAAAAACGCCCGGTTGTTATTGAAACTTCACAAGGCGATTCCATCGCAATCCGGCATATGATGTATCTTTCATTGTCGTACGATCACAGAATAATAGATGGAAGTCTCGGCGCAACATTTCTCACCTCAATTGCAAATGAATTGGAAAATTTTAATCCTGCAAAAGACTTTTAATTTACGAGTATACATTACCGTTAGCATTCTTTTACACGAATTTTTACGAATTACACGAAAGCGATCTTATAATCTTATTAATCATATCAATCTACCCAAATCTCAGTTCAGACTTTTTTTGTTACCAGCTTCGGTTTTTCATAGCATCATCCTTGCGTCGCACTCTTGTACATTTAGTTTTCTATTCAGCTATGGTTTATAAATAGCAATTCCCAAGACCTATAAAATTTTCTGTTTCTCTCAAAGGCGCTACGGCGCTACGTTGCGTCTCTGCGCCTTTGAGAGAAACAATTATCTTTAACATTATGTGGATAAACGCACATTATGAATTACAATCAAAGTTTTGTAAATTCATTAATCACAAACTAAACCCAGAGCCATGAAAACATTATCAGAAACCTGGTTCGCCGATGGCTATATTGATTTTGAGCTGAAAAAATATACGCTCCTCGCCTACTTGCAGGAAGTAACTAAGTACTTCGATCAAAATAAATTGTACCCGCAGCTATCGGACATTATTTTCCACTACAATAATCTTGTTGCGTTCCGCGAAAACAAAAAATTTTTGCAGGAACAATTTCCCAAAAAATTAAACGGCGTTCAAATTGAAAAATTGCAGGTGTTGTACGAGCAAATGATACAGGATGATGACCTGATGCAGGAGTTGGAAGAGATCATTAATTATTCAGCATCTGAAATGAAAACAGCAATCAGCAACGGAACAGAAATTTATGAATTTGTTGAAGACAAGCTCACAATTTTTCCTGTTGGTATTATTCCTCTCGAAATAAATGAAGGATATTTTTTTCTTAGCGAAGGTTCTTTTCAAAACACACTTGTTTACCAGTACCGTTTAAGTTTTTTTGAAAAGCACGATGAAAAATATCGTTCTATAAAAACAGAATTTATTAATCGTTGGGAAAGAAATATGGTTAACACTTACGAAAATATAAAAGCAGAATTAATAAAAGTAAAATCACATTTACCAAACCCGGCTGTGTATTCTATAGAAACAGAATTAAAATTCCCTATGGAAGAAACACTTCTTCCAATTGCAAAAAGAAGTTTGGTAAGATATATATCGAAGGCAGCTTAGTGCAACTATTCTTTATTGCCTTTATTCAGCACATAGCCAACGGAAAAACTTATCACTCTGTTACGCCATTTTACATCAACTCCATCTGTTGAACCAATAAGTGAGTTAAATGTATCGCCAATAATTGAAGATAGTCCCAGATTGTAGTTGATGCTAAACCGAACTCCGGATTGTAATTCAACGCCACTGATAAAATTCAACCCAAAATCAAATCTCTTAAATAAACTGTCCTCAAAACTATTTTGTGACGAAAAGCCGGCAGAAGTTTTACCAAATAAACCAAATCCGAAATCAGGTCCGGCACCTATAAAAAATTTTGCACCGCCTTTTATATCCGTTTCATAAAGCAGGTTTAAAGGAATACGCAAATAATAGAGACGTATTTTTACAGTAAGAGGCTCTCCTGAATTAGGATCGCTTCCTGCAAGATTTGTACCCTCGCCGCTTAGCAATAATTCGGGTGCGAAACTAAAATTCTTTCCTGCATGAATATCGGCAAACCCTCCTATTTGAAATGATGGAATTGAGCTCCCGCTTTCGTTTCCCGACATTCCACCTTCTGTTACATGTATTGATTGATTGGCGATATTTAAACTTCCTTTTAAACCATAACTGATTTGGCTAAAAGAAACTGCTGCACATAATATTGCAGCAATGAATAGAGTTATTCTTTTCATGGTCGTTAGTTTTAGTTAGGTAAATAAAAATGAAAATTACTAAAACTATTTCGCTTTTTTTAATGCTGCATATACAAGCCAGCTTTGCAAAATCACAGAAATAATAATCAGGGAAAAGCCTAAATAAAAACCGGAGTTCAGTAATTTATCTTCACGATAAATAATAAATGCAAGTGCAATTCCATACAATGGTTCAAGATTATAAGAAAGATTAACGGTGAACGCAGAAATTTTTTTTAATGCCTGCATTGAAAAACCAAATGCAAGCACTGTACAAAACAAGCCCAATATAAGAAGCCAAAACAAATCTTCTTTTGTCGGAATGAAATGATCGGCCGGAAATAATCGCAGATATACAGGAAGTAATAACGAGAGAAATAAAAAACCTCCGCTCAGTTCATACAACGTAACTGTACGCACATCAATTTTTACCAATAATTTTTTATTAAGAATCGGAAAAAGACTGCCGAGCATTGCAGATATTAAGCCAACAATAATTCCGGTTTTGTATGATGGATCAAAATGAAAAATAAAACTGACGCCTGCAACGGCAAGCAGTCCGAGAAATAATTCGCGCTTATTTATTTTGGTTTTAAAAATTGCAGGTTCAAACAAGGCAGTAAAAAATCCGATGGACGAAAAACAAACCAAAGCTATAGAAACATTTGACCACTTTATACTTCCATAAAAAGTAACCCAATGCATAGCTGCAATTGCACCAACTGCAAACACACGAAGAATATCTTTTAGACTAATAGATCGAAATTTTTTTTGAAAGAATGATATTATCCATAATGCTGCTGCTGCGATCATCAATCTGTACCAAACAAGCAATCCTTCATTCAATGAAATCAGTCTGCCTAAAACTCCCGTAAAGCCGGCGAGCAAAACAGCAATATGCAATTGAATAAATGCTTTCTTCATGGAAGCAAAGAAAACAAAAGATAAATGAATGGTGAATTATTAATAATGAAGTGAGGTGGCTATTTACTTTCTGCCATCACATTATTGGAGTAAGAAGACATTTCAACCACATCATTTTTAACGCGCTTGCGGTAATTTTTGAAAAGACTCTGCCAGCGAAGATTCAGCACGCCAAGAATGCCTTCTTTTACAATTCCTTTATTCATTTTTGACGATCCGAATTTTCTATCTTCAAAAATTATTGGAACTTCTTTAATGGAGAATCCTAATTTCCAGGCAGCAAATTTCATTTCTATCTGGAATGCGTATCCTACAAAATGAATTTCATCGAGATTAATTGTTTCGAGAACTTCTCTGCGATAGCAAACAAAACCGGCAGTCGGATCCTGAACCGGCATCCAGGTTATGAGCTTAGTATAAATTGATGCGCCTTTTGATAAAAGCACTCTATCCCATGGCCAGTTTACATTACCGCCGCCAACCACATATCTTGATCCTACAGCTACATCAGCACCATCGTTCTGGCAGGCGTTATATAATTTCAGAAGGTCGTTTGGATTATGGGAGAAATCGGCATCCATTTCAAAAATGAATTTATATCCGCGGTTCAACGCCCATTTGAATCCGAAAATATAAGCTGTGCCTAAGCCGGATTTCTTAGGCCTCTCTTCAAGAAATAATGTATCGGGATATTTTGTGCGAAGTGTTTCTACAATCAAAGCCGTGCCGTCGGGCGAACCGTCATCAATAACGAGAACATGAAAATTCTTTTGCAGAGAAAATATCGCCTCAATAATGTTAGCAATGTTTTCCTTCTCGTTATAGGTTGGTATAATAACAATTTTTTCCAAACGGGGGCAAAACTTAGTGTATAAAATTAATATTTTTTAGGTGCAAGAAATTCAAATATTCAAACACCTTTTTCTTTTATCCCTTTTTTAACAGGGTACGATTTAGGATTTCGGTAAGTTTCTGTTTGGTGTGCATAGGGAAATCGCCCTTCATCATCCAATCGTAATATTGTGGCTCGGCTTTTAAAACATCGGCAACAGCCCGGCCTTTATATTTACCAAAGTTAAATATTTCTACTCCATTTTCAAGCGTAAATCTTCGCGCAAAATCTACAATTTGGTCTTCGCCAGTAAATTTAGTTATGCTTTCTATATTATCGCCCAATTGCGGGTATTTCAGAACCTGGGCTTCCAACACCTCCCATGTTGCCATAGCGTCTGCTTCAGCTCCATGAGCCCCATCAAGAAGCTTATCGCAGTAAAACTTGTACGCAGCGCCTAAGGTTCGTTGCTCCATCAAATGAAATATCTTTTGTACGTCAACTAATCTTCTTTCTTTGCAATCAAAATCCATTCCGATGCGTAGAAATTCTTCTGCAAGCAAAGGAATATCAAACCGGTTTGAATTATATCCTGCCAAATCGCAATTCTCAATAAACTGCTTTAATTCATTTGCTACTTGTTTAAAAGTTGGCGCATCTTTCACCATGTCATCTGTAATTCCATGCATTGCCGATGATGCAGCAGGAATGGGCATTTCCGGATTAATTAATTTTCGTTTAACCGTTTTTTTTGTGTCTGGTGTAATTTTTACAATCGCAATTTCGACAATACGATCTGTACCAAGATTTAATCCTGTTGTTTCAAGATCAATTACTGCAAGTGGTCGTGTAAGTTGTAACATGCAAGCTGAAATATTAGTTTGGCTTTTTAAGGTGCCGGAAATATTTTGTATTTCTATTCAACAATTTGTTTTACAAATGTAGTTATATCTGCGCCATCATAATCACCCGAACTCATGAGCAGCAAGATAGCATTTTCGTAAGATTGTTGCGCAAGCCATTTCATCAATTCTTCTTTTTTATTTATAACAATCAATTCTTTTTTATTGAATCCTTCTAACACTTTTTCTTTTGGCAATTGGGGCATCTGCTTTAATTCGAGCGCATGCGATGAGTAAAATACAACAGCAGCATCTGCATTGCTCATTACATTATCATACTGCACCAAAAATTGTTCGTTAAGGCTGCTATAGGTATGCAATTCAAAAACTGCAATTAATTTTCTGTCCGGGAATTGTTGTTTTACTGCATCAATTGTTGCTTTTACTTTTGAAGGAGCATGAGCAAAATCTCTATAAATATTTGTTACGTTATTTGCAGCCAGCAATTCTAATCTTTTAGATGCACCGGTAAAACTGCTGATTGCTTTAACAAAATTATTTGCCTGAACACCTAACTCTTTGCAAGCATACCACGCGGCATGTAGGTTTAAAAGATTATGATTGCCGAAAATTTTTAACTCTGCGGTTTCCCCTTCTAATTGAATAATAGTTTTGCCATTTTTTGTTGTGTGCAAAGGAATATCGTAAGGAATTTTTCTGACAGAATCTTTCCCATCAAGAATAAGATCATTCAAAACCTGATCTGTTTCATTATAAATTAATATTCCACCCGGTTCTATTTTGCCAATAAAAATTTTGAATTGTTCCAGGTAATTATCAAACGTGGGAAATACATTGATATGATCCCACGCAATGCCGGTGATAATTGCAACATGAGGAAAAAGAAAGTGAAATTTCGGCCGCTTTTCAATAACACTTGCGGGATATTCATCTCCTTCGCAAATTATAATCGGTGCATCACTTATTTTTACCGACTCAGAAAAACCCTGCAGCTTTGCGCCAACGAGGTAATCAAAATCAATACCTGTTTGTTTTAAAACATGCATGATCATTGCTGTGGTTGTAGTTTTTCCATGACTGCCACCAACAACCACGCGTATTTTATTTTTGCTTTCCTGGTAAATGTATTCCGGAAACGAATAAATTTTTAATCCAAGTTCTTTAGCTTTTTGCAATTCAGGATTATTTTGCCTTGCATGCATTCCCAAAATAACTGCATCTAAATTTGTGTGAATCTTATCTGCAAACCATCCATTCTTTTCCGGCAATAAATTTTCGATATGCAAATTGGTTTTAGCAGGCTCAAATATTTCATCATCACTTCCGGCAACAGCATATCCTTTTTTCTTTAAGCTAATTGCCAGCTGATGCATAACACTTCCACCAATTGCAATAAAATGTACGTTCATAGTAAACTGTAAATATTCAAAGTCAAGGTCTTAATTTCTATTTTAAAAAGAAAGGCTTTTAACTTGCATTTTTGATTTTTTTGTATTTATTTTGATTTCTCTTGTTCATTTCCTTTCTATATCCTCGATCAACCGTACACCTGTTTTAATGTTCTCCCCTATGGATTACCTGGAAATACCAGCTAAATCAACAATTAAAATACCACAAAAATGAAAAAAGCATTTTTAATTATTGCATTAATTGCATTTGCAGCAATTGCTGTTACATCTTGCTCTTCACAAAGAAGCGGGTGCAGCACAACGTATAAATATATTGGCTACGGCAGTCGCTAATATTGATTGTCATATTTGCTAAATGAAATTTTTAAAACAGTATTTTAAAAAAATTTTTTTGCGTAAATATATTTTCTCATTTCCAGATCACAACAATCATTCCTGCAAAAACCAATGCCACACCCAATAATAATTTAGGCGTAATTGGCTCTTTTAAAAATAAAAAAGATAAGAGCACTACAAATAGTAAGCTGCCTTTATCAATAACGCTCACTTCCGAAGCTTTCCCTAATTGCAATGCTCTGTAATAAAATAACCACGACAAGCCTGTTGCAATAGCTGATAATATTAAAAATATCCAATTGCTTTTTGATAATGACGGCAATTCATTTGTAGTTTTTTTGAAAAAAACAACTGACCATGTAATTAGTAAAATGATTGCAGTGCGAATTGCTGTTGCAAGATCGGAATCAATATTTTTCAATCCGGCTTTGGCAAAAATAGCTGTTAATGCTGCAAACAAAGCAGAAAGCAAAGCAAATAATAACCATGGAGCTGCAGTGAACATTATCGTTAAAATAAATTGTTAGTGCAAGATAAATGCAAATTGCAAAAATAAAATCAACGAAAATTCAAACTTCGTTTCTTCCCTTTATTATCAATTATTTCAGCAGACAGAATATTATCGTCAATATTTAAAAATCTTGACGACTGCGATAAGAAAGATGAACCATTGTATAATTCCTGCTTTCGTGATAACCCATTTTTATATTTCAATATTACTTCAACATCCGAAGGTTGCATAGCAATGCAATTAATATTTTTTTTCAATTCAAAAATTTTGAGCGGACCTCTGTTTTGCCCTGCAGCTAATAAACATTTGTTGTTTGCACTTTTTAATTTTACTAATGCTTTTCCATTGCCAGGTATAAAAATTCCACTTTGTAAAATAGTTTCCGGACTGAAATTTCCTTTGCCATCGCCTTTTAAAAATAATCCGTTCATTGCATCATATCTGCCAACTGAAGCTTCGGTTCCATAATCATTTCCATTCAATACCACATCAAGATTTCCATCGCCATCAAAATCTTCCGCAACCATTCCGTTTACCAGAGAAAACTGCGCTTGCGCCGGCAATGGCATCATTGTAAATTTTCCGTTGCCATCATTTCTTATATAAGAAGTTTGAAAATTATTTGCCGCTAATATTGTTGCGCCTTTTCTTTGTTCTTCACTGAGAACCTTGTCCATTGTTGCAACTGCGTAAGATTTATAATCAGGAAATTTTTTCCGCATAGCATTTATTTGTTTCAACAAATCATCCCGCGTTTCTGCAGGAAATTCTTTTTTATCTCCGTTTTTATCAGGAAGATATAATGATGTAATCATATCGTATATCCCATTATTATCAAAATCTTTTCCATAAACACGAGCAGGATATTTTTCGCTTGCGCGATAAAAAGAATTTTTACCAAGATTACCTACGATGTAATCTATGTCGCCATCATTATCAAAATCACCTGCAACAATAGTATTCCACCAGCCTGTTTGATTACCAATTCCGGATGATGAGGTAACATTTTTAAAAATACCTTTATCATTTTTTAAAAACGTAACAGGCATCCATTCTCCTGCGAGAATTAAATCAGGCCAACCATCATTATCAAAATCTGTCCAGATAGCATCGCACACCATTCCGATATTATTCAAATCTTTCGCTACTTCGTTGGTAACATCGGTAAATTTCACATGACCATTTTTCGAATCGTTGCGATAAATAAAACTTGAAACTGGTTGCGGATATTTTCCCGGTTCAACTCTTCCGGAAATAAATAAATCCAAATCGCCATCATGATCATAATCTGCCGCACGAACACAAAATTTACTCGTAAAATTTTTTGGCAATGCAGTTGAATCCAATGTAAAATTTCCTTTGCCGTCGTTGATGTATAATTTATCCTGGTAAGCGCTGCTATTGGCTGCGTTTTCATAGCCACCACTGCAGATATACAAATCTAAATCCCCGTCGCCATCTGCATCAAATAATAAAATGCCTTCATCATCCGCAATTTTATTTTTTGCATCAATATCATTCAGTAATGCTTTTTGAATAAATTTACCATTGGGCTGCTGCAAAAAAATTTGCGCACTGTAAAATGCAGATCCGCCGGTTACAATATCATCTAAACCATTTCCATCAATATCTCCAACAGCCAATGCGGGGCCATATTCCGACAACTTATGTGGCAGTAATTTTTGAACATTGAAATCAATATAGTCACGTTCCTGTTGCTTGTAATGAATATTTACGGAATCTGTTACTTCTTTGAAAAGTGAATTTGTTGCTATTGAATTTTGTTTGAAAGAATATGTAAGATCAGCATTTCTTATATTTATTTTCAACACCTGATCTGTCTTTACATTGCGAAGCAATTGCATTTTATAATTTGGCCATTTTACAATAACAGAATCTACAACCTGTATATTTCCCAAACCAAAATGCGCTATATCCTGAATGGTTGACAAATATCCGCGATAAGGAGTGTATTCATAAACCTGTTGTTTTCCATGATCGTAATGCAATTCAATCCACGCACCAAATCCATTTCGGTTTAAGCTGTCACCACTTAATTTAATTTGTAAGTAATGATTGCTTTCTTTATCATTTTCTCTTGCGGTGTTACGAAATATCATGGCTTCATCGTTAATGTTATTAATGATCAAATCCATAGCTCCGTCATTGTTTAAATCCGCATAGGCAGCTCCGTTAGAAAAAGCAGGAGTTGTCAATCCCCAATCTTTTGACATATCCGTGAACGTTAGATCGCCATTGTTTTTGTAAGCATATTTATGAAGCTTCACTTCAGGAATTGCCTTTAATAAATCTTTTGTAGAAACAAGATTTGTTGCTCTGTTTCGAAAAGAAATAAAATCATGATCAGTTACATCTTTTGGGAAACCGTTTGTGATTATTATATCCCGATAACCGTCATTATCAAAATCTGTTACCATCGGCGTCCAGCTCCAGTCGGTTTCGGCAATTCCTGAATAAAAACCTATATCACCAAAAATAGGATCGCCGATAGAATCATTCTCGCCGATTCTCGGACCCATATTTAATTGCAAGTTGTTGCGCACATATTGATAGGTGTATCCGAACTGATCACTGTTTTGATAATTCAAGTACCTGTTGCCGTTCAGCATCATTTTTTTTCTGTAATTATCTTCAGGACTCATATCCAATTCAACAATATCAGCCAAGCCATCGTTATTGATGTCTTCAATATCCTGCCCCATTCCGTTTGCAGCAGTATGTTTAAAATAAGATTGCGATTTTTCGGTGAATGTTCCGTCGCGATTATTTATATAAAGAAGATCGTTCGAGATAAAATCATTTGATACATAAATATCTTTCCATCCATCTTTGTTGATATCTGCTATCGTTACATCATGTCCGTATCCTTCAATAGTAATTCCGGCCTGTTTGGAAACATTTGTAAATACAGGGTGTTTCAATGAATCGCTCCAGTCATTTCTGTACAATCTGCCGGTGCTGGATCCTGTGCCATCTTTTACAATTGGTCTGAAAAGATCAGGGTTTTCATTTTGCTTGATATCATTTACGGCTAAGTACATGTCCAAATCGCCGTCGTTATCATAATCGAAAAAAACTGCCATTGTAGAATAGGTAGTGTCATCCAATCCATATTCGGCAGCCATTTCTTTAAAATGAGGAATTCCGTTTTTATCCGCTCCCTGGTTTATATACAATAAATTTTTTCTTTTGGAAGGATCTTTTTTCATTGTAGCGCAAACATAAATATCAAGCCACCCATCATTGTTGATATCAACAACTGAAACTCCTCTGCACCATTCGCCATTACCGTCAACGTTTGCTTCTTTAGTTACATCCTGAAATTCGAAGTTGCCTTTATTCAGGTATAATCTGTTTGATACAAGATTACCTGTAAAATAAATATCCTGCAATCCATCATTATTAAAATCGCCTACTCCGACACCACCGCCATTATAAACATTTTGAAAACGCATTATATTGACCGAATCGTTATCTGCAATCTCATTATTAAAATGTACTCCAGAATGTTCTGATGGAATCATCTCAAATAAACTCTTCCGATTATGACAGGATGTTATAAAAACAGATAGTATAAAACAACAGAGTAATAGTCTTGCAGCAAATTGCATTAGAAATATATTTTCACGAATGAATTTATGAAAAAAATAGTTTTCTGAATAAAGAAGATCCCTCAAAAAAAAGTAAAGGTAGAACGATTAAGCTCTACCTTTCACTATTAAATTTTTTAAAAAAATATTATTGATATCCCGGGTTTTGTGTAAGAGAAGATTTACCTCCTCTGACACTGGCATCGATCTGTGCTTGCGGTATAGGATATATTCCATGCGATGCAGTAAATGTTGCACCCGTTAACAAAATATAGTAGCTGGCTGGCAGCATACTGGAAGGTTACTGGAGCCACCAGGATATGTAACGTTTGGTGGTATATGATTAAAAGTAGACTCATGCTGTATATAAGCATTTAACTCAGTAACAGCTGTTCCCCAACGAACGAGGTCAAAAAATCTATGACCTTCGGAGGAACACTCTAATTTATTTTCAAAATAAATAGCAGAAAGAGCTGTTGCCTGATCCGGGAAAGTTGGATATAATCCGATCTTGTAATTAGCCGCAAGATGACCATTATCTGTATAAAATCCTTTTGATGGATTGGTGTTGTCAAGATATTGGTGTACCCAACCAACAGTATCAGCAGCTCTTGCGCGAACCAAATTCACATATGTTGTAGCCGTAGCTAAATCGTTTGCTTGTGCCGCACATTCTGCATACCATAGTAATACGTTAGCATAAGCGGATATAAACATAATTATCAGCGGTTGCCTGGTTAACTGCCCAACCACCATACTGTGTGGATAAATTTCCTTGTTCTGATTGTCTTACTATATATTTTATAGGAAGATAAGGACCGGCACTCGCCTGATTACGTACCCATGATGCGCCTGGATCAAGTCCCCAATCCAAATAAGGAATTCCCCTCCTTCCTACCGAATAATCTAAACGTGGATCAACAGGTCTCGGATCTATTACAAACCAATCTGTACCGGCAGTAGCAGCTGGCAATCCTTCATCGGTTAAGAGATCATCATTATTATAACTTCCGTCTAACAAAGGAAGCCCTGTTGTTGCGTCAACTTTAAAAGAATTTGCAAGACTATATGAAGGTTGGTAAAATCCACAGCATGTAGAGGGTCCCCCATATGGAAAGTTTAATACGTCCCCAACATTACCATTTGCTCCATTAGCACCAGGTTCAACAGAATTTTGCGCAGCAAAAATAGATTCTGCACTATTTTTATGTGCTGCATCAAAATTATCTCCGTACTTAGGCAAAAGCGCATATTTAGCTCCTGTCGGAGTCATACCGTTATTAATTACATCTAACAATAAGGTAGCCGCATCTGAAAATTTATTTTCATACATATAAACCTTAGCCAAAAAAGCTTTTGCGGCCCAGACGTTAGCTCTGCCTACAGAAGTTTGTATAGCAGGAAGATTCGCAATTGCATAATTAAAATCAGCTTCTATCATAGGCCATGCATCAGTTGTATTTGGTATCAGATAATTATTGCTGCCAAAATCAATTGACTCATCTACATAGGGAATATTATTCCACATTTTTTTTGCTTCAAAATGATATAATGCACGCAAGAAAAGAGCTTCTGCTCTTACTTCAGTAGTATCTGCAGGCGTCATCGATCCATCAGTTACCTGCCGCATTGTACGAATTGTGTTATTGCAACGCTGAATAGCATCATACAGGGTTATCCACTTGTCATCAAAAAAACCATTCGCTGCAGTTTCACTGTAATATTGAATTGGAACAATATCCGGTTGATCACCGGGATCAGAACCTTTATGATCATCTCCGCCTGCAACGCTTCCATATATCCAGTTATCAGCCGAAGTTTCCCATACCCCGCCTGTGGCATCGACAAGAGCGGGGGTACCCGAAGTACCGGCATCACCAATTCCATCAAGCATGGAGTAGGCTCCAATCAACAGCCCCTCAACACCTGCTTTATTTGCAAGAGTCGCCTGGCTAAGGCCCCCTAAATTCGGCACGGTTACAAAACTTTTAGAACAAGCATACACCAGCAATATAATTCCTGCTATTACCGGTAATACTATTTTATAATTTATTTTTTTCATATACTTAGAAATTTATTATTGTATGTTCATGCTAAAATTAAAATGAAAGGTTTACGCCAACAAGAAAGCTTTTTTGATTATTAGGATAATTTCCATAATCAATTCCAAAGGAAGAACTGTATGCATAGCTTGGGTTATTACCCGCATTGTTTGCATTTGTTCCTGAACTTTGTAATTCCGGATCCAAACCGCTATACTTAGTAATAGTAAACAAATTAGCTACCTGGAAATAAATCCTGAATCTGTCAATACCTACACGTCTCAATATACCGGGGTTCGTTAGATTATAACCGAGGATCATTGATTTACATCTGAAGAAAGAACCTTTTTCCATGAAGAATGAATTGGGTACTCCATCGGTACTGAACGTAGATGCATTTTGCGCTTCTGGTATTTTTACATTTGTTCTGTTTGGGAGCCATGAATTATTCAACAAATCCGTGCTTTTATTACCGGCAAAGGCATCATAAAAATCAGTCCAGTATTTCACATAATTAATAATATCATTTCCATAAACTCCGTAAAATATAGCAGTGAAATCCCAGTTTTTATAACTTGCATTCAGGTTAATACCGTATGTGAATTTAGGATTTGGGTTGCCAAAGAAAGTTCTGTCTGCCGCACTAATTGTATCATTCTTATCCACGTCAAGATATTTGAATCTTCCCGGAGCAGCATCCTGTTGCACAGGTGCTTTTGTAACTTCACTGGAATCATTGAAAATCCCGATAACCTGGTAGCCGAAGAATGCGCCAACCGGATGCCCCCCTTCATTGCGGGCAAAGCTACCGATACGTGAACCACCGGCATCAAAATATCCAGTACCCGGAACACTGATTACTTCATTTTTATACGATGTTACGTTCAGACCGATATTGAATTTGATATCATTATTAACAACGCCATGATAAGTTGCTGAAAGATCAACACCAGTATTTTTTATAGATGCATAGTTGATAACAGGGAAAGTAGCATTACCAATACCGACAGCAGGGAATTGTGCTTGTTGCAAAAGTCCACTCACTGATTTATCATAATACTCAACAGAGAAATCAATTTTATTATTGAATAAAACGGCATCCAATCCAATATTTGTTATTTTATCCTGCTCCCATTGTGTGTTTGGGTTTCCAATTTGAGTCTGGTAAAAACCACCTACTGTTGTATTGTTTGTTCCGTTTATATCATAGTATGAGTTCTGAAAGTTTTGTCCATACAAATTAAACTGGTTATTAGCACTAACGTTATTAATAGATCCTAGTTTACCCCAACTTCCTCTTAATTTCAAGTCGTTTATCCATGTGATACTCTTCATAAACTCTTCGTTGGAAATTCTCCAGCCAAGCGAGACTGAAGGGAAAGTACCGTAAGTGTCATTAGCCCCTAACACAGAAGCTCCGTCGCGACGTATTGTTGCTGCTAACAAATACTTCTCGTTATATTCATAATCAAGACGGCCAAAAATGGAAAACAAATTATTTTTGTAAGCATAACTGTAGTTACTTATATTACTCGTAGCATTACTCAACAACCAATAGTTCGGGTTTTCGCTGTACAAAGCGTTACCGCCGCCGCCTACACCTCTTCCATATTGACTTTTTGATTCACTTCCGACTAATAATTTCACAGAATGCTTTTCAGCAAACACATTTGTGTAAGCAAGTGTATTTGTCCAAAGCAAAGTGCTGTTATATTGAGATTGTTCGCTAAAAGCATTTAAGCTGGTATGTGATTCAACATCATTATAATCATTCGGGGTAAAATTCCAGGAATATTGGTTATCAATAGTACCTCCTGCACTTGTGCGCACTGTAAAATGTTTTAGAATATCCACTTCAGCAAATACATTACCTATTACATCCCACGTATTATATTTGTTATTTCCTGTACGTTGAAGATCTGCAACAGGATTATGCCCATTTCCTAATTCTGGTCCATCAAATGTTCCACCATAATGCCCACCAATATCATATACAGGGATTATCGGTTGCTCACGATAAATATAAGAAATTTCTGCTCCTTCATTTTGATTTGTTACAGGTGGGTTTTGTTTATAGAAAACGTATGCGTTTTCACCGATCCGAACATTTTTCTTGACGTTGAAAGTAGTATTCATTCTCGCAGCGTATCTTTTCAAAAAAGTATTAATGAGAGTTCCTTGTTGATTCAAGTAATTAAGAGAAAACAAAAAAGACGATTTGTCCGAACCACCGCTGGCAGTTATAGTATGACTTTGAAAAGGCGCTGGTTTGAATACTTCATGAAACCAGTCTGTGCCGGTTTTATTACTAGCAGCGATTAAATAATCATTGTTGGGATTACCTGCATCAAAATTATATAATGAGTCAGCCACAGCAGGATCTCCTGCATTAGCCGTATGTGGGCCCGCACTGCTATTGTACATGAAGTCAGGCACAGTAAACGAAGTTCCGTAGAGCTGACTTGTAGCGCCTGATCTTTGATCAACCTGTTGAGTAAGTTGAAGCAAGCCATTTGTGTTTAACAAATGAAACGGATTACCCCCAAGCGGCCTTTGTGTACCATAAAAAGCATCGTAGCTGATTGTTGTTTTACCAGCCTTACCTCTTTTTGTTGTGATGATGATAACTCCATTAGAACCTTGCACGCCATATATCGCTGCGGAGCCTGCATCTTTAAGAACCTGAACTGATTCTATATCGGTGGCATTGATATCATGAAAACTTGCCTGCACTCCATCAATGATTACTAATGGATCATTATTTCCGAACGATGTGATACCCCGGATATTTATTTGTGTATATCCGCCGGGAACACCGGAAGAAATAACATTTACTCCAGATGCCTGCCCTTGGAGCATTTGCTCAGGAGTGCCCGAAGAAATGGATTTCATATCCTTTACATTAACTACAGCAACCGCGCCAGTAATATCTTTTTTCCTCTGGGCAGTGTAGCCGGTTACAACAACATCATTAAGAGTAGATGTTGATTGTATCAGTGGGATTTCTCCAAGATCAGTTTTTCCAGCAAGACCAATTTCCATCCTTTCAAATCCAACAACGGAAATGGAAATTATACTGTTGTCCTTCGGAACTTTTATGGAAAAACTTCCATCCACACCTGTTTGTGTAGCGGTCTTTGTCCCTTTAACTTGGATGGTTGCACCGGGAAGAGCTTGCTTGTCCGAATTACTGGTAACTCTACCAGTAACAGTTTTTTGAGCAATTGTGTTTAAGCTGAATGATAGCAATAGTACTGCAAGGGCATACCTGGCAAGTACGTTAGTTTTGAATGGCATAAGCAGAGTAGTGTTTTTAATTGTAATAAAACAGTATAAAACTAAATGTAATTTACATATAAACTGAAAAATAAATAATATTTTTTTAACTATTTCTTTACAGAATTCCTGATTTACTAATGTGTAATTCTCACACTATACGTACAATTTCATAAGAAGTTTCTAAAATTAATTTCGAAAAAATCAAATCATCTATTTGATTTTTTGCATCATTAATATTCTAATTTAGTAGCGAAAATTTTTTATTTACATGAAAGTAATTGCGATTATTTTATTGGTTTTCACTTTTGCGGCCTGCAAAAGACACGTGTCAAAGAATTATGTTGAGGACCGATTAAAAACAACAATGAAAGCATTTCTTACTAATAAAAAAGGATTGGACACAACCAGAACCAGGTTCACTGTATTAAGTGTTGTTTATTTTGAAGATTCTACATTTTACGACTGTGAATTTAATGTCAATCTCAAAGAAGGAAATCTTGATACAACCGGAGTAATGTCTGCAAGAATTTCAAAAGACTTTGTTGTTCTTAAAAGAAGATTTTAATAACAATAAATCATCTGCTCCATTTTCTTAACTGTTGCAATAACGCTTTCATATCTTTTAACAACGGCGCTTCAATTATATATGCATTACCGTTAGCATCTTTAAAACTTATTGAAGAAGAATGTAGCGCAAGCCTCGACAAAACCGGTTTTTCTTCTTCCTCTGATTTCGAAAGTTTAAATTTTTTTTTGAACGAAGAAATTAAAACTGGCTGCCCGTTACCATATAAATCATCACAAACAACCGGATGACCCAGATGCTGCATATGTACTCTTATCTGGTGCGTACGACCTGTATGAATTTGAAATTGCACCAAAGAATACGATCCAAATTCTTCTATAACTTCATAATCTGTTAATGATGGTTTGCCTTTTTTATTCACCACCATTATATTTTTTTTGGAAGAATGTTTTTCAATAGCAACATTAACACTCCCCTTTTTCTGCGCTAAAATTCCATGCACAATTCCCAAATAAATTTTTATCACTTCCCTGCTTTCAAATTCCTGAGAAAGAAATTTATGCGCCGTTTCGTTTTTTGCAAACACAATTACCCCGCTTGTTTCTCTGTCAAGACGATGAACTGTAAAAATGTTACTGTACTTTTCTTTTAATAAATCTTTAAGTGAGATATCTTTTCCATCACTTGCAGGAATACTTAATAAACCCGGCGGTTTGTTTATTGCAACAAAATCATCATTTTCAAAAAGGATGTCTAAAAAGATTTTTGCCACGAAATTTATTTGACAGAAGAATTGAGGTATTTTAAAATCCGTATTTCTTTTTCCGTTAGCAAACGCCATTTACTGCGCTGTACATTTTTTTTTGTGAGCCCTGCATACATTACACGATCCAAACCTCTCACATCATAACCTAACGATTCAAAAATTCTGCGAACGATACGATTGCGCCCGCTATGAATTTCAAGTCCTACTTGCGTTTTATCTTTTGCATCTGCATAAGCTATTGCATCAACATTTGCCAATCCATCTTCCAATTCTATTCCGGATGCAATTTTATCAAAATCATCTTTCGAAAGTGATTTATCCAAAGTAACATGATACACTTTTTTTATTTCGTGTTTCGGATGTGCCAGCTTTTGCGCAAGTTCTCCGTCATTCGTCAACAATAAAACCCCGGAGGTATTCCTGTCTAATCTTCCAACAGGATATACCCGTTCAGTTGTCGCTCCTCTTATAAGATGTAAAACAGTTTTTCTTCCCTGCGGATCTTCTGTTGTTGTAATATAGTCTTTGGGTTTGTTTAAAAGAATATAAACAAGATTTTTTGAGATGGATATTTTTTTGCCGTTCACTTTAATAATATCCGATGAAGAAACTTTTGTTCCGGGTTCCGTTACCAATTTTTCATTCACCAAAACTTTTCCCTGCTTTACTAATTCTGCAGCGTCGCGACGAGAACATATTCCGCAATGCGCAATGTATTTGTTGAGAGGAAAATTTTCCGAATTATTTGTTGATCGCTGATTATCGGCCGTTGACCGTTGACTGTTTACCGTCGACTGTTTCCTTTTTTCTTCAAATCTTTTTTCAATCGCCAGCCTTCTTTCTTTTTTTTCTGCGCGCTTTTCCTGCTTTATTTCTTCTTTAATCGCGCTATTTTTTTTCTTATCAAAAAACTTGTTGAAATTGTCTGTTTTCCTTTTCATAATATTTGCTGTTTTACAACAGTTGCGCAAAAGTATTGAATTAACCCGTTCTATTTTTGAAATTATATTTTGTTTCCGGCATTGGAATTCTATTGAGCATTCTTGCGTCGCACTCTTGTACTGTTGATTTTCTATTCAACCCTGGTTTAAATTCCTAATCTCTAAATAAAAAAAGCCACGCAAATTGCGCGGCTTCTGCTAACGATTACCAAACATCAATTCATATTATTCCTATCAAATCTTTCTCCAAATCTTTGTTTATGCATTTTTTCAAATTGCGAAAATTGTTCGGGCGTAAGCACAGATTTCATCGCATCCTGGCGCTTAGCTAATAATGCTTTCATCTGATCTCTTTTTTGATACGGCAATAAATTATCATTTTGATGAATCGTTTTCATTTGCGAACGAAAATCGTTTTGCTGCAATTTTATTTTTGCAGTTTGTTCATCAGAAAGATTGAGTTTGATTTTCATTCTTTCAAGATGTGCAGCTGCTCTTACCTGCATTTCTTCGGCAGCATGTTTTTTCCATTTTTCAACTTCACTTTTTTGATCAGCCGTCAGCAAATTTTGCAATTTGCTTTTCTTATCTTTTTGCAAAGCGAGTAATTGCGATTTATATTCCAGCAGTGTTATATTATCCTGCTTGTACAAATCCTGCGATTTTTTTCTGTAGTCTTCATTGATTGCGCGCATTTGCTTACGTTGCTCCGGAGTGAAATGCAAATGATTTGCACGCGCCCATCCGGATCTGCTTCTGTTAAACGAACGGAATCTGTTCATGTGGTTACGCGAACCAAAACGATTCATAGCTTCATCGCGGTTTCGTCCAAATTGTCGGTGCAAAGAATCTTTTCCATTTCTGTTCCATTCACGATGCATGAAATGATGTCGTGATGAATCGCTCGTGTTATTTGCATTATCCGTAGTCTGTGCATTTGCTGCGCAGAAAAAAAGTACGATTACGGAAAATGATAAAAATTTTTTCATTGTAAAATATTTTTTAGGAGTAGGTAAGACCGATTAAGCTTTTGCAAGTTTAATTTTTCGTTTTGTTTAATCGCCTATTAAATTGAGGTGCTCACCGAAAAGATCACCTCATCTCCCGCGCATTCTCCACGAGTGGAGAATTTTGGGTTATAAAATAATTCATTAAATTTTTCCGCTTTGAAATATTGCGCCTCCGCGCCTTTGTGAGAGATACTTTAATTTTTATTAGCCAACTGTCCGCAAGCAGCATCAATATCTTTACCGCGACTTTTTCTTAGCCTCGCATTCACTTTGTTTTTTGTGAGGTGTTGCATAAATTTTTCAACAGTTTCATCATCCGGTTTTGAAAACGAAGCTGCATCAATCGGGTTGTATTCAATAATATTTATTAAATCTGCCGGAACCTGCCTGTAGATTTTTATTAACTCATCAGCATCCTGCAACGAATCATTAAAATTTTTAAAAAGAATATATTCGAATGTTATTTCATTGCCTGTTTGTTTATAAAAATAATTCAGCGCGTCAACAAGCGATTTGATATTATTCGTATCATTGATCGGCATTATCTCGTGACGTTTTTTATCGTTAGCTGCATGCAACGATAACGCAAGTTTAAATTTCACTTTATCATCTCCCAATTGTCTAATCATTTTTGCAACACCAGCCGTTGAAACGGTAATGCGTTTCGGACTCATAGCTAATCCATCAGCAGAAGTTATCCTATCAATAGCTTTTAAAACATTTTTATAATTAAGCAACGGTTCACCCATTCCCATAAAAACAATATTCGATATTTTTTTTTCGTACACGCGAAGCGACTGCTGATTAATTAAAACAACTTCATCATAAATTTCATCATAGTCCAGGTTGCGCTTCTTTTCCATATAACCTGTTGCGCAAAATTTACAACTCAGCGAACAACCGATTTGTGAAGAAACGCAAGCTGTTTTTCTTTCTTCAGTTGGTATCAAAACTCCTTCCACCAAATGATTATCAAAAGTTTTAAAACGACTTTT
Source organism: Chitinophagia bacterium (assembly GCA_963774065.1). Lineage (GTDB taxonomy): Bacteria > Bacteroidota > Bacteroidia > Chitinophagales > Chitinophagaceae > Puia. The sequence continues at coordinate 170,598 of CAVZDO010000003.1, forward strand.
AATAGTTCCATCGGCGCTATATTGTGTTGCATCAATTTTTAAAGCCGGAAAAGAAAAATCTTCGGATAACCTGCTGCGCAATTCTTTACTCAAGTTGGTCATATCATCAAAACCCTGCGCATGCTTAAGCCATAACCATTCCCAAATTTGTTTTGCACGAAATTTTTTTTCGCCGATATCTTCAATATATTTTTCAACGTCTGCCTGACTTAAATGCCTGATATTTTTTTTGCGTGCTTCCATATATCTGCAAAGATAGACTTCTGATAATAATTAACAGTGAACAATGAATAATGAACAATGAACGATAAATGAAGTACTAATTATCCATTTTCAATTATCAATTCCCACACCCTATTTTTGCTAAAATTTTTTTCATGCGAAAACTCATTTTTACTTTTTACTTTTTATTTTTTACTTTCTTTTCCTGTACACGCAATACTGTTACGGAAGATGACAGTTTGAAAAAATATTTTGACGATGCAAACGTAACCGGTTGTTTCGGATTGTTTGATAACGGTCAGGGTCATGTAACGGTTTATAATCTGAAACGTTATCGCGACAGCGCTTATACTCCTGCTTCCACTTTTAAAATTGTGAATTCATTAATCGGTTTGCAAACCGGAAAAATCACAGATGAAAATATGGTGATCAAATGGGACGGTGTGAAAAGATGGAACCCGGATTGGAATAAAGATCTCACCATGGCCGAAGCGTTCAGAGTTTCCGCCGTACCATATTACCAGGAAGTGGCAAGAAGAATCGGGCGTGATACCATGCAAAAATGGATCGACTCCTTAGGCTACGGAAATAAAAATATTAGCGGACCGATTGATTCTTTCTGGCTGAATAATCGTTTAAAAATTACTGCAGATGAAGAATTGGGATTAGTGAAAAGATTATATTTTGATCAGCTTCCATTTTATAATCGCACGCAGGAAATAGTTCGCAAAGTTATGTTGAGAGAAGAGAATGCAAATTATAAACTCAGCTATAAAACAGGTTTGAGTAATAGAGAAAATGGAAAAGAAATCGGTTGGGTTGTCGGATGGATTGAAGAAAATAAACATCCATATTTTTTTGTGTTGAATATTGAATCGGCAGACAAAAATATTGATGTAGTTACCGTGCGAATAAAAATTTTAAAAGAGATATTGACGCAGTTTGGTTTTTTCCAGGGAAAGAAATAAACCAGTTACTGGTTATTAGCAACTGGTTACCGGTTTACAAAAATCTTTCTTGCCTGCACATCGCCTTTTGCGTTAATCACTTTAACTATGTATACATCATTTTGAATATTTGGCGCAAGAGTGAGTGTAATAATATTTCCGGTTGCTCCTGTTTGTCGTAACAAAACCTGGCCTATGCTGTTGATTATTTCAATGCTTAGTGGTTGCGCGTTATTGAAATTTACATTGTTCTGAATATAGATTTGCCCTGTAGAGGGATTCGGAAATATTACAATGTTTGAAAAATTAAATGTTACTGAAACGATTTTAGAATAAGTAAAGCTGCTGTCTGCGTTCACTTGCTTCAGGCGATAATAATTTACTCCGCCAAAAGGATTCATATCATTAAATGAATAATCATGCGAATATGCAGATGCGCCTTGCGCGGCAACTGTTCCTATAGGTTGAAAATTTGTTGTATCCGTGCTGCGTTCAATTTCAAAATATGCTGTGTTTATTTCGCTGGTGGTTGTCCAGGTGAGTTGCGCATATTTATTGTTGATATTTTTTGCAGTGAAATTTATTAATTCAGAAGAAACGGAATCATGAACTATTATTGAAACATTATCTACAACTGCAGTTCCGAGTTGTGCATTATTGTGTGTTGTATAAGCAAGCGATATATAAGGATAAGAACCGAGAGCAACAATAACTGAATCGAACGGAACCCAGTTGTTACCATCAGCAGAGATATAACCCACATATTGATTGCCGAATTGCAAAACTCTAACCCAATAAGGCGCATTAAATCCTCCTTGAGTTTGGCTGGTACTTATTCCATTTTGTGTTGCGCGATTTTGAAAAGCAACGCCATTGCCAGATGTAACAGCCATAAAAATATTTGGCGATCCCTGGTCAAGATTTGAACGAAACATTATTCCGCATTTTGCCCACGGGTCTGTATTTTGAATAGAAACCACGCGCGCGATCATTTCTATATTGCCGCCCGATGAAGGCTGGTATACATTGTGAAAAGCGTCGGCATTATTCCATATGTCATCGCCTGATGCGGTAATGGTGAACGTTCCGGTATCATAGCAAACATCTCCGGGGTAAAGCACATACCCTATATCCGCACTTCGCCATAGAGACGGTAATGTAGTTGCGCAGGAAGAAACCGGAGGAGGGTTCAACCCATATATATTAAGTCTGTTCGAAAAAGTTGCCATATACACTTTACCGTTAGCAACTGTAGGAACAACAAATTTTGCAAAACTTCCAAGAGAATCTCTTTTACCGCTCATGTTGGTGTTCCATAATTCATGCTGAACATTAGTTGCATCAAAAGCCTGTAAAATTCCGGGAACAGTGCCGTGGTTGGCATCTCCGAATATAGGATGAGATGTCCATAAAATTCCGGTGCCCTGCTGCGAACCGTTGGAAGATACTGCAAGCATAGCGCCCGGCAAGCCAGTTGGCAAGGTAGTGTTGCCAACTATTTTATTCAAAGTATCAAAAAGCATTGTGGATCGCAAAAAAGGAAACTGTTTTAAAAATCCGCCGGCAGCCCAGCAATATACATACTCATTACCGTTATTATTATAATATACAGGCGACCCATGGATATATTTATTATAATCGGTGCTGGATGCATTTATATTAAGCTGCTGCAACACGTTTGTGTTATTTGCATTCATTCCACCCATTTTGGTGTTGTCTATGAGGTACAAATAACTTTCTTTGCTGCCAGAGAGAGATAAATTTGAATTAGGGATCAGCATCACTCCGTCTACGCCATAATCAAGATCCTGTTGGTTTAGATAGTCATAATCGTTAGGAGTGAAATAATCAACCACTTTTAAATTGCCCGACGCTGTTGATAATTTCAATAAACTTTCTCCGCGATCGGTTGTGTCCGTGGCAATATCAACAGTTCCGTTGCCGGTGCTTATATAAATAAATCCGTTATCATCAACTGCAGGCGCTTGTCCGCTCATCCAGATGCCTCCCTGAGTTCCGTTCGGAGAATCATTGTAAACATATTTTTGTTGAAGTGTTGAAGCATCATATCCTATAACCCATCCGTGGTAGGGCGTCCAATCGCAATGCGATGCCCAGGAAATATAAACTACTCCTTTATAAAGTAACAAACCTGGCCTCGGATTTTCTCTTTGTTCATCGAAGGGAACAATATTACTTCCATTGCTTCCATCACCAGTACCAGGATAGGTTGCAGTTATATAAACCGGGCTGCCCGATCTTTCTGCGCCGGTAGTTATATCAAGAGCATGCAAATATTGAACAAAGGTTTGCCCATCCAGCGTTACGCTTCGGGAAACAACATACATCGTATTAGTAGCGCTGTCGATCGCGGGAGTTCCTACGATTCCCATATTGCCGCTGAAGTCTGTGTAAGCGCCGCCGCAGGCGCCAGTCATATCAGTATTGCGAATAGGACGATAAGTTCCGGGATTATAAGTAAGATTTACATGCCAGTAAGGATTGGTAACACTCGAATCATCCGCATCAAAAGCATAAACACTGTTATTCACCGTTTCTGTAATTACTATATTATGCGTTCCTCCGGCAATTGATAAATTGGATACAACCAAAGGCTGAGCATAAATCAGATCATCAACACTGCGGGAAAATATCAAACCAAAATTTCCATTACTCACATTAGCTTGCGTGAGTTGCGTTTCGTTGCTGTTCCATCCGGTTCTTTTTAAATCGTTGTGCTGCATTAAAACGTTGGTCTGGGAAAATATAATAGTCGGGGATGAAGTCAGAAAAAATACAACAGTAAAAGATATACGGATTATTCTCAGGATAGCAGTTACCATAAACTTGATAAAATATTAAAAAAGCAAAATAATCTTTTTTTCTTAACTCTCTAACTCTTCTCTTCATATAAATCTTCGTATCGTTCATTAATTATTTTTACAAAAAGAATTAATGGCGGGTGAAGAACAATGGAGAAGATTTTTTTCTGTAAAAGAGAACGAATACTTGCAACCTATTCTAAAAAAAATCGTATAATAAAGCAAAACAACCGAGACAGATTGGAAAGCATACAGGAGATCATAGCATCATGCTTGGAGAATAATAACAAGTACCAAAAAATTTTTTATGAAAGATATTTTGGTTATTGCCTGAAAATAGTTTTCAGGTATATATACCGCTATGATAAAGCTATAGATATTGTGAACGATGGTTTTGTAAAAATTTTTAGAAACTTAGTGAAATTTCATTACGAGAACCCTGAAAACCTGGAAAAAATATTATTAGGATGGATGCGAACTATTATGGTCAATACCGCCATTGACTCGCTGAGAAAAGACAGCCTGTTGCCTGAAATAGGAGCGCTTGATGATAATGTGTGGCAACCTGTAGACAGATCTCGCGGAGCCGATCAGAACCTTCTGTACAAAGAACTTATCCAGGAAGTAAAAAAACTTCCGCCATCGTACCGCGCAGTTTTCAATATGTATGTTATAGATGGGTTCACGCACCAGGAAATTGCAAACAGCCTTGGCATTTCCGTTGGTGCATCAAAATCAAATTTATCAAAAGCAAGAGCGCTGTTGCAAAAAAAAATAAACGCTAGCAATAGTCAATTAGACATATGCAATTTATGACAGACGATAACATGGATGAATTGTTTCGCAGAGCAGCTAACGACTATCCTCTGAATACCGATTCGGCGGATTGGGAAAAGTTAACTGCAATGCAAACAGAAAATGCTGTTGAGGATTCGAACAGTGGTAAAGAAAAAAAGAAAAGCTACCGGAAATACCTATGGCTGCTTCTTTTACTGCCGATGGTTTGGATCTGTAACGGAAGATATTTTATGAACGCTTCCAAACAAAATGAAGATAATGTTTCGGTAAAACAAATTGATCAGCAAAAAAAATCACAGGAAACGTTCTCTGAAAAAAATGAAAATAAAAATTCTGTTCTTAATTCAAAAAAAATAAACAGCATATCCGATAAAAATGCAAATGCAAGTGAATCCGGAAGTAAAAGCGTTTCATCAACAACGAAAAATAATGTAAAGAAAGAACAACCAGTTCAATTAGCTGATGCAACTGCTCTGAACAAATCAGAAACAAAAATTAATAAAATATCAAAAACAAAAATTGCAAATAATAAATCACCCGGTTTTGTAAAATTGAACAAAACGAATAATCAAAAAAACAAACCATCATCATTCAATAATAAAAAAGATAAGTTGCCAAAACCTGTTTTAGAAACAAATAAAACAGAAGATAATATTGTTGATGCCGATACAAAAAATAAACCGGCAGAAAATAACATAACAAAAGAATCTGAATCAAAATCAGAAAAGAATAATTTAAAAACCGATACGTCAAACAAAAATAATATTATTGATGAACTTACTAATGCTCAGAAATCGTTAGATATAATAACAGATGTTAAATCAGAAAAAATTGATTCTGCACAAAAACAAATTCCACAAATAGCGCAACAAAAAACAAATAAACCATCTTCGAAAAATAAAATTCATTCATTGTACGCCGGAGTTATCACAGGCTTTGATGTGAGTACAGTGGAATTTCAATCCGTTAAAACCACAGGATATACTGCAGGAATTTTGTTAGGTTATCAATTGAATAAAAAATTAAGCATCGAAAGCGGATTTTTATTTGATAAGAAATTTTATTACACAGATGGAAAAGATTTCAGCACAAAAAAAATCATTCTCTATCCGAATACATCTATCATTGATGCAACGGGCAATTGTTTTATGTTCGAATTACCTATCAATATAAAATATAACTGGGCATCAACATCAAAAAGCAATTGGTTTTCTACGCTGGGAATGTCTTCTTATTTTATGAAAAAAGAAAATTATGATTACACATATGAAAGTTACGGTTGGACGGGAACCACCGGCTGGGAATCATACAAGAATTCTTCCGTTAATTGGTTTGGCGTAATTAATCTGAGCGGCGGTTACATGCACACAATTGGAAAAGCCGGCAGTTTGCGCGTTGAGCCATATTTAAAAATTCCTGTGCAGGGATTGGGAATAGGAAGTTTGCCGGTTTGGAGCACCGGTGTTTATGTAAGTTTTGTCAAAAATATTTTCACCAGGTAAAATCTTATGAGCAGTAAACAACGCCTGCTGGTAACACTACCAGTACTAATATTATTATGCCTGGCGGTATGGGCTGTTTATGAATATGAAAAACCGCACACCGGCGCAGAAGATAAAACAACAAATATTTTTATTGATGCATCCGGTTTATACAATGATTTTTCAAAAAACGAAACGAATGCAAACGCAAAATATCTTGATAAAATAATTGAAGTAACAGGAATTGTTGACGACGTTCAAAATACAAATGGCGCGTTGGTGATAATGTTAAACGCAAATCAAATGACGGGTGGAATAAGTTGTAAAATGTTTGATTCAAAAAATAATTTTTTAAAAAAAGGAGATAAGATAACTATCAAAGGAAAATGTTCGGGGTTTTTATCTGATGTGAATCTTGTTGATTGCGTAATAAAAAATAATTAAAAAAAAATTGAAACTGATCATTATAATGACAAAAAAAAATCTCTTCATAATAACCGGAATAATTGCAACAATGATTTTTTTCTTCGGTGCATGTACAAAACAAAATGAAGAAACATTAATGCAGGGCGCCACAACACAACCATGTGATACTACGAACATGTCTTTTCTTACCGATATTAATCCAATATTAGAAAATAATTGTGTGAGCTGTCATAATAATACACAATCAAACGATGGAGTGATATTGACAGATTACAACGATGTGCTTACCGTTGTGAATAATGGTCTTCTTCTTAATGTAATTGAACACATGCCGGGATATCCGCAAATGCCTTTTGGTCTTTCCCAACTTCCGTCATGCACAATTAATAAAATCAGCGCATGGATTAATCGCGGCGCGCCTAACAACTAAAAAAACTATCGTGAAAAAAAATATTGTCATATCAATTTTCCTATTGCTCACCGCAAATGTTTATTGTCAAACTTATATGTCAAGAACTGCTTTTATCGGCTTCTATTCAAAAACTCCGTTGGAAGATATCATTGCAGAAAATAATCAGGCCTATGCAGTGGTTGATGTTGCGAAAAAACAATTAGCATTTACAGTTTTATTAAAAGGATTCGAGTTTAAAAAAGAATTGATGCAAACACATTTTAATGAGAATTATGTTGAAAGCGATAAATATCCTAAAGCAAATTTTACAGGTTCATTCAACAATAATATAAATGCAAACGGCGAAGCAACAGAAATACGAATAAATGGAAATCTCACTTTGCATGGAGTTACAAAAAATATAAATGTGCCTGCAACTGTGCAAATCACTAATGAAAAATTAACAGGGCGCGCAACGTTTACTGTTAAGCCGGAAGATTTTAATATTTCTATTCCATCTTTAGTAAGAGAAAAAATTGCTGCAGAAATAAGAGTGGAAGTAAAACTAAATGCTGACCAGTTTAAAAAATAATCAATGAAAGAAATAAGAATATTTTTCTTCATGCTGTGTATATGCTTTTGTACAAATGCAATTGCACAGGATAGCAGCTTATTAAAAATGCTCGATGATTCTCTTGCTGCAAATCATCATAAAACTTATGCGCACGGAACATTTAAAGCAACGCATATCATCAACACACAAACTGTTGAGCAACCAGGGAAAAAAGTTTTGGAATTTGTGATCATGCATCGCTTCGGACAATTAAATCAGGGAGCATATAATTTGTTCGGACTTGATTTTGCAACTTTACGCCTCGGATTAACTTATGGAATCTGCGACAGGTTATCTATCGGAATTGGTAGAAGTTCTCTTGATAAAGTTTTTGACGGCAATATCAAATATAAATTACTCAGACAAACAGATGGCGATAACAGCATGCCTGTTTCTGTAAATATCTATTCCACTCTTGCATACATCTCTTTGCAATATTCGGACAAACCTTATCTCACCGATCAATATAGAATGATTTATACTAATGAATTATTGATAGCAAGAAAAATAAATCAGAATTTATCGTTACAATTTACACCTGCATGGATACACTTTAATTTGACTCCAACACCGAGTGATAAAAACGATGTGTTCGCATTAGGATTTGGCGGAAGAATGAAACTAACAAAACGAATGAGCATTAATGCCGAATACAATTATTTGCTGCCTAACCAGGTACAGTCAATAAAAGTTTACAATTCATTGTCAATGGGAATTGATTTTGAAACTGGCGGTCACGTTTTTCAATTAGTATTCAGCAATTCTCAAGGTATGATCGAACCGTACTATCTCGCAAAAACAACTGATAGTTGGCGCAAGGGTGGGATATATTTTGGATTTAACATTTCGAGAGTATTTAACTTCCAGAAATGATTACTTACCTTTGGCCATATAACCTTACTATGAATAAAAATTTGCTCACAGCTGATGACAGGGGCGATCCTATACATCAGTTTAAGAAAAGTGATTACACACTAACACTCATCCGGGAATTAATCTTTCTTCCATCACCACTTAATAAAAAACGGTATCGTTATACAAAAAGAACAATTGATATTTTGTTCTCATTTTGTACAATTCTGATTTTATTTCCGGTGGTATTGCCAGTATTGGCCATTTTAATAAAATTAAATTCAAGAGGACCAGTTTTTTTTCTGCAAAAAAGAAATAAAAAAAAAGGTGGAGTTTTTTATTGCATCAAATTCCGCACAATGTTCATTAATGATGAAGCCAATATTCGTTCAACTAATTTGAATGACAACAGAATTACATCGGTTGGAAAATTTTTACGCCATTCTCACCTTGATGAACTTCCGCAACTCATTAATGTTTTGAGTGGAGATATGTCGCTCATTGGTCCGCGCCCACATATGATTTCTGAAAACATTTTATTTCAAAAAGCAATTGGCGAATATCTTTATCGCAACGAAGTTAAACCCGGAATTACAGGTTTATCACAATCATTGGGCAATTTTGGTGCGATAGAAGATATAGAAAAAATCAAAGAAAGATTATTACTCGATTTGCTGTACATTAAACGATGGTCAGTTAGAATGGAAATGAGGATTATGTATAAAACGATTCGAGAAATGCTGCCAAAAATAAAGCACGGACTTAAATTAAATAAAAATCAACAGGAAGTTGCAGCCGCATGAAAATGCCGAAAGACCATTTTATTAATATTAATTCCCGCTAAAAAATAATTTTTGTCCGTAATAGCAGCGTATATTTCTGACATTTTTTTTCTGCAGAATTAATTACTATCATTAATATGTAGCGCATGCCGGTTGATCCATCTGTTCAAAATTTTTACATAGGTGTGTCCGTTATAATTCCAACATATAACCGTTCTGCCTTGCTACGCGAAGCAGTTGAATCTGTTTTGGCGCAAACGTTTTCTGATTGGGAAATAATAATTGTGGATGACGGATCCACAGATAATACGATTGAATTAATTAATTCATTTCGCAATCCGCGTGTTCATATTTTCACTGTGCCGCATCGCGGCAATATTGCAACGCTTCGAAATATTGGTGTACAAAAAAGTTCCGGTGATTGGATTTCATTTCTGGATTCTGATGATTTATGGGTTCCTGAAAAATTAGAAATACAATTAGCCGCGTTGAAAAAAAATACAAAACAATGGTGCTATGGCGCCTTTGAACTGATGGATGAAAAAGGCGCAACAATTCCGTCTAAACACGGAGTGTATCATCCTTTTTCCGGATGGATAATCCGCAAGATTATTACCTATGAAGCAACGGCAAATATCAGTTCACTAATTTTATCGCGTTCGCTTTTTGATGAAGTCGGCGGATTCAATTCCGATCCTGAATTATTTTGCCGTGAAGATTATGAATTTGTTTTGCGGTTGGCATTACATGAAGAAGCGCTTGCTGTTGATTCAGCACTGGCGCGAATAAGAGAGCATAAAAACAGAACAACAAACACACTCACCAACGGACCTGAAAGAACTGCAAATGTTTACAAACATTTTTATAGCTTCTGCAACAATAAAGATATTAAACCGCTTGTGCAAAAACAATATGCCCGTCATCTTGCAGAAGCAGCAGAAAAAAACCTGTTGCAAAAAAAATATTTCAGAGCTATAAAATATTTTGCAAAAGCAATAATTAAAGGAGATAATCCGGAACATTTACTTTCATCATTCAAACACGGTTTCATCAAACATTAATTCAAACCAGTTGAAAAAAACTATACTAAATATTTTTTCCATTCTTACGCGTCGCGAAAAAAAACGCTTCATAAAACTGGTAATGATGGATGTATTTGTGAGCGTTCTGGATATTTCTTTTCTCGCAATGTTGCTATACCTCATTCATTTTTATACTGCACCGCAACAATCATCATTAAAAAATATTTCTCTTTTTTCTTTTATTAATAAATATCCAACCCTGCCAATAATAATTTTTTTTCTGCTTTTCGGTATCAAAAATATATTTGGGTTCATCGTTTTTCGCAATCAATTCCGGTTTGTGTACGATATAGCTTCGCGTCTTTCCCGAAAAAATATTGAGATCTACCTGCATGGAAATTTTAATGATTATGTGTCGATTGATTCTGCAGTTCACATTCGTAAAATTGGTCAGCATCCAATTGAATTTGCATTTTATGTCCTTGCAAGTCTTCAACAAATCATCAGCCAATCCATACTGATATCCATAACCACCGTTGCCATATTAATTTACAACCCTGTATTATTTCCGTTGCTGTTATTAATATTAACTCCGCCGGTTATTTTAACTGGTTTTATTTTTAAAAAGAAAATAAGCCGCGTTCGCAAAATAGCAAAACACATCAACGAAAAAGTTTTGCAAAATTTACAGGAAGCTATTTCAGGTTTTGTTGAAAGCAATATTTACAATCGCAAAAATTTTTTCATTAACCGCTATCATTCACGCCAGGCAACATTTAATAATTTTCTTGCAGAGCAGCAATCCATGCAAAATATGCCGTCGCGATTGATGGAAGTGTTTGCAATATTCGGGCTCGTTATTCTTATACTTATAAATTCATTTGCAGAAAAATCCGGTCCAATACAAATAATAACTCTCGGAGCATTTATGGCTGCAGCGTATAAAATTATTCCGGGCATTGTAAAAATATTGAACAGCGCAGGACAAATGAAAACTTTTCAATTTGTAATAGATGCCTTATTAGAAAATAACGAAGTAAAAATATCCGAATCTTCTGTTGAGAATATTTCTGTTTCATCAATAGAATTTAAAAATGTTTTTTTCAGCTACAAGGATGAATCCTTATTACGTGATTTTTCTTTCTGCATTCAAAAGGGAGATATAGCAGGCATTAGCGGAATATCCGGCAAAGGAAAAACCACTGTTATTAATTTGCTGCTTGGTTTTTTAAATCCGTTCCACGGAAAAATTTTTATAAATAATATAGAAGCAAGTACGACCGAAAGAAAAAAATACTGGAATAAGATTGCATACGGCAAACAACAACCATTTTTTATTCATGATACTTTGCTGAAAAATATTTTATTTGATGATGAAAATTATGATGCCGAAAAGCTGAATGAAATAATTTTGCTGACAGGAGTTGATAAAATAATTGCGGCGCATCCGGAAGGCCTGCAATATATAATAGAAGAAAACGGAAAAAATATCAGCGGTGGTGAGCGACAAAGAATTGTGTTTGCACGCACGCTATACAAACCTTCGGATCTTATAATTCTTGATGAATCTTTTACAGAAATGGATGAAGCCTCAGAAATGAAAATGATTAAACATCTTCAACATCTCGCTGCCCAAGGCAAAATAATACTTCTTATTACACATAATAAAAATAGTTTTTCCTATTGCAATAAAATCATTTCATTAAATGATTGAAAAACGCAAAACATTAATTATTCTTTCGCCAGGCTTCCCTGCAAACGAAGAAGACACAACTTGTCTTCCCGCTCAACAATCTTTTGTACGTTCTCTCAATAAATTTTTCCCTGAAATAAAAATTACCATTCTCTCATTTCAATATCCTTATTCCAAATCAACTTATACATGGAATAATAATGAAGTGATTTCATTTGGCGGGAGAAACAGAAAAAAATTATACAGGTTGCAGATATGGCGAAGAGTTTGGCTAAAATTAAAATCAATTAATGAACAGAAAAATATTATTGGCATATTAAGCTTTTGGTGCACGGAAACCGCACTAATCGGAAAATCGTTTGCAAAAAAAAATAAACTAAAACATTTTTGCTGGATATCAGGGCAAGATGCAAGAAAAGGAAACAGAATGATAAGGCTTATCAATCCGCAACCACAGGAATTAATTGCAATGTCTGATTCTTTAGCAACAGAATTTTTCGATAATTATAAAATTTTTCCGCTCCATATTATCCCGAATGGAATTGATCCCAATTTATTTTCATCAAACAAATCCGAAAAAGACATAGAAATATCCGGTGCTGGTTCATTGATTCATTTAAAACGGTATGATGTTTTTATAACTGTCGTAAAAAAAATCACAGAAAAATTTCCTTCATTAAAAGCAGTTCTTTGTGGAAAAGGTGCAGAAGAAAAAAAATTAAGATTGTTGATCCAAAAATTCGATCTGGAAAATAATATAACACTGACAGGAGAAATTGCGCACAATGATGTTTTGAAAATAATGCAGCGAAGCAAAATATTTTTGCACACGTCATCGTACGAAGGTTTTAGCAGCGCTTGCCTCGAAGCGTTATATGCCGGCGCTCATGTAATCAGTTTTTGCAACCCGGTAAATCAAAAAATAGATCATTGGCATATTGTAAAAACGGAAGAAGAAATGTTTACTAAAGCTATAGAATTGCTTAACAGCAATTCAACAGAATTCACGCCTGTACTGCCTTTTACGATGGAGAATACTGCAAAAAAAATAATAAGCTTATTAATTGAGAATGGATAATTGATAATTTCAGAAATCATGTTGTGGCAAATTGAAAACGAAAGTTGAATAAAGAACTAATAGCACAAGAGTGCGACGCAACGATGCCTAATAGAATTACAATTGCTGGATACCAAAATAAAAACTAAAAAATATAAAGAAAGGCTGATTAGAGTCATCGTTATTATCAATTATTAATTATCAATTATCCATTACCTCCCTCGCTTTTTCAAAAACAATTTGTGGTGTATACCGTGTGAGACAATGCACATCTCCATATTTACAAACTTCCAACATACAATTTCCGCAGGGAAGATCTGATGAATCGAATAAAAAACTTTTCTCGCCAAGAGGTTTTGCATGATATCCTCGGGTTGAACCAAATAAAGCAAGAGTTGGAATTCCTGAAACCCACGACATATGCATCAATCCGGAGTCTTCAGTCAAAGTCATTGCAGCCCTTTGAATAATTGCAAATGCCTGCGCAGGCGTTGTTTTATTTACAAGGTTGATAAGATGATTAGCCAATACTTTTTTAAAATAATCGGCTTTCGTTTTAACCGAATCAACCCCAAGAATTAAAAATTGCGTTGCCGGAAAAATATTCAACCACAACTTTGCAAACTCACCATAATTTTCAAGCGGCCAATTACGTGTTTCAAAAGCTCCGGCTGGATTCAGAATTATTAATTTATTATTGTTCATCCAACCATTTTCTGTCAATATATTTTCAACATTCAACTCGCTTTTAAATTTGAATTCTGTGGATGCATTTATTTTCCCCAGTCCAACTGCTTCAATAGTTGATCGCGTTCGATCTCCTGCGGGAATTGGAAAAAAACGATCAAATGTTGCCCATCCTTTTGGCGAAAGTATTTTTCTAATCCATCTGCTGATGATTGCATCATTTAAATCTAAAACGATATCATATCGCTTTAATAATAATTCCGGCAATAATAAAAAAGCAAATGCGCTTTGTTTTTTAAAATTTCGTCCACCGCGAATCACATAAATTTCATCAAACAGAATTATATTTTCCGGAATAGAAACACATTCTTCAATTGTAAGAAAATCAATTTGTACATTTGCCGGAAGATTATTCCTAAGGGATTGCAGATAAGGCAAAGTAATGATGACATCGCCCATTGCGTGCAATCTTATAGCCAAAATGCGCTTAGGTAAATATTTTTCTCTCCAAGGTTTTGCATTGATATGAATTGTAGAGTTATCCATTAATTATTAATCTGCACTGGAAAAACAATTTCAGAGTTATATTTTCTTATTTCTGTTATTAATGCGGGTAAATTTCCGCGCACATATTTGTAACTGTCATTAATAAATATTTTGCTGAATTCTTTTACAGAAAACTTTTCCCGCTGCAATTGCTCTAATAATTTTTCATCAAATAATTTTATTTCGCCTTTCTGTAAAATCAACAAAATATCTTCCGGGTTCAAATCAAAAAAATCATTTCCGATATTTTTATTTTGCGCTATAACAATATCTGCAAGATAATTTTCTCTGATAAATCCCTTCTCGTGCAAACCCCAAACTGCAGCTGGCGTTGATGTGAGCATGTCGAATAACTCTTTACCGGAAAGCGAAGAATTTTGTTTTGCAATTCGCAGATGTTTCCACAAATTCCAATCTGCAGTTAATGTAGAATCTGTTCCAAAAATAATTTGTGTATGTTCTTTGAGTTCATCAACCTTGGCTGTTTTATCTAACATAAAAAAATTAGATGCGGGACACCAAACTAAAGCCTTAAAAAATTTCGCCTGCTTTGCGGTCATAGCTACTCCATGAACTGCAACAATTTCTTTTTTAAAAAAATTCCAATGGATGAGTTTATCAATTTCTTTTTGAGCATATTCATCAATGCCTTCACCAACGTGAATGACATATAATTTTTCCGAAGAAAATTTATTAAGCTTGTATTTCCAGTTTTTTTCAAAGCCGATGGAATGCAAAAAATGATAATCCTGGAAAACATCAATCACACTTTCATCAACTATAATTTTTTCTCCATGATGAACAACTGTTGTTACTCCACAAAATAAATTTTTATACATGCCCCATGAAACCCGCAAGGGCAAAGGGATTCGCGATATCTTATCAATTTCATCTTTATATTTTCCCAAAACATATTTTCCCCATTCTGTATAATTATTGTATAAACGATCTCCAAGTTGCGGGTATAAATTAAATTCCAGGTGATCGTGTGAGTTGATTAACCCGGGAAATGCAATTGCATTATCAAAATGCAGTTGAAGTTCATCTGTCTTGGAAATATTTTCGCCGTTACTTTCAGAGACATGAAAAATCATCGCACCATCAACAAAAATATTTACGGCATTATTTTCTCCGTATATTTTTACGTTCCTGAGTATCATTTTTTTTGCACATGCAAACCATAAATAACCGGTTCGCCTTTAAAGCGTTCAAAAATATGCAGTGCATTTTGTTCTGCATAATAATTCCTTAATGAATCGTCAATTTTTTTTTCAACTTCAGTGATAATTAAAAAACCCGCGTCTCTGAGAATGCTTTTAATTTCGTCAACAGAATGAACACAATTAACCACAGCGAATTTTTTTTGATTTGCAGTAAAAGTTCTTTTTCCTCCATGAGATAATAGCGTTGGATGAAAATCGGTAATAATTATATCTCCTCCATTTTTTATAATGCGCGACCATGCAAAAATAGCTTCCCTGATATTTTCAATATGCGCCACAGTTAATGTGCTAAAAATAATATCGTAATAATTATCGGGTTCTTTTGTAAAAAAATTGTCGTCAGTTTTTTTAACCAATGCTAAAGGAAATTTTTTTTTCAGTTTATTCAACATACCCTCCGAAACATCAAACCCGGTTAAAGATTTTGGGTGTTTGTCGAAAATTTTTTTCCAATGTCTTCCCGTTCCGCATCCGATATCAGCTATGATCTTGTTTTCAATATTTATCTTTCTCACTAATTCAGAAAAAACAATTTCATCCAAATCGAGCATTAAATTTCCGGGCTGCGAATCGTAAGTTTCGGACCATAAATCATAGGCATCCACAGCATTTTTTTCAGTGACAGAAGAATTTTTTTTAAAAAAATATTTTTTAATTGTGTTTATCATAGATTCAAATTCATCAAACCGGAATTCAATAGCGAAGAATATTATTGAAAGTAAAATGTAAATTGAAAAAAGTCCGAAAATTTATTTAATTAAATACGAATCACCACAGAAATAGTTGCTTGTGAATACCCTTATTTACATTACGGGCAACTTTCTCGCAAAAAAAACGTATGATAATTGCACTGTAGAACTCTTGAAATTTTTCAAAAAATGTACAAGATATTATTGTTTAACCCGCGCAGTGCGAATGCCAAATATCGGATTCCTAATTCTATTTTAAATATCGCAGCCTCTGTTGATAGCAAATATGAATGGGCAATTGTTGACGGAAACCGCGAAAACGATTCCTTTGAAAAAATTGCAGGCTATTTAAAAACCGGCGAATATAAATACATAGGCTTTACCGTAATGCCCGGTCCGCAAATGAAACAATCTATTCCTCTTGCAAAAAAAATTAAAGAAAAATTTCCATCTACGATTGTGATATGGGGCGGATATTTTCCAACCAATCATTACAAAGTGGTGTTGAATTCCGGCTATGTAGATTTTGTAATTAACGGGCCCGGCGATAATGCATTTCCGAAATTAATTGATGCGTTAGAAAATAATACACCCTATGAACTTATTAAGAATTTGATTTTTAAAATTGAAGACACGGTCATCAAAAACAGCAAAGAAGATTTGATTGACCAGGAAACATTGCCGCCGCTACCCTATGATAAGCTGAATAAATTTTATTCCATCGAAAAATTTCTCGGCAAAACATATCTCGGCAACAAAACCTTAGCTTATCATTCAAGCATTGGTTGTCCTTTCACTTGTTCTTTTTGCGCCGTAGTTCCAATTTATGAAGCAAGATGGAGAGCAAAATCTGCGCAATTAGTTTATAACGATATCAAATACATAAAAGATAAATGGGGCGCTGATGCAATCGAATTTCACGACAATAATTTTTTCGTTTCTGAAAAAAGAACTGTAGAATTTTCCAAACTCATCAAGCCGGAAAAAATGAACTGGTGGGGAATGGCGCGCATAGATACCATGCATCGTTTTTCAGATGAATCTCTTGCTTTGATTCGCGAAGCAGGTTGCAAAATAATTTTTTTTGGCGCAGAAAGTGGCAATGATAAAGTTTTAAAACAATTAGATAAAGGTGGAACGCAAACCGGTGAGCAGATTGTAAAATTCGCAGAACGTTTAAAAAAATTCAACATCATTCCTGAATATTCATTCGTACTTGGCACACCGGCGCCAACTCCGGAAGAAGTAATAGAGCAAATTGATTTCGATATCAACTTCATAAAAAAAATAAAAGCTATAAATCCAAAAACAGAAATCGTTTTATATACCTATAGCCCCGTTCCAACCGAAGGTTCTGAATTATATAATGAGGTTCTCGCAAAAGGTTTTTCATTTCCAAAAAAATTGGAAGACTGGATCAATCCTGAATGGGAAAATTTTGACATGCGCAAAAACCCGCTCACACCGTGGCTTACACCGGAAATGATTGATAAAATCAGAAACTTTGAAACAGTATTGAACGGCTACTATCCAACCGTATCGGACATTAGGTTGAGTTCAATAAAAAGATCGATTATGCGAATCGCTGCCGGCTTGCGCTACAAAATAAATTTCTACAATTACCCTTACGAAATAAAATTGTTACAACGATTATGGAAATATCGTCAGCCGGAAATTCAGGGATTTTGAAAAGGTATGAACTATGAAGTGTGAATTATTATGTAGTCAACTGCATTGCTACTATTAAACATCGTTGTGTCACTCACTTGTGCTTTTAGTTCATTATTCAGCAATTATCTGAATCGCGAATTAAATTGATCACACGAATTTTTGAAATAAAATGAACGGAAATATATCAACAAAAAAAAGCTCCGATAACTTCGAAAAAAGTTATCACAACTTGCGATTGAGTGAGCAAAGAATTTATACCAACGAACAGATCGCAAAATTACCCGACATCGATCCAAAACACATTCATTATATTGAATGGAGCATCCGCAAAAAATCTTCAGAACAACTTATTAAACTCCTCGAAAAAAAGAAAAATAAATTAAACATACTCGAAGCTGGCTGTGGAAATGGATGGTTATCCGCAAAATTAGCAACGCTAAAAAACACAACAGTAACAGGCATCGACGTAAACAGAATAGAATTGATGCAGGCAGCAACCACTTTCGAAAAAATAAATAATCTCCATTTCATTTATGGAAATATTTCAGATTGCGAATTAAATTCTCATTCATTCAACGTAATTGTGTTTGCTGCGTCTTTGCAATATTTTTCTTCGTTGAATGCAATTATTACAAAAGCCCTGTCCTTATTAACTGCTGATGGAGAAATTCATATTATTGATACGCCATTTTATAATAGAAATGAAATCATCCATGCTGCGAAGCGCACAAAAGATTATTACGCCTCAATCGGCTTTGAAGAAATGAGTAAATATTATTTTCATCATCATATTTCCGATCTATACCGATTTAATTATAAAATTATTTACGATCCAAATAGCATTTTCAACAAATTAAAAAAAGCAACTCAACCGTTTTATTACATAACCATCAAACAAAAACAATAGAATAGCTGTGCAATCGCTCTATCACACATATCACCGTTTCAAAATTTTGCAAACGCACAAAATTTCTGCATTGCCAATTGTTATTTTGATGCCACATAGTGCATGCAATTGCCGGTGTGTAATGTGTGATATATGGAAGGCTAATAAAAATTTAAGACAACTTACTGAAGCAGATGTCAAATCATTATTGTCAACGCTAAAAAAATTTGGAACACAGCAAGTGGTTATGTCTGGTGGCGAAGCATTGCTGCATCCAAATTTTTTTCGCTTTTGCGAAATTCTTCAAAAAGAAAAAATAAAGATTTCTTTATTAACTACCGGACTAACAATTAAAAAAAATGCAGAGCAATTATTGCAATTTGTAAACGACATTATTATTTCCCTCGACGGAGACGAGCAATTGCACGATGCAATCAGAAATATTCCCGGGGCATTTAAAAAAATTAAAGAGGGTGTTCAATATATAAAATCAATCAATCCGAATTATAAAATCACAGCAAGAACAGTTATTCACAAATTAAATTTTCATTCGTGGAGTTCAATTATCGAAAGCGCAAAAGATATGCAGTTAAACCAAATCAGTTTTTTGCCTGCAGATGTGAGCAGTCATGCATTCAATCGTGAAGTGTTATGGAACGATGCAAAACAAAATAAAATTCTTTTGCAAAAAGAAGATCTTCCGGAATTAAAAAAAATAATTGAACTCATAATAAAAAATTATAGCAGCGAAATTCAAAATCATTTTATTGCGGAATCTTCTGAAAAATTGAAAAAGATTTATGATTATTACGCAGCTTTTTATAATCTAAATTCTTTCCCATATAAAAAATGCAATGCGCCGTGGGTTTCAACAGTTATAGAAGCGGATGGCACTGTGCGTCCATGTTTCTTTCATGATGCGATTGGAAATATTCATGAAAACTCTTTAGAAAATATTTTGAACAGCAAGAAAGGAATCGATTTCAGAAAATCACTCGATGTGAATACAAATAGTATCTGTAAAAAATGTGTTTGCTATTTGAATTTACCGATCAGCGCAAATGTTTCCGGCATGGCTTGATTCCTTATAGCGGGGGAGTGGATAATAAATCTCCACTCATTTATATTATCTATAGATTTTCTGATTTATTGTTTGGTGTTAACTTTCGGTTTCCGCAGTCGCTGGCAATCGCAGTTCAATTCGATGGAATATAAATTATTGCTGATGAATAAAATCCTTTTTTCGCATTCATATTTTCTGCGGTTCGATCCAAAACAATGGAAGAACGGGTTGCCATATCCTCCACTCGGAACTTTATTTGCTGCGTCTTTGATGAGAGAAAACGGATATGCGGTTAGTTTATTCGACACAATGTTTTCAAAATCTCCGGATGAAATTATCAATCAACTCGAAAAAAATGTTCCCTATTTTTTTGTATTGTATGATGATGGATTTAATTATCTCACAAAAATGTGCCTCACCAATATGCGCGAAGCAGCATTTAAAATGATTACGTACGCAAAAAATAAAGGATGCATTGTACTCGTATCAAGTTCCGATTCAACAGATCATTATGAAGAATATTTAAAGCAAGGCGCAGATTTTATTTTGTTAGGCGAAGCAGAAATTACATTACTCGAATTAACCCAGGCTATAAATAAAAACGAAAATGATCATTCCAAAATAAATGGAATAGCTTTTTTGCAAAATGGTAATTTAATAAAAACTGCAACTCGTCATGTTTTAAAAGAATTAGATTCTCTGCCATTACCTGCGTGGGATTTGGTTGATATGAATCCGTATAAAGAATCCTGGAAACAAAATGCCGGATATTTTTCCATCAATATCGCAACCACGCGCGGCTGCCCGTTCAAATGTAACTGGTGTGCAAAACCAATTTATGGCAATCGTTACAATACACGATCACCGGAAAATGTAATGAAAGAAATAAAATTATTGAAAGAGAAATTTGATTTTGATCACATTTGGTTCTGCGATGACATTTTTGGTTTGAAACCCGGCTGGGTTCATGCATTTGCAGATTGCGTGGAAAAAGAAAATCTAAAATTGAAATTTAAAATTCAATGCAGGGCGGATTTGTTATTGCAGGAAAATTATATTAAAGATCTCGCACGCTCAGGCTGCGAAAATATTTGGATGGGCGCTGAAAGCGGATCACAAAAAATACTCGATGCAATGGACAAAGGCACTACCATTGAACAAATTTATTCAGCAACTCATCTGCTCAAAAAAAATAAAATAAACCCTTCATTTTTTATTCAGTTTGGTTATTTAGGAGAAACTAAAGACGACATAAAAAAAACAATCCGCATGATAAATGAACTTTTGCCCTATGAAATTGGCATTTCCGTTTCTTATCCTTTGCCCGGAACTGTTTTTTACGAAAAAGTAAAAAACCAATTGCAACAAAAAGCTAATTGGACGGATTCGGATGAGTTGGCGCTAATGTTTAAAAACACTTATCAACCTGCTTTTTACCGGCAACTGCATCGCTATGTACATAAAAGTTACCGCAAACATCTTGCATTGGATTATCTCTCCAGCGCGCTTATGCATCCACTCAAAATAAATTTAACTGCATGTAAAAAAGTATTATCAGCAGCATATTATTCAATCACCGGTTTTTTTGCTAAAATAAAATTGGAGCAATTGGAAAAATCTTCTTCATGAAAATTTCTGCCCCTAATATTAACGAACAACTCGCAGCAAAGGCATTTTCAAATCAATCAGCCTCTTTCGATGAATTGTATCCCGGCAATTCTATTATACAATATAAGAGAGCCAGAGTAAGAAATCATGTACTAAAATATTTATCTCCGCAAAGTGATATTCTTGAACTGAACAGCGGTACTGGAGAAGATGCAATTTTTTTTGCAAAACTTGGTCATCATATTAATGCCACCGACATTTCTCAAGGCATGCAAAATATAGTAAAGCAAAAAGTTGAAAATAATAATTTACAAAATAATATCAGCACAGAATTATGTTCATTCGCTGAATTGGAAAAATTACAAAATAAGGGACCCTATGATTTAATTTTTTCAAACTTTGCCGGACTCAATTGCACCGATAAATTGCCGCAGGTATTGTCTTCATTTCATTTACTTCTAAAATCACAAGGCATAGTAACTTTGGTAATTTTGCCAAAATTTTGTTTGTGGGAGAATTTATTAATGCTGAAAGGAAAATTTAAAACCGCAACACGCAGATGGTTCAGCAGGCACGGCAAAAAGGCACATGTTGAAGGCGTTTTTTTTACATGCTGGTATTACAATCCATCGTATGTTACTAATCTTTTGAAAGAAAAATTTGAATTGCTTAGTGTTGAAGGGTTATGTACAATTGTTCCGCCATCTTACATAGATGAGTTTGCTGAAAAATACCCACGCTCCTGGAAATATTTAAAAACCAAAGAAGACAAATACAAAAATAAATGGCCGTGGAAATATATCGGCGATTATTATATTCTTTCTCTAAGAAAACGAGACTGATCTCTTGCTCAGTTGGTACAGATAATAATATTTAAGCCAGGTATAATAAGCATTTGATTTTGCAATATTAAACCCTTCCTTTCCATCAAGAAATCCAAAACGAATAAAATAACCGTTCACAAAACTGACAAGCGGTGAAAATATAATATTGATTACGCTTGATCTTCTTCCTAAAAGACAATATTTTTTTGCGCAAAGTTTTGCATAGCGTATCAGTTTCTCTTTATTGTGATCTATACTTGTAGAAGTAAAATGTTCAAGATTTCCATTGATTATTTTCCTTTTCGCCTGGTTTATTATTAATGATTCATGAACAGGAAATAAATTCCACGAAGTTGACTGACGATTATAAATCCGGAAAACTTTGTCGCGGCCCCAATCACCAAAACGTATTTTTTTGTTTACGAGATAGCTTTGTCTTTTGAAACCATAAACGATTGAAGGATTCTGTAAATTCTGATTATTAATTGAAGCTGCAAGTTCATTGCTGAGTCTTTCATCAGCATCGAGAGATAGTATCCAATTGTTCATTGCTGTAGAAGCTCCGATATTTCTTGCGTTACCAAAACCGGCCCACACGACATGAACTATCTTCACTCCGCAACTTAAAGCCATTTGCACAGTGTTATCGGAACTACCCGAATCAACCACAATAATATCATTGCTTACTTTGAGGGCGCTTTGAATGCAATTCATAATATTTGCTTCCTCATTTTTTGTTATAATAACAACGGAGAGCTCCATTTGCAAATATGTTGATAAGGTTTAATTAATCACAGCATAATCAGACTTAAATTGCCTCACTATCTGTGTTACTTTTTCTGTATGGCAAGTTAATAAATTCTTTTGAAAGAACACAGGATCTGGCTTAGCTAAATGCTTTTTCGCAACCATACTCATTACAATACCCCTCATATTTTTTTTGTTTTGCAAAGTTTTTTTATTCCATCTTTTTGCGGTGATCTTCATAAAAGAATCATCAAGCCAGTTGCCCAACCTGTTATCCAACATTTTTTCTATAATATATTTAGGAAAGAAAAATTTTAGCTTTTCTGCTGTAGATATCCGGAGAAAATGATTAGGCAAAAAAGTTTTGCTCCAGAAATTTATTTTATGAAAATTTTCAAACGCTATTTCTCCCTGCAATGGAATCAGTGTAACAATTTCTATGGCAGTGTAAATGTTTTTTTCTTCTATTTCCATTTCTTTCTCGTCAACATAATAATTCATACAAAAAAAATGCTGACGATTAAATAAGAATGTAAGTTTTTTAAACCAATGCATGAATGTTCTTGCCAACCACAATTTATTTTCTGCAGTTATGATGAAAAGATCAATGTCAGATGCATCATTAGCAAAGTTTTTCGAAAGCGAGCCGGAAATTCCAACACCACGAACAAAAGGAAATTTTGCTAAAAACCTGGCAACTCTTTTTGCAGTTTGCATAAGCTGAAATGCTTTTTTATTTCCTTCACTTCTGTATAATACAATAGCATCATCATTACGCATACTATACATTTCTCCAAACTCATGAACCAACGCAGACTGAACGAGCTCCGATAATGACTCATTAAATTCTTTGCCATTGCAGGTATTCCCAAGAAACTGCCAAATTTCCCGCTGCGTAAGCGGATAATTAAATAAATCAAAATAGGCAAGAGCAGAAAGTATATCGGATTTAACAGGCATTTTTTTAGAATAAATAGTTAAGAGATTTTATACTCACTTTTCTACCTATTAAAAACGAAAAAAATAATCAATGGTTGCCAGATATTAAAATAAGAAATGGCTATGAAGCATTTTTCAGAAGCGCAAAATTATTTTGGGAAAAAAGAAAAAACGAAAAAAAGAAACTATAGAAGAATATTCCTTTATTCACATCTAAAATATTTTCAGAAACAGAAACTATCGCAACAATAATCATAAACCCGAGGAACAGGATATCTCGATTTTTAATTGCCCTGTAAAATCCGAACCAAAGTGTAAAAAGATAAACAAGCAATCCAATTATACCTGCACGAAGAATATATCCCAGATATTGATTGTGCGTGTTCATTCCTAAAAGATATGCGTTGTATAATTTCTTCTCAAGGTATTTCGCTTTTAATATTTGTTTTTCCGAACCGGTTCCATAACCTGTAAAAGGTTTTTTAAAAATTATTTCCTGTATCGCCTGCCATCTTACTAATCTTCCTTCATCTGATGCAATTACATCCAAATCCTGCTTCAAATCGGTAACATATCTTTGTTTTAAAAAAATATTTTTTTCAATGAATAGAACTGATCCTATCAAAATTATTATTGCAGCGATAATAAATCCGATTCTTGTTTTAGCACGAGAAATAAAAAAAGGAAATGCGCATGCAACTATTCCCATTGCCATAAATACAGAACGCGATGCAAGCTGTATCAATGCTGCAATCAAAATAAAACTTCCGGCAAGCAACACAAATTTTTTATAAGAAGAATTTTCTTTAACGAACATTTGCAACAGAAAAATTAAAGCCATGCTTATGTACATGGAAAAATATGTAGCATGCAATTCTATAGGTTCTGAAAAATGATGATTCAAAAAATTATCAGAAAATAAAAAAGACAGCGGCAAATGATAGTAGTGTATAATCTGCAACGCTTTTATGTAAAGAAACACGACAGTTAAAATACAGGTAACAGAAAAAGCTGTCAATAATTGGTTTTTATATTTTGCAATATCAAGTGCAGTTATCGCGAATATTAAAGGGAATAATAAAATCCCAAGTTCTTTGGTTAAATCGAATAAAGCTTCATCGCTATTTGTTGTGTACAATGAACAGATGAGAGATACGAAATATAGTGCCGAAAGAATAAAAACATTTTTGTTTTTCAATTTTTGAAGACCGCTTCTTTTAAAATGTATCACCATGTGAATTGCAAGTCCAACCAAAATAACACGACTATAAAAAGAATCAAAAGGAAGGCTAACCAAAAATAACATCAGCAGGTAATAAGTTATTTTATTGGCAAAAGAATCTTCAATAAAAAACATCTTTTTTACCGGTTTAATTTGTGATAGCATTCCTTAATAAATTTCTCATATTGATCAATAATTTTCTCCCAGTTAAATTCATTTCTGATTTTTTCCAGGTTATTTTTTTTCATCTTTTCTTCCTTATCTCCTGATTGTGTAATCTCAATTATATTTTGAACGTCGTTGCAATCTGAAAAATACAATCCGTCGTTTTGCAATACTGCGCGATTAAAAGCATTATTATGCGCTGCAATCAAAACTTTATTTGCCATTGCCTGAAGTAATGATGGATTTGTACCTCCAACGCTATGACCATGAAAATAAACATATGCATTTGCCAATAAATTATTTATCTTCTCCGGGATAAAAACAGAACCTGCAAATTGTATTCGTTTATCATTTTTAAATTTATTTACAAGATATTTTCCAAACTTGTTTTGTACGTTGCCGATCACAATAAATTTTTTTGATGAATTGCTGTTATAAAATCCATCAAGAATAATTTCAACATTATTTTCTGGTTCCATTCTTGCCATGAGCATAAAATATTCTTGTTTTTTATCGGAATAATTTCCAGAAAGTTTTGCTGTTTGCAATTGTGGCAAATCTGCGCCATAAGGAATATATGCCGGGTCGATTTTATATTTTTCCTGCAGATAATTTTGAATGACTATAGAATCTGCAACACAAAAATCGCTATGCTTCACCGCAAGTTTTTCTGCATATTTTAAAAAAGCCTGAGTTAATGAAGAGTATTTTTCTCTTTTCCATTCCAAGCCATCCATATTTGTAACGATGACACTTTTTTTCGGGTAAAGCTTTCCCCAAATTGCATTGCTTGTATAGCCCATCATAATGATAACATCAAAATTTCTTTTTCTTGCATCACGAATGCAATTCAAATCATAAATAAATTGTCCTGCTGTTCCAAATTTATTTTCAGGATCCTTGCAATGAATTAAATGAACGCCACTCCAATTATTTTCTTTGTAAGAATGATTGTGTGAGTTGTATACCGTTACATCATGTCCACGCAAAACCAGTCCAACAGAAAGTTTTTCCGTTGCATATTCAAACCCACCATAATTATTGGGAATACCACGAGTACCTAATATGGCAATTTTTAATTGCTTCATTACTCTTCTCTTTTTTTAATTCCCGCATATATTCTCGAAATCATTTTATGCGGCAAATAACTCATCATTAAAACAGAATAATTATGTACATGAAACGGGCTTAGCTTTATTGCCTCTTTGATATTTTTTCTTGCAAGAGCCGGTTGATAATTATTCCACAAAAATTTTTTTGCAAGCAATGCGTAATATGATCCTGTTTTAATTTTTTTATTATTCTGACGTTTCAAAACTTCAAGCAATTTTTGTCCATCATCCGGAGTGATGTATAATTCTTTCAGAGCTTTATATTTTATATGTATAAATTCCTTCAGCCGCCATTTTTCATCAACAGTTACCGACTCTGGATTAAGTCTCACTTTGATCAACGATTGAGATAGATTATAAAATTTACCTTTCTGCTTTATTTGCAACCACAAAAAATGATCTTCAAAACTATGCGCGCGCACATTATATCCTCCGGCATCCAAAACAACCGATTTTTTCAGCAACACAGTGGAATGAATAAAAGGACAAATTGAATAAGAAAGATTTTTGATTTGCTCATCACTATGACCCGCTAAATTGTAAGAAAAAACGAAATTGCCATCCGCATCAACATAATCAGCACCGGAACCGACAACAATGTATTCGGGATTTTTTTTTATAAACTCATACTGTATCTCCAATCTGTTCGGATAACAAATATCATCAGCATCAAATCTTGCAATATATTCTGATCGTGCGTGCTGCAATCCATTATTTAATGCATCGGCAATGCCACCGTTTTGTTGCTGAACAAAAACAATCCGGGAATCATTAAAGCGTCGAATTATGTCAGCGGTATTATCTGTAGAGCCGTCATCAACAATCAATAATTCAAATTCGGAAAAGGTTTGTTTTAAAACCGATTCAATAGCCTCCCCAATATAATTTGAAGCATTATAAGCCGGCATTAAAACAGTGATTTTTATTTCATCGTTTTTCATTGGATAATTCTATTTTTCTTTCTTTAATATCCAGAAACATGAGTAATTCAAATAAAATAACAACCGATAATTGTTCAAACCAATATCCCATAACAAAAAAACCAAGAAGCAAAAAAACTAACGGCAATGTGTAACTGTTTTTGTCAGGTTTTTTAACAAAAAATCCGGCATAGAAAATCCCAAATGTCAATAATCCAAAAACTCCGTATTCGGCGAAAGAGTTGATCATATGCAGAATCGGGAGAATTAATCACGGAATGCAATCCTTTCTGCCTGCTAAAAAAATATAAATAAATGTCAAGATGATTTGCTAAAAATTCCGGGCTGATGTATTTGTATTTTCCGGAATAGCCCCCGCCAATTTTCAAAGCTGTTGCACGAAAGGCAAGTTTGGATGAAAAATTTCCCATGCCATCTCCAAAAAATATTTTTTGAGGATGATCCCTCATATAAATAAAAGTTTGTTCAAATGCGATCACTTTACCAGGTAATGTCCACTTTGCATTTTTATTTTCAGATAAGGGCAGATTGTTTTTGTTATCATTAATAAATTGAAACAATATTTTTTGGAGATCGCTGGTATCGTTTTTTACCTGGTAAGAAGCTTTATTAATATCAGGCTCAGGAATTGAAAATTTTTTGCCTGCTAAAATTGCCGATACTACCTGCGGCTTATCTTTAACTGCTGATGTTTTTATTTCTTGCTGAATTAAAATATTTCTTATCGAATCTTCACGTCTCGTGATCGGAATTATTATAGCCCTGATACTGTCTTCCGTTTTTTCTGCTGCGGTTTTCTGCATCACCGGGTTTTCTTTTTTCTGAGGAAAAAATTTACCGAGCATATCAGAAACATAATTATCATTTTGAGGAGATATCTTTCCCCAAAAAATGACGAACATCAAAATACAAATTACTATTACGCTTTTTAGGTTTTTATCCGATTTAAAAAGAAACAATCCAAAAAAAATAACTAACATCAATAAATATGTAAAATTACTTGCAGTAAGAACCAGGACGATCATACATAACAAAACCATCTGTACGTTTTTCTTCATCAAAAAATAAATAATGCCCAAAGCATTCAGCAAAGCGTTTGTGGTAGAAGTATCGAAGGTGATTCCCTTAATATAATCGCCGGTGTTTATAAAATATTTTTGGTATTCTCCCTGGTAGATATAAGGATTAATAGCGCCGGTTTCCCAAATAATAAGTAAAAAATTTACCCCTGAAACAATTGCATTGAGAATAAAAAAAGCAATTATTGTTTTATTGATTGTTTCCGTATCATTTCTTTCAATAAATAATTTTACCTGGTGAATTGCAAAAATGCATAAAATCCAAAACGTGATTCCGGTTATAAATTCGACATCATAATTAAAATTCGAAAAACTTTTGTTTAATAGAAAACCAATAAAAGCAATGACAATAATTGCAGGATAGAAAAGCGGAAGCCTGGAATTTTTTATTTTGAAATCAAACCGAAAATTCCAATGGAGCAAATATATAAGCAAAATGCCGGCAACTTTACCTGCAAGCTTAACCTGCAAAACAAGCAGCAAAAAAAGCAACAGTTGCCAGTCGATTTTATTCAGAAAAGCTTTTATGGAAGGAACACTTATTTTAGTGTTCATGATTTTAAAAAATTTAGCAGTTATCATAAAAAATTGCGACCCCATTTACAAACCCGGTCCAAATATTTACTACTACATATATACGTTCATGTACATTTTTGGTAAATGGTTGAACCAAATTTTTTAGAACTTATTTTTCAAACAGCGTTTTTATTTGTCTGATATCGCCCCATCGCAATTGTTGCGTGGATGCAAGCAGTAAAAAATAAATGATTATTGCAAAACTTACAATTATCCAATTGTTCCAAAAAAAGTAACGGCTTGAAAGACCACTGACAACGGCACAGCACAAAGACATTATTAACGGAACCCAGCTATTCTTCATCCAATAAAAACCGGATATGCGGAAATATAAAACAGACTGAATAAAAACTGCAATGATAAATGCAATTGCAGCGCCTTCGTTTTTAAAAAAAGGAATTAAGATAATATCGCCTAAAATATTAACTGAAAAAGTGATCGCAAATATGAAAAATATTTTTTTCAACTGCCCTATGGCAAAATGAATGCTCCATAAAAAATTGTTCAGGTATAGAAATGGAATGCATAAAGACAAAATAAATATAGTGTGTACATTAACCAAACCATATTTACCCTGCGTAATAGGATCAATCACAGGAACCCAAAGCAAATTTAAAAGCAACACTGTAAATGAAGCAATAATCATTTCCATTCTCAATAGAAATTTTATATTGTTCACTGAAGCAGGAACATCCTGTTTTTTTTGTTGAAAAAAAATTGTGAAGAAAGGAATCAGCAAAGGAGCAATTGCTAACAAAGGCAGAGTTGAAATTTCAAATATTTTATAAGCAAAACTATATTCCGCAAGTTTTACATCAGATACAAATAAGCCAATAAATATCCAATCAAACCTTGCAATTGCAGATGTGAATATCACAACGCCAACCTGCGGCAAAGATTCCTGCAGCAACAATAAATATTCTTTCTTTTTCCATTGATATGATTTCTCCGGACTGATATTTTTTTTGCTGATGATATAGCAAACGAGTAATTCCAATGCATCTCCTGCAATAAAAATTATTATTACATTTCTAATGCTGATGTTTCCGGAAAATGAAATGTATAACAAAGCCAGTCCGCGTACAACATTTGAGCAAACGGACATGTACAACAACAAATCAAATTTTTGCAGTCCTGTAACTAATTGCTTGAAAGGTGTTGAAAAAAATATAAACAATTTGCCGATTCCTATAAGCAGTAACAAATTATGACGAACAAAAAAATCAGGAAATATCAATGCAGTAAAAAAAAGTAATCCATAAAATAAAACGCCTGCAATGATGGTATGAAAAACAAATAATGGTACGAGTGTAGAAATATTTCCGCCGGCAGCGATTTTTTTTACGAGCACCTGGTCGATGCCAAAAGAAAGTAAGCCGAATGAAGTGAGCAAAACAGCGAGCGTCCAGTTAAGTTCGCCAAAACTGCTTTTGCTTAATCCGCGCGATAAAATATAAAAGATAACAAACCCGAATAATTGGTTAATTATTAATTGAAGCGTGTTGGCAGATAATCCCCTGATAATTTTTTGTTTCACAGATACAATGCTACGGCAATTTGAAAACTATTGAAAATATTTACAACCGAAAAACCAACACGGAAATGAAAAATTTATAAATAAATTATTTCATTTCCGGGCAAAAAAAATTTGCAGTTAAATGAGCGTTCTGAGATTTTACAAATTGTAACTGTGTATGCTTAACAAATAATTTCAGCTAACAGATTGGGAACGATAACTGAAAATTTAGTATCCGGAAAAATATTACCAAAAAAAATTTGAATTTACCTCGCATTGAAAATGGTAACACGATTTTGCGGCTTCACCTTAAAATCAAAAATACAGATTATTTAAAAGTATTCCGTTTAATAATTTGCAAACTTTCACAAATCGTTCAAGATAATTATTAATCTATTTCGATCAATTTGAATTTAACAGATTACCTTCGCGTGCTTTTTAATCTGACAGTTCTAAATAATCGTATCTATAAAAATAGAAAGACACTATCATTTATGGCAATTCTTATTTTCTTCCTGGCACATTGGTTTTTATCCCTTTTTTGTCAAACTTTTTTTCTGCACAGGTATGCATCACACAAAATGTTTACGATGAATACATTTTGGGAAAGATTTTTCTACGCGCTCACAATTATCGTACAAGGCTCGTCATTCCTCAATCCCAGGGCATATGCCATCATGCATCGCATGCATCATGCATACAGTGATACAGAAAAAGATCCGCATTCACCGCATTTTTTTAAAGATGTCTGGCATATGACGATGCACACAAAAAATATTTATCTCAACTATGCCAAATTTAATGTAGAACCCGAAAAACCTTTTCGTGGAAATTACCCCGAATGGCCAATTATGGACAGAATCAGCAATTCATGGACAGTTAGAATTTTGTTTGGCATTGGGTACGTTTTATTTTATGTATACTTTGCTACCCATTGGTGGATGTTTTTATTATTACCGATTCATTTTTTTATGAGCCCGATACACGGAGCTTTGGTAAATTGGTGCGGACATAAATATGGTTATTCCAATTACAATAATGATGACCACAGTAAAAACACAGTGCCTGTTGATATTTTTTTGATGGGAGAACTGATGCAGAACAATCATCACAAAAGTTCCAACAGCATAAACTTTGCAAAAAAATGGTATGAATTCGATCCTACTTATCCAATCATTTTATTACTGAACAAAGCAAAAATTATTCAGCTAAAAAGATAAGATAAGAAAGCTATTATTTAATCAACGTCGGTCTTCGAATCTTTTTGTAAAAAATCTTCCATCACTTTTTTAATTTTTACTTATCATAATACCAGCTTCAATTTTTCATAGCATCATTGTTGCGTCGCAATCCTTTCATCTTTTGTGCTACTATTGAACTCTGGTTTACAGCCGGCTAAAAGCTAATAGCCATTAGCCAACAGCCTATCGCTGTCAGCTAATAGCTTTTAAAGAAAAGTTGCGTAACTTTAAGTGTTACGATAATTGCCCAAGACATTTATATGAAAAGACTGACGATAATTTTTTTATTATTCTCAATTAATTCTTACTCGCAGCCTAAAAATATTTCTATCAATTATCAATATTTTATTTTGGGAACTATTGATGATTATGTAGGAAGACGAGTGGATTCATCTAATGTAAACTGGGTTGACATTTACGCTCCTTTTGAATCATCTCTCATACATTTCACCGATTCTCTGCTTCTGAAAAACAATATCGCGCACAAAATAGAAAACGATTTCGAAAGTTTGCATATCGTTTCCGACAGCTTTGCAAAAAATGTAAACTCCTTTTATGAATTTAATAATAATGAAGAGCGTTCTTTGGATATGGGAAGAAATTCCTGGGATTCGATCTATACAGGCCGCTTGAAAGAAAATATTTTTCACGATTCAACAGAAGTGTATTCTTTTCTTTTAGGCGTTTACATGCGGTTTGGCGAAAAGCTCGACACCATTTATAAAATCCGGTTCTTAACTTCTATTTCAAAGGCACATTTTTGTTTGAACCTGTTAAAGAAAATCGGCTGCAGCGAAACAAACTCAGAATTAGTATCAACCATACCTTCACAAAACATCATTTATTTTAAACCAACAGAAGAACTCGATAAATATTTAATCGCTTTTGATTTTTTAAAATCGAAACTTATTGCAAGCCTGAATATTTATTTGAAACAGCGATAAGATTTTAAAATCTTATTGATCTCCTAAATTTAAGTTTTTGGTTGCTATAACTTAATTGGCTTCACTACGAAAAAAATGAATAGTCAATGAAAAACATTTTTGATCTTAATTTTTAACTTTTTTCTTAAACCAAAATCGTATTTCCTACTTCGTAATTCGTAATTTGTACCATGCGTTTCCAACATCCCGAATATCTCGCAGGCTTACCTGCACTTATTTTGCTGGCGTTGCTTTTTCTTTTTATTCTTAAATGGAAAAAAAATACCACAAAAAGAATCGGCGATGCAAGGTTGGTGAAGAAGTTGATGCAAAATTATTCTCCTGTAAAATTCTTTTTTAAATTTTTAATAGTTGTTATTGCGTTTGCAGCAATTGTGATCGGAGCCGCTAATCCGCAAAAAGCCGGAAAAAGTGAAGATGCAAATCGCAAAGGCGTAGATGTGATGATAGTTCTCGACGTGAGCAAAAGCATGCTGGCAACAGATGTTGCGCCAAGCCGATTGGAAAAAGCAAAACAACTTCTGACGAAATTATTAGACAAGTTGCAAAACGATCGCATCGGAATTGTGCTGTTTGCCGGAAGAGCGTACATGCAAATGCCACTGACGATTGATCACGGCGCGGCAAGAATGTATATACAGGATGCGAGCCCCGATGTTGTGCCAACGCAGGGAACGGTAATTGCCGATGCATTGCAAATGGCGAATGCAGCGTTCGACAGCAAAGAAAAAAAATATAAAACTATTCTATTAATTTCTGATGGAGAAGATCACGATCCTAATGCAGCAAAAGTTGCACAAACACTTGCACAAAATGGCGTTGTTATAAATACGGTTGGTATAGGATCGCCGGAAGGCACAACTATAATTGATCCGGAAACAAAAGAAATAAAAAAAGATGCGCAAGGTCAAACAGTGATATCGAAATTGAATGAAGCGGAGTTGCAACAACTTGCCTACGCAACTAACGGAACTTATTTACGATTGGATAATATGGATGATGCGCTGATAACATTATCGCAGCAAGTTGACAGCATTGAAAAAAAAGCATTGAGCGATTCTGAGTTTATTGATTACGTGAGCTATTTTCAATATTTGCTTGGAGCTGCTTTGTTGTTATTATTGATTGAATTTATTTTACCTGAAAGAAAATTTAATTTGAAAATTAGCTAATCTGAAAATTTGAAAATGAAAAATACAAAAACAAATTGAGAATTAGTTAGAGATTCGAATCCGCAAACTGAAGTTGAATAGAATTGTTATAGTACAAGAGTGCGACGCAACGATGATCAATAAAGTACAAATGCTGGTTACAAAAAAAGAACAATGAATAATGAACAAATAACAATGAATAAAAGTTTCAACATAATAAATAGCCGAATTTTTTACTTTTTATTTTTTACCTTTTACTTTTTATTTAGCCCAAATCTTTTTGCCCAAAAAGAAAATGCTTTGATCAGCAAAGGAAACCAGCTGTACAAACAAAAAAAATTTGATGAATCGCAGCAGGAATATGAAAAAGCTATCAGCCAGGCGCCGGCAAATTCCACTGCAAATTATAATTTAGGGAATGCGCAGTTCAAAAAAAATAATTTTAGCGACGCATCAAAATCGTATACCACTTCAATAGAAAATGCAACAAATAAACCTGTTCAGGAAAAAGGATATTATAATAAAGGTGTTGCGTTGATAAAACAGCAAAAAACAGATGAAAGCATTGATGCATGGAAGAATGCTCTGAAACTTGACCCAAATGATGAAGACGCAAGAGAAAATTTAGAGAAAGCATTGCTTGAGAAAAAATCCAAGCAACCAAAGGATCAAAAAAATAATCAGCAGCAAAAACAAAATCAGCAACAACCGCCGAAACAACAACAGCCACCGCATAGCAAATTAAATAAACAGCAGGTTGATCAATTGCTCAAAGCATTGCAGCAAAGAGAAAATGAAGCGCAGGAAAAAATGAATCAGAATAAAACAAAATCATTATCGCAGCCGGATAAAGACTGGTAGCAATATTTCAGACATGAATTTAACAAGTGAACAATCTCGGCGCAATTATTCGCTTTTGTGTTTCTTATTCCTCATTCCTTATTTACTTATTTTTGCAGAATATATTTAACTATGCAGTTGTATTGCGAATCATTGACAGAATATAAACGTTTAAAAACGATCGAAGTAAAAATCGGCGATTTACTTCTTGGAAATTTTCATCCCGTTCGCGTGCAAACGATGACGACGACAGATACGATGGATACAATCGCCACAGTAGAGCAATCCATCCGTTGCATAGAAGCCGGCGCTGAATTAGTTCGCATTACAGCGCCGAGTAAAAGAGAAGCAGAAAATTTACTCAATATTAAAAATGAATTAAGAAAAAGAGGATATGCGACACCGTTAGTTGCAGATATTCATTTTACACCAAATGCTGCGGAAATTGCTGCGAGAATTGTAGAAAAAGTAAGAATCAATCCCGGCAATTATATCGACAAAAAAAAATTCGAATTTCTTGAATACACAGATGCAGAATACAACGAAGAAACAGATCGTATCCGCGAACGTTTTACACCACTTATAAAAATTTGTAAAGAATATGGAACGGCGATGAGAATCGGCACCAATCACGGTTCTCTGAGTGATCGCATCATGAGCCGCTATGGCGATACGCCCATGGGCATGGTGGAAAGCGCCATGGAATTTTTGCGCGTTGCGAGAAACGAAAGCTATAATAATATTGTGCTGAGCATGAAATCAAGCAACCCTTTGGTAATGGTTCAGGCTTACAGATTGCTGATTCAAAAAATGGACGAAGAGTTTGGTGAATGTTATCCGCTTGCATCTTGGCGTTACGGAAGCTGGTGACGGAGAAGATGGAAGAATTAAATCGGCTATAGGAATTGGAACATTAATGGAAGATGGAATCGGCGATACCATACGCGTATCTCTAACCGAAGATCCGGAATTTGAAATTCCTGTTTGTAAAGATTTAGTGAAGAGGTATGAGGAAAGAAGTGAGAAGTCGGAAGTCAGCAGTCAGAAGTCGGAGGTCAGAAGTCAGAGGTCAGAAGTTGAACAACGAACAACAAACAATGAACAACAAACAACGAATCGTCTCCCCTATTCGCCATTTTCTTATCTCCGGAGAAAGACCTTTTCGATCAGTAATATCGGGGATCATCACGTGCCGGTTGTTATCGCAGATTTTATGAAGGCTGAAACCATTGCCCACAAAGACTTACAGGCGATTGGCTATACTTATGATGAACAAACGGATAAATGGAATATAGGCGATGCTGCCGCAGATTATATTTTTACAGCAAACAAAAATGTACATTTTAATTTACCGGGAACACTAAAAGTAATTTGCAACTATACTATGTGGCTGCAGGAAAATGATAAAGAAAAATATTTTCCGTTGTTTAAAATAAATGAATATCTCTCCGCAACACAACGTTCTGCAATAATGAATTTCATTTTTGTTGATGCAAATGATACTAAATCTGCAACCGAACTGCTACACGCAATCCGCAAAAATGATAATTGTGTGATTTGCATTTGGTCGTCCGGAATTAATGCAATGACTTCCATCCGAAGTTTTATTATTACACTGATAAATGAAAATATTCAATGCCCGATTATACTTTGCGTGGAAAGCAATGAAACGGGCATTGATGAACAACTAATACATTTTTCTACGGAAACAGGCGCATTGTTTTTGGATGGAATGGGTGATGGAATTTGGCTGATGAATGATTCTGAAAAAATGAAAAATGCAAAAGTGAGCGGACGCACTTATCTGCAAGCAAAAAATAATCACCAGTTCATTAATAACACTTCCTTTTCTATTTTGCAGGCGACGAGAACAAGAATTTCAAAAACGGAATATATTTCCTGTCCGTCGTGCGGACGAACTCTTTTTGATTTGCAGGAAACCACAGCGAAGATTCGCGCGGTAACAAATCATCTCAAAGGTTTGAAAATTGCAATTATGGGTTGCATTGTAAACGGACCCGGCGAAATGGCTGATGCAGATTTTGGTTATGTAGGAAGCGGCCCGGGAAAAATTACATTATATAAAGGAAAAGAAATTGTAAAAAGAAATGTCAGTAACGAAATTGCTGTTGAAGAATTAATTAATCTTTTGAAAGCAAGTGATGTTTGGATAGAACCGGAGCCTATGTATGATGTTAGATTTAAGATTTAAGAATACGATTTCCAAATTCGGTCTTTGTATTCAATTATCAATTTTCAATTATCAATTTCCAACTCTCTCCGCTCCATTTTCAATTTGTGTAATATATATTTCAGGTTCCTTATTAAATTGCTTAATATAACGGTCACGTATATACGAAGAAAACTCATTCACTAAGCCAGTTCTTACAATATTAATTGTACAGCCGCCAAATCCGCCGCCCATTTGCCTTGCGCCCGATACTCCATCAAATAATTTCGCCTGATCAACCAAAAAATCAGATTCCTTGCAGCTTACTTCATACCATTTGCTTAATCCTTCATGAGCGGTAAACATTATCTTACCAAATGCTTCAATGTTTCCGTTTTTTAAAACCTCACATCCTTGCAACAAACGATCGTTTTCATTCACAATAAAACTGCATCTTTTATAAACAACATCCGGCAAATCATTTTTATGCAATTCTAATTTCTCCAGCGAAACATCACGCAAAGAATTAATTCCGGGAAAATATTTTGCCAAAATCGCTACTCCTTCTTCACATTGTTTTCTCCGCACATTATATTCTGACGAAGCAAGAGAATGCGTAACCATGGTATTTACAAGTACAATTTTATAATCGGGAAAATTGAAAGGTATATATTCATATTGCAAACTCCGGCAATCCAGTTTCATAACATAACCCGCCCTGCCATGCAAACTTGCAAACTGATCCATAATGCCGCATTGCAGTCCTGCAAAATTGTGTTCCGTTTCTTGTCCGAGTAACGCAAGTTCCATTCTTGATAATCCCAATTCAAAAATCTCATTTAACGCAAAACCAAATGCAGAGCAAACCGCAGCGGATGAACTCATTCCGGCGCCCAATGGCACGTCACCATCAATCACCACATCAATACCTGTTATAGAAAAATTTTTTTGCTGCAGGTTAAAAATTATTCCAAGTAAATAAGTTGCCCATCCTTTCACCGGATGAATATTTTGCAGAGAAAATGAAAGCTGCTGATTATACTGATTTGCATAAACGTTCAAAACATTGTCATCATTTTTAGCTATAGCTATATAAATTTTTTTATCAACAGCTCCCGGCAAAACAAAACCTTGATTATAATCCGTATGTTCACCAATAAGATTTATTCGTCCGGGTGCAGCAAAAACAACCGGATGTTTTTTATAACGTTGAAAGAATTGCTCACGAATTTCTTTTCCCATACCCGAAAAATAATGATTTTATCTACATTGCATTTTTAAAAATTGAGATGATGAGTTTTTCCATAGAAAATAAACAAATAAACAATCTTAATCTTTTCTTTTTAAAAGATGAAATCTCTGAAACAGAAATTGCCATTTTGCCGGATTACGGAGCGGCATTGCACGCATTCAGCATTAACCTTAGCAACAAACAATTTAATGTAATTGAGAATTATAAAAGCAAAGAAGAAATTGAAAAAATATTATCAACATCCTATAAAAGCTCCAAGCTCTCTCCTTTTCCCTGCCGCATTAACAATGCAACTTATAATTTCAATGGGAAAAAATATTTTTTCGAAAATAAATTTATCGACGGAACGGCTATTCACGGGTTGTTATATAATAAACCATTTTCCGCAACGCAAAAAAAAACAAATGAAAATGAAGCCAGCATTGCTTTAGAATATAATTACAATAAAGATGATGCCGGCTATCCTTTCGATTACACATGCACAGTTGAATATATTTTGCAGAAAGAAAATCTTCTCACAATAAAAACAACTGTAACCAACCGAAGTGATATTGCTATTCCGATTGCAGACGGATGGCATCCTTATTTTCGGTTAGGCGACAGCGTTAGCCACTGGCTTATGCAATTTGAATCTGAATCTATTGTTGAATTTGATGAAAGCCTTATCCCTACCGGCAAATTACCGGCTTATGATAAATTCAATTTGCCGCATCCAATTGGCAACATTCAATTAGATAATTGTTTTGTATTAAAAAAAGAATTTAAAAAACCTGTCTGTTCAATTTCCAATCCGAAAAATAAATTGCGTATTTCTTTTTTTACTGATGGCAGTTATCCTTATCTCCAAATTTATATTCCGCCAAATCGCGAAAGCATTGCTATTGAAAATTTAAGCGGTGCTCCCGATTGTTTCAATAATAAAATGGGATTAATACTTTTACCTCCGGGACATTCACAAATTTTTACCGTGAGTTACCAATTAAGCTTTGACTAAAAAAGTTATCTTGCTTTAAAATATATATAATGAAATGGATAAAATTTTTATTGCCGGCAATTTTTTTATTTCTTCTTACGGGTTGTTTAGATATTGATGAAGAAATTGATGTAAATAAAACCGGAAGCGGGCAATGGGAAATGAAATTGGACATGAGCCAGCTTGTAGATATTATGCAGGCTTACATGAGCAAAGAAGATCTCGAAAAACAATTTCCGCAGAAAAAAATGGATACGGTAATGTTAATGAAAGATTTGCTTGACACTGCCAAAAACATCACCCCTGATAAAAAAGCATTGATGCACGACGGAAAAGTGCACATACAGGTAGATATGGATCAGAAAATTTTGAAAACCGATATGAAGTTTCCTTTTAAAAATCTTAGTGATCTGCAACAATTGCGGCTTGCCGTTGGAAATAATTCTTCCGGTGCAGGTCAGTTATTAAAAGGATTTAGTGGCAACGGTGACTCTGGTGATAGTTCTCAGGGACCGGATTTCAGTATGTTCAGTTCCCTCTACAATTTTAAAATAACTGATGGAACAATTTCCAACAAACTGAATAAACAAAAATGGGAGGATGTTCAAAAAAATCCGCAGTTCGCGCAAATAAAAGAAGCGGGAAATACCGGAATTGAAGTTCCTTATTCACTCACCATTAAATTACCGCGACCGGTAAAAAAAATTGATAATCCGATTGCAAAACTTTCAGAAGATAAAAAAACAATAACTATCAAATACAACATGATGGAAACCTATGAAAACCCGGAAAGATTTGAATACAATATTGAATACTAAGCAATGAATAATGAACAATTAATAATTAAGAATGAAATGTAAAACCAACCTAAATCAGTTAATGAGATAAATCGGGCAAATAGAAGTTAAGACAATGTTCAATAGAATTACTATTGTACAAGTGTGCGACGCAACGATGTTGAAGAGAGAGCAAATGCTGATTACCAAAAAAAATTAAAAATATAAACAAAAAACTAACAGGGATGTATAACCGAAAATGGACACATCGTACATCGTAAATCTAAAATATCGTACATCGTAAATCTAAAATCGTAAATGTTGCATCATGCTTGAAACAGATTTTTTAGTGGTAGGTTCAGGAGTTGCCGGTTTAAGTTATGCGCTGAAGATTGCTCAATATTATCCTGAAAAAAAAGTGCTTGTTATTACAAAAGCACAAACCGATGAAACGAATACAAAGTATGCCCAGGGCGGAATTGCAGGTGTTACAGATTTTGAGCGCGACAGTTTTAAAAAACATATTGAAGACACATTGATTGCCGGAGATGGTCTATGTAATCCCGAAACTGTAGAGATTGTTGTAAAAGAAGGACCGGAAAGAATCCAGGAAATTATTGATTGGGGAACAAGGTTTGATAAAGATGCAGAAGGCGATTACAAACTCGGTAAAGAAGGCGGCCATTCTGAGTTTCGGATTCTTCATCATAAAGATATTACCGGAAAAGAAATTGAACGCGCATTACTCGAAGCTGTTTCAAAACAAAAAAATATTGAAATCATCAATCACTGTTTTGTAATTGATATTTTAACGCAGCATCATCTTGGTTTTTTAATAACCAAATCAACCCCCGATATTGAATGTTACGGCGCCTATGCATTAAACCTGCATACAAATAAAATAGAAAAAATTCTTGCAAAGATAATTCTGCTCGCAACCGGAGGTAACGGTCAGGCATACCGCACAACAACAAATCCGAAAATTGCAACCGGCGATGGCGTTGCAATGGTGTATCGTGCAAAAGGAAGAATAGAAAATATGGAGTTCATCCAGTTTCATCCAACAGCTTTGTTTGAACCGGGAGTCAGTCCTTCTTTTTTAATTACAGAAGCAGTTCGCGGTGATGGTGGAATTCTGCGCAACAAAAACGGCGAAGCCTTCATGGAAAAATATGATACAAGAAAAGATCTTGCTCCGCGCGATATCGTTGCACGCGCAATTGATAATGAAATGAAAAAAGCCGGAACCGAACATATTTATCTCGATTGCCGGCACATGAACAAAGAAAATTTTATTGAGCACTTCCCGAATATTTATCAAAAATGTTTATCTATAGGTATTGATGTTTCTGAAAATTTAATTCCCGTTGCTCCGGCCGCGCATTACAGTTGCGGCGGAATTAAAACAGATGAGTGGGCGCGAACTTCTATCAAAAATTTATATGCCTGCGGCGAATGTGCTTCAACAGGGCTTCATGGTGCAAATCGTTTGGCGAGCAATTCACTTCTCGAAGCGTTGGTGTTCAGTCATCGTTGCTATCTCGACAGTATTGCGCACGTTAACGATAATGAATTCGAAAAAAATATTCCCGATTGGAATGCAGGCGGAACAAGCGAGCCAAAAGAAATGATTTTGATAACACAAAGTT
Source organism: Chitinophagia bacterium (assembly GCA_963774065.1). Lineage (GTDB taxonomy): Bacteria > Bacteroidota > Bacteroidia > Chitinophagales > Chitinophagaceae > Puia. The sequence goes on from CAVZDO010000003.1 coordinate 212,194, forward strand.
TAAAAGAATTACAATTGCTGATGAGCGATTACGTTGGCATCGTTCGAACAAATGTGCGTTTGCAGCGCGCCATGAAAAGGTTGGATTTATTGCACGAAGAAATCGAAGCGCTGTACGAAACCACGGTGTTGTCGCCGCAACTGTGCGAAGTGCGCAACCTCATAACCATCGGTTATCTCATTGTAAAAGAAGCGCAGTTTCGGCGCGAAAGTCGCGGACTCCATTTCAACACGGATTATCCGGGCAAAAGCGAGTTGTTGCAAAATATAGTTTTGTAAAAAAAGCTATTAGCTGATAGCTATCAGCTAATAGCTTTTTGTTTCCAACATTTGTAATTCTATTAAGCATCGTTGCGTCGCACTCTTGTACGACAACAATCCTATTGAACGCATCACAAAATCTATCTTTCAAAAATTTTAAATCGCCCTACCTGCTCATCTAAGACGAAATGATAATAATACTTTTTGGAAATTGCCGATTTTAAACCATAGCTTAATAGTATTACAAAAGATGAAAGGATTGCGACGCAACGATGATGCTATGAAAAACCGAAGCTGGTATTAAAAACCTATCGGCTAATAGCTATCAGCTAATAGCTTTCAAATCGTACATTCGTAATTGATAAATTATTCTTTCATGAAAGCAATGATATTCGCCGCAGGATTAGGGACTCGCTTCAAACCGTGGACGGACAAGCATCCTAAGGCTTTGGCAATAGTCAACGGTAAAAGTTTATTGCAGCGAAACGTAGAATATCTTAAGCAATTCGGAATAATAAATATTATTGTAAACGTTCATCATTTTGCCGATCAAATAGCAGAAGCTATAAAAAAAAATAACGGATGGAAAAGTAATATCACTATCAGCGACGAAACAAATGAAGTACTTGAAACCGGCGGCGGATTAAAAAAAGCAAATTGGTTTTTTGATGACGGAACATTTGTTGTGATTAATGTTGATATTCTCACTGATCTTGATCTGCAGGCTATGATTAATTTTCATAAGCAACAAAAACCAATAGCTACAGTTGCTGTAACAAATCGTAACACGTCGCGCTATTTTTTATTTGATGAAGATGATGAATTATGCGGCTGGAGAAATGTAAAAACAAACGAACAAAAAATAAGCAAAGAAAAACCGAAGCTCATTCAAAAAGCATTTAGCGGAATTCATATTATTGAACCAAAGATTTTTCCATTAATAAAACAAACCGGAAAATTTTCTATTATTGATACTTACCTCGAACTTGCAAAAACAGAAACAATAAAAGGTTTCGATCATAGTAATTCCAAATTAGTTGATGTGGGAAAGTCTGAATCGCTGATCGAAGCGGAAAAATTATTTCTCTGAAATTATCTTCTTATTAATTTTTATTTCATCCGCAATTTTTATAAGCAGATTAATGATAATTTTATAGTACAATTTGTTTCAATGAAAAAGTTTTTAGCATTTATCTTTCTCATGAATTCTATATTCTCCTTTTCCCAATCAATAATAAAAGAAGAATTAATTAAAAAAAGAGTTTTGCTTCCCAACGGATGGTCGCTTACCCCGGTTGGCAGTAGTTTGCAATTAGGAGATCTTCCATTGAACATTGCCGTTAGTTCTTCAAAAAAATATATTGCGGTAACAAACAACGGACAAAGCACACAATCTTTACAATTGATTGATGTAAAAAAAGAGAAACGGTTAGACAGTATTGATATTCCGAAATCGTGGTTGGGATTAAAGTTCAGCGACGATGAAAAATTTTTGTACGCTTCCGGCGGAAATGATAACCGGATTTTGAAATACGCAATCATCAATAATAAACTTGTCTTGAAAGATACTATCAGGTTGGGAAATAAATGGCCGGTAAAAATTTCTCCTGCCGGATTAGATATAGATGACACAAAACATTTGATGTATGTTGTTACAAAAGAAAATAATTCTCTTTATATCATAGATCTGCTTGCAAAATCAATAATTAAAAAATTTGCGCTCGGCGGCGAAGGATATACATGCCTTCTCTCTCAAAATAAAAAAGAATTGTACATCACATGCTGGGGTTGTAATAAACTGTTGGTATTCGACACTGAACAAAAAAAATTCTCCTCAGAAATTATTGTTGGAAGTAATCCAAATGATATGTGTCTCACCAAAAACAATCATTATCTCTTTGTTTCAAATGCCAATGATAATTCTGTTTCCGTAATTGATCTTCAAAAAAGAAAAGTGATTGAAACTTTAAATGCAGCATTATATCCGGACGCACCAACGGGTTCTACAACAAATGCACTTGCTTTAAGTGAAAACGAAAAAACTTTGTATGTTGCTAATGCAGATAATAATTGCCTTGCAGTTTTTGACGTATCCATTGCCGGTAGTAGCAAGTCAAAGGGGTTTATTCCTGTTGGCTGGTACCCGACCGCAGTAAAAGTTATCGGCAAAAAAGTTTTTGTTGCAAATGGAAAAGGATTTACTTCAATGGCAAATCCTTACGGACCGAATCCGGTTCAACGAAATCAAAATGTAAATTATCAGAATGGTGATAAACAAAAACCAAGGGAAGTGCAATACATCGCTGGTTTATTTAAAGGAACATTAAGTATTTTCAATGAGCCCGGAGAAAAAGAATTAGGAACATATTCCGAATTGGTTTATCAAAATACTCCCTACACGAAATCAAAAGAACTGCAAACTCAAGGCGAAGCGGGAAACCCAATACCAATGCATGTTGGCGACGTTTCACCAATCAAGTATGTGTTTTACATTATTAAAGAAAATCGTACCTATGACCAGGTGCTCGGCGATATAAAAGAAGGAAACGGCGATACAAGTCTTGTGTTATTTGGAGAGCATGTTACTCCAAATCAACACGCTCTTGCAAAAGAATTTGTGCTGCTCGATAATTTTTATTGCGATGCAGAAGTAAGTGCGGATGGACATAACTGGAGCATGGGTGCTTATGCAAATGATTACCTGGAAAAAACATGGCCAACAAGTTATGGCGGGCGCGGAGGGAATTATGATGGTGAAGGCAATCGTGCAATTGCAAATAATAAAAACGGATTCGTCTGGGATTATTGTTTCCGCGCAAAAGTGAGCTACAGAACCTATGGAGAATTTGCGGACGATTATAAACCGAATATAAAAATATTAAAAAATCATTTGTGTCCTTATTACACTGGATGGGATTTAGATGTGAGAGATACAGTTCGTTTTTCTCAATGGAAAAGAGAATTTGATTCATTGGTTGCTGTGAATGCGCTTCCGCATTTCAATTCGGTTCGATTCGGGAACGATCATACAGAAGGGATTCGAAAAGGCAAGCCAACTCCTTTTGCTTTTGTTGCAGACAATGATCTTGCTGTTGGTGAATTTATTGAACACCTAAGCAAAAGTTCAGTTTGGAAAGAGAGTGTTGTTTTTATTTTAGAAGATGATGCACAAAACGGACCTGATCATGTTGACGCGCATCGAAGCCCCGCTTATATTGCAGGCGGTTTTGTGAAAAGACATTTTGTTGATCACACAATGTATTCAACAACATCCATGCTAAGAACGATTGAATTGATCTTAGGCATTCCGCCGATGAGCCAGTATGATGCTGCTGCAACTCCAATGTGGCGTTGCTTTTCAGACAACTCCTGACTTAACTCCATTTACATCTTTGCCTGAAAATATTAACTTGAATGAAAAAAATATTGCTATAAATGAACTTTCAAAAAAATCTGCAGAGTTTGATTTTGCAAAAGAAGATCGTGTGCCGGAAGATCAGTTTAATGAAGTGCTATGGAAAGCAATTAAAGGAATGAATGTTATTGTGCCTGCGCCAAAACGCGCAGCGTTTGTAAAAAATAGTTTGAAGAAAGATGATGATGACTGAAGAGTAATTGATAATTGATAATTGATAATTGATAATTGATAATTGATAATTGATAATTGATAATTGATAATTGATAATTGATAATTGATAATTGATAATTGATAATGAAACGATGATGTTTGGCGAATGGTTGAACACAACTCGCGAATTATTTCAATATTAAATATTATATCTTCAATTTTCTTACCTTTACATCAGAATTTAACCGTTCCCCATACAAAAAAAGTCTCGTAATTAACGAGACTTTTCATTTTATAAAATAATTTATCACCGCCTTCTGCCATATCCACGTCCGCCGCGACCATGATAATATCCGCGATTGTAATAACGATTATAACCATGATCATAATAACGGTTGTAACCATGATAGCCGTAACCATAAACCGGTGCGCTGATAACGACGCCATCATCATAATAAGGTAATGGCGCAGGTGTGGTGTACACAACCTGTGGCCTATAATACGCACGATGAAATGGTGCGCGAAAACCGATGCGCGCTCCTATGTACACCTGTGCATTGGCGTTAGTAGTTATAGCTAAACCACCTGCAACAAGAATTAATGCTAAGAATAAACGTTTCATAATTGTAGATTTTAATCTTAATAAATCAGGATTCTCTTTTTGTGTTTCCTGTATATGTTGGATTAAAATTTGTCAAAAAGATTTAACTGCATTTAGCAAAGCGTTTGTTAAAAAGCGAGTAGTAAGTAATAAGTAGTAAGCACTGAGTAAATCTTTAGGTCATATTTTTTACTTACTACTTTTTACTTACTCTTTATATCCGACAACTGCAATTGCAGTAGCAGCATGCATATCACGCAGTGCAAAACGAACATCGCAAAAGCCCGCTTCTGCATATTGTTCCTGAACTTTCTCAGCCAAATTCCAGATTTCTTTTTCAGTTAAAGATTGCTGTGGCTGAAATACAGTGATCAATTTTCCGCCGCTTCTCAATAAAGAATTTAACTGCATAAATTTATTTTCAGGCTCACTCCACGAATTATAAATGTTTCCCGCGTAAATGTTGTGAAAATAATGAGCAGGATATGGTAAAGTTTCTATCGTTCCCAAATGCAATTGCATTAATTCCTGTTCTATAAATTTTTTATTTTTTCGATATGCTTGCTGATATTGAGAAACAGATTCGTCAATGCCTGCTATAAAACCGACTTCCAGTTTTTTTGCAACTTCGTATAAAGCAGTTCCGCTTCCATAACCAACTTCTAAAATATGCTGGTATGGTTTAACGCGCAATTGCTCTGCAATCCAACTGGTGATTGTCTTATTTTCAGAAACTCGTAACCATGATTTTACTTTTTCAACAATGCTTTCATTGTTTTGCGCGGGTGTATATAAAGCAGTGGCAGATTGCATAAAATGATTTTGTGATGGTCAATTGTGAATTGTGAATTGTTATTAGTAGATAGAAGTAAGAAGTAATTGCGTCAACTTTATAGTTTATATTTCATACCTCTTACTTCCGACTTCATACTTCTTACTTACTCTCCGTTTTTTCTTCAAAAGGTTTTTCAAACCTGCGGCCACAACGCCTTTCCCATTCGCCGCGAAATTTTTCTCTTTCTTCGGGAGTCATATTATCCCAGCGTTGCATCATGCCTTTTTTCCATTCATGCCTTCCCCAGCGTGCTCCGCGAAATCCGCCGAACAATATTTTGCTCAACACAAGCAAACCTAAGGACTGCCAAAAAGTAATTACTGAAATATGCAGCACAACTGCCAGCACATTATTCCAAAGCAGCATCACAATCCATGTGAAGGCTGCTATCCCAAGTAACGCAAAAGGTATAATGAAAATAAATTTGCGTTTATTAAATCTGCGTCTCTAATAAAAATATTTTTTTAATAATTAATAATTTCGTTGTACAATGTTTGTAATCGCTCGCGCAAATGCAGTACAGCATAGCGTTTGCGCGATATGAGCGTGTTAACCTGCACTCCAGTGCGCTCCGCAATTTCTTTAAATGAAATATCTTCCAGTTCATTCCAAACAAAAACGTTGCGTTGTTCTTCGGGCAATTCATCCAGTGCTTTGTCCATCGTTTCCCAAAAAATATTTCGCAAATATTCGGTTTCAGGGTTTTTACTTTTATCCATCAATATCTCCCTGAAATTTATTTCACCGTCTTCGTTTTCAAATGTCAGCGCATCTTCCAGCGATTCCGGTTTTTTCTTGCGATAATTATCAATGATCTTATTTCGCGCAACTTTAAAAAGCCAGCTGCTCACCTGTTCAATAGGCTCGCTGTCTACCGTTGCAGTAAGTTGGTACCACACATCCTGCAAAATATCTTCAGCGTCCGCTTCATTGTTCACGCGCTGGCGAATAAATCCAAAAAGTCTTTTACCAAATTGGCTGATAACGCTACTGATATTTTTTCGCGAAGGGTTGCTCATTGCCTGTTGTATCGTCAACATCTCGTCCATACAAAAAGGTAGACGGGCGAGGGGTGATTATATTTTAAAGTTTCGGAAAAATTTTTAATGGCTCAATGTGAAAATTACTCAATCAAGGATATCAAACAATTGAGCCATCAAGCAATTGCCAAATTGAGCAATTGTTTTATGATACCAGCTTCGGTTTTTCATAGCATCATTCTTGCGTCGCAATCCTTTCATCGGTAGTACTACTATTGAGCTATGGTTTAATTTCATTTTTGCTTCATAAAAATACAAGCTACAATCTCATAAACTCAAATAGTGCTGTTCTTCTATTTGCTTTTAAATCATACTTTTTTCAAAAAAAATAAAATAAGTATTTACACTTGTTATTTACTACATACTAATTCCTATTTTATTGCGTTCCAAAAATGTGGAATCTGATTTCAATGAAAAAACTATACACCATCACGGCTGGTTTGTTTTGGGGAACATGCATTTTTGCACAGTGCAACACATCAGTAGATCTCGCTTATGGTAAGCAGGGCTTTGCCTCTTCTCTTGAAAGCGGTGCATATCCCGCTTCTAACGCTTTCGACAATAATCTTTCCACGAGATGGAGCAGTGCTTTCAGCGATCCGCAATATATTTATGTTGATCTTGGGATAGCCTATTCTTTATGCGAGGTAGTGCTTAACTGGGAAGCCGCCTATGGAAAAAATTTTACCATTGACATTTCTAATGACGCTGCCACATGGACAAACGTTGCAACGATTACTAACAATGCAAGCACTACCAACACCATTTCGATTACAGGAACCGGCAGGTATGTAAGAATGTACGGAACCGCGAGAGCTACCGGTTATGGGTATTCGCTTTATGAGTTTCAGGTTTATGGTACAACAAGTTCTCCGAGTTGTCCTTCAATTAATATTGCACTTAACCAGCCAGCCGTAACTTCTTCATTGGAAAACGGTTCGTTCTCCGCTTCCTATGCTTTTGATGGAAGCATGAGTACGAGATGGAGCAGCGCTTATAGCGATCCACAATACATATATGTTGACCTGGGCGCAACCTATAGCATATGCAACGTAAACCTTTATTGGGAAAATGCTTATGGAAAAGACTTTACTATTGATGCATCCGATGATGCGTCTACATGGACCACCCTTTCTACTATAACCAACAATACGTTAACCACGAATATCATTCCGTTAAACGGCGCAGGAAGATATGTACGAATGTACGGAATAGCGAGAGGCACCGGTTATGGATATTCGCTTTATGAGTTTGTTGTTAACGGCACCATCATAAATGTACTGCCAATTTCCCTGGTTAGTTTTGATGCAATTGGTGAAGGCGAAAAATTAGTTTTACTAAACTGGGTTTGCGAAAATGGATCTGACACAAAATCATTTGAAGTGGAAAGAAGCGCCGATAACCTGAATTTTAAAACCATTGGAGATGTGGAAAGTGCAGGAAATTCCAACCTTAGATCCAGTTATTATTTTACCGACAGTTCAGCTAATTATGGCGCAAACTTTTACCGGTTAAAACTAATTAATTTGAATGGCAGTTATTCTTATTCTAAAATCATTGAGTATAATGCTGAACCATTATCTACAACATTAGTGTATCCGAATCCTGTCAGTGACATTCTGAACATAAAAACCGGCTCTGATGATTTTATTGAATCCATTTCTCTCTATTCTACTGATGGAACAATGATCATCAATCAAAAAGTTTCCGGAAATGTTTTTGCCTTTTCAACAAAAAACTTACCGGCAGGATTTTATGTTCTGCATGTTATCAGCGATAAAAACAGAAAGATTTTCAAAGTCGTTAAACAATAAATTTAATTTATTATTGACTTTATTTACCTATGCATAAACGTTAGTTCAAATCAGATTTCATTTTTTTGAATTGAGCCATTGAGCAATTTTCACATTTTCACATTCGCACATTTCCACATTCGCTCACCAAACTTCTTTCAACTCATCCCACCTGCTGCTATGCCTTTTCGAGCGAAGCTCTTGTCGCATTTTCCAATTTTTATTCATGCCGGAAGCGCAGAATTTTACAACATCATCGCGCATGCTGAAGTTGACATTATCAACAGCACTCATCAAAAAACGGTTGGTGCCTTTCGATTCGCGCGAAAAAATATTTCCCTGTATAGATGTATCCGGAACAATTCCGCTGAGCATCACGCCGGCTTTTTTATAGATTCTTCCATTTTCAAAAATATCATCTAACAATTTTACTGCAGGTTTAATAAGTTCATGCGTGAATGAAGTAGCCGATGGCAATTTTGCATAAGAACTGATGGAAGGTCCGTGATGAAAATCTGTTGCATGACTTTCTTCTTTCGGCACAATAAAAACGCTCACTACTTTTGCCGCGCAATGCTGACGCCGCAGTTTTTCCGCCGCGCGTGAAGTATAGGTTGCAATAGCTTCTTTCAATTCATATAATTCAGTTACGGGTCTTCCGAACATGCGCGTAGTAGCAATCATTTTTTTTGTTTCCAATTCTTCGCGCATCACTATTGCAGGTTCGCCGCGTAATTCTTTTATCAATCTTACGCCAACAACTCCGCCCATATTTGCATGCGCCCATTCTTCGGGCATGTTGCGCAAATCCCAGGCGCTCGTTATTCCCCAGTTAATTAATTTATTTGCATAGGCTCCGCCAACTCCCCAAATACCGCTCACGCGGGTTTGCTGCAATGCCTTTCGTTGTTCATCTTCCGTTATCAATAATATAACACATTTTGTTTTTACCTTATCATTTTTGGCGATGTGGTTTGCGATCTTAGCTAATGTTTTTGTTGGAGCAACGCCAACAGAAACTGAAATGCCTGTCCATTGTTCAACTGTTTCTTTTATTTGATGTGCAAATTTTTCAAGTTGCTCCAACGGAATTTTATCAAGATTTAAAAACGCTTCATCAACCGAATATACTTCTACATTATTTTCGCCTACAAGCGATCGCAGAGTTTCCATAACGCGCATGCTCATGTCGCCATACAAGTGATAATTGGATGAAAAAACAGTAACATCATTTTTTTGAATGATATGCTGCGCCTGGAAATAAGGACCGGCCATTTTTACGCCGAGCTTTTTTGCCTCATCGCTTCGCGAAACAATACAGCCGTCGTTGTTGCTTAACACAACAACTGGTTTGTTCCAAATTTTCGGTTCAAACACTCTTTCGCAGGAACAATAGAAACTGTTGCAATCAACTATTGCAAATGCGCTGTGTTTACGCAATTTAATATCATTACCCAACGCTTCCGTTCCAACTTGCCTTATTATATCAATCATTTTTTGTATCAATTTCAATTTAGAATGATGAATGCGGCGCGTGAATATTATACGTCACAACACCCCAAACTGAAAAATCTGCAGAAGGATCAATATCAATTGGCGCAAGTTTATTTGTTTCGGGCAGCAGCCGTATTTTATTAAATGTTTTTTCAAAACGCCGGATAAGCATTTCGCCATTTAACGTAGCAATCACCACTTTTCCGTTTGCAGCTTTGATGGAACGATCGACAATTGCAATGTCACCGTCAAAAATTCCCGCGCCGATCATTGCGTCGCCTCTCACGCGCATAAAAAAAGTTGCAGGCTTGTTGCGAACCAGCTGCTCATTTAAATCAATGCCACGCTCCATATAATCATCGGCGGCGGCGGTGAAGCCGGTGGCATTTGCTGTGCGCACATCCTGTTGCGAAAAACGTTTTGAGCCTTTATAGGCTGCTCCGTAAAAATTTTCCCCGTCCATAAAAAATTATTTTTTGTATTACTAAATATTTTAGTAAATTTATGCTAAATTATTAATCGGTCAAATTTTTTTGATAATAATTTTTAAGAAAAATAACGGTCATGGGTAGGTCATACCACAGAACAATTGGTTTACTATTTGCGTACCTATATATAATAAGGCTGAAGTTCAATAGTAGCACTACCGATGAACGAAATGCGACGCAACGATGTTGAAGAGCGAACCGATGTTGGTACCAAAAAAATGTAAGAGATGTAAAATGGCCTGATGTTGGATGATTAATTAAAATGTAAAAGAGAAATTAATAAAATAAAAATTAGCAAATGAAAAAGGTAATAGCGCAAAAACAATCGTTATTTGTTCAGGATGCAGGTTACAGGCAAAATGAATATTTGTTGATATTGAACCCGCACGAGGAATTGCGAAAAAAAATTATGACGGCGAAAGATGAGTTTGCAAAAAATTACGATGCACCGAATGCACGATGGGGCAAACCGCATGTTACATTGATAAATTTTGTGCAACTGGAAATGATGGAAGAACGAATCATCAACCGGTTAAAAACTGTGGCAATGGGCTATCACCCGATAAAAGTGGAGCTAAAAGATTTTGGGAGTTTTCCATCGCACACCATATATATTAATATCACAACAAAAGAACCGATCAAAAACCTGGTGAGAGAGATAAAACCGTGGCAAAAATTACTCAAACTGAACGACGATCACAAACCCCATTTTATTGATGAGCCGCATTTCACCGTTGCGCGGCAATTAAAACCCTGGCAATATGAAAGCGCATGGCTGGAATATTCGCAAAAAAATTTCACGGGCAGATTTATTGCTGATAGCATGTTGTTATTAAAAAGAAAAGTTGGCGACAAGCCCTACCAAATTGCTGCGAGATTTGAATTTCAAAATTTGCCGGTGAGCACGAAGCAGGGAGAATTGTTTGGCTGACCTATGATTTATGTGATTTAGATTATTAGAAGAATTTTTATGTTGTGAGCTTTTGTATTTCTATTTAACATCCTTGCGTCGCACACTTGTACTGTAGAATTTCTATTGAGCGATGTGCAACAGTATTTTTAGACCGTACCCTATTTTATATTCTGTGTTTTTGTGTTCGCTGTAGCAAAAGTAAATTGAAATGGCTCAAAGTATAATTCAAAATAAATTCAAACCAATTACTGAAAAAGAACAATGGCTCACCAGCCAGCTGATGAACACCGCTATTTCCATTCATAAAATCTTAGGTCCGGGTTTGCTGGAAAGCATTTACGAAAAATGTTTTTGTTATGAACTTGCAAAAAGAAATATTTCGTTCATCAGGCAGCAACCTATTCCAATCGTGTACAACAACATGCTTATTGATGAAGGTTTAAAAATTGATTTCGTAATTGAAGACCTTATCATCATCGAATTAAAAGCGCAGGAAATTTATAACCCTGTTTGGGAATCGCAGTTATTAAGTTATTTAAAACTCACAGGCAAACGCCTTGGTTATATCATGAACTTTCATGTTCCATTAATGAAAGATGGAATAAAAAGAATGGCTCTCTGAGCGTGAGACGTGAAATCTCAGAAAAACAGATCAAACTTCTCACGTCTCACGATCAGTTACCACTGATCCTCTCCGTGTTCTCTTCATCTCTCCCAAAAAAAATAAAAACATTTTTATGTCTGAACAACTAAAGCAGGATCACTATAAAGTTTCTGCAAAACAAAAAGAAGAAACAGATCAATATTTCGCAGGTCGCGGCGCGCAGATCAACACAAAAAACCGTTTTTTAAAAGATGAAAAAACAAAAGAACATATTGAAGCGATTGATGATTGGGAAGAAACAAATGTTGCCACACAATACATGGAGCAGGAATCAAAAACAATTGTGAACAAAGTAGACAGTCCGGATGTAGGCATGATGTATAGCATGAATCCCTATGCCGGCTGTGAGCACGGTTGTATTTATTGCTACGCCCGAAATGTGCATGAATACTGGGGTTACAGCGCAGGGCTGGATTTTGAAAGAAAAATAATTGTAAAGAAAAATGCGCCGCAACTGCTGCGAAAATTTTTGATGAATCCAAAATGGCAATCCATTCCCATCATGCTTAGCGGCAATACCGATTGTTATCAGCCAGCCGAACAAACTTATCGTCTCACGCGCGGATTGCTGGAAGTGTGTAACGAATTCAATCAGCCGGTTGGCATTCTCACAAAAAATTCGTGGATATTAAAAGATAAAGATGTGCTGCAGGAAATGGCGAGGAAAAAAATTGTGTCGGCAATGGTTTCCATCACTTCTTTCAATGAAGATTTGCGGAGAATAATGGAACCGCGAACAACAACTGCCAAACAAAAATTAAAAGTGATAGAAGAACTCAGCACAGCCGGTGTGCGCATGGGTATTATGATGGGACCTATGATTCCCGGATTAAATGAACACGAAATGCAACGCATCATGAAAGCTGCGCGTGATAACGGCGCAACATTTACGGCATATACTTTTATCCGATTGAATGGTGCAATAAAATTTTTGTTTCACGATTGGCTGTATAAAAATTTTCCTGATCGTGCAGACAAAGTTTGGCACTTGATTGAACAAAGTCATGACGGAAAAGTTAACGACACTCGCTGGGGTGTACGTATGCGCGGTGAAGGAAGCATTGCGCAAATGGTAGCGCAGCAATATAAAAAATACGGAAAGCTTTACGGCATGAATGCAGAAGAATGGAGTTTGGATACAACACAATTCAGAAGACCAGGACAGCAGGGAAGATTGTTTTGAAATCGAAATATAAATTTTCTCACCCAATCGCAATACCTTTAACCTGAAAAAAAATCAAGTTATGCAACGCAAACATTTTCTTCAAACTTCTTTATTAGGTAGTGCTTCGCTATTGACAACTGGTATTGCAAAAGCTACAGAAAAAAAATTTCGGTTGGATAATAAACCGTTTCATTTGAATTATGCAACGCATGATGGCATGTTCAAAAACAGCGCCGGCGATGATTTTATTGATCAGATAAAATTCGCTTACGACAATGGATTCAGAAGCATTGAAGATAACCCGATGATGGAACGAACTCCCGAGCAGCAACAAAAAATTGGTGATGCCCTTTCAAAACTTGGAATGAGCATGGGTGTTTTTGTTTTGGATAAAGGCGGCAACGGCGCTAACACACTCGCGGCTGGCAAACCGGAGTTTGTGGAAATATTTTTGAAAGGGTGCAGAAATGCGATTGATGTTTCCAAACGTTGCGGCGGAAAACTCACAACGGTTGTTCCCGGAGATTTTGAAAGACATTTGCCGATGGGAATTCAAACTGCAAATATTATTGAAGCATTAAGAAAAGGCGCTGAAGTTTTAGAGCCGCATGGAATTGTTATGGTGCTTGAACCTTTGAGCGACACGCCGGATTTATTTTTGCGCACTGCCGACCAAGCCTATGCAATTTGCAAAGCAGTGAACAGCCCGGTTTGTAAAATATTATTCGACATGTATCATATTCAGCGCAACACCGGCAATGTGATACACAATATTGATTTGACTTACGATGAAATTGCTTATTTCCAAATCGGAAATAATCCCGGAAGAAATGAACCCGGCACCGGTGAGATGGATTACAAAAATATCTTTAAACACATTTACAACAAAGGCTACAAAGGCATGCTCGGCATGGAACACGGGAATGCAAAACCCGGAAAAGATGGCGAACTTGCTTTAATAAAAGCTTATCGTGATGCAGATGATTTTTTGTAGTCGGGAAGTCGGAAGTCAGAAAAAAATTTTATGGTTTAACCGTCTTTCGGACTTTACCAACTTTCCAGACTTTCGACTCTTCGGTTATACTATACTGTTAGTATTAACTTTTATTTGTTTTTCGGGATTCATTTGGTAAGTGATTATCTTTTCATCGTTAGTTATTTCTACAATGCGGTATCCGCGATATTCCGTTCCCCAGTTGCCGCCTATGTGTGAATCAAAGAAATAATATTTTTCGTTTTTTATTTTAACATCATCCAAATCATGATCGTGGCCATGAAAAACAGCGCGCAGATTATTTTGTTTTGAAAACATGCCAACTAATTCAGGGCAATCAACTCCGTTCTTCGTCCACATTACCGGAGTTATATGCATGAACACGAACAAATGTTTTTTAGATTTCATTTTCTCCAATTGCTCTTTTGCAAAAACTAAATCAGGACAAATATATTTTCCTTTTTCATCGGCAGTGTTCAACACAATAAACCCGATATCATCTTTTTCAAATGCAAAATCTTCTTTCATATTCCATATCTTTTCCCAATTTTCCGGATCGGTATTATCATGATTGCCGTGCGAAACATAATAAGGCATTTTCAATCCATCCAGTTTCTTTTTTATCTCAGGAAGAAAAGCAACATCATTATGAAATAAATCTCCGTTAATAAAAGTGAAATCTACGCCGCGTTGTTGTTCGGCATTTATCCAGTTCACCATATCATCGTGATACGAAACATATTCAGTTTGCGGCTGCCCGTAATGTCCGTCTGAGGCTATTGTAAATCGTAAACGTATTTTATTTTTGTGAGGCAAACGAAAATTATCAGACGAAAATGATTGCAATGAATTGCCTAACCCGATAATAAAAACACTTTTGAAAGTAAGTTTGAGAAAACTTCTGCGCGATGTTTTCATATTAATTGCTGATGATTATAATAAATGTACCATTAAATTTTATTGGCTGAATTAATAATCCATTAATCTTTTACAAAAATAAAAAAGCCAGGCTTAGATAAGCCCGGCTATGATTAGTCGTACCTTGAAAACCTATTTTTAGTTTACCTTAATGAATTTTTGTGTTGAATTATCCGTTCCACTCATTGCTTTAAGAATATAAGTTCCTGCAGGAAGATTAGAAACATTTAAAGTTTCTGTTTGACCTGTGTTGCTGTTTATTTTTGCTTTTACCAAACTTCCGTTTACATTGTAAATATTAAAAGCTACAGTTTTATTTTGCCAGCTAAGAGGAATGGTTACATGCATTTCGCTTACCGCAGGATTTGGAAAAGTGATCACTTTATCAGCTTGCTCATCTTTAACCATACGAATCACTTCAACTTCTGAATAAGTGAATTTTCCATCCATATCAACCATCTTCAGGCGATAATAAATCAAATCGTTCTTTATTGAACTGATATTATCGGAGTAGTTATAAATTCTTTTTAAATTGGTATTACCTTCTTCTGAAAATATTATCGCTGCATCATCGTAATCAGTTCCGTCGAAACTGCGTTGAACAGTAAAATGACTTGCATTAATTTCAGTTGTTGTTACCCAGTTTAGATTTACTTTATCGTTGGTGTTATTTAATTGCGCAGTAAATGATGTTAATGTTACCGGAAGACTACTTATAACACCAGCGCTATAATTAAATGATTTGAACCATAAAGAATATTGACGTCCGTTATTATCGATGTTAATCGGGCGCAACTGCACTGCCACCAGCACGAATAGTAAATGTGTTTGTGAGAAGATAAGATGTGGTAGCCATGTTCTTGGTATTTGTTACATCTATGCCATTGGCTTCCGTTGTAGAACCATCAAATCTTTTTCCAAGAATTGTATTTCCTGAAAGAATATTACTTACTGTGATTGCAGTTGGTGTTTCCAGGGTATATGTATTCAAACCATAAAAAGAAACATACTCGTGAAAACCTGTATTACCATCATCATCTAATAAAGTTGCGTTGAAGGCTGAAACAATAGTTGGTAAATTCGTTCCTGCTGTAACAAAAGAAATTTGAAATTCCATATACCAGTCGGTAGAAACACCGCTTTTAATTTTTGAACCATTTGTATAATTAATTAATGGCTGAAAAGCGCTGTCATACCCTGTACTAGAAATATCTATATCGTTCAACACTACATTGCTTGAAGATCTTCCATTAATTTTTAGCAGTGCATCAACTCCTGTGGTAACATTAGAAAATCGATATACAGCATTATCGGCCGCCGCAGTTCCGGAAACCAGCACAGGATTTTTGAAAGACAAACGAGGCAACACACCTTGAGCAAAAGAATAAAAATTAACTGTACACATAACTATGACCAGTATTACCAGTTTAGAAAATTTTTTTGTGTTTAACTGCTTCATATAGGTGTGGATTGAACGCCAATACATACCCCAATTTGCAGCCAGTTTATAAAAAGTTGGAAATAAAATGTTTATGCCTTTCCAAAATTATTCAGTGTCCTATTTTTGGAATCAATAAAAGAAAATGGGATAAATACTAATTGATAAAGCATAGGGTCAGAGTGATGAATTCGACAGACAAACAGTGAATGGCAATCCAAAATAATTTGTAGCCTGGGTTGGCCGAAACAAGTGCTATGTTTTCCGGAAAAAATTTTCTTACTTTTTAATAATTGGCGGTCACTTTTATTCAACAGGTATTTCCATCATCGCAATAATTTATTTATCTTTGAAAAGAACCCTTCAGCAAATCCAAAGCATGCCTAAGCTGATACACTCCATCATTCCATGAATTCCCTTCGAACAAAGCTTATAGATCACTTTAGTTCAAAACTCTACCACAAAAAAGAAAGATGTTCCGATGCATCAGCATAGTTGACGTAATAAGCCCAATAATATTTATTACTTATCAAATCCTGCGGTTATGAAAAAAGATTTACGAACCACTCTCATTTTACTGCTCAGTATTTTTATTTCTTTTGATATCGCCCAAGCGCAATCCGACAATTTTGTATACGCAATGACATCAATTACCAAAGATGGATCAGATTGGATCGTTTTGCGAAAACTAAACACACAAACCGGCGAGTTTAATACTTTACTTACAAATGATTTTTCCGGGAATACAGTTCTCTACGATGCTCTGAATAAAACCAAAGTTGAAGATTTTAGCAATGATACGATCGCTAACAGCTTTCCACAGCTTCCATTTGCCAATGGCGTTGCAGCTATAGCTTTAGATAAAGAAACAAACAGACTTTATTTTACACCGATGTCTGTAGACCAGCTCCGATATGTAGATCTTTCCACCATGAAAATATTTTGTGTTACCAATCAATCATTCGGCAAAGCAGGTAATTTTATTTTTCATGCAGGCACCATCAACAGAATGGTAATCGCTCCTGACGGTTATGGATACACGATAACCAACGATGGCAATCATTTATTTCGCTTTAATACAAATGGAAATACTGCAATTACTGATTTAGGAGAACTTATTGATGTGCCCGTTAGCAACGAAACTATTCATAGCGAATGCAGCAACGCCGGAGGAGATTTGATTGCTGATGACAGTGGCAACCTGCTTCTCATCACTGCAAACAATCATGTTTTTACAGTGAATATTAATTCCAGGCAAACACTTTTTCTCGGAACAATTTCCGGTTTGCCACAAAAATTTACAACAAATGGCGCTGCTATTGATGAAAATGGAGATCTTTTACTTTCGAGTGCAATTTATACAGATGGTTATTTTTCTGTTGATACGAAAACATGGACTGCATCGCCTTTCAAAGCTTTGAATGAAAATTACAGCAGTTCAGATCTCGCCAACAGTAATGTGATCGTAACAAAGACTTCTGCCTTTTTAAAAACAGGCACTTCCAATAAAATAAAAGTTTATCCTAACCCCGTTTCTGCAGATCAATTCAACATGCAATTCAACAACTTGAAAGCCGGAAATTATGTTGTTGAATTAACCGATGCATTAGGAGCGCCGGTGCATCAGCAAAAAATAAAATTAATTTCTGCTCAGCAAACAGAAACTATAAATATCTCCGGCGGTGATGCACAAGGTTTTTATTTTTTAAAGGTATTGGATGAAAATAATCTGCTTGTTTTTTCTCAAATCATGCTTGTTGCAAGATGATATCTGATTAAGAAATTTTAAAAGCAAAAAAATAATTTATTGTTCACATCTAACTAACAAATGAAAAGAACTTTCTTTTTAAGTCTTCTTTTTTAATATTTTCAACTCCGGTTTCGACAAAATCATAACAACATTTAAAGAAAAATAGCAACCTGCTTTAAATTTTACTTGGTAAATTGTGAATGATAAAATTTAATCAATGGGCGCATCTTCGTTAATTGTTCTCACATTTGCTGCGATTGCTTTTTCTGCCGGAGGAATAGCTGTTGCAAAAATCTTAGTGAAAGGAACAAAAAATCCGCAAAAGGGACAGGCATACGAATGTGGCATTCCAACAGAAGGCTCTCCATGGAATCAATTCAATATTGGCTATTATTTATTCGCTCTTATCTTTTTAATTTTCGATGTGGAGTTAATTTTTTTATATCCATGGGCAGTCGTTGTTAAAAAAATTGGAATGAGCGCGTTGTTCGAAATAATAATATTTCTTTTTATTCTTTTCATGGGATTTTTATATGCGCATAAAAAAGGCGCTCTGAAATGGATGTAAGAAAATTTTAAGTATTAAGTAATAAGTTTAAAGAATGGTTGAAGAAAAAAATATATCAACAGAATTTCCCGGACAAGTTCATCCAACAGCGGGCGGCGGAATATTAATTACCAAACTCGATGAAGTGATAAACTGGGCTCGCGCAAATTCATTATGGCCGTTAGTGTTTGGAACAAGTTGCTGCGCAATTGAAATGATGTCAACCGCTGCCGCAAAATATGATTGGTCGAGATTTGGATTTGAAGTTGCACGCGCAACACCTCGGCAGGCCGACGTAATCATCATTGCAGGAACGATCGTAAATAAAATGGCGCCGGTTTTAAAAAGATTGTACGATCAAATGGCTGATCCAAAATATGTAATTGCGATGGGCGCTTGCGCAACAAGCGGCGGTCCTTTTTTTTATAACACTTATTCCGTTGTAAAAGGCGCAGACCATGTTATACCAGTTGATGTGTACATAGCCGGCTGCCCGCCAAGACCAGAAGCGTTATTGCATGCATTAATAACATTACAACAAAAAATAAAAAGCGGCGCAACACGTGAACAGATTAAAAAGAAAATTAATTTTTCAAAAATAAAATTGAAAGAAACTTAAAACTAGAATGAAACGAAGAATTAAAAATAAAATTAACCGAACTTATTCCTTCTGCAACTTTTGAAGAAGGCGGAGAATGGTTAACATTTTTTGTTGAACCGCAAAATTGGAAAACCGTTGCGCAACAACTTCGCTCATGCGGAAGATTTTAATTTCGATTATTTATTTTGTCTTACTTGTGTTGATTGGAAAACGCATTTTACAATGGTATATCATTTAACTTCTACAAAATATCGCCATACAGTTGTTGTAAAAGCAAAGCTTGATAGAAATGAACCGGAAATAGAAACCGTATCACATATTTGGCGCACTGCAGAATTTCATGAACGCGAGGCCTATGATTTATTTGGTGTAAAATTTTTACATCACCCGGATCTACGAAGATTATTTATGACCGATGATTGGAACGGATGGCCGTTGCGCAAAGATTATGAAGACCCGATCAATATGATAAAACTTTAAATTAATTAGTGTACAGACAAACAGAAATATTAAAAGATACTACATTAAATGTTGCAGATGATTTGGATGAAGCCGGCGAGTTGGTAATAAATGTTGGTCCGCAACATCCCTCTACGCATGGAGTTTTACATCTCGTTATTACGCTTAGCGGAGAGACAATAAAAAATGTTGAACCGCATCTTGGTTACATTCATCGCTCCATCGAAAAAATGTGCGAGAGTCTTTCTTACCGTCAGTTCATTTATGTTACAAGTCGTATGGATTATCTTTCTTCTCACATAAATAATCATGGTTGCGCTTTGTGCGTGGAAAAAGGTTTGCAAATAGAAATTCCTGCGCGCGCAAAAATTATTCGTGTGTTGATGGATGAATTAACGCGACTTGCATCGCATCAACTTTGGTGGGGCGCAATGGCAATGGATGTTGGCGCGCTCACTCCTTTTTTCCATGCGTTCAGAGAGCGCGAAGCGATCAATGATATCATGGAAGAAACCTGCGGCGCAAGATTAACGATGAACTATATGGTTCCCGGTGGTGTAATGGCCGATCTTGCATCCGCACTTTCAAAAAAAAGTAAAAGAATTTATCACACTCTTTAAATCAAAAATTGACGAGTATGATGAATTGGTAACAGGAAATATTATTTTTCAAAACAGAATGAAAGACGTTGGATTTATTTCGAAAGAAGATGCAATTTCTTACGGCTGCACCGGACCAACTGCAAGAGCCAGTGGCGTAAGTTGTGACATAAGAAAATTGTATCCTTATGAAGCGTACAGCCAGCTTCAGTTTGATGAAATCATAGAAACTGGTGGAGATTGTTTTGCCCGATATTTGGTTCGCATGCAGGAAATGCGTCAATCGCTTTCCATCATTGAACAACTTATTGATAATATTCCTGAAGGTGATTTTCATGCAAAAACAAAAGCAGTTTTAAAATTACCTAAAGGAGAATTTTATTCAAGAGTGGAAACAGCGCGCGGCGAATTTGGCGTGTACATTATCAGTGAAGGCGCAACAACTCCTTACAGAATTAAATTTCGCTCACCGGGTTTTTCAAATCTTTCCGCATTAAATCACATGGCGAAGGGATATAAAATCGGAGACCTTGTTGCGATAATGGGAACATTGGATTTAGTGATTCCGGATATAGATCGATAAATTTAGAGTTTTCAATTTGTAGTTTGTAGTTCTGAAATTCAAAGAGCAAAATATAAATCAAGAACCCAAAACTGAAAAACTAAAAACTCGAAACTGGAAATTATGTTTAGTCTCGAAGGCATAACAAATTCTATTCACACCTGGTTGAACAATACATTCAATCCAACGCTTGCATTGCTGTTTGAATTTATGATTGTAGGTATATGCGCAATAAGTTTGTTTGCATTTTTAGGTTTGGTGTTGGTATTAATGGAAAGAAAAGTTTCTGCGTACATGCAAATTCGTCTCGGGCCAAATCGTGTTGGTTATGCAGGTTCATTACAAACTGTTGCAGACACTTTAAAACTTGCAATGAAAGAAGGACTCACTCCCGATGGCGCCGATAAATTTTTATTCAACCTTGCACCGTTTGTTGTAATGATCATTGCCATGCTGATCCTCGCTCCTATTGCATTTGCAAAAGGATTTCAAATTTGGGATATCAATATCGGCGTTTTATATGTGAGTGCAGTTTCTTCCGTTTCTGTAATCGGAATTCTCATGGCAGGATGGGCGAGCAACAATAAATATTCTTTGCTTGGCGCAATGCGCAGCGGTGCGCAAATTGTGAGCTATGAGTTATCTGCCGGACTTTCTATCATTTCAATTGTTGTGCTCACCGGAAGTTTGCAAATTTCAGACATCATCGCGTCGCAGCAAAATGGTTGGTGGATTTTTAAAGGACATATTCCTGCAATTATTTCGTTCGTAATTTTTATCATCGCAATAACAGCAGAAACAAACCGTGCACCTTTTGATCTTGCAGAAGCAGAAAGCGAACTCACCGCCGGTTTTCACACAGAATATTCAGGAATGAAATTCGCGTTGTTTTTTTTGGCAGAATATGTAAATATTTTTATCGCGTGTTCCATAGGTGCAATTTTATTTCTCGGCGGTTGGATGCCATTGCACATCGGCAACTGGAGCGCATTCAATCACGTTATGGATTATATTCCGTCGTCAATGTGGTTTGGTGGCAAAGTATTTTTTCTCATATTTCGTCATCATGTGGTTTCGCTGGACGTTCCCGCGTTTGCGCATCGATCAACTATTAAATTTAGAATGGAAATATTTGTTACCTATAAGCATGTTCAATTTATTATTAGTAACATTGATTGCAATAATGGGATGGCACTTTTGAGTAATTTGATTATTCTGATTCAAACAAATCAGTTAAATCAAAAAAATTCAAGTTCTTTATTTTGATACCAGCTGTAGTAACTCCGATTGAATATTGTTGCGTCGCAATCCGTTCATCAGTTGTGCTACTATTGAGCTGTGGTTTACAAATGGAAAGTTTCGCGCAAATAAAATAAAAATTTGTTTTTAAAAAATTACATATCCGACATCGTTAGTGCCACAAAATCTTTGCTGAAAGGTATGAGGCGAACGGGATATTATTTCACGCATCACAAACAAATAATCACACAGCAATATCCCGACGTAAAGCAGGTATTACCCGAACGTTTTCGCGGCGAAGTGGTAATGCCGCACGATGCAAATAATGAACATGCCTGTACCGGTTGCACAGCCTGCGAACTCGCCTGCCCAAATGGAACAATAAAAATTATTACGAAGTTTGATGTATCGCCGGAAGGCAAAAAGAAAAAAGCGCTCGACACATTTATTTATCATCTTGAATTGTGTACGATGTGTAATTTATGCATCGAAGCTTGCCCAACCGATGCAATAAAAATGGCGCAAACTTTTGAGCATAGTGTGTTTGACAGAAACAAACTGACAAAAAAATTAAATGAACCCGGTTCGAAAATAAGAGAAGGAATTGAATAGTTTACAGTTTTTGTTTATAATTTTTAGTTTTTAGTTTTTAGATAAAATTTAATTCAGATACGGATAAAACCATTCACTATTCACCATTGACAATTCACATTTAAAAATAACCTCTTGACAGCTTCACAGGTAATATTTTATATCATATCTGCTTTTATTTTAGGAACAGGATTGCTTGCTGTTACAACAAGAAAAATTTTCCGTTCGGCAATTTGGTTATTGTTTTCTCTTATCGGCATTGCAGCACTCTTTTTCTGGATGCAATTAGAATTTATTGCAGCAGTACAAATCATTGTATATGTCGGCGGCATTGTTGTGCTCATCATCTTTTCCATTTTTCTTACTCAACAATCGGGCAATAAAATGGCAAAGCCAATTCGCAGTCGCTCTGTGTTTGCAATTCTTGCTTCAATGTTAGGATTTATTCTTAGCTATACTTTAATATCTCAATATAATTTTCAGCCTGTCAATACTCAACAATTAGACGCAAGCGTGAGTAATATAGGAAATCAATTATTGAGCACAACTGAGCACGGCTATTCATTACCATTTGAAGTAGTAAGTATTTTATTACTTGCGGCAATGATAGCCTGCATTGTAATTGCGATGAAAAGTCCTGCAACAATCAAAAAAAAATAATGAACAAATTATAAATGCACAAGAGAAAATAAAATGAACGGAATTCCTTTGACGCATATTTTATTTGTAAGCACTGCACTTTTTTTTATTGGCATGTATGGTTTGTTTACGAGGAGAAATATGATCACCATGCTGATGTCCATTGAGCTTATGCTCAATAGCGTGAATATTAATTTTGTTGCGTTCAACAAATATTTATATCCCGGACAATTAACCGGAATATTTTTCACCATTTTTATTATTACAATCGCTGCTGCAGAAGCAGCTGTTGCTATTGCCATAATAATTAATTTATACAGAAGTCATCATTCCATTGATGTGGAAGATGCAGGAGAAATGAAATGGTAGCGTGAAGATATAAGTTACAAGATACAAGAAACAAGGAACAGGAAAGAAGAACCAAAACTGATATCAAACAGAAAATGAATTATGCCGCATATATAGCTTGGATACCTTTGCTGCCATTGGCAAGTTTTGTGTTATTAGGTTTGTGCGGAAGAAAATATTTCAAAAATTTTTCTGGCATCATCGGCACAATTATTTTGCTCGCAATTACTATTCTCTCTTTTATAACTGCCTATCATTATTTTTTTGTCGACGGAAAAGTGAATGGCATTTATCAATACATCGTTCCTCTGCAATATCACTGGCTTCAGTTTTCGCCAAATGTTTCAATAGATATGGGAATTGTTCTCGATCCAATTTCTGTGATGATGTTAGTGATCGTAAGTTTTATTTCGTTGATGGTACATGTTTTTAGTTTAGGATATATGAAAGGCGAAGAAAGATTTTCTACTTACTATGCTTTTCTATCTCTGTTTACTTTCTCCATGCTTGGGTTGGTAGTTTCGTCAAATATTTTTCAGATTTATATTTTTTGGGAATTGGTTGGCATTTCTTCTTACTTGCTAATCGGATTTTATTTTGACAAACCATCTGCAGTTGCTGCTTCTAAAAAAGCTTTTATTGTAACCCGCTTTGCCGATCTCGGTTTTTTAATTGGTATTCTTATTCTTGCTTTTTATGCGGGAACGTTGGATTTTCATACCCTCATTACAAGACTTACCTCATTACAATCGCCGCAATTGATCAGCATAACTACAAGTTCATTTCTTGGCGCTTCAGTTCTTACATGGGCATTGACGTTAGTATTCATCGGCGGCGCAGGAAAATCTGCAATGTTTCCGTTGCACGTTTGGCTGCCGGATGCAATGGAAGGTCCGACGCCTGTGTCTGCATTAATACATGCTGCAACAATGGTAGTTGCCGGCGTATATCTTGTAGCACGATTATTTCCGCTTTATTCATCCGATGCAACTGCATTAAATATTGTGGCTTACGTTGGTGCTATCTCTGCTTTGCTCGCCGGAATTATAGCGTGCACGCAAACGGATATCAAACGCGTACTTGCATATTCAACCATGTCGCAGATCGGTTACATGATGTTTGCCTTAGGTGTGTCGGGATATGGTGGCGAAAATGGTGTTGGATATATGGCTTCGATGTTTCATTTATTCACGCATGCGTTTTTTAAATCGTTATTATTTTTATGCGCCGGCGCAGTGATTCATGTTGTGCATAGCAACGATATGAAAGATATGGGCGGATTAAAAAAACTGATGCCGCTCACAAACATTGCGTTTTTAATTGCCTGTCTTGCTATTGCAGGAATACCTCCGTTCGCAGGTTTTTTTAGTAAAGAAGAAATTTTATCAGCAGCTTATCAGTCAAACAAATTCATTTACGGAATCGGAGTTTTCACATCCATGCTCACGGCATTTTACATGTTCCGTTTATATTTTTCCATATTTCATAATAAAGATTCGCATGCAGAATTGCATCACGGCGAAGGAACTCTTTCTATGAAATTACCTTTGGTTGTTTTAGCAATCTGCGTATGTGTTGCCGGTTTTATTCCATTCTCTTCGTTCGTAACATCGGATAATGTTCCTCTCAAAACTAATATCAATATTGCATTCTCTATTTTTCCTGTTATGCTTTCTGTTGCAGCTATTTTATTTGCTGCAAGATTGTATCGTAAAGAAAATGATCTGCCGGATAAAATGGCAAATTTATTAGGTGGAATTTATCGTTCAGCCTACAAAAAATTTTATATTGATGAAATATATTTCTTCATCACCAAAAAAATTATTTTCAATTTAATAGGAAAGCCGGCAGCGTGGATAGATAAAAATATTGTGGATGGTTTCATGAATTTGCTGGCAACGATCACCGCAAAAATTTCAGCATTGATTAAAAATTTACAATCCGGCAAAGTGCAGAGTTATGCGTTATATTTTTTTGGAGGCATAATAGGATTGGCTGTGTTGTTTATTTATTTATGGAAAACTCCGTAAAAATTTATATTTAAATGAATTTGTCTCTCCTCATATTAATTCCTTTACTAACGGGCATAGCTATCCTCTTTTGCAAAGGATTGAAACAGGTTCGCGCTGTTGCATTGACGGGAGCTATTGTGCAGTTTTTAGCAGCATTTTTTTTATTGTTTGTTTATTGGCAGCAACGTTCGTCAGGGAATAATGTACAAATGCTATTCCAATACAACTATACATGGTTTGCTCCGCTGCATATTAATTACCATGTTGGTGTTGATGGAATTTCTATTGCAATGATCCTGCTCACTTCATTTGTTGTTCTCGCAGGTATTTTGGTTTCATGGAACGTGGAGAAAATGAGCAGAGAATTTTTCTTCTTACTTATTTTTTTAAGTCTTGGCGCTTACGGATATTTTATTTCTCTCGATCTCTTCACGCTTTTTTTCTTTCTTGAAATTGCAGTGATACCAAAATTTTTGCTCATCGGCATTTGGGGCAGCGGTAAAAAAGAATATAGCGCTATGAAACTTGCATTGATGCTAATGGCCGGTTCTGCATTGGTGTTTGTGGGTTTATTAGGTTTATATTTTAATACCAACACCGGCGATGGCTCACACACATTCGATTTATTGCAGATCGCACAAATGAATATTCCTCTCGAAGCGCAAAAATTATTTTTCCCCTTTGCATTCATTGGCTTCGGAATTTTTGGCGCATTATTTCCATTTCACACGTGGGTACCCGATGGTCATTCATCCGCGCCCACAGCGGCTTCCATGTTTCTTGCAGGAATCTCCATGAAACTCGGCGGCTATGGTTGTTTGCGCGTGGCAACTTTTTTAATGCCAGACGCTGCGCATATTTATTCTCCAATAATTATCGTGCTGTCAACCATCGCAATTATTTACGGCGCATTCGCCACCATGATGCAGAAAGATCTAAAATACATCAACGCATATTCTTCCGTTAGTCATTGCGGATTTGTTTTACTCGGCATAGGTATGCTCACACAAACTTCAATCAACGGCGCAGTGATGCAAATGGTTTCTCACGGATTGATGACTGCTCTTTTCTTCGCCGCAATTGGAATGATCTACGACCGCACACACACAAGGATGGCCGCCCAATTAGGCGGCTTGCTAAAAATAATGCCGTTCATCTCAACTGTATTTGTGCTCGCTGGTTTGTGTTCCTTAGGGTTGCCCGGACTAAGCGGTTTTGTTGCTGAAGTAACCGTGTTCATGGGTTCGTGGCAAAATCCAAACACACTGTATAGGGTTGCAACAATTTTATCCTGCGCTTCAATTGTTGTAACTGCCGTTTATATTTTAAGAGTCATCGGACAAAGTGTTATGGGTCCGGTTACTGATGACCGTTATAACAAACTTGGAGATGCAAGATGGAATGAAAAATTCGCCGCTGCAATTTTACTTATAGGAATTGTTGCCATTGGTGTTGCGCCGTTTTGGTTAAATAACTTGATAACACCCGGAACAGAAATAATAATAAACAAAATTGTGAATTATACTTTGAAATAAATTATGTAACCGGCATTTGATCTACTATTAAGCATCGTTGCGTCGCACTCTTGTACATTTTATTTCTATTGAGTAAAGTGCAGCGTCAAAATTAAATAGTAATGGTTTTATGATGAATGATTTTTTTATACTGATGAAATTTGAATTGCTTATCGCAATTATTATTTTCATTTTGCTTTTTATGAAAGTTGGAAATAGTGAATGGAAAAATGAAACAGTATTGAATATTGTAAATGCTTTGTTACTTCTAAATTTTATCATCGGTTTTTTTATGAATACAGACGGAACTTTATTTGGCGATATGTTCCGCGCAAATAAACTTATTCAACTGCAAAAAAATATTCTCAATTTTGGTACGCTCATAATTTCATTACAGGCGTATTCGTGGCTTAAAAATCATAAACATATTTTGGAGTTTTACATATTGCTGTTATCAACTTTGCTCGGAATGTTTTTTATGATCTCATCCGGAAATCTTCTTATGTTTTATTTAGGATTGGAATTATCAACCATTCCTCTTGCTGCAATCTGCAATTTCGATTTGGAAAAACGTAAATCATCTGAAGCTGCAATGAAATTAATTATTTCATCTGCTTTCTCTTCAGGATTATTACTGTTCGGCATTTCTCTTATTTACGGAGCAACAGGCACATTAAATTTTTCAGAATTATCGCAACATATCAATCAAAGTCCTTTACAATTGTTTGCATGCATATTGCTTTTGGCGGATTTGCTTTTAAAATTTCTGTTGTTCCATTTCATTTATGGACTGCCGATGTTTACGAAGGTTCTCCGGTAACTGTTACTTCTTATTTGTCTGTTATTTCAAAAGCTGCATTTCTTTTTGTTTTTGTTTCTGTGCTGTACAATGTTTTCAGGAATATTTCTGATGCGTGGTACAACATAATTATTTTATTAAGCGTGCTTACTATGTTCGTTGGAAATTTATTTGCAATCAGGCAAAATAATTTAAAACGGTTTCTTGCATTTTCATCTATCACGCAAATGGGTTTTATTCTTGTCGGCATTTCCGGCAACAGTCAAATGGGTTCTGCTTCCGTAATTTATTTTTTGTTGATTTATATTTTTTCGAACCTCGGAGCATTCGGCGTCATCGCATTTGTTTCTGCAATCACAAACAAAGAAAACATGGATGACTATAAAAATTTTTATAAAACAAATCCTTTTTTAAGTTGGGTACTTACCATTTCATTATTTTCATTAGCTGGTATTCCGCCAACTGCTGGTTTTTTTGGCAAATTCTTTTTAATAATGGCCGGCGCGGGAAAAGGAAATTATTTATTCATCACCATTGCCGCATTGAACATGATCATCTCTTTATATTATTATCTTAAAGTTGTAAAAGCGATTTTTATGGACGCGAATGATCAACCTGATTGAAAAATTATCCATTCCTATTTTACCGAAACTTGCGATGTTGGTTTGTGTTGCTGGTATTATTGTTGTTGGATTTATTCCGGCGATCTATAATTATATTTATTCATTGAGTTTATGATTGTGAACGCTCAAACTGTAAACTCAAAACTGTAAATTGTTTTCATGGCTATCAATCAAAATCATTTGTTCGAAGAATTAAATGGAGTGAAATGTGCCATTGCAGAAAAAAATGCTACGAAAGAAAGAGCAGGTTTTCTGAAACAAATTTTAGAATATAATCATTACACCGTTATAATTATTCCAAGTCCACCGCCAAAAGTAATTCCACCGAAACCCGCTCCTGTCAATGCTTCTGGCGCAGAGGTAAATCCTGAAACAGCTGTTACAATTCCTGCTGAACCAATTCCACCGGCACTTGAAACTTTTACTGTTGGCGTAACTGATGTAGCCTTCAACCCTACAAATGCAATATTCGGAAGATTATTAAAAGCGCCGCCGGACATATAGTTACTCTCGCTTACTGGCAACAAAAAGAAAACAAACCGCAGGATGATATTCCTTATTTTGAAAGCAAAAAATAAAATATAATTAAGCCGAAATTTTATTTCCAAAACCTAACTTACAGTATATTTATGTTGAGACAGGTTGGCTATTTCCTTCATTTTATTACAGAAGCCAGGCGATCACAATTATTTCGTACGATCAATTTTTCAAAATAAAAACTTCCATATGATTATTGTACACGATATTTTTATATGCAAACCCGGCAATGCATCTAAACTTGCGAAACTTTTTAAAGAAGTCATGCAAACTAATGATGATTTAGTTAACATCATGACGGATATGACCGGGCAATTTAATAAAGTTGTTATGGTAAGCAAATACGATAGCCTGTCAGCATATGAAAAAAGCTGGGAGAAATATGCACAGGATAGTGAAGAAATGAAAATAATGAAAGAGAAAATGAAAGGCTATACAGATATGTACCTTACGGGTTCACGCGAAATTTACCAGGTTTGCTAATCTTGCTTAGAACAATTCGCCTTGATTATTCTTCATAACGCAAATAATGTGCTTCCGATGGAATCACAGAGGAAAAAGTATATCACTTCAATAATGAGAACGAGTACAAAATTAAAAAAGCTATGCGAAAACAGGGAATGCGGATTGATGTTTAAAAATGGTGAATGGAGATTATTTTATCCCGATGCAAAACTTGGTGAAGCTGTTTTTTTCAGCAAAACTTTTAGCAAAGCAATTTCAGATGCTTTTAGTTTTATGAATAAAAAAGAAAAAAAACGTAGCGCTTCAAAAAAGTAAACTTCGGAGGCTTTAAAATTAAGAAGCCAACTTGCAAATCCTAAAAAATTATATTATTTTACGCACAACCCGTTTTATCCGTAGTAAGCTTACAGCCCTGTCAATAATCGGCGGGGCTTTTTATTATTGATTAAATTCTATTGCCTGAATAAAAATTTTATGCAGAAAAAAAATTGAGATCCATTTCCATCATCTTATATTTTCCCACCACTTTTTATATTCAGTCTGATTATCAAGATCAACTTCTTCGCCGATCATCGGATGAATGAGAGACATTCCTTTTTTTGCAGCTTCCGAAGTAATTCTTTTAATAGGTTCATCCCAATCGTGCAACGCCAATGAAAATTTTGCCCAATGCACAGGCAATATTTTTTTTGCTTTGAGATCGATACCTGCCTGCACCGTTTCTTCCGGCATCATGTGAATATATTTCCAATAACTATTGTACTGTCCGCATTCCAAAATAGCAATATCAAACGGGCCGTATTTATTTCCGATCTCAGCAAAATGCGTGTCGTAACCGCTATCGCCGCCTAAAAATAATTTCATAGATGGAGTTTGCAAAACGAATGATGTCCACATTGATCTATTTCTTGTAAATGTTCTTCCTGAAAAATGTCTTCCGGGTGCAGTGTATACAACGAAGTCATTTTCTAAAACGATTTCTTCATTCCAATCTTTTTCGATGATCTTATCTTTATCATAACCCCAATGTTCCAAATGCGCGGCAGTGCCGAGACTGGTGATTACCTGCCTGACTTTCGGTTTGAGTTTTATTATTGTTTTATAATCTAAATGATCCCAATGATCATGCGATATGAATAAATAATCTATCTCCGGAAAATCATCTGTGCTGTATACATCGGTGCCCGGAAAACTTTTTGTAGTGAATGATAAAGGCGAAGCAGCGCCGCTAAAAACAGGATCGACCAAAATTTTCTTGCCATCTGCCTGTATAAAATAAGAAGAATGCCCGAACCAAACGAGGCTATTTTTACGAGGATCTAAATTCAAAATATTCGTTTTTTTTGATGGAAGAATATTTTGTGGTTTATTGTTTTTATTTTTTTCAAAAAAGAATTTTCTCATTACGGTAAACATGTTTGCATCTTCTGCAAGTTGTGGAGTGAAATGTATGTTTTCAAAATGATCATTTTTATAATTAGGCGATTTTTTAATCAGCTCTAATCTTTCGCCGGAAGGGAACTTGCCAAATTGCGGTTGATGCATGAATAACCAAATGCTAAAAATAAAGATAGCGATCAATATAAGTGAAATAATCATTGCAGAAAATTATGTTGTTTTATCAGTAGACGTTTCAAAAAAGGAAATATTTCAAATTTAAAAAATTCATTCCGACCAATTTTTTGGAAACTCTATTAAGTTTTGATGAACTCCGTAAAATATTCTTCATCATTTCATGACTGTTGATTATCTTGAATTTTCTTAAACGCTCATGAAAAGAATTTTACTTTTTATTTTATTAATTGAGTTGATGTTTTCTTCACTCGTTGCATTTTCACAAAGCGACGCAGGGAGTATTTCCGGCAGGATTTTCAATGCAGACGGAACGCCGGCTTATGTTACCGTTGAATTGAAAAAATTAAAAAAAATAAAGCTAACAGATAATAATGGCAAGTTTAAATTTCAAAATCTGCCTGCCACCAATGATACTTTAATTATAAGTTCAGTTGAATTCAGAACTTATATGCAACCTGTGATGATAAATAAAAACGAAGAACTTGACCTCGGCGATATACATCTTGCATTCAATATAGGTCAATTGCAAAATGTAGAAGTAAAAGGCCGCATTGCGCATTCTTACAAAAGCGATTATTCATTTGTGGCAACGAAAATACAAACAGCAATTATTGATATACCCCAATCCATTTCTACCATCACTAAAGAAATGATAGAAGACAAAATGGAATTCACGCTCAAAGATGCGGCGGATGCGGCGGCAGGGCTCAATCAATATTCGGGCTATGATGAATATACGATAAGAGGATTTAAAGCAGAAAATGCACGAATGATCAACGGACTTCGCGGTTACAACACAACTTTTACAAGTGCAATGCTGGTAAATGTTGAAAGGATAGAAGTGATAAAAGGCCCGTCTGCAACGCTATATGGCAATTGTGATCCCGGAGGAACTATTAACCTCGTTACAAAAAAACCACTTGCAAATAATGAAAGCGAAATAAGTGTTTCCGGAGGCTCGTGGGATCATTTTCGCACGCAGGGAGATATAACCGGGCCAATTAATGCAAATAAAACTTTATCATATCGTTTTAACGCCGGCTATGACAATACAAATTCTTTTCGCGATTTGTCTCATGCAACTTCTTATGAAATTGCTCCTTCTTTTTCATTCATACCAAATGAAAAGATAGAATTGAATATTGATTTTTCATTGTCGCATGTTAACACAATACTCGATCGCGGGCAGCCGGGTTTTCAAAATGATTTTTCCCTGAAGTCAACGCCCATAAGCCTTACTGCGTCTCAGCCGGGAGATTATTTGCACGAAACAGACCTGGCAAGCAACCTGTTATTTTCTTACAAAATAAATAAGCATATTAATTTTAACAGCGGCTATCTTAATTACATAACACAACAAAATGTTGCAGAGCACGGCGTGCAAAGTTATATCACCAACGACTCTGTTAACCTGTACTATTCAAACTGGAATTATCATACAACCACACACACATTTTCCGAATATTTTACATTCAATTTTGCAACAGGAAAATACAATCACCAATTTTTGGCGGGCTACGATTACATTACAAGCGATGTAAACCTCAATCAAAAATATTTTGAACTGCCTGATCAATTTGGTGCAGGCAGCGGTATTGTCGGCACTTTCAGTTTAAAAAATCCGAAATATTTTACAAGACCAATTAAAACATATCAGCAATCGGATTATGGTTCTGATGCTTCCGATGTAGATGCATCCGAATATCATACACAAGGAATTTATGTGCAAGAACAAATAAGCGGTAACAAATGGAAATTATTGCTCGGACTCAGGGAAGAAATATACAGATCAGGAGATGATGATGATACAACAGACCAAACAAAAGAAAATATACTTCTGCCGCGGGTGGGATTTTTATATGAGTTAAAACCGAACCTTAGCTTTTATGCTGCTTACAACGAAGGATTTGATCCTTTTGAAGCATCTACGAGTACGCAAATTTTTAATGCTCCATTTAAGCCGGTAACGAGTGAGCTACTGGAAACAGGTGTAAAAACAAATCTTTTTAATAATAAATTATCTGGTTCGATAGCATTGTATCAATTGACGCTGCATAATGTTGCGGTGAATGCGAACGATATTTCAAATCCAAATTTATATATTCAACAAGGTGAAAACAGATCAAAAGGTATTGAAACGGAGGCTGACGGTAATATTCTTCCTAATCTCAGCGCATCAATTTCCTATTCGTATTGCGTTGCAAAAGTGATAGCCAGCAAGATCGCTTCGCAGGTAGGAACATTGGTTGAGAACGCACCCAAAAACACAAGCAATAGCTGGATAAAATATAGTTTTGTAAAAGGAATATTAAAAGGTTTTGGCATTGCCGCAGGGCATTCGCAGGTAAGCGTTAGAAATACTTTGGATCCGAACATAACTTTACCTGGTTATTTTGTTTTGAATGCAGGCATTCGTTACACGCATAAACATTTCGCAGCGGCAATTAATCTAAATAATATAACCAATGAAACTTATTGGGTGGGCGCATATAATAACGTAAGCAAATGGCCTGGCGCGCCGAGAAATTTTATGGTTAGCACCAGTTATCATTTTTGATTTTATAATTAATGAAAGAAAGATTCAGTATATTTTTATTTATTTCCGTAATATTTTTCCCGGTTATTTCTTTTTGTCAAAACGCAGTTGCAGACAAACAACCTTTTGAAGATAATATTTTATCATCTTCAAACAAATTAACCGTAATGCCTTACAACAGGCTGATTAATTCTGCGGGGAAAGTAATAACCTATGGAGATTCATCATTAGAAAATCATGCATTGGATCTATGCGTTCTTCCCGATAAAAAAAATATTGTTATAGAAGACAGGTATGGAATTGCAATTCTTAATATAAAATCAAATGCGATCCGCGCCAGGTGGAATTATGATAAAGACAATGAATTAAAAGATTTGGTGAGTACGTATTCGGGCATCACATCATTCGTTTATAAAAATAAAACCTTTATTGCATGGGGCGCATCATCATCGCAAAATGACAGGTCTGCAATTATCATCGCATCATGGAATGGAAAAAATATAGATTCGGTTACCGGCATTGATATTGAAAAAACAGAGCCCGCGCACAAAGCAATTCCAAATCAGATCGTAACAAATGTAGAAGACGGCGTTCTTTATTTGTATGCTGTATTGAACGGCAATAATCAACTGATAAAAATAAAATTTGAGGATAATTCAATAGTATGGTCTGCACCAACGAGCGTTGCACCCTATGGCATTTGCATTATTCATAACAAAGCGTACATCACAAACTGGGCAAGCGTTTTAGTTACAGATTCATTAAGGGAAAATGCGGGAACGCCGTGGGGCAGCGCATATACTAATCCGGTTACCGGAGGAACCGCCGCCGGAAGTTTATCCATCATTGATATCAGCAACGGAAAATTGGTGAATGAATTAATGCTTGGACTGCATCCAACGGCAATTATTAAAAATGGTGATGATCGTTTTTTATATGTTGCCAATGGCAACAGCGATTATGTGAGCGTGATAGATGTGAACCAGGAAAAAATAATTGATTCCGTTGAAACAGGATTGTTCTCAAAACAATACCGTTATTATGGAAGCAGCCCCGATGCATTATTTATTGATACGCTCCGCAACATTTTATATGTCGCCAATGGAATGGACAATGCAATTGCTGTAGTAAAACTCGGAAATAATATATCCTCAAAGGGAAACG
Organism: Chitinophagia bacterium; assembly: GCA_963774065.1. Lineage (GTDB taxonomy): Bacteria > Bacteroidota > Bacteroidia > Chitinophagales > Chitinophagaceae > Puia. Next base: position 246,925 of record CAVZDO010000003.1, read on the forward strand.
GCGCTACGGAAATTGAGGGCTATATTCCTACAGAAGCATATCCGTCGGGCATTGAAATGATCAACGATCGTTTATATGTTACTAATCTTGAAGCGAAGGGAGCAAGAATTTTATCTGAGAGTGATGAATTCAAATATGCAAATGGAAAAGCTATCAATGCTTACACAATTCATAAAGAGCTTGCTTCAATAAGTATCATTCCATTGCCGGATCAAAATAAACTAATCAATTATACCAACGAAGTAAAAAAATTAAATTTATTTTATCGAACAGCAATTTCAAATGGACCGCCCCGCGAAAATATTTTTCCGCAGCCTTTGCCGCAACGAATCGGCGAGCCGTCTGTTTTTAAACATGTAGTTTATATCATCAAAGAAAATAAAACCTACGATGAAGTTTTTGGAGATATAAAACAAGGCAGAGGCGATAAAGATTTATGTATTTACGGAGAAAAAATTACACCGAACCAGCACAAATTAGCAGGCGATTTTTGTTTGCTCGATAATTATTATGCTTCCGGCAAATCATCTGCCGAAGGACATCAATGGACGGATGCCTCGATGGTTTCTGATTATATTGAAAGAAATGTTCGCGCATGGTTCAGAAGCTATCCTCATCGCCAGGATGATGCGTTGGTGTATAACAAAAATGGATTTATCTGGAACGATGCATTGGATCATGGCAAAAAAGTTCGCATCTATGGCGAAGCATGCTTAACGCACTATGATACAAAAATGAAATGGCTGGATATCTACAATAAATATATAAATCATGAGCAGCTTAATTTTTCAAACACAACTACGATTGCAAGAATAAGACCGGTTATCTCTCCAGCTTATCCGGATTGCGAAAATATTATTTTGAATGATCAGATACGCGCCGACATATTTATCAGCGACTGGAAAAAAACGGAACAGATGCAGGGGGATAGTTTGCCCGATTTAATGGTGCTTTCTCTTCCTAACGATCATACTGCAGGCACTTCGCCAAATTTTCCAACACCAAGAGCTATGGTGGCAGATAATGATCTTGCACTCGGCAGAATTATTGAAACCATCACCCACAGCCGTTTTTGGGATTCAACCGTTGTATTTGTTTCCGAAGATGATTCTCAATCGGGATGGGATCATATTTCATCTTACAGAACTATTTGCCAGGTGATAAGTCCTTATTCAAATCTCAAAAAAACGATTCATACTAATTACAACCAAACATCAATGGTAAGAACTATAGAACAGATATTGGGTATTCCGCCGATGAATGTGATTGATGCTACCGCGCTGCCGATGTTTGATTGCTTTGAAAATAAAAAACAATCATATAGCTATCTCTCCGTTCCTAATATTATTCCGTTGAATGAAATGAACAAACCTCTATCACTGTTGCAGGGCAAGGCAAGATATTATGCAAAGCTTTCTGCCGAAAAAGCATTTAAAGAAGTTGACGGCGGCGATGATAATACGATGAATAAAATTTTGTGGTTCGATGCAAAAGGAAACGAAAAATATCCATCATCAAAATAAAATCTGAAAAGCATTAAACCCCACTATTATCAAATTGTAAAATCCTTCTCCCAAAAAAATATATTCAGGTTTAGATATCTGGTGTTATTAATTTTAAGCAGCTCATTTTTATAATCATCAATTTTTATAAATGAAAAATTACTTTTCTACATTATCTTTATTTGCTTCAGCGCTTTTATTTGTCCAGATATCTTTAGCGCAAAAAAAATATGATGTATTAACAGTGCCCGCAAAAAAAGAATATACACATATTGATGTTAATGGCAAAAGCGTTCTGGCAAGCGGGCGATATATTACTCCTGCAGGTAAAACTATCCAGATTACACACGATCCGTTTGGGTTAGCCATCTCTCCCGACGGAACAAAAGCAATAACCCTGCACAACGGCGTTTTTACAATTATAGATAACGCTACGATGTCGGCCGCGCGCGTACCAAGCTATGATGATAAAATTGTTTCTCCGTTTTCAAATGGATCATTTTTGGGAGTAGCTTTTTCCGCAGATTCGAAAACAGTTTACCTGAGCGGCGGAGATAATGGCGCAGTGATTGTTTATGATATTGAAAAATTTCAAAGACTCGACTCCATATCGTTGAATGGAAAAGTTGATTCCATAGATTATGAAGACAGTTTTACTTCCGATCTTTTATTAAATGAAAATAATAACGAACTGCTGGTGTTAGACAGAGGTAATTTCAGATTAGTACGCATAGATCTTTCTTCAAAAAAAATAACTGCTTCTATAAAAACAGGCCGGCAACCTTTTGGTCTTTCCATCAGCCCCGACAAAAAAATTGCTTTTGTTGCAAATGTTGGCATGTATGATTATCCACTTATTCCTGACATTACTGAAAAAAATTACGATACAATGTTACTTCCATTTCATCCTTATGGAAATGGTACGAAAGAAGCTATAGAAGGCTATACATGGCACGGAAGAAAAATTCCGGGCGTGGGCAGCCCGTTAGCTTCTGAAGCAATGAGCGTTTACACAATTGATCTTTCAACTAATACTACAATCGATAAATTTAAAACAGGTTACCAGATAGGTCAGATGGTGGAAGGAGCCGAAGTTGTTGGAGGAGCCAGTCCTAATTCAATTGCTGTTGGAAGTAAATACGCTTATGTAACAAATGCGACCAATGATAACATTTCGGTTATAGATTACCGTGAGCATAAAATCGTTGGCGCTATTTCTATCAAAACTGATCCTCTTATTGATCATTATCGCGGTTTGTTGCCATTTGGCATCGCGTTAAGTAAAGATGAAAAAACTTTGTACGTTGCCCTGCTCGGTTTTAATGCAATTGCAGTTATAGATGCAGAGAAAGGAATTACAAAAGGATTGATACCAGCCGGCTGGGGCCAAGCAGGGTGCGGCTCAGCAGCGATGAAAAAGAAATGTTCGTTACCAGCTGCCGTGGCTATGGCGCAGGACCTAATGGTGGAAAAAATTTTGTAGCCCCGGTGCAGGGAACATATATCGGAGATATAGAATTGGGAAGTTTTCAAAAAATATCAATGCCTGATGAACAACAACTGGCAGCATATACAAAACAGGCTATCGAAAATACATTTACAAAAATGAATGTGGTTGATGATGGAAAAAATCCATTGCCGCCATTACAAAATATCCGGAAAAGCCCGATCAAATATATTGTTTACATCACCAAAGAAAACAGAACGTACGACGAAGTACTCGGACAAATTGCAACAGGCATTGGTGATTCATCGCTTGCGCGTTTTGGAGTTGGCGTGAATATTATTCAAAAAGATAAAACTCTCTATCATATTAATGTTGCTCCAAATCATTTAAAAATCGCAAAGCAATTTTCTTTTGATGATAATTATTATTGCGACAGCGATGCATCAATACACGGTCATCACTGGATGCTTGGCGTGATACCGAACGAGTGGGTTGAAGCGAATTCTAATGTTGATAAAACCGCAATGTTTTTTTCTAAGGCATCCGGCAGAAGATTTCCGGGCTCAACAGGAAGTATGGATCCCGAAGATTATGGCGAAAGAGGTGGATTGTGGGAAGCTATGGAAAGAGCAAAAATTTCTTTTTACAATTTCGGCGAAGCAAATGAAACAGCGCATAACAGAGAAGATTGGACAGACACCGCAACAGGTTCAGGGCATGCCGTGATGGTACCTATGCAAAAAGCATTGTGGCCACGCACAAGTCATAATTATGCAGGATTTAATACAAACATTCCCGATCAATTCCGAATGCAGCAATTTGAATCGGAGTTCACAAAAATGTGGTTGAAAGGAAAAAATAAAATGCCGCAATTAATTACGATGCAGGTGCCTAACGATCATACAGCGCATCCCAGACCAGAAGATGGATATCCGTTTTATCATTCTTATGTTGCAGATAATGATCTTGCAATCGGGCGAATTCTTCATTTTCTTTCAAGAACTCCTTACTGGAAAAATATGCTTGTTATTATTACCGAAGATGATCCGCAGGGGGGCGTAGATCATATTGATGCACATCGCAGTATTTTAATGATGGCAGGTCCTTATGTAAAACGCAAATATGTTTCTCATACCCACGCAAATTTCGGTTCCATATTAAAAACAATTTACACCATTTTGAATGTGCCCTATGTAAACCAATATGACGCAACAGCATCACTGCTGCAGGATTTTTTTACAGACAAGCCCGATTTCAAACCTTACACGCTTGAGTTTCCATCCAAAGAAGTATTTGATCCGCAAATTGCAATGAAGAGATACAATAGAAATATTGACTGGCGAAAAGTATTGAAAGGACCTGAAATGGATGATGAAGATGAGATCAGAAAAGAACATTACCAGCAACAGCAGGTGATTGTGAACGGGAAGGCTAATTGAGTTTTGATTTCTCTGTCTCCGGTTCTTATCCCGTTTGTAATAATAAACTTCCTGAAATTCGATTTCGAATATGCATCACCGTTAGTACATGTTGATGAAGAAATTTGCAGTTATTCTGCAAACCTAACCAGCGGAGTAAAAGAGAAAGTGAACCTGCCTGACTTTTACTGGAAAGAATTCAAAAACCAGTGTTATAATAAATGTTAAATTATTAAGTGTTGTTTTGACATTTATGTTGTCTGTATTACTTTTGCACCCATGAATTCCAAAGAAACAAACTACTGTGGATTTAACCGGCTTCGAATCACCAACTTAGAAGAATATATCCGCGACTACAACAACGTGTTCGACTATTACCTGCCCCCATTTCACATACTGGCGAATCTTGAGCGGGCAATTAAATACAAAGATATTCCCGAGCAAACTCTCGCATTTCCTTATGCGCATGAAGGCACTATTTCTTTCGAGCTTGTTGGAATTCTGCCGGAAAAACCAAGAGTGATTCTTTATCGTTTTGATAAGATGACTAAAGTGTGAAATCTTCCTTTGCAATTATCTCTATAAGCCATTTGCCTTCAGTTCACCAAAATCTTCAACTTTAATCTGACCCAGTTAAAAGTGTTAAATTTTTCGTAACTTAACTTGGTTAAATTATTTAAAATAAAACTTGCCAATATGAAAAAGTATTTATTATTGTTAGTATTGTTTTTCTTCGCAGCTGTATATGCAGCCGACAAAGGCACCTGGACCGGGTATATCAGCGATTCTCATTGCGGCGCAAAAGGTAATAATGCCGGGCATGCTGATTGTGCCAAAAAATGCATTAAAGAAGGCTATGCTCCTGTATTTGTAGTCGGAGACAAAGTGTATACGATCAATGAGCCTAAAAAAGTTTCTAAGTACATAGGAGATAAAGTAACTATCACAGGAACTATTACAGGCGACGCGATTGACATAGAAAAAATCAGCAAATAATTCATTGTGATTATTATGACCAAAAACGAATTTACTTTGGCAGGTGATTAGTTAGTTTTGACTTGTGCATGTCCGTTATATTCACTTTATGTTACAGGTTCTCTGATTTTTTTATATGCGATCTCAAATAAATTAAGTAGCTGCCTTGTTTTTATCATCCTTTGTTGAGTTTTATTTGCTCAACCTGGCCGGTGAGACAGAAATTTTTTTTATATTTAAGCAATAATGGTAGCTAAAACCTTTGCCATACCAATCATAATATCAGGAGCATTATTTTTTGCCGCTTCCTGCTTTCACTCCGATAAAAAAGATCAACCAGATGCACTGCCGGATGTTGTAAGTTATAATTTCAATATTCGGCCTATTCTTTCCGATAAATGTTTTAAATGTCATGGACCGGATGAAAGCCACCGACAGGCGCATCTTCGGTTAGACATTGCCGATAGTGCGTACGCAGCGCTTAAAGAAACCAAAGGCGCTTTTGCCATAGTGCCCGGCAAACCAGACCAGTCGGAATTATTGAAGAGAATAAATTCTTCCGACATAACGTATATGATGCCTCCGCCAGACGCTCATTTGGGAATGCTAAATGATCATGAAAAAAAATTGTTTGAGAAATGGATACAGCAAGGTGGTAAATATGAAAAGCACTGGGCTTTTGTTTCTCCTGTAAAAGCATCTCTTCCGGAAGTAATTAACAAAGCGTGGCCAAAAAATGAAATTGATTATTTTGTTCTTCACAGGATGGAACAGGAAGGTTTATCACCAAATGAGCAGGCAGATAAAGAACGTTTGCTTAAAAGAGTGAGCCTCGATATTACCGGCTTGCCTCCTTCTTTGCAAATGATGGATAATTTTTTGGCAGACAGTAGTGAGAACGCGTATGAAAAAATAGTTGATCAGCTTCTTCAAACAGATCAGTATGGCGAAAAAATGGCCGTGCATTGGCTGGATGTTGCCCGCTATGCAGATAGCTACGGTTACCAGGATGATAATATCCGCACACAATGGCCGTGGCGCGATTGGGTGATTCATGCTTTCAATAAAAATTTACCCTACGACCAATTTATTACCTGGCAAATTGCGGGTGATATGTTGCCCAACGCAACCAAAGAACAAATTTTGGCAACCGGTTTTTTTCGAAATCATAAATACACAGAAGAAGGCGGCGTTGTGCCCGAAGAATACCGGATAGAATATCTCATAGATAAAACAAAAACTTATGGCAAAGGTATTCTCGGCGTAACTATAGAATGTGCGCAATGCCATGATCACAAATTCGATCCTTTCAAGCAAAAAGATTATTACAGTTTACTTGCCTTTTTTAATAACACGCCGGAAGTAGGATATGAAGGAGACGTTAGTATTTCAAAGCCTGCAAAAAAACCAATATTATTAATAGATAGCAACGACAGAAAAAATATTTTGTCATTTCATCAATAAAAAAGATACGGCAACATTAATGGTATCGGTGATGGGCGAAAGGGATACTCTGCGAAAAACTTATCTCTTAAAACGAGGCAGGTATGATGCTCCGGGAATGGAAGTTCAACCTAACGCATTACCAGCAGTTATGAAATTTGATACCACTCAATTTCCGCGCAACAGACTTGGATTAGCAAAATGGACAGTGAGTAAAAAAAATCCGTTAACAGCAAGAGTTTTTGTAAATCAGATATGGCAGGAATTTTTCGGAAAAGGAATTGTAAAAACGTCCGGCGATTTTGGAATGCAGGGCGAATTGCCTTCACATCCTGAATTGCTCGATTGGCTTGCTGTGGATTTTATGGAATAACGGCTGGGATATAAAAAAATTAGTGAAGAAAATTGTGATGTCTGCAACATACCGTCAGTCAGCAAAAATATCTCCCGATAAATTAAATAAAGATCCCGAAAATATATTATTTGTCAAGAGGTCCGAGAAATCGGTTGCAAGCAGAATTTGTCACGGGATCTTGTTTTATCGAGCAGCGGATTATTGGTTAAAACTATTGGCGGACCAAGCGTAAAGCCTTATCAACCCGAAGGTCTTTGGGAAAGCGCAACATCAGGGCGCGGTGTGCTCGCAACCTATAAACAGGATCATGGAGATTCTTTGTATCAGACGTGGAATGTACACATTTATTAAACTAACTGTTCCGCCTCCATCTATGGTTATGTTTGATGCGAGCAATCGCGACCAGTGTGAAGTAAGAACGATTAAAAACAAACACACCGTTGCAGGCATTGATCATGATGAATGATCCAACCGTTCTGGAAGCATCTCGAGTGTTATCAGAAAAATTATCTATAGAAAAAAATTCATCGTGCAGATAAAATAACAAAAGCATTTTAGATTGATTGTTTGCCGCAAGCCTGCAAATAATGAGTTGAAAACTTTAGAAGATTATTATAACGATCAATTAGATCAGTTCTCACAAAAAAAATTAGATGCGCAAAAAACAATGCAAGCGGGAGAATATTCATTCGCATAAAAATACAAACCTTGATGAAGTTGCGGCGCTGATGAAAGTGATAAATCTTATTTATAACCTTGAAGAAACCATAACGAAAACTTAATTGAAAATACGATGGAAAAAGAAATTATTGAACACAGTCTGCAAATAAACAGGCGCAGGTTTCTTTCAAAATTAAGTCTTGGTATAGGTAGTGTTGCGTTAGGTTCTTTGCTTATTCCTGATTTATTTAGAAGAAAGTGAAGAAGATAGCGCCATTGTCGGTTTGCCGCATTTTGCTCCACGCGCAAAAAGAATTATTTATTTATTTCAGAATGGTGCGCCTTCGCAATTAGATTTGTTTGATTATAAACCTTTGTTACAAAAAATGCAGGGTGAAGATTTGCCCGCATCTATTCGCAATGGGTCAGCGTCTTACAGGTATGACAGCCGATCAAACAAAATTTCCGTTGGCAGGAACGGTGTTTGAATTTAATCAGTATGGTAACTCACGGGCATGGTTAAGTGAACTGTTGCCCTATACTTCAAAAGTAGTTGATGATATATGTTTTGTGAAAAGCATGTACACAGAAGCTATCAATCATGATCCGGCGCTTACTTTTTTTCAAACGGGCGCACAAGCAGGGAAATCGTCCGAGTATGGGTTCGTGGTTGAGCTATGGTCTTGGAAGTGAAAATAAAAATCTTCCTTCTTTTTGTGTTTTACTTTCCAAAGGAAAAGGAAATGGCCAGGGTGTATATTCAAAATTATGGACGAATGGATTTCTTGATTCCATTCACCAGGGCGTGCAATTCAGCAGTGGAGAAAATCCTGTTTTATATCTGAACGATCCGGAATCGATGAGCAGGCAAGACAGAAGAAAGATGATTGATAAACTTGCAGAATTAAATGATCTTTCCTACAAAGAATTTGGCGATCCCGAAATCACTACCAAGATTCAGCAATATGAAATGGCATATCGCATGCAAACGATTGTTCCGGAAATAACAGATATGTCGAAAGAACCAGAAGATACTTTAAAATTGTACGGACCTGAATGTTTGGTGCCCGGTACATTTGCCGCAAATTGTTTGTTAGCAAGAAAATTATCTGAAAGTGGAGTTCGTTTTGTTCAATTATATCACCAGGGTTGGGATGGTCATGGAAATCTTCCTGTTGAAATTCGCGGACAATGCAAAGATGCAGACCAGGCATCTGCTGCATTAATAACCGATCTCAAACAAAGAGGTTTGCTTGATGAAACACTTGTGATATGGGGCGGTGAATTTGGCAGAACAAATTATTGCCAGGGAAAACTTACCAAAGAAAATTATGGGCGAGATCATCATCCGCGCTGTTTTACCATTTGGATGGCCGGCGGCGGTGTAAAACCAGGAGTTTACGGAGAAACAGATGAGTTCGGATATAACATAATCAAGGACCCTGTACATGTGCACGATTTTCATGCAACGGTTCTTTACTTGATGGGATTGGATCATGAAAAACTTACGTTTAAACATCCAGGGACGACGTTATAGGTTGACAGATGTTGCTGGCAAAGTAGTTAATGGGCTGATTGCGTAAAATAATTTTCAAATTATAATAATATAAAAATGAACCGCAGAAAATTCATCCAACAAACTTCCGTTGCAACTTCAGGCTTGCTCTATCTTCCTTCTTTATTAAAAGCTGCAAAAAAAGAAGATATTATTCTCGGACAAAACAACAAACGTTATCGCATCAACACTGCATGGAGCCAGTTGGATGTTGCAAAATATCCTGTAAAAGATTGTCATGAAATGGTGCAGGATAGCAAAGGCAGAATTATTTTGTTAACCAATGAAACAAAAAACAATGTGATCTTCTACGATAAAAAAGGAAGGCTCGTTGATACATGGGGACATGAATATCCCGGTGCGCACGGGCTTACATTATTTAATGAAAACGGGCAGGAAGTATTATTTATTTGCGATAATAACCGCCACCAGGTTATTAAAACAACAATGGATGGACGCGTTTTATTAACCTTAGATTATCCGAAAGAAACCGGCGAGTATACAAAACCTGAAGAATACATTCCAACAGAAACAGCTATCACCGAGAACGGAGATATTTTTGTTGCCGATGGATATGGAAAAGATTTCGTTATTCAATATGATTACAAAGGAAATTACATTCGTCATTTTGGCGGCAGAGGTGATAAAGAAGAAAATTTGTTAAATGCTCACGGCATTTGCGTTGATCACAGAATTAAAAATAATCCAACGCTTATTGTTACATCGCGCCAGCAAAATGCATTTAAACGTTTCACTCTCGAAGGAAAATTCATTAATACCATTCCGCTTCCCGGTGCATGGGTTTGTCGTCCGGTAATTAATGGTGAATATTTATATAGCGCAGTTTTGCAAAGCAGTTCGCACGTAAACGAGCAATCTGGTTTTGTTACTATTCTTGATAAAAATTTTAAAGTGGTTTCTAATCTCGCAGGAAACGACCCGACTTATTCCGGAAACAAACCAGATGAAATGCATCAAACAATAAAAGTTTTTCAGTACCCGCATGATGTTTGTATTGATGACGATCAAAACATGTATGTGGCGCAATGGAATTCCGGGCACGTTTATCCGTACAAATTAGAACCAGTTATATAACAAATGGTGAACTGGAAAAATATTTTATTCAGCATAACGATTGCTGCAAATTGTCTTCTTTGTTTTTTATTAATTTTTTACGACAGGCTGATTGTTCCATCATTGCTGCAGGTTGTTGGCCGCGCACATCCTTTGTTTCTTCATTTTCCCATTGTATTATTCGCGTTGTTCATCGCATGGATATGGATTGTTCCAAAACAACAATTTCATTCTCCCCAATTATTTTCTGATATCAGCAAATGGTTATTGTTGTTAACTGCATTCACTTCTGCCATCACTGCGTTGATGGGTGTTTTTTTATCGAAAGAACCGGCATATAACCAAGATTCATTGCAATGGCATAAATGGAGCGGCTCGTTTATTTCTCTGCTCACTTTTTTATGGTATGTATTTTATGAACAGTTGAACAGAACAAAAATTTCATTAGCTGCATCAAGTTTGGTGAGCATCATCTTATTAATAATTGCTGGTCACCAGGGAGCAACTATTACACACGGAGATAATTTTTTGCTTGCACCTGTTTATAAAGATCAACCACAAAAAAAAGTTTCGTTTGATGAAGCTGTTGTGTTTGCAGATATGGTGAAACCTATTCTTGATTCCAAATGCATCAGTTGTCATAACAGCAAAAAAGCAAAAGGCGAATTGGTAATGGAAACACAACAACTGTTGCTAAGAGGTGGTAAAGATGGCGCACTATGGGACACGACAGATGCGAACATGAGTTTGCTTTTGCAGCGCGTTCATTTACCTGAAGAACAAAAAAAACATATGCCTCCGACCGGCAAGCCACAATTGAACGAACAGGAACTTACAATTTTATATAACTGGATAAAAGACGGAGCGAATTTTAAAATAAAAGTGAATGAACTGGAACCAACAGATACTTTGCGATCCATCGCTGAAAATATTTTTAAATCTTCAGATGAACAGGAGACCTATGATTTTGCATCTGCCGATGAAAAAAAGATCCAAAAATTAAATACAAATTATCGTGCTGTATATTCTATAGCTAAAGAATCGCCGGCAATTGCTGTTGATTTTTTTGGCGCATCTTTTTATAAATCCTGATCAGTTAAAAGATCTGCTGGAAATAAAAACACAACTCGTTTCTTTAAATCTCGATAAAATGCCGGTAACAGATAATGATCTGCAAACAATCGGGCAATTTACAAACCTGCGAAATCTTAATCTTTCTTTTAGTAAGATCACAGGCAATGGTTTGTCTGCGCTAAATAAATTAAATCATTTAAAAAATCTTTCTCTTACAAATACTGCAATAAAAAAAGAAGATATAGAAAAACTCACTTCGTTAAAAGAGCTTCATCATATTTACATATGGAATACCGTTATCAGACGTTGCGGATGCGGAAGCATTGAGAAAAAAATATCCTTCTTTAGATATCGAAACAGGAATGCGCCCGGATACAATGTTCTTAAAAATTAATCCGCCAATACTTTTAAATGATGAACAGGTTGTTGTTGATACGCCAATTCGCTTGAGGTTAAAACATTTTGTGCCCGGCACCGTTATCAGGTATACTTTGGATGGAACGTTGCCCGATAGTATTAATTCATTTGTGTACGACAATAATTCTTTTATTGATAAAGCGGAAGTGATGAAAGCGCGTGCATTTAAAAAAGGATGGCACGGAAGTGATAGTGTGGAATTGCGATTTTATAAAGCAACCTATAAAGCAGATACAGTGATTATGCTAAAGCCTGCCGATTCGAATTACAAAGGAAATGGAGGCAGAACAATAAATGATTTTGTAAAAGGAAACCAGGATTTCGGAGATGGTAAATGGCTTGGGTTTAGAAAAAATAATATGGAGTGCATGATGATATTTCCGAAACCTATAAAACCAAAAAACATTACGGTAAGTTCGCTCGTGAATGTTGGCGCGCTTGTGTTTCCGCCAAAAGACATAAAAATTTTTGGAGGAATGGATTCTAAAAACCTAAAACTTCTTTATCATTTCACTCCACCGCAGGATACGCTTCCGTCATCAAACTATTTAATTCCTTATGAATTTAAAATTGCAGCAGCTACAATAAAATATATGAAAGTGATTATTGAACCGATAGGTAAATTGCCAAAACAATTTCTTCCGGAAAAAAAAGAAAAACCTGTTGATGACAAGAAAGATAAAGTTGTTGCAGAAAAAAAAGATAAAGTTGCTGATTCAAAAAAAGACAAAGCGGTTAAACCTAAACCATTTAATGATCATGGATGGTTTTTTATTGATGAAATATTTGTGAATTAAAAAATGGATGAACTCTCCGTCATTCCTCCAAAGGCGGGAATCTATATTTCTTCTATATGATCAAAAGACGACGATCCCTGAGATAAGGATAGCGATCAATGTGATAAAGACAATGATCAATGTGATAAAGAGAACGATCATTGAGATAAGGAAAACGATCCTTTTGTTCTAAACATCGGGGAGAAAGGCTTGGCTTTTTTGCTAATGCTATGATAAAACTTGTCTAAGACAAGATGCATATGGTTCTATCGAAGGCTTCACAAAGCATAGAGTCATTCCAAATCTATTTTTATTTAAGGGAAATATATCCAACTGATTATTACCTGTTCCGCATTTCGCGGATCAGTTTATCATTTCTTCTGTCGGCGCGCGCATTTTGCAGGGATATAACACTCCAGATCGCTGCGGGAATCCAGCCAATGAGCGTAATCTGCAGAATAAAACAGATAATCCCTGTAATGATCCTTCCACGAAGCATAAAAGCAAGGAAAGGGAAAAATATAGCTATCAGTGTCATATAGATTATTATAAAACGGGCGATCAGGTTTGATTGACCTTGCAACACTTATACAAATTTAGGAAAATACTAAATACAATTATTTTTAACACCCGGAAGAAAGTTTGTGCAGCGTATTTAATACATCATACAAATTCCGGAAGATTTAATCTAACGGTTATGAATAACCGAAAGAATAAAATATGCATGATCTCTTTCTGTTAAATATTGGAATAAGAAATGTTAATATCCACGCGGCAGGAATATTACGTTAATAACAATTTCATCTCTTGGCACGATTTTAGAATTAGTATGTCAACCGGATTATTTTTCTTATCCTTTTATCATCCTTCTTTTATTGAGCCTGTCTGCAATTACGGACATCGTATTTTTTTGGAATTTATTTTTAAAACAAAACCATAACATATATGGAAACCAGTAATTATTCTTACGAAAATCAGGCCCCTAAAAAAAATTCTAAGGGACTGATCATCGGTTTGCTTATCGCAGGTCTCATTATAGGTATAGGGTTCGCTTTTGTTAATGATAACCATCATACAACTGTGCAACAGACACAGCAAACCCAAATAGCGCGTGTTACGGACGACAAGGATCAGCTGCAAAAAAATTTCGATGATGCGCTTGTTCGCCTGGATTCTCTCAGCGGTCTCAGCCATAAAATGCAGGGCATGTTAAGCGACCGCGATAAAGACGTTGCTAAGATGAAAATGCAGATTCGGTCGATCCTGAAAAATCAGCATTTAACAGAAGCTGAAAAGAAAAAAGCCGAAGCGCTTATTGCTGATTTGAATACTAAAATAACCGGGATGCAGCAGGATGTTGCACGACTCACGACGGACAATCAAAATTTAACCCAGGATAATACAGCCTTAACACAGGGCAATGACAAACTCACGGCGGATGTGCAAACCACCAGTATTGCCAATGAAGATCTGACAAAGAAAGTAGATATAGCTTCTACTCTCGTAGCAGATAATATTAAGGTTGTTCCGTTGCAGGATAAAAAAAATGGACAGGAAAAAATTACAGACAAAGCGAAAAAAGTAAACAAGCTCAGTATTTCTTTTGATGTTACCAACCGCATCGCCGCTACGGCGCAAACGGATGTGTATGTGTGCATCACCGGACCGGATGGAAAGATCATTTCTGTGCCGGCAATGGGTTCAGGAACATTTACCACACGCGACGAAGGAGACAAAACCTATACTTCCAAAGTGCCCGTTGATTTTGAATCGGGTAAAATGAAAAATGTACAATTCACCTGGAAACAAGATGAAGCTTTTCAAACCGGTACATACAAAATTGAAATTTATCATAACGGATTTAAAATAGGTGAGCAATCGAAGGAACTCAAGAAAGGAGGACTTTTCTCCTGATAAATATTGGATAGATAAACGTTCATCATGAAAAACAAAACCGGGAGTGCATAATTCCCGGTTTTATTTTTCTATTTAGGTTAACCATGACCGTTAGTTTACGATGTTCGGATTTTGCATCAAACTGAAAAAAAGATAAGGATACACGTTCTGTATCAAAAACGCACAGTGAACGTGCTAAAGTGAACAGTCGTAATGTAAAGGCTAATGCAAATAATTGATTCATAGCCACAAGCTGTCTGGCATGTTCATTGAAGCGGATATGCATCACAATTCACCGCACATGATAAAAAATTACCTGCTCGTTGCTTTCAGGAATCTAAGACATAAAAAAATCTTTTCCGCGATCAATGTTTTGGGACTCGCTATCGGCATCAGTGCATCGCTTGTCATTTTTCTGATCGTTCAATATCACTATAGCTTTGATCGCTTTGAAAAAGATCACGACCGGATCTTTCGCGTTGTTAGTGATTTCAAAGAGCAGGATAACCAGGGCTACACGCGCGGCGTGCAGGGACCGCTTGCCGAGGCGATTAAAAAAGAAATAAGCGGCCCGGAACTCGTGGTGCCTTACCGCTATTACAATGCTCTGAAATTGTCCGTTCCGGGCAAGATAGAAAACAAACCAACTGTCTTTAAACCCAAAGACAATGTCATCTTCGCAGGGCCGGAATATTTTCAGATGTTCACTTATCATTGGCTTGCAGGCTCTGCGTCAACAGCACTCGCATCACCCGGTAAGGTTGTTTTGAGTGAAAGCCGCGCCAAACTTTATTTTCCTTCAGTGCCATTTGATCAACTGATCGGAAAAAAAATAATCTATGATGACACAGTTGGAGCCGTCGTGTCAGGAGTTGTTCAGGATTTTGATAAACAGGGAAAGACTGATTTCCAGTTTAAAGAATTTATATCTCTCGCCACATTGCTGGATAATCACGGCATGCGAAAAAATTTCTATTGGGATCAATGGGGTTCAACCACCAGTGATCAGCAAGTCTTTGTTCGTCTTGGCAAAAATATTTCTGTAGCTGCCGTTGAGGCAAAGCTTAAGGTACTCAATGAAAAATATAAGGGCGAAGATGAAAAAAAGAATCATTATACCTGGGTTTATCACCTTCAACCATTAAGCGATATCCATTTCAACGAACATTACGGAACGTTTACTACCACCACCGCTAACAGAAAAACGCTGCAGGGATTGATAATGATAGCAAGTTTTCTTCTACTGCTTGGCTGTATCAATTTCATCAACATGATGACGGCGCAGGCAACAGCACGTGCAAAAGAAATTGGCATCCGCAAAACCGTTGGCGGCTCAAAGTCGCAACTCATCTTTCAGTTTCTGACTGAAACCTTTGTAGTAACTCTTCTCGCAACAATTCTATCTCTTGCCCTCACTCCCCTGCTGCTGAAAGCATTTGCAGATTTTATTCCGGAGGGATTGCATTTTAATTTTTTTGAGCCGTCGCTGTTCATTTTTCTTGGCGCACTTCTTATCATCGTCACTTTTCTTGCCGGCGTTTATCCCGCGCTGGTTCTCTCTTCCTGGAAAGCTATTTCGGTATTGAAAAACCAGGCTTACCAAAGCGGCGGGGCTAAAACAAGAAAAGCGCTGATGCGGCAAACTTTAACGGTATCCCAATTTGTAATTGCACAATTCTTTGTAATGGCAACCCTGCTCGTATCTAAACAGATCCGCTATATGTTGGATCAGGATCCGGGATTTAGTAAAGAAGCCATTCTCAGTTTCAGTACATCCAATATGGATACTTCGTATACCCATCGCCGTTATTTTGTGAGCGAACTGCAAAAGATTCCGGGCGTGGCCAAAACCAGTCTTGCCAGTGATATTATTTTTTCCGGGGGCTGGTGGGAAACAACGTTCGACTATAAAGAAGGCAAAAAAGATATTCAGACAGCGGTAGAACTTAAAGCGGGAGATTCCAATTATCTTTCTCTCTTTCATGTTCCCATATTGGCTGGTCGTGATCTGCTTCCTGCAGATACGATCAAAGAAGTCGTCATCAACGAAACTTACCTGCACCAGCTTGGCTTTAAGCAACCTGCGGATGCCATCGGAAAAATATTATCCCTGGATAACAAAAATGTTCCGATCGTTGGGGTGATGAAAGATTTTCACGCACACTCGCTCAATAATAAAATTAACCCGATGGTCTTTTGTCACGATATGCAGGGTTGCCGCACCATCGTGGTTGCGCTCCTACCGAATCAAAAAAACGCATGGTCTGCCGCTATCGCCAAAATAGAAAAAGCTTTCAAGCAGGACTATCCTGAAGAAGATTTCAGTTATACTTTTTTAGATGAAACGCTTGCGAAAGCATACGACAATGAACAAAAAATTTCCAGCCTGTTGCTTTGGGCTACAGGGCTAACTATCCTGATCAGTTGCCTTGGTTTGCTTGGGCTGGTCATCTATATCACCACAAATCGCACAAAAGAAATTGGCGTTCGCAAGGTTCTTGGCGCTTCCGTTACGCAAATCGTTTCGATACTTTCAAAAGATTTTTTGATACTGGTAGGGATCGCTTTTTTGATTGCTACACCACTCACGATTTGGTCCATCAATAATTGGCTGGATAATTATGCCTTCAAAACACAAGTCAGCTGGTGGGTATTTGGAATAAGCGGTATCGGCATGTTCCTGGTTGCCTTTGCAGTTTTAAGTGTGCAAACCATAAAAGCAGCGATGGCTAATCCGGTGAAGAGTCTCCGAACAGAATAAAGGAGCTATGAAGATACCTAAACGGGTATTAGTTTGGGCGAAATAATTTACTAACCCTTATCTGTAACCGAAGTTGGTTAGCTCAGCTTATGCGGCTTTTTTTCCGCAGATGGCACGCTGATTAAATACGCTGATTGGCGAAGATTTTTCTGCGGGAATTTTTTTATGCGTTCGCCCTGATTGCTGATTAAAAACTTATGACGGTTTATATAACAGCGATGTATAACCGAAATGTAATTTAAAGTGAACGTCTCTATTCAATCTCTTCAAATTGCCCCGTCTGTTTATTCTTGCGCACATTTCCTGAATGAAAATACCTGCCGTTCATCACCACATAAACGCCGGGCGGAAGGGATTGCGCAAAAGCGAGTGCATTGCCAAGATTAAAAAAACCGTCTGAGCTGCCGAATGTATAGGGTATCATAGCGCCGGTAAGCACGATGGTTTTGCCGGGTACTTTTTCTGCAAGAACGGAAGCGGTAACCGACATCGTATCCGTTCCGTGAGTGATGACGATATGATCCTCCGTTGCGGTGCGGCACTGGTGGGCGATCAGTTCCCTGTCTTCGTCGGTCATTTGCAGGCTGTCGATCATCATCAGTGTTCGCACTGTTACATCCAGCGTGCTCCTGGAACGCCTGAGCATTTCGGGTATATGCGTTTCTTTGAAAAAAAGTTCACCACTCAGTTCATTGTACTCTTTATCAAAAGTTCCGCCGGTAACAAAAATCCGGATAGCCATATCTACATTTTAAAAGCAAAAATAATCTTTTTATCATCTCACTAAAACTGAAAGAATATTTCAAGGTATAACGGTT
Organism: Chitinophagia bacterium; assembly: GCA_963774065.1. Lineage (GTDB taxonomy): Bacteria > Bacteroidota > Bacteroidia > Chitinophagales > Chitinophagaceae > Puia. The sequence goes on from CAVZDO010000003.1 coordinate 265,096, forward strand.
ATCCATGACCGTTATACCATTTTTTTAAATCTCATCTTGCCAAACAAGACAATCGGTCAAAAAAAATCATCGCTATAACTGCAGAGAATAAAAAAAAGAGAAGCTATGCGGAGTTTTTTTGATTTGGTTATGCTGTTCGCAAGCCAGATGATTTTTTTATCATTCAATATATCGAGGGCTGCATAAATTACTCCTCTTTTTTCCAATTGAATGCCCGGTGTCCTGGAAATCGCGCCGGCTTTTTTCACTTTGCCTTTCTTTATAGTCTCCAGCACAGCAGTGATTGAAAGCGTATCACCGTTAGAAATAAATATCCCGGTTGGCTTTAATTTACCCGACTTGAATTCGAGCTGATAGCTAAAGGAATCAGACTGATCTTTCATCCTGATGATGCCGCTCGCTCCTTCTTTTTCAATAGAGCTATTGGGATCGCCCTGGATCACTTTATTTTCTTTGGAAGAAAATGCATTGGCGACAGAAACAAAAGCCGACCTGCCATTAGTCACTACATCAATGATTGCGATATAGTTCACCTTGCAGGTATCGCCTTCTCCATCGCCCATGGTTGCTGTCGCTGTCAGCGTATAACTCTTAGTTGATTTTGCCGAAAGAATGATACCTAACCGGTTCATAACTTCACCGGAATCTTCGCTGATGAGTTGATGGCTGTACGTTGTATAGTCGAGAAAAGAATAATAATCGCCACCAGTGGAGCTAACTCTGGATACTAATCCAGATTCAAAAAGGCTGTCCATACCCGCTCCCAAATAAATACTTTTTTTCTGGGCAAGAAGATTCCCGAAAGAGAATATCAATAAACCGGTCAGTATGATAAAAGGAGTTCGAATACATGAAGATAATTCAAAAAAGCAGACCTATCTTTTTTCTCATAGCGGCCGGATATAATTTTTTTTGCAGTTGAAAAAACCCGCATTATATTCGGTTATCCATTACCGTTATACCAATTCACTGCCAATGCGGTTTTTGATTATCGGGGTTCAGCGGAGAAGGAGGGATTCGAACCCCCGTTACACTGTTTAGGCGTAAAACTGATTTCGAGTCAGTCCCGTTCAACCACTCTGGCACTTCTCCAAAAAAATTATTTGTAATAAAAAAAATTACGCAACAGCTTTATTTACCAACGCCGCTGCTTCGCTGAGCAAAATTGCAGACTGAACTTTTAAACCGCTTTCTTCAATTAATTTTTTTGCTTCTGTTGCATTAGTTCCCTGCAGCCGAACAATGATGGGCACTTTAATATCTCCGATGGAATTATATGCATCTATAACGCCTTGCGCAACGCGATCGCAACGAACAATTCCTCCGAAAATATTTATAAGAATTGCTTTCACTTTCGGATCTTTCAAAATAATGCGGAAACCCGCTTCAACAGTTTGTGCATTTGCAGTTCCTCCAACATCTAAAAAATTAGCAGGTTCACCGCCGCTCAATTTTATCATATCCATTGTTGCCATTGCAAGCCCCGCTCCATTAACCATGCAACCAACATTGCCATCGAGCTTAACAAAATTCAAATTATATTTTCCGGCTTCTACTTCAGTCGGGTCTTCTTCGCTGATATCGCGCATTGCTTCCAAATCCGGATGACGCATTAATGAGTTATCATCCAAATTCATTTTACAATCCACCGCAATAATTTTTTCATCACTCGTTTTAAAAAGCGGATTAATTTCCAGCATGCTGCAATCCAACCCAACAAATGCATTGTATAAATTGGTAACAAACTTTACGCAGTTTTTAAATGCTTCGCCATTCAATCCTAAATTAAATGCAATTTTTCTTGCCTGGAAAGGTTGCAATCCTCCGCCCGGGTAAATCCATTCTTTATAAATTTTTTCCGGCGTTTTATGCGCTACTTCTTCAATATCCACTCCGCCTTCTGTGCTGTACATAACAACATTTTGTCCTTTCGTTCTGTCAACCAAAACCGACAAATAAAATTCTTTTACAGGAATCGGACCGGGATAATAAACATCTTGCGCGATCAATATTTTATTTACTTTTTTCCCTGCCGGACCAGTTTGAATAGTTACCAATGTTCCCCCCAAAATATTTGATGCGATTTGTTTTATTTCTTCAGCGCTTTTGCCAACAGCAACGCCTCTTTGCTCAGTGCCGATTATTTTTCCTTTGCCACGTCCGCCTGCATGTATTTGCGCTTTTACAACTGCAAAACTATTTCCTGTTTGCACTTTTATTTGCTTGTACGCTTCTTCTGCAGCGCCTGCATTATCAACCGGAATTCCTTCCTGAACAGGAACATTATATTTTTTTAGCAATTCCTTAGCCTGATATTCGTGAAGATTCATAAAAAATATTTTAACAAAAATAATAAATCTGCACGGAGATTTGGGAGATTTTTGGAATTTATGTGATAACAAAACATGCACGATAAATTTTTAGAGAAGAGATAAACTTTTGCCCGTGGGAAATTTCATATAAACCACAACAAAACCGATTGCACAATGCTTTCTTATATTTGCGCAACATTTTATTAAACTCAGAAAGGAAACATGGCTACAGACATTCTTGCTCAGCTAAAAGAAACTACATCATTCATAAAAAATATTTTCCCTGCCAGGCCTGAAATCGGAATTGTTTTAGGCAGCGGATTAGGTAATCTTGCAAAAGAAATTATTATTGAAAAAGAAATTTCTTACAATACTATTCCGCATTTTCCTGTTGCAACAGTTGAAGGACACCAGGGAAAATTAATTTTTGGAAAGTTGAGCGGAAAATTTGTTGTAGCTATGTCGGGAAGATTTCATTATTACGAAGGCTATAGCGCGCAGCAAGTTGTTTTCCCGATAAGAGTATTGAAATTTTTAGGCGTTGAAACTTTATTGATTTCAAATGCCGCGGGCGGAATTAATCCTTCTTTTAAAGTTGGCGATTTGATGATCATCAAAGATCATATCAGTTTGTTAACAGCAAATCCACTTATAGGAAAAAATTATGAAGAACTGGGACTTCGTTTTCCGGACATGAGCGAGCCGTATAACAAAAAGCTCATCTCTAAAATAAAATCCATTGCTGCAAAATTAAACATACCGTTAAAAGAAGGGGTGTATGCAGGCGTAACCGGGCCAACATTTGAAACACGCGCAGAATATAAATTTTTACACTTTGCCGGTGGCGATGTTGTGGGAATGAGCACTGTGCAGGAAGTGATTGCAGCTGTGCATGCAGGTTTAAAAGTTATAGCTATAAGCGTTATAACGGACATGGGTATACGTGAAGAAGATAATATCATTACGCACCAGGAAGTTTTAGAGGCCGCGGCAAATGCAGAACCCAAATTAGCCGCTATTTTTAAACAATTAATCAGTGAACTTTAATATTAACTTTTCAGATAACTCCGTGCTGCATGTTATTAATTAATTTGTCGTGAATTTTATTAATGGTGAAGAATAAAAGAAGCATTATAATATTTTTTCTGAGTTGTTCATTGGTAACAGTTCTGCAATTGCATGCTCAGGATAATATGGCTTCAAAATTCAGAAGCCAGGGAAGAGGCGGAAAAGGCAGCGACAGTACACTGCAACACCGTTCGGGGCTGGAAGATTCCATCACCATCAACTTTCGTTATCTTGATTCCAGCAGGTTAAAAAAATTAGATTCTTCTATTTACGATTTCACAAAAAAATATCCTTTGCCATGGAGCTATACCGATCTTGGTAATTATGGAACGCCTTCTCACAATCTTATTTTTACTCCCGGCACACAATCCGGATGGGATCCCGGTTTTCACGCTTATGACGTTTATATGTTTAATGTAGATGAAACGAGGTTTTACAATACAACACGTCCTTACACCGAGCTCGGATATGTTCTTGGCAGCAAAAAAGAACAATTTATAAGTGTCATTCATACACAAAATATCAAACCCAACTGGAATGCATCATTTCAATATCGTCTTGTAAGTTCTGCCGGAACTTTTCAAAGTCAAAACACCAGTCACAATAATTACCGGTTTAATTCATGGTACCAATCGCTCAATAAACGTTACCAGGCTTTTCTTATAGTGATCGGAAATAAATTGCAGGCAGCAGATAATGGAGGTCTTCAAAATTTGTCAGACCTTAATGTTACCACGTTCACAGATCGCACAACAGTTCCAACAAATCTTGGAAATGGAAGTGCTTATCCAAACGGGCCGTTTTCGCAAAGTTTGGTCACTGGAACAAGATATAGTACAACAACATTCATGTTAAGACAACAGTATGAAATAATTGGCAAGAAAGATTCCATAGTAACGGATACAACAGTAATTCCTTTATTCTATCCTTTTTTTCGCGCAGAACATACTATAAAATACAGCACCTATAAATACAATTTTACAGATGATGATGTTGACTCTGCATACTATGCTTCTCACTATAATTATATAACATCATCATCTCCTAATGTTATCAACTTTTTGAGTGATTCTTTTTTTAAACAAGATTACTGGCGTCAATTATCGAATGATTTTTCTTTGTACCAGTTTCCTGAACCAAAAAATCCGCAGCAGTTTATTAAAGTAGGCGCCACGATTGAATACCTCGGAGGAGTTTTTGACAGCAGCTCAACATCTTTCTATAATTTTTTTCTGCACGGCGAATACAGAAATAAAACACGAAATCAAAAATGGGATATAGAAGCGAATGGAAAATTTTATGTGAATGGATCATATGCCGCAGATTATAATGCTTACATCACTTTGCGAAGATTTATAAGCAATAAAATAGGTTACCTGCAAGTTGGATTTCAAAATGCAAATCAATCGCCATCGTTTGTGTACAATCGTGCAAGCAGTTTTAGTTTTGATGTGCCGCAAAGTTTCAGAAAAGAAAATATCACGAATGTATTTGCAGAATTGGATCAGCCTTTATACCAACTCAGGTTGTATGGCAATTATTATCTCATCAACAATTATCATTACTTCACAGATTATTATAAAGAAAATCAGCAATCATCTCCATTTAATGTTTTAGAGATCACTGCAGAAAAAAAATTTGTTCTTCATAAACATTTGGTTTGGCGAACGTGGTTAACTGTTCAGCAACAGGCAGGCGCAACGCCGGTGCATCTACCGGTGATGGTTACACGTAACCAGTTTGCCTATGAAGGGAATTTTGGTTTTAAAAATTTAGACCTTACGTTTGGTTTGGAATTCAGGTATTACAGCGGCTATAAAGCGGATAATTATTCCGCTCCAAACGGGCAATTCTTTGTTCAAAATGACACTACCATTCGTCAGCACCTGCCCGATGTAACCGGCTATATTAATTTCCGCATCCGCAGTTTTACAGCTTATGTTCGCGCAGAAAATCTGAATACAGCCAACTACGGCGCTGTTAACGGCTTCGGATTTTACAACTATAATTACCTCGCTCCTAATTATCCCGATAAAGGCTTGCAAATCAGGTTTGGTTTTTTCTGGTCGTTTGTAAATTAAAATTTGCAATGCGATTTAACTTTCTCTTTCGCAAATATTACTAACTTTGCATTGTAATTTGTATGAAGAAAATAATCGCCGGCATATTATCCATAATTTATTTAACCGTCACTTGTGGTTTTGCAATAAATATTCATTATTGCATGGGGCATGTAAGCAGTGTTGATTACGTTTATAACAACAGCAAAAAATGCAGCCACTGCGGAATGGAAAATAAAAAAGGCTGCTGCCACAGCGAATTTAAAGTTGTTAAACTTACGGATGATCAGCAGTTGGCAAAAGCAAACATCAGCATTTCACAATTTCCTGTTGCAATAAATACTACCGCTGTTAATTTGTTGCAAGGCAAACAAGGATCAGAAAAAAATTCACTAACTGATTATCATTCTCCTCCCGATAAACGACTCTCCAACGTTTACCTTCACGATTGCGTTTTCAGAATTTGATTTTGCAAACAGATGATTGCATTTTAAATGCAAGCGCTATCTAATTGTTAGCAATAACAATCAATTTCAATTCTGTTAATTCAAAAAAATAAATTATGAAAACGCAAAAAATAAATATTTTATTTATCATTTTTTTACTGGGAATTCCATTTTTCTCAAATGCTCAATTTGAAAAAGCCGAATTCCAGGCAAGCGGACTAACCTGTTCCATGTGCAGCAATGCTATTAATAAAGCATTAAAAACCGTTTCTTTCATAGAATCTGTACATACCGATCTCAATAAAAATCTTTTTGAGATCAATTTCAAAAAAAATATGCCGGTTGATATTGACCTGATAAAGAAAAAAGTAGAAGACGCTGGTTTTTCCGTTGCAAAATTTTGGGTGATCGTTGATATGCATAACATCAAAGTGGCTAATGAAACACACGCAAATATAAACGGAGCTAATTTTCATTTTATGAATGTGAAAGAGCAAACGCTGAATGGTAAGTTAAAACTGCAGGTGATCGACAAGAATTTTGTATCGAACAAAGAATATAAAAGATTCTCCGCTTACACATCATTGCAATGTTATCAAACAGGAACGATGAGCAGCTGTTGCAAATCAAAAGACGGAGTAATAGTATCTGGCAGAATATATCATGTAACTATTTAATTATGAAAAAAATTTTTAGTTGCATAATAATATCATTCATAGCTCATCATTCAACTGCGCAGGAATTATTTGTTTCAACAGAACCAGCCAGCAATATGGCTGCTGGCAGCATCGGCATAAGGCTGAGTTCAAGATTATTCCAGATGAAATATAATAACAGCTATGCATTACGGTTAGATCCGGAAATAATGATCGGAGCAAGCAAAAAAATAATGGTGCATTTTAATGCATACGCCTCTAACATGTACCAGCAAAATATAAAATTTGAAGGTGCAAGCATCTATGGAAAATATCGTTTCTTTTCTAATGATGATATTCATTCGCATTTCCGGATGGCTTTTTTTGAAAAAATTTCTTTAATCAGTAATCCAAGCGAATTGCAGGCAGGAAATAAATTTTACGGCAGTGATGAAATTGATATTGACGGAAATAATTCAGGAATGCTTTCCGGAATTGTTGCAACGCAATTGTTGCATAAACTTGCATTGTCTTCATCAATATATTTTATTAACCGGTTCGATAATTTGAATGCATCTAAAATCCCGGATCAATCAACGCAGGCAATGAATTATACATTCTCTGCAGGATATCTTTTATTTCCGAAAGAATATAAAGATTTCAGGCAAACTAATTTTAACTTGTATTGTGAATTTCTTGGCTCAAATTCTTTGGATAAAAAAGCGTATTATATTGATGCAGCCCCGGCTTTTCAATTTATTTTTAACAGCATAAGCCGGTTAGATTTTTCTTACCGCTGGCAATTAATGGGCAACATGCAGCGTTTATCTGAAAAATATTTTTTGTTGCGTTTTGAATATAACTTGCTTAATGTTTTCAAAAGAAGCTAACAGCTATTAGCTATTAGCAAGAAATAATGCAAATATTAAAATCGATATTAAAATTTATTCAATCATTATTCACAAAAAAAGATTGTTGCAAATGAAATATTTTGTTGCTACTTGTTTGTTAGTTGCCATAAGCATTACATCATTTTCACAGGCGAAAAAAAATGATGCCGCTCCTGAACTGTCTTTGCCAACGCCAGACAGCAAAACAATTAATCTTTCTGATTTAAAAGGAAAAGTTGTATTGCTGGATTTTTGGGCAAGCTGGTGCGAACCTTGCAGAGAGAATAATCCGCACCTCGTAAAATTGTATAAAAAATTTCATGAAAAGGGTTTAGAAATATTAAGCGTTTCTCTCGACAGCAATGAAAATAACTGGAAGCAGGCAATTGCGCAAGATGGCATGGAATGGTTACAGGTGAATGACAATAAAGGATGGAATGCGCCTTCGGCTTTAGCCTTCAATATTGGAGCAATTCCAACAATGTTTTTAATAGATAAAAAAGGAATTATCCGCGAAATAAATTTAATCGGCTGGCGGTTGGAAGACGAAATAAAATCTTTATTGAAAAAATAATAGTTGTTTGTGAGGATAATAATCTAAAATATTTACGACTCATTATTTGTAAACCATAGCTCAATAGAAATTTACAGTACAAGAGTGCGACGCAACGATGATGCTATGAAAAATTGATGCTGGTAACACAAAAAAAAATTATCACAATGTAACCGACTTTTATTTCTCAACTTCTTTAAAATTTTAATCACAATCCGTTTCTTTGCAGGGAGTGTTTTCCGTTTCAATTTCGAGTGTTGCATGATTTATGTTGAGATGCTCCAACTCGTGTTTTACATTGTGTTTTATTTTTTCTATACTATTCATATCTGCATTTTTTGCAACAACAATATGCCCGGTTAATGCATTTTCACTTGTGCTTAAGGCCCAGATATGAATATGATGAAAATCTTCTACTCCATCAATTTTTGCAATATTTTCTTTCACTTTTTTTAAATCAATTCCATCGGGAACGCCATCAAGAGATAATCGCAAACTGTCTTTCAGCAATTGCCATGTGCTTAATAAAATAATCACAGCAATGATGATACTTAAAAATGCATCAATTCTGAATAGACCTGTATAATAAATTATTATGCCGCCTACTACTAATCCTGCGGAAACAATTGCGTCGGAAATCAAATGCAGGAAAGCGCTTTTTACATTCAGATCTTTATCTTTCGTCCGAAAAAATAATAACGCGGTGGTTGCATTAATTAAAATTCCGATTGCAGCAACAATGGAAATTGTTTTTCCGGGCAAAGGTTGAGGCGATATGATTCTTTGCACGGCTTCATAGCTAATCGCGCCAATGGAAACAAGCAAAATCGCCGCGTTCAGCAACGCTACTAAAATTGTTGTTTTTTTATAGCCGTACGTATATTTTTCATTCGATTTTACTTTTGTTAATCTTATTGCGATCAACGCCATTGCGAGGCTGGCAACATCGGCAAGATTATGTCCGGCATCGGATAATAATGATAACGAATGAATGCCCAAACCAATCACCACCTCAATTATTACAAATAAAAAATTCAGTATGATACCTATAACAAAAGCGCGGTTCACATTCTGCATATCTATAGAATGATGATGATGACCGTGAGTATGCGAATGACTGTGAACGTGCTCCATAACTGCGAAATAATGCAGCGAAGTTAATATTTATTGATTTGTTTTTGCTAAGAGCTAATCTCGAATAATGCAACTGTATTTCAATTAATAAATGTTTATTGAATTGTACAACTACTTTTCAAAATAACAAACATTTCCACCAACCCATTCTTTGTCTTTGTTGTATCTAACGCCGATCATTTTTCCTTTGCTCATGCGCGAAAGATTGATAGCAAGTTTTGGTCTTGCGTCATCATCTTTCCAAATGTACATCATGCGAATTTCCACTTTTGCGGGAATGTCGGGCGTTTCAATAATGTCGGCGTATTTTACTTTTTGCTGCAGTATCCAGTTCTCCGGATCTTTTATCGAATCAAGATCGGATTGTTTTATATCGATCACCACACCTTGTCCGGCAAAAGAAAAAAGTGGTTTGAGCACATAATTCTCCAAATCAGATGGAATTTGTTTTATCTCATTCAGAAAAAAAGTTTTTGGAATAAAAGGATGACGAATGAATGGCATTGTGTATTTGCTTATTCTGTAAAACCAATTGGGATGCGGAATCCATTCAACATCCAAATCCTGTGTGATATCAACAAAATTTCCGAGAGAATTTTTTTGTGCATACAGATCATCAAAAATTATTCGGTTATAAATTCTTTTTACCTGCGTTTTTTTTCGGGTTCTTTCATTAATATAAAATAAAATTTTCCCTTCCTGAATTAAATCAGTAATACAAACCGGTTCAATGCCGAGATAATCCTGCGTGCAATAAAAATCAATTCTTGTTTTTTGCACATGCGGTTTTATTTCCAGCAGTATCACATTTTCTGCAGGCAAATTTCCAACAATCACTTCTTTCAAATCTTTCAGATAACTTTCTTTATCATATCCATTCAAATACTGGCTATAATTATCGGGAATGGAAAAATATTTTCGCAACAGATCAGGATAATAAACCTGGAAAGCAAACAGTGTAGGAAATCCCTGCATCTCTATCAATTGCGGCTCCAGCAAACCTTCGTCGTTAATACAAACGCCAAAATCAAAAGCTATGAAGTGCGTATGTGCATTCTCGTTAGGAACGTAATCTGTTTTCGGAATAGCGCCGTTGGTAAGTTTTTTAAAATCAGGATCAACAATTACATCAACAATTGCTTCGCATGCATCAATAATTTTTTTTGCAAAATCTTTCGGAACAAACACCGGCGTTTCTGCAATTCTGAATTCAATAGCGCCCGGATGCAGGCTGTTCAAATCTTTCAAAAAGGCTTCGTACTGTTGCTGTGTAAATGCGGCGTTAAAAGCTTTGCGCAAAGCAGGCACCATAATTAATTGTTTATTACCGGAAGTTACACAATGAAAAAAATCTTGCCAAACTATCGTAACTAATAGCTTGTGCAATTGTTGATATTCTGTTAGCGAAAACGCAATCTGAAAAAGCAAAATTCGTTATGTTTGCAGCTATGTTTGGTGAGAAAAAAATAAGAGTTGCTATTTTAGATTTGAATGAAGGGCTTCCAAACCAGGGAATGCGTTGTATAAGGGAGATATTGCGCGAGTTCAGCATAGCTAATTCTTTGGAATTAGTTTGGGATGAATTTGAAGTGCGGCTGCAAAATCAACTGCCGGATTTGACTTACGATATTTATATTTCCAGCGGCGGACCGGGAAGTCCGCTCGAAAGTGAAGGCACCGAATGGGACAAGAAATATTTTGAGTGGCTGCACAAAGTGGAATTATGGAATAACAATTCTGCAAGTCAATTTAAAAAACACGTTCTTTTTATTTGCCATTCTTATCAACTCGCGTGTCGTTATTTTAAAGTTGCGAAAATTACCAAAAGAAGATCAACTGCATTCGGCGTTTTTCCTGTTCATCTTTTACACGCTGGAAAGAACGAACCTGTGTTTGACGGATTAACCGATCCTTTTTATGCAGTTGACAGCCGCGATTTTCAAATCATTCAACCTGATAAAAAAGTATTGCACAAAATCGGCGCAACTGTTTTATGCATAGAAAAAGAACGTCCGCATGTTCCGTTAGAAAGAGCGATCATGGCAATTCGTTTTAATGAATTTATGATAGGAACACAATTTCATCCCGAAGCAGATGCCGAAGGAATGACAATGTATTTGCAACGCGACGATAAAAAGAAAACAGTGATAGAAAGTCATGGCGAAGCAAAATGGAAAAGCATGATTCAGCATTTGAATGATCCGGATAAAATAATTTTAACTCACTCCCGCGTAATTCCAAATTTTTTGAGCATTGCTGTTGAGCATTTGCAAAGTGTAGAAGCATAAATTTTTTCTTATTAATTTTCTTCCCTGATTTTTTTCTAAATTGTAACACCAAAATTTATTGCAATGAAAAAATCAGCATTCATCATTACTGCAATCATTATAATAATTAACAGTTGCTCGCAGCCCGCAAAAAATTCTTCTTCGTGTTGTGATTATTTTAATACTTCAGATACCGGCGTGCAGGTTGCAGGAATTAAAATGATACCTATAGAAACTCCTGTAGGAAAATTTAAGGTATGGACAAAAAGATTTGGAAATAATCCAACAATAAAAGTATTGTTATTGCATGGCGGCCCAGCAATGACGCACGAATACCTGGAATGTTTTGAAAGTTTTTTTCCGAAAGAAGGTTTTGAATTTTATGAATATGATCAACTTGGTTCTTATTATTCTGATCAACCAAAAGACAGCAGCCTGTGGACTACCGAAAGATTTGTTGAAGAAGTTGAACAGGTACGCAAAGCTCTCGGATTAAATAAAGATAATTTTTTTCTTCTCGGAAATTCATGGGGCGGAATTTTAGCAATGGAATATGCTTTGAAATACCAGGATAATTTAAAAGGATTAATAGTTTGCGATATGCAGGCAAGCATTCCGCGTTACGAAGCGTACAATAAAGTTTTGCGCAGCCAGATGAGAAAATCGTTGATTGATTCTTTGGATGCCTATGAAGCGAAAGGAGATTTTGAAAACCCGGTGTATGAAAATTTGGTGTATAATGAATACTACACGAAACATTTATGTCGCTTTCCGTGGGGAGAATGGCCTGACCCGGTAATGCGCAGTTTGAAACATCTGAACGGAGAAATTTATGTAATGATGCAGGGACCAAGTGAATTTAAAGTTGGCGGAAGATTATTGCATTGGGACAGATGGAATGAAATAAAAAACATTAAAGTGCCTACGCTGATGGTGGGCGCAAAATTTGATACGATGGATCCTGAGGATATGAAAAAGCAAAGTGAAATGGTGCAAAACGGGCGCTATTTGTATTGCCCCGAAGGAAGTCATTTATGCATGTGGGATGATCAACAACATTTTTTTCCGGGAGTTATCAGTTTTATAAAAGATGTAGCTAATGGGAATTTCAAAAAATAAATTCAGAAAGCAAATTGCACCCGAAGATTTTTAATAAAACTTTTTACCGCTGGTATAAAAAATATCGCCAAATGAAATAGTCAAATTGAGATTGATATATTTTTCCTGTATCAGTTGCAAAGTGTTTTTCCCTTTCACTCCATATTGCAACGATATCATGTAAGAAAGAAGCGTGCGTTTTGAATTTACTCCCAAACCAAGTGTTCCGCCTACATCAGTAATTTGCTGTCCGTAAGCATTAATGTAAGAAGCATTATAATAAAAACCTGCCTGGAGAAATTTTGTTTCAATCACAGTATTATATGCTTTTTTATTTCTTGAAAGTTCAAAGCCTAAAGAAAATCTTTTGCTATCCTGCAGTGCATAATTATAAAATGAGTACCCTAAGGAAGACCAATTTTGGTATTTGTAATCAGCAAGCAAAGTGAATGTATGATTTCTGGAAATAGCAATTCCGACGCCATAGGATCTTGGTAATTGTGTAACAGAAACCGGCAACAATGATCCTTCATTAAGCAATTGCGTGGAATCGCTTGCTAATACTACTACATTGCTGATAGGATCAAGATTTGTTTTATTAGAAAAGGTTGCGCCAAGAGAAAAATTCCATTTCTTTCCAATATTCGTATAAAATTGAAGTCCGTAATCAACATAAAAATTTGTCATGCTAACTGTGGTGTTTTGAGATAATAATTCGGCGCCGCTGGCATCCTGATAAATTAATTTTTGCTCAAGAGAACCGAATAAATAAGAAAGATTAACGCCAACAGAAAGATGATTAAAAAAATCGTAAGCATTGGCAAAATATACTTTATTAACGCCACCATTGCCCTGGTAATATTGATTTACAAGTTCGGAATTAGTACCCTGAATTATCAGCGGGGTATTGAATTCATAATTCTGCGAGCTGTATGGAAGTAAGCCTGCACTTGTTCCCCAATGTTTGGAAATTTTTGTTGCAATAACCAATCTTTTGAAAGTAATATCGGAAGACTGGTTATTCGCCGGATTGACACCGGAACCATAATAATTTACAATCGCTCCTTTCATTCCAAGTTCTCCAAAAAAAACCTGGTTGCTGAGGGCGCTGAACGATGCGGGGTTGTTGTTAATTAAAAACCGATCCGAACGATATGCAATTCCGGTATTTGCCATTCCTGATGTTCGGTTATAGTAGTTATCATCTATATCGCCAATTCCGAATATTGAATAGGGAGAATTATTTGTTTGTGCAACAAGATGAAGAGATGATACAGTTAGTAAAAATATTATTCCAATTATTCTCATTTAAAAAATTAATTACCGTTTTTTATCAACATTAATGAACCAGGGATATATAGTATAATTTAAGCGTTACATTATAATTGCTGGTAGAATATTTCTTGTTTTGAAAAAAAGTTCTGCCCATCGTTGTTACACTGACTGGTGATGGCATATTAAACATAAGCGCATCCTGGCTAATCATCGGATCAGCTATGATTTGTTTTATGTAGCTCGTCACATCATACGAGTAATAAGTGTTTTGCCCGTAAATATAATCTACAACAAGATTATCTGCCGATGATACAGTAATCCCTACAACATTAGTTGGGTTTGTAGTTGAGATGTTAACCTGCGGAGGCAAGGCCAATTCAGGAGTATAAGTTCCCGCCCTGGGTTGCAGAATTAAGTCAGCTCTTAAAATTCCAACATAATCCGGAAGCTGAAGTAAATTACTCAGATAAGGGAACCTGATTTTAATTTGTAGTCCTGTTGCGCCCTGCAAATACACAGAACTGTCTGTAGTTGCCGATGACGGTAATTCATGCGTGCCTGTGTTAGGCACATTATAAATCGGATCGTTTATGTTAGCGAGTTGTGTTCCGCTTCTGTCAAAAGATATATTATTGAATTGATGAGTTTTCACGCTGAATGGAAAAATGGTATAGGTGTAATTTGTTACTACACCTGGTTCGTGATAATACAATTTTACAAAAGCAGTATCTCTGAAACCATATACCACGCCGGAACTTGATGCATCGGGATAAATACAAAGTCCTTTAAAATAAGAAAGAAAAGAATTCAGATTAGTAACAGTATCCGATCTGAATTGCATCAAATAAAGCAACTTCAATCCAATGGAATCCGGCAAACGGATTTTAACAGAATCCTGAAAATTTTGTGAGGTATGCAACGCCGTTGGGCTGATGGTGACTGCGCTTGATCCCCACGGAATCGGGTTAAATGGAACAACGGAATTATTGTAAAAAGTGCTTTGTATATAAGACGCCGGCAAAGTAATCGGTGTATCAAGCTGGCTTACGTCAAACTGCATAGTTGTTGTAGTATCACCATAAAAAGTTTTGTTTAACCTAAGCACGAGCGCTATGGAATCAAATCCTGCCTGGTTGCTTATTATAGGAACGGATGCCGGTGGCCCGATTTGCAAAAATGATTCTGAAGTAATAATGCCAAAATAAGGATCGTGATATCTTCCGATCAGTTGTGCGCCTGTTCCGGCAGTGGGAAATGAATCCAAAGATACTGTGGAAAGTGCTAATGTTACTGTGTCTACTACAACAACACTGGTGTTATTATTTGTTATGAATGAACTGCCAAAATTAATTGTCGGCTTATCGCACGATATAAAAAAAAATATTACAAAAAGGAATGAAAAAAAAATGAAGCGATATCTTTTTATTTGAATCTTTCTGCTCATGCTCATTGTGCGGCTTAGTTCAGTTATTATACTATGTGAAAATTTTTTTAATAAAAATACTATCTGCAGTAACAACAATCCCCCCTTATTTGTTACTCTTTTGTTAGTAGTATGCTTATAAAATTGGCTCGCAAATATATATCTTTTATCTGCCACTAATCCGTTAACAAAAGGCTAATTTGCTTTTAGAATAATTTATATAAATTGTTAAAGTAGTTGTTATACTCCAAAATAATTTTGTTAGTAGAATATCTGATAATGAAACTTTATTACATTTGCCCGCTTTTATAATTTTATTTGAATCATAGTTTGAAAATAAAAAGAAAATACATTTTAACTATTTTACCACAACTGCATACAATACTTTAGCGGAAAATAACAACACTTATGAAGCAAATTCACTTTTCAATATTATTAATCGGCACACTTGCTATTGCATTATCGTCTTGTCATTCGAACGCAGTACCATATACGCAAAATGGAAATTGGGTAACCCGTGGCGACTTTGATGCTATTCCACGCAGTGAGTCAATTGCATTTGTTGTCGGAGATTCTGCTTACGTAGGAATGGGTGTTGACGCAAATTTTTTGC
The DNA here is from genome assembly GCA_963774065.1 of Chitinophagia bacterium. Lineage (GTDB taxonomy): Bacteria > Bacteroidota > Bacteroidia > Chitinophagales > Chitinophagaceae > Puia. The sequence goes on from CAVZDO010000003.1 coordinate 280,870, forward strand.
GCTATAATGATCTTTTCAGTTTCGATCCAATAACTTTTAACTGGACGCAATTGGCAACTTGTCCGGGTACAGCAAGAAATTCTGCTGTTGGTTTTGCAGTAAATGGTAAAGGTTATGTTGCCACAGGCTATGATGGCTATAACATGCTAAACGATACCTGGCAATTTGATCCAAGTACAAACTCGTGGACTCAAATGGCCGATTTTACCGGTTCTCCACGTTACGACGCCATAGCTTTTGGCATAGAAAACTACGGATATGTTGGCACAGGATATGACGGCAACTATAGGAAAGATTTTTACAGGTTTGATCCATCTGCTGGCCCAACAGGCGCATGGACATCTTCCATAAGTTATCCCGGACGTACAAGAACGCAGGCAATTGCATTTGTATATAACGACTCTGCGTATGTTGTTACAGGCAACAGCAGTGGTACGCCTGTTGATGATTTTTGGAGATTTGATCCCAATCTTAGTACCGGAGATCAGTGGAGAGAACTAAGACATATTGATAATTTTAGTCCTGATACTTACGATGATGGTTACAATTCAATTGAACGCAGCAATGGTGTTGGCTTTGTAATGCTCAATACCAAAAGTGACGGAGGCGGCGACAGAGCTTATATTACGTCAGGCATAAACGGCTCACTATATGCATGGACCTGGGCATACAATTTTGCCACCGATCTATGGAACCAAAAAGCTCCGCTTGAACGTACAGCAAGACAGGGAGCCGTAGGTTTTTCAGTAATGAACCAGGCATTTGTAGCTTTAGGTGCCAGCGGTACAACTCCGGTTTCTGACACTGAACAATGGTATCCTGATGAACCTTATAACCAACAAGACTAAGCAAAAAAAAACTTTCTTTTTTATTATCGCCGGAATTATTCTGCTTGGTGTTGCCGCATATGCAATTTATTTTTTCCAGCAGAGAAAACGAAGTGATTACGTATATGTGCAGGTTCGCGCATTTCAAACTACAGACGGATGGGGATATGAAATATTAGCCGATGGAAAAAGCTTTATCAGGCAAAGTATTATTCCCGCTATAGCCGGAAAACACAGCTTTCAAACAAAAGAACAGGCAGTGATGGTAGGAAATAAAGTTGTTGAAAAAATAGAACATAAACAAGTACCTGTAATAACTGTTGCCGAATTAAAAGAGATGCATATCATTAAAGATTCCCTTCCCCTAAAATAATATTTCTCGCAAAGACGCAAGGTCGCAACGTAGCGTTGCTGCGCCCTTGCGTGAAATTATTCACGAAACTTGCCGGTTGTGATGCAGAGCTGAATGGAAAACTAAATGTACAAGAGTGCGACGCAACAATGACGAATACAATTCCGCTGTTGGTTACAAAAAATTTATTCCACCTAAAATTTTGCAAGCAATACAAAAATCATTGTGTCGTAATAACACAATCCAGGTTTGCATAAATTAAATAGAAGAGGAATCTATTTTATAATTAATTTGGAGTGTTTTTATTTGAATGCATCAAACAATTTCAATTTTAAAATATGCTGCCAGCAAAAAAAATAATTTGTGAAATACTTTTTTGTGTGATGATAATATGTATTTCATCATGCAATAATGATTCATCAAAAATCAGTACAACCAAAGCGCGCGCGGGAATTTCAAAAATGGATTGGGGTGAAACTGACGGTAAGCAGGTTTATCTTTTTACACTTACAAATAAAACCGGTATGCAGGTAAAAATTTCAAATTATGGCGGCACAATTACTGCATGGAAAGTGCCTGACAAAAATGGAAATGAAAATAATATTGTTATAGGTTTCGATAGCTTGTCGGGTTATTTGGCCAAGCCTCCGTATTTTGGCGCAACAATCGGGCGTTATGGAAATCGCATAGCAAACGGAAAATTTAAAATCGGCGATGCAGTATATACACTTGCAAAAAATAATGGAAAAAATCATTTGCATGGCGGCATAAAAGGTTTCGACAAAGTTGTGTGGAATGCTTCAACTGTTGCGGACACAATTCCGGAATTGACGCTTACATATTTGAGTAAAGATGGTGAAGAAGGTTACCCGGGAAATTTAAACGTAACAGTAAAATTTACGTTGAGTGATGACAATGAATTCACCATCGAATATTCTGCAGAAACAGATAAAGCCACGCCCGTTAATTTAACCAATCATAGCTATTTCAATTTAACCGGAAACGTTAGCAATGATATTTTACAGGAAACATTAATGATTGATGCAAATAACTATACGCCTGTTGACAGCACGCTTATTCCTACCGGAGAAATAAAAGCAGTCAAAGGAACACCATTTGATTTTACACAACCGCATAAAATTGGCGAGCGTATAGCACAGGTTTCCGGTGGCTATGATCATAATTTTGTGCTGAATAAAAAAGATAGTTCGTTGCACCTGGCAGCAATGGCAACCGATTCTTCAACGGGAATACAATTAACGATATTTACAACGGAGCCGGGCATTCAATTTTATTCGGGTAATTTTTTAGACGGAGGTATTAAAGACAGAAATGGAAAAGCAATCAACCAACACGCAGCATTTTGTTTAGAAACACAACATTTTCCTGATTCTCCGAATGAACCAAATTTTCCATCAACAATTTTGAAGCCGGGAGAAAAATATCATAGCCTCACAAAATATAAAATTGCCTTATTAAAATAATCAGTGAAAGTGTATATCAGCAAAAAGCAAGTGGTCTGAAAGAAGAATCAACATTAATGAACTCTCTTATTTTTTGTCCGTCTTCATAAATTACAATTACAGATCTTTTTTGATCGTCTGTAAGTTGACGGAGGTGCAACATTTTTTCAATAATGTATTTACGATCCACCCAATCAAACCTGTCTTCAAATTTCATGTACTCCTGTACGTTAGCAATTATTTCTCCTGTATTTAAAATATGGATGGTATAAACGGAGCCGGGGTGCTGGGGATTGTAAGGCGCTTGCATTCATGCAATCTAATAAAATTATCCGTAAATCGTAGCAAAATTTATCACCATAACCAGTTAAAAAATCTGTATTATTTTTTGTTCATGGCTAATAAAATTTTGTTTAACTTACTTTTTCCCATCAAACCATTTTTTATGAAACAAAAAAAACAACCTGCTCATCTAAGTTTTGGAATGGGCTGGATTCCCGATCGGCCCGATCAACGCGATTTACTTTACGCAACTCCGCCTGAAATTTCTAAAGTATTACCAGCTAAAACAGATTTGAGAAAAACTTGTCCGCCAATTTATGATCAGGCTTGTCTTGGAAGTTGCACTGCCAATGCAATTGCTGGCGCCATCGAGTTTGAACAAATCAGGCAGGATAAAAAAAACGCATTCATGTCTTCGCGGCTTTTTATTTATTATAATGAAAGAGCAATGGAAGGAACAGTAAATTCTGACAGCGGCGCACAGGTTCGCGATGGAATTAAATCAGTTGCCAGGCAGGGCGTTTGCCCCGAAAAAGAATGGCCCTATACAATCGGAACTTGTAAAGTTATCGGCAATGATTCTGAAGGAGACCCAATTTATGATACGGGAACTGCATTCAAAAAAAAGCCGTCGGCTTCCTGTTATAAAGATGCCAAAAAATATGAGGTATTGCAATATCTGCGCGTAACAAATATTCTTCCTCAATTAAAAGGATGTTTGGCCGAAGGATATGGTTTTGTTTTCGGCTTTACAGTGTATGAAAGTTTTTACAATATCGGCAGCAATGGAATTATGCCATTACCGGCATCGAACGAACAGGTAGTGGGCGGGCACGCAGTTATGGCTGTTGGATATATTGAATCAAAACAATTATTCATTATCAGAAATTCGTGGGGAACGAGTTGGGGAGTTAAAGGATATTTTTACATGCCATATGCTTTTATCACCAGCAATAACTGCAGCGATTTTTGGACGATAAGGATTGTGAAAATTTGAGCAATTAATTTTGCTCCGTTATCTTTGAGCAATCAAAGCAAACATGAATTCAACTTTATCTCTTCGTTTTGCAGATGTACACGATATTAATACTATTGGTTTTCTTGCACAACAAATTTGGCCTTCCACTTACAAAAGTATTTTATCTGCGGAGCAAATAAACTACATGATGGATCTTTTTTACAGTCCGGCTTCATTAAAAAAACAGATGAAGGACGATAAACATACTTTTATTCTGATAGAGGATGAAGAAGGCTCATTAGGTTTTGCTTCTTATTCAAAAATAAATGCAGGTGGAACTTACAAGCTGCATAAAATTTATGTGCTGCCTACGTTACAGGGAAAAGGTATAGGCAAAGCAATGATTGATTTTATAGTTGAAAATATAAAGCCACTCGGCGCAACAGCGCTTCAGCTAAATGTGAACAGGCATAACAAAGCGCGGAATTTTTACGAGCGGTTAGGCTTCACCGTTATACATGAAGAAGATATTGACATCGGTCATAATTATTTTATGAATGATTATGTAATGGAGAAGAAAGTAGGGTAATGTGATGATGTGGAAATGTGCTAATGTAATAATTGTTAGTAATTATCCATTATCAATTTTCAATTATAAATTATTCATTCGTCACTCCCATTGCAGATAATTTCATTTTGTGCGCAGTTTCATGTCCCACATATTTTTCAATTCTTTTTTCTATAAAATAGATTAACGGTGTAAGAATAATAGCCACTGTGAATTTGTAAAAATAATTCATCATGCCAATTGCAAGAATTTGTTGCCAGGTAAAATAAGAGCTGAATGCAATGAATAAAACTATATAGCTATCCACAAGTTGCGAAACGAGCGTGGAACCTGTTGCTCTCAACCATAAATGTTTATTGCCGGTTCTTTTTTTGATTTGGTGAAAAATTGTTACGTCAACAATCTGGCTAACCAAAAAAGCTATCAAACTACCTATGATTATTCTCATATTCTGCCCAAAAATTGCAGCTGAATGCAGTTTGAATATTATCCACGCCTTGTTTGCTGCTGCTCGCGATCCACACATCGGCCGGCGGAATATAAATTGCAAGAAAATACATTAAGAATGCATACGAAATTAAAATTACTGCCGTGAAAGAAATTCTTCTTACTGCTTTCGGACCAAAAAATTCATTTACAATATCGGTAATAACAAATTCAAGCGGCCAAAGCAAAACGCCGCAGGTTAATGTAAATGATAATCCTGTTTGTCCGAACATCGAAAAATTTGCCGGATGCAAGCCAAACAATTTTTCGAGAGAAAAAAGTTTGGTGCCGATCGCTTCGGCAATTAATGCATTGCAGCAAAAAAAAGCAGTAAAGCCTAAAAAAAGTTTAGTAGGTCTGTCTTTCAGAATATTTTGAATCATTTTAAAAAGAATATTATTTCAATTATTAAAAAAAGAAAATTAACGATAATCAGCCAAAGTGGAATAAGTTGCGGCAACGATTTATGTATAATCCAAAAAATTACCAGCCATAGGTTAACTGCAGCATTAACAATTATTGCAAGCACATATCCTGAAACAATTATCAAAGAAAGAATTTCTGTTTGCTGCAAATGCGATATTAAGCGCATCATACCCGCAAGCAAAAAACAAAAATTGAAAATAAAAGCAACTTTGTACAAAAGACGAAGCATATTCAATTAGCTATGGCGACGGTTTATTGATTTGTTAATGAGAAAAAATTGCGGAATTACTTCCGGCAATTTCTGCATTTGGCATATTTTCATATTATCACATTTGCAGTTTATCATTTCTGCGTAAAATAGCATTATTTTGCCTGAATATTTTATTCTTCTTTTATGAACTCATCATTAGTAAAAAAAGCGCTGCCGCATATTATTGCTGTTGCCGTTTTTTTAATAGTCGCAATTATTTATTGCAAGCCAGTATTCGATGGAAAGGTTGTAAGCCAGGGAGATGTTATTCACTGGAAAGCTATGGCGCAACAGTCTATTGAGTTCAAAGAAAAATACGGGCATTATCCTTTGTGGACTGAAAGTGCATTTAGCGGAATGCCCGCGTACACGATTGCAATGAATGCGCCAAAATTTTCCGCAGGATATTTAACCTATATACTCAATCTCGGCATGCCAAAACCAATAAATTATTTATTCGTTGCGTGCATATGTTTTTATATTTTAACGCAGGTATTGCGCATCAATCCATACATTGGCATTTTGTCTTCGCTTGCTTATGCATATTCAACTTTCGATCCGGTGATCATCGCCGTTGGTCACGACACGCAAATGCAGGCAATCTCTTATGCTCCGGCGGTAATTGCAAGCATGATGCTCATCCTTCAAAAAAAATATTTGTTAGGTGGCGTTTTGTTCAGCCTTTTTTTCGGCTTCCAAATAGGCACGCAGCATTTGCAGATCATTTATTACACAGTTCTTACTTTAGGTTTTATATCTCTTGCATTTTTTATTTACAGCTGGAAACAAAAAGAATTAAAACATTTTTTTATTTCCATTGCAGTTGCTATTGCTGCAGGTGCATTTGGTTTTGCAACTTCTGCAAACAGTATTTTGCCATTGCAGGAATATGCTAAAGAAACAAAACGCGGCGGAAAATCTGAACTCACTGTTAACAGCAACGATAAAAATAAAACCAAGGGCGGACTTGATAAAGATTACGCATTTCAATGGAGCTATGGAATTGGCGAAACTTTTACATTGGTTGTTCCTGGTGTGTATGGCGGCGGCAGCGAAGGAGAATTGGTAAGTGACAATTCGAAATTTGTAGATAAAGCTGCAGAGATAGGAATGCCGGAAGAAAATGCATTACGCTATGCAAACGATCTTGCCTATTGGGGCACACAACCAAATACTGCCGGACCCGTTTATCTTGGCGCTGCAATTTGTTTTTTATTTATTTTCGGTTTAGTATATGTAAAAAGCTGGCACAAGTGGTGGATAATTCCTGCTGCGATTTTAGGCATCATGCTTGCGTGGGGAAAAAATTTTTCATCATTTAATTATTTTCTTTTCGATTATTTTCCTTTTTACAATAAGTTTCGCGCGCCAACGCAGGCATTGTTTCTTCCGCAATTAGTTTTTCCATTGCTCGCAGCAATTGGTATAAACGATTTAATACTCAGCAAAGAATCAAAACAAATTATCTGGAAAAAATTTCAACAAGCTGTTTATGTTGCCGCTGGTTTATTGATAATACTTGCTGCGTTTTATTTTTCGGCGGATTTTAAAAGTCCGAACGATACCAACGTAAAAGAAAGTTTTGTCAGCCAAATTTTACAATCGTCATCACGCGGAAAACAACCAACTGCCGAAATGCAGCAACAGGCAACACAAATTGGAAATGGATTGATAAAAGGAATAGAATCCGACAGGCAATCTATTTTTGGAGGAGATTTGATACGAACTATTTTAATAATGGCCGCTGTGGTTGTTATTATGGGTTTGTATTTAAAAGATAAAATCAAACCAATTGTTCTGATAGTTGCATTAATGGTTGTAAGTTCTTACGATCTATTGGCCGAAGGAAAAATTTATTTGAGTGAAGACAAATTTGTTGAGCCTGCCGATTTTGAATCTGCCTTCAACCCAACTCCCGCTGATTTAGAAATCAGTAAAGATCCCGATAAAAATTTTCGCGTGCTCGATGAGTCATCCGATTGGAAGCAAGATTCAAGAGCATCTTATTTTCATAATTCTTTAGGCGGATATTCTCCTGCAAAACTTGGGTTATACCAGGACATTATGGACAGCCAATTATTGAAAGGAAATATAATGGTGTATAATATGCTTAACACAAAATATATTATTCGCCGCAATCCCGCTACAGGACAGGATCAGGCAATACCAAACCCAAACGCATTTGGTCCATGCTGGTTTGTAAAAAATATTCATTATGTAAAAAATGGGAGCGAAGAAATGAAAGCGCTCGACAGTATCAATGTAAAAGACACTGCAATTGTGGAGCAAAAATTTGAGAACATAATTAAATTCATGCCAGTGGCAGATTCGACAGCTTCAATTAGTTTAGTAGAAAATCTGAATGATAAAATCACTTATAAATTTTTTGCAAAAACAAATCAGTTCGCCGTCTTTAGTGAAGTATATTATGATAAAGGATGGAATGCTTTTTTGGATGGAAACAAAACTGATTATTGCCGCGTGGATTATATTCTTCGTGGCATGCCCGTTCCCGCCGGACAACACACTATTGAATTCCGCTTCGAGCCTAAAGTGTATGAAACAGGAAATACAATTTCTGTGTGGGCATCTATTATAGCTGTTATTTTATTAATCGTTGCTGTTGTTGCAGAATTCAAAAGTAAAAATAAAACTGCATGATATTTCACCGCTAAAACTGCAATAGTTTTTTAATCAATAGAGATGGCAACTATAATCAGCATCGTTTCTTATCCATTTCTTCCTGCAAAAACCGGTGGCGAAAAAATGATCGCCCTGTTTAACAAGTATTTTTCAAATTACCATCAGCTCACCTGCATCACTATAAAAAAAAATAACCCGGAAGATGCGAAAGAATATGAAGTGATGAATATTCTTTCCAATTCAAAATGGCGCTATATAAATATTTTTTATTTTTTTACCATAAGAAAAATAATCAAGCAAAAAAAAGCTTCCCATCTTATAATCGAGCATCCGTATTACGGATGGCTGGGCGTTTTACTAAAATGGTTTTGCAGCGTTAAGCTTATTGTTCACTCGCACAATATAGAAGGATTAAGATGGAAAACATTAGGAAAATGGTGGTGGAAAATTTTATGGAGATATGAAAAATTCACTCACCGAAAAGCCGACTATAATTTTTTTATCCAGGATGATGATAAAAAATATGCAATAGAAAAATTTGGATTAGATTCTTCAAAATGCCTTACAGTTACCTATGGAATTGAGTGGAATAAAATTCCATCTGCAAATGAAATGCAACAGGCGAAACAACAACTCAGAACAAAACATAATATCCCCGCAGAAAAAAAAATATTGTTATTCAACGGAGCATTTGATTACAAACCAAACATTGATGCATTAAACAGAATACTTGATGTTATCAATCCTTCTCTTTCCCGGGAAAAAAATTTTAATTACACAATCATTATTTGCGGAATAAATATTCCGGAACAAATTATTTCAACTCAGTACACAAATATTATTGTAGCAGGATTTGTTGATGATATAAATATTTATTTAAAAGGCGCTGATGTTTTTTTGAATCCTCTAACTGAAGGTGGCGGCATCAAAACTAAATTAGTAGAAGCTTTGGGAAATAATTTGAATGCAGTTTCAACGGAACATGGTGCAATCGGAATAAATTCTGAATGGTGTAATAATAAATTACAAATTTGCAAAAACAATGACTGGAAATCTTTTACGGAATTAATTATTAATCTGTCTGATTATACTGCGAATATTCCTGAAATTTATTTTGAACACTTCTATTGGGGTTTTACAATTAAAAAAGCTGCAGAGTTTATTAAATAAAAAAACCTGCTTGTAGTCAATAAGCAGGTTACTATAATTCTTTTATTTTTTTTAATGAAGTTTGTAGGTTACAACAAGTTTTGGCCATTTAGTTGAATCCGAAACTTTGCAACTCGCGAAAGAAAGACTTCTATAAATTTGTTCAGTTTGTAACTCCATACAAAAACCATAGTTCTGCGTATTGAGCATGTCGTTAACCAAATTAGTAACATCAATATTTGGTGCATCGTAATTCCACTGAGAAGTTGATGCCGGAATTGTTGCTTCATTTGCATCTGTAGTTGCGGGAGCATTATTCCATGTTAGAGAATCAGGATTCCAGTCTGCAACTACTCTTTTCAGCCAGCATTGATTATCTATTGAATAAGGAGAGCCGGTATAACCTGAATTTCCCTGCGGCGCTGCTGTACCAACACTAATTCCGTATAAAGATAATGTTGCCGATAAAATTATTGCGCTGTCGGGCATTCCATCCAGACCTATGAATTTTATATAGGTTCTTGCCACGCCATCAGTTCCGCCCTGAGCCGCATAGGTCCATGTACCGGCATTAATATCGGGGTTGCCATTAATATTTAAAGCTGCGTAAATTGATGAACTATTCACAATGCAATTTTGTCCCTCATCCGGGCCGGGTTGCAAAACTAAAGTTTTGATCAGCGTATCTTTTTGGGACAAAGTATCTGTAACTGTATTGGTGAGAGTGTCCGTAACAGTTTTTGTAACAGTTACGGTTTTTGTACATTTCGAAAAGAAAATAATTGTGAGCAATAAAATTGCACCTGTAAAAAATAATTTCATAACCGATAGGAGTTTAATTTAAAAGTTTAAAAATACAAGTTTGATTGAAACTATGCAAGTTGTTGTTATAAAACTTTATAAAAATGAGGTTTGTTCCTTGCAACTTTGAATGATATCTTAATAAGAAAGAAAATGTTGCTGCAATATCCTTTGAATTGTGGAAAAGTGTATCTCGATTTATTGCCGAAAAATATTTTTGATAACATCAACCCGGTTAGAAAAATCGGAATTTCAAATACATAAAACAAAAGCATTAGTAAAAACCATCCAACACCAAACTGTTTTCTTATTCGAATCATATTCGAAAGTATAATCTGCAACCCTTTTTTATCAAAGAGATTAGAATACGTTTTGTCGGAAGAATTAAAAACCGAAGTGGCCGTTTCGCCTTGCAGATGAATTATTTTAACTTCCCCGAAAATGCAGAGCTTTCCGGCTTTTTTTAGCCTGCTGCACCATTCGGTTTCTTCTGCATAAAGAAAAAAATCTTCATCAAGCAATCCTGCTTTTTCAATCGCAGATTTCTTTACCATCAAAAATGCTCCATTTATCCAATCAACTTCAACGGTTGAATTCGCATTTGGAACATTAGGTTTTTTTGCGCCAAACAAAATTCCAAGCCATTTAATAAAATTTCCAAAATAAGGCAACGGCAATAAATAATTTAAACCTCCTTTGATAAAATAGCTGCCGGATATTTGCGGAGATAAATCTTCATTTAACAACTGAACGCCGCATGCGGCAAATTGCGAAGCTGTAAAAAGTTGATAGCACTTTTCAATAGCATTATCTTTTATCAGCGTATCTGCATTAAGCAACAAAACAACATCGCCTTTTGATTGCCTGATGCCTTCATTGTTCGCTCTTGCAAAACCTGAATTGTAATTCATATCAATCCAAATCACTCCAGGATATAATGAAAGGATTGATCTTTTGCTTTCGTCGTTTGATTCGTTATCAACAATAATTATTTCGAAGGCTATATTTTTTGTAGCAGAATAAACAGTGCGCAGGCACTCAATTATCAGTTCAGCGCTTTTATAATTTACAATGATGATGGAAAGATCAATCACTTAATTAATTCAAAATTTATTATGAAAGATAAATTTATTCAATTTAAAATCGGCTTTGAATATATTTTTTTAAAGGCGAGAAATAATGCACGGGTGAACATATTGCTGTCAATTTGTGCAGCAAGTTTTACACTATAATCCGAAACAGGGTCGTAGTTATTATTCGTTTGCAGCCTATCTGCATAATGTTTGCATTGTTTTAAAAAAGAAACTACAGATAAATTTTCCCTCTTGGTTTTTGGAGTGCGCAATAAACGATGAGCTAATCCCTTGCAGTTTTTTGTTATAAAATTTATGCTATAGCGTTCAATTACTTTAGCAAGATTGTCATCTGATGTTTTTAGATTTTCGAGGTAATCAATAAATAACCCGAATGCCTGTTGCATTTTTATATCCGGCGATACGGATGTTGTGCTAAGATGTTTTCTGAATGCAAAACATTCTTGAAATGAAGTTGCTTTATAGCTTTTGCGGGTTAACTCCGTCCACAATGTAAAGTCTGCAAATAATAAATTCGGATAAAGAGGAATTCCGCCGACTCCATCATAATCTTTTGCACGCATCATAAAACCTGTTCCCATAATATCAATTATATTGGAAAGAATGGCCGCTAAAAATTCCGACGCTGATTGCACTTCACCCATCGGCAGGCATTTTCTGATTTCGTTTCCGTTATTATTGATATAACTAAAATGAGTTTGATAAAGTGATGCATTGGGATGTTTTGCAATCAACTCACTCATCGTTGCAAGATAATCGGGATACAAAATATCATCATGACCAATCAGGGTTATGAATTCATTTTTAGGAACATCTTTTATTCTTGCCCAATTTTCTTCGATTGTTAATTTATGTGATGCCGGAAATAATTTTATCCTGTTATCATTAATTAATTTTATCCATTCGGAAGAACCATCCGTGCTGCAATTATCCAGAACGATAAGATCAAACCCGGAAATTGTTTGCGCAAGAATGCTGTTTACGCATTCTTTTACATACTCATAACCGTTATAAACAGGCAATATTATACTAAAGCGTTCTTTCGCCATTTATAAATAAATCAATTAATAAATTTTATACCAGCTTAAAAAATGCTTTGATTACAAATATTTTCTTTTTTGCAAAATATTTAAACCTGCACGACTTCATAAAATTCAATTGAAGAATTTTATTTGAAAAAGAGTCTATTTCTTTTATTTTATTTTTATCATTTTTAAAAAAACGTCTTAGCGAAAAAGAAATTGAAATAAACCATGTTTTCAAATGCTTTTTAATAACATTTTCAATTTGTCTATTTTTAAAATTTGCAAAGTGATTACTTAAAACTCTATAAAAACCCGCACAACCAACAAAATAACTATCAAAATTACTGCGAGAATAGTTATTACCGTGGAGAAAATGAGTGCTATAAATGGCATTTTTAATTACACAGCCATTTTCTGAACCTACCATAGCCAATAACGCATGGTCTATTAAATGAGGGCTACCATAATCTGGTATCATTCCAATTTTAATTACATCAGATTTCCTTAGAATACAATTTGACCAGAAAATAGAAGGATTTTTATCGGGATCAAGAAGAAAAATCGGAAATTCATTTTTATCTATTATCTCAATTTGAAGCTCTTTCCCAATCAAAAAACCACAATACATGGAATATCCGGGATAATTTTTTATTAAGAGAATTATTTCTTCTAAAAAATTTATTTCCAAAGGATCATCATCAGTAATCATAACAATATATTCGGTTACTGATCTTTCAATGCTTTTGTTGAAGCTTTTCATTATTCCAAGATTTTCACCATTAGAATAATATTGGATTCTTGAATCATTAAACTGCTCAATCGTTTTTTTCGCGCTGCTTTCAGGATCATTATCAGATATTACAATAAAAAAATCAGAGTAGGTTTGCTTTAATAATAATTTTAATTGCCCGCTCAAAATTTCCGGTCGTTTATAAGTGCTTATACAAAAACTCACCAAAGGTTTTTTATCCATAACTATTTTATTCTTTTTAAATAACCATCCGGCGCTACACTTACCAGCAATTTATTATCAATTGCTTTATCAATAACAAAATCCGGATTGGTACTTAAAAATTTGTGGACAGCCGTTTTAGGATTGTTTCCAATTCCCCAAGGTCTTGCTTCTTCAAAATAACCATCGGGCAAATCTTCCACGATTGTGTCAAAAACAACAATATAAGATCCTACTGTTACGAAAGGAGAATATAATTCCAGTTCTTTGAAAACATGATCGTGAGTATGATTTGAATCCAATATTACAATCACTTTATTTTTTCCGATCGTATGTTTTTTAACTTCAAATGCAATTCCCTCATCCACAGACGATCCCTGAATCATTTTAATTCTTTTGAACATCGAATGGTTTTCAATTTCTTTTCGGTTATGCTGGCGTATGTCTATATCAATTCCCAAAACTTCTCCATTACCGATCAACTCAAGCAATGAAGCGTAAAAAATTAATGAACCACCATGAGCAATTCCTGTTTCTATTATGAGATCAGGTTTTATATTCCAGATAATTTCCTGCATCGCAATCATATCCTGCGGATACTGAATGATAGGCCGTCCCATCCAGGAAAAGTTGTAAGAATAACGGTTGCTATTTGATAAAACATTAAACTCACTTGCAGCTTTTTTTAATTTGTCGTTATTGCCGTTTGCAATAATTCTTTTTTCGCGCTCTTCAATAAATTCCAAAATCGGGTTACTCATTATTAATTATGCTTTTTAATTTATTATTATCTCCCCAAAATGCCATTGGCTCATAATCCGGGTAAGGATAATAGCCAAGGTTCAGAAAAATTTTTTTATTTTCTTTTTTCAAATAATTTTTTACGAATTCTTCTATCGTTACCGGTTTACCACTGCAGCAGTTAATCACTCCCTGAACTTTTTGTTGCAACGCGATTTTTACAATATATTCCGCTGCTTTTTCTATTGGCAAATAATCGCGCACCTGCTGTCCGCCGCTCATGTTAAAAGTTTTTTCATCGTTTGCCAGCGCCTTATCCAACTGCGAAAGTAATGAATTAGGATTTTTCCCATATCCATACAGGTAAAATAAACGAATCCATTTAAAATTAAATGAAATATTCTTTTGTAATTCCTCTAAATATTTTCTTAATTCATTTTTCGCTATACCATAAAAATTGGCCGGCTGAGCATTCATATCTTCTCTCAAACAACCTTCCTGCATGCCATATTCAAAGCAAGTGCCGGTAACGGTAATATCTCTTAATCCGTTTGTAATAAGATTTTTTAAAAATGCAGATTGCAATGGAAGATTTTTTCCCGTATGAATTTCGGATTTATAATTTGGTAACCCTTCCCATGCAAGATGAATGAGCAGATCGGGTTGTTGAAAAAAATTATAATAATTTGCGTTGGCGTCAAAATTTTTTAAATCGAAAGAAATATAAGTTACCGCTTTAAACCAATCTTTTTCTCTTGCATTGGATTCCGACAATGAAGTTGCAATTACACGGTATTTTTTATTCAATAAATATTTTATTACATAATTGCCGATAAAACCTGTGGCGCCGGTAACGAGAATTTTTTTCATTTTAGATCAATTGCAACTCAGGTATAGGTATGACAAATTTCGCTCCCCATTCTTTTATATAAGAAAGTTGCTCAACAATTTCATGTTTTAAATTCCATGGAAAGATAATTACAAAATCAGGACGATGAGTTTTCAAATATTCTTCATCTACAACAGGAATATGGCTCGCCGGAAGCCACTTGTTTTGCTTGTGCGGATTTCTATCAACAACATATTCTATCAAATCATTTTTAATACTGCAATAATTTAAAAGCGTATTGCCTTTTGCAGCTGCACCATACGCCGCAACTTTTTTATTTTCTTTTTTTTGATGAATTAAAAATGCAAGTAAATCCAATTTTATTTTTAATGCTTTTTGCTGAAAATTGCTGTAATAGCGCATTTCATTCATGCCTGCGTTTTTTTCTTTTTCGATAAGATGATGAACCGCTGCAGAAATTTTTTTTGTATCATCTTCTTTATGTTTTGCATAAATGCGCAACGAACCGCCATGAGTAGATAATTCTTCTACATCAAACATTTCCAATTGCTTCGATTCAAATATTTTTTTTACTGTAGAAAAAGAAAGATAAGAAAAATGCTCATGATAAATTGTGTCGAACTGGTTGTTATCTATCAATTGCATAAGATGAGGAAACTCCATCGTTATAATTCCATCGAGCTTTAAAATTATTTTCATTCCACCAACAAAATCCACAATAGCGGGAACATGCGCAAGAACATTATTGCCGAGCAATAAATCGGCCTTAATATTTTTTTCTGCTAATTCAGTTGCCAATCGCACACCAAAAAAATCTATAATGCAATCAATCCCTTTATCCATCGCAACCTTAGCCGTATTTGCAGTTGGTTCAATTCCTAAAACCGGTATATTTTTTTGTTTAAAATATTGAAGAAGATATCCATCGTTTGACGCAATTTCCACCACAAGCGATTTATCATTAATGTTAAATCTCTCAACCATTTTATCGCTGTAAACTTCTGCATGTTTCAACCACGTTGATGAGTAAGAAGAAAAATAAACATAGTCACTGTTAAAAATTGCGTCGGATTTTTTATACTCTTCAACCTGCGCCAAAAAACAATTATCACAAACGTAAACTTTCAACGGATAAAAAACTTCAGGCTCATTTAATTGCTCCGCATCTAAAAATGAATTAGAAGCAGGCGAATTAATCAAATCAATTAAAACATGTTTCAATTTTGTTTTACAAAATCTGCATTGCATAAACTTATATTAGTCTTTATTTTTTTCACGAATTAGAACGAATTACACGAATTCTCAATGTCCTATATCCTAATAGTTGAAAGACCCTTTGAGAAAAAACAATTCGTGTAATTCGTGTTATAGTTCTCATGAAAATTTGTGCTATTTCGTTCTATACTCCTTTAAAACTTTTTGTAAGATAAGGATGTTGCGAATCTTTTTTTGAGATGACACCGGCTGTCAATGGCCAATCTATTTTTATCAAAGGATCATCATAACGAATACCAGCTTCCACACCTTGCGCATAAAATTCTGAGTGATGATAGAGAAGTTCGCATCCATCAGTTAATGTTTGAAATCCGTGCGCAAAACCTTCTGGTATGTAAATCATTTTTCTATTTTCTGCAGAAAGCTCCACACCAAACCATTGCAAAAAAGTTGCGGAATCTTTTCTAACATCAATAATTACGTCAAATACATTTCCGCGAATGCAACGAACTAATTTAATTTCACTGAATGGAGGTAATTGAAAATGCATTCCCCTGATCGAACTTTTATATTTTGTAAAAGAATGATTGAGTTGCATCCATTCTTTTTGATGACCGATTTGTTTGAATTCATTCTTACAATAATAGCGTGCAAACCAACCGCGCTCATCTTCCATCGGGTTTAGATCAATAATATAACTGCCGGATAATTTTGCGGGAGTAAAAATCATAAAACAAAATAATTATCGATTTGCTCAAATGTAAATTCAGCTTGCTTCGGAAGTGGTTGTTTATACCAGTCAATCGTCCACTGAATTGCTTTTGCTGCATCTAATTTCGGATTCCATCCCAATTCTTTTTTTGCATTCGTGATATCCAATTTTAAAACCGCCGCTTCATGCGGATGACTGGCATTTGATACATCTTTCCACGCTCCTCCATTCCACTCTCTCACTGCAATTTCGAGTAATTCTTTTACCGTTAAATGATCATCGGGCAATGGACCAAAATTATATGCATCGGAATACTCACGGTTATATGTATGTAACAATCCACCTAATAACAAATAACCGTACAGAGGTTCGAGCACATGTTGCCACGGACGAATTGCATTTGGATTTCGAATATCAACAACTTCGTTTTTATTAAATGCTCTGATGATGTCGGGAATAATTCTGTCAACGCTCCAATCTCCGCCGCCAATTACATTTCCTGCGCGGGCAGACACAATTTTTTTTTGATGAATTGAAAATTGTGCGGGATTAAAAAAAGAATTTCGGAAAGAATTCACAACAAGCTCTACGCATGCTTTGCTTGCACTATAAGGATCAT
The DNA here is from genome assembly GCA_963774065.1 of Chitinophagia bacterium. GTDB lineage: Bacteria > Bacteroidota > Bacteroidia > Chitinophagales > Chitinophagaceae > Puia. The sequence continues at coordinate 298,283 of CAVZDO010000003.1, forward strand.
AGCCACCTAAGGCATCTGTTTCTTTATAAAGCAAATGCTGATTTTGATTTGCGTAAACCTTATCCGTTGTGATAACAACAATGGTAGTTTTTTTTTGCAATTTACTTACAGCTTCTAAAAGATTTGCGGTGCCAGTTACATTTACATCAAAAGTTTCTGCAGGAATTTGATACGAACGGCGAACCAATGGTTGCGCTGCGAGATGAAAAATATAATCTGGTTGAAAAGAAATAATTTCCTCTTGTAAAAAATCTTTATTGCGGATATCGTTGATGATACTTTTTGAAATTTGCAATGGTTGCAAAAGACTGAATAAACTATTTTCATATTCCGGCTCCAAAGCATATCCTTTTATATCTGCTTTAAACGTATGAAGTATTGCAGATAACCATGCACCTTTAAAACCAGTATGCCCTGTTATAAAAACTTTTTTATTGCTGTAAAAATTTAAAAGTTTTTCTCTTACCATATTTTCCATTTTGCCTGGTTAGCCTGCCACAGATTTTCCAATTCAATTTTATCGCGCATTGCATCCATAGGTTTCCAAAATCCACTATGTTTGTAGGCCACTAATTCATGAGACATGGCGAGATTTTCCATAGGTGTATCTTCCCACATTATTTCATCTCATTACCTTTTATATAATTAAATACTTCGGGCTTCAAAACAAAAAATCCGCCGTTTATCCATTTGCTGTCTTCTTTAGGTTTCTCTTTAAAAATTTTCACTACTCCATCTTCAGCTAATTCCATTCCGCCAAATCTTGCTTCCAGTTGCACTGCGGTAACTGTTGCAACTTTTCTGTGAGCTTTATGAAACGCTACTAATTTATTCAAATCAATATCAGCAACTCCATCTCCATAGGTTAGCATAAAATCTTCTTCACCAATATAACTTTGTACTTGTTTTAGCCTGCCTGCGGTTTTGGTATTTAACCCGGTATCTACAAGTGTAACTTTAAACGATTCTGCGTTTGTGTAATGAATATTCAATTTGTTGCTTCCAAGTTCGATGGTGATATCTGAATTGTGCAAATAATATTTCATGAAATATTCCTTTATCAAATATCCTTTATAGCCGAGGCAAATAATAAAATCGTTAAACCCATAATGGCTGTATATTTTCATGATGTGCCACAAAATTGGCTTGCCTCCTATTTCAACCATCGGCTTAGGCCGCGTATCTGTTTCTTCTGAAATTCTTGTACCAAGTCCGCCTGCAAAAATTACAACTTTCATATTCTCTTAAAATTTTGTATAGCCAGAGATTGCAATCAAACGCAGATAAATTTTGTGCGTTGTTTGCTGCAACTTACTACTTTTTATATTTTTTTGATGTTTTTGCCCGATCGCATTCTTTTATTGTTCATTTTCAATTATCCATTTCTATCCGCTTACTGCGCCAAAGAAATACGAATTTGCAAACCGCCGCGTACTGTTGTTATAGGCGGTGAAGTGGATATGGCAGGAATTACTTTTCGTTCATCGTAATATAATTTTATGTTGATGCGGTTGGTTAACACGTAATCTATAGACGGGGATATGGTGACGATTTTTTGACCAGCCGTTGGCAAAGCGTCTCCCTGATCTATAATGCTGTTAACTGTTGCATCGTTGCGCAAACTTAAATCGAGACGTAGCGTGAGATCGTTTTGTAATTTTTTTGACGGATCTTTTTTACCGGGCATCCTGATATTGAACGGCAAAGGGAATCCTCGTTTTTTCCAGCCAGCACCAATTGTTATTTCTGTTGAACGCATTTCCGTCATCTGAAAATCTACCAAACTTAAACTTAGCTGTCGCGATTTGCTGTAACTGACTTTCGCCTGAATTTTATTTACAAGCTCCAAATCTATTCCAATCAACGGAGAAAATCTTTCTGTAATAGTAATATTCGGAACAGTGAAATAAGGAACAAAATTTCCCGATGTTGTATCAATAAATCCGGCGTAACCAATGCCAAGCGGATCCTGGTATAATAAAGATGAATTGAAAGTTCCCATACTCAGCGTACTTGAATATGCGTGTGTAAGATTGAAACTTGTAAAAATAGTTTCAAGCCCGGGAATGCGGTTTAGTCCGTTATAATTAATACTCCAGTTTGGTTTTGGAATATAACCGGAAAAAGGATTGCTGCGAACGCTTCCATTACTTTCATTGATCAATGAAATTTTCTTAGGGTCTGTGTTGGTGTATGCAGCAATGAATGCCGGTATCAAAACATCCTGCGCATACTGTCCGTATCCTTTATAAAAATTGCTGCCTGCAACTGCGCCGGAGTATGGATTTTTTGATCCGAGGCGCGCAGAAATAATTGATCGGTAACCTTCAAATCGCAAAAAAGTTTGCGAGAGCTCGTTGGGATTAAATTTTTTGAATAATGTTTGAAACGAAATAAAAGTAACGCTGAAAGTTCCGGTTGTATATGGATTAAGGTGAACGAAACCTGTTGCGCTTGTTGTGTCTTTAAATAATTCAGTATAATTTTTCCCGAATGTTTTATTCAGGCTAAGAGCAATATTCAAATTAGGAAGCGGTTGCACCTGTGCAGTAATATTCAGAATCTGATTAAAGCTTTGCTGATTTTGAAAATTCAGCGTTGTATCTTTTGTTATCAATCCTCTTCTTGCAAGATTCTCCACAAATTTTTGATTAGGCTGCATTCCGAAAGTATAACCTAAGCCGGGTTGTCCTGTCCGGAAATTCATTCCTAAAAAATTTGTGCTGTCCATATATCCATAAATTGTGGAAGCGGAATTTTCAGAATAAGAAATATTGATGTGCTTGAGCGCAGTTAATAATCTTACAAAAAATTTCAGGAAAACATTGTAGTTGTTGGACGAAACATTTTGTTGCGGCGGTTGATTTTTATTTCTTGCAGAATCCGATTTGTTTCCCGGTCGATTTGTTTTAGGGGCAGTAGTAGTTTGCTGAGCTTCCAACCCGCGTAACAATTTTGATTTTGAATATAACCTGGAAAAATCAAATTCGCCGGACACTTGTTTTTGCTGCGAGTTCTGTAATGTATTTCCAAGAGTCGTTGCAAGAAGTGAAGCTGCAGTCCAGCTATAAGTAGTTCCATAGGTAGCTCTGAGTATTGTCCAGTCGAGCACCGGAATTTTATTTGTCGGAAGCACATATGAAGCACTTGCTTGTTGCTGGTATAAAAGATTTCTTCCACCTTTTAAAAAGTTAGTCCACATTTGTTGTTTGCCCTGCTTGGTAAGTCGCCCGTCGGCTTCATCAACAGAAGCATGATCAACAGCCATGAAATCAATATTGAGAGAATGCGTCAAGTCCCAATGAAGAGTATAGGTTCTGTTGTAATTAAAGAACTTATTATAAGTTTCGGGCAACATATTTACAGGGCCGCCAATATTTCGCGATCGATACGCGCCAAACTGCCGGTTAGCATCTGCTCTGAAACTTAGCGTAGTTGGAAGCGGGTTAATATTAAGTTCTGTAAACAACGATAACCATTTCGATTTTGTTTTTACTTTTTTAAACGGTTGCCAGTATTTGGGCTGGCGATTGAAATTATAACCGAGGCTTCCCCTGTAATTAATTAATTCATCTTCTACAGCAAGTGCATTATGATGTTCCGATCGCGTGACAGAATAACTCAAGTCAAAATTTTCAACGCTCCATAATTTTAATTTTTTCCCGCTGGTATTCAGTTTTCGTATGTTGGTAAAGTTGAGCGTTTGAATTGTCAGTTCATCAATAGCTTGTTGTTTAATAGAATCACGTTCATTTGCGGGCGCCGCTTTGATCTTATCTTTCAGTTTTATATCCAAATCGAATGGATCGTATTCAGGCATATCAACGGTTTGAGAAATGCTTGCATACATAGGAACAGATAATTTTGTTTTTTTCGGCAACAATTTTCCTAGTTCTAAATTAACTGCGCCGTTCAATTGACGAATATCATCGAGAGATCGTTCATTGACTCGCTGATCAATAGAACCAAACCCAATACTTTTATAGCTTCCGGAAAAATACATTGTTCCTAAATCAGCAAGTTTAACATCAACTCTGCCAACGGCGGCCCAACCTCCGTGATCATTAATTTGCGACAATCGTAATTCATCAAACCATACTTCGGTGCAGGCAGGCATCGTAGTAGATGAACGATTATTTTCTACACCTAAGAACATTGCCTGAATTTGGCCGAGATTTGGATTTCCTAAAATTCCATACTTCCTGCCGTTAGGATCGATTTGATAATAATAAACATTCGACGCAACCGCAGCATTCCTGGCTTCCTTCAACTGCACCAAACGATTCAGGGTTAAGTTAAGATTATTCGAATCAGGCCAAATATCTGTTGCAAGTGTTGCACCGAATTGTGTAATCTTAAGTGGAATTCTTATCTCATAATAATTACTGATGAAATCGCTTCCCATTCTGATCACCGCCACCAAATCGCTATCCTGCAAAACATCACCGCCCGCAGATTCTGCGTGAATGAACATATCGAGATGACCATATTTGCGCAAATCAAGATTAAATGTTTTGTATACTCCACGCGAATCGTATTGTGCGAGATGACATATTTGTAAACTCATGGATTGTTCATTCAGCAAAACATTTACGTTGTTAGTGCTTAACGATTGTTGCCGTTGAATGCCCGGCGGAATAACATAAGGAATTGGCGTGCGCGAACTATTTTGTTCGATATTAACTGCTGTTACATTAAATGTTGTCGGGCCGTTTGCAGGCAATAAAGTATAGTTCCCTGTTGTGTCGAGAACATAAGCGAATGAGCGCCATGAATCCCTGATGAATTGTAATTCTGCAAAACGCAACACAAGAGAATCTGCAAAACCATGAAGATACATGCGCATGAACCGGATAGATTTGAAGTCAGGCATGTTGCCAACATTTTGTGTGTATGCGTTAATAGGAATGCGGAATTGAAACCATTTTTGCAGAGTGGTTCCATATGTGAAAGTTGCACTGTCGGTAATAAAATTATGACCCGTTACCAAACTATCGGGGTTAAGACTAACCTGGTATTCGAAATATTGTTCAAGCTGGTTTAATGTATTATCGTGATCAAGATCTTCACCATCCGGAGTTAAGGTAGATGCATCTACATACACTTGCCCTGGCGCAGCAATGGGCGAATTACCCTGCGTGTTATTATAATTTTTATAACGGCCAAGTATATCCGTTTTTGACTGATCATAACTTGCATCACGATAGTTTACAAAATTATCGTTGGAAGGATCGCTGAATGCACTTTGATAAACTGCCGAACCTGCGCCGACAAGAGTGGCCATATTTGCAAGATAACTGCTGAATTGAATTCTTTCTGTATCATCATTCAATCCATCCAAACCAACATCCTGGTAAGGACGATCTGCTGGATTATTACTGAATGCATTTGTAACCTGGATCGGATTGAGCGGCACTCTTCCCCAAACAGAAGTATCAATTGCTGCAGGAGAAGTTGGCGTAGGTAATCCGTTTTCGTATTGTCTCTTTCCATCTTTTAAAATATCTTCTGAAACGCTGCCGATATCAAAATATAAATGACCTGTATCTAAACTACCCGGCGGATTTAAAAGCCACGGACTTTGCATCCAGAATTCTATATACTGAATATTGTTGGTTTCAAAATCGGTTTGATCGATCGAGCGCATGATGCCGCCCCAGCGGGTTTCAGGATTTCTTAATTTTCCACTTGGCAAAATTCCCTGGTGATAAGTGCCGGGCGTTACATCAAAATTATATGGGCCTCTGTCTGAAGGATAATAAGCAAGATCAAAAGTTATTAGTTGCGATTGCCCTAATTGCGGAGTTTCCTGCGGATATAATTGTTGTGTGTTAACCGGCGATATGCGCGGATCTGAAAAATTCTGATATCCTCTTACCGGATTATTTGTATTTGAATTATCCTGCAGAGTTGGTTCAATATTATACCACGCAAGTTTTGCACGATTGAAACCATAAAGAAGAGAATCTGTAATTGTTGATTCAGGAAAAAGCCCGTTGCCTTGCGGCGTAGAAGCCAACGCCCATGCAGTTAATGGAAAACGCATATCGATGGAACTTGTAGATCCTTCAAAGTCGTCTACATAAATTGTTCCGTTGTTTCCCTTACCAATTTGTGATGGATGACCGGGTTGTAAAAATGCACTTTCGCCGTAAGCAGTAACGGTGCTCATTTCTTTTGTTGAATAAAAAGGAAGTTTGTTCAGCAATCTTGTTATTGCAGGAGCAATAGTTCTGTAATTAAAATCGAGACCATACATCGTATTGCGAATCGGATCTTCATTATAATTAGTAATAGTAAAAAACGGCCGCTCACTCAATCGTTCAATGGTACCGCCGATCGTTAATGCTTCTGTTGGAGTATTTTTTGCAAGATAGTCGAAACGCAATCCCATAAAACTTCTTTGCTGTGTTCCAAAACTTGCGTTGTTTTCATAGCTTACATTTACCGGAACATTGGAATTTAATATTGCCTGATTAATAACTTTTACCGTTCCAAGATTATAATCTACTATGTAATCCACATTTTCTTTCAACGTTTGCCCGCCGGCAGTTACTACAACTGATCCCCTCGGAACATTAATAGCTCCGAGAGAAAGATCGGAACCTGTTTGTCCTTTTGCAGTTCCGCTGATTATATACCTATCAACGTTAGCATAGGTTTGTGCCACGGATTTTATTGTATCATACAATTGATAAAAAACATAATTCGGCGCAAGCGACTGCGAATTTGTAAATGCAACGGAATCCAGGTCATGTCCGAATGGCTGAAGAAGCGGAAATATTATTTTACCCTGCGATGAAACTATTGTGTACCCTTCAATATAATCAAACACACCATCGGGTTGCGGATCGTTGTGACTGTTTAAGCGATCAAGGTTTAATACAGTTAGCAAAGGCACACCGGCTTTATCTCCTTCAGGTAAATATCTTTTATCGCCTTTGCTTGGTTGATCGTATAAAATGTTAAGCAAAAATCCTGCTTGTTGTACATTAATAACCGGGTTGCCTGTTGCAGTTTTTAATGTGTAAATATTTTTCATCATCAAATTCCAAATTGGCAAATTGGTTCGCTGGGCAGTTGCTTTTAATAATTTCAAATACAAAACTTTTTGTACGCCTGCATAATTACCGGAAGTTGTATCCGGCGGAACATCGGTAGAAAATTCACCTACCTGGTAAACATGTCCATTGTAACTATATTGGTATGCTATTGCCAGCACATCGTTCGGCTGCAATTGTTGTGTGAGCGAAATAAATCCGAGCTGAGGATAAACAGTATAAGCAGTTGAATCTAATTTTCGTGCATATACTTGTTCATAATCCTGCACCTGCGTCAGCCCTAATGAATTTAATTTATTATTAGCCTGCGATGCATTACGGCTATTTGGATCACTTACAATATTGCGGTATTCATCATTAGCATCATTAAATGGATATGGTGTTGCGCTTTGTGAGTGAATGCGCGTGTTGTATGGCGATGATTCGCCAAGATCCATCAACCCAACAATTTGTCTTGCCTGTGTTGGTGTGTTGTTACGATTGGTTACCCAAACTTCCACGCGCAATATCTGAACCTGTGAAGTTACAATCGGCAAATTTTTCATTGCGTTGTTGTAATTATTTTTAAAGTATTGCGCTAATAAAAAGTTTCTGTTCTCGTCATAATCATCTGCCTTAAATTGGAAATTTGTTGTTGCAGCGCCACCTTGCGATGCCAGAGATTGTTGCTGCGAACGTTGATTTGCCAATACACCTGTTACCATTAATTTTCCGAATTGCAATTGTGTTTTCACGCCAAACAAAGATTGCACGTTCGACATTAATGTGCTTTTTGTAGCGAATGATACATTGCCGGCTTCAATTTTTTTAATGATTTCATCCGGGCCTCCGTTGTAATCTAATTTTAATTGATTTTCAAAATCGAAAGTTGCGAGTGTATTGTAGTGAATAGGCAGTTTTACTTTGTTACCAATATTTCCAAGCACATTAACATCGGCATTCATGTTAAAATCAAGTCCGCCTGTTTTTCTGGCGCTTTCGGGCAATGTAGGATTGTCTACAGTTTGCCCCTGGTAACCCGCGGTGATATCAACATTTCCCTGCGGTTTAATGTCAACCTTACCTGTTCCAAAAATTCTATTGAATAAATTATCTGTAAGATTAAGTTTAGGTTGCTGATTTTTTTTGTTTAATGCACTGAGTATGTCTGCACGTTGCCGGAAATAATCATCTTCATCCTGCTGCGATTTGATCCGCATCATTTCATCGTAAGTGAGATAAGTTGGTTTGCGGTAATAATTATTTCCAACTTTTTCTACAATAAAATATTGCTTTGTTGCCGGATCGTATTCGATAGAATCCCGGATATTTATCGGGTCTTTAAGATTAAACGGATTTCTGTTTGGATTTGTTAGAAAATCGCTGCGTCGATCGTAAATAGGATACCTGAGTGTATCCTTTGTTTGCTTAATGCTATTAAGAGAATCAGCTATTTTTTTAAGTGAGTCAGCAACTTTGTTTGGAGCAATTGTGGTATCGTTTCTTTGTTGAAAAGGGCTGGCAAATGCGGTTGAATAACGCACACCAATAAGCAGTACGGTAAGCATTGCCGTTTTACAAAATATCTGGAAAAAACGAATCAACCTTTCTCAAGAATTAGTTAGGTAAAAAATGCTTACGATAGGCTTACAAAATTTTTAATGCTTTTTTAATAACGTCCTCAACTTTTAAGGTTTCTGACCCGTTTGAAAGCACTCTTTTTAATGCTTGTTCAGCGGCAGATTTTGCTATACCCAAAGCGATTAAAGCATTTAACGCATCCTGTTCCAAAGTATTGTTTATCAATGCGGGAATATTTGTTTCCGATATGGATTTGGAAACTTTATCGCGAAGTTCTAAAATAATTCTTTCTGCAGATTTTTTTCCGATCCCTTTTATACTTTCCAGTTGCTTTGCATTTCCATTCAAAATTGCTCTTGCAATTTCTTCTGGTTTCATGGATGACAACATCATTCTTGCAGTTGAAGCGCCAACTCCAGACACACTGATTAACAAAATAAACATCTCTTTTTCCGCTACTTCAAAAAATCCATACAAAACCTGCGCATCTTCGCGCACATGGAAATACGTTTGCAAAATTCCTTTTTCCAGGTTTTGAATTTTAGAGTATGTGTTCAAACTTATCTGCAATTCATACCCAACGCCATTAACATCTACATAAACTGTTGCAGGCGTTTTATAAACAAATTCACCACGTAAAAAGGCAATCATACTTACGAAAATAGGAAAAAGCGAAACGCAAAATGCCAAATGCTAAACGCAATCGTCTTTTTTTTGCGTTAAGCGTTTTGCGTTCAGCATAAATCATTTCCATATTTTTGCAGAATGAGTCAAAAAATCACAGCTGCCATAACTGCAATCGGAGGATATGTTCCCGAAGAACGATTAACAAATGCAGACCTTGAAAAAATAGTTGATACAAACGATGAGTGGATACGCACCCGAACGGGTATTGAAGAAAGAAGAATTTTGAGCCAGCCCGGAAAAGCAACTTCCGATTTATGCGTGCCCGCTATTTTGGAGCTATGCAAAAAAAGAGGAATTTCTCCGGACGAAATTGACGGACTTATTGTAGGAACCGTTACGCCGGATATGTTTTTTCCATCAACTGCAAATATTGTTTGCGATAAAATCGGCGCAAAAAATGCATGGAGTTTTGATTTGGCCGCCGCATGCTCCGGGTTTTTATACAGCCTTACCATGGGCGCAAGTTTAATTGAAAGCGGACGATATAAAAAAGTTGTTGTTGTTGGCGCAGATAAAATGAGTTCGATTGTTGATTATAGCGACCGAACTATTTGTGTTCTTTTTGGAGATGGCGCCGGCGCTGTTTTGCTTGAACCAAATTATGAGGGCTATGGAATTTTGGACAGCATTTTAAGAAGTGACGGCAGCGGCGGAAGTGTTTTACATATGAAAGCCGGAGGCTCGTTACGTCCGGCAACATACGAAACCGTTGCCAATAAAGAACATTACATATACCAGGAAGGTCAGTCGGTTTTTAAATTTGCAGTAAAAGGAATGGCCGATGTCAGCGCCGAATTATTAGAGCGTAATCATCTCACCGGCGATGATATTGCGTGGCTCGTTCCGCACCAGGCTAACAAACGAATTATTGACGCAACCGCAAACCGCATGGGATTAACAAAAGAAAAAGTGATGATCAATATACAGAGATATGGCAACACTACTTCCGGCACAATTCCTTTATGCCTTTGGGATTGGGAAAAACAATTAAAGAAAGGAGATAACCTTGTGTTCGCCGCGTTCGGCGGAGGTTTTACATGGGGAGCAACGTTAGTAAAGTGGGCATATTGATTTGCCAAAAAATATTTTTCCGGATTACCCGTTATTACTTTTATTACTCATTATATAAGCTGACACTTATGAAAAAAACAATTCCATCTATTACCTCAATTGCAATTTGCATATTGCTCATAACATCATGCAAAAAAGACTCTTCATCTAACAGCAACTACTACGTAAAATTCAAATTAAACGATAGTTTGATTACATGGACAAATACAATATGCGAGTTAGGTGCTGATTTTTTAGATTCTACAAAAACCGATTTTACTATAAATGCCAGCAATAAGGATACCAGTGATGCAATCTCGCTGAGCGTTCAGGTAACAGGAAATTTACCTAATGGAACTTATCAAAGCGATAATTCAAACAATGTAATTTTTGCAGATTATTTTACAGGTTATAATGGTTCTTCTGATTATCATGATTATGATATTGACGATTTCAATGGAATGCCGTCGTCAACTTTTACAATTACACTAACATCAATAAGCGCCAAAGAAATAAGAGGAACATTTACAGGAAATTATTTAACGGATACTTATTCGGGCACGACTGTTTCAATAACAAACGGAGAATTTTTTGCGCCAAGAATTCCTCAATAAAAATAAATTGATCTGCAAGTTATAAACCCCGGAAAATATTTTTTAATCATTGCATCAATTTTAAATTATTTCCAGGAAGTTGTTCTTGCCCATGCAATAAAATCTGTGCCGGGAATTTTTTCAACGCCAACCTGCCTTAGCATAGTAACCAATTGTCCGCGGTGATAAGTGCTGTGATTAAACACGTGATGAAGGATCAAATAAGCCGGTTCACTAAATTCATCGCCACGCAAATTTTTATACGTAATTAATTTAAGCAGGGAATTTTCTGTTGATTCTTTTACATGTTCAATCCAAAATTTGTCTTGCTCCAGCAAAGCATCACCAATATTTTTTGCTGAACCATTAAAATTATCTTTTGGTTCAGCAGTATTTTTTCCGAATTGAAAACGTTCCTGCCACAAATGCCCGGCACGCCATACATGAAACAATGTTTTATAGATGCTGCCGAAACTGCTGATTATTTTTTCATGTTGCTGTTCATATGCAAGTTCGTTGATCGCATCAACCAATTTTGTATTCGCCCATAAATTGTATTCTGCGTATTGAAGTAATAAGTCTTTCATAAATAATTATAATTTACTTTTGATTTCCCATTTTCAAAATTAACTATTCAGCATAAAAATGACAGAAGAAAAATTTAATTTAACAGGAATCAGTTCTGTTGCTTTGCATGCAGCAGGCAATGCGCATGCAGAGTACTCACATATTCCACCGATTTACGCAACATCAACTTTCACTTTTGATACAGCTCAACAGGGCATGGAAAGATTTGCGGGCAAAGAAAAAGAAAATATTTACAGTCGCTGGGGTAATCCAACTTTTAAAGTTGCGGAGCAAACCATTGCTGCGCTGGAAGCATTTGGATTAAAAAATGAAGATGGCTCTTCGATGAAATTAAAAGCATTGTTGCACTCGAGCGGACAAGCAGCTATGACAACAATGTTCATGAGTAATTTGCAGGCCGGCGATACATTATTATCTCACTTTTCATTGTACGGCGGAACCTATGAACTCATGCACAAAGTGCTTGATGAAACTGGAATTAAAACTGTTATTGTTGATATGCGCGATTTGAATTTAGTTGAAGATGCAATCAAAAAAAATAAAATAAAACTCATCCATATTGAAACCCCCGCCAACCCTACAATTCAATGCGTGGATATTGAAGCTATAACCAAAATTGCAAAACAGCACAACATTATTGTTACTGTCGACAATACTTTTGCAACGCCTTACCTGCAGCAACCTTTTAAATATGGAGTTGATTTTGTTTTTCACTCTACCACAAAATTTTTAAACGGACATGGCACAGCTATAGGCGGAGTTTTGTTAAGCAGGGATATTGAATTGATGAAAACAAAAATCTGGAAATGGCACGTATTACTTGGCGGCAGCGCTAATCCATTCGATGCTTTTTTATTGACGCAGGGAATGAAAACACTCGAAATAAGAATGGACAGGCATTGCAGCAATGCAGAAAAAGTAGCGGCATTTTTATCAAAGCATAACGGTGTAGAGCATGTAAACTATACTGGTTTTTCATCACATCCCGATCATGCAACAGCAAAAAAACAAATGAAACATTTCGGTCCGATGATGAGTTTTGAATTAAAAGGCGGATTGGAAGCAGGAAAAAAATTTATTGATAAATTACAAATGTGCGTTCGCGCTGTATCCTTAGGTACGGTTGAAACGTTATTGTCGCACCCTGCGAGTATGACACATGTAAGCGTTCCGCGTGAAGAAAGAATTCGTTTTGGGATTACTGATGGGTTAATAAGAATGAGCGTTGGCATCGAAAACATAGATGATATTTTGAATGATCTGGATCAGGCGTTGGGATAATTAATAATTGTAAGTCAAGAATTAATTTTTACTTTTTATTTTTTACTTTATCGATTTCAAATGGAAATAAATATCAGGAGAGCTATAAAAGAAGATTGCCCGCGATTGCTGGAACTAATTAATGAACTGGCAGTTTTTGAAAAAGCGCCGCAGGAAGTTACCGTTACATTAGATCATTTTGCAGAAAGCGGATTTGGAGAAAAGCCCGTGTGGTGGGCATTTGCAGCTGAAGTGGATGGAATAATTATCGCTTTTGCATTATACTATATTCGCTATAGCACATGGAAAGGTCAGCGAATGTATTTGGAAGATATTATTGTTACAGAAAAAATGCGCGGCAAGGGAATTGGAAAATTATTACTGGATAGATTGATCATTGAAGCTCAAGAAAAAAAACTTTCGGGAATTGTGTGGCAGGTTTTAGAATGGAACGAACCTGCAATTAATTTCTATAAAAAATATAACGCTTCATTCGACAGCGAATGGGTTAACTGCGCCATTAATGTTTGAAGAATATTTCTCTCGAAGGGGCTAAGATATTTCTCGCAAAGACGCGGAGGCGCAACGTAGCGAGAGATTTTTTGTAGAAAATAATTTAAAGCAACTGTCGATTGTGATGCAGAGTTGAATAGAATTGTTACAGTACAAGGGTGCGACGCAAGAATGTTTAATAGAATTGCAAATGCTGGTTACAAAAAATTGATACTCGGTAATTGATAATTACGAAGACAAATCGAAAATAAGAAATCAGACATCACAAAATCAGAAATCGTTCTACTCCACTCCTTCCGTTTCTACAGTTTTATTAATTTTTGCGATCAATCCGCGCAACACTTTTCCAGGGCCAACTTCTGTAAATTTTGATGCACCGTTTTCAATCATAGCTTGTACACTTTGAGTCCACCGCACAGCAGTGGTTAGTTGATTTACCAAATTCACTTTTATTTCGTCCTTATTCATTACCGCTTTGGCAACGGCATTTTGATAAACCGGGCAGGTTGGATTATAAAAAGTAGTTTTTTCAATTGCATCACTCAATTCTTTTTTTGCAGGCTCCATTAATGGCGAGTGAAAAGCGCCGCCAACTGCAATTACGATTGCTCTTTTTGCGCCGGCAGCTTTCAATCTTTCGCAGGCAATTTCAATTCCTTTTATTGTGCCGCTTATTACTAATTGTCCGGGGCAATTATAATTTGCCGGAATAACAATTTCATTAGCATCCTGGGTTACTTCAGCGCAAATAATTTCAACCTTATTATCATCCAAACCAAGCACTGCAGCCATTGTTGAAGGATTTATTTCACATGCTTTTTGCATTGCCTGCGCGCGAACGGAAACTAATTCCAATGCATTTTCAAAACTAAGCACACCGTTAGCAACAAGCGCGGAAAATTCGCCGAGTGAATGTCCCGCAACCATATCTGGTTTTGCGCTGCCGATACTTTTATATGCAATAACCGAATGAAGAAAAACAGCAAGTTGCGTGATTTTTGTTTGTTTTAAATCATCATCCGTTCCGTTGAACATGATGTCGGAAATGCGGAAACCAAGAATTTCATTTGCCTGCTCAAATAATTTTTTTGCGAAAACACTATTCTCGTAATGATTTTTGCCCATGCCGGGATACTGCGATGCTTGACCTGGGAAAACATAGGCGTGCTTCATGTAGATAGTTTATCCTTTTTTATTCTGTTAAGTACATCGAGCTTGGCTTTTAGCTGTTAGCTTTGGCTAATGGCTATTAGATAATGGCTAACAGCCATTTAATTATCCTGATGCTGGTTAAAAATGCAAATTTCTGGTTTTCATTCTTCTTAACCAATTCTTTATGGCAAGAATTGAAAATCATCAAAATTCGGCAATTAAAAAATAAGCTAAGCATGTAAAAAACATCAATGCAAATTTGCAGAAATCAATTTCACAAATTCACTTCGGGTTTCGTTTTTTTGAAACTCACCAAAAAAAGCAGAAGTAGTGGTAACTGAATTTTGTTTTTGCACTCCGCGCATCATCATGCATAAATGCGAAGCCTCAATAACAACAGCCACTCCAAGCGGATTTAATGTTTCTTTTATAGCATCTAATATTTGTGTAGTCAATCTTTCCTGCACCTGCAAACGGCGGGCATATACGTCAACAACGCGCGCAATTTTGCTTAGCCCTGTTATCCAACCGTTAGGTATATACGCAATGTGCGCTTTACCAAAAAAAGGCAGCATATGGTGCTCGCACATGCTGTAAATTTCAATGTCTTTCACTAAAATCATTTCGCTCACATCTTCATGAAATTTTGCGGAGTTCAAAATTACATGTGCATCCAGGTTATATCCCTGCATCATAAATTGCATTGCTTTTGCCACACGTTCCGGTGTTTTTATCAAACCTTCGCGCGAAGAATTCTCCCCAAGCAAATCAATGCAGCTTTTATATTTCTCCATCAATTCGGAAGTTACCTGTTCATCAAACTGCTCTATTTTTTTATATCCCATAATTTTCGATATTATTTTTATTGATAGTTCTATTCAGCTCAGTTATACTTCTTACTTCTTACTTCTTACTCCTATCTCCTATCTCCTATCTTCTATTTCATTCCACCGGGTATTCCACAAAATTTCTATCAGTCTCGTATAACCGAACTTTCACATCAAATTTCTCATCAATTTTTTTTCGAAGAATTTCATAAATGATAATAGCAATATTTTCTGCAGTCGGGTTGATATTTGCAAAATATTTTGTGTCGAGATTAAGATTCTTATGATCAAATTGATTCAATACATTTTCTGAAATAAGATCAGATAATTTTTTTAGATCCATTACATAACCTGTTTCGGCATTTGGTTCGCCGGTAATTTTCACTTCCAGTTCATAATTATGACCGTGATAATGCGGGTTGCTGCATTTTCCAAACACTTCAAAATTTTTTGCATCATCCCATTTCGGATTAAATAAACGATGCGCAGCATTAAAATGTTCTCTTCTAAAAACTGATACTTTATTCATAAGAATTACGTAAGATAATAATTAAAAGATTCTATCAATGTCATTTTAGCGACATGAGTTTTGCAACAAAATCATTTGCCAAAATATTCAACATAAATCCGTGGCGTTTCGCATAATTTAATTCCGTGCAACTGAATTCCCACCGGCAAATGCGATATCAATTGTTCCCATATAGCCACAATTAAATTCTCTGTTGAGCACATTTTTCCCTGCATAAAATCAACATCAACATTCAGGTTTTTATGATCTAATTTTTCAATAACCGCATCTTTAATTATCCCACTCAGTTTCTTGGCATCAAAAATAAATCCGGTATCTGCATCCGGCTCACCTTTAATCGTTACATATAATTCATAGTTATGACCGTGCCAGTTTTCATTGGCGCATTTTCCAAAAACTTCTTCATTCTTTTCCCTGCTCCAACTAGGATTATATAATTTGTGGGCAGCATTGAAATGTTCAACTCGTGTGAGATACACCATTATACAGAAAAATTTTTGCAAAGTTAACACAGTAAAGTGAATGAACAGGCAAAACACAGATATTTGCTGATGCAAATTCTTGTAACTGCTGCAACGGATATGGAAATCAAACCACTTGCAATTTATCTTGCCAGGAATAATTTTACGTTGGGCAGAAATAAAATTAAGATGCTGATAACGGGCATTGGCAGCGTTGCTACATCATATGCGCTCACTAACTATTGCAATAAAACTTCTGCTGATATCATTATACAAGCAGGAATTGCAGGTTGTTTTACTCAAAATATTTTAGGTGAAGTCTTTGCAGTTAAAGAAGAAGTTTTTGCTGACCTTGGAGTTTGGGAAAACAAAAAGTTCAATACAATTTTCGATTTGAAATTATCAGGGCAAAATGAAGCTCCGTATAAAAAAGGTTTATTAATAAATCCATACAAAAAATTATTAGCATTGACTTCATTAAAAAAAGTAAAAGGCATTACTATAAATGAAATCACGACCGCTAAAAAAAGAATAGACTGGTATAAACAAAATTTTTCTTCTGTTGTTGAAAGTATGGAGGGGGCTGCATTTCATTATGTTTGTCTGCAGCAAAAAATTCCCTTTATTCAGCTAAGGGCAATTTCAAATTATATTGGTGAAAGAAATAAAACAAAATGGAAAATGAAAGAAGCAATTAATAATCTGAATGAAAAACTTATTTTTTTATTGACTGAATTATCCAACTACAATGAAACTTACTTTAGGATTTAGTCCTTGTCCGAACGATACATTTATTTTTGACGCGCTGGTAAATAAAAAAATAGATACTGACGGTTTTGAATTTGATATTTTTTTAGAAGATGTACAAACGCTTAACCAGTGGGCATTGCAGCAAAAATTAGATATCACTAAAATAAGTTACGGCGTTTTTCCATTACTAACTGACAATTATAATTTACTTGATGCAGGCGGCGCGCTTGGAAAAGGTGTTGGACCTTTATTAATATCGAAAAAACAATTTCCCTTTTCAGAAATCAATAATTGCAAAATTGCGATACCAGGCAAAAACACAACTGCACATCTACTTTTTTCATTAGCATTTCCGGAAGCAGTTAAAAAAGAATTCATGATTTTTTCTGCGATAGAAGATGCTGTTTTGAATGGCAATGTTGATTGCGGAGTTATCATTCACGAAAACAGGTTCACTTATCAGCAAAAAGGATTGATAAAAATTATGGATCTCGGTGAATATTGGGAAGAAAAAACAAGCTGCCCTATACCGTTAGGTGGAATAGTAATGAAGAAATCTTATGAAACAGAAATTCAAAAAAAAATAAATTCGCTTATTAAACAGAGTGTTCAATTTGCATTTAGAAATTATCCTGTGCTCGCGGATTTTGTTAAAAAAAATTCACAGGAAATGGATGAACAAGTGATGCGCCAGCACATTGATCTCTATGTAAACAATTATTCTATTTCTTTGGAGAAGGATGGCAAGCAGTCTGTAAAAACATTACTAAAAACTTATTCCGCAATTAATGGATTACAATCATCGGAAGAAATCAATGTTATTGATTAAAAAATATTTTTCAAACATGCATCATTTATTTCCGTAGTTAAAGAATTAGTGTATTTATTTTTCCCAAATTCTTTCACCCATCGCATTCCAGATATAGAATTTGTGAGAAAAATTTCATCAGCTTGTTTAATCTTTTCAATAGAAATATTTGCTTCTCTTATCAAAAAACCTTGTTGAGGAATTTTTTCTAAAAGAAACCGTCGCATAATACCTGCTATACATCCTTCCGACAAAACTGGTGTGTAAATTATTTTATCTTTTATCAAAAAAATATTTGAAATCGCGCTTTCACAAATCCGATCATAAGAATTTAAAATAAAACAATCATCCAGTTGATTTCTTTTTGCATAAGTTGCTGCCATGGCATAAACCAAAAAGCTATTCGATTTGATATTACTGAAGTTATCGCATGATTTTTTCCCATCGCTAAAAACATCTATTATTAACCCGTTTTCATTAAGCGCAAATTCCTTCTTATTTGATTCTTCTGCCTGAATAATATAATTTGGAAGATTATTATTACCATCAAAAAATCCTCCATCACCACGAAAAACAGTTAATCTCACACGTGCAGAATGCTGGTGATTATTTTTTTTGCATAAAAAAAATATCTGATCAGATAAATTTTCTTCTGTAAAAAATTCCGGCATTTTAAATTGTAAGATTTGCATAGAAGAAAATAGTCTTTCAAAATGATATTTCGCCAAATGGATTTTGTTACCCATCACTTTAATAGTTTCAAACAACCCATCTCCATATCTGAAACCACGATTATTTGCAGTAATGATCGTTTCATCCGATTGCATCAATGCGCCATTAAAATTTATATAAGTAAGCAAAGGAGAAATTTAGAATCAAAAATAAAAAGAAAAGCCCCGATTAACGGGGCTAATTCAATAATGAAGTAAAAATAATTATTGCGAGATGATTTTATTTTTAATAGCATACATCACTAAACCTGCCATTGATTTAGCACCAATTTTACTTTTCAGTTTATCCCTAATTGCTTCAACAGTCCTGGGGCTGATATCGACAATGTCTGCAATTTCTTTTGTTGTTTTTTCTTCGCACATTAATTTCAGCACAGTTAATTCTTTTTCAGAAAGATTTACTTCCTGGTGACCCAAACTAAAATCCGATCGTTTTGTTCTCAATCCTGTTAGCAGCGCTTTATTGGTTAATTCATTAAAAAAGAATTCCTGTTCGTAACAAGTTTTTATTGCCTGGTAAATAGTTTCTGAATCTGAATTTTTTGTGAGATAAGAATTAGCGCCTATTTCCATGAGTTTTGAAATCATAGAATGATCATTATGCATGGAGAGAATAATAACTTTCGCCTGTGGGTGCATTTTACGGATCTCGGGTAAAGTTTGAATGCCATCCATGATAGGCATTTGAATATCTAAAAGGATAACATCCGCTTCAATGTGCCTGAGCATATTAAGTAAATGCATACCATTATCAGCTTCTGCAACCAACTGAATATCTTTTTTTACAGACAAAGCGGTTTTTACTCCGGCTCTGAATAAAGTGTGATCATCGGCGATAGCAACTTTTATAACATAATCGGGTTCAGTTTTTTTCATACTTGAAATTTTGAAACATTTGGGTATATTCTATTAAACTACAAAAAGAAAGAAAAATTGCGCAATCACCACTAGGATATTTACGAAATTATTCTGTTTCGGCATATACCAAAAATACAGTTTATATTATTTTTCTGCCTTTCTATTTATCGGATATTTCCGATATGGCCATCGTTTTTTTACGTATAGCAAAGTAAAAACTGAATACGTAAAAAAGGGCAGTTCCTCTCTTGTGTGTATACGTATACACATCTATTTTTGTTGCCGAAGTTGATTGACGGATTAGCACCTTGAACCATCCAATGTCCATAGTAACCGTCCAGAAAGATTTTCCAATTTCTATGTAAAAACCAGGCAAGTCCAATGTCAGTCAACTTTCTTTTTTAACAACCGCCGAATCCTTATAAAACCCTAAAACCTTACCCTCTGTTCCTGAAAACTTGCGAATTAATTTCTTATGAAAGCCAACTCTTCGGAGAATCCGAACCTTATGAGAAAACATGATTGCAAATAAATATCAGAAATCAAAACCCTTGTTAACTAAGCTGAACGTAACCGTACCACTACAAATCATTCCACCTGCTTTGTGTAAACTGTGATGATGAAGTAGAGAGAATGTAACAAAAAAGCGCATACAAAGTATGCGCTTTTTTATTTTAAGTAATCCATTATTATTTTAGCAATAACAATATTTTTATTTGCTTTTGAAATTTAGTTGATTAGTTTGTTCCTCATTCCATACATGATAAGTCCAGCAATTGTTTTTGCACCTACTTTTGTTTTCATATTCTGGCGAATAGTTTCGATAGTGCGCGGACTTAAAAAAACTTCTTTAGATATTTCTTCTGTTGTTTTATCTTCTGAAAGTAATTTTAAAATACGAACTTCTTTTTCTGAAAATTTAATCGGATTAGGATAAAACTGCCGGACCTGCCTTTTAGTTTGTAATTTGGAAAGTACTGCTTTATTTACGAGATCATTAAAGTAAAAATCATCATTCATGCAGGTAAGTATTGCCTGGTAAATTTCTTCCGGGTCAGTAGTTTTGGTTAAATATGCATTGGCGCCCATTTCCATCATTTTTGAAATCATTTCCTGGTCGTCATACATGGTTAGCACAATTATTTTTAATTCTTCGTATTCTTTACGCAGCAAACCGATCGCATTAATACCATCAATTTCGGGCATTCGGATATCCATCAATAAAACATCCGGCTGTTTTAATTTCATTTTGTGCATTAAATCTTTTCCATCTTCAGCTTCCCAAAGAATTTTCAGATACTCTTTGTTTTTTAAAGCCATCTTGATTCCGTCGCGGAATATTTTGTGATCGTCAGCAATACATACCTTAATGATTAATTCTTCAGTCATAGTTGGTTGCTGTAATTGAGAGTTAGTAAAGATTCAAGATGATAGGGTTTTAATAATTAAACATTTTATCATTGCTGATTAATATTAGTGAACGAGTAATTTCTATTTTAATGACTTATCCATTACCGTTATATTTGTATCAGAACTTGATTCATGAAATCCAACATTACCATTATCATCTTATAATTTCGGAATTGGCTCTGACACTTTAAACACAACAAAATCTATAGCTGATTCAACTATTATTTCTTACAAAAATTAAAATACAATAAAATACTCAGCGATTATCAAAACCGAAATATAACGTAATTTGCCGAAGCGAAATTGCAGAAAACCATAGAACTTCAAGTATATAATGCGTCAAAAAAACACTAACTCACAATCGCTCATTTCTCTTTTGTTATTCACAATTCCATCATAAATGTGAATAATTTTCTACAGATGGTAATTTTTCCGAGTTATTTTACTAAATAACTCAATAGTAAAAATACTAAAAATTAAATAAAAAATACTTAATTTACGCTCGTTAATTTTCGATAATGTAAAAGTAAAAACACTAATTTATAACCAGTTGCAGGCAATTTAATACATTTTATCGAACTTTTTCGGTTTGCAGTTATTTTTTTTGGGGGGTTATTTACACAATAAACAATATTGTAAACAATCAAAAGCTTATTGTCATGACAACCAGAAACTACACATTGCCTTGGTGGTTTTAGTAATGCCTAAACTAATATAAAGCACCATGCAACATCATTAAGGTGGGTGATTTGTAAAATTTATTATCGAATGAAATAATAGAATGGCACTTTCGAATGTTATATATTTGAATTAATATTTAACATACTTTGATAATAATTAAAATCATAGCCTTATTAGCACAACTTTCACCCTTAGTTTTATTTTTTGTTTTTTTTAAAAGAACAAGCAAAATAGTAATACTAAGGGTGGTTTTTTTGTACGCCTTAACATCATTAGCCTCCGACTTTTTACTTGGAATATTTCAAAATGATGCTAACGACACTTCTTTGATTTTTAGTATTTCTGCAATGGCAGAGTATGTTTTTTTTGCCATTCTTCTTTATTTATGTATCCGAAACAAAAAATTCAAAAACTTAATTATTGCAGCTTCGGTATTGGCTTTAGGTATTGATCTTTTTTTATTTCGTTCTCCAAAATCAAATTCCATTTTTTGGCCTACTTTGATTACTGCTGTTTTAATTGTTTTGTATTCCATATTCTTTTTTTACGAACAGGTTAATTCACCTCAATCCTTGTTGATTTATCAATCATATCAATTTTGGATCGTTGTAGGTTGCATCATCTATCTTTCAGGAACTTTATTTCTATTTCTTATTACATCAGATATACAAGACAAACAAAAAAATTCATTGTGGATTATTAATGTGCTTTTTGAAATTGTAAAGAATGTATTTTTTTCAATCTCGCTTATTGTAGCAAGTAATAATAAACAAAATATAATTTCACCAGACTTTGATGATACGAATATTTTAGAAAAGCCGTTTTAAATAAACTCAACCCAAACCCTTGACGAAATTTACATGATAATCCTACAAATAGCTGCTACGGATAAAGTCTCCACTGTGCTTTTCTTTGGCACCATTGGTATGCTTGCACTTACCATTGGCCTGGTAGTGTTTATCATTTTTCACCAACGTAAGGTTATTCGTTATCAAACAAGATTACAAAAGTTAGAACAGAACCAGCAAAAAATGCTGCTGAATGCATCCATACGCATGCAGGAAGAAGAACGCCAGCGAATAGCAGCCGATTTACATGATGATGCAGGACCTCTTTTAGCAACTGCCAGGTTATATTTAAATGAAAACCTCGTTAACTTGGATAAGGCTACGCAACTGCAAAGTATTTACAGCGCGAAGCAGATTATTGATGATACCATCCAACTTATCCGAAACATATCTCACAGTTTGCTGCCGCCAACCCTTAAAAATTTCGGGTTGGAATCTGCAGTAAATGATTTATTCCAAAAAATAAGCGGTTCGGGCAGCATGAATGCAAGCTCCCGTTTTCATGATTATAAAGAACGCTTGCAAACTGAAACAGAATTGATTATTTTCAGGGTAATTCAGGAACTGGTAAATAATATTCTTAAGCACAGCAATTCAAGTTTTATTCATTTAACACAAAATACCAGCGGAAATAAATTTTTTATCCGGCTTCACCACGATGGAAGAGGATTAACACAAGCCGATTTTGAAAAGCTGAATAAAAGCAATGTTGGTTTAGGATTAAAAAATATTCAAAGCCGCTTGAAAGTTTTGCATGGAAAAATATTTTTCGAAAAAGATATGTCGCAAACTTATTACAAGGTAACAATTGAACTGTTGAAAGATGAAGCGGAGATCGATGCCCGGCAATAAAATTAAATGCGTATTTTTAAAATGTTTTTGCATTAACCCATGAGCACTATTAAAGTTGCTATTGCTGACGACCACAAAATATTCCGTAAGGGAGTAATTTTATCATTGCGCCCATACACGAATATTAAATTTGTTCAGGAAGCTGAGAACGGACAGGAACTGTTAGATGGATTAGCTGCATCTGAACCTGATGTGATATTGATGGATTTAAGAATGCCCGTAAAAGATGGGATAGAAACAACAAAAATTGTTGCTAAGCAATATCCCCATATACATATTGTTGCATTGACGATGTATGAAGATGAAAGATTTGTTAGCCACATGATGGAAATCGGAGCTAATGGATATCTGTTGAAAAGTGCAGACCCCTCAGAAATAAAAAAAGCAATTGTTGAAGTAGCTACAAAAGGTTACTACCTGAATAATTTTGTGAACCGGATATTGTTGAAAAAATCGCATGCCCGCACAAAAGTTATTCCTAACCTCAACACAGAAATTACATTGAACGATCGGGAAAGAGACGTGGTTAAATATATTTGCATGGAGTTCACAGCTCAGGAAATTGCCCAAAAACTGGACTTAAGCCCGAGAACTGTTGAAGCCATCAAAGATCGTTTAATGGAGCGTTTTGGAGCTAAGAATACCGCAGGCTTGGTATTTTTTGCTGTAAAAAACAACCTCATAGATTAATTTTCTTGCTTGACTTTTCCAAAATCACAATTTGAATCATCTCTCTATGAAAAACCGGTTTGACCGAAACACACTGTTATGTCGAAAACCGGAATTGCTTTTATTGATGCCTTTTCTTTTATTAATGTTTTCATTCCGCTGTTGCCAGTGGTATTTATTTTCATTCAAAAAAAATATGCAGAAGAAGCACTGATTTTTTTGATGGTATTATGCGTTGTAAATTTTGCTGAAAATATTTTCCTCTCCGTTCCGCAACTAACCAACAACATTCAAAATACAATACAAAATATTTTTTCGATAATTGAATTAATAATCATTTTGCAAATATGCAGGTTAGCAATGAATGGAAAATTAAAAGAATCAATAAATATTTTTTTAATAATTTTTTTAACTGCTATAATCACCTTTTATTCTGTAAAAGAAATCAGTCAAAAAAGAATAATCGCCGAAATAATTCAGAACATAATTATCGTTGTGGTTATTGTCATTATTCTTTTTGATTTAATTGAAAACAGCAGTTTAGCTATATTTCATGACCCTCTATTTTGGATTGGAACAGGAACATTATTTTATTTTTTGATCGCTTTGATTGCAAACATTGTTGATACAAGCGGTGATGCACTTAAAGACAGAATAATAATTTTAAACATTGCAACCTTTATCCGGTATTTTTTTTACGCCTTAGCTGTTTTATTTTATACTCACAATAAAAAATCAGACAATTCATCTTCTTATTAAAAATTCATTTCAGGAATTTCGCCTTCCACAATTAGCTTTCCTGCAGTCTTATTTTTTATTTCCTCAACAGGTATGCCCGGTGCACGTTCCAGCAGTTTAAATCCGTCTGAAGTAATTTCCAATACCGCTAAATCTGTAACAATTTTTTTTACACATTTCACACCAGTCAATGGCAATGTGCAAACCGGCAGTAATTTCGATTCGCCTTTTGGATTGGTATGTTGCATCGCAACAATAATATTTCTCGCACTTGCAACAAGGTCCATAGCGCCGCCCATACCTTTAACCATTTTACCCGGAATTTTCCAGTTAGCTATATCTCCATTTTCCGAAACTTCCATTGCGCCTAAAACAGTCAAATCAACTTTGCCGGCGCGTATCATTCCAAAACTTTCTGCGCTGTCAAAAAAAGCTCCGCCAGGCAAGATGGTTACAGTTTCTTTTCCGGCATTTATTAAATCGGCATCAACTTCATCTTCCGCCGGATAAGGCCCCATTCCCAAAATTCCATTTTCAGATTGCAGCATTATGGAAATATTTTTTGGAATATAATTCGCAACTAAAGTTGGAATACCAATTCCAAGATTAACATACATACCATCTTTTAATTCGAGGGCAATGCGTTTTGCAATTCCAAATTTATCTAATGCCATTTATTATTTCTGATTTATGATTTGCAGATGTCTGATTTCTTAATTTCGGTTATACTTGACCGTTAGTCATCATTCTCAATTTTCAATTATCAATTATTAATTCTGACAGTTCTTTTTTCAATTCTTTTTTCATAATTATTTCCCTGAAATATGCGATGAACGTAAATGCCCGGAACATGAATCTGATCAGCATCCAACTCTCCTGGCTTTACTAATTGTTCCACTTCTGCAATAGTAATAGTGCCTGCCCTTGCCATGGAAGAAGAAAAATTTCTTGCAGTTTTTCGAAAAACAAGGTTTCCCAATTCGTCGCCTTTCCATGCTTTCACAAGTGCGAAATCCGCGTGCAGCGCGTATTCCATCAGGTGCATTTTATTATTAAACTCTCTCAGTTCTTTATTATTTGCAATTTCAGTTCCATAACCTGCGGGTGTATAAAATGCAGGAATTCCCATTCCGGCCATTTGAATACGGGTTGCTAAAGTTCCCTGGGGAACTAAATCAACTTCAAGCTCGCCGTTTAATAATTGTCTTTCAAATTCTGCATTTTCGCCAACATATGAGCTTATCATTTTTTTTATTTGCTTTGTTTGCAATAATAATCCTAATCCAAAATCATCCACGCCGGCATTATTTGAAATGCACGTGAGGTTTTTAATTTTCTTTCTGATCAAAGCATTGATACAATTTTCCGGAATGCCGCACAAGCCAAAACCTCCGAGCATGATAGTTGCACTATCAGGTATATCTTTGATGGCATCATCTGGATTAGAAAATATTTTGTTCATGTATTTGTTTGAGAATATAAAAATACAATTAAACAATCTTTTCAAAAAAGCGGGGTTACTTAGCCAGTTTTACGGGGCCTTTTATTGGGCCTTTTATCGGACCTCTTAATGGCAAATTAGCCGGCTGACGCTGCTGCCGCATATTTTGAACGGCAAGACTGTCGAAGATTAGCTTGTATAAATCCTGGTGTGCAAGATAGTATTGATAACTTTTTTCAAATTCATTTTTTGTGATGTGATGGATTTGAAAAACCTGTTGATACAATTTAATGGTTTCTTCTTTTACATTAATTTTTGCTGAGTCTTTTGCAAGAAATTGTTTAGCATATTGATCTGCCTGGATCATGTCCCACATAACACTTTTCATACTGTCTTTCTGAAGAATATCTGACGGCGGGTTATTTTTACCGATGCAAGCCGAAAAAAATAAAAATAAAATTATACACGCGAGATTTCTCATTGCAGGTATTGTTTGTACATATTGGCGTTGCCAATATCTATTTTGGTAAGAACATCCAATGCTCTCTGCTTTTCATCAAAGGAACCTTTTTTAAAAATATTTGCGAGCTCATTTCCTTTTCCCTGCATAAAAAACTGGAGGATCATTGTATTGGGAGTTTCTGTATTTATAGTATTTAATTCGTTCAATGTATTCAGAATCGCATTGCGTGCATCAATTTCTTTATCATACATCTGATCCAAACCCAAACGATAATAATTATAAAACGCATCGTGCACAAGAGCATATTTGCTGTTGGTTAAATTTTCCATCAACCAATACCTGTTTCGCAAACCATCAAAAGGTTTCCACCCGATAATTTCTGTTGCATCAGGAGAATTGTTTACAATATTTTCAGCTTTTTGAAAATATTCGTCTCCGCCGCGGAGAGAAAAAGAATCAAATTCAAGCCCCAATATTGTGTAGATATAATATGCAAACACAGCAGTAAGATTTGCAGCAACAGGTTCGTTTCCCTGCACACGCGATTCACTAAAATCCAGTGTCTGAAATTCAACATACCTGAAAATTACATTTTCATCTATATAATTTATCAACGGGCTTTGATATGAAGAGTTATAAATTGGCCGCGCTGCCTGCACAGTTAAAGTTGCATTGAATTCGTTATTGTCGAGCGATTGGGTGATGTTAAGATAAAAATTACAATTTATTTTTTCGTTTGGCTGAAAACTTTCGTTGCTCCATTTTCTTCCGTTAACAAAATTGCTTAGAGCGGTTTGGAGTGTTCTGAAAATTTTATGGTCGATAGTTGTTGGAACACGGCTTGCGTTTATTGATATACTCGCCTGTACATCCTGCGCTTTGATTTCTGAAAACATCAATACCAGGAAAAAGAACGGGAAAAATATTTTATTTTTCATACAATAATTTTACAATTCTATCAACGATATCTTTAGCAACTTGTTGTTTGGGTTTCCTTTCATAATTTAATTCCAATCCACTTTTTTCAAAAATGGTGATCTTGTTTGTATCATATCCAAAACCAGCGCCATCATCATTTAACGAGTTCAACACAATCATGTCTGCATTCTTCACTTCTAATTTCTCCCTGGCATATTGTTTTTCATTTTTGTTTTCCAGGGCAAATCCGATTAATACCTGGTTCTGTTTTTTTTGAAGACCTAATGTTTTTAAAATATCTTTTGTTTTTACCAATGCAACATTAAAAGCATCGGAAGTCTTTTTTATTTTTTCTGCAGAAGTTATTGCCGGAGTATAATCTGCCACTGCCGCCGACATAACTGCCGCATCTGTATCAGTAAATAATTTAACACAAGCATCAAACATTTGCGAAGCAGATTCGACTTTATGAACAGTGATGGACGAATTGTTAATTTGTAATGAAGAAGGTCCTAACACAAGATCAACTACTGCGCCGCGGTTTGCTAATTCCTGCGCAATTGCAACGCCCATTTTGCCAGATGATCGGTTACCAATAAAACGAACAGGATCTATAGCTTCGTAAGTTGGACCTGCTGTAACCAAAAATTTTTTTCCATTCAGATCTTCATTTAAAAAAAAAATATCTTTAAGGAATTGAATAATTGTTTCGGGCTCTGCCATTCTTCCTTCACCAAAAAGACCGCTGGCTAATTCACCGCTTTCTGCAGGAATAATTTTATTACCGAAAGATTTTATTTTTTCAAGATTATTTTTTGTAGAAAGATGCCTCCACATATCTTCATCCATTGCTGGCGCAACTATTACCGGGCATGTAGCGGAAAGATATGTTGCAAGCAATAAATTATCACAAAACCCATTTGCCATTTTCGCGAGCGTGTTACAACTTAAAGGAGCTATAATCATAATATCCGCCCAACGCCCGAGCATGACATGATTGTTCCAGGAATCTTCTTCAAACAAATCGAAAAGAACTTTATTTTTTGATAGCGTAGATAATGAAAGCGGGGTTACGAAATCTTTTGCAGCGGGAGTCATTATTACCTTTACTTCAGCGCCGGCTTTTATTAATAGCCTTATTAACAAAAGGGATTTATATGCCGCAATGCTGCCGGTTACACCTAATAATATTTTTTTCCCTTTGAACATTAAATAAAATTATGCCTTTTATTTTATGCAATTATTGTGTGTTTTCTTAAAAGTAAAATGCGACGGCATTAAGCCATCGCAAAATTTATTTAATAGTTAAACCAAACTATTTTAGCTGAACAGATCATCTTCATTTTTGCGGTAATAAATTTTATCATCTAAAAATTCCTGTGTTGCTAACAATGCCGGATTAGGCATTCTTTCATATGCTTTTGAAATTTCTATCTGTTCTTTGTTTTCATGTATTTCTTCAAGATTATCCGTGTGGCTGGCAAATTCTTCCAACTTATTGTGCAATTCTTCTTTTAATGAAACATTGATCTGGTTAGCTCTTTTTGCGACAATGGCAATAGATTCATACAGATTTCCTGTTTTGTCTTTAATCTCAGTTAAATTTTTTGTTTCAACTACATTAATGGTGTTGGCACTAACTTGTCTTCTTAAGCGGCTCATTTTTTAAAGATTTAATAGTGTTTTGAGATGCATTTAGATATACCTGAACTTCTTTTGATAGTTTACTATCGGGAAACCGATCAATGAAATCGTTACAATCTGTAACAACCTGCAAAAATCGATCTTCTTTTTTTTCTTCAATACTTAAGGTTGCGAATTGATAGTCTGATCTGATGACGTATAATTTGTACAGATCTCCTTTTTCAGAATCCGGATAACTGTTTAATAGGGTAGTAAACGTGATTGACGCGGCTCTATAAAGAGACATATCATAATACAATTGCGCACTTTTGAAATCTTTCAACTCAAGCTTTGCGCGGCATTTGTCAATAATATCGGTTGCATCTTTTATACGGGCAGAACCCGGATGCGTATTAATAAAAGCCTGCATAAAGCCGATTGTTTTGGTAGTATTTGTTTGATCTAATTCCGGTTTCGGCGACTGCTTATAGAAAGTATATGCCCGCATATATTCCATTTCTTCGGCATGCTGACTATTTGGAAAAACTTCAACAAATCCTTTAAATAAATTTTCCGCGTTAGTGTAATCTTTCAAATAAAAAGAACAGTAAGCAAACTTGTAATACAAATCTTCAAATTGAGCGCTGGCTTTAAATATCGGAAAAAGTTCTTCAAAGAGTTGTTCGGCATGATTATAATCTTTCTTTACATAATAATTCTCTGCCATTCTCAATTTGTAATCATTGTCTTTACTTTTCATAACTTTTGAAAAGCTTGTATTCTTTTTATGATTCCAGAATGCGAGACTCTTTCCTGTATCTGATAAAAATGAGCAGGAAGAAAATGTAAAAGAAGTCAATAATAATACTATTAATAGTCTCATAAAAGTTTGCAAAGTTACACTTTTAAAACAAAAATGGAGCTATTTGTGTGTTGACCCAAAAATATTGAGTTAAGGATTAGATAAAAAACCCTCCGTTTTTACCGGAGGGTTTTAATAAAAATCATTTAAAGAATTTTATTTTTTCTTTCTCAGGTTTGGATGCGGAGCCGGAACTGTATTAGGTCCTTCTTCTCCTGTTCCATCTTTCAAATCAATAGTGTTTTCATCGCCACCTGTTTGAGCATATCTGAAAATAAATCTGTCGCCGCTGATTCCTTCTTTTTCTATCAGGTATGTAATTACCTGGTTAACGCGATCCCAGCTTAATTGCTGTGCAGCTTTGCTTGATTCGCCATAACCAACTACAGCTACTTTACAATTAGGATTGTTACGCATTTTTTCAGCAACACTTGCTAACAATGCTTTTGCATCTTTGCTTAACGTAACCGTTTTCCCTTTGAAAGTAACGCTTGGTAAATCACCAATGTTGCATTTAGATCTTGGTCCGCCGTAGTTACCGGAATCTAGCATTGCTTTAATATCCTTACAGCACTGAGGCTCCGGACATTTACCTACACCGTCTGCATCAACAGGCTGACATATTGTTGGAGTAATTAACTCTTTATCCTTACAATCCGGAACGCCATCACCATCTGTATCGCGGCTCACGCCGTGCGTATCAACAGGACAACCTTTTGGAGTGTTTGGTTCCAAATCAAACTGATCAGTTACACCGTCGCCATCAGAATCATCCAAAATTGGTTTTGGTAATTTCATGTGACGTGGAGCGTTGATTTCGCTGTATGCATAATCCAAAGGATTTAGCCACCACAAAGGTTCAACAGCTTTATTGCCCAAGTTAACATTCAAACCTAAACTTAAGAAGCCATAAGAATCGAAATCCCTGGTTTGTGCAGTTTGCGTGGCGCCATTTTCCTGCCATTGCTGTCCATCGAGTAAATCAGTTTTAATGAAAGTATGCTTATATTCAAGAGCAAGATTAAATTTGTTGCTCAGTTTATATTCAGCTCCAATACCTGCTACAAACACAGGATAAATAGGCCAACCGCCCAATTTAGGATGCCCCTGATCTTCTTCTGCCTGTGTATCAAATTTTCCTGTCATTGCAGCTTTTACTGCTTTCTTTATATCTTTTCTATTGCCGTATATGAAACCACTTGGTCCGCCAAATTGAGTATAGATTGCATCAAAAGCAGCAGCATAATTTCCACTTCCGTTATGAGTATTTACAAAAGTATTATACCTCGAAAGTCCAATACCACCGAATCCATAAGCATTAAATCCTGTTTTTACTTTATGAAAACGTATGTTATTTAGGGTAAACAATCCCTGAAGCGTTAGTTCATTAATTGTTGACCTGTAATTATAAAATACATGATCAACACCTGGAGTATACCCCTGGCTTGTCCATGCCGTGTTGTTTTTAAAATCGCTGGAAGGCTCAAAGTTCAAGCCTTTAATTCTTAACCAATCAAATTCACCGCGCAAAGAAAAAACGTATCCAATCGCTTTGCGTACATGTATTCCAAACCCACCTGTTGGTCCCCAGTATCTCACATCTGTTGAACCAAAAGGTAATCCCCCTTTAACACCAACTTCCCATTGATTGCGTGGCTTGGCCGGAAAGGGATATGCATTTTGTAAAAACTCATTATGTTGTGGTAATCGCTTTGAGGGGATAAGGGAAGAATCTCTGATATCATAACTGCTTGCGCTCACCTGGGCTAAAGACACAGATGCAAACAGGCTGAACACGAGACTCAGTAATAAATACTTTTTGCTTGCCATAACTGAAGTTTATTGTGAATGAATGATTTAACAGTCCCAAGATTATTTGCAAAAATATCGAATGGTGAGCAAAAACCAAATTTTTTTCCTTACACAATTCTTCTGTGCAAATAATTAATACATCTTGGTCATTGTAGACAAATAAAATTTAAAAATTGATGCTTACGTAAAAGTATGCGTAAAATAGTAATTTGCCCCGCATTTATTAATGAATACTCCAAAAATAATATCGGACGAATTATCAATTTTTGAAAAGAAATTCAAGGAAGCTGTCAAAAGTGATACGCCTTTGTTAGACCGAATAATGCGCTTTATCGTAAACAGAAAAGGTAAGCAGTTACGTCCGATGTTTGTATTGCTCTCTGCAAAATTATGCGGACAAATAAACGACGCAACGTATCGTGCTGCTTCCCTCGTAGAATTGTTGCACACAGCAAGTCTTGTTCACGATGATGTTGTGGATGAATCGTTCGAACGCCGCGGTTTTTTTTCTACCTATGCTCTTTGGAAAACGAAAATTTCCGTTTTGGTTGGCGATTATCTTTTTGCAAAAGGCATGTTGCTCTCTGTAGATCATAATGATTTTAAAATACTGCAAATTCTTTCCAATCCTGTAAGGCAAATGAGCGAAGGGGAATTAATGCAATTAGAAAAATCGCGATTGCTGAATATAAGTGAAGAAGTGTATTTTGAAATCATTCGTAATAAAACTGCATCACTGCTTGCTTCGGCGTGCGCAGCCGGAGCGTATTCCACAAGCCAGGATGAAAAGCTAACTGAAAAATTAAAATTATTCGGAGAAAAAGTCGGCATAGCTTTTCAGATAAAAGATGATCTCTTTGATTATGGAAATGAATCTGTAGGCAAACCAACAGGAAATGATATCAAAGAAAAAAAACTCACACTCCCGCTTATTTTCACTCTTAATAAAATGGATAAATCCGGGCGAAAAGAATTAATTAATATTATTAAGAACAAAAATAAAGACCGTGAGAAAATTCAGTACGTGATAAACAAAGTAATTGAATACGGCGGCATTGATTATACAATTACGAAAATGAATGCTTACAGAGATGAAGCATTTAATATTTTACATGAATTTGAAGACAACGAAGTAAGAAAAGCTTTGGAAGAACTTGTTCGGTTTACAACAGACAGAAAATATTAAACGCAAATTATACGCGACTCGAATTTCAACAACACCATATGCAAAAAAGATGGAACATACTGCAGGCAGATGAAAATAAAACAAATGCGCTTCAATCTGAATTGAAAATAAATCCATCTTTATCCAAAATTCTGATTGAACGAGGCATTGAAACTTTTGAAAAAGCAAAAAAATATTTTCGTCCGCAATTGAACGAATTGCACGATCCGTGGTTGATGAAAGACATGGATAAAGCGGTGAATAGAATTATTTCCGCTTTCGGTAACAGCGAAAAAATATTAGTATTCGGAGATTATGATGTGGATGGAACTACATCCGTTGCGTGCATGTATATGTTTCTGCAAAAAATTTATACCCCTGAACTTATAGAGTTTTATATCCCAAACCGCTATCGTGAAGGCTATGGAGTTTCAAAAATAGGAATTGATTTTGCAAAAGAAAATGATTTCAATCTTATCATTTCTCTTGATTGCGGAATTAAATCAACAGAGCTTATCGGTTATGCATCAACGTTAGGAATTGATTTTATTGTATGCGATCATCATTTGCCCGATGAAGTTTTGCCTCCGGCAGTTGCAATTCTTAACCCAAAACAAAAAGATTGCAATTATCCTTATAAAGAATTATGCGGATGCGGAGTTGGCTTTAAATTAATAACCGCGCTTTCGCAGCACATAGGCATCAACGTTAGTGAAACCTTTGAATATCTTGACCTCGTTGCAACAGCAATTGCCGCCGATATTGTTCCGATGACGGGCGAAAACAGGATTCTTGCATACCACGGATTGAAAAAAATAAATGAAAATCCCAATTACGGTATCAAAGCTTTAATACAACTCAGCAGTTTAAAAAAAGAATTGAGCATTAACAGTGTTGTGTTCATGATTGCGCCTCGCGTAAACGCTGCCGGAAGAATGGATGATGCAAGAAAAGCTGTACAAATGTTTATTGCATCAAATTCTGAAGAAGCGTTGCATTACGCGGAGATGCTTCATTCAGACAATACAGACCGTAAAGAAGCAGATATAAATATTACGGAAGAAGCATTGGCGATTATTGAAGCCGACGAAATTTTTGTAAACAGAAAATCAACAGTGGTATTTCAACCTCATTGGAACAAAGGAGTTGTTGGAATTGTTGCGTCGCGGTTAATTGAAAAATATTATCGTCCAACTGTTGTGCTAACGAAAAGTGGTGAAGTGCTTGCAGGAAGCGCGCGAAGCGTGAACGGTTTTAATTTGTATGAAGCTGTGCATGCCTGCCGCGAACATTTATTAGGTTACGGCGGTCATTTTGCTGCTGCAGGAATGACGCTTTTGCCAGAGCAGGAAGAATCATTCAGAATAAAGTTTGAAGAAGTTGTTTCATCCACAATTCCGCCGCATTTATTAATTCCTGAAATTATTATTGATGCGGAAATAAAATTTAAAGACGTCACAAATTCTTTTTACAATATTATTTGCCAGATGGAACCTTTTGGACCGGAAAATATGCGACCGGTTTTTATTGCAAGAAATGTAACCGACACCGGATATTCAAAAATTGTAAAGGAGCAGCATATCCGCTTTTCTTTAAAGCAGGATAACATTATTTTCACCGGAATTGGTTTTAATATGTCCGAAAAATTTTACCTGCTTCAAATGAAAAGCCCGGTTGATATTGTTTTTACGATTGATGAAAATGAATGGAACGATCAAAAAAATCTTCAGCTGAAAATGATTGATTTTAAATTGTCGGAATAATTATTGATGAATGTTAAATGTTGAATTATTTAAAATCTATCATTCACCATTTAAAATAAATTCTTACACAATAATTTTGCTCTTCTGTTTTTCATCCATCAATTCAACGCTTCGGTTAATGAACTCCGTTAGATTATTTCCTTTTAATAATCCTTGTGAAAGCAACGCAAGGTCGGCAAGATTATGGATAATTTTTTCTTGCTTTTCTGTATTTTCTTCACTCAAAATATTTTGAAAAATCGGGTGATTGCCATTTACAGTTAATGTTACTTCATCCGGCATATTTGCGTAAAAATTTCCCATAGGTCCGCTCATTGCAGCCATATCTTTCATACGGCGCATAAATTCCGGGCGTGTAGCAACAACCGGCGATGCATCAGGGCTTAATCCTTTTACTTCAACTGTAACATGAAGTGCAGGCATTTCGATAGTAAATAATTTTTTTAGTTTTTCTTCATCATCTTTGCTCAACACACTTTCAAAAGTATCTTTTTTGTCAATGAGGTTATCTGCGATGTCGCTGTCCACTCTTGTAAAATGAACGTTATCCCATTTCACTTCCATCTGGTTAATAAAACCAGCATCAACCAAAGTTTCCAGCTTCACAACAATATAACCTTTTGCTTTTGCCTGTTGTATATAACTGTTTTGCTGAACCGGATTTGTGGTGTACAGAATAACTAATTTTCCCTCTTTATTTTTTTGTAATGCCTCCGTTGCAATTCTGTATTCTTCCAGTGTATAAAATTTCCCGCCGTCGGCATCTTCCATAATGTGAAATTTGTTTGCCTTATCCAAAAATTTATCATCAGTCATCATTCCATATTTCACAAACAATCCAAGACTTTCCCATTTTTCTTCAAACTCTTTTCTTTCCTTATTAAAAATTTCTTCGAGTTTATCGGCAACTTTTTTAGTGATATGATTATTTATCTTTTTCACATTCGGATCGCCCTGTAAATAACTGCGACTAACGTTCAGCGGTATGTCAGGGCTGTCGATCACTCCGTGCAACAGCATTAAAAATTCCGGAACAATATCTTTCACTTCGTCTGTTACAAAAACCTGGTTGCTGTAGAGTTGAATTTTATCTTTTTGTATTTCATAGCTCTGTTTGATTTTCGGAAAATACAAAATGCCTGTCAGGTTGAAAGGATAATCCACATTCAGATGAATCCAAAACAACGGCGGTTCGCCGAAAGGATATAATTCTTTATAAAATTTTTCGTAATCTTCTTTGGTTAACTCGCCCGGTTTTTTGATCCAGATTGGAGCTGTGTTGTTGATTGGTTTTATTTCTTCATCCGGTTTTTTTTCTTCAGCAATATCTTCAAAATAAATTGGTATAGGTAAGAATTTGCAAAACTTTTCCAGGATCGATTTTATTCTGTATCCATCTAAAAATTCTTTGCTGTCTTCATTGATGTGAAGAATAATATCCGTTCCGCGATTTTCTTTTTCTGTTTCTTCCAGCGAATATTCAGGACTTCCGTCGCATTCCCATCTTACTGCTTGTGTGTTTTCTTTGTAACTCTTCGTTACGATCTCCACTTTTTCGCTCACCATAAAGGCTGAATAAAAACCCAAGCCAAAATTTCCGATGATATTATTTTCGTTTTGCCCTTTGTATTTATTTACAAATTCTTCGGCGCCCGATAAAGCAACCTGGTTGATATATTTATCCACTTCTTCGGCGGTCATGCCAATACCTTTGTCGGAAATAGTAATTGTTTTATTCGCAGCATCCAGTCTAACGGTTATGGATAGGTTACCCAGCTCGCCTTTTGCTTCGCCGATTGACGAAAGTGTTTTTAATTTTTGTGTAGCATCAACAGCATTACTTATCAGCTCGCGAATAAAAATTTCGTGATCGCTGTACAGGAATTTTTTGATGATGGGGAAGATATTTTCTGTTTGAACCCGGATGTTTCCTTTTTGCATAATTAATTTTTTATAACACGAATTTTTACGAATTGATTCTGATTTATAATTCGTGAAATTAGTTCTAATTCGTGTTATTGGTGTTCATCAAACAAAATGCCATTTGAGAGTTTGCTGACAAGAAGTCTTGAACAGTTTGGAGTTTATAGTTTTGAGTTTATAATTTTATAATTTTCCAAACTTCCGACTTCCAATCTACGATTTCTGACCTCTTATTTCTGGCTTCGGACTCGCGACTCCTGACCTCTGACTTCATAACTCATAATTCATACTTCTTTTTGCCTTTTGCAACAAATCCACTACTTTTGCAGCCCATTTTACATTTTTAATTTAAACAAAAAACAGGGAAATGAACAATTATGAATTGATGGTGATTTTTACCCCTGTGCTGTCTGAAGAAGAATACAAAGCTTCTCAGAAAAAATTTTCCGCATTTATTAAAGATAATGGCGGTAAAGTTGTGCACGAAAATCCCTGGGGTCTGAAATCACTGGCGTATCCCATCCAGAAAAAAACTACAGGCTTGTACTGGGTTTTGGAATATGATGCGCCATCCGACTTCAATGAGAAGCTAAAAATTCAGCTTCTGCGCGACGAACATGTGTTGCGTTTCATGGCTACAAAACTCGATAAATACGCCGTCGAGTACAATGCCAAAAGGAGAAGTGGTGTACCAACTGCAACTGAAAAAGTGGAGGCTTAATTTATGGCAAAAGCTAATGAAATCAAGTATCTCACGGCAATCAAAACCGAAAAAAGGGCTAAGAAATTCTGCCGTTTCAAGAAGTATGGAATTAAATACATCGACTATAAAGACGGTGAATTTTTGAAAAAATTTCTAAACGAACAGGGCAAGTTATTACCGCGCAGATTAACCGGTAACTCGTTGAAATATCAGCGCAAAGTTTCCGATGCCGTGAAGAAAGCCCGTCAAATGGCAATATTGCCGTACGTAACCGATCTTTTAAAGTAAGGAGGCCATCATGGAAGTGATATTAATACAGGATGTGGATAATTTGGGTGCCGCTCACGAAAAAGTGAATGTGAAAAATGGCTATGCCCGCAATTTTCTGATTCCCGGCAGACTTGCTGTAGAAGCGAGCCCCAGCAATTTAAAGCAGATGGAAGAGCGCGTGAAGCAATTACATAAAAAGGAAGAAAAGTTGATGGCTGAAATTAATAAAGTGATTGAAGTGCTTAAAGCATCTCCGTTAAAAATCGGGGCGAAAACAGGCACCAGCGGAAAAATATTTGGAAGCGTTACCTCTGTGCAATTAGCACGCGCCATACGCGACCAAAAAGGTTATGAAATTGACCGCCGCCGCATTCACATTATTGACGACGTTAAGGAACTTGGAACCTATAAAGCCAAAATTGATTTTGGTAACGGCAACGAAACTGAAGCTGAATTTGAAGTGGTTTCCGAGTAAAAAAATTCACGTCCTAATTTATTTGTAAAATTTCGCTGAAAAGTAAAAAACCTTATCTTTACAGTAGAAGCTCTGCTATTAGTTGGCCTTACTGTGTTCTGTTGTAGCTCACTTGCGTTAGCCTCCTCAGTTCATTGTAGTTTAAAAAAATAGTACGGGTTCTTTTTTAAAATTTTAATTTTTTTGAACAATGAACATTTATGTAGGAAATCTCTCCTGGCAAATGACCGACGAAGATTTAAGAAATCTTTTTGAACAACATGGTACTGTAACATCTGCAAAAATCGTGAAAGACAAAGTTTCTGGCCGCAGTAAAGGATTTGGCTTTGTTGAAATGGAAGACGCTGGTGAAGCTCAACAGGCTATTACCAGTCTTTACGACAGCGAAGTGATGGGACGCAAGATCATCGTTAACGAATCACAACCGAAACAGCAAGGCGGTGGCGGTGGTGGTTATAAGAAAAGAAGCTTCGGCGGTGGTGGCGGAGGCGGTGGTTACAAAAAAGGCGGCTACAATCGCGGTGGCGGTGGCGGCGGCTACGACAGGGATTATTAATCTTATCAATCAATATATCTTTGTTATTAAATCCTTTTCAATTGAGAAGGATTTTTTATTTTCAGAAAAAAAATATTCTACTTGTCAACTGCAATTCAGCTTTCACCTGTTGTTGCCGGCACCATGAAATGGGGCGCCTGGGGATCAAAATTTTCAACAGAACAATATTTGAAGTTGATTGAAGAATGCATAGAAAGAAAAATTACCACTTTTGATCATGCAGATATTTATGGTCATTATACAACAGAAGAAGAATTTGGTAATGCGCTGAAATTAAAACCGCATTTGCGAAGTCAAATGCAAATCATAAGCAAATGCGGAATCAAACTGGTTTCACCAAACAAACCGGAGAATCTTATAAAATCTTACGACACATCGAAAAATTATATTCTTACCTCGGCAGAAAATTCTTTAAAAAATTTACAAACAGATTACCTGGATGTGTTGCTCATCCATCGCCCGGATCCATTGATGAATCCGGAAGAAATTGCTGAAGCCTTTTTTCAATTGCAAAAAAGCGGAAAGGTTTTACATTTTGGAGTTTCTAATTTTACAACTTCGCAGGTAGAGTTGATCGCTTCTCACTTTCCGATCATTATCAACCAGATTGAAATTTCTATATTAAATCTTCATCCTTTTATCGACGGAACTTTGGATCAATGCATAATTAAAAAAATTTTACCGCTCGCATGGTCGCCATTAGGCGGCGGAAATATTTTTGCAAAATTAGAAGATGAAAGAAATAAACGCATCACTGCAGTAGCTTTGATATTAGCCGAAAAATATAATGTTGGTCCGGATCAGATTTTATTAAGCTGGTTATTGAAACATCCTTCAGGCATTATTCCGGTACTTGGCACTTCAAAAATTGAGCGGATGCAACTGGCAATGGATTCAACCAAAATTAATTTAGAAAGAGAAGAATGGTTTATGTTGTGGAGAGCTTCTACAGGATCTGAAGTAGAATAAAGATTTATATTTAACCCGAAAAATCTTTTTATATTTCCAATTAGCTGTTATGAAAAAAATATTTTTATTCTCCGCAATTATTTTATGTGTATTTCTTTTTTCCTGCTCACAAAAACAAACGGCAGATCGCATTTATATCAATGCAAAAATATGGACTGGCGATTCTGCAAATGCAAGCGCAAATGCAATGGCTGTTAAAGACAGCCTAATCATATATGTAGGAAATGATTACGAAACCTATAAAGGAACCAAAACGCAAATTATAGATGCAGGCGGAAAAATGATCGTGCCCGGTTTCATAGACAACCACACTCATTTTCTCGGCGGTGGGTACCAACTCGCGAGTGTGAATCTTCGTAATGCAAAAACAAAACAGGATTTTATTTCAACCTTGAAAGAGTATGCGTCTTTACATAATGATGACCGTTGGATCCAGGGTGGTGATTGGGATCATGAAGCGTGGGGTGGAGATTTGCCAACAAGAAATTGGATCGACAGCGTAACAAAAAATCATCCCGTTTTTATCAGCAGATATGATGGCCATATGGGGCTTGCAAATTCACTTGCTTTAAAATTAGCAGGCATTGATAAAAATACCCCCAATCCGGCCGGTGGCGAAATTGTACGGGATTCAAAAACCGGTGAGCCAACCGGTATTTTGCGCGATGATGCAACTGACCTGATGTATAAAATTATTCCACCGCCATCGACAGATGAATTAGATGAATGCCTTCAACGCGCCGTGCAGCATGCATTTCAGCATGGCGTAACACAAGTGCACGATATGAGCACCTATGGTGGTTGGGCTGATATGGCAACCTATCGCAGAGCACATGCAAATAATAAATTGGATTTAAGAATTTATTCTTTTGTGCCTATACGCACTTGGGCAAAGCTCGATTCATTTGTGAAAAAAGAAGGTTGGGGTGATGATATGCTGCGCTGGGGCGGGTTGAAAGGTTTTGTTGATGGCTCGCTTGGCTCAACAACTGCATGGTTTTACAAACCGTATTTGGATGCGCCAACGAAAACGGGATTGCTGGTTACCGATACAAATCTTTTACGAAAATGGATTTTATCTGCAGATTCAGCCGGGCTGCATGTTGCAACCCACGCTATTGGCGACAGAGCGAACGACTGGATATTAAGTGTGTACGAAGAAGCGGAAAATAAAAATGGAAATAAGGACAGACGTTTTCGTGTGGAGCACGCACAGCATCTAACAGCAATGGCTATCTCAAAATTTGCAATGCTGCATGTAATTCCTTCCATGCAACCCTATCATGCAATTGATGATGGCAAATGGGCTTTCAAACGTTTGGACAGTGAAAGATTAAAACGCACCTATGCGTTTAAAAGCTTGCTTGCAACCGGCGCCAATGTTACGTTTGGCTCCGACTGGACTGTTGCTCCTCTCGATCCGATTGCAGGAATTTATGCAGCCGTTACCAGAAGAACTCTCGATGATAAAAATCCGAACGGATGGTTTCCTGACGAAAAAATTTCCGTTGAGCAGGCATTGAAATGTTACACAGTTAATAATGCTTATGCAGGTTTCCAGGAAAATAAATTAGGCAAGCTAAAGTCCGGAATGCTCGCGGATTTTGTTGTGCTGTCGGACGATATTTTTAGCATTGCTCCTGAAAAAATCCGCGACATAAAAGTTTTAAGAACAATTGTAAATGGAAAGGAAGTGTATGTAAAGAAATAGCCCGGGCAGGAATTTATATGATGCTCATACATAACGC
Organism: Chitinophagia bacterium; assembly: GCA_963774065.1. Taxonomy (GTDB): domain Bacteria; phylum Bacteroidota; class Bacteroidia; order Chitinophagales; family Chitinophagaceae; genus Puia. Next base: position 339,600 of record CAVZDO010000003.1, read on the forward strand.
AGCACGCAAATTATTATTTATATCCAATGCCAATAATAAACTCGCCGGGCACTGCATAAGTATTTCCATTTTTATATTTTTCAATAGAAGCGAGATATTCATTTTTAGCTTCCATTTTCACATTGTCGGAAAATTTAAAATACGCCAACGCAACCGGTCCGCCTTCAAATGCTGCAGTGCAGGCTTCTTCAGGAGAGTTATACTGCAAAGAAGAATTTATTTTTTCTGTCTGAATTTTTGAAAATCCGGCAACTTCAAAACTTTTTTCCAGCATACTATCATTACCTAAATTGAAAAACATCGGGCACACTTCCGACGAAACTCTTTTATCAACGATCTCGAATATATCGGACCAACCGCAGCTACTCCTTTTTCCCCAAACAGCAACTGCACAACGACCATTTGGTTTCAAAACACGATACATTTGTTTTAATGCAGAAACAGGATTAACCACATACATCAGCCCGAGTGCACAAAGCGCAACATCGTAAGTATTATCTTCTGCTGTCAATTCTTCCGCATCCATTCTTTCAAATCGAATATTTGAAAAATTATTTTCTATTGCAGCTTCATTGGCCAACTGCACCATTTTTTCTGAGATATCTGTTCCAAGAACAAACCCGTTTTTTCCGGCTTCATGCAATGCACGAAAACTAATAAGTCCTGTGCCGCTTGCGACATCAATTATTTTTTCTCCCGAATTAATCTTAGCTGTATTTAAAAGCGCATCATGCGCAGGCTGCAATTGCGCCTGCCACGAATCTTCATAATAGGCGGAAGCCTTATCCCATCCATAGCGCTGCACACGCCTTTGCAATGAAGGTTCCATCAGGCAATTGTTTTTGCAGAAATAATATTTACTTTCCTTACACAATTTTGGGCGTGGGAAAAAACATCAAGGTAAGGGCTATGCGCATCAGCATTATTCAGCATCTCTGTAATTTTCTCCGGCGGGTCATCGCTTTCAATATTTACTGAATAACGAATCTCAAGATAACCAGGCGGAATATTTTTTTCAGCAGTACCAAATAAAGCGCCGTCATCGTAATCTGCCTGCACTTCCACTTCAAGCTTCTCTATAGAAATATTCATCTCCGCCGCTTTCATCATATACCCGATTGCAAGGCAAGATCCCAAAGCGGCACGTCCATAAACGCCGGGCGTTGGGGCCGAGTTAGCGCCACCTGCGGGCTCAGGCATGTCTGCTTTGAATTTCCATTCGCCTTCTTGTATCTCACAGGTAAGACCGTTTGTAATTGATATTTTGGAAACTCCTGTTCCTCTTCCAAGAGCAGGTCTGAGTTGAAGCGCTTTTTTAGTTCGCTCAACAGCTCTTTTAATTTTTTCGGATTCCTTCATGGCAAATCACTTTAACGGATAAAATAATCGTTTCCCAAAATTACTGCAAATCCGATAAGTGAATAAAATAATTATGTTCCGGACGATATATCTTTATTGAGCATCGTTGCGTCGCACTCTTGTACTATTGAAATTCTATTCAGCGCCTTACTAACGGCAAGGCACATACGTTTTTATTTTCGATTTCCATTCGCATATGACTTTATGCCAAAAAAATGATTTACTTACATAGGAGTAAAACTCTTTAATACTGCAATCGCATCGTGATAATATTCTTTGGAATAATTTATCCAGATATAAAAACTGAGGTCTGGGTGATTGGGATCAACAATAAGCATTATTGATGCGGGAAGGCTATTGCTGGTGCCATCAATAGCACAACCCCAGTAACCATTGAGATTTTGAATGTAAATAGGCTGATTATTTCCATCGGAATTTTGTGCATCGTATGAAAGGTTACTGCTGTTTGCCCATTTAATAATTGCATTTTTCATTCCGTCGTAAGTGAGATTTTCGCCGGAACGGGGATAAATATCCAGGTACATTGTGCTATTGCCGGCTTCATAAACTGTTGCATCATTTTTTTTGACAACAAGGTTATCGGGAGCTTTAAATTTTATTTTATAGGTGTTCCACGTCCATTGTTGCAGGGTTTGTGCATTTGCAATAAAACCGATTGTAAGTAATAAAATTGTTGGGAGTAATTTAAAACGCATAAAATAAGTTTTGGTGATCAGTTAATTCAAAAATCTATATTGAATTTAATAAAAAAAGAAATGATTTTCCAAAAAGAGTTATTATCTTTTTTTAAACTTATAAAATACTTTGGAAAATACATCCGCAAACTGAAGCTCAATAGTGGCACAACCGATGAAAGGATTGCGACGCAACGATGCTGAAGAGCGAACAAATGTTGGTACCAAAATAATTAAAAAGTAAAAAGTAAAAAAAAATGAAGCATGATTTAATGTAAGAAATCGTATTTCGTAATTCTAAAATCGTAATTCGTGAAAGTTTTATCTTTACTAATAAAAAAAATTTATGAAGCGCAGAGATTTTATTAAGAATACATCGTTTGCTTCTGCAGGTGTTACCATAATTAATTTCCCGTTGTTTGGGAAAAATGCACCAAGCAATAAAGTTATTGTTGCAGTGATGGGCGTGAACAGTCGTGGTTCTTATCTGGCAAAATGTTATTCGCAATTGCCAAATGTGGAAGTGGCATATATCTGCGATGTGGAAGATGGCGCGATTCAAAACGGATTGAATGCATTAAAAGATGCGCCGCGCAAACCAACAGTTTATAAAGACATCCGCAAATTGCTGGAGTTAAAAGATTTTGATGCGTTGCTGATTGCCGCGCCCGACCATTGGCATACGCCGGCGGCGATCATGGGCGTGCAACATAACAAGCATGTGTATGTAGAAAAACCCTGCGGGCAAAACCCGTACGAAGGGGAATTGCTTGCACAAGCTTTGCATAAATATGGAAAACATATTCAAATGGGTAATCAGCGTCGCTCAATGCCAACGTTGATTGAAGCTGCGAAGCAAGTGTGCGACGGAATTATCGGCAACGCGTATTTTGCAAAAGCGTGGTATACGAACGAACGCAAATCGATCGGGTATGGAAAAAAAATTCCCGTGCCAGCTACATTGGATTTTGAATTGTGGCAAGGTCCGGCGCCGCGCAGAGATTACCAGGATAATTTAGTTCATTACAACTGGCATTGGTTTTGGCATTGGGGAACTGGTGAAGCGTGCAATAACGGAACGCATGAAATTGATTGCTGCCGCTGGTTTTTGGGAGTTGATTACCCCACCAAAGTTGTTTCGGCGGGAGGACGTTACGCATTTAAAGATGATTGGCAAACTCCCGATACGCAAGTTGCGAGTTTTGAATTTGACGATACAAAATCTATTTCGTGGGAAGGCCGCAGCTGCAATAATTATCCTGTTGAAAATGCAGGCCGCGGATTTATTATTTACGGAGATAAAGGTTCGCTAGTAAATCTTGGTGGTGGCGATTATAAAATTTTTGATGAAAAAAATAAATTAGTGAAAGAAGTGAAACCGGATACTGCGGCAGATCCGACAAATCCGATCAGCGCAACTGGAAATCTTGATCTATATCATTTCGAAAATTTTATAAAAACAATTCGCGGTGAAGCAACGCTAAATTCACCTGTTGACGAAGCACAGAAAAGTGTTTTGCTTTGTCATCTCGCAAATATTTCTCAACGAACAGGAAGAACATTGCATTGCGACTCACAAAATGGTCACGTAATAAATGATGATGGTGCAATGAAATTATGGAGAAGAGAATATGAAAATGGTTGGGAGCCGAAGATCGGTCTGATTAGTTGAAACGTTGAGAGGTTTGATAAATTCTTAGGCTCTCTGACTTTTCAACATATCATCCTGTAAACTATTCAACTTATTTTAGTTCACGAATTTTAATACTGCGAAAACTTGCTTCGTTGCCGTGATCCTGCAAAAGAATATGCCCTTGTTTTGCTTCTCCGAAATTATTCCAGATTTTATATTTGCTGATCGCAACCAGGTCGCGAAATTCTTTCGAGCCGCGTTCATATTCCAAAACTTTCACGCCGTTTAAATAATGTTCAACGTGATTATTGGGATAAACAATAATTCTTCCTGTGTTCCATTGACCAATAGGATGAATAAAACGTTTTTGTTTATTTGCAGGAATCAAATCATATAGTGATGCGAGCGTGCGATCTCCATCTCTGCCCAGTTTTGCATCGGGATGTAATGAATCATCGAGCAACTGATATTCCAAACCAATTGCTGAGCCTTGATTATGTTCGCTCAGTGTCACAAAATATTTTACGCCGCTGTTTGCTCCGGGAGTAAGTTTAAAATCAAACGACAAATCAAAAGCGCTGTATTCATCTGTGGTGACAATATCTCCGCCGTTGCCGCCTTCTTTTCCCTCGGATGCGAGAACCGTGAGTACACCATCATTTATTGCCCAGCCTTTTTCAGGAAAGCCGGATTTATATGCGCCGCGCCAACCTGCAGTTGTTCTTCCGTTAAATAATAATTTCCATCCGTTATTATTTTCAAAACGGGTAAGCGTATTCGGAATATTATCCAGCACATAAACACCTGCAGGAAATGAAGTGGGTTTTATCTCAGTCGTTTTAATGCGGATATTTTTAAAATAGACTTTCTCCCCGGCAAATTCCGGTTTATAAATTGCATGCACCTGCAAACCGATAAAACCCCTTGCATCCATTGTATCTACAACATAAGCAACAGCAACATTGTTGATCCACGTTTTTATTTCATTGCCGATACATTCGACTTTAATGTGATTATATTTTCCAACTTTGAAAGCGCTTTGTGATTTTTCATTCAACGAAGCAGGGTATAACCATTCTCTTCTGCCTTCATCATAGACTCCACCTGACCATCTTCGTGAGGACGGATCGATTTCAAATTGATATCCATATACCAATCCTTTTCCGTTATGACCATTCTCATCGTAATGGCTACGTAATTGTACGCCGGAGTTGGAACTTGTGTCATCAATCTTTACATCCATCTCCAAAACAAAGTCGCCGAATTCTTTTTCCGTAACTAAAAAAGTATTTCCGGAGTTGGCAACGGTTGTGCCTACGATATTTCCATTTTCTACATTGTACTCTGCAGTTCCGGCAAGTTTTTTCCAGCCATGAAGCGTTTTTCCATCAAAAAGACTTACCCATCCAGTTTGCGCATATGCATTACCGTTAGTAATTGCAAATAATATAAAAATACAAAAGAGTGATTTTTTCATACAGCGTTATTTCAAAACAAATCTACTGAAAGAGAAAAGAAGAATCTTTGAAAAATAAATTTTAATGAAGTCAATTAAGGATAGAAATAAAAAAGCCTTTCAGCAAAAAACTGAAAGGCTTTCAATGAATATGGCAGCTACCTACTCTCCCGCATTTTGGTGCAGTACCATCGGCCATAAGGGGCTTAACTACTCTGTTCGGTATGGGAAGAGGTGAACACCCTCGGCAAAACCACCATAAGAAAATAAAGCTAACGGCTATTGGCTAATAGCTACCAGCTAATAATGTCATATTGGGATGTTGTAATACGAGCAAAATAAAAAATTAAAGCATACGGGCAATTAGTACTACTCGGCTTTAGTGTTACCACTTTTACACCTGTAGCCTATCAACGTCATAGTCTTTGACGACCCTTAAAAGTAAACTCATCTTGTGGAAGGTTTCACGCTTAGATGCTTTCAGCGTTTATCCTGTCCGTGCGTAGCTACTCTGCACTGCACCTGGCGGCACAACAGATACACCAGCGGCACGTACGACCCGGTCCTCTCGTACTAAGGTCATGTCCACTCAATTTACTGACGCCCATCACAGATAGGGACCGAACTGTCTTGCGACGTTCTGAACCCAGTTCACGTGCCACTTTAATCGGCGAACAGCCGAACCCTTGGGACCTTCTCCAGCCCCAGGATGTGACGAACCGACATCGAGGTGCCAAACCTCCCCGTCGATATGAGCTCTTGGGGGAGATCAGCCTGTTATCCCCGGAGTACCTTTTATCCTTTGAGCGACGGCCCTTCCATGCAGAACCGCCGGATCACTTTAGCCAGCTTTCGCTCCTGCTCGGCCTGTATGCCTCACAGTCAAGCACCCTTATACTAATATGCTCTATGCATGATTACCAACCATGCTGAGGGTACCTTTGCAAGCCTCCGTTACACTTTAGGAGGCGACCACCCCAGTCAAACTACCCACCATGCACTGTTTCCCGCAAGGGATTAGATTCTAAATCAAAGAAGGTTGGTATTTCAACGACCGCTCCACAATGGCTAGCGCCACTGCTTCAAAGCGTCCCAACTATTCTACACATCCGTAATTCAAAATCAATGCAAAGTTGTAGTGAAGGTTCACGGGGTCTTTCCGTCCCGTGACGGGTAACCGGCATCTTCACCGATACTACAATTTCACCGGGCTCGTGGAGGAGACAGCGTTCAACTCATTAGACCATTCGTGCAGGTCGGAACTTACCCGACAAGGAATTTCGCTACCTTAGGACCGTTATAGTTACGGCCGCCGTTTACTGGGGCTTCAGTCAGGAGCTTTGTCTTGCGACGAACACCCTTCCTTAACCTTCCAGCACCGGGCAGGTATCAGGCTCTATACGTCATCTTGCGATTTTGCAGGGCCCTGTGTTTTTGTTAAACAGTTGGTTGAACCATTTTACTGAGACCTTCCGAAGAAGGTACGCTTTATCCCGAAGTTACAGCGTCAATTTGCCGAGTTCCTTCTCCACGGCTCACCCGAGCGCCTTAGAATATTCTTCTCGTCTACCTGTGTCGGTTTGCGGTACGGGCCGCTTTAGCCACACCTTAGAGGTTTTTCTTGGGGGTTTGATTAGGGACATTATCAGCGCTGCCGAAGCTTTGCTGTACTATCAGGTTCGCCAAACCGTGCGGATTTGCCTGCACAGCTTATAACTACACCCTTTAACGTGAACATCCGTTGCCACGCAGTCCTTTCACTACCCCGTCGCCTCGTCGAAACTAAAGCGGGTACTGGAATATTAACCAGATTTCCATCAGATGCCCCTTTCGGGTTTTCCTAAGGACCCGACTAACCCTGATCCGATTAACGTTGATCAGGAACCCTTAGACTTACGGCGATAAGGTTTTTCACCTTATTTATCGTTACTTATGCCTACATTTTCGTTTGAAACCGCTCCAGCATACGTTACCGTACACCTTCGCAGCAGGTTTCAATGCTCCCCTACCGATCATCCACAAAGTGGCGATCTTAGAACTTCGGTTCGTAGTTTGATGCCCGATTATTTTCCGTGCCTGAACCCTCGACCAGTGAGCTGTTACGCACTCTTTAAATGAATGGCTGCTTCCAAGCCAACATCCTGGCTGTTATAGGATTCAAACTTCGTTTGTTCAACTTAACTACGTATTAGGGACCTTAGTTGCTAATCTGGGTTATTTCCCTCTCGGCCACGGACCTTAGCGCCCGCAGCCTCACTCCCGGAGATATGTGTTAGCATTCGGAGTTTGTCAGGGTTTGGCAGGCGATGAAGCCCCCTAGCCCAATCAGTAGCTCTACCTCTAACACACTTCTATTATCCGAGGCTGTTCCTAAAAACATTTCGGGGAGAACGAGCTATCTCTCAGTTTGATTGGCCTTTCACCCCTATCCACAAGTCATCCCATAGCTTTTCAACGCTAATGAGTTCGGTCCTCCAGTATGTGTTACCACACCTTCAACCTGCTCATGGATAGATCACAAAGTTTCGCGTCTGCCCCCACTGACTAAGCGCCCTATTTGGACTCGCTTTCGCTACGGCTCCGTTACTAAAGAACTTAACCTTGCCAGTGAGGAGCAACTCGTAGGCTCATTATGCAAAAGGCACGCCGTCACATATTGCTATGCTCCGACCGCTTGTAGGCGCATGGTTTCAGGTACTATTTCACTCCCCTGTTTGGGGTGCTTTTCACCTTTCCCTTACGGTACTGGTTCACTATC
>CAVZDO010000003.1:352500-2243156 GCA_963774065.1 Chitinophagia bacterium
ATGTACTTTCGGTAAGCTGTGGAATAATAAGATGCCCGATTGCAGAAGAATTGAAAACATTTGCATCTACCCTGGCGTAATATGGTTGTTTATTTTCCGACTGAATTGCAATGAAATGATTTCTCTGCGCCAGCACATGTATTTGTACCATCATTAGTAATGCAACAACCCGGATTTTCATGATAATTCTATTTCTAAACCAGCAAATCTAATTAATTGTATAGTGTGTTTGACCTTTTATACAATTTTTGTACCTGTTAACCATACCAACTATTATCTTTAGGCCTTTTAATAATTTAATATGAAAAAAACACAGTTATTATTAGTTTGCTTGTTTGCCTGCGTGGTAATTTATGCCCAACCGACGATTGAAAAAGATGAATCCTGGAAAAAAATTTACAGGGGTTCTGCTACAAAAATCAACGATCTTGTTCACACAAAACTGGATGTAAAATTTGATTACGATAAATCCTACATGTACGGAAAAGAATGGGTTACTTTAATACCACATTTCTATCCTACCGATTCTCTTACGCTCGATGCAAAGGGAATGGATATTCATAAAATCGCAGTGGTAAAAAATGGAAATAACGAGCCGTTGAAATACGATTACGATGGTATGATTTTAAGAATTCATCTCGATAAAACTTACAAGAAGGAAGAAAAATATACCATCTATCTCGATTACACTTCCAAACCTAACGAGCTGAAAGTTGAAGGCAGTGCGGCGATTAGCGATGCCAAGGGTTTGTATTTTATCAACCCAAAAGGAGAAGAAAAAGATAAGCCAACTGAAATCTGGACGCAGGGTGAAACAGAATCAAACTCGGCATGGTTCCCGACAATTGATAAGCCCGATCAAAAAACGACGGATGAAATTATTATGACTGTGCCTGATAAATACGTAACTCTTTCCAACGGAATGCTCGTTGCTCAGAAAAAAAATGCTGATGGCACACGCACCGACGATTGGAAAATGGATCTGCCGCATGCGCCGTATTTGTTTATGATGGCCGTTGGCGATTTTGCAATTGTTCATGATCATTATAAAAATAAGCCTGTTGATTACTACATGGAAAAGGCTTACGCTCCTTATGCAAAACAAATTTTTGGAAACACTCCCGAGATGATCGCGTTCTATTCAAAAACCCTGGGCATTGATTATCCCTGGCCAAAATACGACCAGATTGTTGTGCGCGATTATGTTTCCGGCGCTATGGAAAACACAACTGCAACTTTGCACGGAGAATTTTTAAATAAAACAAGTCGCCAATTGTTAGACGACACCTATGATTTTGACGAAGATGTTATTGCGCACGAATTATTTCATCAGTGGTTTGGCGATTTGGTAACCTGCGAATCGTGGAGCAATATTACCGTTAATGAATCCTTTGCTGATTTCAGTGAAATGCTTTGGGCAGAACATAAATACGGAAAAGATGCAGCCGACGATCATAGTTACAAAGCAATGGAAGGTTTTATTGAGGGCGCTAAAGAAGGCGACGATTACAACCTCGTTCGGTTTTATTATTCAAACCGTGAAGATGTTTTTGACGGAGTTTCTTACCAAAAAGGCGGCCGCATTTTAAACATGCTGCGCAATTATGTTGGCGACAGCGCATTTTTTAAAGCGTTGAATTTATATCTCACAACAAATAAATTTAAAACCGGCGAAGCGCACCAACTTCGTTTGGCGTTTGAAGAAGTGACCGGGCAGGATATGAACTGGTATTGGAATCAATGGTATTTTAATAAGGGATATCCAAAATTAAATATCGATTACGTGTACGACGATAATGCAAAAAATGTAAAAGTCATCATCAATCAAACGCAGGACAGCAACAACATTTTTAAACTTCCGATTGCTATAGATATTTATAACGGAGTAAAAAAAGAACGCCACAAAGTTTGGGTTGAAGACAGGACGGATACGTTCACTTTTTCTTATGATACAAAACCTGATTTAATAAATGTTGATGGCGACAAAATAGTTTTGTGTGAAAAGAAAGATAACAAAACTCTCGAGAACTTTATTCATCAATATAAATATGCAGGATTGTATTTGGATCGCCGCGAAGCAATTGATTACTGTTTGAAAAACCAGGACGATCCAAAAGCGCTCGATCTATTAATGCTCGCCATGAAAGATAAATTCTTTGGATTGAGAATGTACACTATCGGAAAACTCGATTTAAAAAAAGATGCAGTTAAACAAGCCGCAGAACCAATACTGGCGGACATTGCAGCCCATGATGCAAGAACAGTTGTTCGCGCAAGTGCGATTACAGCATTAGCCCAATACAAAAAACCAGAATACAAACCATTGTTTGAAAAAGCCGTTAATGATTCATCATACAGTGTTGCAGGAAGCGCGTTGGATGCCTTATCTATGATCGACAGCACCGAAGCTTTTAACGATGCAAAAAAGTTATCAAAATATCCTGCAAAAGGAAAATTGACTAATGCAATTGCGAATGTTCTTATAAAATACGGCGATGAAAATGATTTTGACATCATCACTGATAACTTTAGCAAAATGCCCGTTAGCCAGACTAAATTTAGGTTTCTTACAACGTACAGTAACCTGCTGGCGAAAGTTAAGAACATAGATAATTTGAAAAGAGGTGTTGATGAAATTGTAAAATTTCGGGATGCAATTCCGTCGCAGGCGCGCGCTAATACCGATCCCTATATCAATAATAATATCTTAAAAACTCTTGCAACAAAAAAAGATGCAGCAGGAATGAAAGATCAGGCTGATTATATAAGATCAAAAATTGGCGACCCTAAGAAAGGATTTTGATGTGAAGTGGATGGGTTGAAAAGTTGAATTGTTGATTAGGGTTGAAAAATTTATTTCAATAAAACAGCAACCAGTAAAATTCTGGTTGCTGTTTTGTTTTATAACGGTAATGCATACGAAATAAGCCACTTAGGATTGATTAACGACCATAGAGGATGCCAATGCAACGAAGGAGGACGGCAATCCTATAAAGGAAGATGACAATCCTGCGAAGGAGGATGGCATCACAACGAAGGAGTGACGCATCGCAATAGAGGAGTTTGGCGATACAATGAAGGAAGATGACAATGCAACGAAGGAACTTTACGATGTTCTAAAGGAACATGCCGATGTTACGATGAAACTTGACGAAGTTATGAAGGAACATGGCGATGTTACGATGAAACTTGATGAAGTTATAAAGGAACATGACGATGTTACGAAGGAACTTGACGATGTTATGAAGGAGAATCGTGATGCAACGGCAGATACATAATTACCTTTTTGATTCTCTCACCAGCTGCCGCCAGCTCCGCCGCCGCCGCCGCTTCCGCCGCCGAATCCCCCAAAGCCGCCTCCACCGCCGCCAAATCCTCCACCTCCACCAAAACCGCCACCACCACTTCTGCCGCCATTGTTCAACATAGAAAGTAATATCCACGGAAGAAATCCGCCGCCGTTAAACATTCCACCGCCACCGCGGCCACCGCGTGAGATAACTATAAGAATTACAAAAATGAAAATAATTATCCCGATAATAGTGCCGCCTGTAACACCATGCCCGTGCTGGTTATAGCCTGCGGGAGCTTTGTATTCTCCGGCAGATGCTTTAATAATATCATCAGCTGCATTATTAAAGCCGCCATAAAAATCGTTGTTCTTAAAATTCGGCACAATATCATTCTCTACAATTTCTTTTGCAGTAATATCGGGTACAGAACCTTCCATTCCATAGCCCGTTGCTATATAAACTTTGTGATCATTAATTGCAGCAAGTATTACAATTCCGTTGTTTGTTTTTTTATTGCCAACGCCCCAGTCGCGCAAAATTTTCAAAGCATAATCTTCAATGGCATAATCGCCGGTTGTAGGAACTGTAACCACCGCGATTTGAATGGAAGAAGTATCATCATAAGCAACTAATTTTTGTTCGAGCGCGCTGATTTGATCGGCAGTCATTGCATGAGCAAAATCATTAACCAGCCTCGGAGGATTAGGCTTTGGCGGAATGTTTTGAGCAACACAAAAAATGCCCGATAAAATAAATAGTAGCGCTAATAGTTTCTTCATTAATTAATCTCTTGTTTATCTTCCAAACACAATATCATCTGGTAATTCGTTTTTATTTGTACTTCCATCGTAAGGAAAATAATTATGCAATGCTTCGCCAATTTCGGTGATGATTCTTACCAAGCCTTCAGCATAATTTTCTTTTCCGAAATGAGATAAAATGATTTTTACTTTTTCATTCCAGAAAGCATCTCCTACTTTTTCATGAATTGCTTTATCGCCAAATAATGCAAGCTGGCGATCCTTCATTGCAACATATACCAGCGCAGCGTTGTGCCCAACTGTTTTTTGCATTTTTAAATGAGAAAAAACTTCAGCAGCTCTGTCAAGCGGGTTAACGAAACGGCAACGGCTTTCCACGTAAACGCGAATTTCGCCGCTGGTTTGCTTTTCAGCCAGCTGAATTGCATTCACTATCTGCTTTTTTTCTGCTTCAGTGAAAAAGTCTTTTCTTTTAAAAAAAGGAAATGCACTCATCGTGAATCATCAATGGTTAATGGTGAATATTTCTCAAAATATTTTTCGCCCCGCTCAACTTCCAAAATCAACTTTGGTATCCTTAGCTCCTTCATCGGCCTTGAAATATGGTTTTTCTTTATAGCCGAAAAGTGAAGCAAGTATCCGACCGGGGAAACGCACAACCATTGTATTGTAATCCTGAACTGATTGAGACCAATCCCGTATTGCAACAGTCACACGATTTTCTGTTCCTTCAATTTGCGCCTGGAAATCTCTGAAGGCCTGCGTTGTTTGTATTGTTGGGTATGCTTCTACACTTATATTAATGATAGATTGCTTCATCTGATCCAACTGATGATTTGCCGCGTTTAATGTTTGCGGATTGTTAGGATCTATTGCCGGAATGCGTGCACGCATCTGGATAATTTTTATGAGCGTAGTATCTTCATTTTTTGCAGAACCTTTGATAGTGTTGACTACATTTTCATACAAATTTTTCTTGCGTTCGTATTGCGCTTCAACAGCCGACCATTTGCCTTTTACATCCTGGTCTGCAGTTACAATTTTATTGTACCCGCCGCATCCCCAAAAAAAGAGAATAACAATTAATCCAAGAACAATTATTAAAGTGAGATTTTTTGTTTGCATATAATGTTTCGTTTAAGGTTAACAGGTAAAATTACCATTTTTGCTGTTTCAGCAAAATGAATTATTTGTTATAACAAATGTATGGTCTGTTTGTTTGTGATAAAGAATTTTTTATTCCCAATTAGCATATATGAAGGCGTTAGTATCAGCAGAAAAAATAATCCACTTATAATAAAAGAAGGCGGGTGATGGACTTCATTTTCGAATCAGTTTGGAAAACCCTTGCTTAGCTTTTCAATTTCATTAACAGATAATTTTTCTTTTCCCGAAGCGATGACTATGCAATAATGAAATGTTACAGACTTTCCTTTTTTCAAATTGAAATTCAATTCCTGTTTGCCGTTGCTGAAAATTTTTTGTCCGAGCGGATTTGCAGCAAACAATCCATAGCCTCGCGCATGCCAGTAAGTTGGGTATCCCGGGTTTTTCGGGTCGTCAATAATTACAATACTGATTGTATCTTCTTTTATTTTTCCGTAGAGCATACACCATTTTGCTCTTGTGCTCCATGCGCTGTCTCCCTCTTTTCCTTCGCTGGTGAGATAATTTCCGGTTACTCCCGAATTATTGTTTGCAGCAACTTTTGTAATGTTTCCCTTATCATCAATAAATTGGCGTTCATCTTTTGAAGGTAATTCCAGTTCATGCGCAACACGCAAACCTAAAAACCCATCCTTAGCATCTTTAAATAAAATATCCTGCTTTGCAGTTAATGTTGTTGTGCGATCTATGATTCTTTCTTTATCATTAGCGCTAAAAATAAAAGTGGTTGTCTCTTTTAATAAAATATTCTTTTTCTGATCCGTCCAGTCGGCTTCATATTCAAGAATTCCTTCGTTACCACTTTTTACTTGTTCAATACCGTTAGTTCTTATCCAGCCGTACATATTTTTTTTCTCCGGAGGAATTGCATAAGAATTATTCCAGAAGTCAAGACCATTTACATTTTCATAATTAAGCCATAAACCTATATGATGCGGATGATCTGCCGGCTCACCCGGTCGCGGGACGATTGGAAAACCGCGAGTTACTATTTGTCCATCCGGCGCATAGATCGGATAGAGAACAGGTTTCTCCAATGTATCCGGATAAATAAATTCTGTGAATCGCCGATCATTTACTTTCACAATTACTTTATGCTGCGACGGAACAGAAGAAATATTAATTGTATAGCTTGTTTGCTGCGCAAAAATTTTGAAAGAAAGAAAAAATAAAAAGGATAATGACAGAATTTTTTTCATGATGTGAATGTAAATACTATTTTATTTTTTTTTATTCTTTTTTGCTTGTGCAAAAAAGAATAAAAAAAGCACACCCGAAAACGTCCCGCCTTAGGCGGGATCAGGATAGGATGTTTGATTGAACCTTTGTGCTACTGTGATTTCATCTTTAGTAACATTATTCAGCGCCTTCATTCCAATTTTCTTTACAAAATCCTCAACCAAAAAAAGAAATGATATTGAAAAAAAATAAACAAACTTCAAATCGAAGAACTCCAAACTACAAACTCAAAACTATAAACTCTAAACTACTCCACAGTTACACTTTTTGCAAGATTGCGCGGTTTATCTACGTCATATCCTTTCGCAACACCGATATAATACGCGAGCAATTGCAATGGAATTACGTTGAGCATCGGCGCAATCAATTCATCCGCTTCCGGCACAATGATAACATCATCTGCTAACTTCTCAATAATATCATCTCCTTCAGTTATAATTGCAATCACTCTTCCTTTTCGCGCTTTTATTTCCTGGATATTGCTGATGATTTTTTCGTGATGAGAACCTTTTGTTGCAACAAATAATACCGGCAAAGTTTCATCAACTAATGCAATTGGTCCGTGTTTCATTTCTCCGGCCGGATAACCTGCTGCGGGGATGTAAGAAATTTCTTTCAGCTTCAACGAGCCTTCGAGCGCCACGGGAAAATTATAACCACGCCCGAGATAAAGCGCATCTTTTGCATAGGAATATTTTTCTGCGAGTTTTTTTATATGATCATCAAGCTGCAATACCTCTTTTACTTTTTCTGGAACATTGTGCAATTCATTCAGCAAATGAATGTACCTCGAGCTATCAATTGTTTTCTTTTCAAAAGATATTTTCAAAGCGATCATCGTGAGCACAACTAATTGTGCCGTGAACGCTTTTGTACTTGCTACGCCAATTTCCGGGCCAGCATGCGTATAAGCGCCGGCATGAGAAATGCGCGCAATGGAAGAACCAACAACATTCACCACGCCAAAAATAAACGCGCCATGCTCTTTTGCTTTTTCGATAGCAACGATCGTGTCGGCAGTTTCACCACTTTGTGAAATTGCAAAAATCACATCTCCATTATGTACGATAGGATTTCTGTAACGAAACTCAGATGCATATTCTACTTCAACTGGGGTCCGGCACAATTCTTCAAAAACATATTCAGCAATCAAACCCGCATGCCAGCTGGTTCCGCAGGCAACCATAACTATGCGTTTTGCATTTATTAACTGGTCGATATTATTTTGCACACCAGCCATTGTGATTGTTGCAGAATTAATATCGAGGCGGCCGCGCAAACAATCAAATATTGTATCTGGTTGCTCAAAAATTTCTTTCAGCATGAAATGATCATAACCGCCTTTTTCCAACGCTGCTAATTCCAAATCTAACTTTTGAACAAATGGCGTGATTTTTTCGTTGCCAAGGTTTTTTAAAATCAATTCATCTGCTTTGATGATTGCCAGTTCATAATCGTTCACGTACACAACTTCATTTGTATATTCAATAATCGGCGATGCATCCGACGCAAGAAAATGTTCGCCTTTGCCAATACCAATCACCAGAGGACTTCCTTTTCGTGCAGCAATAATTGTATCGGGATTATCTTTATCGAGAAGAATAATTACATAAGCGCCAACAACTCTTTTTAATGCGATGCGAAGCGCTTCTTCCAATTCGCAATTATTATTTGTCTGGATATCTTCAATAAAATTCAGCAACACTTCCGTATCCGTGTCGCTGATGAAAGTGTATCCTTTTTTAGTAAGCTCTGTTTTTAACTGCCCGTAATTTTCAATGATGCCATTATGTATCATCGCCAGTTTTCCACTTGCAGAAGTATGCGGATGCGCATTACGATCACTCGGTTCTCCGTGCGTTGCCCAGCGTGTGTGACCAATTCCTGCGTGAGCATGTAAATCTTTTCCGATCAAACTTTCTTCCAATTCGGAAACTCTACCTTTTTTCTTGTACACTTTTAATCCGTCGTTGAGTAATGCAACGCCGGCGCTATCGTAGCCGCGATATTCCAAACGTTTCAATCCTTTTAAAATAATAGGATAAGCTTCTTTTTGTCCGATGTAAGCAACAATTCCGCACATAAAAATTTCTATTTACAATTTAACGCGCAAAGATAGAAAATAGAAGATAGAAAATAGAAGTATGAAATACAAAATAGAATTTCTGATTTTGAGATGTCTGATTTCTTTTTTTGATTTGTCTTTCCTAATTATTAATTCTTAATTATTATTTATTAATTTATTTTGTTTCCGGCATTTGTAATTCTTTTCATCATCGTTGCGTCGCACTCTTGTACGGCATGAATTCTATTGAGCATTTGTCTCAACCACGATTTCAACCTGATTTTCCTGATTCAGCTGATAATTATTTTCAGGATAATCAAATAAATAAGGATAAAATCATGGTTATGACAACAAATAAAAATGCTCTCGCTAAGAGAGCATTAAAACAATATTCAACAATTTCTTTTTGTTTATTGGTTCTTCCAGTAGCCATCAATCCATATCCAGCCTTCATCGGTATGTTTCCAATGTGCAGGTACCCATGACCGTGAGGAAGACGAACCATTTTCGGAAGGACCGGGACCAAGGGTTGCCGGATTTTGCGAATGAATGGTATCATTCTTATAATATCCATCATTGCCATTTTGTCTATCGTTGTAGGAATTTGCCGGAGGATTATTGTACTGCGGATTATATTGTTGCGGCGGCGCTTGCTCATAGGCAGGTGGATAATAATAATTAGGATAACCATAATAATACGGATAGCCGTAATAATAGTAGGGATTGTAATATCCATATCCTAACCCCCATCCCAACCCTAATCCTAAACCAAAATACAATCCGCCGTAAGAACGATAACCGCCATAACCATAACCGCCACCACGGTAAGCGTATCCTCCATGATATCCACCGCCGCCGCGAAAGCCGCCGCCGCCACGGAAACCACCACCTCTGCGTTGTGCTGTGCCCACTGTAACAATAAGCACCATCATCAACATTATTAAAATAGACCGTTTCATAGTGTGTAATTTTATTTTTTGTGATTTATATAGTGAGAAATATTTTTCATTTCCTGACTCATCTTAAAGTTACTTATTATTTTTCTGAAAAAAAGCACAGGAGTTTTTCAATTGCGCATCTTTAACAATCGGATGTTAGGAAAAGTATTGTGTGATAGAAAAAAGGCAGAGAAGTTTAAATTAACAAATGTTAACGGAAGAAATTATTTTCATAATCATTTCAAATACATCTGGAATAATTTAAAAATGCGCTTGTATTCATCAGTCCAACTGCTCGGTTCAACAAAACCATGATCTTCCACAGGGTAAACAGCAAGCTCCCAATTATTTTTTTCCAATTCGATCAGTCGTTGAGTTAATCTAACAATGTCCTGAAAATGCACATTCTCATCAACCATTCCATGGCACATTAATAAATGTCCTTTTAAGCCTGAAGCAAAATAAATCGGAGAGCTTTGTTTATACGCAATGCTATCATTGAATGGTTCGTTTAAAATTTCTGCAGTATAGCCATGATTATAATGCGCCCAATCCGTAACAGAACGCAAACCGGCGCCTGCAGCAAAAACATCCGGCGTTGTGAACATCGCCATCAACGTTATGAAACCACCATAAGAACCTCCATACAATCCAATATGTTTTGGATTAACACCGAATTTTTCTGTAAGAAATTTTGCACCATCAACCTGGTCATCTAAATCTTTGCCACCCATGTGCCGGTAAATTGCAGTTCGCCAATCGCGTCCATAGCCCGCGCTGCCACGATAATCAATATCAAGAACGGTATAGCCATTGTCGGCTAATAAATTGTTGAACATAAATTCATGATAGTAATAGCTCCACCATTTATGTGCGTTTTGCAAATATCCTGCGCCGTGAACAAAGATGACTGCAGGTTTTGCAGGATCATTTACTGAAGTGCGATATAATCTTGCGTGAACAATGGCTCCATCTCTTGCAGTAAAAGTTATTATTGCCGGATCTCTCCATGGATAAGATTTGAATTCTTCACTTTGCGCGAGTGATGTAATTTGTTTTGCAGTTGTGCCCGGTTTGTTTTCCTGCAAATATAATTCCCACGGTTTGTTACTGTAAGAATATAAAATTGCGATCTGTTTTTCATCCGGTGAAATAGTTACTTCATTTGCGCCTGTCATCGTAGTTATTCTTTCCGCTTTACTACCGGTGATGGGTAACCGATAAAACTGTTGTTCACCGGGATCAATTTCATTGGTAATGATATAAAAATATTTTTTGTCTTTAGATAGCCGGGCTCGCTGCACTTCGTATTTGCCGCTTGTCAGCTGTTTTTTTTCTCCGGTTGAAATATTAACTGTGTATAAATGAGAATAACCACTCGCTTCACTTTGATACCAAAATGTGTTATCATCAATCCAGCCGAGATCATTGCCGACTCCGGGTCCGCCAATCCATGCTTCGTCGCGCTGACGATCTAACAATTTTAATTTCCCTGTCGATGTATCAAGTAACATCAGCCATCGATCTTTATAATCCTGCGAAAAAATATCCAGCACCGCATGATTTTCTTTTTCAGACCAATAAGGTCCTTCAATAATAACACCGCGCGATTGCGGATTTTTTTTAGCTGTGTCTTTCGATGGATAATATTTTACATAGTCAGGCTGATCTTTTATGCCGGGAATTTGATCAGTCTTTATCGCAAATACAGTGTCATGTTCTGTGTCGAACACAAAAAATTCATAGGTCGCCTGCGGTACACCAACTTTTTCTCTCCCGGGAATATCTTGTGTGAAGCCACTTTCTGTTACATAATTTGGAACGATTGTATTCTTCGCATCAGAAGGGTTTTTATATAAATCGTAAGTAATAAATTTTCCATCAGGACTGAGCTGCATGTTAAAGATATTTTTGTCGCCAGTATAAATAGTGCGTAATTCTTTTTCCTTAGGTGCAATTTTTTTAAGAGAGTCTGATAAATCTTTTTTTTGCTTTCGTTGTTTGAGCACATCGAATAATTGCAACTGATCGTTCTCAAGCCATTTTTCCTGCGCATTAAGATTTTCTTTTTTTTCATCAGTTGTTTTTGTTTGTCGCCTGCGCGGATTTTGCGAAATATTTTCCTGGGCCGGCGCATCTCCTTTTTGAAAATTACTCAGTTGAATTGTTTCTCCTGTTTCAATATCCCATGCAAAAAGGTTTTGATTTTTTGTGTAAACAATTCTTGTTTCAGAAAAAGAAAAAAAAGGATTGCTTTCAAAATCTGAGGTCTGTGTTATTCTTTTTACTTTTCCCGATTTTACATCTGCGAAAAAAATATCGCCGTCTTTGCTGTATGTATATGCGGTTCTTGCATGGTTATAGACAACACCGTTAGATGATAAGATGGTTTGTTTAATTTGATAATCTGCTTTTGCAGGAATGAGATTTTCTTTTGTAATATAATACAGGGAATCACTCATCGCTTTTTCCGGATTCCAATTGAAAAATAAATATTTTCCATCGTTGCTCCAGTAAATATTTGAGGGCGAAGTGCCGATCCATTTTGGATCGCGCATTATTTTTTCTACTGTTAGCGGAGCGAGATTATTTTGTGCAAAATTTTGCTGCGTAATTACAACGACTGAAAGAAAGAAAAAAAATCTTTTCATGTCAATTAATTGTGAAGAATGTTGAATGAAAACAAAGATAAGAGTTTTGAAATTTGATATATTTTTTCTCGCCCAAAGAGGCAATTAAAAATAATTTAAACCATATTGCCTGTTGTAATGCATAGCTGAATAGAAAACTAAATGCACAAGAGTGCGACGCAACGATGGTGAAAAGAGAACAAATGTCCGTTACAAAATATTTTTTAAAACTATCAAGGCTACGGTGCAGTATATTACAATGCCGGTTACATCAACCAACGTAGCAACGAAGGGCGCGGATGAAGTTGCCGGATCCTGTTTGAATTTTTTTAGTATGATTGGGAGCATGGAACCGATAAGGCTTCCCCACATTATAACGCCTATCAACGCAAAGAAAATAATTATTGCCATCAGCAACCAATGGTCTCCATAATTAGCAAAATGAAGAAGCTGCCATGAACAAACTCTTATAAAACCTATTATGCCTAATACCAGGCCCAACGAAAAACCAGACATTAATTCTCTGCGCATCACGCGCCACCAATCGGCAATGCCAACTTCACCTAATGCCATTGCCTGAATGATGAGTGATGAAGCCTGCGAGCCGCTGTTGCCGCCGCTGGAAGTAATGAGTGGTATGAAAAGAATAAGATCTACAAATTTTAAAAATATTCCTGTTTCCTGGTAATGCTGCATTGCAGAAGCGGTGAGCATTTCGCTTAAAAAAAGAGCGATGAGCCAGCCTGCGCGTTTTTGAATTAATCTCAACAGAGAAATATCAAGATACGGTTCTCCTAATGCTTCGGCGCCACCGATTTTTTGAATGTCTTCGCTGAATTCTTCTGTTGCAACCCACAACACGTCATCTACCGTAACAATGCCTAATAATTTATTGCTGTTGCTGACAACAGGAAGCGCAACACGATTATTCATTTTAAAAGCTTTATATGCTTCTTCCTGATCCTGGTATGCGTTAAGAGAAATCATGCGCCTGTCCATAATGTCGGAAACTTTTTTATCAGGAGGATTTATAAGAAATTCTCTTATTCTTATATCATCTATCAATTCACCTTTATCATTTATTACGTAGATAACATCAATCGTTTCGCTGTTCTTTCCATTTCTGCGAATGTTATCCATTACTTCGGCCACGGTATCGTTTTCAAAAACATAAATATAATCCGGCGTCATTAACCTGCCTACGCTATTTTCAGGATAACCTAATAAAGACAGAGTAACTTTTCTTTCCTCTGGATTTAATAATTTAATTAATTCACGAACGATGTTGCTCGGTAATCCTTCCAAAAAATCTGTACGGTCATCGGGCGACATCTCGTTTAGTAATTCTGCAATTTTTGCCGGAGGCAAATCGCGCATCACGCGCTTTTGGGTTGGAAGATCCAATATTTTAAAAGTGCTTGCCGCACGATGAATGCTAAGATTATCTATGATCAGCTGTTCATGTTCAGGATATTCATCAACGAGTTTGGCAACATCGCTGATATTTTGGTCATCTAAAAATTCTTTGAGCGCAGATTTATTCTCGCTCTCTGCAATTTTTAGAAATTCTTCCTGCATGATGCTATTTTCATACTCTATAGACATGTGGCAAATTTAATACTTACAGTTAATGAATGTTATTTTAAATGTTTTTAAAATGTTATCAAACATTAAGGCATAAAAAAAACTCCTGTTTTTACAGGAGTTTTAGTAAAAAATTTTTTAGAAAATTAATATTTCAATTTCAATTCAACCCTTCGGTTTTGCGCTCTTCCTTTTGCGGTTTTATTACTTGCAATAGGTTGTGTATCGCCATAGCCCGCAGAAGAAAGTTTGCTTTCATCTACTCCGCCTTTTTCTTTTAAATAAGTCAATACAGCGTTTGCGCGTTTTTCGCTTAGCAATTGATTTTTTTCCGGCTTGCCAATATTATCTGTATGGCCGGAAATTTCTAATTTCAGATTTGCATCTCCTTTAAGAATTTTAGATACTTCATTTAGCGCCCTGTATGATTTTGGCAACAATTTAAAACTGCCGCCTGTGAAGAAAATATTTTTAGCATCGTAAATAATTCTTCTCATCACTTCTTCTTTTACTAACGGGCATCCCTGATTTTCTTTTACGCCCGGCAAGTTAGGGCATCTGTCTTCTTCATCATTAATGCCATCGCCATCTGTATCCGGAATCGGGCAGCCATTATATTTTGCTACACCTGCAACTGTTGGGCATTTATCTTCTTCGTCGTTTATGCCATCACCATCTGTGTCGGGAATCGGGCAGCCATTATATTTTGCTACGCCTGCAACCGTTGGGCATTTGTCATCTTTATCAGGAATTCCATCTCCATCTGTATCCGGGCAACCGTGAAATTTTGCCAATCCCGCAACAGTTGGACAAGCATCAAGACTATCAGGAACTCCATCTCCATCGGTATCCTTAGGTGGCTCCACCATCGGAATTTCTACAGTTTTCATAGGCGCAGGAGCTTTTGGTTTTGAAAAACTTTCTGCAATTCCAAATGAATAAAACAAATTATTATCTGCATTAGTTTTATCCAATGTTGCACGATAATTTATTTGCAAAAACAAATAAGTAACACTTTCAAAATTAAATTGAAGTCCACCACCCAATGGAGCATAAGGAGCCCACCTCGCGCCATAATAACCAACACCAATACCCGCCGTAATAAATGGCTGAAACAAATGATTGTCGGTTAAAGGTCTTCCATGCAAAGAAAGTTCAAATTCGCTTGCATAATCAGATCCGCCTGTTCCGGGAATTTTTGAATAATCCGTAAAGATGCCATTGTATCGCAAAGACCAATCTATACGATTACTCAAACCTTTCCAGTACATAATAGAAAAGCCGGCATTGTAATTATTGTTTTTGAAAGAATTACTGATTGACAGTGGCTGACTAAAATCAGTAACGTTAGCGCTGAATCCAATTACACTCCCTTTTTTTGGAGATTGGTAATCGCCATCCTGAGCAAAGCCAATTGTAACACTCAGGGAAAAACATAGCAATAGCAGTAACGCAAATTTTTTCGATTGCATAGAAACAGGTTTTAGGTGATTAATGTAATTACTTTCTTAAATCGCCGCAAAAGTAATTATTTTTTCTCAGGTACGAATTTTAATCCGTGAAATGTACATTGCGTGTTTTACAATTTTATAATTTCAATTTTATTTCTCCTGGTAAAATTCTAAAACTTTTGAAATGATACTGCCTTTTTTGTTCATCGCATCATCAAATAAAAAAGGAAGAGGTGTGTTTACTTCAGAAGATATTCCTAACAAAACGATAATAGAAATATCGCCGGCAATTGTCATGAGCAATAACGATCGATTGCTGCTTGATCAAACTTTATTACACGATTATATTTTTGAATGGGGAGATAAACACAACCAGTGCTGCGTTGCTTTGGGATATGTTTCACTGTACAATCATTCTTATCAATCCAACTGTGAGTATGTAATGGATTATGAGCACGAATTAATAACTATCAAAACAATGCGCCTTATAAAAGCCGGCGAAGAATTATTTATAAATTATAACGGAGACTGGAACAACAGAAAAAAAGTTTGGTTTGATGTGCAATAAAAGCTGATAGCTATTAGCTGATAGCTTTTAGCGTCTTCCACGCTTCAATACCGGCGCATATTTTACAGACATGATAATTCCATAGCTGCTCAAATCAACTTTTCCAAATCCGATTCCTCTCACCGGCAATTTCATGTATGG
The DNA here is from genome assembly GCA_963774065.1 of Chitinophagia bacterium. Classification (GTDB taxonomy): domain Bacteria; phylum Bacteroidota; class Bacteroidia; order Chitinophagales; family Chitinophagaceae; genus Puia. The sequence goes on from CAVZDO010000003.1 coordinate 368,338, forward strand.
CTCAAATTGAAAAGAAAAACTATTACTCAATGAAGTTTCAAAACCAGCAGAAAGATTTACGATGGAGAACAAATAATTTTTTTGAAGAGTCGGCGCCCGTTGAGGACCAACCCAACCCTGGTACTGAAATCCTCCGTTATAATAATGGCAATAATAATTGAAATTTTCTTTTTGCATTATATAAGAAGAAAATCCGCCATTGACAAAAAATGTAGAATTGCCATCAGAAAAATAATTGTATCTAACGTTTATAGGTATGTCAATTACGTTGGCAGATGCATTCACGAATTCAATATCTAAATTATTTCCTGCTGCATTTGGCGGTCCGTGAAATTGTTTTTCGTTCGCCTGGTAATATTTTTTTGAAAAGATGACGCCACTATTCAAAGATATCTTACTAAATAATTGATAGCTGAGTGTAATTCCCAAACTGTTACCAACCCGGTTGTTATCGTAAATGTATTTTACTTTGGAAAACTCGGGAGCAAATAAAAATCCAACCTGCAGCGATCTGTTTACAAAAGCTGTGCGATTATATTTTTTTGTGGTGATAGTATTTGACAATTGAGTTTTAGGATTGAAATTCCTCAACGCCGAATCATTAATTTCTTCAAATGCTCCGCCTGATAATGCAATACCGGGAGCAAAAGCAAACTTTGCATTTTCATCTTGCTTATTTGTTTCTGAAGAATTTGATTCACCTGTATTTTCCTGAGTTTGAACTATGTTGTTTTTATTCTTTTTATCGTTAAGCGCATTGCGATTATGGCGTTGATTTCCCGCAGATGTATAATCATGTTGCGCAGCACTACCCGATGATAACAAATTATCTTTCCCCGGATTTTTATTCGTCGGTTTCTTTACAACAATTTTATTATCCTTATTTTTTCCAACATAATTTCCCTGTTTGTTGTCCTTTGTTTCTTTACTTACTATTTCATTTTCGCCAACTTGTTTTCCTTGTTCCTTATCTCCTGCTTCTTGTAACTTATTATCTGCTTCTTGTTTATTGCCCTTTGTTTCTTTACTTACTATTTCATTTCCGCCAACTTGTTTTCCTTGTCCTTTATCTCTTGCATCTTGCAACTTGTTCCCCGCTTCTTGTTTCTTGTTACTTGTTTCTTTACTTACTATTTCATTTCCGCCTACTTGTTTTCCTTGTTCCTTGTCTCTTGTTGCCTGCAACTTCTCACTTGTACCTTGTTCCTTGTCTCTTGTCTCTCGCAACTTGTCGCTTGTTTCTTGTTTCTTATTTAAGAATGCAACAGAATTAGAATCACGCTCCGAATTTTTTTCCGATTGCTTTTGATTTGTTACCGATGAATTTTGAAAAGTAGAATTTTCCTTATCTTTTTTAAATTTAGTTAGAAAATAAATTGAAGTAATTGCAATTAAAATTGCGCCTGTGTATATAAAAGGCATACCCGGTTTTATTATTTTCGGTACCAGCGATGGCTTACCAAGATTTTTGTCCAGCAATTGCTCCAGTTTATTCCACGACTGAGCATTTTCTGCAGGTTCAAATTTCTCGGCAGCTTCCCGGCTTAACTTATCCAGTTCATTATCGGAAAGATTCAACATAATTTTTTACTTCATTTTTTTTTAAAAGGATTTTTCTCAGGTTCTCTCTTGCTTTTGATAAATTAGATTTGGAAGCGCCAACCGAAATGCCCAATTGTTCAGATATCTCTTCATGTTTCAATCCTTCAATAACAAATAAATTAAACACCGTTCGGTAAGCCGGCGATAATTCTCTGATTGCGTCAATGATGTCTTTATACGATAGTATATCCGGACCGGTTTCTGATCTATCTGCAATATTTTCTGTTTCTTCCGTTACCGGTTTCCCATTAAGATAGCTTGCGTTTTTCCGATAGTGATCAATGCAGGTATTAATAAGAATGCGTTTGAACCATCCTTTTAAAGCTATATCAATATCCATGTGGCGCGCTTCATCAAACTGATGAATGTTTTTAAATAATTTCAAAAAGCCTTCATTCATTATTTCTTCCACTTCTTCAGAATGATTTTGATAACGATAGCAAATTTTCATAGCAAATCCCTTAAGCAGTTGATACAACTCTTTTTGGCTGCTACGCTTATTACTTCTACAGCCCGCTATCAGTACGCTAATTTGCTTGTTGCCTTCAGTCAAAATATAATGTCCAGTAGATTTTAATAATGAAGATAACGAGCGCAAACATTCTTTCTTGGTTTCAACTACGTGAATAAATTGTTAATGGTTGCCTTTTGAGAGAGTGTTTTCTGATAAGAACTTATTTGTCAATGGTGAATGGTAAATGCTGAATGCTGAATAACGGGCGGATCTCAAAAATTTCCATTACTAATCAGTTCAAGATTTGCTCTTGTATAGATCTGAACCTGTAATTCTTTAGCCTGCGGCAACAGCCCGATGATTTTTAATTCATTTATTTTACCGGAGAGAGAAACATTTTTATTTAAACTTCTGTTCACCATCGAATCAATCATCTTCATATTACTTTTTACCAAAGCGGCGATATCGAGATAAGATTTTCCGCCCAAATTCTTTTTGATTTTATTTTTCACAATACTTTTTCCGATTATCATCATAAGATCTTTGCTTTCTAAAGAAGAAGATATATCCGGAATAGTGAGTGTTTGTTTTGCAGTATCTAAAACCGGCGTGCCACGCAAATACAATCTGCCTTTATTCGTTCCGGTAAAATCAATTCTTACTTCTACCTGGTGATTACCAAAACCTTTTATTGCAGCATCTTTAATTACGATTGTTCTGCCTTTATAATCAAAAACTTTATTGCGCAATGTATCAGCTAATAATTTGCTGATGAAATCATAATCGTATGCAGCATTCACATATGCAGAAACATTGTCTTTATTTTCTCCAACATTTACGGGAACATGCTTTTCGTCAAAATCTTTATTTGTACTATCGGATGATAGCTCAGGTTTGCACGATACACCAACAGAAATACTAAAACTGTCTTTCGAATAATTTAACTGACCGACACGAATTGACGAAGGATTAATCACTAAAAATCCGTATTTGCTGATCGGTGTTTTATGAAATCCTTTTTCAACCGATTCCTGAGCGAGACGTGAAAAATCCATCCCGGAAATTGTTGCATCCAGTGTGCTGCAAAAACTCTGCACCGAAGCGCGAACACTGTCAAGCACCTGTTGTGTAACATCGCTCGAAAATAAAGACACATAACATTTGTCTAAAGCTTCTATTTTTCCGGGAGCTGTTACAGTTAAAATTTTGAAGTTGGGAAGAAAACTAAGCCTGGAACTAACGTTGATGGTTACACGACGAAGTGGCTCATTGCCAAACCCGCAGGTGCCGGATATCCACGGAGATACGGGTTTATTCAGTGAACAAATGCATTTCGCTCCTGCAACCTGGTAATTACCCGAAAGCTGTACACCTAAAACATTATTCGCACAAGTAATTGTAAAATTCGAACGCACGAAACGATATTTATAACGAAAATCACAAGATGGTTGCGAATAATTTGGCCAAACATCCGACGTGAATTGACCAGGAACTAAAAAATTTGCTTTAAATAAAATTGGCTTTGCATTTATTTTCACCGGTAAATCAATTTCGCTTACAGGAAGCGCCGGTAACGAATCCGGCAAATGAATAGCGCTTGCAATTTTTTTTGACGAAGAACAGGAAAAAATAAAAAAAGAAACAATGATAAGGTAAAATAAAAATGATTTCATGGTGTTCTTTATTAAACGAATATACCAATGCAACTTAGAAAAATAAAAACGGTGAATTATTTTTTTTCTTTTTGCAGATATTCTTTATCAGTATCAACAATAACATCAAGCAAGCTATTGGTGTAACTATCGTCGGCAAGTTGCCAAAACATTACGCCATATAATTTATTATCCAGGGCGTATTTCGTTTTAATGCGAATGGATAACGCGTCATCAAAAGTTGCAAATAATTTCTTCGAAGCATTGTACATATAAGGCGCCTGTGCGATAGAATCCCAGTGATAAATATAGCCGCTATCTGATGAAAAAACTTTTTTGTAATCATGATAAGAAACTCCGCGAAAAAATTTGCTCGGACGATACAAGCCGTAATTAAGACTGTCTCTCAGCTGAAAAATTCGTGCATAAAATGCAACACCTATAGCCATTTTATAACGCGGCACACCTATGGAATCCAATAATTTTATTGCATGATCTGTTGATTCCAACTGACCCGGCGTAGAATATAATGAAGTGTGATGACCAGTAATAGTATCATCTCCGCCGACGAGATCATAGGTCATCAAATTTACAACATCAACATAACGCATCACATTTTTCCAGTCGATTGAATGCCGGATATAATCTGTATATCCGCCGGCAGCAAAACTGATTTCAAAATCGGAGCCCATTTTTTTTCTTATTTTTTTTACGAGATAAGTGAAATTATCTTTATCCGCCGGCATATATGGATAGCCCGGAACATTTTCCAGCGCGGGATATTCCCAGTCGAGATCAAGTCCATCGGTTTGAAAATATTCAGTAAGATGCTTTACAGAACGCGCAAATTTTCTTCTTCCTTTTTTTGTAGAAAAAACTTCTGAGCAAGTTTTGCAACCGCCCCAGCCGCCAAGAGATAATATCACTTTCAGGTTTGGGTTTTTGTTTTTCAACGCAACCATATTTCGGATAAGCGCAGTGTCTGTTGCTCTGCTAACGCTAAGCTCATTTCCTTTTAAATGACAAAAACTAAAAATTAAATGCGATAAATTATTTGTAGCGAAACTATCTATCATTGTTGGCCGCCGCCGAAGTATGCAATGATTGCCGGAGGTTTTGAAATTGAAATATCTTTTTGTGCGAAACAAATATTTGCAAAAAAAAGAGGAAATAAAATTTTAAAATAATTCTTCATAAACAAAAAAGATTTCAGGGATAAGAATTGAGACGAAAATACACCAGACATGATTAATTACGGATGAAAGCACAATAAGTTTTTGTTAAACAAAAAAACATGCAGTTACTGTTTGTGAAGCATAGCTGAATCATATTCTGCAGTACAAGAGTGCGACGCAAGAATGATCCCATGAAAAACCGAAGCTGGTAACAAAATATTTCTCTTTTAAAAAAATCGGAGAATGCTATTTCGCAAATTGTTTTCTTATAACATTTAATGCGCCGCCGGCTTTGAACCATTCAATCTGTTGTTCGTTATACGTATGCATGACCGTTATATTATCAACAGAACCATCTTTGTGATGCAACACAACCGTTAACGGTTTTCCTTCCGCAAAAGAAGTTAATCCAACAATATCAATGGTGTCATCTTCCTGAACTTTTTCGTAATCTTCTTTATTGGCAAATGTGAGCGCAAGCATTCCCTGTTTTTTTAAATTGGTTTCGTGAATGCGGGCAAAACTTCTTACCAAAATTGCACGCACACCAAGATGGCGCGGTTCCATTGCAGCATGTTCGCGCGAAGAACCTTCGCCATAATTTTCATCGCCGACAACAATTGTTCCAATGCCCGCAGCTTTGTATGCGCGCGCAGTTGCGGGAACAGGTCCGTATTGTCCGGTCAATTGATTTTTTACTGTATCAGTTTTATCATTGAAAAAATTTATTGCACCTATAAGCATGTTGTTAGAAATATTATCCAGGTGCCCGCGAAATTTCAACCATGGTCCTGCCATAGAAATATGATCGGTCGTGCATTTTCCTTTTGCTTTGATAAGAAGTCGCAGGTTTTTTAAATCAGTTCCTTCCCATGTGCTGAAAGGCGCTAACAATTGCAAACGCTGCGAATCAGGTTTCACAACAACCTGAACTGCACTTCCATCTTTTGCGGGAGCCTGATAGCCGGGATCGTCAACAGAAAATCCATGAGGCGGCAATTCCACTCCGGTTGGTTCATCAAGCATCACATCATTTCCTTCTTCATTTTTTAATTTATCTTTTAGAGGATTAAAACTAAGAGAACCCGCAAACGCCATTGCAGTAACGATTTCAGGCGAAGCAACAAATGCATGTGTGCTTGCTAATCCATCATTTCTTTTTGCAAAATTTCTGTTGAAGGAAGTAATAATGGAATTTTTTCGAGTGGGATCATCTATATGTCTTGCCCATTGACCTATGCAGGGACCGCAGGCATTTGCAAGAACAACGCCACCGATTTTTTCAAATGTTTTTAAAAATCCATCTTTTTCAATGGTGAAACGAACCTGCTCGCTGCCGGGAGTTATTGTAAATTCTGATTTTGCTTTTAGTTTTTTATTTATAGCTTGTTGCGCAAGTGATGCTGAGCGGCTGATATCTTCATAGGAAGAATTTGTGCAGGAACCTATCAGTGCTACTTCCAATTTCTCAGGCCAATTATTTGCTTTCACTGCTTCTGCAAATTTAGAAATCGGCCAAGCCAAATCTGGCGTGAAGGGCCCGTTGACGTGAGGTTCCAATTCACTCAAATTAATTTCTATAACCTGGTCGTAATATTTTTTTGGATCAGCATATACTTCTGCATCGGGACGCAAATGTTCACGAACTGTATCTGCCAATGCCGCAACTTCTTCGCGACCGGTTGCTTTTAAATATGCGCTCATTTTTTCGTCGTACGCGAAAATGGAACATGTGGCTCCAATTTCTGCACCCATATTACAAATCGTTCCTTTTCCGGTTGCGCTTAAACTATCGGCGCCTTCGCCAAAATATTCAACAATAGCTCCGGTTCCGCCTTTCACGGTCAGGATGCCGGCAACTTTTAGTATCACATCTTTTGCAGAAGTCCAGCCACTTAATTTGCCGGTAAGTTTCACGCCAATTAGTTTTGGCATTTTTAATTCCCACGCTAAGCCAGCCATCACATCAACAGCATCTGCGCCGCCAACTCCAATTGCAATCATACCTAAGCCGCCTGCATTTGGCGTGTGAGAGTCAGTGCCAATCATCATTCCACCGGGGAATGCATAATTTTCTAAAACAACCTGGTGAATAATTCCTGCGCCGGGTTTCCAAAAACCAATTCCATATTTATTGGAGATCGAAGCGAGAAAATCGTACACTTCTTTATTAACATCCAACGCGGTTTTTAAATCTTCTGTTGCTCCAACTTTTGCCTGGATAAGATGATCGCAATGAACCGTTGATGGAACTGCAACTGTATTTCTTCCGCAAGTCATAAACTGCAACAAAGCCATTTGAGCAGTCGCATCCTGCATGGCAACGCGGTCGGGAGCGAAATCAACATAATCTTTTCCTCTTTCATAGGCCCTTGTTGGCGGAATATAAAGATGAGAATACAATATTTTTTCAGAAAGAGTAAGCGGTTTATTGGTTAACTTTCTGGCGGCATTAACTTTAGAAGGTAATTCGGAGTAGATTTTTTTAATTAGATCGAAATCAAAAACCATAAATAATTTATTTAGAAGTTGAGCGTGAGAATGAACTTTACCAAAACAAGATGCGAAATTACCGAAAATTGCGTTATTCTTTTAACATAAACTATGAGCATTTGTTGAATTTTTTTAAATTTGTGTTATGAACAAAATGAAGCACTTCATTGAGTGGAAAGTTTTTGGCGTATGCACAGCCATCGGCGAAAAAATGGGCATTGCAACTTCGCGCATCCGCACATGGTTCATTTATATTTCATTTCTTACGATGGGCTCGCCATTGATAATTTATTTTATCCTCGCGTTTTGGATGAACATTAAAAGATATATTTTATCTGCAAGAAGAAATCCGGTGAAATATCTTTAAGAAGGTTGCTGGATTCTGGTTGCCAGTTTCTGGAGCTGCTATTTTAAATTTCTTTTCGAATTTAATCACCAGCAACAGGCAACTTGCAACCAGAATCATTTTCACAGAAGTCCCGAAAATTTATAAAATAATTATACTTCTCCGAACGCCCAACTTCGGTCTTCCAACCTCAGACTTCAGACTTTCTTCTTACCTTTGCCGCTCAAAATTTTATTTTATGCCAGGAACAGAATTGTTTGGCGCAGAAGAGCGCAAAGAAGTGCAGGATGTGCTGGAAACAGGAATTCTTTTTCGCTACAACCACGATGCGCAACGCAAAGGCATTTGGAAAGCCCGCGAATTTGAAGAAGAAGCAAAAAAAATTACCGGCGCAAAATATGCACATGCAGTTTGTAATGGCTCGGCGGCAATTGCTACTGCATTAGCCGCATCAGGAATTGGCGCAGGCGATGAAGTGATTGTTACTCCGTTTACTTTTATTGCAAGCGTTGAAGCGGTGCTGTTTGTTGGCGCTACGCCTGTGTTTGCTGAAATTGACGAAACACTTTGTCTCAGCGCTGAAGGAATTGAAAAAGCAATTACAAAAAATACAAAAGCAGTTTGTCTCGTACATATGTGCGGCGGCATGGCGGATATGGATTCGATAATGCAGGTGATCAATGATTACAATTTAATTTTGGTTGAAGATGCCGGACAAGCATTCTCTTCATCGTACAAAGGAACTGCAACGGGACTTTTTGGAACTGCGGGAAGTTATTCTTTCGACTTTTTTAAAATTGCCACTGCAGGCGAAGGTGGAATTGTTGTAACGAATGATGAAGAGGTGTACAAATTGATTGACACCTATTCGGATCACGGACATAATCATGTTGGCAACAAACGCGGAATGGAGCAACACCCGATTCTCGGATTTAATTATCGCATCAGCGAATTGCACGCTGCTGTTGCATTAGCGCAAACGCGCAAAGTGCCGCAGATTCGCGAAATAAATCGCAGGCATAAAAAAACATTAACTGAACTTCTTTCCCAAACTGAAGGAATTTCTTTTGCAAGAATTGCCGATCCTGATGGCGACTCCGCAACTTTTTTAAATATTTTATTGCCCGATACAGAATCTGCAAAACGAACTGTTGACGAATTCAACAAAGCAGGCGTTGCCGGATTTGATTATTGGTTTATGAACATGTATCATTTCATCAACCAGTGGGATCATTTAAAAGAACTAAGCACCGCTGCAAAATTGCCTGTAGAAATTTTGGGCGCGCACCAGGATTATAAAAATTTGTATTTGCCAAAAAGCCAGGATGTGATTGGAAGATTAATTTCTTTTGGTATTCGCTGCACATGGACGGATGATAATGTGCAAAAGTTGGCAAACAATATTTCTGCTTGCGTAAAAAAAGCTTTGATAGCAGAAACCGCATCGTGAAAAGTGAAACGTGAGACATAAATTTTGAAAATGATTTATAAAACTCATCGTCCATCATTTTCAAATTTCCACATTTTCAAATTTTCAAATTATCGAAGTGCATAAGAATTTTAAAAACATCGAAAAAATAGTTTACGGTCGGGGAAGTTTTGATATGATGGATGAAATTCTTTCTGCAAAAAGAAATGATAATGATCGTTTCTTTCTTTTTTTAGTAGATAATTATTTTAAAGATAAACCGCTCGCAAACCGCATTCCTGCTAAGCTTGATGATGTAATAAAATTTGTTGACGTTGATCCGTACGAACCAACAACAGAACAGATAGATAATCTTCGCGATGAAATATTATCATCAAAAGGTTTGCCTGCGGGAGTTATCGGCATTGGTGGCGGAAGCATCATGGATATTGGAAAAGCAGTTTCATTAATGTTTACTAACCAAGGTTCATCCACTTTATACCAGGGTTTGAATTTGATCAGGAAGCCGGGAATTTATCATCTTGGTGTGCCAACAATTTCGGGAACAGGCGCGGAAGTTTCGATGACAGCAGTGTTAACCGGACCTATAAAAAAACTCGGATTAAAATGTGAGTGGACTGTTTTCAACCAAATTATTCTTGATCCTGAGTTGATAGCATCCGTTCCAAACGATAAATGGTTTTATACAGGTATGGACACGTACATTCATTGCATCGAATCAGAAAATGGAATTTTAAATAATGCTTTCAGTCATGCATATGCAGAGCAATCATTAAAACTTACGCGCGAAATTTATATCGGAGAAAAATCCGGGCAAACTCCGGAAAATGATGATAAGTTAATGGTAGCCTCGATGATGGGCGGATTAAGTTTGACGTATTCGGAAGTTGGAGTTTGTCACGCATTATCTTATGGACTATCAAAAATTTTGGGAGAGAAACATTGCTATGCAAATTGTCTCGCGTTTCAGCATCTGGAAGATTATTATAAAGATGGCGTTTTAGAATTCAAGCAAATGCTTATCCAACATAAAATTCAATTGCCGCAAAACATAAGTAAGAATTGGACGGATGAGCAAATAACATCGATGGCGGAAGTGGCCTATAATCTTCCGCACATGTGGAATCATGCTATAGGCACAAATTGGAAAGAAAAAATTTCTGTTGATACCATTAAAGAATTGTACAAACGATTTTAATTATGAGCAAGAAAAAAATAATGGCAGGAAATATTGAATGCGGAGCTGATGAACTCTTTCTTATTTCCGGTCCATGCGTTATTGAAGAAGAAATGGTGATGATGAAAACCGCTGAAAAATTAAAAGAAGTCAGCGCCCGGTTACACATACCCGTTATATATAAATCATCTTTCAGAAAAGATAACCGCAGCAGTTTAAAATATTACGACGGGCCAGGATTGGAAAAAGGAATGAAAATGCTTGCAAAAGTAAAAGAGCAATTCGATTTTCCTGTGCTCACGGATATTCATTATCCGGATCAGGCAGCACCTGCCGCAGAAGTTTGCGATGTGTTGCAAATTCCGGCATATCTCTGCATGCAAACAGGATTGATGGTTGCCGCAGCAAAAACCGGAAGAGTAATTAATATAAAACACGGACAATTTCTTGCGCCGGATAATATGAAACATCCTGTTACAAAATGCGAGGAAGCAGGCAACGATAAAATTATTTTAACAGAACGCGGATATACAATGGGCTATAACGATTTGGTTGTTGACCCAAGAAGTTTTTATCACTTAGGTCAATTAAATTATCCTGTTGTTTTTGATATCACGCATTCGATTCGCAAATATGGAATTCCAAGTGCCGATGCGAAAGGAGGCGCAAGAGAATTTTTGCCGGTGCTTAGTCGCGCCGGAGTTGCAGCCGGAGTTGACGGTGTTTTTATTGAAACACATCCCGATCCTGAAAAAGCATTATGCGATGCCGCAAGCCAGCTATGCGTTTATGATTTGGAAGAATTTTTAAAACCAATATTGGAGCTCCACAGCATTGAGGTGAAATACAGAAATAAGTAAAAAATAAAAAATAGAAATAAATGTTTTAAAAAAAATTTCTTATCGTTTTGTTTATACGTATAAAATTTTTATCTTTGTCGTACAATCATAATTCGATGGATGCAAAAGTGACTTTGAGCTTTAATGCGCATGTAATTGAAAAGGCAAAAAAATTTGCCGAAGGAAATGGTATCAGTCTTAGTAGGCTTACTGAAATATTGCTTAAAAAAGCGATGACAGGCAGTTATAATAATATTGAAGAAATGCCAGTTGCCGATTGGGTTTCTATGTTATCGGAAGGTGAAGCTGAATATCACACCAAACCACGCAAACGTAAAACCCTAAAGCAAGAATATTTTAACAAAAAGAAATGAAAGTTTTTGTGGACGCAAACATTCTTGTTTCAGTTCTTAATAAAGAATACCCTGCTTACCCGCTTGCTGCAAGAGTGCTGAGTTTACATGGAAATAAAAGAACATCAATCGTCACTTCTACAATATGCCTTGCAATCGCTTTTTATTTTGCCGAAAAAAAACACGGATACGAAATAGCAAAATCTAAAATACATTTGCTTGTTCAAAATATGGAAATAGCAGATTGCGGTGAGCGTGAAGTAAGGATGGCAGTAAGCAATAAAAAGATAAATGATTTTGAAGACGGATTGGAATATTATGCTGCAGTGAATTCGAAATGCGGTTGTATAATATCTGCTGATGCTAATGATTTTTATTTTTCGGAAATTGAAGTACTGACCGCAGAAAATTATTTGATAAAACATCTCAAGCAACAAAATAAAAACTGAAGCTCAAACTTAAATAATTAATAAATGGAACTATATCTTGATTCAGCCAACATGAAAGAAATTGAAGAAGGTTTTAAACTCGGCTTTCTTGATGGCTTAACAACTACGCCGACCTTTATGCAACGGGAAGGCATAACCGATATTGACGGAACAATTGTGAAACTTTCCAAAATGGTTCCCGTGCTGCAAATTGAAGCATTGGGAAATACTGCAGAAGAAGTATTAAAAGAAGCTCATCGCCAGTTGGATTTAGGACTGGATCCGAAAAAAACGGTTTTCAAATTACCGGTTTCTCTTGAAGCAGTTCGTGCCTGCTATATGTTGCGCAAACAAGGATTGCTCGTAAATATTCATCTCGTATATACTTTGCAACAGGCCTATATGGCTATGCACGCAGGAGCAAATTATGTTTGTCCCCTGATTGGCCGTTTGCAGGATCAGGGGCACGATGCGCTTGCATTGGTTGAGCAATCCGTAAATGCGGTTAACCATTACCGTTATGATACAAAAGTGATGTTCAGCTCAGTTCGTCATAGCGAGCATGTGCGCAATGCAATTAATCTTGGCGTTCATACCATCACTGTTCCGCTTAAGGTGCTGAAATCTCTTACCGATAATAATTTTACAACTGTTGGCACAGAACAATTTTTACGCGATACCAGGTTAATGACCGTGCGCGTGAAAGATGCAATGAATAAAATAAATCCCGTTGTTGATGCAGCAACTGATCTTAAACACGCTATTGTAAAAATGACAGAATTCGGATTCGGCGCAGTGACTGTTGTTAACAACGGGTCACTCAAAGGTGTTTTTACCGACGGCGATTTAAGAAGATTGTTACAGAAAGATGGTGAGCATATTCTAACAAAAAAACTCGGCGACCTTTCTTACAAATCTCCGGTAAGCATAGACGCAAATGCTTTATTGAATGATGCAGCAGGGCTATTCAAAAAAACAAACGTCGACACCATATTAGTTACGGAAAATGATAAACCTGTTGGCATGCTTGATATCCAGGATTTGAAAGCCGATGATTAATTTTTCAATTCTATAGCTTTAATAATTTGTGTAATCCGTCCCAATTCGTGTTATAAATACATTATACATGACCGTTAGTTTGGAACAAATCAAATCAGTTTTCAAAGGAAGGTTTTTAATTGAACCAGAATCGTTTCAACAAAGACTTTCACATATTCGCGCAATCGTTTTTGACTGGGACGGAGTTTTTAACAACGGTATAAAAAATGAAAATGGTTCAAGCTCCTTCAGTGAAGTGGATGCAATGGGCACAAATCTTTTGCGTTTTAATCATTACCTGGTTTCGAAAAATAATTTATTCACTGCAATCATTTCCGGAGAAAAAAATCCGCTGGCTTTTTCTTTCGCAAAGCGTGAACATTTCAACGAAGTATATTATAAAGTAAGGCATAAGTCGGAAGGTATAAATCATCTTTGCAAATTCAACAATTTACATCCGCACGAAATAGCATTTGTGTTTGATGACGTGCTCGATTTTTCCGCCGCAAAAATTTGCGGAGCAAGAATTATGATAGGAAGAAATTCAAACCCTTTATTGACAGATTTCGCAGTCAATAATAATCTTATTGATTACATCACTTCCTGCGACGGGGGAAATTATGCGGTGAGAGAAACCGCTGAATTGATAATGGCATTAAGCGGAAAGTATAACGAAACCATTCAGCAAAGAATGGAATTCAGCAATGATTATAAACATTATTGGCAAATGCGCAATTTGATCGATCCGCTTTTTTATACAGCAAATGAAACTGTAATCATTCAACAAACTCCACAATGATCATTGGAATAATTCCTGCACGATTTGCATCAACACGCTTTCCCGGCAAAGCGCTGATCGACATCGGCGGAAAATCAATGATACAACGCGTTTACGAACAATCCGCAAAATCAAAATCACTAAATAAAATAGTTGTCGCAACAGACGAGGAAAGAATTTTAAATCACGTAATCGATTTCGGCGGCGAAGCAGTGATGACAAGTGAACATCATACAAGCGGCACCGACAGATGTTTTGAAGCGCTAAAGAATTTAAAAGAATCTTTTCAATACATAATAAATATCCAGGGCGACGAACCATTCATCGAACCTGAACAAATTGACGAGTTGGCAAATGCATTGAACGATGATGTAGAAATTGCTACGCAAATGATAGCTGTAAAAAACAAAGAAGAATTATTCAATCCAGGCGAAGCAAAAATTGTGTTGAATGAAAATAATGAAGCATTATATTTCAGCCGATCGCCAATTCCGTTTGTAAGAAATGTGAACGAAGAAAACTGGCATCGTCACCACACATTTTACAGGCAGGTCGGCATGTACGCATATCGAAAAGATATTCTCGAAAAAATTACAAAGCTTCCAGTTTCGTCTCTTGAGAAAGCAGAATCGCTGGAACAATTACGGTGGTTGCAAAATGGATTCAAAATAAAATGTGTTCTTACAAAATATGAAAGTCATTGCGTTGATGTACCCGAAGATGTGAAAAAAGTAATAAGTCTTAAGTTATAAGTTATAAAAGAATTATTACCCAGGCGACAGAATAACTATTAAGCATCGTTGCGTCGCACTCTTGTACTGTTGTGCTATCATGAGCTATAGCATCAATTTTGAAAAGAAAAACTAAACCTTAATCCATAAACTAACAGTAATCCATAACCGAAAATAAAGAAATCGTACATCGTAAACCTAAAATCGTACATCCTCCATGGTTAAAGAAAAAATTCTTGTTATCGGCGCTTCAGGGCAAATTGGTGTAGAGCTCACGCTTGCACTGAGAAAAATTTATGGCAACGCAAGTGTTGTTGCATCTGATCTGCGCGAAGAAAATGAATTATTAAAAGGAAGCGGACCTTATGTTTCGCTCGATGTGATGAATAAAGAAATGCTGCATGTACAGGTGATACGCCAAAATATTACACAGATATACCTGTTAGCAGCGATTCTTTCAGCAACAGGAGAAAAAAACCCGGGGCTTGCCTGGCATTTGAACATGCAGGGGTTGTTAAACGTTCTTGATATCGCCCGCGAAGAAAAATTACAAAAAGTGTATTGGCCAAGCAGCATTGCAGTTTTTGGGCCAACATCACCGAGGCAAAATTGCCCGCAGCAAACAATCATTGAGCCGATAACCGTTTACGGCATCAGCAAATACGCCGGAGAATTTTGGTGCAATTATTTTAATCGCCGCTTTGGCGTTGATGTGCGCAGCATCCGTTACCCGGGGCTGATAAGTTATAAATCCGCGCCCGGCGGTGGAACTACAGATTATGCCATTGAAATTTTTCACGAAGCGATTGAGCATAAAAAATATAATTGTTTTTTGAAAGAAGATACTTTTTTGCCGATGATGTACATGCCTGATGCAATACGAGCAACTATTGAACTGATGGAAGCGCCAAAAGAAAAAATTTCTATTCATACTTCGTATAATGTTGCAGCAATAACTTTTGCGCCGGAGGAAATCGGCGATGAAATAAAAAAACATATTCCTGAATTTAAAATAAATTTCGCCCCAGATTACCGCCAGCAAATAGCGGACAGTTGGCCGCAAAGCATCGACGATTCCGTTGCGCGCAACGATTGGGGCTGGAAACATGAATATGATCTGAGCAGAATGACTGCTGATATGCTACAGAACCTTCGCGCGTAATTTTTGTTATTACCCAAACCCGGCATTACATTTCTATTTTAATTTTATGGCAAAGCAATTTTTAATTATTCTCTTTTTATTTTCTGGATTGTTTATTTCCGCGCAAAATAAAAATTTACAAAACGGAGAATGGCGCGCAGTTTTAAAAAGAGCCGACGGAAATGATATCGCTTTCAATTTTGAAATAAAAGACAGCATCGGCAAGAAAATATTATACATAAAAAATGCAGCTGAAAGATTGTTGGTGGATGATATAAAATTGGTTGGAGATTCTTTTATAATTAAACTTCCCTTTTTTGAATCGCAACTTCATGTTGTTGCACAAAACAACAATGAACTTAATGGAGTTTATATGAAACGACTCGTGGATAATTACCAGGTAATGCCATTGCATGCTTACTATAAACAAGATTTTCGTTTCCCGATTTTGCAAAATAATCTTGCCATTAATATAACCGGAAGATGGGCTGCAATTTTTTGGAGCGATAATTCAAAAGATTCAACTGCCGATGTTGGAGAATTTGTGCAAAATGGAAATAATGTTACCGGAACATTTTTAGATCCGACGGGCGATCTTCGTTTTTTGCAGGGAGTTGTGGATGGAGATTCACTAAAGCTTTCTGCATTTGACGGCGGACATGCATATCTGTTCACTGCAAAAATTGAGAATGATAAAATGTACGGAGCGCATTTTTCGGGACCGACTTTTAAAAACAATTGGATCGCAAAAAGAGATGAGAATGCAAAACTGCAGGATGAATTCAGCATCACTAAAATGAAACCCGGCAAAACCAAATTGAGTTTTTCATTCAGAGATATTGATGGCAAAATTGTTTCGGTTAAGGATAACCGTTATAAAAATAAAGTTGTGCTGATCCAAATCATGGGTTCGTGGTGCCCGAACTGCATGGATGAAACAGCGTTTCTCACTAAACTTTATGATGAATATAAAAATAAAGGCCTTGAAGTTATCGGATTGGCCTATGAACGCAGCACCGATTTTGCGCGTTCACAAAAAAGCCTTCGCAGTTTTCAAAAAAGATTTAATGTGCATTATAAAATACTTATAACGGGAGTTTCGGTGAATGATTCCCTGCGCACACAAAAAACTTTACCGCAGCTGGAAGATATTGTTGGTTTTCCTACAACTATTTTTATTGACAAAAAAGGCGAAGTTGCAAAAATTCATACAGGTTTTAACGGACCCGGAACCGGCGAACATTATGCTGAGCAGAAAAAAGAATTTTACGGAATTGTGAATGAACTTCTTTCCAGATAATAACCGCAGACTCGCAGATTTTTGTTGAAAGTAATTTAAAGCAGATTGCCAACTATAAGCAGCGCTCAATAGAATTGTTGCAGTACAAGAGTGCGACGCAAGAATGTTTAATAGAATTACCATAGCTGGTTACATAAAAATAAATTTCGCACAGCAGGATTTTTTGATTTGTTATTTCGTAATTTCAACAACAAAACGATTTGCCATGACAACACGCCGTTCATTTATCCAGCAATCATCACTCGCAGCCGCAAGTGCTTTATTAATGCCAAAAACAAATTGGTTCGCATCAAAACAACTTATCGGTTTGCAATTGTACACGCTTCGCAACGAAATTTATAAGTCTGTAAAAAATGGAGTTGAAGAAGAAACCAATAATATAAAAACTATTTTGGAAAAAGTTTCCGCGATCGGATATAATTCGGTGGAGGCTTTTGGTTTTAATGCCGGAAAATATTTTGGTTTGACTGTGGCAGATTTCGCAAACATCATCAAGCAAAATAATTTGAAATGCCCGAGTGGTCACTATGGCTTAGATGCATATTTGGGCAAAGGAGATGAAGATAGTTTGAAAATGATCATCGAAGCTGCAAAAACAATGTCGCACGATTTTATTGTTGTTCCTTTTTTAGGAGATAACTTAAGAAAGAGTGCAGATGATTACAAACAACTTTCAGAAAAATTAAATAAGGCTGGCGAAATTGTTAATGCAGCGGGGTTGAAACTGGCTTATCATAATCACAATTTTGAATTTAAAGATTGGGGAAACGGGCAGATAGGTTTTCATATCATGTTGCAGGAAACTGATCCGAAATTGGTGAGCTTTGAAATGGATATGTTTTGGGTTACAAGAGCCGGTGTTAACCCGGAAGATTTGATCAAAGCACATCCGGGCCGTTTTAAAATGTGGCACATCAAAGATATGGCTGCTAAAACTGAGGCGTCAACTGAGTTAGGACCCAACCAGCCTTTCACTGAAGTTGGAACCGGTATTATTAATTATAAAGAAATTTTCAAGCTGAAAAAATTATCGGGTATGGAATATTTCTTTGTTGAGCAGGACCAGGTTCATATACCGGTTTATGAAAGCATAAGCAAGAGTTTTCAAAATTTAAAGAATAATATCCTGGCTTAAATTTATCTTTCATTTTATTTACTAACAGTTATGAGTAACCGACGTTCATTTCTGCGGAATTCTTCTGCATTGATTGGCGGAAGCATGATAATTCCCGCATTTAATAATAAATCTTTCGCAGCAATAAAAAAAATCATAGGGCCTTCTGATCAAATCAATATCGGCGCCATTGGAATTAACGGAATGGGATTTGCCGATCTTGAAGCTGCGCTGAAAGTTCCCGGCGTTAACCTCATTGCCTTATGTGATATTGACAAGAATGTTCTTGATGCGAGAATGAACGATTTGCGAAAAGATGGTGTTGATGTTTCAAAAGTAAAAACCTATGGCGATTACCGACATGTACTCGACAGAAAAGATATTGATGTTGTATTGATCGGAACACCTGATCATTGGCACGCATTAATAATGACGGAAGCCTGTGCTGCAGGAAAAGATGTGTACGTGGAGAAACCTGTTGGCAATTCCATTATTGAATGCCGCGCGATGGTTGCCGCAAAAAATAAATATAATCGCGTGGTGCAATGCGGTCAATGGCAACGCAGCGAACAGCATTTTAAAGACGCTGTTGATTTTATATACACAGGACAGTTAGGAAACATCCGCACAGTAAAAGTATGGTGTTACCAGGGATGGATGAAACCAATGCCTGTGCAACCGGATTCTGCACCGCCTAACGGTGTTGACTATGCGATGTGGCTGGGACCTGCGCCCACTAAGCCTTTCAACGCGAGCCGTTTTCATTTTAACTTTAGGTGGTTTTGGGATTATGCCGGCGGGCTGATGACGGATTGGGGCGTGCATTTGCTTGATTATGGTTTGCTGGGAATGAAAGCTGATGTTCCAAAATCTATCACTGCGCTTGGCGGAAAATTTGCTTATCCTGATTTAGCCCAGGAAACTCCGGATACTTTAACCGCATTGTATGAATTTGATAAGTTCAATTTAATCTGGGATCATGCAATCGGCATCGACAATGGTTCTTACGGTCGCGATCACGGCATTGCTTATATTGGCAATAATGCAACACTCGTTCTTGATCGTAACGGATGGGAAGTTATTGAAGAAAAAAATAGCAAACATAAAGTGAGTAAAGCTCTTGCAAAAGTTTCTGATAACGGCGTTGAAAAACATTGGGTGAATTTTATTGAGGCTGTACGTTCGCGCAAATCAGAAAATCTGAATTGTCCTATTGAAGCAGGCGCGCATGTTGCAACCGTTGCGCAAATGGGAAACATAACTTTTCGAAGCGGACAAAAATTAGAGTGGGACAAAGAGAAAAATAAATTTACCGATGATGCAATTAATGATAAATACCTGATGAAAGAATATCATAACGGATATAAGCTGCAGATGAGTTAGGAAGTAATGAGTTGTAAGTGATAAGCAGAAAGAATGAAAATTTTTATGTAACCAGCCACATTAATTCTATTGAACATTCTTGCGTCGCACTCTTGTACTGTAACAATTCTATTGAACGCATTATTTTCAGTTATACATTACTGTTAGTGCAGCTAACAGCTATTAGCTAATGGCCATTAGCTGCAATTCATTTTCACATTTCCACATCAGCACATTATCACATTAATTCACTCTCCCCAAATTTCATCTTTGCCTTGCAGCCAGAGTTTCACTAATTCTGTTGTAACGGATTTTGGTCTTTCGAGTGGGAAGCCTAAAGCCCTGTCCCAGCATAGGCTTGCGAGCACACCAAGTGCGCGGCTTACGCCAAAGAGCACAGTATAAAATTCATATTCCACCAAACCATAGTGAACCAATAATGCGCCGCTATGCGCATCAACATTTGGCCACGGATTTTTAATTTTTCCTAATGATTGTAAAATCGGCGGAACCGTATCATAAATATTCCAAACAGTTTGCACCAACGGATCATCGGGCATATGTTTTTTTCCAAATTCCATCTGGGCTGTAAATCGCGGATCTGTTTTGCGCAACACAGCATGTCCATACCCCGGAACAACTTTTCCTTCGTGCAAAGTTTTTTGTACATACTCTGCAATTTGTTCTTTTGTTGGCAATTCTGTTTTTAATTCTTCGCGCATTTCCATTATCCATTTAATCACTTCCTGGTTTGCTAATCCGTGCAATGGTCCGGCCAAACCATTCATACCTGCAGCAAAAGATAAATACGGATCGCTTAATGCCGAGCCAACCAAATGTGTTGCATGAGCGCTTACATTTCCGCCTTCATGGTCGGCATGAATGGTCATGTACAATCTCATCAATTCTTTAAAAGTTTCGTCTTCATAGCCGAGCATGTGCGCAAAATTTCCTGCCCAATCCAATAATCCGTTTGGATGAATATGATCTTCATCTTTATATTTTCTTCTGTAGATATATGCAGCAACACGCGGCAATCGCGCAATCAAATCCATCGCATCATCAAACACAGATTCCCAGTAATCTTTTTTGTTCATGCCTTCTGCATATCTTTTGGAAAACTGGCTTTCTGTTTGCAAAGCCATAATGGCAACAACAAACTGCGTCATCGGATGCGTGGCAACCGGCAACGCTTCTATAGCTGCAAAAACATGATTAGGCACATGACTGCGGCGTTGCAATATTGAAGTAATATGATGCACATCATCTTCAGAAGGTAATTCTCCGATGAGCATCAAATAAAATAATCCTTCCGGCAAAGGTTCGCTTCCTTTTGGAGCTTTAGGTAATTTTTGTTGGAGGTCGGGAATTGAATAACCACGAAAACGAATTCCTTCGCGCGAATCGAGCAACGAAGTTTCAGTTACCAATCCTGTTATGCCGCGCATACCCTGATAAATTTGGGAAAGCGTTACTTCGCCAATTTTTTTGTTTCCATTTTCTTTAAGCAACTCTTTAATTTCCGCGGCCATTGCATCGGACTTTAATTTGAACCTGTCTTTTAAAATACCCATGACGCAAGAATTTTAAATTGAAATGTAAATTTAACGGGATAAAGTGATAATGTGAAAATATGAAAGTATGAAAATGTGAAAATAACTCAATGATGAGCTTTCATTACATATACGAAGTCTTCGTTGCGAAAAAAAGTATTTTAGGGAAAGAAAAGTTTGTTACAAAGTCCTCTCCTTTGGAGAGGATTTAGCTGAGGTTTCATTTTCACATTTGGACATTATCACATTTTCACATTGCCTAAATTATTTCGGCGCTTTTATATACAGCCACACCGTAACGCAGCTAAAAATAATATTGGGAGTCCATGCAGCAATCATTGGCGGAAAATTTCCTTTGGTAGAAAATGTAATCGCAAATTTATCCATAACAACAAATAAGGCCGCAGCAACAATTCCAAAAGCAAGATGCAGCCCACTTCCGCCACGCACTTTTCTTGATGATATCACAGCGCCCATAATGGTAAGAATAATTATTGAAAATGGCGTTGAATCTCTGTGATAACGTTCCACCTTATAATTATTCAACCCTTCGGTTCCTCTTACTTCTTCGCGTTGAATAAAAGTTCTTAATTCTTTTGAAGTGAGTTTATCTTTTAAATAGTCATCGTGCCCCAATTCATTAGGTCGCACATTCAGATTAAGATTGGAATCTCTTAATTTTTTTGCAGATTCATGCAATCCATCCATAGTTCTTTCGATTATATTGGTAGCATGCCAGTCTTTTTTTGAAGTGTCCCACTGTATTCTTTCTGCGCGAAGATTGTAATACTCTCTGTTGTTTTTTATTTTTTGCAGAGTAAAGCCACCGGCGGATTTGCTCGTTGTATCGTAATAAAGCAACGCAACATAGGTGTTGGAATCTGCGCGTAAATAATAATTATTTGTTCTGCCGGCATTGGGCTGGTAAGAACTGTTTCTATCAACATATACCGTTTGAAAATCTGTCCTTATTTTATTTGCCTTAGGTATCCATGTTTGACTGGCGATCCAAAAAATTCCGCTCATCAGTAATGCGCCGATTATATAGGGACGCAGCATGCGGTTGAAGCGAACGCCGCCTGCGAGAATGGCAATGAACTCCGAGCGCGCCGCCATACGTGATGTGAAATAAATTACCGCTATAAAAATCATCAGCGGAAAAATCATAGATATTATATACGGCACAAAGCCGATATAATATTGCATAATGATTTGCCTTGTGTTTAATCCTGAATTCACAAAATCATCCGCCTTTTCGCTTGTGTCTATAACTACTGCAATTGTAGTAATAGCAAGAATGGTAAAAATAAATGTAACCAGAAATTTTTTAAGAATATACCAGTCGAGAAGTTTCATTTTTTATTACACAAATTTTTACGAATTACACAAATTGAAATCTGCTCAAAAGCCAGCCGATATCAAAAGCTCTTATTAACCTCGCGCAAAAGTAACCAGAAAATAATAAGCATGCCACTGTTGCCCGCTAAGTATTTGTGAAAAGGTTCCTGTAAACAATTGCCCATTCATCAAATTCATTTTGGTTATCTGTGCTGCAATAATATCTTTATGCGCGGGTAACAGTATCAACTGTAATTAAAAAATAAAAATAAGGCACATGAAAAAATTCTTTCTTCTTTTTACATCAGTAATTCTTTTCTGCACAATTTCCTTCGCGCAAACAACATCAAATTACGATCAGCACGAAGCTTTCGCACCAATGTTTTATCCTGCCTATGGCGATGAAGTTCGCTCGGCAAGCGGCAATGCCGGACCTAAATATTGGCAAAACAGCGCGAGCTATAAAATTGATGCAACGCTTGATGATGTAAATAATTCCATCAGCGGAACAGTCATCATCTCCTATAAAAATAACAGCCCGGAAAAACTTCCGTTTGTTTGGTTGCAACTCGATCAAAATATTTACAGGGAAGATTCCCGCTCTGTTGCTACAACAGCAATCACCGGCGGACGATGGGCTAACCGCGATTTTAATGGCGGATACGATATCAAATCTGTAAAAATTATTTCCGGCGGAAAAGAAGAAAATGCAGATTATTTAATCAGCGATACGCGCATGCAGATCAAACTTGCAAAAGCAATTAAAGCAAGCGGAGATTCGATTCGAATTAAAATAGAATATTCTTTTCCGATACCTGAATACGGAACAGATCGCATGGGTCGTCAAAAAACAAAAAACGGATGGATATATGAAATTGCACAATGGTATCCTCGCATGTGCGTGTTTGATAATGTGCTTGGATGGAACACACTTCCATATCTCGGGCAGGGAGAATTTTATTTAGAATATGGAAACATCGAATACAACATCACCACATCTGCAAAATTAATTGTTGTTGGTTCAGGTGAATTACTAAATCCTTCAGAAGTATTAACAACAACACAAATAAAAAGATTGAGAGAAGCGAGAGAAAGCGACAAGACGGTGATGATACGTACAGAAGATGAGGTAACCGATCCATCAAGTCGTCCTGCAAAAGATAAATTAACCTGGAGATTCAAAATTACGAATGCGAGAGACGTTGCCTTTGCTGCATCCACTGCGTTTGTATGGGACGCTGCAAGAATAAATTTGCCAAGCGGAAAAAAATCTCTTGCTATGTCTGTTTATCCTGTTGAAAGCGCTAAAGAAAATGGATGGAAACGCGGAACTGAATTTGTAAAAGGCGCAATAGAGCATTATTCAAAACAGTGGTTTGAATTTCCATATCCTGTAGCCACAAATGTTGCAGGTATTGTTGCCGGCATGGAATATCCCGGAATCGTTTTTTGTTCTTCGTTCGCGGAAGGTGGCAGATTGTGGGGAGTTACCAGTCATGAATTCGGGCACACATGGTTTCCGATGATTGTTGGCAGTAACGAAAGAAAATATCCGTGGATGGATGAAGGCTTCAACACTTTCATCAATTCCGTTGCAGATAAGGCTTTCAATAACGGCGAGTTTGAAAATAAAAATGTAGACCGGCACAGACAGGCAAAATTTCTTTTTGGCGCAAACTCAGAAAGTATAATGACTGTTCCGGATGTTACTTCCGGAAATAATCTTGGCATCAACGCATATTTCAAACCGGGTATGGGACTTGAATTATTGCGCGATTATATTTTAGGGCAGGACAGATTTGACTTTGCTTTTAGATACTACATTAATAATTGGGCATACAAACATCCGACGCCGTGGGATTTCTTTCATGCAATTGAAAACGCAGCCGGAGAAAACTTAGATTGGTATTGGAGAGGATGGTTTATGAATAACTGGAAACTCGACCAGGCAGTGAAAGCTGTTGACTATGTACAAAACGATTCAACCAAAGGTTCGATCATCACCATAGAAAACCTGGAAAAATTACCTATGCCGGTAACTGTTGAAATAAAAGAGGCAAACGGAAAAACCGGCCGCGTGAATTTGCCCGTGGAAATTTGGCAACACGGCAGCACATGGAAATTTCATTATCCTTCAACGGATAAGATAACTGAAGTGACTATTGATCCTGATAAGATTCTTCCTGATGTTGATGAAGCAAACAATACGTGGAAGGGTAATTGAGTTTGTGCAAGTATCTTGCTTTTTTCATTTAGTATATTAGAGAGGTGAAATTATTAATATAATAAGTTATGCATAGCTGAATTTAATCCATTCTCCATACGGGTTTCCTCTTAGTATCTTCTAAAATAAATTTGGAACAAAATTATTTATGTTAGATTTGCGCGCGTATTTATTTTTTAAACCTTAATCTTTTACAATGAGACACCTCAAAGTTTTTTTTGGATTACCTTTTGTATACCTTTTCTTTCTGTCCACAGGCTCTCAACTTACATCCTGTAAAAAAAACACGACCACAACTGTTCATGACACAACAGTTCAAATAGTTCGCGATACTTCAGTAGTCGTTGATAGCATTTACGATTTAACAGATGGGTTGGTAGCGTATTATAATTTTAATGGCGGCAGTTTGCAAGACAGTAGCGGATTTAATAATAACATTTCATTTAACAATGCAACGCAGACAAATGATCGTTTTGGTAATGCAAACAATGCCTACTCATTTGATGGAAGCAGCAGCTATATGCAAATTCCGAATAGTCCAACATTGAATCCTGACAATATAACGATCCTTGCAATAGTTAAAGTAAATGGGTTTTATTCCGGCAGTTGCCACGAGAACCAAATAATAGGAAAATGTTATTCAGATAATGTTGATGGCTTTTATGACTTACGTTTCACGGATACATCGACAGATTGCAGTACTGCTCCTAATACTAACAATGAAGCATTTTACGGAGCATTCGGAGATAATTTAGTAGACGGAGACGCAGCTTTAGCTGGAGGAGCGGCAGTGTTAATTCAAACAGGGCAATGGTACAATCTTGTATATACTTATGATGGTATCAACGCTAAAATGTTCATAAATGGAGTTCTCATAAATTCACGGCCAAAAGCGGTAACTTTTACGCCAAATACTTATGATATTTATATCGGCAAAGATGCCAACACTTCTTTTCCATATTATTTTAACGGAGTAATTGATGAAATAAGAATTTACAACCGTGCTTTAGGGCCCGGTGCAATTAAACAACTGAATAATTTAAAGAGCTAAAGAGATAGCGGTTTGTGCTAAATATTTTCATTCAGACCTGTAAGAATTTAAAAATCTTACAGGTCTTTTTGTTTCTTATCTGCCCGTAACTAAAAGAAAAGTGTATATTCCATTCTGCAACTCAGCACATCTGCAGCAAACCAAAACTCTACTAAATAAAAAAGATATTCTTATACCGCAACCGTGTTCTTGTTTTTCTTTTCTTTTTAATTGTTATCACTTATCTCGACAGAACTTGTATTTCATTGGTCGGCGTGAGAATAAAAGCTGCATTCCATTTATCTAACGAACAATTTGGTTGGGTGCTCGGCGCATTTGCATTAGCTTATGCATTGTTCGAAATTCCTTCCGGCATGATGGGAGACAGAATCGGGCAGCGTGCAAGTTTTATTCGCATCGTAATCTGGTGGTCGGTGTTTACTGCATTAACCGGCGCAACAACCGGATTGATCACATTAATTTTTGCAAGATTTTTTTTCGGCATAGGCGAGTCAGGCGCATTTCCTAACAGCTCGGCAGTTATTTCGCGCTGGTTTCCTGCGGCAGAAACAAGTAAAGCAGTATCATCATTACTCATCGGCACAAACACCGGCGCAGCAGTTGCGCCATTAATTATTGTTCCAATCGCTGCTGCATATGGATGGCGCGTTCCTTTTTTTGTTATCGCATGTATAGGTTTGATTTGGGTGATGATCTGTTTTTTTTGGTTTAAGAATGAACCTTCCGAAATGCGCGGAATTAAAAAAGAAGAACAAATCTACATAGAACAAAACAGGCGATACACAAAACACGCGAAACGCATATCCTGGAAATATTCTTTAAAGAACCGAAGTTTGCGCGCGCTCGTTGCATCATATTTTACAAACCAGTTTGCATTTTATTTTTTCGTAGCGTGGTTGCCTGTTTATTTGCAGGAAGGAAGAAAGCTTTTGGAAAATGATATGAAGAATATCACTTCATACATTTATATTTCCGGCATTGCCGGCGCATTTTGCAGCGGATTGATTAACGATTGGCTCGCAAAAAAAAGAGGAGTAAAATTTGCAAGACAGTCAATCGGTTTTTTTTCTTTAATCATTGCTGCAATTTCTGTACTCGTTGCAAGCAAAACGGCAAACAATCAAATAGCGGTTATAGCTCTTATAGCTACAAACTTTTTTGTTGTACTAAATACAGTAACCTGTTTTTCTGTTTGCGTGGATATTGGCTCCAACCGCGTTGGCGCTGTTGCTGGCATTATGAATTTTGCCGGACAAACCGGCGCGTTTGCAGTAGCCATTACTGTTGGAAGAATTGTGCAGCAAACGCATAATTTCAGCACTGCATTATTTGTTATTGCAATGGTTTTATTTACCGGATGTTTATTTTGGTTGATAATAGATCCCCGAAAACAATTTATGCAACAGCAAACTGATCAATAAAGATGCGTTGATTATTCCGTCTTCAAAGTTTTTGCCGGATTTACAATTGCCGCTTTAATTGCCTGGTAGCTGATCGTGAGCATCGCGATAAGAGCTGCGAGAAATCCTGCTAACAAAAATATCCACCACGATATATCCACTCGATAAGAAAAATTCTGCAGCCATTTATTCATAGCCCACCACGCCAACGGAAAAGCAATCAGCGAAGCAACGCCCACGAGAATTAAAAAATCTTTGGATAAAATCATGAAGATATTTCCCGGCATTGCACCCAACACTTTGCGAATGCTGATTTCTTTTGTTCGTTGAATTGTTGCATAGCTCGCAAGCCCGAACAAACCTATACACGCAATTATAATTGCCAGCAAAGAAAAAATAGTAAATATCTTTTGTTCTGTTTGTTCAGCTTTGTACTGCGCAGCAACATCCTCATCAAGGAAACTGAATTTGAAATCATCTTTAGCATCCATGCTCTTCCATGTATTTTCAATATCCGCTAATGTAGTTTTGAAATGATCGCCTGCTATCTTTACTCCTACCGTACCCCATCCGAATTTATTTGAATTGACTATAATTAGCGGCGCGATCTTTTTATGCAGCGATTGATAATGGTAATCTTTTAATACACCAACCACAGTAAAATTATATTCACTTTTTCCATCCTGAGGATTAAGTCCGGGTTCCTTGCAAATTAATCTCGCACCGATAGGGTTTTTCAATCCAAAATCTTCGACAGCTTTTTCATTCAACACAACGCTGAGTGAATCCGTAGCAAATTCTTTCGAAAAAAATCTGCCTTCTTTAAGCTGAAGGTCCAGCAGTTTTAAATACCTTTCATCTACTTGTATCATTCTGTCTGTTCTGGAGGCATTGTTATCCTTAGCTACCCATGTGGCGCCACCACCCGATTCATCAGTTCCCGGCAACTCATCGCACTCGGTTATATCTTCCACTCCGGGTATTTTCGAAATATCATCTACAAAAGATTTGCGGAAATCTGTAACTCTATCGCCATTTCTATTGTTGAGTTGCCAAACTCTCTCCACTGAAATGATATGATCTTTCTTAAACCCAAGTTTATCACCCAGCATATATTGCATTTGCATGTTCACCACTATCGTGCAAATAATTAAGATCACTGAAATCGCAAATTGAAATATCACAAGTCCGTTTCGCAGTGCTATACCACGCCAATTAGATCTGAACTTTCCTTTCAGCACCATAATCGGATCAAAAGATGAAAGAACAAACGCCGGATAAAGGCCAGCTATAATACCTATGAATATAGAAAAACCCAGCACCGCCAAAAGCGTCAGCGGATGTAGAAAATAAGTAAATGATAATTCCACGCCGGAAATTTTTCTCAGCATAGGCGTGAAGATTAAAACCAGCAACAACGCAACAAACAAACTAAGCAAACTGAATAAAACAGATTCAGAAAGAAACTGCCCGATGAGCTCCCGCTTGCGCGAACCAAATGTTTTGCGAATGCCAACTTCCTTTGCTCTTTCAACAGAGAGCGCCGTGGACAGGTTGATAAAATTTACACAGGCAAGAAATAAAATGAATGCTGCAATCGCTCCAAATATTACCAGCGTTTTCATGCTCCCGACTGGTCTTAATTCGCGTTCCAATTCAGAAGTCAAATGAACTTTCTTTAATGGCTGCAAAAAATAACGATACCCGTTTCCTTCAGCTACAAACTTATCGTAAGGCTCTCCAAACAAACCCGCAATTCTTGGCGACACATATTTATCTACGATAGAATGGCAGCTTCGCTTCCAATGCAACGGCAGAAGCATTTTTATTTAAAAGAAGATAGCAATAAGGACCGAAATAAACATACTCCTGCGGATTGTTGAGCCACTGATTTCCCGCTGTCGTTGCGAGAATGTTGAATAGAAATTGAGATTTTTCCGGCAAATCCTTTATCACTGCACTTACAACTAATTTCGCATTTTCATTAATAATTATTTCTTTGCCCATTGCATTTTCAGCAGAGCCAAAATATTTTATAGCAGTAGTTTCATTTAAAACGGCGGTGTTTGGTTTTTGCATTGCACTGTTTGCATCTCCCTGCAAAAACTCGCCGGTAAAAACATTGAAGAAGGTAGAATCAGCCATCATCACTGTTTTATCTGTAAATACTTTTTCCCCGACTTTTATTTTATCTCCATTGTCGTTGGGGGATATCACTCTTGTAACTTCCTTAACCTCCGGAAATTCATTTTTTATTGCCTGCCCAATTGATTTAGGAATATTACCAAGAAACGCGCTGCGCCCGGGATATTTTCTTTCCAAAGCAAGTCGGTATATCCGATCCCCTTGCTGCTGATAAGCATCATACCCAAGCTGACTTTGGATATATAAAACCAACAGGAGGCATATTGCCATACCTGTAGCAAGTCCAAATAAATTGATCAGTGTAAATGCTTTTCTTTTAAGAAAATTTCTGACCATTACTTTAAAATAGTTTTTGAGCATGGGATTGTTATTAATGATTTAAGTTAGCAAGAAACAATTTACTTCCAGCGGGGTATGAGATTAATATATTGTTATAAGATGAAGCTGCGGCTTTAAAAGAAAGACAAATTGCAAAAGCGAATGCTGCTTATTCTCGTCTATTGTGATGCGTCACTCCTCTATTGCATTGCCATCCTCCTCTATTGTGATGCGTTACTCCTTTATTGCATCGTCATACTCCTTTATTGCATCGTCATACTCCTTTATTGCATTGCCATTTTCCTTCATTGTGATGCAATCCTCCTTCGTAGGATCGTCATCCTCCTTCGTAGGATCGCCATGTTACTTTATAACATCGTCATGTTACTTTATAACATCTCCATGTTTCGTCGTAAGATCATGTTATTTTAATAAACTTCACGGTGTTGCGCATATCAGTTTCTTTAATAACTTTACCCCAACCCATGGCTCAAAGTCGGCAGTTAGCTGCAATCATCTTCACCGATATTTGGGATTGGATGAATTAGAAACTGCGCTGGAGTTTATGGAAAAAGCTCTTGACACACATTCGGTGTAGTTGGAATTCTATTGATTCGGATAGCCTGAGTCCGATTCCAAACTTAAAATTCTTATGTCGATTTCAAAATTCATATCAAGCCAGCCATCAGGGCGACAAAAGCTTTTAAATGCAATTCATGAAACAATTATTCAAACAGATGAAACTGTTAAGCCGCAAGTCGAGGCAATGATGGGAAAAGAAATGATTGTTTATAAAGCTTCAGGTGTTTTCAAATACGGACTCTCGAGTGTGAAAAACTACATGTCGTTGCATGTAATGCCAATTTATGGTTCAGCAATGTTGTATTCGAAGTATAAAAGTCTTTTGAAGGCGGCTAATTTTCAAAAAGGTTGTATCAATTTTAAAAGCGAAGCAGATATGCCGCTGGACATTTTAAAAGAATTAATTCAAGATTGTTCAAAAATTGATCTGCAAAAAATTAAAGAAGAATATTTAAAATCCAAAAAACATTCTCCGAAGTAAACATCGTTTAAAATTCAAACCGAAAGTAGCCTCGCCTGGAATCGAACCAGGATCTGGAGCTTCGGAAACTCTTATACTATCCATTGTACTACGAGGCCAATAATTATTTTATCAATCCACTTGCATTCGTTGTAAAAATCTTTACAGCTATTGCCAGTAAAATTACACCAAAAAATTTACGCACTACCAGTAAACCACTTGGGCCTAATGCTTTTTCAATCCAGGTTAAAGATTTTAAAACAACATAAATAACAACGCAATTTATCAGGATGCTTATTAAAATATTTATGTTGGCATAATTTGCTTTCAAACTCATTATTGTTGTCAATGTTCCCGAGCCTGCAATTATCGGAAACGCAATTGGCACAACGCTGCTGCCGCGTGAGTTTTTTTCTTGCTTGAAAAATTCCACCCCCAGCACCATTTCCAATCCCAAAATAAAAATTACAATACTGCCGGCAACAGCAAAAGATTTTACATCAAGAGAAAGCACGTTGAGAAATTGTTGTCCGAAAAATAAAAATATAATCATCAATGCGCCGGATACCAGTGTAGCCTGCGTTGAGCGGATATTACCTCCTATTTTCCCTTTCAGCGAAACCAAAACAGGAATTGAGCCAAGCATATCAATCACCGCAAATAAGGTGAACGTGATAGTTACAATTTGTTTGAATGATATTTCTGAAAACTCGAACATGCAAGAATTTTTGCAAAGATATACTTCAGCAACAATTCGCAGATTAAAGAATCAATCTGCGAATCTGCGGCTGAAAAAATTCATCCGAAAATAAATTTCTCCTTAAAAACAGTGTATTCATTTTTTAACGCGAGCAAACAATCGCTGCAAAGACAATCGGGAAATCTTTCTTCAACATAAATTCTTTCTTCGAGAGTTAATCTAACAGCATAGCATTGACATTGTGTGATGGTTCCTGCTTTGCATTCAAAAACATTATCGCATCTCAGGCAACATTTTTTTTCATGCATAATTAATATTTTTTAAACCCCGGTTTTTTTAATGTTGAATCAACTGTACTCTAATCGGAGTTGCAGTCGGATCAGTAGAGAAAGAAAATTTCTTGTTGCCGTTCTTATCAAAACAAAAAACTTCACCGGCCGAAGAATAATCCTTAGCATCTCCTACATATACCTCACCGGTAGCCGCATCAATATCCAGGCTATAGGGCGTTGTTACAATTGTTCCATCACTTATAAAATTAGTTTTTACTGCGCTGAAATCATCTGTGCTCAACACGCGCACATAAGAAACACCAAGATAGCCCCCTGTTACATACAAGTTTCCGTTATAGTAGCGAACAACACCTGCAGCAGTGTCAGCGGATTTCGTAACGGTATTCGTGCTTGTATTTACTTTTACGAGTGAGGGAGGAATTGTAACATAATCTCCAGTACATGCCACATATATATTGCCGGAATTATCCGCTGCAATTGAACCCGGGTTTGTTCCAACCGTTATCTTACTTGTTTCTGTTAGCGAGCTCAGATTGATCACGGATACTGTTGAATCAAACTGAGGGTTATAACCACCGGTGTTGCTCACATATAAATTACTGCCGGAAACAGCCATCTGTGCAGGATTTGAGCCCACGGTAATAAATTTACTTATTGAGAGACTTGTGGTATCAATCACAGCGACGGTTCCATCAGTAGAAGAAACAAACATGTTGCTTCCGTAAGCAACAATATTTTCCGGACCCCTGTTCACTCCTGCATTTTTAAAATCAATGGTATCAATAAATTTCATCGTGAAAGCATTTGCAACTGCAACGTTGCCGGAATTATTCATTACAATGTAAACTTTGCCTCCATAAATAATAAAATCGCTTCCCGTATCACCAAGTCCGAAGCCATTTACATTTTTATAATAGTCAGTAGTTGCTGCGTTAGTTCCAAAATCGTAGTAGGTAATTGTAGTGTTGTTCATACCATAATTTCCCTGGTTCAGCGAATACACGCCGGTTGTTACTTTTGGCGCAGTAGTATTACCCACATCATTTTTTTTGCATGATGCAATGAATGCTAAAATAAAAATTGCAGCTAAAAAAAGTTTGTTTGTTTTCATTTTTGTTATTTTATATATTGGTAAATGTTAGGCTTATTTTATACGCCCTTCCCGGCATCGGGTAATAACTTATCACTTCATATCTCTCGTTAAAAAGATTATTAGCTTCTGCTTTTATATTGATTTGAAAATTTTTCGCTTGAAAAATTCTGCTTACAAAAACATCATGCGTTGCCCAACCTTGTAATTCGTTAGCATAATTATTTTCTCCTAACGTATATCTATAACCGGAAAATAAAAAGCTATACCCGGCGCTCCAGCTTTTATAATAAAATACAAGCAAAGCTGATCCTGAATTATCTGGCGTGTAAGGAATTTCATTTTTATATTCCGCGCTTGATGGATCTGTTACATCCAGCGCCTGCTGCCATGTGTAAGCAATTCGCGCCGACCATTTGGTTGTAGCGGAAAATATTCCATTCGCTTCTGTAGTAACATCAACACCTTTTATATGAACCTTCCCGAGATTGAGAACTGTCCACATAAAAAGATTTTGTGATGGCACAGCTATGATTTTATCTTTTACGGAATTGTAATATCCGTCAACACTTACGTTTAATTGCTTCAGCCCTCCATAAAAAATTTTAGAATACGTTGCGCCAAGATCATATTGCTTTGAAAACTCAGGTTGCAATTTTGAATTAATGCTACTCGTATAATTGTAGTAGAGATCATTGAACGTAGGCAACCGGAAAATATCTTTATAAAAAAATCTAAAAAGCCAGGGATTTTGAATACCTGGTTTGAAACTGGCAGCAATCATAGGCGTTAATTCATTTTTATCTGAAGCTGGCAGACCTAATTGTGTTTTATCATGAACAGTTGTATTTAACAACGAAGCATTAATTTGCCAACGAGGTTTTGCATACTGCAAAGCAATATTGTTCCACCATATCAAACGTGTTGGCGTTGCAAAGGGTGTTATGTTAGAAGTAAGATGCGTTAGTGCAAAATCAGAAGCGACGGATGCTGAAAAATATTTTCCAAACCGATGACTTAACGCTGCGCTAAAATATGTTTCCTGTTGCGTGTAACGATCATCCAGGCCTCCGGCATTGTTCAAAAAATTCGGATCTTTATATCTTGTAAAAAGCGAACTGAATTTTGCAGAAACTAACAGCGATGTACATGTGCTTATTTTTTTCTGATAGCGGGTTTGCGCAAAAAAATCTTCATCCCACAAACGCTGTGCGGATGTGTTGTTAAAGAAAATAATGCTGCCTGGCAATCCTCTGTCGGAGCTATATCCCCAAA
Organism: Chitinophagia bacterium; assembly: GCA_963774065.1. GTDB lineage: Bacteria > Bacteroidota > Bacteroidia > Chitinophagales > Chitinophagaceae > Puia. The sequence continues at coordinate 402,179 of CAVZDO010000003.1, forward strand.
ATTTTGTTTGCCATTGAGTGCTGTCGGAAAATTGTTTCACCACATTCACTTCACCCTGAAAAGATTTTATATCTGAATTTGTACGGTTAGTTTTTTGCGAGAACATTCCGTTATTTATATAATAAGGATAATTTCCGTTTGACCACAACGCTTCTGCATTTGCGCTTATCACAACAGTTTTGCTTGCAGGAAAATAAATTCCTGCGAAAGGTTGCCATAAACCGAACGAACCTTGTTTAATACCAGCCTGCCATTTTTTTTGTGTGAAATTAATCGGGTGAAATGTGTTGGTGGTAACAGAAAGAACAGAAGCTGACGAATACAATCTTGCAGGCAAAAGTATTTGTTGCGGATTAGCCTCAGCTAATTCCACGCTTTGAATAAAAGTGGAAGAAAATTTACTTAAATCAATTTGTCCGGTTTGCGCATCGGCAACTATTATTCCATCGTATTGCAAACTTGTATTTAAAGCGTCAAGACTTCTTACAGAAATAGTTTTAAGTCCGCCAACGCCACCATAATCTTTAATAAAAACTCCTGAAAAATATTTTGCAGCGTCAGCAATTGACTCTGCATTTATTTGCTGCAATGTTTCATGGTTTAATAATTGAACAGGAACTGCAGTTGTAAAATCGTTTTGTTTTTTATCTGCAGAAATAATAACCTTTTTTAAAATTTTGCTGCTATCGTTTTGAGCAAAAGAAATCTGTGCAAAAAAGATCATCATTAACACGATAGAAAAAACGTGTTGAAGAAAGTTTTTCTTTGTTGTATGAAATTTTTGCCTGCTAAACATATTGCTCATTGAAAAAATAAAGCGCGCAGGCAAAAGGAAAAGAAATACAATAATGATATTATATTCTCTCCGCTTTTCACCCGAAAGCTTTGAATAATTTTATGATTGATTATGGCAGGTCTTCTGACTTGTTCTGCTGTTCAACACCTTCCCATCGTTGATAATAATTCGACAGTGGTATGCAGATTGAACAGTTTTCAGTTTGGAGTTGTTAGTTTTTAGTTCTGAAAATTTAAGTTGATAATGAAATTCAAACTTACAGAACTGAAAACTAAAGACTGAATACTCAAAACTAAAAAAGAACTTACAGCTACGGGGATAGTGCCGGATTTACACCGGCTTCCCTTTTAATAGCGCAATTGCGCCAACCAAAATCGTATGCAAATATCTTATTAAAGAAACAGAAACAAAAAATAGATGTGCACAGGGTTGTTGAAAAAATAAAAGCTGCTATGTTAGTAGCAGCTTTCAACAAAAAATTTTCCAATTTAAAATTTGAAAGAAACACCTAATGCAAGAATATATAAGCTCCCGATACCTAATTCAGCAAAAGCGCCAATGCCGGGATTAAAATAATATCTAACGCCGCCGTGTATCCCAAAACCTAAGCCACTTCCTTTAATATTATAATTGACGTTGCTATTTGAACTGCTGCTTGAAACAATAACGTAACCTAAATCAGCGCCTGCATAAGGATCGATCTGATCCGTTGTTAAGAAATGGTATGAGCCTCTCGCTCCAATTAGTATTCCGGTAGCGCTATAGTTAAATGGAGTTCCACTTGAAGTTCCACTAACAGATGAATGCGAATATCCAAGTAGCCCGCCAACACTTATATTATCTGTAACTCCGTGCTCATAGCTACCAACTAAACTTACTCCGTTGGAGTAACCAGAACCCCAATAGGTGGCGCCAAGCCCGATTCCTGCATTGATTACATTACTTCCTTCCTGGTAAGCTTTCTGTGCAAATGTTGCAGAAGATAATGCCAATAAAAAGGCAACTGCAAGAAATAATTTCGTCTTCATAATTGTTGTTTTAAGTAAAATGTTGCATAAAAGTATGAAAAAAAAAATCAATGGTATCCGGAAGTGCAAATAAAAAATCGCGAAAGAAAAGTGAAAATTTAATTTCCGAAAAACTTTTATTTAAAAAAGCTAAAAATAATTCCGGCGTAATAATTTCTTCCGGCTGCTGCATTGTAGTATCGGCCTAAGGCCGCATTGATATCATTTCCTAAACTATATTTTGTATTGAAAATATTATCTGATCCTGCAAAAATTTCTGCTTTAATTTTTCTCGCAAAAATCTTTCTATATCCTAATCTTGCGCCAAACAAATCATACGAACTCGCATATTCCGTATTGGCATCGTTCATAGCAATAGCAGAAGTGTAGTTATACGTAACGTTTAAATAAATTCCGCACTTCGAAAAAACATCAAGCCCTGCTACAACAGTGTTTGGTGCAACGCCGGGCATTTTATTTCCGGAGTAATCAGAAGAGACTTGTTGAAAACTTCCATAATGAAAATCGTGCCACGCATAGCTTACAAAAACTTTTGCATCGCTGATAAATTGTTTCGCATTATCTGCAAGCTGGTAAGAAACGTACGATTCAATTCCATTTTGTTTTGTTGAACCGGCATTTACATAATAATAAACTCCGTTCGTATCAATTCTCTGAACAATGGTGTTGTGCAGATGAAATAAAAAACCGCTTATGTCGAAATATAATTTTTCATTCAGCAAATTTCCTCGCAACCCTAATTCATAATCCATTCCATCTTCCGGTTGCAAATTAGGCCCCAATAATCCATCGGTGCGCAATAACTCAGCGGAAGTTGGCGCAGAAAATCCGCGTGCAATATTTATATAAGCAGAAATGGATTCAGTAATTTTTTTCAGCAATCCCAAATGCGGCGGTAATTTATTTTCGAAAGCGCGCGATTGTGTTGTTGCGTTCGAAGAAGGTCGCGTAAATAAATTAATAAATTGTAAAGAAGATTTATTTAAACTGGCGCCGGCCGTTACTATCCAGCCATTTCTAAATTTCAAATCAATTTGTGCAAACACCATGTATTGCCACAAATTAATATTATCGTCTGTTTCTAATGAATCAGCAACTCCTGCGTTGTTTCCATAATCCCGCGTATTAAAAAATCCTTTTTGCGCTTCAGCGCCAAAGTTCAATTGCAAAGTAGTTTCATCAATTTTCTTTTTAAATTGAAAAACACTTCTTCCACCAAAATGCGGTTCTTTTCTTAGCTCATAAACGCGAAGTCCGGGATTAATAAAATCGGTGTACGTTCCATAAATAGCTGTTGTGTTTTGCCAGTTGTCGCAAAAATTATATTCATTGCTGAATCCGCCAATAATTGTTTTTTGAAAAATTGCAGCCTGCGCTTTACCAGCTCCGGGACGTGACTGTACTGCATTTGAATCGTATTGTTTTTTTGTTAATGCGCCCGGAGTTTGATAATATAGATCACCATAAAATATAAAAGCACGAAGTGTTTGTTTGTCGGATGCTTTTACCGCATTTTCCCAGGAAAAAATATCTCTGTGCATTTGGGTTTGCTGGCGATATCCATTGCTTGACAGATGCGCGTAATTAAAATTATTTTCATGATCATCATCTCCAAACCTGATATTCGCATTTACATTATTAGCAGCAAAACTTCCGTAAGAATAATCGACAGTAGCTCCGCTGTTCCAAACATTAGGCATAGTATGAATTAACATTGCTCCGCCAATATTTGCTCCGTATAAACTTCCTGCCGGTCCTTTAATAATTTCGGCAGATTGAAAATTATAAAAACTTAATTGATTAAGATAAGTGTTACCGCTTGGATCTGTTAACGGAATATCATCAAGATAAATTTTTACGTCGCGCACTCCAAATGGAGAACGCAAAGAACTTCCGCGAATATTAAGTCTGTAACTTCCGGGCGAACGTTCTTCCATACTCACACCGGGATTAATATTTAACGCCGGCAAAATACTCATGTTGCTGAAACGATTCAATTGCGCCTGACCTGTAAAAGCAACGGGCGCGGCAATATCAATGAGTTTGCGATTTTGTTCGTATGCTTTTATCACTACTTCATTTAATGTTTTTGCATCGGAAGAATCAGGAGATGAATTGGTATTTTGAGAAAATAATGCAACTGATAAAAATACAAATGGTGCTATTAAAGCAATTCGTTTCATTAGTTTGGGTTTTGAGTTGGGCGCCTAAAGTTAGTACAGAATAATTTCTTATCTTGACCATCGATACCAATAAACGGCTGCATCATACATTTATTTTATGAGAAAACAAGCAAAGCTTAACCTCTTCGATTTAACGATGATAGTTATCGGACTGGTTATCGGGCTTGGAATTTTTCGAACTTCGAAAGATGCGGCCGAAGCTGCGCTAACACCTTCTATTTTTTTTGGCGCGTGGATTTTTGGAGGTTTCATCGCATTTTGCGGAGCATTGACCTATGCCGAAATCGGGAGTCGCTACCCGGTTACCGGCGGCTATTACAAAATATTTTCTTACGCTTATCATCCGTCAATCGCGTTTGCGATTAATTGCATCATACTTATTTCAAACGCAGCATCGCTTGCGGGCGTTGCATTAATCGGCAGCGAATATATATCACAGTTAGTGTTCACCACAGAGCCATCTACTTTTGTAAAATCGCTCATAGCTATGAGTGCAATCGTTTTGTTTTATGGAGTGAATATGATGGGGCTGAGAATAAGTTCAAAAACACAAAATGTTCTGATGCTGATCAAAATCAGCATGCTTGTTATAATAATCGCGGCATTGTTTTTTCCGAAATTATATACTCACACAAACAATACCGCCACTTTAATGCACGCGAGTTTATGGCAAATTGTTCTTTCATTCGGTATCGCATTAAAAGCAACTTCATTTACATACGGCGGTTACCAGCAAACAATTAATTTTGGGGAAGAAATTGAAAATCCGCAAAAAAATATTCCGCGCGGAGTTTTTACCGGAATCCTGGTAATAATTATTCTGTATCTCGCCGTAAGTTTTTCTTACTATAAAATTATTGGTTTTGAAGAATTAAAAAATGCAAAAGGAATTGCTTCCATAATTGCAGAAAAAATGTTTGGAGAAACGGGAAGATATGTTGCCTCCATTTTATTATTCATTGCTGTGCTCGCTTATGTGAATGTAATTTTATTAAGCAATCCGCGCGTGATGTATGCAATGAGCGAGGATGGAATTCTTCCTTCTGCATTTAAAAAGAAAGATGAAAAAAGAGATGTGCTCACAGTAAGTTTAACAATATTCGCCGCAATTTGCATTGTGGTTTTATTTTTTGCAGATACATTCGACAAAATCCTCAGCTTTTCTATTTTTCTTGATTCCATCGGCATGGCAACATCTGCGGCAACAATTTTTGTATTGCGTAAAAAAACAAAGCATCTTGACGATACGGGAATTTATTCTATGAAATTGTATCCCTATATGCCATTGATTTTTGTTATCACTTATATTTTTGTAGGAACAATTATCGCAATAACTTTTCCGCAATATGCCATAATCGGATTGTGTGTATTTACTGTTTTCCTGGTTCTTTATTTTATCATTAAAAAAATAAATAATTCCGCAAACAGGCAGATGTGAGCTTTCTTATTAAATAAACTTCATCAAAGTTTTATTTTTAACCTTTTTTTTTGCTGGCCAATGGGATTGGATTGATTATTTTAGCAAAATTTTTTTACCAAAACCGATTATCATAAAATCTGCGGTGGGTTGCAGACAAGTGTATAAATTTGAACATAGACCATGAAAAAACTTTCTTCATTATTTATTAGCTGCTTATTTGTTCTTACAATTTCAGCACAAGACAAATGGGATTTGAAACGCTGCGTTGAATACGCCGTGAATAATAATATTTCCGTTAAACAAACAGATATTCAGGCAAGACTTGCAGAGCTAACATTTAAGCAATACCAATTATCACAAATCCCTACACTCGGTTTTGGCGGAAATATTGGTTATAGCTCAGGTAAAAGCCAGGACCCCGCAACATTTGCGCTAATTACAACAGGACTATGGTCGAACCAATATTTTATTCAATCGAACGTAAATTTTTTCAACTTTAACGGACTTAGAAATAATATTGAAGGTGCGAAGTACGCTTACCAGGCAGCAGATGCAGCGACAGAAAAATTAAAAAACGATATTTCATTAAATGTTGCAAACGCATATTTGTCGGCGCTGTTAGATTATCAAACCGCCAATGAAGCGGAATTACAATTAAAACTTTCGCAATCGCAATTAGATATTACACGCAAACAGGTTGCCGCAGGAACATTGCCGGAATTAAATGCGGCGGAAATTGAATCCCAGGTTGCGCAAGACAGTTCTTCTTATGTAACTGCAAGATCAACTGCTGAACAAGCGGTGCTGCAACTAAAAGCATTCATGAGCCTTGATGCTGCAGTTCCTTTTGATATAACAACTCCACCTATCGAACAAATTCCTATAGAAAGTATTGGAGATTTGCAACCGGACGCAGTGTATGTTCTTGCTTTGCAAAATCAACCCTTGCAAAAAGAAGACGCTTTATATATAAAATCCGGTGAAAAATCTGTTGCCTCAAATAAAGCTGCGATGCTCCCGACATTTTCATTGTTCGGACAATTTTATACAACATATACCAATCAAACATACCGTCCGATAACAAGTGCACCTTCAATAATCAGTGATACTATCGGAACAGTTGTCGGATCAAATCAAAAAGTAGTATACAATCAACTCGTATATCCTTTTGAGAAAACCCCTTACTTCACGCAGCTAAATCAGAATTTCAGACAGTCAATCGGGTTAAGCCTTAATGTTCCTATTTTGAATGGCGGAACTTTACGCACAAATTATCAGCGTGCAAAACTGAATTTGAAAAATTATCAATTGCAGCAACAGGCCGATAATCTTACGCTTAAGCAAAATATTTACCAGGCTTATACGCTTGCTATAGCAGCGCTGCAAAAATTTGAATCGCAGAAAAAAGCATTGGCAGCTACGCAAAAAAGTTTTGACTTTGCCCAAAAAAGATACAATGTGGGTTTATTAAACACTATTGATCTTCTTACCAATCAAAACAGTTATTACAAAGCGAAAATTGATTTGCTTTACGACCAATTTGATTATGTTTTTAAAATGAAAGTGCTTGAATTTTATAAAGGCATGGGAATAAAATTATAAAAAGAATAACCTTAAAATATCATGAGCAAAAAATTACTTTGGATCATTATCAGTCTTGTGGTGGTGATCATTTTATTAATTGTACTGCAGAAGGCTGGCGTATTTGGAAAAGACCAGGGAATAAAAGTATCTGCAGAAAAAGTGATCAAACGCAACATTACTGAAATAGTAACGGCAAGCGGAAAAATTTACCCTGAAGTGGAAGTAAAAATCAGTCCCGATATTTCCGGAGAAATTGTTGAGCTAACAGTTCAGGAAGGAGATAGCGTGAAAAAAGGACAAGAGCTCGCAAAAATTTATGCAGATATTTATACAACGGAACGCGATCAGGCAGAGGCACAGTTGAATCAACAGGAAGCTGTTGCATCTAACAGCAAAGCACAATTGCCGGGACTAAAAGCTACAATGGATCAAAATCAAAAAAATTACGACCGCGAAAAACAATTACTTGCCGACAAAGTAATTTCTCAATCAGAATTTGACCAGGCAGAAAGCGCATTACAAACCGCAAAGGCAAATTATAATGCAGCGCTGCAAAGTATTATTGGCAACCAGGCGGGCGCTGCAAGCGCTAAAGCAAATCTTTCCATAGCTGCAAAAAATCTTAGCCGCACAACAGTTTTTTCGCCAATCAACGGAGTTATATCATTATTAAGTGTGAAAAAAGGCGAACGCGTTGTAGGTAATTCAATGATGGCAGGAACAGAAATGATGCGCGTTGCGGATATGAGTAAAATAGAAGCGATTGTAGATGTGGGCGAAAATGATATTCCTAAAGTGCATCTTGGCGATTCGGCAAACATTGAAATAGACGCTTACAACAACAGAATATTTAAAGGAATTGTAACTCAAATTGCAAGCAGTGTTGCAAGTGCGAGTTCAACTTCCACTTCTTCTGTTTCAAGCAATGATGTTACTAATTATAAAGTGCACATTCGCCTTTCACCAGATTCCTATAAAGATTTGATCAATCGCCATATTCCTAAATATTTGCCCTTTCGCCCGGGCATGAGTGCAAGTGCAGACATTCAAACCAACACGCACAATAATGTTTTATCTGTTCCTATTAATGCCGTAACAACCCGTGAAAAAAATAGTGATAATGCAGTTACTAAACCCAAAGATTCAAATAATTCTGATCAAAATAATAACAGCAATAATAATAACAGTGATAATAGCAAATCCACGTCTGCAGGGGATTTGGACGAAGTAGTTTTTGTTCTCAAAGCTGATGGCACTGTAAAAAAAGTTAAGGTAAAAACCGACATCCAGGATATCAATAACATTGAAATCACTGACGGATTAAAAGAAGGCGATGAAATTATTACCGGACCTTACGGAACGATCAATAAAATTTTAAAAGATGGAACAAAAGTGCAGGTTGTACCAAAAGATAAATTATTTGAACAAAAAAATAGTTAGCGGTTCTGTAAGATTAAATAAAAACTTGTACTAAAAATATTAATTTAAAGTTTGAAAGCAGATGTTTTCAAACTTTTTTATTTATGCAATTTGCAATACTTGGAAGTGGAAGTTGGGCAACAGCGCTCGCTAAAATTCTTACCGATAATAAAATATCTATAAACTGGTGGATAAGAAATGAAGCTGTCATAAATCATTTGCAAAAACGGCATCACAATCCTAATTACATTAGTTCTGTTTTTTTTGATGAGAAGTTATTATGGCTAAGCAATGATTTGAAATCAATAATTGAAAAATCAGATTGTATTATCATCGCAATTCCTTCAGCTTATATTATTGGCACATTAAAATCTCTGCCAAAAAATATTTTCAAAGAAAAGAAAATCATATCCGCAGTCAAAGGAATTCTTCCTGAAAATAACTTGCTTCTTAATGAATATTTACAAAAGGAATTTGATTTGGAGTTAAGTAATTATTTTACAATCATGGGACCTTGTCATGCGGAAGAAGTTGCCGCAGAAAAACTTTCTTATCTTACTTTTTCCGGCGTTGATGTAACTGTAACCTCGCAAATCGCGTCTGATTTTACAACAGAATATCTTAATACAATTGTGAACAATGATGTGTATGGAGTTCAGTTTGCAGCAGTGCTCAAAAATATATACGCGCTCGGCGCCGGCATTGCACACGGGTTGGAATACGGAGATAATTTTTTAAGCGTGCTGATTGCAAATTGCGCGGATGAAATGGCTGGATTTCTTCGCAAAGTTGGAATACAAAATATTGAAGTTGGAATTCATGATAGTGAAGACACGATTACCCACAAAAAAAAGGGAAATTATGCTGCGTCTGTTTATCTCGGCGATTTATTAGTAACCTGTTATTCATTGTACAGCCGCAACCGCACATTTGGTAACATGATTGGAAAAGGATATTCCGTTAAAGCGGCAAAACTTGAACTCAATATGGTTGCCGAAGGATATAATGCAAGTAAATGCATTTATAACATTAACAAAAAAATAAAGGCTGAAATGCCGGTTGCAGAAACTATTTATAAAATTTTGTGGGAGAATGTTAAATCTGCGGATGGTTTTAAACAAATTGAAAACATTCTCGTCTGATATTTTGAAACAACAATATGAATTATGATGCCGCTCTCTTATCAAGGATTTGGTTTTACCGGAATAATGCTGATGCTGGGAGTGCTTGTTTTAAACCAGGTTATCCGTTCTCTCAAAACCTATTTCCACAAACATCATCGCGAAAAAAATCTGAATCTATAAGCTCTCAAAAAAAAGATCAGCAGCAATTCCATCTGCAAATAATTTTCCTTCATCGGTTAAAAATATTTTCGAAGCGTTAATAATTAATGATGCATTTTTAAGATGAGCTTTTGCCGATTCCATTAATTTACCAGCTTTTTCAATTCCGAATTTATTTGAAACGTAGTTCAAATCACATCCTTCAATAGTTCTTAAAGATGTCATGATATATTCATTAAGCTTCTGTGTTGATGTTAGTTCTTCTTTTTCGAAAATCAATTCATCTTTTTTTAATGATTGAATATATAAAGCATTATTGGCAATATTCCATTGGCGAAAAGCTCCGTTATAAGAATGAGCGGATGGACCTAAGCCTAAATAATTTTTCCCTTGCCAATAAGAAGAATTATGCCTGCTCCTTAAACCCGGTTTTGCAAAATTTGAAATTTCATAATGTTCATAGCCCGCATTCTTTAACCAATCCATCAACAAAAAAAATTGTCTTGCCTGATTGGATTGATTGACATCGCTGAATTCTTTTTGCTTTATCATTTTTGCAAGAGCCGTTTTTGGTTCAACGGTTAATGCATAACATGAAATATGCGGAACACCTAATTCAATTGTCTTATCAATATTTTTTTTCCAATTGATATCTGTTAAAGCGGGAGTTCCATAAATAAAATCTATGGTAATATTATTAAAGCCTTCCGCAAATGCATTTGTAACACTTTCCATAGCCTGGGTTGCGGTATGCACGCGGTTCATCCATTGCAAATCTTGATCAAAAAAAGATTGAACTCCTATGCTTAGCCTGTTTATTCCAACATTCTTCCATTCTTTTAATTTTTTTATTGTAACATCATCTGGATTTGCTTCCAGCGTTATTTCAGCGTCCCTACTGATTTTAAAAACATTTCTTAATGAAGAGAATATTTTTTGCAACTCATCATTTGTTAATAAAGATGGCGTTCCGCCTCCGAAATAAATCGTTTCAATAATTTCATGCTGTAAATATTGTTGCTGAAGTTTTATTTCTTTCAATAAAGCAGAAACAAAATCGTTTTTGTTTGCGAGAGAAGTGGAAAAATGAAAATTACAATAATGGCATGCACGTTTACAAAAAGGAATATGGAGATAAATGCCGGCCATTCTTATTGATTATTTTTAGCGAATATAAAAGCTAATGTGCTTAATGACGAAGTTAAAACTATACAGTTGTTTGTGTGTGCTTATAATATTGACAACATGCACCAAAGTATTTTCTCAATACCAGCTACAGGTAATGGCGGTTGATAAGGATTCATCATTCTTCTCTAAAAATCTTCCTTTGCAAAATTCTTTTAAAAGCAAATCGCTCTGCCTACAGTACGTTTATGAACTGCCAACCTTATTGAAAGCAAAAGGTTTTATAAATGCATCCGTTGACAGTATGAAAGTTGATTCATCAAAAACGAATGTTCAACTTTATGTTGGCAACACTTTTAAATGGGCGTATATAAATACGAAACGTATTGATAAAGCAATTTTGGAATCGGTGGCGTGGAATGAAAAAAACTTTGCGGGCAAACCAATAAATTTTGAGCAATTGCAACATGTTGAACAAAACATGCTGAATTTTATGGAAAATAATGGTTACCCATTTGCTAAAATTGAGTTGGACAGTGTTGCATTAAATGATGATGAACTAAAAGGAGATTTAAAAATTGACAAAGGTCCGTTGTATAAAATTGACAGCATTCGTGTTTATGGAAATGCAAAAATATCTGCTGAGTTTTTAGAGCATTATTTGAATGTTCCAGCCGGCAGCATTTATAAAAAAGAAAAGCTATTACAGATTAGCAAGAAACTATTGGAATTACCTTATGTTCAGGAACAACAACCATGGAACCTGACTTTATTAGGAACAGGATGTGTTCTTAACGTATACCTGAAGCCGAAAAAAAGCAGCCAGATTGATGCACTTGTTGGTTTCAGCCCAAGCAACAATGCGCTAACAGCAAGCAAGGTGCTTGTTACCGGTCAGGCAACAATCAATTTGCAAAATGCTCTTGGTAATGGCGAGAGCATCGGTCTTAACTGGGAGCAGGTTCAGCAAAGTTCGCCACGATTAAATCTTTCCTTCAAACAACCTTATTTATTTAATTCTCCATTTGGAGTAAATACAACTTTCGATTTATTTAAAAAGGATTCATCTTACATCAATATTAATTTAATTGCGGGCATTCAATATTCGGCATCACTCACACAAACCAGCAGTGTTTTTATTCAAAGTTCTATTTCTAATTTATTAACTGTAGATACACTTACAATAATAGCAACTCACCAACTACCAACACAAGCTGATGTAAGTTCGATAAGCATAGGCCTGACCTATGATTTCAATAACACTAATTATCGTTTTAATCCTGTAAGAGGAAACGAGTTCACATTTACAGGTTCAACAGGTATAAAAAATATTAAAAAGAATGCAACGATTTCAAAATTGATTGATCCATCCGACAGCAGTTTTTCCTTTAGCTCTCTATATGATACCGTAAAATTAAAATCTTATCAATTTAAGATAAATGTTGCGGGCGCGCATTATTTTCCGCTCAGTCGCGCCACTACTTTAAAGTTAGGTTTTAACGGTGGCGTATTTCAAAGCGCAAATAATTTTTTAAATGAACTTTTTCAGATCGGTGGATATAAACTTTTGCGCGGCTTTGATGAACAAAGTATCTATGCTTCAAAATATGCTGTTGGCACTGTTGAGTACCGGTATTTAATTGGGCAAAATTCATTTTTATTTTCGTTTGTCGACTATGGATGGGCTAATAATAATGTACCAGCTTATAATTTAAACAGCACTTATTTAGGAATAGGTTTGGGGCTCGCTTTTGAAACTAAAGCAGGTATTTTCAATATTTCTTATGCCATAGGGAAACAGGATAACAATAGCTTAAATTTCAGACAGGCAAAAATTCATTTGGGTTACGTAAATTTCTTTTAAATCATAAATTTTAAAAACTACTCTTGCAATTAAATATTTTTGTAACCCTAACAACAAAACGTGATTAGAGCATTTCTTTTATTTTCAATAATATTTTTTCTGCTTGATTGTTCATTTGCACAAACAAATGCAGATTCTTCAATCAACAATAAAGATTCGATAGCAAAAATCAAAATGGAATCTAAAAAAGATACTACTGCAATTTTGAAAGACAGTTTTTCAACTCATAAAACAGATTCAGTAATTAATAAAATACAGCAGATTGATTTTCCCGGAAGTTTTTATTTAAATGAAAAAACTTTAGCGGCTAATCCTTATTTTAATTTTTTTGGTACGAGACAAATCCAGTTGATGCAGGAACACCACGAAACGTCAAAAGATTATTTGTTTTATTTATTGTTTCTTTTATTGCTGTATTTCGGTCTTGTAAAAGTTTTATTTGAAAAATACGTGAATACATTCTTTTTTCTCTTCTTCAGACCATCCATTCGCAAACAACAAATACAAGAGCAATTGCTTCAAACACCTTTGCCTTCATTATTATTGAATATTTTATTTTTTATTTCGGCTGGTTTGTACTGCAGTTTTCTGGTAAATTATTATCATGCTGCTAAACAAATCGAATTTCCTTTTTTGTTTGTTTTTTGTTGCACATCAATACTTACATTATACCTCTTAAAATTTTCGTTGCTAAAATTGTGCGGTTGGGTTTTTAATATAACTAAAGCAGCAGAGACCTATATATTTATTGTTTTCCTGGTAAATAAAATGACAGGCATTTTATTACTTCCATTTTCAATTATTTTGGCTTTTTCTTCGAATGAAAATATTGATGATTTTGCTGTGACAATTTCGTTAATCATGATTGGCTTGTTATTTATTTATAGATTCAGCGCTGCTTACAAACAAATAAGAAATCAAATAAAATTGAGTTTATTCCATTTTTTTATTTACATTTGCGCCTTTGAAATAACACCTGTTGTGCTCATTTATAAAGTGTTATTAGCATATTTGGAAAAAGCTTCTTAATTTTACAACTCATACAGTCTAATTCATGATTAAAAACGGTGAAAAAGTCACGGGCAGTTCATCGCCTGTAAAAGTCATCAAAAAAATTTTAATCACGCAACCGAGGCCGGAAACGGATAAGTCGCCTTATTTTGACCTAATGAAAAAATATGGTGTTGAGCTTGCGTTTCATCCATTTATACGGCTTGAACCTATTTCGGCAAAAGACTTTCGCAAACAAAAGATAGATATTTCCAATTACACAGCAATCATTTTTACCAGCCGCCATGCAATAGATCATTTTTTCAGAACCTGTGAAGAAATGAAAATAAATGTGTCGCAGGATACAAAATATTTTTGCATCACGGAAGCAGTAGCATTGTATCTGCAAAAATTTATTTTATATAGAAAAAGAAAAGTGTTTTACGGCGCAGATGGAACCAACAAAAGCATGTTTGATGTTATAAACAAGCATAAGGAGAATGAAAAATTTCTTTACCCCGGTTCTGAAAATCAACAGGATAATGAAATTGTTGGCTGGTTAAAAAATAATAATTGCGGATTCGCAACGCCTTTTATGTATCGTTCTATCAGCAATGATATTAAAGAGATGATGACAAAAAGCGAATATGACATCATTTGCTTTTTTACCCCAAGTGGAGTAAAAAGTTTATTCGACAATCTCCCAAGGTTTAAACAAAACGGAACCAAAATCGGAGCTTTTGGAAATAATACATCCAAAGCAATTGAAGACGCAGGTTTAACTTTAGATATAAAAGCGCCAATGCCTCAAGCTCCTTCAATGGTTTCTGCACTGGAGAAATATTTGTCTGAAAGAATAAAAAAGAAATAAGTAAGCCGTTCTCAGCTCAGAATTTCAATTCATTTATTTTCATCTTTCACAATTCACCATTTATTAATCTAATGGCAAATCATCTTGTAAAAGAAACAAGTCCATATCTTTTGCAGCACGCACACAATCCTGTTGATTGGTACGCATGGAATGATGAAACTTTGCAAAAAGCAAAATCGGAAAACAAACCAATCTTAGTAAGCATCGGGTATTCATCTTGTCATTGGTGCCACGTAATGGAAAGAGAAAGTTTTGAAGATGAAAGTATAGCTGCGATAATGAACAAGCATTTTATAAATATAAAAGTTGATAGGGAAGAACGGCCGGATATTGATCACATTTATATGGATGCGGTGCAAATCATTACCGGAAGCGGCGGATGGCCTTTAAATGTTTTTTTAACCCCCGATTGTAAACCATTTTACGGCGGCACTTATTTTCCGCCAAAAAGAATGTACAATCGCCCGTCATGGAAAGAAATTCTGGAAAGTATTGTTGATGTCTTTTATAAAAAAAAATCAGAGGTAATCAACCAGGCAGAAAATCTTACCGAACATCTTCGTCAATCCAATTCATTTGGCATTAAGAATATAAACAAAGAAAGTGATTTTGCAGAAGTGTTCAATCCATCAACGATGGAAGAAATTTTTAATAATGTAATGAAAACTGCCGATAAGCAAAATGGAGGATTTGGCAATGCACCCAAATTTCCACAAAGTTTTATAATTCAGTTTCTGCTTCATTATTATTATCATACCGAAAATGAAACAGCGCTAAATCAAGCCTGTCTTAGTATTGACAAGATGATAGCTGGCGGAATCTATGATCATCTTGAAGGCGGATTTGCACGTTACTCAACAGATGCGGAATGGCTTGTTCCGCATTTTGAAAAGATGCTTTATGATAATGCATTGCTCGTAATAATATTGAGTGAAGCATATCAATTAACAAAAAAAGAATTGTATGCAGACACCATAAAGCAAACGATAGAATTTGTAAAGACTAAATTACTTTCTCCTCAAAATGGATTTTATTCTGCCATTGATGCCGATAGCGAAGGCGAGGAAGGCAAATATTATGTTTGGAACAAAAAAGAAATTGATACCATCTTGGAAGAAGAAAGTGAATTATTTTGTTCTTATTACGGTATTACTGAAAATGGCAATTGGGAAAACAAAAACATTTTGTATGTTAATGAAAATATTGACAAGTTCGCATCGGAAAAAAATTTAAACAAAATTGAGCTATCCTTAAAATTAAAAAATGCAAGAGAAAAATTATTGCAACAAAGAAATAAAAGAGTTGCACCCCTTCTCGATAATAAAATAATTTTAAGCTGGAATGCTTTGATGAACTCCGCATGCAGCAAGGCTTTTGAAGCTTTAGGCATTGAAGAGTATAGAGAATTGGCAATTGATAATATAAACTTTCTGCTAAAAAATTTTAAGCAAGATGGCAAACACTATTTTGCGCATAGTTTCTCAAACGGACAAACAAAATTTCCCGCATTTTTAGATGATTACACATTTTTGATATCAGCACTAATCCAATTACAGGAAATTACTGCCGACACATCTTATTTAGAAAAAGCAAAGGAGATAACAAACTATACAATTGAAAATTTTGAGGAAAAAGAGAGTGGTCTTTTTTTTTATAATCATCAATCGCAAAAAGATATTATTGTAAGAAAAAAAGAATTGTACGATGGAGCAATCCCTTCTGGCAATTCAATAATGGCATTAAATCTTTTATATCTCTCCATAATATTTGATGAGCCAATTTGGAAACAAAAAGCAATTGGATCATGCATTTTGCTAAATAAATTAATAATAAAATATCCAACATCTTTTGGCGTTTGGGCAACTGTACTTCAGGGTATTTCGTATAGTATTCCCGAGGTGGTAATAACAGGTGAAAAATTATATATTATCAGCAAAGAATTATTAAGTAATTTCATTCCGCTTAAAATTTATCAATCCGCTACCGTAAAAAATAAGCACTTCGCTCTTTTAAAAGATAAGCCTGTTACGAGTAAACCACTTATCTTTTTGTGTAAAGACTATAATTGCCAACCTCCTGTAACTGAAATCGCTGAATTAATCCATTTCCTGAGAAATGTGCAAAAAATTAACCCTGAACATTACAATAAAAGACCTTAATAATCGTTAAAATTTACTGAGCTTAAAGTTTTGACTTTTAAAAAATAAATTATAAAATTGTAATCCAGATGTTGCGGAAAAAAAAATTTGCCGAATACCCTTTAATATAATGAAAATGAAAAACCTGCGTATCCTCTTCGCCTCTCCTTTATTATTTCTTGCACTTAGTTGTAATAAGTCGGGAAGCACAGTAGGAAAAAGTTTTCCAGAAGACGGACAATTACATGGCGTTGCACCGGCAAGTCGGTACAATTTAACTAAGCCCGTAGGCATGGTATATATTCCGTCAGGAACTTTCCATATGGGACCAAGCGATGAGGACATAAATTCTGCATTTACTGCGCGTAATCGCCAAATATCTATAAATGGCTTTTGGATGGACGCAACAGAAATAACTAACAACGAGTATCGTCAATTTGTAAATTGGGTTAGAGATTCTACGGCAGCAACTTTAATGCAATATGGAAAAGAAGTAGATGGACGTTTTCAGGTTGACTGGAAAAAAGCAGAAACTATTAAATGGGGCGATAAAGCTACTATTGAGAAAATCGATCAATTGATTTTAACTCCGGATAACCGCATTTTCGGTAAAAAAGAAATTGACCCTTCAAAGTTGATTTATCATTCTGAAAGATTTAATTTAAAAGAAGCCGCTAAAAAAGAAAATGAAGGCAAACCCCGTTCTAAATTTATAGATTCAAGTAATGTAAAAGTTTATCCCGACACACTTGTATGGATTCGCGATTTCTCGTATTCTTATAACGAGCCGATGACCCAAAGATATTTTTCGCATCCTGCATTTGGTAACTATCCTGTAGTGGGTGTCAATTGGAATCAAGCCACTGTTTTCTGTGAATGGAGAACACAAATCCAAAATTCAGCACTTGACAGACAGCACAAAGCCACTGAATCGGGCTATCGTTTGCCAAGCGAAGCTGAGTGGGAATACGCTGCACGTGGTGGCCGTTCACAATCAATGTTTCCGTGGGGTAACTATTATTTAAGAAATAAAAAAGGATGCTTACTTGCAAACTTTAAACCAGGTCGTGGTAATTACCCTGAAGATGGAGCGTTCTATACTGCCCGTGCTGATGCTTATTGGCCGAATGACTTTGGTTTGTATTGCATGGCAGGAAATGTTGCGGAGTGGACTTCTTCTGTTTATTATGAAGGCGCTTCTAACTTTGAGCATGATATGAATCCTGACATTCGTTACAATGCTAAAGAATCTGATCCTCCGCGCATGAAACGTAAAGTTGTTCGTGGTGGTAGCTGGAAAGATGTAGGTTTTTATCTTCAAACTAGTACACGTACGTACGAATATCAAGATACAGCAAAATCGTACATTGGTTTTCGTTGTGTAATTGATCTTCCGCCAACGTTAGCTTATCGCAAGTAATTTTCTTTTAGACAATAAAATTTTTTTCAATAAAGTTCGTTTTTGATTTTAACTCTTAACCAGAAATCAAAACGAACTTTGTTTTCCTGACCCTTTTAAACCTATTAAAAACAATTTAAAATTACAATTATGGCCGGTGTTTCTAAACAAACAGAAAAATTAGTAAACGTTATAGTATGTATGGGAGCTGCTATAGTTATTTTTGGCGCGTGGGAAAAAATCACTCACCAAAAATTAGCTAACTTCTTTCTTACTGCAGGGCTTATTACGGAAGCCTTAATATTTACAGTGTACGCTTTTCTTCCGCCTCCCGGATCAGAAATGCATGCAATTGCTGAAGCATTACCAAAATTAGCGGGCAATTCTACCGGAAATCCTGCTTTGGATAAATTCGACAAAATGTTGCAGGAAGCAGAAATTACTCCAGCTAACCTAGGAAGATTGAGTGAAGGATTCAAAAAATTTGGAACAACAATTGAAAACATAAGCGATGTATCCGGTGCACTTGCGGCAACCAGTGAGTATACAAATAAAACAAAAGAAGCTACAGTGGCATTGGACAGCATGAAAAACACCTATCAAAATGCTACAACAACTATGGGGCATTTTAACGCTGCAGCAGAAAGCACAAAACAATTTCACGAACAAGTTCAGGTGTTAAATAAAAATCTGGGATCATTAAATGCTATATATGAACTGGAATTACAGGATACTAATAATCATTTAAAAGCTATGAACAACTTTTATGGTAACCTGGTTCAGGCTTCACAAACAATGCAAAATAGCGTTGATGATGCTAAAAAAACACAAGAACAAATTGCATTGCTGGCTAAGAACCTGGGCAACCTTAATAATATTTATGGCAATATGCTTAATGCAATGCAAGGCAGAGGCTAAAATACTTTAGCCGTTGACAAATATGAAAAAACCGATTGTTCAAAAATTAAATTACTAATCCATGGCCTTACCTAAAGAGCCCCGGCAAAAAATGATAAACATGATGTATTTAGTGCTTACAGCATTACTTGCATTAAATGTATCAGCCGAAATATTAAACGCTTTTAAAACTGTAAATAACAGTATCATAAAATCCAATGATGTGATTACGGAAAAGAACAATGTAACCTACAGATCTTTGGACGATAAGCTTCGTGATAATGGAACAAAGCTTAATGCGGAAATTTGGGTGCCAAAAGCAAAACAGGCACAACAACTTTCTGATGATCTTTATAAGTATTTGCAGGAGCTTAAAGAAAAACTCATTAATGAATCCGGTCCTTATACAGAAGATGGTGTAAAAAAATTCAGAGAAGATGATCTTGATGCTGCGACACGCCTTATGGACGAAGAAGGGAATGGAAAAATATTATATGAAAGGCTCAAGACATACAAAGAACAACTGTTAAATACTTTAGATCTTAAACCTGAAGAATCTGCTAATAACCCAACTTTGGTAGCAGATGTAAAAAAAGCAAAAGAAGATTTTTCAGATCAATTACCTCTTAATCTTACCGTCCCTCAATCTCAAAATGGCAATCCCAGAACCAGCGATTCGGCAAAAGATTGGACTTTGAATTATTTTCAAATGACTCCATCAATCGCTTCAATAACCATTTTAAGCAAATTTCAGAATGATGTTAAAAATTCTGAGTCCCAAATTATAGATTACTGCCACAAAAAAATTGGTGAGGTACAAGTGCATTTCGACAGAACAGGCGTTATAGCTGGAACAAGCGCTACCTATGTTATGCCCGGCGATAAAATATCTGTTTATGCAGGTGTAGGAGCATTTAGCTCTGCTGCTCAGCCTACAATCACAATTGACGGTAGACCAGTTAGTGTGGATGCTGAGGGAAAAGCAACTACTGATATCGTTGCTGGCGGTGGCGGCAAACAGTCAATAAAGGTAGACGTATCTTACAGAGATGAAACCGGCAAACAAAAAACCGAAGAAAAAATTCTTGACTACACAGTTGGCGTACCTTCCGGTGTTGCTGTTTCAGCAGATAAAATGAATGTACTATATATTATGGGAGATCAGGCCAATCCTTTAACGATAACAGGGGGCTCTGGTAGTGAAAAAATTCAGGCCTCATTTGCAGGTGGAGCAAGTGTTGGTACACTCAAACATATTAGCGGTTCTAAATGGGAAGCATACCCTGTTGCAAGAGGTGAGCAAACTATTAACGTAACTATTGATGGAAAAACAACTCCAACAAAATGGCGCGTAAAACCTTTGCCAGATCCAACAGCTTTCATAGGATTGCATAAAGGGGGCTCTATGTCCGCTGCAGAATTTAAAGCCAGTCTTGGTTTGATAACTCGTTTGGAAAACTCAGAATTTGAAGCTTCGTTTAGGGTAGTAAGCTATAAAATAGGAGCAATTGGCGGAGGTATTTCTACATACACGCAAGCAACCAACGATGGAAACAGATGGGTAGGTAATGCTGCTAACGTAGTAAATAGAGCTACTCCGGGAACCCAAGTATTTTTTGATGATATAATAGTTGTAGGTCCTGATGGAAAAAACAGGCAGATAAACGGAGTATTTTTTAGTCTGAAATAATCAGAGTAAAAGTTCGTCAAAAAAATTATGACGCGCTTTTTGAATTATAAATAAGTAAATTTTTGACAAATGAAAAACTGTGTCATCCGGTTGAGCTTGTTAGCAATTGTAATTGCCCTGGTTGCTGGAACTGTAAATGCGCAAACAACTACACGCAAGAAAAAGAAAAGAACAACAATCAAAAAAAGAAATACCAGTAAGAATAATGCAAATAATACTGCAGTTATTCCAGCCAAGGATACTACAAAAAAAGTAGTCGAATTGGAAGCTGATATTAAACTGGATACTCCGCTTAAATCATTAAGAAATGACGCATCAATTGAACGCACTCTTATCAAAGATCGTACTCCATTAACTTACCAATATATTCGCGAAGATGATGCCGTATACAGACAAAGAGTATGGAGAGAAATTGACGTGCATGAAAAAATGAATTTACCTTTTGCTTATGCTGCAAATGAAGACAATGGAAACCAGCGTTTCATAAATATTTTACTTAATGCCATCAAGAGTGGTGAAATAACTGCTTTCGATCCGATCAATGACAGATTCACTACACCATTTACATTCAAAGAAATTGCTGCAAGTCTTGTAGGGAAACCACACGTTATACAGGTGCAGGATTTTGTTAACGACCCTACAGGCTCAAAAGGATTAACAAAAGACACAACTATTTCTGAAATTTTCAACCCTGAGTCAATCGAAAGGTATTGGATTAAAGAAGAATGGGTGTTCGACAAACAAACATCCAGAATGTATGCAAGAATTCTTGGCATTGCTCCGTTAAAAACTATTACAAATAGTGACGGAAGTTTTCGAGCAGTAACTCCAGTATTCTGGGTTTATTATCCAGACCTAAGACCAATGCTTGCAAAGTATGAAGCGTATAACGGAAAAAATTTCGGTGCAAGAATGAGTTGGGAAGAATTATTTGAAAGCAGAATGTTTTCAAGTCGTATCATCAAATCAAGTATTGATAACCCGGGAGACAAATTAATATCAGAATATATAAAAGATCCTATTCTTGCATTGCTTGAAGGTGATAACATCAAAGAAAAAATATTTAATTACGAACAAGATTTGTGGTCGTACTAACAAAAAAATAAATTTTAAACTAAAAGGTATCGTAGATCTACGATACCTTTTTTATTTTTTATCAACCATTAAAAAAATGTTTTGCACATCTCACAAAAAAAGCAAAATAGATAACAGCATTTATTGATTAATAAAATTGTTTTACTATTTTTACCGCGGTTTTTCATAGGATATTGGATTTTAAAAACGGGGCTGAATTTTCATTCTGGCCCCTTTTTATTTTTATATAGGCAGTAAATAAAAAAAGCCCGGCGAGAGCGGGCTTACAATTTAAAAAACAAAAATATTTTCTTCCTGAATTATTTATTAGGCTGAGGTGTATAGCGCAAATATGGTTTGATAATTTTTACTCCTTTAGGAAATTTTTTCTGCGCATCTTCAGTGGAAACAGCCGGAACCACAATAACATCTTCTCCATCTTTCCAATCTGCAGGTGTTGCCACACTATAATTAGCTGTCAACTGCAAAGAATCAACCACACGCAATACTTCATGAAAATTTCTTCCTGTAGATGCAGGATAAGTCAATGTAAGTTTTACTTTCTTATCTGGCCCAATAACAAATAACGAGCGTACTGTAAATGTTTCTGAAGCATTAGGATGAATCATTCCATATAAATTAGCAACTGTCTTATCAGGGTCTGCTATTATCGGAAAATTCACGTTTACTTTTTGTGTTTCGTTTATATCATTTACCCAACCTAAATGCTTATCTAATGGATCAACGCTTACCGCTAATACTTTTACATTACGCTTAGCAAATTCTTCCTGCAACAATGCAGTTTTTCCCAACTCAGTTGTGCATACTGGTGTGTAATCTGCAGGATGCGAAAATAAAATCCCCCAGCCATTACCAAGAAATTCATAAAAATCAATATCACCTGCAGTTGTCTTCGCCTGAAAATTCGGAGCTATATCTCCTAAACGTAAACTCATAAATATATTTTTTAAGTTAAAAAAGATGTTTCTGAAAATGGGTTACGAAGATATTAATTCTCTACCAATATTATAGACTATTTGTAAAATAATTATATGCATGTAGCTTTTGAGATTGAATCCCTGCCAAACCTGTTCTTAACACTGTCAATTGTTTTGTATAAAGCTATCTTTTTTTCTGAATCGTCAAATAAATTAGTTTGAATTGCTTCATCAACCAAATGACTTAATCTAACTCCCAGCAACCGCACCGGTTTTTTCCCCTTGTATAACTGCCGAAATAATTCTTTGGCCTTTACAATCAGCTTATCATCATAAAAGGTATATTCAATGGTAGTTTGTTTTGATGTGGTCTCAAAATCTGAATACCGGATTTTAACAGTAATGCATCCGGCAATTTTATTATCCTGTCGTAATTCAAAAGCAATTTTTTCTGTCATTCGCACAACTTCTGTTAATAAAAAATTAACGTCAGTTTTATTTTCAAAAAAAGTATTTTCTGTAGAAATGGATTTCGCCTGGTGAATATTAACTACCTGGCGGGTGTGAATACCATTGGATTTATTCCATAGATCAGCTCCAAATCTTCCAAAATATTTTTCCAGCAAAGCAATTGGCTGATTACTTAAATCCTGGATTGTATTAATCCCCATTTCATAAAATGACTTGCAGGTATGTTTGCCTACGCCGGGAATTTTAGCAACGTTCAGCGGAGCGAGAAATTCTTTTTCAGATCCAAACGAGACATACAGATAACCGTTAGGTTTAGCTTCATCTGTGGCGATTTTTGCAACTAATTTACTGGAAGCCATTCCAAATGAAATTGGAAGACTGGTTTTCGCGATGATCTCTTCACGTAAATCTATAGTCCATTTGTACGGATTAAAAAACCTATCCATGCCCGTTAGATCAATATAAAATTCATCAACAGAAGCTTTCTCAAATAAAGGCGCTTTTGAAGCAATTATATCCGTAACCCACTGCGAGTATTTTCCATAGTCGCTGTAAGAACCGCTCACAACAATAGCTTGCGGACACAGGCGCATCGCAGTTTTCATAGGCATTGCAGAATGAACGCCGAACTTTCTTGTTTCATAGCTGCATGCAGAAACCACTCCCCTTTCATTATGCCCGCCAACAATTAAAGGCTTGCCTTTTAATGAAGGATTATTTAAGCATTCAACCGATACAAAAAAGGCATCCAAATCAAAATGCGCTATAATTCTTTGTTTTATATCCGTCATAAAATATTGCAGATAAATATACTAATTTTTTTAGCACAAAGAGTTTTAATTCAGCCAAAAAAAAATTACTTTTATTATTATGGAATGGTTATCAACCGGAATATCGCCATTAAAAGATCTGATTTCTTTTCTCCACAAAAAATCGAAAACAAATGATGTGGTGAAGAAGCATATTATTATTGAGCTGCGCGATAACCTGAATATATTTCAAAATGCATTTGTAAATAATTCTTCCTACGATAACCTGGTGGAATTATTAAGCAATAAAGCTTACCAGGAAGCTATAAAAAATAATTTCTCTTTTAAAAAATTAAGAACTTCCGTGATTGAAACCAAAGATGTTTTTGATGAAAGAAATAAAAGATACATTGGCTGGACTGCGGAAAAATTAGCCGATAAAATTGATGAAAAAATTGTAGAACTAAAAAATATTAAAAAACTTAATGGAGGTTCCTTCAAAAATATAAAAAATGACATCCCGTTAATGATGAGCAATCTTTATTTCCGCATGAAGCTGATGGCTGATTTTATTAAATCCGGTTCATGATCATTGATATATATCCAACAAACCATCCGGAAGAATTACATGCACTTGTTTATTTTTCTTATCTATTTTTTGCAAAGTTTCATCGTGCAATGGAATCAATGCTTCTTTTTTATTAAAATAAATTTTACAAAGCAGTTGATGCGGCAATTCAATAACTTCAGTTATTATTCCCAAATCAATTCCTTCATTTATTAAATGAAAATTTACCAACGAAGCGGGCGCGGAAGTGTGTGCGTATTTATTAAAATCAGCTTCATTAACCCAAACTTCTTTTTTTAAAATTTTTTCTGCGGCTTCTTTTGAATCAATCCCATCTAATTTAACGTATACTTCATTTTCGTTTTTTATTTTTGTTTGCTGAATAAAATGAGGAAACATTTTATCGCCTGCAGTATTTAGAAAAATTACTTCCAAACCTTTGAGAGAAGTTTTTTTTCCAAGATGATGGAGTAACACAAGATCTCCTTTATAGCCATGTGTGGCAACAAATTTTCCTATGTTCCTGTATTCTGTCATTAATAAAAATCCCGATGAATTCCTTCACCGGGATTATATTTTTGTTTTTTAGTCAATTTTTTATTCTGCTGGTCCGGCTTCGCTTTCCGGTTTTCTTTCAGCGCGTCTTACCGGTGGTTGACCTCTTTTTACAAATCTTGATTTGCGATGATCTTCCTGGCGCTTTCTTAATTGCACTTCATGTTCAGAATGCCATTTTTGAAATTTTTCCATAGCTGCGGCATCATCAAACAAACCAAGCTTAACGCCGCGTAATAAATGCTTCAGGTAAAGCACTCCTTTGTAAGAAAGGATACGGCGAACTGTGTCTGTTGGCTGAGCTCCTTTGTGTAACCAATCGAGCGCTTTTTGGCGATCTAACTGAACAGCTGCAGGAACAATTAAAGGATTATATGTGCCGATTTTTTGGATGAATTTTCCATCTCTTGGCGCGCGCGCGTCGGCAACTACGATAAAATAAAACGGTCTTTTTTTAGACCCATGACGTTGAAGTCTGATTTTTACTGGCATCTTAAATAAAAATTTAAATGCGTTAATTAATAAGGTTAATTTTTAGGATTGCAAAGGTAATGATCATTTTTAACTGCCCAAATTTAATACATCATTTATTAAAGCAATAATAATATTGTTATTTTTTTATCAACGGATGAAATTATCTTTTCCCCACGCCAAATCTTCCAGCGGGCAATTTGTTCATGTTTTTCATCATTTGTTTCATCTGGTCGAATTGTTTTATAAAAGCGTTTATATCTGTAATATCTTTTCCGCTGCCACTGGCGATTCTTTTGCGGCGGTTTTGGTCAATCACGTCAGGATTAGCGCGTTCGTAAGGCGTCATCGAATTTATCATAGCTTCTATTCCTTTGAAAGAATCGTTGCTTACGTCGATATCTTTTATTGATTTACCAACTCCGGGAATCATTCCGAGCAAATCTTTTATGTTTCCCATTTTTTTTATCTGCTCTAATTGCTGTTTGAAATCTTCAAAGTCGAATTGATTTTTCCTAATCTTTTTTTCTAACTTTTTTGTTTGTTCCTCATCAAATTGCGCTTGTGCTTTTTCTACCAAAGTTGTTATATCGCCCATTCCCAAAATCCGTTGAGCCATTCTTTCAGGATAAAACACATCAAGCGTATCTAATTTTTCGCCGGTGCTCACAAATTTAATGGGCTTTTCAACCGTGTATTTGATGGAAAGCGCAGCGCCGCCGCGTGTATCGCCATCTAATTTTGTTAAAACAACTCCGGAAAAATTTAGTTTTTCATTGAAAGCTTTTGCTGTATTCACAGCATCCTGCCCCGTCATGGAATCAACAACAAATAAAATTTCCTGCGGATTTACGGATGATTTTATATTTGCGACTTCCGTCATCATCACTTGATCAATTGCCAGGCGACCGGCAGTATCTATGATAACTACATTTTTATTTTTACTTCTCGATTCTTTGATAGCATTCTCTGCAATCTGAACAGCATTTTTATTTTCAGGCTCGCTGTAAACTTCTACGCCAATTTGTTCTCCTAAAATTTTTAATTGCTCTATAGCTGCAGGACGATAAATATCCGCAGCTACAAGTAAAGGAGACAGCCCTTTTTTTGTTTTAAGATAATTTGCAAGTTTTCCGCTGAATGTTGTTTTACCGCTTCCCTGCAAGCCTGCAATGAGAATAACAGCAGGATTGCCTTTTGCATTAAATTCTGTTTCGCTGCCGCCCATCAGCATTGCTAATTCATCTTTCACAATTTTGATCATCAATTGTCCGGGGCTCACAGCAGTCAACACCTTTTGTCCTAATGCTTTTTCTTTTACTGTGTCTGTAAATTCTTTGGCAATTTTATAATTTACGTCTGCATCAATTAATGCGCGACGAATGTCTTTTACTGTTGCAGCGATATTCAACTCAGTAATTCTTCCTTCGCCTTTTATTTGTTTAAACGCCGATTCGAGCCGGTCGGTTAAATTTTCAAACATGACCTATGATTTTTAAATACCGAAATGTTTGCGCACTCTGCTGCTAAAACATTTCAAAAAAGAAAGTGAATATAACTAAATGTCATATTCACTTTAAAAATGAGTTGCAAAATTATGTAAATGGTGTAGATTTTTAACTAATAAATTGTGTTTTATAATCAAATTCCTAAATAAGTTTTTAAAGATTCAGAACGTGTGTTTGTTCTGAGTTTGGTAATAGCTTTATCTTTTATTTGCCTCACGCGTTCGCGTGTAAGATTGAATCTTTGTCCGATATCTTCCAAACTCATAGGATGATCTGTTCCGATGCCAAAGAAAAAACAAATAACTTCTTTCTGGCGTTCGGTAAGGCTTTTGAGCGATCTTTCAATTTCCTGTTTTAAAGATTCGTCGTATTCAATTTTCTTTTCTGCACGTTCTGCGTTAGGATTTTCAAGCACATCAATCAGGGTGCTGTCTTCTCCTTCAGATAAAGGTGTATCCACGCTAATATGGCGCGCAGTAATGCCAATTGATGATGATACTTCTTCAATATCTATATTTAAAATTTCGGCTAATTCTTCAACAGAAGGTTCGCGTTCATATTCCTGCTCCAACTGGGAATAGGCTTTTTGAATGCGGTTAGTTAACCCAACTTTATTTAAAGGAAGACGAACAATTCTTGATTGTTCTGCCAATGCCTGCAAAATACTCTGACGAATCCACCACACGGCATAAGAAATAAACTTGAACCCGCGGGTTTCATCAAAACGCTGCGCAGCTTTAATTAATCCAAGATTTCCTTCATTGATTAAATCGGGTAATGATAGCCCCTGGTTTTGGTATTGTTTAGAAACAGAAACAACAAAACGAAGATTTGCTTTGGTAAGCTTTTCCAACGCTTTCTGGTCGCCCTGGCGGATGCGAACTGCGAGTTTCACTTCTTCTTCCGGTCCTATCAATTCAACTTTTCCAATTTCCTGCAGGTACTTTTCCAAGCTCTGCGATTCACGATTAGTAATACTTTTCGTGATCTTCAGTTGACGCATACTCATAGGTAAGCAGTTTTAAAGGGGTTACAAAAAATAAATGGGATAAAATTCATAGCTATACAGATAAACCTTTAACGTAAAAGCAGTCATTTTCGTGTTTGGCTTTATAAATATCGCCAACCGCAAATAATATAATGATTATAAACCGTTTTAGCAAAAATATTTTATATAAAGAATTGGTTGTCAGCCTACTTAACCTTTAATTGCTTCAAATTCAATATTATAATCGTAATAAATTGTATAAAAAAATTTTGACCGTACAAATATTTCTTTATTATTGCATCGTTCCAGATGGTTTTATTTTTTTAAAGCGAGTAGAATTTATGCTGGTGTGAAAGTTTTTTATTAAAGAAAATACAGTGTGTTTGATAAAGATTCAATTGAATATTAGATGAGCAAAAAACAATTATTTACGTTAGAGTATCCGGTAAGATGTTCCCCAACTATATTATATGAATTTCTTAGCAGCCCATCCGGATTGCAGGAATGGTTTGCAGATAAAGTTGATGAACGCGACAAAGTATTCAGCTTTTCATGGAATGGTTCAACCGATAAAGCTGAAGTTTTGGAAACGGAATTAGATAAATTTATTCGTTTTCACTGGGCACATGCGCCAAAGGATGAATTTTTTGAATTCAGAATTGAAAAATCGGAAATCACCAATCAAACCATTTTGATAATAAAAGATTTTGCCGATAAAAAAGATATTAAAGATCAAAGTTTGCTCTGGGGATCGCAGGTTAAAGATCTTTTTCACAGAATAGGCAGTTAAAATTTCAGGGATTGAAATATCACTTTGTAGAGATTCAATAATTCTGCTTCCGATTCATTCCATTTACTCAAATCTATTTTAGCTGAAAGCTTAAGAAAAGATGTTTGCAAAAAATATTTTTTCTGCATATCATTTTTCATGCTCCCTAATAAAATATAATTCTTCTCATCCATATCGTGTTGCCATTCATCTTCCGTAATGCTGATGTAGAAATTATTTTCAGTGAGCAATGAAATATTTTTGAAAATAGTTTCAGCAAACATTTTTTTATACTCACCTTTCAGATGCAGCGTAACGCTGAAATAATTCGCCCACCAAAAAAATGTTCGTACAGCAAAAACATTTTCTTTAGTAAAAAATCGTGGATAATCAAACATTACGTACGGTAGCCCGTTATAGTTTTCGCCCTTCGAAATTTTGGCTGATATTTCTGCAACTTCAGCCGGCAAACGATTGGTAATACTGCTTTTTAAGTTTTCGGACAGCAACCCGAAAAGGTTGTACGCTTTCTGAATGACTGTATTCTTTGTTAAAATCCATTCGCCATTTTGCACCAATAATAATTCATCTGCCGAAAGATGTATTTTTGCTGAATTCATTTGCTAAAGTTATTTCTCATTTTTCAAAGTTTTCGCTCTTGATAAAAAAACTGGATTTACTTATTGTCAAATCATTTGTAGGGCCTTTCATTGCCACTTTTTTCATTACGCTTTTTGTGTTAGTGCTCCAGTTTTTTTGGTTATGGATCGATGATATTGTTGGTAAAGGTTTGGATTTTTTAACCATCGGAAAATTTATAGGATATGTTTCTGCAACTCTCGTTCCGCTCGCATTGCCGCTGGCAGTTTTGCTTTCATCGATTATGACATTTGGAAATCTTGGAGAAAGATTTGAACTCGTTGCCATCAAATCTGCCGGAATTTCTCTTTTGCGTTTCATGCGGCCTTTATTTTTGGTAAGCATAATAATTTGCGGCATTTCTTTCTTGTTTAATAATTATATCAACCCGGTTGTGAATTTAAAAATGCAAACCATGCGATATGATATAGTTGTTGCAAAACCGGCATTCGATATTAAAGAAGGTGTGTTTTATGATAAGATAGAAGGCTATATTATCAAAATCGGCAAAAAAGAAAAAGACAATTCTACCATAGAAAATATTTTGATTTACGAACAGGCAGGCAACACCTATAATTCTTTACAGGATAATGTTATTGTTGCAGAAAAAGGTAAGATGCGTGTTACGCCGGATAATTTTTTGGAGTTTGATTTACAAAATGGATGGCTATACCAGGAAACCGGTCAACATATGACGACTAACACTGAATTTATCCGCATTGGATTCAAATACTATAAAAAAGTTTTCGACCTGAGCTCGTTTAAACTCAGCCGTAGCAATGATAATAATTTCAAAAATAATTATCAGATGCTCAACATCCGGCAACTGACGATTACAATTGATTCTTTGAAAAAAAAGGATAATGAAAGCATAGCCAGAACAAATGCAATGATGATTGCGCAATTAAATTTTCCTAAATATCTTGATTCAAACTGGGGGGCTATTAAAGCAAAACCTACAGGCAATGTAAAATTGTTTAGTAATTTATTGCCAGATAGCGCAAGAGCTGCCGTATTTCAAAGAAGTTCATCTATAGTAAATAATATCAGAAATGTTTTTGATCAGAATGATCTTATATATTCTAACCAGGAAAAAGAATTGCGGTTGCACGAAGTAGCGTGGCACGATAAAATAACTATGTCGTTAGCGTGCCTGATTTTATTTTTAATAGGTGCGCCTCTCGGATCTATCATCCGAAAAGGCGGAGTTGGACTGCCATTAATTTTTGCGGTAATATTTTTTGTTATTTTTTACCTGCTTAATAATTACGGAAGCAAGTTTGTAAAAGAAGGTGTGCTAACACCTATTGCCGGTATGTGGATGGCCACTTATGTTTTATTACCGATAGGAATTTTTCTTACCTACAAAGCCCTTCACGACTCACAATTATTTAACAGGGAATTTTATTTCAGATCCTGGAAACGCATAAAAATTTTATGGAAAAAAATACGAAGCAATTCTGTAAAAGAAAATTCCGCTGATACAATTTCTCTGTAACTCATTTTCAAATTTTCAATTCACTTGATTATCAAATTCTTTTCGCTGAAGAATAGTTTTTGTTATCTACTTTTACCGCAAATTTTTTTACTTGGCACAGGGAAATCAAAATTTCAGAACACAGCAATGGATTTTTATTGTTGGCGTCATTTTGTTTTTATTAAAAATCGCAGCTTATTTATTAACTCACTCAGTCGCTATTCTTACAGATACTTTGGAAAGCATTGTAAATGTTATTGCCGGAATTATTGGCCTATACAGTTTGTATATTGCTGCAAAACCCCGCGATCAGGATCATCCTTACGGGCATGGCAAGGCGGAATTTCTTTCAGCCGCGGTGCAAGGCGTGTTAATAATTATTGTTGGAATTATTATTATTTACGAAGCGATAAAAGGTCTTATTAATCCACGCCAATTAAACAAACTTGACTATGGTATTTTATTAATCGCAATTACTGCTATTATCAATTTCATTGCCGGTTACATAAGTATCAAACAGGGCAAAAAAAATAATTCCGCAGTATTAATAGCGAGCGGTAAGCAGCTTTACACAGATATATATTCTACCGTTGGCATTAGTATAGGACTAACGTTAATTTATTTTACTCATTACAATTGGATGGATAGCGCAGTAGCATTAATCATTGCAGTAATAATTATTTATACAGGATACCGCGTTCTTCGTGTATCCATTGCCGGTATAATGGACGAAGCAGATGAAAATCTTTTAAAAAAATTGGTTGAGGCATTAAACAATAATCGTCGTGAAAACTGG
Source organism: Chitinophagia bacterium (assembly GCA_963774065.1). GTDB lineage: Bacteria > Bacteroidota > Bacteroidia > Chitinophagales > Chitinophagaceae > Puia. The sequence goes on from CAVZDO010000003.1 coordinate 433,869, forward strand.
ATCGATCTCCACAACCTGCGCGTAATAAAATACGGAAACGTTTTGCATATTGACTGTCATCTTACCATTCCATGGTATCTAACCGTTCGCCTGGCACACGAAGAAGTGGAAGCCCTTATAAAATTTACAAAAAAAGAATTTGGCGATGCGGTTGAAATGTTTGTTCACACCGACCCCTGTTTGGATTTTTCCTGCAAAATTTGCCTGAAGCAGAATTGTGATGTAAGAAAAAATGAATTCGAAAAAAAAATCGAATGGACATTGCAAAATGTAATCGCCGACCGCAAACATACTGTTGGAAGTAATTAGTTGAAATGTTGAATAGTTGATTGCCTGATTGTTTAATTCAGGATTGAACCAATCAACTTATCAACTCTTCAATCATTCAACTTATCAGTAAATTCTACATTTAGCATTATTTTTTGAATTTAATTCTGAAATTATATAAATTAGCAGAATAAAATTCTGAATTGGAAATTACTATTGATATAACGGATATTAAAATTCTTGCTGCGCTCCAGTCCGATGCATGTTTGCAAAATACGGAGCTGGCAAAAAAACTCGGCATGGCTCCATCTGCCGTTTTGGAAAGAGTAAAAAAATTAGAACAGAAAAATGTTATACAGTCCTATAATACGCGCATCAATCCGGAAATTCTCAATTTAAAATTGCTCGCATTTATTTTTATAAAAAGCAATGAAAGAGCCCGAAAAATGTTTCTGTTGCAAAACAATTGGTAAAAATTCCCGACGTCCTGGAATTGCATCACATAGCCGGAGAAGATTGTTACCTGATGAAAGTTCGCGCCAAAGATCCATTATCTCTCATTCTTTTTATGCGCGAAAAGCTGAGCAAAATTTCCGGTATATTATCTACTAAAACAACAATTGTTCTCGAAACTTTAAAAGAAGATAATTATTTACCTATACCAAAACCTGCCGGATGGAAAAAACACTAATTGCTAAAGAACCTTCCAAAACGCTTATCATTGCTGCGTTTGCGGCTGTGTATATTTTCTGGGGATCCACTTATATTGCAATTGCTCTCGCAATTAAAAGCACACCGCCATTTTTAATGGCAGCTATCCGGTTTTTTGGCGCGGGGATTATTTTATTTACATGGTGCATTGTAAAAGGTGATAAAATTCCTGATAAAATTTCCGTTTCCAAAAATGCACTTGCAGGAATATTGATGTTATTTTTTGGCACCACATCTTTAATTTGGGTTGAACAATATCTTCCCGCCGGGCTTTGTTCAATTATTATTGCAACAACACCTTTTTGGTTTGTCATTCTCGACAAAAAACATTGGAAGGAAAATCTCTCCGATAAATTTATTTTGATTGGGCTAGCAGTTGGGCTTGCGGGAATTATCATGTTATCATCAAACAAAGGATCCATCAATTTGCGGGGAGACAAATTGCAGCTCATAAGCTTTTTTGTTTTATTATTTGGAAGCATGCTATGGTCTATAGGTTCACTTTATTCAAAATATTCCGTAACCAATGGCAGCACAAGCATGAAGGCAAGTATTCAAATGATGGGCGCAGGTTTATTCGCGCTTGTTGTTTCGCTCGCAGCCGGCGAGTTTACTAATTTTTCATGGAGCCAGATTACAACGAGCTCCATCAATGCAATGCTTTACCTCATTACATTTGGCTCGCTCATCGGATTTATTGCATACATATGGCTGTTAGATGTTCGGCCGCCGGCAATTGTAGGCACCTATGCTTACGTTAATCCTGCTGTTGCTATGTTTTTAGGCTGGTGGATATTAAATGAAAAAATAACAACCATTCAAATCATTTCTCTTTTCATTATTTTATTTGGCGTATTGCTGGTAAATCTATCCAAATATAAAAAGTAATTTTTTTGTTTCCGGCCAGGAATTACTATTAAGCATCGTTGCGTCGCACTCTTGTGCGGTAACAATTCTATTCAGCGCCTTACTAACGGCAAGTGAATTGACTTTAGACTTTGATTAGCAAAAAAACATTAGGCAATAAATAAGATCATTTATCAGGAAATTGAGATATTCTCATTTTCAATATTTTTTCTAACTCTTTATCGAACAGATCTCCTTTTTCACCTTTATCGTAAACAGATAAAATATAAACCTTTTTATTAATTATTTTTACTTCAATAATAATTCTTGCACCTCCGCTTTGACCACTATTTTTATCACTAATTGCCATTCGCACTTTATAACAATCTTTGCCTAAAGAAATATTTCCAGTTATCGGATCTTTCTTCAAAATCTTTTGCAATTCAAAAAAATCATCTTTAATATTGGGATATTTTTTTGCAAGCTTTTTAGCTTCTGAAATGAAAATATCCGTTGGAATTATTTTATAATTCGCCGAGGAATTTTTGGAAAGATTTTGCTTTTTTCTTTCCTGTTTCGATTTGTTCAACTTCATTAAGGCTTAAGGTTATTTTATTTGCTTGTCGTGCAGCTTTTGATTTCACAGCAACTTTTTTTGCCAAATTTTTTTTTGCAGCTTTCCGAAAACTTTCAGAAGCGCGTGAAGAAATTGAAGAGCGCTTTTTAGTAATTGGCATTTATAAAATTTAAAAGTGAAATTACTCAGAAGTTTCAAAACAACCAAGCGGCGGCTGATAGTTTTATATTTCACGCTCCGGTACGGTTGATAAGAATCTAATGTTAGTTCTTAGTGGATTTTATTAAATTCCTCGTTTGCGTACTATCAGTTTTGGTTATAGCTTCTCCATTGCAGTTTGTAAAATAAACATAGTTGCCCTGGTCAAAAAAACGATAAACCTTACATCCTTCATGCTCAAAAAGATATTCAACCGTATAGGTATTATTATTTACCGGCTTTTCAGAAGATACAGGTTTTTGAGTTCCTTTACACGCCGAAAAAATCAGCAAGATAAAAAGGGGAAAATACTTTTTCATAAAATTATTTTTCATAAAGATAAACTTCAATGTTTGGTAAGGAAGTTACTTGTGCATTATCTTTTTGATCATTTATAAAGCCGGTTTTAAAATGGGATAGCCTGATGAAATTGTTAAAACCCGCCGTTTGTGAAACTGAAGCTCAATAGCAGCACTACCGATGAACGTAATGCGACGCAACGATGATGCTATGAAAAACTGAAGGTGGTATCAAAAAAAAGTAAAAAGGCAAAAGTAAAAAGTAAAAAATGTTAAGAGCGATTATAACTTTTATTTTTTTGCTTTTTACTTTTTACTTTTCATTACATTCGTTTTTAAAATCAAATTTTATGCAGGCTTGGAAAGATTACCAGGAGAAAAATAAAGATCGTTTTTTAAATGAATTATTCGAACTATTGCGCATTGCATCGGTGAGTGCGAAAAGTGAACACAAAGGCGACATGCAAAAATGCGCTGAAGCTGTGAAGCAAAAATTTTTGGAAGCCGGCGTTGATAACGCCACAATTTATAAAACGGATGGGCACCCGGTTGTGTTCGCTGAAAAAATTATTGATACATCGAAGCCGACTGTTTTGGTTTATGGACATTATGATGTGCAACCTCCCGATCCGCTGAAACTATGGCACAGCGGGCCTTTTGAGCCGGTGATAAAAGATGGAAAAATTTATGCGCGCGGCGCTTGTGATGATAAAGGACAATTTTATATGCACGTAAAAGCATTTGAAACGATGATGAAAACGAATTCTCTTTTCACCAACATAAAATTTATTATTGAAGGTGAAGAAGAAATCGGTTCATCAAATCTTGGAAAATTTGTTTCGTCGCATAAAGATTTGCTGAAGGCTGATGTAATATTGATCAGCGATACGGCAATGATCAGTTTGGAAAATCCTTCCATAGATACAGGCGTTCGCGGATTATCTTACATACAAGTTGAAGTGACAGGACCGAATCGCGATTTGCACAGCGGCGTTTATGGCGGCGCAGTTGCAAATCCTATTACAATGCTTGCGAAAATGATCGCGGGTTGTCATGATGAAAATAATCACATCACCATTCCGGGATTTTATGATGATGTTATTGAATCAAGCGCGGCAGAAAGAAAACTTTTAGCCGAAGCACCTTTTGATGAAGAAGAATTTAAAAAAGATCTTGGCATAAATGCAACATGGGGAGAAAAGGGATTTACAACAAATGAAAGAACAGGAATTCGTCCAACACTTGAAGTGAACGGCATTTGGGGCGGATACACCGATGAAGGATCGAAAACAGTTTTGCCATCTAAGGCCTATGCAAAAATTTCTGCAAGATTAGTTCCGAATCAATCATCAAAAAAAATGACTGAGCTTCTAATAAATTATTTTGAAAGCATCGCGCCAGCCGGCGTTACTGTAAAAGCAGAAGAATATCACGGCGGTGAACCTTACATGACGCCGATTGAATCGAAGGCTTACCAGGCTGCTGCAAAAGCAATCGAAGCAACGTTTCATAAAAAACCAATTCCTGTTCGCGGTGGTGGAAGCATTCCTATTTGCTCATTGTTTGAAAAAGAACTTGGAATTAAAATCGTGTTCATGGGTTTTGGATTGGATAGCGATAATCTTCATTCTCCAAATGAAAAATTTGATCTTGCTAATTTTTATAAAGGCATTGAAACGATTCCATATTTTCATAAATATTTTGCAGAGCTGAGCTAAAAATTTCAGTAATAAAATTGATTTTCGAATGGCAACCGAAAAACTTCGCCTGGATAAATATCTCTGGTCAATCCGGTTATTTAAAACGCGCGCACTTGCTACAGAAGCCTGCGATAAAGGAAAAGTAAAATATAACGGAGCTTCGGTTAAACCTTCAAAGCAAGTGCATATTGACGAAGAATATGAAGTGAAAACGGAAGACAAACGCTGGCGTATAAAAGTAACGGGATTATTACCTAAGCGTGTTCAATATTCCGAAGCTGTTAAATATTATATGGACATTACTCCGGAAGAAGAAATTGAAAGATTAAAATTTCAGGCTGCAAGTTTTCATACAGGAAAAAGATTAAGTAAAATCGGCAGGCCTACAAAAAAACAACGAAGAGATTTGGGCGAATTTTTTGATGAGTGAAATAAGTTTACAAGTTGTAAAACTGTGTCGCATTCAATCCGAATATTTTTTCTTTATCTTCCTGCTCAAAATTCTGCATATAGTTTTCCAGCAAGCTTTTCCATTGCACATACATTCCCGAAACTAATATTACCGGCCAATCGCTACCAAACATCAACCTGTCAACTCCAAAATATTCAAACACTGCATCGAGGTATGGATAAAATTCATTAACACTCCAGCCTTTCCAGGATGCTTCAGTAAATAATCCGGAGAGTTTGCAATAAACATTTTGTTGCTGCGCAATTTCTTTCATATATTTTTTCCACTCTTCGATTTCTTTATTTTTTATATCCGGCTTTGCGCAATGATCTATAACTAATTTTTGATCAGGAAATTTTTCAACAAACTTTACAGCATCGGGAAGTTGATAGTGATAAATCAAAATATCGTAGGCATAGTTATAATTTTTTAATTCCTTAATTCCGTTGAGAAATTTTTCACGCAACAAAAATCCCTGCGGTTCTGCCTGCACAATATGCCTGTAACCTTTAATTATATCATATTCAGAAAAGTGTTTCAATCTTTCTTCAATATTATCTGCGCTCAAATCTATCCATCCAACCACACCTTTAATTATGTCGTGCGTTTTTGAAAGCTCAACTAAAAATCTTGTTTCCAATTCCGATTGATCCGCCTGCACGGCAACGCATCCATCCATTTCATTTCTTTTTAAATTTAGTGCAAGGTTTTCCGGCAAATAATCTTCCTGCAACACTTTCATATCAGCCATCCATATGTCGCGCTTTTTATTATACTGCCAAAAGTGAACGTGAGAATCTATATTCATAAAATTGGTTGATTGTTCAAATCAAAAATTTCTTCCATCAAAATCCATTTTTCATTTTGTTTTGCCCATGGTAACGGCTGCTGAAATTTCCACATTAATTTTTCCCACTCCTGCACTTTTTCATTCGTCAAATCAGCAGCAGATTTTTTTCCGAAAGAAAACTTATCGTTCACTTCCATAATCATAAACAAACGATTTCCTGTTCTGTAAATATTCATAGCTTCAACGCCGGCATCTTTGATGCTTGCAATAATTTCTTTCCAAACTTGTTTGTGATGATTTTCATATTCAGCAATTAACTCCGGATCATTTTTTAAATCGAGAGCAAGGCAATATCGTTTCATAAAAATGTTATAAGTGAAGTTATTAAAATTATTTTCTAAAATATTTTTTTGATACCAACTTTTGTAATTCTATTTAGCATCGTTGCGTCGCATTACGTTTATCGGTAGTGCTACTATTAAACTTCACTTTACAACCGGCAATTTCAAAATACCTATAACGCTTTCAAGTAACCGGCGAACAGTAAACGATCGCTCAGTAGAATTGTTGCAGTACAAGAGTGCGACGCAAGGATGCTAAATAGAATTACCACTCTCTGTCAACAAAAAACTCAATACTGAATATCAATAAGACGGCATTTCTGAGAAATCTAACATCTAATGTCTCGCATCTTACATATACTAACACTCATTAGTTTGAATTATCTTTGCAAAATCATTCGGCAACTATAATTATGAGTAATTTCTTGCAAAATAAAATCAGGATCATCACCGCTGCTGCTTTGTTCGACGGGCACGACGCTGCAATTAATATTATGCGGCGCATCATGCAGGCAAAAGGCGCAGAAATTATTCATCTCGGTCATAACCGCAGTGTGCACGAAATTGTAGAAGCTGCGATTGAAGAAGACGTGCAGGGAATTGCTATAACATCTTACCAGGGTGGCCATTTGGAGTTTTTCAAATACATGAAAGATTTGCTCGACGAAAATGGTTGCAGCCACATAAAAATTTTTGGCGGTGGCGGCGGAACTATTTTGCCGCAGGAAATTAATGAGCTGCATAAATATGGTATCACAAAAATTTATTCTCCTGATGACGGAAGAAAAATGGGATTGGAAGGAATGATTGAAGATTTATTGAAGCGTTGTGATTTTTCATTGAACGGAAATGGAGAATATAAAAATAAAATGACGCTCGGAGAATGGAAAGACATAAGGAAAATTGCAAGAGAAATTACTAATGCGGAGAACAATCAGCCAACTGTCAACAGTCAACCGTCGACAGTAATTCCAGTTCTCGGTATAACAGGAACCGGAGGCGCGGGTAAATCTTCTGTAACGGATGAAATTGTTCGTCGGTTCTTAAATAATTTTCCGGATAAAACTATTGCAGTTATTTCTGTTGATCCTTCAAAGAAAAAAACCGGCGGCGCATTACTCGGTGATAGGATCAGAATGAATTCTATTTCATCGCCGAAAGTTTTTATGCGCAGTCTCGCAACGCGCGAAAGTGATAAATCATTAAGCGAGCACGTTGAAGATGCAATTAATATTTGTAAGAAAGAAGGATTCGATTTTATAATTCTTGAATCGGTTGGTGCCGGGCAAAGTGATGTTTCTATTCTCGATTACTGCAATGTAAGTTTGTATGTGATGACTCCTGAATATGGCGCTGCATCTCAGTTAGAAAAGATCAACATGCTCGATTATGCAGACATTATCGCTATAAATAAATTTGATAAAGCCGGCGCACTGGATGCATTAAGCGATGTAAAAAAACAATACAAACGAAATCATAATTTATTTTCTGCAAAGGATGATGAACTGCCGGTGATAGGAACAGTCGCTTCGCAGTTCAATGATAAAGGCGTTAATGAATTGTTTTCTCTTCTTATAAAAAAGATAAATGAAAAATGCTCCGTAAGTTTTGGGGAAACAAAAGCGTCAAATATGCTGGAGAGAAGTTTTGGAAATGATGCCATTATTCCATCTTCCCGCGTAAGATATCTTTCTGAGATATCCGATACCGTTAGAGACTATAATGCAAAAACAGAAGAACAGGCAGCTATAGCTTCTAAACTTTACCAGTTGAATGGCGCATTGAAAATTTTAGAAGGTGCAAAAGATGACGCTGCAGAAAAAATCTTATCCCAAAAAAAATCATCGTTTGAAAAACAACTTTTTCCCGTTTGCAAAAAACTTATTGATGAATGGGAAGAAACAAAAGCGCGTTATCAAAAAGATTTTTTTGAGTACGATGTTCGCGGGAAAATAATTAAACAGCCATTGTATTTTGAATCTTTATCGCACACAAAAATTCCTAAAATCGCTGTTCCGCGATTTAAAGATTGGGGAGATATTTTACGCTGGCGGTTGCAGGAAAATTTTCCGGGAAAATATCCTTTTACTTCCGGTGTGTTTCCATTAAAACGTTCGGAAGAAGATCCGACAAGAATGTTTGCCGGTGAAGGCGGACCCGAACGCACCAACAAACGTTTTCATTATGTATCACTCGATCAGCCTGCAAAGCGCCTCAGCACTGCGTTTGACAGTGTTACACTTTATGGCGAAGATCCGGCAATGCGTCCGGATATTTATGGAAAAGTTGGCAACAGCGGAGTGAGCATTGCTACTGTTGATGATGCAAAAAAATTATACAGCGGTTTTAATTTGTGCGATGCAAAAACTTCTGTTAGCATGACTATTAACGGGCCTGCTCCGATCATTCTCGCATTTTTTATGAATGCAGCAATTGATCAGCAATGTGAAAAATGGATTCAAGTGAATGATCAATGGTCAATAGTGAATAAAAAAATAAATGAAAAGTTCAAGCATATTCCTAAACCATCTTATTATAATCCATCTTCGCCGGAAAGATTACCGGAAGGAAATAACGGACTCGGCTTAAAATTATTAGGTGTGAGCGGAGATGAAGTTTTGCCGGAAGATGTGTACAAAAAAATAAAAGAAGAAACATTATCGCAGGTTCGCGGCACAGTGCAGGCGGATATTTTGAAAGAAGACCAGGCGCAGAACACCTGCATTTTTTCTACAGAGTTTGCATTAAAACTGATGGGTGATGTGCAGCAATATTTTATTGAAAATAAAGTGCGCAATTTTTACAGCGTTAGCATAAGCGGCTATCATATCGCCGAAGCTGGCGCCAATCCTATAACACAGCTTGCTTTCACACTGTCTAACGGTTTCACGTATGTAGAATATTATCTTAGTCGCAATATGCATATTGATGATTTCGCGCCAAATCTTTCTTTCTTTTTCAGCAATGGAATGGATCCGGAATACAGCGTCATAGGTCGTGTGGCGCGACGTATTTGGGCAAAGGCAATCAAACTAAAATATAAGGGAAACAGCCGCTCACAAAAATTAAAATATCATATTCAAACTTCAGGACGAAGTTTGCACGCGCAGGAAATCGACTTCAACGACATTCGCACAACGTTGCAGGCGCTATATGCGATTTATGATAATTGCAATTCTCTCCACACCAATGCATACGATGAAGCAATAACAACACCAACAGAAGAAAGTGTTCGACGCGCAATGGCAATTCAACTGATCATTAACCGTGAACTTGGTTCTGCAAAAACCGAAAATTTTATCCAGGGTTCATTTGTTATTGAAGAATTAACTGACTTGGTTGAAGAAGCTGTTATGAAAGAATTTGATCGCATCACAGAACGAGGCGGAGTTCTCGGCGCAATGGAAAGAATGTACCAGAGAAATAAAATTCAGGAAGAAAGTTTGTATTATGAAATGCAAAAAAATAATGGCGACTTGCCGCTGATTGGCGTTAACACTTTTCTCAACAAAAAAGGTTCTCCAACCATTATTCCAAATGAAGTTATTCGCAGCACACGCGAAGAAAAAGAACAGCAGATAGAAAATCTGAAAGCATTTCATAAAAGAAATGAAAAGATTGCAACGGAAAAATTAAATAAATTGAAACTTGCTGCTGTCAATAATGGCAATCTTTTTTCAGAGTTGATGGAAACCGTAAAATATTGTTCTCTCGGGCAAATTACACACGCATTATATGAAGTAGGCGGACAGTATAGAAGAAATATGTGAGACGATGTGGGGTTATAGATTTTCGATGTACAATTTCTTATTTTCGACTATACATTACTGTTAGTATTTGTGATATTGTGATGCCTGATTTCTTTTAATGAAATATTAATTATCCATTTTCAATTTTATTTTTTTCGTCAGATAGTAACACATTGAGAAAATTATTCCCCACTATTCAAACTAAAATAATTCATTCTTTTTGCCTATCTCCTTCTTCACCAGTCAAATTGCGATCATATTAATCAAATTTTAATCAGGAACGCATTTTGATTTTAATAGTTTAATAAATATTTCATCATTAAACTATCAAACATGAAAATCAAGTCGTTTTTAGCCGCACTAACCATTCTGTTTACATTGAGCAGCATAAATGTTTCTGCAGCACCGCACATGAGTGTTGACCCTGGTGATAATGCCAAAACAATTAAAGAAAGAATTTCTAAAATGACTCCGGCACAAAAAGATGCCCGTGCTGTTGAAATTAAATTACGGATACAGGAAATAAAAAGTATGGATAAATCTCAGCTTTCTTCTGAACAACGAAAAGCGCTTCGCAAAGAATTAAAAGAAATGAAAAAGGAATCTAAGCAAATGGGACCAACATACGTTTATATTTCCGGCGCAGGTGTGATAATAATTATTCTTCTGCTTATTCTTATTTTGTAATGCAGATTTTATTTCAGCCATAGCTTAATCCATATTCTGTCGATGAAAGGATTGCGACGCAACGATGATGCTATGGAAAACAAAAGCTGGTATCAAAATAAATCTGTTCATTAATTTAGTTTCTTACCTCATAATTATAAATCGGTTTTTCAATTAAAAAAGTCCCGCAAACAGTGCGGGATTTTTTTAATTTTGGCCTTTACTTTGCAAAATTATTATCGTCTGTTCCTGCCGGTGATCTATTTAAAATTTTGTACGTAGTTGATCGCAGTACTGTTCTTGCCATAAAGTATCAGCTATAAACTTCAAACTATATTGTAAATTTATTTTTATTATTGCGCGCTTAAATGTGTTTTCTATGTTAAGAATAACAATAACAGGTTTTGTTTTGATAATGCTGCAATGTTTCGCGTTTGCGCAGGATTCTACCCAGCTTCCTGCAAAATGGAGTTTGCAGCAATGTATTGACTATGCAAAAAAATATAACATACAGGTAAACAGTTTGCGATTGACCGAACAAACCAATGAACAGGAATTATTATTGGCGAAAGCTGCAAAATTACCGGGAGTAAACGGAAGTACATCCGCATCGATCACAAACAGCAAAAATGCAAACCCGGTCGTTGGCGGTTTTCAAACACAGGCAAGTTTTGCTAATAATTTTTCAGTGAGCTCATCGTGGATAATTTATAATGGCGGTTATTTGAATGATGTTGTTAAACAAAATCAGCTGAATATTCAATCTGCAAATCTTAATATACTGCAACAGGAAAATAATATTACGTTGCAAATAACACAGGCATATCTGAATATTTTACTTGCAAAAGAAAATGTTTTGTATTTACAGGATCTGCAAACAACAACGGAGGCACAGGTAAATCAAGGTCAGCAACAATATAATGCGGGCAGCATCGCCAAAGTAAGTCTTATTGAATTGCAGGCGCAACTTGCCAGCGATAAATATAATTTGGTTACTGCAAAAAATACCGAACGGCAAAATGCATTAACGCTTAGGCAAATATTGTTGCTGCCATCAGGAACTCCATTTGACATTATTGTTCCCGACACATTAATGGCATCAGCGCTAACTGCATCGCTCGAACAAGCGCAGAAAACAGCTTTGGAAACAAGACCGGAAGTTAAAATAAGTCAGTTGGATGTGCAGGTATCGCAGTTGGATCTTGCTAAAGCAAAAGCGGGTTATTATCCTACAGCCACTATTGGCGCGGGTTTGGCAACAGGTTATTCAGACAACCAGAGTTATTCTTATCTAAAACAATTGGATAATAATTTTTATCAGCAAATTGGTTTAACGCTATCCATACCGATTTTTACAAAAAGAATAAACAAAACAAATGTTGAGAATGCAAAAATTGAAATAGCGCAATCGCAGCTCTCATTGACAAATACAAAAACAGTTTTATCGCAGGAGGTGGAGCAGTCCTATATAAATGTATTGAATGCGCAGGCGCAATATGACGCAGCAGTTGAGCAACTGAATTCTGCTAAAGAAAGTTACCGCATAGTAAATGAAGAATTAAAAGTAGGCGCCGCAAATATGGTGGATTATCTCACACAAAAAAATTTGTACGTACAGGCATTGGAAAATTATATTCAGGCAAAATACAGCACAGCGCTTAACATAAGGATCTATGAATTTTACATGGGCGTTCCCGTTAGTCTATAAAATTGAAACAAAAGCAAATTCTATATAGATGAAAAAATTTAAAATTATACTTATCATTGTTTTGATAGCGCTTGTCGGAGGCGCAGTTTGGTTTTTCCGTTTTCGTGAAGAAGAAAAACCATTAGTTATTGAAACCATACATCCGGCATACGGATATATATCCAGGAGCGTAACTGCAACCGGCACTGTTCAACCGGTAGATACAGTTTCTGTAGGAACGCAGGTTTCCGGAACAATAAAAAATATTTATGCCGATTTTAATTCAAAAGTTAAAAAAGGAGAATTGATCGCGCAACTCGACAAATCATTATTGTTAGCATCGGTGGATCAGTACAAGGCAAATCTCGCAATTGCAAAAAATCAGGCGGTTTATGAAAAAAGCACCTATGACAGACAAAATCTTTTATATCAAACAGGAGCAATCAGCAAAGCAGATTATGAAACAGCTTTGTATAATTATAACAGCGCAAATGCAAGTGTGCTAAGTGTGCAGGCGCAGTTAGATGCTGCAAATAAAAATCTTGCTTATTCAGATATTTATTCTCCTGTGGATGGTGTGGTGATGACGCGAAACGTTAGCATAGGCCAAACGGTGGCGTCGAGTTTCAGCACTCCAACTCTTTTTATTATTGCAAAAGATATTACTAAAATGCAGGTGCAGGGAGCAGTTGATGAAGCCGATATCGGAAATGTAAAAGTTGGTCAACGTGTAACTTTTACTGTTGACGCATATCCCGATGATATGTTTCCCGGAACAGTTGCGCAGATAAGACTTGAGCCAACAGTGTCTGCAAATGTGGTAACCTACTCAACCATTATCAGCGCGCAAAATGATAACATGAAACTCAAACCCGGAATGACGGCCAACATCGTGATCTATACAAAAGAAGATACGAATGCATTACTCATTCCTGCAAAAGCATTAAAGTTTCAACCTGCAGATGCGTTGTCAAAACAATTTAAAATTGGTGAACCTATGGTTGACTCATCTTCGATGCATCGCAAAAAAAATAGTACAGACACATCAAGAAAAAAAATGAGCGATACTTCCGGAGCTGTAAAAAAAGTGCGGGCTTTTGTTTGGATTAAAAAGAATGACAGCCTTGTTGAAAAAAGAATTGTTACCGGTTTGAATGATGATACAAATGTTGAAGTATTAGCCGGACTTACAACTGATGATGAAGTTGTAACCGGCACGGAAACTCCTGCAGCAGCTAATGGCGCTAAAAGCGCAACGCAGAGAAGTCCGTTTATGCCGGCACGACGAAATAATACCCCTGCAGCAGGCGGCAATAAACCGCAAACTGGCGCAGCGAAATAATTTTTAAAAGAACAAATGAAGATGGCGAACAAGATTTTAGAATTGCAAAATATTAAACGCGAATTTAAAATGGGCAGCGAAATTGTTCGCGCGTTAAAGGGAGTTTCGTTTGATGTGCAATCGGGGGAGTTTGTAACTATAATGGGAAGCAGCGGTTCGGGCAAAACAACTTTATTAAATACACTCGGGTGTTTGGATAAACCAACGGAAGGAAATTATTTATTAGATGGAGTTAATGTAGGGACACTTTCGCGAAATGAATTAGCGCGTTTGCGAAATCATAAAATCGGTTTTGTTTTCCAGGCGTATAATTTATTACCGAGAACATCTGCGCTTGAAAATGTTGAGCTGCCTCTTTTATACAACAATGCCATCACAACAAAACAACGAAGAGAAAAAGCAATGAGCGCGCTCGAGGCCGTGAAACTTGCAGACAGGATGGATCACACGCCAAATCAATTATCGGGCGGACAACAACAGCGCGTTGCCATTGCGAGAGCATTGGTGAATGAACCTGTAATGATTTTAGCCGATGAAGCAACAGGAAATCTTGATTCAAGAACATCATTTGAAATAATGGCGCTGATGCAGGAATTAAATCAGCAGCAGGGAAAAACAATTGTCTTTGTTACGCACGAACCGGATATCGCATCTTTCAGCAGCAGAACGGTGATGTTAAAAGACGGAAGAGTGATAAAAGATACAAAGAATGAAAACAGGCGTTCCGCAAAAGATGTTATTGCATCGTTGCCGGTGAGTGATGATTATTGAGCTGATTGCTGTTAGCTAATAGCTATTAGCTAACAGCAATGAATAACCGAAGTTGATGAGCGCTGAATAGAATTGTTACAGCACAAGAGTGCGACGCAAGGATGGTGAAGAGAGAACAAATGTTGGAAACAAAATAAATTTGAAAATGTGAAGATGTGGGAATGTGAAAATGAATAAAGTTATTTGCTAATAGCTATTAGCCAATGGCTAACAGCAATGTATAACCGAATGTCAGAAATCATACATAGTAAATCGTAAATCATATGAGCATCTTCAGTTTACTACGAATTGCATTTAAAGCTTTGCAGCGAAATAAGCTGAGGGCTTTTTTAACTATGCTCGGAATTATTATTGGTGTTGCTGCTGTTATTGCAATGGTAGCGATCGGGCAGGGCTCAAAAAAAAGTATCCAGGATCAGTTGTCGAGCATGGGTTCAAATATGATCACCATCCGGCCTAACAGTAATGTTACTGCCGGCGTGCGATTGGATGCAACGAATGTGCAAACGCTAACCATCGCCGATGTAAAAGCAATTCAAAAACAAGCGCAATATATCAGCGCGGTTTCGCCGGCTTCTTCTACGCGCGGACAAGTGATCAATGGCTCGCTCAACTGGTCCACAACTATGCAGGGCGTTAGTCCGGAATATCTCGACATTCGCAATTGGCCGTTGAAAGATGGCGTTGTTTTTTCTGCGTCTGATGTTACCAGCGCCGCAAAAGTTTGTTTGCTTGGTCAAACAGTTGTAAATAATATTTTCAATCCGGGAGAAAATCCTATTGGCGCAACAATTCGATTTAGTAAAATTCCATTTAAAGTTATAGGAGTGCTTGCAACAAAAGGTGAAAATGCATTTGGCCAGGATCAGGATGATATTGTTATTGCTCCTTACACAACGGTGCAGGAAAGAATGACGGCAACAATTTATTTTCAGAATATTTATGTTTCTGCAAAAAATGAAACCTTAACAGATTCTGCAACAAATGAAATTTCGCAAATAATGCGCGCTTCACACAAATTAAAACCAACTGACATTGACGATTTTGCTGTGCGCACGCAAGCAGAATTGATCAACACATTCAGTTCAACCAGTCAGTTGTTAACTGTTTTGCTCACAGCAATTGCAGGAATTTCTTTACTTGTTGGCGGCATCGGTATCATGAACATCATGTATGTTTCTGTAACGGAGCGTACTCGTGAAATAGGATTGCGCATGTCTATAGGTGCGCGGGGAATTGATATTCTTATGCAGTTTTTAATTGAAGCGATTTTAATAAGCATCACAGGAGGCATACTGGGCGTGGCTTTGGGAATCACTGCTTCAAAATTAGTGTCGGTATTTTTAGCGTGGCCAACTTTAGTTTCTGAATATTCTATAGGCTTATCATTTTTCGTTTGCGCGCTCACCGGCGTTTTTTTCGGATACTATCCAGCGCAAAAAGCATCGCGACTTGATCCGATAGAAGCATTGAGATATGAGTAGAGGTATGGGCTATGAATTATTAATACCATCATAAGTGTATTCATACTTCATACATCATACTTCATAATTCATACCTCATAATTCATACTTAACATTTTATTGTTGAAAAAAATTCTTGACGCCCGAAAAAAATAATCGTAAATTGTAAGTATCAGAAACGATCCCTGAACACTAACCTCGTTTTATTTGCGTTATAGATAATCCAATCCCCACCCGTTGAAACCGTGATTACCCCCATTCAAAAACTCAAAAAAGTTCTTATGAAACTGCATGATTCACCTTATATCCATAAAAAAAAGAAAACAATCGAATTTAATATTCGAATTGATGCAGCCTCGCACATATCATTAGCAGGAAGTTTTAATCATTGGGCAAAAGATGAACTTGAAATGAAGCCAGGCAAAAATGGCGTATGGAAAATTGAAATTCCGATGCTTCCGCACGGAAAATACTTTTACAAATTTTATATTGATGAAAAAATGTGGATGGAAGATATCGAAAATCAATTACGCGAACCCGATGGCGTAACAGGATGGAACAGCGTGCTGACAGTATAAACTATGATTTTTTTGATTTGATTGATTTTTATGAGGAATTAAAATTCTAAACAGTAAAGAATTTTTAATTCCTAACATCTCGAATCTCATATCTGGTATCTCGAATCTTGCATATTATACCTCTTACTTCGACAATAACACTTCAAGCATTTTATCAGCAACCAGTTCATTGCCTTTTGGATTAAGATGAACTTTATCAACCGTTAAAATTCCCGACTCTTTATTCTCCGGGTTATTTTTAAGATTATAAGAAAGAAAAGCTTCACGAAGATCAACCAATTCGCATTTATAATTTTTTGCAAGCACGCGAATTATTTGCGCATATTTATTCAAATCGCCATCCTGCTGATTAGTAAAATCAGTTCTTTCACCAATGCAGGCCGGCGTAACTAAAATCACACGAATTCCTTTGTCTTGTAATTTTTTAATAATTGCAGTATAAAATTTTTCAAATTTATCTGCATCGGTTCCTGTTCCAGAACTTACTTTGTGCCAAACATCATTCACGCCAACCCAAATAAAAACTATATCCGGATTTTTTGATAACACGTCATCTTCAAGACGCAGATACAGATCATACACTTTATTTCCACCTACGCCCGCGCCGATCAATTCATAATCTTTCGACAATCCTTTTTGCTCAAGCATTTCTCCCATTTTTACTATATAGCCTCCGGGATTAACGCCCATTTGCGTAATAGAATCTCCAAAAAAAATAACACGTTTTGGTTTTTGCGTCATCATCGAAGTTGCTAAAATAACCAGTGCAGTTGAAAACGCGAAGCGGAAGAATAATTTCATATAGCTGAATTTTATTTCAAATCTACAATTTGAACCGGAGACGAACGCACTTTAATTCTATTAATAATTTCTATGCAAGCCCGGGTATTGTGATAAGGACATTTCCAAAAACCGATCTTATCCTGATCTTTCATAACAGAATTATCTTCCTTAACTCCCCAAAACCATTCGCCGTTTTTTTTATCCCTGATATATTTTTTTACAAATTCCCAGGTTTTTAATGATTGCTCCATATATTTTTTTTGCCGGGAAAGTTGAAAAGCATTGTAATATCCAACCATCGCTTCTGCCTGCACCCACCAATGTTTTTCGTTGTTGAGATGTTCATTTTCTTTTTCGTATCGCAAGCCGCCATCATATTCCCATCCTTGAGTTGCAGCTTCAACTATTTTTAAGCTTTGCGATTTCATAGTTATGATCCAACCATTGTGAGCGATGATCTCCGCGGCGTATTGCAACAACCACGCGGCTTCAATTTCATGACCATAAGAAATTAATTCAGATTTCCCCGACCAGTCTTCATCAAAAAATAATGCGAGGTGGTGCGTTTTGCTGTCAATAAAATGATGCGCAAAAACTTCCAAAAGATTTTCAATTTGCATTCCTAAAAATCCATCCTGCCAAATGCTATAAAGATTTGCATAGGCCTCCAGAATGTGCAAATGCGTGTTCATTGTTTTTGCAGAGTTTGCATCTTTTTTGCTTAACCGTAAATCTTCGATGGGCTTCCAATTGTGTGTGAATGCTTCATAGTAACCTTTTCTTTTTTCATCATAGGCATGTTTTTCAATAATTTTAAATAATTCAATTGCATTGCCAGCAACATCATCTTCTTTGCACGCTTTATAATATTCGCTGAATGCATATATGCAAAATGCAATTCCGTAAATTTGTTTTTTGCTGTTTGAAACATTTCCTTCGTAATCTACACTCCAGTAAACACCGCCATATTTTTTATCAATAAAATGATCCAGGATGTAATGATATGCGCGCCTTGCAATAATAAAATACTCTTCTTTTTTTGAATGATTATATGCAGCAGCAAAAGCCCACAGGATGCGTGCATTCAGCACAACTCCTTTTTCTGCTTCGGGATAAACCCGGTTACTGTCATCAACTCTACCATAAAATCCTCCGTTATCATTATCCGGCGCATACTTCATCCAATACTGCAAAATATTTTCCAGTTCCTGCTGTAATTCTTTTTTATATTGTTGAAGTTGATCCCGCATTGTTGAAAATTCAATATTGAATTTTATTTTTTAAAAAATTACGCAACTGTCAATTTTTTTTGTTTGATGATTGATTTATTCTTGCTAATTATTTTATTCAAAGTGTTTACCGATGCTGCAGAGTTGAGTCCATCTTCAGGGGTGTGCATGGAATAATCCAGCAACTTATCGATTGTAGTTGTGGCAACATGCATCCGCGTATCGGAAGAAGCGTAATAAATATACACTGTTCCGTCATCATCGCAAATCCATCCGTTAGAAAACACAACGTTGGAAACATCGCCAATTCTTTCTTCACCTTCCGGCGCTAAAAAATAACCTCCGGGTTTATAAATAATTTTTGTGAGATCGCTCAGATCAGTCATAAAAACATACAATACATACCTGAGACCGTTAGCAGTGTTTCTGACGCCGTGCGCAAGATGCAACCATCCGAGTTTTGTTTTTATGGGCGCCGGACCAAGACCATTTTTTGCTTCATTAACCGTGTGATAAATTTTTGGATCAACAATTATTTCTTTATCAATTACAGCATTTGTTATTGAAGAAGAAAGCCCAAAGCCAATACCACCGCCACTTCCCGTGCTGATGAAACCATCCTGCGGACGAGTATAAAAAGCATATTTCCCATTTACAAATTCAGGATGTAACACAACATTTCGTTGTTGAGGTGATGGAGTTTTCAAATCTGCAAGACGTTCCCATTTTTTTAAATCTTTTGTGCGGGAAATTCCGCATTCGGCAACTGCTGCAGATTGATCATAATCCGGAGCTGAAGGATCTTTTCTTTCTGCGCAAAACAATCCATATATCCATCCGTCTTCATGCAATGTCAAACGCATATCATAAACATTTGTATCGGGCAAATCTGTTTCCGGCATATTTACCGGGTAATCCCAAAAATGAAAACTATCTATCCCGTTATCGCTTTCTGCAATTGCAAAAAAAGATTTTCTGTTTGTTGATTCCACTCTTGCAAGCACGATATATTTATTCTTCCATTTTATTGCAGTTGCATTGAACACTGCGTTGATTCCAAATCTTTCCATCAGGTAAGGGTTATTTTTTTTATCGAGATCGTACCGCCAAAATAATGGCGTGTGCTCTGCGGTAAGAATCGGATATTTATACCTGTTGAAAATTCCATTGTTATCTTCACGCATTTGATTTTTCCGCGAAAGCAATTCCTCGTGATTCTTCTTCAGTTTCTTTAATCTTTTTTCAAATAAATCCTTCATAAAATAATTTTAAAATCAAATAATTAATATTCTCCAAGCCTGTTCCACCAGGTTTTTTTGAGAATAAGAATAATTATAAAAAGAATTATAACGGTGATGAGTAGTGGTAGCTTCAGCCACAATACAATATACATTGGCAAAATGGTGAGGCATAATTGCCCGATTATACCAAGAACGATGTTGAACATATTTATTTTGAAATTTTTATTGCCGGCAAATTGCGGTTCATCTGCCAAAACCATTTGGTGAACGGGTTTCCAAAAACCCCAGGGGCGAACATTTTTATAAAATGATTTCAGCGTTTCTGCATTCGCCGGTGGAGCTGCATAGGTTCCAACAACGGAACCAATTAACGACAACACAAACAAAACCGGCCAATAATAAAGATCTAAGCCTTTTATTACGTCGTAAGATTTTAAAACAGCAAGTGCAATTGCAGGAATGATACCTGCAAGCATTCCCCAAAAAAATCCGTTCGCATTAAAACGCCACCAATGCCATTTGAGCATGTTTGAAGCAATATATCCACCGTACAAACCAGATACGATCCATTGCAAAACAGTGTTCACATCTTTCACAAATAATCCCAAAACAACTCCCGTTGCAACAACAACCAATCCCGCCAAATAATTCATCGAAATAATTTTTTTATTTGACGCGGTTGGGTTCACATATTTAAGATAGATATCGTTTACAATATAGGCCTGCGCTGCATTCAACGTTCCTGAAAATGTTCCCATAAATGCGCCGAGCAAACCCGTCAACACTAAACCCATTAATCCAATCGGTAAAAAATTATTGATCGCTGCAGGCAAAACTTTTTCAAAATCAGTTCCGTTGGTAGTTTGTAAATCGCCGCTTATTTGCGGGTAATATAATAATGCAAGAACCGTAAGTCCGATGATCATGGAATACCTAACAGGCAAAAGAATGATGGAAACAAATCCGCTCATTTTGCTTGCTTCCTGCGGTGAGCGTGTGCTAAGAACTTTTTGCATATCGTAATTTGGCGCAGGACCTGCGATGCTTGCAAAAACTCCTTTGAACAACATCATCATAAAAAATATTCCGAACATGGAAAAACCATCATCGCTTATTTTTTTATTTGCTTCGCTGATAATATTAGTCCAGTTAAGATTTAATTTCCATCCGAAAAAAGGATCCGTCCAACCCTGCGGAACATTTACTGAATGACCATGCAGGCGAATCATTGCAATAATTCCGATGCTGATGCAAGCAACAGTCATGATCGCATATTTTATTACATCACCAAGCACAATACTGCGCATGCCACCGAGAATAGAATAAAACATTGCGAAGAGTGTAAAAATAATTCCATACACATGCGGCACATATTCCGGCGCAACATGAAATGGTATATAGGGTTGAACAATATTCCACGGAATAAAAATTTCCATGAACTTTCCTAACCCAACAAAACCATAGGCCATAAAACCAAGGCAACTTAATAATGCAAAAGCTACAACCACATTATGCGATGCTTTAACTCCTTTGCCGGAATTTCCAAACCTGCTCACCAACCATTCCGCGCCTGTTGTTGCGTTGGAGCGGCGCAACCAACGCGATAAATACATCATTAAAAAAACCTGGTTGAACACAGGCCACAACCACGGAATCCAGATACTTTTCATTCCATAAACAAAACATAAACTCACCATCCACATTGTTCCGGAAATATCAAACATATCCGAAGCATCGCTTAAACCAAGCATATACCAGGGAAGCGATTTTCCGCCGAGCAAATAACTTTCTTTGTTCAGTCTTGCCTTTTTACGCATGATCCACCCAATGCACACCATCGTTAACAGGTATGCAGCAATAATAACCAGGTCAATTGCGTGTAATTTCATTTATAAATATTTCGTCTAACGATCATGCATATGCGAAAACAGAGTTCATTTATATAGATTTTCTTTTGTTACATCTTTTTGAAACAATGTTTTAGGATCGTTATAAAATTTCACAAAGTCATCTGCCGATTTCTGCCCTTTATACGGCATATAAAACTCCGAGCTTCCGTTGGTTTTTACACCTGCGTTCCGCCATGCCAATGCATAAGAAATTTTGTATGGAGAAATAGCTTTCAGCAAAACATTTGTCCACCATGTACTATCAGGCAATCCGCCATATCCAAATTCTGTGAGCGCAGGAATTTTATTATTTTCTGTTGCAATGCTGTCAAGAGTGCCAAGCATATTTCCGGCAAGCCTGATAAAATCATTGTTGGATGCTGTGTTGTATGCCTGGTAAATATCAAAGCCAATTACATCAACAAAATCATTACCGGGATATCTTTCCAAATATTCTTCGCGCGAATAAAATTTATCTGTGTTATAGGCGTACAAAAGATTGTGTACATTTTTTGTGTCGCGCAAATACGTTTCCGTAAAACGATACAATTGTTTGAGTTCATCCGGCGTGCAGTTTTTTCCACCCCACCAAAACCAGTTGCCATTCAATTCATGAAACGGTCTGAAAATTACGGGAATCAATTCTCCATTTTTTCCTTTCAGGCTTAACATAAAAGCGGCAATTTTATCGAGCCAGCTTTTATATAAATCATTTTTTTCACCACCGGGCAAAACAGATGCCACTGTTCCCGGTGCCGGGTTCCATGCAGTTTTACCGGTTAATGGATTATTAAGATGCCAGCTGATTGTGATTACTCCGCCGCGATTGTAGATTTCTCTGATAAAAGATTTTATTTTTTCAAAAGGAACACTGTCGAGATTCACGTCGTGATCTAATTCAAGTCTTCCTAACTCCCATCCATATACGGCGGGATAATCTCCGGTCACATCTTTGATATCACTTCTTCCATCTTCATATTTCCAGCCAACGCCATAAGCAAGGTCATCCTGGTGACCAATCATAAATCCTTTATCAAGAAGTTTTTTTAAATTATGGTACAGGTTGATTGTTTCCTTTGTTGCATTTTTATCGGAAGGAAATTGCTGAGCATACGTATTGATGAGCAACACCGACAATACCAGTGGCAGAAGATGTTTCATAAGCAATCAGTTAAAAATAAAAGCAACAAATTAAATCGGAGATTAATCGCCAGTTTTTTTTAAAGCCCGCCTGAAGGATTAATATTTATTGCGGGATTGCTGGACATTGACCTAACGGGCAAATTCTTATTCACCATGACGGGCAATCTTACTTCAAATCTAATCCGAATAGGTAATTATTTACTAATACTTTTTTGCCCTTTAATCGCCCAAGTTTATCTTTTAGCAGCAGTTATTGCCGGTAAAAAACTGAACATAAATAAATTGAAAAGCCATTTTTTTTCTATAGAGCTTATACTTATTTATCCGTAATGGTATTTTTTTTAAAGAATTTCTGAAATTAATGCAGCTATCAGTCTACATAATTTGTCTACAAATGACCAAACAACTATGCATAAGGATATTATGCGGGAAATCATCCCGCTAACGCCAAACGATTGCTTTACTCTTTTTTCGCGCGTAAAAAAAGAGTTCAATTTCCCTTTACATTATCATGATGAGTTTGAACTGAATTTTATTTGCAATGCCAAAGGCGCAAAACGAATAGTTGGCGATAGCATTGAAGTGATTGATGAGGTTGAACTCGTGCTGATAGGTCCAAATTTATATCACGCATGGTTTACGCATCAATGCAAAAGCAAAGAGATAGCCGAATTAACTATTCAGTGGCACCGAGATTTATTTGATGATAAATTTTTAAGCAGGAACCAACTGAATTTTGTAAAATGTTTGTTTGATCGTTCACAAAGAGGTATTTCTTTTTCGAAAGAAACGATCAAACATGTAGCTCCGCGAATTAAATCGCTCGACCAAAAGGGCGGCTTTGCTTCGGTGCTGGAATTAATGTCTATACTGCACGAGCTTTCTGTATCCCCCGATATAAAAACATTATCGGACGCAACTTTCATCAACACACAATTCAATTATAACAGTAGGCGTATTGAAAAAGCTTTTCAGTACATGAATCACAATTACGACAGATGTGTTACGCTTGGCGAAGTGGCAAAACTTGTTAGCATGACGGATGTTTCTTTCAGCCGCTTTATCAAGAAAAGAACCGGCAATACTTTTATTGACACGTTGAACGAAATACGGTTAGGACATGCATCGAAAATGCTGATTGATACCACGCATTCCGTTGCAGAAATTTCTTACAACTGCGGCTTTAATAATATTTCCAACTTCAACAGAATATTTAAAAAGAAAAAAGGTTGCACGCCAAAAGGTTTCCGCGAAAATTTTGCTTCGGGAAATAGAGTCTTTGTATAAGCGTTACACGAATTTTATCGAATTACACGAAATAAAAAAACCGCTAAAAAACTTTAGCGGCAATTCGTTTTAATTTGTGCAATTCGTGTTTCTAAGTTGCCCAGGCCTTATCTCCCTTTTTATAAGGAACGCATCCGTCATATCTTCCCGGAACGGCAACATAACGCAACGCTTTTGTGGCGCCAGGTTCGGATGTAAAGTAACCCCACAAAGTAAGTTCTTTCATCATGCGGAAATAATGTGATGGATCTTCTGGCTTTTTCTTGCTCATATAATCTTTCGCTTCTTTGTCGAGAGCAACTAAAAAATCGTGCTTGTCGTTGTCCGCAAGGTCAACAAAATTTTTGCTGTACTTGGCTTTTGCAGCATCATTCAGTTTCTTCATTCCATCTAAAAATATTTTTTGGTCTTTATCTTCATAGCAATCATTTACGATCACCGTCATAAACTGACCAACTTTTGCTTCCTTAGCTCCCGGCGTAGTTGTTGCCGGAATAATTGTTTCGGCAATTTCATCGAGATAAGAAACATCATCCGGGGTAAAACTTAAACCGGCTCCATATTTTTTATCAGCAGGGCCGCAACCGGATAAAAACACTTCTGCGCCAACAATAGTTCCGCCGAGCAAAAGTGCAACACTTGATAACGCTTCACGTCTATTCATAATTTATTTTTTTGAACGTTACGAAATTAAATTTCCTGATTTTTATTGAAATAACAATGATTTAAATTACTCAATTTGAAAATTTCTCAATGGCTCAATTCTTCATTTTCAAATTTTCACCTTTTGATTTTTCATTCTTCACTTTTCATTTTCTATTTTTTTGTTCCCGGCCACAGAATTCCTATTAAGCATCGTTGCGTCGCACTCTTGTGCTGTAATAATTCTATTCAACAACCTCACCCCAAACCCCTCTCCAAAGGAGATGGGCTTGCAGCTCACGAAATTATTAGTATCATTCAATAATTTTATCATTCACAATTATTCATTGTTAATTATTCATTGCTAATTATCCCAAATTCCCTTTCTTCAATTCTTCCACCGCAAAATTTGCTGCACGCGCCGTTAACGCCATGTAAAAAATGGAAGGGCTTTGATTTGCCGTGCTCGTCATGCATGCTCCATCCGTTACAAAAACGTTTTTGCAATTATGAAACTGGTTATGCCCGTTCAGCAAAGATGTTTTCGGATCTTTTCCCATTCTGCATCCGCCCATTTCATGAATATCTCTGCCCGGCGCCCAATGATTATCGTGCTGACTGATACTTTTTATTCCGCATTTATCAAACATCTCACTGCTCTGCGTTAAAAAATCTTTCAATAATTTTTCATCGTTATCATCATAGCCAACATTGGTAACGAGCAACGGAATTCCCCATTGATCTTTTTTATCTTTGCTTAACGTTAATGTGTTTGTTTCTTTAGGCACAGTTTCTCCCTGCATGTAAATGTAAATTTTCCACGGACCTGGTTCCGTCATCGCATCTTTATATGCAGCGCCAATCTGCTCCTGCAACACATCTCCGTTTCCGCGCTCACGATAGCAACCCATAAATGCCATATATCCGCCAACAAAATCCATATCATTCTTATGAATATTTCTGAAATTCGCCATCATGCATTCTGCAGTTCTTCTTCCGTAAAAATATTTGTCTTCATAGCCATCAACATCACCACCAACAGAGCCACGATAATTTTGAAAGCAAGCATATTTTCCAAGCAAACCGTTATCATTTCCAAAACCATTTGGAAAACGATTTGATGTTGAATTGAGCAAAATCAAATTGCTGTTCAGTGCAGAACCATTTACGAAAATTATTTTTGAAAAATATTCTGTTGCCTGGTGCGTGTTTGTATCAATAATTCTTACACCGACAGCTCTATTTTTTTTCTCATCATAAATAATGGAATGCACAACAGAAAAAGGACGAATAGTAAGATTGCCGGTTTTTTCCGCCCAGGGCAATGTTGATGACACCGAGCTGAAATACCCGCCAAACGGGCATCCGCGCATACACTCATCACGCGCCTGGCATTTGCCCCGCCCTTGCTGCAAATGAATTTCTTTTGGTTGCGTTAATTGCGCCCATCGCCCCTGGATCATAAATCTGTCTTTGTAATGGCTGCTTATTTTATCGCGCAAATCTTTTTCCGGGCAATTAAAATCGAACGGCGGCAAATATTCTCCATCGGGCATAGCTTCGAGTCCATCACGGTTGCCGCAAATTCCTGCAAAAGTTTCCACGTGCGAATACCATGGCGCGATATCATCATAACCAATCGGCCATTCAATTCCATAACCATATTTTGCGGGATTGATAAATTCATGTTTACTCCATCGCGGACAAGCGCGCCCCCAGATGATAGATTTTCCGCCGACCTGGTAACCACGAATCCATTCAAAAGGTTTTTCCTGCACGTAAGGATGATCTTTATCTTTTATAAAAAAATGCGATGTGGATTCATCAAAACCGGCAGCTTCCGTTATCAATGGATTTTCATCAACAAATTTTCTCGGCATTTCTCCGCGGTGCGGAAAATCCCACGGGTTCATTGTTGCAGTAGGATAATCTTTATTATGCACCACCATTCTTCCGCGTTCGAGAACTAAAGTTTTTAATCCATGTTCGCACAATTCTTTTGCAGCCCAGCCGCCGCTGATGCCGCTGCCAATAACAATAGCATCGAAAGTGTTTTTATCCACACCACCAGAATTAATATTGACATTTGTCGTATCGCCCATTTCGATTTTAGATTTACGATGTTAGATGTACGATTTCCTATTTTCGGTTATGCATTACTGTTAGCTGATAGCTATTGGCTATTAGCTGATAGCTTTGCTCAAATATTTCCTTTCTTCAACTCTTCCACTGCATGATTTGCTGCGCGCGCCGTTAATGCCATAAATGTTATGGAAGGATTTTGCGTGCTTGTTGATGCCATGCAAGCTCCATCGGTTACAAAAACATTATTGCAATTATGAAACTGGTTCCATTTGTTAAGCATAGATTTTTTTGGATCATTTCCCATTCTGCATCCGCCCATTTCATGAATATCCAAACCCGGCGCCTGCTTGCTGTCGCGCTGCTGAATATTTTTGCATCCGGCTTTTTCCAGCATTTCGGAAGTTTGGGTAAGAAAATCTTTTAAAACTTTTTCATCGTTATCATCATATCCAACAGAAGTCACTAATTGCGGAATTCCCCAATCATCTTTTTTATCTTCACTCAAACGAACATGATTGGTTTCTTTCGGAACTGTTTCTCCCTGCATCATCGCAAACACGCCCCAGTCGCCGGCTTCGGTGAGTGCGTCTTTAAATTTTCCGCCGAGTTCTTCTTCGCCATCTTTTACATATGCATTACCGCGACTCGCACTGTAATGAACCATATATCCTCTTAAAAAATCTGTTTCCTGTTTATATACATTTCTGAAATTCGGCATCATCGCCTGCGTTGGTCTTCTTCCATAATAATATTTATCCACCGGTCCATCGTAAGATGCATATACAGTGCCGCGATAATTATGAAAGCAAACATATTTTCCGAGCAAGCCATTATCGTTTCCCAAACCATTCGGAAAACGATTTGATTTTGAATTGAGCAAAACAAGATTTGTATTTAAGCAAGCTGCATTTACAAAAATAATTTTTGCAAAATATTCAGTTGCTTTTTTTGTGTGCGCATCAATAACTTTTACACCGACTGCTTTATTTTTTTTATCATCATAAATAATGGAATGCACAACAGAATCCGGTTGCAATGTAAGATTGCCCGTTTTCAAAGCCCATGGAATTGTGGTTGAATTAGAACTGAAATAACCGCCGAACGGGCAACCGCGTTCGCACAAACTTCTTGCCTGGCATTGCTGGCGACCTTGCTCAATATGAATTGGATTTGGTTTTGTGAGATGAGCACAGCGACCAACAATCGGAAAACGATTTTTATAATTCGATGCAATTTTTTCCTGGATACTTTTTTCAACGCAATTCAATTCCCATGGCGGAAGAAATTCACCATCGGGCAAAGTTTCTAATCCATCTTTATTTCCACTGATGCCCGCAAAAATTTCAACATGAGAATACCATGGCGCAATATCTTCATAGCGAATCGGCCAATCGCCAAAACCATCGCGCGCCGGTCCTTCAAAATCAAACCTGCTCCAGCGCTGTGTTTGCCGCGCCCATAGCAAAGATTTTCCGCCAACCTGGTAACCACGAATCCAATCGAAAGGTTTTTCCTGCACATATGGATGCTCGTTATCTTTCACAAAAAAATGTTGCGATGATTCACCAAATGCATAACATCTTGCCACCACAGGATTTTCATCCAAAACCTTGACCGGCATTTGCCCGCGATGCGGAAAATCCCACGGATTTTTTGTAGCAGTAGGATAATCTTTCAGATGAACAACATTTTTTCCGCGTTCAAGCAACAAAGTTTTAATTCCATGATCGCATAATTCTTTTGCAGCCCAGCCGCCGCTGATACCACTGCCAACAACAATAGCATCGTAAGTGTTTTTTGCAACACCACCAGAGTTAATATTGACATTTGTTGTATCGCCGGGCATTTTTATTTATGATTTACAATGTTAGATGCACGATTTCTGATTTTCGGTTATGCATTGCTGTTAGTATTAGCTGATAGCCATTAGCTAATAGCTATTACCGATAACTCAAATGTTTCCTTTTTTCAACTCACTCACTGCAAAATTTGCTGCGCGCGCCGTCAGCGCCATATAAGTAAGCGATGGATTTTGGCAGGCGCTCGATGCCATGCAAGCTCCATCGGTTACGAAAACATTTTTTGCATCCCATACCTGGTTATGCATATTTAATACAGACGTCTTGGGATCTTTTCCCATCCTCGCCGTTCCCATTTCATGAATGCCATCGCCAATTTCATGACCGCCATCCCAGGTTTTTATATCTTTTATGCCACCAGTTTCGAGCATTGCTTTTGCTTCTTCTACAATTGCTTTGCGCATTTTCTTTTCATTATCTTTTAGTTCGGCATCCATCGCCAGCACGGGCAATCCCCATTTATCTTTTTTATTTTTATCAAGCGTGATTTTATTTTCGTGATAAGGCAACAGTTCGCCAAAACCCGTCATGCCAATTGTCCATGCGCCCGGTTCAGTAAGTTCTTCTTTAAATTGCGCGCCGATGCTCAACTCTGCAACACTCCTGCTCCAGCCTTCGCGACTTGCACTTCCCTGGTAACCGAAGCCGCGGAGAAAATCTCTTTTGTCTCCAAACAAATTTGCGAAGCGAACGATATAAAATCCATTCGGTCTTCTTCCGTAATAATATTTGTCTTCATAGCCCTCAACTAATCCGGATGCACCAACATTGTAATGATGATCCATAATGTTATGACCTAACTCTCCGCAACTGCTTCCCAAACCATCAGGCCAAATATCCGTTGCGGAATTCATTAACACCCATGCGCTGTTCAATGCAGATGCATTTACAAAAACTATTTTTGAAAAATAAGTATAGGTTTGATTATTTTCTGCATCGAGGATTTCAACTCCTTTTGCTTTTTTAGAATCTTTATCGTAAATAATTTTTGTAACGATGCTCCACGGGCGAACAGTTAATTTTCCTGTCTTCATCGCTGCTGGTAATGTTGAAGATTGCGTGCTAAAGTATGCGCCGAAGGGACAACCTTCCCAGCAACGATTGCGGAACTGACATTGTGTTCTTCCTTCAATTGGCGCAGTTAAATTTGCGCTCCGTCCGATTATTAGATGTCTGTTACCGTTATACTTCTCCTTTATTCTTGCAGAAACATCTTTCTCCACACAATTCAATTCCATAGGCGGAAGAAAATGTCCGTCGGGTAATTGCTGTAAGCCTTCCAGCGAACCATTCACGCCGATGAATTTTTCTACATGATCATACCACGGCGAAATATCTTTATAACGAATCGGCCAATCAATTGCCCAGCCATCTTTTGCATTTGCATTAAAATCAAAATCGCTCCAGCGATAACTTTGTCTTCCCCACAAAATAGAGCGGCCGCCCAACTGGTATGAGCGCCACCATTTGAAAGGTTTCACTTCTGTGTAAGGACAATCAACATCGTTAGCCCAGTAATCCATGATCGGTTCAAATTTTCCCCATGTGCGCGCGATGATCGGGTGTTGTTTTAACTGCGCCTGCGTTGCTCTTCCGCGATGCTCGAACTCCCATGGATCTTTGCTTGCAGATTTATAATCTTTCAGATGTTCGAAATTTCTGCCGCGCTCAAGCATTAACACTTTCAAACCATTTTCCGTAAGTTCTTTTGCAGCCCAGCCGCCGCTGATGCCGGAGCCAATTACAATCGCGTCATAAACATTATCAGGCATGATTTTTTTATTTACGATTTACGATGTTGGATGTACGATTTGTTTATTTTCGGTTATGCATTGCTGTTAGCATTCACTTGCTAATAGCTAATAGCAATTAGCTGATATCTTTCCTTAAACGTTTCCTTTCTTCAACTCACCCACTGCATAATCTGCAGCGCGAGCTGTTATTGCCATATATGTGAGTGATGGATTTTGGCATGCTGCCGAAGTCATGCAAGCGCCATCCGTTACAAAAACATTTTTCGCATCCCAAACCTGGTTGTGCATATTTAATACAGACGTTTTCGGATCTTTTCCCATTCTTGCTGTTCCCATTTCATGAATGCCGCGACCAAGAAACGGATTAGCATCGCGAGAATGAATATCTTTCACTCCAACTGCATCGAGCATTTCTTTTGCATCTTCCAGCATATCTTTTCTCATCTTCAATTCATTTTCTTTCAGCTCTGCATCTATTGCTAATACTGGCAATCCCCATTTATCTTTTTTAGTTTTATCGAGCGTAACTTTATTTTCATGATAAGGTAATGTTTCGCCGAAGCCACCGAGGTTCATCGTCCATTTTCCCGGTTCTGATAAAGCTTCTTTCAAATCAACACCAAGTGCAATTTCTTCTGCAGAACGGCTGTAACCTCCGCGCGAACTTCCGCCCTGGTAACCGAAGCCGCGGATATAATCTCTTTTATCGCCAAAATAATTTCGATAGCGCGGAATGTAAATTCCATTTGCGCGGCGACCAAAATAATATTTGTCTTCATAGCCATCAACAGTTCCTCCCGCGCCAACATTCAAATGATGATCCATTAAATTATGACCTAATTCTCCGCTGCTGCTTCCCAAACCATCCGGCCAAACATCCGTTGCAGAATTCATCAACACCCAAGCGCTGTTTAAAGTAGATGCATTTAAGAAAATTATTTTCGCATTGTACACATAGGTCTTCATTGTTTCTCCGTCGAGCACTTCAACGCCTGTTGCTTTTTTCTTATCCTTATCGTACAAAATTTTTGTAACAATACTCCACGGACGCAAGGTTAGGTTTCCTGTTTTTCGTGCAGCGGGTAATGTGGAAGACTGTGTGCTGAAATAGCCGCCAAACGGGCATCCCAGCGCACATTTATTTCTAAACTGGCATTGTGTTCTTCCTTCGAGAGGTGCAGTAATATTTGCAGTGCGGCCTATGATCATATCCCTGCTTTTAAATTTTTCTTTCAACCGCACAGCTACATCTTTTTCAACGCAGGTCATATCCATCGGTGGTTGAAACTGACCGTCGGGCAATTGCGCTAATCCATCTTTATTTCCACTGATGCCCGCAAATTTTTCTACATGATCATACCACGGAGCCATATCTTTATAGCGTATAGGCCAATCAACGGCAATTCCATCTTTTGCATTTTCTTCAAACTGCATATCACTCCAGCGATAACTTTGCCGTCCCCACATCAATGATCGTCCGCCGGTATGATAACCGCGAAACCAGTCGAATCTTTTTATTTCTGTGTACGGACATTCCGAATCTTTAACCCAATAATCAAGATTGGTTTCACTTAAAGGATAATCTCTTTTTAAAACCGGATAGTGTTCTATCATTTCCTGCGTGCGCCTGCCACGATGCGGATAATCCCACGCTTCTTTGTTTGCGTTTTTGTAATCTTTGATATGCTCAATATGTTCACCGCGCTCGAGCATAATAACTTTCAACCCTTTTTCAGTTAATTCTTTTGCAGCCCAGCCGCCACTGATGCCGGAGCCGATTACAATTGCATCAAAAACATTATCAGGCATTTTATTTACGATTTACGATGTTAGATGTACGAATTTGTTTATTTTCGGTTATACGTTACTGTTAGTTTACAGTTTTTAATTTCGAGTATACAGTTCTTAAAATTATGAGCCCCCCTAATTATCACTTCTCCATTATCAATTATCAACTTTTTTTGTTTCCGGCATTTAGCTACTTCTTTCATCATCCTTGCGTCGCACTCTTGTACAGTTGAAATTCTATTCAGCGATTCATCCAATTTCGGTTATCCGTTACTGTTAGTTCAGTTTCTGCTATTAGCTTTTCATCAGCTATGAGCTGATTTTCAGCTTTCACATTACTAAATGTTTCCTTTCTTCAACTCGCTCACTGCATGATCTGCAGCGCGCGCCGTAAACGCCATATAGGTAAGCGATGGATTTTGACAAGCCGTAGAAGCCATGAACGATCCGTCAGTAACAAATACATTCTGCGCATCCCAAACCTGGTTGAATTTATTGAGCACTGAAGTTTTTGGATCTTTTCCCATTCTTGCTGTTCCCATTTCATGAATGCCGCGACCAAGAAACGGTTCATTATCTCCACCCTGCACATTTTTTACGCCGGCAGATTCAAGAATTTCTTTCGCGTCGTTCAACATATCTTTTCTCATTTTTAATTCATTTTCTTTAAGCTCTGCGTCAATGGAAAGAATGTTCAATCCCCATTTATCTTTTCTTGTTTTATCCAACGTCACTTTATTATCGTGATAAGGAAGTGTTTCTCCAAAACCACCCATGCCAAAACTCCATCCACCCGGTTCTGTCAATGCTTCTTTATATTCTTTACCAATACTGTATTCAGCAACATCGCGGCTCCAACCTGCGCGACCGCCGCCGCCCTGGTATCCAAATCCGCGCACATAATCTCTTTTGTCGCCGAAAAAATTTCTGAATCGTGGAATATAAACTCCGTTTGCACGGCGACCAAAATCATATTTGTCTTCATATCCATCCACAGTTCCGCCGGCCCAAACACCTAAATGATGATCCATTAAATTATGACCGAGTTCACCGCTGCTGCTCCCCAATCCATCTGGCCAAATATCTGTTGCAGAATTCATCAACACCCACGCACTGTTTAATGTGGATGCATTCAGAAAAATAATTTTTGCTTTGTACTCAATTGTTTGATTAGTTTGCGCATCCAGAATTTCAACGCCGGTTGCTCTCTTCTTATCCTTATCGTATAAAATTTTTGTAACGATGCTCCACGGACGAACAGTTAAATTTCCCGTTTTTAATGCAGCAGGTAATGTTGCAGATTGCGTACTAAAGTAACCACCAAATGGACAACCATACCAGCATTTATCGCGAAACATACATTGTCTTCCGTTAAGCGGAACTGTTGCGTGCGCGCATCTTCCGATAATTATTTTACGCGCTCCTTTGTAATGATCTTTAACGCGCGCAGCAATATCTTTTTCCACGCAGGTCATATCCATCGGCGGAAGAAATTCACTGTCGGGTAGTTCCGGCAATCCTTCTTTTGAGCCACTCACTCCGGCAAATTTTTCAACATAGCTATACCATGGTTCGATGTCTTTATAACGAACGGGCCAATCAACGCCGATTCCCTGCTTTCCATTTTCTTCAAAATACAAATCACTCCAGCGATATGTTTGACGACCCCATAACAATGAACGGCCGCCGACATGATAACCGCGAAACCAATCGAATCGTTTTACTTCTGTGTACGGCGAATCTTTATCGCTCGCCCACCAGGAAAGATTTCTTTCATTCAACGGGTAATCTCTTTTGAGAACAGGATAATTTTTTATCATTTCCTGCGTGCGCTCACCACGATGCGGATAATCCCACGCTTCTTTATTTGCTTCGGTGTAATCTTTTATATGCACGATGTCCATACCACGCTCGAGCATAATTGTTTTCAAACCTTTTTCAGTTAATTCTTTTGCAGCCCAGCCACCGCTGATACCTGAGCCGATTACAATTGCGTCGTACACATTGTCTGCCATATTTTTTTATTTACGAATTATGAATTTAGATTTAAAATTTGTTTATTTTCGGTTATACATGGCTGTTAGCTATTAGCTATTAGCTCATAGCTTTCTTTTACACATCGCATATTTCAACTGCTTTTTTCAGAGATGCAATTTTATCTGCTGCTATCGGAATAAATTCCTGCGCAACATATCCTTTGTATCCTGTTTCAACAATTGCTTTCATTATAGCCGGGTAATATAATTCCTGTGTTTGATCAATTTCATGTCGCCCCGGAACGCCGCCGGTGTGGTAATGCCCAAAATATTTTACATTTTCATTTATTGTTCTTATCACATCGCCTTCATCAATTTGCATGTGATAAATATCATAAAGCAATTTAAAATTTGGTGAACCAAGCCGCTTGCATAGTTCCACTCCCCACGGACTTTTATCGCACATATAATCTTTGTGATCGATTTTGCTGTTGAGCAATTCCATGTGAACAGTGATTCCATTTTTTTCTGCGGCAGGTAAAATTTTCTGCAAACCTTCAACGCAATTTTTTAATCCGGTTTCATCGTCCATGCCGCGCCTGCTTCCGCTGAAACAGATCACATCTTTGTATCCTGCTTTTACCATCAACGGTATCACGTCGAGATAATCTTTGACCAGTTGATCATGAAATTTTTTCTCGTTAAATCCATCCGTCAAACTAACAGTTCCGCCATGATAACACATGGAAGAATAAATTCCGTATCGCTGAATCGTTGGCCAGTCCTTAGGTCCGAGAAGATCGATCGCATTAAAACCAATTTCCTTCACTACTTTGCAAAGTTCGTCGAGCGAAAGAAAGCTATACGTCCACTGACATACACTATGATTGATATTACCTTTCAAGGCTGATTGTTTTTGGGTTTTTGTTTCGCTAAAAGTATAAGACGGTAACATTGCTGCTGTGCCTAAGGCTGCTGTTCCTGCAATCAAACTTTTTAGGGCACTGCGTCGGGAATGTTTATTCGGCATTAATTGAATCGTTAAAAAAGGTAATTTACTAAATCTTATTATTTTTTCATGCACAAAAAATATTTACCTGCAATAAAGATGATGAATGGCTGAATACAACTCAATCAGCTCTCTGCTTTCAAAACTGTTGACAATATTTGTTTCTTTCTGCCGCGCATATATAAAACCAATCCTGCAAATGCAAAGATCAAAATAATGGGAATAATAAGCGTTGCATTTAACACTTCCGGTCCTGCCGCAGATCTTGCATCATTATATGTGTTTGCCAAATCTGTACCTGCAGCTGCCGAACGATATGTATCCAAAGTTGCTCCAACCGGCAATTTATTTGCTACTAATTTATCATAGTAGCCTCCCATAAACATCATGTACACAGAAACTGCGAACATACCTGCTCCACCCATAAGGTTTAATCCTACGGCTCCTGTTTTTGGTAAATTTTCTGAAACAAAGCCAAGCATACATGGCCAGAAAAAAGCAACACCCAATCCAAAAATTATAGCGCCGGCAAAAATAGATGTGCCGTGCAAATGCGTAAGCAAATAAATTCCAAGCGCTGAAAAAATTGCGGATAATAATAAAACTCCCTGCGGATTAATACGGTGAACAATAGGTCCGGCAAATGCGCGGCCAAGCACCTGCATTCCCGCAACAAAAGTTAATATCAGCAATGCATTATTAGTTACTGTTTTAAAAAGAACGTCTGTCCATTGATTGGTAAATAATTCTGTTATGGCAGTTCCAAACATGCAAATGATCATGAAAATAAACAGCGGGTTAATCAAAGACAGATACATGTCTTTTGTTGAAACTCCGCTTGCTACTCTTTCTGTAACCGGGAAAGTAAGTTTGCTGAATAGGAAACCATATATCAAAGTTGGAATAATCATCAACCCAACCTGCACCTGCCAGCTGATATCCAACTTATCTAATCCAAAAACCAATAACGTTCCAATCACAATTCCGCCGGGAAACCATAAATGAAAATGATTGAGTTTTGTAGTTTTATTTTCAGGAAAAATTGTTGCCACTAATGGATTACAGGCAGCTTCAACAGTTCCGTTGGCAATGCCTATCAGTAATGTGGAAATAAATAACGTCCAATAACCAGACGCAAAAATTGTGAGTGCGATTCCTGCAAGATGAAACAAGAAAGCAATCAGCAATAATTTTTTCATTCCGATAACATCCACAATCATACCGCCGATTATCACTGCCACCGGAAAACCCCAGAATGCAGTAGCAGCAATAGATCCGAGCTGTGATGCATCGAGATGAAACTCTACGCCAAGCCTGTTAAGAATACCTGCGCGAATTCCAAATGAAAGAGACGTAACCAGAAGCGCTAAACAACTGGCTACAAAAAGCCGGTTGCGATGAATAGTTGAAGTCATGGCAAGTTTGTTTGGTTTATGAACTTATCGTTAGTTTTATTTTCATAGGGTTAAATGAACAATGTAACTTTATCGCCGTTCTTTAAAAAAAAAATTAAAAACAGTTCATAAATGTAATTTTTTATTTTTAAAAATCAAGTGCATAAATGTTATTTTGACAATTTCTAAAAAGATTTTATTTTTTAGAATATATCGCAACGGTGCGAATCATTCAAATAAATTAACATTGTGTCGTTATGACACAGCGAGAATAAAATTAAAAACTCAAACAAAAAAATATGAAAAGAAAATTACGAATGGGAATGGTTGGCGGCGGCAAAGATGCCTTTATTGGCGCCATTCACCGAATCGCTGCTAACATGGATGGGCTGATTGAATTATGCTGCGGAGCATTAAGCATCAATCCGGAAATTGCAAAAGACAGCGGTCAGTCTCTTTTTCTTCCTGAAGACAGAATTTATCTTACCTACGATGAAATGATAAAAAAAGAAAGTCAGTTGCCAGCAGAAAAGCGAATTGATTTTATAACTATCGTCACGCCAAACTTTGCGCATTTTGCTCCGGCAATGATGGCTCTTGAAAATGGATTTAATGTGGTGATAGAAAAGCCGATGACGTTCACTCTTGATGAAGCAAAACAATTAAAAAAGAAAGTGGAAGAAACCGGATTGATACTTTGTCTTACCCATACCTATTCCGGTTACCCGATGGTGAAGCAAGCGAAGCAAATGATCAAAAATGGTGCGCTGGGAAAAATAAGAAAAGTATGGGTTGAATACCCACAGGGATGGTTAAGTAAATTAACCGAACGCGAAGGCAACGCACAGGCAGCATGGAGAACTGATCCGAAAAAATCCGGCAAAAGCGGATGCATGGGTGATATAGGTACACATGCTGCACATCTTGCCGAATATATTTCCGGATTAAAAATTACACATTTGTGCGCCGATTTAAAAGTTATGGTTGAAGGCCGTGCGTTGGATGATGATGGAAATGTTTTATTGCGTTTTGATAATGGCGCAACGGGAGTGCTGATGGCATCGCAGGTTGCAGCCGGTGAAGAAAATGCGCTGAAGATTCGCGTGTACGGAGAAAAGGGCGCAGTGGAATGGGCGCAGCAGGAACCGAATACATTAATTGTAAAATGGCTCGATCAGCCAACACAAATTTTGCGTGCAGGTGGAAATTACGGCGATAGGTTATCAAGCTATGCAACGCATAATTGTCGCACGCCGGGCGGACATCCTGAAGGTTATCTCGAAGCATTCGGAAATATTTATAAAAATTTTGCAACAACACTTTCTGCAAAAATTGAAGGTAAGGAACCACCAAAAGAAGCGCTGGATTTTCCCGGCGCTGATGATGGCGTTCGCGGAATGGCATTCATAGATAATGTTGTGAAGAGTAATGAAAGTTTGGAGAAGTGGACGTTCTTCGAAATTTCTGAATAAAAAATTTTGCAATGGCAGAGGACGAAATAATAAAACACACTAAAACAGTTTATGACACCTTGTATGACGGGGGAAAAAACTGGAAACATAAACTAAAAGAAATCCTGGTTGAAATACTTATTATTGTTTTTGCCGTAACTATTTCAATTTGGTTTCACAACTGGAGTGAAAACCGCAAAGACAGAAAACTGGAAAAAGAATTTTTAACCGGATTAAAAACAGATCTGCAGTCCGATCTTAAAGAAATGAAAAGTGATACTGCAGCATACACAATTATTTTAAACGGAGCTGCTTATTTTAGAGAAGTTGGTGCCGGTAAAATACTAAGCACGGACAGCCTCAATCGTTATTCGTGGATATTTTTTGCTTCCGTTCACAAACAGTCGCGAACGAGCAGGTTTGAAGCATTGAAAGGAAGTGGTAAACTTGATATTATTGAAAACAAAGAATTGCTTGGCAAAATTATCAGTTTGTACCAGGAAATTTATCCTAACATTGAAGCCGGAAATAAAAGTTTTACAGATTATAATGCAAACAGAATCGGAGCATATCTTGATTCGCACGCAAAACTGGATACATCAAACAATATTATTAACTGGCCGGAAATTTTGCACGCAACAGAATTCAGAATGGGTTTATATCGTGCAAATGTTGTTCACCAAAATATTTTATCCTACGAAGTTGGAATTAACAAGTGCAATGAAATAATAAACCAAGTTGATGAAGAATTGAAATAATGAAAGCATTACTGGTAAATAAATTTAGAAATTAAAACTGCGGTTGCCTGTTGAACAAAAAGTACAAGAGTGCGACGCAACGATGATGAAGAGAGAACAAATGCTGACTACAAAAAAAATTACTAATTAATAATTGACAATTAATAATTAATAATGAATTTTTGAATTAAGAACTACAAACTAAAAATTACAAACTACAAACTCAATTATGCAAACAATAAAAGGCCCCGGAATTTTTTTAGCGCAGTTTCTTGGAGATTATCCGCCATTCAATTCATTGCAATCAATTTGCAAATGGGCAAAAAGTTTAGGATTTGTTGGCGTGCAAATTCCATCGTGGGATGGAAGATGTATAGATCTGCAAAAAGCTGCGGAAAGCAAAACCTATGCTGATGAGATCAAAGGCATCGTTAATGAAGCAGGCTTGCAAATAACAGAATTGTCAACGCATTTGCAGGGACAATTAGTTGCCGTGCATCCGGCCTATGATGCGTTGTTCGATGGCTTCGCTCCTGCTGCGGTTCATAATAATTCCAAAGCAAGAACGGAATGGGCGGTTCAGCAATTAAAATATGCAGCTAAGGCATCGCAAAATTTAGGATTGAACGCGCACGCAACTTTCAGCGGCGCTTTATTATGGCCAACAGTTTATCCATGGCCTCAACGACCTGCAGGTTTGGTTGAAACCGGTTTCAAAGAATTAGCAAACCGTTGGTTGCCGATTTTAAATGAGTTTGATAAATACGGAATTGATCTTTGCTATGAAATTCATCCAGGCGAAGATTTGCATGATGGTGTTACCTACGAAATGTTTTTGAAACACGTCAACAATCATCCGCGCGCTTGCCTGCTGTATGATCCGTCTCATTTTGTTTTGCAATGTCTCGATTATCTTACCTATATTGATTATTATCACGAGCGAATAAAAATGTTTCATGTAAAAGATGCGGAATTTAATCCAACAGGAAAACAAGGTGTGTACGGTGGTTACCAGGGTTGGATCGATCGCGCAGGAAGATTCCGTTCTCTCGGCGATGGTCAGGTTGATTTCAAATCCATATTCAGTAAATTGACTGCCTACGATTATACAGGATGGGCTGTTCTCGAATGGGAATGTTGCATAAAACATCCGGAAGATGGCGCGAAAGAAGGCGCTCCGTTTATTAAAAATCATATCATTCGCGTAACCGAAAAAGCATTCGATGATTTTGCAGGAACCGGAAGTGATGAAAATTTTAATAGAAAAGTTTTAGGTTTGAATTAAATTACTGTCGAATTTTAATTTCTTAATAACTTTTTCAACTCTATCACATCAATCATGAAAAAAACATTTGTAATTTTTTCTTCAGCATTATTAATAATGTCTTGTGGCGGATCAAGCAACAACACACCTGCAAAAACAGACAGCTCAGCAAGCACTTCAACAACAACAACAGCTTCTCCGGATAAGGAAAAAGCATTGGAGCTGATTGGCGCAAGCGATTGTCACACTTGTCATAAACTTAACAAAGACGATGCAGCTGGCGGTGCTATAGGCCCGATCTACACGGATGTTGCTGCAAAATATTCGCCTGCGGCCGACACAACAGTTGATCGCCTTGTAAAAAAAATCATCAACGGCGGAACGGGTGTTTGGGGTACGCTTCCGATGACCGGTCATGCTTTATTAAAAGAATCTGACGTGAAAATTATGGTTGAATATATTCTATCTTTAAAAAAATAGTTCTAAAAATAATATTATGAAATACGTATTGCTTGCTTTGCCTGCTGTTATTATAATAGCTGCAATTTCTCTTTCTTTCAGTAAAAAAAATATTGCTGAAAATATTCAGCCCAATACTCTTACTGCTGCTGAAAAAAATGACGGATGGATTTCTTTGTTCGATGGAAAAACAACCGACGGATGGCATACATACAATGAAAAAAAGGCCGGAAGCGCATGGAATGTTGAAGATGGCGCTTTGCATTTGAATCCGAAATCGAAAGAAGGCCGCGGCGATATTGTTACGAGTAAAGAGTTTACAAATTTTGATTTAAAAATTGAATGGAAAATTTCTCCGAAAGGAAACAGCGGAATTATTTTTTACGTAAAAGAAGATCCA
Organism: Chitinophagia bacterium; assembly: GCA_963774065.1. Taxonomy (GTDB): domain Bacteria; phylum Bacteroidota; class Bacteroidia; order Chitinophagales; family Chitinophagaceae; genus Puia. Next base: position 474,695 of record CAVZDO010000003.1, read on the forward strand.
AAAATTGAAGATTCCTACGAATCAGGACCTGAAATGCAGGTGTTAGATAATAACGGACATCCCGATGGGAAAATTCCAAAACATCGCGCAGGAGATTTATACGATTTGATTTCCTGTTCAAAAGAAACCGTAAAACCGGTTGGTGAATGGAACCAGGTAGAAATCATAGCTAACAACGGAGATCTGAAATTATTTTTGAACGGGTATAATGTTGTTCACACAACAATGTGGGATGACAACTGGAGAAAAATGATTGCAGGAAGTAAATTTAAAGAGTGGCCCGTGTTTGGAACTTTTAAATCCGGCAGAATTGATTTGCAGGATCATGGCAATGAAGTATGGTTTAGAAATATTAAGATTAAGAATTTATAATTTTATATTTGCCTATAACGTATATAGGTATGTAAATATAAATAGCAGAGAAATTTCTCTTACAGATTATTCAGATTGCCGCAGATGAGTTTTCTGTGAAAATTTGCGCTATCTGTGAGATATAAAAAATATAAAATGAAAAAAACTATTCTGTTTAAAATTATTGCATCCATTGCTGCTATAGCTATTTGTTTATTTATGATCAGCGCAACGCATCACGCGGCAAAACCAAAAGTGCTGATATTTTCAAAAACAAACGGCTTTCGCCATTCAAGCATTCCGGTTGGCATTGCCGCAATAAAAAAATTAGGAGAAGAAAATAATTTTGATGTTGACGCAACAGAAGATTCAACTCAATTTAACAATGATAATTTAAAAAAATATTCGGTGCTTGTTTTTTTAAGTCCGACCGGAAAAGTTTTCGGACCGGATGAAGAAAAAGCATTGCAGCAATATATTCATAACGGTGGCGGATATGTAGGAATTCATGCAGCAACGGATTGCGAATATAACTGGCAATGGTATGGAGATTTGGTTGGCGCTTATTTTAAAGCGCATCCAAAACAACAAATGGCAAAATTTATAGTAGTTGATAAAAATAATCCTGCAACAAGTTTTTTGCCCGATGTATGGGAACGTTTTGATGAACTGTATAATTTCAAATACCTGAATCCGCAAATTCATGTGCTCATAAAGATTGACGAAAAATCATACGACCCGGGCCCTGCCGCAATGGGCGACAATCATCCGATGTGTTGGTGCCACGAATATGAAGGCGGGCGTGCATTTTATACAGAACTTGGCCACACCGATGAATCTTATGCAGATCCAAATTATCTCAAACATATTTTAGGCGGCATTCAATGGGCGATGGGAAAGAAATAATTGATAATTGATAATTCTCACAGTTCATATCTAACTGCTAACAGCTTTCTTCTCAACATTTCTCCAGCGTTTGCAAAATATCATTAAATATATCATCCCGGTGCTCGAGCCCAACAGAAATTCGAATAAGCCCCGGCGTTATATTAACAGCTTGCCTTTCGGCCTCACTTAATTTTGCATGCGTTGTACTTGCCGGATGCGATGCAATGGTTTTCGTATCGCCGAGATTTGCCGTCATAGAAATTATTTCAAGATTATTCAAAAAATTTCTTCCGCTTTCCAACCCGCCTTTTAATTCAAAACACAAAAGAGCGCCACCATTTTTCATTTGTTTTTGCGCAAGTGCATGTTGTGGATGACTTGCAAGAAAAGGATATTTCAAAAAAGAAATTTTTGGATGATTCTCTAATTTCTGCGCAATATATAATGCATTCGCCGCGTGGCGTTCCATCCGCACATCAAGCGTCTCCAAACTTTTGCTCAACACCCACGCATTGAACGGAGATAAGGCGGGCCCGTACTCCGGCAGAATAAATAAATTTCATGAATCAATTCTTTTTTGCCAACAACTATTCCGCCAAGAACTCTTCCCTGTCCATCAATCCATTTTGTTGCGGAATGAATTACTAAATCTGCTCCAAATTGAATCGGCGTTTGATTTACCGGAGTTGCAAAACAATTGTCAACATTCAAAATCAAATTATATTTTCTCGCAAGCCTGCCCGCAAAATCAAGATCAATAATTTCCAACCCGGGATTTGTTGGTGTTTCCAGGTAAATCATTTTTGTATTCGGGCGAATTGCTTTTTCCCACGCATCCAAATCGTTCCCATCAACATAAGTATATTCAATTCCAAATTTTGGTAAATATTTTGTGATGATGGTATGCGTGCTTCCAAAAATCGCATTGCAGGAAATGAGATGATCTCCCTGTTTTAAAAAAGTCATGAACGATGCAAACACAGCGCTCATGCCGGATGCAACAGCATAGCCATCTTCGGCGCCTTCGAGCGCGCACATTCTGTCAACAAATTCCTGCACAGTCGGGTTGCTGAAGCGGCTGTAAATATTATCATCCGTTTCATCAGCAAAAGCAGCGCGCATTTCTTCCGCATTATCAAAAGTAAAACTGCTCGTTAAAAATACCGGAGAAGAATGTTCCATTTCATTTGTCCGTTCAGTTCTTATTCGTATCGCTTTTGTTATAGGATTCATTTTAGTTTTTAGTTTACAGTTTGTAGTTCTTCAATTCAAAAGTTCATTATTAATTATCAATTATTAATTTTTGATTCCGGCATTTGTTTTTCATAGCATCATCGTTGTGTCACTCACTTGTACTTTTTATTTTCTATTCAGCGCCTCACAAATTTCAAATCGTTAATCTTTGAAAAGATGCTACCTACGGAACAATTTTAAAAATTCATCCACATTCATTATCACATTTGCACATTTTCACATCTCCACATTATCAATTCTCAATTATCAATTAACCCTCGCTTCCCATGTAATTTTGCAACCTGCTTTTCTCAAAGTTGCCGCCACTGAACAATATTTTTCTATAGAAAGTGTGCAGGCTTTTCTTGCTTTATCTTCATCAATATTTCCTTTCAATACAAAAACAATATGAACGGTTTTCCATAAAGTTGCGTCGGGGCCATGTTCTCTTTCGCCATTAATTTCCATATGAAAACTTTCAACGGTTTGACGCTGTTTTTTTAAAATAGAAACAATATCAATGCCGCTGCATCCGCCTAAAGCCATCAATAACATTTGCATAGGGCGGGCGCCAAAATTTTTTCCACCGGTTTCAGGACTGGTATCGATCTTTACTACATGACCGTGTGCATCTTTTGCTTCAAAACCAAAATCATCGTTGACGCGTTCAACCTCGATTCTATTCATAAAAAATATTTTTGCAAATGTAATGCATGCATGCCCTTATTTTGCATTCTTAAATCAGAAACTGACCAATGCAATATTTTTCTTACGAGCGGCTGTTTGAACTGGAAAATGGCAGGCAATTGAATGGATTCACTGTTGCTTATCATACTTATGGAAAATTAAATGAAGATAAAAGCAATGTGGTGTGGATTTGCCACGCATTAACGGCAAACTCCGATGCCGCCGATTGGTGGAAAGGATTAGTAGGCGAAGATTGCCTGATCAATCCTGAAAAATTTTTTATTGTATGCGCAAACATTTTGGGTTCATGCTATGGAACAACCGGACCATTGACCATTGATCCGTTAACGCAACAACCATATTACAGCAGTTTTCCTACAATAACAATTCGGGATATGGTAAAAGCGCATATACATCTCCGTGAGTATCTCGGCATCAGTAAAATTTATCTGGCAATGGGCGGAAGTATGGGCGGATACCAGATCTTAGAGTGGTGTCTTATGGAAAAAGAAGTGATAGAAAATATTTTTTTGGTTGGCACATCAGCAACAGAAAGCGCATGGGGAATTGCTGTGCATACTGCGCAGCGTCTTGCCATTGAAGCAGATTCTACCTGGAAAGATTCATCTGCAGACGCCGGCAAAAAAGGGCTAAGAGCCGCAAGAGCAATCGGAATGCTAACGTATCGCAACTACGGAATTCTCGTGCAAAAACAAAACGATCCCGACAAGGAAAAAATAGATAACTATAAAGCGTCATCATATATCAATCACCAGGGAGAGAAATTAATGAACCGTTTTAATGCTTATAGCTATTGGCTTCTTACCAAATCAATGGATAGTCATCACATCGCAAGGGCACGAAATAAAACCACGCAGGAAATTTTACAAACCATCACACAAAATGCATTGATAATGGGAATTAACAGCGATATACTATGCCCGGTTGAAGAACAAAAATTTCTTTTTGAATATTTACCAAACGCCACACTTGTTGAAATTGATTCTGCATACGGACACGACGGTTTCTTGATAGAAACAGAAAAAATTTCCGAGCATCTTGGAAAATGGATGGAAGAATCTGAAGTATGAAGTATGAGGTATGAACTATGAAGTATAAGACTGTAACAATAATCTTGATTTTTATTTCATACTTCTTACTTCATAGTTTATAGCTTATACTTCATACCTAATAACTCAACTTCCCTTCATAGTAATCTAAAATTTTCTTTCTAAAAATATAATTGTACCGCGCAACTGCAAGATTAATTGTTGCACGATCAATATTATTCTTTGCCTGGAGATATACATTGGACGTTATCACACCTTCATTAAATCGTATTTCAAATGTGCGAAATGATTCTGCATAACCGGCAACCGCATCCTGATCTGCAGTAAGCTGATTGCTCGCCATAATCATATTCTGATAAGCCTGCTCAACATTTTGCTGTAACACAAGCCGCACAGAATTTGCATTGTATTGCGCATTCTGCAAATTTATTTTTGCGAGCCTAACATTATTTCTTGCCCTGAAATAATTAAGGATCGGCACGCTGAGATTTAGAGAAATATAAGTGGCGCGGTTATTATTAAACTGATCACTGAAAGAAATATTTTTATTGGTAACACTTTGCTGTTGTGTTATTACATTATAATTTGTGCCGCCAACTGTAACATAATCTGAAGTAGACACAGGAGTGGTAGGCCCGAAAATACTTTCGGTTGCCTGGTTTGAATAATTTGTAGAAAGACCTGCGCTAAGAGATAATTGAGGATAATATTGACCTCGTGCTGCAGCTACTCCTTTTTGAAAAGATTTAATTTTAAGATCAGCAGATTTAACTCCCGGGAGCGTGCTCAATGCCATATTATAAATACTGTCGGAGTTTCCAACATAATCCGTCATCTGCAGATCAAGAGACATTTTTTCATATTGAACATCTCTTTTGTACGGAACATTTAATACGTTAAAGAGATTAATTTTTGCGGTTTCCAAAGTATTTACTGTTCCTGCAATATTTGCAAGATCAGAAGCATATTGTCCTTTAAGATCGGATAGATCAGATAATATAAGAAGCGCGCCATCTTTATTTTGCAGATCCAATCTTTCTAATTGCTTCTTGTCAACATCAGCTTGTTTGCGAATAATATCCAGTTGATCCTGGCTTCCCAGCACCTGCAAGTAATCAAGCAGAACGGTTAATGTTATATTTTGTTTTTGCTGCTCTAAATCCAATTTACTTGCATCAAATGCCAACGAAGATTGCCTGATTGCATTTTGCGTTTGAAGTCCGCTGAATAAATTCAGGCTGGCGCTTATACCATAATTTCCATAGGTTATTTGCTGGCTCACGTATTGATACGTGTATGGATTCAAACTTCTGCCGGTTGATATTTGTTGCGACCCGTTTCCGAAAATTTGCGGAAAAAGATAATCGAATTGCTGATTTTTATTCACCTGCGCCTGTTGCTTTGTTATATCACTTTGTTCAACCACTAAATTATTTTTAACGGCAATATCAACAGCCTGTTTCAATGTAAGCACATCTCCGATATTTGTAGTTGCCGTTTGCGCTTCGCTTTTAGCCAATGATAAAAAAAATATTATTAAAAGCAAGATTGATTTTTGTTTGTTCATGTCTGTTCTTATTAGAAAGTTTTTGATTTTAATTTTAATTTATTGTTTCAATTCTGCCATCGAGTAAATTGATGATGCGCGAGCCATAGGCCGCATTTTTTTCAGAATGTGTTACCTGGATTATTGCAACGCCGTCGTTATTCAACTGCTGAAATAATTCCATTATTTCTTCGCCTTGTCTTGAATTCAAATTTCCTGTTGGCTCATCTGCGAGTAATAATTTTGGTTTTGCTATCAACGCACGTGCAATACCAACAAGCTGTTGCTGCCCGCCGGATAATTGCGTGGGAAACAAATCTTTTTTTCCAACAATCTGAAAACGATCAAGAATATCGGCAACCATTGCCTGCCGTTCGGATGATTTGATATTTTGATAGATAAGCGGCGTTTCAATATTTTCATACACTGTCAGTTCATCAATTAAATGATAAGCCTGGAAAACAAAGCCGATATATTGTTTGTACAAATGAGAACGTTGTTTTTCTTTTAAAGAATGAACTGCATTGCCCATAAAAAAATATTCACCCTCAGAAGGATCGTCGAGCATACCTATAAGATTCAGTAATGTAGATTTTCCTGAACCAGACGGACCCATTATGGAAATAAATTCGCCTTCTTTTATACTCAGGTTAATATCCTTCAAAATAAAATTCGGTCTTCCGTTAATTGTGATCCACTTCGAAATTTTCTTAAGTTCTATCATATTTGTTGTTTATAAAGTTTTCAATATTAAAGTTTGATATTCTTTGCAAATGTTGCGTAATAAGTAAAAATCAAAAAATTAATTACATAATATTTTGGATTTAATACAGCTAATAGCTATTAGCCATTAGCTGTTAGCTATTCTGTTCTCAAACTCTTCACCGGGTTTGCCAGCGCCGCTTTTATTGATTGAAAACTCACGGTTAATAATGTAATCAATATCGCGCATGTTCCTGCTATTGCAAAAATCCACCAGGATATTTCAGTTCTCAACAGATAACTCTGCAACCATTTGTTCATAAAATAATATGCAATTGGCGCAGCAATTAGCAATGAAATAAAAACGAGCGTTACAAAATCTTTTGATAATAATTTCCATAAATTAAATACAGATGCGCCAAGAACTTTTCTTACGCCAATTTCTTTTGTGCGTTGCTCAGCCATGAAAGATGCCATTCCAAATAGTCCGAGACAACTAATAAATATCGCGAGCAAAGCAAATACACTCGCGAGTTTACTCACGCGTTCTTCATCACCAAATTTTCTTTCGAATTCGCTGTCAATAAATTTGTATTCAAACGGGCTGTTCGGTGCATATTTTTTAAACACCGCTTCAATTTTTGCGGTTGCATCATGTACATTTATTTGCGGGTTAAGTCTTATAGCTACGTTATGTGTTTTTTCATTGTCCGCAATGTAAACTGTTTCTTTAACCGGTCGGTACGGCGATTGCATCAGCATATCTTTTACAACACCAACTACTGTGTAAGAATATGTTTTTCCAAAAATAGTTTCTTTAATAACCATCCCCACCGGGTTTTTAATGCCCATATATTTTACCATCGATTCATTTAAAATCACGGCTGCAGTATCTGTGGCAAATGATCTGGAAAGATCTCTTCCCTGGATAATTTGCCAGCCAATAGTTTTACCGTATTCGGGTGTGATGTATGCTTTTCCTATCCAGAAATTTTCATCAAGCGGTCTGTTGTTCCATTGAAAACCATTACCCGCAAAACCAAGCATAGTTACGGGGTTTACCGTTTCCGCTATTTCCAATACAGCTCCGGATTTTTTTAAATCTTCTCGTACTGCATCAATATGATCATGAATTTCATCCGTAGGTGTTATAACGGTCATGAGCCCCTCACGTTTATAACCAACAGGGCGACCCTTACCTAATTGAATTTGTTTGTAAACAATAATAACCCCGATGATCAATGCAATAGAAACGCTGAATTGTAATATCACCAAAACTTTTCTCGGAACAGAAGCATAGCGTCCTGCGCGAAAAGTTCCTTTTAAAACTTTAATTGGTTTGAATGATGATAAATAAAACGCAGGATAACTTCCTGCAATAAAACCGGTGATGAAACTAAAACCAATTCCAATCAGCCAAAAGAAAATATTATTCCATGGCAACACCATTTTTTTATCAGCAACTTCATTAAACAATGGCAACATCAGTTGAACAACTATCAATGATAACAAAAAAGAAAAAAATACAACCAATAATGATTCAGTCAAAAATTGTTTGATCAGTTGCATTCGTACTGAACCAATTGTTTTCCGAATGCCAACTTCTTTTGCTCTTTTTTCCGAACGCGCTGTGGCAAGATTCATGAAGTTGATACAAGCAAGCAACAAAACAAACACACCTATAATTCCATACATCCAGACAAATTGGGCGTCTCGGCCAACTATTGTTCCATTATCAAAATCGGAATACAAATGAAATTTGCTCATTGGCAATAAAAATACCTGCGGATTTGCTTTTGCTTTTTCTTTATCAATCCTGTTCAATTTCAGGTTTCGGATTTCGTGCGACACTTTATCCATGTCTGCATTGTCGGCTATCTGAACGTAAGTTTGATAACCATCCTGCTCCCAATTATCTTTTCTGAACCACGGGCTATTCGTTATATACAATTGCCATGGAGCAACAAATTCCATGTCGGCAAATTCAGTATTATAAGGAAGATCTTCATACACGCCAGTTACAATCACATTTTTGCTATTGTCTATTTTCATGCTTTTCCCCATTGGGTCTGCATCTCCAAAAAAAGCTTTTGCAACGGAAGCCGATAACATAATTGATGAAGGATCTTTTAAACCGGCATGAGTTCCTTTAAGCATTTTCAAGTTCAGCATATCCGCTACTCCCGGTTCAAAATAATAACCGTTTTTCATTAAATTTTTTTCGCCTGATGATAATACCATGGAGAAAGATCGCGACGTCATCAGCACATGTTTAAAATCAGTGCCGAAATTATTTCTTAATTCATCGCCATAAGGCGGAGCAGTATTATAATCGGTATTGATTCCGCCGTTATAATTCGCGTTCGTCATCACTTGCGCAATGCGGTCGTAGTTTTGAAAACTTTTATTGAAAGAAAGTTCATCCCAAATCCATAGCCCAATAAGTATGGCAACTGCCATGCCCACAGCAAGTCCGCTGATATTAATAAAAGAAGAAGTTTTATTCTTCAACAAATTGCGCCACGCGGTTTTGAAATAATTTTTAAACATAAAAGAAAATTTCTGATGTAGGATTTGGTAATTTCTGATTTGTTTATTTTCGGTTATACATTGCTGTTAGCTATCGGCTAATAGCTATTAGCTAATAGCCATCTTCATTATCACATTTTCATATTTTCACATTGCGTAATTTGCTTACTCTGTTCTCAAACTTTTCACCGGGTTTGCTGTTGCTGCTTTTATTGTTCGCAGGCAAAGAATAAACAATGCGATAATCAACATGCAAATGCCGCTTATTAAAAATATCCACCAGCTCAATGGTATTTTAAATGCAAAATCCTCAAGCCAATTATTTGAAAAATACCATGCAACAGGTATTGCAATAATGGAAGCGATCAATATCAACTTCGCTAAACTTTTTGAAAGCAATACAATAATTTGCGCTACCGATGCACCTAATACTTTTCTGATGCCAATTTCTTTGATTCGCCTGTTCGCCATAAAACTTACCAGACCCAATAAACCCAAACAACTTATAAAAATTGCGAGCGCCGTTGCCCATCTCAGCAAAGTGGATAAGCGAATGTCACTTTTATATATATTTTCGATAGACTTATCAAAAAAAGTATAATCAAAATCTTTATTAGGATATACCTGGTGAAATATTTTTTCTGTTTTATTTAAAGCAACCTGCCATGATGATGGATCGGAAGGATTTAATGCAAGAGCAATCTTACCGCCCATCGGATTACTTCCCATATAAACAAGTGGTACAATTGGCAAATGCAAAGTTTGCATATTAAAATCCTTCATTACACCAACAACCAATGCATGACCTGTTCCCCAGGGCGCAAGAAAACTGCCAATAGCATCCTCGGGGTTTTGAAAGCCCATCTCTTTTGCCATTGTTGCGTTTATCAAAAGATCCCAGTATTTTCCGCTCGTATCAACATGTATATTATGCCCCGCAAGCAAAGGAATATTGAACACTTTTATATAGTTAGAATCTCCATCCTTAACCGCAACAAGTTTATTAACCGTTTTACCCTTACTGGAAAATGTAAAACTTGATTGTTCTGCGCCAATAGTGTAAGGCTCTCCGCCCTGGTACGAAGTAATGTTTTGTATTTGCGGAATTTTTTTCAATTCATTTATCAAAATTGTTTTCTTGTCGGCGACATTCAAATCAAAACTTAATTTAAAAGAAACGATTGCATCTTTTCGTACGCCTATATCTTTATTCAATTCATAGTGTATTTGTTTGCCAACAACAATTACAACAATCAAAAACACCTGTGCAATTACAAACTGTGAAACAGTTAATACCTCGCGAACCCATGCGCCATGCGACTTTCCATTACTGAACGTTTGATTTTTTAATACTAACGACGGGCGAAATTTTGTGAGTACAAATGCCGGATATAATCCTGCAAGAAATGTAACGGTGATAATTAACAAAAAAAGAAAAGCAATAATTGCAGGCTGTAAAATTTGTTCTGTATCTAATCCCTCCGGCACGAAACCCTTAAATACATTAATAATGAGAGGCGAAATAATAACTGCAAGAACTGTTGCAAAAAAAGTAACTAATAAAGTTTCAATAAGAAATTGATAAATGATTTGTGTTTTGCTGCTGCCAAATGTTTTGCGTACGCCTATTTCCTTTGCTCGTAAAGTTGATTGTGCAGTTGAGAGGTTAATAAAATTAATCGCCGCAAGCAACAGCAATGCTATTGCAAGCGCCGTTAGATTTATAAGAACTGATTTATCCGCTTTACCGTTTGTTAGTTTGCCATTGGTATTTAAGCCGAAATGAATTTCAGTTAATGGTTGTAATGATGCGGTAAATTTAAAATTAGGATCAATTTCTTTTACATTTGCATTGTATAACTTCTTTAATTGCCCGTCTACGTTTGCGGCATTGGTATTTTTGTACAGCCGCAAAAAACAATGAAAGCCAGAAACAGGAAAGTTCCAGCTTTGAAAAATGCTATTGTGATTCCAACGACTGGAAGAAGTAAACGTGCTGTACGAAATAAAACTTTTATCATCAAAATCGGTATGTTGTTTTAAATCGGCTACAATACCCGATACCACAACATTTGTACTATCTCCGTATACAATTCTTTTGCCTGTTATTTCATCTAAACTTAATCCCGGAAAATATTTTTGTGCAACGGAAACAGACAGTACCACTTCATTTGGCTGAGATAAGGAAAGAGAAGGATTGCCTCTCAGCCATTGATGCGGAAATATTTTAAAATAATTTTCATCGGCAAACACTACATCTTTCTCATCATTGAAAATTTTACTTTTTTCATTCTTATAGGAAGAAGCGGTTGTTATAAAATCAAGTTCCGGAAAACTCATGTACCGGCACATTGTTTCAATACCCGTTATTTGATTTTTGATCGCATCTCCCGCCGGTACCGGAACCCCAAAAAAATCGCCCCTGTCTCCCTGTGCATTCACCACGTAAATATTATTCGCCTGTGGTTCCCATTTATCAAAACTATAATCGTACTGTACAATAAGAAAAATAACAATAGATGCACTGATACCAACAGATAAACCAAGAACGTTGATTGCCGTAGTGACTTTGTTCTTTTTAAAATTTCTGAGCGCTATTTTAAAATAATTCTTAAACATAGGTCATAATTTCTGATGTATGCTTTGGTGATTTCTGATTTGTTTTTTTCGGTTATTCATTGCTGTTAGCTATTGGCTAATAGTTTTCTTCATTATCAATTATTCATTATTAATTATCAATTACCTTACTCCGTTCTCAAACTCTTTACCGGGTTTGCAATTGCCGATTTTATTGCCTGGAAACTTACTACTGCAATTGTTATTACCAGGGAACCGATTCCGGCCGCAAGAAAAATCCACCATGAAAGTTCTGCACGGTAATGATAATTCTGTAGCCAGTTGTTCATAAAATAATAAGATACCGGCACAGCTATGACGAATGAAATAATCACCAGCATCACAAAATCTTTTGAAAGTAAATTCCAAACGTTGAACACCGATGCTCCTAAAACTTTTCTTACTCCGATTTCTTTTTTGCGTTGCTCTGCAACGAATGATGTCAATCCGAATAATCCCAAACATGAAATAATAACAGCTAATACAGCGAAGAAACTTGCAAGTTTGCTTACACGCTCTTCATCAGCAAATTTTTTTGCATAATCATCATCAACAAAAGTGTATTCAAATGGCTGATCAGGATTGAAACTTTTAAATATCGGCTCAATCTTGCTTAATGCATCTTTAGCACTTGCAGTTGGTTTGATTTTAAGAATCGCAATGTTGCCCGGATAATTTAATACACTATAAATAACAGGAGTCACTTCATCATAGGGAGAACGCATTACCATGTTTTCTGCAACACCTATCACCGTATATTTCTTATCCCACCATGTTATTATTGATCCGACAGGATTTTTCAGATTCATAAAATGCACTGCAGCTTCATTCAAAATAAATGCAGATGTATCCGATGCAAAATCTTTTGAAAAATCACGGCCTTCTTTTATTTTCCAGGCTATTGTTTTTCCATAATCTAATGACGCGGTCACCACACCAAAATCAGTTGATAGATTTGGATCTTTCCCCGGCCAACTTATTCCACTTGTGCTGTTCCATATTCCTGTCGTCGGACTTTCTGCTTCTGCAACAGAACTAATCACCCCGGTGCGCATCAATTCATTCTTTACAGCATCAAAATGATTGTGAATATTCGGATTTGATGTTGGTATGCTCAATAATCCTTCGCGCGAATATCCTACCGGGCGATTTTTTGCAAACTGAATTTGCTGATAAACTACAATTGTTCCGATGATAAGTGTTACAGAAACCGTGAACTGCAATACCACAAGCACTTTGCGCGGAATGGCGGCAAATCTTCCTGCTTTAAAAGTTCCTTTCAAAACTTTCATTGGTTTGAAAGATGATAAATAAAATGCAGGATAGCTTCCCGCAATTATTGAAGTGAAAACAATAAAAGCAATTCCTATCAACCAGAAAAAAGGATTGCTCCATAAAATGCTCATTTGCTTATTTGACACAAGATTAAAAAACGGAAGTGTTAGTTGAACGAGTAACAATGAAAGTGCAAATGCAAAAATCACTGTTAATAATGATTCATTAAAAAATTGAAAAATCAATTGACTGCGAACGGAGCCAACAGTTTTTCGGATGCCAACTTCTTTTGCGCGTTTTTCACTGCGCGCTGTACTGAGGTTCATAAAATTTATACAAGCCAAAAGCAAAACGAAAACGCCAATTATTCCAAACATCCAAACGTATTGTATGGCGCCGCCAACATTAATTCCATTCTTATATTCCGAATACAAATGCAATTTGCTCATCGGTTGCAAAAACAAAGCGGGTTTCTTTTTTGCAAGTTGCGGATTAACTCTTTTTAATTTTGCATCTCTTATTCTTGCAGAAGCAGTGTTGAAATCTACATTATCATTTAACTGAACAAACAAAGTAGTGAAGTTCGGCCGCCATGGATCTGGCATTGTTCGGAAACCTGAGTCTGCTTTGAAAAGAAAATCAACTGAAGAAACAAAATTTAATCCGTCAAATGTTGAGTTGCGTGGAAAATCTTTATACACTCCGATTACTTTTACAGGTGGCTGCTGATCGATTTTTATAATTTTATTTATCGGATTGTCATTGCCAAAATAAGATTTTGCGGCAGATGCAGAAATCATAACAGAAGCAGGATCTTCAAGACCGTTCTTGTTTCCCTGCAACATTTTAAATGAAAACATTTCCGGCGCTTCCTTTTCAAAATATCCGCCCGTTTGCTTTAATTTTTTTTCATTTATAGTAATAATATGATCGCCCCAGCCAATAGCCATCACAATATGTTTAAAATTACTGCCATAATTTTTTCGTAATTCATTCGCTAACGGATAAGGAACATCTCTCCACGTTTGTACTTCACCATTGTTTGTTACGTTTTGTATAACCTGCGCAATACGATTGTAATTATCAAAATTTTTATTGAACGAAACTTCATCATGGATCCACAAACCAATAAGTATTGCTACTGCCATGCCGACAGATAATCCAACAATATTGATGAATGAATACATTTTGTTTTTCACAAGATTCCGCCAGGCAATTTTTAAATTGTTTTTAAACATAAAAGTCATTTCTGATGTATGATTTTGTTATTTCTGATTTATTTATTTTCGGTTATACGTTGCTGTTAGCTGTTTTTTTATTTTTGTTTCCAGCTTCAGTTTTTCATAGCATCATCCTTGCGTCGCACTCTTCTGCAGTTGAAACTCTATTCAGCGCCCTACTAATTTCAAATAACTAATCTTTGTAAGGTTGCGTACCTGCGGCACGCAAAAAATCGTTGATTATTTTTTCTACCAATCGTATGTTCCTACGGAACAAAAACATTTCACAATTCATCATCAATTCACAATTCAATATTTAACATTCAACATTTCACTATTCACTATTCACCATTCACAAAATCATTTTCACATTTTCACATCAGCACATTATCACATTAATTATTCTGTTCTCAAACTCTTCACCGGGTTTGCCATTGCAGCTTTTATAGTTTGAATGCTTAGTGTTATTAATGCGATTATTATCATGGATATTCCGCTAACAACAAATACCCACCAGTTAATTGAAGTACGGTATGCAAAATTTTCAAGCCATTTATGCATTGCCCACCAGGTTAATGGTGCCGCAATAACAAATGCGATCATCACCAGCAAAACAAAATCTTTTGATAAGAGTGAAACAATATTGCTGACAGATGCGCCTAAAACTTTTCGTACGCCAATTTCTTTTGTACGAAGATTTGTTGTGTAAATAACCAGCCCAAGCAAGCCTATGCAACTGATAAATATCGCAAGACCGGTTGCCCATTTTAACAAGTGCGAAAGATCCTGTTCACTTTTATAAAACTTTGCGATGCTCTCATCAACAAATTCATAATTAAATTCTTCTTCAGGATAATTTTTTTTAAAAGCTGTTTCAATTTTAGCAATTGTATTTTTCCAGAGTGTTCCGTCTGCATTTTGTGGCTTTAATGCAATATGAAAAGTGCTGCTATACTTATTTTGTGACGTGAATACAAGCGGCTTTACTGTTTCATGCAAAGATTGTTGGTTAAAATCAGCCATCACACCAACAATTGGTTTTCCTGAAATAGTTTTATTTAAAATATCACGGGGGTTTTGGTAACCTAAAAGATGCATGTATGTTTCATTGATCACATATTCTTTTACGGAATCACTCTGTTCCACATTTCTGCCTGCTAATAATTTTATGTGATAAAGTTTAAGGTAATTCGTATCTCCCGTTTTGAATCTCACATCAGTTTCAATTTCTTTTTTCCCATCTTTAAAAGTCATCGTTCCCATTGACCATCCGTTTGATGCAGGAACATCCTGTCCCAAACTTATCATATCAATTCCGGCAATGGATTTCAAATCATTTAATAATACAAACCGATTAAGGTCTGGTTTATTATAATTAGAAACTGTGCTGAAATAGATGATAGCATCTTTTTTAAAACCCATGTCTTTATTCAGCATATAACTGATCTGTTTTACAGAAATTACAGTTGCCATTACAAAAACCTGTGCAATAAAAAATTGAGAAACCGTCAAACCTTTTCTCAGTAAGGCTTTGCGCGTTCCCGCCGTTCCGATGTAAGCCTGGTTCTTTAATACTAATGCCGGATTGTATTTTGATAAAACCATTGCAGGATAAAATCCGGAAAGAAAACTAACGGCTATCACTAATACAACTAAAAATAAAATAAGACTCGGTTGCTGCAACAAATCAAAATGCAAATCTTTCGGAATAAAATCGCCAAAAATTTTTAATAAACCCGGAGTGAGTACAATTGATAATATTGTTGCAACGATAGTGATGAAAAAAGTTTCGTTTAAAAACTGCAGCATCAGTTGCCCTCTTGAACCGCCCATTGTTTTGCGAATGCCGATTTCTTTTGCGCGCTGCGCAGCTTGTGCTGTTGTGAGATTAATAAAATTGATGCAGCCAAGGAATAATAAAAATGCTCCAACAGTAAGCAATCCGTATAAGGTAGATTTGTCTGCAATACGATCGCCAATCGTTCCATACTTAGCATTGAAATGAAGATCGCCTAATGGCTGCAGGTGAAATTCGGTTGTATTTTTATTGTCTTTATTACCATCCTTAGAATTTTTTGCCAACACTTTTTTCAATTGCGCTTCAATTGCAGATGGCGAAATATTTGGCTCAAGTTTTAAAAATAATTGATAGCCGCTATTTATACTTCCCCATTCATCCCAGGAATAACTCTTTTTTAAACCACTGTTTGGAATAGTGGATTCAGAAATAAATTCTTTGTATTTAAAATCCGTATTCTCACTTAGATTTTTTACAATACCGGTTACTGTTGTTATTATCGAATCGTCATAAGTAACTTGTTTGCCGATGATGTCAGAATAATTTAGTGAGGGGAAATATATTTTTGCTTTTTCTTCTGTCAGCACTACTTTGAACGGCTCTTGCATTGCTTTTTCAGGAGAACCGGCAAGCCACTGATAAGAAAGAAGCTTGAAATAATCAGCGTCTGCAAAAATCATATTTTCCTGTCTTTTAAAAACATGTGGTTTTTCGTTCGCATTTTTTGCAACGGCAACATTTGCCGGGCTATATTCATAAAATGCAATAACCTGATGCAAACCGGTTACTTCACGCCGTGCTGCATCTGCTAATGGCGCCGGAACTCCAGACAAAGAAAATGGCGTTCCCGCAAAACTCATATCACTCACTACCCTGTACACACGATTGCCATCTTTTTCAAATTTGTCAAAACTGAAATCATAATGCACAATAAGATAAATTACCAGCGCAGCGCTGATGCCAATAGATAACCCGATAATATTAATGAGCGAAAAAATTTTGTTTCGCCAAAAATTTCTGAAAGCAGTGATGAAATAATTCTTGAACATAAAAGGTTATTTCTGATGTATGATTTGGTGATGTATGATTTCATCAGCTAACAGCTGTTAGCTGTATCTCATTATCAATTATCCATTATCAATTCAATACGCTCTCTGTTTCTCAATAAATTATGCAAAGCTTATCTCCCAATGATATGCCGGAAACAATGTGAATGATTTACAGGATAATAGCTATCCAATATATACGAACCAGTTCGTTTTTGATACAGGAAGTGTTCGGTTTTGATACAGTGGTCTGATGTTAGATGGAAGATGTTAGATGTACGATTTAGATGCAGGATATTGGATTCAAGATTTCCACGCAATGAGCTTTTAGCTTTGTACAATGAGCAATGAGAAAAACAAGAATAGCATTGTTGTGTTTTCATTTTCACATTTTCAAATCAGCACATTATCACATTGATCATTCTGTTCTCAAGCTTTTAACCGGATTTGCAATCGCTGCTCTTATTGCCTGGAAGCTTACGGTTGCAAGTGCAATAAAAATTGCTAATGCAGCAGCTAATAAAAATATCCACCAGCTGATATTTATTCTTTCCACAAAATCCTGCAGCCATTTATGCATGAAATACCAACCGAGTGGCGCAGCAATGATGAATGCGATTGCAACAAGTTTTACAAAATCTTTTGAGAGCAGTTGCACAATGCCGCTGACACTTGCGCCCAAAACTTTTCTGATGCCGATTTCTTTTGTGCGTTGTTCTGCAATGAATGTTGCAAGACCAAATAATCCCAAACACGCAATGGCAATTGCGATGATAGAAAATATCAGCGCTATTTTTCCAACGCGTTGTTCCGCATCATACATTTCATTGAAGGAGTCGTCGAGAAAACGATAACTGAAAGGCATTGATGGCGCAAGCTCTTTCCATTTATTTTCTGCCTGGCTGATAAGCCCGTTAATATTTGCGGCGCTTACTTTAAAAGAAACAAATCCGCCGCCGCCTTTACCAAGCATAAAACATAATGGCCCGATGTTTTGATGAAGCGATTCATAATTGAAATTTTTTACAACACCAATAATAGTGTATGCAATAAGTTTGTTGTTGTTGTCGGCCAAATAAACTTTTGAATTGATCGGGTTTGTGCGATTCAGATATTTTTCTGTTGTTTCATTTATGATCATGGCAGTGGAATCGCTGAGAAATTCTCTTGAAAAATTTCTTCCTTTTACAATTTGCATTCCCATTGTTTTGATATAGTCAGGATCAATTGTCCAATACTGCATATCCAATCCATTTTTTACATCCATCGAGGGTTCCGTAAAAAAACTCATATCGGAGCGACTGGAGTTATCAACGGGCAAATATGAACTTACTGTGCCCGCTTGTACACCGCTACTTTTTAAAAGATCATTTTTAAAAACATCAACATTATTATTTCCGAGGCCCCATGCGTCGTTAATAATGAGCACTTGGTCTTTATTAAAACCTATGTCTTTTGTTTGAATGAAGTGAAGTTGTTTGTAAATAACAATTGTTCCGATTATTAAAAAAATAGAAGTTGCAAATTGAAACACAACAAGCACGCTTCTCAAGCCGCCACTTTTGCTTCCCATTTTTAATTTGCCTTTCAGAACTTCAACAGGTTTGAAACCAGATAAGAAAAACGCAGGATAACTTCCTGCGATTAATCCAACGATAATTGGCAAAGCAATAAGCAATAATAAAAGTACGGGTGAAAAAAGATCAGTGATATGAATTGATTTGCCGGCGATCTGATTAAATACCGGTAATGCAAGCCATGTAATGCCAACTGCAATGATCAACGATAAAAAAACCATCAGCACTGATTCGCTGAGAAATTGAAAAATAAGTTCTTTCCGTTCTGTTCCGAGAACTTTTCTTATACCAACTTCTTTTGCGCGATTTGCAGAACGCGCGGTTGTAAGGTTCATGAAATTAATGCAGGCGATCAGTAAAGTGAAAATAGCAACAGCGCCAAAAATATACACATACTGTATGTTGCCGTTTGGCGCCAGCTCATATTGATAATCGGAATACAAATGTATTTTTGTGAGTGGAATTAATGAATATTCAAGTTTGTTACCGGCTTTTTTAAATTCATCCATGCTGGAGATCCTTATAAACTGCTGCACATAAGGCAACACGTATCGCAGTATATATTGATCAAAATTTTTTTCGAACGCTTTATAGTCTGTTCCTTTCGCAAGCAATAAATAAGTATGAAAATTATGGCTGGTAAATTGTCCCCATTTATAATTTGCATTCTTCATGGAAAAAAGAAAATCATAATTGAAGTGCGAGTTCTTCGGCATGTCTTTTATTACCGCAGTTATTTTATACACATCATTTTTATTATTATCTGCGGGGGTTTCAATTGTTTTGCCGATAACATTGGTTGTGCCAAAATATTTTTTTGCAGTTGATTCGGTAACAACAACAGTGTTGGGTTCATTCAAAGCGGTTTTTTCGTCGCCGTTTATTGCCGGGAAAGTGAACACATCAAAAAAAGTGGAATCAACATTTGCAACATTCGGTTCTTTGATATAGCTGTTTCCTTTTTTAATTAATTTATATCCGCTGGAATTATAAATGCGCGTGTATTGTTCAACCTGCGGATAATCTTTTTTCAAAACCTGTCCCATCATATCCGATGAAACCGATGCATGTAATTCTCCGCCGCCAAAACGGATGTCGGAGTTAATGCGATAAATTCTGTCGGCATTCACGTTGAACTTATCGTAACTCAATTCATCGAGCACATAAAGAGAGATCATTATAAAACAGGAAAGTCCGACTGCAAGTCCGACGATATTAATAATGGAGAATGTTTTGTTGCGCGACAAATTTCTCCAGGCGATTTTGAAATAATTTTTTAACATGAGAAGGATATTTCTGATTTATAATTTGGTGATGCCTGATTTCTTTAATTCACAAGTTCATCATTAATTTTCAGGTGTTGATTGCCAGTTGTCATAATTGTCTGAACCGCGATTGTATCCCGATTCTTCTTATTCTTCTGATAATTGATTTCAGAACAATCAGTCAAATAAGGATAGAATCGCGGTTGAGACAATCGCTCAATAGAATTACAGTCGTACAAGAGTGCGACGCAACGATGCTGAAAAAGGTTACAGAAGGTGGGAGCCAAATTTCTGATTTTTCGATTTCTGATGTCTGATTTATTTAATCGCAAATCTCAAAATCATACATCCCTAAATCAGAAATCTCTATTCTGTTCTCAAACTCCTTACCGGGTTTGCTATTGCAGCTTTTATAGCCTGGTAACCTACGGTGATTAATGCAATCAACGCCGCCAAAATTCCGGCGAGTACAAACACCCACCACTGAATGTTGATGCGATATGCAAAATCGTTTAGCCAGTTATGCATCGCGTACCATGCGATCGGAAAAGCGAGAAGAGATGCGATTACAACAAGTTTTAAAAAATCTTTTGACAACAATGTTACGATGCCGGTAACATTTGCGCCCAACACCTTTCGGATGCCGATTTCTTTGATGCGTTGCGAAATTGCAAATGCAGAAAGACCAAATAATCCGAGGCACGCGATAAAAATTGCGATAGATGCAAATATGATAAAGATCGTTCCTTGCTGTTGTTCGCTTTTGTAAAGCTTGTCGAAATTTTCATCAAGAAATGTGAACTGGTAAGGTGTTTCGGGCAAAATTTTTCTCCATGTCTTTTCAAGATAGGCAAGCGTTGCAGGAATATTGTTGCCTGTTAACTTGATGGAAATATTATTGTAATAACCTTGCGAAGGCGGAAACATCAACAATACCATCGGCACAATTTGCTGATGCATGGATTCGAAATTAAAATCGTTAACGATTCCGATTACATGACCTTTTTGATTTCCATATTTAAAATCTTTGCCGATCGCATCCTGCGCATTTTTCCAGCCGATCACTTTTATTGCCGATTCATTAAGTACAAAACTTGCAGTATCTGTTGCAAAATCGCGCGAGAAATTTCTTCCGGCCAAAAGTTTTATTCCATATGCAGGAATGAAATCGTAATCGACAGAAACAAATTTTATATCCGTATTCAACGGACGTAATGAATCTCCAACCATGGTATATGCGCCCATGTCATCCAATAATCTTCCGGTCGGAATGCGTGAAGAGCGGGCAACTTCTTTAAATGAAGTGTTTCGTAAAAGTTCCGTGCGGAATACGTTGTACTGCTTACTTACATCCGTTCCGTAAGGAATGATAACAACATGATCTCTTTCAAAACCGAGAGATTTCTTCTGCATATAATGCAATTGCTGAAATACAATTGCGGTTGTGATAATAAGAATAATGCTGATGGCGAATTGTGTTACCACCAAAACTTTACGGAATGAAATATTACCTCCGCCAGCTTTAAATAATCCTTTTAAAGTTTGTATCGGCTGAAATGAAGACATAAATAATGCAGGATAAATTCCGGAGATGATGCCAACGATAAATGGTGCAAGAAATAGTGGAATGATGATTTGCCACTTTAATAAAATGCTGAAGGAAAGTTGTTGCCCCGAAATTTTATTAAGCCAGGGTAATGCAAGAATAGTGAGCGCGGCGGCAATTAAAATTGCAACCCAGCACATAAGAACAGACTCGCTGAGAAATTGAAAGATCAATTCTCTCTTTCTTGCGCCGACTACTTTTCTTATTCCAATTTCGCGCGCGCGCAATGCGGAGCGAGCGGTGGAAAGGTTCATATAATTTATGCAGGCGATCAACAAAATAAATAAAGCTATGACAGAAAAAATATACACTCTTTTTATATCACCGTTTGGTTCAGCTTCATAATCTGTGTGCGAATAAAGATGTATGTCTGTCAGTTTCTGCAATCCGAGTTTAGTGAATTTAGAAGGATTCAAACCGTTATAATCTTTATGATCCATGTGCTTGTCAACAAATGCAGGAAACTGTGCAATCATATTTTGAACCGGATAATTTTCGGGCATGAGCAAATAAGTGAAGAAAGAATTATTTCCCCAATCGGTTCGCAAATTTTTCTCTCCGTAAACAGCAGTATCATTTAATGTGTTGAATGATAAAAGTACATTAGGGTGCATATGCGCATTTGCAGGAAATGCTTTATAGATGCCGCTTACCTTAAGATTGAATTGATTGTTGAACCGGATACTTTTATTCATCGGGTCTTCATTGCCAAAATATTTTTTCGCCATTTCTTCACTCAGCATTACAGTAAATGGAACAGAGAGGGCAGTTTTAGGATTTCCTTCCGTCACTTTCACGGAAAAAATATCAAACAGGTTTTCATCGGCGAAATACACATCTTTTTCATTGAATAATTTCTCACGGTAACGCATAGGTGTAATCCCGTTTGGATATAATCTTGTAATTTTTTGAATATCCGGAAAATCATTGGCAAGATATGGCGCAAACGGAGGAGCAATAGTGCTGAGGTTAAGCGACACAACGCCATCTTGGTTATTGAAACTCCGCGTTACCCGATAAATGCGGTTTGCATTCGCATTGTATTTATCGTAACTCAATTCATTCAGAATATACGCCAGTATTAACAGGCAGCACGTTAAGCCAATAGCAAGACCAAACAAATTGATGAAGGAAATAAATTTATACTTCATCAGGTTTCTGAAAGCGAGTTTAAAATAATTTTTTATCATGGTGGAACATTTAAGATGTTAGAAGTACAATGCACGATTTGTTTATTTTCGGTTATACATTGCTGTTAGCTAACAGCCATTAGCTAATAGCTGTATTCATTTTCATATTTTCACATCAGCACATTATCACACTAATTACTCCGTTCTCAAACTCTTCACAGGGTTAGCAATTGCTGCTTTTATTGCGTGAACACTTACAGTTACTATTGCAAGTAAAATAGTTATTGCACCTGCCGCAAGATAAATTCCCCAGCTCATATTTGTTCTGTAAGTAAAATCTTCCAACCATTTTGTCATCGCCCACCATGCAACAGGAAATGCAATAATGATTGCAACAGCCGCGAGCTTTATAAAATCTTTTGATAACGCGATTACAATATTTGTTACCGATGCACCTAATACTTTTCTTATCCCAATTTCTTTGAAACGCTGTTGTGCAGTGTAAGAAGATAATCCGAATAGGCCGAGGCACGCGAGTATTATTGCAATAGACGAAAATACATTCATCACCATTCCGAGGCGAAGTTCTGCTTCATACAATTTATTATAATCATCATCCAAAAAACGATATTCGAAAGGACGATCAGGAACAAGTGTTTTCCATTTTGATTCTAAAAAAGAAATTGTGTTCGATATATTATGCCCGCTCACCTTTACCAATAACTCTGAGCGCCATTGGGCGGGAAATAATACATAGCCTTTGATGGGGTCGTGCAGCGACTGAAAATGAAAATCCTTTACTACCCCTCTGACATATCCCGGCCTTGAATCATCCAGGAACATTTTTTTGCCTACTGCTTCTTCGGGTGCCCATCCTAATTGTTTTGCGGCCGATTCATTCAATATAAAATGAAAAACTCTTTTATTGTAGTCATCAATCATAGCATCTTTTACATCTTGCTCAGTTAAGCCTGTCCCTGCAATGATTTGCAGACCGACGGTCTTTATAAAATCCTCATCAACAGAATTGGCGGTTACGGCCATTTGCTGGTTAGCGGGCATCACCGCAGAGCGCATGTTGTATCCCCCTGCTTCTTCAACAGGTGACCTGGCACAAAGCGAAATGCTAAGCACATCAGGATTCTGCCTGAATTGATCCTTGATCAGTTTTAGTTTTGCTACCATTGCTTCTGTTGTTGGCAGCACAAGCACGTGTTCTCTGTCGTAACCTAAATTTTTATGCTGGATATAATACAATTGCTTTTGCATAACGAAAGTAGAAACAATAAGAAAAACGGAAATAGCAAATTGAAATACAATTAATGATTTGCGAAGCCATCGACCGGAACCCGTATTTTTAAACGACCCTTTTAAAACTTTCACCGGTTGAAAGCCGGTTAAGATCAATGCAGGATAACTTCCGGCAACGATGCTTACGCATGCTGCAACGCCAAATGAAAATAAAATAAATGGCAAAGAAAATAATGACGATGCCTGTAATTGTTTTTGCGTTAACTGATTGAAAGAAGGCAATATTAAAATGGCGACGATCAAACTTAATACAACAGCTATAAGACAGAGCAATGCAGATTCTCCGATGAACTGCCAGAACAATTGTTTTTTTTCTGCGCCGATAACTTTTCTCACGCCAACTTCTTTTGCTCTTTCGATAGAACGTGCAGTGCTCAGATTAATATAAGTTGAACATGCGATGATCAATATCAACAACGCAACTGCTGCAAGAATATAAATGTATGTAATGCTGTTATTCGGTTCAAAGCCACCGTAAGGGGAATGCAAATGTATTTTATCAAACGGTTCGAGATAAAAATTTACTGTTGCGCCTTGTCCGGCCATTTCTTTTTTCATAAAAGCCGGAAGTTTTGCCTGCAAAGAAGAAATTGAATTTTCATTCTTCAATAATAAATACGTTGTGTAGTTGGCATCCCAATATGTTTTTTCCCAATCAGGAGTTAATCCCAACGAAGAAAATGAAGCAAGAAAATCAAATTTTATTTGTGAATTGGATGGGCAATCCTG
The DNA here is from genome assembly GCA_963774065.1 of Chitinophagia bacterium. Classification (GTDB taxonomy): domain Bacteria; phylum Bacteroidota; class Bacteroidia; order Chitinophagales; family Chitinophagaceae; genus Puia. The sequence continues at coordinate 499,274 of CAVZDO010000003.1, forward strand.
TATCACGCCGGTAACCTGGTAAAGATTGCTGTCGTTTCCAACTTTCAGCGCTTTACCTATGGGATCTTCATCTCCAAAATATTTCTTTGCAGTTGATTCAGTAAGCACAACATCGTAAGATGATGACAAAACAGTATGAACATTTCCTTTCAATAATCTAAAAGAAAATAGATCGAAAAAAGTAGAATCTGCATACATGAAATTTTTTTCATCAATCAATTTATCTTTATAGCCAACAACTCTTGCATACTCCGTCATTTTTATTGCAGATTCCACTTCCGGAAAAGTTCTTTTAAAAACACTCGCAACACGCACGCTTGTGTAATTGCCTTTGTTTGATTGAGGACTTCCGTCAAAACTATATTCCATGATCACGCGCGCGATGCGGTTTCCTTTTTGTTCAAAATTATCATAGCTCATTTCATGCTGAATATAAAGCGCAATGAGCAGGCAACACGTTAAGCCAATCGTTAGTCCGAAAATATTAATTGCAGATGATGTTTTGTTTTTCCGGAAATTTCGAAAAGCGATTTTTAAATAATTTTTAAACATGGTCTCAAATATTTACGATGTTAGATGTACGATGTACGATTTCTGAAATTCGAACATTCATTATCAATTATCAATTGTCTATTTTCAATTATCAATTTTTTTGTACCCAGCATTTATTCTCTCTTCATCATCGTTGCGTCGCACTCTTGTACGGCAACAATTCTATTGTACACCTTATTTTCGGTTACCCATTACTGTTAGTCCATCTAATAGCTATTGGCTATTCTCACATTTCCACATCAGCACATTATCACATTCTTCATTCTGTTCTCAAACTCTTTACCGGATTCGCCATCGCAGCTTTTATCGCCTGGAAACTTACGGTGATTAATGTTATTGCAATTGCTACTGCTACAACCACAACAAAAATTCCGATACCTATACTGGTTTTGTACTGATAACTCTTCAGCCATTCATTCATAAAATACCATGCAACAGGAATTGCAATCGCGCAAGACGCTAAAACAAGAATCACAAAATCTTTCGAAAGCAATTGCCACAAATTGAAAATACTTGCGCCGAGCACTTTTCTCACGCCTATTTCTTTTACGCGTTGCTCCGCAGTGAAAGATGCCAAACCAAAAAGCCCGAGGCATGAAATAAAAATTGCGAGCACCGCAATAATTGCTGCGAGATTTCCCACCAATTCTTCGTAATTAAATTTCTTTGCGTATTGTTCATCTGCAAATTGATACTCGAAAGGAAAAGCCGGATTGTATCTTTCAAAAATCGGTTTCATCAAAGCAATTGCTTTTGATGCGGACATGTTCGGGTTCATCCGTATGTTAACATATCCTACCCAGCCTTTATTAAATATAATTGTGAGAGGAGAAATCGGCCGAAACGGAGACTCCATTTGTATATCTGGTATCACACCTATAACTCTCATAGGCTTGTCATTCCACTTCAACATTTCACCAACAGGGTTTTTTAATTTCATTCGTTTAACTGCGGCTTCATTTAAGATCACTGAATTTGAATCGGCATAATCTTTTGAAAAATCTCTGCCGCCAACTAATTTGATTCCTAACGTTCTTGTATAGTCGTAAGTAGTTGCAATAGTTGAGAACACAGTTGATTTTTCAACAGGCAAACTATTTTTCCATTCCCATCCATTATTGTTACTGTAAATTTCCGAAGGCGGTGAATTACTTTGTGTAACAGAAATAACCGCGCCGGAACTAATCAAATCCTGCTGAATGACTGCAAAATTTTTAGCAATATCATCCGACCAATTCACTGAAATCAATCCTCTATTATTAAAACCAATTGGCCGATTTTTTCCAAATTGTATTTGCTGATTAACAATGATCGTTCCGATCATCAGAATAACAGAACTTGCGAATTGCAGAACAACTAATATTTTGCGTGGCAATGAACTGCTCCTTCCTGCTTTTAAATTTCCTTTCAGCACACGCACAGGGTTGAAAGATGAAAGATAAAATGCAGGATAACTTCCCGCGAGCAAACCTGTGATAATTGTGAACAGAATCATGATTATCCAAAAAAGCGGACTTGCAATTTGCAAGCTCATATCTTTATCGGTTAGTCTGTTGAAATATGGAAGCGCGATTATCACAATTCCCAATGCAAACAAAAATGCAAGCGCAGAGATCAACATGGATTCGCTCAAAAATTGGCCGATGAGTTGTTTTCTTCCTGAGCCAACTGCTTTCCTAACGCCAACTTCTTTGGCTCTTTTTTCCGAACGCGCTGTGCTGAGGTTCATAAAATTTATACACGCGATCAGCAAAACGATAAGACCTAAAATGCCAAACATCCGAACGTATTTAATAAAGCCGCCGGTGTTTTTTCCGTTTTCAAAATCACTGTACAATCTCCATTTCGACATTGGGTGAATGAAGACTTCAGGTATGATATGTTTCAAAGTATTTTCATCCGTGAAATGAGAGATGACAACATTTTTAATTTTAGCATTCACAGATTCAAGACTCGCATTGTCATTTAGCTGCACGTAAACCTGCCATGAATTGTTGCCCCAATTTGTTTTGTGATATTGTTTCACCCAAGTGTAAATAATTTCCTGTAGTTGAAAAGGAATTAAATAATCAAAATTGAGTGAACTGTTTTTCGGTTGCTTTGGAACTATGGCTGTAACTTTTAAATTAGTAGCATTATCCATCTTCACAACTTTGCCGATAGGATTTTGATTCCCGAAAATTGCTTTAGCAGTTTCATCAGTTAATACAATTGAATACGGATCGTGCAAAGGATTTTTATCGCCATTAAGTATTTTTAATGAAAACATATTCACAGCATCTTCGCTTATAAAATGTCCATACTTATTAAATTTTTTTTCTCCGTATATCAAAGAATGCTGCTGTCCCCAATCGCACATTGCCACGCCTTTGAAATCAGGATATTTATTTTTCAATTCTTCACCAATCGGAAATGGCAACGCCTGTTGAGAGTAACGAACGCCATCAAAAGTTTGATGCATCATTACCTGGTAAAGCGTTTCATAATTTTTAAAATGCCTGTTGGCAGATGCTTCATCGTAAATCCACAAACCAATGATCATGGCAACAGCCATACCCGAGGCTAATCCGGCAATATTTATTATTGAATAGATTTTATTCTTCAGCAAATTTCTCCACGCGATTTTGAAATAATTTTTAAACATGCTTCAAATATTTACGATTTACGATGTTGAATGTACGATTTCTTTATTTTCGGTTATACATTACTGTTAGCTAAGCTAATAGCCATTAGCTGATAGCTATTAGCTGTTTCCATTTTCACATCAGCATATTATCACATTCTTCATTCAGTTCTCAAACTCTTCACCGGATTTGCGACTGCTGCTTTTATTGCCTGGAAACTCACTGTTACCAATGAAATAATGATGGATAGTAATCCGGCAAGCACAAACACCCACCATTGAATACTTATCCGGTAATCATAACTCTCCAACCATTTATGCATAGCGAACCACGCAACCGGCGATGCTATAAGAATGGAAATGAGAACGAGTATGAGAAATTCTTTTGACAATAATGATGTAATGCTGAAAACTGATGCGCCTAAAACTTTTCTTACGCCAATTTCTTTTATCCTGTTTTCTGCCATGTACGTTGCAAGACCAAATAAACCTAAGCACGAAATAAAAATGGTAAGACTGGCGAATAGGCCTATAAGCGTTGCCGTACGTTGTGTGTCTGCAAATTTTTGCGCATATTCCTGGTCTATGAATTTATATTCGAAAGGATATTCGGGATTATATTTTTTAAATATTTTTTCTGCTGCCTGCAAATTTTGCGCAGTGCTTCTGTTGTGGTTTAATTTTATATGAAGCACATTAAACCAACCTTTGCTTCCCTCGATCATCATAGGATCTAATTTTGCGTAAGGCGATTGAAGAATAAAATCTTTTATCACGCCTACTACATGCCAGGTAAAACCATCATCTTTTATAAGTGATCCGACCGGGTTTTTTAATTTCATGTGTTTTACTGCAGATTCATTTAACAAACACGCAAGTGAATCCGATGGAAATTCTTTTAAGTCAAGATCGCGGCCTTCTAAAATTGTAAAGCCTGCTGTTTTTGCAATGTCTTCATCAGCGCAAAATCTGTTGAAGATTGTTTTATCATTCACATCTTTTCCCGGCCATTTCATTCCCCAAGTGTTACTCCATCCTTCGGTGAGAGGCGCACTTGTTTTAGTAACGGAAACTGCAGTGCCGCTGCTTAATAATTCTTGTTTGATAAGTTTGTAATTCTTTTCAATATCCCCGGTGAGAAAATGATAAATAAGATTATCTTTTGCGTAACCAGCTTGTCTTTCCTGTGCATAATTAATTTGTTTCTCTACAATGATTGTGCAAATGATAAGAATGATCGCAAATGTAAATTGCAGCACCACTAAAACTTTTCGCGGATTGATAGCAGCATGCGCCGCTTTGAATGTTCCTTTTAAAACTTTTACCGGTTGAAAAGATGATAAATAAAATGCAGGATAACTTCCGGCAAGCACACCGGTGAATATTATAAACGACAAACCTGCTATCCAAAAATAAATATTGCCATAACCTATATGAAGTTGTTTTTCTGTTAGTGTGTTGAATGCAGGAAGACAAAGTTGAACTGCCAGAAGCGCAATAATTCCGGCAATGAAAGCAATCAATATTGATTCACTGATAAATTGACCTATCAATGATTGTTTTTGCGCGCCCACAACTTTTCTTATGCCAACTTCTTTCGCTCGTTTTTCACTTCGCGCCGTGGAAAGATTCATGAAGTTGATGCATGCAATCAGCAAAATAAATGCAGCAATAATTCCAAACATTCTTACCGTTTCTATTCTGCCGCCAACAACTTTTCCTTTTTCAAAATCCGTATATAGGTGCCACATTTTTGCCGGGTGAAGAAATATTTCTATTTTTTCTTTGCCGTTAAGATGTGTTATGATAACATTTTTTATTTTTTGATTTACGTTTGCTAAAGATGCATTCGCTTTCAGTTGCACAAAAGTTTGCGTGGAATTATTATCCCAGTTGCTGTCGCTCCAGCCTCTTTTATCCATATATGCCCACGGTATCAAATAATCAAATTTGAATCTTGTATTATTTGGCAAATCTTTCATCACAGCTTTCACTGTAAAATTATCGCGGTTATCCAGCTTCACTGTTTTACCCATCGGGTCTTCATTGCCGAATAATCTTTTTGCAAAAGATTCCGTTAGAGTTATAGAATATATATCGCTCAATGCCGTGTTCACATTTCCTTTTACCAGAGGAAAACTGAACATGGTTAAAAAAGCAGGATCTACGCATGTTCCATCAGCGGTTAAATGTTTTTCGCCGAGTGTAAATAAAAAGCTGTTACCCCAGTTTACACGCGTTGTATTTTCGATTTCCGGATAATCTTGTTTTAAAGTAGGTCCTAATATTTTTGGGGTCGTATTCCAGCTATGCAGATCTGCATCAAATACTTCCCGATCATACGCTTCATATAAAACATCTTTATTTTTATGAAAGAGATCGTAGCTCATTTCATTTTGAATCCATAATAAAATAACAATAGCGCTTGCCATGCCAATTGCGAGCCCGAAAATATTGATTGCCGAAAAGCCTTTACTGCGCCAGAGATTTCTGAAGGCGATTTTGAAGAAATTTTTTATCATACCGTTGTTTTAGAATTTTATTGCGTGGCAATAAAGTCGTTAGGGGCAAATAAAATGTTGCGTAGGAATTGGATTTTTTTAGGAAATTGTCTGCACTATGATTTTAACCTTATTTATCTGAAAATCCTGAAATGAATGATCAGGTGAATAAGAAAAATAAGGATAGAATCGTGGTCAGCCATAGCTGAATAGAATTATTGTCGCACAAGAGTGCGACGCAACGATGCTGAATAATGTTACAATGCCGGGAGAATAATATTTCTGATTTTTTGATTTCTGATGTCTGATTTATTTAATCGCAAATCTCAAAATCAGACATCACTAAATCAGAAATCCCTATTCTGTTCTCAAGCTCTTTACCGGGTTTGCGACCGCTGCTTTGATGGCCTGAAAACTTACTGTTACAATTGTTACTAAAATTGATAACACCCCTGCTAAAACAAATACCCACCATTCCACGCCAATATTATAAGTATAATTGTGCAACCACTGAGCCATAGCATACCATGCAACCGGCACGGCAATGGCAAATGCGATAATTACGAGTTTCAAAAAATCTTTCGATAGCAGTGCAGTAATGTTTGTTACACTTGCGCCGAGCACTTTTCTTACCCCGATTTCTTTAATCCGGTTTGCTGCCATATATGTTGCCAACCCAAACAAACCAAGACAGGATATGAAAATGGTAAGTGCTGCAAAAAGCGCAGCGAGCGTACCGGTGCGTTTTGTGTCTTCAAATTTTTTAGCGTATTCTTCATCTGCAAAATGATATTCAAAGGGATATTGCGGATTATATTGTTTGAATATTTTTTCGGCTAACTGCAAATCTTCTGCAACAGTTTTTGCAGGATTGAGTTTGTAATGAATAACATTGAACCAGCTTGAAGGTCCATTTATCATCATCGGGTTTATCGGTTCGTAGGGAGACTCAACAATAAAATCTTTTACAACGCCAACAACATGCCATCTTTGATCATCATCTTTTATCACAGCGCCCAATGGATTTTTCAAATGCATTTTTTTCACCGCTGTTTCATTCAGCAAAACGGCGGAGCTATCAGCAGGAAATGTTTTTATATCAATATCGCGACCCTCAACAAGTTTTACGCCCATCGCTTTTACAAAATCGGCATCGGTACTCATCCGCACAAAATCAAGCTTGCTGTCTTCCGGTGTGCTGCCTTCCCAGGAATATCCCCAGCTATCGCTGTATCGCTGCGTTATCGGGCTCATTGATTTTGTTACGGCAACAGCAGCTCCGCTATTTAATAAATCCTGCTTGATAAGATCATAATTTTTGTAAACATCTCCGGTCAAAAAAGAATACACGAGATTGTTTCTATCATACCCTGTATTTCTTGCCTGCGCAAATTGTATTTGCCTTTCAACAATAATAGTAGATATGATAAGTATGATAGCAAATGTAAATTGCAGCACAACCAATATTTTTCTCGGGTTGATTGCTGCGTGCGCTGCTTTGAAAGTTCCTTTTAAAACTTTAACAGGTTTAAATGAAGAAAGAAAAAATGCAGGATAACTTCCGGCAATTATACCTGTGAATAAAATAAAACCGATTCCATATAGCCAGAAATAATAATCGCTGTAATTCAAATACAATTGCTTGCCAACAAGTGTGTCGAAACTTTTCAAACTTAATTGCACAATACCTAAAGCAATAATGCCTGCTAAAAACGAAAGCAAAACGCTTTCGCCAATGAATTGTGCTATCAAAGAAATTTTTTGCGCGCCTACTACTTTTCTTATGCCAACTTCCTTCGCGCGTTTTTCGCTGCGCGCAGTGCTCAGGTTCATAAAATTTATGCACGCAATTAAAAGAATGAACGCGGCGATGATGGCGAACAATCTTACCGTTTCAATTCGGCCGCCAACTAATTTGCCGTTTTCATTTTTTGAGTACAACCATAATTTACTCAACGGCCAGCTGAAAACTTGTGTTGTTGATGCATCGGCAGTGCCTTTTGTATGATTGATGGTAATGTCTCTTACTTTATTATCAAAATTTGCCTGAAGTGCATTTTGCTTTAATAACACATAAGTCTGCACAGAATTATTACCCCAACCATTATCATTCCATTTTAATTTGTCCATATAACTCCAGGGCAGCAAAAAATCAAAATTAAAAATGGTATTATTCGGCAGGTCTTTGAGCACGCCTGTTATCGTAAATATATCGGTTGAATCAATTTTGATGGTTTTGCCTATTGCGTTTTCATTTCCGAAAAATTTTTTTGCGAACGATTCAGTTACCACCATACTGAAAGGTTTGCACAATGCATTGAATGTATTTCCCTGCAATAAAGGAAATGTGAACATTTGTAAAAAACCGGAATCAGTTAAGCATGCATTACCGCGCAATTTTTTTTCTCCGATGCTGCACAGGAAAGGAGCATTTGTTGTGCGGCTCACATCTTCAACTTCGGCATAATCATTTTTAAGAGTAGGACCCATTATTTTGGGTGTGGAATTCCATGCCCACATTTGCCCGCTGAATTTATCGCGGTTAAACATTGTGTATAACCTGTTTTCTTTTTCATGAAAGCGATCATGACTCATTTCATTTTGAATCCACAATAAAATAAGAATGGCACTTGCCATGCCAATTGCCAAACCGAAAATATTGATTGCAGAAAAACCTTTGCTGCGCCAGAGATTTCTAAAGGCGATTTTGAAGAAGTTTTTTATCATACCGTTGTTTTAGAATTTTATTGCGTGGCAATAAAGTCGTTTGAGGCAAATAAAATGTTGCGTGGAATTGGATTTTTTTAGGAAATTGTCTGAACTCTGATTTTAACCTTATTTATCTGAAAATCCTGAAATGAATGATCAGGTGAATAAGAAAAATAAGGATAGAATCGTGGTCAGCCATAGCTGAATAGAATTGTTGTCGTACAAGAGTGCGACGCAACGATGCTGAATAATGTTACAGATGTTGGGAGCAAAATAAAAAAGCTTTCCTATTCTGTTCTCAAACTCTTCACCGGGTTTGCCACTGCCGCTTTTATTGCCTGCGCGCTTACTGTTACCAATGCAATTAACACAGCAACGAGTGCAGCCATTGCAAATAGCCACCAATGAATGTTTACGCGATATGCAAAACCCTGCAACCATTTTTGCATGATGAAATATCCGGCGGGAATTGCGATTACAGTTCCGACCAAAACCGGTTTGAGTAAATCTTTTGATAAAAGAATAACGATATTCTCTACCGAAGAACCAAGCACTTTTCTTATTCCAATCTCTTTCGTTTTTTTCATAGCTGTATAGGATGCTAATCCAAACAAACCAAGGCATGCTATGAAAATTGCGATTGCTGAAAAAATGGTGAGAATAGATTGTTGTCTTTCTTCAGATTTATATTGCTGGTTAAATTGCTCATCTAAAAAAGTATACTCGAAAGGATAAGCCGGAGCAAGACTTGTATAAATATTTTTAATTCTGTTGATCGTTGCCTGAAGATTTCCTGGTTTGATTCGAACAAGAGCCAGACGTCTGTCATCATTTGGTGCAATTACAAATGGCGCAATCGGATCTTTCAATGAAGAAAAATGAAAATCTTCCACAACGCCAACAATATTTCTGCGAAGACTATCTCTCATTTTATTTTTTATCCACTTGCCAACTGCCTCTTGTGGCGAATAACCAAGTTTTGTTGCAGTTGCTCTGTTAATGAGAACGGCATGTAATGAGTCGGTTTGAAATTGCGGAGAAAGATCTCTGCCGGCAATGATTTTTAATCCGAGTGTTTTTGCAAATTCAAAATCTGCAAATTCGGTATTTATCAATAATGATTCATTGGGTTTTGCTTCCGCTTCAAATGTATGTGTGTCGTGAAAACCACCGGGTTCGCCAGACATAAGAGAAACGCTCGACACAGACGGATCATTTGCGAGTTGATTTTTAAAAAGAAGTTTCTTTTCGGAGATATCATTATTATCGAGCCGGATGATGAGCGCATGTTCTTTATTAAAACCGAGATCGATATTCTGCACATAATTCATCTGCTTTAAAATAACTGTAATGCTGATGATAAGCAACACCGAAATGCTGAATTGAAAAACGACCAAAGTTTTTCTGAAAAAAGATCCGCGTTTTCCGACTTTTAATTTTCCTTTTAATGAATCGATCGGAGAAAATGAAGAAAGCAAAAGTGCAGGATAACTTCCGGCGAGCAAACCGACAACAAGAATAACTCCTGCAATAAAAATGTATACCAAAGGGTTAGTCCAGTAAGATGGCATTGTATAGCCTAATAAATTATTGTAAGCAGGCATTAACAGTTGCAATAAACCAAGCGCAAGAATTGATGAAATTATTGCAAACAAAAATGCTTCGCCGATAAATTGTGTGATGAGTTGTTTTCGCAATGCGCCCAACACTTTTCTAAGACCAACTTCTTTTGAACGGTCGGCAGCGCGCGCTGTTGCAAGATTCATAAAATTGATGCAGGCAATGATCAAAATCAAAATTGCGATCGACATAAAAATATAGACAACACTTTTGCTTCCGTGTTTTACATTGTCGAATTGCAGACTCTGAAAATAAATATCTTTCAAAGGATCTATAGTAAGATCCATTGAAAAACCTTGTTCTCTGTAATACTTTCCGAGATACTTATTCATGAACTGCGGAAACTTGCTTATCAATTTTTTTGGATCGGCGTTCGGATTAAGTTGCACATAAGTAAACAACATGTTATTCGGAAACTGGTTGAACCATGGCCTGTCTTTATAATAGGAAATTGGGGCAACCATATCAAAATACAGATGAGAATTTGAGGGAACATCTTTTGCAATACCCGTTACCGTTAGCTTTATTGTTTTATTCCATTCGATAACTTTTCCTATCGGATCCTGGTTACCGAAATATTTTTTTGCCGTTGTTTCTGTAAGAACAATGCTGAGCGGATCTTTTAAAACAGTGGCCGGATTTCCCCTCACCAGCGGAAAACTAAAAAACTCAAAAAAATTATCATCTGCGAGATAAATATTTTTTTCGTTGAAACCGATATTGTTATAAGTTGTCAGATCGTTATCCGGCATTACCCGCACAGCTTTTTGAATTACGTCGGGATAATCGTTCAGCAACGCCGTTGAATATGCCGGCGCGAGCCATGCTACTTCTTCTTTACCACTTCCATTAAGATTTCCTACGCGCATTACGCGATAAATATCCTTTCCATTTTTATGAAAATTGTCATAGCTCAATTCATGAGAAATGAAAAGAAAAATCATCAGGCAGCACGTAATGCCAACCGTCAATCCTAAAATATTTATTAAAGAGAATACTTTTTGTTTCTTTAATTTTCTAAAGCCGAGGAGAAGATAATTTTTAAACATACTTCAAATATTTACGATGTTAGATGTACGATTTCTTTATTGTCGGTTATACGTTACTGTTAGCTAGCTAACAGCTATTGGCTATTGGCTATTAGCTGTTAGCTGTTAGCTATTCCGTTCTCAAACTCTTCACCGGATTTGCAACTGCCGCTTTTATTGCCTGAAAACTGACAGTACACAATGCAATGAATACTGAAACTAATCCGCCAAGCACAAAAATCCATAGGCTTATATCAATGCGATAAACATAATCCTGCAGCCATTTGTGCATAAAATACCACGCAATTGGTGATGCTATTAAAAAAGCGATCGAGATTAAAATGATAAATTCTTTTGAAAAAAGATAAACGATATGAGATACAGATGCGCCAAGCACTTTACGAATTCCAACTTCTTTGATTCGTTGCACTGCCATAAATGATGCGAGCCCATATAATCCGAGGCAGCTTAGAAATATTGCGATGACTGCAAATATTTGAAATAGCTGCGACAACTGCCGCTCTTGTTTATAGAAGCCATCAATTTTTGCATCGAGAAATTTATATTCAAAAACAAAATCAGGAAATGTGCCTGACCAAATTTTTTCTATTGATCTCATTGCGGCTGATGGATCGCTCGTTGCAAGTTTTATTCCGGCTATGCTGTACCCTCTTTTCAATGTAGTCATAATCACCGGCGACAGGTCCCTACGAAAAGATCTTGAATTGAATTCTTTCAACACGCCAACAATCTGACCATTGAGATGACCACCCCAAAGACTTATCTGTTTATTGATCGCATCTTTCGGGTTGGTAATGCCCAAATTTTTTAACAATAATTCATCCACAACAAATTCCCGCGCTGTATCAGATGGTTCTAAGTTTCTTCCTGCAACTAACGGTAACCTGTATGTAGGGATATATTGATCATCCGTCCATTTAATTATTGCATAAAAATCAGTTTCTTTAGCTGCATGGTTGAAATTGAATGTGGTCCAGTTATCATTATCATCTTCAACAGGTGTGTTGGAACTGAAACTTATATTTTGAATGCCGTTAACTTCCGATAATTCTTTTCGTAAATAATCTAATTTGCTTGAGCCGATGCTGTCACCGGGAAATGGAACATTTACAATTGCGCTTTTATCAAAGCCGAGTGGTTGATTAGTGAAATAATTCATTTGCTTCACGATAATTATTGTGCCGATGATCAAACCTTGGGCAATGATAAATTGAAACACAACCAATCCTCTTCTTAACGAAATGCCTTTTGTACTTTTTGCAGTGAGCTTACTTTTTAAAGCATTTATCGGGTTGAAACGTGACAACACAACTGATGGATAAAAACCTGCGATTGCAGTTACCGCAATAGCAATCACAAAAAGAAATAAAATAACTATAGGATTATAAAGAATATTATACGTTAATGGCAGATCGAGAACTTTACTGATCAATGGTAAAGCCGCTATGGAAATAATTACAGATAGCACGAGGGAAACAACAACAATTAAAAATGTTTCCATAATGAATTGCATTTTTAATTGCGATTTGTTACCGCCTAAAACTTTTCGCACGCCAACTTCTTTTGCGCGGTTAACAGCTTGCGCCGTTGAAAGATTAATAAAATTAACGCAGGCAATTAAAAGAATAAACGCAGCTACCAACCATAATCCGCGAATTAATTCGGGGCTGATAGTTTTGCCACTCAAATTTCCTATCTCTGTATCATAATGCACTTTGCTGAGCGGTTGAATAATATGACTGTCCTTATCATCCGCCGGTTCCATTTTTTTGCTGAACGCTCGCAGCTTTGTGTTGAATGCATCAACCGATAAATTTTTCGGCAATAAAACATAACAGCTAAAACTTGAGCTGGTGCTCCCCCAGTCTGTTAATTTTGCCAAATCAACAGTGAAACCAGTTCCAAAAGCAATTGCAATCTTCAATTGAAAATCTGTGTTCTGCGGAATGGTGGCTAATATTCCGGTAATTTTTATCGTGTACTGATTATTCCACTTGATTGTTTTTCCAACAGCCGATCTCCAGTCTCCAAAATATTTTTCTGCAATTTCTTTTGTAAGAACTGCAGTGTTAGGTTCTTTTAATGCAGTAGCAGGATTTCCGGATAAGAAAGGGAAATCGAATATGCTGAAGAATGCAGGATCGGTAAAAAGAACGCCTTTTTCTTCTTTAAATTTTTTTACCGGCTTGCCGTTATTATCCAAAACTAAAATCTGATCATTCCCTTCAAAATCAATTGCAGTAATATTTTCTACTTCAGGAAAAGAATTTTTCAATCCTTTTGGCATCGCATAAGGAACCGCCGATCCATAAAAAACATTTGCAACATCTGCATGATGATATTCTGTGAGCACGCGATAAATGCGATCTTTTTTCGAATGAAAATTATCATAGCTCAATTCAAATTGAATAACAATAAAAATAAGCAGGCAAACTGCCATGCCGGCCGCTAATCCCGCAACATTAATAATTGTATAATTTTTATTTCTTAGCAATGTGCGAAATGCAGTTTTGAAATAATTTTTTATCATGGCTTATAATTTATGAAATACGAATTACGAAATAGGATTTGTTTAATTCAAACATTCATTATTAATTATCATTTTTTATTTTTTGTTCCTTAGCAGCATTACAACTATTAAACATTGTTGCGTCGCACTCTTGTACATTTGAAATCCTATTCAGCAATGTGTAACATTCTTTATTAAATGTTGCATTCATTATTTCTTATTTCTCCGACCTGAAGGCCGGAGCTAATCAAAAATTTCTTTATTTTCGGTTATACATTGCTGTTAGCCATTAGCTAAAAGCTGTATTCATTTTCACATCAGCACATTATCACATTAACTTCATTCGCTTCTCAAACTCTTCACCGGGTTTGCGACTGCCGCTTTTAACGCCTGGTAACTTATAGTGATTAATGTAATGAGAATGATTGATGCTCCGGCAATAATAAATACCAACGAGCTGATGTTGATCCGGTAAGCGAAACTTTGCAACCATTTGTTCATAGCCCACCACGATAACGGAAATGCGATCAATATTGCGATTAACACGAGCAGCAAAAAATCTTTCGAGAGCATTATAAAAATATTGCCCACAGATGCGCCGATTATTTTTCTTACACCAATTTCTTTTTGTCTTCTCTGCGCAGTGAACGCAGCAAGACCAAAAAGCCCAAGACATGAAATAAGAATTGCCAGCCCTGCAAAATATCTTGATAAAACCGACACCCTGCTTTCTGCAGCATATTGCTTTTGATAAGCGTCATCCAAAAAATTAAACTCAAAAGGAAAACCAGGATTATATTTTTCGTAAGCATCTTGAATACGCGTGATAGTTTCTTTTTCTCCGTTACCGGCAATCTTAATCATAATTTTATCTGCCCAGCTTCCATTCTCTAACCCAATATAAACTGGCACTACAGGCTGATGCAATGATTCAAAATGAAAATCTTTTACTATGCCAATTATTTGCACCGGTCGGCCAAACCATTTTACTGTTTTGCCAATTGGATTTTTTAAACCCATTGTTTTAATTGCTGTTTCATTGAAAATTATAGCTACAGAATCGCTGGCAAAATTTTTCGAATAACTTCTTCCTTCTGCCATTTGCATACCCATAGTTTCAATAAAATTGTAACCGGCATTTACTCCTTCGAAATAATAATTTTCATTCGGATTTCTTCCCGGCCAATCAACCATATCTCCACCAAAATTTCTTCCAACCATATCATGAGCAGTGTTTGAAGCATTAATAACTCCGGGAATTTTTTTTAATCCTTCAATAAAACTTTCTTCATTGTTCAATACTTTTCCTTCAGCGTTGAAGCGGATAATATTGTCTTTATTATAACCAAGATTTACTGATTGTATAAGTGAAATTTGTTTGTAAACAATTAGCACAGCAACAATTAATGTAACAGTTATTGCAAATTGAAATACAACCAATCCTTTTCTTGCCCATACTTCGCCGATAGATGTACTGAGTTTATTTTTTAAAATAGAAATCGGGTTAAAGCCGGAGAGATATAATGCAGGATAACTGCCGGAAATAACGCCTGTGAAAAATGCGATGCCAAGAACACCTAACAAAAATTCTGAATCAAACCGAAGTGACAGATGCTTATCCGTTAGACGATTAAATTCTGGTAATAAAATAAGCGCAATAATCAATGCAAAAATTACTGAAATAAAAGTGAGCAAAACAGATTCACTCAAAAATTGAAAAATAAGTTGTTTACGATTGGCTCCAACCACTTTTTTAATTCCAACCTCTTTTAACCTCCGTGATGCTTTTGCCGTGGAGAGATTCATAAAATTTATACATGCAATAGCAAGAATAAAAATGGCAATGATAGAAAATAACCTGACGTACTCGCCTTTTCCGCCTGTTCTTGCGCCATGAGTAAATGTGTTTGCCAGGTATGTGCTTGTAAATGGAATTGCAGTAATTTTCCGGAAAGTATCATTCGCATTGCGTGTGATGATATCATACACTCTTTTGTTAAAAGCGTTGATATCCGTTCCCTTTTTTAAAAAAATATAATTATGCGGGCCGCCGTTGTACCATGTTCTCACCCAATTTTGAACACTCCCGTAGTATTCAAACGATAAAACAAAATCAAATTGCTGAGAAGAATTTTGTGGCAGGTTTTCAAAAATTCCTGAAACAAAAAAAGTTGTGTCTTGCTGAAAACGAATTGCTTTACCGATAACATTTTCTGTCGTGCCGAATAATTTATTTGCAAGGTTTTCCGAAATTACAATCGAGCTTTTATCTTTAAGCACGTCATCTTTATTTCCTTTTATAAGATGGAAAGAAAAAATATTGAAATAATCTTTTCCAACATACTGTCCAATTGCTTTGATATTTTTCTCTCCTACCGAAAGAGTGAATTTTTGGAACCAGTTTGCCGGCGCGATGCTCGCGGCATATTCCACTTCGGGCATTTGCGCTTTTACCGTTTCAGCAAGCAAGCCTGATGATTCATCTGAAATACCATCATGCCCAGGATAGTTTCTTACTTCCATCAATTGGTACATCTGATCGTTATTTGCAAAAAATTTATCAAAACTCAATTCATCTGTTACCCATAAATAAATCAGCAATGCACATGCAATGCCTGTTGCCAAACCGGTTAAATTAAGCAAAGTGAATTGCTTGTCTCTAATCATATTTCTCCACGCGATTTTAAAATAATTTTTCAGCATAAAAAGAAATTTATGATTCCTGATTTCGTGATGTTTGATTCCTTTATTTTCGATTATACATAACTGTTAGTTTACAATTTTGAGTTTACAGTTGCTTATACCCGAAACTCAAAACTAATTGCTCACAACCCCATTCATTATCACATTTTCACATCAGCACATTATCACATTAACAACTTCACTCCGTTCTCAAACTCTTCACCGGATTTGCTATTGCAGCTTTTATGGATTGAAAACTTATCGTAAGTATTGCTATAAGTATGGCTATAAATCCTGCAATTAAAAATACCGTCCAGCCAATATTTATTTTGTAAGCGAAATCCTGCAACCATTTATTCATTACGTACCATGCAACGGGAACGGCAATAACAATTGCGATAATTACAAGCCAGATAAAATCGACAGCAAGTAAACGAATGATGCCAATTATACTTGCTCCCAAAACTTTGCGTACACCAATTTCGCGTGTGCGCATCTGTGCCGTGTAAGCAGCGAGTCCGAATAACCCAAGACAGGAAATAAAAATTGCTATACCGGCAAATACATTGAATAACATTCCTGTTTTTTCTTCCGACTTATATAGGTTATTAAAAGTTTCGTCGAGGAAAGCATAGGTAAAAGGAAATTCCGGGTTATATTTTTTCCATTCAGTTTCCAAAGCCGCAATAGCCTTTTGTGCATCTCTGCCGGTTGTTTTTATATAGAGTCGCCAATATTCATTTGGGTTGTAATAAAATATTGCCGGATCTATTTTTTGACGCATAGAAGCAAAATGAAAATCTTTCACTATGCCAATAATTGTTCCTTCGGTTTTCCAGAGCTTGAATTTTTTTCCAACAGGATTTTTCATGCGCATAGCTTTTGCAGCCGTTTCATTCAAAATAAAATGAGTGGAATCTGTAACTGACCCGGTAAACGCACTTCCTTGCTGCATTTTCATTTTAAAAAAAGAAATAAAATCTTTATCAATTCCAATCGGGCTAAGCATTATCGTTTCACCTTTTTCTTTTCCATCCCAGGAATTATCGCCGGTTTGTCCGCCATAATCAATAATGTCGCCACTTGAAAATGTAACATTCAACACGCCGGGTTGCCGGATGAGATCGGCTCTTACTGCATCTGCATGTTTATTCATTGCGATCATATTGCAGGCGAGCACATGATCTTTATCATAGCCCAATTCTTTTGAACGTATGAAAGACAATTGATCGCCGATAATAATAGTACCTGTGATCAACACCATTGAAAATGCAAATTGAACAACTACCAATATTTTGCGAAACAACGCATCGCTGATGCGCGCAGATATTTTTCCTTTCAAAGCTTTTAGCGGATCGAAAGATGAAAGTAATAATGCAGGATAAATACTGGAGATGATCAGCGTTCCGAGAATTGTGATCAGGATGACCTGCCAAATATGAAAATCGAGGAAACTTACAGTAAGTTCTTTGCCAGATATTTTATTAAAAACCGGAGTAAGCGCGTATATCAACACCAATGAAACGAGAGTTGCGAAAATAAAAAGCAATGCAGTTTCTGCAATGAATTGTATGAATAATTGCAACCTGCCTGCGCCAACAATTTTGCGGAGGCTCACTTCTTTTGCGCGCAACATGGAACGTGCCGTAGAAAGATTAACATAATTGATGCAGGCAATAATTAAAATCAAAACTGCAATAATGATGAACATGCGCACCGTTGCAAATCCTCCGTCGCTGCCATCGGATCTATACAAATGCATTTTTTTTAGCGGCAATAAAACATAACCAACATCTGTATCATCTGACTTCATGCGGAGATGAATATTTCGCAATTTGTCGGGCAGATCTTTCAACGACATGCCGGGTTTTAACAAAAGAAAAGTGTTATAGCTAAATTGAATAAAATCATTTTCAAGGTTTTTTCCTTCCTTATTATCTGCATACATAATTTTTTGCAACAGTGTCATCGGAAAAAGTATATCCGCCTGAAAACTGGAGTTTTTCGGAAAATCATTTATTACGCCACTAACTTTTAAATTTATTTTATTATCTGCAGTTATTATTTTTCCAAGAGCATCTTCATTACCAAAATATTTTTTTGCTGTGCTTTCTGTAATTACAATGGAGTTTTCGTCGGGATATGGATTTGCAGCATTTCCTTTTATTATTTTAAAATCAAAAACAGAAAAAAGCGAAGGATCGGCAAAGAAAGTTTTTTGTTCAGTAAATGTTTTGCCATTTGCTTTATACAAACCATAATAACCATTGTAAGATATGCGAACAACATCTTCCACGCCGGGAATTTCTTTTTTTGCAAGAACGCCGATCGGCGCTGCAGTTTGTGTCCATAATTGCCGGCTGCTTCCGGTTCCAACCATATTTTCTACTTTATAAATATTTTCCTGCTGCGAATGAAATCTGTCGTAACTGAATTCATCCTGCACCCACAAAAGAATAATTATGCCAACAGTTAATCCAACACTAAGTCCGCTGATATTAATGACAGAATAAAATTTATTCTTTACCAGGTTTCTCCACGCGATTTTGAAATAATTTTTTAGCATAAGAAGATATTTCTGATTTTGAGATATACGATTTGTTTATTTTCGGTTATGCTTGGCTGTTAGTTAATAGCTGTTAGCTGTATTTCATTATCACATTTCCACATTAGCACATTAACTATTCCGTTCTCAAACTTTTCACCGGGTTTGCAATCGCTGCTTTTATTGCCTGGAAACTAACGGTCATGAGTGCTATAAGTAACGCCAAAACTCCCGCTAACAAAAAAATCCACCACTCAATATTTATCCTGTATGCAAAACCAGTAAGCCACTTGTTCATAAAATAATACGCTACAGGCATCGCAATAACAAAAGATATAGTAACGAGCGCTAAAAAATCTTTTGATAATAAATTGACGATGTTGGTTACACTTGCACCGAGAACTTTGCGAATACCAATTTCTTTTGTACGCTGCATGGTACTATAACTGGCAAGCCCAAGTAAACCAAGGCATGAAATGAAGATGGCAAGAATGGCAAAATTTAAAAACAATCTCCCAAACCTGTCTTCACTGCGATATTGCTTATCAAAAAATTCATCAAGAAAATAATAACTGAATGGTCGATTCGGAATTATTGTTTTCCATTTATTTTCTATTGCAGAAATTGTTGCGGGTAAATTGGTTGAACTGACATTTATAGTGATCAAATCACATCCATCAGGTTCTATGCGAATGCTGAGTGGTTTTATCACTTCCTGCAAAGAACGGAAATGAAAATCTTTCACTACTCCAATGATCATTCCTTTTCTACCCCATTGATCAAATTTTTTACCTATGATCTGTTGCGGAGAAGTGTATCCGAACATTTTCATTGCCGCTTCATTTACTACCATCGACTGCGTAGTGTCTGTCATAAAATTTCTTGAAAAAGTGCGGCCTGCGATTATTTTCATTTTGTATTGCGGCATATAATCAAAGTCAACAAAATATAAATCGAGATTAGCGATTTGCATATCACCTTTTACATTTTCAATTTGTGAATAAGCGCCGGGATTCCCTCCGCCAGGAACACTGCCCGACATAGATGTTGATATTACTCCCGGCAAAATTGATACAGCATGCTGGAAAAAAAGTTTTGAAGAATCTCCATGCGTGTCGATGATCATTTTTTGATCTTTATTGAAACCAAGATCCTGGCTGCGCATAAAATTCATTTGATTATACACTACAATAGTTGCAATAATCAATGCAACAGAAATGGTGAATTGTGTTACCACTAAACCTTTGCGCAACAATATTCCTTTCAGGCTTGTTGCAAAACGACCTTTTAGTACAACCACCGGTTGAAACGATGATAACACAAGTGCAGGATATATGCCTGCTAAAATTCCTATACCTGTTGCCGTTAGAAAAAGCATGAGCAGGTATGATGGATGTGTAAAAATATTATGACTGATTATTTTTCCCGATAGTGTGTTAAACAATGGTAAAAGCAAAGCAGATAAAATAACAGATAATACAAAAGCGATTAAACAAAGAATAACGCTTTCGCCAATAAACTGGCGCGCCAGTTGAATTTTTGTTGCGCCAACAACTTTGCGCATTCCAACTTCTTTTGCACGTTCAGCAGAACGAGCAGTAGTAAGATTGACAAAATTGAAACATGCAATCAATAAAATAAATATTGCAACGAGAGAAAAAATGTACACATTACTGATGTTGCCCGTTTTGCTTCCATCGCGGGTTGAACGCAAATACACATCGCGCAAAGGTTCAAGAAATAATGTAGGAAACATTTGCAGTTTTTTCATCTCGTCACCGTTTCTTCTCACCAAAAACGCCGGAAGTTTTGCCTCTAAAGCTTTTGCATTTGTGCCGGGTTTTAATAAAATAAAAGCTTTATCACTGTAGTTTCCCCATTGATCATCCAACCCTTTATTAAATTGCTCTGTGAGTGTTGTCATGCTCACCAGCATGTCTCCTTTTATCTGAGAATTTTCAGGCATGTCTTCCATCACGCCTGTCACTGTTGCAACAAATTTTCCTTCTGTAAGTAATACCGTTTTACCAATAGGATTTTCATTGCCGAAATATTTTTTCGCCGCAGTTTCTGTAAAAACAAGACTGAATTTTTCTTTCAACGCCGTTTGGGGATTTCCTCTTAAGAGTTTAAAATCGAATACATGAAAAAATGACGAGTCGGCAAATAATGAATTGTCTTCCTGAAATTTTATATCTCCGCTGCGAACAAGTAAACTTGCATTATCAACGCGAACCGTTGATTCAACTTCAGGAAATTCGCTTTTTAAATGTGGCGCTACAGCCCACGATGGGCCATTGGTATTAATAGTTTCCGTTGGCGTTTTAATATCGCATACGATACGATAAATTCTGTCGGCTTTGGAATTAAACGAATCATAGCTCAGCTCAAATTTTACATACATGAAAATTAAAAAGAAAGCCCCCATGCCAACGGTTAATCCCATAATATTAATAAAGGAAAAAACTCTGTGGCGCCAGAGATTACGAAATGCGATTTTTAAATAATTTTTTATCATAAATTTTTATTTCTGATGTATGATTTTTTGATTTCTGATTTTTACATTATCGGTTATGCATTACTGTTAGTAAGGCTAATAGCTATTGGCTGATAGCTATTAGCTACTCTGTTCTCAAACTTTTTGCCGGGTTTGCCACAGCTGCTTTCACTGCATGAAAAATTACAGTGAACAATGTTATAAACAACACAGCAAGAGCTGAAAACAAAAATGGCGCAACTCTTAACCCGGTGCTGTAAGAAAATAATTTTAACCATTTGCTCATAAAAAAATACGCCACCGGAAATGCAATAAAGCAGGATATGCCAACCAGGAAAATAAAATTCCTGGTGATCAGTGGCACGATTTGCCCCACGCTTGCACCCATTATTTTTCTTATGCTGATTTCTTTTTGCCGTTGTTCGGTTGTAAATGCAATAAGCCCGAGCAAACCGAGGCAGGTAATTAATATGGTAAGAATAGAAAAACTCGTAAATATTTTTCCGCGTTTCTGATCAGCTGCATATTGCGAATCAAAGTCCTGGTCGAGAAAAGTGTACGAAAAAGGAAGATCAGGAAAAACATTCTTCCATGCTTTTTCAATTCCAGCAATAGCTCCCGGAATATTTTTTGCATCGAGTTTAAATTGCAAACTGTTATTGTTAGGCCTATAAAGCAACATCAACGGCGCAATCGGGTTGTATAAAGATTGCTGGTTAAAATCTTTTACAACGCCAACCACTTCATAATAAAAACCTGAAGTATCTCCGGGATTTTTTACTTTTTTTCCGATCGCATTATCCCATCCATAATATTTCACCATGTTTTCATTTACGATAATGCTTCTTAATGTATCGGAAAGCCCGGAAAAATTTCTTCCTTTTTTTATCTGCATGCCCAGTGTTTTAACATAGTCTTGATCAACAGCGTAATTCCAAACTCCTTTTTGAGTAAAACCATTTTTTGTTTCTATCGAAAATAAATTGAAACCAATATTGCCACCGGGAACCGCGCTGGCAGTGCTTGCAGAAATTACCTGCGGAATTTTTTTTGCTTCATTTTCAAAAGCAAGAATTTTTCCGCGTATGTCGCTATTAGCATTCGCAGTTACAGAAAGAACCTGCTCTTTATTAAATCCTAAATCTATATTGCGTAAATATTTTAACTGCCCGTACACAACCCATGTGCAGATAAGCATGATCATTGAAATGGAAAATTGCACAACAATGAGTATACGCCGCAATGTTACATTACTCGAACTTTTGGAAAGACTGCCTTTGAGAACGCTGACAGGATTGAATTTTGAAAGATAAAATGCAGGATAACTTCCGCCAAGCAAACCGACAAATAAAATGATGCCGATGAGTATCAGAAAAGTTCCCGGCTCTAATAATGTTTGAAATGAAATAGATTTTCCTGAAAGCAAATTGAATGTTGGCAGCAGCAGAATTATCAATATCATACTTAACGCCAAAGCAACAACGGCAGTTAATGTAGATTCAATAAGAAATTGCGCAACCAATTGCGATTTAGAAGAACCTGTTACTTTGCGAATGCCAATTTCTTTTGCTCTTCGTGCAGAACGCGCTGTAGTAAGATTCATGTAATTGATACACGCGATAAGCAACATGAATAATGCAACTGCGGAAAATATTCTGATGTAAGAAATATTTCCCAACTCTTCGGGTTCAGCTCCCATATCTGAATGCAAATGAATTGAAGGAACTGATTGCACGCCATAATGTATTTTAATATTGTACTGAGCAAAAATCGGCCCCATATATTTATCATACAGCGGTAATAATTTTTTTTCAAACGCAGCGGCATTCGTGTTTGGTTTTAATAAAACGTAAGTAAAAAAACCAAAACCGCCCCAGTTGTTTGCAAAATCTTTAGGCAATGAACTTATAGAAAACAGCACATTAAAAATAATGTGCGAATTTTTTGGAACATCTTTTACAACTGCTGTTATTTTGTACACATCTCCTTTATCGTTTTGCAATGTTTTACCAACAACGTTTTGGCTTTTGCCAAAATATTTTTCAGCAACAGATTGTGTAAGCACCATGGAGTTTGGTTCTACCAATGCTGTTTTCGGGTTTCCTTCAATAAACTCATAGGTAAAAACTTTGAACAGGTTGCTGTCGCTGGCAAATACTTTGTCTTCATAAAAACGCAGCTCTCCATTTTTGTACATCGTTCTTCCATTACCCACAAAGCGCACGGCTTCTTCCACTTCCGGAAAATCTTTTTTTAGTTCAGGCGCGAGAGGAAATTGTGTAATGGCAAGTTTCATCACATCTTTTTCCGGCTCTTTTATATAAGATGTGATGCGGTATAACCTGTCCGCATTTTTATTATAATTGTCATAACTCAATTCATCTTTTATATAAAAAATTAAAAGAAGACTGAACGTAATACCAATCATCAGCCCAAGAATATTGAGCAGGCTATACCATTTGTCTCTTTTAAAATTGCGGATGGCAACGAGAAGAAGGTTTTTTATCATGATAAATAATTTCTGATTTCTGATTTGGTGATGTCTGATTTCTTCATTATCAATTTTCAATTATCTTACTCCGTTCTTAAACTTTTTACCGGGTTCATCAATGCAGCTCTTATTGCCTGGAAGCTGATTGTAATAAATGCGATCAATATCGCCGACGTTCCTGCAATTGCAAAAACCCACCATGTTATATTGGTGCGATAAGCAAAATCGCGAAGCCAAACACTCATACCAAACCAACCGATTGGCGCTGCAATAACAAATGCAATCAAAACTAGCTTGATAAATTCAACAGATAAAAGATTTACAATGTTGGAAACACTTGCGCCTAAAACTTTTCGTACACCGATTTCTTTTGTGCGTTGAATTGTGCTGTAAGAAGCGAGCCCCAATAAACCAAGACAGGAAATAAAAATAGCAAGCACTGCAAAATTAAAAAAGAGATTTCCAAATCTGTCTTCAGCGCTATATAATTTATTAAAAGAATCATCTAAAAAAGAATATTCAAATGGGCGGTTTGGAATTATATTATTCCATTTGCTTTGAATTGATTTTATAGTTTCCGGTAAATTAGCTGATGAAACTTTTATAGAAATTAATCCCAAAGCCCAGGGTTCATAGCGCATCACCAAAGGCTGTATATCTTGCTGCAGCGAGTGATAATGAAAATCTTTCAGCACTCCTATTATTTTACCTTTTCTACCCCACTGACTAAAATTTCTGCCAACAGCATCTTTCGGAGAAATATATCCGAGAGATCTTGCGGCACTTTCATTAATTACCATTGCCTGCGTGCTGTCTGTTTTAAAATTTTTATCAAACGCGCGTCCGGCAACAACTTTAAATTTATATTGATTGATGTAATCGAAATCAACAAAATATAAATTGAGATTTGTTTTTTGCGTTTCCCCCGCTTTGTTTTCCATTTCTGAATAAGCGCCGGTGTGACCACCACCGGGAACACTTGATGAAGAAGTTGAAGAAATTACTCCCGGAATAGATGCAAGAGATTGCTTAAACGCATCTTTATTTTTATCAAAATTCGTATTGATCACAATTGTTTGTTCTTTGCTAAAACCCAAATCCTGGTTGCGCATATAATTAAGTTGCGTATATACAACGATAGTTCCGACAATTAAAGCAATAGAAATAGTGAACTGAAAAACAACAAGACTCTTTCTTAAAATCAATCCTCTCGTTCCCGTTGCAAAACGACCTTTTAAAACACTTACAGGTTTAAATGAAGACAAAACAAGTGAAGGATAAAAACCTGCTATCACACCTATGGCAACAGAAAGTAAAAACAGCGTAAGAATATTTAAAGGATCATTAAAAATACCCGAGCTTATTTGTTTACCTGCAAACTGATTAAATAATGGTAACAACAACGAACATAAAAGAAGTGATATTACAAAAGCGATCAAACAAATAATTACTGATTCAATGATAAATTGTTTTGCAAGTTGAAATTTTACAGCGCCAACCACTTTACGAATACCAACTTCTTTTGCACGCTCCACACTTCGCGCTGTTGTTAGATTAATAAAATTGATACATGCAATTAGTAAAATAAAAATTGCAACTACAGAAAAAATGCGCACATTATTAATATTACCAGTTTCAAATCCTGAACGTTTTGATTTAAGATAAACATCACGCAATGGTTCAAGCGATAAATAATCCTGCATCTGCAATTTTTTTGCATCAGCGCCATGATGAAATTCCATGAATGCCGGAAATTTTGCTTCCAGTTTTTTTGCATCTGCATTCGGTTTCAACAAAATATAAGTATAGAATCCATGATTAGTCCACTCACTATCTTGTGTTACCTGACCATAAATTTGTTTAAATGACGACATGGAAATAAACATATCCGCTTTTATCTGAGAATTTTCCGGGATATCTTTCATCACACCAGTAATGGTTGAATTGATCGCAGCGCCTGTGAGCAATAAATTTTGTCCTAATGGATTTGTGTTACCAAAATATTTTTTTGCAGCAGTTTGAGAAATCACAATGCTCATCGGTTCTTTCAATGCAGCATTTTTATTTCCGGAGATGAGTGGGAAATCAAAAATATTAAACAAAGTAGAATCGGCAAGCACAATCTTTTTTTCCTGGATCACCAAATCATTTTTGTGTATAAGATAACCGCCGTCATCATAAGTTACACGCACTGCATCTTCCACTTCAGGAAAATCTTTTTTTACATTGATAGCGATAGGTGCAGATGTTATTCCCTGCGTTGTTATTGTTTCAGATGGCGTTTTTACATCAGCAACAACGCGGTAAATGCGATCCGCTTTCGTATTAAAATCATCATAGCTCGTTTCAAAACGAACATATAAAAATATCAGGAAGCACGACGCTATACCAACAGCCAATCCTGTTATATTAATAAAAGAAAAGGCTTTGTGCCGCAAAAGACTTCTGAAGGCAATAGTGAAATAATTTTTTAACATAGAAAGATATTTCTGATTTCTGATTTGATGATGCCTGATTTCTTCATTACCAATTATCCATTATTGATTATCAATTTTTATTTTTGTTCCTTAGCTGCATTGCTACTATTAAGCATCGTTGCGTCGCACTCTTGTACAGAAGAAATACTATTCAGCAATTATCAACTATCCATTATCAATTCTCAATTGCTCTATCTGAACGATAAAGAAACTTTTCCGCCGCCTGCATCAACGGTTACCGGAATTCCGCCGCCATTTACAGTTCCTTCAATTTTATCATCTTTAATTGTACCGCTGAATTTTTCAAGAGTGAAAGATTTATTGATCTTATCTCCGTAAACTTTTAAATCATAGCCTTTATCTTTAGGAATTTGCAAATCAATTCTGCCACCGGAATTACTTAGCCTCACATATTTTCCAACCTGAATTATTTCTGCATCAATATTTCCGCCGCTCGTTGAAGCATCAAGACTGCAGGCCATTTCGCGTAAACTCACATTGCCGCCGGACGTACTTGCATTCAGTTCTCCCATAATATTTTTTCCATTCACAGAACCGCCGCTTGTGCCGGCTTTTATGTTGCCGTTGAGATCATGCAATGAAAGAGAACCTCCGGATGTTTCCAATCTTATTTTTCCTGTACAATTACTTGCATCGATGCTTCCTCCACTTGTACTGAGATCAATATCATCTTTCGAATCGGAAACATCAATGCTTCCGCCGGAAGTTTCACCCGTAATTTTTCCTGTAACTTTTTTAACTGTAAGACTTCCGCCACTTGTTGAAAAATCTTCACGTCCGGATAAATTTTCGAGGTAAATACTTCCACCGCTTGTAGATAAATCAGTAGAAACATTTTCCGGAACATAAATTTCAAAAGAAATATTCAAAGCTTTTTTCCAATTCATATTTCTCGTTTTCGTTTTTGCAATTGCAGTTACTTTATTTTCAGAAACAGAAACTGTAAGGTCATAGTCTTTTAATCTTTCCTGAATTTCTTCTTTGGATAAAATATGTCCGTTGTTTGAAGTGATATACACTTCGATGCGCGCATCCTGTCCGTGACCACCCGTTACGTCAATGCTTCCGCCGGATGTTTTGGCCTCAACATTTTTTATTGATTCATTTGATAAGGATTTGGTCATGTATAATTTGTCACGGTCTTGCGCGTTCACAGATATTGCAGCAAATGCAAGCAATAATATCAGGAGATGTTTTTTCATTTTTTGTTTATTTATTTTTAAAAAAATTATTTTATTTTCGGTTATTCATTACTGTTAGTTAGGCTAATAGCTATTGGCTCATAGCTATTAGCAGTTGGCTATTCCGTTCTCAAACTTTTTACCGGGTTTGCAATCGCCGCTTTTATTGCCTGGAAACTCACCGTTAATAAAGTGATGAGCATTGCGCCAAATCCGGAAATTCCAAAAACCCACCACGAAATGTTTGTTCGGTAATTATAATGCAGCAACCAATTACTCATAAAATAATAGGAGATCGGTATTGCAATAAGCAATGAAATTATTACGAGCAATAAAAAATCTTTTGATAGCAAACGCCATAGGTTAAATAAAGACGCGCCCAACACTTTTCGCACGCCAATTTCTTTTGTGCGTTGTTCAGCAACAAATGATGCAAGTCCGAATAACCCGAGACAACTGATGAAAATTGCAAGTGCAGCAAAAAAAGTTGATAATTTTCCGATGCGTTCTTCAGCAGCAAATTTTGATGCAAATTCTTTATCCGCAAATTTGTAATCAAATGGTACAGAAGGGATATATTTTTTGAAAACAGATTCTATTTTTGCAATGGATTGCGTTGCACTTTTGTTAGGATTTAATTTTAAAATAATCCAATTAACGTCGTTGTAATCCATAAAATAAATAGTTTGCCTGACAGGTTCGTACGGAGATTCCATGAGCATATCTTTTACAACTCCGATTACTTTATAACTTTTTGCAGTTGCGTCGGTTCCCCATTTTACCATTGTACCTACAGGATTTTTTAATCCCATATATTTTACAGCCGATTGATTTAAAATAATTGCCGATGAATCCGATGTAAATTCTTTTGAAAAATCTCTTCCTTCTTTAATTTGCCAGCTAATTGTTTTTCCAAAATCATGCGTTATCCAAATAGTTCCAAAATCCCCTTCGAGATTTGGATCTTTTCCCGGCCAGCTAAAACCATCATTAGCCGAATACAAGTTTGTTAATGGACTGTGAGATTCCGCCATTTGCTCAACAGCACCGGAATTTTTTAAATCATTTTCGAGCAAATCAAACTTTCCATAAAAATCCGGCGTCTTCATTCTTATCATCATCAAACCATTTCTGTTATAGCCAATCGGCCTATTTTTTGAAAACTGAAGTTGATTGTACACAACAATAGTTCCGATGATCAATGCGAGAGAAATACTGAATTGCATTACTACTAAAACTTTTCGCGGAATTGCAGCAAGGCGACCAACTTTAAAAGTTCCCTTCAAAACTTTTATCGGCCGAAAAGAAGATAAATAAAGAGCAGGATAACTGCCTGCAATAATTGCTGTGATAAATGAAAAACCAAAACCAACAATCCAGAAAAAAGGATTTGCCCACGGAATGATCATTTTTTTATCCGCGACATCGTTGAACCATGGCAGAATAAGTTGAACTAATAATAATGATAGAGCAAATGCAAATACAACTATCAATAAAGATTCAACATAAAATTGCATTATCAACTGACCACGCAAAGAGCCAATTGATTTTCTTATGCCAACTTCTTTTGCACGCTTCTCACTTCGCGCTGTACTCAGGTTCATAAAATTTATACATGCAAGCAATAAAACAAAAACACCGATGATGCTGAACAGTCTTACATATTCTATCGGTCCGCCGGTTCTTATTCCGTTCTCAAAATGTGTTCGCAAATGCCAGTCGCGCATTGGATTGAGAAATACCTGCGCCTTATATTTTTTTTCTAACGTCGGATCGTGAATATTTTTTGATTGAATAATATTTCTATTCACTGTATTAAAATCTGTGTGGTCAGCTATCTGCGCAAAAATCTGAAAAGAATTATTGTCCCATTCTGTTACTGATCTTTTCAGCCAGTCTTCGCTGGTAATATATAAACTCCACGGAGCAATGTACTCGAGACCGGCGAATTCTGTATTGAATGGAACATCTTCATAAACACCGGTTACTTTAACATCGAGTTTGTGCCCGATTTTTATCGGCTTATTCATAGGATCATCATTTCCGAAAAATGCTTTTGCTGTTGATGAAGAAATAATGATAGTGTTTGGATATTTTAAAGCGTCGTAAGTTCCTTCGATCATTTTAAGAGAAAACATTCTCGGGCCATCTTCATCCATGAAAATACCGCGCTTAGAAAGATTTTTTTCTCCGGAGGTAATGATACCATCTCCTGCCCATGAAGCCATCACCACGTATTTAAAATTATTTCCGTATCTGGTTTGCAATTCTTTTCCCAAAGGCATTGGCAGTGCGTTATAAGAATCAACCACTCCATTTACGGTTTGATGCTGCATTACCATTGCAATACGATCGTAGTTTTTAAAACTCTTGTTGAAACTGATTTCATCATAAATCCAAAACCCGATTAGCAGAGCCACAGCCATTCCAACGGCAAGCCCACCGATATTAATGATGGAAGACATTCTGTCCTTCATCAAATTTCTCCATGCAATTTTGAAATAATTTTTGAACATAATTCTATATACGATTTACGATGTCAGATGTACGATTTGTTTATTTTCGGTTATCCATTACTGTTAGCCATGCTAATAGCTATTAGCTAAAAGTTGTGTTCATCAGCACATTATCACATTATTATTCAGTTCTCAAACTTTTCACCGGGTTTGCAATCGCCGCCTTTATTGCATGAAAACTAACCGTTGCCAGTGCAATAAATATTGCAACAATTCCGGCAAGTGCAAAAACCCACCAACCAATATTTATGCGATACTCGTATCCCTGCAACCAACTGTGCATCGCCCACCACGCCAGGGGAAATGAAATGATGCAAGACACGATTGCTAATTGTAAAAAATCTTTTGAAATTAATGTGGTGATGCCATAAACGCTTGCACCAAGCACTTTGCGGATGCCGATTTCTTTTGTGCGGCGCTCGGCTGTATAAGCAGCTAATCCAAACAAACCGAGACAGGAAATAATTATTGCGAGTGTTGCAAACACACGCGATAATTTACTGATGAGCATTTCGCTTAAAAACATTTCATTGAATTGTTCATCAACAAAACGATACTGAAAAGGATAAGCAGGATTATCTTTTTTCATTATCGTTTCCAGCTTAGCTAATGTTTTTTCAGTGCTGATTTGAGAACTTGCGCGAACGTACATCAATGTTGTATTTTGCGGAGCTGTACAAACAAATAATACGGGATCGGATTTTGTGTACATGTTTCCATAAACATAATTGTTCACCACACCAACAACAACAGCTTTCATTCCGCTTGTGTCGCCTTCATATCTTAGTATCTTGCCAACCGCACTTCCTTTGCCCATCAGTTTTTCGAGCGACTCAGTGATTATTATGTTTATCGATTTATTTATTATCGAATCATCCGGTTGAAAATCTCTTCCTTCTAAAATTTTTATTTCTGATGTTTTCATAAATTCCGGTGTAACATATCTTGTTGAAATCAGAATTTTTGTTCCGGGAATTTTGCCTTCCCAGGTCATTCCATCAATATTATTGCCCCCGTAAATTGTAGGGTGATCGGATAATGCAACATTTTCTGCAATCCCCGAACTCAATAAATCCTGTTTAATAGCTAAATAATTTTTTGCCATATCGCCCTGCAGATCCATTTGAATTAAATGATCTTTATTAAATCCAAGATCCCTGCTTTTAACATGCTGAATTTGCTGAAAGATTATTATCGTACATATAATTAAAACAATAGAAACGGTAAACTGCAACACAACTAATCCTTTTCTGATTAATGCTGCGCTGCCCGTTTTTATTTTCAATCCTTTCAATACAAAAACGGGATTGAATGATGAGAGATATAATGACGGATAACTTCCGGCTATCAATCCGCAAATCAAAGTGATGATCAAAAGCGCAGGAATATGAAAAGGATTATTTAAACCTATGGAAAGATTTTTTTCAACCAGCAAATTAAAAACAGGTAGCAGAAGCGAAATAAAAATGAGTGCAAAAGCAGATGACAGTAATGTCATGAATAATGCTTCGCCGAAAAATTGCGCGATCAATCTATTTTTTCCTGCGCCAAGAACTTTTCTTACTCCAACTTCACGCGCACGTTTTTCACTTCGTGCTGTAGCGAGGTTCATGAAATTTATACACGCAATCAAAAGAATGATCCATGCAATGATAGAAAACAATCGAACAAATCTTATGCGACCGCTGCCAGTTGCTTTACCATTTTCGAAATCATCATACAATCTCCATTGATTCATGCTCCACAAAAAAGGCCGCGCAATAGAAACAGGCTGTCTTTTTTGAATGAAGCCGTATAATAATTTATCAACGGAAGCCGGATTAACGCCGGAGTTCAATTCAACATAAGTGCTTAAACAATTATTGCCCCAGCTATGCGCCCAATCACTCACTTTGAACCACACTTCAAAAGGCATGACCCATTCAAATTTCAGAGAAGAATTTTCAGGAATATCTTTCAGCACACCACTGACAACATAATTCGTTTTATTATCTACTCGAAGAGTTTTGCCTAAAATATTTTTATCATCACCAAAAAATTTCTTTGCAGTTTTTTCTGTGATAACAATTGAATTGAGTTGCGAAAATGCAGACTTTGCATTGCCTTGCACAAACGGAAATGAAAACATGTTGAACAAAGATGTTTCTGCATATATGCCCGATGCGTAAACAGATTTATCGCCGATGGCAAATAACAATTGCGCCTGGTTTTCGGTGGCACGGCAGGTATTTGCAATGCCCGGAATTTCCGCTTGTATTGCAGGCGCGAGCACACCCGGCGTTGAACCGAATGTTGCAGTATATGTATCGTATTTTTGATTTTCGCGAACAAAATATAACCTGTCTTTTTTTGTGTTGAAATTATCATAGCTAACTTCATCTTCAACCCACAAAAAGATTAACCCGGCGCAAGCTATACCTATTGCCAATCCGAAAATATTCAGGAAGCTATATGTTTTGTTTTTCCACAAATTGCGGAAAGTAATTTTAAAAAATGTTTTAAGCATAGCTCTATTTACGATTTACGATGTAAGATGTGCGATTTCTTTATTTCCGGTTATACATTACTGTTAGTTTACAATTTTGAGTTTTAAATTTACATCTGCTTATTCTCACAACTTATAGCTGTTTTCAACATAAAAAAATTATACTCAATAAATGTTTTTTGCTGTGCGCAATCTGTAATTGTTATACGACATCCGTTATTAAAAATAGAAGCAACTTCTTTGATCCAGGGAAAATCTATGGGTAGCTGAGGCCTGACGGGGAATGCGCAACCGCCTGTATAACTCACACGATACTGACTATGCAGTTCCGAGCCGATGTGATAAATTCCATTTTTCTTTTTACGAAAATTATCGAAGCCTGTTTCAAATTGTACTACCAAAAAAATAAGAAGGCACGTTGCAATACCTACTGTCAAACCAACAATATTTATTGCAGCGTACCCTTTATTGCGTAATAAATTTCTAAACGCGGTTTTGAAATAATTATAAAACATGGCTATACTTTTACCTGTTTTTAAAAATTATGTACGCGAGCAACGCTCGTTATCGAGTGTTAAAAAGTTTTACATAGAAGAATTTTTGGGCCAATAACTTTATACCAATATATTTTCAGTAACAGTTTGCCCGTCGAGCATTCGAATTATACGATGACTGTAACCTGCATCATGTTCACTGTGCGTAACCATTACAATAGTTGTTCCCTGCTCGTTCAATTCGGTTAATAACTGCATTACATCGTTACCATTATGGCTATCAAGATTACCGGTAGGTTCATCTGCAAGAATTAGTTTTGGATGATTAACCACTGCACGCGCTACTGCCACACGCTGTTGCTGACCGCCTGAAAGCTGCTGTGGGTAATGGTTTCGGCGATGCATGATTTGCACTTTATCCAAAACTGCTTCAACACGCGTTTTTCTATCGGCAGATTTTACACCTGTATATATTAATGGCAGTTCCACATTTTCAAAAACTGTGAGCTCATCAATCAAATTGAAACTCTGAAATACAAAACCAATATTATGCTTGCGCAAATCGGCGCGTTTGCGTTCATTAAAATGTGCAACTTCGATTTGGTTAAAAACAAAGCTTCCCTTATCGGGATCATCTAATAAACCAAGAATGTTAAGCAACGTTGATTTTCCGCAACCGGAAGGGCCCATCACTGCAACAAATTCTCCATCTTTTACTTCAATAGAAAGTTTGTTGAGTGCAATAGTCTCCACTTCTTCCGTGCGATAAATTTTCTCGAGATCGGTAATCTTAATCATGATTATAAATTTGAATGATGAGTGTTAATATGACGTTTGTTTTAAAAAAGTGTTACAGTTTCGTTTGTTGTTTTTATTTTTTCAGGAATTAAATTTATCGGTAGACGTGAAACGTGAAAGGTCGAGATATGAAAAGTCTCACGTCTCTCTTTTCATATCCTGTTTTTCACGTTTCGCGTTTCGTTTCTCCTCTCACTTTTCAGGTCTCACATTTATTTAAAAATCAACTCCTGCATGGTTCCATAATTTTCGTAGCTGCTGGTAATTACTTTATCTCCCGGCTTCAATCCTTGTACCACTTCATAGTAATCTGTATTTTGATTGCCAAGAGTAATATCAACACGATAAGCTTTCTTGCCATCCTCGCTCACTTTAAATATCCAGTTACCGCCTGTTTGCTGGAAGAAGCCGCCTCTTGGCACAAGTACAGATTGTCTTTCTTCACTCAATTCCAAAAACACTTGTAATGTTTGACCACGACGCAATCCTTTCGGAACTTTTCCTGTGAAAGTCATATCTACATTAAAAACCCCGTTCACTACCTGCGTGTAAACTTTCTTTATCACTAATTGATAAGTTGTATCGTTAAAATCAAAATGCCCCTTTAACCCCGGAAAAATTCTGGCGATGTAATGATCATCAACATCTACACGAATTTTAAAACCACTAAGCACATCAATCTGCCCGAGTCTTTCTCCTTTATTTTTATTTTCTCCAACTTCTGCATCAAGCGAAGTAAGTTGTCCGTCAACGCGAGCGCGAACAATCAGGTCTTCTACTTTTTCCCGCATTATTTTTAATGCTTCCTGCGATGCCTGGTAGGAGCGTTTATCCTGCATTTCCTGTTGTGCGCGCGAAACAGAATCCTGTTGCAAAATTTGCAGGGTAAGTTGTCTTTTGCTTGATAAATAATTGTAATTGTTTTGCGCTGTTTTATATTCCTGCAATCCAATCACTTTTTCTGCGTACAAATGTTTATCAAGATTATAAACGCGTTCGGCTTCATTATACGAAGCTTCCACATCCGCTACAGCAGTTTGTTTGTTAACTGTGTTTTGCATGGCATTGTTATGGTTGATCTGCATTTGCGTTAGTGTGTTGTACACCTGGTTTTGCTGCGTCATCATATTTTCCATCAAATCGGTATTCGATAACCGTAAAATCGGTTCTCCCGCTTTCATTATAGTTCCATCTTCTACATATTTTTGTTCAACGCGACCTCCTTCTGTTGCATCGAGATAAATACTTGTTATAGGCATTACCACCCCATTGCGCGGAATAGTTTCCTGGAAGGGGCCTTTGGTAACAGTGCTTATTGTTATCCGTTCAAGATCCACACTCAGCCGCGATTTGCCCGATGTGAAATAAAAACTGCCGGCAATTAATAAAACCAAAGCAGTAATTCCGCCGATGGTTAGCAATCTTTTTGTTGACCATTTCTTTTTTACCAGTACTCTATCTACCATGTGACAATATCTTTTTTCAATTTTTTTAAAAGAACCCGATATAGAGATACCGGGCATTGTTCTACTACATAAGGAAAATTTCTAAAGAGCTTAATAATTCAGTCATTTCAATCACAAATACATGCCAGAATACAATTTGGATGATTTACAAGAGCTTAGTGGTTACGGATATACGAAGTAGTTCGTTTCTGATACACAAACTGTTCGGTTTTGATACAGTTTATTTTCATAGTTTCACGCTAAAAAACTAATTGCCACATTATTATATTTAAGGTATAGTTGTGGAATGGATATGTTGCATCCAATTAAAAAAAAATTTTTGTTTCACATGGTTTTGAAAAATGCTTCCATATTAGTTATTGACGACGACACCGACGTACTCACAGCTGTTCGGCTATTATTAAAAACAGAAACGGCTGAAGTTGTTACGGAAAAAAATCCGGAAAATATCCGTGCGTTGCTTGCCAAGCAAACTTTTGATATCATTTTGCTGGATATGAACTTTAATAGCTCCATTAACACGGGCAATGAAGGATTGTTTTGGTTAAAAAAAATAAAAGAGTTCGGTTCAGAAGCCGCAGTGATTATGATTACAGCTTATGGCGATATTGATTTGGCCGTTCGCTCATTAAAAGAAGGCGCCGCTGATTTTATAGTAAAGCCCTGGCATAATGAAAAATTGATTGGCACAATAAAAGAAGCGTTGAGAAAAAAAGAAAATAAAGCATCCAGCTCACATTCAATTTCACCTGCGCAATTGATCGGCGCCGAATTGATTGGCGAATCGGAACCTATGCGCGATATTTTTTACAAACTGGAAAAAATTGCACCTACAGATGCCAACATTTTAATTTTGGGAGAAAATGGAACAGGAAAAGATCTTGTTGCAAAAGCTATTCACCAGCATTCGTTGCGGGCAGACAAACCTTTTGTAAAAGTAGATGTGGGCGCGTTAACAGAAACTCTTTTTGAAAGTGAATTGTTCGGTCATAAAAAAGGATCGTTCACAGATGCACGCGAAGACAGGATCGGGCTTTTTGAAATGGGAAGCAGCGGAACATTATTTTTAGATGAGATTGGAAATATTTTATTGCATCAGCAGGTGAAACTTTTATCTGTGTTGCAAAGCAGGCAGATAACACGTCTGGGAACAAATCAACCAATTCCTGTCGACATTCGTCTTATTTGCGCAACAAATGTTGCCATGAGCGAACTTGCCAACGAAAACCGTTTCAGAAAAGATCTTATTTACAGAATTAATACTGTTGAAATTATTATGCCGCCCTTACGCAAACGCGGAGACGATGTTATTTTGCTGGCTAAACATTTTGCACGAATTTACGCCGGCAAATATTTAAAAACTTTTTACCAGTTTGACGATTCGGCTTTGGAAAAATTAAAAGGTTATTATTATCCCGGTAATGTTCGCGAACTGCAATATGCGATCGAACGCGCAATAATAATGGCCGAAGATGATGTACTGAAAGCAAAAGACATAATTTTTTCACCTATAGAAGCAGTGAAAGAAACTGACGACAGACCAAAAGATCTTAAACTCAGCACCATTGAAAAAAATACTATTCTGCAGGTAATAGAAAAATATAACGGAAATATTACCAAAGCCGCAAAAGAATTGGGAATAACCCGCACGGCATTGTATCGCCGCTTAAGCAAATATGATATTTGAACGCTACCAGTTACGACTTGTTCTCCGCGTTATTGTACTTTTTATTATACTCGGAGCTTCTTCTTTTTTCTTAGTAAAAGGATTATGGTTGTATTTATTCTTAGCTATCCCAATAATAATATTTCAGATTGTGGATTTTTACCGATTCAACCGCAAAGCGCAGGATGAAGTGCAGCAGTTTGTTGAATCGGTTCACTACCGCGACTTTTCAAGATACTTTGATGTAAAGCAGGCTCCGCTTGAGTTACAGCCTTTGCGAAAAGGTTTTAATGATATCAACACAACGTTCAAAGTAATAAGCAGGGAAAAAGAAACACAATATCAATACCTCCAAAAAATTCTTGAATTGGTTGATACCGGAATTCTTTCTTATGAAAATACAAGCGGTGAAATCGGGTGGATGAACGAATCATTAAAAAAAATGCTCGGCATTCCTTATCTGCGCACAATTAATTCCCTGGAAAAAAGAGATGAGATTTTATACAAACAAGTTTTACAATTAAAACCGGGTGAAAATAAAGTTGTAACCATCACAAAAAACACATCCTCATTCAAAGTGCTTTTGTCTGCAACAGCTTTTCAAACGGAAAACAGGGTATACAAATTAATAGCTTTTCAAAATGTTGATGAAGCATTGGATGAAAACGAGGCTAAGGCATGGCAAAAATTATTAAGCGTGATGACGCATGAAATAATGAATTCCATTGCGCCCATTTCATCGCTCGCAGATACAATGCTGAACCGTTTGCAAAATTCGGTTAACCATATCCGTGAGGATGGAACAGTTATTGAAGATCTTGAACTGGGAATTGACACTATAAAAAGAAGAAGCGAAGGTTTATTGCGTTTTGCAGAAACGTACAGAAACCTGAATAAAATCACTACGCTCAATTTAAAAAGTATTTACGTTGTTGATTTGTTCGAGAACTTGCACCAGCTGATGCAGCCAACGCTTGATCAAAAAAATATTGAGCTGGAAATAGTTATTAAAGATCCGGATATGAAACTCCAGGCCGATCAAAGTTTGATTGAGCAAGTATTAATAAATCTTATTGTTAATGCTGTTGAAGCAGTAAAAGACAGAAATAATCCGCGCGTTATTTTATCTGCCACACAAACATCCAACAATAAACCGATGATTAAAGTGATGGACAATGGCACTGGTATGCCAACGGAACTTATTGAAAAAATTTTCATTCCTTTTTTCAGCACAAAGAAAAGCGGCAGCGGAATCGGGTTGAGTTTATGCAAACAAATAATGATGCTGCACAAAGGAAATATTCATGTTCAATCTGTAGATGGCGAAGGAACCGCGTTTTTGCTGAATTTTTAAATTGAATTTTCCATATAAAGCCTGCTCTGAAACAGTAAGCCATCGCTCAATAGAATTTCTTCAGTACAAGAGTGCGACGCAAGGATGCTCAATAGAATTCCATAGCTCACTACAAAATATTTAGTTTTCAATACAGCGTGCTCCTAATATTTATTGTTTTGCTTAACTTCATTGGTTAAGATAATTTTTAAAATAATACCAATGCCGAATAAACAAACAACTCATAGCCTGTTGAAGCAACTATCTGATCTAAATGCCGAAAAAATAAAATTAGCTGTTGTTGATATTGATGGCATTTTGCGCGGCAAAGTTATCAGCTTCGAAAAATTTAAATCCATTGCAGAAAAAGGTTTTGGTTTTTGCGATGTTGTTTTTGGATGGGATGCAAATGATGTTGCTTATGATAATGCGCAGATCACCGGATGGCATACCGGTTACCCCGATGCAAATGCAGTGGTAGATCTAAATACTTTCCGGCAAATTCCGTGGGAAAATGATTTGCCTTTTTTTCTTGCAGATTTCAGCAATGCAAAAGGAAATGATTTGATCGCCTGCCCGCGCAGCCTGCTAAAAAAAATTGCGGGACAGGCAAAAGATGCGGGCTATATCCCTTTTTTTTCGCAGGAATTTGAGTGGTTTAATTTTATTGATAACACCGACGAGTTGTATGCAAATAAATTCAGCAGCCTAAAACCTATGACGAACGGAATGTTTGGATATTCCATTTTACGCGCTTCGCAAAAAAGTGAATTCTTTCACGACCTTTTTGATTCTTTAAAAAAATTCAACGTGCCGCTCGAAGGCATTCATACAGAAACCGGTCCGGGAGTTTATGAAGCCGCAATTTTATATGCAGAAATTTTAGAAGCTGCAGACAGGGCTGTTCTTTTTAAAAGTGGTGTAAAAGAAATTGCGCATCGTCATGGGTTGATTGCAACTTTTATGGCCAAGTGGAATGAAAATTTGCCCGGCTGCAGCGGACATGTTCATCAAAGTTTATGGTCGGCAAATGGAAAAGAAAATTTGTTCTTCGATAAAAAATCAAAAACAAATATGAGCGCCTTGCTCGAAAATTATATTGCCGGGCAATTGCATTGCCTTCCGTATATTTTGCCGATGTATGCGCCAACTATCAACAGCTATAAACGTTTGGTAGAAGGCGCGTGGGCGCCAACAACATTAACCTGGGCAATTGATAATCGCACAACAGCATTGCGTGTGTTGCCCGCCAGCGCTGCATCTGCGCGGTTGGAAACGAGAGTGGTCGGCTCGGATTCAAATCCTTATCTCGCAATGGCTGCTTGTCTTGCATCTGGTTTGTACGGCGTAAAAAATAAATTGAAATTAAAAATTGCCGCAACTAACGGCAATGGATATGCGGATAAAAAAAATGGCGTGCTGCCAAAAAATTTATGGGAAGCAACACAGGCTATGAAAAACTCTGCTTTGTCAAAAGAACTTTTTGGGAAAGATTTTGTTGAACATTTCACCGGCACGCGCGAATGGGAATGCCGGCAGTTTGCGAAAGTTGTTACCGATTGGGAATTAAAAAGATATTTTGAGATAATTTAAAAATAATTTTTGTGTTACCAGCATCAGTTTTCATGGCATCATCGTTGCGTCGCATTCCGTTCATCGGCAAATCAATATTCAGCTTCAGGCTTAAAGTTTATTTTGCAAAAAAATTCTTTGCTTCTTTGCCTCTTATGTAGCTTTGCGTGAAAAAAATAAAAAGCATGATCGATTTTAACACAGTTCGTCAATATAATTTTCCGACCATAATCAGATTCGGAGCAGGAGCAATCAAAGAATTACCCGATCATTTAAAAACTAACGGTCTTGCACAACCGCTGATTGTTACCGATCCGGTTGTGAGGCAACTTGGATTTTTTAAAGAGATAATAAATAGTCTTGAAGCAAGATTAATTTCCGCGGAAGTGTTTTCGGATATTCATAAAAATCCCGTCAAATCAGATGTATTAAAAGGCGGAGAAATTTTTAAAACTACAAACAGGGATTCTATTATCGGCATTGGCGGAGGCGCAGCAATGGATGTGGCAAGAGCAATTGCTTTGCGGATCAACCATCATCGCGATTTATTTGAGTACGATGATCTCATCGGCGGCGATCAATATGTTACAGAAGAAGTCCCTTATTTTATTACAGTACCTACTACAAGTGGCACCGGCAGTGAGGTTGGGCGCAGCGCAATCATTTCAGAAGATGAAACGCATCGTAAAAGAATTTTATTCTCTCCAAAATTACTTGCTAAAATTGTTTTTGCTGATCCGTTATTGACGATGGATTTGCCTCCATTTGTTACTGCGGCAACCGGCATGGATGCGCTAACACATAATATGGAAGCGTTTCTTGCAAAAGGTTTTCATCCGCTTGCCGATGGCATTGCGTTGGAAGGAATTCATTTGATCAATGAATCAATTGTTGATGCAGTGAACAAACCCGATCTTGAATCAAGAAGTAAAATGATGATCGCATCTTTGATGGGAGCAGTGGCTTTTCAAAAAGGATTGGGCGTTGTGCATTCACTCGCGCATCCTTTGTCGTCTTTGCTGGATACGCACCATGGACTTGCGAATGCTGTAAATTTGCCCTATGGAATGCAATTTAATATCAGCGGGTTTGAAGAAAAATTCAGGAGAATTGCACGCACAATGGAATTGAAAGAAGAAACAGGCGAAGCTGTTGTTAAACATTTATTTGAATTGAATAAGCGCATAGGTATGCCTGTTAGATTACGGGATATCGGAGTGAAAGAAGAACATCTGGAAACATTGGCAGATTTGGGGTTTGCAGATTTTTGTCATCCGAACAATCCGAAACCCGTTACCAGAACGGATTTTAGAAAAATGTACGGAGAAGCATTATAGTTTACAGTTTGGAGTTTGCAGTTTAGAGTTAAGTGCCGCGTTTATGTTTCGTGTCTAAAAATATTAAGAAATGAAAAAAAGGATCGGAATAAGTTTTACGGAAACAAATTTCAGGAATTACTGGAACTGGTTTACAAAAAAAGATTTGCAAAATGATATCGAACTTGTAGAATTATCTTTTGAAAAAAATAACACGAACGACATCAACACTTGTGATGGATTTATTTTAACCGGCGGAATTGATGTTCATCCTTCTCTTTATAAAGAAGATTTTGCCGGAGCTGAAAAAACAGAAATTGCGAGAGATCTATTTGAGAAAAATATTTTCGAATATTCTCAAACACATAATTTACCTCTGTTCGGAATTTGCCGCGGCATGCAATTGGTAAATGTGTTGCAGGGCGGAAAATTAATTCAGGATTTGGGAAATCTGAATTCAGTTCATCGCA
The DNA here is from genome assembly GCA_963774065.1 of Chitinophagia bacterium. GTDB lineage: Bacteria > Bacteroidota > Bacteroidia > Chitinophagales > Chitinophagaceae > Puia. The sequence goes on from CAVZDO010000003.1 coordinate 540,847, forward strand.
AAGACGAAGGAGAACCGGACAAGCAACATAACGTCATTATCGAAAATAATTCTTTGCTTAGCGAAGTTGTTTTGGAAAATTCCGGCAAGGTAAACAGCGCACATCACCAGGTTGTTGACAAAAAAACATTAGGAAAGAATTTAAAAATAAACGCGCATTCAAAAAGATGAAAGCGAAATTGCAGAAGGCATTGAATTCAAAGATAAGTCTGGCAAGGCTTTCATGCTTTGTGTTCAATGGCATCCGGAGAGAATGATTGGCAAAGAAGAAAGCGCATTCTCTCAAAATATCAAAAAAAATTTTTTAGAAGAAATAAGAAGATCAAAAGTGAAAAAAATAGAAATCATCAACCCTGCAACTGAAGAAATTATTACGAGCGTTAATGAAGATGACGCCGAAAGCATTGCAAAAAAATTTGAGTTACTGAAAAAAGCACAACCTTCGTGGGCTGAAACACCTGTAAATAAAAGAGTGGAGTGCATTAAAAAATTTGTAGCCTTACTCGATAAACATAAAGACGAACTTGCAAAAACTCTAACGGATGAAATGGGTAAGCCTTTGCAGCAATCATATAACGAGTTGAACGGCGCAAAAACAAAAATTCAATTCTTTATTGATAATTCTGAAAAATGGCTGGAAGAAGAATGGATCGTAACAGACGGCCCAACAAAAGAAAAAATTGTTTATGAACCGCTTGGTGTAATCGCAAATATTTCTGCGTGGAATTATCCTTATCTCGTTGCAATAAATGTTGTAATTCCTGCATTGATTGGCGGCAATGCTGTTTTTTATAAACCTTCGGAATACACGATACTAACAGGTATGCATATACAAAATATGATGTACGAAGCAGGAGTGCATGAGCATTGTTTTGAACTCGCAATCGGCAAAGGCAATGTGGGAGCGGCTTTGCTGCAACTGCCATTAAACGGATATTTTTTTACCGGCAGTTATAAAACAGGAAAATATATTGCAGAACAGGTTGCTCATAAATTAGTTCCCTGCCAGCTTGAACTTGGCGGCAAAGACCCTTTATATGTGATGGATGATGTTGATGATGTTGAAAAAGTTGCAGCAGCCGCGCTCGAAGGTGTCATATATAATAACGGACAAAGCTGTTGTGCTGTTGAAAGAATTTATGTACATGAAAAAATTTATGACGATTTTGTAAAAAGTTATGTTGAGCATGCAAAAAAATTAGTTATAGGAAATCCTCTTGAAAAATCTACAGATATAGGTGCGTTAAGCCGAAAAGAACAGGTTGATTTTTTATTAAGCCAGGTCGAAGACGCAAAACAAAAAGGCGCTGTTGTTTTGTATGGAGGCACTAAATTAAGCGGCAAAGGATATTTTATTGAGCCGGCGGTTTTAGTAAATGTGAATCATGAAATGAAGATTATGAAAGATGAATCTTTTGGGCCAATTACCGGAATACAAAAAGTGAAAAATGATGAAGAAGCAGTTGCATTAATGCAGGATACAGAATATGGATTAACTGCGGCTGTTTATTCAAAAAGCTATGAGCGCGCAGAAAAAATTATGAAGCAAATGAACACCGGAACTGTTTATTGGAATTGCTGCGATCGCGTGAGCGCTGCTCTTCCGTGGAGCGGAAGAAAACATTCGGGACTGGGAACAACATTATCTTATCAGGGCATTCGCGCATTTGTTCAGCCAAAAGCATATCATATGAGAAATGGATAATTGATAATTGTATCTAACGTAAATGTATAACCGTAATTTAAAGTTGTTGCTATTTATGAGGCGCTCAATAGACTTGTTGCTGTACAAGAGTGCGACGCAAGGATGCTGAATTGAATTACAAAAGCTGGCTACAAAAAATAAATTCGCTAATTGAAAATTAAAAATTTAATAATGAATTTATGATATGGAAAAATCGTAAATCCCAAATCGTAAATCGTAAATAATAATGTCTTCCGGTTCCATTTTAATTGTTGATGACGAAGAAAAACTCCGATCGCTGCTGAAAAGAATCATCAGTCTTGAAGGCTTTACTGTTCATGAAGCTGCAAATTTAAAATCTGCAAATAAAATTTTAGACAGAGACTCCATTGATATATTGCTTTGCGATGTAAAATTGCCCGATGGCAATGGCGTAGACTTTACCCAGGAAATGAAAAAGAAATTTCCGTTGCTTGAAATTATTTTACTCACTGCGTATGGAAATATTACTGATGGCGTGCAGGCAATGAAATATGGCGCGTATGATTATATTACAAAAGGCGACGACAACGATAAAATAATTCCTCTGCTAAATAATGCTATGCAAAAAGCGCAACTGCAAAAAAGAGTTCAGCAGTTGGAAACAGAAGTTGGGAAAAAATATAGTTTCGAAAATATTCTTGGCAATAGCACATTAATAAAAGAAGCGATCGAACTTGCAAAAAGAGTTACTCCAACAGATACAACTGTTTTGCTGCTTGGCGAAACAGGAACGGGTAAAGAAGTTTTTGCACAGGCAATTCATAACGGAAGTCCGAGAAGCGGGAAACCCTTTCTGGCATTGAATTGCAGCGCATTCAACAATGAGCTTTTAGAAAGCGAAATTTTCGGACATAAGGCCGGCGCATTTACCAGTGCAATAAAAGATAAAAAAGGATTGATTGAAGAAGCCAATGGCGGCACTTTATTTTTAGATGAAATTGGGGAAATGCATATTGATCTGCAATCGAAACTTCTTCGTGTTTTAGAAACTAATGAATTTATAAAAGTTGGAGATACAAAATCGGTAAAAGTGAACGTGCGCATTATTGCCGCTACAAATCGTGATTTGGAAGACGAAGTTAGGTCAGGAAAATTTCGGGAAGATTTATTTTACCGCCTCAATGTTTTCACCATAGAGTTGCCTCCATTACGTGAACGAAAAAAAGATATTCCGCTGCTTGCCGAATATTTTATGAAAATTTTTGCGGCTAAAACAAAAAAAAGAATTGAAAGCATGAGCGAAGATTTTCTTGAGCATTTGCAGCAACACAATTGGAAAGGAAATATCCGGGAACTAAAAAATATTATTGAACGCGCAGTAATCTTGGCAAATACCACACAATTAAATGTTGATAGTTTAACCACCGAACTACAAATCACAAACTACAAATCACAAACTTTATCTGCGTTCGATTTAGCCAGCATGGAAAAACTGCATATTCAGCGTGTGCTCAATCATACCAAAGGAAATAAAACAGAAGCTGCACGACTTTTAAATATTGGTCTTACTACTTTGTACAGAAAAATTGAAGAGTACGGAATAACCTCATAAAATTTTTTGCCTCTTTTATTAAATCACACTTCCATTTTGACAATTCTTTTTCAATTTGAAAAAGTTTTTTTGATTTTTCTTATCTGCTTCATTTTACAACAAGGTCTTCAAAACGTAGTCCGGCATTAGCTTATACGTTTTTACATAATTATTTTTAGCTCTTTGGTACATAATTAGCCAACTTTGAATTACTTCTTTCAACCATCAGCAGATAGTATTCTAACTGGTGTTTCGAAAAGATAACAGCAACTTTTAAAACAGCTGCATGTGAATTAATTGTTTAATCAATTCTAAATTTTAAAATTTTTTTATGAATAGAAAATACAAGTATGTTACGTATTCGTTTGCGTTATTTATTATTTTTATAGCTAAAAGTTACATCAAAGCAGAAGCCCAAACAGATACTTCAGCAAAAAAAACTGATACTGCTGTTAAAACACCACCTCCTGTTACCATAACCGGATCTGTTGATGTTTATTACAGGTTCAATTTTTCCAATCCGCCCTCAACACTAACAAATAACTATACAAGTTTCACTAATTCACAAAACTCTTTTGAATTAGGCATGGCTACTTTAAGAGCTGATCACAGCTTTGGTAAAGTAAGTGCTACTGCAGATCTCGGTTTTGGCAGAAGAGCAGAAGAATTTTCATACAATGATCCGGCTCATCCAACACTGTTTGCAGTTAAACAGCTTTATGTAGGTTATCAGGTTTCTGATAAAATCAAACTTACTATGGGTAAATGGGGAACTCATATTGGTTATGAAGTACTGGACGCTTATGCAAACAGAAATTACAGTATGGATTATATGTTTTCGTTTGGACCTTTTTTTCATACCGGTTTGAAAGCTGATGTTACATTAGGTCCAACTACGGCATTCATGATTGGTATTGCTAATCCAACAGATTTTTCTTCAACTACTGCATCAACAAAAGTTTTGATAGCTCAGTTTAGCGCCGGAACAAAAGATGGAAAATTAAAAGCATTTTTAAATTACCAGGGCTATTCAGGAGTAAGTCGAGATACTATGATAGCGCCTGCATATTACTTGTTTAAAAGTTTAAATCAATTCGATCTTGTTGTTAATGCTACTGTGACCAGTCAATTTACTATTGGTTTGAACGGAACTCTTCAATCCTTAAATTCATCGACATTTGGTAAAACTGTAAGTTGGTACGGCGCTGCAGCCTATTTAAATTTCGATCCGACCACTACTTTTGGTCTCACTTTAAGAGGTGAATATTTTTCGGATAAAAATGGCGTAAAAATAAATCCTGTAAATCTTTCTTCTGATCCAAATCAAACTCCCGGGTTAAATGTATTTGATGTTACGCTTTCTGGCATTTGCAAAGTTGGAAGCAATCTTACAATTATTCCTGAGCTAAGACTTGATAATGGTTCAAAAAATTTCTTTTATAAATCTGACGGCACGTTTACAAAAAGTACAGTGAGTGCAATACTCGCAGCAGTCTATAAATTCTAAATTTTTTGTAGCAGCAAAACCAATTTTAAAACCAAAAATTTTCAACACATGCTTTTTACCAAATTAATTCCTCCAAGAACTATTTTCCAAAAAAGCTATAAAACAAAATATTTATACAGCCAGTCTGCAATAATAATATGGACAACGCGAAGAAGCTGTGAGCATTTTACTGAAAGCTTCTTCGTTTTCATTTTGAAAAGCACCCTTCCAAAATGAAACGATTATTTATAAGGGTATATCCTTCACAAAAAATTTATACCCGCTCAAACTCCTTGCTGTATTATGGTTTCGGTGAATAGACATTCTTAATAAAGAGCGGGCATGTCATTTGGTTGATTTGCTTGATCAAAAAAATGAAGATTCATTCAGATGTTGGCGGCAATTATTTTTTGATACTAATTTTTTCCAATGAATAGATTAATGATAAAGATCGCCGAATAGTATGACGTGGGTCAGTTAATAATAAATACAATGCAGATAAATTTAGAAAAATGATTCAGAACAAAAATAATTCAATGGACAGGGTAATCATAATTGTAGTTTGGTTAGTGGTGATTGCTCTGGTGTATTTGGTTTTTGAAAAATTCAAATTGTTATTTCATTAATAAAACAGCTTAATAAAAAAAACATGATGATGATAATAATTCTTTTCCTGGCGATCCTTATATGCTTCGCTTTAATATTTAAATCGATTGATTTCTTTGATAAAATTTAATCTATGACACTACTATTTATTATTTCAATACTGGTTTTTATTTACCTGGTTTACGTATTACTAAAACCGGAAAAATTTTAAAACCCAAAAAATAAATTTTTATGAGTAAGGAACTATTAGGTGTCATTATCACCTTTCTTTTAACGGTAATGCTGGCTTATCCGCTTGGTCGCTATATTTCAAAAGTTTTTAAAGGAGAAAAAACATTGCTGGATTTTTTGAATCCAATCGAAGCATTGATCTTTCGCATCTGCGGCATCGATGCAAAGAAGGGAATGAATTGGAAAGAATTTTTGAAAGCAATGCTTACCATTAATTTGTTGTGGTTGGTATATGCATTTTTTATGCTGATATTCCAGGACAAATTACCATTCAACCCGGATAATAATCCCGGTCAAACACCAGATCTGGCATTCAATTCTGCAATTAGTTTTGTAACAAATACAAACCTGCAGGATTATTCCGGCGAAACTGGCGCAACTTATTTAATCCAATTATTTGTTTTCACTTTTCTTCAGTTTACAAGCGCAGCAACAGGCATTGCATGCCTCATTGCATTGTTTAACGGGCTCAAAGAAAAAACAACAAATAATCTCGGTAATTTCTGGAGCATTTTTGTAAAATCAATAACACGTCTTTTACTTCCGTTATCAATTATAGTAGCAACAATACTTGCATTCAACGGCACACCTACAAGTTTTGATGGCAAAGACACAATTACAACTTTGCAGGGCGACACCGTGCAGGTATCCCGCGGCCCTGCTGCCGGCATGATAGCCATCAAACAACTGGGAACAAATGGCGGAGGATATTTCGGAGCTAATTCTGCGCAACCGTTCGAAAATCCTAATTACTTAACTAATATGGTTGAAGCTATTTCTATCATTTTAATATCTATCGGTTTGGTTTTTGCTCTTGGCTTTTATATCAACAAGAAAAAATTCGCTTATGTGGTATTTGGTGTGATGTCATTTTTCTTTGTTCTGTTTTGTATCAATAATATTTATTTCGAAACAAAAGGTAATCCGGAATTAGACAAGCTTGGCATCTCACAAAAAATTGGCAGCATGGAAGGAAAAGAAATAAGATGCGGATCCGCAGCCACTGCCTATTGGAGCGTTGCCACAACATCAACATCAAATGGATCAGTGAATGGCATGCACGATAGCTTAATGCCTCTTTCCGGTGGTATTGTAATGCTCGACATGATGATTAATGCATTATATGGCGGCGTTGGTGTTGGCATTCTTAATTATTATATCTATATCATCATTGCAGTTTTTATTTCTGGTTTGATGGTGGGGCGAACGCCGGAATTTATGGGTCATAAAGTGGAAGCGAGAGAAGTAAAAATTGCAGCGCTTGTTACGTTGTTGTGCGCATTTCTTATTAAAGGTGGAACCGCTCTTGCTTCTTATATTTTTGTGCATCATCCCAATGTTGACTGGGCGGTAAAACCTTCAACATGGCTTAATAATCCGGGCTACCATGGTTTTTCAGAAATGCTTTATCAATACACTTCCGCTACTGCAAATAACGGTAGCGGCTTTGAAGGACTTGCCGACAATAATATTTTTTGGAATGTTACCGCAGGAGTTGTGATGCTGCTTGCAAGATTTCTTCCTATTATCGGCCCGGTTGCGATCGGAGGTCTTCTTGCAAATAAAAAATATATTCCTGAATCAGCGGGAACTTTAAAAACGGATTCAATTACGTTTGGCGTAATGACGATTGCAGTAATAGTTATCATCACGGCGCTTTCATACTTCCCGCCGTTAGCGCTTGGGCCTATCGCAGAATATTTGAATATGCATTAAAAAAATTGTAAAGAATAATTTTATGAAAAGAAAGAAAAGCACATCCTTGTTTCCCCGCGATTTGGTGGTTGAATCATTCAAACAATCATTTGTAAAACTGAAGCCGGGCATCATGATGAAAAATCCGGTGATGTTCACTGTATATATAGGAACGATCATCATGCTGGCTGTTTGTGTTTGGATATGGGAAGGCGAAAAGGCGCAGGGCAGCTTAACATATAACATTGTCATCTTTGCTGTTTTATTTTTCACTTTGTTGTTCGCCAATTTTGCTGAAGCTATTGCAGAAGCAAGAGGTAAAGCGCAGGCGGATAGTTTGCGCAAAACGCGCGAAGACACTCCCGCTAAAAAAGTATTTCCTGTTGGTGAAATTTATACGGATGAAATAAAAATTGTTTCGTCTTCACAATTACGAAAAGGAGATATGTTTATTTGTGAAGCAGGAGATATTATTCCTATGGATGGTGAAATTATAGAAGGTCTCGCAACAATTGATGAAAGCGCGATCACTGGTGAAAGTGCGCCGGTGATAAGAGAATCCGGCGGCGATAAATCTTCTGTTACCGGCGGCACAAAAGTTCTCAGCGATAAAATAAAAGTAAAAGTAACGACAGACCCCGGAGAAAGTTTTCTTGATAAAATGATCGCGTTGGTAGAAGGCGCATCGCGTCAGAAAACACCTAATGAAATTGCACTTACCATTCTATTGGCATCTTTCACTTTAATATTTCTGATCGTTTGCGTAACCTTAAAACCATTCGGCGATTATGCCAACACGCCAATTACAATTGCTGCTTTTGTTTCTTTATATGTGTGTTTAATTCCAACAACTATTGGCGGATTGCTGAGTGCAATTGGTATTGCGGGTATGGACAGAGCTTTGCGCGCGAACGTAATTACAAAAAGTGGAAAGGCTGTAGAAACAGCCGGCGACCTGGATACATTGCTGCTCGATAAAACAGGAACTATCACAATCGGAAACAGAAAAGCAACTAATTTTTGGGCAGCAAAAAATGTTGATGATAAAATTTTTGTAGAAGCATGCGCATTAGCTTCGCTCGCTGATGAAACGCCCGAAGGAAAATCAATTGTCGAATTATCTGGCATCAATCCAAATAGTTTCAGCACAAACGGTGCAAGGTTTATTGAGTTTACTGCAGAAACAAGAAGCAGCGGCATTGATCTTCCCAACGGATTAAAAATTCGCAAAGGAGCATTTGATTCGATAAAAAAACTCGTAACAAAAGCCGGAAATAATTTTCCAGAAGAAACAGAAGAAAGAGTAAGAACAATTTCAAGCAACGGCGGAACCCCGTTAGTGGTAAGCCAGGATGCAAATGTGATTGGCGTAATAGAATTACAGGATATAATCAAACCCGGTATCCAGGAACGATTTGGCCGCCTGAGAAAAATGGGTGTGAAAACAGTTATGGTAACGGGAGATAATCCTTTAACTGCAAAATATATTGCTGAAAAAGCAGGCGTTGATGATTTTATTGCCGAAGCAAAGCCCGAAGACAAAATGAATTATATTAAGAAAGAACAGCAGGGGGGAAAACTTGTTGCAATGATGGGTGACGGAACAAACGATGCGCCTGCATTAGCGCAGGCTGATGTTGGGGTAGCTATGAACAGCGGCACGCAGGCAGCTAAAGAAGCAGGTAATATGGTTGACCTGGATAATGACCCTACAAAATTGATAGAGATTGTAGAAATAGGAAAACAATTATTAATGACGCGGGGAACGCTCACAACTTTTTCCATAGCAAATGATGTGGCAAAATATTTTGCGATAGTTCCGGCGCTTTTTATTGCAACTATTCCGGCATTGCAGACATTGAATATAATGAATCTGAAAAGTCCGCAATCTGCAATTCTTTCAGCAGTTATTTTTAACGCGATTATTATCCCGATTTTAATTCCGCTTGCTCTTCGCGGAGTTGCTTATAAACCAATTGGCGCAAGCGCTTTGCTAAGAAGAAACTTATTGATCTACGGAATTGGTGGAATCATAGCACCATTTATCGGAATTAAATTGATCGATATGTTGCTGGCTGTATTTATGTAACGAATAAAAATTAAGAGATCATGAAAAAATATATTTTGCCTTCTTTAAAAATGACGTTGGTGCTGCTCATCATTTGTTCGTTGTTATATCCTTTGTTGATTGCAGCAATCGGCAAACTAACACCAGGCAAGGGCAAAGGAGAAACGGTTATGGTAAATGGAAAAGTGGTGGGCTATGCCAACATAGGTCAGAAATTTGATCAGGATAAATATTTTTGGAGCAGACCTTCTGCTGCCGCTTACAATGCAGCAGGCAGTTCAGGTAGTAATAAAGGCCCGACCAATCCGGATTATTTAAAAGATGTTCAATCGAAAATAGATACATTTCTTGCGCATAACCCCGGTGTAAAAAAAGAAGAAATTCCGGCTGAGCTCGTCACTTATTCCGGCAGTGGATTAGATCCGGATATTTCGCCTGAAGGCGCTTATGTTCAGGTGGCAAGAATTGCAAGAACAAGAAAAATAACTGAAGATAAAATAAGAGCATTAATTGTTGAGCATATTCAAAAACCATTGTTAGGTTTTTTAGGACCTGAAAAAGTGAACGTTTTAAAATTGAATGTTGACCTGGATAAAATGCAATAACAAATGTTTTCGTTGGTTAATTTTGGTTTGCAAGCGTTAAAGTACGGTACTTCTTTTCAGAGGTACCGTTTTCTGTAAATTGTGTGCGTCGGCTCAATAGAATTGTTGGTGTACAAGAGTGCGACGCAACGATGTTGAAGAGAGAACAAATGCTGGTTACCAAAAAAATTGATAATGGATAATGGACAATTGATAATTTAAAAGGCAACTTTGAAGCTAAAAACTCAAACTGAAAACTATAAACTGAAAACTAACAGTAATGTATAACCGAAAATAAACACATCGTACATCGTACATCTAAAATCGTAAATAATTAATGCCCGACAAAGATCAAAACGTAGAACATTTTCTGGAGCTTATCCGCAAATCGCGGCGCGGTAAGTTTAAAATTTATATTGGCATGAGCGCCGGTGTAGGCAAAACTTTTCGCATGTTACAGGAAGCAAAAACATTATTACGAAATGGCGTTGATGTTAAGATCGGTTACGTTGAAACACATAAACGAAAAGAAACCGAAGATTTGCTTGAAGGTTTGCCGATAATACCAAGAAGAAAACTTTTTTACAAAGGAAAAGAACTGGAAGAAATGGATGTGCAGGCTATTCTGAATCTTCATCCGGAAGTGGTGATAGTTGATGAACTTGCACACACAAATATTGAAGGCAGCAAAAATGAAAAACGCTGGCAGGATGTGATGGAAATTTTAGATGCCGGCATTAATGTGATCAGCGCTGTGAACATTCAGCACATCGAAAGCCTGAATAAAGAAGTGAAAGAAATTACCGGCGTTGATGTTGCAGAACGCGTTCCCGATAATGTGCTCAAAGAAGCTGATGAAGTTGTGAATATTGACCTTACTGCAGATGAATTAGTAATGCGTTTAAAAGAAGGTAAGATCTATACGCCGGATAAAATTGAAATCTCGCTTAAAAATTTTTTCCAGGCAGAAAGAATATTGCAGTTGCGAGAGCTTGCATTAAAAGAAGTAGCCTCGCAGGTAGAAAGAAAAATTGAAACAGAACTGCCGCGTGGCACGCATTTGCAGCCGGAGCGTTTTTTATCGTGCATCAGCAGCAATCATGAAATTGCAACAAAAGTGATTCGAAAAACTGCCAGGCTTGCAACTTATTATCATTCCAAATGGTTTGTGCTGTATGTGCAAACCAGCAAAGAAGATGGTGATAAGATCGGGCTTGCTGCACAGCGTCATTTAATCAATAATTTTAAATTGGCAACCGAATTAGGCGCGGAAGTGATACGCATAAAAACTAATAATATCGCTAAAGCAATTATTCAAACAGCAGAAGAACATGCAATCACTACTATTTGTATCGGTAAGCCGCACCTGACTTTATTCAACGTAATTTTAAGTACGGCTGTATTCAATCAATTATTAACTAAACTCGCCACTTCAGATATTGATGTGGTAATATTGAGTTGAAATAAAAAATCAAAAGTAAAAATTAAAAAATTGAGCATGCGTTACTGTATTCTTTTTGCTTTTTACTTTTTAATTTTTAATTAAAACATATGCGCTTAAAAACAAAATTATCGTTAGGATTATTTTTTTTGTTTGTCGTGATTTTACTTTTCGGCATATCAGGTATCTATTATGTAAATCGTTTGGGAAATGAGGCAGGATTAGTTTTAAAAAATAATCATGAGTCGTTAGTTTATTGCAATAACATGCTAAAGGCTTTGGAAAATATTAAAACAAGAAAAGATGCAGTGTCGCAATTTCGCGAGAATTTGCAAAAACAACAATCGAACATAACTGAAACAGGAGAAAAGGAAGCAACAGATGAACTCACAAAAAATTTTGGTGAGTTGCTTGCTGATCCTGAAGACTCCACCAATTACCCGCAAATACGTGAATCTATTTACCAGATACAAGACCTTAATGAAATAGCAATTCTTAAAAAAAATTCTGTGGCGCAACAAACAGTTGAAAACGCAAAACTCGGATTAACTATTTTATTTACTATTCTCACATTAATATCATTCACTTTTATTTTCAACTTACCGGGAATTATTTCCAATCCTGTCAGAACATTATCCGAAGGTATCCAGGAAATTGCCAACAAGAATTATCAAAAAAGAATTTTCTTAAAACAAAATGATGAATTCGGCGACCTTGCAAATACGTTCAATATAATGGCCCAAAAATTGGATGAGTATGAAAACAGTAATCTCGCACAGATAAAATTTGAAAAAAGCCGGATTGAAACTATTATCAACCAGATGCACGACGGAATTATCGGTTTGGATAACAAAAGAAATATCTTGTTTTTAAATGCAGTGGCAGAAAAATTATTAGGGTTGAAAGAAAAAGATATTCTTACCAAATATGCGCCAGACATAGCTTTGAAGAATGACCTGATGAGAAATTTACTGCAAGCAAATGAAGAAGAAAAAAAAGAATTAAAAATTTTTGCAGATAATAAAGAAAGTTATTTCAATAAAGATGTTATAAACGTTACCAATAACAACCAGGTAATCGGGCAGGTGATTGTTTTAAGAAACATCACCATATTTCACGAACTGAATGAAGCAAAAACAAATTTTATAGCAACAGTATCTCACGAATTAAAAACTCCGATTTCTTCAATAAAAATGAGCGCCCAATTATTAAAAGATGAACGCGTAGGCGCATTAAGCAATGAACAAAAAGAACTCACTAACAGCATTGCCGAAGACGCTGACAGGCTTTTAAAAATTACCGGCGAGCTATTAAATATGGCGCAGGTTGAAACAGGAAATATTCAGTTAAAAATTCAACCCACTCCTCCGGAAGTTATAGTTGACCAATCCGTTAATGCAGTTCGTTTCCAGGCACAGCAAAAAAATATTGCAGTAAATATTCACAGTAATGAAGCTTTGCCAAACGTTACTGTTGATGCTGAAAAAACAACATGGGTGTTAATTAATTTTTTGACGAACGCAATAAAATTTTCTCCTGAATCAAGTGTGATTGATGTTGATGTTTATGAAAAAGATAATTACGTTGAGTTCGCTGTTCAAGATCATGGAAAAGGAATTGAAGAAAAATATCTGCCAAAAATATTCGATCGGTATTATAAAGTGCCCGGAAGTTTTGAAAGAAGCGGAACAGGATTAGGCCTCGCTATTTCAAAAGAATTTATTGAAGCCCAAAACGGAGAGATATGGGCTAAGAGCAGCGTTGGCGAAGGAAGCCGCTTTGGTTTTAAATTTAAAATTGTCTGAAACGCCCTACCACATAGGGACATAGAATCATAGAAAAAAAATAATTATCCCTTTTGTTGTCGTTAATTAAAGACAGAATATTTTCGGTTTCTCTTAAAATGATCTTTATTGTTCACTATGTTCCTATAACCCTATGTGGTGAAAAAATCTACAAAATAAATTTATCCGGATTCGGAACGAAATTCAAAAATGCTTTAAAATCGGCTTTATATCTTTTCTTATCCAGCTTATAATAAAAAGCTCCTTTTTTTGAATTCATTTTATCTTTTTGTTTTTGTTTCACCAATAAATGGGTTGATAAAATTTTGCGACTGAAATTTCTATTATCAAAAACAGTATCATAAACGCCTTCATACAAACTTTGCAATTGCGGAATAGTAAATTTTTCAGGAAGTAATTCAAACAACACAGGATGAAATGCCGCTCTGTATCTCAATTGCTCTTTTGCCAGCTCTACCATTTCGTCGTGATCAAAAATCAGTTTCGGTTTCTTATTAAGAAAAAACCACTCTGCGTGATATTCATTGCTGATCTGTTTTTCATATTTGTGAATATCAATGAACGCAGAATAAGCAACGGAAACTGTTCTTTCAACCGGATCTCTTTTTGGATTGCCAAACGTATGCAACTGCTCCATATATACGCCTTCGAGACCGGTTAATTGTTTCAACACACGATTGGCCGCATCTTCAGGGCTTTCGCGTTGCTGAACAAAACCTCCCATCAAACTCCATTTATTTTTTTCTGGTTGAAATCCACGCTTAATTAATAGCAGCTTAATATTAAATCCGTCAAACCCGAAGATGATGCAGTCTACTGCAAAAAGAATATGCTTCTGTAAAGGATATCGATTCATGTGTGGCGTTAGTTTTGGGATCTTTAATTTTCTGCTTTCTTAACCGGATTTAACTTTCTTATTTGTACACCCGTTTTCTCATTATCAATTATTAATTTTCAATTATCAATTATGAATGTAGTATTTTTTTATTTTCGATAATAGTTTTTTCAAAATTAATTAATGTAAAATGAACATTTATCCAAAAGCATTCATCTTCGACCTGAACGGAACAATGATTGACGACATGCATTATCACGCAAAAGCATGGTTTGATATTTTAAATAACAAATTGCACGCGAATTTAAGCTATGATGAAGTAAAAAAAGAAATGTACGGAAAGAATGAAGAATTGCTGGAAAGAGTTTTCGGGAAAAATCATTTTACTGATGATGAAATGCAGAAAATTTCTATGGAAAAAGAACATAGCTACCAGCGGGCATTTCTTCCTGAATTAAAACTGATAAATGGCTTGCATGATTTTTTGCAAAAAGCTTACGATAAAAATATTGCAATGGCTATTGGTTCTGCAGCTATTCCATTCAATATAGATTTTGTGCTGGACAATTTGCACATCCGTCATTATTTTAAAGTAATTATAAGTGCAGATGATGTATCAATAAGCAAACCACATCCGGAAACTTACTTAAAAGCTGCACAATTATTGCATATCGAACCAAAAAATTGCATTGTGTTTGAAGATGCGCCAAAAGGCGTGGAATCTGCGGCCAACGCAGGTATGCAGGCAATTGTATTAACTACAACGCACGAAGAAAAAGAATTTGACGCATTTAATAATGTAATTGCTTTTGTGAAAGATTACAACGATTCCCAATTAATAAAAGAATTAGAATAAATTATAGACCTATACAGTTTTGAAATTGCCAATTATAAACCACCGCTTAATAGTAGCACAACCGATGAACGGATTGCGACGCAAGAATGATGCTATGAAAAACTGAAGCTGGTATCAAAAAAAATTTTCACATTTTCATATCTGCACATTAGCACATTTTCTTTTACCAAAACTTCACATACAACGCCCCGATCAATAAAAATATGATCATAATCAATGCCCATGTGGATGGCGAAAGTTTAAACATTCCTTTATCCAGCGCAAATGCTTTTGGATTTATTTTAGGACCAGCCATACTTATGGCAATCATCACGAGCATTGTTATTGTGAATGAAAGCCCCATGCAAATATGAAATGGAATTTCATAGGCTTTGTCGAGCGACGAATAATATGCAGTGTATAAAAAGTTTTCGTTTCCTAAAATATGCGGCGCAAATTCATTGAAGAAGACAGATAAAGCAAACCCAAGAATTACACCAACAACTGCCGCTGCGCCTGTTGTTCTTTTCCAAAACATACCAAGTAGGAACATGGCAAAAACTCCCGGACTTATAAAGCCTGTATATTTTTGAATGTACGTAAATCCGCCGGCGCTTCCGATGCCGAGTAGATCTTTCCATGTAAATAAAATGGCTAAAATCATTGCTGCAAAAACGGTAATTCTTCCGATGTTAACCTGCTTTTTTTCACCGGAATCTTTGCCCATGTATTTTTTATAAATGTCCAGCGTAAAAATTGTGGAAATACTATTTACTTTTCCGGCAAGAGATGCAACAATTGCTGCAGTTAAAGCCGCAATAGATAATCCTTTCAAACCCGTTGGCAAAAAGCTGAGCACAGCGGAATAAGATCCATCTTTCCCACCTTTTAATTGCGGCAAATATCCTTTGCTATATAAAACAAACGCAGCAATTCCCGGCAACATTACGATTACTGGCATCAGCAATTTTAAAAATCCTGCAAATAAAATACCGGTGCGCGCTGTTTGCAAATCCGCGCCCAGCGCACGTTGCGTGATGTATTGATTACAACCCCAATAATTAAGATTGATGATCCAAATACCTGCGAAGTAAGATGCAAGCCCGGGAAAATCAAGATAACGATTAACATCATTTGCTGAAGAAGCTGCGGTTGGTTTTTGAATTATCATATGAAAATGATCCGGCGCATTATGCAGTAAAACTTTAAAACCGGCAATCGCATCTCTTCCAACACCAAATTTTTCTCCAACAATTGTCAGCGCCATGTATGTTGTTGCTAAACCACCAATAATTAAAACCGCAACTTGAATTACATCTGTGTAACCAATTACTTTCATACCACCGAGTGAAATGAGTAAAGCAAATATTGCAAGTCCGATCATGATTGCATGCAAATAATCTCCGCCGACAAGTCCGTTAATGGCAACTGCACCGAGATATAATATTGAAGTAAGATTTACGAACACATATAAAAACAGCCAGAAGATCGCCATGATCAATGCAACCGTTTCGTTATACCGCGTTTTTAAAAATTGCGGCATCGTGTAAATATGATTTTTTAAATAAACCGGAATGAACCAGATAGCTATAATGATAAGCGCAACGGCAGCAATCCATTCGTAAGCAGATACTGCAATGCCTAAAAAATATCCTTCGCCGCTCATTCCGATAAATTGTTCAGCAGAAATATTTGATGCAATTAAAGAAGCGCCGATTGCCCACCAGGTGAGAGAACCTTCTGCGAGAAAAAATGCTTTCGCATCGTGCTCGCCCTTTCTGCGTTTGCGGTAAATGGAATATCCATATCCGCCAACAACCAAAAAATAAATTATGATGATTATGTAATCAAGGGTGACAAGGTTTTGGCTCATGACAATCGTTTAGTGGTTATAAATTTTTAAGAAGATTGATTTAATCAATCAGCGATTGATTTGATAGTACACATCATTCCATCGCAATTCATTCTTGAATTGATAAATATCTGTATTCTTTCCTATTAAAACAAACTCGATGCCTGCCATCTCGGCGAAGTTTTGCAAATGCCCGGCAGTTAAATTCTGACTGTAACAAGTGTGATGCGCACCGCCCGCTAATATCCACGCAGCGCATCCGGTTTTCATATCGGGATAGGGTTTCCATAGCACGCGCGCAACGGGCAATTTTGGCAAAGCATGAATCGGCGCTACGGCAACAACTTCGTTCACTAATAACCGAAACCGATTTCCCATATCAACAACCGATACGTTGATAGCTGGACCAGCGCCAGAATTAAATACAAGCCTTACCGGATCTGCTTTTCCGCCGATACCTAAAGGATGAATTTCGCAAGAAGGTTTTCCTTCCGCAATGCTTTCACAAATTTCGAGCATATGCGCGCCAAGCACCAACTCATTATTCGGATCGAAATGATAGGTGTAATCTTCCATAAAAGAATTTCCGCCCGGCAATCCGATGCTCATCACTTTCATCGCACGAACTAATGCAGCTGTTTTCCAATCGCCTTCTGCTGCAAAGCCATAACCCGCTGCCATCAAGCGTTGCGCCGCGATACCCGGCAATTGCACCAACCCGTGCAAATCTTCAAACGTATCTGTAAAACCTTTGAAATTTCCCTGATCTAAAAAATTTTTTAATCCTGTTTCAATTTTTGCCGCTTCACGCAACGCAGAATAATTTTTCTTTCCTTTTTTTAGTGAATCTGCAATTTTATATTTCTCCTCATATTCATTAACCAATGTGTCTATAGATGCTTGGCTCACTTCATTGATCACGTTTACCAGATCACCTAAACCATATGTGTTCACTGAGTAACCGAATTTTATTTCCGCTTCCACCTTGTCTCCCTCTGTAACCGCCACCTGGCGCATGTTATCGCCAAAGCGAACAAATTTTGCGCCCTGCCAATCGTGCCATCCCGCAGCTGCTCTCGACCATACGTTAATTTCTTCAATCACTTTTTCATCCTGCCAATGACCAACAATAATCTTTCTGTTCATGCGCATCCGACTCATCATAAATCCAAATTCCCGATCGCCGTGCGCAGATTGATTCAGGTTCATGAAATCCATATCAATCTCACTCCACGGAATATCTCTGTTAAACTGCGTGTGCAAATGCAACAATGGCTTGTGTAAAATTTTCAATCCGCCAATCCACATTTTTGCCGGAGAAAATGTATGCATCCATGCAATAATGCCAATGCAATTTTTTGCAGAATTGGCTTCGATGCAAATGTTGTAAATTTCTTCCGGTGTTTTTACGGTTGGTTTATAAATAATGCTCACCGGAATTTGGGAAGATATGTTCAGTGCATCAGCAATTGTTTGCGAATGTTTTGCTACCTGTTTTAATGTTTCTTCTCCGTACAAATGCTGGCTTCCGGTTACAAACCAAACTTCGAAATTTTTTAGATCAATCATTCTATGTACGATTTACGATTTTAGATGTACGATTTCTTTAAATTTCACTTTCATTATTAATTTTTAAACTATTGATCATCGTTGCGTCGCGCTCTTGTACGATAGCAATTCTATTCAGCGCCTTACTATTTTCGGTTATGCATTGCTGTTAGCTAATAGCTAATAGCCAATAGCTAATGGCTTTCACTGCCCGTAATACGAATCCGGTCCATGCTTTCTTTCAAAATGTTTTTTTATCAACGAATCTTTCAAACGCAATGCATCCGTTTTTATATTTTCAGTGAGGAACGCAAGCCGGGCAATGTATTCCAGCATCGCGCTGTTATAAACTGCTTTCGCCGCAGATTTTCCCCACGCAAACGGTGCGTGATTGCCAATCAAAATCATTTCCACTTCTTCATAGCTAAGTTTTTTTTCTTTAAGGCAATTTATGATTTGAAAACCTGTTTCATATTCATAATTGCCTTGAATCATTTCGTCGCTCATAGGTGGCGCGCAGGGAATATCCACCGTGTTGTAATCTGCATGCGTGGTGCCATAAATCGGAATGTCCCGCTGCGACTGCGCCCATGCGGTTGCATATAAAGAATGCGTATGTGCAATGCCGTTAATATTTTTCCATTGTTTGTATAAAACAGCGTGCGTTAACGTATCTGATGAAGGACGCAATTTTCCTTTAACAACTTTTCCGTCAAAATCTACTATCACCATTTTTTCCGGAGACAAATCTTCATAAGGAACACCGCTTGGCTTAATGGCAAAAACACCAAGTGCTCTGTCGGCAGCGCTCACGTTACCAAAAGTAAAATTTACCAACCCCAGTTTTGGAAGTTGCATATTGGCATCGTAAGCAGATTGCTGTATTGATTTGTATTTACTCATTTAAATGAACAATGAATAATGAACAATGAATAATGACTTGCTAAAAATATTTTCCCTGAAATTGTGCATTATACATCATTCAATGTAGTTTATCGTTATTATTATTTTGCTTTGCCGTTTTAATAGTTGCGATTAGTAATCTTAATAATTCTTTACAATCATTCAAAAGACTTTCAAATAATTTATGGTCTATATAATTTGTATCTTTTAAAATATTTATCCAATAATCCGTTTCATTTGCTTCTTTTAAAGAAATCATCATTTTGTGTATAAAGTCTGTTTTGCTCTGCCCATATTCGGCTTCTCTTATTAACGCGCCTATGGCTGTTCCACTTCTTAGTATTTGTTTTGACAAAACAAATTCTTTTTTCTCGGTTTGTAAGTTTTGTGAAAGTTTCACCATTCTTATTGCAAATACATAACTTTTTGCTTTCAATATATTTTCTTTCATTGTTCCCTGTTCATTATTCATTGTTCATTAATGACTATAAACTCGCCTAAGTCTTTATATTTGTTATATCTTTTTACATACATATCAACGTTAGCTTTATTAGGATGATACTCTTCGCCAAAACCTTGTCCCATGGCAATCATAGCATCTTCTACTTTTTCGTAAACGCCTGCAGCCGTAGCTGCGAACATTGCTGCCCCAAGCGCACAGGTTTGTTCGGAACGGTGAATACGAATAGGCATATTAATTACATCTGCCATCATCTGCATAATGAACGGAGATTTTTTTGCAACTCCGCCTAAGCCAATCAATCCTTTTACAGGAACGCCTTCATCATTAAACCTGTCAACAATAGCTTTCGCACCAAAGCATGTTGCTTCAGCAATTGCTTTAAAAATTGACGCCGCATTACTGCCGAGATTCAAATTCATAATTGCTCCCGTCAATGATTGATTTGCATCGGGCGTGCGCCTCCCGTTGAACCAATCAACTGCCAACTCACTATCTTCTTTCAAAGGCAATTGCTCAGCTTTGGCGCTTAATTCAGCGATGAGTTTATTTTGAATTTCATCTGCAAGTTTTTTTGCCGTCTTTGTATTAATAATTGAAGATTGAGTCAATACATTATGCAAAGGCCAACTCAAAATATTTCTGAACCACGCATAAGCATCCCCGAAAGCTGATTGCCCTGCTTCCATTCCCATCATTCCCGGAATAACCGAACCAGGTACCTGCCCACAAATTCCTTTCACTAATTTTCCTTTCATTTCATTTAATGGTGCAACCAACATATCGCAGGTTGACGTGCCCATAACTTTGCTTAAATGATAAGGCTCGATTTGTCCGCCTACTGCACCCATATGTGCATCAAAGGCGCCGATTCCTACAACAACTTTGCCCGACAATCCTAATTTCTCTGCCCACTCTTTAGAAAGATTTCCTGCCGGTTTATCGGCGGTATATGTTTGTTTGAATAATCTTGATGTAAAACAGTTGAGAAGAGGATCTAAAGAAGCGAAAAAATCATTCGGTGGCAAACCTCCGAATTCCTCTGCCCATAATGCCTTATGTCCGGCGGAACAAACTCCGCGTTTCATTTGAGAAACATGTTTGCCGCCTGTCAATAAAAAAGGTATCCAGTCGCAATGTTCAGCCCAGGAGTAACAGTCATGCCTAACCGAAGGATCATTTCTCAGAATGTGCAATAGCTTCGCCCAAAACCATTCGGAAGAATAAATGCCGCCAACAAATTGCAAATAGTTCACTCCGAATTTTTTTGCGTGAATATTTATTTGTTCAGCTTCTTTAACAGCTGTATGATCTTTCCATAATACAAACATTGCATTTGGATTATTTTCAAAAGCCGGCAAAAGCGCAAGTGGTGTGCCTTGTTCATTTACGGCAACCGGCGTTGAACCGGTTGTATCAACAGAAATTGCCTTAATATTTTCAGCTATTGTTTTTCCTGCAAGAGATATGCAGTTTTTAATTGTGTGTTCCAGTCCTTCAATATAATCCATCGGATGTTGCCGGAACTGATTGGATGAAGGATCACAATATAAACCATTATTCCATCGCGGATATTTAAAAACAGACGCAGCGATTTCTTTTCCATTGCTCGCATCAACAATAATGGAACGCACGGAATCCGTACCAAAATCAACACCAATAACAAAATTATCTCTCCTCATGTTGTAATAATACGTGTCAAAATAACATTTATTTTCAAAATAAAAAAATATTTCGATTTATACTGCGTTAATCAGCGGGGATTAAAGGCAACGGTATTTGCCAAAGTGCCTATATTATCAATGGCGATAACCACTCTGTCATTTTCGAGAAGAGTGAAATCATTTGCAGGAACAAGGCAGGTGCCTGTCATTAAAAAACTACCATCGGGAAAAGAATATTCGCGGTATAAAAAATCAATCAGTTCATTAAAAGAACGTTTCATCCTGCTTATCTCCACCGAATCATCGTAAATAATTTTATCGTTGCGGAGTATCTGCATATGAATTTGCGTTGCCTGAGAAATAGAATGATCCGTAACAAATAAACACGGACCTAATGCCGCGCTTCTGTCGTACATTTTTGCCTGCGGAAGATACAACGGATTTTCTCCTTCAATGCTTCTCGAGCTCATATCGTTGCCAATTGTATACCCCTGAATTTTTCCGGTAGAATTGATGAACAAAGTCAACTCCGGTTCAGGAACATTCCACGAAGAATCTTTGCGGATATAAACTTGCTGGTTATGACCGGCAACGCGATGAGAAAATGATTTGAAAAATAATTCCGGCCTTTCGGCAACATACACTTTATCGTAAAAATTTGCACCGCCGGATTCTTTGGATTCTTCCATGCGAGCATTTCGGCTACGCATGTACGTTACACCCGCCGCCCAAACTTCCTGCGAACCAATTGGTGGCAAAGCGTCTTCTTCCAATAATTTTTTTGCAACTTCGGCCGACAATAAATTTGCATCAGTCATTTCACTTTTCAAAAAATCATACAAATTTTCGCGGTTAATCAATTCATCCCAATCTTTTTCTATACCAAAATATTTTTGGCTGTGTTCAACAATATTCAAGCTTCCAAATTTATATAATTTCATTTTGTATCATTTTATAAATGAAGTGAGCTTTTTATTTCATCGAGATTGATACCTAATAATTTTTGCGCGATTAGATTCAAAGATTGATAATCGCCTTCAAAATGACAAATCGTTTGTTTATGTTCGAGCGATTCTCCTTTTTTTAATTCTTTCGCCGGAGAAGAAGATTCTATTTCATAAAACGGCCCAAGCTGCAATCCGTCTGCCAAAGGTCCGTCGTTATACGAATTGATGACATCGCCTTTGTACGGTTCCTTCTGAATTTCCCATTTGGAATTTACATAAGCTGCATCTTTATCAATTTCAAAATGAAGAATGGTAAGAATATTTCTTTTAAAATCATAACTCGCTGCAAACGGTTTTGCAATTAATGGAGACAACCCGATTTTACTTCTGTGTTTGCCATCGCATTTTAAAAAAAGAACACTGTCTTTAATTACCAACCTGTCTGCAGGAACAGCTCCAAAATAATTATCGGTTATATATTGCCGTGAGTTTTTATTTTGGTTGAATGGAATGCACACTCCCGTTTCATCAGATGGTTGCATCATACTTAATAACCAAATTGACGGTAGCCCATTTTCTTTTTTCCAATCAGCGTCTCCGATATTTTTTATTGCGTTATTACTTTCATAGGCAACAAATTTTACTTCTTGCGGAATAGAAATTTTGAAAAGATTTTCTATTTCTGATTTGGTAAGAATTTGAACTGATCGCGTTATATTAATATGAAAAGAATTTCCGGAATAATTTTTAAGCGTTCCTTCTTTTGAAAAAACTACGCGCGAATTATTTGAATCAATAACATTGTATGGCAGCGTATCAATAATTGCAGGCACCTGCCAATGCGCAATATTAAATGAATCGCCTTTTTTAAAATAAAAAGCATATTGTCCGCCTTCAGGGCCGATCCAAAATCTTTCTTCACCACCTATGGGGTTAAACTGCGCTTTCTTTTTTTGTGAAGAAATTAAATCATAATTGATCCATCCAAAACTATTTCCACTATCGCTTGTAGCGCTTGTAAGCACGCGCCCCTGCCAGGTTGCGCTTAATAATATTTTAGAGCCCGTGTTTGAATCGGACAACTCAATTATTTCAGGAATATTTTTTTTCAGGAATGCGGCATCATATCCATAAGTTCCTTTTTTATAATCGCTATCAATTTTGATTTTTATCTGATCACAACTGTACAACATAATAATAAATGAAATTATTAAACTGCATTTTTTCATGCGGCAATTTTTTTTGGGAGAGAAAATAATTTTCAAAGGAAGGTTAGATTCAAATGTAATTCATTTCAACGCTTCAAATAATATTTCAACAGGATGTTTCGCAATTTTTCCAGTGCCATCTTTTACCTGGTGGCGACAACTTGTTCCGGGCGCTGCAATAATTATTTCTTTTGATTGATTGCGAACAGTGGGAAATAAAACCAATTCTCCGATCTTCATGGAAATATCATAATGTTCTTTTTCATAACCGAATGAACCTGCCATTCCGCAACAACCTGATGGAATAACCGACACAGAATAATTTTCAGGAAGAGATAAAATTTTTACGGTGGGATTAATCGATGATAATGCTTTCTGCTGGCAATGTCCGTGCAATTTTATTTCTTTTTTTTCCTGTGTGAATTGCTCTTTTTTAATTTTTCCTTTTTCAATTTCAGTTGCTAAAAATTCTTCAATTGTAAAAACATTTTTTGATAATTGCTTCGCAGCTTCCAGCTTATCATCGTCGGCCAGATCAATATACTCATCCCGAAAAGTGAGAATTGCTGAAGGTTCAATACCTATCAACGGAGCCTTTTCATTAATGAGCTGGCTTAGTAATGAAATATTTTTATTGATGATTTTTTTTGCATGTCGTACCAAACCTTTGGAAAGCCATGTGCGGCCACTTTCTTCATGATTTGGAATGATTACTTTATAGCCTAATTTTTCCAATAAAAAAATTGTTTTGATCCCGATTTCAACATCATTATAATTTGTGAATTCGTCACAGAAAAGAAAAAGTTGACCTACCTCAGACTCCGGACTTCCGACTTCCGACTTCCGTCTTTCATACCATTTCCGCAAAGTAGTTTTATACAACAGCGGCATGGAGCGTTCACCCGCAAATCCGGAAATCTTTTTTATTATTTTTCCCGTGAAATTATTTTTTACAAAAAAGTTATAGGCTGAAGGCATCATTGACCCAAGTTTTGCAGATTTGCTGAAATTGGCTATCAGCCTGCTTCTGAAAGGCACCCCATTAGCATCGTGATATTGCTGTAAAAATTCCGCTTTCAATTTTGCCACATCAACATTTGATGGACATTCTGATTTACAACCTTTGCAGCTCAAACATAAATCCATCACTTCATAGATCTCTTTATGATCGAAACGATTTAATTTTTTAGAATTGGTAAGAAACTCGCGTAAAATATTCGCACGGGCGCGCGTGGTATCTTTCTCATTTCGTGTAGCCATGTACGATGGGCACATTGTTCCGCCGGATAAATGTGTCTTTCTGCAATCGCCCGAACCATTGCATTGTTCTGCGTGCTGTAAAATATCCTGGTTATAAAAGCGAAAAAAAGTTTTGAATTCGGGAGTTTGTTGTCCGGGTGTATAACGCAACATCGTGTTCATCGGCGGCGTATCTACAATTTTATTAGGGTTAAAAATATTTTCCGGGTCCCATGCTTTTTTTATTTCTTTTAATAGCAAATAATTTTTTTCGCCGATCATTCTCCTGATAAATTCGCCGCGCAATCTTCCGTCGCCGTGTTCCCCGCTCAGCGAACCGTTATATTTTTTTACAAGAGCTGCAATTTCTTCTGCAATCTTTCTAAATAATTCATTGCCTTCTGTAGTTTTTAGATTTATCAGCGGACGAAGATGTATCTCCCCGCTGCCTGCATGCGCATAGTGAACAGAATAGAGATTGTATTTTTTCAGGATTTCATTAAACTCACGGATATAGGTAGGTAAATCATTTACGTCAACAGCGGTATCTTCAATAACAGGAACTGCTTTTTTGCTTCCGGGCATATTACCAAGAAGACCCAAGCCCGCTTTGCGAAGCGTCCAGATTTTTTTTGTATCGTCACCAAACAATAATGGAAAATGATACCCGAGATCTTGCGCACGCATTTCCTGCTCAACATTTTTTGCTATGACTGAAATTTCTTCCCTTGTATCTTTTGAAAATTCAATAACTAAAATCGCGCCGGGATCCCCCTGAACAAAAAAACGGTTTTTCCTTTGCTCAATATTATCTTTTGTACATTCCAGGATATAATGATCTATCAGTTCACTTGCGCTGGGTTTATATTTCAAAGCAATAAGATTTGCGCGCAACGATTCGTCGATGGTATTAAAATGCACACACAGCAATCCTATTTCCTTAGGTGGCAACGGAACAATATTTAATTTTATTTCTGTTAGAAATGCAAGCGTTCCTTCAGAACCTGCAATGAGTTTACAAAAATTAAAATCTTCTGCGCCGGCAATAAACGGAGACGATTCCATCAACACATCCACAGCATATCCTGTATTCCTTCTTTCAATACTTTTTTTAGGAAATTGTTTTTGTATTTCAACCTGGTTATTATAATCGCTTAACAAACCACGAATGCTTTTATAAATATGGGCTTCTAAATTTTCACCTTCACATTTTTTTTGAAACGCATCAATATTTAAAGAATGAAAGGTTGCCTCAGAACCATCACTCAATATTGTTTTTACTTCGCGCAAATGTTCGCGCGTACTTCGATATACAATAGAATTTGAACCGCAGGAATTATTTCCAACCATACCTCCGATCATCGCGCGGTTTGCCGTAGAAGTTTCCGGCGCAAACATAAAACCATGCGGCTTTAAAAACATATTCAACTCGTCGCGGATAACGCCGGGCTGAACGCGCACCCATTTCTCTTCTGTATTTAATTCAATAATTTTTGTAAAATTTTTCGACACATCCACCACAATTCCATTGCCCACAACCTGCCCTGCAAGCGATGTTCCGGCAGTTCTTGGTATGATTGAAGTTTTATTATCGCGCGCAAAAGAAATTATTTTTTTTATATCGTCAACAGATTTCGGAATTGCAACAGCAAGCGGAATTTCGCGGTATGCGGATGCATCCGTTGCATACAAAATACGCATCGCATCATCTGTGTATAATTCTCCTTCCAGTTCTCCTTTCAATTTTTCTAATTCTGTACTCATTTTATGAAGTTGCTTATTGCAATTGTGTTTACAAAAATATTTTGTTTAGAAAAGCAAATTTCGATAAAAAAATCCGCACTTATATTTGTTGCAAAATTGTGTACATTTCAGCCTTACTATGCCAAAATATTTCTATAACAAAGAAATTATCTGATAATGATAAGAAAAACATTTTTTGCAATATTTTTTTTTCTTGTGCTGATAAATACAAATGCGCAGCCTGTTCCTTCGGCGAGGCAATTAAAGCATGATATGGAATTTTATCTTTTTGCTCATTTCGGTCCGAATACTTTTACAGATCTCGAATGGGGGAAAGGTTCGGAGGAGGAAGAAGTTTTCAACCCGACACAATTAGATTGCGGGCAATGGTGCCGAATTGCAAAAGCAGCAGGAGCAAAGGGAATCATCATCACGGCAAAACATCACGATGGTTTTTGTTTGTGGCCGAGTAAGTATTCCACGCATACCATTGCAAAAAGCAAATGGAAAAATGGCAACGGAGATGTGCTGAAAGAATTAAGTGACTCATGCAAAAAATATGGACTGAAATTTGGCGTGTATCTTTCGCCGTGGGACAGAAATCATCCGAAATACGGAACGCCGGAATACAATGATGTGTATGTAAATATGATGAAAGAAATTGTAAAAAATTACGGACCGTTATTTGAATTTTGGTGGGACGGCGCAAACGGCGAAGGCCCGAATGGGAAAAAACAAATTTACGACTGGCATCGTTTTGAACAAACGCTTCGCACCATTGCACCAAATACAGTTGTGTTCAGCGATATAGGCCCGGATTTGCGATGGGTAGGGAATGAAAATGGAATTGCCGGCGACCCGGACTGGAATTTATTAGATACCGCAGGATTCAGTCGTGGCGCAGGTTCTCCGCCAACAGATACTTTGAATCATGGAAATGTTGACGGTGCAAATTGGATACCTGCAGAATGTGATGTGAGCATCAGGCCAGGTTGGTTTTATCATAAAAATGAAGATGAAAAAGTAAAAACTCCGGAAGAATTATTTCAATTGTATTTAAAATCTGTCGGCAGAGGCGCAACATTATTATTAAATGTTCCGCCGGATAGAAGAGGATTAATTAACGAACACGACAGCGCTGTGTTGGTTGGTTTTAAAAAATTAAGAGAGAAAAGTTTTGCAAAACCGGTGGCATCAAAAAAATTCGGCGCAACAAATCAAAATACCTATGAAATCAAATTGAATAAAGTTTCCGGCATTAATTGTATTATGCTTCGTGAACCAATAGCACTCGGACAAAAAATAAAATCATTCACTATTCAAATAAAAAGAAATAATGAAATTGTAAAAGAGATCAGCGGCAAAACGATTGGTAAAAAACGAATTCTTACTTTTCCGGAAATTGAAACGGATCTTTTTGATGTTATAATTACCGATGCAAAAAAGGATCCTTCTATAAATGAAATTGCGGCTTACCATATTGATGAAAAACTCATTGAAAAGTAATCACGAATTTTAGCGAATTGCACGAATTAATTTGCGTATTGCTAAATTCGTATAACAAATGAACAGCTATGGCAACGCATAAACATATCAACCCATTTTCAAAAACCAATAACGACACGGGTTTTGGAACAAATGCCAAAGATTATGGCGGAAGATTTATAAATCGTGATGGCAGTTTTAATTTGCGCAAAGAAGGCATTTCGCTTATGTCGCGATATGACATTTATCATATCATGCTCAATATGCCAAGATGGAAATTCATCAGCACCATTTTTATTTTTTATTTTCTTGCCAACCTCGTTTTCACATTTGTTTATTGGATTGTTGGCGCCGATCAATTGCAGGGAATGATAGCAACCTCGCCATGGACTAAATTCAAAGAATTATTTTTTTTCAGCACGCAGACTTTTACAACTGTTGGTTATGGCCGCGTGAATCCAATAGGCGACGGAGCTAATATTGTTGCATCCATTGAAGCGGTGAGCGGGTTTTTATCTTTCGCAATTGCTACCGGTTTAATTTATGGACGTTTCGCCAAACCCAAGTCCTACCTGGCTTTCAGCGAGCATGCATTAATTTCTCCTTACCAGGATAAAACTGCGCTGATGTTTCGTTTTGTTCCTTATAAAGAAAATCATGCGTTGACGGATGTAGAAATCAAGCTTACTATTGGTTTACAATTGCGCGAAAACGGCGGTGACCCGATGTACAAATTTTACAGTCTTGAATTGGAAAGAAGCAGGGTTGATAATTTGCCGATGAACTGGACGGTGGTTCACCCGATAGATGATAAAAGCCCATTGCTTGGATTTAGCCATGAAGATATGAAAGTTGCAGATGTTGAAGTATATGTTTTGATAAGAGGTTTTGATGATGTGTATTCAACCATTGTGCAGCAAAGAACATCCTATGTTTATGATGAAATAATTTTTGGAAGAAAATTTATTCCGATGTATCACGAAAGTGAAGATGGCAAAACTACTATTCTTGAATTGCAAAAATTAAATGAACACGTGAAGATTCAAGATACAAGAATCAAGGCACAAGCTTGAATCTTGTACCTTGATTCTTGTATCTCTATTCTTGTATCCTGCTCCTTAATTCGATGCAATATTCAACGTAATGCTAAAAGTAGTTCCTTTCGTTAGTTCGCTGCTTACCTGAATTTTTCCTTTGTGATTTAAAATAATATTCTGCGTGTTGGTTAATCCAAGTCCGTTGCCATCTTTTTTAGAAGTGAAAAACGGATCAAAAATTTTTGACAATGTTTCTTTATCAATTCCTTTTCCATTGTCGGAAATATTTATTATGCACGTTCCATTTTTCATCATTGTTTCGATCAAAAGTTTTCCGTTTGCGGCATCCATCGATTCAATAGCATTGACAATTATATTAAGAAAAGCAATTTTGATGCGATCCTTATCCACTTTTATAGGTGGAATATTAGCAGCATATCTTTTTTCTATAGTGATCTTATTCAGTTCAGCCCTGTCTGCAGCAAATTGTAAAGTTTCATTGAGCAGGCTGTTAATGTTTGTATTCTGATAATTTAATTCAGAAAATTTTGTTGCGTTTAGTAAGTCGGTTATAAGATGATTTATGCGTGTTGAATTGCGCAGAATAATTTCGATCAAATGTTTTTTTTCTTCTTCTCCCAGGTCATCGCCATATAAACGATCTGCCGACAAATTAATATTGGTAAGAGGGTTTCTTATTTCGTGCGCAATAACCCGCGCTATTCTTCCTGTGCTCGCAAATTTTTCTATGCTGCGCAATTCGAGCAATTCATTGTTGGCTGAATTCAATTCAACAATTCTTTTTTCTAATTGCGTGTGATAATCTTCTGCCTGCGACGTTGCTTTTCTTTTTTCTTTATTCTCTATCGCAAAAGTTATAATGGAATAGATCAGAAGCAATATGGAAATAGCAAGCGAAACAACAATAATAGTATAAACTGCCTTGTTTGAAGATGAAACCTCGTCTGTACGTTGTTTTAAATAGTCATTCTCGCGGTTTTCCATCAATCCAACAAGGTTGCGTATTGAGTCCATCAATATTTTACTTTCATGCGCTTTGTCTTTTATAAAATCATTCATTTCAAGATGATTGTCGCGCAAAGTGTCGAGCTGTTCAGAAATAACTGCAAACTTTTTTATCAATAAATCTCCCAGTGTATCTGCTCTTCCAGATTCAGTCTGGTTATCCTTTACATCACTTTTTAAACTGGTATACATCGAATCCACTTTTCTGCGACTCGTATAATATGGCAATAAATAATTTTCGTCTTTCATCATAATCAGTCCGCGCAATCCTATTTCTGAATCTTTAAGATAAGAAATCAGCAATTCCAGTTTATTGATTACTTCGCGGGTATGACTGACCCATTGATTTTGCTTTCTTAATTGCACAACTGCGGCGATGGTGAGTATATAGGAAAAAAGCAGCAGCAAAAAAGCTGCAAGATAGCCGCTGCGGATTTTTCTTGGAAAATCAAGCCTCATAACAGTTATAAAGAAATAGTCGAATTGAAATTACGCAAAAAAATCATTAGATAACAGTAATGCCGTTTTTGTAAAATTCCGGAACGAATCATAAAAATGATCCGGAAAAATAATTTTCGTTTTATCTTCAATCACTGATTGCAATAAAAAAATAATGATTTCAAAAAAGATTATTTGCATTTTACTTTTAATCGCTTCCGCAAAAAATATTTTTGCCCAACATTCAAATGCTGAACTGCAGCGGTGGAAAAAGGAAGCAGCTCAGGTTACCATCATACGTGATAATTGGGGAATTCCGCACGTGTATGGAAAGACGGACGCTGATGCTGTGTTTGGATTATTATATGCTCAATGTGAAGACGATTTTAAAAGAGTGGAGAGGAATTATATTGAGAAGTTGGGACGGCTTGCAGAAATAAACGGAGAAAATGATTTGTATAATGATTTGTTGATTCGCCTTGTTATTGATTCCGCAGATGCGATAAAAGATTACAACAATGCTCCTACGTGGTTAAAAAAATTGTGCGACGCTTTTGCAGATGGCGTAAATTATTTTTTGTACAAACATGCTGATATTAAACCAGCATTATTAAACCATTTTGAACCGTGGTATACATTACTATGGACAGACGGAAGTATCGGCGCAATAAATACTGCAGGAATATCAGCAAGTGAATTAAAAAATTTTTATTCCGGAGCGGCAGCACAAACTGCGATGACTTCTCAAAATAATTTTGATGAAATATTAACCGGCTCAAATGGTTTTGCATTTGCTCCTTCTATCACAGCATCTCATCATGCTATATTGTACATTAATCCGCACGTAACTTTTTATTTTCGGCCGGAAGTGCATATGATAAGTGATGAAGGATTGAATGTTTACGGCGCCGTAACGTGGGGACAATTTTTCGTGTACCAGGGATTTAATGAACATTGCGCATGGATGCACACATCAAGCGCAGTGGATGTTTCCGATGCTTACATAGAAAAAGTTAGCAACCAAAATGGAAAATGGTTTTATGAATATGAGCACGAATTAAAACCGGTTACGCAAAAAAATATTATCATCAGCTATAAACAGGATGATAAAATCAAATCAAAAAACATCACCGTTTATTTTACACAGCACGGTCCGGTTATGGCAAAAAGAAATGAGCATTGGATCAGCGTTCGTTCTTATAATCGTTCAATGAATGGATTGATGCAATGCTGGCTGCGAACAAAAACAAAAAGTTTTGCAGATTTTAAAAAAGTGCTTGATTTGCGCGGCAACACTTCCAATAATACTGTATATGCCGATGCAGAAGGAAATATTGCATACTGGCATGGAAATTTTATTCCAATCAGGGATACAAAATTCAATTGGTCGCAACCGGTTGACGGAAGCATTGCAGCAACTGAATGGAAAGGAATTCACAGCATCGACCAGATTATTCATGTATATAATCCGCCAAACGGATGGCTTCAAAATTGCAACTCCACTCCTTTTTCAGTTGCAGGAATCAACAGTCCTAAAAAAGAAAATTATCCATTTTACATGGCGCCCGACGGAGAAAATTTTCGGGCCGTAAATGCAGTTCGTTTATTAAGTAAAGAAAATAATTACACGATAGATAAAGTGATCAATGTGGGATACGATACTTATCTCGCAGCATTTGAAAAATTAATTCCGGCGCTTGTAAATGCTTTTGAAAATATTAAACCGGATGATAGTTTGTATTTATTATTAAAAGAACCGGTAGAGGTTTTAAAAAACTGGGATATGCATTCCGGAGAAAAATCCATTGCAACAAATCTTGCAATTGAATGGGGACAAAAATTATTACCGGCAATTTTTCATATTGCCGATCCAGGTGCAACCGACATGGTAACAAAAACGCAATGCTTCGCACAACGCGCCACGCCGCAACAATTATTACATCCCTTAGTTGATGCGATCAATGCAATGAAAAAAAGATGGGGAAAATGGAATGTTGTGTGGGGAGATATTAATCGTTATCAAAGAATAAATGATGAGATGAAAGAAAAATTCGACGACGGTCAACCCAGCATTCCCGTTGGTTTTGCGTCGTCGTTATGGGGACAAATTCCATCTTATGCAAGCGTTTTCTTTCCCAACACAAATAAGAGGTACGGTTTAGATGGAAACAGTTTTATTTGTGTTGTTGAGTTTGGCGAAAAAATAAAAGCGCGCTCTTTGCTTGCCGGCGGAGAAAGCGGCAACCCGTTATCAAAACATTTCAGCGACCAGGCATTAATGTACACACAAGGCAAATTTAAAGATGTACTTTTTTATAAAGAAGATGTGGTGCAACGTGCAGAAAAAAAATATCATCCGGGAGAATGAAATATGAAGTGTGAAGTCGGATGTATGAAGTATGAGGTATGAGGTGTAGGGTATAAGACAAGGGTTGTCATATTGAAAAATGCAAATGATTATTTAATCCGAGCACTCCGGTTTCATACTTCATACATCCGACTTCATACTTCATATCTCATGCTTCATACCTCACAAAGCTTAATCATTACTTCACACTTCATCCTTATCTTTAAAAAGTGATTACTTATTTAAAAGCACAGGCATCTGCAATTATTGGTTCACTGATAGATTTTTTAATTACAATACTTTTGGTTGAAGTATTGGGAGTTTGGTACGTTGCAGGAAATCTTGTCGGCAACATTGCCGGTGCCGTTACACAATTTATTATTGCGAGAAGTTGGGCATTCCATGCGGAGAATGGAAAAATATCTGCGCAGGTTATTAAATATATTCTTGTGTGGATTGGTAACCTGGCGCTTTCTGCAGCAGGGATTTATTTTTTTACGCACTATATAAAATGCAATTACATTATTTCTAAAACGATAACTTCCGTTTTACTCGGGCTCACCTATAACTATATAATGCAAAAGAAATTTGTGTTTGCAAAATAATTTCAACAGTAGTTTTAATTTTTAATGAAAGAAACAGAAGCGTTTTTATATTTTGGAATATCCACCTGCGCCTGCAAATGTTTAAAAGATTCATAGGGACCTTTTTCTGCAAAATTATTGATAAGCCATGCAGGCACCGATCCGCCGGGATCAATTTCAAGATAATATTCTATGCGAAGAGTATTATTAACAGGAGTTACTTTCCAGGTTTCATTTGATATAGGAACGCGAACAACGTTTTTCTTTTGTGGAATATAATTGGGAATATTAATTGCAGAAACACTCATTGTTTTCGTTTGCGAATCCTGCGTAATTTTTAAATGAACAGCCAAATCGCGGTCGCTTGCAGGAAACGGAGAATTTATTAATTCATAAAAATACAATTCATTGGCGGCGATCTTTTTTATTATGTAAGAAAATTTGACATTATAAACCCATTGCGCGTGATTGGGCACATCAAGCAACAATGCAACCAGCGAAGATAATTTTGATTGAATGGTCATTTCAACTTTTATTTCATTAAAAGAAGAATGCGCATTAGTGCGCATGTATATTCTTATTCCAGATTGTTCTTTTTTCAGGCGCCACTCATTTTGCGCCTGCACAGAAAAAAAAGCACCAACAGCTATGATGGTAATAATGATATTTTTTTTTTGTAAGAACATGCGCAAAATTATTTTCTTTTTTTTCAAAACATATTCAACAACCACAATACGATATTAACATATGTGCTTAACTCAAAGCGTAACTCAAAGTTAATGTTTGAATAAAATTGCGTTTATGTTGGCGATCTATTTTTGCAAAACCACTTAAATGAAATTACCTCTTTTTCTTGCGGCAATATTTTTTTACTCCGTTATTTCCGCGCAAACTCGACTGAAAACAAAAAATGTTTTTATCATCACCACCGACGGATTTCGGTGGCAGGAAGTATTTACCGGCGCAGATTCCACAATTATTAACAACCCGGATTATGTTCAGGATACTTCTTTATTAAAAGATTTATACTGGGCCGATAATGCCGAAGAACGCAGAAAAAAACTCATGCCTTTTTTCTGGAGCGTGATTGCAAAAAAAGGACAACTCTATGGAAATCGTTTGGAGAACAGCAGGGTGAATGTAAAAAACATTTTTAAAATTTCTTATCCTGGATACAACGAAATTTTAACGGGCTATGCCGACCCGTTATTTATTCCGAACATCCGTATCAACAATCGCAACCAGAACATTCTTGAATATTTCAATTCGCAAAAAGATTATAATGGAAAAGTAGTTGCGTTTGCCTCATGGAACATGTTTCCAAGCATCATAAATATAAAACGCAGCAAAATTTATATTAACAGCGGCTATGATTCAGCAACGGATAATGACGATTTAAGTGATAAAATAAATGAAGTGCAAGGCCAGGTTGTTCATAAAACTCATACGCGGTATGATGTGCTTACGTCG
This sequence comes from Chitinophagia bacterium, assembly GCA_963774065.1. Lineage (GTDB taxonomy): Bacteria > Bacteroidota > Bacteroidia > Chitinophagales > Chitinophagaceae > Puia. The sequence continues at coordinate 575,640 of CAVZDO010000003.1, forward strand.
GTAGCTGCAAAAGAATATATCAATCATAATCATCCGAAAATTGTTTTTTTAAGTTTGGGAGAAACAGATGAGTTCGCACATCAAAATAAATACGACAGTTATTTGCAGCAGGCAAATAGTTTTGATAAAATGGTTGCTGAATTGTGGTATGCCGTGCAAACGGATCCGTTTTATAAAGATAATACCACGTTCATCATTACAACCGATCACGGCAGAGGAAAAGATGCTGCAACCTGGCACGGGCATAATTGGTTCACAAAAGGATCTGGTGAGATATGGATGGCCGTTATAGGTCCGGATACAGCGCCACTCGGGGAAATGCATAACCCGGAAAAAATTTATCAAAATCAGTTTGCCTCAACAGTTGCCATGTTCCTTGGAGAAGAATTTAATGCAACGCATAAAACGGGCAAACCAATAGTGTCAACGGTTGCATCATCAAATAATAGTTTACCTGTAAATTATACCCAGGAAGCAGCTACGAAATAATAAAAAGCGAGACAACCTATTTACGAAATATGAATTACGATTTCAAGCTTTACTTATTTGTTTCCGTTAGTATAAATCGTAGATGGTGATTCTCTGCTAATGCTTTATTAGTTTCTTTTTATTTTTCTTTTTGATTATTTCATTATCCGCCATCATAAAAAGCTCTTCCGGCTTAATGTCAAGATCTACGACTTTATTTTTATCGTAATAATATTTGGTCAGGCCAATGGATTTTTCAGAAATTGAGGAGCGTAAACAATGTCTCTTGAATTTCAGAAATGAATCATAGCCCGTCTTCTCTTTTAATTCTTGTTTCGATATCATCTGAAATATATTTTAGGATACAAAGGTAAAAGAGACTGAGGAATTCCATCTTGAAATATTTGTTAAACGGCAAACAATTCACTTGCTTGTAAAAAAATCTAACAATAACAATATCAACGCTACTCGCGTAACTTTGACAAAAAACTACATGAGAAATGATAAAGCTCTCGCTCTTTTAAAAAATCATAAAACGCTCTTTGAAAATCCTGATTACGATAGTTATTACATTTGGCAACAGCAATCATTATCATACATAGAAAGATTTTTAGGAAAAGAATCGAGGGAGTTTAAATTAATGGATTCGGTGGAATTTCCTAATCCGTACGAAAACGATTACGATGAAAGAATACAACTTGTGAGGCATATCTTAATAAGAGCGATAGATCAGAGCATACAAACAGTTCAGGATGTTGGAATAATTGAAATCTATCATAATTTTTTAAGCAGGTATTCTAATAAAGAATTAATAGCAGGAATGATTCCTATAGCTGCTGCAATATTTACAGCAGGAATTTTTGCAGCAAAATTTCTTATCAGGCATGATGTGATCCAGTTATTCTGAAAATTATTTTTGTGGAGAATATCGGAGTCGAACCGACGACCTCTTGCATGCCATGCAAGCGCTCTAGCCAGCTGAGCTAATTCCCCGAAAGGATTGCAAATATAAAAGAATTCATCACAAAAATATTTTCAACCATTCTTTCCTGAATCTGTTATTATCTTTGAATACCAACAAGAGTTTTTTATGGGCGTGCTAAGACAAATTGCTGAATACCTCTACATAAAAAAAAGAGACCCTAATGCTCCAAATACAAGATGGATGAAATACATGCATGGCATTAACCGTATTTCCATTTTTATGTTTTTAGCCGGCGTTATAATTATCCTCGTTCGTTTTTTATTTTTCAAGAAACACTGATTTCAAAGTAAAAATTAAAAAGTAAAAATTAAAAACAGTTCAAGATTCTCATTTTTACTTTTTACTTTTTACTCTCTAAAAACTTCACAACAATTTCAGCCGCATTCGCAGACGCATTTCCGTTATTGCTTAATACATTTTTCAATTCGGCATAATCAGATTTTATTTGTTGTATTCTTTGCGTATCATTTAATATTTCATTTAATTCTTTGCGCAAATTTTCCACGGTTAACTTTTCCTGTATCAATTCTGTCACCACCGGTTTATCCAGAATAAGATTCACGAGAGAAATATATTTTACATGCGCAAGCCATTTTGCAATTTGATAAGAAATATTTCCGGCTTTATAACAAACCACTTCCGGCACGCCGAATAATGCAGTTTCTAAAGTTGCAGTTCCTGATGTAACACACGCTGCTTTTGCCTGCGACAATAAATCATAGGTTTGATTTCGCACAGTTAAAACTTCCGGGTAATCTTTTAAATATTCGTTGTACAATTCATCTTCCTGTGACGGCGCTTTTGCAATAATAAAAGTATAGCCGGGAAAAAAATTCGTTACCTCTAACATAATTGGCAGCTTATGATGCAGCTCCTGTTTGCGGCTTCCGGGAAGAAGAGCGATGATTGGTTTGGAGTTTGGAGTTTGGAGTTTGTTGCTGGTTGCTGGTTGCTGGTTGCCTGAAACCGGAAACTGGAAACCGGAAACTGCTTCTACTAATGGATGACCAACATAATCCGCATCGTAATTCCATTTTTTATAAAAATCTTTTTCAAATGGAAGAATGGTTATCATTTTATCAACGCAAGCTTTAATAATTTTCACACGATTTTCTTTCCATGCCCAAACCTGCGGAGAAATATAATAAACCACTTTATAATTGTGTTGCTTTGCCCATTTTGCCATACGTAAATTAAAACCGGGATAATCTATAAGAATAACTACATCCGGCTGAAATGCCGAAATATTTTTTTTACAAATAGAAAAGTTTTTCAAAATGGTTCTGATATTCATGAGCACTTCCGTAAAACCCATAAAAGCAAGTTCGCGGTAATGTTTGTCAACAACGGCTCCGGCCTGTTCCATTAAATCTCCGCCCCAGCATCGCATTATCGCCTCACCATCTAATTTTTTTATTTCTTTAATAAGATTGCTTCCGTGAAGATCGCCCGATGCTTCGCCGGCAATGAAATAATATCTCATGAAATTGATTGAATAATTCAGGCAAATATAAATATGATTTACGATGTACGAAATACGATTTACGATTTGCGAATTTTCGGTTATGCATCGCTGTTAGTAAAAGCTGTCAGCTAATAGCTATTGGCTATTAGCTTCCCTACAACATAAATTTAATTATCAAAGTAATTACGGCGTAAATCAAAGTAGTCGTAAATATGCCTTTTGCAGTTTTGTCGAGATGGAAGTTAATATAGTAAGTGAACATTGCAATATTTAATACAAGGCAGGGAACCGCTATTGCGCTTATTTGCCCAGGGTTATTGCGTAAAAAAAACAAAAAATCTCTTATTGAAAAATGCGGATAAAATTTTACAAAATAATAAACAACCATGCTTAATATTGGCGCAATAAAACCAAGCAGCAATCCCAATTTCAGGTTATCTTTTTTAAGCACTGACATTTAATGTTTTTCAATTTTGGTTTTGATATAGCTGCAGATTATCTGTGCATCTGTGGCAAATTATAATTTCCAGTGTTTTTCAATTTTTGCTTTAAGAACGTAATTGGTTAAATCAAATTGCACAGGAACAACACTTACATAATTATGTTCGAGCGCCCAAACATCGGTATCTTTTCCTTTGTCAAAGTTCACAAATTGTCCGGTTAGCCAATAATATTTTCTTCCGTTGGGATCATTTCTTTCTACAAAATCTTCTTCATATTTGGCATAGGCCTGTTTGCAAATCTTCATTCCTTTGATCAAACTATCCGGCACCGCAGGAATATTTACATTCAGAATAAGATGTTTGTCGAGCGAATTTTCCAAAAGATTTTCTACAATAATTCTTGCATATTTTCTTGAAGCGCTGAAATCCGCTTCCAGACTATAATCCAGCAATGAAAACCCGACGGACGGAATGCTTTCAATCGCCGCTTCAACCGCTGCCGACATTGTTCCGGAATAAATAACATTGATGGAATGATTGGCTCCATGATTAATTCCGCTCAAACAAAGATCGGGTTTACGATGCAAAATTTTATCCACAGCAAGTTTAACGCAATCGACCGGCGTGCCCGTGCATTGCCACGCTTCAATGCCGCTGAACGAATGAACAGGATGCAGCCGCAACGGAGTACCTATAGTAATTGCATGACCCATTCCGGATTGCGGTTTGTCGGGCGCAACTACAACAATTTTTCCCAAATCTTTTACCGCTTCAACAAGGTTTTGAATTCCGGGCGCAGTAATTCCGTCATCGTTGGTAATTAAAATAACCGGTTTTTTCTTCGCAGCTTTTGCCATACTTAATTTGAAACGCGAAAGTACGATATTATGATGTCTGATTTCTTCAGGTCAATCATACTTCACTAATTATTCATTATTAATTATTAATTATTCATTATTTTTTTGGTAACCGGCATTTGTCCTCTATTGAACATCGTTGCGTCGCATTACGTTCATCGGTTGTACTACTATTGAGCTATGCCTTATTAATTCATAATTTATCATTCAACCCTCAATTATCTATTATCCATTATCAATTCTCAATTATCCTTTATCTTTGCGGCCAATTTAAAAAAGCGTTATGCCAGGACAGTTAAAGGAGATAAGAAACCGGATCAAAGCATTTCAAAACAGCCAGCAGATCACAAAAGCTATGAAGATGGTGAGCGCAGCAAAATTGCGCCGCGCGCAGGATGCAATTGTGCAGATGCGACCCTATGCAAAAAAATTACAGGAAGTGTTGAGCAACATCGTAAGTAATTCCGAAGGTGAAATGGGATCCAATCTTGCCGCCGAACGTCATGTTGAAAAAGTATTGTTGATTGTTATTACCAGCGACAGGTCTTTGTGCGGCGCATTCAATGCCAATATCATCAAACTCGCCAAACAAACCATCAGGGAAAAATATTCCGCGCAATCGGCAAAAGGAAATGTGTTCATCTGGGCTATCGGCAAAAAAGGTTACGATCATTTTCTGAAAAATAATTTTAAGGTAAGCGAAACATACCGCGACATTTTCATGCATCTTAATTTTGAAAACGTACAGACTTGCGCTCAAGCTGCAGTAAAAGCTTTTGAAATTAAAGATTTCGACGCAGTGGAAATTGTTTACAGCGAATTCAGAAATGCAGCAACGCAAATATTTACTGTGGAAAGATTTTTACCTATTCCAAAAACACCAAAAAAAGTTGGCGCTAAAAAAAGTGATTTTATTTTTGAACCATCAAAGCAGGAATTGATTAGTGAGCTAATGCCTAAAATTTTAAATACGCAATTATATAAAGCAGTGCTCGATTCAAGCGCATCCGAACATGGCGCACGCATGACGGCGATGGACAAAGCAACAGAAAATGCACAGGAGTTGCTGCGTTCGCTGCGCCTTTCATACAACCGCGCACGCCAGGCCGCAATCACAACCGAATTAACAGAAATAGTAAGCGGGGCGGCGGCATTGCAGGGATAACACTGTTGACAGTTGTCCGTCGACTGTTGACGGTCATCGGCTAACGGTCATCAACAAACGAAACTTTCACCATGGAAATCTCCGAAATAATTCCTCATATAGAAGCGCTGATTTTTGCAAGCGATAAGCCGCTGACCTCAATGGAACTCACCGAGCTTATCAATAATGCCTTTGGGTTTATGGATGAAAAATTTACACTCGACCAAATTCAAACTGCTATTGACGGAATCGTTGAAAAATACAAAACATCATTTTATCCGTTTGAAATAAAACAAAGTGGCGGCGGATTACAATTTCTTACCAAAAAAGAATATTATAAAACCATCGCGCAACTCAATGGCGAAAAATTTTTGAAAAGATTATCCAACGCAGCGTTGGAAACGCTCGCCATCATTGCATACAAACAACCGGTTACAAAAAGTGAAATTGAATCCATTCGCGGAGTGAACTGCGATTACTCCATTCAAAAACTTCTCGAAAAAGAATTAGTTGTCATTTCCGGAAGAAACGAAGAGCTTCCCGGCAAACCGCTTATCTATACAGTTTCCAGAACGTTCATGGATTATTTCGGAATAAATTCGCCCGAAGATTTACCAAAACTCAAAGAAGTTTTTGCAGATAATCTCATACCTACATCAATTACCAACTCGCACGTTGAAGAAATTGAAAACCCCGCAAACCCGCTCATAGTAAGCGAAAGCGGCGAACTGCTGGAAAATGAGGATGATAAAAAATAAAATATTCAGATAGTTTTTCAATAAAATATTTTTAATACCAGCTTCGGTTTTTCATAGCATCATCGTTGCGTCGCAATCCTTTCATCTTTTATACTACTATTGAACTTCAGTTTCAATTTCTAATTTTCACTTCATATTAATAGTTGTCGCGCACGCCGCAGAAACAAAGTGTTTTTCTTTGCGCCTCAACGTCTTTGCGTGAAATCTATCTTGAGTTGTATATTCGCAAAATATGTCACAGCAACTTTCTTCATCTCAATTAATGCAAATAGCAAACGAGTTCGGAACACCGTTATATGTTTATCATGCAGAAAAGATACAAGAGCAATACGATAAACTGCAACATGCATTTGCAAAAACCAACACAAGATTTTTTTACGCTTGCAAAGCGTTAACCAACGTGAGCATTCTTAAATATATAAAATCGCTCGGAGTGAGTGTTGACTGCAGTTCTATTTACGAAGTAAAATTGTCTTTGCACGCAGGCTTTTCTCCAAAAAATATTTTATATACTTCCAACGGAATTAATTTTTCTGAAATCGAAGAAGCGCAAAGTCTTGGCGTAATAATTAATATCGACAGTATTTCCAATCTTGAAAAATTCGGAAAAAAATTCGGGCATAGCTATCCTGTCGGCATTCGTTTACGCCCGAATATTCTTGCCGGCGGTCATCTAAAAATTTCCACAGGCCACGATAAAAGTAAATTCGGAATTCCGGTTGATCAAATCGAAAAAGTTCTCGCAGTCGTTCATCAGTATAATATTTTTATAAATGATCTCCACATTCACACCGGAAGTGATATTAAAGATGTTGACGTTTTTGTAAAAGGAATTGATGTGTTGTTTGATGTCATTCCGCATTTTCATGAACTTGAATTTATTGATCTCGGCGGCGGTTTTAAAGTTCCATATAAAGAAGGCGACACAGAAACCGATATTAATTTGCTGGCAAAAAAAGTAAGCGAAGCATTTGCAAATCATCCAAACCCAAACGGAAAACCTCTGCAAGTTTGGTTTGAGCCGGGAAAATTTTTTGTAAGTGAATGTGGTTATTTTATTACCAAAGTGAATGTAATAAAAGAAACATCAACGGCTGTGTTTGTAAGTGTTGACAGTGGTTTTAATCACCTCATACGTCCGATGTTTTATGATGCGTATCATCGCATTGAAAATATCAGTAACCCAGATGGCGCTGAAAAGAAATATTCTGTTGTTGGAAATATTTGCGAAACCGACACATTTGCATGGGATAGAAATATAAAAGAAGTGCGCGAAGGCGATTATCTTGTTTTTTATAATGCGGGCGCGTATGGATTTGAAATGTCATCCAACTTCAACTCACGGTTACGCCCGGCCGAAGTGTTTGTGAAAGACGGCAAGCCGCACCTAATCCGCAAAAGAGAATCGTTTGATGATATATTAAGAAACCTCGTTGAAATTTTGTAGAATTCTTTCAAAATATAAATTGCTGTTTCTATAGTTCAGATTAATATGGAAATAAAAATCATCAAATCAGAATTAGAAGAAATTCAATCCCTCCGTGTTTTATTTCTTCACGAAAATAATTTTCAGTTTATCTATAATAAATGCCATACCTATGGATGGGCTGATACTTATTCTTTTTTTATTGATGATACAAAAGTTGGCTATGGCGCAGTTTGGGGAAAAGATAAAAGAGAAGACAGAGATGCAATTTTTGAATTTTACATAACAAATCCACACAGAAAATTTGCAAATATAATTTTCGAAAAATTTCACACCACATGCGGCGCTCCATTTATAGAATGCCAGAGTAACGATTTGTTGCTATCGTCAATGTTGTATGAGCATGCGCAAAATATTAATGCAGAAGCAATACTTTTTGAAGATCATTTTCAAACTAATTTTTTTATAGCAAACACAATTCTTCAAAAAAAATTATCGGAAAAAAATGATCACCAGGATGATCGTAAATATATTTTAAAACAAAATGATGAAGAGATTGCAAGCGGCGGGCTGATGCTGAATTACAATATGCCTTATGCAGATTTATATTACGAAGTAAAAGAAAAATTTCGCCAAAAAGGTTTTGGCAGTTTAATGGTTCAGGAATTAAAAAACGAAGCATATAAAATGAGCAGAGTTCCTGCGGCGCGTTGTAATATTGATAATAAGATTTCAAAATCTACTTTATTAAAAGCAGGTTTTATAATTTGCGGTTATAGAATTAACGGAGAAATTAAATGAAGAATTCAAATTATTTTATTCTTCCTATTTACTTTTATCATAACTAAATTTATTTCTTATGCCTATTCGCATGGAAGATGATCCGGTTGATCCGCAGGAAAGCAGTGGCGGTGATAGTGGCGGTGGTGGCGGTTTTGGAGGCGGCGGATTATTTGCATTGATTCCTTTATTATTGGGTTTATTTCGCGGTCGCGGATTATTATTGTTATTAGTGATCATAGGTATTGGATATTTTTTCTTTCGCAGCGGCGGTTGCAATAATGCAATTGTGCAGCAAGCTTCGCAACTTGCAACCGGCGGACTTCTCGATCCAAAACAATTTGCAAAAGCAAAAATTTACGAATCGCTTGATGATGATGAAAGCAAAAATCCATTGCCTGAATCTGCCAATTTACAAAAGTATGCTCCTGCTGTTGGCGATCAGGGTCACCAGGGAAGTTGTGTCGCGTGGAGCAGCGCATATGGTGCAAGAACTATTGAAGAAGCAATTCGCACAGGACAAGATCCGAATTCACTAAAGTTCAGTCCATCTTTTTTGTATAATCAAATTGGTATGGATGGATGCGATGGTTCTTATATTCAAAAAGCGATGGAGTTTATGACGCAGAAAGGTTCGGTTGGTTACGACAGGTTTCCATATTCTGATAATGATTGTTCAAGACAACCCGATCAGCAATTATTAGAAGAGGCAGAAGGATATAGAATGCGAGGATTTAATCGTTTGTCGGCCGGCGATAGAACTGATGCAATTGATTTGCGCGCGATCAAAGAAAACCTTTCGCAAGGTGCGCCGGTTGTGGTTGGTATGATGATTGGCGGATCATATATGCAACCGATGATGGGACAAGATGTTTGGAATCCAACCGATGAAGATAGAAATATGATGGGCTTCGGCGGTCATGCGCAATGCGTGGTTGGCTATGATGATAAAAAATATGGTGGCGCTTTTTTGCTCATGAATAGCTGGGGATCACAATGGGGAAACAATGGCTTTGCATGGATTCGCTACGATGATTTTAAATTTTTTACGCGCGAGGCATATGGAATTGAACCTATGACAAAAGTTGGCGCAGCCGCCAATGAACCTTTTGAATGTGAAATTGGATTGGTGAAGATCACCTATAGCAATAACAAAGCTGTTTCGGGAGACCACATACAGTTGAAAAATTCAAACAATAATATTTTTGAAACAACATCGCCTGTAAAACCCGGAACAAGATTTAAAATGGAAATAAAAAACTCAACCGAATGTTACATTTATGTTTTTGGTAAAGAAACTGACGGAACGAGCTATACATTATTTCCTTATCCTAACAGTGATGATCATACGAAAACGAGATATTCTCCTTTTTGCGGCATTGCAGGATATCGTCTGTTTCCAAAAAATAAAAGCATGACGCCGGACAGCATTGGTACAAAAGATTACATGGCCGTTATCGTTAGTAAAGATTCTTTAGGCTGGAATTCGTTAAACCAACAGATCAGCCAAAACCCTCAGCAGGACTATGCTTTTCGGCTTAATGCAATTTTGGGAAACAGGCTGATCCAAAATGTACATTTCGATGCAAATGCAAAAGGCAATATGCATTTTAAAACAGATGCAAATAATAAAGGGGTTATAGCTTGCATAGTTGAAGTGGATAAATAATGTCTCAACGGGGATTCGGAGTGATTTGTGGGATTAGAAAGATTAAATAATTTATGTACCCATCACCGTTACTACTATTAAACATCGTTGCGTCGCACTCTTGTACATTTGTATTTCTATTCGGCAATGTGCTGCAACATAATTAAACGAATCTTAAAATAAATAAAATGAAAAAGCTTTTTTGTATTTTATTTCTGTCATTATTTTTATTGCATTCTCATGCACAAACAACCGATACAAAAATTTACAATCCATCTGCAAATGCAGAAAATGATATTTCCGCTTTGGTAAAACTTGCAAGAATTGAACACAAACATGTTTTACTTCGGCAGGCGGAAACTGGTGCAGCTGGTGTATCGAGTTCAATCGTTTTACACATGCCGACAGTTCGATAGATTCTTTGCTCAATAAATGTTTCCTGATTTATCATTTAAACTATAGCCAGGAAAATGAGAACAAAACGATCTTCGCGAAGTATGGCTATCCGCAGCGTTTCGGCTTTCCCGTTTTTATAATTCTTGATGAAAATGGCAATCGCATTCACACGCAAAATTCAGAATATCTCGAGCAGGGAAAAAGTTACAACAAACAAAAAGTTCTGGAGTTTCTGCTTAACTGGACGCCGCAGGCACTGGAGCCATCGTTATACAAATGACAGGTGACTTAAGATTTACGAACTACGATTTACGATTTCCTTAGGTGCATTTACATAATAAATTTATCAGGCTGTAAAAGAAAATTCAAAACTAAATAATAATATATTTAGTGCAGAAATTTGAAACCGTAAATCTGAAATCGTAAATCCATAATATCTTATCTTACATTCAAATTATCATCATGAAGATTGCTTTCCATGGCGCTGCGCGAACAGTAACAGGCTCTAAACATTTGCTCACTTTAAAAAACGGAAAAAAATATTTGCTCGACTGTGGTATGTTCCAGGGAATGGGACCGGAAACAGATACACTTAACCGTGAGTGGGGCTTCAATCCTGCCGATGTTGATTATCTTATTTTATCTCATGCGCATATTGATCACAGCGGACTCATACCAAAATTTGTTAAAGACGGTTTTAGCGGAAAAATATTTTGTACACCTGCAACAAAAGAATTAACCAGCGTTCTCCTCGAAGATTCGGCAAATATTCAGCAGGAAGATATCAAGTTCGCTAATAAAAGAAGAATAGCAGAAGGGCAATCTTACCTGCAGCCGTTGTATAATGAAGAAGATGCAAAACAGGCAATTGATCTTTTTGCAACTGTTGAATATAACAGCTGGTTTGCTATTGACGAAAATGTGCAGTTCATGTATTTGGATGCCGGACATATTATTGGCAGCGCAACAGTTCATTTAAAAATAAAAGAGGATGGAAAAGAAACTGCGCTCACATTCAGCGGGGATGTGGGCAGATACCGCGATGTGTTATTAAAATCTCCGCAGGAATTTCCGCAGGCAGATTATATTCTGATAGAATCCACTTATGGAAACAGTTTGCATGATCCGGACGTGAACACTCCAGACCTGCTGTTGCAATGGATTGAAAAAACCTGTTTGCAAAAGAAAGGCAAACTTATTATTCCTGCTTTTAGCGTCGGACGCACACAGGAAATTTTATTCGCTTTGAACCAACTCGAAATTGAAAATCGTTTGCCTGCGTTGGATTATTTTGTTGATAGCCCGCTTAGCATTACAGTTACAGAAATTGTAAAAAAATATCCGCAGTATTTTAATAAAACAATTCAAAAACTTTTGCAAACGGATAACGATCCATTTGCTTTTAAAGGTTTGAAATATATTAAATCCGTTGATGAATCAAAATCGCTCAACTATCGCAACGGGCCTTTTGTTATTATTTCTGCAAGCGGTATGGCAGAAGCTGGAAGAGTGAAACATCATATCAGCAATAATATTGAAAACACGCGCAACACTATTTTGTTGGTTGGTTATTGCGAACCACATTCACTCGGTGGCAAGCTGATGGCTGGCGCTAAAGAAGTAAATATATTTGGCATAGAACATGAAGTGCATGCAGAAGTAGGAAGCATTCGCAGCATGAGCGCGCACGGAGATTATAATGATCTTTCACAATTTCTCTCCTGCCAGGATGCGAGACAAGTAAAAAAATTATTTTTGGTGCACGGCGACTATGTAGTGCAGCAGGCATTTAAAGATCGATTGTTGAAAAAAGGTTTTACAGATATTGAAATTCCTGAAAGACATTATGAGATAGGACTCACGTAACTTTTGGATTTTCACTTTTAGTCGACAGTCGACAGTTGACCATCGACTGTCGACTGTTAACAATTCACCATTCACAATGAACAGTAACATTAAAATTTCTGCTTCTGAAGCATTACAAAAACTGAAAGAATCGGATAAAGAATTTGTGTCGCTTTTCAAACACGGCACGTTGGATGTTGAAGTTTATCGTCCGGATAAAACCGACAAACAGCAACCGCATGATAAGGATGAAGTGTATATAATTATTTCCGGTGAAGGAAATTTTTATTGTGAAGGAAGAAGCTTTTCATTTAAACAGGGAGATTTTTTATTTGTTCCCGCGCATGCAGAACATCGTTTTATTAGCTTTACGGAAGATTTATTGACATGGGTAATTTTTTTCGGGGTGGATGGTGGAGAGAAATGAAATTTCTGACGCGTGTTGAATAAAGAACTAACAGTACAAGAGTGCGACGCAAGAATGTTTAATAGTAGTACTGTCGCTTAGGTCACAAAAATTTTTCTTCTAAAATATTTTATCATGAAAAATTCTCGCAGGGATTTTATTAAGAAAAGCGCTGTAACCAGCGCCGGCGTTTATGTTGGCGCGTTAAGTTTAAGTGCACAAAGTTATCGGAGAATCATTGGAGCAAATGATCGTGTACGCGTTGGCGTTGTGGGATTTTCCGATCGTCATCGCAGTTCGCATGCGCCGAGTTTTATGAATCATTACAAGGAATTGAATTTTGATATTGTTGCCGTATCCGACATATGGAATAAAAGGAGAGATGAAGGCGCAGCTTTTTGGAAAGAAAAAATGCAGCATGATGTAAAAGGTTTTCGCAACAATGATGAATTGTACGATTCAAAATCGGTGGATGCAGTTTTTATGAGTGCGGCAGATTTTCAGCATGCGCTGCTAACGATCGAAGCAGTGAAAGCAGGATGTGATGTGTATGCAGAAAAACCTTTTGCAGAAACGATGGAAGATAATCGCGCGGCATTGAAAGCAGTGAAAGATTCCGGAAAAATTGTGCAGATTGGTTCTCAAAGAAGAAGCGGAAATAATTATAAAGCTGCGGCGGAATTTGTGCAGTCGGGAAAATTTGGAAACATCACCATGGTTGAATTGACATGGAATGTGAATCAACCCGGAAGATGGCGCAGGCCTTCGCTGGTGCCGCAATTGAAAGAAGAAGACACAGACTGGAAAAGATTTTTACTGAACAGGCCCTATGAACCTTTTAATGCAAGACATTATCTTGAATTCCGTTTGTTCTGGCCCTATTCATCGGGCATGCCGGGGCAATGGATGAGCCACCAGATTGATACGGTGCATTGGTTCAGCGGTCTGAAACATCCGCGCAGCGTTGCTACTAACGGTGGCGTATATGTGTGGAAAGACGGACGGAAAAATTGGGATACAACAACTGCGGTTTTTGAATATGGCGACGACAGTAATGAAAAAAATTTTCAGGTTATTTTTTGTTCTCGCATGCATAACGGCGATGAAAATCCGGCTGAAATTTATTATTCAAATGGCGGTGAATTAAATCTTAACACCAACAAAGTTTCTCCGCAAGGCGGACTGCATGAAAGAGAAGCAGCAGCAATGGGAATGAAACCGAATTTGCTTCCCGAAATTAATTTGTCTGACCTGGAAGAAAAAGTTGTTGCTTCGGCAAACACCGGCGGAGACATACTAACGTCGAACCATATACGTAACTGGATGGAATGTGTGCGGAGCCGCAAGCAGCCTAACGCTCCGGTGGAAGCGGGATACTCACATTCCATTGCAACAATTATGACGAATGCTTCTGTGCGCACCGGCTATAAAGCAACTTTTGATGAAGCGACGCAGGAAGTGATGGTGAACGGAAAAATTTTTAAGTATTAAATGTAGTTCTCGATATTTCTGATACATTTGCTGACCTATTTCCCAACTGATAAAAATACCAATTATGAGAAGGCTAATTACATGCGCATTCTTACTAAGCACTATCTGCGCGTTTTCCCAAACAACAGATACAACCAAAAAAGAAGAACCCTGGAAAAAAATTTATCGTCCGTCTGCAACTAAAATCAATGATCTTGTTCACACCAAATTGGATGTGACGATTTGATTTTACAAAAGCATGGATGTACGGAAAAGAATGGATAACAATTCATCCGCATTTTTATCCAACAGATTCTTTGAATCTCGATGCAAAAGGAATAACCTTTAATGAGATTTCAATTGTCAAGGACGGAAAAAAAATTCCGCTGAAATATTCTTACGATACTTTGAACGTGCGCATTTCACTCGACAGAACGTATAAGGCAAATGAAAATTATATCATCTTCATAGATTACATTTCAAAACCTAATGAGCGCAAACTGGAAGCGAATTCCATAGTTGGCGCGAAAGGTTTGTATTTTATTAACCCAACAGGTTCTGAAAAAAATAAATTCACTGAAATATGGACGCAGGGTGAATCTGAATTTAATTCCGCATGGTTGCCTACAATAGATAAGCCAAATCAAAAAACAACAGAAGAAATAAATATGACGGTGCCATCAAAATATAAAACCATGAGCAATGGTTTATTGGTGAATCAAAAAACAAATGCCGATGGTACCCGCACCGATTCCTGGAAAATGGATTTACCCAATAAACCTTATTTATTTTTTATGGGAGTTGGCGATTTTGCTGTAATAAAAGATAGTTACAAAGGCAAAGAAGTAAGTTATTATGTGGAGAAGAAATATGCTGATGTAGCAAGAAGAATATTTGGATTAACTCCGGAGATGATCGCCTTTTTTTCAAAAGCTACCGGCGTTGATTATCCTTGGCCGAAATATGTGCAGATTATTGGTGTTGACGATGAAAGCTTTTCGATGGAAAACACAAGCACAACTTTGCACGGAGATTTTATTGAGCAGGATGCAAGAGAACTTGCTGATGGAAATCAACAGGAAGAAACGATCGCCCACGAATTATTTCATCAGTGGTTCGGCGATTATGTTACCTGCGAAAGCTGGCCGAACATTACGCTGAATGAATCTTTCGCCGATTATGGCGAAACACTTTGGCGTGAATATAAATATGGAAAAGATGATGCTGACGGGTATAACAACCGCGACATGAGAAATTATTTAGGCAACCCCGATGACACATTAAAATCTCTGGTTCGTTTTCATTATTATGATAAAGATGATGTTTTTGACGGAGTGAGTTATGCCAAAGGCGGCCGAATTTTACATATGCTTCGCAGTTATGTTGGCGACAGCGCTTTTTTCAAATCTCTGAAATTATACCTGAACACTCACAAATTCGGCAATGCAGAAGCGCAGGATTTACGGTTAGCATTTGAAGAAGTAACAGGTAAGGATATGAATTGGTTTTGGAATGAGTGGTATTACGGAGCCGGTCATCCGAAATTAGATATCAGCTATGATTATGATGCTGCAAACAAAACTGCAAAAGTCTTTATCCGTCAAACACAGGCTGCTCCAACATTCAAACTTCCTTTTGCTATTGATGTTTATGAAGGTGGAAATAAAAAACGCTATAATGTTTGGATGACTGATGAAGCCGATACATTTTCTTTTGCAGTAAATTCAAAACCAGACCTGATTAATGTTGATGGAGATAAAATATTGCTATGCGAAAAAAATGATCTCAAAACATTGGATGAATTTATTTACCAGTATCATCATGCTGGTTTGTTTGTTGACAGAAGAGAAGCATTGATGTTTGCGTTAAAACATCAAACGGATCCAAAAGCATTGAATCTTTTTAAAGACTGCCTGCATGATAAATTGTGGAGAATAAAAAGCACTACTCTTGAAGAATTAAATACAGATAACGACACTGTAAAAACTGCGCTGGAAGCGGACATTTTAAATATCGCCAAAAACGAAAAATACAAACCATTAAAAGCCCGCGCAATTCAAATTTTAGGCAACTATAAAAAACCTGAGTACAAACAATTTTTTATTTCGGCTATAAACGATTCTTCTTACACGGTTGCTGGTAACGCGCTAACGGCATTGAGCAAAATTGATTCTATAGGTGCGATGAAAATTGCAACAAAATTATTTCTTTCGCCTGCAAAAGGAGAATTGGAATATGCGATCGCTGGTAACAGTGATGAAACTAATTTTGATGCGATTGCAGACAAACTTAGCAGCCTGTCATTGAGTAATGAACAAATTTCCCTGATCAGGCCTTTTGGTCGTTTAATAGGAAAAGTAAAAAATACAGATAAAGTAAAAAAAGGAGTTGATCTGCTGGTGAAGATAAGAGGCGATATTCCGCAGCAATATCATTCTTTCACCGACCCCGAAATAAATGGCGCTTTAAAAGAATTGATGACGAAAAAACAGAGCGATGGATTGACTGAACAAGCGGATTATATCAAATCAAAACTTCCGGCAGAAAAATAGTTTGCTGATAAGAAATTAGAAACGAAAAATAAAGAATGAGAAAATGATAATTTGTACTAACGTTAATGTGTAACCGAAAATTAAGCCGATTTCGTATTTCTCATTTTTTTTGGGTGTAACCACCAACAGAATTACTATTAGGCATCGTTGCGTCGCACTCTTGTGCTGTTGATTCCATATTCAACTCTGCTTCACAGTTTCAAAAATACTGTTGATTATAATTTCGTTTACAAAATCATTTGAAGCAAAATCTAAACATATTTTCTCCGCACCTTTGCCTGAAATAATTTTTACCCTACATCTATATGGTTTAGAAATGAATAATCAAAGGCAAAGTTTTGAAATTATAATTTGAAATTTATTATAATTGTGTGAGCTATCATTACGTTTTCTTTTTGCCTTGATTCAAGAAGAAAGAAAAAATTGTAATCATTTATTTCAACTGTAGCAAAACGCCTTGGCTACTTTTGCTCCCGTTAATCTCAAAGCTTTTTTGTGGTGAAAAGAAAACAAACTTTCCCGGTTGCACACCATATACCACATTGCCCGAATAGGCGCTCATATTCCCCGACACATTTATTAAAAGATATGCGCAGGTTGATTTTTCAACTTTAAATTTTGTTGACGAATTAAAATCTATATTATATACCCGAACTAATTTTTGTTGTATCCGCATTATTGCGCCGGTTTCTGAAAGAATTGCGCATGAGTCTGCAGCAGGTTCCGTTTTCACCATTTCAATATCCATTACGTGAAACGTAGAGTCGCCTCTGTTCCAAACTCTGTGCGTAATTGGTTTTTTATCGTAAGCTGCATAGCTTGTTTGTGCAGGCATAACATTTGAAACAACAGCTGAGTCCCCGACAATTTGAGTTCCGATTTTAGATTTAGTAAGAAAAACGATTACGGATGGCGCAGCATGAATATGAACAAGAGTGGTATCGTGTGGTTGAATATGAACATCAATCAATCGAACATATTCGTTTTCCAAAAAAACTTTATGATGGGGTTCCTGGCGAACTGGAACCTGCGCTGAAGCAACATTGTTAAAAACGAAAAAAGAAAAAAAGAAATTTACGAAAGTGAATGTTTTAGTTTTCATAAAATAAATTTAGTCTTTTATTGCAGCAATGCCGGGCAATACTTTTCCTTCAAAATATTCCAGCAGCGCGCCGCCGCCGGTAGATACATAACTCACTTTATCAGCAAAACCAAATTGATTAACTGCAGCCACTGAATCGCCGCCGCCGACTAATGAAAATGCCCCGTTTTGCGTTGCTTCTGCAATAGCTGTTGCGATTGCTTTTGTGCCATGCTGAAATTTTTTCATTTCAAAAACGCCCATAGGTCCGTTCCACAAAATAGTTTTTGATTTTTTTATTACGTTGCTGAATTGTTCACAGGCATTTTCACCAATATCCAATCCCATCCATCCATCCGGAATATTATTACTTGGCGCGGTGGAGTCATTTGCATTCTCGTCAAACTTATCTGCAATAACTGAATCGGGTGGCAGATGTATACAAACATTTTTTTCTGTTGCCTTTTTAATGAGATCATTTGCTGTTTGCAAACGATCTTCCTCACAAAGTGAGTTCCCGATGTTTCCACCCTGCGCTTTTATAAACGTATAAGCCATGCCGCCGCCTATGATAATATCCGTTGCTCTTTCCAGCAAATTTTCTATAATTAATATTTTGTCCGAAACCTTTGCCCCGCCAATGATTGCCACAAACGGTTTTTGCGACTGGTGCATTACCTTTTCCGCGCTGCTTACTTCGCCTTCCATCAGCAAACCAAACATTCTTTTTTCCGGCGGAAAAAATTTTGCGATCACCGCTGTTGACGCATGCGCACGGTGCGCAGTTCCGAAGGCATCGTTTACATACACATTACCGATAGTAGATAATTTCTTTGCAAATCCTTCATCGCCTTTTTCTTCTTCTTTATAAAAACGCAAGATTTTCCAGCAGCAACACTTCTCCGGGGCGAAGCATGCTTGCTGTAAGATGCGCTTGCTCGCCAATGCAATCATCAGCAAATAAAACGGGAATCCCGCCGAGCAATTCGCTTAAATGTTTTACCAAATGTTTTAATGAAAATTTTTCTTCCGGCCCGCCTTTTGGCCTGCCGAGATGAGACATTAATATTGCGCTTCCGCCATCGCCAAGAATTTTTTTAATTGTCGGAATGGTTGCACGCATTCTCGTATCGTCGGTGATTTCAAATTTATCATTCAGCGGAACGTTATAATCAACGCGCACTAATGCTTTTTGCCCGGAGAAATTATAGGAAGAGAATTTGCTCATGAAAACTAATTTGAAAATGAATTGGCTTATAGCTATTAGCTGAATTAAATCCCAAAATCAGAAATTGAATTTCCTACTTGCTAATCAGTTTTGCAAAATAATAAACAGTGCGCACCAACTGACTTACATAACTCATTTCATTATCGTACCAGCTAACAGTTTTTACCAATTGTTTTTCGCCAACGGTTAAAACTTTTGTTTGTGTTCCATCAAACAAAGAACCAAATGTTATACCTATGATGTCGCTGCTAACAATTTCATCTTCGGTATAGCCAAAACTCTCGTTGGATGCGGCTTTCATGGCAGCGTTTACTTCTTCCACAGTTACTTTTTTCTTTAAGATGGTCGTCAGCTCCGTGAGTGAACCGGTTAGCGTAGGGACGCGTTGCGCGTTTCCATCTAATTTTCCTTTCAGCGAAGGAAGAACCAGACCGATTGCTTTTGCTGCGCCGGTGCTGTTGGGAACAATGTTTGCTGCCGCTGCGCGCGCTCTTCTCAAATCGCCTTTCGGATGCGGAGCATCTTGTGTATTCTGATCGTTCGTATATGCATGCACGGTAGTCATCAATCCCATTTCAATGCCGAAAGTTTTATCGAGTGTATTTGCCATCGGCGCGAGACAATTTGTAGTGCAGGATGCGCAACTGATAACGGTTTCACTGCCATCAAGAATATTATGGTTCACATTAAAAACTATCGTTTTCAAATCGCCTGTTGCCGGCGCGGAGATAACCACTCTTTTTGCGCCTGCTGTTAAATGCAATTCCGCTTTTGCTTTATCTGTAAAAAAACCGGTGCATTCCAGCACAACATCCACATCATGCTGCTCCCACGGAATTTCTGCAGGATCTTTTTGCGCGTATATTTTAACTTCATCTCCATTTACCACAATAGAATTTTCTGTTGATTTCACTTCTGCATCAAAACGTCCCTGGGCGCTGTCGTACTTCAACAGGTGAGCAAGCACCTTAGGGCTTGTTAAGTCATTAATAGCAACCACGTCAATGCCATCCAGTTTATAAATTTGGCGGTAAACCAACCGTCCGATTCTTCCGAAACCATTAATCGCAACTTTAACTGTGCTCATAGCTTTTCAATTTGAAATTTTAAATTAAGGATGCAAAGTTACAATTTAGTTTGGAGTTTACAGTTTGCTGTTCAGCGATTTAATTATTTTATAATGATAATCAGCTTTAAAGAACTATAAACTAAAAACCGCGAGCTGCAAACCATAAAAGTATTTGGCAAATTTTGGCTATGACTATATCTTTGCCGTCCTTTCGCGAAAAAAAACGCCAAGGCAACTGCGCAAAACGCCGCGTTGGTCAATCGGTTAAGACGCATCCCTTTCACGGATGAATGAGGGGTTCGATTCCCCTACGCGGTACACAACCACGCTGATGCGTGGTTTTTTATTTTTATAGATTGATGTGAAGATACTTTTTTATAAATGAGAGGAAAAAGTGAATTCATTAAAATAAGAGTAACCATTGCCTGAAGTTTCATTTATTCAACAAATAATTTTTGATTCTATAGGCAATTTGAGTTTGTTTATCCTGTGTCGTACTTTAGAGTTTTGTGTGCAATTATGAACTTAAAAAAAGTAATACTTTATTCTTTTTGTTTGACAATTTTTGGATGCATTAATCCAAAGAGAGAGAACGCAAAAAAGAATCAGGATTCAACTAATAATTCAACTGTACTTGATTCTAATGAAGACGGAGTAAGTCCAAAAGATGTAAAAAAAGAATTAATCGAAAGCTATTCGAAAACATTATTGATTGACACAACTTTCTTTGTTCAAAAAGATAAATACCAAGTTATATTCAAGCATTTTTGTACCATGGATAGTGCTTTGTTAATTCCTGCAAAGTATGATTTCGATACCCATAGTGATTTCATCACCAGCAATTTTAAATCCTATATTATTTTAATTAAAAACAACGACACTATACTTAACAAAACTATTGATAAATCAATTTTTAAGAAATTACTATACCCTGAATTAGATTCATTCGCAACATTGTTATTTCCTGTTTTAAATTTTTCAAATGATACAATTAAAATTGATTATAGCATTACAATACCACTTACTGATGTTGGTATTCCTGCAACAATAAATTTTGACAAGTCTGGCAATTATTATATTACCAACTGAAACGACACACAACATTCACATAGATATATCATCAGACAGACTAATCTCTTTCAAACTGGCATTCTTTTGGTGAAATTATTTTTATAAAATAAATATTATGGCGAAGAATACAGGTATGAATGCGAGAGATGAGAAAGCTGGCAGAACTGCCGCGCTTACTCCGGAACAAGCCAAAAACGTTACTAAAAAATTGCAAGAGGAACAAAACGATCCGCCGCCAACCAAAACAATTGAAATGGTTGATAAAGCGCGTGGAAAAAAGAAGAATGAAACTTCGGGTGTATTGCTGATGCATAAACCCGTTTCAAAAAAACCCTGAGGAAAAAAAGTAACGGAATCAGGCTTTCGTTCCACATAACCTGTTTATAATAGAATTTATATTTCTGTTGGCGGGAATTTTAGTTTCTTAACCAATGATGTAATTCAATCTTGTAAAAGATTTCTCCAAAAAATCAGGAATTTTATTTTAGTAAAGATAACACACATGCATATGTAAAACATCGGGACGATTCTAATGCAACTCAATTACCTGTGCATTTTCCCAGCCCGGAGCGCCGGTATCATCGTCTGGAAGAGCATTAGGATAAACAACCTGGCAATCTCCCTCTTTTATAAATTGCCCGGCAACACTTTCAAGCCAGTATAATTGAATAAAAAAAGGTATGATAATTATTTTTTTTCTTGCAACAGCAGACGCGGAAAAAAAACCAAGTGCAATATCAGCGGAATCGGATTGATTATAAATATTACCGAGTAATGGCGCCGGTTGCGGATCTAACACACTTCCGGTTCGGTTTGTTTGCGCCTGGTACTGCTGCCAGAATATATAAGCATTCTCACTGAGAGAATATTGATTTACCTGGATGTAGTCTTTCCCGAACCAATAGATGGGAACATAAAAAGTAGCTTGAATAATTTCGCGGCCGTTAATAAGTTGGTCAGATAAAATATTTACGTCATTATCGGCAGAATACACATCACATTGAGCATGGCAAAGACAACTAAATGGATCACCGCATGGACCCCAGTAATACCCGCAACTGCCTCCCCAGGATTTTCGCGCGATATATCCCGAAGCCGTCCAGCGATAATAATTTTTTGCCGCGGCCTGATCGAGTGTATGCGCTGATATAATAAACTGATCGGGTCTTACATCTGTGATATGCGTTGTGTCGTGAAATACCGTGAGACTATCTATTGGCGGAACGGCCGTTATGGTTTCCGGCTTTGAGACATATGCCTTACCGTTAGTTAAATAAATTTTTAGAATATACGTTCGCCCAACCTTTCCTATAAAAGTAGAATCAATACTCTGGTAAGTTCCCAAACCTATCCATTTGCAGGAAGTAGAATCGCCGGAATCATCTTCGATGGTAACTTTTGCATCGGTTATATAATACTGAGCCAGGTTTTGGCTTGCTTCATAGAGATTGGTGTAAGATCCGGAATAGCTCAAATTTATTGCATATGGAGTTGAATCTGTTGTGATCATTCCTTCCACAACTAATTTTGGTGAAGCCTGGCGAATAGGGGGATTTATTTTTCTTACACATGAAAAAAATAAAATAAAAATCAGCAAAAATATTATTTGAAAAATTTTGTGCACAGATTTATATAGTTTTCATTTATAAGATAACGATCTTTTCAAAGATTCATTAATAAAAAGTTTCTCCGATTTACCAGGTTATCTAAAATATTTTTGACATACCTATAACCGTTATAAATCCGGTTATCATCAATCCATTTCAACCATTGCTTTAATCACTCCATTTGCCGGGTCGAGCCATTGCTCAAATTCGTTTTTTACTTTTTCAAATTTTACACGGTGAGTGATATATCCTGATGGATCAATCAATTTTTTATTTATGCAATCCATCACGTGTTCAAAATCCTGTCGCGTGGCATTTCGGCTGCTCATCAATGTTGCTTCACGCTTATGAAATTCAGCATGACTGAAAATAATTTCATCTTTCTGTAATCCTATCAATATATATTTTCCGCCATGTGCAAGATATTGCAATGCATTATTAATTGCTTTTTGATTTCCTGTTGCATCAATTACAACTGTTGGCATATCTCCATTGGTGATTTCCATCAATCGATTTAAAACATTTTCGCGTGATGGATTTATTGTGTATTCAACATTCAAATTATTTTTACAAAAATGCAAACGCGATTCATTAACATCCATCGCAATTACTCGTGCTCCGTCAATGCGTGCAAATTCCATTGTTCCCAAACCAATTGGTCCTGCGCCAATAATCAATACAAATTCATTTGGCGAAATATTCGCGCGACGAATTCCATGCGCGCCAATTGCCAATGGTTCTATCAACGCCAATTCATCATAGCTCAATCCATCACCATGCATTAATGAATACGATGGCACAGAAAAATAATCCACCATGCCGCCATCAATATGCACGCCGCAAACTTTTATGTTAACACAACAATTTGGTTTTTTATTTCTGCATGCGATGCAAATTCCGCAATTGAAATATGGAATGATAGTTACAGCTTCGCCGGGAATAAATCCATCGGCATCATCAGCATCAATCAGATCGCCTGCAAGTTCGTGACCTAAAATTCTTGGATAATTAAAATATGGTTGCGTGCCTTCGTAAGCGTGCAAATCCGTTCCGCAAATACCTATGCGCTTTATTTTTATAATTGCGTGATGAGGTTGTAAAACCGGAGCATTTATTTCTTTGTATTCGAACAAACGCGGAGATGTACAAACTAATGCTCTCATTAATGATCAACTTTATTTCTGAAAAAATATTCTCACAAACTCACACCACGTTTCCATGGAATAAAATCATCCTGGTTTAATAGAACAGCCTTAGGTGTAATTTCTCCGCTTGCGGCTTTGATACAGTATTCCAAAATTTCTTCTCCCATTTGCTCAATTGTTTTTTCCCCTTCGATGATCGCGCCGGTATCAATATCAATTATATCGCCCATTCTTTTTGCGAGCAAAGAATTCGTTGACAATTTAATTACCGGACAAACCGGATTTCCTGTTGGCGTGCCAAGACCAGTTGTAAATAAAATCAACGTTGCACCCGATGCCGCTTTTCCGGTTGTTGCTTCCACATCATTGCCCGGCGTACAAACCAGGCTAAGCCCGGGTTTCAGCGCAGGTTCTGTATAATCCAAAACATCCGCAACGGGTGAAGTGCCTCCTTTTTTTGCGGCGCCTGCAGATTTAATTGCATCAGTTATCAATCCATCTTTTATATTTCCTGGTGATGGATTCATATAAAATCCTGAACCAACTTTATGCGCAAGCTCATCATAGCTTTGCATGAGATGAATAAATTTTTGCGCAGTTTTTTCATCAACACTTCTGTCAACCAATTCCTGTTCAACGCCGCATAGCTCTGGAAATTCTGCCAACAATATTTTTCCACCTAATGCAACAACCAAATCTGCGCAATAACCAACTGCAGGATTTGCAGAGATGCCGCTGAAACCATCGCTGCCGCCGCATTTTACGCCGATACATAATTTGCTTAGCGGCGCCGGTTTTCTTTCCTGTTTATTTATTTCTATTAAATGAAGAAATGTTTTTCGTATTGCATCACCAACTAATTGTTCTTCGCTTTGCGATTTCTGTTGTTCAAAAATTAATAATCGTTTATCAAATTGCGGATTGCGTTCTTTTATTTCCTGTAAAAAATCCGGTATCTGCAAATGCTGGCAACCGAGACTCAAAACTGTTACGCCCGCAACATTGGGATGATCCGCATAAGCAACAAGTAATTTGCTAAGTATTGCAGAATCCTGTCGCGTACCACCACAACCACCCTGGTGATTCAGAAATTTTATTCCATCTATATTTTTAAAAAGAAAATTTTTTCTTTTTTCAGAAAAAGATAAATCTATTTCAACATCAGCGATATTTTTTCCGTTCTTGAATGATTCAACCAACTCATGAGTGTACTGCCTGTATTTTCCGGTAACGGAATATCCCAATTCATTTTGCAATGCTTCGCGAATAACATCAAGATTCCTGTTCTCACAAAAAACAGTTGGCAAAAAAATCCAGTAGTTTGCCGTACCAACTCTGCCATCGTTGCGATGATAACCGTCGAATGTTCTGTTGATGAATTTTGAAACATCAGGCTTATGCCATTCGTAATGCGCGGCGCGATATGCATAATCCTGCGCAGCGTGTTTTGTATTTTCAGTGGTCATCAATTCTCCTTTTTGTAAATCATGCTGCACTCTGCCAACAAGCGTTCCGTACATTATCACTTCATCATCAGTCTTCATATCCTGCATAAAAAATTTATGCTTGGCAGAAATATCGTTCAGCAAAACATACAAATTATTATTGTGCGAAATGGTTTCTCCTTTTTTCAGGTTCGCGAGAGCCACGAGTACATTATCTTTCGGATGTATCTGGAGAACTCTTTGTTTCATTGAAAATGATTTTTCTTGACAAGAATATTCAATTATTATTTTCGGGCAGACTCGCAAAAGGAATGATGCCGCACATTCTTACATAAACAGCCATTTGCCCGTAATGTTCGTTAGCGTGAGTGAGCGCATAAAATACAAGATCGAGCCGCGCTAAATCTCTTCCGCGAAAAGAAATCATCTCCATCGCATTTTTTTCTGTTAGCGTTGCAATTGCTTTGTGACCTAATGCAAATGATTCTTCTAAATATTTTATGACTTCGGCTTTTGTTTTCACACTTTGCGGTCCATTCACGTCCGTCATATCATCGCGTACAGGATCGCCTGTGACCGCACTCCAAATAAAAATATTATCTGCAGCAAGATGTTTTATTTGTCCGGCAAAAGTGCGTACACCTTTAAAGTCGCTGCCTTTCAAATTCAGATTTTCAGGAGTAAAATAAAATTTATCTTCCGGCATTTGTTCCGCGGTGCTAATAATATTTTTTTCAATGCCGTTGAGTTGTCTTTCAACAGCGCTTGTAAAAGAAATATCAGCAACAGATTTTTTACTTGAATTTTTTATTTTACCAGACGAAATATTTTGTACAGCAATAAATAAAATAAAGAAAAGCATCAAGCTCTTTACAAAAGTTTTCAAATCTTTCATCATTTAAAAAGTTTAAGTTGAATAAAATCTTACTTCTTACTTCATATTTCATACCTCTGACTTCATACTTATTCCAACGCTCTGTCCAAATGCACATAGCCACCATCAACATGAATTAATTGCCCGGTTGTATGACTTGATTTCGGTGATAATAAAAACGCAACAGTATTTGCAATTTCTTCAGAGGTCGTCATTCTTTTTCCCAAAGGAATTTTCGAAATTATTTCTTTTAATTTTTCCTCCGGGTTTGGTAAAGTTTTGATCCAGCTTTCGTACAACGGCGTCCAGCACTCGGCAACAACAATTGCATTAACGCGAATTCCATATTTCAACAACTCAACAGCCCACTCGCGCGTGAGCGCATTGCGTCCGCCATTGGCAGCGGCATATGCAGAAGTTCCGCCTTGCCCTGTCTCTGCAGTTTTTGAAGTGATATTTACAATTGCGCCGTTCGACTTTTTTAATTCAGGCAATGCAAAATGCGCCATCAAATAATAATGAATAAGATTTTTGTGCAACGACTTTACAAATAATTCATAGCTTCCATTTTCAAGATTTACTCCATCAT
This sequence comes from Chitinophagia bacterium, assembly GCA_963774065.1. Taxonomy (GTDB): domain Bacteria; phylum Bacteroidota; class Bacteroidia; order Chitinophagales; family Chitinophagaceae; genus Puia. Next base: position 602,392 of record CAVZDO010000003.1, read on the forward strand.
TAACGCCGGCATTATTTACCAATCCGTCAATCTTTCTAAACTTTGTTACCACTGATTTTACTGCGTACTCACATTCGTTGGGTACGGTTAGTTCGGCAACTACCTGAAAAGCCTTGCTGCCGGCAGATTCCAGCTCATGCAAAGTTTTCAGATTGTCTTCGCGGTTTCTGCCAACAATAACCGGAATAGCTCCTTCAGCAGCGAGCAGTTTTACAATTCCTTCGCCGATTCCTTTTGCGCCGCCGGTTACGATGATCACTTTATCTTTTAATCCTAAATCCATTTTTGATGTACGATTTTAGATGTACGATGTACGATTTCTTATTTTCGGTTATACATTACTGTTAGCTGTTAGCCATTGGCTAATAGCTATAAGCTGTATTCATTATCAAATTAGCACATTATCAAATTTTAAAACTTATTTTGTAACCAGCATTTGTCCTCTCCTCATCATCGTTGCGTCGCACACTTGTGCTGTAACAATCCTATTCAACGCCCTACTATATTCGGTTATCCATCAACGTTAGTCTTCCGATCACTGCATATTGTTTACCAATTATCCATTATCAATTAATAAAATCCTTTTCCCACAGCTTCATCATACGAAATTGTTTTTTGTTTTTGCGTGCCGAGTCCGTCAATTCCTAATTCAACAATATCTCCGGGTTTCAAATAACGCGGAGGTTTAAAACCAAGTCCAACGCCGAACGGAGTTCCTGTTGAAATTACATCACCGGGAAGCAGCGTCATAAACTGCGAGAGATAATGAATTAAAAAAGGAATTTTAAAAATCATATCGCTGGTGTTGGAATGCTGTAATTTTTCTCCATTAACATGCAGCCACAAATTCAAATTTTGCGGATCTTTTATTTCGTCTTTTGTAGCAAGAAATGGACCTAAGGGAGCAAATGTATCACAGCTTTTTCCTTTCACCCACTGCCCGTTGTGTTCTATCTGAAATTCTCTTTCCGAATAATCATTATGCAAAACATAACCGGCAATATGATCGTTAGCTTTTTCTTCGCTGACATAAGAAGTTTTTTTTCCAATCACAATCGCGAGTTCCACTTCCCAATCTGTTTTTACAGAATTTTTTGGAATGATAATATCATCATTTGGTCCGCACAATGCAGTTGTTGATTTAAAAAAAATAATAGGCTCGGAAGGGGTTTGCGCGCCGGTTTCCTGAGCATGTTGTATATAATTCAACCCGATGCAAACTATTTTTGAAGGACGCGCAACCGCGCTTCCCAAACGTTCGCCCGATTTTATTTCTGACAGTGATGATTGATTGTCATCAATAAATTTCTCCAATCTTTTTAATCCATCAGTTTCAAAAAAATGTTCGTTATAATCTTCATCAAATGCAGATGCATCGAACATTATATCATTTAATATAACGCCGGGTTTTTCTTTGTAGAGTTCTCCGAAGCGAAAAAGTTTCATAGTGAATTATAAATTATGAGTTATGAATTGTGAATGGTGAATAATAAATAGTCAAACTTTTTTAGAGAAATATTAAATCAATTATTCACCATTCACTATTGACCATTCGCCTATCCGTTCAATTTCAAAAATCCTCCGTCAATAGGATAATCGGTTCCGGTAATAAAAGAAGCTTCATCGCTTGATAAATATAAAACCAACGCAGCAATTTCTTCCGGCTTCGCCATTCTTCCTATAGGTTGGCTCTTCGATAATTTTTCAAACATTTCTTTTTCTTTTCCGGGATAATTTTTTGCAATGAATCCATCTACAAAAGGAGTATGCACCCGCGCCGGAGAAACACTGTTGCAACGAATATTATCCGCGAGATAATCCCGCGCAACGCTCATCGTCATGGAGTACACTGCGCCTTTCGTCATGGAATATGCAAAACGATCCTGCAAACCAACAAGCGCCGCAATGGAACAAATATTTATTATAACACCGCCGCCATGTTGTTGCATTAACGGAATAGCTGCGAACAAACAATTGTAAACTCCTTTTATGTTCACGTTGTACAACCGATCCATATCTGCTTCACTTGTTGTATGCACTTTGCCGATATGCGAAACTCCTGCGCTGTTTACAAGAACATCAATGCGATTTATTTTTTTAAAAACATCTACAACATTCTGTTGATTGGTAACATTACATTCATGTGCAAAAGCTTTACCACCTGCGGTTTCAATTTCTTTTGCTACATTATCTGCATCATTTTTATTTATATCAACTATATGTACAGTTGCAAATTGTTTTGCAAAAACTAATGCTACTGCTTTGCCAATTCCGCTTCCGCTACCTGTGATTACAATATTTTTATTTTCAAAACTGAACATGATTTATTTTTTAATTCACTGCGCTCATTTTTATTTTATATCCTTTTAATCCAAAAAATAAAACAAACACAAAACAAATTAATGGCACGATGTACGCTAATTGAATGCTTCCTGTTTTATCTGAAATCAAACCCATGAAAACCGCGCCGAACGCGCCACCTATGATTGACATAACCAGAAACGACGAAGCGATTTTTGTTTCTTCGCCCAAACCTTTTATGCCCAACGCAAAAATTGTAGGAAACATAATCGACATAAAAAAAGGTATCGCCATTACTGCATATACAGGCAACGCTCCTTTGGTGGTAATGCCAACAATGAGTAACACAATATTTATTACAGCATACAAACTTAACAGCTGCGCAGGTTTTATATATCGCATTAAAAAAGTTCCTAAAAATCTTCCTGTCACAAATCCGATCATCGCATATCCCCACCAGGTGCCTGCTTGTTTTTCCGGAAGATCCATTACAAATTTCGAAAACTTAATAAAAAAACTTCCTACGGCAACCTGCGCAGCAACATAAAAAAATTGTGCAACAACCGCCCATTTTAAATGACTGAATTTAAAAATTTTTAGTGAAAATTTTGCATCGTGCGCGACGCTGTCATCTTCTTTTATCTTAGGAAATTTTGTGACAAGAAATAAAATGATAACAACAAAAACGACCAGTGCTATTACCAGGTAAGGAATTTTAACGGAGGATGCTTCTTTGTTTAAATAAGTTTGCAGTTGAACCGGATCCATTTTTTGCAGTTCTTCTTTAGAATGTTCAATACCGGAAAGGATAAACCTGCTTCCGAGAATTGGTGCAAGCACGGCGCCTAAACCATTAAATGATTGTGCAAAATTCAATCGTTGTTCGGCAGTTGCGGGATCACCTAAGATCGTCATGTAAGGATTTGCAACTGTTTCTAAAAATGCAGCGCCGCAAGCCATCACAAATAATGCAATTAAAAAGAAAAAATATTCGCGCACTGATGCAGCAGGAATAAATAATAAAGCGCCGGCGGCAAATAATAAAAGTCCGAGCACGATTCCACTTTTATATCCATATTTATGAATGAAAATTCCGGCAGGTATTGCAGTTAAAAAATATCCGAGATAAACAGCAGGATCAATAAATGAAGATTGCAGATCAGTTAACTGACAAGCTTTTTTTAAATGAGGAATAAGAATAGGGTTAAGATTATGCAGAAAAGCCCACAAAAAAAATAAAGATGTTACGAGAATGAATGGGATTAAATATTTTTTCTGCATAGCAAAAGTTAGTTGACAGTTTACGGTTTATAGTTTAACAGACAAACTCACTATGAACTATTAACCATGAACTATAAATATACAGAAGTTTTTATTGCTGATTAATTCACTGTTGAACGATATTTTTTATTTTTCGTACGCAAGGTGCCGGTTGTAAACCATCGCTCAATAGTAGCACAAAAGATGAAAGGATTGCGACGCAACGATGTTCAACCGGAGTTACTGAAGCTGGTATCAAAAAAAATAATAAGCAAATCTTATTTATCTTGCCAATCAAACCTTGTGCAATGAACGAGATAAAGAAAAGTCCTGTTGATGATTTAGGTTATCATTTCATTCCGGAAAAATTTTTGCCGAAAGGAAAAGATGAATATTATTTGCGCAACGAGCAAAATAATAGTGGCATTGATTACAGAAAACTTACCGCAAGCGAAATAGAAACGCTTGTTCGCAACCGCAACACTTCTGATGACTGGAATAATATTCTTGTATCTGATGCATTCACTGCAGACCTCGTTATGGATTGCAAATTTTTTGGGTTGAATCGAATCGGAAAATTAGAACGCTATTATCTGGAATTTAATAATCTTCGCCGGCCGGTTGGCTTGTATAACAGCACAATCATCAGCAGCGATTTTGGAGATAACGTGGTAATTGATAACGTAAATTATTTATCGCATTATATTGTCGGCAACGATGTGATGATTGTGAACACGAATGAAGTTGCTACAACCGACCATTCAAAATTTGGCAATGGAATTTTAAAAGAAGGAGAACCGGAATCCATTCGCATTTGGTTAGAAGTGTGCAATGAAAATGGCGGAAGAGGAATTATTCCGTTTGATGGCATGTTGCCCGGCGATGCATTTCTGTGGAGCCGTTTTCGTGACGATAAAATTTTACAAAATAAATTTAAAGAGTTCACCGAAAAAAAATTTGATAACAAGCGCGGATATTATGGAAAGATTGGCGATAGAACGGTTATTAAAAATTGCAAAATAATAAAAGATGTTTTGATCGGAAGCGATGCTTATCTGAAAGGAGCTAACAAACTGAAAAATTTAACTATCAATTCTTCCGCTGAAGCAAAATCGCAAATTGGTGAAGGTTGCGAATTAGTGAATGGCATTGTTGGTTATGGTTGCAGAATTTTTTATGGCGTAAAAGCTGTTCGTTTTATAATGGCTTCGCATTCGCAATTAAAATACGGAGCAAGATTAATTAATTCTTATCTCGGAAATAATTCTACCATTTCCTGTTGCGAAGTGTTGAATTCACTTATTTTTCCTGCGCATGAACAGCATCACAATAATTCGTTTTTATGCGCAGCATTAGTTTTGGGACAAAGTAATATGGCCGCGGGCGCAACCATCGGTTCAAATCATAATTCGCGCGGGGCTGATGGTGAAATCATTGCCGGGCGCGGGTTTTGGCCGGGACTTACCGTTAGCCTGAAACATAATTCAAAATTTGCTTCGTTTTGTATTTTGGCAAAAGGCGCATACCCATCGGAGTTAGATATTCCAATTCCCTTTTCACTTATCAGCAATGACGAAAGCAAAAATGAATTGATAATTATGCCGGCATACTGGTTTATGTATAACATGTATGCGCTCTCGCGAAACTCGTGGAAATATGCCGACAGAGATAAACGGAATGATAAAACGCAATTGCTCGAATTTGATTTTCTTGCGCCGGATACCATAAATGAAATTATTAACGCAATAACGATTTTTGAAAAATATACCGGAGAAGCATATGTAAATAAATACGAAAAAGGAAAAAGATATACAGAAGAAAAAATTATTGAAGCAGGGAAAAAAATATTGGAAGGCAAAAAAAGCATTGTTGATGACCTGGAAATTTTTGCAGAAGGATTTGAAAATAATAAAAGAAAAGTGAGACTGATAAAAGTTTTTCGGGCTTATCATCTTTTTAAAGAATTGGTTAGCTATTATGCAGCGAAACAATTAGTATCATACATAAAAAATAATGGGCTAAGAAATATTAAAGAGATTCAGCAGTCGTTACCTGCCCGATTAGTTTTGACAGAATGGGTAAATGTTGGCGGGCAATTAATTCAGCAAGCTTCACTGGAAAAATCACTTTCGCAAATTAATACCGGTAAAATTAAAAGTTGGGAGCAGGTACACCAGTTTTATAAAGATGAAGGAAGAGAATATGAGAAAGATAAACTGCATCATGCACTCGCTGCCTTGAAAAAAGTTTATGGAATGGATGTTAAAAAGATAACTGAAAAAGAATTTAAAAATTTGCTGCAGCAAAGTGTAGTTACAGAAGAATGGATGACGAAAGCGATCCATGATTCCAGGGCAAAAGATTATGCTAATCCTTTTCGGAAAATGGTTTATCGAAGCGCTGACGAAATGAATGAAGTTATTGGTTCGTTGCGAAAAAATAGTTTCATCAAACAACAAAATGATTTGCTTGTTGCGTATAAAAAACAAGTTAATGATCTAATAAAAATTTTGTGACTTGCGAATTACCTTTTGCATCTACCGCCCTCAAAATATATATGCCCGAACACATCCCTGAAATATTCAGCGAAATATTGTTATCACCGGTTTGCGCCTGCTCAATATTTTTCTTTATAACTTTTCCATCTGTGCTATAAAAAATAAATTGAACCGATGTATTGAATGATGAAATAAGATGTATCGCTAAAAAATTATTTGCAACTTGAGGGGTTGAAGAAACGATATGGAAATTGAAACCATTATTATTATCCACTTCAATAATTTTACTAAAATACTCTTCTCCTGTTTTTTCTATCAATTTAATGCGATAATAAATTATTCCGTTGGGCAAATGCTCATCAGTAAATTGATAAACACTTTCATTTGTTATAGTCTGAATCTTTTCCACCAAATTAAAATTGATATTACTGGTTGAAGATTGAATTTCAAAATGATCAACCTGCTCCGGAGAATTAATTTCCCATACAAGAATTGCAGTCTTAAAATTTAATTTGGTAACTGCAAATGAAGTAAACGTTATGGACAATGGATTTTGATTAGCTGTATTACTTGCAAGAGAAAAACTTCTCGCTGCGGAATTAAATGTGTTAACAGTTGCACTTACCACAGAACCCGCAGCTCCTGCGCTTCCGGTTGTTGCAATATTGCCTCTGTCCGTCCACGCATTATTTGTGAATTGGGCAACTTTGAGTGCAGACAAATCCGTTACTCCACTATTCGAAACATCAGGAAAAGATAATTCAACATTTGCTGAAGCCGAAGGAGAAACATCTGCATCGATATTCCAATAATAATTTGTTCCAACGTGATCAATTCCGGAATTATAATTTGTTCCGAGATTTCTTGGACTGTCTTTTATTAATTCAACTCTAAAATTTCCCGTTGCGTTTTTTAATTCGAGCCAATACATTTTTCCATTTTTTCCAACGGGATATAAAAAATATGGCGTAGAAGATAATCCTTCCTTTCGCAAAGGTCCGTCAACATAACTTGTATTTGCAGTTGTGCTATCTACAGAAATTACACAACCCGATTGCAATGTGAGAAGATTGGTTGATGAAGTAACGATCTCTCCATTTAATAATTCAAGTTTGTATGGCAAAAAAAGAGGCGATGATAAAATTGCGCCAGCGCTATTGTTCATTCGAAATGTAATGTTATTTGCAATCGTTCCCAGCAATGAAACAATTTGCTGTGCAGTTCCATTTAATTCAATCACTGGCAATGCTGTTAAAGTTGCGGTGATTTTGCCATTACTCGATTGTGTGAGATTTCCTTTAATTTTTACAATAGTGTTATTTGTCGATGTCGTTGCAATATTAAATGTTCCGCCATTTTGTATATAATCGCCGCTAACAATTATATTTCCATTAGTACCAGACAAACCTGCGCCTACAGTTGCGCCATTATTTATTTGCAGGTTGCCGTTAATAGTAAGTGTGTTGTTGCCGGAGCAAGTATAAACTTTAGCGCCGCCCGCTGCAACTGCGCTAAAAATAAGCGTGCCGAATTTTCTGTTACTGAGTGAAACCGTATAGCCAGCTGTTGTAGGCACATCAAATTCAAAAATTCCATTTTCAGTTCCGGAAGCAGATGAGAGTTGCGAAACAATGCTTGCATTGGCTCTTATATTATTGTGCACATATTTTGCGCCGTTGTTAATTCGAAAAGTATTTCCTATTGCAAGTCCAACGCCGCCGTTTCCAACACCTGTAGAATTTATTAATATTGCTCCGCTGTTTAAAACAAGTGCATCTCCAATGCCAGTTACATTCAACGCCGGATTAGCAATGTTTGAAATCGGAATAGTTAATTGTATTGTATTACCATTTGTTGGAGTTATTGTAAGACTGTTAACGGAAACTGTAATTGAAGTTGAAGCAAAAGCAACAGTATAACTGCCATGTGTAACCGAATTATCCAATAACACATCATCCGTGTTTAAAGGAATGGTATTGCCAGACCAATTTTGCGCGGAAGACCATAATCCATCATTTGCTAAACCCGTCCAGGTTTTAGTAACCGCAAAACAATTTGCGCAAATAATAAGAATAATGAACAAAGAAAAAATCTGTTTTGCATTAAGAGCTTTGCACACAAAGCCTTTTAGAATAAGGTGTTTCATTAATAAATTTTTCAGTTAGAAAATAATTATTACGGTTTACTGCGCATTAATTAAAATGACAGCACGATGCAGAAAAGAATGCACCGCTAAGACAAATGAAAAAAACTAATTGAATTTTTGAAAAGAAAATTGCGAAAGTGCAGAATGCTGCCTGAGTAGAATTTTTTCATAAAAAAGGTTTTAGTGATTAAATGATTATTTCTATAAGGCAGGATAACGGCGGGAAGATAAGGAAATTTCAAATAAAAATTATTTATGAAAAGAAAATTTCTGAATGAAGGAATTTGTTTCAACTTATTTCTTCCTAAAAAATATTCTAATCGGAACGCCCTGAAAATTAAAATTTTTCCTCAGTTGATTTTCCAAATAATTTTTGTATGGTTGCTTAATGTCGTCTGGAAAATTACTGAAAAAAGCAAACGATGGAGTGACTGTGGGAATTTGAGTTACGTACTTAATTTTAATAGAATGACCTCTTACAACCGGCGCGTGATAAGCTTCTACAGCCTTTAGCATTATTTCATTCAATTGTGAAGTTGGCACTTTGCGTTGGCGATTTGCATACACTTCAAGTGCAATTTCGATAGCTTTGTGAATGCGCGTTTTTTCTGTGGCAGAAATAAAAAGAACAGGAACATCCGTAAATGGCGCAAGTTTTTTCTTTAATTCTTTTTCATATTCCTTTGCGCTGTTTGTTTCTTTTTCTATAAGATCCCATTTATTAACCAGCACAACTATTCCTTTTCCTTTTTTTACAGCAAGACTAAAAATATTCAAATCCTGTGCAGTGATTCCTTTTTCTGCATCTATGAGCAGCAAACAAACATCTGCCTCATCCATTGCATTGATAGCGCGGATCACGGAATAAAATTCCAAATCTTCATGCACTTTGGCTTTGCGGCGAATACCTGCCGTATCAATTAAAATAAATTCTTTTTGAAATAAATTGTAGTGCGTGTGAATGGTGTCGCGTGTTGTGCCCGGAATATCACTTACAATTGTTCTCTCCTGCCCTGTTAATGCATTTAGCAAAGAAGATTTGCCAACATTAGGTTGTCCGATTATCGCAAACTTTGGCAAAGCAGATTCATCAACTTCAGAAGTATTTTCTTTTATTAATTCAGTTATTGCATCGAGCAATTCCCCGGAGCCACTCCCCGTCATTGCTGAAATAAAAAAAATATTTTCAAAACCAAGACTATAAAATTCTGTTGCTTCAAGCAATCTTTCGCCATTGTCAACTTTATTAACTGCTAAAAAAACAGGTTTTTCTGTTCTGCGCAAAACGTCTGCCATAGCTTCATCCAGCGTGGTTATACCTGTGGCAGTATCAACCATAAAAATAATTGCACTCGCTTCTTCAAGCGCAATCAGCACTTGCTTTTTTATTTCTTTTTCAAAAATATCTTCGCTTTGCGGAACAAAACCTCCGGTATCAATAACATTAAATGTTTTGCCGTTCCAGTCAGTAATTCCGTATTGTCTGTCGCGCGTTACGCCGCTTGTGTCGTCAACAATCGCTTTGCGCTGTTCAAGCAAGCGATTAAATAAAGTGCTTTTCCCAACATTCGGTCTGCCAACAATTGCTACTGTAAATCCTGCCATAAAGGTGTATTTATTTTAAGCTGTGAGCTTTGAGCCGCGAGCAAGTTGCTCGTAGCTATTAGCTGATAGCCCGAAGCTTCTAATATCCATATTCTTTTAAAAACAATTCACTGTCTCTCCATTTCGGGCGAACCTTTACAAACAATTCGAGAAACACTTTTCGTTGCAAAAAGTTTTCGATGTCTTTGCGCGCTTCGGTTCCTAATTTTTTAATCATGCTGCCTTTTTCGCCAAGAATAATTCCTTTTTGTGTTTCGCGCTGCACAATAATATCAGCCCTTATTTTTGTAAGAGTATCTTTTTCCTTGAACTCCTGCACCAGCACCGTGGCATGATACGGAATTTCTTCTTCATATAAATAAAATATTTTTTCGCGAATCATTTCACCAACAAAAAATTTAACCGGCAAATCGGTAATATTATCTTCTTCAAAAAAAGGTTGCCCTTCCGGAAGTAATTTTATTATTGATTGCAAAAGTTTATCGACATTGGTTTTTTTTAATGCAGAAATGGTAATAACATTTGTGTAATATTTTTTGTGCTGAAAAAATTCAGTCACATTTTTTAGTGTTTCCCCTTTTGCTTTATCTGTTTTATTGATCACCACTATTGCAGGTGTTTTTATTTGGAGTGAAGAAAACAATTCGTCATTTTCTTTTACATCATCATTTACATCAACAATTAATAAAACAGCATCTGCATCTTCGAGGGAATTTTTTACAGCCTGCATCATTTTTTCATGCAGTTTATATTTGGGCTGAATAATTCCCGGCGTATCCGAAAAAATAATTTGGTAATCTTTTTCTGTAAGAATTCCTTTTATGCGATGACGCGTGGTTTGCACTTTGGGAGAAATTATAGCAAGCTTTTCTCCCATCAATGCATTCAGTAATGTGCTTTTGCCCGAATTGGGTTTACCAAAAATTCCTACAAATCCTGTTTTCATAAAAGAGTGCAAAGGTAAGAGAACATAAAATTTATTGGCTATTATTTACAATAGAATTACCTTTGCGTCCCTATATCGCGAAGTAGAGCAGCGGTAGCTCGTCGGGCTCATAACCCGAAGGTCGGAGGTTCGAACCCTCCCTTCGCAACATAAAGCGTTCGAAATTGGCGGACGAAGGTTTCGCAGTACAACTCCGTAAGAAGTTTCAAACCCATTCATTACTCTACCTAAGCTTCCTCCGATCACATACCCCGTGTATTTCCCGTTTCTACCAGCTCTATAGAAGATAATACGTAAAAGTGATTAGTGAAAATCGCTTAAAATACCTTTTATCGAAAAAACGATGAAGGAAAAGTTTACGTAGGAATAATAAATCCTCTCGAAACCAGTTTAATAATAGAAATCTATAAATCCTATTATCATGAAAACCCTCATGCTTACGCTCGTGCTTGCTATTTTATTACCTTTTTTCGGCAAATCACAATGCTACGAAAACAGGTTAGCATTCAATTATAATATCGGAACTCCTTTTAAAAGCGGAATGGAACTTTCCTTTTTCCCCGGCGATGGAAGAATCGGATACTCTGCGGGCGCTTATATTTATCAGCAAAATACAAGGGTTGGCGGCAAAGACATAACCTCAGAGCAACCTGAAATTTCTCCGATCGGAAGAGTGATTTTCAGGCTTAATCAATATGGAGATTTTCAGCACCAGGTAACAGTTTACGGAACTCCAAAACAGCTTGGTATTTCTTACCGTTTATATTACCGGGTTGGCGATGTGCTTTTAGGTATAGAACCAACAGTGTCGACAAAAGAAAATGGCGTGAATGTGTTGGTAAGTTTTGATTTGTAAACATCCATTCTTTATAAAAATAAAAGCTACGCATATAGACGTAGCTTTTTGCTTTTCACCATTCTAAAAACTGCTTTATCTTTTTGAAACAGCGCCGCCGCTGCTCGTATTAATGTCTTTAATTGTTGCGTTGCCTTTGTAATGAATATGTCCGCCGCTGCTTGCAGATGCAGATAATTCTTTGTTTACATTGAGTTCGATGTGACCGCCGCTGCTTGCATCGGCTTCTGCATTATCTGCCTGTAGATCGTCGGCATCAAGATGGCTGCCGCTGCTTGCATCAGTTTTAATATTTGAAGCTGTTCCGGAAATGACAGAATGTGCGCCGCTGCTGGTTTCTGCAGTTAAATCGGTTACGGTTACACTTCCTTTAAATGAAGCGCCGCTCGAAAAATCAAGATTTAATTTGTTTGAATGAACAGTTCCGTCAACATCTACATGCGCACCGGAATTTCCTTTTAAAGCATCAAGCATTTTGCAGGAAACATAAGCTTTAAGAGCCTTCCCGTCTGAATTCCATTCGTTCCATTTGTTATCATAATAAATTTTCAGCACGCCGTTATCCGTCACTTCTGTTTTAATTCTGTCGCGATATTCTCGTTCCGAAGCGCTCACTGCAACTGCTTCTTCATTTCCCTGCGTTAAATAAAGATGAATGCCGCTTGATACTTTAATAGCGTGAAAGTTTTTTACATTTCTAACTTCTGCATTCGGGTCGTTATATGTTTTTCCCTGGGCAAATGCTGCGCCGGCAATCATAACGGCAGCAATAGCAAAAAATATTTTCTTCATGATGTTTAGTTGTTTATTAATTATTGATGATTATCCTTTTTTAGTTATGCTGCTTGAACCGCTCGATCTAACTTCATGAACCGTGCCCGTTCCTTTATAATAAATATCGCTTCCGCCGCTTGCGTTTGCAGATAATTCTTTGTTAACGGTAATATGCGAGTCGCTTCCGCCGCTTGCACTTATTTTACAGTAATCAGTTACTAAATCGTACCCATGCAAATCGCTTCCGCCGCTTGCGTCCACATCGAGGTTTGTTACACTTCCGGAAACATCAACGTCCGAACCACCGCTTTGGTTAATAGACATATCATGCGCTTCAACCTTGCCTTTCAAATCACTTCCACCCGAAAGCTCAACATGAAGTTTTTCTGATTTAATTGTTCCCTGCAAATAAGCATCGGACCCGCCGGAAGCCTCGAGCGCGTCAATATTTTTTACAGAAACATAGGCCTTGAGTTTTTTGTTTCCCCAATTCAGGTGAAACCCTTTATTATCAAAATAAATTTTTAAAACCCCATCTACCACTTCGGTTTTAATCCGATCCCTATATTCAATTTCCGAAGCGCTTACCGCAACCGCTTCTTCGTTGCCCTGGGTGAGGTATAGGTCAATGCCGCCGGAAACATGAATAGCATGAAACCCTTTTACATTGCGGGTTTCGGCGTTTTTATCATCAATAACTTTTCCGTTTTGCGCAAAAGAAAAAAGAGAGCCAGTTAGTAAAATAGCTGAGAGAATTATCTTGTTCATAAAAAACGTTTTAGTGAAAGACAGTCAAATTTATACAATGTTGCACCAACCGGATTTTTCCGGCGTTTGCTTTAAGACGAACCCGGCCTATAAAAAGTTACAGCGGGAATTTACTTTTGTATTAATTTCGCAACAGTTCTTGAAATTTATTTAAGCTTCTCAGATTCCCCGGGGTGCTGTTACGCAAATGCGTTGCGGCTGAGATAATACCCGTAGAACCTGATCAGGGTAATGCCTGCGCAGGGAAGGTGCCAATTCAATTCCGCTATTTTTCCTGCGTGGCGATTTTTTATTTCTCGTTCATTTCAAAATCATGACAATGAAAAAGTATGCATTGATTTTTTTTACTTTTTACTTTTTACTTTTTACTTCGCAAGCATTCGCTCAAATCAATCCGAAAGGAAAAATTACCGATTCACTAACGGGCATGCCTATAGCAAGCGCAACAGTTTCTGTTAATGGCATCGGCACAACATCAACTAATGATGCCGGAATATTTGAATTTAAAAAGATAAAGGCAGGAAGCCATAAGATAACAATCAGCAGCATCGGTTACAAAACAATTGATTCAACAATTAATTTTTCTGACAGATTAATTTCTATTTCATTACAACAGGCAAATTTATTTTTGCAACCTGTGGAAATAAAAGCATTGCGCGCCGGAGAAAAAGCGCCATTCACTAAAACCAATCTCTCCAAAGAATATATTGAGCAGAATAATCTTGGACAGGATTTGCCTTTTATTCTTAACCAAACTCCATCTGTAGTTATTAATTCCGATGCAGGAAATGGTGTGGGCTATACGGCAATTTATATTCGCGGCACCGACGATTCGCGAATTAATATGACGCTCAACGGAATTCCTTACAACGATGCAGAAGAGCAATCAATTTATTTTGTTGACCTTCCTGATTTTGCTTCTTCCGTTAATAGCATTCAAATTCAGCGCGGCGTTGGCACTTCATCAAACGGCGCGGGCGCTTTTGGCGCAACAATAAATTTTTCTACCAATGAATTTAATGATAAAGCCTATGCAGAGATCAACAACAGTTATGGTTCTTTTAATACCTGGAAAAATACTGTGATGGTTGGTTCCGGATTGATCAACGATCATTTTACCATTGACGCGCGATTATCACAAATCACCAGCGATGGTTATATAGATCGTGCGAGCAGTAATTTAAAATCGCTGTATTTATCGGCCGCTTATTACACAAAAAATTCTTCGCTGCGATTTAATATTATCCAGGGAAAAGAAAAAACATACCAGGCGTGGAACGGAATTCCAGAAGCAAAATTAGATGGCAATAAAGCTGCGCTCGATGAGCATTATCAAAATAATGTTGGTTCATTATATTTCACACAAGCCGATTCGCTGAATCTTTATAATTCAAATAACAGAACGTACAATTATTTTACTTACCCAAATCAAACAGATAATTACTGGCAAAATCATTACCAGCTTTTTTTTAATCACCGGTTTGATCAACGCATATCTATGAACGTTGCAGGATTTTTAACAAGAGGATATGGTTATTATGAAGAGTATCACGACCAGGGAGATTCAGCGAATGCAAAATATTCTGCGTATGGATTACCAAATCAAATTATCGGTAACGACACTTTGCAAAGCACAGACCTGGTTCGGCAATTATGGTTGAGCAATTATTTTTACGGCGGAATTTTTTCTCTTCAGTATAAATACAAAAAAACACAATTCACATTCGGCGGCGGTTGGGATAAATATGATGGAAAGCATTACGGAATTATTACGTGGGCGCAAAACGGTGGCATTCCGCCAAATTATAAATGGTACAACGAGCCCGCATACAAAACGGATTTTAATGTGTATGCAAAATTGCAACATGAGTTGAGCGAGAGATGGACACTTTTTGCAGACATGCAATACCGGCGCATCATTTATAACATTGATGGCTTCGACGATAATCCTTCATTAATAGTTGATACAAAATATAATTTTTATAATCCGAAAGCAGGAATCAGTTATACAAACAATGAATGGAGCGGATATTTTTCTTATTCATTAGCAAATCATGAACCAGACAGAAATGATTTTGAAACTGCAAACAGCGATAAACCTAAACCCGAAATTCTTAACGACTTTGAATTAAATATTGCAAAGAAAAATTTAGATTATTCGTGGAGCGCAACCGGGTATTATATGCTGTATAAAAATCAGTTGGTGCTCAACGGAAAAATTAATTATGTAGGAGAATATACGCGCATCAATATTCCGGACAGCTATCGTTTGGGGATAGAATTGCAGGGAAGCGCAAAATTAAATTCATGGTTCAATGCAGATGCCAACATAGCTTTCAGCAGAAATAAAGTAAAAAATTACACGGAGTATATTGATGATTATGATAACGGCGGACAAAAAACTTATTCGTACAATCTTACCGATATTGCTTTTTCTCCTTCTGTTGTCGGCGGAGCAACATTTAATTTTCTTCCGTTTAAAAATTATGAATTGAGTTTGATAAGCAAATACGTTAGCAAAGAATATTTGGATAATGCGCAGCATGAAGACAGAAAACTAAATCCTTATTACGTTCAAAATTTACGTATGATGTACACCGTTAGATTTAAAGAAATAAAAGAAATGAATTTGATATTTCAACTGAATAATGTTTTCGATAAAAAATATGAGTCTAACGGTTATACCTATAGCTATATCTACGGCGGGCAATTAATAACCGAAAATTTTTTATTCCCGATGGCAACAACCAATTTTATGTTTGCGGTGAATATAAAATTGTAACAGACCTGTTATTTATTTTCTTTCAGATCTGCGTGTGATGATCCGCTATCAACATTTATGTCTGCGTGCGTTGAGCCATCGCGTTTAGAATATATCACATGATCTTTTACGCCCTTAAGATATTTATCTTTTAGCCTTGCATGTAATTCTTCAGACTGTATAATATCGTTTACTTTAAGCATTTCATTATTCAATATGATTGACAAATTATTTCTCGAAGAAATTATTTTTTCATCTATCAGCTCATTAATGATCTGCTTTAACGGTTTGGTGTCTTCAAACGGTTTTATAGCAAGAACCGCAGCAATTGAAGTTTTTGGCGCAACAGGTGGAGTAACCAAAACAGAACCGCTAAGCTGCACCGAAGCAGTTGCGGGAGTCGCCGGAATTGAAATACCACCTCTGTCCTGATCTAAAAGTATTTTGTCAATTTTCTTTCTCTGTTGTTCAATTTTAATTTGTTCATTTTTTAATTCAATTATTTGTTTGTTCAATAATTCAACTTGTTTTTTTGAATCTTTTTGGCTCATTATTATTGCCTCTTGTTTCATTATTTGTTGCTGCTTTTTTAACTCTTCAACAAGCGCCATCAATTCTGCATTATGCTGTTTAAGCTGTTGCTGCTGATCCAAATTTGCTTTTTCCATTTCTTTCATGCTGACCAATTCCTGTTGTTTTTTTAATTCTTCCATTTTTGCAAATAATTCAGCCTGTTCTTTATTTGATTTTTCTATTTCTTTCCTGTCAATCAATTCCTGTTGTTCTTTCAGTTCTTGCATTTTTGCATCCAATTCAGCATGTTCTCTGTTTAATCTTTCCATTGTATCCTGACTGAAATTTTTTTCCTGTAGCTCGCGCATTTCATTTTGTTCTTTTTCCATTCTTTCTTGTTCTTCCATTAATTTTTCTTTGTCTTTAGCTAATTGCAAATCTTCCGCATCAAGTTTGTCTTTGTCTGCTTTCGCTTTGATAAGAATTTTATCAATTACTTCTTTATAATCTCCCATTTTTTCATCCGGAACTTTTTTATCATCAACATATAATTCAGTCACCTTATCATTTGACATAACAAGTCTATATTCTTTTCCGTCAATTTTATCAACATAAGTTACATGCGATATTGATTTTACTTCATCCGGAATTGTGTCAGTTATATTGGCAGTTTTTGGTGCTGTACCTATCGCTGATACTTTTTTAATTTCTTCCTTTTGCGGAGTTCGAGTAAATGCAATTGTTGCAAAACTTATTATAACAATACCTGCTGCCAGCGAAATCTTTTCCATATTATTTAATGCTTTATTGTTATTGGTGATGATTCTTTTTACTCTGTTTAGTAAATGATTTTTTCTTCCCGGAAAAGCAAGCGTGTATTTTGATCCTATATTGTATTCCTGAAAAGAAACAAGCGCGTGAATAAATTCTTTTTTACTTTTTGTTTGATTGATGGCAATATCATCGCAACAATTTTCTCTTTCATCTTTTATCAATGATGAAACCCAAAGCACACCGGGATTAAAGAAGAAAATAATTTCCGCA
Source organism: Chitinophagia bacterium (assembly GCA_963774065.1). Lineage (GTDB taxonomy): Bacteria > Bacteroidota > Bacteroidia > Chitinophagales > Chitinophagaceae > Puia. Next base: position 619,864 of record CAVZDO010000003.1, read on the forward strand.
AAGTTCTGAAGCAAATTCACGAAATAATCTTTGCGTTTGATATGCGCAAGTTCATGGAGCAATACAGCTTCAATTTGTTCCGGTGGCAATTGCGACATAAGGCTGAATGGAAATAATATCATCGGTTTAAAAAAACCAACCATCACCGGAACTTTTACAATTCCTGATTGCAACAACCGCACTTGTTTTTTTATTTGTAATCTTTCTGCGAGCTCATTCATCTTTCGTTTCCAATGATTAGATGGCTGATATGTTTTATAATGCCTGATGCGTTGTATGTACGCAGCATTTGCAATCAGCTTTATGCATTGTGCGCTTAATATGATAAACCATATCATCACAATTAATGAAGCATGCCGGTTAAAATAATTTACGAACGTTGAAAAATAATTTTTATCGGAAGAAATTTCGCCAGCCTGTTGAGATGTGATGTTATTAATTTGTTCTGCAGTGAGTGTTAATGCTGCATTATTTGTTTGATGATTTCCTGCAGCAACCTGCAATTGATTTACAAAAGTGATGGACACTATTACGATGAATAAAAAAAACAAACCAGATAAAAGATTATATCTCAAAACCGAACTGGATTTTTTTGTGAGCATAATTATTATACCCGCAAAAACAGCGAGCAGCAAGCCCTGCCACAGGGAATGAATTAACGTCCAGCAAATCGCCTGCATAGTTTCATCATTTAATAAATGCATATAAATAATTTTAGTGTCTCATTATTCTTTATCCATCTTCTTCAACAAATCTTTAATAGCCTGCAATTCTTTTTTTGAAGTTTTTTTATTACCCAGCAATTGCATCATCAAACTGCTGGCAGAGCCGTTGTACATGGAATCAACAAATTTTTCCAGCAAAAAATTTTTTGTTTTTTGTTCCTCCATAGCAGGTGCGTAAATATGTTTCATGCTGCTTTCGTCTCTTTTTAAAATTCCTTTTTCCGCCATAATCTGCATCAGCTTTAATGTTGAAGTGTATTGAACCGCTCTTTTTCTTTCGTTCAATTTGTCATTTACAAACCGAACTGTTGCCGGACCATCTTTCCATAAAACCTGCAAAATTTCCAACTCCGATTTTGTTGGCTCAATTTTTTTGCTATTTTCTTTTTTTCCCTGTTTCATAATCTAAAGGTAGGAAATTTTTCGTACGAACAAATTTTTATCTAAATTTTTTAAAAAAAATTACAGTATTAAAAAATGCATTGATAATCAGGAGTTTTTTTTATGAACTAAGCGGCATTGCTACTATTGAGCATTCTTGCGTCGCACTCTTGTACAGTAGAATATAAACGGAGCATTGTGCAACATGCATTAAATATTACAGGCAAGTTGAAATTTGAAATTTTTACAGAAGAAATGAAATGTAATAGCAGATATTATTGATCTCCGAATTTTTCTCTCCAGGCAAGCATTCCACCGGTTAGGTTTTTTGTGTTTTTAAATCCCAACATGTCGAGGATATTACATGCTTGTCCGCTCCTGTTGCCACTTCTGCAATAGCAAATAACTTCTTTATCTTTTAAATCTTCAAGTTCTTCAATATCCATTGCCTGTATTTTCCCGAGCGGAAATAATAATCCGCCGATATTAAATTCTGCATTTTCCGAGGGTTGGCGAACATCAAGTAAATGTAATTCCTCACCATTATCCAATCTTGCTTTTACTTCTTCAACAGTTATCAGTTGCATGTTTGTTTTTTATAAAATTAAAATGATCGTGAATCGTCAAATGTGAATCGTGAAAACCTCACGTCTCAACTTTCACGCTATTACGGTTGTTGCGATGTACTGTCCGGCTTTTTTGAACTGAGCCAGATATCTATGGTTTGCCCCTGGCGAATGTGATTGACTTGTTTATTTTCATCATAACGTTCAGGATTTTGCCGGTAAATAAAAGCGCCTTCTTTATCCTGAACATCATCCATAGGTACTACCGCGCCTAAAATTAACCTGCTTGAATCCAAAAGAATTTTTGCATCATGAAAATTCATTCCAACCAAATCCGGCACTGCATAATCAATTTCACCAATTCCATTTCCAAGGACCAATGTAATGTTGCTTCCCTGCTGAATTTGTGTACCCGGTTTAATACTTTCTCCGTTATACATTTGATCCAACACAGAATTTTTTGCAAAATCCGGTTTAAAAATCGTGTCTTCTAATTTTAATCCGTATTGTCGTAAAATCATTTCAGCGTTTCTGATCGTCATCCCGACCATATTTGGCATCGCAACAAAAGGCGCTACTGCACAACTAACGGTCAGGTATACTGTACGATTTACTTTTACTATATTATCGGCCTCCGGTACTTGCCTGATCACCTGCAACGGAGGTATGGTATCGTTGTAAATCGAATCCTGCACCAGCACTTCAAATCCCTGCGACTCCAAAGTTTTTTTTGCATTGTCGATTGACATACCCGTTACTGACGGAATTTTCATTTCCCTGCCATGATGGGTAATTATGCGCAACGAACCTAAAAAAAGCAGAAGCAATAATAATAACAAAACTATTGCTGCTAAAATATTAACCCAAAGTGGTTTGCCGGTAATGAATTTGAACACGATATTAATTTAATGTGCTAATGTGAAAATATGAAAATGTGCTAATTCTTCGTTTTAATCATCCTTACTTATTTTGATTGCCTCATTTTCACATTTCCACATTTTCAAATTACTTTTTTGCTAACGCTTCTTCAATTAATGCTGAATAAAATTGTTTCAACGTCCATCCCATTGCACGAACCTGTTGCGGAACAATACTTTCATCGGTTTGTCCGGGCACAGTATTAATTTCCAGCAAAAACGGTTCTCCTTTTTCTTCGTTATAAATAAAATCAATTCTGATAACGCCGCTGCAATTAAAAACCTGGTAAACTTTTTTTGCAGTGTCTCTTACTTTTTCTGCAACAGATTCATCTACTTCTGCCGGAGTAACTTCATCCGTAAATCCGGGAGTATATTTCGCTTCAAAATCAAAAAATTCTTTTTTAGTTTTTATTTCTGTAAAAGGTAAAGTAATAATTTTCCCATCCGATCTGAAAACACCGATTGTAAATTCTCTTCCGCTGATAAATTCTTCAACCAAAACCTGGTCGTCTTCTTTAAAAGCTTTTTCGATTGCAGCGCCTAATTCTTCTGATGCATTATTTACTCGCGACATACCTATGCTCGAGCCGCCATTATTCGGCTTCACGAAAACGGGAAACTTTAGTTGCCGCACAATTTCATCGGCATTGCCAAACCCGTTTTTTATTAACACAATAGATTTTGCAACGTTGATTCCCGCAAAAGAAGCTATGGCAACAGTATATCTTTTATTAAATGTAAGTGCAGATGTTGCCGCGTTGCAAGTTGTGTATGGCAAATTCATCAAATCAAAATAACCCTGTAGCTTTCCATCTTCGCCCGGTGTGCCGTGAATACCTATAAGCACCGCATCAAAATTTATTTTTGTTTCATTATCTATAATGGAAAAATCCTGGCGGTCGACAGTCGACAGTCGTCCGTCAACTGCCTCATACCACCAACCGTTTGGAGTAATGTCAATTTTGTATACATCAAATTTATCCGTGTCAATATTATTTTGAATTGTAACGGCGCTTTTATACGAGATTACTGCTTCGCCTGAATAACCACCTGTAACGAATGCAATGCTCGGTTTCATTCTGCAAAATAATTTTCAGCAAATAAACAAAAAAAGAATCACGATTATTGTATTAATCGCTTTTTTAAGATGGCTTTGCGTAATTGTTTATTCTTAATAAAGTTTTATGAAGATGAATGCAATAAAAATAAGAAAGGTGAAGGCGTATTAAATTTACATTTCCTTCACCCTTTTACGACGGGAAATATCACCCGCCTGTAATAAGTAGCTGTGAGCTACATCCGCAAATAAAATTTGCTGACAGAAAGTTAGTACAGTTTGATACCCGATTCCAAATAAAACCTCATTATTTTCTTCACATTTTAAATATGCAGGTGCGCTTTTTTTGCCAATAGCTCTTCAACCGTTTCACGATACATTTCATCGGGCACACAACAATCAACCGGGCAAACGGCGGCGCATTGCGGTTCTTCATGAAAACCCTGGCATTCCGTACATTTATTGGGAACTATAAAATAAATATCTGTGCTTATAGGTGCATTGCGCTGCTCGGCATCTATTGTTGTACCATCCAGCAATGTGAATGGCCCTTTAATGGTTGTTCCGTCTGCAATTGCCCATTCCACGCCGCCTTCATAAATGGCATTGTTGGGACATTCCGGCTCACATGCGCCGCAGTTTATACATTCTTCTGTTATTTTAATTGCCATAGTTCGAGATTGGGTTTGATTACAATTATTTTTGCAGCTCAAATATAAAATGATTTCGATAAAAAATAGTTATGAATTTACAAGAACGTATTGATTTATTGGTTGCGCTGGGCGATTATATGCTTTCCCAAAATGCTGCATGGAAAGAAGCTCAACAAAAAGCATTTACAGAAAACAGATGGTTCACACCGGAATTTATTAATACTGCAGTAAAAAATATTGGAAAAGAATTTTTGCAGAAAGAAAAATTGCAAAGCTGGTGCGGAAATTATTTTATACCGGGAAAAAAAGATGATCCAAAAACAGTTGGCGTGGTTATGGCCGGAAATATTCCGCTTGTCGGTTTTCATGATTTTTTAAGCGTTTTTATTTCCGGTCACCGGCAAATAATCAAGCCATCATCAAAAGATGAAACGCTCATCAAACATATTGTTCAATATTTATCAGAAAAAAATCCGGAAGTAAAAAACTTTGTTTCATTTGCAGAAATGCTGAAGGGTTGCGATGCCTATATTGCAACAGGCAGTAATAATTCTGCAAGATATTTTGAATATTATTTTAGAAAATATCCGCACATCATCCGCCGCAACAGAACATCAATTGCTGTTTTGGAAGGAAATGAAAATGAAGAAGAATTGGAAAAATTATCTGCCGACATTTCTTTGTACTTCGGGCTTGGCTGCAGAAATGTTACTAAAATTTATGTGCCGGAAAATTATGATTTTCTGCCGCTCCTCAATGCTTTGAAAAAATTCGATTACTTCTCCGATCAATACAAATACAGAAACAATTACGATTACCAGCTGGCAATTCTTATAATGAATAATAAATATTACATGACCAACGGCTCAATTATCCTTACAGAAAATAAATCTTTTTTTTCTCCCATAAGCATTTTGAATTTTGAATACTACAAAAATATCAGCGATGTTGAAACCGAAATAAAAACCAGCGGGGATGTTCAGTGCGTTGCCGGAAAAAATTATTTATCTTTTGGCAGAACACAGCAACCTTCATTAACAGACTATGCGGATGGAATTGATACGATGGGATTTTTGGCAGAGCTTTAATATTTTCCCTCAAAGAGGCTAAGACACAACGTTTGATTTCTTTTTAAATTAAAGCATATTTCTTTGCGCCTCTGTGAGAGATTTTTCATCATTGTGAAATAATTTTTTCTTTTGTAAATTTGTGTAAGGATGTACGAAGAGCTTAGTAAATGATTTGTTAAACTGAATATCCGGTACAAACCATTTTGCAGCGATAGCGTTAATTTGTAGTTCAGGGAATCAGAAAAATAACTAAACATACATTTTTGACATTAAAATTCTAAAAAAACATGAAAGCAAGACAAGTAGTAGCCGTCGTTTTGATCAGTGCTTCATCAGCGCTGGCTACCATGTGGGGTTACAATCATTTTGCCGGCAACAAAACTTATTTTTACGCACAGGATTCTTCGGGAAAAATTCCCGCCAATTACGCAAAGTTTTTCGACGGGCAAAAATTTGGCAACGGACCTGTTGATTTTACGGAAGCTGCAAGCGCAGCAATTCCGGCCACGGTTCATATCAAAACAAAAAGCGTTCGTACGGTAAGTAATAATTTACCAAAAAATCCATTTTCCGATTTATTCGGATTAGGAGATGATTGGTTTGGCGATCATATGCGTTCCATTCCTGAAATGGCTTCCGGCTCTGGAGTTATCATTAGTGAAGATGGTTATATTGTTACCAACAATCACGTTGTAGATGGCGCCGACGAAGTGACTGTTACATTAAGCAACAGAAAATCTTTCAAAGCAAAAGTTATCGGAACTGACCCAAGCAGTGATTTGGCAGTTATTAAAATTGAAGCGAAAGGATTACCATTTTTACTATACGGAAATTCCGACGAAGCAAAAATTGGTCAGTGGGTTTTGGCAGTAGGTTATCCTTTAAATCTTGAAACTACAGTTACAGCAGGTATCATCAGCGCAAAAGGAAGAACGCTGGACATTAATATGCGTCAAAGCAAAACTCCAATCGAATCATTTATTCAAACTGATGCTGCGGTAAATCCCGGAAACAGCGGCGGTCCGCTTATTAATCCGGAAGGTCAGTTAATAGGTATCAATTCAGCAATTGCTTCGCCAACCGGATCGTATGCTGGTTACTCATTCACGATCCCGGTTAATATAGTTAAGAAAGTTGTTGGTGATTTAATAAAATACGGAACTCCGCAAAGAGCTTATTTGGGAATTAGTTATTTGCCCGATAATGTGAGTGATGATCAGAAAAAAGAATTAGGAATTAAAGATGGTGATGGTGTTTATGTTCGCGATGTTCCTTCGGATGGTGCTGCTGCAAAAGCCGGGATTCAAAAAGGCGACAGGCTTACAAAAATTAATGGTGTTACTTTAAACAGCGCCGCTGAAATGGTTGGATTAGTTGCAACCTACCGCCCCGGCGATAAAATCAGTGTTACTTACAACAGAGACGGAAAAGATTATACTGTTCCTGTAACTCTCAGCAATAATTCAAATTCAAGAAGTGTTGACATCGTTAAAAATTCTGTGTTGACCAAGTTGGGCGCCGATTTGCAAACTTTAAGTAAAAAAGATGCTGCCGATTTGAATGTAAAAGGCGGTGTTGTTGTAAAATCAATTGATGAAAATGGTTTGCTGAGCAAAACAAGAATGGAAGAAGGATTTGTAATATTGAAAGCAAACGGAACTGATATAAGTAATGTAGATGATTTCAAAAAAATATTGGAAAGTTCAGATGGTTCTGTAAAACTTGAAGGAATTTATCCGGGCTATGAAGGTTCATTCCAATACCCGTTAAAATTAAATTCCGGACAGTAATTAATTGATAATTTATAATTGACAATTTATAATTAAAAGTCTCGCAGTTTGCGGGACTTTTTTTATTCAATAATATTTTGAAAACCCTGTGTGCGTCGCGTCTCTGCGTGAAACTTTATTTCTCAAAAACAAAATAACCCCACGGAGAAATATTAATTGACTTTGAAGCGCTGAAATCAATCGAACTATTATCAAAAACATTTTTAAAAACTCCAATTACCTTTTCATCCAGAAGCTCTAAAAAAATTTCTTCAGAAGAAAAATTTAAAACCACGAACACTTCATTCAAATCATGCTTTCTTAAAAAAGAAAAAACTTTATTGTTAGCATTTGTTTCAACCCTATGCGTAACAACATTATTATCTCCTGCACGCAACGCCAAATTTTGCTTGCGTAAATTCAGCAGGGTTTTGTAAAAATTATGCAGCTCGTAATTTCCGTTCCATTCAATAGGATCTTTATCAAAAAATTTCAATCGTTTATAATTCGGCATTTCCTGCCCGCTGTAAATTAGTGGCAAGCCATTCCATGTACAACAAAATATAGCAAGATTTTTTGCAGCAGGTCCGTATTTTTCATACTCAGTTCCATTCCAGCTATTCTCGTCGTGATTAGATGTAAAATATGCGCGAAAAGCTGTTGATGGAAACTCGCTGATGTATTGCATCAATAAATCCCAAAGCCCGTTAACATCGGTTTGATGTTTTGCAAATTCTTCTGTTTTATGCATCCAGCGCCAGGTATAGCTCGCATCAAAAGCCTGGTGATAATCTGCAACCTCACATTCAGCAAGCCAGAATAATTTTTTTACAGGATCAAGTTCTGTTCTCGCTTCAATCCAAAAATCGAGCGGAACAAGATGCGCCATATCGCATCGAAATCCATCAATATCACATTCATCAATCCAAAATTGCATTGCGTTAATAACTGCTTTTCGCAATGCCGCATTATCATAATTCAAATCAATCACATCATCCCAGCCATTGCGTTCTGTAAAATTTCCGTTGCTGTCTTTTACATAATAATCCGGATGCTCAACCGTCCAGCGATGATCCCAACCGGTGTGATTTGCGACCCAATCAATAATTATTTTGAAGCCCAATTTCTGCGCTGTGCTAACAAGATTTTTAAAATCATCAACCGTTCCAAATTCAGAATTGGTATTTGTATAATCCGAGCAAGCATAGTAACTGCCCAATGTTCCTTTGCGTTTCATTACACTTATCGGTGTTATCGGCATGAACCACAAAATTTCTATTCCCATATCTCTCAATCGCGGCAATGATTTTGCAAATGCAGCAAAACTTCCTTCGGTTGTGTATTGCCGTAAGTTCACTTCGTAAATGTTGGTGTTATAGCTCCAGTCTATTGCTTGAAATGCCATGAATATTTTATTTTAGATGTGAGATATACGATTTTGGAAAATTAGAAATAAGAAATTAAAAATAAGGAATGAGAAAGTTAATCCAAAATCTTGCACTCTTGTTCCTTGTTTGCTGTGCCTAATACCTTCATCCATACTTCTTACATCGTAAATCGCACATTGTTTACCTTTGCACTGATGAAAACCTTCAACGTTCCAATAATTTATCGAAGTCCGTTGATTACTGCAATCAAAAATAAACGAAAGCAGGATGACAGGATGAAAAAAGATTTTACTCCAACGCTGCTCGATTTTGGAGTGTTGCAAATTTTTCTCGCGCGACATTTTGGATTTTGTTATGGAGTAGAAAATGCAATTGAAATTGCTTTCAGAACAATTGAAGAAAATCCTTACAAAAGAATTTTTTTATTGAGCGAGATGATTCATAATCCGCAGGTAAATGCCGATTTGGTATCGCGCGGCGTTCGGTTTTTGCAGGATACCTATGGAAAACAATTATTTTCTTTTGATGAATTATCTGCCGATGACATTGTGATAATCCCTGCATTTGGCACAACTTTGGAAATTGAAAAAAAATTACAAAGCAAAGGCATACGAACAGAAAAATATAACACCACTTGCCCGTTTGTAGAAAAAGTTTGGAATCGTTCGGAGCAGATCGCGGAAAAAAAATATACGGTTATTGTTCATGGCAAACCTAAGCACGAAGAAACAAGAGCAACATTTTCTCATGCTGCACAGCACACGCCAACAGTTATTATAAATAATATAGAAGAAGCGAAGTTGCTTGCAGAATATATTACCGGCGAAAAACCAGCAGCAGAGTTTTATAATGATTTTAAAAATCAATACAGCGAAGGCTTTGATGTGAATAAAGATTTAGAAAGAATCGGCGTAGTTAATCAAACCACAATGCTTGCAAGCGATACACAAGCAATTGCTGATTTTTTAAAACAAGCAATCATTAATAAATATGATTTAAACAATGAAAATATTGAAGAACGTTTTGCCGACACGCGCGATACTTTGTGTTACGCCACAAACGACAACCAGGCAGCAGTAAATTATATGTTGCAAACACCAGCTGATTTTGCAATTGTTGTTGGCGGATATAATTCTTCCAACACATCGCATTTGGTTGAGCTATGCGAGGAAAAATTACCAACATATTTTATAAGCACAGAAGAAAAAATATTCTCCGCCGGTGAAATATTGCATTATAATTTTCATACCAAACAGGAAATATTAACTACAGATTATTTGCCAAAAAAGAAACCGGTAAAAATTTTAATAACCAGCGGCGCGTCTTGTCCGGATGCGTTGGTTGAAGGAGTGATTAATAAATTGAGTGGTTTTTTTCCTGACGCGAAATTAGTCTGAACTGTGATTTGGGGAGATTTTTTAGATTAGGGAGATGAAAGAAATTTTTTCGCAGAAGCGCGGAGAAAATGTGGAAATGAATTGATAATGGATAATTGAGAATTAATAATTATTAATGAATATGTCATTGGAAGAAATCAGAAATCAAGAATGCTAACTGTGATGTATAACCGAAAATAAGAAATCGTACATCGTAAATCTAAAATCGTACATAAATCTCAAACCATCTTAAAATCTTCCAAAAATTTTGTATTAAAATCCCCGCTGCGGAAACGTTCATCTTTCATTAACTGAAGATGAAAAGGGATTGTGGTTTTCACACCTTCAATAACATATTCCATCAAGGAACGTTGCATGGTGTTGATAGCTTCCTCACGGGTACGCGCAACCGCAATTATTTTTCCGATCATAGAATCATAATATGGAGGGATGGTATAACCGGCATACACGTGCGAATCCACGCGAATGCCGTGGCCGCCGGGCTGATGGAGTGTTGTGATTTTCCCGGGTGAAGGACGAAAATCATTGTAAGGATCTTCTGCATTGATGCGACATTCGATAGCATGCATTTGGGGTTCATAATTTTCTCCGCTTATCGCTTCGCCTGCTGCAATTTTTATTTGCTCTTTTATCAAATCGAAATTCACCACTTCTTCTGTAACGCAATGTTCTACCTGGATGCGCGTGTTCATTTCCATGAAATAAAAATTGCGATGCTTATCAACCAAAAACTCTATTGTACCAACGCTTTCATAATTTATTGCGGATGCAGCTTTGATCGCAGCTTCTCCCATTCGGCGACGTAATTCGTGCGTCATGAAAGGTGACGGAGATTCTTCCACCAATTTTTGATGACGACGCTGAATAGAACAATCTCTCTCACTTAAATGGCAAACTTTTCCGTATTGATCTCCGGCAATCTGTATTTCAATATGGCGAGGTTCCTCAACAAATTTTTCAATATACACGCCATCATTTTTAAATGATGCCGCTGCTTCCGCTTTAGCAGTATTATATGCGCGCTCCATGCCGTCTTCTTGCCAAACAACGCGCATACCTTTACCGCCACCGCCTGCAGTTGCCTTTAAAATTATAGGGTAACCAATTTCGTAAGCGAGTTTTTTTGCATCGTCCAAACTTTCAAGCAATTCTTTTCCGCCGGGAACAACAGGAACGCCGGCATTTATCATAGTTTCTTTCGCAGTGATTTTGTCGCCCATGGAACTGATCATTGCCGGAGTTGGCCCAATGAATTTGATTCCGTGTTCGCCACATATTTCCGCAAAGGTTGCATTCTCTGCTAAAAATCCATAGCCTGGGTGAATGCCATCTGCATTGGTTATTTCTGCAGCGGCCATGATATGCGGAATATTAAGATAAGAATCGGAGCTGGCGGGTTTGCCTATGCAAACAGCTTCATCTGCAAAGCGCACATGAAGACTATCTTTATCTGCTGTGGAATAAACAGCAATTGTTTTTATTCCCATTTCACGGCAGGTTCTTATCACGCGCAATGCAATTTCTCCACGGTTTGCAATCAATATTTTTTTAAACATAGTACTTTTAATGTGATGATGTGGTAAATGTGGCAAATGTGATAATTCTTCATTCTCACATTTTCATATTTTCACATTTGCAGTTAAGCCGGCTCTACTAAAAATAAGGGTTGATCATATTCAACAGGCGATGCATCTTCAGCTAATACTTTTACAATTTTGCCTTTTACCTCACTTTCAATCTCATTAAATAATTTCATTGCTTCAATAATGCAAACAACATTTCCGGGTTCAATGTCATCGCCGATATTTACAAAAGATGGCTTATCTGGTGTGGGACTTCGGTAAAAGGTTCCGATCATCGGACTTTTTATAGTGATAAGATTACTTGCAGTAGCGGGCTCCGTAGCTTTTGGTTTTTCTGCAGCAGGTGCAGATTGAACCACAGGAGCGGAAGAAACCGGTTGCGCAATTACGGGTTGCATTTGCGCAGGTGCACCTGTAATTATTTGTTGAACCGTCTCTTCTTTTTGTTTGATCGTAATATGAAATCCTTTTTCTTCAATGGTCAGTTCCCCAATGTTGGATTTGTTGACAAGCTTTATTAATTCCTGAATCTGTTTAAAATCCATATTAATGAATTTACAGTTAGTGAAAATGTTGACTAAGATAAGGAAAAGAAATTACTTGCTGGATGCTTGTTACCAGTTACTGGTAACGGCAACAAGCAACGTGTTTATTATTCTTTCACTCTTTCTACATACTCGCCGGTTTTGCTGTTTATTTTTATTAGCTCGCCCTCATTCACAAACAACGGAACGTTAACTGTGGCGCCGGTTTCAACCTTTGCCTGTTTTAGTGTTCGGGTTGCTGTGTCGCCTCTTACGCCAGGTTCGGAGTAAGTTACTTTCAATATTATTTTATCGGGTAGTTCAACACTCATAGGTTGCTCGGTTTCTGTATTCATAAGAACCGAAACCTGCTGACCTTCTTTTAAAAATTGCGGCGCATCCACCATATTTTCATTCATCGAAATTTGCTCAAAAGTTTCGTTATCCATAAAACTGTAACCTGTATCATCTTTATACAAAAACTGAAAATCTTTTCTTTCCACGCGAATCGGAAAAATAGTATCGCCGCTGTTCCACGTTTTTTCAATGGAACGGCTGTTATCAAGCCCTTTTAATTTTGCCCATACCTTTGCAGCCGCACGTGCAGTTTTGTTCTCGCCAAAATCAACAACGGTATATAAACTGCCTTCTAATTTAATTATCATGCCGCGGCTTATGTCTGCTGTATTTGCCATAAAAATGTACGATTTTTAGATGTACGATTTACGATTGAGAGGCGGCAAAACTACAGTAAAATGATGAGAGAAAAAAGAGAATGAATCAAACTGTGCAACCAAATAAATTCTTTTTATTTTTGCAGATTATATTTTTAATTTGAAAACGAACTCATGAAAAAATTATTCCCGGTTTTATTATTACTGGTAAGCTGCAATTTTCTTTTTGCGCAACAAATGTCTTCTGTGGATACAACAGCGCCGTACCTGCGTTTTCCAACAATACCTCCTTTTAATTTATTAAAAGTGGATAGCGCAACTTATCTTACTAAAGAAGATCTTAAAAAACATCATCTTACCATGCTGATGTTTTTTAGTCCGGAATGTGAACACTGCAAACACCAGATGAGAGATATTTTGGAAGCTATGGATAAATTCAAAGACATTGAAATTGTAATGGCAACGTATCAGCCATTTAACGAAATGAAAGAGTTCTATAAAAATTTTCGAATTGCCGACCATCCAAATATTAAAATGGGAAGAGACGAAAAATTTGTTTTACCGCCGTTTTATAAAATGCAGAGTCTTCCGTTTCTTGCACTCTACGATAAAAAAGGAAATCTAATTACAACTTTTTCCGGCAATCAAAAAGTTGATACATTATTAAATGCTTTTAATAAAAAAGAAAATTAATTACCAGTGTAAGCAGTAACACTGAGATTCTTTTTTAATTAATTGTTTAAAAAAATATTTTTTTATTGAAAATATATTTTGGCGATTATTTCTTTTTTTCCTTTCTTAGCGCAACCAATTATACCCTGAACCGATAACTACAAGTTTATAATTTCTTAACGATTCCCTTGCTTGATTAGAAAAGTTTAATTGTTTCTTTGCGAAACAGTTTAAATCATTTGCTTAAAGACTAAAACTAAGATTATGATAAAACGACTGCTATTATCAGCATTATGCATTTGCATTTCGTATTTTTTATTTGCACAAGAAACCACATCTCAAATTTTAGGAACAGTAACAGATAACGTAACTGGTTTGGCAGGCGCTTCTGTTGTTGCGTTACATGTACCTACCGGAACCAGGTACTCAACAACTACCAGAAAAGATGGGCGTTTTAATTTAGCTGGTTTGAGAATAGGCGGACCGTACACTCTTATCATTACCCACGTAGGTTTCAAACAAGAACAGCAAGAAGGTATCACACTTTCAATCGGGCAGGATTTTACTGCAGATTTTACATTGAAGCCCGATGTTAAAGAGCTGACAGAAGTTACTATTTCCGGAACACGACAAAATAAAATTTTTAATACCAGCCATACCGGAAGCCAGGAAATTATCAGCAGACAACAGTTAGAACAACTTCCAACAGTTGGTCGCTCCATTGCAGATTTTACAAGGCTTGAACCTACGGCAAACGGACTAAGTTTTAGCGGCGTTACTGCATCGTACAATAATATTACTGTTGATGGCGCAGATTTTAATAACTCATTTGGTCTTTCGGGCACACTCGGTGGTCAGGCAAACGCCCAGCCAATTGCGTTGGATGCAGTGGATCAGATACAGGTTAATGTTTCTCCTTATGATGTAAGACAAGGAGGTTTTACCGGCGCGGGAGTAAACTCAGTAACGAAAAGCGGAACTAATCAGTTCAAAGGTTCAATTTATACTTATTTAAAAGGCCCCGGCACGCAAGGCTATAAAGTGGAGAATAATGTAATTGCAAAAACACCTTTTAGCTATAATATTTTGGGCGGAAGTTTAGGCGGCGCAATTATAAAAAATAAATTATTCTTTTTTATTAATGCAGAACAGGATTTACAAAGCGCGCCGGCTACCGGCGTAATAGCATCAGATGCCAATCATCCGCCGGTTGCAGGAATTGTATCGCAGGCAAATGCCGATACCTTAGCCGCATTGGCAAGTTATCTTAAGAACACTTATAATTATAATCCCGGTTCTTTCCAGGGGTATTCATTCAAAACAAATAGTTACAAAATAAATGCGCGAATAGATCTGAATATAAACGATTACAATACACTTTCTGTAAAATATAATTACCTGAAATCTTACGCAGATCAGTTTGCAAGCACAAGCAGACCGGGAAGCACAAATGGTCAGGTAACGGGTGGTCAGCCGGGAACATTTGCAATGCCGTTCCAGGGAAGTGGTTACAGAATAAATAATGATCTCAAAATTTATATTGCTGAGTTAAATACGAGGCTTTCCAATAAAGCATCTAACAAATTACAGATCGGTTACACGAGAGAAAGAGATTTTCGCAGCGCGCAATCTTCATCAGATACATTTCCTCTTGTTGATATCCTGAACGCCGGTAATATATATACAACATTTGGTTATGAGCCGTACACTTACAATAATCAGCTCTTCATGGATTCTTATCAGTTCACTGATATTTTTACTTTCTATAAAGGGGCCCATGAAATAACCATAGGTTCTCAAAACAGTTATAAAAAATACCAAAATGCATTTGCACCGGATTATAATGGCGGCTACCAGTTCAGCAGTTTGGATGCATTTCTTTCCGGCGCTCCTGCAACAAATTATTATCAGCAGTATTCAACATTAAAAGGAGGCGCTTTTCCGTGGGCTTATGCTGGCGCAACAAACCTGAGTATTTTTGCACAGGATAAATGGCGCATCAGAAACAATCTTACATTAATTTATGGTATCCGTTTTGATTACACAACTTATCAAAATAAATTTACCGATAACCCAAACTTTGACGCGCTTAGTTTTTTAAATGGCGCGCAGTATAATGTAGGAAAAGCTCCAAATGGTTTCTTGGTAATATCTCCGCGTGTAGGTTTTAACTGGGATATTACAGGTGATAGAACATGGCAATTAAGAGGTGGCGCCGGAATTTTTGAAGGCGCTCCGCCTTTTGTCTGGATAGAAAATCAGGCAGCAAATAATGGTGTTCAACAGGGAATTGCTTATGAAACAAATGCTCCTTTTTATCCATCATCCTTAGCAGGCTTAGGTCATTATTTAGCCACTGCAGGACCGGGCGGAACTCCAATATCTCAAACTACCACTCCGCCAAGCTATGCAGTTAACGTTGTTGCAAGTAATTTCAAATATCCAACGAAATTAAAAACAAGTTTAGGGTTGGATAAAAAATTACCGGGTGATTGGGTATTAACCGGAGAGTTCACTTATACAAAAGATATAAACGCCACTTATATGGCGAATGAAAATCTTAAAGAAAGCAATGAATTTGCTATAGCTAACGGACCTGATAACAGAATGAGATTTAATACAACCGGAACTGCATCAAGTGGTACAAACTCCAGCAATAAATATTGGAACGGCATGACAAACGGAACGGCATCGCTGGATTCTCCAAATATTCAAAATGTGATATTGCTTAGCAACACACATTTAGGTTACTCTTACACTGCAACATTCAGAGTTCAAAAAACATTCCCTCATATGTTTTTGAGTTTATCTTATGTTCATAGCGATGCAAGAACTACAATGGAAAACGGAAGTACGGCAAGTTCTTTATGGTCGGCAAGAGCTGTATCAAACACAGATCCTAACACGCCAACTTTAGCAAGACCATCCTGGTACCAGCCAAACCGTGTTTTTGCATACGGCACTTACCACGTTGAATATGCAAAACATTTTTCTACGTCGTTTGGCGCTACTTTAGAAGCTGCTCCGGCGGGAGTTAATTCTTTTGTGTACAATGGAGATTTGAATGGCGATGGCAATACCGGGAATGATCTGATTTATATTCCAAGAAATGCATCGGAAATTAATTTGATTGATGTAGGTTCATACAATAAAACATCTATGGCCGGCATCACAACAGGAACAACTGCTGACCCAAGAACATCCGCTCAGATATGGACTCAATTGAATAATTTCATCAACCAGGATCATTACCTGGCAGCTCATCGCGGACAGTATGCAAAAGCAAATTCAGACGTATATCCTTTTTACAAACGCGTTGACTTAAACATTACCGAGGATATTTATTTCTTCACAAAAAGAGGAAGTGAAAAAGATAAACACACTTTAAGATTAAGTCTTGATCTCGTTAACGTAGGAAATTTTCTTAACAAATATTGGGGAGTTATTAAAACACCAACTGTTACCAACTTCCTGAAGTTTGAAGGAATAGCGGCAGATGGCAAAACGCCTTTGTTCTCTTTCCCATTTGCTGATGCAGGTAATCTTGTTCCGTACACAAGTAGTTTTGCAGATAATACAAGTCTTACAAATCTTGTTAACAATGCAACGGAACCAGGTTCGAGATGGCAGATGCAATTCGGCATCCGGTATTTATTTAACTAAATTAATTTATTCAGTGGCTGAATAACTCTAAATAATAACTTACTTTTTAAAATATTTTTTATGAAAAAAATGCTTTTATTTTCTTTGATAACATCAGGCATTTTACTTTTTGGTTGCATAAAATATACAACCCTGCCGGCCTATACGCCTCCTGTAACAACTAATTTTTCGATCACTTCATTAAATCATACCGCAGACACGGTTAATCTTGGAGATACTATTTATTTAACTGCAACAGGAGCGATGTATGATACAACTAAAAATATTTACGTATACCTGACTGTTAGTTCATCCGCCGCAGGAGTTTCAACATATACTTATGGCAGCACTTCTTCTCCTATAAAATTATCGAGAACGATTGGTGCACAAAATAGTGCAGGATTATATACATGGACATCAACCATAACGCTTACAGGAGCAACTTCTGTAGACAAAGCCAAACTAACCATCACTGCTAATTTTATTTACCAGCTAAGCCTCAGCAGTGAACAAGGGAAATTAACTGCAACAGATGCCGGCATCGTTAATAAAACAGTATACGTTAATTAATTTTTTTTTGACAAGTAAATAAAAAACCCGGTTGATTGACCGGGTTTTTTATTTTAATTACTGCATTCCTATATTTATTACTTTCTACTTATTAATTACTGCTTTTCCCCATCCCCATTGTAAAAACTCCGGCATCGCGCGCGCCCATGTTTTCACGTCATGCTTTCCATCTTCTATTTGCAGGTAATGAATATCTTTTTCTGCATCATACCCTTTTGCAACCAATTCTTTTATTAAATCCAAAGTATCATCAATTGAATCAATAATGCCGTTATTGTTTCTGTCTTCTTCTTCATCGCCCGCACCACATTCAAAAAAAAACTTCAGCCACGGATAATAATTTCCATTTCTGATTTGTTGTTGCATGATCCGATCTTTATCGTCGCTGTATGTTTTATTGTTTTTATCTTTTGTACGCCACCAGAGTGAACCGGAAAAAACGCCAACTTTTGAAAACTCCTGCGGATGATTCCACACAATATCCAATGCGCTTAATCCGCCGAGTGAGAATCCGGCAAATGATTTTTCTTTAAATGAGGGAACGTTGTAATTTTTATGAGTGAAGGGCAACAATTCTTCAAAAATAAAATCAGTGTAAGCCTGCGCTTTTGCTCCTCTTTTTTTATAATCCAGGATTTTTGCCGTTCCGTATTCCATTTTTCTTTCTTCGCTTGCATGAATTCCTGCACACAATAACGGATCGATAATATTTTCGGAATACAGTTCTTCCAGAATATTTGACAACTGTAGTTTTTCCATATCCTGCCCGTCGTTAATAAGCAACAAACTCATTTTGGAAGCATCAGGAATATCGGTGGGCAAATAAAAATCAATAGTTACGTTTCGCTTAAGAAGTTCGGATTGCAGATGTACACTTTCCTGTAAAACATTAGGCCGGGTTTTTTGCATAATTTCAAAAATAATGAATTAGTTAGAAGTTGGAAATACAAAATATTGCATTGCTGATTGCACATATTACATTTTACTTCGAATATTTCTTATTAACTTGACTTAAAAATATTGCAATGAAAAAAATAGGTGTTCTTTTCGGAAAAGAAAGAAGTTTTCCGATGGCGTTTGTTGAAAGAGTAAACAGCAAAAATGTTGAAGGCATTGTTGCAGAACCAGTGCGCATAGATAAAGTGATGCAGGGAGAAAGCAGCGGATACGCAGTTATCATAGATCGTATTTCGCAGGATGTTCCTTTTTATCGCGCATTTTTAAAAAACGCTGCATTATGCGGAACTGCCGTTATCAATAATCCTTTTTGGTGGAGTGCAGATGAAAAATTTTTTAATAATTGTCTCGCAACAAAAATCGGAGTGCCTGTTCCCAAAACAGTTATTCTTCCATCGAGAGATCATCCTGTTGATACGAGTGAACAATCATTTTCCAACCTTGCTTACCCGTTAGATTGGGAAACTATTTTTAAATACGTTGGATTTCCGGCTTACATGAAACCCTTTGCCGGCGGAGGCTGGAAGAATGTTTACAAATTAAATAATGCCGAAGATTTTTATCAGAAGCATAGCGAAACCGGCGAGCTTGTAATGTTGTTGCAGGAAGAAATAGTTTTTGATGAATACTATCGCTGCTATTGCATAGGTGGAAAACATGTTCGCATTATGCCCTATGAACCGCGCAACCCGCATCATCTTCGCTATTCGAGTGATTTCAATCCTTCGCCGGAAAGATTACAGCAGATGGAAGAAATTGTGCTGCGCATTAATAAATATCTCGGTTATGATTTTAATACTGTTGAGCTCGCTCTCCGTAACGGCGTTCCTTATGCAATTGATTTTTGCAATCCCGCGCCCGACGCAGAAAAAGCAAGCGTTGGCGAAGATAATTTTAACTGGGTTGTTGAAACTGCCGCCAATTATGCAATTGAAAGAGCGATTGAACAAAAAGATGGAATGGATAATTTAACCTGGGGAGAATATTTGAAAAGAAGCACAGCGAAGGAAAAACTAACGTGAGACGTGAAAGGTGAGATGTGAGATGCAGCGCGTACAATTTTATGAAACTGAAGTTGAATAGAAAAATAAAAGTAAAAGAGTGCGACGCAAGGATGCTGAGGAGAGAATAAATGTTGGCTACATAAAAATAAAAACGGATAATCGATAATTACTAATGACTATATTATTGAAAGAAATCAGACATCACAAAATCAGAAATACTAACAGTGATATATAACCGAAAATAAGAAATCGTAAATCTAAAATCGTAAATCTAAAATCGCCATGTCCAGCATCAGTTATAAAAATTTTACTCTCGGCATTGAAGAAGAATATATGGTTGTTGATCCTTCTACAAAAGAATTAAAAAGTCATGAGCAGAAAATTGTAATGGAAGGACAAAAAGTGATCAAAGACAAAGTAAAAGCAGAAATGCACCAGGCTGTTGTTGAAGTTGGAACTGATATTTGCCAGAACATTGACGAAGCATTTAAAGATGTTGCGCTTTTAAGAAAAACGATTTCTCAAATTGCAGATGATAATGGTTTTTGGGTTGGCGCTTCGGGAACGCATCCGTTTAGCCATTGGGAAAATCAGCTAATTACTGATCATGCGAGGTATAATGAAATTGTAAATGAATTGCAGGAAGCCGCGCGGAGTAATTTGATTTTTGGTTTGCACGTGCATGTTGGTATGGAAAGTCGTGAAATGGCGAATCATATCGCAAATTCAACAAGATATTTTTTGCCGCATATTTATGCGTTAAGCACCAACTCGCCATTTTGGGAAGGAAGACAAACGGGCTATAAATCTTTTCGCACAAAAGTTTTTGATAAATTTCCTCGCACAGGAATTCCCGAAGCATTTGAAAGTATTGAAGCATACGAAAATTTTGTAAAGCTATTGGTTAAAACAAATTGCATTGATAACGCTAAAAAAATTTGGTGGGATCTGCGTGTGCATCCTTTTTTTAACACAGTCGAATTTAGAATTTGTGATGTGCCGATGACAGTTCAGGAAACAATTTGCATTGCTGCATTGTTCCAGGCAATTTGCGCCAAGATATATAAACTTCGTTCGCAAAATTTGAATTTCATTCAATACTCACGCGCGCTGATAAACGAAAACAAATGGCGCGCCGGAAGGTATGGAATTGATGGAAGATTAATTGATTTTGGTAAAGAAGAAGAAGTGAATACGCGCGTGTTGATTTATGAGTTGCTCGATTTTGTTGATGATGTTGTGGATCCACTCGGCAGCAGGCAGGCGGTTAGTTATGTTGGAAATATCCTGGAGCATGGCACTGGAGCAGACAGGCAGTTAAAAATATTTAATGAAACAAAAAATTTAACCAACGTTGTGGAATATATCCATTCGCAGTTTTTGCATGGGTTGTAAAATGAAAAAATTATTCGCCGGTGTGCACCTTAGGTGTGTGTAAAAATTCTTTCCGGTTTACTTTCATTGAGAATAAAGCTTTCACCATGGAAAAAATCAGTAACGGCACATAACACAATGCTTTTACTGTTGACCAGGTATACAAACTTTTTGGAACAGATATTATCATTACCAAAATAAACATTCCGGTAATTATCAGCCAATACATATAGGAAGGATATAAGATCGAAAATTTTGTAAAATATTCCACAACAAAAATCAGGAACACGAGAAAATAAGATAGTAAAAAAAGGAGTCGCGGCGGAGCGAGGTTGAAAAATAATCTGTTCCAATAATCTTTTGTTTTTTGAATTGCGCCTTCTTTTTTATCAAAAAATAAACGCAAATGTATTATCTGCGATTCGAGCCAGCGTGTTCGCTGCCGTTGATACACCGCTCGGTTAGAAACTTTTTCATCAAGCACGTAAGCATCATTAATAAACTCGATGCAAATATTTGCTTTCATTATTTCAAAATCCACTTCTCTGTCGCATGCAGGATTACCTAAGATGCCAGGTTTATTGTAAACTTCTTTTAGTTTTTTAAATTCAAATGCCATTCCCGAACCTATTGTGCTGGAAGAAAAACCCAATGCACGCTGTCCTTTGCGAAAAATATTATTATTTATTTCCTCGCTCATAGCATCGAGCACTGCAACTGCTGTGTTTTTATTTTTTGCTATGCGATGACATTGCGCTGCGCGAAACCCTTTTTGAAAAACTGCATTTACTTTTTCAAGGCATCCGGGCATCATTATATTATCGCCGTCCAGAATTATCGCGATATCAAATTTATCTTCGTGAATATGATTTAGTAACTGATTTAGTGATCTTGCTTTCGAACTTATTTCAAATTTCACTTCCAAAACATTTACAGGAATTTTTTTTAACTCCGCAATTGTTTCAGGTTTTAATTGATCGGCTGCAACAAATACATCAAAAAACTCCGCCGGATAATCATGCAACTTTGCTTTGCCTGCTGTGCTAAGAATCACTTCATCTTCTTTATAGCTCGGAATTAAAACTGCAATTCTTTTTTTGTTTGGATTAGTTTGATAAACAACCGGGCTATATAATTTTCCCGCGATTGCAATAATAAAAAAGTAGACGGTGTTAATGGCTAAATAAATAAAAAGAAGCAGAAAAAAAATATGAAGTATAGTGTGTATCATTCTATGCGAAAAAATTTTTGTTCAATCCATTTTTATATTACCGATGCGCTTGATGAATAAAGATTCCAGAAAACTCCTTTTAAAAAATATTTCAATTGAGTGAATTGCCCTTTTATTATTAACGTAAAAACTGTTTTAGGAATAGTAAAAAAAATAAAGAACAAAGTAAAAACGAACAACTGCATCGCGTTAGTATTTCTGCGCATATACAATATGCGGTTACGTGTGTGGTAAAACATTTTCATCGGGTTGTTTTTGCCAACAGACATAGATTCTTTGTGCAAAATTTTTGCATCTGCAGCATACCAGATAATGTAACCTTCTTTTAAAATTCTTGCCGACCAATCCCATTCTTCATAATATAAAAAAAACTTTTCGGGAAACATTCCTGTTTTTTCAACCACTTCGCGTTTAACCATCATTGCACAACCGTGAGCGCCGGCGGTCGGTCGCGAAATATCATATTGTCCGTTGTCGGGTTCTTTTTCACCAATAATTGTTGTTCGTCCGGTGTAAACATTCATCGGGTTAAAACCAGCGTACTGAATAGTTTTGGGAGAATCGAAGTAACAAATTTTAGGACAGGTTACACCTATAGAAGAATTTTCAAAAAAAGGCTGTAAGAGTTTATTCAGCAAATCATCTGTTACTTCGGTATCATTATTTACAATAAAAAAGAAATCACCTTTAGCCTGACGCATGCCCCAATTATTTCCGCCGGCAAAACCTAAATTTTTTTTGCTAACTAAAACTTTTGTGTTGGGATAATTTCCGGAATTTATTTCTTCAACCGGATCGACAGCAGATGCCATATCACAAACCAAAATTTCGTAGTTCCTGTATTGCAGTTTTTTTGTTGATTCAAGAAACTGGCAGGTTACTTTTGTTTGGTTGTAATTAAGCGTAATGATGGAAATCAAAGGCTGATCTTCCTTTAACATAGTACGATCTTCATTTGCGAAACCAAATTAGTTAATTAGCAGGGAAATGTTATGCATTTGTTTTTTGGATAAGTGCAGAAGGCGTTTGCGCCATTATCCATAAATCGTAAACAAAATTATAATTATCGGCATAATCAATGTCGAGACTGATTCTTTCTTCTGCAGACATATCTTCCTTGCCTCTTTTCTTTATTTGCCACAAACCGGTTATACCTGCGGGCGCCATAAAACGCTTAGCCCATTCGTCGGTAGTTAAAGTTTCTGCTTCATAAAGCGGCAACGGACGATTACCAACTACAGACATATCGCCTAATAATACATTGAGCAATTGCGGTAATTCGTCTAAACTGGAATTTCTTAAAAATGTTCCTACTCTTGTTATACGCGGGTCGTTATTAATTTTAATGAATACAGGACCGCTTGCAGGATTTGCATTGTACAAATTAAGATGAGAAAAGTCGTTGATCTTTTCATCAGCGCCAATTTCCATTGTTCTGAATTTATAAAAATCGAAAATCCTATATCCTTTTCCGGCTCTTTTTGCAATGTAGAAAACAGGTCCGCGGGATTCCAGTTTAATCGCTAATGCAATTAAAAGAAATAATGGGCTCAGAAGAACAAGAATTGTGAAAGATACTGTTACATCAAAAATTCTTTTAAGAATATTTTGAATGGTGGTAGAGCTTTTTACTTCTTTGCCGGGATTTAATTCTGCCTGGTTCGATTTTACTTTTTTAAGAAACTGAATCTTTCCAAAAATATTCTTTTCATGAAAATCATTAAGAAATACAATTTCATCAAGAACTTTATTTCTTCTGTAATAATTCAGTTCTTTTTCCGATACATCGGAACCGTCTAAAATAAAAGGAATTGAACTTAAAACGGGATCGTTGTTAAGATAATTGCGGAAGATTTTGATGTGCACTGCATCAAAGCTTACATCACAAAAAATAACTTCCGGAATTATGTTATTATCGTTAATCAGGGAACGCATTAGTTCAGACTTTGCACTTTCCAACGATTCAAAGGTGTATCCTTTTTTAAAAGCTTTGAATAATTTTTCAACATTGCCGGAACTCTTGCCAATATAATAAAAGCCGAAGCTTCTATAAACTTTATTATCATTAACAGCATAGTAAGATTTAATGCTGTAATGAGCAAAAGCTTTGTTTTTAAAAGTTGTTCTGGGTAGAAATGTAAACTCCATACAAAAGGTTTATAGTTTCATAATTACGGTAATACACTAATTAGCATTAAAAAAGTTTTTATCAATCACTTGTTTTCTAATAAGATTATTTATGACTGATAATAAATCAACCGGATTAAATGGTTTTAGAAAATATTTTGATACTCCATATTCCAGGCATTTAACCTGTGTTTCATCATTGTCTAAAGCAGACAAAACGAGAAGTGGAATATTTCCATAAATTCCGCTCGAGGAAAGTTGTTCAATAAGCTCCCAATTTTCCATATCGGGCAATTGCGGATCTGCAATTATCAAATCGGGTAAGTTCTTTTTTGAGAGCCAATACATCGCGGAACATGCTTCAGGCATTGTTATTACCTGGTAGTCTTTGCTGAGTATCGTCTGTAACAAAAACCGAATTGCTTTGCTGTCATCAACTACTAAAATTTGCTTTTTCATGGGCAGAAGTGCTTAGTTAAAAAAACCATTCTTTTCAATAGGCAAATTGTCAGATAACAGGCTTACAAAAGGTATTGGTTTAATTAACCGCCTTAAAAAGGAAGTGATTACTTAAATTATTAAAAAGCTACAATAAAATTTTGTGCGTTACAGGTATCGGCGCGGAATTTCCAAGGGATTTAGTAGATATGAATGTGTACTGGAATTGATTGTGAAGTTCAGAGGAATTGAATTAACCAGAGTTATTATTCGAGGATAAAAGTAATAACTATTTTTTAATACTCAAATATTGAAGCAATTTTTTTTTATTAACAAACGTGAATTATCTCCTTATGCTCTTACACAGCAGTTTAGGCCACTCCATGCCGCGCAGCTTTTTCCCAAAGTACAGTTTGCTGCTTCATTAAAAATCTTTTCAACCCTAAAAAAACTGCAACATTCATAAAAAGAAAATAGTAAGGAACATACAAAATTTTTAGTTTGATATTTTTATTTGCATAGAACCATCCTATCAAAGCGCAGATATAAAATACAATTTGCAATGCCATTATTATTAGATAAATCAAATCATCTGTTCTGATTGCAATTATTGAATTAGTGATCAATAAAATCACCAGGCACAGCGGGCAGAGCGTCCAGCGCAAAATGCGATGTGAAATAAATTGAAAACTTAAAACCGGGTATTTAAAAACATTGAAGAGTCCTTTTAAAATACCCATTGCCTGAAAAGCGCCTGCACAAATTCTTATTTTTCTTTTTTCTTCATCCTTCATAGACGCAGACGAGGTTTCAATTGCATAAGCATTCGGTTCATACCTTATCACGTATCCCTTCATGCAGATTTTAAGCGATTGAACAAAATCTTCGATGATTACATTCCTCTCTTCTTTTTCAAATAAATCTGTTCTCACTGAAAATAATTCTCCGGCTGCACCAACAACTGAATAAAAAGAAGAATCCAATTTTTTTAAGAAAGATTCGTATTTCCAATACAAACCTTCTCCAACTCCTGCCGCTGTGTTATCAAAATCGTTGATTACTTTTTTTTCTCCGGCAACCCCACCAACAGAAGGATTAGCATAATGCTTCACAATTTCTTTAATACAATCTGTGTTCAGTAAAGTATTGGCATCAGAAAAAACAACATAGGGCGTATTTACAAACTGCATTGCCCTGTTCATAGCAGCGAGTTTGCCTTTGCGTTCAGCGTTGTGAAGCAAAATAATATTTTTATACCGGCTGATAATTTGTGCGGTGCCATCCGATGAGCCATCTGTTATAAAAATAATTTTAAGTTTATCGGGCGAATAAGATAGTTTGAGTGTATTCTCTATTTTTCTTTCAATAAAATCTTCTTCATTATAAGCAGAAACTATGAGGGATATTTCCGGTTCAAATTGTTCATTGCCGGCGTTTTTAGTTTTATCAGCAACAAATATTTTTTTGAGTTGAACCAGGAAAAATAATAAAATGCCATAGCCGATGTAGCTATAAAAAACAAGAAAGAGGCAAAACCAAAAAAAAAATTTTAATACAGTCATTTTCAAGCAATAAAAACGAATATTAAACGATTATGAGAATATAATATTATTTACTGAAGCTAATATTTACAAGTAAATGCGGTTTTTGAAATAATTGCTACTTTTGGCAAAATTGACTTTGCTGTTTTTCAGATGTTTTTAGCATGCATCCGTCAAAAATATTCTTCAGCTTATAGTTTTTTCCTTAAAAAGGCTTTGTGTCAAAATAAAATTAATAATTTTTCAATTAATATATCCTCTAAAGCCAAAAACACGTTATTACGTTTCGTTCATAAATATTGTAAAATAAATACCCCCCATGGATTTCAATTATCTTTTAAACGCATTATTGAGAAGGAAATGGATCATTATGTCCAGCACGTTCATTGCATTTGCAGCTGCATTAGCTTTTACATTCTTCATGAAAAAAACTTACGTATCGGATGCACAGTATTCAACCGGTTTAACGCAAAATAGTAAAGTGTCTTTGCAAACAAGCGAAGTTTTTGATATCAACCAAATTGATCTCCGGTTCAACAACGTAATTGAAACATTTCAATCTCCCATAGTTTTGGGTATGCTATCCTATGAATTGTTGCTGCACGATATTGAATCGCCTCATCCGTTCAGAGAGCTTACTTCCAAACAAAAAAAAGATACTGCCTATACGTTTGCAGATTTTCCAAAAGCAAAAGAAATACTTCATAAAAAAATAAGTTCACTTGAACTATTAAGCAGTTACGATCGCGATGAAAGAAGGGTTTGGGATCTATTGCTTCTTTATGAGTATGATGATTACGACCTGATGAAGAAACTTTCTATTGAACGCATTAAAAATTCAGATTTTTTACTCGTTGAGTTTACTTCGGAAAATCCAGAACTCAGCGCTTTTGTTGTAAATACGATTGGTGTAAAGTTCCAGGAGTTTTATTTTTCGCTCACATCAAGCAGAACAAGTGAATCTTTGACGTGCAATAGATAGCCTAACAAAAACACAGCAAAAAAAAGTTGATAGTTTACGTAAAAGACTGGAAGATTACAGGACGAAAATACGGAACATCCAAAACGGGAGATGTGGCTGCAGCAGGCAGTTTCAAGCGCAGCAGAAGCATCTCCACAAGTAACCAATGAGCAAACAAATTTAAACAAACTTAACTGCACAACTTGAATCGATAAATGATCAGCTGACGGCCTTAGATAACGGAACTTCTTCTTCAACTACTTCACTCCAAATAATAACAATGCTGAAATTTTAAGACTTAAAAAAGACAATGATAATCTTTCAGCTCAACAAATGCAAAAAGGAGGAAACGATCGCGGATATTACTGTCAAAAATAACCGCCAATACAAACAGAATTAATCAGCTTTATGAAGCCAACCCCACTTCAAACCCCATTAAAAACGCTGAAAGAATTGAAACTAACGTGAAACTTTACAAAGTAAAAAATCAGAGCTATGAAGCACTTATTGAAGCTTCACAAGCAAAATATAAAAATTTACCAGGAGCAGGCAGATAGATATAGAGCTATAGCCAATTCTGGTGGTGGAAGCGATGTTATGGCAAATGCCTATGAAACGGATTTGAAAAATGCAACGGATGAATTATCAAAATACCAAAACAGTTTATTTACATCGCAGGATGTTAAAATTAATCCCGATTTTAATTTCAGACAAACACTAATTGGCGAACCTCCAATTAAAGCAATGCCAATGCACAGAACCATAATCGTTGGTGTATCCGGCATAGCTGTTTTCATTATTGTTTGCCTGATTATTTTAATTCTTGAATTTCTCGATCCTTCTTTAAGAAGCCCATCTATTTTTCAAAGAGAAACTAAAATGAAATTGTTGACAGTGGTTAATAAAATGGATTTGGCTAAAAAGGGTATGAAAGAAAGTTTTGACTTATCTAATCCTGAAAATATAAATTCTAACAGCAAAACTTTTATTGAAAGCTTCAGGAAACTACGTTTTGAACTCGAGAATAGCGGCAAAAAAATTATATTATTGAGCAGTTTAAAATCGGCAGAAGGAAAAAGCACTCTTCTCGAAGCATTAGCATATACGTTCAGCATGACAAAGAAAAAAATATTGTTGATTGATGCTAATTTTTCCAATAACACTTTAACAAGAAAGTTTTCGGCCAAGCCTACATTAGAGAGCTTTAGTCTTGGCTCGCAGGATAATGCTACCGACAAAATTTGGGGCATAACAACTCTTACGGATATTGTGAATGTTGATGTTATCGGGTGCAATGAAGGCAATTATACTCCGGCTGAAGTTTTGCCAAAAAATAATTTGTTATTCAATTTGCATAAAATAGGTCAGCACTATGATTTCATTTTTATTGAAGGCGCCGCATTAGATTCGCATGCCGACAGTAAGGAACTTTCAAAATATGCTGATGGCATTGTTATAATTTATTCTGCAAAAAATTCGTTGGGAGAAATTGACAAAGAATCAATTCAGTTTTTAAACACCGGAACAAACAATAAGTTTATCGGCGCAATTTTAAATAATGTTGAAAACGATTACATGGATGTGTAGTGATATAATTTATAAATGCAGAATTCAATTAAAATCTTATTTATTTTAGACAAATAAATTAAATACTCTAAATCATTCCTTTTAAAATAACTGATGCCAATTTAATGGAACACAAGTTTATCAAGAATAAAGACATTGTATTGTTCACATTTCAACCGTGGAATTCTGGCATTGGCTTTAACTTTAAAGAAATGGCTTATGAACTTGCGCGCTACAACAGAGTTTTATTTGTAAACCGCGTTGCCGACAGAAATTCTTTATTAAGAAATAAAAATGAATTAAATCAGCCGAAACAAAAAGAAGAATTAACGAAAATTCAGGAAAATCTCTGGCTGTATAATCCCAACATAGTTATGGAATCTATTAACTGGATATCTATTAATTGGGTGTACGATTCTTTAAATAAAATAAATAATAACCGTTTGGCTACAGCCATTATAAAAGCAATAAATAAACTTTCCTTCCGGGATTTTATTTTTATAAATGATAATGATTTTTACCGTGGTCAGTACCAAAAAGAATTATTACCGGGATGCAGCAAGTACATTTTTTATATCCGCGATTTTTTAACCATTCAGCCATACTTTAAAAGACATGGCAGAAGGTTAGAAAAAGAAATTATAAAGAAAGCAGATTTAGTTGTTGCCAATTCGGCCTATCTCGCAAAATATGCTTCTCAATGGAATCCTAAAACTTTTGATATTGAGCAGGGATGTGATTTAAACAGCTATGCAAATACAGATTTTCCAGTGCCTGCAGACCTTGCAGCGATCAAACGTCCTATTATCGGTTATAGCGGCGCTGTTACAGATATGCGGTTAGACATGACCGTTATAGAGCATATTGCTTCTTCATTTCCGGATTACAGTATTGTTTTTGTTGGCCCGGTAGATAAGGCTTTTAAAAAAAGCAGGTTAAAAAATTATAAGAACATTTATTTTACCGGAATAAAAAGACCCGATGAAATTCCGGCATATATTTCTCACTTCACTATTTGCATGAACCCGCAGGCGTTAAACCCGCTAACTATCGGAAACTACCCGAGAAAGATTGATGAATATCTTGCAATGGGCAAACCAGTTATTGCCACATCAACCGAAGCAATGCAAATGTTTCGCGATTATGTTTTTCTGTGCAAAACAAAAGAAGATTATGTAACAACAATAAATCAGATTTTGTCAACGCCACATTTTTCGAGCGAGGCCGAAAAAAAAGAAGAATAAATTTTGCTTTTACTCATAGCTGGGAAAACAGCATTGGCATGTTGGGTGATGCATATCATCAAACTTTTAATGAACAATAAAATTTAACTGATGCCGGCATCTGAAAAATCAAATAAAAACCCAATAGAAATACTGTTAACAATAGTTTTTATTGTTTTTTTAATTTTCATATTTATTAAATTCGTTTTTTACTGACCCAAATGAATAACTCCGGCCTTCTACATAAAAATAATAATCCTTCATCAAAGTGGTTCAGGTATCATTTTTTTGATAAAAAGTTAAACACCGTTTTAGGATATTTTATTTTTGGACTGCTTGCAGTTGCATGCGCTTATTGTACGGTGATTATTGATTTCAAAAGCGGACTTATTTTCTTTGGAATTTTTGTAGCTATTTTTATTTGCGCTTTGTTTTTTCGCAATCCGTATTTCGGGTTGTATTTTTCCGTTATTTATTCCGCACTCCCATCTCTTCTTTCAAGATTAATGCCCAATTTGGATATTCCTTTCGGAAGTGGCACAGATATTTTTATTTACCTGCTTTTTTTCAGCGTTCTCATAAAATATAAATTCCGTTCTCAACTCGATAAAAAATTTCTTTATAATCCTATTTCAGCAGCATTATTAATACTGCTCGCGTTCTATATAATCCAGGTACTAAATCCAAATATGTTCAGCAAGTTGGGATGGTTCAGCTATACAAGAAAATATTTTCTTCAATTGTGTTTTTTTGCAAGCTGTTATTGTTTGTTCGATACATGGAAAAAAGCAAAATCGTTTATTTATTTCTGGATAATTTTCAGCACAATTCTCGCCGCTTATGCCTGCAAACAACAGTGGTTCGGGCTTGCAGATTTTGAATGGAACTGGCTAAACTCGCACACAAGAGTTTTCGATCTTTTTTTACAATGGGGTTTGTTAAGAAAGTTTTCAATTTTATCAGATCCGGCCGCCTCAGGCGTTTATTTTGCTTCTATTTCCACACTGTGCATAATATTAATTATAAGAGAAAAAAAAATAAAAACCAGGTTTTGGTTATCTGTTGCAGCAATATTTAATTTGCTGGCCTATGCTTTTTCCGGAACACGAACCGCTACATTAATGATTGTTGCAGGAATTGCATTTTATTTTATTGCTACAATGAAAGAACGGAGGACTATAATTTTTGCGTTCTTATGCATCATAGGTTTTCTAACTCTTATGTACATGCCTTTCAGCCCGCCGGTAGTCGGGCGTATACGCTCTACATTCCAGGGATCAAAAGATCCTTCAGCAGCAATCAGGGATATTGACCGTCATTACGTTCAACCATATTTATACGAGCATCCGATGGGCGGCGGAATATTTACCTCCGTACCCGAAGGCACCAAATATAACCAGGGCCATTTTTTGGAAAAATTTCCGCCCGATAGCGGATATATGAAAACATTTGCAGAGCAGGGATGGATTGGGCTGGCAATTTTGCTCATTTGCTATTATTTGTTTTTGCGATTGGGAATTAAAAATTATTTCCGATTGCAAAACCCGGAAGTTCAAAATCATGCCATAGCTTTAGTGGTAATGATATTTTCATTAATGGTGGGACAGTATTCCCAAATTGCTATAGGTGTTGACCCGGAAACATTTTACTTTTTAGGAACATTAGTTATTTTTATAAAACTACCCGATTACGATAAAACAATGTTGTCTCAAACAGAATCCATTTAAATTGTAAAAACATGAAACAGCTATTACTTATAATTTTATTATTCTCAAGTATCAGTATTTACGCGCAGGTTCCGTCCAACCCGAATTCTGCATATCGCCTAAACAGCGATACAGGAAGAATGAGTACCGTACGTGAACGTTTGGTGCAATTAGCTTTGCAAAATCCTCTTTATGAAATTTCAGATCATAATGTAACCATTGCCGAATATAATATTCGTCTTGCAAAAACAAGTTGGCTAAGCGCAATTATTATTGCAGGTAACCTGAATGAATTTTCGATCGATCCCAAAGCTTCCCAGGGCAACTCCGTTTATTATCCGCGATATAATTTTGGTATCAGCATTCCTCTTGACATTTTTTCCAAAAGCGCCAACAACACAAAAATCGCTTATGAAAGATATCTCGTAGCGCAGGCAGAGAGAAATGACAGGTTCCGAATAATAAAAGCAGATATTCTTACAAGATATGAGGACTATCTTTTGGCCGAAGAAAAACTCCAGCTTCAATATAAAATAACCAAAGACGCTTTTGAAGCATACAGCAAAGCGGAAATTGATTTTAAAAATAACGTTATCAAGATAGAAGACCTGAATAGTTTCAATTCCAAATACACAGACGAGCAAATAAAAAGATTGGAATTACAACGTAATTTCAACGTTTCTATAATTGAAATTGAAAAATTGATCGGAGTAAGATTGGAAGACGTGCTGCAGCAAGTTGAAAAATACTGATAACATTCCATAGCACCAGCGCACTAATAATTTTTTCTTGCGGAAATATTAATTGCATGCAATATTGATCTAACAATATTGCAAATGCTTTGCGCTTTCATTTTCACTAATTTTACCCAAAAATTATTTTATTCACGCTGCCTCAAGCATATTAGCAAATCCTATAGAATATTTGAAGGGCGTTGGCCCGCAACGCGCTGAATTATTAAAAAAAGAACTTGGCATTTTTGTTTTTAAAGATCTGCTGGAACATTTTCCGCTCAGGCACATTGATAAAACCAAAGTATCCTTAATAAGTGATATAACTTCCGAAACAGATTTTATACAGGTCTCCGGCAAATTGCTCAACATTGCTGTGGTTGGCGATAAAAGATCAAGAAGATTGATCGCTACTTTAAAAGACAGATCCGGTGAGCTGGAGCTCGTATGGTTCAACAGCATTCAATGGATGCAAAAAAATTTAGAAACAGGGAAAGAATATCTTGTTTTCGGAAGAACAAGTTTTTTCCAGGGCTATCCGCAAATCACACACCCCGAAATTGAATTGCTTACAAACGAAACATCAGAAGGAAAAAATTTTCTCGAACCTGTTTATCCAAGCACAGAAAAATTAAAATCGAGAGGTTTGGGCGGAAGGCAAATTGCAAAACTCACTGCTTCTTTATTCAGTTTACTATCCGAAAAAAATATTCCGGAAATTTTGCCCGATTCAATTATTAAGGAACTAAAACTAACTAACAGGTTTACCGCATTTTTCAATATTCATTTTCCTGCTAACGGCGATGCATATGCAAATTCGTTACGGCGATTGAAATTTGAAGAATTATTTCTTGCACAATTACGCATAGGATTAATAAAATCCCAACGGCACCAATATTCCAAAGGAGTAATTTTTGATCGTGTTGGCGATTTATTCAACACATTTTACACAAACTATTTGCCTTTTGAACTTACCGGCGCGCAAAAAAGAGTTTTAAAAGAAATAAGAAATGATGTTGGCCGCGGAAGGCAAATGAATCGTTTGCTCCAGGGAGATGTTGGAAGCGGCAAAACCATAGTGGCGCTGCTTTCCATGCTGCTTGCCACCGACAATGGTTTTCAATCCTGCCTGATGGCGCCAACTGAAATTCTTGCAAGGCAGCATTACGACAGCATTACAGATTTAGTAAAAGATCTGCCTTTATCTGTAAAAATTCTTACCGGCTCATCCAAATCTAAACACAGAAAAGAAATAATTGAAGAGCTCATCAACGGTTCTGTAAATATTTTGATTGGCACCCACGCCGTTATTGAAGAGGCTATTCAATTTAAAAATCTTGGATTGGTAATTATAGATGAGCAGCATCGCTTCGGAGTCGCACAACGTGCGAAGTTGTGGAATAAATCTGTTACGCAACCTCATGTTTTGGTTATGACTGCAACGCCAATTCCCAGAACATTAGCAATGACAGCTTACGGAGATTTGGATTATAGTATTATTGATGAATTACCACCAGGAAGGCAACCTGTAATTACGGCGCATCGTTATGAATATAACCGGCCACAGGTAATGGATTTTATTAAAAGTGAAATTGTAAAAGGAAAACAGGCATATATCATTTTTCCCTTAATAGAAGAATCGGAAAAACTGGATTACGAAAACCTGATGCAGGGCTATGAAAATGTAAAAGCTTACTTCCCTGAACCTAAATATTGGATTAGTCTTGTGCATGGCAAACAGAAAAATGAGGTACGATCAACAAACATGCGGCGTTTCATAAGTAATGATACACAAATAATGGTTGCAACAACTGTTATTGAAGTGGGTGTAAATATTCCAAATGCAACGGTGATGGTTGTTGAAAGCGCTGAAAGATTTGGATTATCGCAATTGCATCAGTTGCGCGGACGTGTTGGAAGAGGTAATGATAAAAGCTTTTGCATATTATTAACAAACTCTAAATTGAACAAAGAAGCAATTGAACGGTTAAAAATAATGACTGCAACAAATGATGGTTTTAAAATTGCCGAAAAAGATTTGGAGCTTCGTGGACCGGGAGATATTGCAGGCACGAGACAAAGCGGAGCTTTGGATTTTAAATTGGCCAATATTGTAGAAGACAGAGAATTATTGATAACAGCAAAAGAAATGGCCGAAAGAATAATTACTAATGATGCAAATCTTAATGCAGCAGAAAATCTGAGGCTGAAAAACCATCTTAATTTGCAGGATGGGAAAACGCAATGGAGTAAGATATCGTAAATAGTAATACTGGCGCTTTTGGTTTAATTTTATTAAATTGTAAAAAAGAAATTTTGTTTAAAAAATTCCTTCTAAGTTTTAATTTACTAATCTCCGTTGCCCTAACAGTTTCAGCACAAAATGGAGGAAGTTCGCCACTCCAGTTTGTAGAAAACAAAGGTCAATGGAATTCACAAGTAAGTTATCGTGCAGAAATGCGCAACGGCGCTTTTTTTCTTCATAAAAATGGTTTCAGCGTTTTAATGAACGACGAAAATGATTATGCGAGAATTCAGCGCGCATCTCACGGAATGCACATCAACAAAGATTCAAATTCTTCCAAAACAAATAGCTCGCTAACAGCAAACTCAGGTAGCAAATTTGTTTTGCATTCGCATATGTACAGAGTAAGTTTTCAAAACGCAAATGAAAATGTTGAATTGATTCCTGAAAAAGCAATTGAAACCTACAATAATTATTTTATCGGAAATGATTCTTCAAAGTGGGCTTCTCATTGCAGAATTTTTCAGGCGATGACCTATAAAAATATTTACCCCAATATTGACCTGCGTTACTATGCAGAGAACGGCATGCTGAAATATAACCTCATTGTTCATCCCGGCGGCAACCCGGATAATATTGCATTGCATTATGACGGAGTAGATCAGCTCATTGCAAAAAATAAACAATTACAAATAAAAACTTCGTTGGGAGTATTTAAAGAAATTATTCCGCTTTCTTATCAATTATCCGCCACTGAAAAAACAGATGTGGATTGCAAATATGTTTTAGCTGATAAAAGCACTATTAAATTCAAAATAAAAAATTATTCTCCCGACCAAACTTTGGTAATAGACCCAACGGAAATATTTTGTTCCTTTTCCGGAAGTGCAGCAGATAATTGGGGTTTTACCGCAACCTACGGGCCTGATGGAAGTATGTTTATTGCAGGCATAGTTGGCGATAATGGATACCAGGTTACGCCGGGTGCATTTCAACGCGTTGATAATAGCGGCGGGCAATGGGATGTAGGTATTATGAAATTTGCTTCCAATGGAGGCGCGGTGAGTTATGCCACTTATTTGGGGGGAACAGGAAGAGATTATCCGCATAGTTTAGTATGCGATGCA
The DNA here is from genome assembly GCA_963774065.1 of Chitinophagia bacterium. Lineage (GTDB taxonomy): Bacteria > Bacteroidota > Bacteroidia > Chitinophagales > Chitinophagaceae > Puia. The sequence goes on from CAVZDO010000003.1 coordinate 655,686, forward strand.
CAGGGAGAATTAGTTGTTTTTGGAAGAACCGAATCAACAACAGATTTTCCAATCAGCCCTTCAACTAACAGGTTTGGCGCTTGTGGTGGCAGAGACATATTTGTAACAAAATTCAATGCCACCGGCACTGCTTTGATAGGTTCCATGATGATTGGCGGAACGGGCGACGACGGAGTTAATATTCAAGACCAGGATGAAGGATGTACAAACGCCGGCTGTTTTTTAGGAGTGACTTCACTTATCAGAAATTATGGAGACTGGTCCAGAGGCGAAGTAATTTTAGATGGCGCCGGAAATGTTTATGTTGCATCATGCACACAATCACAAACGAATAATTTTCCTACAAAAAATGCATTTCAACCAACCTTTGGTGGCGGATTGCAAGATGGAGTGCTCATTAAATTAAATCCTTCATGTACCAGTGTAATATTTAGTTCATTTTTAGGTGGCAGCGGTAATGATGTTGCTTTTGTTTTGGATATTGATCCTATAACAAATGATATTTTTGTTGGCGGAAGCACAGAAAGCACAAATTTTCCCGGTACAAATAAAGTTCCTGTGTTGCAAAAAAATACTGCGGGTAACATAGATGGTTTCGTTGCGCGAATTGCAAACAATGGTTCTTCTATAATTGCATCTACCTATATTGGCACACCAGGTTATGATATGATTTACGGACTGAAATTTGATAAGTTTGGTTATCCATATATCATGGGCACTACTACCGGCAGCTGGCCGGTTACATCCAATGTTGCATATTCGAACGCCGGAGCAAAACAATTCATATCCAAGTTAGATACTAATCTCTCTAAATTTATTTATTCAACAACATACGGTTCACCCGGCGCGAGCAAACCAAATATTTCGCCGGTTGCATTTTTGGTTGATCAATGTCAGAACGTTTATGTTTCCGGCTGGGGGCAATTTTACAGTTCGGGAATGGATCCCTATGATCTGCAGGGAACTCTCGGCATGCCAACAACGCCAGATGCAATGAAAAAAACCACCGATAATCACGACTTTTATTTTATCGTATTAAAGAGAGATGCCTCAGCATTATTGTACGGAAGTTTTTTTGGACAAGATGATACAAAACACACCAGCAGTGAATGGTGTTGCAGCGAACATGTAGATGGCGGCACGAGCCGCTACGACAAGCAGGGAACAATTTATGAAGCCATTTGTGCAAATTGCGAAGACCACAATCCTAATTTGAAATTTCCAACTACACCAGGCGCAAGATATCGTCTCAATGGTTCTGGTACGAACGGCGCAGGATGCAATGAAGCTGCAGTAAAAATAGCTTTCAATTTTTCCGGAGTTTTGGCCGGGTTGAAATCATTAATAAACGGAAGACCGGATACTACCGGTTGTATAACTCTTGTACCAACTTTAGAAGATACGGTGCTTAATGCAAGAAGCTATATCTGGAATTTTGGTGACGGCAGCCCGGACTCTGCAACAATTAGTCCCGTTGTCAATCATTCTTATCCAAACGTAGGAACATATCTTGTTCGGTTAATTGCAATAGATTCCACATCATGCAATATCAGCGACACTGCTTACATTCACATTCGCGCCGGCAATAATCCGGCAACTGTTGCATTCAATGATATTAAATTGCCGCCGTGCCAGTCATTATCATATCAATTCAATAATGTTTCTACAGCCGGAAGTCCGTTTACCAATACTTCTTTCATTTGGGATTTTGGTGATGGCACTCCGCAGGTTACTGCCGGTACTGCAACCGTGAACCATTCTTTTGCTGCAGCAGGCAGTTACATAGTGAAACTAATTCTTGTTGATACAAATTATTGTAACAGTCCCGATTCAGTTTCAAAAACACTAAATGTTTCTCCATTAGTTAAAGCAAACTTTATTGCACCCGCTACCGGTTGCGCACCAGATTCTGTTGTATTCAATAATACATCGGCCGGCGGACAACAATTTTTTTGGGATTTTGGTGATGGTTCAACTTCTACAGATCCAAGCCCCGGCCATTTGTATCCTAACGTTGGTACCTATGTAATAAAATTAGTGGTAATTGATTCCAATACATGCAACATCATTGATTCAACGCAGGCGTCTATTACAATTTATGTAAAACCACATGCCGCTTTTACCACATCTCCTATTCCGCCGATAGCAAACACACCTAATGTTTTCACGAACAATTCTACCGGAGGTGTATTATACAAATGGTTTTTTGGTGATGGAGACACCGCTATTAAAACCACCACCGATACTGTGATGCATCAATATGAAGCGTCGGGAACTTTTCAAGCCTGCCTTGTTGTATATAACCAATATCAATGTACGGATACTGCTTGCCTCGCTGTTGACGTAATTGTAAATCCATTACTCGATGTACCGAATGCATTTACACCCGGACGTTTTGGAGAAAATGCAATTGTGAAAGTGCGTGGATTTGGTATCAGCAAACTAACATTCCGCATTTACAATCGTTGGGGACAAAAAGTATTTGAAAGCAATGATGTGAACATCGGATGGGATGGAACTTATAAAGGCAACCCGCAACCTATGGATGTTTATGCTTACACTGTTCAGGCAGAATATTTTGACGGAAGTAAAGTGCAAAAGAAAGGTGACATAACTTTGATAAGATAAAATTTAATGAAGCGTCTGCCATAAAAAATGAAAGAGGCAAAAAAAATATTATCATTAGCATTTTTAACTGCAACAATAAGTTTTCATGTTGCTGCGCAGGATTTACATTTTTCCCAGTGGTTTAATGCGCCGCTGATAACAAACCCGGCAAACACAGGTTTTATTCCTGATGCAGATTACCGGCTTGGCGCTAATTATCGCGATCAATGGTCGTCTGTAATGACAGAGCCCTACCGCACAATGAGCATTTGGGGAGATGCACAGGTACTCCGCAACAAAATTGAAAATGGATGGCTGGGATTAGGTGGAGTTATTTTGCGCGATGAAGCTGGCTCAGGCAATTTAATATCAACCCAGGCCTATGCTTCAGTCGCGTATCATCAAATGCTTGGATACAGCAGTTTGCTTACTGCCGGTTTTAATGTTGGATGGATAAACAAACGCATTAACAGCACCAACCTGAAATTTCCTGATCAGTTTGATGGAAAATTTTTTGATAATACTTTACCAACAAGTGTAGAAATCGATCACCCAAGCACAAGTTTATTTGATATGCAGGTGGGAATGAATTATGCATATTTTCCTTCAAATAAAATGTACATCAACGGAGGAATTTCTGTGTGGCATATTAATCATGCAAGAGAATCTTTTTTCAGCACAGACCCTGTAGGATTTGACAGCCGCCTGCCTTCACGCTATATCGGTTTTTTGAACAGCAGTTTTAAAACAAGTGATCAGGTGATCATCAACCCTATGGCGTATTATACTAACCAGGCGGGTTCTTCAGAAACAGTTCTTGGTTTGAATGCGCAATACAATTTGTCTGATAACGGAGATCAGCAGGTTGTAGGAGGATTATACTTTCGTATAGGCGACGCCGTTATACCTATGATTGGTTTCATCTACAAAAATATACGGCTGATGTTTACATATGATGTAACAATTTCTACTTTAAAAAATGCTGATAACGGATTAGGAGCATGGGAATTTTCTCTTGTTCAATACGGCACTTACAATAGTGAATTTAATGGCAGTCAGCGGCAATCATTATGTCCTACTTTTAAACAATAATATTTATTGCTATCAGATGTTTTTTACAAAAAAATTATTGTTCATTTTTTTATTACGAAATATCATTTTGATGAGGAGCGTTATAGACTTGCCGGTGATGGCAACTTGCACATCCGCATAAAGAAAAATAAAACCGTTAATATTTTTGAAGATGATCAAACTCAGGTATTTCGCGAACTTTATCTAACAATATTTTAAATGTTTTTCAAAAATTTGATGCGGAGTAAGAGTTAAGTTTGTACAATAAAATTGATACCATGAATAAGAAGATCGTCAGCAGCATTTATTTTCTCGCTATAAGTTTTTTCAGTTTTGCGCAAGAGCATGTTCCAAGCCGCATGAATACTTATTCGGATCAGGGCCCAACTTATGGTTTTACAAAAGAAAATATTTTTGTTGGTGGAAACGTGGCATTAGGATATAATGGTTGGGATTTTAATGCGGGGGTTTCGCCGGAAGTTGGCTGGACTTTAGCGAAATGGTTTGATGGAGGTGTATTGGTAAATCTAAATTATAGTTCTGAGCGCGCCGATCCTTATGGAGTTTATAATGACGATACGAGATATAGAAGTTTCAATTACGGATTAGGTGCATTTGGAAGAATATATCCGGTTGATTTTTTATTTTTTCAGATAGAACCAGAATACAATTGGATTTCGTACAACTTTAAGTATATGGGTACTCCAACTGAATCAACTTCTTTCACAACAAGCGCACCAAGCCTTTTACTTGGCATTGGTTATTCACAACGCATAATAGGAAGAAGCAGTTTTTATATAGCTATACTTTTTGACGCCGGACAAAACAGAAACTCTCCTTATGTTGATCCTTATTCCGGAGCAGCTTTGCCTGTTGTAAAAGCCGGCTTTGATATTTATCTGCATCCGGGATTTCAGAGATAGAAGCTCAATTTATTTTATTAAAAACTTCTGCAGGAGTTTCGCAAAAAATAATTCTGTGTTCAACATCATCATACAAAAAACCTTGCTCTTGTGTAAACTGAAGATGTTTTATAAGATGAGAATAAAATCCTCCGGAATTAAGCAGGTAAACTTTTTTATCGTGAAGTTTTAACTGGTTCCAGGTAAGCATTTCAAACAGTTCATCCAAAGTGCCAAAACCACCGGGAAGTATGATTGCTGCATCAGCACGCTCATAGATCATTTTTTTACGGGTATGCATATCCGCAACTATAGCAAGTTCAGTTAAAGTTTTATGCTGATGTTCCCTGTCGGTTAATAATTCAGGAATTATTCCCGTTACTTCACCGCCGTTAGCAAGAACCGAATCAGCCAGAACGCCCATCAGTCCGCGCTTTCCGCCGCCGTATATTAATTTTATTTTTTGCAGAGCGATTAACTCCCCCAATTCTTTTGCATGCTGAATGAATATAGAATTGTTTCCATTTTGTGAACCGCAAAAAACTGCAATTGAATTTATATTCATAAGATCATATTAATTTGAGCTAAACATTTTCTACACAAATTTTTATACCATTTTCAAATTAATGCAATTCATAAAAATTCATGTAATTTATTTCCTAATTTTCCGAATATTAATTTAGAAATAACTTATGTCGTCAACGCTGCTGTTTGTATTTGTAATTGCATATTTTTTATTACTGCTTGCAGTTGCATACAACACTTCGCGAAATTCTGATAACGATTCTTTTTTTATCGGCAACCGAAAATCAAACTGGATGCTTGTTGCATTCGGAATGATCGGCACTTCATTATCCGGTGTAACATTTGTTTCTGTGCCCGGAACTGTTGGAGATTTCGCCGGCGCCTCGCACAAAGCTTTTAATTATTTCCAGGTAGTGATCGGATATTTCATCGGCTACTTTGTAATAGCATTTATTTTATTGCCGCTATATTATCGTTTGCAACTCACTTCTATTTATAATTATTTACAAACACGCTTTGGAAATGTTGCATACAAAACCGGTTCTTTATTTTTTATTATTTCGCGAACGATTGGCGCAACTGCAAGATTATATCTTGTAATTAATGTGCTGCAAATATTTATTTTGGATGATATAGGCCTTCCATTTTTTGTAACCGCTGTTGTTATTTTAATAATGATTTTATTATACACATTTGAAGGCGGCGTAAAAACAATTGTGTACACAGATACTTTGCAAACAACATTTATGCTGGCCGGAATGATCGTTTGCATCATATACATCGTGCATCATCTAAACTTTTCTTTTTCGTCAACAATGCATGCATTGAATGAAAAAGGATTCACACAAATATTTAATACCGATGCAAAAAGCAAAGGTTTTTTCCTGAAACAAATAATCGGCGGCATGTTTATTACAATCGGCATGACGGGGTTAGACCAGGAGATGATGCAAAAAAACATAAGCGTAAAAAACCTTAAGGACTCGCAAAAAAATATGATTTCATTCAGCGTTATAATGGTAATAGTAACTTTCCTGTTCCTGTTTTTAGGAGGTTTATTATACCTATATGCGCTCGGAAATAATGCCGTTTATGACAATCATCAACTTTTAATGAACGGAAAAAATATTATCGGCGATGATATTTTTCCAAATATTGCTTTGCACTATTTGCCAAAAGCAATTTCAATAATTTTTATTATCGGGTTAATATCTGCTTTATTTCCTAGCGCAGACGGAGCTTTGACCGCGCTCACATCTTCTTTTTGCATTGACATGCTCGGGCTGAAACAAAAATTCAATCTTACAGAAAAACAAAGAAAACGCATCCGCATGATTGTTCATTTCAGTTTTGCTTTTGTGTTCTTAATATGCATTCTCATTTTTAAATGGATCAATAATAAATCTATCATCAACATCATTCTTGATTTAGCCGGTTATACTTACGGCCCGTTGCTCGGCTTATTTTCATTTGGTATTTTTAGCAAACGCGCTTTGCCCGAAACATGGCTAACAACTGCTGTTTGCTTAATTGCCCCGGCTATTTGTTATGTACTTTCCAAAAATTCTGCGCAATGGTTTAATGGTTATCAAATCGGAATTGAACTTTTATTAATTGATGGAGCATTAACTTTTTTAGGCCTGTTAATCATATCAAAAAAGCGACTAACTGCAAACTAAATTCTTTTCGTTTACGTTATATGATACCGAATGCCACTCATTATTTTGGGTGGCATTTATTATTTAATCCTAAATCCTCAAAGTGTATGAATGACACAATTAAATTATCGAAACAGCGCAGATGGGCAGAATCGAAAGCACATTCAAGCTGGCAGATTTTTAAAATAATGGCGGAGTTTGTAGATGGTTTTGAAGCGTTGGCAAAATTAGGACCTTGCATTTCTGTTTTTGGTTCTGCGCGCATACAACCCGGCCAACCTTATTATGAATTAGCAGTTGATATAGCAAAACGTTTGGCAGAAGATGGTTTTGGAATTATTTCCGGCGGCGGTCCAGGCGTAATGGAAGCTGCAAATAAAGGTGCACAATTAGGCGGCGGAAAATCAGTAGGATTAAATATCGAATTGCCTTTTGAACAACATGCAAATCCATTTATTGATCGTGATGCTAATCTGCATTTTGAATATTTTTTTGTGAGAAAAGTTTTGTTCACAAAATATTCGCAAGGCTTTATAATGATGCCCGGAGGATTTGGAACGATGGATGAATTTTTTGAAGTGGCAACGCTAACGCAAACAGGAAAAATGTCGCAAGTGCCATTAATATTAGTTGGCTCAGAATATTGGAAAGGACTTTTGGAATGGATGAAAAAAAACATGATGGAACGCTCAGGAAATATTTCTCCGAAAGATCTCGATCTGCTTTTTGTTGCAGATACTGCAGATGAAGTTGCTCAGCATGTTTTAAATTTTTATGCTAAAAATTCTTTACAGCCTAACTATTAATTTCATTTTAATTTTTCAGACTGGTTCGTTTTATCTTCGCAAAAATTATTCGGATGGATATTGTTACTGTAAAGGCACAGGAATATTCTGAAAATTTTTCTTCTTCAGAAAATGGTTTGCTGCAGGAAATTGCAACGTTTACTTACGCTCATCATGCAAATCCCCATATGCTCAGCGGGCACGTGCAGGGAAAATTTTTAGAAATGATAAGCTGTATTCTTCAACCAAAAAAAATATTGGAAATAGGAACTTTTACAGGTTACAGCGCTTTATGTTTGGCAAAAGGGTTGACAAAAGATGGAAAATTGCATACCATTGAGCTAAGAAAAGAGGATGCAGATATTTCTCTTAAAAATTTTCGTAAGGCAAATGCGTCCGATCAAATAATTTTACACCTGGGAAATGCGTTAGATATTATTCCAACTTTACGCGAAACCTGGGATTTGGTGTTTATAGATGCAGATAAAACTAATTACATCAATTATTATCAATTGGTTTTGCCTGCTGTTCGTTCCGGTGGATTGATAATTGCTGACAATGTTTTATTTCACGGAGAAGTTTTGGAAGAAGAAATAAAAGGAAAAAATGCAAAAGCTATTCATGCTTTTAACAAATTGATAAAAAAAGATGATTCTGTGGAAAAGGTTATGCTTACTGTAAGAGATGGATTATTTTTGATTCGCAAAAAATAAAAAGACTATTGAATGAAATTGAAAATTGTGTTATTGGTGTCCGTAGTTTTTATCAGCAAAAATATTTCTGCACAAAAATCAGAAGATGTTGTTGCGTATATTAATAATTACAGGGAGCTTGCGGTAAATGAAATGCAGCGTTCCGGAATTCCGGCATCTATTATTCTTGCACAGGGAATTCATGAAACAGAAGCGGGAACAAGTGAGCTTGTAAAAAAATCGAACAATCACTTCGGCATAAAATGCAAAGACAGCTGGACAGGTTCTGTTGTATACCATGATGATGATGAGAGAGGCGAATGTTTCCGCAGTTATAATAGCTCTGAAGATTCTTACAAAGATCATTCTGATTTTTTACATAGCAGTCCCCGTTATGCATTTCTTTTTAAATTAGACCCTATGGATTATCAATCCTGGGCCTATGGTTTAAAAAAAGCAGGTTATGCAACAAATATTCATTATTCTCAAATTCTTATTAAGCTGATAGAAGATTACAATTTGCAGCAATACACATTAATCGGGTTGGGAAAAATTAAGGAACCGGATGACATGATTGCTGCTCCTTTAAAAAATAAAAATGATCTTGCCACAAACGGATTTAATAAAAAGAATGAAATCAATTTTCCTCCCGCGCCAAAATATCCGCCGGGAGAATTTACGGTTAACAGAACCAGCGTGGTGTTTGCAAAAGCAGGAACATCTTTATTATCCATAGCAGATCAATACGAAATACCATTGAGCCGGTTGTTTGATTTTAATGATCTTGATCAGCAAGACGTTTTACAAAAAGATCAATTAGTGTACCTGCAACGTAAAAGAAAAGTTGGTGAAAATATTTTTCATGTTGTACAAAATGGCGAGTCGTTATATGATATTTGCCAGGCAGAAGGAATCCGTTATGAAAGTTTGCTCGAATTAAATCAGCTCAGCAAAAACATGGAAGTTGCTGCAGGCGAAAAAATTTATTTGCAATCGCCCGCGCCATCCAGACCATTATTAGCAACGCAAAAAAATAATCAGCAGGCATCTTCAAATCAAAATAATTCTTCCCAATCTGCTCCCATAACTCATATTGTTCAAACAAAAGAAACGCTTTACAGCATTGCAAAAAAATACGGAGTTGAACCAGAAAAAATCAGGTATTGGAATAATCTTGATTCACGTTCTGTTAAAACAGGTCAGGAGCTGGTTATCTATAAAAATTAATTATGGCAAATATTTTGGTTCACGATAAACTGTTTGAGCCTTATCTCAGTAAAACTGCCATTGCTGAAAAAATAAAATCCATAGCTCACCAAATCAATAATGATTACAGAAATAAAAAACCACTTTTCATTGCCATACTCAATGGCTCTTTTATTTTTGCCGCCGATTTATTCAAACAAATTTCTATTGAAGCGGAAATATGTTTTATAAAACTGGCTTCGTACAAAGGCACAAAATCTTCAGGTCAGATTGTAACAGCAATAGGTTTGGATACAGATATTTTCAAAAGAGATGTTATAGTTATTGAAGACATTATTGACACCGGAAAAACGTTAAATGCATTTTTGCCGCAGTTACAACATCAGCAACCTGCATCTTTAAAAATAGTTGCATTATTACATAAACCCGAAGCAATGATTTATCCTGTTAACATTGATTATCTCGGCTTTTCAATACCCGATAAATTTGTGCTGGGTTATGGATTAGATTACAACGGACTTGGGAGAAATATTGATGAAATTTACAAATTAGTTGAGTAACTTGTAACAACCTTTTTAACCAAGCCTGCCCAGTTTGAAAAAAATTATTTACATAATTCTGCTGGTTTTTATTTATCGCTCCGCATGTGCTCAATATTATTTGCGCGGAGAAATCCGGGATGTAAATAACAGCGCTTTATCAAACGTAAAAATATTGCTTCACTCAACAGAATATGTTTATTACTCCGGAAACGGCGGCTCATTTGGCATACCAATATCAACCCCTACAGATTCTGTAACCATCAGCAGTGAAGGATACCAGGAAATCGAGGCGCGTCTCGACGCATCAAAATATCAATACATCACTTTAAAATTGTTACATCCTCCGCCTGCTGAACAAAAAAACACTTTATTATCATCTATAAAAAATCTTAAAGCCGAAGACAGAACAACGTGGAGCGTTGGCGGAGAAACTTATAATTCATTAGTGGAAAATGATTTTGTTGCAGCTTCAAAATTTCCTGAAACAGGATTTGCAATTAATATCAATAAAGCCTCGTACAGTAACATCCGCCGGTTTTTAAATATGGGAAATATTGTTCCGCCGGATGCTGTAAGAATTGAAGAGATGCTGAATTATTTCAACTTCAACTATACATACCCGTTAGAAGACAGCACTTTTTCTTTCAGATCATATTTATCTCCATGCCCGTGGAATGAAAATGACCAATTATTATTTCTGAATGTTTGCGCAGCAAAAATAAATCTTGAAGATGTTCCGCCCGCCAATCTTGTTTTTCTTATTGATATTTCCGGCTCTATGGATCTGCCCAATCGCCTGCCATTGCTTAAATCTTCATTCCGGTTATTAGTAAATAATCTAAGAGATATAGATACAGTTTCCATTGTTGTTTATGGAAGCACAGTTGGTGTATGGTTGCCGCCAACTCCGGGAAATAACAGGGAAGAAATTTTAAAATCGATCGAAGAATTAAACCCGGGCGGGCCAACGCCGGGTGAAGCAGGAATTCATGCGGCATATCGTTTGGCAAAAAGTCAATTTATCAAAGGTGGAAATAATCGTGTGATACTTGCTACTGACGGCGATTTCAACGTGGGGCAAACCACTGAAGAAGAATTGGAGAAACTGATAGTGCAACAAAAACAATGGGGAGTTTATTTAACCTGTCTTGGTGTTGGAATGGGCAATTACAAAGATTCAAAATTGCAGGTGCTTGCAGAAAGAGGCAGCGGAAATTTTGCGTATATCGATAATGAAAAAGAAGCCGAAAAAGTTTTAATGAAAGAATTTACGCAAACTATTTACTCAGTTGCTGATGATGCTTTTTTAAATGTTGATTTTAATCCGGCTTTAGTAAAACAATATCGTTTAATCGGCTTTGATAATAAATCAAGCGCTTTATCAGATTCATCAAATGGTTTGCAGGGAGGAGAAATTGGTTCCGGAAATTCTTTAGTGGCAATATTTGAGTTGACGCCTGTAACCAATAATATTGACAGCGTCAATAATTTAAAAGCAAATTTAGCTAACGTTACAATTAATTATAAACTGCCGGGCGATTCTGTTAACCAATCTTCTTATTTCAAATGTCCGTTCATAAGTAACAATTTTGATGATCTTCCTGCACCAATTCGCTTTGCCTCTTCGGTTGTTGTTTTTGGCGAATTACTGCGTAAATCAAAATACATGAAACACGTCAGCTGGAATGATTTGATTGAGCTATCTCAAAAATCAGTTGACCATAACGATGTTTTGCAGGAAGAATTTATAACCCTTGTAACAAAAGCAAAAAAAATATACAGGAAAGAAAAGAGAAAATGAGTTAATGAGCTAATGTGATGATGTGGAAATGTGATAATGAATACAGTTTTAAGCTAATAGCTATTAGCTAATGGCTATTGGCTGGATTAAATCAGGAATACTAACAGTGATGCACAACCGAAAACAAGAAATCGTACATCGTACATCTAAAATCGTACATAGCATCAGCTGAACATTTCTCTTACCTTGTCAAAAAAGCTGCGTTCATTTTTATCGGGCTTGGGTTGAAAATTTGGAGAGCTGCTTAATTTTTCAAGCATTGTTTTTTCTTCGTGTGTGAGATTTTGCGGAGTCCATAGATTAACGTGAATCAACTGGTCGCCTTTTTCATAGGAGTTTACTGCGGGAAATCCTTTTCCTTTTAACCGGAATATTTTTCCGCTTTGCGTACCGGCAGGAATTTTAATTTTTGCTTTGCCATCAATTGTTGGCACTTCTACCTGTATTCCAAAAACTGCATCTGTAAAGGAAAGATGCAATTCAAAAGCAACATTTAATCCATCACGATGTAATTCCGGGTGTTGCTCTTCCTCAATTAAAATAATTAAATCTCCGGCCGCGCCGCCGCGTTCACCTGCATTACCTCTTCCGCCAACGCTTAGTTGCATTCCATCCTGAACACCGGCGGGAATTTCAATAGTTACTGTTTCTTCTCCGTACACTCTGCCTTCGCCTTTGCAAACATTGCATTTTGCAGTTACAACAGTTCCTTCGCCATTACACGTTGGGCAAGTAGTAACAGTTTGCATTTGCCCAAGAAAAGTATTGCTAACACGCCTTACCTGGCCACTGCCGCCACATGTGCCGCAGTTTTGTACGCTGCCTTTATCTTTTGCGCCGCTGCCACTGCATGTAGAGCAGGTTACATATTTTTTTACCTTGATGTTTTTAGAAACGCCTTTTGCAATTTCTTCGTAGTTCAGTTTTATTTTCACGCGCAAATTGCTTCCACGTACTCCACGCGTTCTTGTGCCGCCACTCCTTCTGCTGCCGCCGCCAAAAAAACTTCCAAAAATATCATCCCCAAAAATATCTCCAAACTGGCTGAAAATATCTTCCGTATTCATGCTACCAAATCCGCCGCCACGCCCGTTATTATTCAAACCCGCATGACCGAACCGATCGTATTGCGCTCTTTTATCTGCATCACTTAATACTTCGTATGCTTCTGCAGCTTCTTTAAATTTTTCTTCAGCACCTTTGTCACCCGGGTTACGGTCGGGATGATATTGCATAGCAACTTTCCGGTAAGATTTTTTTATCTCCTCGGCAGATGAATTTTTTGCAACTCCAAGCACTTCATAATAATCTCTTTTCATTAATTGATAATTAAAAAATAAAAATTGAAAATGAAAAATTGTTTATCCTGATAAATATTTTTAAAAAAAATAATTATCGATTTTTCATTATCAATTATCAATTGTATTTATTTCCCAACCACAACCTTTGCGTGGCGAATTATTTTATCGTTGAGATAATATCCTTTTTGAACTTCGTCAACAACTTTTCCTTTTAGTTCATCGGATGGTGCGGGAATTTCGGTAATAGCATCATGTTTCTCCACGTCAAAATCTGTGTTTATACTTTCCATCGCTTTCAATCCTTTGCTCTGCAAAATTGCCCTTAGTTTATTAAACACTAATTGCACTCCTTCTTTTATCTGCATAACGTCATTACTGGTTTGTAATTGTTTTTCCGCACGGTCGGCATCATCCAGTACATCCAACAATGAAGTAATTATTTCTTTGCCGGCTGTTTGAATCAGGTCAATTCTTTCCCTGGCGTTCCGCTTTTTTACGTTATCAAATTCCGCTACAAGCCGCAGGTATTTATCTTTTTGCTGTTGCAGTTCTTCTTTTAATTTATCAATCTCATTTTCTTCATCAACAATGTCATTCAAATGAGTGGTTCCGGCAAGGTTCTCGTCGGTATTAATGTCAACAAGACTCTCCCTGTCGTTTTCTGTATTTTTAGAAAATGATTCTCCTGAATTTTTTGCATTTTTTTCTTTCATCGTATAACAAATTGGCGCAAAGATAATATTGTCAATAATTTTGCCAAGAGTAAAGTAAAGACAAATTGTCTTATCATTGTGCTGAATGTTATATTTTGAATGGTGAATGATCTAACCGGCTTACATTTAACACTCAACACTTATCATTCATCATTGAACATGACCAGGATTTATCTTAATAAAAAAATCAGTAGCAGAATTTTAAATGGTCATCCATGGATTTACGCCAACGAAATAAATAAAACGGATGGAAAAGCGGAAGCCGGCGATATTGTATCCGTCTTCACTCACGATAAAAAATTTATCGGTAAAGGTTATTTCAATTCAAAATCTCAAATCACTGTTCGGTTACTCACACGAAATAAAGATGAAAATATTAATGAAGAATTTTTTCTTACCAAAATTTCCGATGCATGGAATTACAGAAAGAAAAATGGCTATGAAGAAAATTGCAGATTGATTTTTGGAGAAGCGGATTTTTTGCCCGGATTAATTATTGATAAATTCAACGATTATTTTGTAGTGCAAACTTTATCCGCCGGAATTGATTTATGGAAACCCGCTATAGTAAAGGCTTTGCAAAGTATATTTTTTCCAAAAGGAATTTATGAAAGAAATGATGTTCCTGTTCGTGAACTCGAAGGTTTGCCTCAGCAAAAAGAATTTTTATCTGATCCGTTTGATACAAATATTATCATAAATGAAAACGGTTTGCAATTCAATGTTGATATTAAAAATGGACAGAAGACAGGATATTTTTTAGATCAGCATGATAATCGCAGAGCTATTGAGCATATTGTGAAAGACGCAGATGTGCTTGGTGTTTTTTCTTACACAGGTTCGTTTGAAATACATGCTGCACATTATGGCGCCAAAAATGTTTTAGGAGTTGATATTTCAGAAACAGCTGTAGAAATGGCAACAAAAAATGCCGCTTTAAATAATCTTCAGCATGTTTGCAAATTTGTAGCGGCAAATGCATTTGATGTTTTGAAAGAATGGTCGAAAGATAAACGAGAATATGATGTTGTAATGCTCGACCCTCCTGCTTTTACAAAAAGCCGCGAAACAATTCAGCAAGCAATAAAAGGCTATAAAGAAATTAATTTGCGTGGAATTAAGCTGATAAAAAAAGGAGGGTTTTTAGTGAGTTCCTCATGTTCAAATTTAATAAGGACTGATCTTTTTTTACAAATTATTGATGAAGCGACGAAAGACGCGAAAAGAAAATTAAGACAAGTAACGTTTCAAACCCAGGGAGCTGATCATCCTATAATACATGAAATTGAAAATACTAATTACCTGAAATTTTTAATTGCAGAAGTGCTATAGAAAAATTATTTAACAACCATGAACTTTCCGGATTCAATAATTCTTCCGTTCTGATCTTTTAATTGATAAATATAAATACCGCGGAAAAAATTGGAAAGATCTATTACAGTTTTAGAAGAAACATTTTCTGCTTCAAACATTTTTTTGCCCGGGAAATTATATACCTGAAACGTGAAGGTTTTATTATTGTCTGCTTCTTTTTTAAATTCAAAAGTGATTAAAGATGTGGCAGGGTTAGGATAAAACCTCACAATCTTAATCTCGGTATTTTGATCCTGAGAAAAAGATGTTTTGTCCTGACTTTTCACTTGGACGGTTATCAATAAAGCTATAAACAGTATGTAAAAAATCCTCATAGTGGATATGCTTTTATTTCACAATCAACAATATACAAATTGTTCGGTAAAGATACAAACTATTTTTAGCAAAAAAGTAAAACTAAAGGAACAGGTAACTTTAACAATTTGAATGTAAAACGATTATTTTTGCAAGAGATTATTTTTTTTTCATTTTTTCTTTAAACCTTATTTATGAAAAAGTATTTAACCGAATTCATCGGCACTTTCTATCTTGTTCTTACAGTTGGTATGACAGTAATTGGCGGCAAAGGAGATTTTGCTCCGATTGCCATTGGCGCTGCGCTAATGGCAATGGTTTTTGCTGGCGGACACATTTCAGGCGGGCATTATAACCCCGCAGTTACCATTGCAGTATTATTACGTGGAAAAATTTTATTGATGGACGCTATGCGATATATTTTTGCGCAATTGGTCGGCGCTTTAATAGCATCTTTAGTTGTTGTTTATTTTTTGCACGATAAATTTGAGTTGCAACAAGTTTTATTAATAAGCCCTGTACACGCACTTATAGCAGAATTTTTAGGAACGCTTGCATTATGTTATGTAGTCCTTAATGTAGCTACAGCAAAGGGCACTGATGGCAACAGTTTTTATGGATTGGCAATTGGCTTAACAGTTACTGTAATGGCATATGCATTTGGCGGCATTTCCGGCGGCGCTTTTAACCCGGCAGTCGCTATAGGAATCAGTTTGATGAAAATTGTTTCCTGGAGCAATACCTGGATATACTTTATAGGTTGCTTTGCAGCTTCGTTTGTTGCGGCGTATATCTTCAATATAAATAATCCCGAAGATTCTTATTGAGAAAAATATTTGTGCTGTGTTCGCAACTAAAAATGCGGACACAGTACTTTATATTTAGAACTGTTTTCTCTATCTAAAAAACCGATATAAGAAATTGACAATTCAACGCCACCTCTGCCTTCGCTAACTGTTCTTAGCTGAGATACATTAACGTCGTAACTAATTCCGATTGCAAGATTATTCATTTCTAATTTTACAACAGGTATGATTGCATCTCCCCAGCGCAGGTATGTTCCTAAATTTAAAACGTATGGCGGTGGATCGCCATCACCTAATTTAAAAGAATACATCACGCCGCCGATCGTTTCTACAAAAGTTCCTTGTTTTGAATAATCTGCCTGGATAGTAAAATAAGAATCATCATCAATATTTAATTTTACTCCGCCGGAATAAACATATTTGGGATTGAGTTCCGATGCGTCCTGGTAAAAAGAATTTTTGGGACGATTAAAGTGATGATATGCTGCTCCAAAATATAAACTGCTCAATTGATCTTCACCAAAAGTTGTATTAAAACTCATTCCAAAACTACCATCAAAATAACTGATGTTTGGTGTTGGAAATGCTTCTCCATCGGGCAAGCTGGGATTATAGGCATTTCCATCAAATTGATTATTGGTGGTTATTTTAGAACGGTCAATCATTTTTTGAACCAATCCTCCCATAAACCCTAATGATAAATACATTGTTTTTTGATCGCTTAGAGATTTGTGATAATTTATTGCAGGAAGAAATTCGGAGGTTGTTA
This sequence comes from Chitinophagia bacterium, assembly GCA_963774065.1. Taxonomy (GTDB): domain Bacteria; phylum Bacteroidota; class Bacteroidia; order Chitinophagales; family Chitinophagaceae; genus Puia. Next base: position 672,732 of record CAVZDO010000003.1, read on the forward strand.
ATCCAACAGTTCCTGCTTTATCATATAGCACCTGCAATCCGGTTGTAATAAAATCATTGCCGCTTCCGATAGGCATTTTATACTCTCCATTAAAAGAACAGGTGCGGTATCCGTCCGTAACGCTATTCCATTGATCGCGGTAAACACCCTGCACTCTGTAATCGCCCGAAAAAATTCCGGCGAGCGAAGGATTGCGTAATAAAGGCGCTTCAAAAAATTGTGAAAAATGAAGGTCTTGCGAAAAGCCCGGTAAGACAATTCCCAATATTGCAAAACACAATACGAGTTTTTTGTTTTGTATGATCCGCTTCAATTTCATCAAACTATTTTCTTTGAACGTTTAATTTTTTTTATCTGATCAAAGCAACATTACCATGATAAGGCACCACCTGAGAATTATCGCAGATGACCTCAATCGTATAAATGTAAACATCAACCGGTGCTTTTTTTCCGTTAATGGTTCCATCCCACCCTGCTGATGGATCATTTGCCGCAAAATCTTTTTTCTCAAAAACAACCTGGCCCCAACGATTAAAAATTAACATGGATTGCACGCGGCTCAACGCTTTTCCCCGAACATAAAAAACATCATTCATACCATCTCCGTTAGGAGAAAAAGTATTTGGCACAAATAAATTATTGCCGTTGCATTGAACAATTATTTCGATGCTGTCTGATGCAGCGCACCCTCCGGTGTTGGTAACCTTTACTATATAAGTTGTGGTAGTTTTTGGAGTTGCAAGTGGCGATAAACAATCAACACAACTTAATCCTGCCGGTGGCAACCAGGAAACAAAATTAATATCTGAAGAACCTGTTGCATTTATCTGGTAAGAAGATCCTGGAGATATTGTTACATCCGGCCCTGCATTGATTGTTGGATAATTGAACACAGTAACTTTTACAAATTGCGTATCTGCAAAACAAGATTTATAATCACTGCCTATTACTTGATATGTTGTTGTTGTATCGGGGTTAGCAAAAGGATTGTTGATATTTGGATCACTTAATCCTGTTGGTGGAGTCCAATTATAAATTGTTTCTCCATTTGCAAATAGCTGTACGCTTTGGCCTATACAAATGGAATCACTCGCAGAAACTATTCCTAAAGCGGCGGGCTGAATAACTTTTACAACAACGCTATCCGATTTCACACAGCCAGATGAAGTATATCCTGTAAGAACATATGTTATAGTTGTATCCGGCGTTGCAATTGGATTTTTGCAATTGTAACAACTCAATGTATTATCAGGAGATGTCCAGAAATAACTGTCTGCACCGGATCCCGATAGTGTAACATTTCCTCCAACACAAACAGCCGTATCAACTCCGGCATTAGTTAACGGAAGAGGATATATAGGAAAATACTTTTTAATTGTGTCTGTGCATCCGGTACTATTTGTAACAATTAATGATACACTATCCGAACCTGCATTCGGATATGTTTGCGGAGGCGGCATTTGAAGATTAGATGTGTTGCCATTGAAAAAATTCCACGACCATTTTAATACAGAAGTATCCGGAACTAATTCAATTCCCTGGAATGTTTGTGTGCCCGGCTGACATAAAATGTAACTTACACCTCCAATATCAACGGAAGGATTTGCAACAACTTTAATGAGATTGGTTTTTACAATCGAATCCTCACAACCAGTCGAAGTTGTTATATAAAGTTTAATAGTGTACAAACCAGGAGTAGCAAAAAAATGTGTTGGATTTTGATTAGTTGATGTTGATCCATCTCCAAAATCCCACAGATACGTAATGCCTGCACCTACGGATGTGCTTAAGTTAGTGAATGAAACGGCGCCACTATTACAAAAAACATTATTATCGTAACTGAACTGAGGCTTGCTGCCTTCAACCAAAATAGTATCTGTTCCTATAATCGGCACAGAACATCCTGTGGCATCTGTGAGAATCACAAGCGGTAAATATTCTCCAGCAGAATTATAGGTAAATGTTGTTGTTGGTGTTGTAGTAAGCTGCGTTTGTCCGTTATTAAAATCCCACACATAATTTACTACATTACTTGTTGCCACACTAAAATTTACTGTTAGTGTATGGCATCCTTGTAACGGCGAATAGCTTAAGGCTCCGTAAGGGCCAAATACTTTTATAGGTGGAGAAAATGCAGTATCGGTGCAACCACCATGACTCGTTACAACCAACGTGTCTAAATATGTACCGGGTATAGTGTAGAAATGTATAGGATTTAATAATGAAGATGTTCCACCATCTCCAAAATCCCATTTAACGGTTTTATAATAACTGCCGGTAAATGTGAAAGTATCTTTTAACGGCGGACAATTAGCCAGCGTAGAAGTTAAATTAAATGAAGCGACAGGATTGTTTACAGTAACCATGTGTGAAACCATATCTGTGCAACCATATTGATCAACCACATTGAGAGTTACTATATCCGTACCCACGGGATAACTATGCGGAGGGGGAGCAAGAGCTGTTGAATTTGTTCCATCGCCAAAATCCCAATTATAGGTTAGTCCATAACCGGAAGAATTATTTGTGAAAACAATTGGCGATGACGGGCATGTCATAGAATCTACCATTGAAAACCCCGCATGCGGAAATGAAATCGCAATCAAATTAGCTTCAACTAAGCTATCCATGCAACCAGATGCATCAACAACAGTTAACTTAACAGAATAAATTCCTTGTCTTGTATAATTATGAGTAAATGGCGGTCCGCTATATGTTTGAATTGTTCCATCGCCATAATCAAAAATCCATTTTACTATATTATGTATTCCGTCGGATGTTGACTGGTCAGTAAATACTGCAGCCAACCCTGTGCAACCGCCAGTAGCATTTGATGTGAATTGAGCAGTAGGTCCGTTAACAGTTACAGTAGCTATTGTAGTTGAAGAATCAACACATCCGGATAAAGTAGTTATTGCTACGCTAACCGGGTAAGTTCCCGTTTTTTGATATGCATGCCCGATGCTAAGACTTGAGCCCGGTCCATTTACATAACCATCGCCAAAATCGTAATAATAACCGCTCGGGTTTAGTTGTGCCGTAGGGCTCGTAATTGTAAGAAATACATAATTATTTTTACAGGTAACCGCAGATGAAAGGCTAAATGTGGCAGCTTCCGGTGCGTATAAGGTTTTCTTGTAACTATCTGTACAACCTGTAGCAGCGCTGGAAACAGTTAAGGTTACTATCGTGCTGTCTTTGCCTGCGGGCAAAGTATAAGTTGGAGGAGTTGTGCCATTAAAAGTAGTTCCATCACCAAAATCCCAATGGGCATTGGGGTCGGCGCCAATTGAAGTATTAGTAAAATTAAATTGCTGCCCCGCAGCCGAACAATTTGCTGTATAACTGAATTGAGCTTTCGGATTATTTACAACAATATAATTCATTTTTATAAGCGTATCCCCACATCCACTATTGTACACAACTTCAGTTACTGTATAGGTGCCGGGGATGGTATAAGAATGCGTCGGGTTTTGGATAGTTGAAGAATTCATATCGCCAAAATCCCAGAGCCAATTGTTGTTCGCTCCAATCCCCGTGGATTGATCAGTAAAGGTTACGCCTTGATCAACGCACTGTGTAGTTGGTGCGGCAGTAAAAGCAGCAGTAGGTTTAATTGTTCCGGCTTTAACTGTGTCTAAAGTAGAAGCCGAACAACCGCCTGCTCCGGTTAAAGTAAGTTTCACCACATAAACTCCGGGCGAATAAATGTGTGATGGATTAGCTGCGGTAGATGTTGTTCCATCACCAAAATCCCATAAATAAGATACAATCCCTCCGGCAAGAGAGTCTTTGATTGTTGGAGTAAAAGCAAGAGGGGCACAACCATAAAGCGGCAGGTCAGTTATACTAACGGTAGGCTGTACAACTTCTATATAATTCGTTTTTGTAAAAATATTAGAACATCCAACAGAATTCGAAGCCGTTAATGTTACAGTATAGCTTCCGTAATTAGAATAGGTATGCGAAGGATTTTGCAAGATGGATGTTGTGCCATCTCCAAAAGTCCATAACCATATTGTTGCGTTAGTGGATGTATTTGTAAAGTTCGCAGTTAAGCTCGTTGTGCATGTAACGCTATCATCAACAGTGAAACTGGCAACAGGAACAGGAAGAATTGTTATCTGGTTTGTTGTGGAATCCGTGCAGCCCCCAAAATTATTTACCAATTTTACTGTGTACAAACCAGCGGTTGTATAAGTTTTTGTAGCATTTACTGATGTAGATGTTGTACCATCACCGAAATCCCAACTTGAAGTTGCCGGATTCGGAACTGATGTATTTTGAAAACTGACGGCAGTGCCTAAACAAACACTGTCTGGCGCTGTAAATGATGATTGAACACTGTTACTGCCAACAACAATATTTTCAGAAATAGTATCCGTGCATCCGCTGCTGCTGGAAACAGTTAATTTGGTTACATACGAGCCTGCTGCATTGTAAGAATCAGTAGGATTTATGGCTGTTGATGTATTGCCATCTCCAAAAGTCCAGGCATAAGTTAATGTACCCGGACCGGTTGAAGTATTGCTGAAATTAATGGTAACCGGAATTTTACAACCAGAAGCTGCGTTAGCAGTAAAGCCGGCGGTAACTCCGCTGGAAATATTTATATAAGCCAGCTTTGTCGTATCGCCGGAACATCCATCAGTGCCTGTAACCTGTAATGATACAGGAAAGTTGCCAACAGCCGTATATACATGAGATGGGTTTGGTTTATTTGATGTTGTTCCATCCCCAAAATCCCAATTCCACGAAGCTATAGTTCCGGCTGGCGTAGAAAGATCGGTAAAATTTTCAAGTAAAGGAAAACAGCTCGTGCCGGTAAGATCGCTTGCGTTAAAATTAACGACTGGTGAAGCATTGACAGTAATTGTTTTTGTTGCTGTACTTACACCTCCGTTAATAACAAGTTTTACGGTATAAGTTCCTGGGTTGACGTAGGCCTGAATCGTAGGATTTTGTTGAATTGAAGTATTTCCATTTCCAAAATCCCAACTCCAGCTTGTAGCTCCTATTGATGCGTCCGTAAAAGTTACTGTTATAGGATTACATCCGGTAGTTTGCGAAGCGTTAATGCCTGCCGTTTGAGCATAAGCAGCAGATGTGAGCAGCACCCCAATACAAAAAGCAAGTAGTTTTCTTTTCAACGGATAAGTATTATTGTTAGGTTATCCGAATTAATTTAAAATCGTTTTCAACGGTATGGTATAAGTGTTTTCTCTTAAAAAATTACGCTGCCATAATACAATTTATTTTTCGGTATGACAGTCAAAAAAAAGGATTGAGGTTAGAATTATATTGAACGCGTGTCGACTAATAAAAATTGCCTGTTCGTACCAATTAAAATAAAATCCCTATTCTTCTACGTATAGTATGTGGCCGAGGTTGTGGCAGAGGGTAAGCCTATATGAAATTACACCATTAAGCTTTTCAAAAAGATAATAAATTTGAACAAAAAGATTACTCTTTCAAAAAAAATCTGCGTTTATTTTTTTTGCAGATAAAGATAATCCATGTTTGTGCCAATAGTTGTATTGGCTACAACATAATCGGATCCACTATCGGTTATTTTCCAAAGACTATTTAATTTATCCAAAGGATCAGATGCGCCGGGAAAATTTGAACTGATGGTTTCGTTATCAACATTTCCAACCCAAGTTCCGGTAGCTACTGTAGCGCTGTCTTTAATTGCAGACACGGTTCCGTTTGCAAAAAACTGAAACGTATACCCGGTAAACATAGCTGTGATGCTCGAATCGTTTTGATTATAAGTTTGCACGTACCACACACCGCTGGTCATAATTTTGATGACCGCATTTTCTTCCTGCTGTTGAATATATTTTTTGCATGAAAAAAATCCGGTTGCAAAAACTAAAACTATTAGAGTTGTTTTCATAGTGCCTAAAAATTATAAACATTTTGGTATTTATCAAACAAATACTCCATAAAATATTTGATATTCAGGGTTTCTCCGTTCATTTTAGCGAACAATTCCTCGCTGGTATACATGCGGCCGTACTGATAAATATTCTTACGTAAATATTCCAGCAAAAGATTGTTATTACCGTTTTTAATTTCATGTTCTGTTGCGGGGTTTTGTTTTATCGCTGTCCCATATAATTGCGCAGCATAAAAACTTCCGAGGCTGTATGTAGGAAAATATCCAAAACTTCCATGGCTCCAATGTACATCCTGCAAACATCCGTTTTTATCATCCGGCACTGTTAATCCTAGATATTTGCTGTATTGTTCATTCCAATAAGCAGGAATATCATGAACGATGATCGTTCCCTCAATTAATAATTTTTCTATCTCATAACGAATTATTACATGAAAATGATACGTCAACTCATCCGCTTCAGTGCGTATCAACGAAGGTTTTACTTTATTAATTGCTTTATAAAATTTATTCAATGAAACAAAACCTAATTGCGCAGGAAATATTTTTTGAAGATCATCGTAATGAAAACTCCAGAACGGTTCGCTTCTGCCCACACAATTTTCCCAAATGCGCGATTGCGATTCATGAATACTTAATGATGTGTAATCACCTAACGGTAATCCATACTCGTTTTCATCAAGCCCCTGCTCGTATAAAGCGTGGCCTGTTTCATGAATGCAACTCCATAGCATGCCGCTGAAATTGTGTTCATCAATTCTTGTTGTTATGCGCACATCGTTTTTATTAAAACTTGTGGTAAAGGGATGTTCTGAAATATCCTGCCTGCCGGCTTCAAAATCAAATCCCAACTGTTTAATTATTTTCATTCCAAAATCCCATTGCAATTGTTTTGGAAAATATTGATGTAAAAATGTATCATCAATTTCCGGCTTTGATATTATTTTCCCGAGCAAATTTTTTAATAGCGGCAATATTTCTGTAAATATTTTGTCGAGAAGATCAACAGTGCATTTTTTTTCAAACTCATCTAACAACGCATTGTATGGATGTTTCTCAAATCCTAATAAATCAGCTTCTTGTTTTTTGAGTTCCAAAAGATCTGTGAGCTGAATTTCAAAAACCGCAAATGAGTTTTGTTTTCTTGCATCTATCCACGCATGAAAATTTTTTGAAACCGTTTCACTCATCTTCTTTACAAAATCCGAACTTAATTTTTTTTGTTTGTTATAATCTTCATTACTTAATTCCACATTTCTTTTTTCTTTTTCAGATAAATTATTCCTGGAATTGAGCTCAGCAAGTAAGTTTCCGAAATCTTCGCCGGTAAACAATTTATGTTGCATTTCTGAGAGCGTAGCCATTTGCTGCGCACGAAATGATGCGCCTTTTGGAGGCAGATATGTTTCTTCATCCCATTGCAAAAGAGCATGCGCATTTTTTACGTCTGCAATTTTGCGCATTCGTTTTTTATATTCAGCATATAATTCTGCTGAAGATTTTCCGGTTATCATATTAACATTTTTTTCTCCGATAATTTTAGAAAACATTCCCAAATTAATTGCATTTTCGTTTCTTTTATTGAGATAATTGACTTTTACATTAATTTGAGTTCTATGAACAGCAAATTTTTCAGAATTATTACTTCGGTTTTTCTGCTTCCTTCTGTTTTATGTGCACAAAAATTAGACTCGATGATGTCTGTGTACGCCAATAATTATCCACAGGAAAAAGTATATGTCCATTTCGATAAAAATTTATACAACCCCGGAGAAACGATATGGTTCAAAGCTTATGTGTTTTCAGGAAATCTTCCTTCTCCGGTAAGCAAAAATTTTTACACGGAATTATCTGATGGCAATGGTAACATTTTACAACGAAAAATCGCTCCCCTGGTTGAATCTGCTGCGTCGGGAAATTTTGATATTCCTGCAGATATCAAATTGAATCATCTGCATTTTCGGGCATACACAATTTGGATGATGAATTTTGATACCGCATTTATGTACGAAAAAGATATCCGCATCATCAACAAGCCAAACGATTCTTCTAAAAAAACGGAAGAAGCCCAAAACCGTTACCTGCAATTTTTTCCGGAAGGCGGAGATTTGGTTGCAGGGCTTGAAAATAATATTGCTTTCAAAGCGAACGACCAATATGGAAACCCGATAAATGTAAAAGGGGTTTTAAAAGACGCTTCCGGAAAAACAATTCTTGAATTTAATTCGACACATGACGGCATGGGAAAATTTTTATTATCTCCTGATAAAACAGACGTGTTCTCTGCGGTTTGGACTGATGATCTCGGCAAAGAACATACAACTGATTTCCCTGTAATAAAAAGTTCGGGGGTTGTGATGAAAGTTATGCCCACAAATAAAAAAGTATTTTTTTCTATTTTAAGATCGGAAGAAAATGCGCAACAATATAATCATCTAAGCATTATAGCGCACATGCACCAGTTTGTTGTGTACAAAGCCAAAATTAACCTGGAAAATAGTTCTATGAGCGGCGGCATCATACCCACAGATCAACTTCCATCGGGCGTTTTGCAAATCACCATATTTAACAGTGATGATTTACCGGTTGCAGAACGCGTTGTGTTTGTAAATAATCATGATTACGAACTGACTCCTTCAATTCTTATAACTGCAAAAAGCATAACAAAACGCGGGAGAAACGAAATAGAAATTGCAGTTCCCGATACATTACGATCTAATTTTTCTATTTCAATTACGGATGCAATTGCAGATGGAGAAAAAGTGAATGACGACAATATTATTTCCAGGTTATTGCTCACGGGTGATGTGAAAGGATATGTGCATGATCCTTATTATTATTTTTCCAATTCATCCGATAGCCTGATAAGTCAATTGGATTTAGTAATGCTAACTCACGGCTGGCGCAGATTCAAATGGGATGATTTAGCAAAAGGTAAAGTACCAGCAATAAAATTTCGTGAGCAGAATTATATTTCCGCCAAAGTTGATGTTTACGGAATAGATGCATCCCGCATTCCACAAAATGAAATAATGAACGTAATTATTAAAAGAAAAGATTCCAGTACGCAAATGATACAATTACCGCGGCTAAAAGGCAACAAATTTGGTGTTAGCGGATTAGTGTTTTATGATACCGCCACTGCATTTTATCAATTCAATCTTGACCATAATCTCGCCAGCCAAACTGCTGTTGTTTTTACAAACGGATTATATAGTGGAGTAAAAAAAATAAAATTACTTCCATATCCTTTTACTGTGTGGACTATTGATGATTCGGCATCTTTAAAAAGAAACAGGCTGATTGAAAATGCTGTTACAGATAATGAATCACAAAAAGTGAAAACGCTTGCAACTGTAACTATCAGGGCAAAAGAAAAATCACCTTCTGAAAAGCTGGATGAAAAATATGCCAGCGGTTTGTTCAGCGGCAGCGATGCATATTTTTTTGATCTGGTTAACGATATATCGAGCGGAGGTTACCCGGATATATTTACTTATCTGCAGGGAAAAGTTGCTGGGCTGGAAATTACTACAAGCCCCAGTGGTCCTTCTCTTAACTGGCGCGGAGGAAGACCTACTTTATTTTTGAACGAAATGCAGGTTGATGCTTCGCAATTACAAAACATGGCTGTGTCGGATATAGCCATGGTAAAAGTTTTCAGACCGGGGGGAGGCGCCAGCATTTTAGGTGGTGGTGGCAGCGGCGCAATTGCTGTGTACACAAAAAAAGGCAGTGAAGCAGCAAAACATGATGATAATTTTAAAGGATTGGATCATGCAAAATTAATCGGCTATTCTCCGGTCAAAGAATTTTATTCTCCTGATTATGCAAGAGATCCCGATGCAAATGCCGGAGTTAATGACGCACGCAGCACATTATATTGGAACCCATACATACTTGCCGATAAAAGTAAAAAAAGAACTACCATTCAATTTTATAATAATGATATTTCGAAGAGATTAAGAATAATACTCGAGGGTGTTAATGAAGAAGGAAAACTCGCGCATGTTGAAAAGATTATTGAGTAAGAAAGCTGTTAGCTGATAGCTATCAGCCAGTAGCTAACGGCAATGCCTAACCGAAAATAGACAAATCATACATCTTACATTCATCCTACTCACTATTTTTTAATTTCATGTTCACCGGATCCCAGTAAACAATTTTTTTCTGAAAATAACTTTCGTTTGCTGCAAGACATGGTGCTGCTGCACGAAATCCAAAAACCGGATCTTCAACAACCGGTTTTCCTGTTTGCACTCCTTCAAAAAAATTAGTGAAATGTTCAACGTGTTCATCAAATCCATCGGGCGTTCTATAATTAGTTGGTGGTGCATTATTTTCTTTCCTGTCGTCTGCAGAATATTTTGCGTTGTATTCTTTCATCAGTTCATCCTGCATAGCTTTAGGATATGTATCGAAAGAATCCCATCCGCCAATGCCATGCGCTTTCGGCATTTTATGATGACGAATAGTAAAACCTCCGTAACCCATATCCAGCACGCCTTCCGATCCAATAAATTTTACTGTGCTTGTTTCGCCTTGTCCGCTTATAAAATTTACACGCAGCATTACTTCAAATGCAGGATGTTCTGCAGTTTCGGGATAATGCATAATTCCCGTCATCACATCGGGAACATCGCGTCCATCTTTCCAATAACATAATTGTCCGGATGCAAATATTTTTTCCGGGCCTTTTGAATCTGTGATAACATGAATGCCGGATAATAAATGAACAAATAAATCGCCGGCAACGCCTGTTCCAAAATCGCGATAGTTGCGCCACCAAAAAAATTTCTTGGCATCGTAAGGTGCTTTTGGCATTCCGGCAATATAACGATCCCAATCAACCGTTGCCGGCGAACCATCTGTTGGCATAGTATATTCCCATGCGCCTAATGCATCCTGCCTGTCGAAGTTTGCTTCAATGCAACTCAGTTGTCCTATCTCTCCTGCTTTAAATAATTCCCTCGCTTTTGCATAGGCAACGCTGCTCACGCGCTGGCTGCCTACCTGCATAATTTTCTTTGTGCGCTGCCATGTTTCGATCACCTCATGTCCCTGGCTGATTTTATGCACCATCGGTTTTTCGCAATATACAGCCTTACCTTTATTCAAAGCATCAATGGAAATGCGCGAATGCCATAAATCTGCCGTTGCGATAATCACTGCATCAATATCTTTTCTTTCTAAAATCTCACGATAATCCTGCGTTGTGAAAATATCTTTTCCATAAAGTTCTTTCGCTCTTCCTAATCTTCCTTTATATATATCGCATGCAGCAACCATTTGTGCACCGGGAACTTTAAGCGCAGTAGAAATATCATTGTTACCCATTATTCCCATTCCAATAACAGCAACATTAATTTTATCATTAGCTGTTATTTTCTTTTCATATTGAATAATTTTTTTTTCAATTTTTTCTTTCTCAGCCAAGGAAGATAATGAACCTGCGGAAAGCAATAAGCCTGTACCACCCAATTGTTGCAAAAATTTACGGCGAGAATTTTTATTGGACATAAGGGACTGATTTACGAATTACGATTTCAGATTTACGATTTCTAATTTTCGGCTATGCATTACTGTTAGCCAACACTCAATAGCTAATAGCTATTAGCTGATGGCTATTGGCTGTATTCATTTCAGCTTCGCAACTTCATCCTTATAATATTGAATAGTGTGTTTCACATCGGGCACGCTGTTCAGCCAGTTACTTTCCTGTTCAATAGAAAACATCCCACTAAAATTTTGCCTTTTCAATTCGGCAAATATTGCAGGAAAATTAATTACGCCATATCCAACTAAAGTATCGGCAGCATCAACCTGCCCGAAAACTTTTATATCTTTCAAATGCACGCCAAAAATATGTCCTTCCAATTTTTTTAAACAGTCAACAGGATTTAATCCGTTACGCGCCCAATGACCAACATCTGCGCATGAACCAATATTAGGATGACCGACTGTAGCAGCAAGAACAGAATCCGGGCTCCAGTAAACATTTGGTTTTGGATGATCATGAATTGCAACTTTAATTCCGTAAATGCCGGCCAGGCTATCAACAGAACCCCATTGTGATTTTATAGGTTCTGCAGTAATGTAACTCAAGCCAAATTCTTTTGCCAGATCGAAATACTTTTTCCATTCAGCAACATCTTTCGGAACAATAACTCCCATTGCAACTATGCTTATCCCTCTCGTCTGCAAAATCTGTTTGAGTTTTGCTTTGTCTGAATCGGACATATCAATGCCAAACGATCCTTTCATTCCGTCTCCAAGTTTTTGCCCGGGAAATGCTTCAATATATTTTGCGCCTGCACTATCAACCTTATCGAGCGCGGTTACAAATGGAAAATGATTAAACGTCCACATTTGAACGCCTATCTTCCAGTTTTTGGTAACGTCAGTTGAATCTGTTTTAGACTCGGTCGTTTGCTGTTGAGATTGATCATTACATTTTGTAAAGAAAAAAATTGTCGCAGCGACAAATAAGAATAATTGAGCTTGTTTTTTCATTTTGCAAGTTTATCTGTTAGTTAAAAAGAGCATTGAAGTTAAGGATTATTCAAATAAATTTTTTACACTTTTTTATCGCTTATTGATTCTGCAAGTATTATTTCTTCTGATTACCTTTGAAAATATTTTACCATGAAATCATCTTTTTTGTTTCTTCTTTTGTGTGTGTTCTTTTTTAATTGTTCTTTTTCCCAGCCAAAAAGGGAAGACATTTATACTGATGCCGTGCTTTATCAGAAAAGAACTGAATTAGAAAAAGATTTACGGGAAAGAGTTATTGAAAAAACTTTTTCAACTCCGTTAGACAGTAACAGTGAATATAAATATGAAACAGCATGCGAAGCTATTTCGCAATTTCAATTTGCATCGCCAGCAGTTGACCAGGGATTTGCAAATTTATTTGACCACTACGATTCGCTTGAGTACGAAACGAAAAAATCTTTTCTTGAAGCTGTGTATGCAGTTCAACCAAAAAAATATTTTTCAGAAATTCAAACAATTCTGCAAAAAGAAAACAATCCAAAATTATTTGCGATATGCGCTGTGTACCTATATAGATATGATCCATCAATAAATAACAGCAACGGGATAAAAATAAATCTTGTAGAAAAATTTCCCGGCTATGATACTGTAAATATTTTGCAGGAGCTGGTAAATTATCTGAGTTATCACAACGAACAAATGCATAATAATACTCCGGATATTGTTCAGTTGTTCAGGTATCAGAAAACGACAGGTCAAAAAATAATTTATTCTTTTCAACGATGGAACAGAGATTACCCAGGCATTGCCGTTATACAAAATGCAAATGGAAATTTTGTGAAAGATGCCGGCGGAAGATTGTTGATTTTTCAACAACTTGCAAGATCGGGTTCTGATCTTCCTTATTTTATTACCAACGGAAGCACTCCGCAAGGTGTTTATAGCATCCAGGGAATTGATGTGTCGCATAATAATTTTATCGGGCCAACGCCAAACATTCAGCTCATCATGCCATTTGAAGATAAGTGGGAAAAATATTTTTCGGATCAGTGGAGTTCGGGACAGGATTCCTTTTTATTATATCAGCAACAATTACCGCAAAGCTGGAAAAATTATGCGCCGATGATGGAAGCATGGGTTGCAGGAAAAATTGGCCGCACAGAAATTATTGCTCACGGAACAACTATAGATCCTGAATATTTTAAAGATAAACCATTTTATCCTCTCACGCCAACCGAAGGATGTTTGTGCGCTAAAGAATTATGGAATAATACGACAGGGCATTTATTAATGAGCGAGCAATTTAATTTGGTGAGCGCATTTCAATCTACTCCGAGCGGCAAAGGTTTGTTGTATGTGATCAACATAGATGATCAGCAGAAAGCAGTAACGCGCGAAGAAATTGAACGATTGGTAAAAAGATATGAAAAAGTGAATCGGGAAAAATAAATGGTGAGTAGTTCGCTTGAAAAATAAATTTCATTCACAACTCACCATTCATAAAAAAATCAGAAAGGTAGATCATCAATCGGTTCTGTAATATCACTTGGTGCGGGAATATTTCGTGATGGTGCAGAAGCCGTTTGCTGCGCGGAATTTTCAGGTGCGCTGATGCCGGAATAATCACCCGTAGGTTTGCCTCCAAGCAATTGTACGCTTAACACGCGAAGTGTAAGCGAAGTTCCCGGTGTTCCATCATTCTTTGTATAGGTTCTTACTTCGGGAGTTCCTTCTGCGTAAACCTGTGTTCCTTTTTTGAGATAAGGCGCAATGCCTGTGCGATCCGTCCAGTAAGCGCATTCAACCCAAATTGTTTTGTCTTTTTGATTGCCTTGCGAATCTTTGAATTTCTCTGTATGCGCTACATTGAAATTGATAACATTTTTTCCGTTCACTGTGTTTGTAACGCAATCTTTACCAAGATTGCCGATTACCTGTAATTTAATCATACTTTAAAATTTTAGCTCCGTACTTAAAAATTGTTTAAGCAAGCAATTTAATGCTTTTATCATTTCAACAACATACCACTTTGTAATACTTTTTCACAAATTAGTTAGAAGAGCCACTGGCATTAAAAGCTGTTTTAATATTAGTAATAAAAATGAGTGAAAAATATTTTTAAAAAATGTTTCTGCATTTAAAAAAGCTCCGACTAAAGTTATGGTCGTTGCATTAACCTAAAGAATAATCTTTCCTATCTAAAAAAATGATCAAAAAATTACTAAAAGAATTTATCCCATTATGTGACTAAGAATGGTTTATAAGCAAGCAGTCCGGAGCCTTTTTCCAAAGGCTCCTTTTATTTAATGCTGTTGCAAAAGTTTAGATCACCTCTTCACATACTCTTATATTTTTTTGTAAATTTGCAGGTTCAAAATTTATTATTAATAATGAGCCGTAAAGGAAAAGTACTGGTAGCGATGAGTGGTGGTATTGATAGTACCATAACCGCGCTCATGCTGCATGATGAAGGTTATGAAGTGATAGGCATTACCATGAAGACCTGGGATTATGCAAGCGCAGGTTCATCAAAAAAAGAAACAGGCTGCTGTAACCTCGATAGTTTTAACGATGCGCGAATGGCCGCTGTGCAGCACGGATTTCCCCACTTTGTTTTAGATATCCGCGAAGAATTTGGTGGTTTTGTTATTGAAAATTTTGTTGAAGAATATCTTGCCGGCCGAACACCTAATCCATGCGTTATGTGCAACACGCACATTAAATGGCGCGCATTGCTCAAACGCGCCAATGCATTGGATTGTGAATTTATTGCAACCGGTCATTATGCAAATGTTCATCAGCATAACAACGGAAGATATTTTATAAGCAAAGGCGCAGATGAACTGAAAGATCAAAGCTATGTGTTGTGGGGATTGCAGCAGGATCTGCTTGCAAGAACTATTTTTCCGGTTGGCAAATACCGAAAAACTGAAATAAGGGAGATGGCTAACGGTTATGGATACCCGGAGTTGGCAAAAAAAAGCGAGAGCTATGAAATTTGCTTTGTTCCTGATAATGATTACCGCAGTTTTTTAAAAAGAAAAGTTACAGGATTAGAAGAAAGCGTTAATGGCGGAAATTTTATTGATAAGAATGGAAAAATTTTAGGTCAGCATAAAGGTTACCCGTTTTATACAATAGGTCAGCGAAAAGGCCTCGACATTACTTTTGGAAAGCCGGTATATGTCACAGAAATCAATCCAAAAAATAATACTGTTGTTTTGGGCGATGAAGAAGATTTGCAGCAAAATGAAATGTTGGTTACCGGCATTAACATGATGAAGTATGATGCAATTACTCCGGGCACGGAAGCAATTACCAAAATAAGATATAAAGATAAAGGCAGCCTGAGCAATTTATATCCTCAGCATAATGGCATTAGTGTAAAATTTTATGAAAATGCCAAAGGCGTTGCTCCTGGCCAAAGCGCCGTATTTTATGAAGGAGAAGATGTTATCGCGGGTGGCATCATTCAGAAAGGATAATTAAGCCAATTTGCAGCAATAAACTACTGATTTGTACGTTCGTACAAAGAAATAATTCGTAATCCCGTATCATCAATTACTAATTGCAACGATGAAAAAAAATCTCGCTATATTTTTCCTTATCGCAATAATGATGTTCTTCGGTTGCAAAAAATCGTCGAGTATTAATTTTCCATCTGCGCAACTATCCGATTATTTAGAATTACAACCCGGAAAATATATCACCTATCGTTTAGATTCTCTTGAGTTCGTCAATTACGGAACACAACGAACCATTGTAAGTTACCAGGCTATGGATTTGGTAGATACTATCATCACTGATAATCTTGGGCGGACGAGCTGGCGCATAAATCGTTTTTTGAATGATACGGCCGCGAGCGGCTCCTGGGTATTTAATGAAACTTATATGATAACTCCCACGCGCAACGATGTGGAAGTAGTTGAAAATAATTTACGTTTTATAAAATTAGTTTTGCCAATTGTGAATGGATTCAATTGGCAGGGCAACTCTTATATTGATACAAACGTTCCCATAGATACAAATGGCAGTATTAATACCGATCCTGATTTAAGTTATTTCGCAAATTGGACATATACATACGACAGTGTCGGGTTTCCCTACACTACTCTCGGTGGGATTGTTCCGAATGCAGTAATTGTAAATCAAACAAACCAATATTATGGAGATTCAACCAATTCAAGTGCGCCAAGCGGAGTAACATATAGCCAGGAAGTATATGGAAAAGGTATTGGTCTAATCCACAAAAATCTTGTCTACTGGCAATTTCAACCACCAAATATCCAGGATCCTGATTCTTCCTATTTTGGTTATGGAATAACGTTGAATATGATTGACCATAACTAATTTGAAAATTAGTACGTATAAACAAGAAGTTGATTAATATTCGCACTGCATGAAAAAAAATTTATTTCTTCTTGTAATAATTTGTCTTGTATTTTTTTCCGCAAAAGCACAATACTCACGCTACATTGTTCAGTTTACTGATAAAAAAGGAACACCATTCACTTTAAGTAATCCTTCCGCATATCTTTCGGCACAATCTATTCAAAGAAGAAACAAACAAAATCTAAATATTGATTCAACCGATCTGCCAATAACACCAGTTTATCTTGACAGCGTTCTTTCCATACCCGGCGTTCAGTTTCTCAATTTATCAAAATGGTTTAACCAGGTACTAATAAAAATCAGCGATTCTTCTGTTCTGCAAAATATCAACTCATTTTCTTTTGTAAAAAAAATATCACCGGTTGCATTAAAAATAAATCCGTTAAAAAAAGATACGCTTAAAAATAAATTCAACAGCATTTTGGAATTTGATAAGAAAGCAGAAACCAATATTAATAACGCATCGGAAAATTTTTGCGCTCCGCCCGATTCAAATCATTTTAATTACGGCGCTTCTTTTCCACAAATCCATATTCATAACGGCGAGTATTTGCACAATCTCGGATTTCATGGAGAAAATATTACGATTGCAATTTTAGATGCCGGCTTTAATAGTTATCTCACAAATCCTGTTTTCGACAGCGCTTTACAAAACAACCAGGTGCTGGGCACTTATGATTATGTGAATTTGAAACAAAGTGTGAACGAAGAATATATTCACGGCGCTTATTGTTTTTCTATTATTGCAGCAAATGAGCCGGGACAAATGGTTGGCACAGCTCCGAAATCAAAATTCTGGTTATTTAAAACCGAAGATGTGAATTCAGAATATCCCGTAGAAGAACAGAATTGGGTTGCTGCTGCTGAATTTGCAGACAGCGCCGGCGCGGATATTATTTCCACTTCGCTGGGTTATGCTTATTTCGATGATTCTTCTTTCAATCTCAATTACGCGCAACGCAACGGGCATACTGCATTAATAAGTATCGCTGCAAATTTCGCCGTAGCAAAAGGAATGATTGTAACTGCAAGCGCGGGAAATTCCGGCGCAGCAACAGATGAAACCAAATATGTAATATGCCCCGCAGATGCAGACAGCTCTTTAGCTGTAGGTGCAACAGATACAAGCGGAGCTATAGCTTCTTTTTCAAGTTGGGGGCCGAATTCTTCCGGAGAAATAAAACCAAATGTAGTTTCTGTTGGCGAAGGAACTGCAATTGCTGCTCCCGATGGAGGTATTGGATATGGCAACGGCACTTCATTTTCAAATCCGAATATTGCCGGGCTGGTTGCTTGCTTGTGGCAGGCATTTCCTCAATTTACTAATCGTGATATTATCAATGCTGTGCAAGAAAGCTCGAGTAAGTATAATAGTCCTGATGACCGGTATGGTTACGGCATTCCTGATTTTAAAAAAGCGTACGCAATTTTGATGCAGGAACAAGAATCTGCAACGGATAGTGTAGCATTGGCAAACAGACGGATAAACGTTTACCCGAATCCTTACACTACAAATTTCTCTGTTATCTTCAAGTCGTTAACTAACGGTAATGCATACCTGCAATTATCAGATGCTGCCGGAAGAATAATAGAAACAAAATCATTAACTGTATTTTCGGGCGGTTATTATACAGTTAATTTCAGCGATGCAACCTTACTTGCAAGAGGAGTATACTTTGTACGTTACAACGATGGTACTAACAAGGCAACCTTAAGCGTTGTTAAACAGTAAATCTTGCGGCAAACATCGTGTCTGCTTTCTTATCATATCCTTTTAATATGCTCATCTCCTCTAATTTTAAATGATAAGTAGACCTGATGAAATCAACAACTTCTTCATTCTCTTTTTTGAAAACAGAACAGGTGATATAAATAAGTTTCCCGTCTTTTTTTAGGTGAGGAATTACATTACCAATAATATCTTTTTGCAGTTTATTAAATCTTTCAATTTCTTTTTCAGAAAAGAAAAACAAGGCTTCCGGAGTCCGGCTCCAGGTTCCGCTACCGGAGCAGGGAACATCCGCAATGATAAGATCGTAGCCGGGAGTTGACCGTCGACTGTTGACAGAAGACAAATCCGCAACAAATGATTGATACTTTTTTATTCCTGCTTCTTTAAATCTTTTTTCCAGGTTAATAAGAATGGATTTACGTATATCCGTTACTGTTATACTAAGATTTTTATTCAAATCAAATAGCATAATGGATTTGCCACCGCTTCCAGCGCAGCAATCCCATACAGATAAAGTTTGCAGTTTGTAGTTTGCCGTTTGCCGTTGAAAAAAATTTGCTGTTTGTTGCGAGCTATAATCCTGCACCACTGCTTCTTTATTAATATCAATTACGTTATCAATTTTGGTAGAATTATTCAGAGCTATGCAGGAGTTAGCAATTTCTCTGAACTCAATATTATTTTGTGATAATTTCTTTTTTACAATTTTTTCGTTTCCGGGACGAATTCTTAAAAATAAATCGGGTTGAATTAAAAAGGATTCGCAAAACTTTTCATAGTCTATTCCCTCACTTAATTCTTTTTGCCACGGAAAGGTATCGGTAATGGAGAATAGAGAATGGATAATGGAGAATTTTTGTTGACAGGGGCGATTGAATATTCTTATTCCAATTCCGGTTTGAAATAATCAAGCAAATCATTTGATGATTGGTTTGTAAGAAAAATTCCGGTTAATATTTTTTCTTCAACCGAAAGTTGCTTGAGAGAATGACCGAGCCGGAAATAAGCATAGCAGAGATTAGTGATAATTTTTCTATCCTTTGAACCAAATTTTTTATTAACAGCAAAATGGTTTTTCAAAAAATGTTGCAGAGGAACTGAACCATCAAATTCCTTAATTAATTTAACCGCAGTGTTGCAATAAGAATTGTAATACATGCAAAATTATAAGCTGCAAGTTTACATCTTATAAATTGTTTGAAGATTATTTGTACGAAAACTGCCACGTGAGCAACCATTGATTCACCTGATCATTCATGATAATTTCAGTTGGTTTCTGATTACTATTGAAAGTATTTGTGGCCGTTGCAGTCGCTCCCCCAACGATAGAATATCCCGCTAAAATATTTTTATTAAAGTAAGTTTCATAGCTTATGATATCCTGCGTGCCGAGCCTGTTTCCGAAATTAAATAACCCAAACAATTTAAAAGGATTTGCCTGAGAGCCATAGGTAAATTTTGTTTCAGAAGTTGAATTATTTGCTGCATCATATTCTTTCATGTCAGTAATATTTCCATTGCTAACAGTGTAAACATCGTAACTATAAAGTTGCAGAGAACCTCCAAGCCCTAAATCTGAGTAATAACTTTTTTTTGAAACAATGCCGTTAGCATATTCAAAAACGTACTGATCGTTTTCACCAGCGACGCTGCAATTTATTTGTGTGAGAAGATTGTTTGCATCATAAGTAAATGAAGAATTACCAAGCGAAAACGCACCAACATCGTTAACTGTGCTAAGATTACCTGAGCCATCGTAAGTTGCAACAAGACTATCCTGGTAAAGACTATCGAGCATCTGGCTTATTTTACCGGAAGAATTGTAGGAAATAAGATATACTGTATCATTAACTATATCTGGGTCGGTGCCTTCCTGAATTCTGAAGAGTGTAGTTCCACCAGATTGTTGCCCACCACCTGTGCCTGTATCTTTTTTGCAGGAAGCAATAAAAAAAATAAGCGAGAGAATAATAACGATTTTGTTTTTCATGACCTGGATTTATTTGCAACAAAAATAGATCACGGCAACTATAAATGCAAGCAACGGAAAAACAAAAAATTGATTTATTTATTTTTTAAACAGAAACTATAATTCCAGCAAGGCTTTAACCGGATCTTTTCCAAACAGAAGCTGGTCGGGGTTTTCGAGCAATTCTTTTACTCTTACCAAAAAACTAACGGACTCGCGCCCGTCAATAATCCGGTGATCATAACTTACAGCAAGATACATCATAGGCCTGATAACAATTTGACCGCTCACTACCACCGGGCGTTCTTCAATTTTATGCATTCCCAATATTGCGGATTGGGGAATATTGATAATTGGTGTTGACATTAATGAACCAAACACACCGCCGTTGGTAATTGTAAAAGTTCCGCCCTGCATTTCTTCCATGCTTAATTTATTATCTCTTGCTTTTGTTGCGAGCTCAACCACTTTTTTTTCAATTTCTGCCATGCTCAAACTTTCCGCATTGCGGATTACCGGAACAACCAAACCTTTTGGCGCACTAACGGCAATGGATATGTCGCAATAATTATGATAAACGATCTCATCTCCGTCAATATATGCATTAACTGCAGGCCATTCCTGCAAAGCATAGGAACATGCTTTGGTAAAAAAACTCATAAAGCCGAGATTCACGCCGTGTTTTTCTTTGAATTTATCTTTGAACTTAGTGCGGAGAGCCATAATGTTGCTCATGTCCACTTCATTAAAAGTGGTGAGCATCGCCGTTGTATTTTTTGCTTCCACCAATCTCCGCGAAACCGTTTTACGCAGATTGCTCATTTTCTCTTTTCGCTCATCGCGGCTAAACATAGGCTGGCCGGGAGTTCTGCCCGGATTAACCAACGCATCAAGAACATCATGTTTTAATATTTTACCACCTGTGCCAGTTGGACTGATAGATTTTGCATCAACTTTTTTATCGGAAATTATTGCTGCAGCAACAGGCGTTGCTTTTAATGCTGCATCCTCTGAAGACTTTTGAATTGTCTTTTCCGGAGCAACTTCTTTTTTTACATTCGATCCATTTGACGATGGCTGCTTTACTTCTGACTTCATTTTCTCCGGCTTTGCAGCTGTTTCATCAATTTGTGCAACCACATCCCCTATTTTTATTGTATCACCTTCTTTCCCTATTGTTTTTAACATACCCGCTTTTTCTGCATTCACTTCAAAAGTTGCTTTTTCACTTTCCAGTTCTGCGATCACTTCATCGCGATCTACATAGTCCCCATTATTTTTTAGCCATTTCACGAGCGTTACTTCACTTATGGATTCCCCAACTGATGGAACTTTGATATCAACCATTTGCATTTACGATTTACGATGTTAGATGTACGATTTAGAAAAGCTATTAGCTGATAGCTATTGGCTATTAGCTAAATTGAAAATGCTGTTTCAATAATTTCATTTTGCTCCTGCTGATGCACTTTCATGTAACCCGTTGCTGTGGAAGCGCTCGGCTGACGGCTGATGAATCCGTAATTCAGCGTTTTTAAATTCATTTGTAAAAATGAAGCAGCGCCCATATTCAACGGTTCTTCCTGCACCCAAAACCATGTTGCCTTCGCATACTTTTTATATAATTTTTCCAATTGATCAAAAGGCAATGGATATAATTGTTCCAGCCGGATGATGGCAATATCTTTTTTATTTTCTTTTTGCTGCCGTTCAAAAAGATCAAAATAAATTTTTCCGCTGCAGAATAAAACTTTCTTCACATTATTTGCATCACTTACAAATGCATCATCAATTGTTTCTTTAAAACTTCCGTTTACAAAATCTTCCATGGCAGAATAAGTTCCGGGATAACGAAGATTTGCTTTCGGAGAAAAATTAATCAGCGGTTTTCTGAAAGGCCAAGCGAGTTGTCTTCTGAACGCATGAAAAAGATTTGCCGCAGTAGTAATATTTGTAACAACAAGATTAAGCTCGGCGCATAATTGTAAAAATCTTTCTATCCGCGCGCTGCTGTGTTCCGGTCCCTGACCTTCATAGCCGTGCGGCAACAAAAGAGTTACTCCGTTCATGCGTTGCCATTTTTGTTCGGAAGATGCAATGAACTGATCGATCATTGTTTGCGCTCCATTGGCAAAATCGCCAAACTGAGCTTCCCATAAAACCAAAGTATTCGGGCTTGCTAACGCATATCCATACTCGAAACCGAGTACGCCAAATTCACTCAATAAAGAATTATAAATTCTGCATTGGCCTTTTGCATCCGGAATTCTGCTCAAGCGATTATATTCCGCATCGGAATTTTCATCGCGCAAAACTGCATGCCGGTGAGAGAAAGTTCCGCGTTGTACGTCTTGTCCGCTCATGCGCACATCTTTTCCATCTAATATTAAACTTCCATAGGCCAACAATTCGCCAGTAGCCCAATCCACTTTTTTTTCTTCCTTAAATAATTTGATCTTATCCTGCAAAATCTTTTCGATTTTTTTTATAGGTGTAAAATCTGCAGGCCATGTCATCAATGCATCAAAAATTTTTCTGAAATCATTTTCATTTATAGCAGTGACGGGAGAATAATCAAAATCTTCCAGCGTGGCGCGGCGCAAACTCTTCCACCATAATTCCGGTTGTTGGTAAGAATAAGGCAAAGGTTTTTGTTTCACTTCATCTAATCTTTCCTGCAAATCCGACCAGAATTTTTTCTCCATATCTTTTGCAAGTTCAACGGCATCTGTTTCTCCGTTTTCCAAAAGAAATTGTGTGTACACTTCTCTCGGGTTTGGATGTTTATCAATCAGCGCATACATATGCGGCTGCGTAAATTTCGGATCGTCGCCTTCATTATGTCCGTGCTTGCGGTAACAAACCATATCAATAAAAATATCCGAATTAAATTCCTGCCGAAAGCGCGTGGCAATGTCGCAGCATTTTACTACAGCTTCCGGATCATCGCCATTTACATGCAGCACCGGCGCGTGAATAGCGCCAGCAAGTGAAGTGCAATAATCGGAACTGCGCGCATCTTCAAAATCCGTTGTAAACCCAATTTGATTATTAATAACAAAATGAATTGTTCCGCCGGTATAATATCCATCGAGTTCACTCATCTGCAAAACTTCGTACACAACGCCCTGCCCGGCAACCGATGCATCGCCATGAATTAATATCGGAAGAATTTTATCAAAATCACTTTTGTACATCACGTCTGCCTTAGCTCTTGCAAAACCAACCACTACAGGATCCACAGCTTCAAGGTGTGAAGGATTGGGCATTAATTTTAAATGAACAGTTTTATTATTTGGCGTTTGCAATTCACTCCCATAGCCCATGTGATATTTAACATCGCCGCTGCCCATAGTTTGATCGAGTGTTGCGGTACCTTCGAACTCGCTAAAAATTTGTTCATAGGTTTTGCCCATAACGTTGGCAAGAATATTCAAACGCCCGCGATGCGCCATACCAATCACCACTTCCTGCACATCATTATCCGCAGCGACATTTATAATTGTATCTAATGCCGGAATGGTAGTTTCTCCGCCTTCCAGCGAAAATCTTTTTTGCCCTATATATTTTGTGTGCAAAAATTTTTCAAACATCACGCCTTCATTCAACTTTTCCAGGATGCGTTTTTTTTCCTGCAGCGGAAGCGGGTTAATGAATTTCTTTTCCATTTCGTTGGTGAGCCAGTCGATCGTCTTTTGATCGCTGATATATTTGAATTCAATGCCAACATGACTGGCGTAACATTTTTTTAAATGCTCCAAAATATTTCTGAGTGAAGTTGTACCTAAGCCGATAAGATTTCCTGCAAAAAAATTTTTATCCAAATCTTCGTCTGTAAAACCAAAAAAAGCAAGATCTAAATTTGCTCCGCGATCTTTTCTCGGGCGAATAGGATTTGTGTTTGCAATTAAATGTCCTTTATTCCGGTAACCAAGAATCATGCGATAGGCGCCCAATTCTTTTTTCCAGTCAACACCATCCGTTGTTTTATAAGAAATTTCCGGTTGTTTTGTAACGGCAGTTCCGTTAGAGCCATTTTTTCCCTGGGTTATGGCAAAATCGAAGCCCTCAAAAAATTTTCTGAATTCGGGGTCGACTGTATCGGGATTTTTTACAAAATCCTGGTACAGATTTTCGATAAATGCGGGAGACGAATTAGTGATATACTGGAAGTCTTTCATCGAAACAAGCTTTAAAAGGAAATGCAAATATCGGAGAAAAATGTAAGAAAGCTGTGAGCTTCGTTCAAGAGCTAATAGCTGTTAGCTAACGGCTAATAGCTAACAGCTTACTTTAAATTTGGAATTTTCGCAACCGAAACATACCTTTGCCGTCCGAAAATTTTACGTAAATGGCTAATCACAGTGCAACGAAAAAAGATGTAAGACAGGCTACTGCGCGCAGAGATCGCAACCGTTATTATGGTAAAACAATGCGCAATGCAGTTCGCGATTTGAGGGCTTTAAAATCTAACAAAGAAGGAAGCGAAAAACTGACTGGCGTAATTTCGCAAATTGATAAGCTGGCTAAAAAAGGAATTATCCATAAAAATAAGGCTGCCAATTTAAAAAGCAAATTGGCAAAGAAAGTGAACACGCTGGCAAAATAATTTCTTTCATATTAAAATTGGAAAAGGCGAACTGTAATGGTTTGCCTTTTTTGTTTGCTTAAAAGCTGATAGCTATAAGCCGTTAGCTGTGAGCTATTGATTATTGAACGTTATTAACTGCTTTGTGATTAATTTTATTTTTAGAAATTCAGAAGTTGAAACTGAAGCTGAATAGAATTATTTCAGTACAAGTGTGCGACGCAACGATGCTCAATAGAATTACGAATGCCCGTATCAAAATAAAACTGCAAAAATTATGAAGAAAATTTTTTTATTTACGCTGCTTAGCTACTTTTTTATTTGCAACGCGCAAACAACTCCATTCGAAAAATCGAATGGAAAAGAAACGGCAACATATTTTGAATGCATTGATTTTTACAAAAAGTTAGATAAAGCATCTGCAAAAATTTCCATCAAAGAAATGGGAATGAGCGATGCGGGTTATCCTTTTCATGTTGTTTTGTATTCGAACGATGGAAAATTTGATCCTGCAATATGGCATCAGCAAAATAAAATTGTAATTCTTATTAACAACGGCATTCACCCCGGCGAGCCCGACGGCGTTGATGCAAGCATGATGTTGCTGAGAGATTTGAATTCGGGCAAAATTAAAATGCCGGATAATGTTGTGCTCGCTGTGATTCCACTTTATAATATCGGTGGCGCGCTGAACAGAAATTCTTATTCGCGCGTAAATCAAAACGGACCGAACAGTTACGGATTTCGCGGCAACGCGCAAAATCTTGATCTGAACCGCGATTTTACAAAATCAGATTCGCGGAATGCAAAATCATTTGCGCAAATTTTTCATTGGCTCAACCCGGATATACAAGTGGATAATCATGTTAGCGACGGCGCGGATTATCAGCATACGATGACTTTAATCACCACGCAATGGAATAAACTCGGCGGTGAACTCGGAAAATTTGTGCATGATGTTTTCGATCCTTCTTTGTATAAATCCATGGATAAAAAAGGCTGGGCTATGACGCCGTATGTAAATTTTGAAGAAGGAAATCCGGAAAAAGGATGGACAGCTTTTTATGAATCTCCCCGTTACTCGAGCGGCTATGCAGCATTGTTCAATACCATTTCATACATGCCGGAAACACACATGCTGAAACCTTTTAAAGATCGGGTGTTATCAACCTATGCGTTGATGGAAACAATAATCCAACAGTCATCCATATACGAAAAAGAAATTATCAAAAACAGGAAACAAAATTTTGCTGACGACATAAGCAAAAATGAATTCGCCCTGGAATGGAAACCCGATCTCACAAAATACGATACTACTTTATTTAAAGGTTATGAAACTGTACATAAAACCAGCGATGTTACCGGAGCGCAGCGCATGTACTATGATCACAACAAGCCTTTTGAAAAAGAAGTGAAATTTTATAATTATTTCACACCGGAAAAATTTGTTACTGCCCCGAAAGCATATATTATTCCTGCAGGTTGGCACGATGTAATTGATCTGCTAAAATTAAATGGCGTGAAAATGCGTCAGCTAAAAACAGATTCAGTTATAAAAGTTCAGGTTTATCATATTGATGATTACAAATCGATGAATCGGCCTTACGAAAAACATCACAAAAACAGCGATGTAAAAATTTCGGCGTACGATCAATCCATTCATTTTTTAAAAGGAGATTATATTATTTCAACCGATCAACCTGCAAAAAGATTTTTGGTTGAAATGCTCGAGCCAACCGGAGACGATTCTTATTTTTCATGGAATTTTTTCGACGCCATTTTGCAGGAAAAAGAAGGATACAGCGATTATCGGTGGGAAGATGTTGCTGCCGAATATTTAAAATCTAACCCCGAATTAAAAAATAAATTGGAAGAAAAGAAAAAGCAGGATTCAGTTTTTGCAAAAAATAATTCTGCCCAACTTAATTTTGTGTATAAAAATTCACCCTATTATGAACTGGAGCATTTACGATATCCTGTTTACAGATTGTTATAACTTAGTTAACTTAAATTAAATAATTTAGAATTTTTATCAAATACCTTTAATATTGTTTCAACCACAACAAATTTTTTGGTCAATTTTAATTAATCAAAATGTTTTATGAAAAAAAGTGTTACCCCTCTTGCTTTATTAGCCATGATAATTTTATCAGTATCCTGCCAACCAACCTATGCTGTCAGAGAAAAACCCATGGATGTAATTTATTTGCGGCCTGCACCACCTTCTGATGAGCAAATTTGGATCACCGGAGATTGGATTTGGAACGGAAAAAAATATGAATGGCATGAAGGCCATTATGAAACCCGCCGCGTAGGATACAGATGGGTTGACGGGCGTTGGATAAATGTTCATGGCGGATGGACATGGTTGCGGGGTTACTGGAAAAGATATTGATCAGCATGGGTGAAGCAGAACTTAATACATATTCGCATCAACTTGTTTTACGCTCTGCATTTTATTTTTACGGAGATGCCGCTTCACAACAATTATCTCTTCAAATTGCAGAAGACATAAGCAATCACTGGAATGCTCCGAAAGGAAAAGTGAAAATAAAAAGAGATTGGTTTGATGTAAGATTTGACATAAAAGGATATTATGCGCCGAACATTGAGCCCGAAATAGTTTGGTACAACAACAATCCACAAAATAATTATTTCCGCATTGAAGAATTTTCCGTCAACCAGGTTTCTTCCGTTGATGGATTGAATTGCAATACCGGCTATTTTAAATTAGATAATCTTTTTAATAATTCCACAACAGCAGCTCACGAGTATGGACATACGCTTGGGTTGAACCATCCGGAAATTCTTGACATTCGCGGCAAAGGGCAACCCGGAATAATGTATCCGCGCGGAACCATTTGCGATCCACAATTTCAATATGACGCAAACGCTTTACCGTTGCAGCCGGGCGGTACACTCAATCCTTTTACAAGAAAAGTTTTGCAAAGTGATATTGATGATCTAAAACTTCACCGCTTATCATTCAACAAAAATGGTTTGGCTATAGCTGGTGGATTCTCCAGTTTCTACCACGAAAAACATTCGCCATAAAAAATAACCTTCAGTAAGATTTGGAACAATAATTTTTTTTACATTACTTTGTTTTACAAAGTACTTTATATTTAATAGTGAAATCCGTTCTTGTAAATTATCTATGTAATTCAAAGTTGTTATTCTATCTTGTCATTTAAATATCGTTGCGTGGAAAATATTTTATCGCTTAACAGCATCACCAAAAATTACGGAAAAATAAGAGCATTGAACAAAGTATCATTTGATATTCCCGGAAGTTCAGTGTTTGGAATTCTTGGTCCGAATGGCAGTGGCAAAACAACTTTGCTCAGCATCATACTGGATGTATTGAAAGCTGACGAAGGAAATTTTCTTTGGTTTGGTAAACCGGGCTCGCCTGAGCAGAGAAAAAAAATTGGTTCCTTACTCGAAACGCCGAATTTTTATCATTATCTCTCCGCCGTAAATAATTTAAAAGTAACAAACAGCATTAGCGGTCGCGGCAATGCGGATGAAATAAATAAAGTGCTGGAAAAAGTAAAACTATTTGAAAGAAGAAACAGCCGCTTCAGCACTTACAGTTTGGGAATGAAGCAGCGGCTTGCTGTTGCGGGCGCGTTGTTAGGAGATCCAAAAGTGCTTGTGCTGGATGAACCTACGAATGGACTCGACCCTGTTGGCATTGCTGAAATGCGCGAGTTGATAATTGAGCTCAGCAAAAAAGGCCACACTATAATTATTGCAAGTCACCTGCTGGATGAAGTGGAAAAAATATGCACGCATGTAGCTATATTAAAAAAAGGAAATCTTGTCACCACCGGAAATGTGAATGATGTTTTGGTAGATGAAGATATTGTTGAGATTGGCGCTCCCGATATAGAAAAGTTAGCGGTTGTTATTTCCGGTTTTACATCTGCTGATAGCATTGTTCGCAACGGAAATTATTTTGAGTTGCGTTTTGCAAAAAGCAGTTCGAAGCCTGATGATATAAACCAATATTTTTTCGCTCACGGAATTATTCTAAATCATCTTTTATTAAAAAAGAAAAGATTAGAAGCGAAATTTTTCGAACTCACCAACAACTAATCATCACAAATTTTTTTTCATGTTGAATATTGTAAAAATTGAATGGCTGAAAATAAAAAAATATCCTGCGTTCTGGTGGGTTATGGGAATAACAGCGCTTACATATCCCGGAATAAATTTTATGTTTTACCGGATTTATCTCCAAATCATTAGCAACGAAAACCGCGCTCATGAATTGTTTAAAGCGCTTCTTGGTAATCCATTCGGACTGCCTGAAGCATGGCGGACAGTAGCTTATTTTTCATCATTATTTATATTCATACCTGCTATTGTAATTATTATGCTCATCACTAACGAGTATAGTTATAAAACAAACCGTCAAAATATTATTGACGGATGGAGCCGCAAAAATTTCATGACCGGCAAATTGATTGACGTATTGATTTTAACATTATTGATAACGGTTCTGTACACTGTAGTTGCGCTGATAATCGGCTTAACGAATACAACAGATGCCGACGCCTCCAAATGGAAGCTTGTTTATTATATCGGGCTGTTCGCATTGCAAAGTTTTTCGCAACTCTCTCTTGCTTTTTTGGTAGGCTTTCTCGTGCGCAGATCATTTATTGCACTCGCCATTTTTGCTTTCTATTTTATAGTACTGGAACCAATAGCAGTTAAAGTTCTGGAACTCAAATTTGATAGTAAGATAGGTCGCTTTTTTCCATTGGAAGTTTCACATCTGCTTTTGCCGCGTCCGGCATTTTTCGGCAAATTTGATGAAAAAGCTTACCAGGCTACTTTGGATGCAGTAAAATATCACGTCGGTTACACATTAGTGTTAGTTCTGTTAACCTGGTCTTTTTGTTTCTGGCTTAATAACAGAAGAGATTTATAGGATTTACGATTTCTTATTTTCGGTTATGCATTGCTGTTAGCTATTAGCAGCATTCGTTATCAAATATTTCCCAGCGCACTTTCAATAGTCGGATACAGAAACTGAAATCCTGTTTTTTTTATTTTTTCAGCGCTTACTGTCGTACTCTTCAAAACTTCAATACTCATTTCGCCGAGCATTAATTTCAAAATAAATTGCGGCACATAAACAGAAATAAAAATTTTGCCTTTTATTTTTTTTGCAAGTTCTATCGTTAGCGTTTTATTATTTACAGCATTCGGTGCAACAGCATTATAAATTCCATGCAGGTTTTCATTTTCTATTGCTTCAATATAAATTCTGCACAAATCGTCAATGTGTATCCAGCTAATCATTTGGCTTCCGTTTCCTAAAATTGCAGCGATGCCAAATCGCAATGGCTTAATAAATTCTTTTAATGCTCCGCCGTCTTTGCTTAACACAATTCCGGTTCGCAATTTTACTAATCGTTTACCCATCGCCGTTATAGGCTCAATGCTTTCTTCCCAAAGCCTGCACGTTTCCGCAAGAAAATTTTTAGCCGGTTCATCCGTTTCCACAAACAATTTTGTTGGAGGAATAGACGAATCCGCGCCGTACCAGCCAATACCCGACGCACTTATCACCGCTTTTACTTTATTTGGGATTTCTTTTAACACTTTTACAATTAGCTTACTGCTTTTTGTACGACTTGTTACAATTTCTTTTTTTTGTTTATCAGTCCATCTCTTTTCTGCAACGTTTGCTCCGGCAAGATGAATAATATAATCAGTTTCACGAATAGCATTTTCATCAATAATTTGTTTTTCAATATCCCAATTTATTATTTTGATTTTGTTTGACGATTCACTATCGATGATTAACGTTTGCCTGCTCGCAATAATAACATCATATCCTTTTTGCAAAAGTTTTTCTGCTAATGCTTTTCCAATTAAACCTGTTCCGCCCGTTATTAAAACTGTTGGCATTGTTTATTAATTATTGATAAAGTTAGTTTCTGTTGAGCAATCTTATATTTGCTGCATGAAAATTGAAATTCTCAGTGCCATGCCCGAATTGATGGATAGCTCATTTTCTCATTCTATTTTAAAAAGAGCTAAGGAAAAAAATTTGCTTGAAATAAATGTGCATAATTTGCGCAAATGGGCAGTGAATGAGTACGGCCAAATTGACGATTATCAATATGGCGGCGGAGCAGGTATGGTTATGATGTGCGAGCCTTTGGCAAATGCCATCGTATCTCTTTCGAAAGAAAATAAATTTGATGAAATTATTTTTATGACTCCCGACGGAGAAAAGTTTAATCAAAAAATGGCTAACCAGCTATCGCTGAAAAATAATTTACTGATCATTTGCGGGCACTACAAAGGTATTGATCACCGCATACGCGAACATTTTGTTACAAGAGAAATTTCTGTGGGCGATTATGTATTAAGTGGCGGAGAAATTCCTGCAACAATATTGGTTGATGCAATAGGAAGATTAATTCCCGGAGTGTTGAATGATGAAACTTCTGCGCTCTTCGATTCTTTCCAGGATGATTTATTAGCGCCGCCTGTTTATACCCGTCCATCCGATTTTCGCGGATGGAAAGTGCCCGATGTTTTATTAAGCGGCGATCCAAAAAAGGTTGATGAATGGCGGCACGAACAATCTGTT
Source organism: Chitinophagia bacterium (assembly GCA_963774065.1). Taxonomy (GTDB): domain Bacteria; phylum Bacteroidota; class Bacteroidia; order Chitinophagales; family Chitinophagaceae; genus Puia. Next base: position 704,426 of record CAVZDO010000003.1, read on the forward strand.
CAGCGCACTGCGCAAAGAAGACCTGATTTGGGAAACGCTTAACAGTCGACAGTTGACGGTCGACAGTCGACCAACTATTTCGGCATTGCAAAAATCTTCGGATCGATATCTTTATTTATTTCAACCTTGTTATAATTAATAACGATGTCGTAACCCATGTTGGTAGTAGCCATTGTATTTGCCACTACATAACCGAAATCAGTTTTTTTGTAATTAGAAAAAGAACTGCTATTGGTAACATCTTTTCCGCTCACCGTTGCTTTCACATCTAATTTCGAAATATAATAAGTTGTTGGATCGATGTAATAAGTAAACTCCGAGCCGTTGTTGTTGTCAACCAATTTAATTTTGTAATCGCTTACACCCTGTATGCTGTCGCGACCTACTAAAGTTGCTGTAAGACCTTTGTCTTTGTAATTATATAATTGCCCGCGAAGATCAAGAGATGATTTTGCCATTTTTACTTCGTCTGGTGTCAGCATTGTTGGATCGCTTTGTCCCATCAATGGGTTAAGGCTCCATCCGCCGGTGTCGGTGATGCATTGTATAATTGTTGACCCGTTTACGTCAGTCTCGCTTTTCAAAGCTTTGCCATTAACCATATTTACTTTGGTAACATAATCTGTGCCCATTGCAGTAACAGTTCCTTCAACATACATGGTATTTATTTTAGAAAGTAAATCTTTTCCGCCAACGGCATCTATATGTTTATTGATTATATCGTCTGCAGTTTGCGCTTGTGTTGTGGCAATGCTTAAAAATGTTATTAATGCAATTAACCCGAATTTTAGAAATTTCATGATTTTAGATTTAAGTTTATGACCAAAGATAGGATTCTGTTCTTTTGATAAGATATTTTTATTCGCAATTAATATCGAATGGAAATTTTCAGATTTTAGCGGCTTGTTCAATAGCGATATTAATGCTGAAGAGTGCGACGCAACAATGCTTGATAGTAGCTATATGGCCGGAAACATAAAAAAATATCTCTGCATTCGGCGTGTCTTATTTTATTAATTTTCCTTTCAAAAATAAAGAATGATTCAAACGATCAGCGGAAACCTCGTAGATATTTTTGCAGAGAAAATTTACGCTGCAGAAATGCAAATTGAAAATGGAAAAATTATTTCTATTGCAAAACTGCAAACTTCAAACTCCAAACTTATAAATTATATTCTTCCCGGTTTTATAGATGCACACGTTCACATTGAAAGCTCCATGCTTATTCCAAGTGAGTTTGCTCGGCTTGCGGTTGTGCATGGAACAGTTGCAACCGTTAGCGACCCGCACGAAATTGCCAATGTTTGCGGATTGAATGGCGTTGAATTTATGATTGAGAATGGGAAAAAAGTTCCTTTCAAATTTAATTTTGGCGCGCCGAGTTGCGTGCCTGCTACAAATTTTGAAACTGCAGGCGCAACTCTTGATGCAGAACAGGTAAAAATTTTACTCGAAAAAGATGAAATAAAATATTTGAGCGAGATGATGAATTTTCCCGGGGTGTTACATAATGATGAAGAAGTAATGAAAAAAATCAATGCTGCACATGATTTAAAAAAACCTGTTGACGGTCATGCGCCGGGATTGCGCGGCGAAGATGCAAAAAAGTATATTGAAGCTGGTATAACCACCGACCATGAATGTTTTACTAAAGAAGAAGCGCTCGATAAACTGAGCTATGGAATGAAAATAATTATTCGTGAAGGCAGCGCTGCAAAAAATTTTGATGCACTGATTGATTTGCTGAATGATTACCCAGACAATATTATGTTTTGCAGCGACGACAAACATCCCGACAGTCTTGTTGCCGGTCATATAAATCAACTTTGTGCGCGCGCGATTGTAAAAGGAATTGATGTATTCAAGGTGCTGAAAGCTGCGTGTATAAATCCGGTTTTGCATTATAAATTAAATGTTGGCTTGCTAAAAGAAAATGATGCAGCAGATTTTATAATAGTGAAAGATTTAAAAATATTTGACGTGTTGCAAACCTATATTAATGGCAAACTTGTTGCAGAAAACGGGAAATCTTTAATAGATAATATTGTTGATGAAGTTGCAGCAACAGTGAACAATTTTAGTTGCAGCAAAAAGATTGTTCATGAATTTGGATTCAAAACAACAATTGACGACGAAGAAACTTTTACAGATGTAATTGAAGCGCTGGACGGGCAACTGATCACTAACAAAATTAAAGCGCCAATAAAAATTAACGACGGAAAAATGCAGAGCAACATAGATAATGATATAATAAAGCTGGTTGTTGTTAACCGTTATTACGATGCGGTGATTGCAAAAGCTTTTATAAAAAATTTTGGATTAAAAAGCGGAGCAATTGCATCATCAGTTGCGCATGACAGTCACAATATTGTTGCAGCAGGGGTTGACGATGAAAGTATATGTCGCGCGGTTAATCTCATAATTGAAAAAAAAGGAGGAATCAGTTGTGTAACCTCACCCCAACCCCTCTCCACAAGTGGAGAGAGGATGGAAATGATTTTGCCTTTACCTGTTGCCGGATTGATGAGCAATGAAGATGGATATAAAATCGCAGCTGCTTACACAAACATTGATGCGATGGCAAAAAAACTTGGCTCAAAATTATCTGCGCCATTTATGACTTTATCTTTCATGGCGCTATTAGTTATACCGCATCTTAAATTAAGCGATAAAGGATTATTTGACGGAGACGCATTTATGTTGATTTAATTATTTTGTTGCAATTATCATTTCAAATATTCACTTACTTGTTGTTTTCACCAAATAAAGTAACGTTTGTATTTAGCGAGAATTTTCGCCGACAAAAATCTTTCTTTCGCCGCCGCTTTATTTTATATTACCTAAACACGTTTTAAAAAAGAGTATTAAAATAATAGTTTTGTGTTATCGGATTTTTACAAAAGAAAATATTCTATATGGAAGAAAATGAAAAGAATTATCCCAGGCGCCCTCATCGCAGAATTTGGCCGGGCTTGTTGATTCTTGTAGCGGGCACATTATTATTAGCCCGCGAAATGAACGCTGATGTTCCCGACTGGATTTTTACCTGGCCAACTTTGCTCATTGCTATTGGCATCATCACAGGTTTTCAGCATGGCTTTAGAAATATTGCGTGGCTGCTTCTCATTGGCGCCGGTTCTTTTTTACTTGTTGATAAGGAAATGCCCGAGCTTCGATTGCATCGTTATATATATCCTATACTGCTTATTTTTCTTGGGTTGTTTTTTATTTTCCGGAGAAGAAGCGAATACCATTACGCACAAAGACAAGAATGGAAAGCACAAAAACAGGAATGGAAAAATAGTTGGCGCAACAGCTGGTTCAACACGCAGAATGCAACAAATATCAACAGTGGTGATGGTGAATATCTCGACAGCACTTCTATCTTCGGCGGAGTAAAAAAAATAATTCTTTCTAAAAATTTTAAAGGTGGCGATATTACCTGTTTTATGGGAGGCGCGGAAATTGATTTAAGCCAGGCGGATATTCAGGGCTCGGTACTATTAGACATTACACAAATATTCGGAGGCACAAAATTGGTTATACCTGGAAATTGGAATGTAAAAACACAAATCACTTCCATTTTTGCAGGCATTGAAGATAAAAGAATGGTGCAGCCAACAATAGCTGATCCAAACAAAACTTTGGTGCTCGACGGAACTTCGATATTCGGAGGAATTGAAATTACGAGTTACCCGACGAAAATTTAATGTGATAATGTGGAAATGTGATAATGAAGAAGTGGAATTTAGTAATGCAGATTAAAAATAAACCTATAGCTCAATAGTAGTTCAACAGATGAACGGATTGCGACGCAACGATGGTGAAGAGAATTACTAAAGCTGGTATCCAAAAACTAATTTGAAAATAGCTTAGTCAATCATTTAACTATTAATAAGTACCAGCAACAAGAAACTTGAAACCAGCAACCAATAATTAACCTCAACTAATAAAATAAATTTATGCAATGGTATTTAGCGAAATTAATTTATAGAATTATGTGCGGAGATGGAAACCACACTGCGCAATTTGATGAGCAATTACGATTGATACAAGCCGATGACACACTGCATGCATTTCAAAAAGCAAGAAGATTGGGGGAACAGGAAGAAGATAATTTTTTAAATGCAAAATCGAAACCCGTGCATTGGAAATTCATTGATGTATCGGAGTTGCACAAACTGGATGAGCTGATTGATGGCGCAGAAATGTATTCGAAAATTTGTGAAGAAGAAGATGCAGATATTTATATTCGCATCACCCATTTGAAGGCCGCTCATTTATTGGAGAACAGCGCTTTTGAAACTTTCCACCTAAATTAATCATTGCATTGAGCCAACCCGCAACACTTAACAGAAAAATAAAAATTGCATTTGCAGCATGGTGGCTCGCGTGGGCAACATTGCAATACATTGTGCTGTCGAATTACGGGTTGACGACGATTGAATGTTCTGTTGATACTATAGCAAGTAATTTTTTACTCGCCGGCAGTTGCCTGCTCATCGGAAATAATATGCGTTATTATTTGCCGGGAAAAGAAAAATACTGGTACGTTCTGGCAATAAGTCTTGCATTGAGTTTAATGTGGCTGCTGATCACAAGAATTTTATTAGCTACTTTTTTTAAGTATGATCCGGTATATATTTCCATGCTGTCTAATTCGCTGGTGATTCGTTTTGGTATTGCCTTGCTGATGATGGAAATGGTTACAACAATGAGTTTGTTATGGTTTTCGCAGAAAGAAGAAAAAAATATTAATGAAAGAAAAATTGATGCTGAAAGATTGACGAAAGAAGCGGAGCTTTTTAAATTAAGACAACAACTGCAACCACATTTTTTGTTCAACAGTTTAAATTCCATTAACGCATTAATTTCGGTTCAACCGGAACAGGCGAGAAAAATGATTCAGCAGCTATCCGATTTTTTGCGCGGAACACTGAAAAAAGAAGATCAGCAATGGGTCAATTTATCAGAAGAATTACAATACCTGCAATTATATTTAGACATTGAAAAAGTTCGTTTCGGGCATAGATTGTCTGATGAAATAAAATCTGAAGAAGCCGCGCAAAATATGAAACTTCCGCCAATGCTTCTTCAGCCTATTGTTGAAAATGCAATTAAATTCGGATTGTACGATACTATTGGCGATATAACAATTCACATAGAAGCAAAAGCAAATGAAAATTATCTTGAAGTTATTGTAGAAAATCCTTTTGATCCGGAAACATCATATCCAAAACAAGGAACCGGGTTTGGATTGAGTTCCGTTAACCGCAGATTATTTTTATTGTTTGCAAGAAATGATTTGCTGCAAACAAAAATCGACAACAATTTATTTATCACCATTGTGAAAATACCGCAAACGCAAAACGCTTAATGTAAAACGCGTTCGGCATTCGGCGTTTAGCGTTTGGCGTTTTAAAAATATACAAAGATGAAAGCATTAATAATAGATGACGAGCCGCTGGCAAGAATGATTGTAAAAGAATATTTACAATCACACCCGCAAATTGAAATTGTGGAGGAATGCAATGATGGGTTTGAGGGATTGAAAGCTATTCAGCAACATCAGCCCGATTTAATTTTTCTCGATATTCAGATGCCAAAAATAAACGGCTTTGAAATGCTTGAACTTGTTGAGCAACCACCTGCAGTAATATTTACAACTGCATTTGATGAATATGCTATTAAAGCTTTTGAAAGTCATGCGGTGGATTATTTACTAAAACCATTCAGCAAAGAAAGATTTGACAAGGCAATGCAAAAATGGAATGAATCGAGTCATGTTATCACTTCAAAAACAAATACACAATCTTTATTAGAATCGATTTCGCAATCTCCTGCACAGAGTAACCGCGTTGTGGTTAAGCTTTCCGGGAAAATAAAAATAATTCCTGTTGATGAAATTTATTATTTGGAAGCTGCAGATGATTATGTAAAAATTTTCACGAAAGAAGGTTCATACCTGAAAAATAAAACGATGAATTATTTTGAACAGGCGTTGGATACGCAACATTTTGTACGCACGCACCGCTCATACATCATGAACATACAACAAATCACACGCATTGAACCGTACGAAAAAGATAATCACGTTGCAATATTAAAATCCGGCGCACAAGTTCCTGTTAGCAAAACAGGATATGCAAAATTGAAACTGGTGTTGGGGCTATAAGCTAATAGCTAACTTCTATTCCACCGAAATATTGATCATGTATTTCGGCGGTTGCCCTCTTGATAAATCATTTTCTTCTTTGGCGGGAGAAACCAATACCCGGTTTGGCTGTATTTGTTTTTGCGATAGATAATTTATAATCGACTGATTTCTTCTTGTAATAATATTTATGATCACATTCTCTGCTTTTTCTTTTCCTATCATTTGCAGACATTTTTCCTGCACAGACATAAAAGATGCTGATGGCAATTTGCTGTCGACAAATTTATTGAACAAAGAATCTTTGTTGTCAATATCATTTATATTGATCTGTTTTTTTGTAGAATCCGAACTGATGTACTGTTTTTTTGCTTCGAGCAATGCATAGGCCTCGTCTTCATCTTGTAAATTATCAACCTGAACCAACTGCAATTTTAAGTCGGGTTTTTGTGAAAGAATTTTTGCGATATTATCCAAAGTTTTTTGCTGGCTGGCAAGAACTGAATCCTGTAATAAATCGAAGTTCACTTGCTTATAATCATCTTCTTTTCCGCCAAAAATATTTGCAAACAAACGAAATGGAGCTGTTGCCGCTTTTACAATAATATTTTTTAAAACCTGCCATACAATTTTCCCCCATTTGAATTTAGGATCATCCAAACTACCGGAAACGGGTATGTCAAGATTAATATTTCCATGAACATCTTTAAGCAATGCAACTGCCAACCGGATAGGAAGATTCATGGCAGTTTTGTTTTTTACTTTTTTGCCCGCTTCAATTTTTATAACTGTCAGCGTATTTTTGCTTTTCAGTTTTCTTTGCAAAATAGTCGTGTTATTGGTGTATGTGGCAATACCATTTAAAAAAGGAGTTGCTACATAATATTTAGAGTATGGATTAAAATCGGATACCAGCATATTTGTTACAGTACAATCAATGGTCATATCCTGAAAATTCTTAGGGTTCACGCTCATTGTACCTTTCATAATTCCGGATTTATTCAATCGTGAATTCATTTCAATTGTGATAAGGTTATTATTGCTGCCAATTTTATTACTGAGCATGTATAATGAATCCATGTCGTACTGAAATTTATCCTGCAAAGTATAATCAGTAAAAATAAAATGGCCTTGTTCAATTTTAAATTGGTTAGCATTATAATTACTGGCGACATAATTTTTCACGATGCTTTGCACATAATCGGCCATCATAACAAAAAGATTTGCATAAGCAGTTTTTGAAGTATCGGTAGAATTACCGGCAGGCGTTGTCATCAATCTTTGAAAATTATACCCATCATCATACATGGATAATTTTAAGTAAGGTTGGGTGATAATAACGGATTGAAAATTATACAGGTTGTTTTTTGTATTGATGGAATCAATTTTAACTTCTATTTTTTCTGCCGAAGCAAGTTTCTCCTCTGTATTATCTACAATAGAAAATTTTTCGGTATTTACAATTCCGCTGGCGGCAACATCTTCAGGCTTATGCATATTGCCGGAAAAAAACATGTCGGCACTTATCAATCCGTCGAGAGTTTTTACTCGCAGGTAATCGCGCAGGTAAGGATACAATACTGTAATATTAAATTGCCGAAGATCAATTTTTAGTTTATACAAATAAGTGTTTGTGTTCATCATTGCGTCAGCAATAAAATTTCCTCCGGATTGCAAACCAAGATCTGTGTGAATATTATAAACAGGATCATTCCATGCGATAAGCGGAATTTTTGTGTTCCAGTTCATTATTTCTACTTTATTGTATGGCGATTTGTTTATGTATACTACTGTGGCGGAATCAATTTGCAGATTGCGGATCCAGTATTGCGCAGGTTTTTTATTTTTTTCCGTCGGCGCAGAACTATTGCTGGCAAAGCGTTTCAGGAGATCGTCATAATTAAAATGATTTCCGTGCTGCAAAATATTAATAAGGGGATGACTCGCTTTTAATTCGGTAACATCATATTTCCCGGTCAATAATTTGTGTACAACGAGATCAGCATACAATACCCTGCATTGAAAAAAAACAGCGTTGCTTTTTGCTTCATAGATCGTTAAATTATCAAAGCGGATAACACCACTAAAAACATTTATGTGCAGGTTCGACATTGTTATTTTTCTTCCGGTATATTTCTCGCTGTGTTTTTCTATTAAATATTTAACTATGGAAGAAAGAAAGATGAGCGCTATAATTATTAATGCAAGCAATGAGCCAATAACTATTAATAATATTTTTTTTATTTTTTTTGATATTTTTAAAACAATTCTCATAAGTTTTGAATAATTAAATTTTGCAAAAAATATTATCGCAGCAAAATAAATTATTTTTAAATCAGGCTTCGATACCTATCCATACTGTGCCGCCAATACTGTTTCTCGCGGCGCCGGTTACTGAAGCTAATATATTATTTTCTTCTCGCCAGCGGAGCACTCCAATAAACGCCATAATAATTGCTTCTTTAAAATCAACCATATTTTTTTCCGGAATTACTACCGAAATATTCAGCGACTCCAATATTTCTTTTAATCTTTTTATCAAAAATTTATTATGCGCGCCACCGCCGGTGGTGAATAGTGAGACGTTACACGTGAGACATGAGCTTAATAAAAACATTTCAATTGCATTTTTAATTTGGATAGCTATGTGTTCAACATAAGTTCTCAATGAATCTTGAATGGAGCAACCCGAATTTTTTATTAATGGAAATATTATTTCAGTTCCGAAACTATTTGATAAAGATTTTGGATAGGCTCTATTGTAATATTCAAGGGCATTCAGTTTTATTAATAATTCTTCATTAATTTTTCCTGGCGATGCCATCTGTCCATCTTCATCATATTCTTTCCCGGTTTCCTTGGCGAGCATATTTAATACACGATTTGCGGCGCATACATCAAATGCAAAAAATTTTCCGTTATTATTAAAAGATAAATTGGCAATACCACCGAGGTTAAGAAAGAAGTGATGATCTCCCAACAAAAATTGTTCGCCAATTGGCACAATCGGAGCTCCTTGCCCACCTAAGGCTATATCCATGGAACGCAAATCACTTACTGTATTAATTCCGGTTTCGGCAGCAATAGAAGCTCCATCACCTAATTGAGCCGTCATCTTTTTTTCGGGCATATGAAATACTGTGTGGCCGTGTGAAGCAATAAGCTGAACCTGGTAATGCAAATTATTTTCTTCAATAAAGTTATTGACCTGCCGCCCTATATAATGCCCGTATTCAGCATGCAGCAACTGGTATTGCAAAGCATCTAAAGAATGTGCGGATTGCAATTTATTTATCCACGCATCATCATATTTATAGCATGCTGTTTTTATTATTTCAAAATTCCATTTACCGGCATTTTCCTGGAAATGTGCAAATGCAATATCTAATCCATCTAAGGAGCTGCCGCTCATTATTCCAATCACTTTATAAATCATGAAACGAATTTAATAAAGTCTGAACGGAGATTTGCCTGGATTTTTTGAGATTGCCGCAGTTGATCTAAATCATTAACGACTTACCGAAAATGCCTTAATTTGCAAATCATTATTCACTGTTCATTATTTATTATTCATGGTTGTTAATTTAAGTGAAAAATATTCTTTGTTATGCGATTGGATAGCTGAGTTGAGAAATGTGGAAATGCAAACCGACAGAATGCGTTTTAGAAGAAATTTGGAACGAATTGGCGAAGTAGCAGCTATTGAAATAAGCAGTACATTGGAGTTTGAAGAAAAAGAAATACAAACGCCATTGGGAATAGCGGTTTGCAAAGTATTGAAGGAACAACCGGTACTGGCAACTATTTTACGCGCGGGGCTTCCGCTGCATTATGGAATGCTGAATTATTTTGACAAAGCCGATAACGCATTTATTTCTGCATACCGCAAACATAAACGCGATGGTTCTTTCGAAATAAGTCTTGATTATGTTTCCTGCCCCGAACTTGAAGACAGGGTTGTGATAATTTCTGATCCAATGGTTGCAACGGGTTCTTCTTTAGTAAAAACCATACAATTTTTGCGGGAAGAAGGCAAGCCTAAAGAAATTCATATTGTTGCTGCAATAGCATGTACAGTTGGCATAGAATACATAAAACGCAGCGAGCCTCAATGTAAAATATGGTGCGGCGCTATTGATGATGAGTTGACTGCAAAAGGATATATCGTTCCGGGTTTAGGTGATGCCGGCGACCTTGCTTTTGGAACTAAAATACAGATGTAATTTTTCGGGTTTGAATTCTTTATTCTAAATTATATTTATTAATTTCAGGAATACAAACCTTAGAAAACTTAATAAATCGCCTTTTCAAACAACCCACTTGTTCGATCGTTCGTAAAGAATTTAAAGAAATCTGATTTCTTGATTTAAACTGTTTATGAAAAAGATTTTTCTTTCATTGCTATTAGCGTCTATAATATTTTCCGTAAAAGCGCAAGACCCTGCTTTTTCGCAGTTTTTTGCGTCGCCGCTTACGTTGAATCCCGCGCTTACAGGAAAATTTAATGGCGATGTTCGGGTAGCAGGTAATTATCGCGACCAATGGCCGGCAATTGATAATGCGTTTATCACGTCAACTGCTTCTGTTGATATGCCGATTCTTAAAAATCGTCTTCCAGAAAATAATTCCCTGGGAATTGGGTTGATGGGAATGACCGACAGAACTGCCGATGGCATTTTAACCAGTAATTATTTTTCTTTCTCCACAGCCTATCATTTAAGTTTGGATGAAGACGGCTACCAGCAACTTGGTTTAGGCTTCCAGGCAACTTATGCAACCAAATTGCTTGATGGAACAAAACTTCATTTTGAAGACCAGTTGGATCAGCAAGGGGGATGGACTTTGCCGAGCGAAGAATCAATTTCAGGAAGGCAGGTTAACATCAATTATTTTGATATGAATTTTGGGTTGCTATATAATTTTACAACCAACGGTGCAAACAATTATTATGTGGGCACTTCGCTATATCATATCAATCGTCCAAAAGAATCTTTTCTTGGCGACGACACTTATACATTGCATCCGCGTTTTACAATTCATGGCGGACTATCACAGCCAATTGAAGGAAGTACGAGCTATCTTCATTTCAGCGGACTATACAGCAGGCAGGATAATGCAACTAATGTTGTGCTTGGAGGAGCATGGTCTGTTAACGTGAATAATGATAATGATAATCCAACAAATTTTTATGTAGGAAGTTGGGTGCGGTTCAGTAATTTGATTGACGCATGGATTCCATATGTTGGGTTGGATTATGGAAGTTTTACATTAGGACTAACATATGATGTTAACGTTTCTTCATTAAAAACTGCTTCGGAAAGCCGCGGCGGCATTGAGCTTTCACTTATTTATATAAAGAAATCGAGTGATGGACGCAAGCAGGTTCCTTGCCCGAAATTTTAACGGTCGACTGTCAACGGACAACAGTTTTACTCACATACTTATTTCCCTTCACGCTAAACCGGTAAAGTAACAGCGCATCTTCTTCTGCATAATCAACCCCGATTCTTTTTGTAATTTCTATATCTTTTTTATTTAGTTTGAAACCATCATCAGCAATAAAAATTTCATCATCCAATAAATTTTTTCCTGAATGCTGTGTGAATAATCCTAACGCTTTGGAAACATTTCCCGGGCCTTTTGTTAAACTGAAATCTAATTTCGATTTACGTGTTCTGTCCAGCATGATCTCAATTCCCTCAAGTGGCTCCAACGCGCGAATAAGAATTGCATGCGGAATATTTTTTTTATTCGTTACCACATTAAACAAGTGATGAAGTCCATAACACAAATAAACATATGCTGTGCCGCCGTCTCCATACATAATTTCTGTTCTCTTCGTTCTTCTTCCGCTATAGGCGTGAGATGCTTTGTCTGTTTCGCCTGCATAGGCCTCGGTTTCCACAATTCTTCCCGATGTAATTTGTCCGTTAAATTGCGTAACCAAAATTTTGCCAAGCAATTCCTTCGCAATCTTTAACACATCATTGCGGTTATAAAAAGAATAATCCAATTTTTTTATCTTGCTCACCGGCAAAAATATTTTAAGTTTGAAGAATCAATAAACGTCGACGGTTGACGGACGACAGTCGGCAGAAAAATCCATTTCTCTTGCTTAAAGAAATTGTCATATCCATTCAATCATATTTCAAAGCCCACCAATTTATCAGCAAACATAAGTTGTGGAAATGGATTATTCCACCGGGAATTTTGTACACTATTCTTTTTTGTATAGGCATGTATTTTTTTTGGAACTCAGCAGATGCCGCAGTTACTTATTTAAGCAGGGTTACGGGCATTGATAAATGGCTGCATCACCAGCACAGCGCAGCGCTCAGTTTTTTATTTGTTATGGGTGGAATAATGGTTCGTTTGATTTTGGTTTTTTTTTATTTTTCATTATTCAAGTATATCTTTTTGATTATTGGCTCACCGCTGTTCGCATACCTCAGCGAAAAAACCGAAGCCATTATCGAAGGAAAAGATTTTCCGTTTGATCTTAAACAATTATTAAAAGATATGAATCGCGGAATAAGGCTGGCGTTGCGCAATTCATTTTGGCAAACGGTGTATACAGTTTCCATTCTTATTTTATCTTTTTTTCCGCTGATCGGATGGATAACTCCATTGATTTCTATGTTTGTTGAATGTTATTACTATGGGTTTTCAATGCTCGACTACAGTTGTGCAAGACATAAACTATCTCCATCCGCCAGCATTGCTTTTATTTCCAAACGCCGCGGATTGGCTGTGGGCAACGGTTTGGTGTTTTATCTTTTTCATTTCATACCTTTTTTGGGATGGGTGTTAGCTCCTTCTTATGCAGTTGTTGCAGCGACAATCAGCTTGTATCATCAAAACCTGGAATAAAAAATGAACACTAACGGTAATGTATATCTCATTCCGGTATATATTGACGAACACGTAACCAATGTGATTCCAAATTATATCATCAATGCCGTAAAAGAATGCCGGGTTTTTTTTGCAGAGAATGAAAGAAGCGCGCGCCGTTTTTTAAAAAGTTTGTGGAAAGAAATAGTGATTGATGATTACGAATGGTTCACAATACATAAAACAGAAGAAGAACAAAAAACAATTTTCATCCAGAAATTAAAAGAAGGAAAAACAATCGGCATTATAAGTGAAGCTGGTTGCCCGGGTATTGCAGATCCCGGACAAATATTGGTAGCAGCAGCTCATGAATTTGGAGCAGTTGTTAAACCTTTGGTTGGACCAAGTTCCATTCTCCTCACGTTAATGGCGAGCGGAATGAACGGCCAGCATTTTCAGTTTGTTGGCTACTTACCGGTTGAAGAATCACAAAAAATAAAAGCTATAAAAGATTTAGAAAATGCATCGAAGAAAAAAAACTGTACACAGGTCTTTATTGAAACGCCGTATCGCAATAATCAGTTAATGGAAACTATTTTGAAAACCTGCAACTCTTCAACAAAATTTTGTATTGCGGCAAACATTACATCTGCTAATGAGTTCATCAAAACAAAAACAATCGGGGAATGGAAAAATAATCTTCCTGATTTGCATAAGCAGCCGGCGATATTTTGTTTGTTAGCGAAGTAGTCGGAAGTCCGAAGTCCGAAGTATGATGTTTGGTTGATTATTAGGAAAACAAATTAAAACATCTGCAAAATATTTTAGTAGCTTCTGACTTCCGACTTCATACCTCCGACTTCTGACCTCCAACTCCCGACTACTTCACATCCCGAATAGAAATAATACTGTCAACAATAAATTCGCTGTAGCCGCGCCACGGAACTGAACCAAGATATTCTTTGTAATGCAATTCAACTTCTTTTCCGCTGTTGAGCATTAATGAGTCGGCAATTTTTTTATTCTCTATTGAAAATTCAAATTCGTAGGATTGAATGCTGCCGGGTGTTGTGGAGCGAAATCCGCTTTGAATAAGTTTTCCTTCATAGGTTTTAAAAATATATCCTTTCTGCACAACATAATTTAGCTGACCGGCTTTTACTCCTCGGCCAAACACGTAATAATATCGTGCAAGAAAATAAATAGTTAATCCCACAACTATTATTAGCACTGTATAGACCAGGAATTTTTTCATTGTAAAGTTTTTTAGATAGTAACCCACAGTTTCATAGTAGCACAACTTATGAATGGATTGCGACGCAACGATGCTCCATCGGAGTTACCAATGCTGGTATCAAAAAAATTAATTGAATCCATACTTATCAACCAAATAAATTAGCGCTGCCATATTAATAGCCCCGAGTTCCAATTCTCTTTTATTTACATTTTCAAAAACATCGTTGGGAGAATGATGATAGTCAAAATATCTTTGAGAATCCGGATTTAATTCTGCAACAGGAATTCCAAAAGTTCCGTTGAGCGGCTCCACATCCGCACCCCCGTAACCCAAATTAATTTCGTACACGCCATAGGGCTGCAATAGCGGTATCCATTTGCTGCGAATCATTTCTGCTTTATCTTTTGCAATTACAAAACTGAATGCGCGCGGAGTAAAACCTCCGGCATCGCTTTCTAATCCGAAAATATGTTTTTCATTTTTTGCTTTTGCTTCGGATGCATATTTCAATCCGCCATCGCCGCGATTTTCTTCATCTGCAAATAATACAACACGAATTGTATGTTTCGGTTTGTAACCAATTGCTTTGAGTACGCGCAACACTTCAATTGAATGTACAACACCGGTTCCATCATCGTGAGCGCCTTCTGCGGGATCCCACGAATCCAAATGTCCCCCAACAGTAATATATTGATCGGGAAATTCTGTTCCGGTAAATTCCCCGATAACATTATGTCCGACAGTATCGGGTAATGTGTGTGCATTGGTTTTGATAAAAACTTCTACATTTTTATTTTTGTCGATCGCATCTGCAATTTTATCTGCATCCCATAATCCAACAGCGAGAGCCGGAATTTTTGGATAATCTTTATTATAACCCATCGCGCCGGTGTGCGGATAATTATCTGTTGAATTAGTGATTGATCGTACAAGAACCGCTACAGCTCCGTATTTCGAAGCGCGACTTGCACCTGCTCCGCGATAACGAACAGCATCGCTGTACCCGCGAAATGTTTCAATAAATTTTGGGTTGAATTTATAATTGTAAAAAACTATTTTCCCTTTTATCTCATCTTTTTTTTGTTCCAGCTCATCAAAATTATTAACTAATATTACCTGCGCAGTTATACCTTTTGCATCTGTGCCAACGGAATTTCCCAAAGCAAGTACCGCAAGCGATTCCTGCTTATTGCCAACAATTAATTTTGCTTCATCTTTTCCGCCACGCACCCAACGCGGCACATTACATTCCTGCAAGAAAACTTTGTCGGCGCCGGCATCCTTCAATGCGTTTTGTCCCCACTCTTCTGCTTTATACATTTGCGGCGAACCGGTTAACCTGCCGCCAACTTTTTTTGTAAGCGTATGAAGATTGCTGTAGGCAGTTCCATTCATTAAAACGTCATCTGCAATTTTGCGGATTAATAATGAATCATCTGTTTGCGCAAATAACGAACAGGAAAATAAAATAAAACAAACGGTGAACAATAATCGAATCATTGATGTTATTTTTTGCTAAGATAGAAATAAGAATGTGAAAATGGATAATATGCTAATGTTAGAGTGAAGAATTCTGTTACTTCGCAAATCATAATTCATTAACATAAATTCATAAACACGTTGTCTTACCTTCGCGAATTAATTTAATTAATACAATCAATCATGCGCATTGGAATTGTTTGTTACCCTACATTTGGCGGAAGCGGCGTACTGGCTACGGAATTAGGAAAAGCATTGGCAGATAAAGGCCACCAGGTACATTTTATAACTTACCAGCAACCGGTGAGGTTAAATGAATTTAATGCGAATATCACTTACCACGAAGTGCGCGTCACAACATATCCGTTATTTGATTACCCGCCGTACGAAACTGCTTTATCCAGCGCGATGGTTGATGTGATCACAAATAATAATCTGGATTTACTGCATGTGCATTATGCTATTCCGCATGCATCGGCTGCTTATCTTGCTAAAAAAATTCTTGAGGTGAAAGGAAAAAATATTCCGGTAATCACTACGCTTCACGGAACCGATATTACATTGGTTGGAAGAGACAAAACATTTGCGCCTGTTGTAGCTTTTTCTATTAATCAAAGTGATGCCATCACTGCTGTTTCGCAAAACCTGCGTGATGAAACCTATAAAATTTTCGATATTAAAAAAGAGATTGAGGTGATCTATAATTTTGTTGATACCCGCCGTTTTCATAAAAAGCCAATTGATGCATTCAGAAAAGTGATCGCACAAAACGGTGAAAAAATTTTACTGCATGCTTCTAATTTTCGCAAATTAAAACGCGTGTTGGATGTTGTAAGAATTTTTGCAGAAGTAAGAAAAAAAATTCCGAGTAAATTATTGTTTGTTGGCGATGGACCCGACAGGCCTGCCGCTGAAGATCTGTGCCGTGAATTGAATTTGTGTGATGACATTCGTTTTGTTGGCAAGCAGGAACAAATGGAAGAAATTATTGCAGTTGCAGATTTATTTTTACTTCCCTCGGAATATGAAAGTTTCGGGCTTGCAGCGCTGGAAGCAATGGCAGCGGGGGTTCCTGTAATTTCAACTAATGTTGGTGGATTGCCTGAAATAAATATTAATGGTAAAACCGGTTTTTTAAGTGAGATTGGAGATGTAACAAATATGAGCAGAAATGCAATTACAATTCTTGAAAATGATGAGGTGCTGAAGGAATTTAAAACTAACGCTCATGCACAAGCAAAAAAATTTGACATTCATCATATCATTCCTCAGTACGAAGCTTTGTACAACAGGTTTTGCAAATGTTTGTGAGGATGATATCAGATGTGAAACGGGAAACGTGAGACGAGTTCTCAATTATCAATTGTCCATTATTAATTTTATCTTCTTCTCAACCACAATTCAGGATTTACGTTTCTATTTTCATTCATCAATATAAAATTGATCTCCCCGTTGCCGTCTTCATTTTCTCCGGCGCGACCTAACAATTGTCCGGCTTTCACTCTGTCGCCTTTTGCAACACTTACAGACGAGAGATTACTGTATGCAGTAAAATATTTTCCATGGCGGATTGAAACAGCCATCAAGCCTTCAATATTAAATACGGACGATACTTCTCCATCAAAAACTGCGTGAACTGCAGCGCCAACCTGCGTTTCAATAGTTATACCATGATTATCTTCTTTGATATTATTCAACCCTTCAACATTATTAATTCCAAATGGAATGGAAATATGTCCTGCTTCTACCGGCCACGGCAATCTTCCTTTATTTCTCTCAAAATCTGCAGATACAATTTGTCCTTCAGGCGTTGACTCCAAAACACTTTTAGGTTTAGGTGTTGTTATTGCTGGTTTTGTTACAGCATTATTATTAGCTGCATTTTCAGTATTTGTTTTAGCAACATTTGCCGCATCATTTTTTTTCTGTTCTGCAACTTCTCTTTGACGCGCAAGTTTTATTTCCCTGTTAATAGCTGCACGCAAAGCGGCCTGCAATTTATCATCCTGCCTTTTTCGATCCGCCATTTCTTTTTTCAGTTCTTTTTCATGCGATCGTAATTTGCTTATAAACTGATCCTTTTCTTTTTTTTCATCTTCGAGCACAGTTCTTTCTTTGTTTTGTTTTTGCAAAGCCATGTCTTTTTCTACACGCTTAATTCTCAATCCACTGATTTTCGTTTGTAACAACACTTGTGTTTTACGAATATTTTCGGCGCGTTCTTCCCGGTATGCTCTGTATGTTTTTAAATATTCAATTCGTTTTACCGCATCATTAAAACTGGTGGCAGAAAAAATAAAATTTAAAAAATCGTAATTGCTCCGGTTTTTATAAGCGTACACTACACTTTCTTCATACTGTAATTTCAAAGTATCCAGTTCTTTTCGCAGGCTTTGGATTTCCCTCGAAGATTGATTCATGTCGCTCTGAATATAATTTATCTGTTGATTTATATTTTGAATTGCAGCTTCACGAAGACGCAATTTGCGTTGCAGTAATGACAATTGTCCTAATGTTTCCCTTTTGTTTCTCTTTGTTTCATCAAGCGCGCGTTTTACATCTTCAATTTCCTGTTGAATAGATGCGCGCTGCTTTTCAAGATCGCTTTTACTTGGTTGCTGAGAAAAAGATTGCAATGACCAAAACAACAAAGCTGCTATTATAGTAGTTAGTTTTAGCAAACCGGTTTTTGATTGCATACAGAGAGGAGTTGATTTTTTGAATGGTTTTTTATAACGATTATTTTCGTTTATAATTTTTTGGAATTTTAAATGAAATGGATAACTGTTTGTTAAAGTTATATTCTTTAAAATTGAGTTGAATATCCACGCTTGATTTTTCCGTAACAGAAACCTGCCGGTACGAAGAAAAAAAAGTGGAATCCAACGGCGCATAATCGCTGTAAGTAATTTCGCAGGTACGTGCACGCGTTACATCAATATCATCAAGCTTGCTGTGTTCAACTGTATAATTGTTCTTATTAACCATCAAATAATTTTTAAAAATATTTCCCACACTCATTAATACCAAATGAGTGGGTTCTTTTTTATAATAAACAATATTGCTATCAAGATAAACCGGGTTTCCGATAAGCAAATCCTGCAGAGTTGTAAAATTTAAGGGGATATGAATTACATCTTGCAGATAACTTGCAGATCTTAACTCAATAGTTTTATCAAGATTGTTTATCAATTTTACACTGTCTCTTGTTATCAACAAGCGGAATGCTTCGTAGTCGATTATTGTTGAGCTGATGCGAACCCAGATAAGGCTGTCCTTTAATATTCGCACATAAGCAGTGAAATCATTATCCTTACCATCACTCGCCTGGTAGTGCACTTTTATTTTTGCAGAAAATGTTTTGAAATCAATCCTGTTATTCTGAATTTTTTGGAATGCATCATGAATGAATTTTATTGAATCAGCTTTAAGATCTTCTGAAACAGTCGCTACTATTTGAGTAGTATCCTTATGCGGCGGAGTAGTAATTATCTTTTGAATTTTTTTTGTTGATCTGCAGCTTGCAAACACAATCAAAATCAAAATTCCAATTAGGTAGAAAAAATTTTTCATACTTTTTTTATGATTTGCCTGTGTGTCCAAAACCGCCATCGCTGCGTTTAGTAGCGCTTATTTTTTTTGCAGTTTTCCATTTCACTCTTTCAACTTTACTTATTATCATTTGCGCAATCCGGTCTCCGTGTGCAATATAATGCTCTTCGTTTGAGAGATTAATCAAAATAACTTTTATTTCACCTCTGTAATCGGAATCAATTGTGCCGGGCGAGTTTAAACAGGTAATTCCATTTTTAATAGCCAACCCACTACGGGGCCTGATCTGCGCTTCATATTGTAACGGCAATTCTATAAACAATCCCGTCGGAATTAATATTCTTTCAAAAGGTTTAAGCAATATTCTTTCGGTTAAATCAGCTCTTATATCCATTCCCGCAGAACCTTCTGTAATATACTCCGGCAGCGGGTTACCGGATTTATTAAGAACCTTTACTTTCAATTGTGCCATGTGCAAATTTAAGGAATAGGCGTAAGGAAATACGAATTGCGAAGTAGGAATAACGATTTCTTCTGTTCAAGTCGCTGGAGTAATTATCAATTTTCCACTATCAATTATCAATTTTCTCTACTAACGCCGATGCATATGCAACAATGCCCTCGCCTCTTCCAACAAATCCCATGCGCTCGGTGGTTGTAGCTTTTATAGAAATATCATCCGTGGAAATATGAAGAATAGATGAAATGATACTTCGCATCTGCAGTGTGTACGAACTTATTTTTGGTTCTTCCAAACAAACAGTAGTGTCAATATTTACGATGCGATAATTTTTACTTTGGAAAAGATCAAAAGTTTTTTGCAAAAGAATTTTACTGTCAATGTTTTTATATTCAGGGTTTGAGTTTGGAAAATGTATTCCTATATCGCCCAAAGCGATCGCACCTAACAATGCATCGCAAATTGCATGGAGCAAAACATCCGCATCGCTGTGGCCGATTGCGCCTTTGTTAAAAGGAATAAGCACACCACCAAGCCAAAATTCACGTCCCTCCTGCAGTTGATGAAAATCTATACCGTAACCGATTCTGAATGACATAAGAATTTATTAAAAAAAGAAACGTCCCGCAGTTTTACAGGACGTTTCAAAATTATTTTGTTTTAAGTATTTTATCAACTACTGATTGGTGGTTGCAGGTGTTGTGGTGCTGCTGTTACTGTTATTATCCAAATCAAACACCAAACCAAAACGAATCGTATTCGATAATGGATTTCTTGTAACACCGTTACCAGATGGAACAAGGTAAGAAAAATTTAATCCTATAACATTATATTTAAGTCCTACTCCGGCCGTAAAATATTTTCTATCCCCCTGGTTAGCGTTTTCATAAAAATATCCAATCCTAACAAAAAACTGATCCATGTAGGAGTATTCTGCCCCGAGAGAAACATCAATCAATTGTAATTGATTACCGCCAGAGAATGAGCTGAACCAACTGCTCACTACGCTTTTATCCCTATATGCAATGAGGTTATTATTGTTTATAGTATCGTTATTGTTTGGGTCTGGCGCCGGTGGAGCCGGAACTAATAATTTATGCAAATCCACACCAAAAGCAATTTTATTTTGCTCATCAAATACGGCAGTGTAACATGTTCCCAAATTTATAGATGCGGGAATATAATCTTTCTGCGTAGCATCATTAGTATAACCAATTTTTGAACCGAGGTTGGTTAATGTAAGTCCAAAGCTCCAGCCTTGCCCGGTTTCTTTTGCAAGGTTATAGTAAAATGAAATATCGCCGGCTACCGAATTTCCTGGTTTATAAGTTTGCCCGTTGGAAGCATATCCCGCCGCAAGATTCGAATGGATATATCTTAGAGCTAAACCCACCGACAAACGTTCAGACAATTTTCGGGAATATCCAAAGTCAGCTCCAAATTCTCTTGGTTGCCCTTGCCCCAAAGTGTTTCCGCTATAATCTGTGAATTGAATATTGCCTAAACTGAAATACCTTATGGATGCTGATAATGATTGGTTCTGATCTAATTTAAAAAAACCAGCGGCAGATAATAAATACACATCATTCAAACCCAAATCTTTTAACCACGGAGTATAGGTAAGACCAATACCGTAATCATGTTTCGAAAACGGCGTTTTGGCCAAATTGTAAAGAGATGAGTTGGCATCCGGCGAGGTCGCTACTCCTAAATCGCCCATGCCGCCCGCGCGGGCGTCAGGAGATATTCTAAGAAAAGGTACAGCGGTTGTTACAACGCCGTTTGTCAAATATTGGGCATGTACAAAATTTACACTTACCATCAAAAAGCTAAAAGCAATTAGTCCGAAAGTCAATCGTTTCATGTTTGCTGATTTGTCTTAGTTATAATTTCAGGATTAAGGAAATAATTTCAAGCTATTTAATTTGTAAAAAAATAATAACTTAAAAAATTTAGCGTAAAAATCTAATCATGCTGTAGATTATTTATTTGCAGACCTTTGTAATTAATTTTACTTCAACGGTTTCCGGTTTACTTTATTGTGCAAAAAAGGGCATATCTTTTTTTGATACAAGATTAAAATATAGGGCTAAACTAAAAAGCTTTACGCGCAAATTTAACTCCTCTTGTTTATTAAATTATTTTTTAGGCAAAATAACATTTATACCTTCTCGTTTTCTTAAAAAACTATTTATATTACGCGCTGAAAAATATTGCATAAAACCATCTTTTAGGTACAATATTTAGTGAAAAGATGCGTTTCCTAAGTTCACATCATAGCTAAAATATTTTTTAAAATGAATTTGAAAAACCTTTCTCTTTTTGCAGGCTTAATGGTGCTGATGGCATCTTGCAGTAAAAAGCCGGAGCAATCCTCAGTAACGGGATGGAATTACAACGATAAAAACATGGGTGGTTACCAGGTTTCTTTGGAAAAAGAACAACGCACCGGACCAGGATTGGTTTTTGTGCAAGGTGGTACGTTTACCATGGGCGCTACTCAGGAAGACGTAATGAGCGATTGGAATAACGTTCCGAGAAGAGTAACTGTTAATTCATTTTATATTGACAGAACAGAAGTGGCTAACGTTCATTACCGCGAATATCTTTATTGGATAAATAATGTTTTTGATGCCGACGAATATAAAGCAGTTCGCGATCAGGCATTACCGGATACATTGGTTTGGAGAAGTGAATTAGCATATAATGAACCGATGGTGGAATATTATTTCCGTCATCCATCTTATAATTATTACCCTGTTGTTGGTGTTACCTGGCGCCAGGCGCACGATTTTTGTTTGTGGAGAAGCGATCGTGTTAATGAAAAAGCGCTTGTTGACAGAGGCTACATCAATAAAAATTCTTTAAAAAATATTCAGGGATTAGGACAGGAAAATTTTAATACCAAAGCTTATTTGTTAGGAGAATACCAGGCAGCTCCCGGTCAGGCAGCAAAATCTAAGAAAAATCCTTTAAAGAATCCTAATGGTACTCCAAGAACTCAGGTCACTTTTGAAGATGGGATTTTGTTACCCAGTTACCGCTTGCCTACAGAAGCAGAATGGGAATACGCCGCTCTTGGATATATAAATCAAAATCCATTGGCAAGTAAAAAAGATAATAAACGCGGTGAAGAATTAATTGCTAATAAACAAGTGTACTCATGGAGCAATAATGTAAACGGATTACGCGACACTAAACATGGAAGCTGGCAAGGAACATTTCTTGCAAACTTCAAGCGCGGTTCCGGTGACAATATGGGTGTTGCAGGTGGCTTAAATGATAATGCAGTCTATACTGCACCCGTAACTTCTTTCTTTCCTAATGGTTTTGGGTTATACAATATGTCTGGAAATGTGAGCGAATGGGTTGCCGACGTTTATCGACCTATGTCTGGTCAGGATGTTAGCGATGTGGCGCCATTTCGCGGTAACCATTTTGAAACTATTGACATGGGTAAAGATAATAAAGCAGATAGAGATAGTTTGGGAAGAATAAAAATGCGTTACGTAACTGATGATGAAAGCAAAGCCCGTCGCAATTACCAAAAAGGCGATGTAATAAATTATCTTGATGGCGACTCATTAATATCGGGCGTTAGTTACAACAGAGATTCTGCGAGAAGCTATGGTTATGGATTTACAACATTGATCAGCGATAAATCAAGAGTGGTTAAAGGTGGCAGTTGGGATGATCGCCCTTATTGGTTAAGCCCAGGAACACGCCGTTTCCTCGAAGAAGATCAGGCAAGCGCTACTATCGGTTTCCGTTGTGCTATGGACAGAGTGGGCAGCCCTGCAGGAAACGGAAGACAAACAGGTATTAATTATAAAGAACGAAGACAAAATACCAGGAAGCAATAAAGAAATTTAATTAACAGGAAGCCATCTCAAAATTTGGGATGGCTTTTTTGTTGTCTAAATTTGCTCACTTATGATAAGCATTGAGGAACTATACACAATCTATCAGCATCATCCATCCATTCAAACCGATACAAGAAAAATACAACCAAACGATATTTTTTTTGCATTGAAGGGACCAAGTTTTAATGGCAATGATTTCGCTGTACAGGCATTGGATAAAAAAGCTTCTTATGTTGTGGTTGATGAACGCCAGTCAATAAATTCAGATCGCGTTATTCTTGTCAATGATGTTTTACAAACGCTGCAACAACTCGCAAAGCATCATCGCCGTCAGTTAGATATTCCGTTTATCGCAATCACCGGCAGCAATGGAAAAACAACTACAAAGGAACTTATTCATGCCGTATTATCTTCTGTTTACAAAACATATACAACCAAAGGAAATCTCAATAATCACATAGGCATCCCCGTTACTATGCTTCAGATAAAAAAAGATGCAGAGTTAGCCGTAATCGAAATGGGCGCAAATCATCAAAAAGAAATTGCCGGTTATTGCGAATATGTTTTACCTACTCACGGAATAATTACCAACGCAGGCAAAGCGCATCTTGAAGGATTTGGCGGCATTGAAGGTGTAAGAAAAGGTAAAGGAGAACTTTACGATTTTCTCCGCGAAAAAAATGGAACTGCTTTTGTAATGTGGGATTATGAATACCTGCGCGAAATGAGCAGAGGAATTATAAATATCATCACATATGGAACTGCTGATGCTGATATATGTGGCATCGTAAATAAAAGCCAGCCTCTTCTCGAAATTGTAATGACCAAAGGAACTGCCATTAAAAATATTAGTACACAGCTTGTAGGTGATTATAATTTGCCAAACGTATTAGCTGCAGTAACGATCGGAAAATATTTTAATATTGCTGACGAAAAAATAAAATCTGCAATTGAAACTTATTCTCCATCCAACAGCAGATCACAGTTAATTGAAAAAAATTCCAACAAAATTATTCTCGATGCATACAATGCAAACCCATCAAGCATGAGAGCTGCAATCGAAAACTTTTCTAAGCAACCGGGAAATAATAAAATATTAATTCTTGGTGCAATGGCAGAATTGGGCGAAGAAAGTTTGCAGGAACATAAAAATATTATCGAATTGATCAAAAGATATGAGTGGAAAAATGTAGCACTGGTTGGGGGCGATTTTTTAAAAATAGATCATCCCTATTTAAGTTTTGAAAATAATATGCAGGCAAAAGAATGGTTGCAGAAAGAAAAATTTCAGAATGCTTCTTTTCTCATCAAAGGTTCGCGCAGCATGCAAATGGAAAAAGTGATCGAGTAATTACGAAGTATGAAGTACGAAATACAATTTCATTATTTTCGATTTCCTATCCCTAACTTCTAACATCGAACTTTCTGCCATCAACTTCTAACTTCTGATTTCTTACTTCTCACTTACTTCCTTATACCAATGCGTTTTTCCGAATTCTGAAGGTTGAAAAATTCTTGGATCTAAATCAATGTTTGCTTTGCACTCATGATAATATTCTTTTTGTATTAGTTTGTCGTTAATGTAAAATGTCGCTTTTGTTTCGGACCAGCCACCTCCAAATTTTTGCTGATATTCTAAAACACCTTCTTCCTTTCTTTTGTCATCATATTGAATAAAACGGACGATAACTAAATTCTCCTTATCAATCCACAGTTGATTTACTTTTTCATCATTAGTATTTGCGCCAACAACGTAAACGGGTTTATTATTCCATGTGTCAGTATGGAATTTATTAAGATCATAATGCAATGCTTTTACCTGCGCGATCGCTTTATCAAATGGATAAAAATATAAACCTCCTAATAAAAAAGTCAAATCGTTATTATCGGCAGTTGTACTTTTTAATATTCGACCACGAAAATTATATGCAGAATCATTCGCAAAAATAACTGCGTCGCCATTTTTAATATTGCCAAAATCAATTCTGAATTTATCCGGAAACATTATCGCTTCATACCATGTAGATGTTTTGGAAAGTGAATCGTTTTTATAACTTTCTGTAGTTTGAACAAACGTGAACGTATGATACCATTTGCCTGAATACCTGTCGTACATTTGTTTTAATACTTTCTCTGAATTCATATCATCACGCTGAAGAAGAGTGAATGCAACAACGAAAGGAATTAATAATTTTATCATGGTCAGTTAGTTTTAAAATTTCTCACAGAAAGATAAATTTTCTTCCAAAAAAATTACGCTAAAAAATTACAAACGGTAAATTAATTATTGCTGATGCGCTGCCCAAAAAATTGCATTTTTAAAAAGAGTTGTGTACGTGTTGTTGTCAAATAAATCAGGAGAATGACCCATGAATATGTAAAGATTTCTTGCTGCAAATTTTTCATTCGACCATATCACGGGATGATCTCCCATTTTTATACCCGAAGGAGGATTGTACGATGATTCATCAACACTGGCAATCACATGAACGTTTGGGCGAGGACTTTTATCATAGGTATACCATTCGTCTTTTTTAATAATAAATGATGAAGGAATTCCTTTCATGCATGGATGCGAAGCATCTTCCACATTAACTTTTGCTTCTGCAAAAGTTGCTATGTAATCTTTCCATTTTATTCCGCCCATAAAATTTGAAAACCATTGCCACATCGGGTATCCGTCAAACTCGCCAAGCAATGATGCATGATGAAACCCAAGCCAGCCATGCTTTTCATCAGATATATATTTTTCAAAAGAATGAACAGCTGTGTCTGTCCATGCATAAGGCGCATAATCTAATTGCAGAAATAATTTAAATTTTGTTAAGAAAGAATCATTGATCATTTTTGTATCAGTAATGTATTCAATAAAAAAATTACTATCCTCAGCTAATTTGTTCAACCAAATTTTAGCGCGTTGAGAATAAGGAATGTGATGACCTCCATTTTCATACAAAACAAGTACATTAAACTTTGGAATATTTTTTTGTTGATTGTTTTGACAAAAAACTGTATTGTAAATGCAACTTGTTATAATAAAAGGAAGAATAAATTTTTTTAGCATGCTGCAATTTTCTGAATTTATTTTAGATAGAATATTTTTCAATGAACTATTTTACAGGAATATTGTAATCGCTAAGCGGTTTATTATATTATTCATCTTTTTAAAAAAAATTATGGCAATTGCTATCGGAACAAAAGCGCCGTATTTTGGCCTGTTCAACACAGAAAGAAAAGAAATTACACTACATGATTTTGCGGGAAAAATTTTGGTGCTGAATTTTTTTCCTGCTGCATTCACCGGCGTTTGCACGGAACAGCTATGCACCAATCGTGATGAGCTAAGTTTTTATAATGATATCGGCGCAGCAGTTGTCGGCATTTCGGTTGACATGCCTTTTTCACTAAAAGCTTTCAAAGAAAAAAATAATATTAATTACGAGCTACTGTCGGATTTTAATAAACGAACTATTCATGAATACGAAATGTATCATTGCAATTTTATACTCGGAATAAAAGGCGTTGCAAAAAGAGGTGTTGTTGTTATAGATAAAAATGGCATTGTTGCCTACTCAGAAGAAACAGCAAATACGGGAACCCAGGTTAATTTTAGCAAGCTGAAAGAAGAACTGAAAAAATTAGCGAGGAGCAACTAATAGTTTTCAGTTTTGAGTTTTAAGTTTACAGTTGTTTTACTCATAGCTCCTCATTATCACATTTCCAAATTAGCACATCATCACATTATTCCGTTCTCAAACTATCTACCGGGTTTGCCTTTGCCGCCTTGATTGCCTGGAAACTTACCGTTGCCAATGCAATCAATAATGCAATTGCTTCTACAATAGCAAACATCCACCAACTGATATCGATCCGATAAGCAAAATCTTCCAGCCATTTATTCATTATCCACCAGGCAAGCGGAGTTGCAATAACTATTGAAGTCAACACCATAATTAAAAAAGATGATGATAACGTGGTAACAATTTCTTTCACATTTGCGCCAAGCACTTTGCGTATGCCAACTTCTTTTGTGCGATTAATTGCATTGATTGCCGATAAACCAAATAAACCCATGCACGCAATAAGGATTGCAAAAAAGCAGGAAGCCTGGATTGTTTTTTGCCAACGCATATCAGCTTCGTACATTTTTGCAATTGTTTGATCGAGGAATGTATATTCGAAAGGATAATTATTGGTAATGCTTTTCCATTCTTTTTCAATTTTTGGAATTGCTGTTTGCATTTGCCCGGCTTTTATTTTGAACATAAAAGTGAAATAAGCTTTTGAAAGCACATGCTGTTCGGGTTCAATTTTTTTAGTAAGGCTCGCAAAGTGATAATCTTTTACAACACCAATAATAGTCGAATGGATCGCTTCATTATATACACCGAGTTTAGCATCTTTCCCCAGCAAGTTAAACAGCGTTTCGTTAACCACGCTGGCTCTCACTGCCCGCGCTGTATCAGAAGAAATGGATTGAGAAAAAGGTCGTCCCTGAACAAACTGCAGCCCAAACATTTTAAAATAATTATAATCAATTTGCATTTGAGTAAGCCATTTATCTTCTCCATTTAATTTGAATCTATTGTGATTGCCGGCGCCGTCAAATCCTCCGTTCATAGCCGAAAACTGAATTATAGAAGGTTGTGATTTTGCAAAATTCGATAAACGTTGGTAAAGTCGCTGTGTAAAATCAAAGTCGAAAATTGGATTGTTCACTACAACAATTTGCTCTTTATCAAAACCCAGATCTTTATTATTTATGTATTGCATTTGCCTGTTAATAACAAAAGCAGAAAGCATCAATACAACACAGGCCGTATATTGCAGTACGACTAATATTTTAGAGAAGCGTGGATTTATTTTAAACGTTTGAAAACTTTTAAGAATTGAAGCAGGTTTCATTTTTGAAATAAGCAATGCGGGATAATAGCCCGCAATGATCCCAAGCAGGATAGATAACGTAATTGATCCAAATAAAATTTCTTTTAAAGGAATGTTATTGAAATCAAGTTGTGCATTAACAGCTGAATTAAATAAAGGAATCAATAACCTGGTCAGCATTAATCCTGCAATAACAGCAATGAGAATTATGATTTGCGTTTCTACCCAAAACTGCAAAATAATTTTTCTACGGTTAGCGCCCATTACTTTGCGTACGCCTACTTCCTGCGCGCGGCCTGCAGCATTAGAAATTGTAAGAAGAATATAATTAAGTGAAGCAATTAATAAAATAATTATAACAAGAGAAGCTAACTGGTATATACTTTTTGCATCAGTATAATGCCCCCACGGAGATGAAACATTATAATGGCAATCTGCTAACGGGCGCAGATGCCAGCGGTATTTTGCAAAATCATAATCCTTATAATATTTTCCATATTCTGAAACAAACGTTCCAACAAAATATGTTTTTACCCATTTATTCATTTTGTTTTCGAACTGTGCAGCATCCACTCCCGGATTTAATTCAACAATTATTAAATGATTCATCTCATTGAATCTCTCTTTAATATTTTCCTCATAATCGGGTGAAGAATGTAAAGGAATTACGACGCCATATTGAATACTTGAATTGGAAGGTGCATCTTTTGCAACACCCGCAACTGTATAAAGCTGGCTGCTATCTCCCGCAAATTGAATTGTTTTTCCGATAGCATTCTGATTGCCGAAATATTTTTTTGCAGTAGTTTCAGATAGAACAATATTTTTTATAGAAGAAAGAATTGTCTTTGCATTTCCTTCTTTTAAAGGAAAAGAAAAGTTGGTAAAAAAATTATCATCTGCGTATAAAATATGTTCTTCTTTAAAAGCTTCTTTATCTGTTTTTAATAACTGACCGCCCTCATCTTTTAAGCGTGTAATACTTTTGATTTCCGGAAATACATTTTGCATATCTCCGGATACAATTAAAGGAAAACCAAGTCCATACTGCTCATCGTCCTGTTTAGTAAGAAAAGAAAAAATACTTTTTTTCTTTAGAGTGTCGTCACTTTTCCACATGCTGCTCATCTCTAAACGAAAGAGGCGATCTTTTTTTACATGAAATGAATCGTAAGATTGTTCTTGCCGGATGTAAAAAAAAAACAGCAAACAAAATGCCACAGAAAAAGATAATCCGACAATGTTGATGATACTGAATGTTCGGTTTTTTAGCAGGTTGCGCCAGGCAATTTTCAGATAGTTTTGAAACATAATAATCTAATTTACGATTTTAGATCTACGATGTACGGTTTGTTTATTTTCGGTTATACATTACTGTTAGCTAATACCTATCAGCTATCGGCTATTAGCTGTTAGCTACTCCGTTCTCAAACTTTTCACAGGGTTTGCAGTTGCAGCTTTTACGGCAGTATATCCAACAGTTAGCCATGCAATGCATATGGATGATATAATAGTTGCCACAAAAAAACCGACTCCTATCATAATTCTGTAAGTGTATTGCTGCAACCATTGATGCATAAAATACCATGCAATAGGCGAAGCAATAAGAAAAGCTATGGTAATGAGAATTGTAAATTCTTTTGAAAGCATAAATACAATATTACTAACAGGCGCTCCCAGCAC
The DNA here is from genome assembly GCA_963774065.1 of Chitinophagia bacterium. Taxonomy (GTDB): domain Bacteria; phylum Bacteroidota; class Bacteroidia; order Chitinophagales; family Chitinophagaceae; genus Puia. The sequence continues at coordinate 734,569 of CAVZDO010000003.1, forward strand.
TTTGCGAATGCCGATTTCTTTTTTACGACGCACAGCCATGAAAGAAACTAAGCCATACAATCCAAGACAGGAAATGAAAATTGCAATAACTGCAAATATTTTATACAGCTGTGAGAGTTGGTTTTCCTGCTTGTAATAATCAGCAATGGATTGATCTAAAAAATTATATTCAAAAACATAATCAGGAAAATCTTTGTTCCACATTTTTTCCATTGCAGCAATAACAGTTTTCGCTTTAGTCATGTCAATCTTGATATTCGCCATTCCATACGCATCTTTCATTGTCGACATTACAACAGGACCAATTGGATCGCGAAGTGAGTTTTCATGAAAATCTTTTACAACACCAACTATCGGAAAAGTTACTCCATTCACATTTATTGGTTTTCCAATTGCTTTATTCGGATCCTGAATTCCCAATTTTCTTACCGCAGTTTCATTCAGAACAAATTCTCGCATTGTATCGGATGGAAAATATATCCGGCCCGCAACGAGTTTCAGATCATACAAACGAAAATAACTTGTGTCTGCAGGTTTCAAACTTACTACCACACCGGACTCGTTATTATGGTTATCTAAAAGCATATCAGTATACCACCCTCCGTCTGCAGAAGGTTTAAAAACACTGAAGCTCACATCTTCAACACCAGGCACTTTAAGCAATTCGCTTTGCAGCACTCCTGTTTTTGTGCGACTGAGACTATCGCCGGGAAAACCTGCATTGATAATTGCTTTTTTATTAAATCCCATATCTGCAGTTTGGAAATAATCCATTTGAGATGCGACGATCAATGTTCCGATGATCAGCGCCTGCGCAATCACAAACTGAAAAACAACCAATCCTCTTCTGAAAAAAATTCCTTTTTTATTATCTGTGCTTACAGCGCTTTTCAAAACGTCGGCAGATTTGAATGCCGATAATACAAGCGCCGGATAAAAACCGGAAAGAAATGTAACAACAAGCAACGCGCAAAACGTAAACAAAATTAATTTCAAACTATATAATATGGATATGGATAAATGAATTTCGAGAAGGTTATTTAAAAAAGGCAAACCAATACTAACAATAATTAAAGAACCAATTAATGCAATAACACTGATAGTTCCTGTTTCGCCAAGAAATTGCAATATTAATTGCGCGCGATTACTGCCCAACACTTTTCTTACGCCAACTTCACGCGCACGATTGACTGCTTGCGCTGTAGTGAGATTGATAAAATTTACGCATGCAATTATTAATAAGAAAAGTCCGATCAAACTTAATGCAAGAATCAGATCTTTGCTGAACGTGCGGCCGTTAAAGTTTCCGTAGCGCTCATCATAATGCATTTCTTTCAGCGGTTGAAGCGCAATATCATAATTGGGATTTACCGCTTTGATGTGTTTATCAACAAAACCAACAAGCAATTTATCAAACTGGCTTTGAGAATTTTTATCACCGAGTTGAACAAAGCAATAATTATAATCAGAAATACTTCCCCAGTCGTTTAGATTAAACTCCTTGGTAAACGTAGCGTATGACACAATAACTTTAAGCGGGAAATCAGTGTTAACAGGAGGGTTATCTAAAATTCCGTTTACTTTAATACTCTTTCCAAATATTGAGATCGTTTTGCCGACCGCTATTCTCCAATCGTCAAAATATTTTGCAGCGATTTCTTTTGTCAGCAATGCTGTGTTTGGTTCGCTGATTGCTTTTTCAATATTACCCTGCAGCAAAGGAAAATTAAACATCTGAAAAAATTGTGGCTCAGCAATAACAACTCCTCGTTGCTCCTTAAATTTTTTTAAAACTGTGCCATCCGGCGCCGTTACATTTACCTGCGTATTACCGCTTCCGTAAATTGCGGCAACATTTGCCAACTGCGGAAAATCAGTTCGCAAAGCTTGTGAAACCGGAAAAGGCACGCCAGCTCTATATTCCTTACCGACAGCATTTTTTCCGTTGCGCACCAAACGATAAATTTTATCTTTTTTCAGATGAAAGTTGTCGAAGCTTTGTTCGTATTGTATCACAAGAAATATCAACAGAAAAGCAGCAAAGCCTACTGCCAGTCCGGCAACGTTGATGATGGAATGGCTTTTATGTCTTGAAAGATTTCTCAGCGCTGTTTTTAAATAATTTCTGAACATGATATTTTATTTACGATTTTAGATGTACGATTTGTTTTTTTTCGGTTATGCATTACCGTTAGCTATTAGCTATTAGCTATTAGCTGATAGCCATTAGCTGCATTCATTATCACATTTCCAAATTAGCACATTATCACATTCCTATTCCGTTCTCAAGCTCTTCACCGGGTTTGCAATAGCTGCTTTTATTGCCTGGAAACTGATTGTAAAAAATGCAACCATCACAGCAAGCATTCCGGCTAAAGCAAAAAACCACCACGAGATATTAATCCGGTATGCAAAATTTTGCAACCAGTTATTCATTACGAACCATGCAACCGGCGATGCAATAACAAAAGCGATAACAACCAATCGGATAAAATCTTTCGACAATAAAAAAACAATATTGCCTACTGATGCGCCAAGCACTTTGCGAACGCCGATTTCTTTTGTGCGTTGCGTTGTTGCAAATAATGATAGGCCAAGCAAACCAAGACAAGCAATGAAAATGGCGAAGCTTCCGAATATGCCAAACACTTTTCCAAACAACTCATCATTTTTATATTGCTCATTAAATTTTTCGTCAAGAAAATAATAATCAAATAAATTTCCCGGAAAAAATTTGTCGTACACTTTTCTGATTGCATCAACGGTTGCAGAAACATCTTTTGCATCTACTCGTACAGAAATTCTGCTGCCATTGCTATATACCGGCAAAAACAACATTCCATCAATTGTATAACGCAAAGATTTTTGATGATAATCAGCAGTAACTCCAATCACATCCCATTTATGACTTCCCCGATAAATTGTTTTTCCAATCGCATCTTGTGCGGAAGCAAACCCTAATATTTTTGTCGCCTTTTCGTTTAAAATGATATTATGCAGTTTGTCGAAATCTGGATTATAATCAGCATTATCAAAATCTCTTCCGGCTAAAAATTTTATTTGGTATGCATCAAAAAAACCAAAGCTGGTTCCATTCTGACGCATGGTATAATGTGTTGTCGCATCCTGGTCTGCTCTGCGGATATTGAAATTTCTTCCCGTCTCCTCACCTAAAACATTCCACGATGAAGCCGTAGCTTTTACATTGGGTATTTGTTTCAGCTCCGCAGAAAAACTATTTTCCTTATTAATAAATGTTGAATCCCAATCTGTGAGGTTAGGTGGATTTATAACAAGCATCTGCGATATATTTGCGCCAAGACTTTGTTCGCTCACAAAACGAATTTGTTTGTACACAACAAACGAACCAATGATAAGTGTAACAGTAATTGCAAATTGGGCGATCACTAATCCTTTACGTAAAAAAATTCCTTTTTTTGAAGTGCTGTATTTCCCTTTCAAAACCATCACCGGCTGAAAAGATGATAATACAAATGCAGGATAAAAAGCTGAAATAAAAATTCCGGCAAGAATCATAGAAATAAATCCAATGGTAATAAGATAATTAATATCGCTTTTCTGAAATAAATCCGATAAGGAAAGATTATGTTGTATCAAATGATTGAATGGTTGCTGCACAATTTTTACAAGCAGCAATGCAATTATCAATGCAGAAAGATTTATTAATAACGATTCGGTAAGAAATTGTTTTATCAATTGTTGTCTTGTTGCGCCGGAAACTTTTCGCACACCAACTTCTTTTGCGCGCTCAACAGATTTTGCTGTTGAAAGATTTATGTAATTAACCCACGCAATAACAATAATGAATAATGCAATTATCAGCATTCCCCACGCAACGGTGGCGCTATCTGTTTGTCCTATCTCATATTCAAAATCAGAATACAAATGTGCTCTTGCGAGTGGTTGCAAATAAAATTTTTCAACACTGCCAGAAACTTTATTTCCCTGGAAATATTTTTCGCTGAACGCGGGCAATTTTGCTTCGAGCGCTTTATAATTTGTTCCATGTTTCAATTGTATATAATGCCAGAAATCAGAATCCTTAAAATCATAGTCGGCTTCTTTCCATGGATTTTTTCCGGCAAGCATCGTCGAATATGAAGTAAGAATATCAAATTGCAAATGAGAATTTTCCGGAACGTCTTTTATGATTGCCGTTACTTTATACGGCATCGAATCTTTGCCCATAATAATTGTTGAGCCAACGAGAGATGCAAAGTCATTATCGTGCACACCAAAAATTCTTTTTGCAGAACTTGCAGTAAGAACAGTGTTGTATGGTTCTTTCAAAGCATTGTTTTTATCACCTGCAATCGCCGGGTAGGAAAACATGGAAAGAAAAGAATTATCAACTGCCAGCACTTCCTGTTCGCCAATTCTTTTAAGATTATTCAGACTGATGATCGTTTTGCCCCAGGGTTCAACACGCGTGTGATTAATCACCTCCGGAAAATCATTTTCCATGGCTTTACCTATAGCAGAATAAGTAATTGTTCCATGCTGAATTAATTTTCCGTTTTGATACCGATCGTTGTATACGCGGTAAATATCATCGGCATTTTTATTAAAATGATCATAGCTAAGCTGAAAACTTACATATTGCATTATGAGCAAACATGCAGCCATACCTATAGCGAGACCCGCAATATTGATAAAGGAAAAAACTTTATTTTTTCTGAGATTGCGCCAGGCAGTAGTAAAATAATTTTTAAACATAAAAAGTTATTTCTGATGTATGATTTGATGATTTCTGATTTCTTTATTTTTAATTATTCATTACCAATTCTTAATGGTTTCATTTTCACATTAGCACATCACCACATTATCACATTATCCGTTCTCAATTTTACTGCCAGAACTATAAATTTTTGATTTGCACTCTATTAATAAGCCTAATCATACGAAATAGTTCGTTTGCGATACACAAACTGTTCGCTTATGATACATACAAAAAAGGCGCAACAAAATATTGTATGTTGCACCTAATCACTTTTTAAGTAAGATAATTTGAAGAAAGATGGAAAATTTTCAGAAAGAAAATGCTACACAATTCCTGCAAGTTCCAAACTTTTTTTTCTGAGTTTTCTTATTTCAATGTCTTCGATAATTGGTTCAGGAGCGAGAATGAGTGAAGTGTTATTATCCCGCCACCATTTATTTTCTATGAGATGACTAAAATGAATTACGCCTATTAAATATTTACGATCTGCATCCGCATGCCATTCTTCGATCCATTCAAATTTTTCTTTGGGAATATATTTCCAGTCGTCAAAACTGATATATGCTTTTATAAAGAAGTCATTCGTAAGTTCGTGCGGTTTGTGATGATACAATTTTTTGTACTCGTATTTGTATTGATAACGCAAAGCAGAAATATCGCTTAGCACAGCAGACGCAGTTGGAAAACTTCCGGCGCCTTTGCCGTAAAAAAATTGTTTATCCGCAAACCCGCTTTCAATCACAACGCCGTTGTATTCATTTTTTACAAAAGCAAGATGATCATCGTGTTTCACAAATTGCGGCAACACAAAAGCTGCAACTTTGCCATTGATTAATTTTTTTGCCTGCGCAACTAATTTAATGTCGTAGTTTTTTTCTTTAGCAACCAATGCATCACTTAATTGAATATTTTGAATGCCGTTAAAAATAATATTCTTAGGGTGTTCGATAATGCCATAAGCATGCGTTAACAAAAACGTCCATTTATTTACTGCATCATAACCTTCAACATCCAATTTAGGATCGCTTTCGGCAAAACCTAATTGCTGTGCTAATAATAATGCTTCTTGGAAATCCAGTTTGTCTTCAAACATTTTTGTAAGAATAAAATTGGTTGAACCATTTACAATTGCTTTCATGGAATGAAGCAGATCGTTGTCATAATATTCTTCCAGGTTTCTTATTACAGGAATTGACGCGCATGCAGCAGCTTCATATAAAAAAGGTTCGCCTGTTTCTTCCTGCAATCTCAATAACTCAGGCAAATGTTCGGCAATCATTTTTTTGCTGGCGCTTACAACTGCTTTTTTATTTTTTAGCGCGGTAGAAACAATTTCAAATGCCGGCTCTGATTCGTTAATTACTTCTACTATCACATTAATTTCAGGATCGAATAATAATTCATTTCTGTCGGTAGTAAATAATGCTGCAGGTGCATCTCTTTTTTTATCGGGATTTTTTATGCAAACTTTTTTAATAGTAGCTTTCAATGATGGTGTTTGATGTAATACTTTATAAAGTCCTTCGCCTACTACGCCAAATCCAAAAAGTCCGATGGTTAATTGCTTATGTGCGTCCATGATTAATTTATTACTGCAAATTTACGGTTAGAAACTTTTTTTGAATGAATGAATTCGTTAATTAATTCACTAATTGATTCGTACTCGAGCAAAAATCCATCGTGCCCGAAAGTTGAATAAATACTTTTATATGCAGCTCCGGAAATATTTGCTGCAATAAATTGTTGTTCGACGATTGGAAAAAGAATATCTGTTTCAATTCCTATTGCCAGAGTTTTTGCCTGGATAAGATGCAACGCTTTTTGAATGCTTCCGCGCGCTCTGCCAACATTGTGCGAATCCATGCTCTGACTTAATTTATAATAGCTGAAAGCGTTAAAACGTTTGGCCAATTTTTCTCCCTGGTGACGTTGATAAGATTCGCTTTTGAAATTTTCAATTTGCAAATCATTTTCATTTTGCTGGCTATGCAAATACGTTTCATAATGACGGTAAGAAATTAATGCAACGGAACGTGCAACTTTCATTCCTTCAATACCAGCATGAATATTTTTTTCTTTCCATGTTGCATCCGCTTCAATGCATAATCTTTGCGATGCATTAAACGCAATTGCCCACGGCGAATGTTGCGCATTAGTGGCGAGGGGGAAAATATATTCAAATAATTCCGGCTCTTCAATTGCCCATTCAAGTAATTGCTGACCTCCCATTGAACCACCTATACCTATATGAATCTTTTCAATTTCTAAATACTTACGCAATGGCTGGTAAGCGCGAATCATATCCCGCGGAGTGAAAAAAGGAAAATCATGATAGTAACAGTCATGCGTATGTGGATTTATATCCAGCGGACCTATACTGCCATAGCAACTGCCTGGCATGTTCACACACACAATAAAATATTGTGCAGGATCAAAAATTTTTCCTTCTCCAACTAAGCCAGGCCACCATTCTGCGGGATCGCTGTTTGCGGTTAACGCATGAAATATCCAAACAACATTATCTTTTTCTTCATTTAATTTTCCGTGCGTTGTGTAACCTAAATGATATTGCGGAAGAATAATTCCCGACTCAAGCGCGAATGGTTTATTGTATGTAAATGTTTTATGAGACAAATTTTTTATTTTTTTGTTAGAGAAATTTTCTCGCAAAGACGCGAAGCTGCAATATTTTTCTTCGTTGCGCCGCCACGCCTTTGCGAGAAATATTATTCACTAATTCATTATGTCGCATTTACTCAACCATCGCTCAATAAAGAGCTAACAGTACAAGAGTGCGACGCAACGATGCTTAATAGTTATTCTGTCGTTTGGTAAATAATGGTTTTAATTCTTACGACTTATTACTTATTACTTACTACTTTTCTTACCCAACCAATTCTTTCGCAAACACTTTTTCAAATGCCTGTTCAAAATCTGCTTTGATATCATCAATATGTTCAATGCCCACGCTGATGCGCACCTGGTTTGGTTGCACACCTGCGGCAATTTGTTCTGCTTCACTCAACTGCTCGTGCGTTGTTGATGCAGGATGAATAACCAAAGTTTTTGCATCGCCAACATTTGCCAAATGACTGGCGAGTTTTAATGAATCAATAAATTTGCTGGCATTTTCTTTTGTGCCCTTCACGCCAAAATTCAATATGCCGCCAAATCCATTTTTCAAATATTTTTTTGCAAGATCATGATATGGGCTGCTCTTCAACCCGGGATATTGTACGAATTCAACCTGCGGATGTTGTTCCAGCCACTGCGCTAAATTCAATGCATTATCAACATGGCGCTGCACGCGAAGTGATAATGTTTCCAAGCCCTGCAATAATAAAAACGAATTGAACGGAGCCTGCGATGCGCCGAAATCCCGCAGCCCTTCTACTCTTGCACGAATTGCAAAAGCAATATTTGGTAACCCGAGCGGATTGCCTTCACCAAAAACATCCCAGAATTTTAATCCATGATATCCTTCTGATGGCTCCGTGAATTGTGGAAATTTTCCGTTAGCCCAATTATAATTTCCTGCGTCAACAATCACTCCACCTATAGCTGTTCCGTGACCACCAATCCATTTGGTTGCAGATTCCACAACTACATTTGCGCCATGTTCTATCGGGCGAAAAAGATAACCGGCAGTACCGAATGTATTATCAACAATCAATGGCAAATCATATTCTTTAGCCAGGTCGGCAAATTTTTTAAAATCAGGAATATTCAAACGCGGGTTGCCAATTGTTTCTAAATAAATTGCTTTCGTGTTTTTATCAATGTGCTTTACAAAACTTTCGGCATCATCGCCATCGGCAAATCTTACATCAATACCTAATCTTTTAAAAGCAACTTTAAATTGGTTATAGGTGCCTCCGTATAAATAACTTGTTGTAACAAAATTATCTCCCGACTGCAAAATATTATTTAATGCAAGAAATTGGGATGCCTGCCCTGAAGCTGTTGCCAATGCAGCAACGCCACCTTCGAGTGCAGCAATGCGTTGTTCAAAAACATCCGTTGTAGGATTCATTATGCGCGTATAAATATTTCCGAATTGTTTTAATCCAAAAAGATTTGCCGCATGTTCGGAATTGTCGAAACCATAAGATGTTGTTTGATAAATCGGAACTGCCCTTGCTTTGGTAGTTGGGTCTATTTGCTGACCTGCGTGAAGTTGCAGCGTCTCAAAATGATGATTGCTCATGATAATTTGTTTAGAAAGTGAGATAATGATTTAGATATAAAATGGGATTTCAATTTTCGATATAATAAGAAACGATAAAAGCCCGCGAGGGTTCGGAAAAAAATTAAAGTATGCCTTGCGGCATACAACAACAACAAATGCAACAACAAATTTGTTGTTCGGGAGAGGTATATGGTAATCTTGTTGTTTGCATGATTAGGAAAAATAGTCAACAAATTTAGTGGACTTTTTGATAAATCCTGTTATTTCTATATTATTTTTTTTCAGACTTGATTATTAAACTACCGAAGCCGGACTTTACTATATTTCAATAACGTCAACAATTATGTAAATCAGCCGGGTTGCCGAAATTTTTCCTCATTTCATAAATCTTGGTCTGCAAAACCGGCAAGTAAAAAAAATTTTGAGGGCGATTAAACTTCTTGCGAAAAATCAGGTCGCAGAGCTACATTAATAGAAACAGAATTTTTTTTTCGCTCAGGCAACTGTCATTCAAGTTAACCAGTATAAGATATTTAGCAGGCAGGAAAAGTAAACTGGTTGAAAAAAATATTGTTTAGGAAATTGTGATTTGATTGTTAATGTAACAGTTCAATAAGTTAAAAAGTAAAGTCGGAACAGTTTTTGAATCCAAATCTTTAATTAATCTTCTTCCATGGTCGTATTTCTACGTAAAACTTCACAACATGAAAACTGTAAAATCAAAAATCCTCGTCGCGGGCGGCGTACTGGCGCTACTTTTCTTTGTAGCATGTAATAAGGAAAGCTCAATGAATTCAGGAGCAAACATTCCTGCCGGGCAATCAAAGATGTCAATATACATGTCGGATGGCCCGATAGATTTTTACAAGGTGCTTGTAGATATCAGGCAGGTTGCGGTTCTTATAGATACATCCACGCAACAAAATGATTCGGATTTTGTAAATCAATGGGATAATGATTATTGTGGCCGCCATCGCGGACCGCAGGACAAATCTGTAATATGGGACACACTTTCCATTACACCCGGCACGTACAATTTAATGGACTTACGCAACGGCGCTGATACATTGCTGGCTGCAGGCACATATCCATCAGGTAAGGTGCTGAAAGTAAGAATTACCCTTGGTTCTGATAATTCAATTTATACCGATAGCCTTACCAGTTATCCGTTGGAAGTTTTCGGGCCAGAACCCTTCTTTGATATTAACGTTCGCAGGGAAAATGTTTTTAGCATCACTAACGATAACTTCAAACTCTGGCTCGACTTTAACCTGGAAAGATCTATTTTCTTCTGGAGCGGAACATTTTATCTGAAACCTTATGTTGTTGCTTTTAACGACATGCATCTTTCAAAAATAGAAGGATTCGTACTTCCTCCTGGAGCAGGCGCACTTGTTGAGGCAATCAACGGCAGCGATACATTATATGCAATACCCGATTGGTGGAGTGGTGTGTATAAGTTCAGAGGCGTAACAGCAGGAACTTACTCCATTGATATCATCGGCGGCAATGGATATAATGATACTACACTTAGCAGCATTGTTGTGGATTCAAGCTCAGTAACAAAAGTTCCAACAGTAACATTGCATCAATAATAAATATAGATCTGGTGAATAAGAGTAAAGGCCGGCGCATCAAGTGCCGGCCTTTTCATTTTTGAAATTTTTTTTTGATGCCAACTTCGGTTTTTCATAGCATCATCGTTGCGTCGCACTCTTGTACAGCAACAATTCTATTCAACTTTAGCCTGCTCTTTGAAAAAATTTACTATAATTCCGTAAACATTTGTGTGTAAAATTTTTCAAACCAAACAACAATGCATTTGTTCTTATCTTAGAGCAATTGAAAAATTTTAACCCGGTTTTACTTTTTACTTTTAATTTTTTACTTAACAAGAACTATGGCAGATGATACTATTGATGTGCAGGGAGCGCGTGTGCACAATTTGAAAAACCTCGATATAAAAATTCCGAAAAATAAATTAGTTGTTATCACCGGCATAAGCGGCAGCGGAAAATCTTCATTGGCATTTGATACTATTTATGCTGAAGGTCAACGCCGTTACATGGAAAGTTTTGGCGCATATGCCCGACAATTTATCGGCGATATGGAACGGCCGGATGTTGATAAAATCACAGGCCTAAGCCCCGTAATTTCCATCGAACAAAAAACCACAAACAAAAATCCGCGAAGCACCGTTGGAACTGTTACCGAAGTGTACGATTTTTTGCGTTTGTTATTTGCAAGAATCGGCGAAGCATATTCTTACAACACCGGAAAAAAAATGGTAAAGTTCAGCGAGGAAGAAATTGTAGAGAATGTTTTTTCAAAATTCAAAAACAAAAAAATCACTTTATTGGCTCCGGTTGTTCGCGGAAGAAAAGGTCATTACCGGGAATTGTTTGAAGACATTCGCAAAAAAGGGTATTTAAAAGTAAGAGTGGATGGCGAAATAAAAGATCTCACTTCAAAAATGCAGGTTGATCGTTACAAAATTCACGATATCGAAATTGTGATCGATAGAATGGCAGTAACAACTGAAATGAAAGTGAGATTAAGTCAGAGCGTACAAAAATCTCTGCAGATTGGAAAAGACCTGATGTTTATTCTTATAAATGATTTTGATAAAGTTGTTCAATACAGCAAACAACTAATGTGCGAAGACACCGGAATCAGTTATGAAGAGCCTTCGCCAAATAGCTTTTTCATTTAATTCTCCGTATGGCGCTTGCCCCGTTTGCAAAGGATTGGGAGATGTTTATACAATAAGCATTCAAACGAAGTTTTACCCGATAAAACAAAAAGTGTAAAAGAAGGCGCCATCGTGCCACTCGGCGAAGAGCGCGATGCCAGCGTGTTTCAGCAGGTTGTGCGGTTTGCAAAAAAATATAAAATCAATTTAGATAAGCCGATAAAAGATTTGCCGGAGTCGCAACTTAATTTGCTTTTATACGGAGACGGAAATGCAAATAAAAGTTTTGATGTAGATGTAAATGATGAAACAATTCCGGAATCATATACAGGAACCTATGAAGGAATAATTCCAATGCTGAAGCGATGGTTTTCTTCATCGTACAGTACGGAAGCGCTGAGATTGTGGGTTGAAAAATATATGGAATTGAAAAAATGCGAAACATGCAATGGTGCAAGATTAAAAAAAGAAAGTCTTGTGGTTTAAAGTTGATGGAATGAATATTTCTGAGTTGGGCGAAAAAAATCTGAATAAACTTATTAGCATTGGTTTTCCGGAATTGAAAAAAGATTAAACAACAAACAAAGCATCATTGCAAAAGATATTCTTAAAGAAATTCGTGAACGGTTACAATTTTTGTTAGACGTTGGATTAACATATCTCACACTCAACCGGCCACCAGAACCCTTAGTGGTGGCGAGTCTCAGCGTATCAGGCTTGCAACACAAATTGGTTCGCAGTTACAGGGCATTACTTATATTTTAGATGAGCCAAGTATCGGTTTGCATCAACGCGATAATCATCGCCTCATAGATGCTTTACAAAATTTACGAAATATCGGCAACAGCGTTTTGGTTGTAGAGCATGATAAAGATATTATGCTCGCTGCCGATTATTTAATTGATATTGGTCCCCGTGCTGGTCATTACGGCGGAAAAATTGTAGCAGAAGGAATTCCGAAAGAGCTGCTGAAATTAAATACGCTCACTTCATCTTATCTTAATGGCATCACAAACAAATTGCAGTTCCATCCGAAAGAAGAAAAGGCAATGGAAAATTTTTGGAGCTGAAAGGCGCCAAAGGAAACAATCTTAAAAATGTTGATGTAAAATTTCCGTTGGGAAAATTTATTGTGGTAACAGGCGTTAGCGGAAGCGGCAAATCAACCTTGATCAATGAAACGTTGTATCCTATTCTTAGCAAGCATGCGTTACAATTCAAAAGCAAATCCGCTGCAATATAAAACCATAAAGGGATTGGAGCATATAGATAAAGTGATTGAAATTGATCAGTCGCCAATCGGAAGAACACCAAGAAGCAACCCTGCAACCTATTGCGGATTTTTTACCGACATCAGAACTTTATTTGCTTCAGTTCCTGAAGCAAAAATTCGCGGCTATAATGCAGGAAGATTTTCTTTCAATGTAAAAAGTGGACGCTGCGATGTTTGCGAAGGCGGCGGCATGCGCGTTATTGAAATGAATTTTTTGCCCGATGTATATGTGCATTGCGAAAAATGCAATGGCAAAAGATATAATCGCGAAACATTGGAAATTCGTTACAAAGGAAAATCTATCAGCGATGTATTGGATATGACTGTTGATGAAGCTGTGGAATTTTTTCAAAATGTTCCTTATATCTATCGAAAAATAAAAGTGTTGCAGGAAGTTGGATTGGGATATATAACCTTAGGGCAATCGGCTGTAACGCTGAGTGGTGGCGAAGCGCAGCGTGTTAAACTCGGAACGGAGCTATCAAAAAAAGATACCGGAAAAACTTTTTATATTTTAGATGAACCAACAACCGGTTTGCATTTTGAAGACATTCAGCATCTCCTGGACGTGCTGAATAAATTAGTTGATAGAGGAAATACTGTTTTGGTAATTGAACATAACCTGGATGTTATTAAAGTGGCCGATCATGTTATTGATCTCGGTCCGGAAGGAGGTGATGGCGGCGGAAGAATTTTGTTTGAAGGAACGCCCGAAGAACTGATAAAAAATAAAGAAAGTTTTACTGCAGAATTTTTGAAAAAAGAATTGAACAGTAATGGTAAGCAGTAACAGTAAGGAGAAGTTTATTGTCGCAATGCAGCTAACCGCTATTGGCTATTAGCTAACAGCCATGTATAACCGAAATTTAAAAAATCGTACATTGTAAATAAAAAAATATGCAAAGAGTGATTGTTGATATGGATGAAGTAATTGCTGATCCGATGAATGAAATGATCGGGTGGTACAGAAAAAAATATGAGATGGATGTGGATTGGGATAAGATGCTTGTTGGCTCCTGGGTTAAAGGATTTCCGGACGAACACCAATCATTAATTATGGAAAGAATATTATCTCCCGGATTTTTCAGGAACCTGCCGGTAATTGCAGACAGTGTGGATGTATTAAGAGAAATGAATCAGCGGTACGAAATGTTCATTGTATCCGCGGCAACAGAATTTCCGAATTCATTAAAAGATAAAATGGATTGGTTGCTTGATCATTTTCCTTTTTTTACATGGAAACAAATTGCTCTGTGCGGCGACAAACGTTTGATTTGCGGAGATTATATGATTGACGATCATGTAAAAAATCTGAAACATTTTAAAGGAAAAAAATATTTATTTACTGCTGCGCATAATCTTACTGTTACGGATTATGATCGTATCAACAACTGGAAAGAAGCCGGGGAAATATTTTTGAAATAAGTTAAGATTGTATTGATAAAAAACGAATAGCCGGCAGTTACTCACCGCGGGCTATTGAAGATATTGGATGGGAATCCAAAGATTTTGAAATTACCAATAAGCGAAAGCAGGTATTCATTAATAAAATCATTTCATAAGGGTACCAAAAATAGGGAACGGATCAGGTTACGGATAACCTTTGTTTTCGGATATCAGATTTTATCAATTTTCCCCGCTGCTTATTGGTTGTTCGTTATAGCTAAAAAGAACTTTATTTAATTGTCAGTGTGCCGTTTTCTATTCGATCATCATTATTCAATATTTCAAAATAATATTCGCCTTTTTGCATGTTCGTAAATTCCACGCCTTGTTTATTAACAAGATAATTTTCTGCAACAAGTTTTCCATCCATATCAAACATATAAAAACGATAAATTTTCTTCTGTTTGAGTTTCGCAGAAAAAAAGATTGTTTGTTTACCGGAGCCGGAAAATAATTGTATGCTTTGATTTTTGTTACCGGAAAATTTTTTGAATACAGCCGTATCGCTGGTTTTGGAATATGCCGATGCAAGTGAAGGCAATAAAATTGCAACAAGTAAAATATAAAAAATGAAATTACAATTTCGTTTTTGTGTTTGTATAGTTTTCATCATAGGGTATATTGATTTATTGAATCAATATTAAAAAAGAGAACGATCAACAAATATTTATATCTCTCCAATCTTAGAAACGTAGTATAGGGCAATGTGTTGAATTTCTCCAGATTCTTTCATTTCCTGCTCCAAGACGAATTGCCAATTTAAACCCTGCCGTAAAATAACCGTCGTTTTGTGTTGGATCTCCTCTTTTACCGTTAACGCCATATCCACTTCCCGGTATGTTGCGCAAAGGGCTTTTATCTGCCATTTCAACAGCTATCTTAGCTTGTGCAGCCGGCAGATATTTATAAAATAAAGCAGGGTCTATAAAAGTCGTGCTTACATCATCAATATAGTCTGTGAATGTCTTACGATGTATAATTTCGAATGAAACATTTATATTTTGATTGATGTAGTATTTTATACCGATGCCAAAAGGAATATTTATTTGAGTGAGTGAATATTCTTTTCTTCCCGGGTATTCTGCAAAACCTTCGCCTTCTGTATGAAGAGGCCTGAGATTAACCCAACTCGTTTGTTGTGTTGTTGAATCAAAATAAGTACCTTGCGGATTAAAATGAAAAACACCAATTCCTAATAATGCATAAGGTCTTAGCCTTCCTTGCACATCAGTCGGTTCGTCTTCAAAAAAAACAGTTGGATAAATTTCTGTCGCTACATAGGCTTCGGCAATTTTAGTACGAAAATTCAGGTTTCTGAGTTTGCGTGTTTCTTCATCGCCACCTTTGTTGACAACAAGCTCATCGTTGCCAGCAAGAGCACCGTAGTTTAAATCTAATCTGAATCCGATCCATTCAGCAGGATATGCAGCAAGAAAAGCACCGACAGTCAATCTTGTTGTGGGTAAATTATAATCCTTAATAAATGTTGTTCCTTTTCCGGCATGACCGCCAAGATCGCCCAAAAAAACCATTGGGCCTGCAGTTATACCCCCCTCAAAGTATGTGCCTGCGGATAACTGGCTGAATGAAGTGTAGCTCACAGTTAGGGTTACGGTTAGCAGCAGTGCACATTTACACACTAGCCCGTGTAAATTTTTTTTCATCAATATTAGATTTTAGATTTTCTATGGTTTGGATTCTATCCAGCTTAAAATCATTTAAAACTGGTTCACATAATAACAAACGTCAAAAACATTTTTTTTGTGTGCTAAAGAATGGAAATTTTTAGAATTATTTTTTTCCCAAATAAGGAAAGCTATTTTGAACACAATAACATTTCGATATGAGGGATGTCATCTTCAAAATAAATATCGCTCGTTTGCACGAATCCGAATGATTCATAAAATTTTTTCAGGTACATCTGCGCTCCGATTTTTACAGAAACATTTCCAAATAATTTATGCAGTTGATTTATGCTCTGCTCCAGAAGTTCTTTGCCGGCGCCTGTTCTTCTTGCTTTTGGTGAAGTTACTATACGCCCTATAGAAGATTCACTATAGGATATTTCCGGCGGAACAATTCTTGAATAGGCAACAAGATCATCTTGCAGCCAGCCCATCAGGTGATAGCAATATTGATCTTTATTATCTGCATCCTGAAAAACACAATTCTGTTCAACTACAAAAACCTCATTGCGTAATTGCAATATTGCATATAACTCATGCGGAGCAAGTTCATCAAATTTTTTACAAATCCAGATCATTATAGTTTTGAGTTTACAGTTTTAAGTTTACAGTTTTGAATTCGTGAGCTTTTATGAAGAAGTGAACTTGAAAATTAAAACTCAAAATCGTAAACTATCAGTATCTATATTTTTCTTTCCAAAGATTTTTCAGAAATTTTCTTAACTCTTCTTCTCTTGCATTTTTTCCCGGTTCATAAAATTTATTACCTGAAATTTCTTTCGGCAAATATTCCTGTTCTGAAAAATTATTTTCAAAGCTATGACTGTACTGATAATTTTTCCCATAATCAAGATTCTTCATCAGTTGTGTTGGCGCATTTCGAATGTGAAACGGCACCGGAAGATCTCCGTATTGTTTAACAGCACTCATCGCTGCGCCAATTGCAACCGTTGCCGAATTACTTTTTGGAGAAGACGCAAGATATGTTGCGCACTGCGATAAAATAAGCATTGACTCCGGGTAACCAATTTTATTAACTGCATCAAATGTTGCGTTGGCAAGAACCAATGCATTGGGATTAGCGTTGCCAATATCTTCGCTGGCAAGTATCACCATTCTTCTTGCAATAAATTTTACATCTTCTCCACCTTCGATCATTCGTGCAAGCCAGTAAACTGCTGCATTAGGATCGCTGCCACGCATTGATTTTATAAATGCAGAAATGATATCATAATGTTGCTCTCCTTTTTTATCATACAGGGCAATTCTTTTTTGTGCAATATCCATTACAAGATCGTCGGTAATAGTTATTGAATCTTTTTTGTTTGATGCATCAACAATAAGTTCAAGTAAATTCAATAATTTTCTTGCGTCGCCGCCGGAAATATTAATTAACGCAGCAGTTTCCTTTAATTCAATTTTTTTCTTTTTTAATTCTTGATCATTATTTATTGCATATTGCAGCAGTTGAATCAAATCTTTTTCATCGAGAGGCTTCAACACGTAAACCTGGCATCGGCTAAGCAACGCACTGTTCACCTCAAAAGATGGGTTTTCTGTTGTGGCGCCAATCAATTTTATAGTTCCTTTTTCTACTGCACCGAGCAACGCATCCTGCTGCCCTTTATTGAAACGATGAATTTCATCAATAAATAAAATCGTTCCTGGTTTTTGTTTTGCTTCATCAATTACTTCCCGCACTTCTTTTACGCCGGAAGAAATTGCACTCAATGTATAAAATGGAACCTGTAAAGTATGCGCAATAATATTAGCGATTGTAGTTTTGCCTGAACCCGGCGGACCCCACAATATTATAGATGGTATCTTACCCTGCTCAATGGCTAAACGCAATACACTACCTTTGCCTGTAAGGTGTTTTTGACCTATGAGTTGATCGAGCGTTTGCGGACGAAGTCGTTCTGCTAATGGAGTTGTCATAATAAAATGAATAACAATAATACAACAACTTGCCTGTTTTAGAGTTTAATTAAAGTAACATTTGTTTGTTGCAAAAATGTGTTTACCATTCGATGAAAAAGATCATAACCCCGTTTTTCATTTTTCTTTTTTGTATTTGCCTGAATTCTTTTGCACAGAATTATTCTGCTGTAGAAAATTATGCGTTGAACAGACCTGGCATAGTAATGGTAAAAACGGTTTTTTCTGCTACCGTTTATGTCAATAATATGCGGGTTGCAAACCGCGATTTTAATATGCTGCTGGATTCCATTCAACGGGTTGATACCAGCGGATTGGCTTTCACGCCAGAACAAAAATTAGATATTGTTCTCAGAGAAATGAATAATAATCCCGGAAGATTTTTTAAACCCACATCTGATTACGTTAAGCAGCCCGAAGAAATTACGGCAAGTGGCTCGGGTTTTTTTATTACAGGTGATGGATATGTTGCCACCAATTGTCATTTGATAGAAAGTGATAACGCTTTTATCCGAAGACAATTTATTCTTGCTGCATTCCAGCAAATAACGGATGCTAATATTCAGGCGCTCGAAAATTCGTGGGCGGCAAAATTTACGGAGCAGCAACGCAGTTTACTCTATAACACTTTTGCTTCTGTATACACTCGTCTTTTTTCAATGTCTTTGTACGATTTAAAAAAGAATGTGTATGTTGTTTATGCCACAGATGAAGCTGATAATAAAAATTCCGGAAAAAGAAAATTAGCATCTGTTATTGTAAAAGGTTCTCCGATGCCGGGAAAGGATATAGCAATTCTTAAAATTGATGGCGACTCAAGTTTACCAACTCTTAAAATTGATGGCGGCGAGTTGCCGGAAGTTGGTGAACAATTATTTGTTTATGGATACCCGGGGCCGGCAACAAATAATAATTATGTTTCTGCGGAATCGGCAATTGAACCAACATTAACCACAGGTATTGTGAGCGCCATCAAAAAATCAGCAAATGGTTGGCCGGTTATACAAATGGATGCAAGCATAAATCATGGAAGCAGCGGCGGACCGGTTTGCAACAGTAGCGGCGAAGTGATTGGGCTTACCACTTTTGGGAGTTTGGAAAACAGCGGCGGATTAGCTGCAGGATTGAATTTCGCAATTCCTATTGCAATACTTGATGAGTTTATTGATTCGGCAGATATAACTCCATCACAAAGTGAAGCAACAGAATTTTTTTTAGAGGGACTAAATTATTACAACAAAAAATATTATCACAAAGCATTGAGCAATTTTGAAAAAGTGAAACAGCTTAATAATTTTTATCCCACAGTTTCTTTATACATCGCAAATTGCAAAGACAAAATCCAAAAGGGGCAGGACAAAGAACTGAGTATAATAAAATCGGTTTTGGAAACTGTTGTTCTTTTGATTGTGATAATAATTCTTTTTTATTTTTTAAAAAGAAGGCTTTTCTGAATTTTTTAGATGAATTCTTTTTGAAAAAAATGTTGTTACAAATTATAAACCAGAGCTGCATAAAGAATCAACAGTACAAGTGTGCGACGCAAGGATGATGCTATGAAAAACCGAAGCTGGTTACCAAAAAAGAAAACAATTTTATTTTAGATTCAATTTTATTTTCAGCTCATCCAATTGTTTATCATCAATAGTTGATGGCGCATCGAGCATAACATCTCTTCCCGAATTATTTTTTGGAAATGCAATAAAATCGCGGATGCTTTCGCTGCCGCCGAGAATAGCGCACAACCTATCGAAGCCATATGCAATGCCACCGTGCGGCGGAGCGCCATATTCAAATGCGCCGAGAAGAAATCCGAATTTGTGCAAAGATTCTTCTTTGCTCATGCCTAAAGCGGCAAACATTTTTTCCTGTAAATCGCGCTGAAAAATTCTGATTGATCCGCCCCCAATTTCATTTCCGTTCAGCACCATATCATAAGCATTTGCTTTGATGTTTGCATAAGGATGTTGCAGATAGTTTGCCGCATTTTTAATTTCCGGATCGTTATCAATCATCACAGAAATATGCTCCGGCTTTGGCGCTGTAAATGGGTGGTGGCGCGCAACCCAACGATTATCTTCTTCGCTATATTCAAACAAGGGAAAATCGGTTACCCATAATAATTTGAATTCATCTTTCTTTCTTAGGCCTAACCTTTCGCCCATTTCCAAACGCAATTCGCTTATGGCTTTCAAAGTTTTTTCCTGTTTGCCAGCGAGTATTAAAATTAAATCGCCAGGTTTTGCATTAGATTTCTCTCCTATTAATTTAAGCGCGTCATTATCAAAAAATTTATCAATGCTGCTTTTAAATGAGCCATCTGTATTACACTTAACATAAATCAATCCCGACATTCCGATTTGCGGACGCTTCACCCATTCTGTTAATTCATCTAATTGTTTGCGCGTATATTCGCTTGCGCCTTCCACAACAATTGCAACAATTTTTTCCGCATCGTCAAAAATTTTGAATCCTTTATTTTTAGTAAGGTTTTCAATATGTTTTAACGTCATTCCAAATCGTATATCCGGTTTATCATTTCCATAATTATACATTGCATCTTCCCACGTCATTCGTTGCAATGTTTCTGCATAGTCAATTCCTTTTACTTCTTTAAAAATATATTTAATCATTCCTTCGAACATGTTCAATATATCTTCCTGTTCAACAAAACTCATTTCACAATCGATCTGTGTAAACTCCGGCTGACGGTCTGCGCGCAAATCTTCATCACGAAAACATTTTACAACTTGAAAGTAACGATCATAACCGCTCACCATTAATAATTGCTTGAATGTTTGCGGCGATTGCGGCAATGCATAAAATTGTCCTGCATTCATTCTTGATGGAACAACAAAATCTCTCGCACCTTCCGGAGTTGATTTAATAAGAAACGGAGTTTCTATATCCATGAAATTATTCTGATGCAGGTAATTTCTTGCAGCGCGGTTAAGGGCATAACGCAGTTCAAGATTTTTTTTGACAAGATTTCTTCGGAGATCAAGATACCGGAATTTCATGCGCAAATCTTCACCGCCATCCGTTTCATCGCTAATAGTAAAAGGCGGAACAGCAGATTTATTGAGAATTTTAAATGAACTCACGATAATCTCCACATCGCCCGTAGAAATATTTTTATTTTTATTACTGCGCTCAGAAACTTTTCCTGTGGCCTGCAAAACGAATTCTCTACCCAAAGGATTTTCATCCAACAGTTTATTTAGCTCTTCGCCAAATAAAAGTTGGGTAATTCCATACCTGTCGCGCAAATCAACAAACGTAATGCTTCCAAATTTCCGAACAGTTTGTACCCATCCAGCCAGAGTGATTTCTTTACCAATATCTGTACTTCGAAGTTCGCCACATGTATGGGTTCTGTACATATTCAGTTGATTTTTAACGCGCCGCAAATGTACATTAAATCGCAGCAGTATTTTTGCATAAAAGCTTTCATTTATAAAATTTTCTTATTATTTTTATTTTCCTTTATAATTCATTTCCTCTGAATTAAACTATCCATACCTTTTTCGCTCTTAAAAGCTAAAAAATAATGGTTCCATCCAAATCAAATGGAAGATCCAATCTTAGAGATTGTTAACCCTCAATTACAAAAAGAATGGACCTTATGGAAATTATTATTATTGCTTCTTTGGTTTTGGGAATACTCATTCTCCACAAACCTGTTGCCTACCTGTACAACAAAATTTACATCAGGCAACAATTTCGGAATTTTCTTTCCAATGAAACTTTTTATCATTCCGTAGTATCCGGCCATGTTAAATATTACAACAGGCTCGGGTTGGAAGATCAGCGGAAATTTTTATTCAGAACTTACCTGTTCAAAAAAGCAAAACGATTCCATTATATTGAAGTGCAGGAAAGCGCTGAAATGCCGATTTTGGTTAGCGCTGCTGCTGTTCAGCTCACTTTCGGTCTTGAAAAATTCATGCTGAATTATTTTACAGATATTTTCATTTTGCGTGATGACTATCATTACGGATTTTATTCCCGTCCATTTATGGGGCATGTTGACCAAACAGGAATTTATTTGTCGTGGGATAATTTTATTAAAGGATTATCCGGACAAACGCCTGATTGCAATATTGGTTTGCATGAAATGGGACATGCGTTGGCTTATGTAAATTTTATTACTGCAACAGAACAAGATAAAATTTTTACAAAAGAATTCCCGAATTTCTCAAAAATTGCCAAACCTATTTTTACCGGCATGCAGCTTGGAAATAAAAATTTGTTGGGAGATTATGCGGCAACAAATTATCACGAGTTTTGGGCAGTAGCAGTAGAAATATTTTTTGAAAGCCCTGTACGTTTCAAACACGAGTTACCTGCTTTATATGAAGTGATGACCCGCGTATTAAACCAGGATCCTTTAAATGTGTTGAAAGGAAAACTTACTGTGCTTAAAACATCTCCGAGAACTGTAAGAGTATTTAGTACAAAACAAAAAGCGGTTATATAGATCAACTTTACTTCGCTTTTATTTACGGCTAAGAATTTTATTAAACCGCTGCACGTTTGCTTCTTTGTGCAATGGAGAGTTGTTAATAATATGCTCAACAAACTGCCGCGCAAAAAAAGGAGCTAATGAGCACCCTTTTGTTCCCATCCCGTTCAACAAACCAATATTTTTATAGATAGGATGAAAACCCACAAACGGCCTGCGTTCCAGCGTTGCAGAACGAACGGAAGAAAAATGTTCGATAACTGTAAAATCATTTTTCATCCAACTACGAAGAAGTGATTCTGTTTGTCTCCGAAAATTTTCTGATGGCTTGTCATCATTAAATTTCCATTCGTAAGATGAGCCGATCCAAAATAAATTTCCTTTCCACGGAACTATATTAATTCCTTTTTTAAAAATATGGGTTGATGGAAATTCTTTTATTTCTATTATCAACGCTTCTCCTTTATTTGGCGCAAAAGGCAGATTTTGAAAATAAGGATTTGAAAAACTCGCCATGCCATCACAAAAAATAATTTTATCAGCAACTATATCTTTATAAGAAATTTTATTTTCAGAAATGTGAAGATGATCTATATTAAAATGTTCTTCCAATAATAAATTATCATCAATCCATCTTTTTCTGAAAAAAGAAAGTAAAGTTCTTACATCAATAAGATAAGCTGGCTCAATTTCTCCAAAACCAAAATCATAATTAAAATTTTCAAGCCATATTTTTTCGTCAGCTGATAATTTTAAATATTGATTATCGTCTTTAAAGCGATCCAAAAAAGCATTGCGCATTTGCGGTGAAGGAAAAAAATCAACAATATTTTTTTGTGAGAAGCAGTTGATTGCAGTTTCACTTTCAATTTGCTGATAAACGTTTTTTACAAAAGGTAACAACTCATCAATCATCCAGGTGTTTACAATTCTTCTTCCGGTAACCGGATTAATAATTCCTGCCGCAGCTTTTGACGCAGTAAAAAGTTTTTGTTCATCAATAATAATAAATGACAGTCCCGCTTTTTGCAGATAGTAACTCAAAAAAGTTCCGCAAATTCCCTGACCGATAATTAATATATCTGTTTGCATTGTTTTTTCTCTCACAGATTACACAGAAATCCACAGATGAAATAAATAAACTTATCTGTGAAAATTCGTATAATCTGCGAGCAATAGTTTTATTCCACATTAATCCTGAATCCTTCGCTATGGCTGGTAAATTCCGGCGCATACATGCATTGAACGGTTGTAATGCCATTGCTGAAATTTCCTGCGGCAATTACAAACAATGTGTATTCAAAAACGTAAGTTCCTTTTGGCAGCCATCCAAAAAAGAAATTAGTGCTCGCATCTTTTGTGCTTTCGTAATATCCTAACCCGCCCTGCCATTTATATTCGCTTAAAACATTAACCGGCTCCATGCATGATGCGCGCATATCTTTCATATGCACATACTCCATATCCCGATCTGCACGTAATTCAATTCTCACTTTTATTTTATCTCCTATTTTTACTGTAGCATTTTCTTCGATTGGTTCAATAACAATACCGCGATCTGTATTTTTTTCCACAAATAACTTTTTTGTTAACTGAAGAGGAGTTGATGATGAAGTTATTTTATCCGTGTTTTCAAAATATTGCCAATACACTGAACCCCACGATGAAGAGTTTATTTGTTGATTAGTTGATTGGTTAGAAATAGTTACATTAATATTTCCCATTTCCGGTTTTACTAAATTTCCATCAATAACTTTTTTAAAATAACCAGTGCCTGCCTGAGCATTATTATCAGATGACGATATAACGGTGTTGCCTAACCGAATTTGAATACTTTTTTCTTCTGCAAGTAAATCAGAACCTTGTAATAATAACCCGTAACATGCGTCAGCAGTGGCTTTCGTAGTTTTCCATGCTTGTGCTTGCTTTTGTTTTAACAACCATGTTTTCATATTGTCAACTGATTTTTCATCTTTCGAAATTTCCCGGAATGCTTCTATTAATAGTGATTCCGTTTCAACAGGTGATTGATACCAGTAATAGCCGCCGCTAATTTCTTTCCAATACATTCCTGTTTCTTCATTCACAATTGCATTTTGTTTTAATGATGCGAGAATATCTTTCGCAGTTTTAATATCTCCTGTTCTGAACAATGATAATGCGATCATCGCCTGCATATATTTGTTTTGCTGCAGCCAGTATTGTTGTGATTGTTTGCGGTAATAATTCACAGACTTAAAAACATTTCCGGGAATTGAATACTCGGGAAAAAAGCTGCGCACATACAAATATTGAATCTGCATATAACCAAGATTGTTACCAGCAAGATTTGATTTATATTTCACAAGATCATCATAATCATCTTTTATTTTTTTATCGAGATAAGAAATTGCATTAGATAATAATGAATTTATTTTTTCTGCCGCAGATAGTGGCAATGCATTCATCTTTTTCAAACGTGCAATTCCTGTTATAATATATTGGGTAATATAACGGTCATCCCTACCGCCTTTAAACCAGCAAAAACTTCCATCGTCAAGTTGCATATCCTGTAATTTGCTCAACGTTGATTCCAATTCACCATTCATTCTTACCATATCAAACAGCAAAGCAATATCTTTTCTCTGTTGCGATTCATCCTTTGCCTGCAAAACCCAGGGTGTTTCTTCCAACAACACGGATTTCAATTCCTGATTTTTTTGAAGATTAGAAACTAACGCTGATGTATCAGTAATTTTCCATTTCTCAAAAATTTGCCTGATGCGCGGAGAGGACAAAACAATTTTCGAAGCAAGCGCATTGGCATAAAAACGATTGAATGTTTGTTCGGCACATTCGTAAGGATATTCCATTAAATAAGGCAAGGCCTGTACTGCATACCAGGCCGGATTTGCAGTATATTCAACGGTGAGCGCATGATTACTCAACGTTTCACTGTTTCCGCTTTGCAATAATTTTTCAAATTTGAAATTTTTATTTCCGGAACCACGCATGTTTAACGGCAAACTTTCTGTAACTAATATCCGATTACTCAGCACCGGCAGTGTGGCTTCTTCGCCATCGCTTATATTTTTACATTTTGCAATAATGCGATAAGTGATCGGTTTAGAAAATTGATAAGGAACATCAATAGAAAAATTAACTGTAACACTTTGTTTTGCTTCAGCAGTAAAATATTGATTGGCTTCGCGATTTATAAATAGTCCGTCAACCGGTTGGTTCGTTGTTGCATCGAAGAGCTGCAATTCAGTCTGGCCTGTCATTTCAGAATCTGTGAGATTTACAATCTTGGCGCTTAGTTCTATTCTATCTCCTTCGCGTAAAAATCTTGGAAGATTTGGTTGAACCATTAATTGTTTTTGTGTAACAATATTTTTTTCCGAATAACCGAAAGATAAATTTTTAGTGTGTGCAAAGGTCATCCATTTCCATTGCGTTACTGCTTCGGGCATAGTGAAAGAAAATTCGACATTGCCGGATGAATCTGTTTTCAGATCTGGAAAGAAAAAAGCAGTTTCGGAAAAATTTTTTCGCACCTGGACTTCCGATTGATTTGATTTTGATTGATTATTTTGAGAAGATTTTTCTTCCTTTAAAGTAGTATCAGATTTTAAACTTTCCTTTTTTGATGTCCCGTATCCAATAACAACTACATTATCTGCATCCATTACTTGTACACCCGCCGCTCTGCCTTCCAACATTTGTGGTGCTGCCATACTTCTGAGTCTTACTCCCATTGTTTGATGAAAATTTAAAAGCCGATCATAAGTTTGATTGAAATAATAATACACAGAGTTATTCCATTCTTTTTCCTGCGATTGTATTGCTAAAAAATTATTGTTGCCATTCCAGCTATTCGGAAAATAATTATCCGGATATATATCCGGTTTGCTCCAGCCTTGTGGTTTGAATTGATCTAATGAAGCATCATACATGCTTGTTAAAATTTCCGCAGTAACTTTTTCTTTTTTATATCCCTCAATTTTTATTTTCCATTTTTCTTCGCTGCCGGGTAATGTTTTATCGCGATAAGTTTCATAGGTGATGTTAAGTTCTTTATTCGTCCACGGAACATTAATAATATTATTGCCGGAATAGAAACGATTGTCTTTTACAAAAACATAATTTATTCCAACTCCGCCGCGATCTGATTCTGTAATTGGAATTATTTCAGATATTTTTTCATTGCTCAGCGAAAAGAAATTGTAATGATTGGCTGTATCTCCAACTTCAGACTTCAGACTTCCGACATCTAACTTTCTCTCAATTACAAAAACATTATTCGCCGATGAACCAATATTAATAATTGCTTTATTGCCCGGTTCAATAGTTTGTTGATCAACCGAAACCAAATTGTACTGCGGATTTGCGGGCATGCTTGTTTTGGAATTATACAGCTGAAAATATTTTATGTTCTTTACATCTTCGCCGTATTTGTCTTTTGCAGTTGCTTCAATAACGTACCAGCCGGGGGAGAATGGAGAATGGTGAATGGTGAATGATGAATTTTCATTTGATGAATCCGCTTCTTCAAAAACTTTTTCTGTCTTTTCCCATGTTTCTTTTTGTGTTTCATTACTGTATTCATCTGTGGGAAAATATTTCAGATATTCTTCTTTGCTCATCACAAATTGATCCGGCTGTTGCCAGTAACGTTCGCGTATTAATCTGTAAGGCGATCTTAATTTATACATAGCCACGTTCACTTTTGTTGGTTCAAATTCGCCGGAAAGATTTTCTGTTTTGATAAAAATATTTTTCAAACTGTCTGCTGAAATATTTTTCCCATAAGGAAGATTGATAGAAAGATTCAGCGCTTTATATCCAACTGGAATTTGTGTTTCGCCGTTTCTTGTTTCACCGTTTATATCTGTTACGTCGGCTGTGATCGAATATTCAAACACAGGCTCAAATTCTTTGTTAATTGATCTATCCGGGATTGCTGCAAACGTGATGAAAAATTTTCCATCGGCATTTGTTTTTATTTCCCCATGCGCAATTTCCTGCGATTCACTTCGCGGATTTCCCCAACTCCAATAAAGCCAGGGATAAGGATAATGCGCCTTTCTTACCACTCTGTATTTTACATTCGCTCCGTCAATATTATTTCCCGCATAAGCTTTTGCAAAGCCTCTTATTTTTATGGTATCATTAAGATGATAAGAGCCTTTTAATTTTTCATAATCAACATAAAATTTCGGTCGTTTATATTCTTCAACAGAAAACGTATGTTCATTACCGGTAGAATCATCCGTTATTTTAAATTCACCGTTCAATAAATTTTCAGGGAGTTTAAATTTCCCGTTGTATGATCCAAAGTCGTTTGTGGTGAGAAATAATGAATCAACCTTTTGTTCATTGGCATCATACAAAATAACTTTTGTTTTGAACTGAGGAAGAATTTTTGACCGATGCGAATTAAAATCTTTGGTAATTACAATCCCTTTGAAATATACGGTTTGTCCCGGCCTATAAATCGAACGGTCGGTGAAGAAAAAGCTTTTAAGATTATTTCTTTCATACTCGTTTTTATGAATGGTATTATCTTCATCATCATTCCTGTAATAGTATGATTGAATTTCATCACCGAGAAATAAATGATCGTTAATTGAAGTGAATTCTATTTTGAAATTATTATTGTTTTTGGTTTTCGGCGGATTAATTCTGAAATATCCGCTTTTATCTGTAATAATATTTTCTCCTTTTCTGTCAAGATATCTTCGCTGAGAACTGTTATAGTACGAATACCAAAACTGCACATCCGTTCTTGCCAATGGCAGGCCGGTTTCACGATTCAACACGAAATAATCCAGCCCACTATTAATGTACGCGATGTTGGAAACGTAAAAATATTCAACGGCAAGAATATTTTTTTGCAAAGAAAAATTTTCATCTCCGCTTGAAACCAAAGCATATTCTCCGAATGAGAGTGAATCCATTTTTATTTCAACACGATGCAACTGATAATCATTTGTAGCAGGCAATGCCTGGGAAAAAGATCGCAGGGATTGTTGCGCTACTAATTTTTTCCAGTAATTATCCTGCCACGGATTATCTTCCATATCTTCTTTTAATTTACGATCAACTTTAATTATACGAAAATATAATTGGGTAATATTTCTATAGCTAATCAACATCCGAAAGGGCTGATCAGGCACATTTACTTTTTCGGTTTGTTCATTTAATTCTTTGTGAAAAATATTTTTTAAAAGATTTATACAATTCGTTTTTCCAACAGAGCTATCTTTTTGCTGCATAACATTTTCACAAATTAATTTCGCCTGCACATATGCATAACGGTTAGTTGTATCTTTCGCTGCATCGTATAGCGCGCCTTTATTCGCATATACCTGCGCCTGTAAATACCACGCTTGCGCTGCAGCCGGTAAATCGGCGTATTTATCAGTAATATTTTCCAGGGCTTTTGCATATAACCCGTCTTTATTTTCCATCACAGCATACTGGTTTGCAAATTGAATTCTTTCTATATCCACATCCAGCAACGCATCGGGTTTTACATCTTTACTATGAAATAAGATCAGTTGTTGAAATAAATGCAGCGCTATAAAATGCAGCGACAATGAATCCGGAGAAGCAAAATGATAATACGCAAATACATTTTTATCTGCAAAAACTTCGGCGTTGTTTATTTCAAATGCATATGCGGGTTTATCAATATCGTTTTCATCATTTTTAAAATATTCCAATGCGCGGTGAGCAAGCAGATCGAATAATGTTGGCCGCAGGTATCGCACATTGCCTTTTATTATGATCGCATCAAACGGTTCTAATTTTGTTTGCTGCAATAATTTTTCATCTTTGATCGAAGCAAGATATAATTCACTTATCCTTTTATGCAAATCATCCGCGCTCCATGTATCAATATCGGTATTTTTAAAATTGACGGTTTTTGTTCTGTCATATAATTTCGAGCGGTTATTTTGAAAATAATTCCGGTAAATTTCTGCAAGAATACTTTGCAGTATTGACCTGGCAGGTCCGCCGGCAACCTTTATTTCATTTTCAACATCTGCAATATTTATTTTTTCCGCATCTTCCCATTTTGCTTCCTGCAAATTCATTTTATACAATAATGCTTTTATCAGCTGTGCATCATTTTTTTCTATTTTTGCATATGCATATACGTTATTAACTTCCTGCAATGCAGATTGCGTTAATCCTTTTTTGGTAATGAGTGAATCAATCTGTTTCCATTTCTCTTCATAATTAAAATGTGGCTTTTGCGCTTGCACAAAAAAAACAGAAGCATTAAACAAAACGACAGCAGCAATAATTTTCCGCATAAAATAAATCATTTTTAAAGTTACTTGTTTTAGGCTTTATCGTTAAAGATGCAGTTTAGAACATAATGCATAATTTTTTCTTTTAACAATATTATAATGTATGCGCATTAAACAAGCGTTTCCGCAAGTCATCTTATTAATGTGTTTAAAATTTCCTAACAAGTAAAACAAAAATTATGAAATCAAAATTTACACTTTTATTAGCGGCGGGATTATTCTTCGCTGTAGTTTCGCAGGCTCAAACTCACAATTTGGCTGATATGAGACACAATAAAAAAGAAATGTTTATTGATAAAAGAAATATCCATCGTGAGGAACTATCCGGAAATCGCAAAGAATTGCGCCACGATCGTCGTGGTTTGAGAAAAGATCGCCGCGATCTGAAACATGATCGCAAACATTTCCGTCGTAATAAATTTCACAAATCTTACTAAAATTTCTGATTCCTTTGATTCTGCAAAAAAAGCCCGGACAGTACTGCCCGGGTTTATTTTATGATGGCAACAATTTTTTAAAATCAATCCTTAATAAATCTTGCAACCTGACCTGTTTCTTTATTCACAATAAAATAAAAACCTTTAGCATAAACGGACACATCAATTGACTGAGATTGCACTAAATGAAATTGTTTAATTGTTGCGCCCGCCGCATCAATGATAGCAAGAGTTGCCGGCGCAGGTAATTGAATAATCAACGACGAATTAGTTATAGTTGGAAATACAGAAAATTGAACAACATTACTATTTGCAACGTACAGAACATTTGAATATTTATTGTCTGAACCAAGATCGATAATCAGCAGCCTGTAAAAGTTATTTCCTTTGTTTGGATTAACATCAGTGAATTGATAATTAAAAGTTCCTGAAAGTTCATCGGCTTGCACAGTTGCGATTGTTGTAAAATCAGTTCCGTTAGCGCTGCGCTGCACTTGAAAACTTCCGGGGTTAAAATCTTTATATGCCGTCCATTGTAAATCCACCACATTGTTTTGCAATGTTGCAGTGAATTGAGTTAGAAATATTGGTAATGTTGCACAAGGCTGCCAGGTTGGATCAACACTTTCTGTAGAATTGTTCGAACCTAAAACTCCATTATCGCCATTACCCGAAGCATCGCTAACTATTTGGCCGCTTGCATCATCGAAATGATACAATACGTTAGTGTTGCCATCGGGAGTGAAAGCGGTGTTGGGCGGAGTGAAGTTTGATGTATAACGCGCATCATCTGATATTCTGAATTCATCCATATAACCCGCATAATATTGCTCTGATGAAAATTCAGATTTGCCAAGCCAATCATCAGTTGTACCTGCGCCGCCGCCAAGTGCAGAAGGCGTATTGCTTAGTGTTGTTGAACCTATAGCATGTCCGTCGAGATATAACGTTGCAGTTCCGCCTGATGATACAACTGCAATATGATGCCATGTGTTTATGGTAACTTTTGCTCCGGTAATAATATCATCTTCGGTGCCATTTACATCCAAAGTAAATACAGGCGAATTATTTCCTGAAAAAAGTGCAAGCGTCATAAAATCATCAGTGCTGTTTCCTGCTGTGAATAAACTTTCCGATTGAAGAAAACTTAATGAGCTTGTTGGATATATCCACATTTCTATTGTAAAATCAGACGTTAACGACTGCACAATATTATCTGGCAAAGTAGTGTACTGCTGCTGCGGTCTGCTATATTTTAATGCGTAATTAAAACACTGGCCTTTTACAAAAGTAACCGGCAATAAAAAAATAATTATCAAAGAAAATAAATACAATAATTTTCTTAGAGTATAAATGATCATCAGGGCTGTTGTTTGGTTTCAGAAATAAACGATGCAAAAACTATTTAGTTTTTTCAGGAAGGATGGTCAAGGATAAGCACGGTAACGGATAAAAAGTGGATAAAAAATTTGATGGGGCAGTTTGAGTATTTTACAATAGTATGCAGAGATACAATAAAACTTGCAGGAGAAATGTCAACAGCATGTGGAAAACCTCAAAAGAATGAGGTTCTAACGGTGAAGCATATCCGAAAAAAAGTTTTTAGCTAAGAGTAATCGCGTATAAACTTAGTAAGTTATTTCAACACTTTCGCCATGGTAGCGCCAATATCTGCCGGACTTTGTACCACATGAATTCCGCATTCGGCGAGTATTTTCATTTTTGCAGCGGCAGTATCATCTGCTCCGCCAATGATCGCACCAGCATGCCCCATACGTCTGCCGGCTGGCGCAGTTTGTCCCGCAATAAAACCAACAACAGGTTTTTTGCCATTTTCTTTTATCCATCGCGCAGCTTCGGCTTCCATGTTTCCACCGATTTCGCCAATCATTACTATACCTTCTGTTTCATCATCATTCATTAATAATTCAACAGCTTCTTTTGTTGGCGTGCCGATGATCGGATCACCACCTATGCCCACCGCTGTTGAAATGCCAAGCCCGGCTTTTGCAACCTGGTCGGATGCTTCATAGGTAAGAGTTCCCGATTTTGACACGATACCTATTTTGCCCTTTTTAAAAACAAACCCCGGCATAATTCCCACTTTGCATTCTCCGGCTGTAATAACGCCGGGACAATTCGGACCTATCAATCGTGTATGCTTGCCCGTTAGATAGTTCTTAACTTTCACCATATCCTGCACAGGAATTCCTTCGGTGATGCAAACCACCAATTCCATTCCCGATTCTGCAGATTCCATAATCGCATCGGCGGCAAAAGCCGGCGGCACAAAAATTATAGAAACATTTGCGCCAGTTGTTTTCACTGCATCGGCAACGGTATTAAAAACCGGTCTGTCAAGGTGCGAGCTTCCGCCTTTGCCCGGCGTAACACCGCCAACAACTTTAGTTCCGTATTCGATCATTTGCGTGGCATGAAAAGTGCCTTCCGTTCCCGTAAAACCCTGAACAATAATTTTGGAATTTTTATTCACTAAAATACTCATGGAGAAAAATTAATTTGAGCAAAAATAGGGAAAATCAGTCTCTGGTTGCAAGTTTCTGGTTTTCAGTTTTGAGTTTGCAGTTTACAGTTCTTATATTCTGAATTTCATTTTCACATTTCCACACTTTCATATTTTTAATTTTTTTTGTGACACCAACATTAGTCTTTCATAGCATCATCGTTGCGTCGCACTCTTGTACTGCAACAATTCTATTCAGCGCGTAACAAAATGCATCAGCTGAAGTTTTTTATCAATTGCGTATATTTAAACGTCTAATTATTATTTTAAAATTGCAAAAATTCAAAGCCAAAATAGAAATCATCGGAATAAATCCTTACGCGCTTTTGCCGGAAAAAGTATTGAAAGCCATTTTCAAACAAGCGGGAAAAGACAAAGGAAAAATTCCCGTGAAAATAAAAATAGAGGGGCATGAATTTATTCAAACGCTAATCAAATACAGCGGGCATTGGCGGTTGTACCTGAACACGCCAATGCGAAAAGCAGCCGGAAAAGATGTTGGTCATGTTGCAAAATTTGAGATAACCTATGATCCCGTGGAAAGAATTATCGCAATGCATCCATCATTTCAAAAAGCATTAGAAAAAAATGTTCAGGCAAAAAAAACATTTGATAATTTGAGTCCATCAAGGCAGAAGGAAATAACCAGGTATATCGCTCATCTCAAATCTGAAGAAGCTGTTGAAAGAAATATAGCAAAAGCAATTAATTTTTTATCCGGAAAACAAAGATTTGTTGGAAGAGATAAATAAATTAAAAACTGAAAATTAAAAACTACAAACTTAAAACTGGAAACTCGAAACTATTTAAGCAATTCATCCATATTTCTGTCGTTATCAATTTTTCCTTCTGCCTCCAGCATCCGCATATCTTTTGCATCCTGTAAAAATTGCGAGGCAAAAATGAATTTATTCAGTAACTCATTTTTGCTGAAAATAATTTCTTTATTATTTCCTTCCCATTCTTTTAAACCCTGGTACATGTAAATGATATGGTCGCCGGTTTCCATCACGCTGTTCATGTCGTGCGTGTTTACAATAGTGGTAATGTTATATTCTGTAGTGATTTCTTTAATCAGTTTATCAATCAGCATGGAAGTTTGCGGGTCGAGCCCGGAGTTAGGTTCATCACAAAATAAATATTTTGGATTAAGCACAATAGCTCTTGCAATGCCAACTCTTTTTTTCATGCCACCGCTTAATTCCGCCGGAAGTTTTTTATTTACGCCGGTTAAATTAACTCTATCAAGCACTTCATTTACGCGTTTTAATTTTTCAGCGTAAGTATCGGTTGTAAACATATTCAGCGGGAACATCACATTTTTTTCAACATGCATACTATCAAATAATGCGGAGCCCTGGAACAGCATACCAATTTGCTTGCGTAATTCTTTACGCTCTTCGTTGTTCATCTTTCCAAATTCGTTTCCGTCGTATAATATTTCGCCGCTATCGGGTTCAAGCAATCCTACCAAACACTTCATCAGCACTGTTTTTCCGCTTCCGCTGGTTCCGATAACAAGATTGCATTTGCCGGTTTGCATTACAGCGCTTACATCGTTGATCACGGTTTTGTCGCCGAAACTTTTTTTTATGTTTTTTATTTCAATCATGATACTTTTCTTCTTTTTTGATTGTGCAAAAAAGAAGCAAAAAGCACACCCGAAAACAAAAACAGCCAGTTTTCGGGGAGGAGCTTGATTAAGCTTTTGTATTACTGTGAACTCAGTATTTGTAATTCTATTCTACGCTTTTATTATTGCACTAAAAGTAATTCTAAATTTTTTTCATCATCATGCTGTTGTGTTTCAAAAGCGCTCAATAGATATTCTACTGATGAACGGATTGCGACGCAACGATGATGCTATGAAAAACAAATGCCGGTACTTTAAAAAATCAAAAAAACTAATTCAACAAACATACTAACAGTAACGCATATATAAAATTATGAAATCAAGCATCACAAAATCAGAAATCTAAAAATAAAATCATCCTCCCGGCGAATTCAGTAATAACTGCGCCAGTATATAATCGGCAAACAAAATCATTATACAACTTACCACTACCGATTTTGTACTTGATCTCCCTATTTCCAGCGCGCCTCCTTTTACATAATAACCATAATAAGCCGGTATGCTGGAAATAATAAATGAAAAAGTATATCCTTTTATTAGCGCAAAAAAAACATTATAGGGTTTAAAATATTGTAACAAGCCCATGTCGAAAACTTTTGTGGAAAGAATTCCGGTAACGGTGCTTGCAAATCTTCCGCCCCAAATTCCTAAAACCGCGGATATAACAACGAGCATCGGAATAACAAGCAATGATGCCGCTATTTTTGGAAGAATTAAATACGTTTTTGTGTTCACCCCCATTATTTCGAGTGCATCAATTTGTTCGCTCACGCGCATGTTGCCGAGCTCGCTCGCAATTTTGCTGCCAACAACGCCGGCAAGAACGATACAAACCAATGTGGGAGCGAACTCCAGGATAACTGTATCCCGCACAATTTGCGCAATGGTTGCCCTGGGTATAAGCGGCGTTACTAACTGGTAAGCTGTTTGCAGTGCAGATACTGCGCCCATGAATATGGAAATAATAATAACAATACCTAATGAACCTATGCCGAGCTCCGAACATTGATGCATGAATTCTTTCCAATACATTCTGCCGTTTTCCGGTTTGGAAAACATTCCTTTTAACATCAACAGGTAACGGCCAAATTCTGTAAAAAAAATCATGCGGCGACAGTGATAATTATGAACTGATTTTGATTCTCTGTTTCAGAAATGAAAATACAATTTTATTCCGTCTTTTTTCAGAAATCGTGAATGCTTTGAGATATGAATTATATCGCGACTACTTTAAATGCGCACGAATAAACCAGGCCATCTTTTCGTGCTTCTCCATCAAACCTGTAATAAAATCGCTTGTGCCGGAATCCTGCAAATTATTTGCAATATGATTAATGTTTTCGCGCATCTTAATAATAATGCTTTCGTGATCGCTCAGCAGTTCGCGCAAAAATCCTTCGCTTGAATTATTATGCGCCGATTGTTCTGTTAGCCGGGTAAGCGACAAAAAAGATTTTAATGTTGCCGGAGTGTAATGACCTATAGCACGAATTCTTTCAGCAACTTCGTCGATAAATTCATCAAGTTGCTCAAACTGGCTTTCAAAAAAAGTATGTTTCGCATAGAAGTCGATGCCTTCTACATTCCAGTGTGCATTGCGCGTTTTTGTATAAAGCACGTATTCGTCTGCAAGTACTACAAATAATATTTCAGCAACAGCACGACTATTTGTTTCTGAAATTCCGATGTTGGTATTCATGAGTTTTGTTTTTAAAGAATTTTATTAATTATTACCATTAAGATTTTCTGTTTTGGGTTTTTTTAACCGTTTCCACCAGCGCGATTTACTTATAGATTCCTGTAATGAAGGGCTTTTGCATTTTATTTGCGCGTCTATGACAGCAACCAAACACATATTGCAAATGCTTCGCACAGAGCTGCCGAGTTGAAGCACATGAACAGGTTTTTTCAAACCGAGAAGAATGGGTCCGATTGCATCTGCGCCGCCAACTTCTTTTAATAAATTATAGGCAACATTTCCTGCAGCAAGGTTTGGAAATATCAGCGTGTTCACTTCCTGGTCTACCAACGAACTGAAAGGATAATTTTCTTTTAAGATGTCGCCGTTAAAAGCAACGCTGGCCTGCATTTCGCCATCAACAATCAGCGAAGGATTTTTTTGTTTCACAATTTTTGTTGCCTCCGCCACCAGCCTCGCTTCGGGAGAATCGCTTGTTCCGAAATTAGAATAACTGAGCATAGCTATGCGCGGCAACAAATTAAAATTGCGCACTTCTTTTGCAACCATCAATGTAATGTCTGCAAGTTCTTCTGCAGTAGGATTAAAATTAACTGTTGTATCTGCAAGAAATAACGGACCGCGTTTTGTAAGAAGCAAATACATTCCCGCAATTTTTTTTACGCCTTCTTCGGTACCTATGATTTGTATTGCCGGGCGAATAGCTTCGGGATAATTTCTTGTAAGACCGGAAATCATTGCATCGGCTTCGCCCGTTTCCACCATCATGCAACCAAAATAATTCCGGTCGCGCATTATTTTATAAGATTCATATTTATTAAATCCGCGACGTTGTCTTTTTTCAAAAAATATTTCTGCAAATTTTTTTCTTTTCTCTTCTTGTTCATCGCCACGCGGATCAACAATTGGCAATTCTTCAATATCAATATGATTTTCTGCCGCAATACTGCGGATTTTATTTTCATTGCCAAGCAAGATGGGATAAGCCACGCCTTCATCGTACACTATTTGCGCTGTTTTTAAAATTTTTAAGTTGTCTGCTTCTGCAAAAACGATGCGCTTAGGTTCGCGTCGCGCCTTGTTACCAAGAATGCGTAATAATTGATTATCGAGGCCTAATCTTTTATTCAGCGCGATTACATAGTTATCCCAGTTAGTAATAATATTTTGAGCAACTCCACTTTCAATGGCGGCTTTTGCAACTGCAGGCGCAACTGTGGAAAGCAACCGCGGATCAAGTGGTTTGGGAATTATATATTCAGGCC
Source organism: Chitinophagia bacterium (assembly GCA_963774065.1). Lineage (GTDB taxonomy): Bacteria > Bacteroidota > Bacteroidia > Chitinophagales > Chitinophagaceae > Puia. The sequence continues at coordinate 771,857 of CAVZDO010000003.1, forward strand.
CGAAAGAAATTGTTTTTTCGTTATAGGCCATGTTCACAATATCCGGCACCGTGCTTTTGGCCAACTCTGCCAAAGCCTTTACTGCAGCAAGTTTCATAGCTTCATTAATTTGCGTTGCACGCACATCAAGCGCACCGCGAAAAATAAAAGGAAAGCCAAGCACATTATTAACCTGGTTTGGAAAATCACTTCTGCCCGTTGCCATTATCACATCTTTACGGGCGGCAATTACAACATCATAACTAATTTCCGGATCAGGATTAGCCATTGCAAACACGATCGGGTTTTTTGCCATAGCCTTCACCATTTCTTCCGTAACAACATTGCCAACACTCAAACCTATGAACACATCTGCATCTTTCATCGCATCCGCCAATGTGAATGTTGTTTGTTTTGTTGTGGCAAATTTTTTCTTTTCTTCATCAAGGTCTTGCCGTTCCGCATGCAAAATTCCTTTGCGGTCGAACATCATAAAATTTTCATACCTCGCGCCCAGTTCTACATATAACCTGCAACAAGCCATAGCCGCGGCTCCTGCGCCATTCACCACAAATCTTGCCTTATCAATTTTTTTCTTTTGCAGTTCGAGCGCATTGATCAGCGCAGCGCTGCTGATGATTGCCGTTCCGTGCTGGTCGTCGTGCATCACCGGAATTTTCAACAGCTCTTTCAGTTTCCTTTCTATATAAAAACATTCCGGCGCTTTTATGTCTTCTAAATTAATTCCGCCGAATGTTGGTTCAAGCGATTTTACTATCTGCACAAATTTCTCCGGATCTTTTTCATTGATCTCAATATCGAACACATCTATATCTGCAAAAATTTTAAACAACACACCTTTTCCTTCCATCACCGGCTTGCTTGCTTCCGGCCCAATATCTCCCAAACCCAATACAGCCGTGCCATTGCTGATGACTGCAACTAAATTTCCTTTGGCTGTGTATTTATAAACATTCTCCACATTATCGCGAATTTCTTTGCATGGCTCCGCAACACCCGGCGAATAAGCCAGCGATAAATCGCGTTGTGTTTTTGCTTCTTTAGTAGGAATCACTTCAATTTTTCCAGGTCTGCCCTTGGAGTGATATTCAAGCGCCTGTTCTTTTCTCAGTTGCTTTTTTTGCATACAAATTTTTTCGTGACAAGCATTTCATTCAAGACCTATCAGCTTTTAAAAACGCATAGGCCTAAGAAAAGCGGGTTGCAAAAATACGAAAAGGAAAATAGATGGACTGTTAAGGGTATATTCGGATTCGGGATATGAGATTCGGGATTGATTTACTCAAGTAATTATTAATTGTCAATTTTTAATTTTTTCGATACCAGCATCAGTTTTCATAGCATCATCGTTGCGTCGCAAGCACTTCATCTGTTGTGCTACTATTCAGCTTTAGTTTGCGGGTGCATTTTCAAAACTAATTCTCCATCACCGACAATTCAATATGCGAAGGCGCTTCCGCGCTTCTATAAATTTTTTGTGTTGCAATTTGAAAGTCGGACTCCGTTGCTTCAAAAATATTCGGAACATATTTTTGCGGGTTGAGATCTATAATCGGAAACCATGTGCTTTGTACCTGCACCATAATTTTATGTCCTTTTTTAAAAACATGATTCAGGCTGTGCAGGTCAATCGTATATTCTTCCACTTTATTTGGAGTAATGGCTTCGGGGGTTTCAAAACTTTTTCTAAACCTGCCGCGAAAAACATCATTGGCAACCATAAATTCATAGCCCGCCATTTTCGGTTCTTTCGGATATTTTTCCGGGTATACGTCAATCAATTTCACAACCCAATCCGCATCGCTGCCGGTTGTTGCGGCAAATAATTTTGCAAAAATATTTCCGGTAACTGTTACATCATCGCTTAATGTTTCAGTTTCCCAGCTCAAAACATCCGGGCGGTTTTGAACGAAACGCTGATCTTCCGTTAGCCATGTGTACCAACGTGAGCCAGGTCCATAGGTTTCTTCAATTGGTCGTGTTCGGTAAGGAACAGGGTGTGCAGGATCAGAAACATAACTGTCATAGGTATCTAAAACATTCGCAGATGGTTTTTCAAAAGATAATTCCCCGTTTGCCCGGAAATATAAATTTTTCTTAACTGCATCTTTAGGCGGCCAGCTGTCATATGTTTTCCATGTATTACTTCCGGTTTGAAAAGTTATTGCTTCTGCAAAATTTCCATCGCCTTTTCCTTTTAAATAATAAGCAAACCATTTTGCCTGGATATCTTTTCTGAAGGTTTCGCTTGTTGCTGAATCAAAATTAATATTGCCTAATTTACTTCCTGTTCCACGCGCCCATCCGCCATGATTCCAGGGACCAATAACGATATAATTTTTATGGTGTGTATCCTTTTTCTCCCAGGTTTTATAATTTATCTGAGGTCCGTAAAAATCTTCCTGGTCCCACCAGCCTGCAACATTCATAATATAAACACGCGGAGAGTCGAGACGATAAGGTGTTGATTGTTTTTTCCAGAATTCATCGTAATTCGGGTGATTTACAAAATCATTCCAGGATGGAAGCTTACCAAAAAAATATTTTTTATTCACGTTTGATAGTGGACCTAATTTCAAATACCATTCATAGGTATCATAATTATCAAAAGGAAAAAGTGAATCCGTTTTTGTTGCTTCTTCCATAAATGCGTATTCAAAACTATAGCTTAACCTAAATGCGCCGTTATGATGAAAATCATCTCCCAAAAACATATCAGAAGATGCTGCCTGCTCGGAAACTGCTACCAGCGCGGGATGTGGGTCTATTGCACCCATTACCGTTGTCCAGCCGTCGTAAGAAATTCCAAACATGCCAGCTTTGCCATTATTGTTTTTTATATTTTTTAATAACCAGTCGAATGTATCATAAGTATCCGTGCTTTCGTCTATTGCTTTTGCATCTTTTTTATTTCTCGAAAAACGTTGCATTTCAAATTTTCCTTCGGAGAGATAGCGACCACGTATATCCTGATACACAAAAATATATCCTTCATCAGCCATATCTTTTACGTAATCGTAATTTTCAGGGCTACGCACCTGACTAACACCATAAGGCGTTCGATGCAAAAGGAATGGTAATGGCTCCGATTGATTTTTTGGAGTGAAGATGACTGTGTGCAAATGAATTCCATCGCGCATAGTGATCATCGCTTCCTGCCGGTTGTATTTATCATCACTATTTGTTTGTGCAGTATTTTTTTGAAAAATGCAGAATGAAAAAAATAGCAAAAATATTTTTGCAGAAGTTTGGCTCATGTGTGTAAAATTGAAAACTTAAGTTACTTAAAAGAAGGGAAATGCATTTATGAATAAACCTATAAGGTTTTAAAAACCTTATAGATCTACCGTGCTTCCCAACCACGCCATCACACCCATACCAATTTCAATTGCAGATTCATCAATATTAAAAGTTGGCGTGTGTACGCCGGAAATAATTCCTTTTGCTTCATTCATTACACCTAAGCGGTAAAAACATCCGGGTATAAGATGCGTGTAATAACCAAAATCTTCTGCGCCCATTCGCATTTCTGTTTCTGAAATATTTTCTTTCCCCATAAAAATTTCCGCCTGGTGCATAGCGGTTGTGTTGAGTTTTTCATTATTTAGAACAACGGGATAACCAATGTCAATGAGTATGTCAATTTCTGCGCCCATACTTTGCACCAAGCCTGTTGCTTCTTTGCGGATAAGTTCATGCGCTTTAAAACGCCATTCTTCATCCATTGCGCGAAAAGTGCCCATCAGCTTCACTTCGCTGGGAATTACATTTGTTGTATACCCGCCCTGGAAAGAAGAAATGGATAACACCGAAGGCGAAAATGGATTTTTATTCCGGCTGATTATTTGTTGCAACGCAACAACCAAATGTGATGCAACAAGAATTGTATCCACAGTTGTATGTGGCGCGGCTGCATGTCCGCCTTTGCCTCTAACGGTAATGAATATCTCATCTGCGCTCGCCATTACAACTCCGCTGCGAAAACTTAATTTGCCTACTGGCAAACCCGGATGAACATGTAATCCGAATATCGCTTGTGGTTTTGGATTTTCAAGAACACCCTCTTTTATTAACAGGCTTGCACCACCGGGATTTCTTTCTTCACCGGGTTGAAAAATTAATTTTATCGTTCCTTCAAATTCATTTTTTAATTCACTGAGAATTTTTGATGCGCCCAATAAAACAGAAGTATGCACGTCATGACCGCAGGCGTGCATCACACCTGCATTCTGTGATTTGTAAGAAACATCATTTTCTTCTTTGATCGGCAGCGCATCCATGTCTGCGCGCAATGCAATTATTTTTTTAGATGGATTTTTTCCTTCAATCAAACCTATAACTCCGGTTGTTGCTTTTATTTCAAACGGGATTCCAAACTCAGTTAATTTTTGCTGAACAAATTTTGATGTTTCAAATTCTTTATAGCTTAATTCAGGATGCGCATGTAAATGGTGACGCACTTCTATGAATTGCGGAGCATATTGTTTAGCGAGTTGTTTAATTTTTTCTTTCAATAATGTTTCAGTCATGTTTGGTTGAGTATTTTTTTTACACGAATTAAAGCTAAATTTTATTACACGAATTGAAACGAATTACACGGATAAATACCCGTTTTTCAAATTCGTGTAATTCGTTCCAATTCGTGTTAGTCTCTACTCTACATCTGCAATATTACCTATTACATATCACTCCGGTTTCACTTCAATCGTTTCATGAATAATGTAAACACCGGTTGGATATAATTTGCTTAGCTTATCAACGTATGGTTGAGCTTCATCCTGCGTTTTAAAATTGCCGAGTTTTAATTTATAATTCGGCGCCTGATACATAATGTATGATTGCAGTTCGGGATATTGCTGGTATATCTGCACTTTTGCATTGAAAACTTTATTTCTGTCATTTGAAGTGATGACCAATATCCGATAGCCGGGAATATTACGCCGGCTGTCTCTTGTCGTTTCTTCGTTAATCTGAATTTGTTTACTGATTAATGAATCCACGCGCGCATCTTTATGTACAACAACTGAACCGGAATTTGTTTGCGCAAATAATTTTGTTGCGATCAGCAAACAAATAAACACACTTATCTTCTTCATAATTCTTGTTTTAATAATCAACAGGTGAACTTAGCTTAGCTTCTGTAACTATTGCCACGCTTGAACTGCAGCCGAGCCTGCTTGCTCCGGCATCAATTAATTTTTTTGCAAACTCATATGTTTTGATTCCACCCGATGCTTTTATTTTAACAGAAGCCGGCAAATTTTTTTTCATTAATGCAACAACTTCAACGCTTGCTCCTTTTTCTGCATAACCTGTTGAAGTTTTTAAAAAATCTACTTTCATCTTGCTGAATACTTCGCAGCATTTTATTATTTCATCGTCGGTTAATACGCCGCTTTCGATAATAACTTTTATTATTTTTTTATTTGCGTGCGCTAATGTTGTTATTCTTTTTATTTCATCTTCAGCATATTTCCAATCTCCATTCTTCAATGCAATTAAATTAATAACAACATCCAATTCATCGGCGCCATCAAAAATTGCCTGCTCTGTTTCTGCGAGTTTGGATTGAACGGACGAATATCCAAATGGAAACCCGATTACTGTTGCAGTTTTTACCCCTGAATCTTTTACAATAATTTTTGCCTGTTTTACAAATGGCGGTGGAACACAAACAGCAGCGAAATGATATTGCAAAGCTTCTTCGCACAATTTGCTTAAATCGTTATAAGTTGCTGTTGGCTTTAATAAGGTGTGATCAATGTACGAACAGATATTCATCAAAAATTTTTACCGTTGATAAAAATATATCATCAAAATTAGTTCATTTACCTAAATTGAGAATTCGTTTCTACAACTAAAACTATCACATATGAGATCGCTTAGACGATTACCAGCAGGTAAATTTCTGTTATTCTTTTTTAGTTTTTTATTATCCTTTTCATTTTTAATTGCGCAAACAACATTTCCGGAAAACGATGTTTCCGATCCGCGAAATAATGTATTTGCATTCACAAATGCCACAATTGTAAAAGATGCGCAAACAACATTAACCAATGCAACGCTTGTTATCCGCGAAGGGAAAATAATCGCTGCCGGAAATAATGTTGATGTGCCGAAAGACGCTGTGGTTATAGATTGCAAAGGAAAATACATCTATCCTTCTTTCATTGATATTTACAGTGATTATGGAATTACAATTCCTGAACGTACGCGAAATGGTTTTGATTTTCGCTCGCCAGAGCAAATGAATTCGAATACAAAAGGAGCTTTCGATTGGAACCAATCCATCAAACCGGAAACTGATGCTTCAAAAATTTTTACTGTTGATGATTCCAAAGCAAAACCCTTGCGCGATTTGGGATTCGGAACTGTTTTGACTCATCAAAAAGATGGAATTGCACGTGGCACCGGTGTGTTAGTTACTCTCGCAAACGAAAAAGAAAATTTAGTGTTGATAAAAGAAAAAGCCTCCGCGCATTATTCATTTAATAAAGGCACATCAACGCAGAGTTATCCGAGTTCGATGATGGGAGATATTGCATTGCTTCGCCAAACTTATTTGGATGCGCAATGGTATAAAAGCAAACCCGCAAAAGAAGGCGTGAATTTAAGTTTACAAGCATGGAATGATAATCAAAGTTTGCCACAAATTTTTGAAGCCAATGATAAATGGAATGATCTTCGTGCAAACAGAATTGCGAATGAATTCGGTGTTCAATATATTATTAAAGGCGGCGGAAACGAGTACCAGCGCATTGATGATATTGCTGCAACAAAAGCTGCTTTTATTTTACCCCTCAATTATCCGCAGGCAATGGATGTGGAAGATCCAAACGATGCACGTTTCATTTCGCTTGCAGATATGAAAAATTGGGAACTTGCTCCAACTAATCCCGCTGCATTTGAAAAAGCAAATATTACTTTTTGTTTAACGACAGCAGATTTGCGCGACATAAAACAATTCACTGCAAATCTTCGCAAAGCTTTTGATTACGGGTTAACAGAAGCCAAAGCGCTGGAAGCATTGACAAAAACTCCGGCCATATTATTAAATGTTTACGATAAAGTTGGAAGCATTGATGCTGGGAAGCTGGCAAATTTTCTTATCACATCCGGCCCGATTTTTAATGAGAAAACAGTCATCATCCAAAATTGGATACAGGGAAAAAAATATGGCGTTGCAGAAGATGAATGGAATAATATCAAAGGCTCGTACAATTTAACCATCACTTTTCCGGCTGGTTCTTCAAATTATATTCTCGACGTAAAAAATAACAGCAGCGCAAGTGTGATTTCAAAGGATACACTGACTACAAAATTCAGTTACAACGGAAAATTAGTAACGCTTAGTTTTTCTGCAGCTGCAAAAAAACCACCTATGCGCGATAGCTCTGAAAAAAATGCAAACCCGCAAAGAAGAAGATTTGGCGGAGGTATGGGAAACAGTTCTTCATTTTTATTAAGCGGCGTTGTAAACGGAGATGTATGGAACGGAAACGGAGAAGATTCCGCCGGCAACAGAATAACATGGACTGCAAATTTTGAAAAATCGTTTTCGCCAGAAACAGATAGTTCACGAAAAAAATTTCCGCCGCGGGTTGGAAAAATTGTTTTTCCTTTTGATGGATATGGTTGGGATGAATTACCAAAGCAGGAAAATTTACTTATCAAAAATGCAACCGTGTGGACGAGCGAACAGGAAGCAAGATTAGATAATACGGATGTGTTGGTGAAGAATGGAAAGATTGTGCAGATCGGAAAAAATTTATCCGACGCGTCTGCAAAAATAATTGATGGCACAGGAAAATATCTCACTGCCGGCATTATTGATGAACACTCGCATATTGCAGCTTCTTCCATTAATGAAGGCGGACATTCCGTAACATCCGAAGTTAGAATTGGCGATAATCTTTATCCTGATGATATCAGTATTTATCGCGAGCTCGCAGGCGGCGTTACCACCGCGCATATTCTTCATGGTTCTGCAAACAGTATCGGCGGACAAACACAATTAATAAAATTGCGCTGGGGTGTTGATGATGAAGGATTGAAATTTAAAAACTGGGATCCGTTCATAAAATTTGCGCTCGGTGAAAATGTAAAAAACACGAGGATCAGCAACAACGTTCGCTTTCCCGATACACGCATGGGTGTTGAAGAAGTTTTCATGGATGCATTTACACGCGCGCGCGATTATGAAAATGAATTGAAAGCAGCCGATGCAAATAATAAAAAGAAAGGAGCAACACCAATTGTTGTAAGAAGAAATCTGCAGTTAGATGCGTTGGTAGAAATTTTAAATAAGAAAAGATTTATCACTTGCCACTCCTACGTACAAAGTGAAATAGTAGCATTGATGCGCGTTGCAGAAAAATTCGGGTTTCGCGTAAATACATTTACGCATATACTTGAGGGTTATAAAGTGGCCGATAAGATGAAAGAACACGGAGCAAATGCTTCAACATTTTCTGATTGGTGGGCCTATAAAACTGAAGTGCAGGATGCGATCGCTTACAACGCAACGATCATGCAAAAAGTTGGTTTGAATGTTTGTATTAATTCTGATGATGCAGAAATGGCGCGGCGATTAAACCAGGAAGCAGCCAAGAGTGTTAAATACGGCGGCATGAGTGAAGACGATGCATGGAAAATGGTTACAATAAATCCTGCAAAAGCTTTGCACGTAAGCGACAGAACCGGAAGCATTAAAACAGGTAAAGATGCTGATCTTGTTTTGTGGAATGATAATCCACTGAGCATTTATGCAAAACCACTTACCTGTATTATTGACGGAACAATTTATTATGATGTTGAGCGCGACATGATGTTGCGGAAACACATACGCGAAGAAAGAAATCGCCTCGTGCAGAAAATGCTTGCAGAAAAAAAATCAGGCTCGCCTATGCAGGCCGCTACACCAAGTTTTGAAGTATTATTGAGCTGCGGCGATCATGCGCATCATAATGGCTTGATAACAATTGACGAAAATGGCGATGACGATAACGAAAGCAACACTAACAAATAAATCATTCAGACAATGAAAAAAATATTTTTCTCAATAACAATCATTTTATCTGTCGCATCGGTGATTGCCCAGGATGATGTTTATCCGGCAAAACCATTTACGGGCAGATTATTTATTACTAACGGTAATGTACATGTAGGAAACGGACAGGTAATTGAAAACGCAACCATTGAAATAAATAATGGTAAAATTGTGCAGGTCCAACAAAACATAACTGTTCCACAAGGCGATGCAAAAATTGTTGATGCAAAAGGAAAACAGGTTTACCCGGGATTAATACTTTCCGTTACAGACCTGGGTTTGAAAGAAATTGCCGAAGCTGTTCCCGGTTCTGACGATTATCGCGAACTCGGAGATTTGAATCCAAGCATCCGATCCATCGTCGCTTATAATACAGATTCAAAAATTATCGGCACATTAAGAGCCAACGGAATTTTGTTAGCAGGTGTTGCGCCGGAAGGAGGAACCATCAGCGGCTCATCTTCTGTTGTGCAACTCGATGCATGGAATTGGGAAGATGCTGCATATAAAATGGATAATGCAATTCATTTGAACATGCCAACATTCATTAGCAGACCGAGAAGATTTGGCGGCGGCAGAGCTCAACAGCCGGAAGTCGATCCTACAAAGCAGGCGCTGGCAAAAATAGATGAAATAAAAAATTTCTTTCGCCAGGCCAAAGCATATTTGCAGGAGACAACGCATTCGGAAATCAATCTGAAATTTGAAGCAGTGAAGAATTTGTTTGATAAAAAACAAAAACTTTTTGTACATGCAGACCAGGTAAAACAAATGCTGATAGCTATTGATTTTGCAAAAGAATTTGGTTTTGATGTGGTGATCGTTGGCGGCAGCGAAAGTTTTTTAATTCCGGATTTGCTTAAACAAAATAATATCGCGGTTATTTTGCGCGAAGAACATTCGCTTCCTTCTATGGAAGATGATGATGTGGATCAACCCTATAAAACACCGGCGCAGTTACAAAAAGCAGGAGTTCTATTTGCGCTGAATGATGAGCACGAAGAAAGTCGTTTTCGTAATTTAATGTTCAATGCCGGAACTGCCGCTGCATATGGATTAACAAAAGAAGAAGCGCTGCAGGCAATCACTTTGAACGCTGCAAAAATTCTTGGTATTGATGATCGCACAGGTTCTATTGAAGCAGGAAAAGATGCAAATATTGTTATTAGCGATGGTGATATTTTAGATATGCGCACCAGCATAATTGATCATGCTTTTATTCAAGGCCGGGAAGTTAGTCTTCGAAATAAGCAAACAGAGTTGTACGAAAAATATATGACAAAGTATGGATTGAAGTAGGTATGAAGTATGAGTTATGAAGTATGAGTTATGAAGTGAACCGTGAATCCTCAGATGTAAGATGTGAGAGAAAGCTTAATTATCAATTTTTCTAAGCTACCCATCTTATTATATTTATTTCTATAATCTAACGGTTACATACCAGTAATTTTTTTGAATACATCCCTAAATGCTTTTGCATCGTTGAAACCGGTATCATTACATCACTTCATTCACTGTTTTTTTACCGAGTTCCAGTTGTTTTTTTAATGATGATATAAAAGTTTTGGACAACAGGTGAAAACTTTTGAATCCCTCATCAAAATAAAAATTAGTTTTAGGATTTAAAGAGAAATAAAATATTTCATGGTTGGCATAATTCACAGAAGTAAACAGCAAAATTTTTTTTTGATATTGATGATTGGAGCACTAAACACAATCACCCCTTTTTCCATAGATATGTATTTGCCGGCTTTCCCCAAAATTGCAAATGATTTTCATACAAGCATTGGGAATGTTGCGTTATCTGCATCAACTTATTTTCTTGGCTTTGCCCTTGGCCAAATTATATATGGGCCACTGTTAGATCGTTTCGGAAGAAAATTGCCGTTGTACACCGGCCTAATATTATATATTGTAGCAACTATCGGTTGTGCTGCTTCCGGCACAATAGAAATGTTATGGGTAATCCGTTTTGTACAGGCATTAAGTGGTTGCGTCGCTTCTGTTGCAGCTATGGCGATGGTGCGTGATTTTTTTCCGGTTGAGCAAAGCGCAAGAATTATTTCGTTATTGGTTTTGATTCTTGGCGCATCGCCATTGCTTGCTCCAACAGCAGGCAGTTTTGTTGTTGCAGCATGGGGATGGCATTTTGTATTTTTATTTCTTGCTGCAATCGTTTTCATCATGTTGTTATTTGTTTTTTTCTTTTTGCCGGAAGGTCATCAAGCCGATACTTCAATTTCCCTCAAACCAAAACCTATAATAAATGGTTTTAAAATAATTTTATTGGAGCCGCGATTTTATGTGTTTGCATTAGCCGGTTCGTTTTCGTTTTCCGGGCTTTTTGTTTATGTAGCAGGTTCACCGGCAATATTCATGGATTATTTTCACATGGGCGCTAAAGTGTATGGAGGAATTTTTGCATTGCTTTCTCTCGGTTTTATTGGCGGAAGCCAGATGAATCATATATTAACGAGAAAATATAATAATGAAGAAATTTTTAGAACAACGCTCATCTTCCAGGTAATTGCAAGTGCGATTTTTTTATTTGGCGCGCTTAATTCGTGGTATGGCTTGATCGCTGTAATTGCATTTCTTTTTGTGTTGCTTTCCTGTGCGGGACTCACTTATCCAAATGCAGCAGCGCTGGCGCTCGCGCCATTTTCAAAAAATGCGGGCTCAGCTTCTGCGTTGCTTGGATTTATACAGATTGGCATTGGCGGATTAATTTCTTCCGGCGTGGGTATGTTGCATTTTAAAGGCAGCCTGTCAACTGCACTTATCATGGCGTGTACATCTGCAATTGCACTTATTATTTTATTAGCAGGAAAATCTCAGCTAACAAAAAAAGTTTTAATAGTAATCAGCTAAAAAAATCAAAAAACAATTTTATGCCACAGGTAAATTCTTATTTAAGTTTCGATGGCAATTGCCGCGAAGTAATGACCTTTTACAATGAATGTCTCGATGGTGAATTGATGATCACAACCGTTGCCGAATCTACCATAGCAAGTCAATTGCCGCCGGCAATGCAAAACCATGTTATGCATTCTTCCATTACAAAAAACGGAATTGTATTAGTATTGGCTTCGGATATGCACAGAGACAAACTTGTTGAAGGAAACAACACCACGCTTTGTGTTAATTGCGACAGTGACGAGCAGCTAAATTCTTTTTTTGAAAAACTTTCCGCCGGTGGAAAAATTATAGATCCATTGCAAATAGCTTTTTGGGGAGATAAGTTCGGAGTTCTTAATGATAAATATGGCCGGCAATGGATGTTCCTCTATCGCAAAGCATAAAAAAATGGCAGAAGTTTTTAAAACAAACATGAAGCAGGTTCATCATGCAAAAAACTTATTGATTTGCTGTTTCTGCATTTTCCAAAAAGCAAAATAAATTTCGATCTGAAAGATTGTGATAAAATTTTGCTCATTGACCGGCAGAATAAATTTTACTAACAGGGTTGTTATATTTTTGCAATCACCCGTAACGAAAATCTTTATGAAAAAATTTTCTTTAATTATTATAAGTTATTGCAGCCACAGAATATCGCGTCAATTTCTGAGTGCTTCATCCAGCGCAGTAAATTCCTGTGAGGTAAGAACTTTTTTTATCACTTCCATACCCTGATCAAAAAATGCCGGCGGAGCCATCTTTTTAAAACCTGATAATAATCCAACTCTTTCGCTGAAACTTTGAGCAGGTATAACAAACCTGAACCAAATCAATAAAGTTTGGGGTGGGTTTTTTGCCATTATCTTTCCGCGATGTGATGCAAGCTCTTCGTCAGTAAAATGATGCCAGAGCAAAGGCTGAGTTATTCTTTCTTCTTCTGCAGTATGCTCAAGATATGTGCTGTGAAATTCGCTCCATGCAAGATAAAATTCAGCGCCGCTATCAGTCACATCCTTACCTGATTTTGAACCAGCATAAATTTCAGAAAGAAGTTTTTCCAACTTGTTTTGTGCAATATGAATTTCTTTATGATCATCCATATCATGTTGAGAACAACCGGGGCAACGTTTTTCTAATTCCGCCAATGTCACTTCATCTTCGTCAGCAGCATGTATGTTCAGAATTTTAAAAACATCACTTCCCAATTGATATAATATTTCCACTTCTTGCACATCTGCAAAATTTGTTTTGCCTGCCAGCAATGATGCCTGCGATAATGCGTTCCTCAATCCTTTATGAGGAACATCATATGTTTTCATTCTTTTCATTTGTTATAAATTTATTTATACAAAAATGAAAAAAAGAAATTTGTTTGAATTGTAAAAAATCGTTTTTATTTATTGCTGAAAAATGTTTCGGGAGTTTCGCCGGTAAATATTTTGAATTCTTTGATAAAGTGAGCCTGATCATAAAAGCCGGCTTCATATCCTAATCCGGTTAAAGAATCGGACTCTTTATAATTTCTTATTGCATATTTGAAACGCACTATTGAAGCAAATTTTTTTGGCGATGCTCCTACTGTTTTGCGAAATCTTTTTTCCAGCGGACTTTGGCTAATGTGCAATCGCTGCATTAATTCTTTGATCCTGATATTACCATTGCTTTTATAAATAAGTTCCAGCGCTTCAAAAACTAATTTGTCGGGTTCATTAGCGTTCATTTGCGCAATTAAAAATGTTTCGATTATTTTAATTCTTGTTTTATCCGTTTTTGCTTCACGCAATTGTTCTTCCAGCAAAAGCAATTCGGATCGCAATATGAAATTATCTAACGAAAGACTTTCCCGAAAAAGTTCATGTACCGGTTGTTTGAAAAATATTGCCGCTCCGGCTTCCTTAAAAAAAACAAGAACAGTTCCGATTCCAGCCGAATTTCTAAATGTTTTGTAATGATCGGTAATACCGGAAATTCCCGAGCTTGCTAATTTCAATTCTTCCTGGTTATTGAGCAGCGATAATTTTCCTTTGAATTGAAAACCCATTACTAAACAAGTATCAGGTAAAACTTTGTACATCGTTTCATTGTCGGTTTCCTGGATGGCGAATGATTTTACATAAGGCTTTAAAATATCGCTTGGTATATAAGTTGCAAACCGCATCAATAATTTTGTTAATTAAAATTACAAAATCAATTATAGAGATGATGAAAATTGGCAAGAAACATTGATAGCGCTATTAGATATTCTATCACAGCTTACCCGTTTTTATTTTTTAGTATCGCATCCAGCGATTTTTTTCCCGCGCCTTCGATCAATAAAAAAATGCAAATTAGCAGTTGCGCATAATCCGAACGAATCTCATGAAGCACAGCCCAGATGCCCATTTTAGGAGGTGCCGGCGGAAGCGGTAATGGACTTGTGCCAAGATATAGAGATATTTTAGTAGAAAGAATAGCGACTATCATTTCTATAATAAACCAAAATGCAGTGAACCGCGTGAACAAACCGAATAAAAGAAAAAGTCCGCCGATTATTTCTGTAGTTGCAACAAAATTTGCTGTCAGCTCAGGCATAGGAAAACCAAGTTTTGTGAACCTGCCGAGTCCTTGATTTACGTAAACAAATTTTAAAATGCCTTCCCAAAAAAATACGCCGCCAGCCATAAGCCGAAGAATTAAAATTGATGATTGACCATTAGTTGGCGGATTGCTGAACCAGTTGATTGCTTTTTTCATTTCTGTTTTTTGAATGATGAATAAATAATTTCAGCACAAAAAAAGAAAGAGAACATAATGCGAAAAAAATATTTACATCAACCAATAAAACTTCTTGATTAACGCGATGTTTTAGTTAATCAAGTTTTTCGCGTGCATTATGTAAAATTAATCACAAAAGAGCCGGGCTTTAGTATTTTTGAAGAGTTTATTTTAAGATGAAAAAAAATGAATATAAAATAGGTTTGCAAATTCTGTGCTGGGCAGCGCTTTATTTTTTTTGGGTGATGGTTTTTCAAAAGAGAGCATTCGCTTTTTCAAGAACAGCCACTGTTGAATTCTGTTACCTCATTTTTGTTGCCGTTAATTATTATTTCAATATTTATTTCGCCATTCCAAAATTCTTATATCAAAAAAAATATTTTGTATTTATTATCAGTATGCTTGCAGGCATTGCGTTCACCGCTTTGCTGAGAGTGCCGCTCGCCAGGTTTCTTAACGAGCATTATTTTCTTATAGGTAAACTGCAACCTGGTTTTGCTGAACTCTTTTTGAATTCATTGCTCAACATTTTTATATGGGTTGTTTGCATTGTAGCAGGCAAATTAATGATCGACCGCATGCGCATTCAGCGCCATGTTGATGAAATGGCAAAAGAAAAAGAAAAAGCGGAGCTCGATTTTTTAAACGCCCAGTTTAATCCGCATTTTTTATTCAATTCCATTAACCTGATCTATGGTCATATTGATAAACACAATGCCGTTGCGAGAAATATGTTGCTCACATTTTCAGACATGCTGCGTTACCAGTTGTATGATTGCAGCAATAATTCCATCTACATTGAAAAAGAAATAAACTACATCAAAAGTTATGTGGCTTTGCAAAAAGCAAGAAAAGAAGAAAGTCTTGCAGTTAATCTTTGCGTTGATGAAAATGTAAAAGGATTTACCATTGCGCCTTTGCTGTTCATCGCTTTTATCGAAAATGCATTCAAATATGTTGGCAGCAGCGATGAAAAAGAAAATTATGTGAACATTTCATTTCAGAAACAGGATGACATTTTAATTTTCAAATCCCGCAACACTAAAGAAGCCAATATCAAAAATAATATTGAGCATAAAGGCATTGGTATTGTTAACGCCAAACGCAGGCTGGGCTTGCTTTACCCGCAGAAGCATGAATTGACAATTAACGATAATGATGACTTTTACGAAGTGAATTTAAAATTGAAGCTGACATAAAGTGAGCTATAAAAAATAAAATAAATGAAATTAAGCTGCATCATAATTGATGATGAACCTATGGCGAGAAAATTGCTGGAAGAATATATTGGCGACACAGATTTTTTACAATTAACCGGCAAGGCTGAGAATCCGATAAAGGCAGGCGATCTCCTAAAAAATAATAAAGCTGATTTACTTTTTCTGGATATCAATATGCCAAAAATGAGCGGCATAGAATTTCTGCGTAGCTCAACTGAACTTCCGCTTACCATTATGACAACTGCTTACACCGATTACGCCATTGAAGGTTTTGAACTGAACGTGCTTGATTATTTAGTGAAACCATTTTCGTACGAACGTTTTTTAAAAGCATGCACCAAAGCAAAAGAATATTATGAACTAAAAAACGGGCAAACAGAAAATACGGGCAACACGCCGCAGCCTGATTATTTTTTTGTGAAGTGCGATGGGCGCATCGAAAAAATTTTTTACGATGAACTCGTGTACATAGAAGCTATGCTTAATTATGTTGTGCTGCATACAGAAAACAGGAAGCTGATTGTTTATCTTACTATTAAAAGTATAGCGGAGCAATTGCCGGAAAATATTTTTCTGAAAATCCACAAGTCAACCATTGTAAACATCAACAAAATAAAAAGCATTGAAGGCAATGAAATAAATATTGGCAAAGCAAAAGTGATCATCAGCCAAAATCTTCACGAAAGTGTGATGAAAGAAATATTGAAAGGAAAAATGATGAAGAGGTGAGTTTTTTACTACGTGATAAAACCATTAAGCTTATTCGTTGCGTAAATTCTTAAAATATTCTCTTACATTATTTTCTTCCTCTTCATTGTATGAAAACTGCAAGGAATGAGAAACTTCATTTGCAAATTCACTAAATAAATCTGTTATTAGAAAAAGAGAATTCCAGATATTTTCCGGTTTGTGATCAGGGAATGTAAAAAGAATTTTTTCATACAACTGAGGCGAAATATAGTTTTTCATGTTTTTGCCGCTTTTTCCAAAAGAAATAGAAAAATTATTTTCAACTCCGATAAACCATTCAATCATTTTAAAAAACATTTTACGTAGCGGAATTTCAAGCATTTCTTTTGCATAGGTTATTTCGTTTCTGCATAATCCTTTTGCAACATAAGTACAAACCCACCAAAATTCATTGCAGCAATCTGAAAATTCTTTTTCTGTTGGCTTTATTATTAAATAATCTTTGTCATTAGGCGGCGGAAGATTTGGAAATAAATTGTCTTTATCAAGAAGTAAAACAGTTAAGCTGTCATTTTTATATTCACGTTTCAATTTATCAACAGGAAATAGTGTTAGATCAATTCTGCTGCCATCTTTAAAAAGCACCAGATAAGAAAACGCGGATCTTTTCTCTTCGTTATAAATAACCATTTTATCCGGCAGTTGCATAATAAGAATATCGCCAAAAATATTTATCCAGTTATGATCCGATACAAAACTTTCTATTTCGTTAACGACATAAACTATATCAAAATCCTGGAATTTGTCGGGAATAATTTTTGTGTTTGCGCGGGAGCCATTTAGTAATACTGCTCTTATCCTATTATCGCTTGTAGCTTTTTCTAAAATTATTTTCTTAATTTCTTCGCTGCTTTGCATTATCAATTGTCAATTCTCAATTATAAATTTACTATGCTTCTTTTCCGTGGCAATTTTTATATTTTTTTCCGCTGCCGCATGGACATGGATCGTTGCGGCCAATTTTTGGCCCTACTTTTACAGGCTCTCTTTTTATAGGTTCTGTTGGTTCATAATAATCTCTGCCTTCATCAACAATAGTATCGTTTGTTCCGGCTGCAACCATTTCATCTTTGCGCACTTTCATTTTGCTCATGTCTGTTTTCTGTTCTCTCCCTTCACGTATCGGCGCATTATTTTCTTCAATCGGAATTGCAGAGTGGCAAAGGAAACTTACAATTTCGCGGTTCATCTCGTTATCCATATTGCGGAACAATTCAAACGCTTCCATTTTATAGATCACTAACGGATCTTTTTGTTCGAGGTAAGCTGTTTGCACACTTTGTTTCAGATCGTCCATCGCGCGCAAATGTTCTTTCCATGTATCATCAATAATTCCGAGTGTAATTTGTCTTTCCACGGCATTCATTAACTCACGGCCTTGTGTATCTAAAGTTTTTTGCAGGTTGGCAAGAACGTTGATAGATTTTTTTCCATCGGTAAAAGGAACAACAACATTTTCAATATGCCTTCCCTGCGTTAATAAAATATTTTTAAAAACAGGAACAGATTTCTTACTCAGTTCATCCATTTTGAATTCATAGTTCTTAATTGCTTCGTTATATAATTTTTCCGAAAGCTGCGCAACATCTCCCTGCAAAAATTCTTCTTTGGTAATAGTTGTATCCACGCTGAAATTCACTATGGAAGCAAGTTTGAAGCCTTCATAATCATCTTGCTCTCTGAAAGAATTCACCAAACTTTCTGCAACAATATAAAATGCATTATCCAAATCGAGCGCTAATCTTTCTCCAAACAATGCGTGATTTCTTTTTTTATAAACTACGTTACGCTGCTTGTTCATCACGTCGTCGTATTCGAGCAATCGTTTTCTTATTCCAAAATTATTTTCTTCCACTTTTTTCTGCGCGCGCTCAATACTTTTTGTAACCATGCTATGCTGAATCATCTCACCTTCTTTATAACCCATCTTATCCATGAGCGATGCAATGCGTTCGCTTCCGAACATGCGCATCAGATCATCTTCCAGCGAAGCATAAAATTGTGTAGTTCCGGGATCACCCTGGCGACCAGCGCGACCGCGCAATTGCCTGTCCACGCGGCGGCTTTCGTGACGTTCAGTTCCGATAATTGCTAAACCGCCTGCTTCTTTTACACCTGGCCCGAGTTTAATATCCGTACCGCGACCAGCCATATTTGTAGCTATGGTAACCGCGCTCGCCAAACCCGCTTCTGCAATAACCTGCGCTTCGCGGGCGTGCTGTTTTGCATTTAATACATTATGCGGAATTTTTTTTACGCCAAGCATTTTGCTCAGCAACTCACTCACTTCAACGGAAGTTGTACCAACGAGCGAAGGACGACCTTGCGTGCGGAGTTTTTCAATTTCATCAATAACGGATTTGTATTTTTCGCGCTTGGTTTTGTACACCAAATCCTGGTGGTCTTTACGAATTGCGGGAACGTTTGTAGGAATTGTAACAACATCTAATTTGTAAATATCCCATAACTCCGCAGCTTCTGTTTCTGCAGTACCCGTCATACCTGCAAGTTTGTGATACATGCGGAAATAATTCTGCAATGTAACTGTGGCATAGGTTTGCGTTGCAGCTTCGATTTTTACATTTTCTTTTGCTTCAATTGCCTGGTGCAAACCATCACTGTAACGACGGCCGTCGAGAATACGTCCGGTTTGCTCATCAACAATTTTTACTTGTCCATCGAGAACAACATATTCCACATCTTTATCAAATAAAGTATAGGCTTTTAATAATTGCTGCACGGTGTGAATACGATCTGCTTTTATCGCATAATCATTCAGCAAAACTTCTTTGCGTTGTAATTTTTCTTCCGGCTTCAGATCACTTTTTTCAATATCTGCGAGTTTGATTCCGATATCCGGTATCACAAAAAATTCGGGATCTTCCCCTTCGCGGGTGATCATTTGTATACCCTTGTCCGTTAGATCGACCTGGTTATTTTTTTCATCAATATGAAAAAATAATTCAGCATCAACAATAGGCATTTGCTTTTGATTGTTCAGCGAGATAATGATTTTCCGATTTTTGCAATTTTACTCTCACGCCTGGTTCACTCAAAAATTTTATCAACGCACCATTTTTCGGCAACCCGCGAAAGGCGCGCATCAGGGCTAAGCCGCCATCTTTAGGATCGTCATTACCTTCTGCAATTTTTTTCTTTGCTTCATTCAAAAAAACATTCACCACTTTTTTCTGCGCATCAATTAATCTTTCTACGCGGCCTTTTAAAATATGATATTGCTGATCATCGCCTTTGGGAACAGGACCGGAAATTATCAACGGCGTTCTTGCATCATCAATCAACACGCTGTCCACTTCATCAACCATTGCAAAATGATGTTTGCGTTGCACCATTTCATCGGGAGAATGCACCATGTTATCGCGGAGATAATCAAAACCAAATTCATTATTTGTTCCGTAAGTTATATCTGCATAATACGCTTTGCGGCGCGCTTCGCTATTTGGTTCGTGCCTGTCAATGCAATCAACGGTTATTCCAAGCCACTCGAAAATTGTGCCGTTCCATTCTGCATCGCGACGGGCGAGATAATCGTTCACAGTTACAATATGAACGCCTTCCCCGGCAAGCGCATTTAGGTAAGCGGGCAATGTTGACACGAGGGTTTTACCTTCACCGGTTGCCATTTCCGCAATTTTTCCTTCGTGCAAAACCACACCACCGATCAACTGCACATCATAATGCACCATGTTCCAGGTGATCAATCCGCCGGCAGCATTCCAGCTATTTTTGTAAATAGATTTTTCGCCGTCAATAGTGATATGATCTTTTTTAATGCTCAGGTCGCGATCCATTTGCGTTGCGGTTGCAACAACTTCGGTATTTTCTTTAAACCGCCGCGCTGTTTCTTTTACAACAGCAAAAGCTTCCGGCAAAATTTCTTTTAATATTTTTTCAATTTCTTTATCGCGTTCTTTTTTCAGCGTATCTATTTCGTTATAGATCGCATCTTTCCCGGTAAGATCATTGAAAGAAAGTTCTTCTGCTTTTTTATTGAGATTAGAAATTTCGGTGTCAATTGCGCTGAGATAATCTTTTATGCGTTGTTTAAATTCGTTTGTTTTTTCTCTTAGCTCATCGTTAGATAAGGATTGATAAGAAGCAAAATGCCCGTTGATTACTTCCACAAGAGGCGCAATGATCTTGATATCTTTTTCAGATTTATTGCCACCAAAAATTTTTGCGAATATGTTCATGATATCTTTTATTAAAAATAATACAGGTTGTAGCTAATAACCTTCTCAAAAAAAATGCTACAAAGCACTGTGAGCCAAATTGACAGGGCAGCAAAGTTAAGAAAAAGAGGGATTTCAAACAGAATAGTTACGAGTATTATATCCTAAAGATTTATACAAGAAAGTTTTAGCAACAATAAAACAAAAAGCCGGACTTTTTTTAAGCCGGCACAAGGATTAAGCTAACCATAAGATTGATAGAAAAACGGAGATAAATTTTTTACGAAAATGCTTTTTCAACACCAACGCAGTTATAGTATGATCTTCCCCGAACAGCCAGGTCGCCATCGAAATGCCATATCATTACCCAATTCATGATAGCTTCTTTGCCTGTTTTTTTGCAACCGATTCCGTGCCTTCCAATGGCGGCTACTTTGTCATCTTCAGAAATATATTCATCAACTTCCCACAAAGTTGTATCGGTGCTTTCTCCAAGTCCCTGAAAAAATCGCATCATGTCGTTTTTGCCTTCAAACTTTCCGCCATAGGGAACGATTGAAGGATTGGCCGGATCCTCCCATGTAAATTTTTCCGACATATGATCCAGAATAAAAGGGATGTTACCGGTTCCAAAAGCATCATATATTGCTTTTAGTGTTTCTTGTGCTGTTAGCGTTGCTGTTTCCACAAATTAAAATTTATTTGTGATGAAAATATTTTTCACTAATTGATAATTCATGAGTAAATCTTAAGAAATGAAACAGTTTTTGGATTTGAGAGGAATAACAAAATTGATAGTTTAAAAGAAGTTAAAAAAATATCAAATTGTTAAGTCGGGATTATACAATTAAAAGATGCAGTTGCCCGATATGATAAACAGGAAACAATTAGGAAGTGTAATAAGAAAAATTTTTCATTGTCAAAAATATTAGTAATTTTATTCTAAATTTATTAGTTATGTCAATTGCGTGCAAAAATCTCAAATACCTGCGCAAGCTGCGCGGATGGACGCAGGAAGAATTTGCTGCGAAGCTGAAAATAAAACGTTCCCTGCTCGGCGCTTATGAAGAAGAACGCGCAGATCCGCGCATTGAAGTGCTGGAAATTGCAGGCAATATTTTTAAACTTTCTCTGGATGAATTATTGCGGAAAGATTTGAATGAAATGAAAAGCGGTGGCGGTTATCTGGCAAAGCGGCGAGCTATGAAACTTGCAGCAGCTTCCAACGATATTCAACTTGTGCCTGTAAAAGCTGCAGCTGGTTATCTTGCCGGTTATGGAGATCCGGAATTTTTGGATGAGCTGAATACTTTTACATTGCCAATGCTTGCTCCGGGAAATTATCGCGCTTTTGAAATTATAGGTGATTCTATGCTGCCAACGCAAAGCGGTTCCGTTATTGTTGGCGAAAAAGTAGATAATCCCGATGATGTAAAAAGCAACCAAACCTATATCGTTGTTTCCCGCAGCGAAGGCATCGTTTATAAAAGAGTGATGAAAAATAATAAGCTGAAAAATAAACTTACATTAATCAGCGATAACACAGCTTATCAACCCTATAATGTAAATACAGAAGATGTGATTGAATTATGGAGGGCGCAAATGATCATCAGCAAAGCAAACATGCAGCAACGCTGGGATGTGAACCAGCTTGCAAACCTCGTTAGTAATTTGCAGGAACAGGTAAGTGTGATTAAAAAGAAAATGAATTAGGGGTAATGAACAATTAAAAATGAATAATTGAACTCTTTGAGTATTCTAAATCGGTGCGAATAATATTTATGCAAGAATCAACATCCATATTAAACAAAAATTTTTCTGAAAAAGAAATTGCATTGAAAGAATTGCAAATAATTCCCGGTGTTGGTAAATCCATTTCTAATGATCTATATAATATCGGCATAAGAAAAGTGAGCGACCTGCGGAGAAAAAATCCTGAAAAATTATACCATTTATCCAATCAGCGTGCCGGCACAACACAAGATCGTTGCCTGCTTTATGTTTTTCGTTGCGCAGTTTATTTTGCAGAAACGCCAAAACCAGAAAAAGAAAAATTAAATTGGTGGTGGTGGAAAGATAAAATATGATTTCTGATTGGGGATTTTTAGATTTTGGAATTAAAATCAGAAGCGAGCTTTCATAAAATCACTAGATCCTTCAATCCCAAAATCACAAAGTATTTATTGCAGCTGCACTAACTTATTGTTTACGATCGCAAAAACATTTTCATTTTCTTCCGGCTCGATCAATGCAACTCCCGTAAACCGGCTGAAAGCGGGAAGTACAGCATATTTCTTTCCAAAATAAAAACAGGGAAAACATAATGATTGTTTTCCTGCGCCGCTTATTCTTATTCCCGGGTGAATGTGACCGGAGAAATAGTAATTTGGAGTTTGCGGTTTGGAGTTTGCAGTTGAGTGGCTGATATCATGAATGAATATAAAATCGCTGATCTTCATTTCCGCTTCATTCAATTTGATATTGCATGAGGTATACCAATCTTCCTGCAAAATATCGTGATTGCCTTTGATGAGATGAATGCTGATACCGGGAAAATCTTCGCGCCATTTTTTAAACAGATCTAATTCTTTATTAGCATTGCTATGAAAAAAATCTCCTACAACAATTAAATGTTTTGGTTGAAAATGCTGAATCTGCGCAACTAATCTTTGCAGATCTTCTTTGAAAAGATTTTGCGGAACGGCAATTCCTGATTTGCGAAAATGCCCTATTTTTCCAAAATGCAAATCGGAAACTATCAGCGATTTTTCTTCTTCCCAAAAAATACAGCGTTCGGCAGATAGCCATAGGTGTTGCTTTTGAATAGTATGTGGAACCGGAGATTGCATCAGGGCTCAAAATAATTTTGAAAAATTTCCAAATAAATTAAATTACCAATTAATCACGTTCTTTGGGTTCATCGGGCAAATTGTTTTTAGTTTTGATTTCTTTACTTAAACTGTCTGCCCAATTTGAAAGGATTGTTTTTTGATCATTAGTAAGAATTGCATCCTTATGAATCCATAAATAACTATTCAACGGCATTTCATCTTTTTTGATTTGTTCAATCGTAGTTCTTAATTTCCTGTATTGCTTTTTTGCAGGATAAGAAGCGAATTCAGAAAAATTCAGTTCTCTTTTTCCATCATTCACATGATTCGAAAGCCACCATCCAACCGGCTCCACATTATTATACCACGGATAAACTGTGTTGTTGCTATGACAATCATAACAGGATTTTTTTAAAATGGTTTCCACATTTTCCGGCAGGTTAAAATGCAGCGTAATGTCATTCTGCGATATCTCAGAAGAAAGATTTTTTTTGGAGCGAAAAAATTGAATGACAATTAATATCACCAATAGCCCGAGCAGTATTTTTTTTATCATTTTTATTTTAGTTATTGATGAAATTAATATTAAGAGGGATAATAAAAAAATTATTTACTCAACTGAGCTTGCATCCGTTTCACCCTGTCTTCCAGTTGCTCGGATGAAAAATTTTCGCGCATGCTGTCAACTTTTAACGGAAAGCAAAATGGCGTTAGCTTTTGGGGAAACGTAATAATTATTTTGCTCTTCTGAATTCGTTCCAGCATATTTCGCAATCGCGCTTCTTCCATTTGCTGTTCCATCACTTCATTATAGGCCTGCCTCAACAATAAATTATTCCTATCATACTCTGAAAATACATTGAACAAAAGAGATGCAGAAGATTGAAGATGCCGTTGCTTTTTATATTCTCCCGGATAACCCTGAAATATCAAACCGCCGATTACAGCTATATCGCGAAATTTTCTTTTTGCCATTTCTGCGCTGTTAACGCTGCGTTGAATATCTTCAGTAAGATTTTCGGGAGAAAGTAATTCATGCGCATTAGTATCATCAAGCGGAATCGGTTGGTCGCTCAATAATTCAAAACCATAATCATTCATCGCAAATGAAAATGTTATCGGTATAATTTTGCTGATGCGATAAGCAAGCAAAGCTGCCATAGCTTCGTGCACTAATCTTCCTTCGAAGGGATATGCAAAAAGATGAAACCCATCTTTGGTTTCTATGTGTTCGATCAGCAATTCATTTTCTTTTGGAACATGCGAAAGATTTTGCTGCAATTCAAAAAGAGGCTTTAAAATTTCTAATTCAATTTCTTTTTTATTTTTCGAAAAAGCTTCATTCAATTTTTTTCTCAACATGATACCGAGATTTGCCGAAAGCGGCATCCGCCCACCCTGCCAGCTTGGTACGATTGATTTTTTTGCGCTTGATTTTTTTACTAACGCAGTCATATCTTTTATCATCACAAATTCAAGATTTCTTCCGGCAAGTGTAAACACATCGCCGGGTTGCAATCGCGAAATAAAATATTCTTCGATCACGCCAATATATCCGCCACTCATAAATTTTACTTTCATCATGGAATCGCTCACGATAGTTCCGATGTGCAAACGATGGCGCATTGCCACGCGACGATTATTTATTTTATATAACCCGTTAATAATTTCCACTTTTTTAAATTCATCATATTGCTGTAATGCTGCACCGCCTTCAGAAATAAAATGAAGAATTTCTTTCCATTCATCTTCCGACATTTCTTTATAGCAATAAGTTGATTTTATTTCTTTAAAAATTTCATCAGGATAAAAACCATCCGATATTGCCAGCGTAGAAAGATATTGAATGAGAACATCAAAGCATAATAACATCGGTTGCCTGCTTTCAATGAAATTCAGTTGCATAGCGGCTTTCAGCGCGGCAGCTTCTACAAGTTCTAATGAATGTGTTGGAAGAAAATATATTTTACTCACTTCTCCCGGCTGATGTCCACTTCTTCCTGCGCGTTGTAAAAATCGCGCAACACCTTTTGGCGAACCAACTTGTATAACAGTTTCCACCGGGCGAAAATCAACTCCCAAATCCAAACTTGCCGTCGCAACAACTGCTTTTAATTTTCCTTCGTGCAATGCTTCTTCAACCCATGTTCGCAATTCCATATCAATTGATCCGTGATGTAATGCAAGCACACCGGCTAAATCTGGAGATGTTGTTAGCAATAATTGATACCACGTTTCGCTCATTCCGCGCGTGTTGATAAAAATGAGGGTCGTTCTGCTTTTATGAATAATGGGAATCACTTTGTGAATGAGCCGCAACCCAAGATGACCTGACCATGGATAATTTTCAATTTCATCAGGAAGTATGGATTCAATTTGAATATTTTTTTTGATCGATGCTTTTACAATTATTCCTTCTGTTTTTATTGGAGCGAGTAAAACATTTTTTGCTTCTTCAAGATTTCCTATAGTTGCGGAGATGCCCCAGAGAGCTAATGGATAATTGACAGTTGATAATTGACAATTGATGATTCTCGAAATTGCCAACTCCACTTGCACTCCGCGTTTGCTTCCGAGGAGTTCATGCCATTCATCAACTGCAATAATTTTTAAGTGCTGAAAAAAATCAGGATAATTTTTTTGCGCTAATAACAAATGCAAACTTTCCGGCGTGATGATGAGCACTTCCGGCATTTGCCTGTTTTGTTTTTGTCTTTCACTTATTTCTGTGTCGCCGTTGCGAATTCCGATTTTCCATTTCATACCTAATTCAACAATCACTTCTTCCATTGCCCTGCCAATATCTTTTGCCAATGCGCGCAATGGAGTTATCCATAATAATTGCAAACCGTTTTTCGATTTGCTTGTATAATTTGTTTGATGATGATTGATGAAATCAATAAGCACTCCGAGGAAAACTGAAAATGTTTTGCCGCAACCTGTGGGAGCATTTACTAATCCTGATTTGTTATCAATGATATGTTGCCATGTTTCTTCCTGGAAAGAAAATGGCTGCAGGTTTTTCGACTGTAACCACTGATGAATGATTTTATATCCTATGGTTTTATGAAGTTGCAACTGAAGTTGAATAGTATTACAAATGTACAAGTGAGTGACACAACGATGCTGAGTAATGTTGATTAGCTCGTCAAAAAAAATAAAAATATTTCTATAATGTTTTCAAATATTCAATAATCGCTTTTCTTTCTTTATTTGTAAGATTATCTCCAAAATAATGCCCGTAGTTTCCATAGCCGTTTAAATCAGTGTTGTAAACAGTTGTTCCGCCGGGCACATTTTGTGTTGTATATTTCCATCCAACTTTTTCGTAATCATATTGCAGGTCATCAAAATTTCTCGACCAATATTTTGGCCTAAGCTTGCTGTTTAAAACAGCTTCGAGAGTTGGCACAGAACCATTATGAAAATAAGGAGCGGTGATCCAAATTCCATCCAGCGGCGGAGCTATATAACCGTTGAAAGGTTCAAGTTTTGCCGGATGATCTCCCTTTGCGAACCAACTATTATTGAACCAATCCACAAACTGCGGATTTTGATAATTGCTTTTATATAAAAAAGAATCTGTTTTTATTGTTGATTCAGGAATCAATAAGTTCGGATACTCATCACCGTTACCATGACATTTCGCGCAATTTTTTACATATAAAATTCCACCTTCTTTTGCAAGTTGTTTATTTACCGAGTAAGGATATTTTGGAGGCTGGATAGAATTAAGGTAAGCAAGAACGTCATTAAAATGTTTATCAACTTCTGCCGATTCGGATGTGTCGTTTACGGTTAATAAATTTGACGCCATTAAAAATTTTCCAAAATCTCCTCTGCCAAAACCATTATAAAACATACCGTGTTTTTTTTTGAGCAACCACCACGCAGGCACGTCAGACGGAATTACCACATCGGGTATATCCATTGTTGTTTTATCATTCCATCGAAAAGTTTTTGGGTCGCGATGAGCTGCAAGTAAAGCTGCGAGCCTGTCTGCGGCGTTTACACCACGCACCTGCGTACGCAACTGCGCACTAACGGCTTTCACTACTTTGAAAAAAGGTTCTGCCGCTTCATATTTTCTTGGGTCGGCTTTTAAAAGAAATTTTTCGGCAATAGCAGCATTGTTTGGATTTAATTTTTCACCTCCTGCAAAATTTACGGTGGAGTTACCAAGCCCGATGATTAATTTATTTTCGAAAATCTGTGCATGACATTGCAAACAATTTGGCGCAATAACAATTTCGCCATTTGGCGCTTTTACCGCCGTGTATTCATAACTGATATCCGCGTTTAATCCATCGCGTTTTAAATAACTGCTGTTATTTTTTCCGAAAGCAAGTTTGAAATAATTATATGGAATTCCGCTTTTTAAATAATCACCTGTTATAAGATAATCATATCCTGTTTTTATATCGCCGGTTCTCTGTGGGCTGGAAGGAATGTAAACAGGTTCTTCCTTAATAAAATAATGAACAGCTTTTGTAAAAGCAAAACAAATCAATACAAAACCGAACAACACAAATACTTTCGTCATAAAGAAAATTGAGAATTGAAAATGTAGAATTGATAAATACTAATTTATGCTTTAATCTGAAGAAATCGTATTTCGTATTTCTTAAATCATAGATAATTTTTTAGATCATTCCTCCATAACTTCTAATACACAGCAGTGATGTTACCATCTGTTTTTTTGATGAAGTATAATTTTTTATTCTCGAAATAATCGGGCGTCATGGTTTGTTTGTTGAGAAAAACGGGCTCGATATCAAAATCATTGAAGACCTTAAATTTTTTTTCACCTATGCTTCCGCCAGGATTATTTCCGTATTGCATCAGCAATTTTGCAAAACGATAAACAGTTTCATAGCCGCGAAAAACCATATCGCTCGGTCGTGAATAAAATTTTGTTTTAAAATATTGCTGAACATATTTCACGAGCGTGTCGTTAGGATTATTATAGAAAGGTGTGCTGTAATAAATTTCAAGACCGCTGTATTCCGGCTGCGTGAAATCAATATTATCCCAGGTTGGCATGCCAACGATTGTCATCGAATAAATTTTGTCAAGCGCAGCCAGTTCTGAGCAAAGATTTTTTGAAAAATTTTCATTCAAACTCCCGGCGATTAAAACATTTTGCCGATTGCTATCAACATAACCAAGTAATTGCTTTTGATCTACCGGCTCATTCAGCAAAACAAACCGTACATGCAGGGGAACGCTTTTTGTATTTTTTTCAACATCAATGAAATAATTTTTCAGATCGTTTCCCATTATGCTTTTATTGTACAGATAGATTATAGATGATGTGGCATAATTTTTTTGAAGAAATCTGTAAATAGATTCGCAATGCGTTTTTAAAGTGGAGTTGAGTAAAATCAAATCGGGATTGTTTGTAATGCCTGAATTGTTTGGCAAATTAACATTGATAAATGAAATATGTTTTTGCAATGCAGCGTTCGCGAGCAATCTTGATTCATTGGGGTTTACATAACCAATGATGAGTTCTGTATTTTGAAAATCGGCGCTCTGTAAAATTTGTGCGATGGAATTTTGTTTTGAATGGGTATCATAAATATGAACATCAAGATGGGCGTTTTCGGATTGCAATGTGTCAAATGCCATTTGTGCGCCTTCATAAAATTCAAGACCGGCACTGACAAATTTTGGAAAATTTTCATCATACCGGTAATTGTTGTTCGCGTCAAAAACAGAATCGAGGTAGAGCGGAACAAAAACAGCGATGTGATGCGTTTGATTTTTTGATGAGTCTTGAGAATGACCCGATTTATGTACTAATAAAAAGACGAGAAGAAAAATATATATAAACCATTTTTTCATAAACTTCGGTTATACTTGTACGTTAGTTCAAAAAATGGGACGCAGATTTATTATGACAGTTATGGTTAATCTGCTTCCATCATAAATAATCATCACTAATCAGCGTGCCATCAAAAGCATCATTCCCATTCAATAGTAGCGGGCGGTTTGCTGCTGATATCATACACAACTCTGTTGATGCCTTTTACATTATTGATGATCTCGCTTGAAATATTTGCAAGAAAGTCGTAAGGCAGGTGAGCCCAATCGGCCGTCATTCCATCAACAGAAGTTACTGCCCGCAATGCTACTGTAAATTCATAAGTTCTTTCATCGCCCATTACGCCAACACTTTTTACCGGCAATAAAATTGCGCCTGCCTGCCACACCGTAGAATATAACTGATGATTTTTCAATGCTTGTATAAAAAGATCATCTGCCTTTTGCAATAATTGTACCCGTTCTTCATTCACTTCTCCTAAAATTCTTATTGCAAGTCCGGGACCGGGAAATGGATGACGCTGTAACATCTCATCCGGAATTCCCAATTCATGACCAACACGTCGCACTTCATCTTTGAATAAATATCGAAGCGGTTCAACCAAATCCAAATGCATTTTTTTTGGCAGGCCACCAACATTATGATGCGATTTAATTGTAACGGAAGGCCCATGCACAGAAACACTTTCAATAACATCGGGATAAATTGTTCCCTGCCCGAGCATTTCAACGCCATCTATCTTTTCTGCTTCCTGCTGAAAAACTTTGATAAATGATTTACCAATTGTTTTTCGCTTTTCTTCCGGGTCAGTTTTATCTTTTAATTTTTTGTAGAATAATTTTTTTGCATCAACACCTTTCACGTTCAACCCGATTTTTTTATAGGTTTCCAGCACTTGTTCAAACTCACCTTTTCGCAAAACACCATTGTCAACAAAAACGCCAAATAATTTTTTACCAATTGCCCTATGAATTAATGTTGCTGCAACCGTTGAATCTACGCCGCCGCTCAAAGCCATAATCACTTTGCGTTTGCCAATTTGTTTTTTTAATTTTTCCACTGTGTCGCTGATGAAATGCGCGGGAGTCCAGTCTTGCGCACAATGACAGATCTGAACTAAAAAATTACGCAGTATTTTTTTCCCTTCGATGGAGTGATATACTTCCGGGTGAAACTGCAAGCAGTATAACGGTAATGCATAACCGCTTTTTTTAAATGCTGCATATGGAATAGTTTCCGTTGTTGCAAGCACGTCAAAACCATCTGGCAATTGTAAAATTGTATCGGCATGGCTCATCCATACCTGCGATAATTCAGTTACGTCATTCAGCAAAACATCATCCTGCAGCCGGTGAAGCAGTGCCCGTCCATACTCGCGTTTGTTGCTGTTGGCAACAGTTCCGCCAAATTGTTTTGCAGTAAGCTGCGCTCCATAGCAAATGCCGAGCACAGGCACATGCGTGTTCAATTCCTGCACGTTTACTTCGGGTGCGTTAGCATCATTTACAGAAAAAGGCGAACCGGAAAGAATAATTCCTTTCAGAGAATCATCGAACTCAATTTTTTTATGATAAGGAATAATTTCGCAGTATACATTGGCTTCGCGAACGGCGCGCGCGATCAGTTGCGTGTATTGCGAGCCGAAGTCGAGAACAAGAATTTTTTCCGCCATAAGTCGCGCAAAGATAAAAAACACTTTGCAGTTTACCGTTTACAGTTTTTAACACAGGGATTTTTATGTAACCAGCGATATTACTACTATTGAGCATCGTTGCGTCGCACTCTTGTGCAGTTGATTCTTTATGGAGCTATGGCTCATAAAACTCATAATCCATGTACCTTAAATTTGTAATGAAATCTACGGAGAATGCTGAAGTTTCATAGTAGCACTTTCGATGAAAGGATTGCGACGCAACGATGATGAAGAGCGGACAAATGCTGGTATCACAAAAGCTAATGGCTAATAGCTATTAGCTAATAGCTGTTAGCTGTCGGCTAAGTTCAAATTTATTAATCCTGCTGCTGTAACCTGTTTTCATTAATCATCGTCAAAAAGAAAGAAACGGTTTTTCATTTCAAAATAATAATTCAACTTTGGTGCACGAAACAAAATCATTTATGAGAAAATATTTATTGTTTATAGCAGCTCTGACAGTAGCTCTTAGCTCTTGTCATTATTTTTTGGGTAAACGCGTTCGTGGTAACGGCAATATTAAAACGGAAGAGCATTCAGTTTCTTCCTTTAAGAATTTGGAAGTGTCATCGACAGTAAATGTTTACGTTTCGCAAGGTGATGTAAAGCCGATACGAATTGAAGGCGATGAAAATCTTTTGCCATACATTGAAGTGGAACAGGATGGTGATGACGTTATTATCAAAAATCGTGAAGGATATAATCTTGAAGGCAGCGGCGAATTAAAAGTTTTTGTGAGCGCACCTTCGTTTCATCATATAAGTTTATCTGGCGCGGGTAGTATTATCGGAGAAAATAAAATTTCAAATCCCGATGATATCGAAGTGGGTCTTAGCGGAGCTGGTGATATTAAAATGGAAATTGATGCGCCGAAATTAACTGCGAATATTTCCGGTGTTGGCTCATTGTATTTGAAAGGACAAACAAAAAATGTTGATATGGACATCAGCGGTGCAGGCAGCGCACATTGTTATGATCTGTTATCGGAAAATACTAAAATTGAAATCTCGGGTGTTGGCAGCGCTGATGTATATGCAAGCGTTAAGTTAGACGCGCAGGTTAGTGGCGCCGGCAGCGTTAATTATAAAGGCAACGCAACGGACGTTACGCAACATGTTAGCGGCGTTGGAAGCATTAATAAAGAATAGTGAGATAGGTATGAAGTAAGAAGTATGAGGTATGAAATACAATAAATTTAGTTTTATATACGTATCGCCGTTAGTATATAAGCTGATTTACTTATTCTTCATAAAGTTGATTCAGGAAAATAAGATACATAAGGATGAAATCGTGGCTTAGACGAATTACTTCAGCACTTCAGATAATTTTTTTCCCAAATCATCTCCGCGCAAACCTTTTGCGATTATTTTTCCGTCTTTATCAATCAAAAAATTCATCGGTATCGCCTGAACGCCGTATAATACTGCCACGCTGTTTTTCCATCCTTGTAAATCGGAAACCTGCGTCCAGTTAAGTTTATCTTTTTTAATCGCTTCTTCCCATTTGTCTTTTTTCTCATCAAGAGAAACGCCTAAAATGTCAAATCCTTTCGGATGATATTTTGAATAAGCTTTTAACACGTTCGGATTTTCTGCGCGACAAGGTCCGCACCAGCTCGCCCAAAAATCTACCAGCACATATTTCCCTTTGAAAGATTCAAGTGAAACTGATTTTCCGGAAGCATCATTCTGCGCAAACTCAGGTGCATCGTTGCCTATAGCGGTTTTCTTTGCAATATCCAGAACTTCTTTTATTTTTTTTCCATAGTGCGAATTTTGAATGCTTAACGCAAGACCGTTATAAATACTGTCTAATTCAGCAGCATCCGGGTTATAAGAAAAATTCTGGTAAACTTCAAAAGCAGATATATAAGATGCAGAATGATTTTTTGCATATTCCTTTGCAAAGTCTTTCTTTTTCTTTTCAATTAATTCAAAAAATTTTTCAACACTATCCATCCCTTTCTTATCACCTTTCGCCTGGAGGGTACCATAAACTTTATCAAGATTATTTTCTTCATCATCTAAAAATTTCCGGCTCGCCAAAAAATTGTTGTACTCACCTTGAGTTGGAGATCCGGTTATTAATGCTTGTTCAATTGAATCTCTTTTGCCGGAAATATTTATATGCCCGTTCTCAACAAAAAGACCCCGGCGAAATTCTTTTTGACCGTTATTAGGAATTCCTAACAAGCAAAATTGCGGCGAATCTGCTTTGCCGGTGAATGTAAAGCTTCCATTATTTACTCGTACCGAATCAAGTTTTGGAGAATCAGACTGACGGTTAAATAAATATACCCAACCGCTATCAAGCCCGGATATTTTTCCGGTGATTGTATATGTTGAATCCGTTGTTGTATTTGTTTTTTGAGAATTGGGTGATTGACAACTCTGAATAAAAAAAATTATAACAGCGCAAATTGTAAAAAAATGTTTCATGAAAATTTTTTATAAAAATATTGATAAGAAGAATTTTTTGAAAGAGTTATTTGTTAAAGTTAGTTTTCTTTTTTGTTGATAGAGATTTTGAAGTTGAGCCCTAAGCTCAATAGTAGCACAACAGATGAAAGGATTGCGACGCAACGATGTTCAATAGAATTACTAAAGCTGGTATCAAAATAAAAAACTAATTCCTGACAGGCTTTCCGCCTTTCATTACACTTTGAATTCTTTCCAATGTTTTTTTCTCGCCGCACAAGCTTAAAAACGCTTCTCTTTCTAAATCCAAAATATATTGTTCGCTCACTAAAGTTGGCTCGCTCAAATCACCGCCACACATTACATAGGCCAATTTTTTTGCCACGAGCACATCGTGATCGGTTGCATAATTTGCGCGATGCATTCCGTTGATGCCCGCATATAAAGCGCCAAGCGCAGAACGACCAAGCACTTTTATATCTTTTCGCGGAACCGGCGTAACATAGCCATCATTATACATTTCCAAAACTGCCTGCTTAGCTTCGCTGATTCTTCTGCCATGATTAATGCTCACAAAATCTTTTCCTTTTCTTAAAATTCCCAAATCAAATGCTTCATATGCAGATGTAGAAACTTTTGCTGTGGCAATTGTAAAAAAACGATTTTTCAGAGTGATGGTTTCCGGTTCATCTTCGTGCATTTCATCTGCTGCGCGCATTGCAAATTCTTTACTTCCGCCGCCGCCGGGAATTAACCCTACTCCTAATTCAACCAAACCTATATAGGTTTCTGCGGAAGGCACAACTTTATCTGCATGCAAACTTAATTCGCAGGCTCCGCCTAATGTCATCGCGTGTGGTGCAACAACGACGGGTACTGCAGAGTATCGCGTGCGCATTGTTGTATTTTGAAATGTGCGCACTGCCATATCGAGTTCATCATATTCCTGTTCAATTGCGAACATAAAAATCAATCCGACATTTGCGCCTGCACTAAAATTTGCGCCTTCATTTGCAATTACAAGTCCTTTGTATTTTTCTTCAGCAATGCCGATTGATTTTTGAATGCCTTCCAAAACTTCTCCGCCAACGCTGTTCATTTTTGTGTGCCATTCCAAACCCAAAACATCATCTCCCAAATGATATAAATTGCAGGCGCTGTTTTTCCAAACAGTTTGATTTTCGAAATTTTTCATCACAATAAATGCTTCGCTGCCGGGAATTGATTTATAAGTTTTTGAACTAACGTCGAAGTATAACCGCTTTCCGTTTTCAACTTTAAAAAATGTTTTTGCTCCGCTTGCGATCATTTCATCAACCCATCCTGCTACCGCATATCCCGCATCTTTCATTTTCTTTATTGTTGATTCAACTCCCAGCACATCCCAACTTTCAAAAGCGCCGATTTCCCAGCCAAAGCCAGCCATCATTGCATCATCAACGCGATAAACTTCATCGCTGATTTCAGGAATGCGATTGGAGATATAAGAAAATAATCCGTAATGAAAATTTCTGTAAAATTCTCCGGCTTTATCAGCACCATTAATTAATGCTTTCAATCTTGCTGACAGATCATCAATTTGTTTTGCAGTTTCAACAGTTGCAAATTTTGGTTTTGATCTTTGTTTATACTCCAATGTTTGCAAATCCAAAACAAAAATTTCTTTTTCACCTTTTGCATTTGGCGGCATTTTTTTAAAAAATCCCTGCCCGGTTTTATCGCCAAGCCAATTGTTGGCAACAATTTTTTCCAACCAGGATGGAATATTAAAAACATTTTTTGCTTCATCGTTCGGACAATTATCGTGAACGCCTTTTGCAACTTTTACAAGTGTGTCAATGCCTACAACATCTGCTGTTCGGAATGTTGCAGATTTTGGACGACCGATTATCGGACCTGTTAATGCATCCACTTCATCAATCGTCAATCCTAATTTTTCTACCAAACCAAAAATTGCCATGATGCCGTAAACACCTATACGATTTGCAATGAACGCGGGCGTGTCTTTGCAGAGAACAGTTGTTTTGCCGAGATATAGATCTCCATAATGCAATAAAAATTCGATCACTTCGGGATCAGTATATGGCGTAGGAATTATTTCCAGCAAACGCAAATATCTTGGCGGATTAAAAAAATGTGTTCCACAAAAATGTTTTTTAAAATCATCGCTTCGTCCGTCTGCCATCAAATGAATAGGAATGCCCGAAGTGTTAGAAGTGACAAGCGTTCCGGGCTTTCGATATTTTTCTACTTCATTAAAAACAGATTGCTTCACATCCAATCTTTCCACAACAACTTCAATGATCCAATCGCACGACGCAATATCTTTCATGTTGTCCGTAAAATTTCCGGTAGTAATTTTTTTGATAACATCTTTTGTATATACCGGCGATGGATTACTTTTTAATGTTGAGGCAAGCGCATCATTTACAATCCTGTTTTTTACTGCGGGATGATCTATAGATAAACCTTTGGCTTTTTCTGCGTCGTTTAATTCTTTCGGCGCAACATCTAAAAGCAATACCTGCAAACCAACACCTGCAAAGTGACAAGCAATTCGCGAACCCATAACTCCGCTTCCGAGCACTGCAACTTTTTTAATTATTCTGTTTGGCATATAACATGGTTTTGTTTCTCTCAGATTATTCAGATAATCACAGATGAAAATAAATAAATTAGCTCGTTGAAACAGCGCTCCAATCAATATTTTCTTTGCCGCTGTTCACTATTTGCTGCATATTTTTTTGCAGTAATGATGCAAGAGGCATAGATTGATCGGCCGATGTTGCCTGTTGCAAAACAAGATTAATATCTTTTAATCCGAGCTTCATGGTGAAAGCAGCAGGTTCAAATTTTTGATGCAAAATAATATTGCTGTAATTAATATAAACAGGAGCATTGAATAATGTTTGCGAAAGCATGTTCCACATTTGCTGTGCATCAACTCCGCTTTTTTTTGCGAGATTAATACTTTCGCCGATAGCTTCGAGAGCAGACGCAATTAAAAAATTACCGCAAAGTTTTACAGTATTTGCTGCAGTAATATTATCTCCAAAATCCCACACATTCAAGCTTCCTGCATCTTTTAATAAAGGCTCAATTTGTTCGCGAATTTTTTTTTCACCACTTATAGTAAAATTTAATTTTTTTGCAGTCGCTGCTTCTGGTCTGCCAAAAACAGGCGATGCAAGATAATGCTGTCCTTGTTGCTGATGCAGCAAAGCAAGGTCTGCTGCAGTTTTTGGAAGAATAGTACTCATTGATATATGAATGCTTTCTTTTTGCAAATTATTCAACAAACCATTTTCGCCTTCGCAAATATTTTTTAATGCTGCATCGTCAGAAACTATAGTGAAAACAATATTGCATTCCTTTGCAAGCGAAGCAACATTATTGCAAACTATAGCTCCTTTTGCCGCGAGTGATGTAGCTTTGGATGTAGTTCGGTTATAGACATATAAAATATGACCGCTATCGATTAAATTCATTGCTATCGGTGTTCCTAAATTACCGAGACCGATAAAGCCAATTTTCTGTTTCATAAAATGTTTTTGTAATTATCATTATGTTACCGGCGCTCCGGGATTAATTTTATCTTCAGGGTTTATAAAATACAACTTGCCTTCGCTGTTTTCTGCCATTAATATCATTCCATTGCTTTCTATGCCACGCATTTTCCGCGGAGCAAGATTTGCAACAACCACAACCTGCTTTCCGATAATTTCTTCGGGTTTGAAATGCAGTGCAATTCCTGAGACGATTATTCTTTTTTCAAATCCAAGATCAATTTCAAGCTTCAGCAATTTATCTGCTTTTTCTATTTTTTCTGCAGAAAGAATTGTTCCTACTTTTAAATCGAGCTTTGCAAAATCGTCATACTGAATTTGAGATTTGATATTTGTTATTTGAGATTCACTCATTTGATTTTTATTTTGCGTTTTGCTTTCCGCGTTTTGCTTCGATCCGCTTTTCAATTTTTCAACCTGGGCAACTGATTTCATCATCTTCAATTTTTCTGAATAATAATTCCGGCGCGCGCAAACTGTAGCCAACGCTTAATAGTTTTAATTTTCCGGCATTTTCCCAATCTAAAATTTTGTCAACCACTTTCATCATGTGCAACATTTTTTTTGCAGTTGTTGGTAAGAATGGGTTGATAAGAATAGCAAGATTTGCTGTAAGCTGCAAACACAAGTGCAGGCAATTATCAGTCAGTTGACCGCTGACAGTTGACCGTTGACCGTCAGCAGTAGCTTTCTTCCACGGTTCTTTTTCCTGCAAATATTTATTTCCTTTTCTTGCTAAATCAATCACTTCAAATAATGCATCACGAAATTTATATTCCTCAATTGAATTTTGAACGTTGATCGCCGATTGTTGAATATTTTT
Source organism: Chitinophagia bacterium (assembly GCA_963774065.1). Classification (GTDB taxonomy): domain Bacteria; phylum Bacteroidota; class Bacteroidia; order Chitinophagales; family Chitinophagaceae; genus Puia. The sequence goes on from CAVZDO010000003.1 coordinate 809,878, forward strand.
TATCAAATCATTATCTATACCATCCAAAACATCCATGTGCAATGGCGGCACTTTTCCGTTACATAATTTATGCATCAAAACAAAAGTGCGGTTCACAAAATTTCCGAAAATAGAAACGAGCTCACTGTTATTTCTATCCTGGAAATCTTTCCATGTAAAATCATTGTCTTTTGTTTCCGGCGCATTTGCACAAAGCACGTAACGCAGCACATCTTCACAACCCGGAAAATCTTTTACATATTCATCAACCCAAACCGCCCAATTGCGCGATGTAGAAACTTTTTCTCCTTCAATATTTAAAAATTCGTTTGCAGGAACATTATCCGGCAATACAAAATTTCCATGAGCCTTTAACATCGCGGGAAAAATGATGCAATGAAAAACAATATTATCCTTACCTATAAAATGGATCAGCTTTGTATCTTCTTTGCACCAATAATCTGCCCAATCTTTCGTGAGTTCTTTTGTTGCAGAAATATATCCGATCGGCGCATCAAACCAAACGTATAAAACTTTTCCTTCTGCATCCGGCAACGGAACTTTAATTCCCCAATTGCTGTCACGCGTCATCGCACGCGGCTGCAAACCGTTATCCAGCCAGCTTTTGCACTGACCATACACATTATTCTTCCACTCTTTATGATCTTCCAAAATCCATTGCTTCAACCACGCTTCATAATTCTGCAATGGAAAATACCAGTGCTTTGTTTTCTTTTTTATTGGTGTGGCATCGCTTAATGCACTGCGCGGATTAATCAACATTTCCGGACTCAAGGACGTACCGCAATTCTCACATTGATCACCGTAAGCATTAGGATTTCCGCAAACCGGGCAGGTGCCGATTATATATCTGTCTGCTAAAAAAGTTTTTGCTTTCTCATCATAATATTGCTCTGATTCTTTTTCTTCAAACAAACCATCGTTATATAATTTGATAAAAAAATCAGACGCAGTTTCATGATGAATTTTGTTAGATGTTCTCGAGTAGATGTCAAACGAAATATTCATCTGCTCAAAACTTTCTTTTATCAGCGCGTGATATTTATCCACTACCTGTTGCGGCGTGATTCCTTCTTTCATTGCGCGAATCGTAATAGGCACGCCATGTTCATCGCTTCCGCAAACAAATTTTACATCACGCTTTTGCGCGCGCTGATAACGTACATATATATCCGCAGGCACGTACACACCAGCCATATGCCCGATGTGAACCGGACCATTTGCATAAGGCAAAGCCGCAGTAACCAATATTCTTTTATAATCTTTCATTCTGATTTACGATGTTAGATGTACGATGTACGATTTCTTCCAATCGCACTTGCCTTATCAATTCTCCATTATCAATTATCAATTATCAATTTTTTTGTTTCCGGCATCAGCCCATTCTTCACCATCCTTGCGTCGCACTCTTGTACAGTTGAAATTCTATTGAGCTATGGTTTACAAAAGGCGAGTGCAAAAATACCGCAATCTGTACCAACGTCAAAATGACTATTTCTCATAACTTTAAATAATGAACCGCAAAAATTTTCTTTCTTCCATAATAGTTGCCGGCGCTGCAATTTCCGCTTCGGCAAAAACAAAATTCGCAGAGAACACTAACTCAGCCAAACCTCTTATCATTCCAAAATATTTAAAGTATGGTGATGTTATCGGCATTACCTGCCCGGCCGGCGATATAACCGATAAAGAAATTCAACCGGCAGTTCAGCAAATGGAAAACTGGGGTTTTACAATTCGCATAGGCGACACCGTTGGTAAGAAAGATTTTATTTTCGGCGGCACCGACGAGGAACGCGCAAAAGATTTTCAGCAAATGCTCGATGATGATTCCATCAACGCCATTATGTGCGCGCGTGGCGGCTATGGCGCTGTTCGCATCATCGATAAATTGGATTTTTCAAAATTTGCAACTAATCCAAAATGGATAATTGGTTTCAGTGATATCACCGTTATTCATTCGCATCTCAACCGCAATTTTAATATCGCGTCCATTCATTCAAAAATGTGCAACAGTTTTCCTGATGACTGGAACAAGGCCGAACCAACTCAACTTGATTCCATTCTTTCTATAAAACAAGCATTGAATGGTGAGCAAATGAAATACACTGTTTCGCCAAATGCAAATAACAAAACCGGAATTGCAGAAGGCGCATTAGTTGGCGGCAATTTGAAAACGATAGAATCGCTTTCCGGCAGCAAATCAGATATTCTAACAGACGGAAAAATTTTATTTGCAGAAGATACCGATGAATATCTCTACAGTATTGACCGCATGTTTTGGAATTTGAAGCGAACCGGAAAACTTGCGGGATTAAAAGCATTAATTATCGGCAACTTTAAAGTAAAACCTGATGATCCCGGGGAAGAATTTGGAAAAACTATTTATGAAATCGTTTTAGAAAAAGTAAAAGAATACAATTATCCCGTTTGTTTTGATTTTCCTGTAGGTCATCAAAAAGAAAATTATGCATTGAAATGCGGAGCACATCATAACCTAAGTATTACTGACAGCGAATGCATTCTATCAGAAATCTCTTTTTGAAAAATTTTATTTTTCTTTTTTCACCAATATTTTAAATCTTTCTTCCGGGTTTGTATAAATAGTTTCATATCTGCCTGAATAATTATTATCAGCAGAAATACTATCCACAATGCACGCATAATTATCGGCAGTAGAAAATGGTTTATACCTTAAACTTTTTTTATCTGCCATATGCAAATCAATGTTCGATTTTCTCTTTCCATAATAATATTCAAGTGAAGGGTAATAATAAAAAAAATGCGACGATGGAGCATTATCGTAACAATCTGCAACATGATGTTCCATCAGTAAATTGGAAATTGTTATTGCATTTTCGTCAAACTTTGCACTCCAAAAACGAAAAGGATGCAAATGACTCAGTACGCAAGCACCAACAAAAAGAAATATTAGTAAACCAGATCGAAAATAAAAATTAATTAAATCCTTAAGAAGAAAAAAAACAATAAAACAGCAAAGCGGAATTATCAATCCCACAAAAGCTATGGCACGATCAGGAATATAAATATGCTGAATAAATTTTATCGGTGCGGGCAGCAGCAAAAGAAACATTCCAAAAACAAGCAGAAAAAAATATTCTTTTTTAAATTTCTTTCTTAAAATCAAAATAATTGCAGTAATAAGTAAAGCAATTAGTAAACCGTAATCGGCTCCGGTGAAATCCCAATTAATATATTTTATGAATGAAAAAATATTCGTCCACGGATCGGATGCATGCGGAAAACCCCAGAATATATCCGTGATAAAAGATATTCCCGAACCAAGAAATACCGGCAGGTAACAAAAAAAACTAAACATTAAAATAAAAATATTTCCAAGCAAAAAAGATTTGAGCAAATTTTTTCTGTAACAGAAAATATAAGTCCCTCCGAATATAAATTGCAACGCCCAAAAATAAACATGCGTAGGCATTGCATACATGCCGGCGACATTTGCAAACACAAAAAACAAAACATATTTTTTATATTTTTCTTCTTTAAAAAAAAAGATGCAGCTGAAAAAAGATGTTATTGCAAAAAAAAGTTCAACACTTACTCCTTTTCCATAAAGCATATAGCAGGTTGTTAACGGAATAGAAACAAATAAAAGCATACATGCCAGCGCAGTTAAAAAATTATCAGTTATTTTTTTTGTGCAGGCATAAATAATTACGCAACTGAATAAGCCAGACAGCAAAGAAGGCAATCGCAAATTAATTTTAGTTGAAAACGGAAGCCACTTAAATAAATGAGTGATTAATTCGTACAGCGGGTAAGTGCTAAAGCTGAAAAAATTAAGATAAAAAGGCCGCGATGTATAATAGTTGTAACACCAAATTTCATCGTATTGCAAATCGGTTATGGTGATATAATAAAGTCCGCGTAAAAAAATTATTACAAGAAATATGCAAAAGATAATATTTTCTTTTTTACTGCTTATTTTAAAAACTAATTTTAATGAAGAGAAAGCCGAATAAAAAGATTGAAAAACAAAATGCAAAAACCCGATCACTTTTGTACGATAATAATAAAGAAGAAACATGAAGGCAACATCACCCAACATCATTGCATAGCTTATATATTGCAGCCAGGTAAATTTTCTTGCTGTAATAATTTTTTGTTCCAAAATATTTGAGAGATATGGACGCTGAAGATGTTGTAAAATAAAATTGATGAAAGATTCCCTGTTAAAAGAAACGATAACAATTAAAGGAATCAAAACGGCAATTCCGATAATTATAAGGAGAGAGATATAAATCCGGTTTATTCTCGGCGAAATCATACAATGTAAATATAGAAATTCTGCTTTTCGATAACTTATTTAATAGTACATTAAATTGCACCCGATGATAAAAACTCCTCCATACTTACAAACCGGCGACACAATCGGAGTTGTGTGCCCTGCTGGTTACATGAGTTTTGAAAAAGCTCAGGCATGCATTAATGCATTTGAAAGTTGGGGGTATAAATTAAAAATCGGGAAAACATTGGGAAGCGATTCGCAAAATTATTTTTCAGGAGATGATGAAGAAAGGCTTTCCGATTTTCAGCAAATGCTGGATGATGATGAAGTGAAAGCAATTTTATGCGCGCGCGGCGGATATGGAATTGGAAGAATTATTGATAAGGTCGATTTTAAAAAATTCAAAAAAAACCCTAAATGGATCATCGGCTTCAGTGATGTTACTATTTTTCATTCGCATATTTATGCTAACTATAAAATTTCATCTATTCATGCGCCTATGGCTTCTGCATTTAATAATGATGAATACAAAAATGAATTTGTTCAATCTTTAAAAAATGTACTCGAAGGAAAAAAAATAAAGTATGAATGTGCATTACATGAACTCAATAAAAAAGGTGAAGCTGTTGGCGAATTGATTGGCGGAAATCTCTCTTTGTTGGCGCATTTAACCGGCACATCCTCCGACATAAAAACAAAAGGAAGAATTTTATTTTTAGAAGATGTTGGGGAATACCTATATAATGTTGACCGGATGCTTTATCAATTAAAACGAAATGGAAAGTTAGAAAAACTGGCAGGGTTGATAATCGGCGGGTTCACTGAAATGAAAGATACTGAACGTCCGTTTGGAAAAAATGTTTATGAAATAATTTTGGATGTTGTGAAGGAATATGATTACCCGGTTTCTTTTAATTTTCCTGTTGGTCATCAAAAAGAAAATTATGCGCTTAAAATTGGAGCAGGTTATAAATTAAAAGTAGGAAAAAGCAAAGTAACATTGGAAGAATAAAAGCCCCGCTAAACGCGGGGCATTTGTCATCTCATGTTTAGTAAAAAACCATTAAACAATAACAGCTTCTTTGTTGTGTTGCTTAGGCATAGCCTTTTCAGCATCAACGCCCAAACCCTTTGCTATAGCCATTCCCAGACCAATGTCTGCGCGGAAGAAATGACAAAGCTGGCGATTAATTATTTCATCTTTTTTAGGACCGTCGATTCCACTCATAGCGCCAACAATATTGCTGACAAGATTTTTCTTATCGTAATCACTCAACACTTCTCTGTAAAAAATTCCCGGTTGCGTGTAATGATCATTTTCGCCCGGCGCATTTCTGTCGTACCAGTCTGCAATGTTCGTATCTAATTCCATTGGTATGCCTTTATATTTTTCATCGGGCTTGATGTTATCAAAACTGTTTGGAAAATAATTCGGATTACCATCGGCATTTCCATCGACGCGCATATGTCCGTCTCTTTCATAATTGTTCACTGCATACGGACAACGATTCACCGGAATTTGTTCATAGTTAACTCCAAGGCGATAACGATGCGCATCGGGGTAAGATAATAATCTTCCCTGCAACATTTTATCGGGAGAATAACTTATTCCATCAACTACATGAGCAGGAGCAAACGCAGATTGTTCCACTTCCGCAAAATAATTTCTTGGATTTTCATTCAATTCCAAAACACCAACATCTATCAAAGGAAAATCTTTATGGCTCCATACTTTTGTTAAATCAAACGAGTTGAATTTGTAAATCTTCGCCTGCTCCAAAGTCATCACTTGTATTTTCACATTCCATTTCGGAAACTCGCCTTTATCTATTGATTCAAATAAATCGCGTTGTGCAAAATCAGGATCAATGCCTTTCATCTTCACCGCCTCATCGTTGGTAAAATTTTTAATTCCCTGCGCTGTTTTAAAATGAAACTTAACCCAAACTTTTTCATTCTTATCGTTAATCATGCTGAATGTATGACTGCCATAACCGTTCATATGCCTGTAACCGTGAGGTGTTCCACGATCGCTCATTAAAAACATTACCTGGTGAAGACTTTCGGGATTCAAACTCCAAAAATCCCACATCATAGTCGGGCTTTTGCAATTGGTGTATGGATCTCTTTTTTGTGTGTGAATAAAATCGGAAAATTTCTTCGGATCTTTTATAAAAAAAATCGGCGTGTTGTTTCCAACTAAATCCCAATTGCCTTCTTCCGTATAAAATTTCAATGCAAATCCGCGTGGATCTCTTTCTGTATCGGCAGAACCTTTTTCACCACCAACTGTTGAAAAACGGAGAATGGTGCGGGTTTTCTTACCTATACTGCTGAATAATTTTGCGCGTGTGTATTTTGTAATATCATGCGTAACGGTAAAAGTTCCGTAAGCAGCGCTGCCTTTTGCATGCACTACTCTTTCAGGAATTCTTTCACGATTAAAATGCGCCATCTTTTCGTGGAGAATAAAATCCTGCAATAACAATGGACCTCTTGGTCCAACACTCATCGTATCCTCATGATGGAAATAAGGAATACCGGAAGCCGTCGTTAATTTTTTTTCATCGCTCATAATACCAATTTTTTTATTTGTAGAGTTTGATTTGCTTACTAAAGGTCGGCAATTTTAAATATAAATTAAATTGATTAATATTATGTTAACATAGATTTAATCTATTAGTTTTATCATCTCATTATGACATTCGTTCAACTGGAATATATAATTGCCATCGATACTTTCAGGCATTTTGCAACTGCTGCTGATCATTGTTTTGTAACGCAGCCAACACTAAGCATGCAAGTACAAAAATTAGAAAATGAACTGGGAATAAAAATATTCGACAGAAGCAAACAACCCGTAATCCCAACAGAAGCCGGCGCGGAAATTATTGACCAGGCAAGAAAAATAATTTCTGAAAAAAGTGTGATTGGCGAAATCATTCAAACAAAAAAAGGATTATTGTCGGGAGAATTACGCGTTGCAATTATTCCAACGCTTGCTCCTTACCTGCTGCCGCTTTTTGCAAAAAGTTTCACCAAAAAATATCCGCAGATAAAATTATTGGTAACTGAAGTAACGACGGAAATTATAATTACCAAATTGCGTGAAGGTAAAATTGATGCCGGCATTCTTGTCACACCATTGCAGGAAAACGGAATTAAAGAGCATGTTCTTTTTTATGAAGAGCTATTGGTGTATGTTTCGAAAAAAAACAGGGCCTATAAAAAAAATTATATGCTGGCGCAGGATATTGATCCGCAAAAATTATGGCTACTGGAAGAAGGACATTGTTTTCGTTCGCAAATTGTAAACCTTTGCGAATTGAGAAAAGCGAGCATGGAAAATTCGAATTTTAATTACGAAGCAGGAACAATTGAAACATTAAGTAAAATGGTTGAATTAAATGATGGCATTACTATTTTACCGGAATTGGCTACAACTTATTTCAGCAACAGGCAAATGCAGCTCATCCGGCATTTTAGACATCCGGCGCCAATGCGCGAAGTAAGCGTTGTTGTTCATCGCGATTTTGTAAAACAGCGGCTGGTGCAGGTTTTGAAACAAGAAATTATATTGGCGCTTCCGGAAAAAATAAAGAAAAATAAAAATCAGAATGTAGTTCCGTTGTAATTTTTCGTTTCTCTTCAAAATTTATTTATTAATATAATTGTATTTTTAGCGGCATGAATTCGATAAAGAAAATTTTACTTGCGCTGCTCGGCGAAAAAAAATATTTGAGTTTGCTTGCTTCATCTTTTCAAAAAATATATAGGTTGGGTTTGACAGGAATTAACTACCAGGATATTTATTTTTTAAAAGAAATTATACAGGAAGGGAATTATTGTGTTGATATTGGCGCTCATCTTGGTTACTATACAATTGAATTGAGCCGTATTGTAAAAGCGCCCGGAAAAATATTTGCAATTGAGCCGATGAGCAGCTTTCATAACACTTTGAAAAAATTATTGCACAAAAAAAATATCAGCAACGTAACGCTTTATCAAATGGCGCTTGGCGGCGAAGGCGAGTATGTTGAAATGGGAGTACCAAAAGTCGGGAGCATGAAAAAGTTTGCGTATGCGCGCGTGATGCAATCGCATGCAAACTTAGAATATATAGAATCGGAGAAGGTAAAAAACTCATCCGGTGATGATTTGTTTAAACAATTGCCACGACTTGATTTTATTAAATGCGATGTGGAAGGATTGGAAGTTCCCGTTTTTGCTTCGTTCATGGGAACGCTGAGTATTCATCACCCGATTTTATTGTGCGAGCTTGCTGATAAAAATGAACGCATCAAATTATTTGAAATGATTTCTCCATTCAGTTACAAATGTTATTTACTTCGAAATAAAAAACTTCACCTTCTGGATGTTTATTCAAACGAAACAGCGATTTCGCATAACCATTATTTTATTCCCGAAAAACATGCAGAAAGATTGAAGCATTTATTATTGTGAATGATGAATGTTGAATTGTTGCAGGGATTTTGAAATTAAAACTGAAGTTTAATAGTAGCACTGCTGATGAAAGGATTGCGACGCAACGATGTTTAATAGAATTACAAAAGCTGGTATCATATAAATTACAATATTCATCATCCGGCATTCACAATTCACCATTGACTATTCACTTCAATAACGAATCTAATTTTTGATGAAAGATTGGAAAATCGTTGAGGTTGTTATGCGTTCCATCTTCGATCGTTACAAATTCATCGTTGGTTTTTAAAACTTGTTTCAGCATTGCGGCATTACCATAAGGCACAACTCCATCGTCCGTTCCATGAAAAATAATAATTGGCGCAGTTACATTTTTTAAATATTCATTGTTTGGAAAATGATAATGCAGCATTCGATCAACCGGATAGATCGGAAAATAATGCGCCACGAGTGAAGTCATGCTATAACATGGCGTTTCAAGAATTAAATATTTGCAATCGCGCACCGAACCTAACTCCGACGCGATGCAGGTGCCAAGGCTTTTTCCGTAAATAATAATATTGACGGGTTTGAATCTCGTTCTTGCCAATTTGTAAACCTGCAATGCATAATCATATAATCTTTGCTCTGCAAATTTTCCTGTGCTTTTTCCAAAACCGGGGTAATCGAGCATCCAAACTTCATAATTATTTTTTGTGAAGTTGGTTGCATATTTCGCATACCACGAAATATTTTTTCTGTTGCCATGAAAATATAACACCACTCCTTTTGCAATGGTATCGTCTTTCGGAATGAATTGAACAATATTCAGAGTAGTTTCTTTATCGTACGGAATATTGACTTCTTTGTATGAATCCGTGAAATTATATTTTGCGCTTTTGCTGAACGGTTCAGGATGAAACAAAATATAATCCTGCAAATAATAAAATGCAATACCTATGGCGCAATAAATTATTATTACCAGCTTCAACCATCTAAAAAAAATCTTTCTGCTCATGTTTATTATTTATTAACCGGAATAATTTTAATTTATTTTTTTATTATGAACCAATCCACATTACTACTATTAAACATCGTTGCGTCGCACTCTTGTACATTTTGTTCGCTGTTCAGCATTGTGTAACATTGCGTATTAAACATCTGCTCATTAATTATCTCAGGTCAGTACTTCAAAATATCGCGGATGAAATTATGATATTCCGGAAAAGAAGGAAGATTATTGTGTCTTCCGCCATAAATTCTTATCAGCGTTATTTTTTGCGGATTTAATTTTTGTAATTCTTCGCTGTGTTTAATTGGTATCAACCGATCTTTTGTGCCATGAATAATATAGGTATGGCATTTAACATGAATTATCCATTTATCCGTTCGCAAGCTATAGCGCAAAATAAAACGCACAGGAAGAATTGGTAAAAATCTTTCCACAACTTTTTGAAAACTATAATACGGAGAATCCAAAATCAGGTAACGCGGATTATTATCTGAAGCAACTTTAGCCGCAAAGCCGCTGCCAATGCTTCTTCCGTAAACTATGATGTGTTGTTCTGTGTATTGAGCAACCAATGTGCTGTACACAAATTGCATATCATTCATAATTTCTTTTTCGCTGCGCCTGCCTGTACTTTTTCCAAACCCGCGATAATCTACAAGAACAACATCATAATTATAGCGATAAAAATCATGCGCGTATTTTGCCCAGCCTTTAATGCTTCGCGTGTTTCCGTGAAAATATAAAATCAACCCAAATGGTTTTGGACGAAAAAAATGCAACCCATTTATGCGAACGCCGGGTTCAACATCAAAAAATAATTCTTTAAAAGGAATATCGTATTTGTAAATAAAATCTGCCGGAAGTTTTTCCGGCGGAAAATAAATTTATCCTGAAAAAAATATCCGATAATAGAAAGAACTCCTATTGCAATCAGTATGTAAATAACGATGTTGTTCAATATGCGCAGTTAGTAACGAAAGTTAGCTAAACAAACACAATTTGCAAGCATCAACCTATATCTTCTCCTGTTCTTTTTAAATTGAAATTCGGAATTGGTGAAACGATGAGCGGAAATTTTTCTACTGTAACATTGGAAGGATCGAGACCAAAACCTCTTTCTTCAGAAAGACTTATTTCTTTTAACCAGAAATATAATTTCATAACTATTCTTTCAAAAAAAGGCAATTCATTATCCTGGCTCAAATATTTTTCCATTACAATAAACTGAAAATCTCCAACAACATTATTTCGTTCAAGAGATTCATACCGACTGGTAATATTTACTTCTTTATTAGTTACCAATTCTTCTACAACACGACGGAACATAAGATTTAATTTCGGAGCAATTCTAAAACCTAATCTGAATTCAACACGGATGATGTCATTAGGAATAATATGATCAACAGAATATTCGGCAGTGTACGGATCATCCAAAGTATCCACATGCACGAACCAGTAAATATCTGCGCGCTTAGGTTTTTTATTCAGGATTGAATAAATTATTTTATGTTCAATTTCGCGCGGGTTGTTGGCGCTCGTCATGTAAACCAAATGTGTTGCAGTTTTTACAACGGTTCTGTCGTTACTTAATTCCTGGATTTGCGGAATGTAATGTTCCATGCGAACAAATTCCACATAGCGATTTTTAATTTTTCGCGAACGATACCACACGTACATAATAACAAACAAACCGCCGCCTACAATAAGCGTAACAAAGCCGCCGTGCTTGAATTTATCGAGATTTGCAAAAAGAAAACTTAATTCAATTGTAAGATAAACGGCGAGATATAGATAAATAAGTCCTGAAGCAACTCTGTGAGCAATTAAATAATTTGAGAATAAAACAGAAGTTGCCAGCATGCACAATGTTATTGCCAATCCGTAAGCAGCTTCCATGTGCGATGAATTGCGAAAATATAAAGTGATTCCGGTGCAACCGATGAATAATAAAAAATTAATTGCAGGAATGTAGGATTGACCTTTTTCTTCAGTAGGATAACTGATTCGGAATTTCGGCCACAAATTCAAACGCATACTTTCTCCGATAAGTGTAAACGATCCGCTTATCAATGCCTGGCTTGCAATTACGGCGGCAGCAGTTGCAATAATAATTCCCGGCACAACAAACCACTGTGGCATGATACTGAAAAATACACTGCCTTTTGAAATATCGAAACTCGTTCCGTTGTAATGAGCGAGTAACCACGCACCCTGCCCGAGATAATTCAGAATAAGACAGGTTTTTACAAAAATCCACGAAACGCGAATATTACCGCGCCCGCAATGCCCGAGATCTGAATATAAAGCCTCAGCCCCGGTGGTACACAAAAAAACTGCGCCAAGCAACCAAAATCCTTTTGGATAAGTAGTTAATAATTCAATGGCATAATGCGGGCTGAATGCTTTGAAAATGTAAAGATCATCTACTAAATGTGAGCTGCCCAATACAGCAAGCATTGCAAACCAGATGAACATTATCGGGCCAAAAAGTTTTCCGATGGAATCCGTTCCGAATTGCTGCAGAAAAAAAAGCACCAGCAAAATGCATAAAACAATTATTACGATGGTTGTTTGGCTAATATTGTGGAGAACGGGCATTTGCCGCAAACCTTCAATAGCTGAAGTAACAGAAATTGGCGGCGTTATCATTCCATCTGCAAGTAAAGCTGCGCCGCCGATCATGGCCGGCAATACAAGCCACCGTTTTTGCCTGCGCACTAATGCATATAAAGAAAAAATTCCGCCTTCGCCTTTGTTATCCGCTTTTAGGGTTAGCCATACATATTTAACTGTAGTTTGGAGGGTGAGCGTCCAGATGATGCAGGATAAAGCGCCGAGAATAAGTTTTTCTTCTATAATTTTCCCGCTAACAATTGCGTTGAGAACATATAGAGGAGAAGTTCCGATATCTCCGTAAATAATACCTAAGGCAATAACTAAGTTGGCGAATGTAATTTTGCTGATCTGTTTGCTGCTCACGACAAGGAATGTTGAATAATATTTTCAATCAGATGATTCATATTGGGCAAACAATTTGCGCCAGGTTTTTGGCCTGACGCTGAACAAAGGTATAATGAAAAAATTAATCAACGATAAACTTTAAATTTTATAAATAGCGCGGTCAAAAATTTTCGTTTATCAATTACAATTATCGTAATAGCTTTGTATCAAACTATTGCCTAACTTACCATTCACTAAAAAAAGAAATGCCTCTATGCAAAAAGTTTTAAAAGTATTTGTTTTTTTGGCCGTTTTAATTGTACCCATCGCATTAACAGCCCAGCACATCTTTTATTCCGAACCGGAAAAAGATGATAGCCGCAGAACTAACTTCGATATTATCGGAAAAATCGGCGGCAATATCCTGATTTTTAAAAACAACAAATCAACAAATGCAATTTGCGTTTACAACCAGGATATGAAATTATTAGACCGGGTGAACCTTGACTTTATGCCGGATAAATACACAGACACTTATTTTATTCCCTTCCCCGACTTTTGCTATATGTTTTATGAATACGAACGCAAAAAGATAGTTCATCTTTCAATGGTAAAACTTGATGGCACGGGTAAAAGATTGGGTGAACCAATCAATCTTGACACAACTCATTTCGGCGGCTCATATAACAGTAAAATTTACACAACTATTTTTAGCGAAGACAAACAAAAAATTATCATCTTCAAAATTAACAGCAAGGACCCGAAAAATTTTCTTTTCACTACTTTCTTATACAATTCTCAACTGGAGCTTCTCGACAGGCATCGCCTTTGGCTTCCGATGGATGACCGCAACGATTATTTTACAGACTTTGCTCTTGATAACGATGGAAATCTTGTGTTTGCAAAATTTTACAAAAGCAGTAATAACGAATATATTTCCAAAGTTCATTTTGTAACAAAAGGAGCTACGGCAGATACATTTTCTGTGAAAGATGCCGGAACTTCCAGTCATATTTTAGACGAAATAAAGATAAGAGTCGATAATCTTAACAAGCGATACATCTTAACTGGATTTTATTACACGCAGCGCAAGGGAAATATTGAAGGATTGTATACAGTGGTTTGGGACAGAGGAACAGACGCTAAAATAAATGAATCGTTAGTTGTTTTTAATGATGAGCTGCGTTCACTGTCGAAAAGTTCGGAAGACAATTTAAAAACGGCCTTTAATGATTTTTTTATTAAACAGGTTATTCCTAAAAAAGATGGTGGATTTGTTTTATTAAGCGAAGCGGAATACACTACTTCCCGCGGTGGTTATTTTAACCGGTGGGATTATATGAATGGCTCGCCATTTTACTCGCCTATGGATTATTACGGACCATCTTATTATTACAATCCTTACAGGTATGGCGGTGGTTATCCCTATGGAAATGGCGCACCGGTTCGCTATCATGCAGAAAATATTATGATGCTTTCTTTTGATAAAAATATTAACCTGGAGTGGAGTAATATAATACCCAAAAGTCAATTTGATGACGAGTCGGATAATGATATTTCATACCAGATTATGAACACTGGCGGCGAATTGCATTTTTTGTATAATGAATATGATCGCAGAAATATTTTGCTTACCGATCAGAGTATTTCACCGGATGGAAAAATTACCCGTCATCCAACGCTAAGAAATTTGGATAAAGGTTATGAGTTTTTGCCGCGTTATGGAAAACAGATCGGAGCCTCACAAATAGTTTTTCCATGCATGTACAGAAATTATCTTTGTTTTGCAAAAGCTGAATTTTAACCTATATCTCCAATACTAAGTGATCGGCATCTTTAAACAAAAAAACCCAACCAATGCCTTGCTGCTGTTGGTGTATGCGCTGGTGTTGAAATTTTCAATGTTTTTGCATCCCGCTCTGCCGGTTGAAGAAAAAGGAGATAATTATTTATATCAATTCATTCTTAACGCACTTCATTCTTTTTTCGGCAGTTCACTTTTTTTTTATCAACTCATCAGCTTTTTGTTATTATTCACGCAAGCAAGCCTGTTCAACCGCATTTGCAATTATCAAAAATTATTGCCAAAGCAAAATTTTTTGCCGGGCATGTGTTATATTCTTATAAGTTCATTACTGCCGGACTGGAATCATTTTTCTTCTCCTTTACTGATCAATTCAATAATGATATGGGTTTGTTATAAAATGGTTGCGCTGTATAATAATGAACACGCCACTTCTTCAATATTTAATATTGGCATTTTAACTGGCATAGTTTCTTTATTGTACATACCGGCTGTTGCTTTTTTATTATTGATCTTTTTTTCTCTTCTTGTTATGCGTCCTTTTCGTTTGCGCGAATGGCTTATGGGAATTCTTGGATTTACGTTTCCATATTATTTTCTTTTCATCATATTGTTCATTTCAAATAAATGGGAGTGGAAAAATATTATTCCAAGCATTGCTTTCAGGTTGCCATCGCTGTCGCATTCATTATGGATCACCGGCGGAATTGCTTTAATAGTAATTCCTTTTCTTATTGGCGGTTATTTTGTTCAGAACAACCTCAATAAAATGCTTATCCTGGTAAGAAAAACCTGGGCGTTGCTGTTAATGTTTTTAATAACGGCAATCATCATCATCCTTATTAATCGCGCAAGCTCCTACGAAAACTGGATCATTGCTATCATTCCTTTTGCAGCATTTCATGCAGCAGCTTATTATTATTCTAACGATAAAATTCTTACCTCCATACTACACTGGTTCACATTTATTTTTGCAATTGGTGTGAATTACTTTTTGTAGGATTTTCCTGTTCGCCGGAATGCGCTAACTTTACAGAACAAAAATTATTTACTTCTATGAAATTTGGAGTAGTTGTTTTTCCGGGTTCCAATTGCGACAGAGATATGCAGGATGCATTGCAAAATCATCTTAACCAGGAAGTGAAAATGTTGTGGCATAAAGATAAGGATCTTAGCATGTTTAATATTGAAGACTGCATCATTTTACCCGGAGGATTTTCTTATGGCGACTACCTGAGATGCGGCGCCATAGCACGTTTTAGCCCGATGATGCAAAGTGTAATTGAATTTGCCAGCAATGGCGGTATTGTGTTTGGCGTTTGTAATGGTTTTCAGATTTTGTGTGAATCGCATTTGTTGCCCGGCGTGTTATTGCGCAATGCAAACCAGCAGTTCATAGGTAAAAATATTTTTTTGCGCGATGAATTAAACGACGCAAAAGCATTAAAAATGCCTATTGCTCACGGTGAAGGAAGATATTATGCTGATGAAAAACTTTTGGATGAATTAGAAGAAAACAACCAGGTGATTTATCGCTATTGCGATGAACATGGAAATGTTACAGAAGCCTCAAATCCTAATGGTTCACTTCGCAATATTGCCGGCATTTGTAATAAAAATCGTAACGTATTCGGAATGATGCCGCATCCCGAAAGAGCTTGTTCCGAAGCACTTGCAAATACAGATGGTCGTTATGTTCTTCAATCTCTTTTTTTAAATAAAGAAGTTTTTGCATTGCCCGAAAAACAATTAGTAAATTTTTAAACTTTTCTTAGCATTTCAAATACCAACTTTGCGTTATTATGATAACACAGTTAGTATGAAAAAAATATTTTTACTCTCCTCAATAATTTTATCAGTAGGTTTTTTATCGGCTCAATCGAGCAAAGAAGTGCAGTGGGTTTACAACGCAAAAAAAATAGCTGACAAAACTTACGAAGTGCATATGACAGCTTCCATCAACGGCGACTATCATTTGTACGCGCAGCATCAGCATATATCCGGAGATTTCGGACCTGTTCCTACCACTTTTACCTTTACAAAAAATCCTTTGTTGGTTCTTGATAAACAAATAAAGGAAGTAGGTAAACAAATCAGCAAACATGAAGGCGTTTGGAAAGGCGATGTGAATTATTACGAGAAGACCGTTGATTTTGTGCAGGTGGTGAAATTGAAAGCAAATGCGAAAACTGATCTTATAGGAAAAGTAGAGTTTATGGTTTGTAACGACAGGCAATGTCTTCCGCCCGCGGATGTTGAAATAAAAGTTAATGTTGGCAGTTAGTCGCCGGCACGACGATAATATTTTTTAATAAACGAGTTCTTTGTTTTAAGAACTCGTTTATTTTTAGCAGATATTTTTTAAAATGACCTTCAGGCGAATTATTTTATCATTCCTTTTTTTAGCTGAAACATTTTTTGTTTTTGCGCAAGACAGCGCATCATTTAACTGGAAAGTAACCAGCAAAAAAATTTCTGCCAATGAATATGTATTGAGTTTCTCCACCAAAATTATTAACGGATGGCAATTGTATTCTCCTGACCAAACCATTGCCGGCGTTGCATCTGCAGAATTATCTTTTCCCGATTCATTAATTAAAACCGATACAACTTATAAAGAAACAGGAAAAAGCAAAACAATCATCAGCAAGATATTTGATAATGCCTCATTTAAAATTTATGACGACGGCGCTGCATTTACAACCACGATAAAATTTAATGAGCCCGTTCCGGAAAATTTATCCGGAATTTTTAAATACACTTATGGAAAGAATGATCAATTTTATTCGCTCACACCATTTTCATTTTCTGTAAAATTAGAAGGCGGCGTAAGTTCAAAAGCAAGAATTAAAATAAAGAGTTTTGATATTGATCATCCCATAAATAATTGCGGCGATGAAAGTGCGCAAGGAAAAGGATTATGGAAGATTTTTTTATTGGGATTAGTTGGCGGATTAATTGCATTGCTTACTCCATGCGTTTTTCCATTAATTCCTTTGACTGTTTCTTTTTTCACAAAACAATCTGCAAATAATAAAAAAGGAATTGCCAATGCTATGTTGTATGGCTTTTTTATTTTTCTCATTTATATTCTTCTTAGCATTCCGTTTCATTTGCTAGATCACCTCGACCCGGAAATTTTAAATAATATTTCAACAAACATCTGGCTCAATTTATTATTCTTTGTCATTTTCGTTGTATTTGCAATTTCTTTTTTTGGATATTTTGAAATTACATTACCGGGAAGCGTTACCAACGCAGCTGGCTCAAAATCCGGGGCAGGAAATTTAGCAGGAATCTTTTTTATGGCGTTGACATTAGCTGTTGTTTCGTTTTCATGCACAGGCCCGATTTTAGGTTCTCTCTTAGCCGGCGCATTATCCAACAATGGCGGCGCTGTTCAATTAAGTTTCGGGATGGGCGGATTCGGATTTGGATTAGCGTTGCCGTTTGCATTATTTGCAATGTTTCCCGGATGGTTGCATTCGCTCCCAAAATCAGGCGGATGGCTCAATTCGGTAAAAGTTGTTTTAGGATTTTTAGAATTGGCGATGGCTGTAAAATTTTTATCCAATGCAGATTTGGTTGAGCAATGGGGAATATTGAAACGCGAATTATTCATAGGTTTTTGGATATTGATTGGCGTGCTGATTATTCTTTATCTTTTTGGCATAATAAAATTTCCGCACGACAGTCCGCTGAAAAAAATAAATAAAACAAGAATAGGATTCATCGTTTTATTTGCAGCGTTCACTATTTATCTTATTCCCGGAATTACGAATACTTCATTTGCTGGTTTGCGATTGATAAGTGGTTTTCCACCACCACTATGTTATAGCCTGTACAAAAATCCGGTGAATTGTGAAAAAGGAGTTGAGCCTTTGAAAAATGATTATGAAACCGCATTGCAATTGGCAAAAAGAGAAAACAAACCAATACTGATTGATTTTACAGGATGGGCTTGTGTTAACTGCAGAAGGATGGAAGAAAAAGTTTGGACAAATGCCGATGTAAGAAATTTAATGCAAAATGATTTTATCGTTGTGTCATTATATGTTGATGAAAGAAAAAATTTACCTGCTGTTGAACAATCCACTTTTCTTACAAAAGACGGCGCGAAAAAACAAATAATTACTGTTGGAGATAAGTGGGCAACATTTCAGTCGGAAAATTTTAATGCAGTTTCTCAACCACAATATGCAATCATCAGTCCCGAAGAAAAAATTCTTACCAAAACAAAATATTATACTCCGGATGCGCAGGAATTTGCAAACTGGTTGAAATGCGGATTGGAAGCGAGCAGGAAGTGATAATGGAAAATTGATAATTAAGAGAACATTACTTGAGACTTGAGTTGTAGAAATCGTAAATCCAAAATCGTAATTCGTAAATTTAAAAAGCCCTTTTCACATAAGTGGAAAGGGCTTTTTAATTAGGCGTCATTCTGGTCCGACCTTCCGACGCAAGCATTTTTTATTTGTCAGATGGGGGAACAGAATGACAAGAGCTTAAAAAAAAAGTTCCCCGCTTGTTGCGGGAAACTTTCAATATGTTTAACCAGTCTTTTCACACAGTAAAGTTAGTGGTTAATTCAAATTGCAAAATGTAGTTTAAGTTAATAAATCTTAAAAAGAAAATTACCGTTTTTACAGCGCAATTCTTTTTTCAGTCATCATTTTGCGAAGGTTAATTAAACCATAACGCATACGGCCAAGAGCGGTGTTAATACTGCAATTAGTTAATGATGCAATTTCTTTAAAACTTAAATCTGCATAATGCCGGAGAATGATTACTTCCCGTTGGTCTTCCGGGAGCATATCTAACATTTGTCGAACACGGTCGTGACTTTGACGTTTCATCATTTTTACATCGGCGCCTTCTTCGGTAAAATTCAGCACCTCGAAAATGTCGCGGTCATCGCTGGTTTTGATTGCAGGAGTACGTTTCACTTTGCGGAAATGATCTACACAAAGGTTGTGCGCGATGCGCATTGCCCATGGTAAAAATTTTCCTTCTTCGGTGTAACGTCCACCGCGAATCGTGTCGATAACTTTAATGAGAACATCCTGGAAAATATCTTCGGCGAGATATTTGTCTTTCACAAGAAACAGGATGGAAGTGTACAACTTATCCTTATGCCTTAGAATTAATGCTTCTAATGCATGTAAATCGCCGTCGCGAAATTGATGGATAAGTTCATGGTCTGTCTTTTGACGTAGTGATTTCATAAACTTCTACGGGTTTTGAAGGTGATAGGATATATATTTCTGGATTTATAAAAAAATTGATTCTGGTTTTTCTAAAGTAGAAGTGAGAGCTCGATAGGCAAATGAGTTTAGTTGATAAATAGTGTACAAATGGAAAATAAAGATATATAATTTTTTGAAAAAACAATACTTTAACTGACTTTTTTGTTTTTTCAGTGTTATTACTTATTATTCTGTATGGGAAAAATACGAAACGCTTTCTCCTCAATTAAAAAAATTTCTGCACTTTTATGGATATGGCTCAACCTATAGAAACGAAAAGACAAGGAAAGGCTCTTGCTAAATCAAACCCTGATGTTATTTTAATAAAAGGAGCAAGGGTTCATAATCTTAAAAATATTACAGTTGAAATTCCGCGAAACAAACTTATCGTAGTTACGGGCGTTTCGGGTTCGGGAAAATCTTCTCTTACTATTGATACTTTATTTGCGGAAGGCCAGCGCCGCTATGCCGAAAGCCTCAGCGCATATGCCCGCCAGTTTATGGCTCGCATGAACAAACCGGATGTGGATTATATAAAAGGATTGTGCCCAGCTATCGCCATCGAACAAAAGGTTATTACCCGAACTCCGCGCTCCACGGTTGGCAGCATGACGGAAATTTATGATTACCTGAGATTATTATTTGCGCGCGCGGGGAAAACTATTTCTCCTGTTTCGGGCAGGCAAGTAAAAAAAGATGATGTTAATGTTGTGGTTGAAAAAATTGTTGGGTTGAAAGAAAATGATAAAGTGCTAATTCTTGTTTCATTCAAACAACATAAAAACCGCGATGCGAAAGAAGAACTGAATATTTTATTGCAAAAAGGATTTTCGAGATTATATGTTAATAAAGAAATTGTCCGGATAGAAGATCTTTTAGAACTGGGTGATGCTGATGCAAAAAAGAGACTCACATCTCACACCTTACATCTTGTACCTTACATCCTCATTGATCGCCTCGTAGTAAAACAATTTGATGAAGATGATAAACATCGCATAGCCGACTCCGTTAGTACAGCTTTTTTTGAAGGCGAAGGAGAAATGCTTATTGAGGTTAACGACAACAAGCAGTTTCATTTTTCAGATAAATTTGAACTTGACGGAATAAAATTTGAAGAACCATCGCCAAATTTATTTTCATTTAATAATCCCTATGGCGCATGCCCGACATGTGAGGGGTTCAGCCAGGTTTTAGGCATTGATGAAGATTTGGTGATCCCCGATAAAACATTGAGCGTATATGAAGGCGCTGTTGCTCCGTGGAAAGGAGAAAAATTAGTTTGGTGGAAAGATCAGTTTATAAAAGCATCGAAAAAATTCAACTTCCCGATTCACAAACCCATTATTGATCTTACCAAAGATCAATATGAAATTTTATGGAAAGGTAACAGTCATGCATATGGCATAAACGGTTTTTTTGAAGAAGTAGAACGCAATCTGTATAAAGTACAATATCGTGTTTTGCTTTCACGCTACCGCGGACGAACGCTTTGCCCCGAATGTAAAGGTTATAGGTTGAGAAAAGAAGCGTTGTATGTAAAAATTGGTGGAAAACATATTGGCGAATTATGCGAAATGCCAGTAATAGAATTACATCAGTGGTTTCAAAAATTATCTTTAAGCGATTACGATAATAAAGTTGCCAAAAGAATTCTGATAGAAATTAATCATCGTATAAAAACTTTGCTCGATGTTGGCTTAGGTTATCTCACATTAAATCGTTTGGCAAACACATTGAGCGGCGGCGAAAGTCAGCGCATCCAGTTAACGCGTTCGCTCGGAAGTAATCTCACCAATTCTTTATACATTCTTGATGAACCTTCCATCGGTTTGCATTCGCGCGATACACAAAGATTAATTCGCGTGCTGAAAGAACTCCGCGATTTAGGAAATACGGTTGTAGTAGTTGAGCACGATGAAATGATGATGCGCGAGGCTGATTATATTATTGATATGGGTCCGCTTGCAAGTCATCTCGGTGGTGAAGTAGTCGCCTTCGGAAATTATGATGAAATAATTGCCAACAAAAAAAGTTTAACCGGAAAATATTTAACCGGCGAATTGCAAATTGAAATTCCGAAAACAATTCGCAAATGGAATCGCTCCATTATTATTGAAAGTGCGCGGCAACATAATCTTAAAAACATCACCGTTGAATTTCCTTTAAATATTTTGTGCGTAATAAGCGGAGTGAGCGGCAGCGGAAAAACAACTTTGGTAAAACATATATTATACCCGGCTTTACAAAAAATGAAAGGCGATTTTTCCGATAAAGCAGGTTTGCATAAAGCAATCACCGGCGATACAGAATATATTTCGCAGGTGGAAATGATCGATCAAAATCCTATAGGCAAATCTTCGCGCAGCAATCCTGTTACCTACATTAAAGCATATGATGAGATAAGAGATCTTTTTGCCAAACAACCGCTGAGTAAAATCCGCGGATTCATGCCAAAACATTTTTCATTTAATGTTGACGGCGGACGTTGCGATACATGCAAAGGCGAAGGCGAGCAAGTTGTAGAAATGCAATTTTTGGCTGATGTTCATCTTACATGCGAAGTTTGCGGCGGCAAAAGATTTAAAGAAGAAGTGCTGGAAGTAACTTACAACAACAAAAGTATTTTCGATATTCTTGAAATGAGCGTGGATGAGTCTCTTGAATTTTTTAAAGATGAAAAAGATATCGTGAATAAAATAAAACCACTCAGCGATGTTGGCTTAGGTTATGTAAAATTAGGACAGTCGTCAGATACATTATCCGGCGGAGAAGCGCAGCGTGTTAAGCTTGCATCGTTCTTAGGAAAAGGAAAATCGCAAGGGCATGTCCTTTTTATTTTTGATGAACCTACTACCGGTTTACATTTCCAGGATATAAAAAAATTACTTGCATCTTTCAACGCATTGATAGAACAAGGACATTCGATTTTAGTTATTGAACACAATACGGATGTAATTAAATCTGCAGACTGGGTTATTGATCTCGGACCAGAAGCCGGTGATGCAGGTGGAAATATTGTATATGCCGGAATTCCTTCAGGCTTAAAAAAAATAAAAGAAAGTTTTACGGGTAAATTTTTGATTTAAGAATCAAGATGCAAGGCACAAGTCTGAAATTTGAGATTCACATGTTTGTTCCTTGCATTTTGATTCTTGTTTTTTATATCTTGTATCTTAAATCTCTCATCTCAGTTTATCCATACTCTTAACTAATTTCTCATCTTTATAAATTCCTCTTGCAGCCAAAATAAAAAAGATAAGCATCGCAACAGGCACCATAGCTCCAAAAAAGTAAGATCCTGATTTAAAATTATTAGCCTGTTTAAAATCCGCCGTTTTGATGTATTCGAGAAATATGGCGAGAATAGAAAGTAAAACGCCGAAAATTGTTAACCGGAATTGCATGGTACGTTTTTTAAATAGAAAAATACAAACAAGCGCCAAAGCAGCTAATCCAAATATCAGCAGAAATAATAAAAAGTTATCCGGAATAAAAAAACTTTTTACTGAATTATCCGGAAGATTACCTTTATATAACGGTAATGAATAACTAACAAATGCGCTTGCAGCAACAAGCAGCAGCCAAATACTTTGAACACGCTGAATCATGATTTTAATAAGATTTTATCAAAGATATTCATTTCATTAATCAGAGCTATCATAACTTACTCCAACCTCGCATAAAAAAAGCAACAGGCAATAATGCCTGTTGCTTGAATGAGGTTCGGGATTTTTTAATTCTTATTGAAGTCTTCTAAAACTTCCATTCCTTCGTCGGAAATTTTTACTTTTTTCCAGGTTGTTTCATCTTCGAGATGAACGATGTAAACAACTTTTGCTCCGGCGTGAATTTCTTCTACTAATGGAATTTCACAATCATAATAAGTGCTTTTTACCATTGCGCGAATATCATGCGCCAATTTTTTTCCGCTGTAGTAAGTGATGGTGTAAGTCAGATTTCCTTTGGTGTCAAAATACGCTCTGTTTTGGTTATCATTTTGCATAAAGAAAGCCGAAAAGCCATCTGAAATTTTGTACCAGCCTACATCAGTTGCACCTTTAAAAGATTTGTCGAAATTTTTCAATGCTTTAATGCTGATGGCGCTTAAACCGACGCTGTTTAAATTAACTGTGCCTGTAGCAGCAGTGTCTGCATGCGGAATCAACAGTAAATTTTTTGCATCTTTAATCAATAGTGTTCTTACACTTGATTGCTGTGCATAAGTATTGCTTATCAATGCAACAGCAGGAATTAATCCTAACGCGAAAACTAAAAATGTCTTTTTCATTTTAAAAGAGATTTAATGATTAATGAATTTGATTTGGTGGCAAATATTATCTCAACAATGTTTTTCCAAAAGCTTTTAAGAAGTCATCGTTTCGAAATAAACGCTTACACATTTGGTCGCACTATTTAAAATGAGGGAAACACTTAGATAAAAATTTTTTTAACTTCTTTTAAATAGTTATATTAGGATAACCCAAAACAACCATGAGCAACACCGGTATTTTTTCCAAAACTTCCGATGGTGAGTTATTAAATAATCTTAAGGGAAATGATATTGAAAGAAAAAAAGGAGAAGAAGAATTATTTACTGCTTACAGTTATTTTATAAAAGAAGCTGAATATAAATACAAATTAGCTCACGACGATGTTTTTGACGCCTACGCCGATGCGGTTATTGCTGTAATTGAAAAGATAAGAGATGATTCTTTCAAAGGACTTTCTACCATAAAAACATATCTCTTCCAGGTTTTCCATAATAAATGTGTTGACTTTTTACGAAAAAAGACGACAAATAAACAGAGCGTGCATCAAACCGCACCTATATCTGAGCTGATGTTGCAGCTTTCCGATTCGGCAAAATCAATAATTCATCAGCTGATGGAAAAAACTGATTTTGATTTGCTGAAACAAAAATTAAATGAATTGGGCGATAACTGCAAACAGCTTTTGCTTATGTGGGCTGATGGAAACAGCGATAAAGAAATCGTTTCAAAATTTGCTTATAAAACGGCGGATGTTGTAAAAACTACCCGGCTAAGATGCATTGAAAAGTTGCGCCAACTGTACAGCACTAAAAATTATTAATGGAAAATACAGAATACATAGAACGTCATTTTAATAACGAATTGTCTGCCGAAGAAAAAATTCAGTTTGAACAAAGAATTATTAATGATAAAGATTTTGCGCAAGAAGTTGCTTTTTATTATAGCGTACATCAAACCGCAAAAAATGAATCAGCTATAGAAAAAAAGAAAAGGTTCAAAGAAATTTACGGGCAACAAAATCCATCTTCACAAAAAACTGCTGTAATAAAAAGAATACGGATATATATTGCTGCTGCCGCCGCTATTTTGGCAATTGTATTTAGCTGGTATCTTTTTGGCAAATCTGTTTCTCCGCAGCAATTGGCACATGAATATATAAAGCAGAATTTTCAAACACTGGGCATCAGAATGAGCAGTAAGCAAGATAGTATGCAAATTGGACTAAAGCTGTACAATGATGGAAAACTGCCGGAAGCATTGCAACAGTTTGAAAAAATAATAAATACTGATACGGCAAATTTTGACGCAAAAAAAAATGCGGGTATTGTTTCCCTGCAATTAAAAAATTACGACAAAGCATTAGCATACTTCACACAAATTGAAAATGATCCTCGTTTTTCCAACCCTGCAAAATTATACAAAGCGCTTACCCTGATGGAACGCAACAATGCGGGCGATAAAGAGCAGGCAAAAGAATTATTGCAGCAAATAATTCAAAACAACCTCGACGGAAAAGAAACCGCACAACAATGGTTCGGAAAATGGTAATTCTATTTTATAATTTTTAAATTAACTTTTATGAGCAACGGAACTCTTCCATGGAATGAGCCATGGACATTTATTTTTTCTGACCGCAAGAATGTTAAACAAGCAATGAAAAAAGTTCAAATTAATCTTAGCAATTACTTGTCCGGTCAATTGGGATCTGCAGAGAATTTCCAAATCCATTTAATATGGTCGCATGCAGGTCTTGATTCTCCAGTTTATCAGGTACTCGCGAAAGTACTAATTACGCAAAAAAAAATGGATGAAATGCTCGCTAAGCAGCCAGGCGCTTTTGGAGAAGCGGCTGGCGGAAGTACTAAAAATCCACCGCCGCCGCCGCCACCACCTGTTCAGGAAATAATAGCAGGTATGCCTGCGGATATGAATGTTCTACAATTTCGCGCAATACACGAAGATATTACGCAAAATCCAATGAATGCCCGATATAATCTCGAAGGATTCGAATGAGTCCAAATTCCAGTGAATTTTATTTCTTTCATGAAACAAAAGCGGTTCTCCATACTGATCATAATTTTGATCACAGCAATTACTTCTCTTTTGGGTCAATGCCCTGAAAGAGAAGTGATCTGGAAGCGGTTAATTTTTTTAAGAGATTCTGCAAAAAATTCGCCTGATGATCAATTGAAAGAATTAACGGAGGATCAGGCGCTTTTTGAAAAATGTTTCTTTACAAAAGATTCAACATATGCTTTTCTTTTGCAAAAGATCGGTGCAGCACACGCAAAAAAAGGAGATTATTTTGATGCTATAAAACTTACATTAAAAGCAATAAAAGTAATTAAGGATAACTCCAACGTACCCTCAATTAATCAAACCCATCTCATCCGTTATTATTATTACTTGTCAACCTTGTACGATTCTTTAGGTGAGATTTCAGAAAAAATAAAAGCCTGCGACAGTTGCATCAACATTGCCTTGCGATTAAAATCAATAGATTATTTTCCGATCTATTCTTTAGTTACAAAGGTTGCATATTTGATAGATGTTGGAGATTATAGTCAATGCATTAGTTATACAAAACTGGGCAAGGAATTAACAATCGAATACCTGCACGGAGGTTACGCTGATGACTATATTTATACTTTTACAGAATGGGAAGCAGCAGCATTGCTTCATATAAAAAACTTTGATGCAGTTGAGCGATTATATTTAGATAAGATCGATGAACTAACAAAAATCAAAGCGCATAATTATTTACCTACTTTATACGAGCATTTGGCGGAGGTGTATTGCGTCAAAAAGAAATACCAACAGGCAACATCCTGTTTTGGAAAATCTGTTGCATTCGATAAAAAAGATCAACGTTTTCTTCAATGTGCAAAAACCAGTAATAATGAAGGATACTATTTATATTTTCTTCAATTGCACAATGGAAAAAAAGCGATTCAATGCTTTAATAGGGCTTTACAATTTGTTCAGGAAGCGCGGAAGTCGAATAGTTCTGATTCAATCAGTATCGATTTTGAGGTTTTAAATATAATGGACAATATCGCGCAAATATTTATTCAACAAGGACGTTTCGATTCTGCTGCTATTTTCTTTCAGAAAGCATTTGACCAACTGATACCGGGAATGAATGAAACTGATTTATTAAATCCTGTAAACAAAGAATTCCTGCTCAAAAAATCTGTGAATTATTTGTTGAACATGATTATTGACAAAGCCGACCTTTTTTTATTCTGGGGAAAACAATCCGGTGATCTCAATAAAATCAAATACGCTGTTAGTATTTATAAAACAGCTGATAAATTGATGATAAAGGTTAAGGCAGAACAAGAAGATCAGCAATCAAAACTATTTTGGAGAAGTGAAATCCGAAAACTATATGAACATGGCATTGAAGCAACAGGTTTGATTAAAGATTTTGAAAGCGCATTTTATTTTTTTGAAAAAAGCCGGGCTGTTTTATTAAATGATCAGCTTAATCAATTAAATAAAATCAGCCAGGATGATATTTTACAACAAGCGCAGATCAGCAAAAAAATATTGCAGTTGGAAAAAGAAATAAATTCTACCGATGCATCCTCCAAAAATTATACTCAATTACAAACTGAATTATTTACAGCAAAGCAAGAATCAGAAAGAATCGAGGAAATTATCAAAAGAAATAACCCGCTTTATTATCAGAGTTTTCTTGATACTAATTTTGTTTCTTTAAATGATATTCAAAAAAAAATTCTCACTACTCACAACGCGTTTGTTGAATTATTTAACGGAGACAGCGCTGTCTATTCTTTAATAATCACTGCACAAAAAACCTATCTCAGCAAAATTGATAAAAAAGATTACGATAGCGCCACAAAATCATACATCTCTTTTATATCAAATTCCAATTTATTAAACAATCATTTTCCGGATTACAATAAAATTGCTCATCATTTATATCAACTCATTTTTCAAAATAGTTTTTTACCGGACGGCCGTATTATTGTTTCTCCGGATGGTGAATATTTTCCTTTTGAATCATTAGTAACAAATACGGATTTTTCATCCCCGGATTATTTTCTCAACAATCATGCAGTAAGCTATACATATTCCGCGCGCTTTTTATTGAATGACTTTTCTTCTTCCAGCACATCTTCAAAATATAATTTTCTCGGTATAGCGCCAATCAATTATGCTTCGTCTCTTTCTTTACCATCTTTAAATGGAAGCAATAAATCCTTAAACGAAATTGAAAATTATTTTTCAGGAACAAATGATCTTATATCGGAAACAGCATCAAAAAATAATTTTGCAAATCAATTTTCAAAATATAAAATCATACAGCTTTACACACATTCATCGGATACCAGTAATAATAATGAACCCGTAATTTTCTTCGCGGACTCTGCTTTATATCTTTCAGAACTTATTCCCGAAAACAAACCATCTACACAACTCATTGTTTTATCTGCATGCGAAACTGCGAACGGACAATTGTACGAAGGCGAAGGAGTTTTTAGTTTTAACCGTGGATTTGCTGCATTAGGAATTCCATCGTCGGTTTCTAATTTATGGTCTGTCGACGATAAATCGACTTACAAACTCACTGAGCTTTTTTATAAATATCTTGCAAAAGGAATGCCGCTTGATATTGCATTACAAACTGCAAAAAAAGAATTTATACAAACCAGTTCAAAAGAATATTCATTGCCGTATTATTGGGCAGCTCCGGTGTTAATAGGAAAAACTGACGCTATTCAACTAAATAATAATTTTCCCTGGAGAATTTTTTTGTTGTCAGCTGCAGCATGCTTAGCATTATTCTTTGCAGCTAAATATTTTGTAAAAAGAAAATTCTTTTTAAATAAAAAAACTTTTAGCCCAACTCAGGATACAAAGGAAACTGCTGCATGAATTTATTTACTTCCGCGCGAATATTTTCTAACTCGGTTTCATTATCTGCATTCATCAACGTCTTATCAACAAAATTTACTACCGTGCTCATATGTTCTTCTTTCATGCCGCGCGTAGTTATTGCAGGAACTCCGACACGCACACCAGAAGTAATGAATGCACTTTTATCATCAAACGGAACCATGTTTTTATTTACGGTGATATCTGCTTTTCCTAAAACAGCTTCTGCTTTTTTCCCGCTGATATTTTTATTACGAAGATCGATCAGCATTAAATGATTATCCGTTCCGCCGGAAACAATATTGTATCCTTTTTCTGAAAAAGATTTTGCCATGCTTGCTGCATTCACAATAATTTGTTTTGCATACACCGTAAATTCATCGCTCAAAATTTCACCAAACGAAATTGCTTTTGATGCGATGATATGTTCAAGCGGGCCGCCCTGTGTTCCCGGAAAAACAGCCATATCAACAAGATTGCTCATCATGCGTGTATTTCCTTTCACATCTTTTAATCCGAAAGAGTTTTCAAAATCTTTTTTTATCATAATAATTCCACCGCGCGGACCACGTAATGTTTTATGCGTTGTTGATGTTACAAAATGGCAATGATCAAACGGAGAATTCAACAAATTTTTTGCGATCAATCCCGCCGGATGTGCCATATCGCACATTACATATGCATTAACGTTATCTGCAATTTTTCTTATGCGTGCATAATCCCAATCGCGGCTGTATGCCGACGCGCCGCAGATAATTAATTTCGGTTTTTCTTTTTTTGCAACTTCTTCCATCATTTCATAATCAACATAACCGGTTTCTTTTTTCACTCCATAAAAAACGGGGTGATATAATTTACCGGAAAAATTTACCGGCGAACCGTGAGTAAGATGTCCGCCCATGCTCAAATCAAGACCAAGAATTTTATCGCCGGGTTGAAGAATGGATAACATCAACGCAGCATTTGCCTGCGCTCCGCTATGCGGTTGAACATTTGCATATTCGCAATCAAAAATTTGTTTCAGTCGGTCAATGGCAAGCTGCTCGCATCTGGTCAACAACTTCGCAGCCGCCGTAATATCTTCTGCCGGGGTAACCTTCGGCGTATTTATTTGTCATTACATTTACCCATCGCCTGCACAACCTGCAGCGATGCAAAATTTTCTGATGCGATTAGTTCAATGCCGTGGCGCTGGCGTTCTAGTTCTTTATTTATCAGGCTCAAAAACTAAGGTATCTTTTTGCACGGTTTAATAATTGATAATTGAAAATGGAAAATGGATAATTCCGAGCGGCAAAAATAACTACATGCAGCATATAAGCAACTTTTTTATACGCACACTTTATTTTGATTATTCTAATTTTGTAAAGATCCACAAATCACTTCGCGTTCCGCCTGCAATGCAAGCAGGGTTAATTAAAAGATTGATGAGCATTGAGGATATTGTTAGACTGGCAGAAGTTTAATTTGGAACCAACAAAAATTGAGAAATATGAAAGATAGAAATAAATATGGTATTGGTTTCTGGTCAGGCGCTGGTATTTACAGCTTAATCAATATGATTTTGAATCTTAATCATAGAAGCCAGAGTAAAATTTTTGTTTACGACTGTATCATAACGGGCGTAGCTGTCTTTGGCTTGATTTTGAACATTTATTTATTGAAGAAAAGAAAAGAAAATTAAAATATTTGCTTCATCTCAATTAAATTTTAAACTAACCCACTCCACAATTCCCCAGCAATCCTTCACTTAAAAAAATTTCTGTACTTTCACAGGCTTTTTTAAAACAATTGTAATAATGACAATTGTAATTAACAATTGAACATGAAAGCTATTATTCCGGTTGCTGGCGCAGGCACCAAATTGCGGCCGCATACTTACACACAACCTAAGGCCTTGATTCCTCTTGCAGGAAAAACAATTCTCAGCATTATTGTTGACCAATTGCAGGAAGCCGGCATTAATGAATTTATTTTTATTGTAGGATATCTCGGAGAAAAAATTCACGATTATGTGAAAGAAAAATATCCGCACATTACGTCTCATTTTGTTTATCAGAATGAAAGACATGGTATAGGTCATGCCATATTATTAACGAGAAGCATTGTTGGTGATGATGAAATTTTTATTGTTCTCGGAGACACAATCTGCGAATACAATGCAAAAGAAGTGCTGGATAGTCCGCATTCATTGCTCGGTGTAAAACGTGTTGATGACCCGCGGAATTTTGGCGTTGCAGAAATTGATGAACATGGCGCAATCAACCGCGTGGTAGAAAAACCGCAAATTCCAAAATCGAATATGGCGCTGGTTGGCATTTACAAAATTAAAGAAACCGGTTTTCTTTTTAATTGCCTGGAAAATAATATGCGCGACCAGGTTACAAGCTATGGCGAATATAATTTAACCGACGCTATTGAATGCATGATAAAAAGCGGCGCGAAATTTCATTCT
Source organism: Chitinophagia bacterium (assembly GCA_963774065.1). Classification (GTDB taxonomy): domain Bacteria; phylum Bacteroidota; class Bacteroidia; order Chitinophagales; family Chitinophagaceae; genus Puia. The sequence goes on from CAVZDO010000003.1 coordinate 841,203, forward strand.
TTCAAAGTGCAGAACTGGTTTGATTGCGGAAGAAAAGAAACATTGCTGGAATCGAATGCGAAACTGCTAAAAAAATTCGGAAGCAATATTGCTCCCGAGCACCAGTTTGAAAATACAATCATCATTCAACCGGTAAGCATCGCGGCAGGTTGCGATATTAAAAATTCCATCGTCGGGCCTAATGTTGCCATCGGCGAAAAAACAACAGTGAATTATTCTATCATAAAAAATTCTATCATTGGTTCATTTGCAAACCTGAATGATATTGTTTTAACGGAATCCCTCATTGGCAGCGACACAGAAGTTAAGGGTGAAAGCCGCAGCCTAAACATCGGCGATAATACAGAAATTGATTTAGGAGAAAGCTAAGGAGAATGTACGATTTTAGATGTACGATGTACGATTTCTGAAATTCGAGTATTCCTTATTGAATTATTAATTATCCATTGTCAATTTGTAATACCAACTTCTGTAACTCCGGTTGAGCATTGTTGCGTCGCAATCCGTTCATCGGTTGTGCTACTATTGAACTACCTTAATTTTATATTTGCATCTCCAATTTGAAATCTATGAGATGGCAGCAAGATCTTTCAAACCAAAAAATCAGAAATCTCCAAATCAGAAATTCCCATGGCTTTTTCCAATCGCATAACCCAATTATTTAAAATCGACTATCCGATCATTCAGGCGGGAATGATATGGGCAAGCGGCTGGCGTTTAGCAAGTGCGGTTAGTAATGCAGGTGGGCTTGGATTAATAGGCAGCGGAAGCATGAACTCCGATGTCTTACAAGAGCATATCCGTAAATGTAAAGCCGCAACAAATAAACCGTTTGGCGTTAACGTGCCGCTTATGTATGCTGATGTTGCCAAACACATTGACATCATTCTTAAAGAAGAAATAAAAATTATTTTTACTTCTGCCGGTAACCCAACCACGTGGACGAACGTATTAAAAGAGAGTGGTGCAACCGTTGTGCAGGTTGTGGGTAGCAGTAAATTTGCAAAGAAAGCGGAAGATGCCGGTTGCGATGCTGTAGTTGCAGAAGGCTTTGAAGCGGGTGGACATAATGGACGCGAAGAGACAACAACATTGGTTTTGGTACCCGCGATTTGCAATAATGTAAAAATTCCGGTAATTTCAGCAGGCGGAATTGCTACAGGTAGACAGATGTTAGCGACTATGATATTAGGCGCCGAAGCTGTGCAGATAGGAAGCCGTTTTGTGGCGAGCGAAGAAGCATCATCGCACATGCATTTTAAAGAGGCAGTGATTAATGCAAATGAAGGCGACACGATGCTGACTTTGAAACAACTTATTCCGGTGCGGATGATGCGAAATAGTTTTTTTCTACAGGTGCAAAAAGCAGAAGCAGGCGGAGCATCAAAAGACGAATTAACACAATTGCTTGGAAAAGGGCGCGCAAAAAAAGGTATGTTTGAAGGAAACCTGGACGATGGAGAATTGGAAATAGGACAATCGAGTATTTTGATAAAAGATATTTTACCGGCAGCGAAAATTGTTGATAATATTTGGTCAGAATTTACAGCAGCCTTATCTCAACCATTACACAAACCGTAAAAGTTGTTTTATGAAAAAAATGAAAATCTTTTTGTTGTTCGCATTACTGGGCTCATTTGTGTTGTGCGCAAAAGCCAATGATGGAAAATCAGAAATCTGTCTTCACGGATATGTTACTGATGCCATAACAAAAAAACCTGTACAGGGAGTTGTTGTTTCTGCAAATATTCCCGGCATGAATATTTCTAAAGAAGTTAAAACTGATGCCGATGGCTACTTCAGCTTTACACAAATTTGCGGGCAGGTAAATATCCAATTCGATAAAAAAGGATACCAGTCAATCAAAAAATCGAATGTAGTTGTAAAAGAAAAAACGAGCGTTAAAGTAAATATAGAATTCACGCCAGAAAGTAGCGATGGCGATTCGGATGAAGACGATTCCCCGCTTTTACGAATACTGCAAATGAACTGAAAGAATTTGTTACACGAGTTTTAACGAATTACACGAAATCTTTTTGCTCTATTTGTTTCACAAAATCTTTTTTAAAGAAGTATATTATTTAGAATTTATAATCTGCGAAGCTGCGCAATAATTTCTTGCCGCAGCTTTGCAGATTGCCTATAAAAAAACAAAACGGGTACTGAGAACAGTCCCGTTTTTCTACTACACATGAGAGAGGCTTAATCTATATCAATGTTAAACCTTCCATTCTTTTTATAAATTCTTGTATTGTCTTGTTTGAAATACCCTTTGTATTTATTCAGCACATCCTGTGGTTGCTTTTGCCCGTTAATATATAATTCCTCATTTTTATATTCAATGCTGTAATCTTTTTTGGTATCAATCAATCCGTCTTTTTCCAATCCATCAAGCAATTGTTTATAGGCTTTCAATTCTTGTTTTGCTTCTTCAATATTAATTTTCGCTTTATCCATTTCCTCTTTTACATTCACTTTATTTTTTTCCATTTCTACTTTCACATTTTCCAATTCTTTCTTTATTTCTTCCATGTTTACTTTTTTGGCTTCTTCTACGCTCTTGCGAATCTCATCACTGTTCAATTGTTCTTTAGCAACATCTAATGCCCGTTGAACCTGTTCATTTATTTTATTGATATCAATATCTTCTTTTACATTTTCCATCGCAAGCGCTGTTTCATTTTTAATTTTTTCGAAATCAATATTCTTTACTGATTCTTGAATTTCGCGCTGCACTTTGTCCATATCAAGCTGATGATTCTTCATTTCTTCATTTACTTTTTCCATAGAACTTTGAATTTGTTCCTGAATTTTGTTCCAGTTTATATTTTCGATTTTTTTATCAACGTGTTTCAATGCGTCATCCAGCTCAAGTATTGCTTTGTCGAGATCTTTTTCATCGCGCATCTCTTCAAAATCTTTATGATGAGATTTTGAAGGAACAGTATCCTGAGTTTGATAATAATTATTATTGGGTTTATCGGCTCCCGATTTTTGCCATGCAAGCGTTATAACGGCAATGCATACCGGCGCTATGGCAATAAGCCAGTGTTTTGTTTTAAAATGAAAAGTCATAAGTATTTTTTTAGAAGTTAGTTATATACGACAGTGTTCGTATAAAAGTACGATGTCGCTCGTAAAATGTTGCATGCGGCGGAAAGTTTTTTTTTATTTTAACAAATAAGAAAATTATTATCTCCCGATAGAAGGAACAACAGGAATGCTTTCATTACCATCTTCGCTTACGGATTGAACAGCGAAAAAATAATTATCCTTAGAGTATGGTAAATGCATTTCCGTTTGTGTGGTAAAGATTTTTTTTTGCCATTGCGCGGATGTCGTTTCACGCATTAATATGTAATAGCCATTAATTTTGCCGGTGGACGAAGGTTTCCAATATAAATAAGTGGAGTTTGAAAGATTTTTTATATCAATTTTTACATCCCGTGGTTGGCCCGGAGATTTTGCAAGATTAGCCAGAGCGGAAAGATTGAGCGCAGCGTTCTTTCTTAAATATTCGTAATCGATGAACTCCGGTAGATCTCCGTACTGAATATTTTTTTCCACCCGAACATCCTGGTGCTGGCGCGTATAATTTTCGTTCATTTCTGTAATGCGAACAGCTGCAAATCCCTTTTGCAAAAATGGAATTTGGTCGCCTCCACGCAAAAAACGATCGGCGCGGTATATCGTCACCACTTCAAGGTTTGCAACATAACGCTCGCCAATTTCTTTCAGATATCTTGCAAGCTGCCTGCTTGCTCCGTCATTTTCTAATCCGCTTTGTCGAATCGTTGCAGCTTTTTTTTCTACATCAATAGCCGGCAATCCTTCGCTGAACACACGCACTTTGGTGTTGTCAATAATATTTGTTTCATTGCTGTTATTACTTCCAATAATATCGTTGTTCAGCATAGCTTCAACCTGCCAGTTATTTTGTTTAGCGCGATCGGCAAGATGTTCACTGCCATATAAACCTTGTTCTTCTCCGCAAACAGCAACAAAAATAATTGTTGCAGGAAAAGAATATTTACTCATCACTCTCGCGCATTCAATAACTGCCGCTGTTCCGCTTCCGTCGTCATTTGCTCCCGGCGCTTCGGAAGTGCGGTTCATAATATCCGTTACGCGGCTATCCATGTGCCCGCTGATAATAAAAACGCGCTTATCTGCAGTATCTGTTCCGCGTAAAATTGCCATAGCATTGGCTGCATCAGCGTTTACATCAACCCGTTTGCCATCGGCAGGCAAAGTCCATTTGTCTAATTCAACGTTCATGTTTTTATTATTCGCTGCAAAGTTTTTGAATTCGGAAATAATCCATTCTCTTGCAGCTCCTATACCTTTTTTTAAATCGGTTGTTGCGCTCAATGTTTGTCTTGTACCAAAGCTTACTAATTTATTTATGTATGATTTAATACTGTCGGCATTTACTTCGCTTACCATTTTTTCAATTGCCGTATCCTTTTGAATTATAACTTGTGCATTACCGTTAGTAATGACGGAAGAAAGAATAATGAATGATAATATTTTTTTCATACTATCCATTTAGAAAATAAAAAATCATTAAGATAATAAGCCGCTCAATATTTATTCATAAGATGAAAGGATTGCGACGCAACGATGATGCTATGAAAAACCGAAGCTGGTATTAAAACAGTTGACAGTTAACTGTCGACAGTCGACAGCTTTTATCCTTTCCGCATTGCCCATTTCAACATTTCTTTCCATGTTGGTTTTTTGCCGTATAATAAAATGCCTGTGCGATAAATTTTTGCCGCAAGCCATGATGTAAAAAGAAATCCTGCAACCAATAATGCCATGGATAAACCTAATTGCCACCAGGGAACTGTGCCGGGAACGCCAAACGGAATTCGCGACATCATAATTATTGGCGAGCTGAATGGAATGATGCTTGCCCAAACAGACAAAGTACTTGCCGGCGCATAAATGGATGTTGTCATAATTACAAATGAAAGAACGATTGGCATTGTAATTGGCAATGCAAGTGATTGCGCTTCCTGTGCGTCTTCATTTACTACGCTGCCAACGGCTGCAAATAATGATGCATAAAAAAGATACCCGCAGGTAAAATAAAATACAAAACAAAATGCAATCAATATCCAGTTAGCACCGCCGAGTGTGTGTTTTATTTCTGCAAATTTTGAAATTGCTTCACTGCTTTGTGCGGCGCCGGCATTGGGCATATTTTGCGTTGCGTGTTGCACTTGCTGCAATGTTTCGTGCGGCAAAAGCGCCGTGGCTACTGATGATAGAACAATTATCAAAACAATCCACATCAAAAATTGTGTGAGCCCAACAGCGGCAATGCCGGTAATTTTTCCTATCATCATTTGAAATGGTTTTACAGAGCTCACCATTACTTCGGCGATGCGATTTGTTTTTTCTTCCATCACGCCGCGCATTACCATCATTCCGTAAATCATCATGGTAATATAAATAATCATGCCGCTTGTAAAACCAATTCCATAGGCCAACCAAAAATTAGACTGTTGTATTTTCCCTTCTTTTTGCTGGTAAGCATTGAATTCATACATGTCGGTTATGGAAGTTTCGAGAATAGAATCCACAGCGCTTTTATCAAATTTTTTTTCTTTGAATAATTTTTTTTGAAGAGCAGAACCCAACTGACCTTTGATGTATTCCTCATTCGTCAATCCTAATTGTTTTTCTGAAACCAATCGAATCGTGTCTTTCGAAAAACTATTTTGTTTCGGAATAATTAATACTCCTGCGTAACCTTTTTGAGAAAAATTATTTGCGTTAACATTATTATCATACACAAATGTTACCTGCGTTGAATCACTTTTGAGATTATTAAGAAAAGCGCCGCTTTCATCATTAACTGCAATTGTATTTTTTTCTGAATTATGAATAGAAAAATATACAATGGCAACAAGAAACAATGCAATAACAATCGGCAATAAAAAGGTTGAAATAATAAAAGTTCTGTTACGAACACGTGTGAGATATTCTTTTTGAAAAATGATAAGAATTTTATTCATAGAATTTTTTTAAGCAGTTACAGGTTGAAATTGTCTTGCAAGCGGAGTACCTTCCACGAGCTTGATGAAAATGTCGTTTAGTGATGGTAAAATTTCAGTGAATGAAACAATACCAATGTTTTGCTGAATAAAAAATTGCAAGACATTGTTAGGAGAAAATCCTTCTTTAATTTTTACAATGAGACTGTTATTTTTTTTCCCAATCACTTCAAATGCCGGGTTAGACTGAGTTTCAGGTATTTTGTCAAACCCGATTTCAAAAAGATTTTCTTTGAATTGCTGTTTAACTCCTGCAACACTGCCGTCAACAATTTTCTTTCCTTTATTAACTAATATAATGTGGTCGCAAATTTCTTCTACCTGCTCCATTCTGTGCGTGCTGAAAATAATTGTAGCGCCTTTTTGTGCAAGATTATAAATTTCATCTTTGATGAGATTTGCATTTACCGGATCCAATCCACTAAAAGGTTCATCAAGAATAATTAATTTAGGCCTATGCAAAACTGTAATTACGAATTGTAATTTTTGTCCCATTCCTTTGCTCAGGTCTTCAATTTTTTTATTCCACCAGCTTTGCATTTCAAATTTTATAAACCATTCTTTTACATTTTCGATCGCTTCACTTTTTGATAAACCTTTCAACCGCGATAAAAAAACTGCCTGCTCTCCTATTTTCATTTTTTTGTATAGCCCGCGCTCTTCGGGCATATAGCCGATTTTCATCGAGTCATTAGTCGGATCAAATTTCTTTCCATCAAAAAAAATTTCGCCTTCATCCGGATAAAAAATTCCCGTTATCATTCTTATCAGTGTTGTTTTGCCGGCACCGTTTGGGCCAAGCAAACCAAAAATGGAACCCTGTTGCAGACCAAAGCTTATTCCGTCAACAGCTTTTTGTGTGGCAAAATATTTTTTCAGATTTTTTACTTCCAGTACATTCATGAAGCAGAGATTTATTATCAAATATAGTTTACAAAATCACTCATCGTTTAAAAAAAAGGATGAATGATTTGACCGTGATAGGTGAGATGTGAAACGATGTTCCTTCATTTCACATTTGCATATTTTCAAATTATAAATTATTTTTTATTTTTTCTGCCGCTCTTTCTCCGTCCATAGCTGCACTTACAATGCCGCCTGCATAACCAGCGCCTTCGCCGCATGGATAAAGATTTTTTATTTGCGGATGATGTAAAGAATGTTCATCTCTCGGAATGCGCACCGGCGATGAAGTGCGAGATTCTGTTGCAACAACAACTGCTTCGTTAGTATAATAGCCTTTCATTTTTTTTCCGAAAGCTACAAATGCTTTGCGCAAGCATTCATGTACAAAATCCGGTAATACTTCTTTTAAAGAAGAGGATCGAATGCCCGGCAAATAGGAACAGTCTGGTAATGAAGAAGAAATTTTATTGCCAACAAAATCAGTCATACGTTGTGCGGGAGCAACAAATTTTCCGCCGCCAATATCAAAAGCTTTTTGCTCAACTGCTTTTTGAAAATGCATTAATAATAAAGAATTATTTTCTCCATATCTCGTACTTTGTATTTCGTATTTTCCAAAATATTTTATGGCATCTTTTTCATCAATCGTTACAACCATTCCGGAATTTGCAAAAGGATTATTTCGTTTTGAAGGAGACCATCCGTTTACTACCAATTCATTATTATTTGTTGATGCAGGCGCGATAATTCCACCCGGACACATGCAAAAAGAAAATACACCTTTGTTATTTATTTGCTCCACTAAATTATAAGATGCAGGAGGCAAATATTTATCACGAACGGGGCAATGATATTGAATGCTGTCAATTAGCTGTTGCGGATGTTCGATGCGAACGCCCAATGCGAAAGGCTTTGCTTCGATCAATATTCTTTTATCATTCAGTAAATAAAAAATATCCCGAGCAGAATGACCTGTAGCTAATATTATTGCATCCGCCTTAAATGTATTTCCATCTGCAGTTTTTACGGATTTAATTAAGCCATCTTCAATAATAAAATCAACAACTTTTTTTTCAAACAAAAACAATCCGCCGCTGTCAATTATTTGTTTCCGCATTGCTGTAATAATATGCGGTAATTTGTTTGTGCCGATGTGCGGATGTGCATCAAACAAAATATTTTTTTCGGCGCCAAATTGCACAAACAAATTCAAAATGCGATCAACATTTCCGCGCTTGGCGCTTCGGGTATATAATTTCCCATCGCTGTAGGTTCCTGCGCCGCCTTCGCCAAAACAATAATTGCTTTCTGTATTAATTACGCCTTCTTTATTTAATGTTGCCAAATCTCTTCTTCGGGCGCGAACATCTTTTCCTCTTTCCAAAATAATTGGCTTTATTCCTGACTCTATTAATTTTAAAGCGGCAAACAAACCCGCAGGGCCGGCACCAATAATAATTACTGATTTGATTGATTTGGCAACATCCCTGAAATTGATTGGAGAAAATTTTCTTTCCTGAAAAGGTTCATTAATAAATACCAGTAACGTGAGCACTATCCATGTTTGTTTTGCCCTTGCGTCGATGGAGCGTTTTAGAACCGTAAACCCGCTTATTGCTGTAACCTGCTGCCCGCTTGCGTTTGCGGCGTATTGCGTAATGATGCCATCATCATCTGCCTCGTGAGGAAGTAATTTAAGAGAGATTTTTTTTTGCATCGTGTCAGGAAGTTAACCCAAAAACGAGCGGTAAATCTAAGATACTTTTTTATATTTTTTTGCAGTAAAAAATTTTAAACCACAACAAAAAAAATTGTATCTTCAAAGAATATCGAAAATTGTTTTTTAATAGAAAAGCTATACCCAAATCTGCCTGCCTTGTTACTAAAAAACAAAATTCACTTACCAAAATAAGTTTTCGCCTGAAACCCGAAAAAAAATTTTATCTGATGATAATTTAAAAATATTTTATCTTATCAACGGTAGATGAATAAGATAAATAATGAAATTCATTAAAAAATTTAAGGAGAAATTCGGGTTAAACTAATGTTACGGAGCAAATGAAAAAAACAAGCTAATAAAAAATTTTTTTTTCAATAAAAAATTTTGATATTCGTTGCCCTGCATGAAATTAATCACGTTTACTTTGAAGATGATTGGACAAAAAACTCATTCTAAAACTTGACCCATAAACTGCTTATTGAATAATGGCAAAAACGTTTGACAAAGTCTGGAATAATTGCCTCGAAATAATTAAGGATATCGTAGAATGGCAGCATTATCAAACCTGGTTTGAGCCCATTAAACCTGTTGAACTAAAAGATAATGTTTTAGTGATTCAAGTTCCCAGTCAATTCTTTTATGAATATCTCGAGGAACATTATGTTTCTCTTCTTGCAAAAACTTTACGCAGACTTTTAGGAAAAGATGCGCGATTGGAATATCGCATAATGGTCGACAGCGGCAACCAGCAAAACAAACCATTAACGATGGATGTTCCTGCGCAGGGCTATAAAACTTTTGTAAATAATGAAATGGATTTTCCTCTTATAATTAATAACCCGGTTAAAAACCCGTTTGTAATTCCCGGACTAAAAAAGATGCATATAGATGCACAGTTAAATCCTGTGTACACTTTTGATTCTTTTATAGAAGGCGATTGTAACCGTGTTGCACGCCGCGCCGGAAAAACAGTTGCAGAGAAACCCGGCGGTAATTCTTTTAATCCATTAGTGATCTATGCTGGCGTTGGGCTTGGTAAAACACATCTTGCGCAAGCGATCGGTAATGAAGTAAAACGCACGCATCACAACAAAGTAGTGTTGTATGTAAGCTCTGAAAAATTTATTAACCAGTTTATTGATCATAGCCGCAATAATGCCATCAATGACTTTATTCATTTTTATCAGTTGGTAGATGTATTGATTCTTGATGATGTGCAATTTTTTAATCGCGCAGAAAAATCGCAGGATGCATTCTTTGCAATTTTCAATCATCTGCATCAGTCGGGAAAACAATTAATATTAACGTCAGATAAATCGCCGAAAGATTTAGAAGGATTGCAGGAAAGATTGCTGAGCCGTTTTCGTTGGGGATTAAGCGCCGATTTGCAGGTGCCCGATTACGAAACGCGCATAGAAATTTTAGAAAGAAAAATGAAGAACGACGGATTAGATATGCCCAAAGAAGTTGTTAAATACCTTGCATATAATATTACCAGCAATGTTCGCGAGTTGGAAGGCGCATTAATATCTCTTTTGGCACAATCTTCGCTCAATAAAAGAGAAATAGATTTGGAATTGGCAAAGAAAGTGCTACGCAATTTTGTAAAAACAAACAGTAAAGAAATTACCATTGAAACAATTCAACGCATGGTGTGTGAATTTTTCGATGTGCCTTACGATAAACTATTGCAAAAAACCCGCAAGCGCGAGATTGTTCAGGCGCGGCAAATAACCATGTTTCTTGCAAAAGCATTCACAAAAAATTCATTAAAAACAATCGGCGAACATTTTGGCGGTAGAGACCACACAACGGTTATCCATTCTTGCCAAACCGTAAAAGATTTAATGGACACGGATAGCCTGTTCCGTGAAAATGTTACCGAACTTCAGCAAAAAGTACAGTTAGAGGCAATGTAATTTTTTAAGTAAAAAGTCAAAAGTCAAAAAACAAAAATTAATTGTTGATGCCTTTTTAATTATCAATTATCCATTCTCAATTATCAATTATTAGTTTTATTTTTGGTTCCTTTAAAAAGTTGGAGAGGTGCCTGAGTGGCCGAAAGGGCCGGTTTGCTAAACCGTTGTACGAGCTTAAACTTGTACCGAGGGTTCGAATCCCTCCCTCTCCGCTAAAACGACTTCTAAAAATTATTACGAGCCTGTAAAATAAATATTTAACAGGCTTTTGTTTTTTTAGTATCTCCCAAAACTATTGTTTCATAGCTTTAGCGCTAAACTAACAGTCATATACAACCGAAAACAACAATCTATAAACTTCAGTTTCGATAAACCATTTTGTAAAAACAAGCGGATAAAAACAGATTTGAGCATGCCATACCTACTATTTTGCAACCAGCTATAAATAAAACTAAGCGACAATTAAAACGATTCAATCTAAAATCATTATCTTCAAATTAACCAGCAGGCTAACCAATGAGAATTGCCATTTTAAAAACATATCTGCATCTTGTTTTTTTTACATTCTCTTTTTTCCCTTATTCTGTTGTTACTGCACAACAATCTTATTTAGATAGCCTGAAACAGCAATTGAGTCTTGCAAAAAATCAAGACACAACACGCGTGCTGGCGTTATTTTCTCTTGCAGATTATTATGGTTTCATTCAATTCGACAGCTGCCTTTTTTATGCTGCCCAAACATCTGAGCTTTCGCAAAAATTAAATTATACCTATGGCAAAGTGTTAGGATATTGGGCCACTTTTCATGGATTGAATTCGCAGGGCAATTATGCAAAAGCGCTTGAGGTTGCGTTAAAATTGGAAAAAACTACTGAAGAAATAAAAAATGAACGACCATGGATTATGCCCCAGGCTTATTATTTTTTAGGGCTACTCGACCTGAATATGTCTGAATATCCTGAGGCAAAAATTCAATTTCACAGGTCAATGGAATTGCAAAAGAATCAGGAGAGTCTCAGCAAGAGACATTTGCTTCGTACTCGCAGTTGGGAATTTTGTACTCAAGGTTACACAAGTTGGATTCCGCTTTAATTTATACTCAACAAGGCTATCATTTAGGATTAGAAACAAAACGTTTTATATATTTTCCTCTTGCAATTGCAGCTTTAGGAAATGTAAATTCTGCATTGGGAAGATTTGATCTTGCCCGTAAATATTTTCAGGAAGCTATCGAGGAAAGCAAGCTCAATAACAATGTTTATTTCCAGGCAAGAAATTTTAACAACCTCGCTACTTTGTTTGATAAAATGAACATCCGCGATTCTTGCATTTATTATGCTGAGCTCTCTCTTCAATTAAGCAAGGAACATAAGTTTGATGACCTTGCTATCGAAGCCAGTAAAATTCTTGCCAAATCATTTGAATTAGAAAATAAACGGGATAGCGCGTTTAATTATTTAAAGATCATGGTTGCAACAAGAGACAGTACATTCAGCGAATCAAAAATCAAACAGTTTCAGCAATCCACTTTTAATGAAATTCAACGCCAGCAGGAATTGAGTATTGCAAGAGAAAGGTATCAAAATCAGGTAAGAACTTATATTCTTTTCACTTCGATAATTGTATTTTTTCTGATAGCATTTATTTTATACAGAAATAACAGGCAAAAACAAAAAGATAAACTTAAAATTGAAAAAGCGTACAGCGAATTAAAATCCACGCAGGCGCAACTTATTCAATCGGAAAAAATGGCAAGTCTCGGCGAACTCACTGCAGGCATTGCGCATGAAATTCAAAATCCGTTGAACTTTGTAAATAATTTTTCGGAAGTTAGCAATGAGTTGATTGACGAATTACAGGAAGAAAGAAACAAGGCGCAAGGAACAAGGGATGAGAAAATGGAAAATGAAATATTAGATGACATCAAACAAAATCTCGAAAAAATAAATCATCATGGAAAGCGTGCCGATGCGATCGTAAAAGGAATGTTGCAGCACTCACGGTCAAGCACAGGTGTAAAAGTGCCAACTGATATTAATTCATTAGCGGATGAATATTTACGATTGGCTTATCACGGTCTTCGTGCAAAGGACAAATCGTTTAATACTATCATGAAAACGGATTTTGATGAAACCATTGGCAAAATAAATATCATTCCTCAGGATATCGGAAGAGTGCTTTTGAATTTATACAACAATGCATTTTACGCAGTCAGTGAAAGGTTAAAGACAGAAAGCTTAGGGTATGAACCGGCTGTTTCAGTAAGTACAAAAAAGATAAATGATACGGTTATACTAACGGTTATGGATAATGGCAATGGCATTCCGCAAAAAGTAATTGATAAAATCTTTCAGCCATTTTTCACCACAAAACCTGCAGGACAAGGAACCGGACTGGGTTTGAGCCTTAGCTATGATATTATTAAAACACATGGCGGAGAAATAAAAGTGCAGACGAAAGAAAATAAAGGAACTGAGTTTATTATTCAGTTGCCTATTGTCTGAACTATGATTTTACTGATTTATCAGTTCAGCCTGTTATGATTTTGCATTATTGTTTTATCGGGGAACCAGGAAAATCTCAACAGGTTGAAAACAGTTTTACTATTTTTCATCGCAGAGTGCAAAGGAAATGCAACAGGTTTTCCACAAAAAATAAGAAGAGTGGATAAACTGAAAATTGTATGTTTCATGGCGAGCATTAACTTGCTACAAAAGAAATTTCAGTTGAGTTTCAATTGTTGCAAGTAAGCTTCCGGTATTCCAGCGGAAGCTTCACTATTTTAGAACAACATTAGCGCGGAATATCGCCATTAATTTATAACGCTGAAGCATAGCTAACGTTAATGGGTATATAAAAGTAAAAAACATTAGCCTGAAATAATCACATATCTTACCCTCATACTAATTGAAGTAGTTCTGCATGAGTAAGACCCCGCGAAATATCAACGTTTTTCACCAAAGGCAGTAACTTGAAATGAACTTTGATTTCCTGGTAATAAATTCATGAAAGTCTCAAATCCTGTTCAGCGAGGTTTTTTATTTCTTCCAGTTCCCGATCTGTTATTTTCCTAAACAAATGATGTATCTTTTTATAAGCATCGCTGGCTGTAGTATAAACATCCATCTTTTTAAAAAGCGGATATTTTTTTTCAAGTTCTATAACTACATGAAGAAACTTGATTTGTTCCTGATCTTCCATAACTATATGTGTTTAGCAAAAGAAAGTTACAATTTCTTTATTAAAACACATCTTTTAGAAAATCAACAATGCGGGTAATTTTCTACACGAAAGAATAATTGAATTTATATAAAACGGTTTTGCGAGGAAGATTAAGCCGCATTTTATTTATGATGCAAGTTCTTTTTCTGCGTGTTCAGCATGTTGCTCAACTTTGGAAGCGGGCGCTTTTTTCTTTTTTCTTTTTACGGCTCCATTACGACTGGTAGATGCTTTAGCAATATCAGCGGCAAATAATTTACTCACCTTTTTAAGCTTCGATTCGAATTTTTTTGGTTTGATATCTTTTTTGTACTCAGCAAGCGCATCAGAGATTTTATTGAATATTAATTCCTGCGCTTCTTTTTTGGAAATTTTTTTTGAAGACCTATTATTCATTTTTGGTAATATTTTAGTAACATAAAATTAATGAAAACTTAATATTGGCAATGTTAAGTTTTTACTTTTTTATGCTAAATCTTCCAGCTCACGGACTTTTTTTATAGAAATTGCTATTGTGCCATACAGTGCTTTGATGTTAACAATTGACAAGGCGATAAATACCGCCGGCTATGGATTTCCCTTGTCGTGAAATTCTAAATGCCGGTTATTTATTGTAACCCGAGGAGTGTGTCGCCTGCGCTTCGCTCGCAGCAGTGACAAATTTTTAAGTCCAATTATTACATACACATAACCGTTACCATTGTTAAAATATTTCTGGCAGTCGCTTTTGAAAATTCTGGCGGATACGCAACTAAGTTTTAGAGCAAAGAATGATCAACAAAAGCAAGATGTCTTTTTGTCTAATAGCAGCATTGGCAAATCCTTTGAAAAGTTTGAGAACGGAATAATATGATAATGTGATAATGAATGGATGAACAATCATCGTATTTGTGAGGCTTCCAATTTCAATCCAGATGACCGGACATGACCTGCTCCATTTTTTTGCATCATGGCAACGGATGTTTGCCAGCTTGTGTGGTAACGCGTTCAAAATACTTTCGGATGGTGGAATCAAGAATCGGCAGTTTATTAAAATAGGGATTACGATGAAGTTCCATCAGAATGCTTAAAGCCTTTTCGTCTTGATGATTGTATTGCAATGCCACTGCGTAATTGATCTCTGCAAACGGGTTTGGATAGACTTTTAATAACACCTCATAATATCTGCAGATGGCTCCCCAATCAGTATCTTCAAATTTGTCTGTAGTGCAGTGCACACAGGCGATAGCGGCTTCCAGATGATAGGGAGAAAAGAAGGAATCTTCTGACTCGGTGAGTAACCGGTGAGCAAGTTTTATTAATGAAGCGTTCCAATTGCTTCTGTCCTGATGCTCCAATTCCACGGCGTTGCCCTCTGCATCAAACCGGGCATCAAACCGCGCGATGTTAAAAAGCATAAGCGACTGCAAAGCTTTCGTTTCGGGATTGCACAGGGGGCTGTCAAACAAAAATTTATTGAGCATAAGTGCATCTTCGCACATCATTTTTCCCCGGCTTATGTTTTCGCCTTGTTGCTTGTAGCCTTCATTGAATATTAGGTAGATTACTTTATGCATGACCGAAAGCCGCTCTTTCGAATAGGCATCACCGTTAGCTGATAAGATTAATGCCTCGCTTTTTATTTTTTGCCTTGCGCGGTATAACATTTTCTCGATAGCATCGAGTTCTGCTCCCAACTGCCCGGCAATATTTTCAACCTTGAGATTGGCTACGTATTTAAGGGCCAGCACCACTTGCATTTTTGGCGTAAGGTGCGGGTGGCAGCAAGCCATCAGCATCCGCAATTGTGCATCTTTAAAGCCATTCTCAGCAATTTCTTCTGCTGCTATTGAAACCGTTTTGGCAAATGATAAATCCTCGGTCCTGGAAATTTTTTTCAGCAGGTTTATGGATTTGTTCTTGCAGGCCTGATATATCCATCCAGGCGGGTTTTCAGGAATCCCTTGTTTTGGCCAACGCACAGTAGCCTCGGCAAAAGTTTCCTGTACGATATCTTCAGCCGACTCGATAGGCAAGCCCCGGAACCGTTGCAGGAGCAAAGCAATCAGCTGCCCGAACTTGTCTTTATAAATAGCCTCTATGCATTTTTCGGACTCATTCATTGTTCACACCGTATATTGTGGCTATCGGACGGACCTCTCTCACGGCCATACCTCTCTGTACGAGTGGACAATTTTGAGCAATGGCAGCTGCTTGCTCAAGGCTCTCTGCCCTGATGATTTCATAACCGGAGATCCCTTCGCGGGCTTCAATAAAAGGCCCATCGGAAAGGATATGGTCCTTGCTTACATAACGGCCTTTTATCAGCAATGGCTCGCCCCTGATATAGTTGCCGCTTTCGATCAGTGAGTCGACCCATTTAAGCATCATAGGTATGTTAGCGAATCGCTCTTCATCCGTCATCTTGCTCATCTTGCCGAGATCCTCCCTTATGATCAGCATAAATTTTTCCATGATTTTGTTGTGTTGATTTTTTTGAAGTTGATATTGATCTTAATATGGCAAAATTAAGACAACGTGGCGTTCAAAAACCGGACTTTGAGTTAAAGTAAAATTGATTCCGCCCCAGCAATTTTTATCACAGATTAAATTCCAAAACTTAGTATTCTTTTTTCTGTTAGTGATCCCGCTATCCGCCGCCATAAAATAATTCATCGGGTTTAATGTACAGATCTTCAATTTTATTCTTATCATAGTGGCTGGTCAACCCGATATATCGTTCTGAATTTGTATAACGCTCGCAACGTCTTTTAAATTTAAGAAAGGAATCATGATTAAACTTTCTTAAAATGCTCAAAAATCAGAAAATTCTATAAAATCATTGATTAATGAGTTTGCTAATTTTCCCTCTCTCGCTACAAAAATTAAAAGCTGTTAAAGATTTTTTAGCAGGTTTCATTTTTAGTATTCCCCTGCATCGCTGATGTTCGCATACCCATTAACGTTAGTTGAACCAACAACTTAATTTGTACATCTTAGTTATGTGAGTACCTTATCATTCTCAATTTTTCTGCAAGGTTTTATGAAAAAGGTATAAATGATTTTGGTTTCTTAGTTCATTATAAAAGTTGTTTTACTTTTGTAATTTTAGTAACCTTGCAGACAGATGACTTTAATATTTTTCTAAACCTGAGATGTATATGAGTAAAGTCAAAGTAATTGCTTTTTCAGTTTCCCTCGATGGATTTGGTGCGGGTCCCAACCAAAATTTAGACAACCCATTAGGAACGAGAGGTCACGAACTTCACACATGGATGCACCCGACAAAAACTTTTCACAAAATTATTGGCAAAGATGGCGGAACCGAGGGAATAGATAATGACCTCGCCGAAAACTCATTTGAAAATATTGGCGCCTGGATTATTGGGCGAAATATGTTTGGACCTATTCGCGGGGAATGGAAAGATGAAGATTGGAAAGGCTGGTGGGGCGAAGATCCTCCGTATCATGTTCCCGTATTTGTATTAACCCATCACGAAAGAAAGCCCATCAAAATGAAAGGCGGAACAATATTTTACTTTGTTACAAATGGAATTAAATCTGCATTGGAAGAAGCCAAAAAAGTTGCTGATGGAAAAGATATACGCATCGGAGGCGGGGTTTCAACACTTCGTCAATTTCTTCAGGCAGGATATATTGATGAAATAAGATTTGCATTCTCCCCCATCTTTCTTGGTTCAGGAGAACATTTATTTTCCGGAATTGATTTACCTGCGTTAGGCTTCACACAAATAAAAAAAATAAACGGTGAAGGAGCTACTCACATCGCATTGGCAAAAGAGTAAACAGGGCGACCAGCGCCGTTAATTAAACTTTCTGTAACTGTTTGTTTTCGGCTATGCATTGCTGTTAGTTAAGCTAATGACTATTAGCTAACAGTCATGTTTAACCAAAAAAAATCAGAAATCACTAACCCTTACCTGGAACTTCGGGAAGCGCCCTCAATGATTAATATGGCGTAAGTTGCAACCCGATTATAATTGAGTAGTTCTTTGGCCATAGTTTCGTATTATTTCAGCAACACTATACAATGAAAAGAAAAACATTTTTAAAATTATCCTCCGCGATGGCGACAGCACCACTTTTCTCTTCTCTTACGGGTTGGAATCAACCTGGAAAATTAAGGAACTGGGCGGGCAATGTTGAATACAGCACGCATAACGTGTTTTACCCAAAATCTCTTCCACAAAGAACAAAAGAAATTGGTATCCGCAAAGTTTTGGGTGCATCCGTTACAGGAATTGCTGTAATGCTTGCAAAAGAATTTGTCATTCTGATCATTCTTGCTATGGTAATAGCATCGCCAATTGCTTACTATTTGATCCATCAATGGCTTCAAGGTTTTGCCTATAGGGTCAACTTTAGTTGGTGGATTTTTTTGTCATCAGGAATGTCTGCAATTTTGATCGCAATGCTGACTGTCGGTTATCAATCAATCAAAGCAGCAATTGCAAACCCGGTAAAGAGTTTGAGAACGGAATGATTTGTTTTGATGTCTATCTACATCCAAGCATACCCTTATACATTATGTACAAGGCGGTCGGATTCATTAGATTAATTGTCTAAAAAAGTGGCGTCAGTTTTATAGTTTAAAACTTTTATGGAATTTCCATTCACCAATCACTTGTTATGTATAGTCTTTGCCCTGGCAATTTGCTCCGGCTGCAGTTCCGGATGGTCTGATACTATTTCGAAGCAAAACCACGAGCCTGGCTTCAATGCTGAAATAGACAGTATAGTAGAAAAATTCATGGTAAAATATGACATGCCCGGGCTCTCGCTGGCTATTGCCAAAAACGACTCACTGCTCTATTTAAAGGGATACGGATATGCAGATGTTTCCACTCAAAAAGAAGTTACGGATTCCAGCCTGTTTCGAATCGGTTGCTTGTCGCAGCCCATAACGGCAATGGCTATCCTCAAATTAGTGGAGCAAGGGAAAATTTCCCTGGATGAAAAAGTATTTGGCAATGATGGCATACTTGACAGCGATTATGGAAGTAAGCCATACGATGCAAGAGTAAATCAAATCACCGTAAAAGAATTGCTTGATCACTGTGCCGGTTGGGAAAATGACAACAATACCACGTTTGTCAGCTCTTCACTCAGCGCATCCCAACTGTTAAGCCTGGTATTGGATTCGGTACCATTACAATCAGCGCCCGGCAAGAATTTTAATTTCTCTTTTTTGGGTTATATTGTTTTGGGTAAAATAATTGAAAAGGTTACTGGTAAGACATATGCTGAGTATGTACATGAAGAAATTCTGGATCCGTCAGGAGATACAGATATGAAAATAGCAGGAAACACGATCAACGACCATCAAAAAAATGAAGTAACGCATTATATGTGGCGTTTCTTGAATCATGATGATACAGAGGAGCCTTATGCACAGAATATTTCGGAAATGCAGGCTGCCTGCGGCTGGCTGGCATCGGCTAAGGATTTACTCAGATTGCTGATAAGGGTAGATAAGTTCAAATACAAACCGGATATGTTTAATGATTCCATGATGAAGATCATGCTTACACCCTACGATTCTAATTCCCATTTTTCGGGAGGATGGTGGTCCAATAATAAGTTCCAAAACTGGTTTGCTATGAGTTCTTATTGGGGAGCAGGTACCGTATCGGAAATGGCAAGAGCAGACAATGGTTATTGCTGGGTCATGCTGACCAATAAAACTCCCCAGCATGGTGGTTCCGATGACGATCTGGATAAAATGATCTGGGAAATCATCAACGATTCAAGCATCCGATGGCCAAAAAAAGATTTGTTCCTATATAACGGGAACCAATAACCGAAAAAGGAAACAGGAACTTTGGCATTTTGATTAACTCCTATAAACTCCAGGTTATAATTATTTTTGAGCGGAGTGAATTCCTAAGCAGGGTCACTTTCTTAATAGCAGCATTTATAATTATCTATATTAGGATGTTCACGACGAGTCTCCGGGCTTGCAAAACATCTATTGGAAATCTGGTAACGGGTTTGAGAACGGAATGAAAAAAAATTGAAAATTTAAAGGTGTGGAAATGCGATATGAATAGATCTAGCGGGAATATTTGCATCGATCATCGTACAACTTTGTTTGCGTTCATTTAATCTTCTTACAACAAAACAACTCGTTATTGAATACAGCAGTTTTTATTTTTGGACTTTGTTTGCGGCTTTTATTTTATTTACAGGAATTGTAGCAGGAAGTTATCCGGCATTTTTTCTTTCATCTTTCAAACCTACTGCAGTTTTAAAAGGCACTTTCAAAAAAGTAAATGCATTAATCGCTCCGCGAAAAGTGCTGGTGGTTTTGCAATTTACTTTTGCGATCATCTTAATTATCTGCACTATTATTATTGAGCGGCAGGTAAAATATGCGCAAGAGCAGACAAACAGGTTATAATAAAGATAATATCATCAACACTTTTATTTCCGGCGATATAAATAAGAATTATGAACTGATAAAAAATGATCTGCTTTCAAATAATATCGCATTATCTGTCAGCAAAACCAGTGCGCCATTAACCGAAGGGTGGAGTGACGGCGGCGCTGACTGGCGAGGAAAAGATCCGAACGACAGAACTGGATTTAATTTTTATAATACCGATGGTGACATTGTAAAAACTGCGGGCTTGCAATTGTTGCAGGGCAGAGATATTGATATCAAAAATTTCCCAACAGATTCAACCGCAGTGCTGCTCAATGAATCAGCGGTTAAAGTAATGGGTTTCAAAAATCCAATCGGGCAAATGATAGATCACGGCGCATGGGACGCAGACTGGCACGTGATCGGCGTGATCAAAGATTTTATTCTGCAATCTCCTTATGAGCCTATCAAACCAATGGTAATACAAGGTCCGCATGCAAACTGGCTAAACGGTTCGTTCTCCTGAGGGGGCAAAATGCTTTACAATATCCTGTGCGCCCCATTTTGTACTTGCCTCCAATGTAGAGTAACAATTATTATCTTTCATCCATCTTACCGGGCTAAACCATTCTCGCGGTACGTTCTGTTGCTATAAATATCTTTGAGCGTTAGTGAAGTTTTTTTCTCCTGCATGAAAGACAAGACATATATAAATGCAGTTGCGATCAATAAAGCGTCCCATAGTAATTTTGAATTGATAATCATTTTACTTTTTTTATGTTATTCCAAAATCTCTTTTTTTCATGTCCGGCAATGTATTTCTCAAATTTAGAAATACTCATTGGCCCTTCTCAATTAAATCGCGTGTATATAATAGTGTTCTCCCTTTTTCGTTGAAAATTCAATAACACCATTGCTATCATCTTTTATCTTTACTGCTTCTCCATTACATTTCACCGTCACTGGTACCTTCAGATCAATTCTGCAAACACCCCCTTGTTTTGATAACAAAACTGCTTTTGTGATTTTTTTATTCTTCCATTCAAAATTTACTTCAAATGCTCCGCGGGCACAAACGCCATTAAAATTCCCATAACTCCATTCATCGGGTAAAGCCGGCAACAGATCAATCACACCCTCGTGAGACTGTATAAGCATTTCAGCTATTCCGGCAGACGTTCCCAATGATCCATCCACCTGCATAGTGCCGGGACATTTGTCAAATAGCTGTGGAAAACAATCATGACTGAAATATCCGTTTAATATCTTATTGGCATGGTTACCATCATATAATCTTGCCCATAAACAAACTTTCCATGCTCTTGACCAGCCCGAGCTTTCATCACCCCGCTCCTCCAGTAATTTTTTTACCGGAGTTATCAGCTCCGGAGTTCTCTTCACTAGAAATTACATTTCCGGGATATAGGCCATACAAGGGTGACATATGACGGTGTTTATCTTCAGCTTGCTGGTAATCCTCGGCCCATTCCTGCAGCATTCCATCCGGCCCAACCTGTGGGGGAACAAGTCGTCCTCTTGCGTTTGCTACCTTTTGCGCAAAGTCCTGGTCTAAACCAAGAATTTTAGAAGCCTGGATATAATAACCAAAAAGATCTTTCAGTATCTGCATATCAATGGAAGAGCCGGCACAGATAGTGGTAAAATAATACATAGCAGTTACTTCGTCGAAGAAGTAATGATAACCTGGCCCTTTTGGCGGATTTTCAGGTGAAGTGGAAGGACAGGTGATCAACCAGTTTTTATTATTATCAGGATACCTGACCAGGAAATCCATAAAAAACTGAACGGATCCTTTCATGACGGGGTAAATACTTTTCAGATAATTTGTGTCGAGCGTAAAAAGATAGTGTTCCCATAGGTGTGTGGTTAACCAGGCGCCGCCTACCGTAAATGTTCCCCATGTGGGGCCATCCATGGGTGCAGCTACTCTCCATAAATCTGTGTTCTGATGAAATACCCAACCCCTTGCGCCATAATCTTCTTTCGCCACCTGGCTTCCCTGATCCATAAGTTCCTTTACCATTCTAATGAGAGGTTCAGTTGTTTCAGACAAGTTGCCGGATTCGGCAGGCCAATAATTCATTTCCGTATTTATGTTCGTTGTGTATTTTGAATCCCAGGGCGGGTTCATATCATTATTCCAGATGCCCTGGAGATTGGCAGGCTGGGTTCCGGTTCGGGATGAAGATATTAGAATATACCGGCCAAATTGATAGCAAAGCGAAGCCAGTTGAGGATCTGATTCTTGAGTAATATTTTTTATTCTTTCATCAGTTGGAAGAAATGAATTAGTTGTTGAAGGAAGCATGAGGCTTACCCTGTCAAAGAGAGATTTATAATCCTTTACTGCCGCTTCTTTTATACTATTATAGGATTTTCCTTCAATTCCCTTGAGATAGTTCTCCGCTTTTAGATGAGCATCTCCGCTTACATCTTTATAATTTACAAAGTTGGTGGCTGCTACAAAATAAAGGGTTACAGTGTCAGCATGCTCAACAATAAGATCAATGCCATCGACCCGCATGGTACCACCTTTGGTCACGGATTTTAATCTTGCTTCATACCGGAGTCTGCCTTTGATTCCCATATAGGTAGCTGATTTCCCCGTCAATCGTAATCCGTCGTTCCCTATACTATCCATCCTGAAATAATCTGTTGCATAATCGGACATCGTTTGATTTCTTTCACCTCTCAATTCCGCGATGAACGAAATGCTTCCCGGTTTATCGGCAGTAAGTCTGATGGCGATTACCTGGTCTGGAACGGATGAAAAGACTTCTCTTGTATAGGTAACACCATTAGCTTTGTATTGAACGGTAGTTATTCCTGTTTCCAGCTCGAGCCAGCGCTTATAATCAGTTACCTCTTTTTCATTTTTAAAATCCAGAATAATATTTCCCATCGCCTGGTATTTCTGCTGCTCAACCGGGTATCCCATCATATATCGTCCAAAGAGCTTATGCGCTTCAATGGGCTTGCCTTCAAATATATCTTTTTGAATCTCTGGTAATTTTATATAACCACCTTTCACCACAGTAGAATAAGGGCCGCCAGACCAGTAGGTATCTTCGTTAAGCTGAATGGTTTCTTCACCGTATCTTCCAAACACCATGGCGCCCAGCCTGCCATTACCAACTGGTAGCGCTTCATTCCAGGCCTTCGCCGGCGATTGGTACCATAGTAAAGTTGAGGGATCAAAATCCTTGTTACTAATTGAAGCAGGAGTAATGGCATGCTGGCAATAAGCCGAATTCAATGAATATAGCAACAATAGAAAAGTGACTACTAATGAACTTTTTCATAAAAAATAATTGAATCAACTCTGTAATCTTAAAAAATTATATACCTAAAATAATCTAATAAAAATAAATGGTTTTAATATTCTGATGAGAGATTATTGCAACCTGCTTTGACAGATTGGTTACAATTTTAGATGATATGTCATCCTTTTAAAAAAATTAAGTTTATTTATTTTCTATTGTAGGGCAAATATTTGTTTCTCCCTGCTATATTGTGATTATGGCATCAATCATTTCATCAATGGATGATTTTTTAGTTACGTAACCAGCTGCACCTTTTTCAAACATCTTCTTTACATACGGTAGTTCTGTATCTATGGACATTGCTAAAACTTTAGTACCGGGAGAAATTTTTCAATCCCGATAATTTTTTATTGTTCTTGAAAAGCTCCGCTGTTTCTACAATCTTTGAGTAATTAGTTTTTGTTTTTTAATGAAATGTTTTTGATTCAAATTCATTCCATTTCTTTTCAAGCAACAGCAATGAAGCATTGGTTTTCCTCACACCTTCAACAAGCTGTTCTGTTGGCGCAACATCAGCTTCTTCTAAACTGTGCAGCAAATTATCAAACGTACTTTTTAATGAATTAAAATTTTCTTCCGCAGCTCCGCTTCTTCTTCCGGAAGTGTTGCCAGCAAAGGCAGACAGTTGTTGCACTGTTTCTTTTGTTTGACTGGAAATATTTTTTTTATTCGCAGCAATTTTATCAAGATATAAAGTTGCTTTTTTACTGTTGTTATAACATATCAATGATAAATCGTGCTGCGTCTTTAAATCTTTCAAAGAAGTTTTTACACGCGGATCCATTTTTATAATAAATGATTGTGTAAATGATTTTCCATTAACAGTCAGTACAGCAAAATATTTTCCGGGCATTACCCACGGTGAAGTTGAAACTGGCGCAGTGTTTCCAAAGATAGCTGCAATCGGATAATTGGGTGGTTCAGGCAAAGGGGTATAATGCATATCCCATAAAAAACGGTGTGAGCCTGCATCAGCTGAAAGTATTTGCTGTCGCCTTATCCAGTATAAAGGAATATTTACCGGAGGAATGTCATATGGTTTATCATCACTTCTGAATATCCTTATAATATTATTTGATGAATCTTTTATTTGAAGCGTGATAGCATCGTTAGGTTTTTCTTTCAAATAATAATCGATCATTGCGCCATCGGGGGGATTTTCTCCTGCGGGTTCTTCCTGCGGTAATGGTGTATCAGAATTTATATTCCATCTTACTCTTGTTGCAGTTTGTGGTTTAAATAAAATAACATCATTATTCAAAGAATTTTTAACCAACTGGCGCAACAGTGTAATGTCATCAAGTATCCAAAAAGAACGTCCGTGTGTTGCAACTACAATATCATCATCTTTAATAACCAAATCGCGTATGGAAGTGCATGGCATATTTAATCGCAGCGATTGCCAGTGTTCACCATCATCAAAAGACACATACGTTGCCCTTTCTGAACCGGCAAACAATAATCCTTTTCTAAGCGGGTCTTCTTTAATGGTATTAATAGGATCGTCAGGCAAGCCATTAACAATTTCTTTCCAGCTTTTTCCCCCATCATTTGTTTTATAAATATGCGGGTGCATATCATCACATCGTATTCTGTTTACCGCCGCATAAGAAGTACGTTCATCAAAATGGCTGGCTTCAATCATGGAAACTTTACTCCAGGAAGTAATAGAAACTGGCGTTACATTTTTCCAGTTCTTACCGCCATCTTTTGTTAGTTGTATATAACCATCGTCGGTGCCGCACCATATTGTATTAATATCTTTTGGGGAGGGTGCAATTGTATAAATTACACCACGCCGTTTCATTTTTTTCAATTCATCTGTGGTATAAATGCCAACACTTGCAGGTATTTCCCATGATTCTCTTGTTAAATCAGGACTTATTACCTGCCATGAATGTCCACCATTAATTGTTTTGAACAATACATTTCCTGCAAAAAACAATGTTTTTTTATCAATAGGTGAAAACAGAACAGGCGCAGTTCTTACAAAACGATATTTACCACTTCGCACTGCTTCAGGCGCAATGTTCTGAACCTGCCCTGTTCGTTTATCATACCTTGTTATTTTTCCGCCATAAATAATATTAGGATCCAAAGGGTCTGCTGCGACATAACCATATTCTTCAACTGCAACAGGATGCCATTCGCGAAAGGTTATTTGCCCATCATTACCTCGTGATGCAATTCCAACGGATCCACTTTCCTGCTGACCACCGTATACATTATAGGGATATGCATTATCTGCACTTACATGATAGAATTGCGCAGTTGGCTGATTGTACCAGGATGAAAAAGTTTGGCCGCCATTAACTGTAATTATTGCGCCTTGGTCTGCCGCAATCAAAATAATATTTGAGTTGTCGGGATTGATCCAGATGCGGTGATAATCATCTCCACCAGGTGCACCTCTGAAATCTTTCCAGGACATTCCACCGTCAGCAGATTTCCATACAACTACATTGGCGGTATAAACAACATCTTTATTTTTAGGATCAACTTTTACTTCTGCAAAATCACTTCCCCTGCCCCAATATCTGCCGTCGTTACTAATGCTTTTCCAGGATTCACCGGCATCATCGCTTCTGTACATACCGCCATATTCGCCAGCATCAACAGTTGCATACATTCTGTTCGGGTCTGATGGTGAAATGCAAAATCCAATTCTTCCCAAACCCTGTTCAGCAGTTGGTAAACCATTTTTCAATTTTTTCCATGTAGTACCACCATCAATGGATTTATATAACCCGCTTTGAGGTCCATCCCATTCACCGTTTTCCCATGGGCCTTGACGCCCTGCCCATAAATCCGCATAAATTATATTTGGGTTTTTAGGATCAATTGAAACTTGTATTGCACCTGTATTTTCATCTTTATATAAAACCTTGTCCCATGTTTTGCCACCATCATTTGTGCGGTAAACACCGCGTGTTGTATTTGGTCCGTAAGGATGTCCGAGCACAGCTACAAATACTTTATTTTCATTTGCCGGATCTATGGCAATGCCACCAATTTGCTGACCATCATCAAGCCCCAGGTGAATCCAAGTTTTACCTGCATCAGTTGATTTATACATGCCATTCCCAACAGAAAGATCCGGCCGTTGCAAGCCTTCACCTGATCCCACATATATGACATCAGGATTAGATGGCGCCACTGCAACATCACCAATTGATCCGGTTGGCTGACTGTCAAAAATCGGAAACCAAGTACGTCCATAATCAGTAGTTTTCCAAACGCCCCCATTATTAACACCAATATAAAAAACACCGGGCTGTTGAGGAACACCTACTGCACCAACAGTTCTGCCGCCTCTGTGCGGGCCGATCATTCTCCATTTGGCGGCATTAAAATAGGAAGAGTCGATTTGGGCAGATAAATTTCCTGAAATCAGAAATAGTGTGGTGTAAAGCAGAACTTTTATTATTCTCATTAAATACACATTGTCTACTAATATAGGTAATAATTAAATTGATTTCTAAATTATCTGGCCTGCATATTGAAATCATGCCACACATACATTCTATACGGGATCAATCCCTTTGGATTAGGGAAAGAATTGCCATCAGCAGGCAACATGCAGTCCCAAGATGAAGTCCGGAGGGAGTATTTTTTTTAGGGAACCCACGAAAAACATGATCAGGATACGTTTGGTGCGGTTACAGTGGCAAGCCATATTACAACCGGGTAATGGTATTTCAGTGCGAGGTTTGCAGCAGTAAGCTGGCCTATATCGCCCCATTCAGAAAGCAGGATGCCTGCAAAGGAAGTTGAAGCTTAGTATAGAGGCAGTTTGACCAGCAAGGGCCGATATGCGAAAACTATCATTTATTTTTTCTCTGTATAAAAAGAGGAGAATGTTCCGGAACCCTTACATTTTTTTACGATTTCTCCTTTCAAATTATAATATCCGAAATCTTACCAACCTCTTTTTCGATAATAGGTTTAGGAAATTTATTTTCCCTCACTCTAATTTCAAAAAAATTATCTGGGAAATCAATTGGCAAAATGTCTCTAAAAATACACCAGAGTGTATTCATCAAATAGTCGAATTTAAAGTTGACAACATTATCGGTAAAATAAAGTGGCCAAATGCCAAATTATGACGGAATATGAGAATTAGAAAGTCTCAAAGCGCTTTTTTTCATACCCTTCCCACAATACTACGAACAGCAGGATGATGATCGAAAGGATCAAGAAATCCGAAAGCCAGTGTGGTCGCCTCCATTTTCTTTTATAGCGCATATCGTGACATATGCATCGTCGTTAGTTAAAATTTGCCGGATAAATTCGAGCTGTAATCACGAGGACAGGAACTCCAGAAGAAAACCGACTATGATTCCTTTCTCCGCTTAAAAGAAACTGCCGGGGCTCCGCCCCTTCCCCGCATTCCATAAATCTGACAAAATATTTCTACGACCACGCTAAAGTGATTGAACTGGACATGCGCCGGGAAGAATTGTTCATGGTAGCGGATGCAGAATTGGCTAAAAAGAAATCCCCGAAAAAAAGCTGTAGCAGTAGTGCGAATGTATTTTCGGTTATACATTACCGTAGACACTTATTGACGTGGAGTTTTTGTATTCCAGTACTGTTTTCTCCAATATTCTTTCCTCGCTTAGCACCCAATCCGACACCATAAGACTGGAAATGGTCCAGTTGTCCTCCGAAAGGACCATGGAAAAGTAATGTCTTTCTCTCCTTCCATCGGGGACATCAATATGATAGGTGGGAATGGAAGCCGAACCAGGGATTGCAATCTGCATCACTCTTTCTCAACCAGCAATCGCTCACAAACTATATTGCTTAACATTTCTGCGAGGCGCTTGCCGTATGCAACGATCATAGATTTATCAAATGATTCAACAGATTTTATTTTTATTTTTATGCCCAACCGCAAATCGCGGCTGTTGAGATATTTTAAAAATTCGGATGAAGTATTTATCACTGCAGACAACCGAACTATTTCGCCGGTTTTGCAATCGCTCAACTTGTTGTAATCTTTCCACACTATTTTTCCGTTCTTATCAGGTATCGGTGACCCGTGCGGATCAATTTTCGGATAACCGAGCAATTCATCCATTTTATCAAAAAAAGCTGGCGATTGTATATGCTCAATTTGCTCGGCAACATCATGTACTTCTTCCCAGCCAAAATTCATTTTCTCTGCCAAAAACATTTCCGTCAGCCTGTGTTTTCTTATTACTAAACCTGCTTCTTTTTTCCCTTTTTCAGTAAGGCGAAGAGGTTTATAACTTTCATAATGAACCATTTTTTTTTCTGCTAGCTTTTTCATCATGCTGGTTACAGTGGGCATTTTAATATTAAGCCTTTTAGAGAGTTCGTTCACATTCACTTCACCAGCTTCGCTGGCAATGTTAAATAATGCTTTCAGATAATTTTCTTCGGTAAGAGAGTTCATATTTCAAAGCTAATAAAAGAGCTTTCATAATCAAAAATAATATTTGTTAGATTAATCTAACTTTATATTTTTGCTTTATTAATTAATTTATTAGATGAATAAGAAATTATTGCGGAGGTATGGCTTATTTTTTATCCTGGTATTTTTATCCAGTAAAATTTCAGCTCAAAACCATGTTATCGCCGGAACGGTTACGGACGCTGAAACTGCTAATCCAATTGGTTTTTGCAGCATCGTCATTCTTAACTCTTCATCAGGAATAACAGCAGATGCAAACGGAAAATTCAAATTGAGCATTCCCGGAAAATTCAATTTACAGGAAATAGCAGTCTCTTATCTTGGTTATAAAACAGATACCATAACTATTCTGGCTGAAAAAAATATTTATTCTATTGCGTTAATACCTAAACCCGGAATATTAAACGAAGTAATGGTTACCGGCGTTTCGAAAGCAACATTGATAATCGAAAATCCGGTTGCTGTTGTAAGCGTTTCACAAAAAGCAATAGAGCAAACCGTTGAGGACAACACCATAGATGCCATTGCTAAAAATGCACCTGGATTACAAACCGTAAAAACAGGACCGAATGTTTCCAAACCTTTCATCAATGGCTTAGGATATAACAGAGTGCTTACTTTGTATGATGGAATTCTTCGTGTGGAAACACAACAATGGGGTGATGAGCATGGTGTGCCAATGGATGATTATATCATTGACAAAGCCGAAGTGATTGAAGGACCTTCGAGCCTGATGTATGGCTCTGATGCCATCGCTGGTGTTGTAAGTATTTTCAATGCGATACCGAAAGAAACTGATGGAAAGATTCACGGAAAATTTTTATCTGAATATCAAACCAACAATGGCTTAATTGGCAATAGCCTCAGCCTTACACAGGGATTCGACCATTGGTCTTATGCTTTGCGCGGTTCGGAAAGAATTGCAAAAAATTATTCCAACTCCATTGATGGAAGAGTGTATAATACCGGTTTTAAAATGACGAACGCTTCTGCATTTATCGGTTACAAAAATGCAAATGGATACTCGCATCTCAATGTTACTTTTTATGATAACCACCAGGGCATTCCTGATGGCAGCAGAGATTCCCTAACAAGAAAATTCACTTATCAAATTTATGAATCAGCCGGAGAAAATATTAAACTGCCGCAGGTTGATACTGTCAAAAATCGCCCGATTGTACCTGAAAATACTTTGAATTCTTACCAGCTTAGTCCTTTATCGCAACGTATACAAGACTACCGCATTTACACAGATAATTTTTATCATTTTGGACAAAGCGATGTGAAAGCAATTTTTGGTTATGAACAAAACATTCGCAGAGAATTTGATCATCCTACTGATCCTAAGCAAGCAGGTGAATATATTGTGCTCAATACAATTGATTATGGTTTGCGTTATAATGCTCCTTCTTTTTTAAACGTAGAATTATCAGCGGGAACAAATGGAATGTACCAAACCAATTCAAATAAAAATGCTACTGATTTTCCTATTCCCGATTATCACTTATTTGATATCGGCACTTATGTTTACGGAAAATGGAAACATAATAAATGGACAATTGCAGGTGGCATCCGCTACGATCACAGAAACGAAAACGGAAATGCAATGTATGTAAAGGCTGATTCAGCAACGGGTTTTTACAAACAGGTTTCAACAGGCGATTCAAGCGGAACCATCGAACAATTTCATTTCTTTAAATTAAATTTTGAAGGAATAACCGGAAGCATCGGTAGCACCTATCAATTGAACGATCATCTAAGCTTTAAAGCAAATATTGCAAGAGGTTACCGCTCGCCTAACATCACGGAAATTGCTTCGAACGGTTTGGATCCCGGCGCCCATATTTATTATACAGGCAATCTTGATTTTAAACCAGAATTCAGTTTGCAGGAAGATATCGGCGCAATGGCAACACTCACTAATATTTCTTTTGCGTTGAGTGTTTTCAATAATTATATCCGGAACTATATTTACGAAGATCAGAAAGTGGATGCAAACGGTAACCCGGTTGTTATTGTGCCGGGTAATAAAACATTTCAGTACCAGCAAACCAATGCGAGGTTATACGGAGCCAATGCAACTTTAAATTTTCATCCGGAAAGTTTGAAAGCGTTTCAGTTTAATAATGCATTCTCGCTGGTGTATGGATATAATCTTAATGGAAAATATAAAGGAGCCGGAATTAACGGAGAATATCTTCCGTTCATACCACCGCCAAGATGGTTAAGCAGCATTAATTACGATGTTGCCCTAAAAAATAAAATCGTACAATCTGTTTCTTTCAAAACTGAAGTGGATTGTAATCTTGCGCAAAATCGCTATCTCGGACTATACAACACGGAAACACCAACAGCTTCCTATGCATTGTTGAACGCTTCGGTTCACACAGATATCAGCTATTCAAAAAAACAACACATAACTTTTCAGTTGTCTGCAAATAATATTTTTAATACGGCTTATCAAAATCATTTAAGCAGGTTGCAATATTTTGAATATTACAAGCAATCGCCAAATTGCCATTTAGGAATATACAATATGGGAAGAAATATTTGCATGAAAGTAATTGCAGCGTTCTGAAAATATAATGCTAAAGCGATTTAAGGAGAACCGATCTGAAAAATTATTCGCTAAAAATTAAATCCATTTCTTTACACAGTTTTTCGAACAAAAAAGGCAGACAAAAATATTTGTTCGAATATTTTTTCTGATACATAATTAAACTATTAAAATTAAAAAATACAACCAAGTTGCATTTTTTTAAAAAAAGGTCTTACTTTAGTGTCGTGAAATTGCACAGGCAAATTATATTCCAAAAAATTACTTCGTTGTTTCTGCTCGCATTGATATTATTTATTAATGCAGTAAAGCTTTTTCATACTCATCCCCAGGTCCCGCAAAAACAAGAAATAACAAAAACTTTTTTTGCTGTTCGTAACGCTCAGCAAAATTTAGCTGCAAACGATCGTTGTGCAATTTGTGAGTTCAATTTTATAAAAGATGCTGATCTAACCGTAATGCCGGTTATTGAAATTCCGGTGCGGGAAATTAATACAGCGCTTTCATCCAAATTACCTGTTTTTCTTTCATTTCATCATTTTGCAATTTCGGGCAGAGCGCCTCCTTCCGTAGCATAAAAATTTCTTGCCCTTTGTCAAAAGCATGCTATAAGCGCTTTTATTTTTAGTCAATGTAATCTTCATAGATTTTTTAACATGACTTAGAAATTCCGGGCAAGAAAGGCAGTATTCATTTACGAGTTACAGACCAAACTGCTTTTTTATGTCAGAAGAATTAAAAATGGTTTTAAAAAACAGCCACTTAAGCATAACCAAACCGAGATTAATAATATTGAAGAGCTTTTTACAGGAAAAAGGCCCGCTTGACCTTCATTATTTTTTGCATCATCACGAAAATAAGTTTGAAAGAACAACTTTATTTAGGACGCTGAGGCTTTTTATGAAAAAGAAAATCATTTATTCCGTGTATGCTGATGGAGTTAACAAATATTTCTTGAGCGAACCCGGAACACGAAAGAATAATAATGTTCATTCCACATTCGTATGTGCCCGTTGCGGCAAAACAATTCGTCTTGAAAACATATCCCTTCCGAAACTTAAAATACCTGAAGGATTTAAAGAAGAGAACCTGGAAGTAATTATTCATGGCGATTGCAATGGATGTAAGAATTAAAAAAATAAGATTGAAATCATGCATAAGCAAAACACAAAAATAATTTACCATTCAAAATGGGATGCTGTTGGCATTAGTGCGTCTTTACTCTGCGCTATTCATTGCGTGTTGCTGCCTATTTTTTTTGTTACACTTCCTTTTTTAGGGATGGAAATTTTAGAAAATATATTTATTGAAATCATAACCATCCTCATCTCATTTACTGCAGGTAGCTGGGCGCTTTATTGTGGTTATCGCAAGTATCGCAAAACATGGCTGTTGATTTTATTTACCGCGGGCATTTTTCTTTTGATAATATCGGTTGCATTTACGATAAACCGCAGCGCCGAATTGATTTTAAAATCCATGGCAGCTATAGCAATTGTAACAGCACATGTTTTTAATATAAAATTTTCAAAACACAGTATGGTATATAAGAATGAAAAGAGACAAAGAACTCCAATGCTAAAGGAAATTAAATATTGATGCGTCGATTAAATAAAATAACGGCAATATTTTTAATCCTGGTATTCACGCAAAAATCAGGACTTGGACTTTATCTGCATAACTGGCTGCATCAAAATAAAAATCATGCCGCGTCCAACCCCGCAACGCGTGCCTTTAATACAATCCAACAAACATGCAGTTGCATTGATGATGCACTTAGACCTTTAACAGGATCACACGACATTATCGAAATAAAAATCCCCGAAAAATATTTTCCTACTTTTTACGATTGCTATTACGCTCCGATTTTATCTCCTACAAAAATATTTTACGGATTGAGAGGTCCTCCGGCAAAAGCAGTTTAAAAAATATTATCTCGTTTTTATCAGCAGTAAAAATATACATCAACATTCATGTTATTTTCCTGCATTTATTAATTCAACAGAAAATTTTCTTTATGAAAAGATCGCATTCAATATATAACCGGTTTGCTATTTTATTTTTTGTTTTGTTTTTATTGGGCTTAGGTGCTTGCAATAAAAATGCTGAAACAGTAACACCTGCACTCCCTGGCAATGAATTTTTGACAACGGTCGAATTACAATTAGTGAACACATCAAACGCCGCCGACGTGCAAACAGCTATATGGACACAATTCAGTCCATACACGCACACATACCAGCCCGATTCGAGTTATGTCAATCTTGCTTTTCTTAATTTGAAAGCAAATAGTACGTATAGCGGTCAGGTAATAATTTTAGATGAAACACAAACTCCGGTGGTCACAATAAGCACGGAAATCAAAGACAGGGAAAATTATCATCTTTTCTTTTTTCAACCCTCTCCCATTACGAGCGCAAACTTTGTAGTTAGCAATACCACTACAAATATTCCGGCGGCTGATTGGAATACCGGTTTACCTGCAGCAGACACCACAGCAGGCGGAGTATCTATCAATGAAATATTGAGCCCTCCTGGTAATCCGCTCAATCTTACAGTAACAAGAACAGACCTCGACAACAATAATCCGCCTTTGCAAATTGGACTCACAGATAATTTTGTTACCGGCTCTGCAAGTACAGGAATATTGAGAGTAGTATTAAGACATCAACCCAATGCTAAGAATGGCACTTATGATCCGGGTTCGTCCGATTTTGACGTAACCTACGCCGTTAGTATCCAATAATAAATTCAGAAACTTTAAAAATGAACTGTTATGAAATCAATAAAAATATTTCTTTTTATAGTTATGGCTGCTTTGTTTTCGGCCTCCTCATTTGCACAAAAGGGAACAAGTTTTATCGGTGTAAGCGGAGGCATTTCTGTGCCCCTTGGAAATTGGGGAAAAACAGCTACCGCATCTTCGCTCATGAGCATTAATGGAACCGTTAATGATGTTCATGGTTGGGCAAATACGGGGGGATTTGGAGCTGTTGATGGAGCCTGGTTTTTTTCCACACATTTTGCAATCGGTGGTATGTTCAAATATGGTACCCACAACCTTAAAGGGGTAGATTCACTTTCGCAGGGGTATGAAGAATCTTTTGATGTGGATACAACAAGAACGACTCATACTAATTACAAGATTTGGAGCATCATGCCCGGGCTGTATTATAATTTGAAACTGGCAGACAAATTATCACTTACAGCAAGAGTGTTAGTTGGCGTTGCACACGCGTCAACCCCTCAGATTTTAGTAACCATAGAAGATGGGGGCGTTTTCGACGCGCCCGCTATTCAATATTCTTCTTCTCAAACCAGTTTTGCATGGGACATTGGAGCCGGGTTGCGATATGCTATAACGAAGCAGCTCGCCGTTGATTTTAAGGCTGATTATTTTTATACAAAGCCTGATTTCAAGATCAATAACTCCGTAAGAGTAAATAATGCCGGAAGGGAAGTTACTGAATATGATCAGCCATTAGAATCAGTAAATGCCTCCTTAGGGATCGCTTATATTTTCGGAAAAAAATAAATTATCGTTTATCAGCCCGTCAAAAAACTTTTTGACGGGCTTCATTACTTACAGATATGGCTATAAAAAAATGGTTGATCATTTTGTTTTGTTGTGTTGTAATTGCTGCAGTAACTCAGGCGCAGCAATCGCTCTGTTCATTAACTATAAAAGGTAGCATTAGGTTGAGCGACTCCGCAAAATCAGGATTAAGTTCTGTTACTGTGTACGTACAGCAGATCAAAAAAGAGGTGCCTGTTGACAGCAACGGTAATTTTATTATCGGCAATTTTTGCCCGGGCAAATTCTCCATAAAGATCAGCTATGTAGGATACAGATCAATTGATACCAGCTTTATCGTACAAAGCAACACGAAATTTGGTTTTTTGCTGAACAGCCAAACGCAGCAGTTGAGCAGCGTTACTGTTACAGCGCAGGTACTGCATAAAGATGAGATATCTATTACCGTTAGAGACACGGTCGGGGGACTGGCGATGCAGGAAACCCGTGGCATGTCACTGGGCGAATCGCTTAAGAGCATCGCAGGAGTGAACAGTCTTCAAACAGGTCCGAACATTTCAAAACCGGTGATCCACGGAGTATACAGCAACCGAATTCTGATAATTAATAATGGCGTTCGACAGGAAGGACAAACCTGGGGCAATGACCATGCTCCGGAAATTGATCCGTTCATCGCCACAAAGTATACGGTAATAAAAGGGCCCGCCAGCATCAGGTATGGTTCCGACGCTATAGGAGGCGTTGTGCTTGTTGACCCGAAAGATATGCCCAAAGAACCCGGTATAGATGGAAACATCAATATAGTTGGAATGACCAACGGACATATCGGCGTTGCATCAGGCATGATGGAAGAAGCTTTTGGAGACAAATTAACGGGACTAAGCTGGCGTTTGCAGGGAACCAT
Organism: Chitinophagia bacterium; assembly: GCA_963774065.1. GTDB lineage: Bacteria > Bacteroidota > Bacteroidia > Chitinophagales > Chitinophagaceae > Puia. Next base: position 877,179 of record CAVZDO010000003.1, read on the forward strand.
AAAAAAAGCAGGTAATGCACAAACAGCGAATTATTATCTCGGCAATACAGGATTTAATGAAGACGATTATTCGGCCACACTTCAATATAATAAGGAGCATTTTGGAGCACAGTTTTATTACAGCCAGTTCAATACTAAAATTGGAATTGCCGATGCTTCGGTAGTTGGGTCAGTTGCAGATTTAAATCAGGCTTTCGCAAGAAGTCAGCCTGCTGTTACAGCCGATTTTTCGTACGATATTGCACGACCTTATCAAACCGTCAATCACCAACTATATAAAACCAGTGCATATTTAGATCTGCCTAACAATGCAGGAAAAATAGAAGCAGTATATGCTTATCAGCGAGATAACCGAAAAGAGTACGATGCCGATCTTTCCTATAATGATTCGCTTAATGCAGGTAACATACCAGATTTGAATTTTCAATTGAACACACAAACAGTTGATATGATTTGGGAGCATCCGGCTATCAATAAGAAAATAGTAGGCAGCATAGGAGTTAATTTTATTACACACGGTAATGTTGAACAAGGAACCAGTTACTATCAACTGATACCTAATTTTGTTGATTACGGTGGAGGTGTTTTCGGCATTGAAAAATATGAATCCAATAAATGGGTATTAGAAGCAGGATTGCGTTTTGATTATCGGTGGTTGCGGGCTTTCGCATTAGATCCCAATGATCCATCTATTGAAAGGCGACCAACCTATAGCTGGCAAAACAGCACAGCAAATTTCGGAGCGCAATACAAATTCAGTGATGCATTTTCGGTGATGTATAATTTTGGCACAGCATGGCGTCCTCCACAAGTGATCGAACTATTTGCAAATGGCATACATCAAAGCGCTGCTTCATTTGAGATCGGCGATTCATCACTAACCCTGGAAAAAGCATACAATAATAATTTGTCTTTTATTTATGGCAGTAAAAAAATCTCCGTAGAGGCAGGCTTCTATATAAATTATTTCCATCACTACATTTACCTTAAGCCCGATAGTCTTCCTGTGCAAACCATACAAGGAGCTTTCCCTGCTTATTCTTATACTCAAGTGAATGCATTATTTCATGGTGTTGATCTTAGTATTACCTATAATATCACTAATCGTTTTACATTTATATCAAAAACATCCATCGTACGTGCCCGCAATCTTGATACACATGATTGGTTAGTATTTATTCCGGCTGATCGCTTCGATAATTCCATTCGCTACCACTGGGACTCCGTCGGAAGATGGAAGAATTTTTTCATCGGCATCAGCAATCTTGCAGTAGCAAAACAAACAAGAGTACCGCCGAACAGTGATTACGTAGCACCTCCTGCAGGCTATGATCTATGGGGCGCAGAAATCGGATGCTCCATACCATTTTATAAAACCCAATATATTGATGTGAACCTTACGGTAACTAATCTGACAAACGTAGCATATCGTGATTACCTGAACCGGTTCAGGTATTACGTGGATGATTTGGGAAGAAATGTTAGCTTAAGAATTATGGTGCCCTTTTGAATCGAGTGAGAACTGCTTATCTAAATGAAATTAAACCTGCATGATTAAAGTTATATTAAGAGTTATTAAGAATGCAATGATACCTTTAAATAAATCGCAACTTGAATCTGCCATAATCGGGGAATGGAAATCAGAACTTGAAGAAATGATTTATGTTTTTTCTGATTCGCCCTCATGCCTCAAAAACGGTTCACTCGATTTGCTTGCCAGCAATATCAAAACAGGTAGTTATTTTTTAACGACTTATGATATCAAACAGGAAAATGAAAACGTGTTCATTGAATTGGGAAAAGATAAATCATCTGTAAAATACTTTGTAACCAATGCAGCGGATAATGAGATTCATCTTGAAAATCAAGATGGTGATTTACTTATACTGAAAAAGTTGTAGCAGTCGAAGCAACAGACCAGGGCAATAAAATATCCGAAATAGAATATCAGAACGTGGCATAGGTTATTATTTGGAAGCTAAAAGTTCAAGGATTTTTTTTAAACCATGGAAAATAAAGTTCTCCGACCCAATCCCGAACCCTCGGTTTGATGTTTTCAAAATAAAACATTTTTAGTATTTCCAAGTCTTCTGAAAATCTGACCTGGCGCGCTTTTCTCAAATATATTTTTCCAAAAATTATTTTATTTGAAGTCGCTCTAATATTTTTTATTTTCTCCTGTCTCTGAAAATATACCAGGTTCTAACGCAATAATTGTGGAAAATTACTTCAATTATGTTTTCAATATCACAACGTTTTGACTTTCGGTCATACATACCTGTTAGTATGGATGCATTATTTTTTCATGGCGTCGCGGATCGCTGCCAGCAATTTTGATTACTTTCTTGTTTGATAAAAATAGATTTGAGGTATTTAGTAATAATAAAAACTATCAAAATCTTATTGAGTTTTTCAAAGGGCAACAACTCAAATTTGTAATTGTAACAGATAGTGAAAAAACAACTCTTTCTCTTGTTGATAATAATACTGGTGATACAGTAAATTTGTAATGGACAGTTTTTATCAAGGTAATATTCATAAATTTTTTTCTTCTATTGTTCCGTTTGATACTGTATTTAAGCTAATGATTTTAGGTAAAAGCAAGGATAATACAATGATGATTATTCCGAAACTATTAGCTGTGCGTAATCCTTTAGAAATTCATGTATATTCTGTAACCGATAATCGGTCGGCGTAATACTGCCATCTTCATTTAATATTCCTATTGGTAATTCTAACAACTCTCTTTCGATTATATCATCTCTTAGCTCTTGTCCCTCTTTATTAGTTGTTGCCCGTAATCACTAATGTGTAGAAATTTGCTTTTTAGTGATATGCTGAAATCTGCAGTAGCCTGCAACCCTATCCAGCGGAGAGAAAGGGATTCGAACCCTTGATAGCGTTTCCGCTATACACACTTTCCAGGCGTGCCTCTTCAACCACTCGAGCATCTCTCCGAAAAGGGAGCAAAAATACAATTTCCATTTCAGCCTTTGAATATTTTTTCTGCGTTCGATGTTGTTACCCGTTCTACTTCTTCTACACTGATATTTTTTACTGCCGCGAGGTTTTCTGCAATATATTTTAAGTAGCTGCTTTCATTTCTTTTACCCCGAAATGGAACCGGCGTAAGGTATGGCGCGTCAGTTTCAAGAACAATGGAATGCATAGGTATATTTTTGAGAGTTTGCGCAAGCCCTGAATTTTTATATGTGAGCACGCCGCCAATGCCGAGATAAAATCCGAGGTCAATAATTTTTTTTGCCAATTCCTCTGTTGCGGTAAAGCAATGAAAAATTCCATGCAATTTTCCATTTTGATGCTGCTCCACCACATCTATACATTGCTGCATTGAATCGCGGGAGTGAATAACGATCGGAATATCGTGTTGCAATGCCCATTCTGTTTGCAAATGAAAAGAGTTGTATTGAAATTTTTCAAAAGTTCTATCCCAATAAAAATCCAATCCAATTTCTCCAATCGCGGCAAAGCTGCGCTCCTGTAAAATATTTTCAACAATTTGCAATTCATCTTTGTAATTTTCCTTTACAGAACATGGGTGCAAACCAGCCATAGCTATGCATTTTGAAGGATATTCATTTTCCAATTTAAGCATGGAAGGTAAAGTTTCACTGTCTATGGCAGGCATATAAAATTTTTTTACGCCCGTTGCTTCAGCGCGGTTTATCACTTCGGCAATATCGGTTGCAAATTCTTTTAAATAAAGATGACAATGGGTATCTATAAAGCCCATGATAAATGATTTTGCTTATTTAGAGTTGTAAAAAAAACTTTACAAAATCCAAAAAAAAACAGCAAATAATTCACTGATTTTGAAATTCTTTGGATAAATCAAAAAAAGTTTTACCTTTAAATCAGTTTTCATAGGGTACGGATTAAAAACGGGCCAGGGTGTCTACCCAGGCCCAATTTATTTAAGAACCATTCTGTTACTACGTTTATCCGCAGTTTTTTATCACAACATTTAATCCACAGTTTCAAAACTAAATCCTTTTTCAAAAAAATATTTCAACGCTTCCGGCAATGCAATCTTCATTCTTTCAAATGCTTTTTCACTGTCGTGAAAAATAATAATTGAACCATTTCGCGCATTGCTGATAACATTTGATGTGCATCGTTCCGGCGAAATTTCTTTATCAAAATCTCCGCTCAAAACATCCCACATAATAATTTTAAAAGCGGCAAATTGTGTAAGATTTTTTAGTTGAAACGAAGTGATTCTTCCATAAGGCGGACGAAAAAGATCCGAGTCAATATATTTTTTTGCTTCGCGAATATTTTCAAAATAATCTTTATCCTTCGCCTTCCATCCATTAAGATGGTTGTGTGTATGATTGCCCACACGATGACCTTCAAACAAAATTTGTTTATAGATGTCCGGATGCTCAACCACATTTTTTCCAATGCAAAAAAAAGTTGCTTTCGCTTTATACTTTTTTAATTCATCCAAAACAAAAGGCGTTGCAACCGAATGCGGGCCGTCATCAAACGTCAGATAAATTTTTTTTTCTTTTACAGGCATATTCCAAATGCAGGAAGGATAACATTTTTTTAGCAGCCACGGAGTTTTTACAAAATAAAACATGCTGCAAATTACAGAACATTAATCATGAAGTTAAAACGTTGTGATATGAATCACTCTTCCGTTTTGCCGGAATATTTTTCCGTTTTTATTTACAAATTGCTGTTGCGAACGTTCGTCGGTTAAAATTTTATCCATATAGTCGCTTATCTTATCATTATCTGAAGAACCTTTTCCGGGAAAAAGAATTGTTTCGTCTATATATCCCCGTAATAAAGGTTCAAGCTGACTGTAAAATAAACTTCTGTTGGCAAAAATATCGCTGCCGATTATTTTGTTGCCCGACACACATACGAAACCAACAATCGTGCTGTCGCTGTTTTTAAATTTCTGTTTAAAAAAACGAAAATAATCGTCATCCATTTCCGCATATTTTTTATCTGAATGTCTCGACAGGTAAGCCATTGTATTATCCTTGATATCGCCCGACTGCAACTGGTTTTCAATTTCATTCCAAATCAGCACCTGGTTTTTTCCAACATCAAGCACTTTGCGCAAACGCAGGTTTGCAAAATTATCATAGGTGAATTTTTTTTCCTTATCCGCCCATCTTCCTTCTTCCACACACATTACCTGTACATATTGATCTCCTTTTGTCGGAATCAGAATAGTATCTTTCATTATCATTCTGTCTTGTCTTCCACCGCCAATTATTTCGCCGGAGCCGACATAAATAGATTTGTCTGATTTATTATTTATGCGAAGCCAATGTACATTTTCAGTGGATGCAGTTCCGCGTTCTGAAATTGTTGCCACTCCTTGATTTATTGCCTGGCTTAAAGAAATAATTTCCGGGTTATCAATCAGCATTGGCATAAAACCATTGGGATTGCCTTTTGGCCTGATAGGAATTATTTTCAAATTTTTATATTGCCACGCACTGTCATAATCAACAAAAACAGTTTGGTAAGTGATTTGCGTGAAAACAGTTCTGCTGCTGAAAAAAAACAATATTGAAAATAAATATTTCACTACGGAAGTATAGATCAAATCTACTCAATAACGAACGAAAAAGATAAATAGTGTAACTTATCTGCTTCTGCGTCTGCATTCAAATTCTATATCTTTGCGCGTTATGAATAAAAAAGTTCGGGTTCGTTTTGCTCCAAGCCCAACCGGCGGGCTTCATGTTGGCGGGGTAAGAACCGTTTTATATAATTATCTTTTTGCTAAACAGAACGCCGGTGATTTTATTTTAAGAATTGAAGACACCGATCAAACGCGCTTTGTTTCCGGCGCTGAAGAATATATTTATGAAACCCTTAACTGGTGCAGATTACAGCCTGATGAAAGTCCGATACTTGGCGGCAATTTTGGACCCTATCGCCAAAGCGAAAGAAAAGATATTTATAGAAAATATGCAGAGCAATTAATTAAAGAAGGGTTCGCTTATTATGCTTTTGATACAACCGAAGAATTGGAAATAAAAAGAAAAACTATTCCAAATTTTCAATACAATAATTCATCAAGAAATGAACTGAAAAATTCGTTAACGCTTGATGATGCAGTTGTAAAAAAATTGTTAAACGAAAATACGCCGCATGTAATAAGAATTAAAATGCCGTTGAATGAAGAAATAAAATTCACCGACATGATTCGCGGAGAAGTTTCCTTCAACACTTCGCAGGTAGATGATAAAGTTTTATTAAAAGCTGATGGCATGCCAACATATCATCTCGCAGTTGTGGTTGATGATTATTTAATGCAAATCTCTCACGCATTTCGTGGTGAAGAATGGTTGCCTTCCGCGCCCGTTCATATTTTATTATGGAGATATTTATTTGGCGAAAAAAATATGCCGCAGTGGGCGCACCTGCCATTAATTTTAAAACCGGATGGCAATGGAAAATTAAGTAAGCGCGATGGCGAAAGGCTCGGCTTCCCTGTGTTTGCAATGGATTGGACCGACCCTAAGACAAATGAAAAGACGACAGGCTTTAAAGAAAAAGGATTTCTTCCCGAAGCATTTGTTAATATGCTCGCGCTGTTAGGATGGAATGATGGAAGTGAACAGGAAATTTTTTCTATGCAGGAGTTGATCGAAAAATTTTCTATGGAACGTGTACACAAAAGTGGCGCAAAATTTAATTATGAAAAAGCAAAATGGTTCAACCACGAATGGATAAAGAAGTTGACGGTGAATGGTGAATGGTCAATAGTGAAAAAGATAATGGAAGACAATGGGGTTAAAATAAATGATGACGAAAAATTAAAGCAGGTAATTGAGTTGGTAAAAGATCGATGCACATTGCTCACAGATTTTGTGCAACAGTCTTCGTTCTTTTTTCAATCTCCTGAAAGCATTGATACATCTGCAATCAAGCCAAAATGGGATGAAAAGAAAAATCAGTTTTTTATTGAGGTGATGCATGCTTATGAATTTATGAGTCACTGGCAGCACGATGATTTGGAAAATGTATTTAAAGAAATATCAGCAGCAAGCCAGATAAAACCAGGTGATGTTTTGTTGCCATTTCGTATAATGCTTGTCGGCGGAAAATTTGGGCCCGGTGTGTTTGATATTGCAGCCATTCTCGGAAAAAATGAAACAATTAAAAGAATCAGGCACGCATTGCAATTATTGGAATCAGCTTAACCTGTAAAGTTTTTAAAAAACAATATTGGCTTTTTAAAATGCTTTGTATCTTTCTGCAAAAAACTGTTAATGAAAAATAGTAACAGGCTCATAATTTTTTTAGCTCTTGTTAAATTTATTCTTCCTTTCATTCTTCAAAATTCTGTTTACGAACCTCATCGCGATGAATTCTTATATCTCGCAGAAGCGCGACACATGGCATGGGGTTTTATGGAAGTGCCACCATTGCTTTCTGTTTTTGCATGGCTAACAAATTTTTTTGGCGGAGGTATGTTCTGGATAAAATTTTGGCCTTCTTTATTTGGTGCATTCACATTTATCATTGTCGGAAAAACCATTCAATCATTAGGCGGCAAAGCATTTGCTCTTTTGCTGGGGTTTTTTCCTTTTATTTTTGGCGCATACCTGCGTGTTCATTATTTATTTCAACCAAATTTTTTGGAAATATTTTTTTGGACGATGATTGCGTATAGCCTTATCCGTTATATTCAAACAGAAAAAAATAATTGGCTGTATGTTTTTGGAATCAGCGCCGGATTAGGTATGCTGAGCAAATATTCTGTTGCGTTTTTTATAGTGAGTATCTTAGCAGGATTACTATTAACAAAGCACAGAAAAATTTTTGTCAATAAACATCTTTACTATTCCGCATTAGTGGCGTTTATTATTTTTCTTCCAAATCTTATATGGCAATATGTTCGTCATTTTCCTGTGGTATATCATATGAGCGAGTTGCAAAAAAATCAATTGCAATATACAAGTCCGGTTGGTTTTTTGATTGACCAGCTTACAATGTTTGCATCATGCGTGTTTATTTGGATCGGCGGATTATTGTTTGTAAGTTTTTCGCGCAGTGCAAAACAATATCGTTTTATTGGTTGGGCATATCTTTTTGTAATTGTATTATTATTGATCGGTCGGGGAAAAGGTTATTACGCATTAGGTGTATACCCGATTTTATTTGCATTCGGCGCTTATCGTTTGGAAAAAATAACAGCACAACGTTTCAGGATTTTGCGTTACCTATTTATTCTTATTATCGGATTTCTCGGATATTTATTTGTTCCTGTAATGCTCCCGATTTTTGAACCAAAAAAATTAGCTGCCTTTTATGAAAAAAAAGATTTGAAAAAAACCGGTTTGCTTAAATGGGAAGATTTGAAAAATCATCCATTGCCACAAGATTTTGCTGACATGCTTAGCTGGGAAGAAATGACACAAAAAGTCTCAAACGCATACAACACGCTTGACAGCGCCGAGAAAAAAAATGCAATTATTTTTTGTGATAATTACGGAGAAGCTGGCGCAGTAAATTATTTTGGAAGAAAATATAATTTACCCGAAGCCTATAGTGATAATGCAAGTTTTTTATATTGGATTCCTAACAATTTGCAATTTGATAATTTGGTTTTGGTAACAGATGATAAAAATGAAATGCAACATCCGTTTATTAAAAATTTTGTTTCGGCAAAAGTCACTGACAGCATCACCAATTATTATGCAAGAGAAAATGGAACATTAATAATCGTATTGAAAAAAGGAAATGAAGACTTTAAAAAAATGTTTATTGATAAAATTGCAAAAGATCAGGCGAAAGTGAAATGGTAAATTGTCAATGGTGAATGGTGAATGGTGAATAAAAAAAGTTTAATTTTTTTTATAGAAATTAATCCGCAACCTGAAGATCAATATTGATTTGCCGGTGAAGTGATTGCGACGCAACGATGATGCTATGAAATGCAAATGCTGGTATCACTAAAAAAATTATAATTATTTTATCTATTCATCATTCAACATTCATAATTCACAATTATCTATTTCATTGCGTAATTTTGAATCGTAAATAATTTCATGAGCAAAGAAATAACAAGACCTATAAGAGTTTTAGTTGCCAAAGTTGGATTAGACGGGCACGATCGCGGAGCAAAAATAATTGCCACTTCTTTGCGTGATGCAGGTATGGAAGTAATTTTTACCGGTCTTCGCCAAACGCCTGAAATGGTTGTGAATGCTGCATTACAGGAAGATGTTGATGCAATCGGAATAAGTATTTTAAGCGGCGCGCACATGACGGTGTTTCCGAAAATAATTCAACTGATGAAAGAAAAAAAAATGGATGACGTGCTATTAACCGGCGGCGGAATTATTCCTGAAGATGATATGAAAGAATTGCAATCAATTGGAGTTGGTAAATTATTTTCTCCGGGCGCAGCAACATCAGATATTGCAACCTATATTAAAAATTGGGTGCAAACACACCGAAATTTTTGATTTATGAAAAAGAAAATAAAAATATTCAAATCGTTTGAAGAACAGGAAATGTATTTTTTAGAATATTTTGCCGCACTTTCTCCGTCTGAACGTCTGCAGGCTCTTTCAAAAATTCAAAAAAAAAATAATTCTGATTTTAATACTGAACCTGTTAAGAAAATAACAATAAGAAAGCATTTTATTTATGGACATTGAAAATAAAGAATTTATTTTATTTCTTAAATGCGCAAAAAAAAATAATCTCCGCTATTTATGCATAGGTGGTTTTGCAGTAAATTATTATGGCTATCATAGGGCAACTGAAGATATGGATATTTGGATTGCACCGACAAATGAAAACAAGAATTGTTTCTTAAAAACTCTTTATTGCATGGGTTATTCTGAAAACGAAACAACTGAAATAAAAAACGAAGATTTTACAACATATTTCATGTGCACTTTAGGAAATCGCCCTAATGTTATTGATGTTCTTACAATTGTTCACAAGAATATAAACTTTGATGATGCAGAAAAAAATTCAACCATTCATTACATTAGTCCGGAAATTGATTTAAGAATGGTACCATATGATTTTTTGAAAGAAATCAAACTTCGTTCCACAAGAGAAAAAGATTTATCAGACATTGCACGACTTGAAGAAATCAGGAAAAAAAAATAATGCTAAAAAATATTACGATGCCTTACCAAACATTGCTAACAGAACTAACGGAAAATATTTTAACCATCACCATTAATCGCCCGGATAAATTAAATGCTCTCAACAAAATGGTGATTGAAGAACTAAGCAATGCAATAAATGAAATTTACAATAACACGGAAATAAAATCTGCAATCATTACCGGAAGCGGCGCAAAAGCATTTGTTGCAGGCGCCGACATAAGCGAATTTACACAACTCGATAGCAAAGGTGGAAAAGCGCTTGCACAATACGGGCAAGAAAATGTTTTTAATAAAATTGAAAATTGTTCAAAGCCAATTATTGCGGCGGTAAATGGTTTTGCGCTCGGCGGCGGTTGCGAGCTTGCAATGGCTTGTCATTTTCGCCTGGCGAGTGATAATGCAAAATTCGGTCAGCCGGAAGTTAATCTCGGTTTAATTCCCGGTTATGGCGGCACGCAAAGATTAACGCATCTCATCGGAAAAGGAAAAGCAATAGAATTAATGATGACGGGAAATATGATCGATGCAAACGAAGCACTGCATTTGGGTTTGGTAAATCATGTAACTACTGTGGCAAATCTTTTGTCGGAAACAAAAAAAATTTTACAAATAATAATGAGCAAAGCTCCTCTCGCAATTTCCGAAATAATTACGCTTACCAATTATGCAGCGAACGGAAACACTGACGGATTGCAAAAAGAAATCGAAACTTTCGGAAAATTATTTGATAGCGCAGATGCAAAAGAAGGAGCTAAGGCTTTTATTGAAAAAAGAAAAGCAAATTTTAAGGGGAAATAATTTTTGAATACCAGCAGCGGTTTTCATAGCATCATCGTTGCGTCGCAATCCGTTCATCGGCATATCAATGTTCAGCTTCAGTCTGCGGACGCATTTGTAAAAACTATCGTTTGACCTTTTGCGGTTTGCATTTCTGCAACATTATTATGCATTAATATTTTTTTCCTTTCTATTCCATTTACCGTCCATTTTTCAAAAGGCAATTTTATTTTTAATTTTCCGCCTTGCTCAGAAAAAATTTCTATTTCACTTGCAATTCCATTTTCTTTTTTTGCGCTTATTAAAAATGCGCCCTCAGCTCTCAGTGTTTTAAATGAAACATTTTTCCAGCTATCAGGAACTGCGGGAAAAATTTCAATCACATCATCATGATTTTGCAATAACAATTCATGAACGCCTTGCGCAAACGCAAAATTTCCTTCCAATGTAAACGGGCTATAAGTGAATGAAGAATATTGTCCACCTTTTTGATCGCCGTTCAAATGAAAACTATTCGGCGAACAAAAATTTGTAGAAAAAATTTGAAGTTGCTTTACAGCGTTGTCTGCTTCTTTTGCCCGTGCATATAAACTTGCCATCCAGCTGAATGAATAACCGCACCACTCGCGGGTTCCAAGACTTTCAATATGCCGCAAAGATTTTTTAATAATGGAAGAATCTTCAGCACGATCAATATCCAGCAAACACAAAGGATAAATTGCCATGAATGGTGACATGTGCCTGTGAGAAACATTCAAATCTTGTCCGTGCGCAACAGTAAGTCCTGTTTCATTGATATCAAAATCCGGAAAAAATTTTAACGAATACATTCTTTTCCGTCGCGCAGTGGTTGTATCCAATTCATTTATTTCATTTCTTATTTTGATCGTGTATTTGCATAACGCGAGATCAAAATTTGTATAGGTTTTAAACCATGCATTAATATTATTGTCGTTAAATTCCGGGCTTGAACTCAATGGCAACTGGTGCGTTTTTTTATCAATAATGTTGAATAAATATTTTACAGCTTCTGCATAATAAGGCTTGAGTTTATTGTAAAAAAAATCTTTGTTCATACTATATTTCCATTGCCAGTAAAAATGTTGAGCAAGCCAGCAAACCGTTGTAGGGCTTACAGAATATTGAATCCATCCGCCCATAGGTTTACCGCTGATCGTTGTAACGCCGGGAACATTCAAACCATCCACTTCAAAACAATGCTTTGTCCATTTTTCATTTTCGGCTTTTGTTCTCCATAAAAAATTTGTGTATGATGCTGTGAGATCAAGATGATTACTTTCATATCCGGGCCAATAACTTAATTGTGTGTTCAAATCATTATGAATATCGCCTTTCCACGGCGGAAGATTTCCATTATCGGCAGTCCAGATCGCCTGCAAAGAAATTGGCGTTGTATTACTTCTTGCAACACAACCGAACTTATACATTTCAAGATAATATTGTTTCTCCAATAATTTATCGGGAATAGAAATGGAAGAACGATTCCAGAAATTTTTCCACCATGCAAGATGAGAATTCCAACCGGTGGCATCTTTGTCAGCTGGATTTAATTCAGGCAATGTTGCATGTTTGTTATTTGTGATCGTCCATTCTCCAACAAAAAGTTTTGCCGAAAATCTTTTCCATTTCACAAGCACTTCATAATAATTTCCATTCCATGTTGGCTGATGATATAAAATACTGTTTGCCGTTTTCGTGACAGTTCCTTTTTTGTAACCTAATCTTTCCAAACCCTGACCTTCTACACTGTTGCCCGTTGAATTATTTTTTACTGAATTATACGCGGGAATTATTAATGATGGAAGAATGTCGGCTATAGAAAAATTTTTTTGAGGAAGATTTTCAAAACCAAAATATCCAATTTGACTTGTTGCATGAATATAATTATCAAACACAACACCGTTTTCAAATCTAACGGTTCCCAATGCCTGCTGAATATCTAATTCATTAGATATGATCTTACCAAGTTTTCTCAAATCAAATTCCAAAGCTGCACCTGGAATTTTTGTAGGCGCCGGATATTTTTCATAAGGAACGTCTCCCAGTTTTTGCACTGTGTCGTATTCGTTTTTGTTCACTTGCTCCACAACCCAGGGGAATTTTAATTTGTCGATTTCAGGCATAGGTCTGTCGTCCCAAAGGTCAACACGATCCAATGAAATTCTTACCATGCTGTCTCTTTGCCAAATCAGTGCGCCGAGCCAACCATTACCAATTGGAATAGCTTCATCCCATTTTTTTGCCAACGAATCAAAAACGAGGTCATGTTCCGTCTTCGGTTGTGCAATACCGTTAGATAGCAAGAAAAAAAGAAGTCCAATATGAAATATTATTTTGCGCATGTTATCAGTTATTCTTGATTGGTGGTGGTTTTACAATTACTGTGTCTTCCGGCAAAAGAGGAACAATATATCCGCCTGAATCTATGGAAGTTTTCGGAAACATTTTTTTTATTTCGGTCCAGTCTTTTTTATTGATATTTGTTTGATACAAATAAAGCGATTGTAGATTTTTTAATTCTTTTAATTGTCTCAATCCAGCGACTGTGATCTTCGTTCCGACAAGATTTAGTGTGCGCAACTGTTTTAAAACTTTAAGCTGACTTAATCCGCTGTCAGAAATATTTGTGTTAGCTAATTCCAGTTTAGTAATATTATCGCATTGAATTAAAATAGAAATCGCCGAATCATTCACGTGAGTGTTGTTAAGATTCAGCCAAACCAATTGTTTTTTTAGTGGTACTAACAAACTAATTTCCTTATTCGAAATATTTGTAGCCGTAACAAAATTTGCAGACAAATAATTATTGTTTTGTGCAACAGGAATTACAACAACTCCTTTATCCTTTAATTTTTTAATTGCTGGTTCGTCGGCTCTTCCAACCGGAGTTTGTGGAACATCTAAATCTGGTTTTTGTTCTTCATTGCTGTTTTGCAAAGCCAGTAAAGCTGCTTTAATTTTTTCTGGCTGCGATAGCTGTTTTACCTTTTTTGAAAAATTTACGCCATTATCTATCCACCATTTTAATAGGGCAATTTCATTTTCCGACAATTGCGATTTTTCTTTAGGCGCCATGTGATGTTCATCTTCCGATGGCAACATGATACGCTTCATCAATTCGCTTTCGGCCGATTTATTTGAGATGATCACAACTCCATCTTTTCCGCCTTTCATTATACTAACGGAGTCGTCTAACCGAAGTTTACCTTTTTGTTTTGCTTTGCCATGACACAAATAACATTTTACCTGGAAAATAGGCTGTATCACATCGGCATAAACAAAGGCTTCCTGCACATTGGGAATAGGTTTTCTTTTTATTATTGCAGTTGAATCGCTGGTAAATAAATCTTCGAATGGTTGCGTGAGGTAATCGCTGCCATGTGTTAATGAACCACCGAGATGACCAGTTATGAATATTAATAAGACCAGCAAAAAAGCAAGAGGTAATTGCCATTTTCTCAAAGATTTTTTTTTGTATAAAAAATATGTAATTGTTGAAACGAGGGCCACGCTAATTCCCATCCATTGATGAAGGTTTACTGTGCTTTCATCATAATCTCCTGTTAGCGATAACATGTAACCTGTAATGCAAGAAACAATGGCGCTTATCATTCCAAGAAATAAAATTATGTTGACAGATGATTGCAGATTTGCATGCCTGTCTTTTCGCGATTGCCATAAAAATAAACAAGCAAGCAATAAAATTCCGATTGGAAGATGAACAAGAACAGGATGCAAGTGACCGAGAAATTGAAGCAATGGTTTATAATTATGAATTATGAATGATAAATGATGAGTGACAAATCATAATTCATAACTCATCATTCATAAATTATAGCTAAGAATATCTTTTCCGTAACATCTGCATCATGTGCACGTTAATCGCCCATTGATCTGCAACAGGCTGAATGGTGTAAGGCAGCGCCGGCATATAATGCGGCGGACCGAATTCAGTTAGTATAGTAAGCCTTTCACCATTTTTCTTTTTTATTTCAACTACTTTATCCCACCATGCGAAATGTGCTTTCACTGCGTCCTCCCATTCGGGCGCGCGCGGATCATTTACCTGCGGTCCTTCGGGGTGACCAATTCGCGCGTGAATATGATCTACTCTTTGCAGAGCCATATCCACAGTTTCCTGCTGATCGTGCAATAAACTTTCATGAACATTACACCAGTGAGAAATATCAAGAGTAATTCTTAACCCCGGAATTTTTTCTATAAAATTTTTTGCAATTGGCGCTGCAAATAAAATTCTTGAACGATGCGTTTCATGACAAATTTTTATTCCGGTTTCTTTTGCAAGCTGCATTGTGAACTCAATAAAATTTTTATTATCGTCGAAAGAAAAATAATCTTTGCCAGAATGACAATTAATATACAATGGTTTTTGAATAGTGTTCGTTGCGGCAGCAGTTACCATTTTTTTGAATGACGCAAAATTATCTGCAAAGTTTGATTCATGTCCGGCGCATAAAAAACCAACATCCAACTGATATTTTTTTAGTGCAGCAAATAATTCATCGTGATCTTTTGGATCATACTGCCACCAAATTTCAATGCCATCATATCCGTCGTGTTTTACTTTAGCGCAATATTCATCTATGCTGCCGGGAAATCCCCAGTTGGTAGCAAGTATTTTTAATTCAAAATTGGTGTTCATATTAAAAGTTGGTTTATGTGCAGATGCGAATGTATCTAATGAAGAAAGCAATAATGCTGTTGTTGCAGTTGCCGACGTTTGAATAAAATTTCTTCTTTGCAAAAATGTAGATTTTTATTTTTTTACTTAACGAATATAAATTTTATAAACCTGCAGTTGAATAGAATTTCTACTGTACAAGAGTGCGACGCAACGATGTTTAATAGTTGCAATTAGTTTGGTTCAAAATATTTTTAAAAAAAATAAAAATAATTAAGCAACTATTTCTCTGATCACCTGTCCACTCACATCAGTCAACCTGAATGGTCTTCCCTGGAATTGATACGTAAATTTTTCATGGTGAAACCCAAGCTGGTTAAGGATTGTAGCCTGCACATCAAACGGCGTAACTTTTCCGCTGATAGAACTGTAACCAATCTCATCCGTTTCGCCATAGCTAACACCTTTTTTTATTCCGCCACCAGCCATCCAAATTGTAAATGCTTCGGTATGATGGTCGCGGCCTTTAAATGGATTTTGTTTCCCTTCGCGATTTTCCTGCATTGGCGTTCTTCCAAATTCTCCGCCCCAAACTACTAATGTATCTTCTAACAATCCGCGTTGTTTTAAATCGAGAATTAATGCGGTGATGGATTTATCTACCTGCCTGCATTTATTTATAAAACCAATATCAATTGCAAGATTTGCATCACTGCCATGACTATCCCAACCCCAATCGAACAACTGTACAAAGCGAACGCCTTTCTCCACCAATTTTCTTGCAAGCAAAATATTATTTGCAAAGCAAGCTTTGTTAGGTTGCGTGCCGTACATGTCATGAATATATTGCGGTTCGTCATTAATGTTCATCACATCCGGAACAGAAATTTGCATTTTATAAGCCATTTCATATTGCGAAATGCGTGAAAGAATTTCCGGGTCTTTAAATTCTTTGTATTCTTCCTGGTTCACTTCATTGATTGCATCAATAGATGCTTTGCGCAAATCTCTATCCATTCCTTCAGGATCTTTTATAAACAAAACCGGATCGCCTTCACTTCTGCATTGCACTCCCTGGTAAACACTCGGCAGAAACCCGCTTCCCCACACGCTTTTACCGGCATCGGGAAATTTACCTCCGCTTGTTAGCACAACAAACCCCGGCAGGTTTTGATTTTCTGTTCCTAATCCATAGGTCACCCACGAACCTAAGCTCGGTCTTCCCAATCTTGGTGAACCGGTGTGCACTAAAAATTGTGCAGGTGCATGATTGAACTGATCTGTTGTACACGCTTTTAAAAAACTTATTTCATCAACGATTGTAGAAAGATGCGGCATGCGATCGGAAACCCAGGCACCGCTTTGTCCGTGTTGCTTGAATGTTGCCTGCGGACCTAACATTTTCGGAACACCACGGATGAATGCAAATCGTTTTCCTTCGAGCAATGATTGCGGACAAAGCTGCCCGTCTAATTTCATCAGGTCGGGTTTGTAGTCGAATAATTCTAATTGTGATGGCGCGCCTGCCATATGCAAATAAATAACTGATTTTGCTTTACCAGGAAACATCGGAAGTTTTGGCATAAGCGGATGCGCAGGATCAAAAATTACTTGTGCATCGCTGTTAGATGAGCCGAATTTGCATCCGCCAATCAATGAGCCTAATGCCAATGCGCCAAAACCCATGGCGCTTTCTTTTAAAAAATGCCGGCGTGTTAAAAAATGCAAAGCTTTTTCATTTGCTTCTTTAACTAACCGTTGATTATTTAATTCGTCGTGTGTCATAAATATTTTTATTGGTACCAGCATTTGTTCTTTATCAGCATCGTTGCGTCGCATTCGTGTACGGTAACAATTCTATTCAACTTCTGTCTGAACCTCGATTTATCTTATTAACCTGATTAAACTGATTTCTAATTTTCATTTTCAGAAGAATCACATTAATCAGGCAAATCGTGGTCAGTTTTTGTTATCACTTCATCCAAATTCAGCATCGCGTTTGCCACAACAACCAGCGCTGCTGTTTCGGGATTATCATGTTCATTTTCTTCTCCGATTATTTCACAGGTTTTTTCTTTATCGTTTTTCATTTTTGAATATGCATCATCATATAATTTTTTCAACGCTTCCAATTTTGTTGATGTGATCGTTTTATACATCATTATCTCATACCCTTTGCTTATCTGTTTTGCAACATCATTGCCTGATTCTTTCTGCATGCGATATGCAAAATGTCTTGCCATATCAAGATAAGAAGAATCATTAAGCGTGACCAACGCCTGCAATGGTGTGTTTGTGCGGATTCGCCGCGCTGTACATACTTCTCGCGAGGTTGCATCGAAGCTAACCATTGAAGGATAACTTGAAGTTCGTTTCCAATAAGTATATAGCGCACGCCTGTATTGATTAGCGCCATTGCTGATTACCCAATCCTGACCATTCCATGGAGAGAGCCAAATTCCTTTTGGTTGAAATGGGAATACACTCGGGCCAAACATTTTTTCATTCATCACTCCGCTCACAGCAAGCGCCTGGTCGCGCACCTGCTCTGCGGATAGGCGTACCCGTGAGCCCCGAGCATAATATTTGTTGAACGGATCTTTTTCCAAATCTTCAGGAGATACTTTTGAATCCTGGCGATATGTTGCCGACATCACAATTTCTTTCAATCAATTTTTTCAGACTCCACTGATAATCGTTCATCAATTGATAAGAAAGATAATCGAGCAATTCTTTGTGCGTTGGCGGAACGCCCTGCGTGCCGAGGTCTTCTAGCGTTTCCGCTATTCCTGTTCCGAAAAGTTGTTCCCACAAACGATTAACAATTGTTCTTGCAGTCAACGGATTTTTTTTGTCAACAAGCCACATTGCAAGTCCCAAACGATTATGCGGCGCGCCAGCGGGCAATGGATTTAAAGAATGCGGAACATCGGGTTCAACAACATCTCCTTTCACCAACCAATTTCCTCTTTCAAAAACATTTGATACGCGATGCATGTATGAAGGATTGTCCATCATGACCGGAGTTGTTGGCACATCAGCGGTTAATAATTTCCAGTAAGAGTTTTTTATTTCTTGATAGCCTGGTTTTTCTTTGCCGGGAAAATCTTGTGTGAAGTATAACCAATCCAGCATAACTCCCGCATCTGTTGGTTTTTTTAATTTATTGCTTGAATAAGTGAAATATAAATTATGAACGCCATTCACATTTTTTATTTCTGATTCTGCAATTTGCCAATCGCCGTTTTTTGTTTTATTCAATTTGATGGTTGCGAGCAAAGGTCCATTAACATTATCGGTATGAATTTGCCATTCACCATCATTCAACAAAACCGGAGTAACGAAAAATGAGATGATCTCTATTTGTCAGTTCAACATTTTTTAATCTGCATATTGCATGATTACGGAAAGAAGTCCATTTCGTATCAGCGAGTTCACTGTTTGTAAAACTGTCACAGTTTAAAGAATTATAAGATGGCTGCCAGGTTTTTAAAAAACGATATACTTCCTTTGCTTTTTGCGCAGAAACATTTTTTGTAAGCCAGTCTGTAACTTTATGCAATTCATTTTGCATGCGAATCACTATAAGTGCGCAGCAAAGGATAATCTGCATAAGAATCTTCATCGCGCGTGTCATTAAAAAAAGCCATGAACTTATAATACTCTTCATGCCTGAAAGGATCGTACGGATGACTGTGGCATTGCACACACGCGAATGTTGTTCCTAACAATTGCTTCCCATGTTGTATTCACGCGGTCGAGTACGGCTGCAGTTCTGAATTCTTCATTGTCCGTTCCGCCTTCATCATTCGTCATCGTGTTGCGGTGAAATGCAGTAGCGATGTATTGCGCATCGGTTGGGTTTGGCAACAGATCGCCGGCAATTTGTTCCGTCAAAAACTGATCGTACGGCTCATCTTTATTAAAAGCATTGATGAGCCAATCGCGGTAGCGCCAGATGCTTCGGCTGTCGTCACGTTCATATCCTTTTGTATCTGCATAACGCGCAAGATCGAGCCACATAGAAGTCCATCGTTCGCCATAATGCGGAGATGCGAGTAAAGAATCAACTAAATTTTCATAAGCATCATCGCTATTATCTTTCAAAAATTTTTCAGCCAGATAATTTCCGACGCAGGCATGCCGTTAATATCAAGACTAACTCTTCTTAATAAAGTTGCTTTGTCTGCTTCCGGCGATGGAGATAATTTTTCCTGCTGTAGTTTGTCGTAAATAAAATAATCAACATCATTTTTCGCCCAGTCGATTTTTTTTGCGGGAATCAATCCGAACAAAGACGCTTTTGGTTTAGGCACTTCAACAGGTTGTACTGCAACATAGGCCCAATGGTCGCCCCATTGCGCACCTTCTTTGATCCATTTTTTTAAAATATTGATTTCATCTTTCGATAATGCATCGTGTTTGTAAGGCATGCGTTCTTCGGGATCTTTCAACGTTAACCTTCTTATCATTTCGCTATGCTCCGGATCACCAGGAATGATGGCGGGTTTGCCTGATTCATTTTTTGCTAACGCATCTGTTCTAAATAGTAAACTAAAACCTGCTTTGCGACGAACACCGCCGTGACAAGTGATACATTTTTTGTTGAAGATAGGTTTGACCTGTGTGTTGAAATCAACAGTGTTATCGCGGGTTGTAAAAAAATAAACAGCGGCAACAACTATAATGAAAAAAATTATGAGAAATATTTTACTGTTGAAAACGGCTTTCATCTGCAGGCAATTAATAACTGCCTAAGTTACAATTTTTTTGAAAGAATTGGAAGGATTGCTTGCAGCTTCACGTCTGACGTTTCACGATTCAAATAACTCCACCCATTAGCGGATCGCTGTGCGATGTGTTTCCCGTTTCTACATGACCAGCATATCTTTTTTCAAAAGTATTATTACCTTTTATTGTAACAGTAAAATCATACCAGCCATAATTTTTACTGAGATCTAACAATATTTTTTCTGCGGAATTTTTTGCATCAATAGTTTTTGTGATCGCCGGAGCTTTATATGCATTATCTTTTATAAAAAGAGTAACTGCACCCGAATTACTATCAGATATTTTTAATTCAATATTGCCCGTAAACTTTTTTGTGTTGGCGGAACTACGCTGATACGCACATATAATATTAACCGGATCATTTGCATCGCCGATAAACTCTCTGAAAAAACCATTCGGTCCGTGCGCAAGTAAATGATAAACGCCATTTTCAAAATCATTAATATTCCACTCGTCTTTCAACATATCTCCCGCCGCAACTCCGTACGACCATAACCGCGCATTTTCATTTGCATATTTCCCCGGCGCATAAATACTGAATGGAGAGCCGGCAGATTTATTTCCAAAAATTTCGTTTGCTGCTTTCATTTCTATGCTGAAAGTTTTTTTATCCGCGCTTAACTTTCCATCCAAATACAATTCGTAAGGCAATGCGCATGCAGGGCGAATACCTTTTTCCTGCTTAGGCATGAACGGCGACGAACTTGCATTGCTGTTTATTTGCTCTATTTCTTTTTTGATAAGATTTTTATAATTGTTAGGCGGATTTTTAAATTTTGCCTTATGCACACTTTCAATAAAAGGATCTTTTGCAAGAAAAGGAAGCTGGATTTATTTTTTCTCCGTTATCCGGCCGAAAAACAGAGCTAAGATCTCCACAAACTGTACGCCGCCACTGACTGATATTTGGTTCTTCAATTTTCTTCCCAAATTTTTTGCTTAAAAAATCTTCCAAAAATTGCACGGAAGATGTGTGATCAAAAACCTGTGAATTCACAAAACCGCCGCGGCTCCACGGTGATGCGATTACTAACGGTACCCTATAACCGAGACCGATTGAACCCGGTGAATCCTGTTCTAATCTTACATGTTCAACACTTGTGTCAATACCGCCGGAAGCCTTTCCTGTTGCAGGGTTGCGGGGATCGGGTGCTACAAACGGCGGAACATGATCGAAGTAACCATCGTTCTCATCATAAGCAAGAATGAAAATTGTTTTCTTCCACACTTCAGGATTTTTTGTAAGAATATCCATCGCTTCTGAAAGATACCACGAACCAAACCACGGTGAACTCGGATGATCAGAAAAAAATTCAGGAGCAACAAGCCAGGAAACTGTTGGCAATTTTCCTGTTTCCACATCCTGTCTGAACTGATGAAATATATCGCCTTTCGGAATATTAATGTTGCGTTCGATATCTCCATCTTTATAATTCAGCGGCTCGAGCTTGTGCTGATTTGGATCTTTGGAGTTAACAACAAATGCTTTGTGATGAATTGTTTTTTTAAATTCATTCAACGCTTCATATTTTTCGACGGTAAAATTTTTTTGATCTTCTGTTGCATTATCGAATTCTCTTTGTCTTTCTTTTAATGCTCTTTGCGCTTGTTCCAATTCTTTAGTTCCTGATGGCAGAGATAGAATTTTTGTTTGCAGGTTTTTAATTTCATCGTTTAGCAACACAATTTTTTTTGGCAGATAATCAAGATATCTTTTAGAAAGTTTTACATTATACTGTTTGAAATATTCCAGCGGATTATCTCCAAAATTTCCAAGCCACACATCTTCTTCTTCTGTAAAACCGCCATCAACTGCAAGTTCATTCTGGTACACTTTCCAGGAAATTCCATTCTGCTCCAATCTTTCCGGAAATGTTGGCCATTCAACTCCATTTTCTATATCGTCATTTTGAACATAAGGTCTTGCATTTTCATCCAATTTCTCTCTCACATTTCCCGCCCAAAAATAAACTCTGTTCGGATCAGTGCCGGTTAATGAAGAACAAAAATTTTGATCACACACTGTAAATGCATCTGCAAGCGCATAATAAAAAGGAATGTCTTGGCGCGTGTAATGACCCATCGTTAAAGGCATTTTTGCATATTCTGGTTCGCTGGATTTTTTTGCTTCCAGCCAACCATCATATTTGCCGTTATTTCTTGCGTCCATCTGGCTTCTGGCGCCCGTGCGGTAATGAACCCATCCAGGTAATTTTTGTGTCTTTAATATCCAATCGAAAAGGAGCATAGGTTTCACCGGCTTTATTTGTTTGAAGCCAAACAGCATTTTTATTAGGTTGTTTGATAGCACGCGGATCATTGAAGCCGCGCACACCGCGAAGTGTTCCGTATGCATGATCGAATGATCGATTTTCCTGCATCAAAAAAACAATATGTTCCGCATCAAGGTATGTGGTGCCCGGCGCCGGATTAATTGCTAATGCTCTTTGAATTGACGGCGGCAAAAATTGTGATACACCAACAGCGCCTGTTAATAACATACTCTTCTTTAGAAAATCTCTACGTGTATCCATAGCCGTTATATTTATGAATTATTTTGTGTAATAAAAAAAAGACGATGGCAATTGTTTCTCTCCGCTTCCATAAACGCTATATTGTAATTGCAATGCAGCCTCGCCCGTGCCATTAAAATATTTCAGCTTAAAAGCATGGTATCCTTTTTTCAAAGCTATGCCTCCTTCTTTTCCCTGGTCGCCATGTGAGCCGTCATTATCTACTACAAGTTCATGACCAATCCATAATTTACTTCCGTCATCAGATGATAAATAAAAAGTGTAGATATCATCTTTCGGAATTTTGATGTAGCAATGGTATAACAAACCAACCTGCTCTTTTCTTGAAGTATCTTTTAAAGAAATATTTTCTACAATTGCATTTTTTACGATGTGTGCACTATCCAAATCATCCACAGATTCAAACGAATTTGATTCGTACCCGATAAGTTTTAATCCGGGATTAACACCAGATATTTTTTCAGATGGCTGCCACGCAAAAACTTTTACAGGAACAGAAACGACATTACCGGGCAGCACATCTTTTTTGAAAGTTCTTACCTGTAAAGTTGTTGATTGATTCACTTCAAAAGGTTTTGTATATGCTGTTGAATTTTCTGTCGGCATCGAGCCATCTAAGGTATAATATGCCGGATTATTTTCGTGTGAAATTATTGTTACCATAGGCTTCAGCGAATTTTTAGGATAATTTATATTCACTAAGGCTTTTGCAGCAAATGCGCCCGCATTATTGATTTTCAAAACAAAAGCATAAGCGCTTTTTATTTTATTAGGATCAAATTCAGGCAACTGAATTAATAAATCATTTCCCTCTTGTTTCCATGTCAGTGTTTCGTGTGTTTCCAATAATTCAATTTTTGTATCAGCGCTCAATGTTAAATCGTGAATAACAAATTTTTTGTCTGAAGGATATTTTGGAAGAAGCACATACAAATTATTTGCAGATGGATTATATGTAAAGAAACATTCTTTCACTGCATAGCCGGGATCGGGATCAACGGTGAGCTTCAACAATAAATCTCCGCTGTTATTTTTTGGTTTGAAGTCCGTTTTTCCTGCGCTCCATTGCGAAGCTTTTTTCCAGCTTACTGTATTATAGATTGCCTCGTTATTGATCTTCATCCAATTTCCTATTTGCAACAAACGCTCCTGCATGATAGGCGGAATTTTTCCATGTTCATCCGGACCTATATCCAACAAAAAATTTCCACCACGACTAACTTTATCTATCAGCTGCAAAACGAGCGACTGTGCCGAATTATAATCCCATGCATCTTCCTCACGGTTATACCCATACGAAAATCCCATACCACGATTTTCTTCCCAGTAATGATTATCAAAACTCAACTCAGGCTGATACTCCGGCGTATATACTTCACCGTTATGAAATCTTACACCGCTTCCCCAACGATCGTAAGTAACAACTTTATCTTTCACCGGACTTTCATTATACAACCACGCTAGAAATTCTCTCGATTTCCATAACGTGTCGCTTCCTTCCCAATCACCATCAGTCCAAAAAACATCCGGCTGATATGTATTGATAAGCTCTTTCATTTGCGGCCACATGTGTTGCGAAACATATTTCGGTTTATCTTTTAACCATAACGGATTATACCATTCGTACAAAGAATAGTACATGCCGGCATGCACAGAAGTTTTGCGAACCGCTTTAAATAAATCGCCGAGCAAATCTCTGTGAGGCCCCGCGTCCACAGCGTTCCATGCAAATCCCCAATCTCTGTTTGCATCTTTACTTGGCCACAAACAAAATCCATCGTGATGTTTTGAAGTGAGTACAATATATTTTGCGCCGGATGCTTCAAAAACTTTTGCCCAGTCGTCCGGGTTAAATAATTCCGCTTTAAAATCGTTCGCGAAATCATAATATTTACGATCCCCGAATTTTTCTTTCTGATATTTTATTGTTGAGGTGTCGCCACTCATTAAAGCATGTTGATACCATTCTGCGTAATTTCCTTTTGAGCAATATGCAGGAACCGAATAAACTCCCCAATGAATAAAAATTCCAAACTTGCCATTACGATACCAGTCGGGAATCGTTCTGCTGTCGAGGCTTTTCCATGTTGGCTGATAAGTTTGTGCAACAGCAATTGCCGAAACGAAGAAAAATATTGCGGAAAGAAGTTTTTTCATATTTGTATATTTAATTGTTCTGCTTATTTTAGGCTATCCATTACCGTTAGTTACATTGTACATTATTCATTATTTATTTTGTTTCCGGCACTTGTTTTTCATAGCATCATCGTTGCGTCGCACTCTTGTACATTTAAACATTATTGAGCTACGTTTACTAACGGCAACAAGTATATAATTAAACTGTCTGGTTCCTGCTAAAAGCCAATAGCCATTAGCTAATAGCTAATGGCTATTGGCTTACTTATCACAAACCACGTATAGCTTTCTGCCTGGATAGCAACCGGCAATTCAATTTCATAGTTTCGGTTCAATGAAAATGTTTTTGAAGTTCCGTCTTTTTCACGAACTGACGCAACAGTTGTTAACCCCGAATAGTACAAGGGGATTTTTATTGTTCGTGTAATTTTTTCTTTTAAAGGATTATACAACATTACCAAAGCTTTTATTTTTCCCCGAGGATTAACATGCATTATGCCATCCCAATCTCTGCCATCCGCTCTGCGCAAATGAATAATATCCGAATTGAGAATATCCCGGTATTTTTTATACCAGCTGATTACATTAATAACAGTTTGCTTTGTAGATTCTGCATCATACAATCGCGGACCACGATAACAAGCCTGCACACCGGCGCCATAATATTGCATCATCAACTGTTCATAATCTTTTAAATGCTCTGAAAGCGGTTCCAGCACTGCTTCTGCTCCGCCGCCCTGGTATTTTGTCAGCGGCACAAAACCCCAACTCATGGAGGGTATTTTTTCCCACAGTCCATCATAAATATTCTGGCGATTTAAAATTTTTTGATTTTCTCTTGGCAAAGAAAAATTCACTTCACGATATCCGATTGCAATTTTGTTGGTTCCATCTAAAAAATACCAGTCGGGCGCATTTACATACACGCCGTGTTCGTTGCACCAGTGATACAAACCTTTCTGCAATTCCATTTGCTTCCATTGGCTGTCGTCTAAATTTTTATGCCCCGGATGTTTTGTTGAAGCGCATACGTCGCCGGGATAAGGACCATCATTTTCAAAAATATCAAAGCCTGTGTTTGTAATAAAATATTTCAGCTTGCTTAAATAAGTCAGTCCCCAATTGCTGCCCAGACAAGGTGCATTTCCAAAAAAAGCAGCCGCGTCTGGTTTTCCGGTAACAGGATCAATCACATCATCTTCATCACTTATTTTTCGTGAACTGAATAAAGAATAACCACCGATAAAAATATTTTTGCTATGTGCATAATCACTCAATGCTTTCCACTTTTTAATGTTTTGTTCAGAAGTGTCTTCCATATTGCAATGACTTCCGAAACTTAATATCACTGCTTCATATCCTGTGGCAGCACATTGATCAATCGCATTTTTAACATCGTCATCATTTTTACTGACAAGATGCATGAAGATTGGGTTTTCAGTTGTCCATGGCGCAATTGTTCTGTACATTTTTCTTATTGACAAACCGCGCCGTTCGCGATCATAGCTATCCATTAACAATTCGCAGGTGCGAACAGATTTAAAAATTTCATCCGGCTGTAACTCAATGCCGGTAACTTTTTCAGGATATACTTCCAGCAGGCATGGCGTTTGGTAATTATAATTTACCTGCGATGTATAAACGGAATCCGTTTCCCAATGTGTTGTTTGGTCGCTGATATCATACCGCATCGCATTGTTGAATGCATAATTTGTCTCAACATAAATGCCGTGTTGTTTTTTCATTTGCTCCGGCGTGCCGACAACTGCACTTTCTTCTTCCACCAATCCTAATACTTCGTTGATTGCGCGATTTAAAATAATTGTACGACCGGTTTTATTTTCAACAGAAATCCATTTAATAATTAACGGAATGCCATCGTACAATTCGTAATTAACTTTTACAATTATATTTTTTAATTCCGGCAAAGAGGATTGAAAAATGAACGAAATCATTTTGCCGGTTGGCTGATTTTTATTCAATGCCCAGCCCTTAGGTCTCCAATTAATGAAAGGCTTTATTTCATTCACTTCAAATTTTTCAAACTGAAAATCATTTTCGTTTGTTGTAAAATTATTCAGCGAGTCGGGTAAGAGATATGCATTTTCTGTTTGTCCGTGCAAACCGCCAACTTCATATTCTTTTTTATCAATTATAATTTTTGCTTCCGGTTTTATTGCACGCAGTAGTTGTTGTCCGTTACTCATATTTGTATAATCAATACAAGCAACGTTTGGTTGAATGCAAAAAATTCTTTTTACAAGTCCGTTGTACAAAATAATATTCCTGCCATTTTCACTCCGGTAAATTTCTGCTTTTTGTGGTATAGGTGTTATCAGCCAATCGTCGTTAAATTCTTTGTTATGTAAAGAATTCCATTTCGGCAAAGAATTTATATTCTGCGCGAAATTTGTAAAATATATTCCTGTAAAAAAGAAAATGAAAATAATTGATAAGAAAGACTTTTTCATTGTTTAGTTTCGGTGAAATAAAAATACATCAAACACAGGATAAATATTGAAATAGTAAATTTGCAACAAATTTCTACATATGGAATACAGAATTGAAAAAGATACGATGGGCGAAGTGAAAGTGCCGGCTGATGCATATTACGGCGCGCAAACACAGCGCAGCATCGACAATTTTAAAATTGCGCAGGATATTAATAAAATGCCGAAAGAAATTATCCGTGCATTTGCTTATTTAAAAAAAGCGGCAGCATTAACCAATGTTGGAGGCCGGAGTTTTACCAAAAGAAAAATCAGATTTGATTGGTATAGTTGCAGATGAAATTCTTGCAGGAAAATTAGATGACCAGTTTCCGCTTGTTGTATGGCAAACCGGAAGCGGAACACAAAGTAATATGAATGTGAATGAAGTGATAGCTTATCGCGGACATGTTATTAATGGTGGAAAATTATCGGACAAAGAAAAATTTTTGCACCCGAATGATGATGTAAATAAATCACAATCTTCAAACGATACTTTTCCTACGGCTATGCATATTGCAGCATACAAAATGCTGGTGGATATAACCATTCCGGGAATTGAAAAATTGCGCGACATGCTTGCTGCCAAAAGCAAAGCGTTTATGCATGTGGTGAAAATAGGTCGTACACATTTTATGGATGCAACACCGCTTACCGTAGGTCAGGAATTTAGCGGGTATGCATCACAGTTAGATCATGGATTGCGCGCCATTAAAAATTCTTTATCCCATCTTTCCGAATTAGCGCTTGGCGGAACAGCAGTTGGAACAGGGATTAACACACCAAAAAATTATTCAGAAAATGTTGCAAACAAAATTGCCGAGCTCACTGGTTTGCCTTTTGTAACTGCGCAAAATAAATTTGAAGCGCTTGCTGCGCACGATGCAATTGTGGAAACGCATGGAGCTTTAAAAACTGTTGCAGTAAGCTTAATGAAAATCGCAAATGATATTCGCATGCTATCATCCGGTCCGCGAAGCGGAATAGGAGAAATTTTTATTCCCGATAATGAACCGGGATCATCTATTATGCCCGGCAAAGTAAATCCAACGCAATGTGAAGCATTGACGATGATCGCTGCACAGGTTTTAGGAAACGATGTTGCTATAAATATTG
Organism: Chitinophagia bacterium; assembly: GCA_963774065.1. Classification (GTDB taxonomy): domain Bacteria; phylum Bacteroidota; class Bacteroidia; order Chitinophagales; family Chitinophagaceae; genus Puia. The sequence continues at coordinate 905,815 of CAVZDO010000003.1, forward strand.
GCGGCGCAACAGGTCATTTTGAATTGAATGTTTTTAAGCCGGTGATGATCTATAATTTTTTGCACAGCGCCAGGCTCATCGGTGATGGTTGCGTTTCTTTCACATGAAAAATGTGCTGCAGGAATTGAGCCGATTGAAGCAAATATCAAAAAGCATGTTGAGAATTCTTTAATGCTCGTTACAGCACTCAACACAAAAATCGGTTATTATAAAGCTGCAGAAATTGCGCAGAAAGCGCACAAGGAAGGAACTACTTTAAAAGAAATGGCAGTTAAATTAGGTTATGTAACCCCTGAACAATTTGATGAATGGGTTGTGCCGGCGAATATGGTTGGAGAAATTAAATGAGCTATGAAGAAGTTAGAAGATAGAAAAAAGCAATTGATTATTCTCTTTTCTAACTTCTAAATTCTATTTTCTATTTTATAGGATAGTAAAATTTCTAAGTATATATTGCGCACTTTTACCTATTGATATCGGATATTTTTTTTAGTAGTTTTGATTTGTTCTAACTCGTTCGAAACCCTATGTGAACCAAGAAAATCCATCTATGAAAACAAGTATACCCTTATCTATTTTTAATAGCAAGGGATTATTAATTTTTCTGATCGTCTTTTTAATATCTTTTGCAACTTTTGCACAGCCGGTTAATGACAACTGCAATGCAGCAACCTTATTAACTGAAAACCCCGCTTGCGTTAATCTTACATTACAAACTCTTAAAAGCGCCAACACAACCGCAGGTGTTCCGGGCACATGTGGAAATGCATTATCTGCCGATGTTTGGTACAGTTTTGTTGCAACATCAAAATATCCTGTAATCACAATCAGTAATTTGGGTACAAGTCTCAAAGCAGCAATACCAGTTATACAATTACTTTCCGGGACCTGTGCAAGTTTTACTTCTCTTGGTTGTGTTACCGGAACCGCAGCAGCAACTACGCTTGCTTTTACCACGGGCACTGTAGTTGGTGGAGCAGGACTTACAATCGGAGCTACTTATTATGTAAGAATTTATACAAACACAAACACCGGAATTCCTGCAGGAAATAATTGGGGATTTAATATTTGCGTTGCAGATGTAGCCGCCGCAACCGCCACAGTTGACTACGGAAAAAGTTACGTGAATATAACAAAAGGAACTAACGGCGGAACAACTGAACCCGGCGATACGCTTGAGATCCGCGCCACTTTTGTGGTGAGAACAAACATCGCATATAATTCTTCATTCACCGATAATATTCCGGCCAACACAACTTATATTCCGGGAACATTAAGAGTGCTAACTAATGAAGGAAAAATTTATCAGCAATTTACTGATGCCGCGGATGGAGATGCAGGAACAATCGCCGGCACAGTAGTTACTATTGGTTTAGGAACGGGAGCAAATGCAGCAAATGGGGGTACTGTAACAAATACAAGTAAGCCGAGTTTTTATGGTGGTACCTGCATTATGGTTGCTTCTTACCGTGTTGTAGTTAACAGCGCTCTTGCATACGGAACAGCAATCCCCGTTGGCCTTGGAAAATTTTTTTACAGCAGTAGTTCAGGAATTGTAAATACAATAACTTTTCCTGCAGATACTATCATCGCTTACAAAAACTATGGAATATGCGCCAACACTGTTGGATCAAACGCAATCATTTCTGAATTCGGAGGTACGTTTGGTTCAGGAAATGTGAAAGACAGAGCTGCTTCAAGTAAGGTTCCATCTAGCTATACATACTCAGTCTTTTCCAGTACTGCCGGCATGCCAAATGACTATTATTACGGAGTATCAAACAATACGAGTGGCGGCACAACTGCCGCACTTGGGTATTCTATATTGAATAACTGGCCATATCCGGATAATTCGCAAGCTCCGTCACATCGCATATTCAGTGTTTGGGATATTATCGGCGATCACACCGGAGCTGTGAATCCTTTGTTAGGAAATGCCGCAACAGATGATAACAACAATAAAACCGGTGGTTATATGGTTGTGATTAACTCTTCTTACAGAACAGACACAGCTTTTCTTGACACCGTATATAATCTTTGCCCGAGTACTTATTATCAATATTCGGCGTGGTTTAGAAATATGTGCTCCAAATGCGGATGCGACTCAAATGGAAAAGGAGCGACTGGCGGCGCCGGTTACATACCAACAGGAGTTGGCGACTCATCCGGCGTTCATCCTAATCTTACTTTCAACATCAACGGATACGATTATTATACAACAGGCAATATGAATTATACCGGTCAGTGGATACAAAAAGGATTTACTTATGAAACCGGGCCAACACAAACGAGTATGATAATTAATATCCGCAATAATGCTCCCGGTGGAGGCGGCAATGATTGGGCTATAGATGATATTGGTGTAGCTACATGTTCTCCAAACATGATACTTACTCCAAACAAACCCGATACTTTATGTATTGGCGCAGATGATACCGTGCGCTTCCAGGTCAATTCTTTTTTTAATAATTACACGCAATGGCAATTGCAGCAAAGTACAAATGGCGGAACTACATGGAGCTCGCCTGGCATCGATACAACAGGACAAGCTGCAAGCGGCTCAAGCGTTCCAGTTTATAATTCTACCGACAACCAGTATGAATATACAGTATCGCGCTACTACCGTTTACTTGCTGTTGACACAAATATTCTTTACAGAATAACCGTTGCCAGCACGACATCAAATCTTAGTAATTCAAATTGCGCTTTTTCTACTGCTACTCCAAAATTGGTGAAGGGTGTTGATTGTATGACTCTTCTTCCTGCAAATTTTATTTCATTCAAAGGAGAATTAAATAATGAAGTCACTTTACTGCAATGGATTGTCGCAGACGAAGTAGCCAACACATATTATGTTGTTGAACGGAGCAATGACAACGGAAATTTTGAACCTATAGCAACAGTTGAAAGTAAAGGCCAAAGTATGCAAATGAGCTATGATTTCATCGACAAAAAAATAATTACAGGACCAACTTATTACCGGATTAAAATGGTAAGCGGCAACTATTATAAATACAGCAACATTATTTTGATAAGCAACTCAACAATAAATTTCAATGTCAATTCCCTGGTAAATCCGTTTAATGATTTTCTTTCTTTTGAAATGACAACGCCAAATAATGGTGTCGCTACATTTGTTTTGCAGGATATTTATGGCAGAACTATCAAGGTGGAAAAACAAAGCGTAATACAGGGAATAAATCCAATTAAAATATACAACCTCGGCAATATTCCGGCAGGCATCTACACATTACAAATTCAGTATGGAAATAATTTTATTGCAAAAAAGGTAGTCAAGCTGTTAGAATAAATTCAAAAATAATTCTGTTACGATACCTGCAAAGTATCATTAACGTCAGTTGACGTCTCAACAATTGTATGTTGCTCTTTCGGATGTTTTTTAAAAAATCTTCTCTGAAAAAGTAGAATCGCAATAACGCCAATGGAAATAGAAGCGTCTGCAATATTAAATACCGGGCTGAAAAATTCAAACTCCTGTCCGTGCCAAACCGGAAACCAATGCGGATAATGTGTTCTCACAATCGGGAAGTACAACATATCCACAACTCTTCCATGAAGAAATCCTGCATAGCCATGATGCGGAAATATTTTTGCAACAGAATCAACCGTACTTCTTTCAAATATCAATCCGTAAAACATACTGTCAAGTAAATTTCCGAGTGCGCCTGCAAAAACCAACGCAACACAAATAATAAAACCTTTGTGATATTTTTTCCGGATGATGGATTGAATGTAAAATATTCCGAACACCACAGCAACCATTCTAAAAAGTGTAAGCGCAGTTTTGCCCCAATCCCCGCCAAATTGCCAACCCCAGGCCATACCTTCATTTTCTACAAAATAAATCTGAAATTTTTCTCCAAAAACTTTTATTCCGCTATCGTATTTCGAAACAGGAATTTCGTATGGATAAACCGTGTGGCTGATCGGCATATGCGTTTTCACCCAAATTTTCAGCGATTGATCTGCAACAATAATCAGCAGTACAACAAAAAATACAGTTCTTAATTTCACTATTATTATTTAAGGCGCAAATATAGCAGTTTTCAGTTTGGGGTTTATAGTTTGCAGTTCTTCAATTCTAAAATTTAATATAAATTCTCAATTGCCGGTCATCAATTATATTTTTTTGTTTCCGGCATTTGTTCTTCGATTAAACATTGTTGCGTCGCACTCTTGTACAGTCGTTTTTCAATTCAACTCTGCTCTTAGCTTGAAGTTCATTATCATATTATCACATCGGCACATTATCAAATGATAATTTCATTCTTCAAAATAAATTCTTTTCACTCTTTGCGAAACGCCGGTTAATATTTCATAGGGAATTGTTTGCGCCCATTTAGCAACCTGTTGAACGGATAATTCTTTTCCAAAAATTATCACTTCATCGCTTTCACGCACATCCGGAATTCCTGTGATGTCAATCATCGTCATGTCCATACAAACACTTCCAATCACCGGCGCAAGATGTCCTTTCACCAGCATCTTACCATTTCCTTCACCAAGTATCCGCGGATAGCCATCAGCATAACCAATGCCAACAGTCGCTATAATTATATTCCCGTCGGCAACTCCTTTTCGGTTATACCCCACCGTTATACCATCTTTTAAATATTTTATTTGCGCAATGGTTGATTTGAGCGTTGACACTTCTGAAAGATTAAGCTTGTGAGAATCCGCACTGTCAATTCCATACAATCCAATGCCAAGACGAACCATATCGAATTGTAATTCCGGGTGGCGAATGATCGCCGCGGAGTTTCCTATATGTTTTATAAAAGAATAATTAATTGCAGATTGTATTTCATTTGCCGCATTAATAAATAATTTTCCCTGCTGCTTTGTAAATTCATCCTGCTGCAACTCTTCGCTCGCAGCCAAATGACTGAACACGCTTTGTATTTTGAAAGAAGAATTTTTTAAAGAAGAAATTAATGTTTCCATTTCACTTAACGGAAAACCCAAGCGGTTCATTCCTGTTTCTAATTCAACATGCACTGGAAATTGCTGAACACCTTCTTTCTTCAAAAAATTATCGAACAATTTTAATAAATGAAAAGAATAAATAACAGGCTCAAGTTGATATTGTATCAACGAATCAAAAGTTGTGATCTCAGGATTCATCACCATAATTGGTACATTAATTCCCGATCGTCTTAATTCAATTCCTTCATCGGCATAAGCAACTGCGAGATAATCCACCTTATGAAACTGAAGCAGGTTGGCTATTTCATAGCTGCCTCCGCCATATGAAAAAGCTTTTACCATCGCCATTATTTTTGTTGACGGCCGCAGCAATTGCTGATATTGTTTCAGGTTATCAGCCATCGCATTCAGGTTGATTTCTAAAACCGTTTGATGAATTTGTTCAGATAATAACCTGTCGATAGTTTCAAATTCGAATATGCGCGCGCCTTTTATCAAAATAGTTTCATCGTGAAAATGCAAACGATGAAAATCTTTTTTAAAATTATCTATGGAAGAATAAAAATCCCTTTCAGCTAAATGATCAAATGTTTCTTTATTTGCGATGATTTTTTCACCTATACCTATTAAACGATTTACTTTTTTTTGTTGCAGTAATTGCGCAATTTCCTGGTATAATTTTTTTTCTTCTTTGCCACTTTCCAAAATATCCGACAATATAACCGTTCGCTTTTTATGTTGTTGTTGCTGCAACATAAAGTCCAATGCAATTTTTAAAGAATTGATATCCGCGCTGTAACTGTCGTTAATAACGGAAGAATTATTAATTCCGTTTTTTAATTCAAGCCGCATGGCAACCGGAGAAAGCCTTAGTAATTTTTCGCGAATTTTTTCAAAAAGAATTTTTAAATATAGCAATGCACAAATGCAGGTAATGGCATTTTCAATAGATGCATCGTCGGTAAAAGGAATTACAAAAGAAAATTTTTCTTTATTGTATAAAATATCAACTGTTGTGTTGATGTCAATTTTATTTACTTTTTTTATTCCGACTTTCGCATCTTTATTTTTTCCCCAACTGAATAATTCAACAGATTTATTTTCGGAAACTGCTTTTGAAATATTTTCATCATCGCTATTATAAATCAATACTGTTGCGTTTTTAAACAGCCTCATTTTTTCTTCAGCTTTATTTTGCAAATTTGCAAATCCTTCACTATGCGCTTCGCCGATATTTGTAAAAATGCCAATTGTTGGTTGAATTATTTTTTCTAATTTTTTCATTTCGTTTGGCTGAGAAATTCCTGCTTCAAAAATTCCCAGCTCATGCGATTCATTCATTTGCCAAACGCTGAGTGGAACGCCAATTTGTGAATTATAGCTTCGCGGACTGCGAACAATGTTATACTCATCTTCGAGCAATTGATTCAGCCATTCTTTCACAATTGTTTTTCCATTGCTGCCTGTTATACCAACTACCGGAATATCAAACTGGCTGCGATGAAAAATTGCTACCTGCTGAAATGCAGCTAAACTATCTTTAACCAAAATAATATTCGCATCTTTAAAATGCGTAACATCCAATTTATTACTCACAACAAAATTTCTTACACCACGATTGTACAATTCATCAATGAACTGGTTACCATTTCTTCGTGGTCCGCTTAATGCAAAAAATAAAGTTGTATTCGGAAAAATTAATTTACGGCTATCGGCAAGTAAATGTTCAATCAAATCATTTTGATGAAATGAGAGAAATTCTCCCGACACAATTGTGTTAATATGTTGAATGAAATATTTCACGAGTTAATAATAGTCACCGCATAGAATTCGCAAGTTGCGACAACTTGTAAAATTTTATTTTCTTTTTTTTACTACCGAAATCAACATTGAGCCTCCGATACACGCTACAATTACCAGCAAAGAAACGTAAATGGATATATTAATTTTCAAAAATTCCGAAAGCATTTTTAAACCGATAAAAATCAGCACAACTGCGATGCCATGCTGGAGATAAGTAAACTTGTCAACAGCGCCGCGCAATAAAAAAAATAATGAGCGCAAACCAAGCACTGCAAAAACGTTGGATGTGTAAATTACCAATCGCTCTTGTGTAATTCCAAAAACCGCGGGAATAGAATCAATGGCAAAAATAATATCGGCTGTTGCCAGTAAAACTATCACAACAAAAATACTTGTGAAAACTTTTTTTCCGTTTTTTATTATATACCATTTACCGTTACCATCTTCGGCGCTAATGGGAAGAAATCTTTTTAAAAATTTGTACATTTTGTTTTCTTCGAGATTTACATCTTCTCCTTTTTTTGCAAAGAACATGCTGATGCCGGTGTAAATAAGAAGCGCCCCGAAAATATACAGTACCCAGTGGAAATTGGCTACCAGAGCGGATCCTGCAGCAATAAAGATTACACGCAAAAAAATTGCCATTAAAATTCCGATCAGTAAAACACGCGCGTAAAATTTTTCATTTATTTTAAAAAACCCAAAAATTAAAATGAAAACAAAAATATTGTCAATGCTCAAACTCCATTCCATCAGGTAAGCGCTGAAATATTCAAGCGCCATTTTATGTCCTTCTTCATACCACAAAAAACCACAAAAAGCCATTGCAAGAAAAACCCAAAAAGAGGTTTGCCAAAGAGCTTTTTTTATGGTAACGGGAGAACTGTTATTGCTGAGTAAATCGAGATCTAAAACGACGGCTAAAACTAATACGATTCCGAAAGTGATATACGTGATCTGCAAAGGAGTCATTCGTAAAGATAATGAGAAGTCTGAAGACGGAAGTCGGAGGTCAGAAGTCGGAAGTAAAACACAACATCAATCTTCTTACCCCGGACTTCGGACTTCTGACTCCCGACTTCTAACTATATTTTCTTTTGCGCAAAAACTGGTAAATAAATCCGAAGATTATTATTAATAATAAAGGAAGAACGATATTGATGAATTGCCACATCGAACGATCGTCTTCAACTTTTTTTGGATCGAGCAAACGAAGTGTAAAATCTTTTGATCGCGTTTCTAAAATTCCGGAAGAGTCGGAGAGATAATCAAAACAATTCTGAATAAAATCCTGGTTGGCAAAAGTAAAATCAATGTCTTTATTATACCCCATTGGTGTTGGTCCGCGCTGCGTAATATCATTCATCACAATTCCGGAGCTTGCGCAAACAATTATTTTTGCGGCATTTTGCGCAGTTGGCAAAAAAGGTGTTTTATATACGTTGGCAAGTGTATCGACCATAGCAGAAGAAATTCTGTTTGCATACAGAGAATGAAATTTCCCTTCCAGTAACATTGCAACTGGAATATTTGGTTGATTAAAAAATTGCGGATCGCTCGCCTGCTTCACACTTTCAAAACTGATGATGGCAGGTGTTGCAATTGTTCTTCCATTTTTTGATGTTTGGAGTAACACCGTTTTTTGAATGCCATCTGCCTTAACTGTATCAACCGAATTTGCAAATTTTGCATAAACCGGATCAAGATTTTTTGAGATCGGGTGCGTCAAACTTCCATTGAGCAAAGGAAAATAAGGCCACGGTAAAAGCTGTATCTGTGGCTTATCTCCAACCATACCCGTAACAAGATTTATAGATGCACACTGCATATCTTCTACCAAATCCTGGTTAACGCGAACACCATACTTAAAAAAAAGATCTTCCAGGTTCAATCCACGATCGTAAGCAAGTGTTTCTTTATCCATTCGCAAACTATCCATTTCTGCGTGCAGGTTGTCGATCATATAAATGATATTGCCGCCATGCATTACATACTGATCAAGTTTTAATTTTTCCTCGTCAGAAAATTTCTTCGTTGGCTTTACGATAATTATTGCGCTGAGTTCTGGGGGAATTGTTTGAATACTGTCGAGCTTAACAATAGCAAAGTGATAATTTGTGCGCATGCCTTCAACTAAATTATACACGCTAAAATCCAAAGGCTCGCCGTTGCCAATTATATAACCTAATGCTGGCTCAGTTTTTTCCGTGATCTTATCTATAGCATTAGCAAATTTATATTCGAGCAAAGCTTCTGCATTATTATACAAACTATTTTCATCTGTGTTGCTAACGCCTTTTAATAAATTCACCGGAAATAACCTGTCTTTATATTTTACAATTGCTCCGGGAAGTATAAACCGTTCGCTTTGTTCTTCGCCTTTTTTAGATTGAGCAACGAGGTTCATAGGGTCAATTCCCATGCGACTCAATGAGTCAACCAATAATTTTTTTGCAGAATCGTCCAGGTCAGTCAACGGATCAAAAAAACGAAAATGAACTTTTCCGTTTCCGTATTCTTTAAATTCTTCCAATAATTCTTCCGTACTCTTTGCTAATTTTTTTATACCGGATTTTAAATCGCCTTTCAAAAAAATATCTACATTAATATTATCATCGAGATGGCTTAATAATTTTTTTGTCGGCTCGCTTAATGTGTATCTTTTTTCTTTGGTAAGATCTATATGATAATGAAATTGCGCTGCAATAAAATTCACTACGATAATAATTATCAGCAACCAGAGCCACCATAATTTAGAAGAGATGAATTTATTCATTGCTGATAATGAGTTAACGTTTTGCGAGATTTCTATTGGTGAATATTAAAAAGAAATAAATAACGCTGAGAAAATAAATTACGTCGCGCAAATCAATAACGCCGCGGCTGATATTCCGGTAATGAAAATCAATGCCGAGCATTTCAATATAATAATCTGCTCCCGCTGCAAACGACGGAATGCTGCTGATTGCATTGAATCCGCTGTAAATAATAAAACAAAAAAATGCCGCCGCGATAAATGCGACCACTGCATTATTGGTAAAGCTGCTGCAACAAATGCCAATGGCAACAAAAATTGCAGCAAGAAAAAATAAACCGATATATGAACCAATTGTTGCGCCGGTATCAATTCCGTTTTGCGCCGAAAGTTGCTGGATAGAAAAATAATAAATAATTGTTGGCAGCAACGCAATAACAACCACAATAAGACTTGCAAGATATTTTCCGGATACAACCTGCCATTTGCTCAGAGGTTTTGTTTGTAATATTTCAAATGTACCGGTGCGGAATTCTTCCGAAAAAGCGCGCATGGTGATTGCGGGAATGAGAAGCAACAATATCCATGGAGCTAATTCAAAAAAATTAGATAGCGTGGCATAGCCAAAGTCGAAAATATTAGTTCCCGGAAAAACGAATAATAGCAACCCATTCATTAATAAAAAAACAATGATGGCGATATACCCTGTTAAACTACTAAAAAATTGCCTGAGTTCTTTTTTGCAAACTGGCCACATGGGCGCGAAAATAAGTGATATTGTGAATAAGTCAACGGGCAACGGTTAACAGCTAACTGTTAAAAAATAAAAATTTTTTTAACAAAACTTTTTCTCCTATTTTCGTCTCCCGAAACAAACGCCTTACCTTAGAAATTAAATTTTCTGGTTAAGGTTCAACATATTTAGCCGAAACCAACTGCAAGAAAATCCCGCAACGGCGGGATTTTTTAATTTAACCTCTTTAATGAATTGAATTTATTTTATCGCTTTCTTTATACATTTCCCACTGCAAATTATTAGCGCGCAAATCATTAACCGTTTTTGTTACTCTTTCAATTACATAATTAATTTCTTCTTCCACAGTAAATCTTCCCAAAGCAAACCTGAGAGAAGAATGCGCCAAATCATCACTCAAACCTAATGCTTTCAAAACATAGCTCGGCTCAATGGAAGCGGAAGTGCATGCCGAACCGGATGAAACAGCTATATCTTTATTAAAGCCAGCCATCAAAGCATTCGAATCAACATATTTAAAAGAAATATTGGTAACATGAGATAACCTGTGTTCACGACTTCCATTAACAAACGATTGCTCTGTTTTCAATAATCCATTTTCTAATTTATTGCGTAACGCACTCAAATGCTTATTGTCGTTTTCCATTTCCTGCATACACAATTCGCAGGCTTTTCCAAAACCGGCTATGGCGGGAACATTCAACGTACCGCTGCGCATTCCGCGTTCATGACCGCCGCCGTCCATTTGTGCAACTAATTTCACGCGTGGGTTTTTCCGCCGCACATACAATGCGCCAACACCTTTTGGACCATACATTTTATGCGCATTGAAAGCTAATAAATCAACTCCATCATTATTTACATCAACAGCAATTTTTCCGGCAGCCTGCGCCGCGTCTGTAAAAAAAAGTACATTATGCTGCCTGGCAATTTTGCTGATTTCTTTTATAGGTTGAACCACGCCAATTTCATTATTAGCATACATCACTGCAATTAAAATTGTTTTTGGAGTAATCGAAGCTTCCAGTTCTTCAATATTGATTAATCCATCAGCATTCACTTGCAGGTAAGTAATTTCGCCGCCAATTTTTTCAATGTGTTTGCAGGTATCTAAAACTGCTTTGTGTTCCGTGTTCACTGTAATAATGTGATTGCCTTTGCCGGCATACATTTCAAACACGCCTTTAACAGCAAGATTATCGGATTCCGTTGCGCCGGAAGTAAAAATAATTTCTTTCGTTTCTGCGCCAATTAATTTTGCGGCTTGCTCACGCGCAAGCTCAACAGCTTCTTCCGCAATCCATCCAAATGAATGACTACGGCTCGCTGCATTGCCAAAGGTTTTTGTAAAATAAGGCAACATCACTTCCAGCACACGCTCATCGCAGGGAGTTGTAGCATTGTTATCAAGATAGATTGGAAGTTGCATTGGTAACAAAGTTAGAATTTAGAAGTTAGAAGAAAGAATTTAGAAGCGAGCGCCTCCTGTTTCACCTTTGATTTTAGATATCGAATATTTAATCAAGACAAAAAGATTTTCAGTAATTTGAACTCACAGAACTTCAAACTCAAAACTTCAAACTCAAAATGCTTAAGGTTGAGCATATAGGTATCGCTGTAAAGAATTTTTCAACATCTATTCCATTATTTGAAAAATTGCTTAACTCATCGTGCTATAAAAAAGAATTGGTTGAATCCGAGCAGGTGAACACTGCTTTTTTTCAACAGGGCGAAACCAAAATTGAATTGCTGGAAAGTTTAACGCCCGACGGAATAATCGCAAAATTTATAAACGCAAAAGGTGAAGGCATTCATCATATCGCTTTTGAAGTAAGCGACATCAAAGCAGAAATGGAGCGATTAAAAAAAGAAGGTTTTATTTTATTAAATGATGAGCCAAAACCCGGCGCCGATAATAAATTAGTGTGCTTCCTTCACCCCAAAAATACCAACGGCTTATTGGTTGAATTATGTATGGAAAAGTGAATTGAAAAAAACAAAATCTATTGCGTAAATTTTTTTTCTCCATAAAAAAAATCATATATTCATATTGTTTACTCAACACCAAATTTTTTTATTTTTAAAATAAAAAAGTATGAAAACAAAACTCTTGTTAACTGCCATCACTTCTTTTCTCTTTTTACAGATCGCTCTTGGGCAGGTTAACGATCCCAACCAGGTTGCAAAAGATGCGGCAACAAATAATGCAAACGCCAACATGAATAATGCTGCGAATAATGGAGTTAATAAAGTAGAAAATGGAATTAAAGGTCTTTTTAAAAAGAAAAATAAAAACGCAAAAACTGATTCAAGCAAAACGCAAACAGCAACAACTGCAACAAATTCCGCGAGCACTACTTCAACTGCTTCTGCAGTTCCGGATATAAAAACATATCAGAATTATGATTTTGTTCCCGGCGACTCCATAGTTTTTTTTGATGATTTCACCGGAGACCAGGATGGTGAGTTTCCTTCGCATTGGGATTTGGAAAAAGGACAAGGCGTACTCAATAAAGTGGGAACAGTTCCTGCATTTTTTTTAACGGAAGGAAATTACGTGCAGGTTTATCCGCTGATGCAAAAACCACATTACCTGTCAAACACATTTACTGTTGAGTTTGATTATTATGCAAAAGATGGCGCCTATGGAATTATTTGTTTTTTAAAATGCATCAATAAAGATGGCAACGACGCTTCTTCCGATGTTACTTTCACTCCGCGCGGGAACGTGGAAACAGGATATTTTCCAAAAGATTTTAGCGCAAATTATCCCGGTAACGATAATGGATTCGCAAACAACTGGCATCACGGCGCCATCATCATGAAGAATAACCAGATGAAATGTTATGTTGATCAATATCGCATTTTAATAATGCCAAATGTTGGCGTAAAGCCCTATGCCCTTGGTTTTGGCGGTATAGGTTCGCAGGATCAACCAATCATTTTTAAAAATGTGCGCATAGCAAACGGAGGCAATATGAATTTGATCGGCCAAAAATTTACAGCAGCAAAAATTATAACGCACGGAATTAATTTTGATATCGACAAAGCCACCATCAAACCCGAAAGTATGGGAACGTTGAACATGATTGTTCAGGTTTTGAAAGATAACCCCGACATTAAATTTGAAGTTGACGGACATACAGATAATTCAGGAACACCACAGCATAATCTTACATTATCCCAGCAACGGGCAGATGCGGTAAAAGCGCAATTGATAAGCATGGGCGTAGATGCTACCCGTCTTACCTCAAAAGGTTTTGGCGATACAAAACCAATCGGCGATAACAATTCCGTGGAAGGAAAAGCAAATAACCGCAGAGTTGAATTTGTGAAAATATAAAAGCTGTTTCCGTTTTTAATTTTTCTTTTTTAGTTTTTTGGAACCAACATTTGTTTTTCATAGCATCATCGTTGCGTCGCATTACGTTCATCGGCAGAATATAAATTGAGCTAAGGTTCAAAATCTAATAGAAAAAAAAATTCAAAAATCATTAATAACGATCTTGAAAAATAAAAATCAACATGAAAAAAATTCTTAGCATCTTTTGTTTTGTAGTAATTATTTCATCAGTAAAAGCGCAAAAATGTCTTGATCTGAATGTAACAGCTATGATGAGTGGAATGCATGCACCTGGCACAGCAGCAAATTCTTTCAACGCATGCACAACAAAAACTAACGATCATAAACAAAAAGAGATCACAGGCTATGGCGCCGATCTGTCTCAACTGGATACGCTGGTAACCCGCACGATGCGTGATTTTACAAATGCCTCCGTTATGAATATGAATACACAAATGCCGTCAGCGCAAAATGTTGATGCAGCAAAACAAATGGCAGAGAAATTAAAAAGTATGACGCCTGAGCAACAAAAACAATGGGCTATGCAAATGGCGCAGCAAAATCAGCAACAATATGCAAACGGCCCGAGGTATGCAAGATGATGCAGAAACATCAAAACTGGTGTTTCAAACAAACGACATGGCAGTTAACCAGCTTTCTGCATTGAACCGGGAATTCGCTGCTAAACTTAGAGAAGTTATGGATGCATCTTCAAAAGAAATTTCTTCCGTCAAATCTCCAGATATGTCTACTTGTGCGCCAACAAAACCAGTTGGTTTACCAACATGCGCGTGTGCAAACGGATTGGAAAGTAAGTATTGGGAAAAAATAATTTCTGTAAAAGATAAATATAATAATCAGAGGGTAACATTATTGCAAAGTTATTTAACAAGAGTAAAAGCAATAACAACCTCGGTTGATTATAATATCAGCAAATTAAAATTTGGAGACGCGGTTAAATCTTCTCAATTAAAAAAGATGCTTTTTGGCGCACAATCGTCTGCATTTGGTAATGCGTTTTCCATAACATTATCATGCATTGAAGATATTCGCAAAGATGGTTCCGATGCCTATGTTCATAAAGTAAATGCAGATAATCTTGTTGACTTTCTCGGTTGCGCCAAATAGAAAGAATTACGAAAACTATTTTACTATAAATGAAATCACATAATTTTTTTGCAGCTGCATATCAAGCGCCTTAATAAAATAAACTCCAGATGCAAGTTTATTGCGGAAATTAATGTGGGCTGAATTTGCATTTGCAAAATAATTTCTTTGAATTAATTCTCCGTTAGCTGCAAAAATATCTGTTTGTAAATTACCTATGGAATTTGTGAAAACTACGTTTACAAAGTTGCCGGATGGGTTTGGAAAAAGAGAAATGCTTTGTTTATTTTCATCCAGTTCAACAATACGAATTTCAGAATAACTTATATCGCCATTTTCATCAGCTATTTTCAACCGGAAATAAATCTTGTTCCTGTCGGTTGAAGAAATAGAATAACCAGATGAATAATTTACAGAAGTATTTTCATCAACAGACCTGACAGTATCCACTTCACTGAAATTTTTTCCATCGTTGCTTTTTTCTACAGTGTACAAACGATTTGCCAATTCGTTTTGTGTTGTCCATGATAATTTGATTGTTTCATCATTTTGCTTCACTGCAAAAAAATCAGTAAGTGTGGTTTGCAAAACAACGGCATTGCAATAATAATAGGTGAGCGAAAAATGCATCGTATCATTTATGCTTTCGCTAAAACTGTAATTAGCGCCTCCGGCAACAGAAGCTGTTGTAGCAGGATTGTAATCAAACACCGCATTGCTCGTTCCGAGAAAAGGAACAACATTGCTCACTATGGAATCATTAAGAATATAATTGTTAAGCAAAGTAACCGGTCCCTGGTTTGTGTAATCCGATCCCGAGCCGGTTGTTCCGTCAGTTGCACTTAAATTAAATGGTCCATAGGTTTTATAGGTCCAGTTATTAACAGGCGAAGATAAAGTGCTGCTGCTGATACTGTCTCGCCGGTTAACATTAACAGTATATGCCACAGCGCCGGTTGCATTATTTTCTAACGTAAATGCATATCTAACAGAAATAGTCGCTGAAATATTTACGGCGATCAAAGTTCCCTGCACAGGATTAAATTGAGGAAGAAGAAATCCCCAGGAATTATTTCCCGTTCCTTTTAAAACGGTGTTATAGGAAATACTTTTTAGTGAAGAACTGCATTGTGCAAATGATGGAAGCGACGCTGATGTAAGCATTGAAAATGCAAGAAGCAGAAGAATTTTATAAATAAGGTCAGTGATTGGTTTCATAAAATGAAACTTCGGTTATTGGATTTGAGCCTATAACTATATCACCGGAGGAGTTAGTATAAAAAAAGCGACCTATTACTGCGTCATAAATGATAACACGTAGCTCTTTTTCAAATCCTGGTTGAGAGCGTGAATAAAATATACACCAGGTGCAAGGTTGCTGATGAAACTTATATGAGCAGAATTTGTATTGGCAAAATAATTTCTTTGGAGTAATTGTCCGCTTGCGGTAAAAATATCTATTTGCCAGTTATTAATTGAATGATCGAAAACTATATTTATAAAACTGTTTGCCGGGTTTGGATAAAGCGAAACAGGATTAAGTGAGTTACCCAAATCAACAGAGCGTATTTCAGAATAAGAAATGTTATTGTTTGCATCAACTACTTTCAGTCTGAAATAAATTTGATTCTTATCGCTTGCAGTAATATTATACTTGTAGGAATACTCAGCTGCAGAAGAATCTATGCTTGATTTAATATCGCCGGTTTCTACAAAATTTATTCCATCACTGCTTTTTTGTACAGTATAAATCCGGCCGGGTTGTTCATTTGCTGTTTGCCATGAAAGATTAATTGTATTATCACTCTGATATTTTGCATCAAAAGAGGTAATGTCGGATTTTAACACTACAGTGTTACAGTAATAATAACTAATGGAAAAATTTATAGCATCAGACGCAGTATAATTAAAAAAATAATTTCCGGCAAGATTATAATAAGTAGTGGTGTAATAATCGAATTCAACATTTCCGGTTCCCAAAAAATTTGCAACACCGCTTGTTATAGAATCGCTGATGTCGCTATAGCTATTTAAAACAGTAAACTGTGGAACCGAAATAAAATCCGGACCAGAGCCTGTAACGCCATCTGATGCAGCAAGAGAATATGGTCCATAGCTTTTCAATATATTATTCATGTTTGTAAGTGGAGAAGACAACACGGTGCTGCCTATATAATCATTTCTGCCAACACCCAATGTATAGCTTGCCGCCGATGCACTTTTATTTTCTAATTGAAAAGCATATTGCAATGAAATTACCGAACTGATTTTTACAGCAACCAAAGTGCCTTTGCCCGGATCAAACTGAGGCATCACAATTGAATGATAATCGTTGCCTGTGCCATTAATAGTTGTGTTGTAGCTTATTGATTTTAATACACCGCCGCATTGAGAGTAGCTCAAAGAGGGTAAAACAATTCCTATTGCAATTAATAGAATAGGGGTACGTAAAAATAAGGTCGTTACGGGTTTCAAAGGAATGGATTGTCTGTTGTATATAAAACTGAAAAATGCGGTTAATATTGCCTGTTAAGGGGTAATACTTATTGCTCTAACAAAATAAAAAAGCGCCCTGGTTGGTGCGCTTTTTTTATAAAATTAAAAATCAATTTATTATTGTCCTACGCCAAGAGTTACTTTGGTGGTCCATTTTGTTCCATCGGCTTTTATAGCCTGCAAAATGTAAACTCCCTGTGCATAGCTGCTAACAGGCATCGAAATAGTAGTGTTTAAAGAACTTGCATTTAACCTTTGCTCCTGCAATACTTTTCCTGTCAAATCAATTAATCGAACATTTACAGTAGGAACAGAACCGCCTAAAGTTATGTTTATATAATTTCTTGCAGGATTAGGAAATACGCTTATGTTCTGTACAAGCGAAGTGCGAACAACGCTGATTGGAGAAAAAGCATATGAACCATTCAAATCAACCATTTGCAAACGGTAATAATCTATTCCGTTCAATGCTGATTTATCGGTGAAAGAATATGTACTAACAGTAGCTGAATTGCCTTTTGCTGCAACTGTGCCAATGGTTGTCCAATCAGAACCATTGCTGCTTCTTTGTACTGCAAAATATGATGAGTTAACTTCCTGTTCTGTTGCCCAGCTTACCAATACAGTATTTTCTGCAGTTAAGCTTGCAGAGAAATTACCAAGCACAACCGGAAGAGGTGCATCAGCTCCAAAAGCTGAGAAAGTTACAAAACCACCAATACTGGTTTGAGAATTAATTACGGGACCGTAAACAAATCCGTTTTTGCAAGTATTAGGATTAGCGCCACCGCAATTCAAATTATAAGGAGCCGTAGTTCTTGAGCCATTGCCAGCAAAAATATTTGCGTACCTGGTAAACGTAAATCCAAAAATTGAGAAGGTTGTTTGGGCTTGTATCTCACCCGGAGTGTTGCCGCCGCCGCCAGTTCCGCCGCTTATATAATTATTTACATTCCCTATCCTAATGTTTGAAGTAGCATCGCCCAGGCGTATAGTTGTATTGTTAGCGATAAATATATTAGCAGTGCTTGCTGTTGAATTCAAATCTCCAACAATTATATTACTGTTCTGGAGAATCAGGTTTGCATTTACAGCAAGCTGGGAATTATTAGTAACGTAAATGGTAGAGTTAACTAATGTTGCTGCCTGATCAATAGTAAATGTAAAATTCCCTGTAATATTAATTGTGCAACCCGTACACGTAGCAGTTCCTACGGTATTCGTCCATGTTCTTCCGGGACCGTTGATGTTATATGTTATTGCAAAAAGAGAATTTGACTGGAAACAAATAAAAAAACACATTGCCGTAACAACAGAGTAAAATTTTTTCATAATAATTAATTTGTAATTAAAAAGACTTAAACGCCTAATACATTTGGCCGCATGATCAATTGGACAATTAAGGAATTCGTAAGATTGGATGAATGTGGATAAGGTAAACTTTGTGTTAGGGCTCAACAATAATGAAGGGTAACGAGATCGGAGGTTTCTAAAACAAATATATGACTTATCTACATAATAAGCCAGAAATGTGAATATTTTTTTTTAGAAAAATGGAAGTAAAATCGGTAAATCGTGTAAACTATTCCTGGGGACTATCTACTTTATTCAAACCGAGTTTATCAATGGCTTCCTGGGCAGCAATCTGGCTTGCATCTTTTTTATTGTAGGCACGTCCTTGAGCAATTAATTCACCGTCAACAACAGCGCCTACTGTAAATAATCTTCGTCCGCTTTCAATTCGCTCCTCTAAAGTTTCAAAATCAAGGTTCTTGCCATTTTTATTCGCCCAGCCGTACAGTTTATTTTTATGATTGATTTCAAGATTTTCCAGTTCTTCCATAAATAAATATGGCTGTATAATGCGTTCAACAACCCACTGTTTAGTTTTGTCAAAACCTTTATCAAGATAAATCGCGCCTACTACAGCTTCCAACGTGTTACCAAAAATCTGGCTCATTTTAAGCGAATTATCAAATTTATTGAACTGGGTAATTTTTCTTAGCCCCATTTTAATGGCAATATCATTGAGTTGATTGCGGTTTACCATTTTGCTGCGCATCTCGGTTAAAAAACCTTCTTCTTTGTAGGGATATTTTTTAAAAAGAAAATCAGCAACAATAGCGCTGAGCACTGCGTCTCCTAAATACTCCAGTCTTTCATTATTTTCATCAGACCGATCTTTTAAAGAGCGGTGCGTTAATGCAGTTTTATATAACACAGATTTACCGGGAGTAAATCCCAGCACGTTGCGCACTTGTTTTTTGAATGAAGCAGCGGCATTATCGTTATTTATAATTCTCCCCAGTATTCCCACACAGAAAAGCTACAATTTTTTTATGCAGATAAAAAATAAAACTCAACTGCAAGTTAAAAAGAGATAACCAGAGATGAAGAAAATAAAGATTATCTGAAAATAGTTTTTTTGAAAACCCGCGCAATAATTATAGCTGTACAAAAATTTGCTATAATTAGTCGAAAAGAAAATTCAATTTTTTATTCCGTATACTTTTTTACAATCACGCAGGCATTATGTCCGCCAAAACCGAAAGTATTACTCAATGCTGCATTTACGGTTCGTTGCTGAGATTTATTAAACGTGAAATTTAATCTTGAATCTATTTCCGGGTCGTCTGTAAAATGATTAATTGTGGGTGGAATATTATCATGTACTACACTCATGATGCAGGCAATCGCTTCAATTGCGCCGGCAGCGCCGAGGCAATGTCCCGTCATAGATTTGGTTGAACTGATATTAATATCAAAAGAATGTTCTCCAAAAACATTAATGATTGCTTTCACTTCGGCAATATCTCCGAGTTGCGTGGAAGTTCCGTGTGTGTTGATGTAATCAATATCTTCCGGTTTCATGCCGGCATCTTTTAATGCAGCTCTCATCACAATTTTAGCGCCAAGCCCATCGGGATGTGGCGCTGTGATATGATAGGCATCTGCAGTTGCTCCGCATCCGGCAATTTCGCAATAAATTTTTGCGCCTCTTGCTTTAGCATGTTCCAATTCTTCCAAAACTAAAATACCGGCTGCTTCTCCCATTACAAAACCATCGCGATCTTTATCATAAGGTCTGCTTGCTGTTTTTGGATCATCATTTCTTTCGCTCAATGCTTTCATTGCATTAAATCCGCCAAGACCAGCTTCGCTGATTACACTTTCGGTGCCGCCGCTCAACATTATATCGGCAATATCTAACCGAATTAAATTAAAGGCTTCCATTATAGCATTGGTAGAAGAAGCGCATGCGCTTACCACTGCAAAATTTGGCCCGCGAAATTCATGACGCATGGAAATATGACCGGAAGCTATATCCAATATCATTTTAGGAATGAAAAACGGATTGAACCGCGGCGTGCCATCGCCTTTTGCAAAACTTTTTACTTCTTCCTGGAAGGTTATCAAACCACCGATGCCGCTGGCAATTACAACGCCAGCTCTTTCATTGTTAATATTTTCTTTGGTAATGCCGGCATCGGCAACGGCTTCGTCGCTGGCAACAATAGCAGTTTGAGAAAAACGATCAAGTTTGCGCGCTTCTTTTTTTTCAAGAAATGCAAGCGGATCAAAATTTTTTAATTCGCACGCAAACCTTGTTTTAAATTTTGATGCATCGAAAGAGGTAATGAAATCTGCGCCGGAAACTCCATTGATAAGACCGTTCCAATAATCGTGTAAATTATTTCCAACTGGAGTTAATGCGCCTATTCCTGTTACTACAACTCTTTTTAACTGCATGGTAGTGGTTTGCGGAATTTTTTAAATTGATAAATCCGCCTTCTGAGCATAAATGCATTCGAAAGGCGGATTTTGAAACGATATAACAAACTTAGTTTTTTACTTAGCATGTTCTTCCAGGTAAGCAATAGCTTGCCCTACTGTAGTAATAGTTTCGGCCTGTTCATCCGGAATGGAAATGTTGAATTCTTTTTCAAATTCCATAATTAATTCTACGGTATCCAAAGAATCCGCTCCTAAATCATTAGTGAAGGAAGCTTCATTGGTAACTTCTGCTTCTTCAACTCCTAACTTATCAACAATTATTTTTTTTACTCTTGTAGCGATGTCTGACATTTTATGTAAAGTTTAGTTACGGGTGCAAAAATATAATTTTTGGGTTAAACACAACTTTTATTTTGAATGATATTATAAGTACGAGCGCTTACGCTGCATAATAAGTTGCCAAACTATTGATTTTGATTTTAAAACACTAACAACAGTAAGTTTAGAATTGTTAAGAATAATAAAGCTTTTTTTGTAGAATTTAAACTTTACATGCTATTTCGCCTGCGAAAATTTGAAAATTTTAATATCTTCGGTATGTATCAACCCAATTAAAACATTCGCATGGCACTTAAGATGATTGATTACGGAACACAGGAATACAAACAAATGATTCAATTACGTATGGATATGCTACGTAAACCTCTCGGGTTGTCATTTTCTGCTGAAGATCTCGAAAAAGAAAAAAATGATGTGCTCATAGGCGCTTTTGAAGATGATAAATTATTAGGTTGCTGCCTGCTTACTAAAATTGACGACAAAACTGTGCGATTGCGGCAAATGGCCGTTCCAAATAATTTACAGGGAAAAGGAGTTGGCAGAGCTTTGATGGTATTTGCAGAAAATATCGCGCGGGACCTCGGCTATCATAAACTAATTATGCACGCCCGTAAAACGGCATTGGGTTTTTATGGAAAATTAGGATATAATATTTCCGGCGATGAATTTACAGAAGTAACCATTCCGCATTTTGTAATGGAAAAAGATTTACGCTGAGTTTTTATTTACGAAATAAGAATTACGAAATACGATTTCTTAGGTTGTACTTTTCTTCCCTAACCGAAGAAATTTTTATTTTCAAATCATCAAACTTTTAATTTCATTTTTCCTATAAACTGCAGTAATTGCTGCATTCCGGTAATATCATTTATAATAAGCAGGAATAATTTTCCCACTTGTTTCAATTTAACCTTATTTGTTTTTTGCTGAATGAAATCAATAATATTTTTGAAAGTGTCTGATTCAAAATACGGAGAGTCGGGTCTGTTGATGAAATAACATTTTACAGTATCATTCTTTACAATTATTTTTTCAAAACCCAGTTCCACAGCCACTTTGCGAATGCGCACCGTATCAAATAGATCTTCTACCTGTTTTGGAATTGGGCCAAATCTGTCTATAAGTTCTTTATGAAATTCTGATAATTCATTTTCATTTTCACAATTATCTAGTCTTGTGTATAATGATAATCTTTCGGTAATGCTTTCTACATAATCATCCGGAATTAATATTTCCAGATCGGTATCAATTGTACAATCCTGAACGTAATCATCCTGTTTTGTAATTTCTTCTTTAAACACTTCTTTGAAATTCAGTTCGTTTTAATTCTCTTATCGCTTCATCCAAGATTTTCTGGTACATTTCAAAACCTATTTCGGCCATGAATCCGCTTTGTTCACCACCTAGTAAATTTCCCGCTCCGCGAATATCCAAGATCACGCATCGCAATCTGGAAGCCGCTTCCCAAGGTCGCTGTGCTGTTCGAGTGTTTGCAAACGCTTGCGCGAATCTGCAGGTAATGTTGCCAGCGACGGCGCGAGTAAATAACAAAATGCTTTTCTATTGCTTCTTCCAACTCTTCCGCGCAATTGATGCAGATCGCTTAATCCAAACTGATGTGCGTTATTTACGATGATTGTATTTACATTGGGAATATCCACTCCGCTTTCAACAATATTTGTGCAAACCAGCACGTCGTATTTTTTGTCGATGAAATCGAGAATATGTTCTTCCAGTTCATGACCTTCCATTTGCCCATGTGCATAACCGATACTCAAATCCGGACATAATGCCTTGTATAATGCCCGCCATTTCTGCAAGCCCGAGTACGCGGTTAAAAATAAAAAAAACCTGTCCGCCGCGTTCGGTTTCAAAATAAATAGCATCGCGGATAAAATCTTCATTATACACCGTGCACTTCCGTTTGTATAGGTTGCCGGTTTGGCGGCGGTGTATTGATGATGCTCAGATCCCTCGCTCCCATTAAACTGAACTGCAAGGTACGTGGTATAGGCGTAGCCGTTAGTGTAAGGCAATCGACGTTTGTGCGAATCGTTTTTATTTTTTCTTTGTGCGCTACTCCGAATTTTTGTTCTTCATCAATAACTAGTAAACCGAGATCTTTATATTTCACTTCTTTACCAAGCAACGCGTGCGTGCCGATGATGATATCTATTTTTCCTTCTGCTAATTCTTTTAAGGTTTCTTTTTTTTGCGTTGCAGATTTGAAACGGTTTATGTAATCAATCGTTACAGGAAAATCTTTTAGTCGTGTCGCTGAATGTTTGGTAATGCTGAAAAGCAAGAATAGTTGTGGGAACCAATATTGCCGCCTGTTTGCCATCGCAGCAGGTTTTAAAAGAAGCACGAATAGCTATTTCTGTTTTTCCAAAACCAACATCGCCGCAAATCAACCTGTCCATCGGCGACGGAGATTCCATATCTTTTTTTACATCGCCGGTAGCTTTGCTTTGATCGGGAGTGTCTTCATAAATAAAAGAGGCTTCCAGTTCTGTTTGCATATAATTATCCGGGAGAATGAGCAAACCCTTGCTGGGCTTTTCTTTGCGCGTATAGTTGTAATCAGATCGAAAGCAATTTCTTTTACTTTAGTTTTTGTTTTTTCTTTTAACTTTTGCCAAACATCGCTGCCGAGTTTATTTACTTTAGGAACAGTTCCTTCTTTTCCGCTGTACTTGGAAATTTTGTGAAGCGAATTAATGTTCACATATAAAATATCGCTGTCTTTATAAATGATCCGAACGGCTTCCTGCAATTTCCCATTCACTTCAATTTTTTGCAAGCCGCTATAGGTGCCAACACCGTGATCTATATGCGTAACATAATCGCCGGGCTGTAACTCGCGAAGCGTTTTTAATGTGAGCGCTTTATTTTTATTATAGGCCTGTTTTACTTTGTATTTGTGGTAACGCTGAAAAATTTCGTGATCGGTGTAGCAAACAATTTTCAGATCATCATCTACAAAACCTTCATGAATAGATTTTGGAATGGGCGTGAACTGAATTGCCGAATGAAGGTCTTCAAAAATTATCCGTAACCTTTCGAGCTGGCGCGGGTTTTCTGCAAATAAAAAAATGTTGTACTGCTTCGATTCTAAATCTTTCAGATTTTTTATCAGCAGGTCAAATTGCCTGTTAAAAGCAGGTTGTTGTTTTGTATTGAATTCAATTTCTATGTTCGGTTGTCCATAACTGTTAGTATTTGATCCGAACTCAACAACATGAAATTCTTTTAATTTCTTTTCTGCCAAATCTGCATCAATAAAATCATTTTTAGAAAGAGATATTTCCTCTTCATCATCGTTGCTATCCGTTATTTTTTTTGGCTGAGATTTATTTTTTTCGAGATAATCATAAAGATCTTCTTCTTCAATTATCAATTTTCTTTTTACAAAATCCCAATCGTTCATCCAAATCACCGTGTTGCCGCCTATAAAATCAAACAAAGAAACTTTTTCGCTGTCATCAAATTGTGTTTCTATGTTAGGAATAATATTTACCTGCAAAAGTTTGCGTTCGCTTAATTGCGTTTGCGGATCAAAAATGCGGATGGAATCTACATCATTACCAAATAATTCAACACGGTATGGTTTTTCATTTCCGAAAGAATAGATATCAAGAATACCACCGCGCAAAGCAAACTGACCGGGTTCATAAACAAAATCGGTTCTTTCAAATCCATAGCTCACAAATTTTTCCATCAAACTATCCAGATCAATTATATCGCCGGTTTTGATATTAATAATATTGCCCGATAAAGTTTTTGGCAACACTACTTTTTCAAAAATCGCTTCGGGATAAGTAACTAAAATTTTTTTATTTCCGCCGGAGCTCCATTTTGTTAACGCTTCCGTTCTCAACATAACATGGCTGCTGTTGAGAAACGAATAATTTTTTTTATTTCTGAATGAAGAAGGAAAATAAAAAATATCCAACCCGCCGGTAAGGTTTTCAATTGTGTTATGAACATAAGCCGCAGATTCCGCATCTTCACAAACAACTATGTGGTTAAGCTGGCTTGTGATGGAATGCTGAAAAATAGAACTGATAACAAATGCGGGTGAGCTTCCATATAAACCGGTGAGAGAAATTATTTGCGGTGAAGACAAAGTGAGCCTGTTCGCCAGTTGAAAAAGGCGGGGGGAGTTCAACCATAAATCTGATAAAACCTCACTATTCATCCGGGTGCAAATATAGTGCAGTTTCTGGTAACTGGTAACCAGTAACGAGTTACCGGTTTAAGCAACCGCACAAAACAAAAAAACGTATATACCACGAGTGCTTTTGTGAAAATGTAATTAATAAGTGGCGTTGTAATCAATTTTGATTTCCATGTTGGTTACTTTACCGGCAAAAACTTCCACCGGAGCAATGTTATTATTATTATCAAATATATTGGCATAAAACAATGCGCCCTTTTTTGTGAAAACAGAATATTTTCCGGGTTCTAACTGAACTTTGAAATATCCCGTTGAATCAGATTCGGTTTTTTTAATGAGTTTTGTTTTAATTGATGAATAAAAAGCAGACTGTTGTTGTGGTCTTATAACTTGATTTATATTTGTGAGTGAATAGATATACAATGTTGATTTTATTCCTTTAGGTCGCGAAGGTTTTCTGTCGGGCGACGGCATTTGATTTCCGGATACAAAATAGATATATCCTTCAATGCCCTGGTTAATGTTTGATGCAGATTTTTTTATTTGTTCAGATGAACAGGACATAATTGCTAATAAAGCTCCTGATAAGTAAAAAAGAATTTTATTCATTCGTATTTTGTGCAATTAAAGTTTTTAATTTAGTAAAATTTAATGATAGCTATCAAATAATGTCTATGCCCGGAAAATTCAGATGCTTACTTGCCTTTTTTTGCTTCTCAATTTCGGTAACCACTTTATTCGGTCAAACAAATACCAATACTGCTGTTCTTAGCCGCATGTCCAGAGATATCCAATTTAAAAGAAGTGCGGAATTCACAAGAGCATTGCAAATTGCAAAACAAAAGGGATGGTTTGTAAGAAAAAATACTTTAAAAGGCGGAGTTGTTGCATTAGTAGGTGTTGATGAATTAGGTAATCCCAGGTACATCGGCACGTTCGATAATATAATAGCTGCAGCTACTACAAACACAAATCAATTATGGTCGGGAGGAAGTTCGGGATTAAATTTATCCGGATCATCTGTAGCAGTAAAAGGTAAAATGGGAATTTGGGATGGCGGCCACGCTTTAACCACACACGTTGAATTAGTAGGAAGAATATCAGTGGAAGATAATTCCTCGCTAAGCGATCATGCAACACACACAACGGGAACATTGATAGCGACGGGAATAAATCCTATCGCAAAAGGAATGGCTTTTCAAACGCAGCAATTAATTGCTTACGATTTTGACAATGATATTGCAACAATGACTGATGAAGCTTCAAACTTGCTTGTATCAAATCATTCTTATGGCTATCTCGCGGGGTCAGGATGGAGTTATGATGGAACCAACTGGGATTGGTTTGGTGACACTACTATCAGTAAATCGCAGGCCTATGGTTTTGGATATTATGATGAAAATGCCCAGCTATATGATTCCATTGCTTACAACGCCCCATTTTATTTAATCTGTGTTGCAGCAGGAAATCCCAGAATTTATAATGGCCCCGGAGTTGGGCAACCTTACAAGTATAATGGAAACAGCACACTCAAACGCAGTGCAGCGCTCGCCAATAACCCTACGTTCACCAGTGTTTGCAATATCGCACTTGCAAAAAATGATATTGTTGTCGGGGCTGTAAACGGAATACCATCGGGGTATACTGCCCCGGGTGATGTAATGATGAGTGATTTCAGTGCGTGGGGCCCAACTAATGATGGAAGAATAAAGCCAGATATAGTAGCCGATGGAGTAAATGTTACTTCCACATGGAGCACTTCAAACACTGCTTACAGTACGCAAAGCGGCACTTCCATGGCAACTCCAAATGTAACCGGATCTCTTTATCTACTTCAGGAATATTATACGCAGTTACATCCTTCTAAATTTTTGCGTGCTGCCACATTGAAAGGTTTGGCTATTCATACTGCTGATGAAGCTGGTCCTGCAAACGGCCCGGATTACATGTTCGGCTTTGGACTGCTTGATGCATTAAAAGCCGCAAATGTTATTACGTCTTCTTATCATCAGCAATCAGATACTATTATTGAAAGCACACTCAACAACGGACAAACATATACTTTTAATGTAGTCGCATCGGGAAAAGGCCAGCTAATAGCAACTTTATCATGGACAGATCCTCCCGCAACTCCTGTTGCTGTGGTTCAGGCATTGCACAATACCGCTTCGATGCTGGTAAATGATTTGGACATGCGAATTACAAATGGAACCCAGGTTTTTAGTCCATGGATACTTAACCCTGCAAATCCCGGAAGTATTGCTACAAAAGGAGATAATTTTCGTGATAATGTAGAAAAGATAAATGTTGACAGCGTTACACCCGGACAAACCTATACCATCACTATAACGCATAAAGGAACATTGGCAAGAGGACAGCAAGCATTTTCCTTATTAGTAAGCGGAATCGGAGGACAGGCGTATTGCACTTCAGCGGCAACAAGCAGTGCCGGGACAAGAATTGACAGTGTGAATTTCAGTAATCTTCACAACGCAAATCCTCCGGGTTGCACAACCTATACTGATTACACAAATCTTACAGCAGGAATTCAATCTAATCAAAAAATACCAATAAGCATCAAGCTGAGCAGTTGTGATGCTTCGACCGCTTCAAAAGTTGTTAAGGTTTATATTGATTACAATAACAATGGTGTTTTTGATGCAAACGAACTCGCAGCGCAAAGTGCAGTTCTTAGTGGAAACGTTACTTACAATGATACAATCGTAACTCCTGCGGGATTAACAATCGGCAATTATACAACTATGCGGATTGTAGCTGAGGAAACTACAGACCCAACAACAGTAGCTCCATGCGGCACATA
Organism: Chitinophagia bacterium; assembly: GCA_963774065.1. Classification (GTDB taxonomy): domain Bacteria; phylum Bacteroidota; class Bacteroidia; order Chitinophagales; family Chitinophagaceae; genus Puia. The sequence goes on from CAVZDO010000003.1 coordinate 934,095, forward strand.
TGGAAAAGGAGAAACGGAGGATTATCGTATTCAAATTATTGGTCCTGCCAATGATGTTGGAGTTGGACAATTAGCGTCACCAAGCGGAACAAACGGTGTTACATGTCCAACCAAATCGGAGTTGGTTGCTATAACCATTAATAATTACGGAACCGTTCCGCAAGTTAATGTGCCGGTAACTACTGTCATTAAAAATGGCAATACAACGGTTGCAACTTTTTCAACAATTTGCCCGGATACTATACCTGCTTTAGGCAGTGTTGTGTTCACATACCAATCAAACTTTAATGCAATTGCCGGCAACACTTACACATTTACAAGTTTTACTTCGCTAAGTACAGATCAGCAAACTTCCAACGACACAAGCGTTGCTTCAGTTGCCATAAGCTCTTCCGGTGATTCAGCAAGCGGAAGCGCTGAGTTATGCGGCGATAATGAAGTTTTCTTTAAAGCATCTCTTACAGATACAACTGACTTGGCATTTTGGTACGATAGCGCTTCTGCTTTAAATCCGATTGCTGTTGGCAATAATGCTTCTTCATCCGTAATAACATCAGATCATAAATATTATGTTGGCTTCAACGATCAAACGCTTAATGTAGGTCCGCCTAACAAACTTGTATACCCTAATGGAGGTTATAATGAATTCAGCGGAAATTTTGTTACGTTTACCAATACCGTACCTCTTACTATCGAAAGCGCGAGATTATACATCGGACACGCAGGCACCATTACTTTTACTGTTGCAGACGTGAGTAATTTGGATACCGCAACAGGCTCGTATGAGTACCTGCCATATTCAAGCACAACATTGAATGTATATCAAACCTCTGTTGATTCAATCCCTGCCGGAACATCAACTAACCCTGCATCAGATACCGGCGCAATATATTTACTGAATCTACAGGTTCCGCTAACAGGCAACCACGCAATTCTTATTGATTGCGAAAACGGCGCAAATATTTTCAGAAACAATATGCTAACTGCCAACCCTTATCCTGTCGGTATTCCCGGAGTGTTTACTATTACCGGTAACAGCGCATTAAGTACATCAAACCGCACGTTGTATCAACAATATTATTATTTCTTTTACAACATGAATTTGCAATTAAATAATTGTGCAGGTTCGCGTACTGCAGTTGTTGCACAAACATCAACAGCCCCGGTAATAAGTTTAACTGATGATGTATTATCAAGCACATCAGCATCCGGTTATCAATGGTATTTGAATGGAACAGCATTGGCGAACGAAACCAAAAAAACAGATACTGCTATTATATCCGGAACATATACAGTTGAAACCACCGACAGCATTGGATGTACGTTAACTTCGAATGCAATTGATTACACTTCCACAGGCATAGGAGGAATTCAGTTAAAAGTTTCACCTAATCCTAACAATGGGCAATTTCAATTGCAATTCGTATCAGGCACATCGAACAATGTTTATGTAACGCTTACAAATGCTCTCGGACAAAAAGTATATGAAAATAGTTATCCAAATTTTGTGGGACTTTTTAATCAACAGATCAATGTCGGATATTTAAGCGCTGATGTATACTATTTGAAAGTTATTGTTGGCAGCAATTCATATCTGCAAAAAATGGTAATAGCAAGTCACTAATTAAAGTTGCTACGTATATACAAGGCTGTAAGAAATAAAAAACGATTTGTAATGTTCAAATAAAAAAATTTATATTAGCATATCGATTGCTTGCCTTTATTGGCAAACTTACAGAGCGGATAAAATTTTATCCGCTTTTTATTTTCTATTGATCGTAATCACACAATTTTTTCAGGTAATGTTTTTGTTATTACTTTAACCAAAAAACTCAGCATGTTGCAGCCCTGGCAAACCGGTAAAGTAATCAAAATTGAAAATGAAAATATCAGCACACGCAGGTTTTGGATTCAGTTACCGGCATTGGAGTCGTTTGATTTTAAGCCCGGCCAATTTGTTACACTCGATTTGCCTGTTCACGAAAAACCAGGTAAACGTTGGCGCAGCTATTCCATCGCTTCCTGGCCCGATGGCACTAATATTTTTGAACTCGTAATTGTTTTACTTGAAGGCGGAACAGGCACTGAGTATTTGTTTAACCACATCAATATTGGAAGTGAATTGATTCTTCGTGGACCTCAGGGCGTTTTTACACTGCCGGAAAATATTGATCGCGATTTATTTTTTATATGCACAGGCACAGGTATAGCGCCATTCCGATCCATGGTACATCACATTTTAAATCATGATATCCCTCACCAAAATATTTATTTGATTTTTGGATGCAGAAAATTAAGTGATTGCATTTATAGATCTGAGTTGGAAGAATTGCAAAAAAAGATTCCCGGCTTTTATTACATTCCTACTTTTTCGAGAGAAGTTTCCGATGAGTTGAACAAATTTGTAAGAACCGGGTATGTTCACTCGGTGTACGAAGAAATTTCCAGGAATAACATGCAGTTAAATATAATTGAAAATATTAGCGTAGTAAAACCTGCTCACTTTTTTTTATGTGGATGGAAAAATATGATCACTGAAGCAAAGCAAAGAATACAAGCTTTGGGATATGATAAGAAAAGTATTCACCAGGAATTATACGGCTGATGAATATTTTATTCTGCAAATAATTTATGCTTGTTTGCTTTGCAGATTTTTATGAGACTAAAGAAAGAACTTCAGCTTTTTTCGGAAGGTTTTTCTTTGCCAAGCAATTTTTTTCTCAAAGAAACATCAGGTAATTTTTCTTTGCTTTCAGACTCCAATACTTTTTTCATTGCAGAAACCGGATCTTTAATATGCACTTTTAATTCAAGCGCTACAAAATCTCTTTGCAACTCCAGAATTTCTGCATGACTTCTCATTATTTCCTGTTCCAGAAGACTTATTCGTAACCTGCTTTTGGTAATTTTTTTCGTTTGCAAACTGAACCCAATAAAAGCAGCGGCAAATGAAATTGCTGCAAACACAAAAGCATTAGCTGTGATTTCAAACATAAGCATAATAGTAGAATTTAGGTTAGTAAGAAAACGTTACACGCGCACAGGAGCAATCTTTTTTCAAGGAAAGGTGAATGAGAAGAAATGTTTTGCTAAAACTCAATAATAAAACACTCACTAACTAAGGTAGTTGTTTGAAGAAGTCGTCAGGAAATTAGTTTTTCCACAATCGATTTTATATTGTTAATATGTACGCGCTCCTGTTGCATTGTATCGCGATAACGAATCGTTACGGTGTTGTCTTCTTTTGTTTGATGATCTATGGTTATGCAAAACGGTGTGCCGATCGCATCCATACGACGATAACGTTTTCCGATCGTATCTTTTTCTTCATAAAAACAACGAAAAGAATTTTTGCATTCATTCATTATTTCTTTTGCAATTTCAGGCAAACCATCTTTTTTTACTAATGGAAGTATTGCCAATTTTATCGGCGCTAATTTTGGAGGGAACTTCAGAACAACGCGACTGTCCTGCTTTTCAGCTGTGCTCAAATTTTCTTCAGCATATGCTTCGCTTAAAATCATTAACACAGTTCTGTCAAACCCGATTGAAGTTTCAATAACATAAGGAATATAATTTCCGTAAGGTTTTCCGTTTGCATCCAAATCATTATCGAAATATTGCATTTTCTTTTTGCTGTATTCCTGGTGATTTCTTAAATCGAAATCTGTGCGCGAATGAATTCCTTCCACTTCTTTAAATCCGATCGGAAAATCATATTCAATATCGCACGCCGCATCTGCATAGTGCGCAAGTTTTACATGGTCATGAAAACGATATTTATCTTTTGAAATTCCTAAACTCAAATGCCATTTCATTCTTTCTTCTTTCCAGAATTCATACCATTCTTTTTGCGAACCGGGACGAATAAAAAATTGCATTTCCATTTGCTCAAATTCGCGCATGCGAAAAATAAATTGTCGCGCAACAATTTCATTACGGAATGCTTTACCAATTTGCGCAATGCCAAAAGGAATTTTCATTCTTCCTGTTTTTTGCACGTTCAAAAAATTCACAAAAATTCCCTGCGCAGTTTCCGGCCGCAAATAAATTTTATTATCTTCATCATCTGCAGATGCAGTGGAACCAAATTCCGTTGAGAACATTAAATTAAATTGGCGAACATCAGTCCAGTTGCTTGTTCCGCTGATATCGCATTTGATTTTATTTTCTTCGATCAGTTTTTTCAATCCTTCAAAATCATCTTTAGCAAGTAAGGCATCCATAGAATTGAGCAACGCTTGCGCCTTGTCGATTGCGCCTTGTACCTTTAATTCATCAGCAAATTTTTCAATCAAATGATCAACCCGATATCTTTTTTTACTGTCTTTATTATCAATCATAGGGTCGCTGAAATTATCTATATGCCCGCTTGCCTTCCATGTTGTGGGATGCATAAAAATTGCCGCATCAATGCCAACAATATTTTCATGCAGTTGCGTCATGCTTTTCCACCAATAATCTTTTATATTTTTTTTCAGCTCGCTCCCCCATTGTCCGTAATCGTAAACCGCGCCAAGCCCGTCGTAAATTTCGCTGGAAGGAAAAATAAATCCATATTCTTTGCAGTGCGAAATAATTGCCTGGAATCTGTTGGTGTCGTTTGCCATAATGGGCGCAAAGATAATGAGTAGTTCGAAGACAGAATGCAGATAGAATACGGGAATGAAAAAATAATATAAAAATGTGGAGATATGAAAATGAAGAAAAAAATTACTTCAAGTACATTTGCTTCCACACTTCAAAAACATATGCCAACTGCTGTTGAATTCAAAGAAAGAAAAATTCCGTTGATGGAAAAATTCGGCACGTATTACCTTAATGTTTTAGGTAAGCGGGAATTTGATCATCATGTTTTTGATTTTACCGATGAGGAATTGAACCGGAAAATAAAAAGGATTTCTTCCAGAGGAATTTTTCTTTCCGCCATTGTTGGTTTGATATGCGTTTGGCCAACCGTATATGTTGATTTATTGAAACAGAATGAACCATGGAAAATACATTATGCATGGACGTTAGGCGTAACTGTTATTTCCATTGCGATTGAATTCTATTTGTTATTTATCATTGCCATCAAAGCTGTTCACGAAGTGAGTGAAATGATAAACATTCATGCGCATAAAAAAGATTTTTTACAAACCGGACCTTTTAATGTAACCAACATTCTCGCAAGAGCCGCGCTGGAACTGCCTGATCCGGAAATGAGAATTTTAGGCATTGATCCGTTCGAGCAAATATCAAAAAGAAATTTGCTCATTCTCGGCTTGTTATATAAAGTGAGAATATTTCTTACAAATTTTATTTTTAAATTTTTGTTGCGAAAGAGTTTTGGAGAAACAATAGCCGGCATATCTATTAATTATATCGCGTTGCCCGTTGAATGTTTTTGGAACGGAATGGTAATTCATCGAGTGGTGCGTGAAGCAAGATTGCGTTTGTTTGGTTTTGCATTAAGCAATCATATTGCCGATAATTTATTGCATGAACATTTGATTGAACAATTATCTCCCGAAGCAAAAAACGGTTGCATCCGCGCTATCGGCAACGCTTTGGTAATGGCAAGAAATTATCATCCAAACATGATAATACTATTATTGCGTTTCCAGGATCTCCTGCAAATTAATGATGATGATCATTACGACGATTGGGATTTATTTTTGGAAACGTTGCTGAAAGTAAATGATAGGGAAAGAAATTTTTTACTGAACCTTTTTACGATTGCCATTTCATTCGACGGAAAAATATCACATTTTGAAAAAGACAGCATCAAATCGGCCTATGGAACAGTTTATAGCTTATACCAGGCAAGATTATCTCAATTGATTGAACATATCAAAGCAGGAAGATTACACGCAGCTGCCGCACTTTGTAAACTGGATTTTACAGCAGGCTAATGCTTACAACAATTTTCTATTTTGTTGATGACGATTTACATCGCGGATATTTTTCTTTTCAAAATTTTTATGGAGAGCTTCTGTGAGATCAACTTTTGTTTGATTGGCGATGCATAATAAAACCCATAAAACATCGGCCAATTCATCAGCAAGATTTTTTTGTTTATCTGATTCTTTAAAAGATTGATCACCGTATAAACGACTCATCAATCGTGCAACTTCGCCCACTTCTTCTGTCTAGTATTGCCATGTTCGTCAATTCGCTGAAATAGCGAACACCAGTGGTTTTTATCCAGTCGTCAACTAATTGTTGCGCTTTTTTAATTGAAATTTCTTCTGTTGGCATTTGTAATTTTTTATTCCACAAATTTTAATTATTACGCAATTTATGTTTTAGTAAGCGTTCAATATATATTCTACAGATGAACGGATTGCGACGCAACGATGCTCAACCGGAGTTACTGAAGCTGGTATTAAATAAAAATTTCTCCTTCCAAATATGTAATTGCGCGACCGCTCATTAAAACCCTGTCGTCAAGTAATTCGCAATCTAAATATCCTTTTCTTTTGGACAATTGAATTGCAGATAATTTTGTCTTCCCCAATTTATTAGCCCAATAAGGAACCATAGATGTATGCGCAGAACCTGTTACCGGATCTTCGTCGATACCTGATTGCGGGAAAAAACAACGCGACACAAAATCTGCATCATCACCTTTTGCAGTTACAATTGTTCCGCGTGAAGGAAGTTTTTTTAGAATATTCAAATCTGGTGAAAGATTTTCAATTTCCGTTTGGCTATTTGCTATCACCATGTAATCAAAAGAAGATTTATACACTGCAACAGGTTTTATTTTTAAAGCTTTTTCTAATTCAGTTGCGTTAGATATTTCAACACATTTATCTGCAGGAAAATCAAGCATCAATTTTTCATCGTTGCGCTTTGTTACATGTAGCGGACCACTTTTGGAATGAAACGTAATCTTTTCTTTATTATAATTAAGGTGATTGAAATAAATATGCGCTGATGCAAGCGTTGCGTGCCCGCACAATTTTACTTCCACTGAAGGAGTTAACCAACGAATTGCAAAATCATCATCTTGCGGAACAATAAATGCTGTTTCGGCAAGATTGTGTTGCGCAGCAATTTCCTGCAATAAATCATCATTTAACCATTGCTCCAAAGGCACAACAGCAGCGGGGTTGCCGCCAAAAGCAGTTTCTGCAAAAGCATTAACAACAAAAACTTTTAATTTCATAAATACAATTTTATTACACGAATTAAAATACTTATTCTTTGCTCTTCGTATCTATAACAATTGTCACGGGTCCGTCATTCAATAATTCAACTTTCATATCTGCGCCAAATTCTCCTGTAAAAATTTTTTTTCCAAAATCTTTTTCAAATTGGGTTATCATTTTTTCATACAACGGAATGGCAATTTCCGGTTTGCTTGCGCGAAGATAAGAAGGGCGATTTCCTTTTTTAGTTGAAGCATGCAAAGTAAACTGGCTCACCAGCAAAATATCTCCGCTTACATCTTTAACTGAAATATTCATCACGCCATTTTCATCATCAAATATTCGCAGGTTAATAATTTTTGCGCTTAGCCATTCAATATCTTCTGCATTATCTGCATCTTCAATTCCTAAAAAAATCAGCAATCCTTTTTTAATATGCGATTTTAATTTCCCCTCAATTGTAACGCTGGCATTGCTTACCCGCTGAATGACTACGCGCATTTTTGCAAAAAATTTAATTTGTAATTTTGAAACATGAAGATAGATGTCTTTCCAGAAATTATTTTTAAAACTGCGCGCAGCGGCGGTAAAGGCGGACAGAATGTAAATAAAGTTGAATCAATGGTTGAAGCGTCTTTTCATATTGACAGCTCCCGGTTACTTGATGATGAGCAGAAAAAAAGATTGCACGTAAAACTTGCAAATAAAATCAATGCATTAGGTTTTTTGCAAACAAAATCGCAGGTGCATCGCTCGCAATTAGAAAACAAACAGGAAACAATTAAAAAAATAAATTCGCTAATAGAACAAGCTCTCAAAAAAGAAAAAAAACGTGTTGCAACAAAACCCACAAAAATTGCAAAAGAAAAAAGAATCGAATCTAAAAAGAAAAATAGCGAAATTAAGGCTAATCGTAAAAAAATAAGTAGTAAGAATTATTAATTGTGAATAGTCAATAGTGAATAGTGGAATTTTGAAGTTTCCCCTTTCACTATTCACCTATCAACTTTTTCTCTTGGCAGTTAACGCATCGAGCGTTTGTTGTTGTTTTAGAACTTCTTTTTGTTGCGCATCTATATCTTTTTTAACATCATCAAGGTCTTGCTGAGTATTTCTCTGCTTTTTCTCCAGGCTGCTCTGTTCATCCAGCAATTTGCTCATTTTTTTGTTTGCCTTTTTAGTTGCATCGGCATCCTGGTTTACCGTATTCTGCATAGCTTGTGTTTGTGCAGCCTGATCAACTTTATTTTGATTAAGATCATCCTGAATTTTTCTAAGTTTTTTCTCAAGGTCTCCTTGCTCATTCAGCAAACTGTTTTGTTTTTTCTGCGCTTTTTTTAGCATGTCTTGCTGTGCGCCGATCTGCACTTCCAAATTGTGTGCATCAATATATGGAACAAGGTTATTCAGCAGAGCTTTTGCCTTATCTATTTGCCCGTTATCTAATGAATCTTTTGCAAGAATATCCGTATTGATTTTTGTAGAGAACAGAGAAATAACCGATATGTCTTTTTCTTTTTTCTTGCGTTCTATTTTAAAATATAGATCACGGGGGTCGCTGTCCGCATCATCTAATTTAGCTCCGCGATAAACTGTAAATCCCTTTGTGCTGGAGCTTTTAACTCCTTTCTTCACCATATAATCTTTAATAGCATCTTCAATCACATCCTGGGAATACGCTAATTCAATACTGGCTGTGGAAATGGAAGTTTTCTGATAGTCGAGTTTGCTATCATAGGCCTGTTGTGCTTTTGCTGAAAAACATGCACCTAAAAAAACAACACCAGCTAATAAAAATTGTCGCATAGCAATAAGTTTTGGTGAATCTAATATTATTTTAAGCAGTCAATTATTATATGTTTTTAAATCGGATAGCAAATATATAAAGATGAAGTTTATTTTTGTTCATTAAATTCTATTTATTGAGCAGCATTAAAAAATTGGCAGGACAAACAGTTTGGTACGGAGCAAGTTCAATTTTTGCAAGACTGCTGAATTATTTGTTAACCCCATATCTCACTTTCGCTTTCAAAAAAACCCCGGAGTACGGCCAAATGAGTTTGGTATATGCACTGATTCCTTTTTTATACACTATTGTTTTGTTCGGATTTGAAACTGCATATTTCCGGTTCATACAAAAAAAAGAATTTGAAAAAGATGTGTACAATACTACGATGACCTCACTCATTATCAGCACCACAATTATTGCAACGCTAACTGTTTTATTTAATAGCCAGATTGCAGCGTTTATAGGAATTGAAAAACATCCTGAATATATTACGATCAGTGCTTTTATTATTGCATGCGATGCGCTTTCCACTATTCCATTTGCCAAATTGCGACATGATAACAGGCCAAAAAAATTTGCTTTTATCAGAGTTACGGGTATTCTCTTAAATATTGCGCTAACGTTTTTTTTCTTATCCATTTGTCCGAAACTTTTAAAAGATCATCCTAATAGCGTTTTTCTTTTTTTATACAGCGCTGGTTTCGGAGTTGGGTATGTGCTGATAGCAAATCTTGTGCAATCTTTTTTCCAGGTAATCGCTTTGGCAAAAGAATTCGCGCAATTCAGATGGAAATTAAATACAAAGCTTTGGAAAGAAATTGTTATATACTCATTACCGTTAACTATCGCAGGTTTTGCAGGAGTGGTGAACGAAACTTTTGATCGCATCATGCTAAAAAAATGGAATCCTTTAACTGGTGATGCTGCAACAATACAAGTTGGTATTTACAGCGCTTGCTATAAACTATCTATATTAATAAGTTTGTTTGTACAGGCGTTTCGCATGGGCGCGGAACCATTTTATTTTAAACAATCCGCCGAAGAAAACGCTCAGAAAACTTATGCAAGGGTTATGAAATTTTTTGTGATTGTTATTTGCATTATGTTTTTAGTTGTTGCGCTTTATTTAAACATCTGGAAACAATTAATCCGCGATCCAAAAATGTGGGAAGGTTTAAAAGTTGTTCCGATTTTACTTTTTGCAAACATGTTTCTCGGCATTTATATTAATCTTTCCATCTGGTATCGCCTTTCGCGCAAAACCATGCCCGGTGCGGTTATTACGCTGATAGGCGCAGCAATAACTCTCGTTATCAATTATGTTTTTATTCCGCGTTACAGTTATATGGCTTGTGCATGGGCAACTTTTATATGTTACGGAAGCATGATGGTGATTTCATATTTCTGGGGACAAAAAGCATATCGCATTCCTTATGCTACAAAAAAATTAGTCGCATATTTAGTGATTGTTGCTTTGCTATATTTTCTTCATCATTTTATAACCAGTTTTTGGACGAACAATTGGTTCAGCATAGGGTTGGCAACTATTTTTACATCGGCGTTTGCACTTTTTATATTAAGAATTGAAAGAAGAGAATTTTCCAAATTACCTTATATAGGTAAGATCATCAGCAAGCAGAATTGGATATCAGAATTTTTGCAATGAATTTTTCTGTGATCATCTGTGCAATCTGTGGCAAAATCAAATTAAATGAATAAAAGATTTTCTGATAAAATAGCAATCGTAACCGGCGCAGCAATGGGCATCGGAAAAGCAGTTGCTATGCGTCTTGGCAAAGAAGGCGCCAAGCTCGCGTTGATGGATATTAATCAAAACCTATTGCAAAATACAGTGGAGGAGTTAAAAAAGATTGGTGTTGAAGTGAACGGTTATGTTGCAGATATCAGTAACGAAAAGCAGGTTGCACAAGCTATTTCGCAAATTGAAAAAGATTTTTCGAAAATAGATATTCTTGTGAACGCAGCGGGAATTGTTGGACCAACAAGTACAAAAATCACAAACTATTCTGTTGCAGATTTCGACAAAGTGTACAATGTAAATCTGAAAGGAACTTTTCTTATTACAAAATTCACGTTGCAGGTAATGGAAAAAGTCGGTGTTGGCCGAATATTATTAATTGCATCCATCGCAGGTAAGGAAGGCAATCCCGGAATGGTTGGTTATTCAACTACAAAATCCGGCGTTATTGGTTTGGTGAAAGGTGTGGCAAAAGAATTTGCAACCACAAAAATTTTGGTGAACGGACTTGCGCCTGCAGTTATTTCAACACCTATGAATGATGATACTTCTCCGGAGCAATTAAAATATATGCTTGCAAAAATTCCGATGCAGCGAATGGGCACTGTGGAAGAAGTTGCAGCCATGTCGTGCTTTATCGTGTCTGATGAAAATAGTTTTTCTACAGGTTTTATTTATGATATTTCCGGGGGAAGAGCGACTTATTAATTGATAATTGATAATATCGAATACTTTATTAATTTTCGGTTGTGCATATACGTTAGTGGCTCACTTCGATCTTCAGGTTAAAAATGGATTATTATTTTTTTCGAACCCAATTGTTGTCGGTTCGCCATGGCCGGGGTAAACTGTTACATCATCCGGCAGCGTAAATAATTTAGTGGTAATACTGTTTATCAATGTATCAAAATCTCCGCCGGGCAAATCTGTTCTTCCTATACTTTGCCGGAACAATACATCTCCGCCAATAACAAATTTTTGCGCTTCACAATAAAAACAAATGCTTCCCGGCGAATGACCGGGAGTTAACAATACTTTCAATTCATCATTATCTAACTTAATTACATCGTCTTCTTCCAAAAAAATTAATTCGTCACGATAATTTTCAAAAGGCATTCCCCAGTTTAATCCGGATGTTGGCGCATAATCCAAAACCGGTTTTTCATTTTTATGCAAATGCAATGGCAAATTATAGGTATCAAAAATAAATTTGTTGCCAAACACATGGTCGAGGTGGCAATGCGTATTTAACAATAATTTTGGCATTAATTTTTTTTGATCAATAAAATCCTGTAAAGTTTTTCGTTCATTACCAAAATAACATCCCGGGTCTATGATGCAACAGGCATCCTTATCATTATATAAAACGTATGTATTTTCCTGTACCGGATTGAACGTAAAACTTTGAATGTTAATCATACTTGTTACATTTTATAATCAAAATGGATTTCACCGATAATTCGGATTGTTATAACTTTAAAATTTCAAAGAATGGATATGCAAGTTTATAAGAGTAAGTTACAACAAAAGCATTTTTTTTTAATCCTTATCTGTTCAGTTTGTTTCTTTTTTCAAACTTCGGCGCAGGTTAATACAGTGGAGTTCGGCAAAAACCGTTTACAGTTTAAAAAATTCAAATGGAAATATTATCAAACCACAAATTTCAATACATACTTCTACGAAAATGGCCAACCTATAGCAAAATATGTTGCACAACTTGCCGAGAAAGAACTAGCAGGAATTGAACAACAGGCGGAATATGGTTTGCAGCGCCGCGGCAACCTGGTTATTTACAACAGTTTTAATGATATGGAACAATCCAATATTGGATTGAGCCTCGACTGGCAAACTACCGGTGGCATTACAAAATTGGTGAATAATAAAGTAGTGCTTTATTATACCGATGACTACAATAAAATGCGTATCCAGGTTAGACAAGGTATTGCAAGAATGTTGGTAGAAAATATTTTGTTTGGCGATGACCTCGGCGAATTTGCGGCCAACCAGGCTTTGCTCGATTTGCCCGAATGGTTAACCGATGGATATATTGAATACATCGCGGAACCATGGAGTACTGATTTGGATGATCAACTAAAATCTGCAATTCTCAGCGGCAAGTATAATAATTTTTACCAGTTCGCATTCGAAAAGCCCAATCTCGCCGGCCACGCATTTTGGAAATACATCGCAGATAAATACAAAAAAGAAAACGTAACCTATTTTCTTTACCTGTCAAGAGTGTACAGAAATCTTAACAATGCTTCGCAACGCATTTGCAAAAAAAAGTTCAAAGAAGTGTTGAAAGATTTTATGAATGAAGAAGAAGATAAGTATGAAAAAGATATTCGCGGCAGACGCAATTTTCCCAAAGGAACAATTTCAGTTGTGGAAGAAGTGAATCCGGCTAAAGATTTTTTTTATTTCTCGCCAAATCCTGCCCCGCGCAGCCAAACCTATGCTGTTGTTGAATTTAAACGCGGGCAATACAATGTTGTGCTGCATGAAAATTTTATAAACACAAAAATTTTATTGAAGAACGGCGTTCGCTCAAATGAAAATATACTTAATCCACACTATCCGCTTATAGCTTGGGATGGAAAAGGAACAAGACTTGCAGTGATTTACTGGGATCGCGGAAAAATAAAATTGTTTGTATACGACATTGTAAAAAAGTACAAGCCAATTGAACAGGAGTTACCCATGTTCGATCAGATCCAGGATATGAAATACATGCTTGATGCAAATACACTTTTATTAAGCGCTGTAAAAAAAGGGCAGTCGGATATTTTTGTTTATAAAATGGATGATCAAAAGGTAGAGCAAATTACCAACGATATATACGATGATCTTGATGCCTCTTTCGTTTCTTTCCCTGGAAAAACAGGAATCATTTATTCATCAAACCGCCCGTCTGCCACAGCTCCAACAGGAGACAGCATTTTACCATCCGATCATCATTATAATATTTTCCTGGTTGATAACTGGAATAAATCTGATTTCAAACAAATTTCCCAGCTTACTCATTTAAAATATGGAGATGCGCGTTTTCCGACGCAGTACAACAATTTTCACTTCACATTTATAAGCGATGAAAATGGAATCAATAACCGTTACGCAGGTTTTTTTACAACGCAAAGAGCCGGTATAGATACTGTTTACAGAGTAGGAGATGAAGTATTGCACAATCCCGATGCAAAAGAATTAGATTCTGTTTTACAGGCAAATAAAAAAACAGAACCTGATACGATGTTTACTTTCGCCATCACTAAAGATTCGGCATATGCATTTCCTCTCACTAATTATCAAAGCGGTTTAAAAGAAACAAAAATTGCAGGAGATAATGGACAGGTAAGCGAAGTAAGACAGGAAGGTGATTTGAAATTTTTATACAAATTAAAAGTTGATGAAACCGCACTAAAGAAAAGAAATATCAATCCGAAATTAACAGATTACCGCAAAGAAACTATTTTGAATGAAAAAATAACCGGCGGAGAAGCGCTTAAATTTCAAACATCAAAACTGCCGGCTGATACTGCAAAAAAACAACAAGACTTTTTTCAAAGCGAATTTGACAAAGAACCAAAAGATACAACAGCGAAAGCAAAAATTGCAGAACAACCACAGCAGGAAAAAACCGCAGCGTCTGTTGAACAGGAACCAATATTGAAAAAAGCAAAACTGCTGGATTATAAATTAAAATTTTCGGTTGATAATTTTACTGCAGGTTTTAATAATGATGTGCTCGTTAATCAATACCAGCCATATTCAGGTTCGTTGCCTGTTAGCCTTAATGGAGTAGATGCATTCAGCGGAATGTTCAAAGTATCTGTTTTCGATTTGTTTGAAGACATTCGTTTTACCGGCGGGTTCAGGTTGCCATTTTTTAGCGGAAGCAACAGCCCATCACCTGTTGCCAGCAGCGGAAATGTTTTTGTACCAAGCACTGCATCTTTTTTTGATGGCAGCAGCGAATGGTTTGGTCGAATTGATTATCTGAAAAAACTTGTTGATTTTTCATTGGTGTATTACCGGCAAACGCAGGTCGGTTCAGCTCAAATAGCCAACAGCGCCGACACTGCAATAATGAACTTACCTGCAAACGCAAAATCATATTCTAATTTGTACCAGGCAATAATAAAATATCCTTTTGATAAAGTGAGAAGTTTACGTCTATACTTAGGCGTTAGAACCAACAAATGGGTATTGCAGCCAATTGGCGATATACCGATAGATACCTTGTTACTTAAAGCTCCTGATATTAATAAGCAAACCTATGTTGTGTCAAGATTGGAGTATGTTTTCGATAACACCGTTTTAAAAGCAACTAATATCTGGAACGGCTTACGATATAAAGCATACATGGATTTTAACGTGCAGGTAAATCAACCGGAAGATGGTGAAGGCAGGAAGATGTTTAATTTTGGTTTTGATGCAAGAAACTATTATCCCATCTACCGCAATTTTATTTGGGCAGTTCGCGCAGCGGCAGATTTTTCATGGGGAAATCAAAAAGTAATTTATTATCTCGGCGGAACCGATGGATGGCTTTTTCCAAAAGCAAACAATTCGCCAACGCCGCAGGATCAGTCTTACGCATTTCAATCTCTCGCTGTGAATTTGCGCGGATATAATCAAAACCTTGCAAACGGAAATAATGACGCTATTATTAACAGCGAACTTCGCCTGCCGGTATTCTCAACATTATTTAACAAGCCAATCAACAATGCGTTTCTTCGTAATTTTCAGTTAGTACAATTTTTCGATTTTGGAACCGCGTGGAATGGAACCTATAACAAATTAGGCCGACCAACTGCTACCTATACAGGAGATACTCCTGATTTAACTGTACTTATCAAAGCTGGTGGTATCGGGCCTTTTGCAGGAGGTTATGGATTTGGCGTGAGAAGCACTTTATTAGGATATTTCCTTCGTCTTGACGCAGGTTGGCCAATGAATGGATTTTTCCGCGGCGGACCAATTTGGTATTTTTCAATGGGTGTTGATTTTTAAAGCAAGGAGTTTATATTTTTAGAAGATAGGAGATAGAAGTTAGAAGATTATGGTGTAATGTGGTCAAAACTCTATCTTCTAATTTCTATCTTCTTAAATTTCATAAAAAAATAAATACTCGCATTGATTGCAATTACAGCAATGCAAATAATCCATCCAATAAAAGTCATAAACAGCAAATCGCTTTCTCTTATTTCAACTTCTTTTAAAGAACGGCCAACCGCAACATAATTTACATTATCAGCATTAATCTTCACAATCACCATAGCCATACGCACATTAGGTTGCGGTTGCCATGTTACACGGTCTTCACCGTTAGTTTTTACAAAATCGAAAACTCCATTTGGCAGCATTGGTGTTTCGCCATGCAAAAACCCAGACGAGCGCGTAACACGGCATTGATTATCTAAAAGCATGACAAAAACACTAAAGTTTTTTGAAAGATCAACACTGTCATTCGGAAAAATATTTTGAATCGACTGGGCATTTTCCAAACGATACTTAATTTCTGAAGCAAGTTGTATCTGCGGATCATTTGCGGCAGTACGATAACTCTGCTGAACAGATGCATAAATAAAAAGAAAAATTACAGTAACAATAATAGCCGCGCTTGCGTGTGAGAGAATAGGTATATTTTTCATTTCATTGTTTTTAAAAGTGCTTTGAATTACAAAGTATAAGTACAAAAAAATTATTTTATTCCTTTAATCATATTTTCTAATCCGCCAAGATGTTCTTTAAATGCCTTTTCACCTGCTTTTGTTATTGAATAGGTGGTGTTTGTTTTCCGCCCGATAAATCCTTTTTTCACTTTTATATATCCGTTTTCTTCAAGGTTTGAGAGATGCGAAGCAAGATTACCATCTGTCACCTTTAATAATTCTTTGAGGTCGTTAAAATTTATTTCTTCATTAACAGACAATACGCTCATTACGCCTAAACGGATACGACTGTCAAAAACTTTATTTAAATTATCAATCGGATTTTTCATTCCTTTATTAACTTTTAACTCGCTCATATTTCCACCACATCATAGCGCCATAAATAATATGCAGCACTCCAAAACCTGCTGCCCAAAAATATAATCCATTTCCATTTTGCCAAAGACTTATCAAACCTAATACCAATTCTGCGTAACCAAGATACCTGATTTCATTAAAAGTATACTTACACGCATTCACCAACGCTAATCCATAAAACAAAAGGCAAGCAGATGCGATCAATTCATAATTGCCTAATTGCATCATCCGTAAAATAAAAAAGCCACCAACGAGCATAGGTATAATTGTATTCAAAAGAAGTCGCCTGGCAGTTAATCCCCACAAAGGAACTTTGGTTTTTTTGCTCCGCAGATAAGTAAAAATAAAAGATGAAATTAAAGCTCCAAGAAAAGTTAGAATGGCCGTCAACAATAATTGTTGCAACAAACCCATGCTTGGAAAATTGAAAATATCATTATTGCCAGCCGGGTTACTGTTAATTCCGGATTGATATTTTTCTATCTGGTTGTGAGCAAACCAGGCTCCGACTAACGCACAAACTCCTGCAGAAATTCCGCTCCACCCGCTTAAACTGATAAACCGGGAAGAACGCTCCATCATGCGTTTAATATCCTGAAGGGTTTCCAGGGACTCATCTATACTGTGCATAAAAGTACTTTGAAATACAAAGTAAATATAAATTACTCATATTCCAAATTCTCTTTAAAAAATTACTAAGTCAACTTTTATTTCTTAATTCTAATTCCTTATTTCCCATTCCCATATTTTCCCTAATTTCCCTGTGCATTAAATTACCGATTGCATGTCAGATAAATATATTCTCGCTCTCGACCAGGGCACTACCAGTTCAAGAGCTATTCTTTTTGATCATTCCGGAAATATTATCAATGTTGCGCAAAAAGAATTTACTCAATTTTATCCTAATCCCGGCTGGGTTGAACATGATGCGGAAGAAATATGGTCTTCACAATATGGCGTTCTCGCAGAAGTATTAGCTAAGAAAAATATCACTCCGCAACAAATCGCTGCTATAGGTATAACCAACCAACGCGAAACAACTGTTGTGTGGGAACGTGCAACAGGCAAGCCTGTTCATCATGCTATTGTTTGGCAAGACAGGCGAACCGCTGAGTTTTGCGACGAATTAAAATCGCGCGGCTTAGCAAAAACGATCCAGGAAAAAACAGGATTGATCATTGATGCATATTTTTCCGCAACAAAATTAAAATGGATTCTTGAAAACGTTCCCGGCGCAAAAGCCAAAGCAACAAAAGGTGAGCTTGCATTTGGAACTGTAGATAGCTGGCTCATCTGGAAGCTTACTAACGGTAACCTGCATGTAACAGATACTACCAATGCATCCCGAACAATGTTACTTAATATTCACACCGGAGAGTGGGACGATGAACTTTTAAAAATATTCGACATTCCTAAAAGCATTTTGCCAACAGTAAAAGCTTCGAGCGAAGTATATGGAACAAGTCAAAGCATTGCGCCAAGCACGGAAATTCCAATTGCAGGTATTGCCGGCGATCAACAAGCTGCATTATTCGGCCAACTTTGCACCCAACCGGGAATGGTAAAAAATACCTATGGCACCGGTTGTTTTATGCTGATGAATACCGGAACAAAAGCAGTCACTTCTAAAAATAATTTGCTCACAACGGTTGCCTGGAAAATAAATAATAAAATTGAATACGCACTCGAAGGAAGTATTTTTATTGCCGGCGCAGTTGTGCAATGGCTAAGAGATGGATTACATTTCATTCACACTTCCGGCGAGGTGGAAAATCTTGCCATGCAGGTAAACGAAACCGATGGTGTATATATGGTTCCTGCGTTTGCAGGTCTCGGAGCGCCGCACTGGAATCAGTATGCGCGCGGAGCAATTTTCGGAATGACGCGCGGAACAACAAATGCGCACATCGCTCGCGCAACGCTGGAAAGCATCGCTTACCAAACCAACGATGTGTTGAAAGCTATGCAGGCTGATTCCGGCATTGACATTAAAGAGTTGCGTGTTGATGGCGGCGCAACTGCAAATAATTTATTGATGCAATTTCAGTCGGACGTTTTGCAAGTGCCCGTAGTGCGACCAAAAGTTTATGAAACCACTGCGCTTGGCGCGGCATACCTCGCAGGACTCGCGGTTGGCTACTGGAAAAGTGTTGACGATATACAACAGCAATGGCAGGTAGATAAAAAATTTATTCCTGCAATGGCGCCGGAAAAAGCAAACCAATTATTGAAAGGATGGAATCGCGCAGTGAAAGCAACTATTGCATGGGCGGACGAGAAGCCTTGAGCTTTTAGCGTTTGGCTATTAGCTAAAGGCTAAAGGCTAAAAGCTTAAACTAAAATATTATTATGAACCAACCCGCATTACTACTATGAGGCATTGTTGCGTCGCACTCTTGTACTGTAACAATTCCATTCGGCATAATGGAAGTCGCTGCATAAAATTTATCATTCATTATTATATAAGTTCTTATTCACCATTCACCATTCACCATTGACATCATGAATCGCCTGCAGATGATACAACAATTAGAATCTCATTCGGAAGAATGGGACATCTGTATTATCGGCGGTGGCGCAACAGGGCTGGGAGCCGCAGTGGACGCAGCTTCCCGCGGATTCAAAACAATTTTATTTGAACAATATGATTTTGCAAAAGGCACTTCATCACGCTCCACAAAATTAGTGCACGGCGGTGTTCGGTATTTACAACAGGGAAATATCAAACTCGTAATGGAAGCATTGCATGAGCGCGGAATATTAAAAAAGAATGCGCCGCATCTTGTAAAAAATCAATCCTTCGTTGTTCCGAATTACAAATGGTGGGAAGGGCCTTTTTATGGCATAGGCCTAAAAGTGTACGATTGGATGAGCGGAAGTCTGGGCTTAGGCCCATCACAATTTTTATCAAAAGAAGAAACGCTGCAACGCGCTCCCACGCTCGATGCAGAAGGATTAAAAGGAAGCGTGTTATACCACGACGGACAATTTGATGATGCGCGATTAGCCATTAATCTCGCGCAAACTGCAGTTGATAATAATGCGGTAATTATAAATTATTGCGGCGTTATCAAATTTATAAAAACAGATGGGAAAATTACGTATGTGCATGCCCGTGATACGCTTACCAAAAAAGAATATGAAATAAAAGCAAAAGCAATTATTAATGCTACAGGAGTATTCACAGATTCCATATTACAAATGGATGATAAGAAAAGTGACCATATCATCGCGCCAAGCCAGGGAGTGCATATTGTGTTAGACAAAGAGTTTTTACCCGGTGAATCTGCAATTATGGTTCCGCATACTGATGACGGACGCGTTTTATTCGCAGTTCCGTGGCATAATAAAATTATCATCGGCACAACAGATACAGCAGTTAAAAATCCAACACCGGAGCCTGTTGCAATGAAAAAAGAAGTAGATTTTATTCTGCACCAGATTGGAAAATATCTTACAAAAATTCCAACGGTTATGGATATACGTAGCGTCTTTGCCGGGTTGCGGCCATTAGTAAAATCAAGCGGCAAAAAAACTGCCGAGTTATCAAGAGATCATGTCATTACAGTTTCGGATTCGGGGTTAATAACGATAACTGGCGGAAAGTGGACAACTTATCGCAAGATGGCCGAAGATGTGATTGATATTGCAATAGAAAAATCAGGATTACACAAACAAGAATGTGTTACCAAAAATTTAAAAATTCACGGAGCAAAGGAAACAGGTGATTTCAACGCGCCGCTCTATTATTTTGGGACGGACAAAGAAAAAATAGGATCATTAATTGAAAAAGACAAATCGCTCGGTGAATTAATTCATTCAAAACTTCCGTATATAAAAGCAGAAATTATTTTTGCCGTGCAAAATGAAATGTGCATGACTGTTGAAGATGCTCTCGCACGAAGAACAAGAGCTTTGTTTTTGGATGCACATGCCGCTATAGAATCCGCGCCGGTTGTGGCTTTGCTGATGGCGCAGGAAATGGGTAAAGATGAGCATTGGCAAAAAGAGCAGATTGAGTCATTTAATGCTATAGCAAAAAATTATTTGCCGGCGAGTAATTGATAATGGATAATGGATAATTTTGAGCAACACAATTAGTAAGCCCAGGGCTCAATAGAATATCAAATGTACAAGAGTGCGACGCAAGGATGCTGAATAGAATTTCCGATGCTTGCAACAAAAAAGTAAAAAGTAAAAAACAAAAAGTATAAACTAACAGTAAAGTATAACCGAATTACAGAAATCGTAAATCTAAAATCGTAAATTTCATGACTCCTTTTCTGGGTGAACTTACCGGCACTGCACTATTAATTATTCTTGGCACCGGCGTAAACGCCAATGTTGTGCTCGCAAAAACAAAAGGCAATAACAGCGGCTGGATCGTTATCAGTTTTGGGTGGGCGATGGCTGTATATGTTGGCGTGTTTGTATCTGCGCCATATAGCGGCGCCCATTTGAACCCCGCCGTAACACTGAGCCTGGCTGCTGCCGGAAAATTTGAATGGGCTTTGGTTCCGACATACATACTTGCGCAATTTGCCGGTGCGATGATTGGCGCTTTGATAGTTTGGATCACATATCGCCAGCATTTTTATGAAACGGACAATGCAGATTTAAAGCTCGCTGTATTCGCCACGGGGCCTGCAATCCGCAGCCCGTTGAATAATTTTTTAACAGAATTAATCGGCACTTTCGTGTTGGTTTTTGCAGTGCTTTATATCGCAAACCCAACAATAAACCTCAACAACACCGATGGCAAAATGGGGCTCGGCGCAATCGGCGCATTGCCTGTTGCGTTGCTTGTGCTCGCAATCGGTCTTTCATTAGGCGGGCCAACGGGGTATGCCATCAATCCTGCGCGTGATCTCGGTCCGCGTATCATGCATTTTATTTTACCTATACCTAAAAAAAGAGACAGTGACTGGAATTACGCATGGGTTCCCGTTATAGGCCCGATAATCGGCGGGTTACTCGCTGCATTTATTTTTAAAATGATCTAGCTGAAAAATATATATAGATACCAGCTTCAGTTTTCCATAGCATCATCGTTGCGTCGCAATCCTTTCATCCGTAGTGCTACTATTGAGCTATGGTTTATAACGGCAAGTTTACTAAGACCTATAAGGTTTTTAAAAACCTTATAGGTCTTGCATCAATCTATCGCTTTCAAAATAATTTCGCAGGCTTTTTTAATTTCATCTTCAGAAATAATCAATGGCGGTGCAATGCGCATGCAATGCGGAGCAAATAAAAACCAATCCGTCAATAAGCCAAGTTCAATACATTTATCAATAATTTTTTTATTGGTTTCAAAATTTTCAAATTCAACGGCAATTAATAATCCTGCGGAGCGAACAGTTTTTATTTTTGCATTTATCAATAATTTTTTGAACAATTTTTCTTTTTCGGCAACTTGCTTTATCCAATTTTCTTCCAGCAACACTTTCATGGAAGCCATGCCGGCCGCACAACTCACGGGATGTCCGCCAAAAGTAGTTATATGTCCGAGTACCGGATTTTCAGTCAGGCTCCACATTAATTTTTTTTCGGCAATAAAAGCTCCGAGCGGCATACCTCCGCCAAGCGTTTTACCGAGTAGCAAAATATCGGGCACAATTTTATACTGCTCAAAATTCCAAAGCGTTCCTGTTCTTCCGAAGGCGGTTTGAATTTCATCAAAAATTAATAATGTTTCTGTTTCGCTGCATTTTTTTTTCAAAGCAGTCATCCAATCTAACGTTGATGCGTATACGCCGTTCTCCGCCTGAACCGTTTCCAAAATCACACAGGCTGTTTTTCCGGTAATACTTTGCAAGGATTCGAAAGAATTATAATCAAGGTGCAAAATATCCGGTAGTAGCGGGCGAAAAGCATTTCGCCAGTATTCATCTCCGATTATACTTAACGCGCCTTGGGTTGAACCATGATAAGAATTTTTGAATGCAATAATTTGTGTTCGGTTTGTAACTCGTTTGGCAAGTTTCATAGCTCCTTCAACAGCTTCGGCGCCGGAGTTGGTAAAATACACTGAATTTAAAGAAGCAGGAAGATGTTGCGCAAGCAATTTTGCATATTGCACTTGCGGAGATTGAATGAATTCTCCATAAACCAAAACGTGCAGATATTGGTCAGTTTGGTTTTTTATCGCTTCAACAACTTTTGGATGGCGGTGACCGGTATTGCAAACGCTGATGCCGCCGATTAGATCGAGATATTTTTTTCCGGATGCATCATACAATAATGTTCCTTCTGCCTTTACAATTTCCAATGCTATTGGAGTTGGCGAAGTTTGGGCTATATGTTTTAAAAATAATTCACGGTTATTCATTGTGGCAAATGTCGGATATTTGTGAGGAAAGTTTCTCGCAGAGGATTTATTTACAGTTTAGAGTTTACGGTTGATAGTTGGGTAGTTTAAAGTTGATGCTGAAGTTGAATAGAATATCAACCGTACAAGAGTGCGACGCAAGGATGCTGAACAGAGAACAGATGCCGGGAACAAAATAAATGTGGAAATGTGAAAGTGAATGCAGCTATCAGCTAATAGCAAATAGCTAACGGCAATGTATAACCGAAAATAAACAAATCGTACATCGTAAATCTAAAATCGTACATCATATGGCTATAATACTTCCGGTTGAAGGTGTTTATCCGAAAATGGGTAATAATGTTTTTATTGCGCCGAATGCAACTATTGTTGGCGATGTAGTTATGGGCGATGATTGCAGCGTTTGGTTCAACACGGTAATACGCGGCGATGTAAACAGTATTCGCATTGGCAACAAAGTAAACATCCAGGATGGTGCGGTGATTCACTGCACCTATCAAAAAACAAAAACCATTATTGGCAATAATGTTTCCATCGGGCATAATGCTATTGTGCATGGATGTACTTTGCACGATAATGTTTTGATTGGCATGGGTGCAATAATTATGGATAATGCCGAAATTGGCTCCAACTCCATTATTGCTGCCGGGGCGGTTGTTTTGGAAGGAACAAAAGTTGAGAAAGGTTCTATTTACGGCGGATTACCAGCCCAAAAAATAAAAGATATTCCTCAGGAACTCATTAGCGGACAAATAGATCGGATAGCCAATAACTACGTGAAATATGCCAACTGGTTCAGAGAGAGTTGATGGCAGATAGAAGTTGACAATTGACGGTTGACAGTAAGCTGATTTCTTATTGCGGTATTGCAAATGCTGAATAATATTTGTAGGTTTAGATCGTTTATTAAGTGCCGATGAAAACCTCTAAACCATTTACGATCCTTCTTTTGTGTGCCCTTATTTCCCTCAGCACCAGCTCATGCGGACTTTTCAATAATTTATTCGGACCAAAATACGGATGCCCAAGCAACGGAAAAAATGTTGGCGCAGAAAGAATATTAAGTGGTGAGAAAGTTCCAAAGGCGCCAAAATTCAAATCGTAAAACCCATTTATAACACACGTAAATCCCAACACTATGAGCCTCACCCTCCGTACCGATTTCGGTTGCACTGAAGCAGTTATTGACGACGACTGCGGTCTTAAACGTTTTTATGAAGTAGCGAATATTCTTTCTGATGACCTTGACATCCGTTTCACGCAAAAAACAGATGATTTTGATTCGATGATGTGGGATTTTGCATTTAAAGGTCACACGCTTACTTTGCATTACAACATTTACACAGGCATTTCAATTTATCCGAGAAAGTTTCGTGAAGCGCCGAGAAAGGATAATGATGCTGTTGTGGAAGTTGCAAAATTTTTGGAAACGAAATTGATGATCAACACAGCGAAAAAGTATTTGTCATAAAATTAGTATGTTGATTCATTAATTGAATCCAGGATATTGCAATAACTGATGTATCGTTCAACATGAATTTGGCCCTCGCTGAGGGCTTTTTTTATTGCGCAACCCGGTTCATTTATGTGCAGGCAATTATTAAACTGGCAATCGTTGATACGCGAACGCATTTCAGGAAAGTAGTGAGACAGCTCCTGTTTGGAAATATCTATTAAACCAAATTCACGCATTCCGGGCGTGTCAATAATTTGTCCGCCGAATTCAAGATCGTGCATTTCTGCAAAAGTTGTTGTATGAATTCCTTTTCCGCTCCAGCCGCTAACATCCTGTGTTTTGAGCATCAGATCCGGAAGAATAATATTAATGAAAGAAGATTTACCAACGCCAGAATGACCACTCAACAAAGTAATTTTGTTTTGCAACAGCTGTTTAATTTCATCAACGCCATTATTCTCTTTGATACTTACAAGCAAAAGCCGATAGCCAACGTCTGCATACATTTTGCGCCATTCTTCGGCTTTAATTAATTCTTTGGTTTTGTAGATGTCTGATTTATTTAAAACAATTACTGCAGGAATATGATAAGCTTCGCATGCAACGAGAAAGCGATCTATAAAGCCTTGCGATGTTTTCGGTTCTTTCAAAGTTGCAATTACCAAACATTGATCAACATTGGCAGCAACAATCTGGTAGTGAATTATGTGCGATGGCGCCTGCCGGATGATGTAATTTTTTCGGTTATATATCTCCGTTATAGTCGCGGAATTTTCAAGTTCGTTCTCTTTTTCTATTTCAACATCATCTCCAACAGCTATAGGGTTTGTTGAACTCATTCCTTCCGTTTTAAAAATCCCTTTTAAACGGGCATTCCATTTTTCGCCGGTTTTTGTTTTAACGGAATACCAGCTGCCGGTTGATTTATATACTTTTGCTTTCAATTGAATATAGTTTAGCCACAGACAGACATAGAAAAACAGAGAGCAAAAAGTTCAATAAATCAAACGCCTGAATTCTAAATTGCTTCGGCCAAAATTCACTATTAATCCAATCTTACAACGTGATGCTTTGAGATAATTCAAAACGTGTGCTGCAAAATCATTACTAATTCCATCTTCTGCGGCTTTTACTTCCAGAATAATATTTTCGAACAAAATAAAATCCATGTAAAATTTATGTGGCAATATTATTTTTTTGTAGAGAATGTTAAACTCCTTTGCTCTTTCGTATGCTATACCATTGTTTTTTAGTTCCCATTCAATTGCATCTTTATAAACAATTTCTACAAAACCGTGACCTAATTGTTTATGCACTTCCATGCACAGTCTGATAATATCTAACGTTACTTCTTTAAAGTCATACGGTACCTCTTTGATGCCATAAGTTACTTCTTTGAAAGAAAAATTTTCAATCATAAGATAAAAGGTTTAGTGTTAACAAAATTCTCTGATCGTATATTCAATCTGCAACCAGAGTATTGCAAATTTATTATTTATTTATTTCTCCGCGCTATCTATATAATCTGTTACTAACCCAAACTATGGAAACTTTCTGAAAATTGTAAATCGCAAAACTAATTCCAAAAGCAACAAGCCGGCAGCAGCCAGGGCAAACGGAAAAAATTCTTCGGTATATTTTTTTAATGATGTTATCTCTACTTTTGATTTTTCCAGTTTGTCAATATCCGCATATATATTGTGCAAACTTTCGTTATCCGTAGCTCTGTAATATTTTCCACCAGTTTCGTTTGCAATTTGTGTGAGCAATTTTTCATCAATGCTAACTTTTTCTTTTTGCATGATAACACCATTTGCAGTTTGCATTGGCACCTGCGCAAAACCTTCTGTTCCCATACCAATTGTGTATACACGAATGCCAAATGCTTTTGCCATTTCCTTGGCAGTATTCGGGTCAATCAATCCGCCGTTGTTTTCTCCGTCTGTAAGTAAAATAATCACTTTACTTTTTGAAGTTGATGAACGCAACCGATCAACACATGTTGCCAACCCCGAACCAATTGCAGTTCCATCTTCCAGCAATCCACTTTGTACATTGAACAATTGAGATTTTAAAACAGAACGATCTGATGTTAACGGGCACATGGTAAAACTTTCTCCGGAAAAAATAACAAGACCAATTCTGTCTGTCGGGCGATTGTCAATAAACTCCGACGCAACATTTTTTGCAGCTTCCATACGGTTGGGAGTGAAATCCTGCGCAAGCATGCTTCCGCTGATATCGAGACATAGCATAATGTCTATTCCTTCGCCATTAATAACCTGTTCATCATTTCTTATTTGTGGCCTTGCCAATGCAATTATTATACTAACGATAACCAATATGCGAAGGATGAAAAGTATATGCCGGAAAATATTTTTCCATGACTTTATAGCGTCAAAACTTTTTACGGTAGAAACAATTACCGAACCTTGATTTTTTTCTGTATTGCCAAAATACCAGAAAATCAAAAATGGAATTATCGCAAAAAGAGCGAAAAAAACGGGGTAAGCAAATGTTATATGTTCAAACCAGTTGTACAGCACTATCTTTCTGTTTCATTTAAAATATCTATTGATGAACGGATAACAGCAAAGCTATTATCATTGTCTGTTTGCCCGGGAATATATTTTGCAAATTTTACAAAATCGCTCATTCGCAGGGCTTCTGCCAGTTGCGAAAATTTCTCGCGTGGCATACCTGATTTTTGTAATTGCATAATTAATTCATCATTTGTTTTTGCCATGCTCGCAACTTGCAGTTTGCGCAAAACAAATTTTCTAAAAATATCATTCAGCCGTGTGTAATATAATTTTACATGACCGTTGCGATCTAAATTTTCATTTTTCAATTCACTCAATGCATTTATTGCTTCATCGTAAGGAGATAGTTTGGGAACGATTTCTTCTACCTGCTTTATCTCAATTATTTTTTTCTTTTTTCGGATAAAATAAATAAACAACGCAAGTGATATTAAAGTAACCGCAGCAATTATCCAGGCAACATATTTTACAGAGGCATTTTCTACTTCGATGATATCTTTAATATCGTGATAATCCTGGTTAGGATTTATTTTTGAGAAACTAACCTGGATAGAAATAGAATCGGTGAGATATTTTTGATTATTTAAAAGAAGCGGTAGTGAAGGAATTACAAAAATTCCGGAATCAAAACTTGTAATCAATACATCCTGCCGAAAACTTTTGCCATCTTCTGTTACAGCAGAATCGAGTTTGCCTTTTTCAATATATTCAAAATGCGGAATGGAATCTAACGGAAACCATGTCATCTGCATTCCCAACGGCAACTTTGCTTCGAGCGTGAGTTGAACGGGTTCTCCTATAAGAATTTGATTTCGGTTAGCCGTTGCCGTTACTGAAATTTGATTTTGCGAAAAACCAAAAAGAGCTTTGCACGTCAAAAAAATAATCCACGATATATATTGTATATTTTTTTTCATGCATTATGCCGGCCTGTTTCTTCCTATAAAAAACTTTTGCAAAACTTTTACATAATCTTCATCTGTACGTATGTGCAGTAAATCGCAGCCCGCTTTTAAAAAAACAGATTTGCAATTTTCTGTTGCAGAAAAAAAACGTTGCTGATAATTTGTTCGCACCAAATAATCATTGGTATCAACCCATCTAATTTTTCCTGTTTCCGCGTCCTGCACTTCGAGCAAACCGGCCTCCGGTAATTGCATATCCATTTTATCGTACACTTTAATTCCTATCACATCATGTTTTTTTGCTGCAACTTTTAATGCATCATCAAATTTTTCATCCAAAAAATCACTCAAAATAAATGCTATGCTTTTCTGGCGAACCGAATTATTAAAAAACCTGATGGCTTCACTGATATCAGTTCCGCGTTGTTTAGGTTCTGTTGTCAACAGCTCGCGAACAATATACAGTACATGTTCTCTTCCTTTTTTTGGAGGTATATATCTTTCAACTCTATCGCTGAATAAAATTATTCCAACCTTATCATTATTATTGATCGCAGAAAACGCAAGCACAGCGCACACTTCGGTGATTAGTTCTTTTTTATTTGCATATACTGTTCCGAATAATGAACTTGCGCTGATATCTACCATAAGGATGACCGTTAGTTCGCGCTCTTCTTCAAACAATTTACTGAACGGATGTCCAAAACGCGCAGAAACATTCCAGTCAATAAACCGCACATCATCGCCGGGATAATATTCGCGCACTTCCCTGAAACTCATTCCGCGGCCTTTAAAAGCGCTATGATACTTACCCGTAAAAATATGACGGGTAAGTTTTTTGCTTTTTATTTCGAGTTCGCGAACTTTTTTTAATATTTCTGTTGTAGTTAACATCAGTTTATAGTGTACAGTTTAGAATTTACAGTCCTGAACTTTCAACTTTGTTTATTTTTTAGAATTTAAAAATTGATACCAAAATATTTTTTATACCGAACATGCAACAAAGAACTGCAAACTCCAAACTCAAAATTGAAAACTTCTACGGCACCTGTATAGCTTTAAGTACATCATCAATTACGTGCACAACATTTATATTTTCTGCTTCTGCTTCATAGGTCAACCCGATGCGATGCCGAAGCACATCTTTGGAAACTGTGCGCACATCTTCGGGCACAACATAACCACGCTTATTTAAAAATGCATTTGCTTTTGCCGCAAGTGCAAGATTAATACTCGCGCGAGGTGAACCACCATATGCGATGATCGGTTTCAATTTTTCTAATTTGTATTTCTCCGGGTATCTTGTTGCAAAAACAATATCCAGGATATAATACTCCACTTTTTCATCCATATAAATTTGTCTTGTTAATTCTCTCGCCTGCAAAATTTCCTGTGTAGAAACTACATGCTCTATTTTTGGCTGCGTCATCGCCTGCACATTTTGCCGGATGATCAATTGCTCTTCCTGCCTGCCGGGATAATCAACAATAACTTTCATAATGAAACGATCCTGTTGCGCTTCGGGCAACGGATAAGTGCCTTCCTGCTCTAAAGGATTTTGCGTTGCGAGAACAAGAAATGGTTCTTCTAATTTATAACTCGTATCGCCGATAGTTACCTGCCGTTCCTGCATCGCTTCCAACAATGCGCTTTGCACTTTTGCCGGAGCGCGGTTAATCTCATCTGCCAAAACAAAATTGGCGAATATCGGACCTCGGCGAACTACAAATTCATTGCGTTGCTGATTATAGATCATTGTGCCTACAACATCTGCCGGCAATAAATCCGGGGTGAACTGAATGCGGCTGAACTTTGCATGAATTGCCTGGGCAAGAGACTTAATAGCTAATGTTTTTGCAAGACCAGGAACACCTTCCAGCAAAACATGACCATTACTTAATAAACCAATCATCAGCCTGTCGAGCATATATTGCTGACCAACAATTACGCGGCCAATTTCATCGCGAAGGCGATCTATAAAGGCGCTTTGGTATTGAATTTTTTCATTTAGCTGACGGATGTCTTCCGCTGTGTAAACCATAGTAAAATATTATTGTTGCAAAATACGAATTCAACCGGCAAGTAGCTTGCCAACTTTGAATAACGGTTTGCAAATTAAATAATCAATAAATTACCTGAGTAATTAATTATTAGCTGCTGCCTGAGTTTTCTTTATAAGTACCTGAGAAAATAGGAATAATAATCTGTAGATTCGTAATCACTCCTTAAACTATTGATTTATGAAAAAACAAATTTTTTACGCAGGCATCATTTTGTTTGCAATTGGTGTAGCAATTAATAGTTGCAGTAAGAGTAAATCATCAAACATAACGCCTACTGAAACCAATTTAGCCGGAACATACAAGTTCACTTCTGAAACCGCCAAACCGGGAACGGGCGCTGTGATCAACGTATTTGACAGCGTGCAGGCCTGCCAAACAGATGATGAAGTAAGGTTCAACGCAGATTCTACTTATGATTATTTGGATCAGGGCATTGTTTGCACTCCGGCGGGAAATTACACGGGTTCATGGTATTTACAGAGCAGTAATATTTTTGTTTTAGATTTTACTAATTATACCATCAAAAGTTTTAACAACAAAACTCTTGTACTCGTTTATGATGATGATACAGGTTCGCCCGTGGTAGTTTACACTTTCACGTTTGTTAAACAATAAAAATAATGGTTGATCTCCGGAGCCAGGATTGGGAAATTTTAATTTAATTGATTTTCTTTTCACTAAAATTTTGAAGTCAGCGTTAAATGATAATAACAAGGTATGGCATGATTTTTAGTTAAATAAATTGTATTCGATCATCACCAGATAAATAAATTTTATGAAAAAAGTTTTGTTCTTGAGTTTGATCAGCTATTCCTTTTTTTTAATTATAAATGGCTGCAGTAAAAAAAGTTCTTCCGGCGGCCAAACAAAAACACAATTGATAACAGCATCTGCCTGGAAATATGATACAGCCGGATTGGATCTTAATGGCGATGGAACAATTGATGAAGCGCTTCCCGATAGTATAATTCCATCCTGCGTTAAAGACAATACATTAACTTTTAACAGCGACAGCACAGGAACCGAAAATGAAGGAGCGATAAATTGCGATACTACCGGTATACAATCCACTTCATTTACGTGGAGTTTTAATTCTTCTCAAACAGTAATTAATTTTCCTGATTCGGTTTTTGGGCCATTTGGCGGAACTGTAAATATCACAAGTCTTACCACAACACAATTGCATTTGGAAAAAGCAATTACAGAAAGCGGTCTTACTTTTAATGTGGCGGTTTATCTAAAGCATTAAAGAGAAATAAAAAATACTTTAAGAAAGATATTTACCAACAATCGGCACTCTGCGCCCAACACCAAAGGCTTTGCAGCTTACACGAATTATAGGACAGAACTGGTTTCGCTTGTATTCATTAGTGTTTACCAATTTTAAAATTCTTTTTACCATCTGTTCGTTAATGCCCATAGCTATAATTTCTTTAGGGCCTTGTCTTTTTTCAATGTACTGGTATAATATTTTATCGAGAATATTATATTCCGGCAGGCTGTCGCTGTCTTTTTGATCTGGTCGCAATTCGGCAGATGGTGCCTTTAATAAAATATTTCCGGGAATAATCTCACGGTCATGGTTAATGTATTTTGCCAAAGCATAAACCTGCATTTTATATACATCGCCCAAAACGCTTAACCCGCCCGCCATATCTCCGTATAAAGTTCCATAGCCGGTTGCAAGCTCGCTTTTGTTTGATGTGTTAAGCAAAATGTATCCGAACTTGTTTGCAATTGCCATCAATAAATTTCCACGCGTTCTGCTTTGAATATTTTCTTCTGCAATGCTGAAAGGCAAATTATTAAAAACCGGTTTTAACGACGTAAGAAATGAATCGTAAATATTTTTTATCGGAATGATGTCGTAATTATTACCTAGATTTTGAGAAAGTTGTTCCGCATCTTTTATTGAATGCGATGTGGAATATTGCGATGGCATTAATATTGCGCGAACATTTTCTTTTCCCAATGCTTCACAGGCTAATGATAAAGTAACTGCGCTATCAATTCCACCGCTACTTCCGACAATAGCTTTTGAAAAACCCATTTTTCCAAAATAATCGCGAATACCTAAGATCAGTGCGTCGTGAATTTGACGGATATTATTTTCAGAAGTGAGATATTCAATAATCTTTTCTGGATCTTTTATTTTGGAAACGCGCATTTCTTTATCGAAAGTAACATCAACAGTCGATTGCCGACGGTCGACTGTTGACAGCTGACTATTGACAAGTTCTGCCAACTCAACCATCGCAAAATCTTCTTCAAAATATTTCAGTTCTTTAATAATATTTCCATTTGCATCAAGCGCCAAACTGCCGCCATCAAAAACTATTTCGGTTTGTGAGCCAACTGCATTGCAATAGATCATCGGCAGTTTATATTTTAAAACATTTTGCCGCACGATCTCTTCCCTGTCATCATCATGATCATAATCAAACGGTGATGCGGAAATATTAATCATGATATCCGGATGTTGTTTTATCAATTCATCCATCGGGCAAATTCTGTACAAAGGATTATCGCCGAGATTCCAGATGTCTTCACAAATAGTAAGTGCAATTTTCTTTCCTTTAAAATCAACCGTGTTCCAATTATATCCTGGTTCAAAATAACGGTACTCATCAAACACATCATAGGTAGGCAAACAGGTTTTGTGCGCAATGCCTTTCACCTCTTTTTCATACAACAGCAATGCGGCATTGAACAAATCTTTTCCTTTAGTTTCAGGATTTTTCATAGGTGAACCAACAATTACGCCGATAGTATCTGCATGTTGTTTAATGATATCAATTGATGCGTAACATTCGCCAATAAAATCTTCAAACTCTACAAAATCGCGCGGTGGATAACCGCAAACAGAGAGTTCTGAAAAAACAATCAAATCCGCTTTTTCTTTTTTTGCCTGCAAAATTGCATCCATTATCTTCTGCCTGTTTTTTTCAAAATTACCTATGTGATAATTCTGTTGCGCCAGAACAATTTTCATACTGCAAATTTACGTTAAACGCGAATTATATAAATGGAAACGAAAAAAGAGCTAAGAAACATAATTTTAGCGGTGAAAATCAGTTTATAGATTTTGTTTGATTTTTCAATTCTTATAATTCATTTCAATTCGCGTAATTCGTGTATGAAAAATAATTTTCTCGTTTGCTGCATCATTTTATTTGCACTTGGTTGTGGCAATAAAAAAAATATTCCTGATGTTTCTGATATTTCTGTTAATGTAAAAATCGATCGCTTTGATAAAGCATTTTTTTCCATTGACACAAATAATATCAAGCAAGGTTTGTACAATCTCACCAAACAATTTCCTTATTTTACCAATGATTTTGTTGTAAACGTTCTTGGCGTTGCTCCTTTAAATGATACGAGTATCACTTCGTTTATTGCCTGCCGGAATTTTATATCGACATATAATTCATTGAAGGATTCGCTCGAACCAAAATTTCAAAATTTCGATTGGCTGGAAAAAGAATTAAAACATAGTTTTCAATTTATAAAATATTATTTCCCAAAATATCCCTTGCCGCAAAAAATCGTTACCTATATCGGACCATTTGATGCGCCTGCTGTTGCGCTCACGCCATCCGCGCTGGCTATAGGTTTGCAGCTTTATGCCGGAAAAAATTTTTCTTTTTATACCAGCGTGCAGGGACAGGAAATTTATCCTAAATATATTTCACGACGATTTGAGCCGCCTTACATTACCATAAACTGCATAAAAACAATTGCAGAAGATTTGTACCCGGATAACGACGAAAACAAATCGCTGATTGAACAAATGATCAAAAAAGGAAAATACTGGTACTTGCTCGATAAATTTTTACCGGAAACTGCCGACAGTTTGAAAACCGGTTTTTCGCAAAAACAATTGGATTGGTGTGAAAAAAATGAAGGTTCGATATGGAATTTTTTTCTGCAATCAGAAAATGAATTGTACACGATAGATCCGGACATCATCAAAAATTATATTGGCGAAGCACCAAACACAGCAGGAATGCCGGATGTTTCTCCCGGAAATATCGGGCAATGGGTTGGCTGGCAAATTGTAAAAAAATATGTAGAAAAAAATCCCAACATTACTCCCGCTGAATTAATGAGCACAGATGAGAAAAAGATTTTTGACGAAACAAAATATAAACCGAAATAGTTGAATGATTGAGAAGTTTACATGTTGAAATGTTTTCTCACTAATCAATATATCAACTTTTCAACCTTTTATCTTACTGCGCAACATTTCTCTTGCCGATTGCAGTTCGGTCAGGTCTTTAAATGAATCTTTCGGCACCATAAAAAAAGAGCGCGAATCAAAATATAAAAGAAAAAAATGCAGAGTTTCTTTACATGCGCTGAAGTTATTCCATTTCCATAATTGTTCACCTTTTTCTGTTCGTAACAACACTCCGACATCATCCATAATCAAAATAAAATCGTCTTTAAAAGTTTCGGAGCGCCTGTAAATACTTATCGGAAGTAATATTCTTATTGTGAGCCAAAGGGCTAACCACAATAATGAAAAAATTAAAAATGAAATTGGCTGAATTTTGTGAAAATAAAAAAGCACTGCAGATAAAATCGCAAACAGGTTAACGAGTATAACTAATATTCTTATTTCAATTCTTCCAAAAAAATGGCTGCGCAATCCAGCAAGCACTTGTTTTTTATCATAGCTGAAGCGATCAGTTTTTATAAGCATTGTACCTATAAAAATAGTACAGTTTATAAATTTGAAAGAGATTTTTTATAGATGCCGATTTCCGGATACCAGTTACCGCAAGATGCATTTTCTTATTTGATATCTCTGCAGTGGCTGTAATGATGATTTGCGGCTTCGTAAGGTGTGAGTGCGCGGTCGCAGGAAACAAAAAAAGAAGCCAATAATAATAGCAAAAGAATCTTTTTCATGGTTTTCATTTTGAGGAGTACTGATTATATTACAAAAATAACTTTCTTAAGTTGCCATGCAAGTATTCATAAAAATTCTTTTGAAAATGAATGAGAATAAAGAAAACACTTAGAAATACAGCGCTTAAACGGATAAAAAAGCGGAGTTAATTTGCCAAAGCAACTTAACTCCGCAATAAGATTAAGGATTAACGGTTAGCTATAATTTTACCCACTTAGAAATAACTGTAGAGGAGCCGTCCGGGCTTCCTTGAAGTGTAAGAGTTGTTCCATCATAGCTTACTATTTTTCCACCATCTGCTTCGGGACAGTAATGCAGTTGGTCAAGATTACCCCAGGTCGTTTGTAAAACATCTGAGCCTGTGTAATGCACCTGCGTAAAACGTAAGCTATCATTTACTATGCTCCAATTGCCTCCATAATCTAAACCACAACTTACACCAGCATCAATAAAGCTTACCGCAGTGCTATCTAATTTTACTTCGTTATCTAAAAGGCAGGAATCACCTTGGATCATCTGAATAGACTGGCCTGCTATATTGGTAAATAAAACAGACGTAACCTTATACGTGCCGAAAAGACTGTCTTTAAGATTTGGGCTAATATCCAAAGGCGTGAGCGTTTGATTGCTTTTCTTACAAGCAAACATTGCAGTAATGAAAATAAAGATTGCAAGTAAACAGAAATTACTTCTTTTCATAGAATTGTTTTTAAAGGTTTAAGATTGAGAAAAGTAAAAATAGAGAGAGGGTAAAATTAAAACGCATCATTTCGTTTTTTTATTGCCTTTTTTGAATCATGAAAAGATAAATTCAGTATTCACTTCTTCATTGATTTATTTCTCTGAACATTTTCAAACAAACATTAGGCTAATCGTTTATCCGTATTGATATTAAGTATTGATTGGTTTTAGAAAATCCATTGCGCCAATTTTCTTTTTAAAAAATATTTAAAAGAAATTTTTCTTCAAAAAAAAATCCGCTCATAGAAATGAGCGGATTATGGTTTATTGTAAAACCGTCCTAAGAATTATTTCTAAAAACTGCGTCAACTACAACCCATACTATTGCCGCAGTTCAAACATTTATAACAGGTGCCGCTGCGAATGGTGATGTGTCCGCAGGTATTACATGCGGGTGCATCGCTTTGCATACTTTTAGCAGCTGCATTCACTGCATCCAAACTGTTTTCTATTTTTACTGCTCCAGATTTTACTGTTTTTGCCGGCTGCTGCGCTGATGCATTACCGTTAGCTTTCGCAACAATGTGCACATCACTTAATTCTGGTTTTTTTTTGTCGTATTCCAATGAAACGGGAATCTCATCCCAATCATCGCTGCCTGTGTTAGCTACTTCAGCTTTATCAAGAACGTGCACCAAATCTGTTCTTCCTAAATATTCATAGGCTAATGCGCGGAAAATAAAATCTACAATGGAAGTTGTGCTTTTTATATTCGGATGATCAACCATCCCGCATGGTTCAAATCTTGTGAACACAAATTTTTCTACAAATTCTTCTAATGGCACTCCGTATTGCAAACCGATGGAAATAGAAATAGCAAAACAATTGAGCATGCTGCGCATGGTTGCGCCTTCTTTCGCCATGTCAATAAATATTTCGCCAACAGTTCCATCATTATATTCTCCGGTACGAAGGAAAAGCGCTTGTCCGTTTATTTTTGCTTTCTGTGTAAAGCCACGGCGTTTTGCAGGCAAGGTTCTTCTTTCTACAATTGTCGCTAATGCGCGTTTTAATTTTGTATCGGGAGAAGATTGAACACGTTTGGTTACTTCATCAAGCAAATCCTGTACGGTGAGTTTGCTCATGTCTACTATATTAGATTCCATTTGCTCCTTGCTGGTTGCCAGTTGCTCAACTTCTGACTTCTGATTTCCGTCTTCCGACTTCTTTTTCTTATCAGATTTATTACTGAGAGGTTGCGAAAGTTTTGAACCATCACGATAAAGCGCACATGCTTTTAATGCGAGTTGCCAGCTAAGCATATAGGAATCTGCAATTTCTTCAACAGTAGCTTCATTGGGCAGATTAATTGTTTTGGAAATAGCGCCGCTTATAAAAGGTTGCGCCGCGGCCATCATGCGTATATGGCCGTGAGCATGAATAAAGCGTTCGCCTTTCTTTCCACATTTGTTGGCACAGTCAAAAACGGGCAGATGCTCTTTTTTCAAAAAAGGAGCTTCTTCGATAGTCATAGTTCCGCAAACAAAATCATTTGCAGTTTCTATTTCTTCTTCGGTGAAGCCAAGCGCATCGAGCAGGCTCCACTCGAAGTTGAAATATTGCTCGGGTTTGAATCCCAGTCTCTGCAGGCACTCTTCTCCGAGCGTGTAAACATTGAATACGAATCCGATTTCAAAGGCGGAAGTCACGGCCGAATCAAGTTTTTTAATTTCATCTGCGATAAATCCTTTCTCGCTAAGCGTTTGATAATTTATATACGGCGCGCCGGCAAAGGTTCCGGAGCCAACCGCATATTTTATTATAGCATCAATTTCTTTTTCAGAATAATTCAAATTTCTCAGCGCCGCCGGAACAGATTGATTAATGATTTTAAAATAACCGCCACCGGATAATTTTTTAAATTTCACCAACGCGAAATCAGGTTCAACGCCAGTTGTATCGCAATCCATTATCAAACCGATTGTTCCTGTTGGAGCAATTACTGTTGTTTGCGCATTGCGGTAGCCAAATTTTTCTCCCAACTGAATTGCATCATCCCACGCTTTGGTTGCTGCCTTCAATAAATAGTCGGGGCAATATTGCGCTTTGATACCTTGTGGTTTTGTTTGTAATCCTTCATACTCATCAGCATCGTAAGCAGCGAGGCGATGATTGCGCATTACGCGAAGCATTTCATTTTTATTTTCTGCATATTTTGGAAAAGTGCCAAGCACTTCTGCTAATTCCGCAGATGTTTTGTAAGAAATGCCCGTCATGATTGCTGTTATAGCTCCTGCAATGCCGCGCGCTTCCTCACTATCGTAAGGAATGCCCATCACCATCAGCATAGATCCTAAATTCGCATAACCAAGACCGAGAGTTCTGTAATCAAAAGAAAGTTGTGCAACTTCTTTGCTTGGGAATTGCGCCATCAGTACGGAAATTTCCAAAACAACTGTCCATAACGCGCATGTGTACTCGAAGCCCTCTACATCAAAAATGTTAGTGTCTTCATTGAAAAAACGGCGAAGGTTAACCGAAGCAAGATTACACGCGGTGTTATCCAGAAACATATACTCAGAGCAAGGGTTGGAAGCCCGGATGCGGCCACCATTGGGGCACGTATGCCACTCGTTAATGGTAGTATCGTATTGGGTACCCGGGTCAGCGCAACGCCATGCTGCATACGCAATCTGGTTCCACACTTCTTTGGCTGGAATTTTTTTCATCACTCTGCCATCACTTCTTGCTTTTAATTCCCAGTCTTCATTATTGGATAATTTCTCAAAAAAATTATTAGGTATGCGAACGGAGTTATTAGAATTTTGTCCGCTCACTGTTTTATATGCTTCGCCTTCATAATCGGATGGATAACCTGCAGCAATCAGTGCGCCTACTTTTTTCTCTTCTTCCATTTTCCAGTTAATAAAATTCATCACTTCCGGATGATCGAGATCCAAACACACCATCTTAGCTGCGCGGCGAGTTGTGCCTCCCGATTTAATTGCGCCTGCCGCACGATCTCCGATTTTTAAAAAACTCATCAATCCGCTGGAAGTGCCGCCACCACTGAGTTTTTCGCCTTCGCCTCTTATGCTGGAAAAATTTGTTCCAACACCGGAACCATATTTGAATATACGCGCTTCGCGAACCCACAAATCCATAATACCGCCATCATTCACCAAATCATCTTCTACACTTAATATAAAACATGCGTGAGGTTGGGGGCGCTCGTAAGCAGAAGTAGATTTTTTCAATTCGCCGTCGGCTTCGTCAACATAATAATGTCCCTGCGGTTTTCCTTTTATGCCATAGCTTTCGTACAAGCCGGTGTTGAACCATTGCGGACTGTTAGGCACGCAAGCCTGGTTTAAAATGCAATACACTAATTCTTCGTAAAAAATCTGTGCATCTTTTTCCGTGGAAAAATATCCATACCGTTCACCCCAAACACGCCAGCAATTAGCCATGCGGTGAGCTACCTGTTTTACAGAAGCTTCTCTGCCAAGAGAACCGTCAGGTTGCGGAACTCCGGCTTTGCGAAAATATTTTTGGGCAAGAATATCGGTTGCTATCTGGCTCCATTGTTTGGGCACTTCAACATGAGTCATTTCAAAAACCACTTCGCCACTTGGATTTCGGATAACTGAGGTGCGGTAATCGTATTCGAACTGATCGAACACGTTCACTCCGTCTTTAGTAAAGCGACGGGTGAACTGCAAGCCCTTTTCGTGCTTTTTATTTGACATAAGGTTAGTAAGAAATATTTTTGTTTGTTAAGAAATTATTATCAAAAGGAGAAAACGAAAGTATTTTTTGATTTTGATATTTCCAGTTTTGAAATATTAACAAACTGTGGAAAAGAAGGTTAATAATCCATGAAGTTCAGATTGGTATTGATTTTGCTTTTTTTTGCACATCCTTATTCACTTGCTGAATTATTTTTTTTGGTGTTAAACCAAAAAAAAATTATAAACTGTTTCCTTATTTTTCATAAAAAAAATTCTCTCTTAATAAATAATTTTTTCAAGAACTATTCATAGCATTTGCATGCGCTTTTCGCACGGATTTATTATCATTAATGATTTTGCCGCAAATGCTTAAATTAATTATTATTCCATCTTTTTACCTCTATCATTACCTAAAGCCAAAAAGTTTTTGCACTTTTGCATATGTGGCAATGGTAACACAATGAAGCAACCCATCTACGAATCACTACTGGAAAGAAAAAAAAAGCAGAAAAAATCTTTTGCTGTTCTCATAGACCCCGATAAAGTAAACACAAAAAAAATTGATGAACTCACCCAACTTTTCGTTGATGCGAACGTGGATTATTTGCTCGTTGGCGGAAGTCTTGTTATATCCGATCATTTGGATGAAGTAGTGCAGCGCATCAAAAAAAACTGCACCATTCCAGTTATTCTTTTTCCCGGAACTCCATCGCAGGTTTCCAAATATGCCGATGCGTTACTATACCTTTCGCTTATCTCGGGCAGAAACCCGGAATTATTAATTGGTCAGCATGTTATTTCCGCGCCATTTGTAAAAAAAAGCGGGCTGGAAATTATATCCACCGGCTATATGGTTATTGACGGAGGCGCGCCAACAACGGTTTCTTACATCAGCAATGCAACTCCAATTCCTGCAGACAAAAATGAAATTGCAATGTGCACAGCAATGGCTGCAGAAATGCTTGGCATGAAATTGATTTATATGGATGCCGGCAGTGGAGCTAAGCGCGCCATTACGGAAGAAATGATCACCGTTGTTGCACAGCAAATTGAAATACCTCTTGTAATTGGCGGCGGCATTAAAAATCCCGAAAAAGCTTATCTCAATTGCAAAGCAGGCGCAGACTTGATTGTTATCGGCAACGCCATTGAAAAAGATCCATCACTGATTAAAGAAATGAGCGCGGCTATTCATGCAGTGCCCGATTCGTTGTCTGTTGACCGATGAGAGTTGATCGTCTGTCAGCAATCAATCGCTAACATTTCACTATCCCAAATCATTTCACTAAAATTTTACAGTAAAAAAATTCAATTCCTGTAAAAAAATGTTTTTCTTTGCATCGTTAAAATTTATTTAACCTCATTTTTATATTTAGAAAAATGAAAAAAAACTCACCCATATCACACTTAACCCAAGTGATATTGCACGCCTTCAACAAGCGTGGGTTTTTTGCTATGCCGGTGTGCATGGTTTTTTCTGTTCGTCCAATTCCCTTTTGGGTACGACGTTGATACAACTTCCCCATAGTGTCCCCTGTTATAGCGGAGCTATTCTTTCCTGCAAGGCAGGAGAAAAAAAATTTTCAATGATGCATTCATTGAATTCTTTTAATTTTTCAAGAAACAAATAATGGAACAGGAATTTCAAATATTAATAGCTAACGAAACTCATCAGAGTTTTGCGCAGATTATTTGCGACGAAATTGAAGCCTCGGCAAAAGCCCGCGGCACGGGCATTGCAAAAAGAAGCGCCGATTATATCAAAGAAAAAATGCGCGAAGGAAAAGCAGTGGTCGCATTTACTGCAGAAGGCATTTGGGCAGGATTTTGTTACATCGAAACATGGAGCCATGCCGAATATGTTGCTAATTCAGGATTAATTGTTGCTCCGGAATTTCGTAAAGGTGGATTAGCAAAACAAATTAAAAAGAAAATATTCGACCTAAGCAGGCAAAAATATCCCGGAGCAAAAATTTTTGGGCTTACAACCGGACTTGCCGTAATGAAAATTAATTCAGACCTCGGGTATGAACCTGTTACTTATTCTGAATTATCGCAGGATGAAGCTTTTTGGGCAGGCTGCAAAAGCTGCGTGAACTATGAAATTTTAATGAGTAAGGATAGAAAAAACTGCATGTGCACAGCGATGCTTTACGATCCTAAAGATCATTTTGAACCAGAAGAAACAAAAGAAGATTTTAAAATTCACAGCAAATTGTATGAGCGCTTCATGAAAATAAAACAGTGGAAGCTATTAAAACCTTTTATGAAAAAAGAAAAAACAGTTTGAAAAAATTGAGAATTAATAGCTATGAAGATTTAATTTTTGCTTTTCACTTTTTATTTTTTACTTAAGAAAATATCGCACATATCAAATGAATAATAAAGTTGTACTCGCATACAGCGGCGGATTAGATACTACTTACTGCGCAATCTATCTGAATAAAATAAAAAATTTAGAGATACACGCATTAACGGTAAACACCGGCGGTTTTAGCGATGACGAAATAAAACAAATTGAAACGCGCGCAAAAAAACTTGGTGTAAAATCTTTCACCTGCGTAAATGTTACCAAAGAATATTATGAAAGCTGCATCAAATATTTAATTTTTGGTAACGTACTCAAAAATGCAACCTATCCGTTAAGCGTAAGCGCGGAAAGAATGGTGCAGGCAATTGCAGTGGCAAAACACGTTCAGCAAATTGATGCATCTTATGTGGCACATGGCAGCACCGGCGCAGGTAACGACCAGGTTCGTTTTGATATGGTTTTTCAAAGTATGTTGCCCGGCGTGGAAATTTTAACTCCTATCCGCGACATGAAATTAAGTCGCGAAGATGAAATTTCTTTTTTAAAAGAGCATGGCGTGGAAATGAATTTTGACAAAGCGAAATACAGCATCAACAAAGGTTTGTGGGGAACATCCGTTGGCGGAAAA
The DNA here is from genome assembly GCA_963774065.1 of Chitinophagia bacterium. GTDB lineage: Bacteria > Bacteroidota > Bacteroidia > Chitinophagales > Chitinophagaceae > Puia. The sequence goes on from CAVZDO010000003.1 coordinate 976,372, forward strand.
GAAACATTGAATTCCAAAGATTATCTTCCGGAAGAAGCGTGGCCTACGCAGCTAAATAAAAATTTAGAAACAAGAAATATAAAATTAGGATTTGAAAAAGGAGAATTAAAAACGATTGATGATAAAAAATTTCCTCATCCAGTCGAAGCGATTCAATACTTACAATCCATTGCGCAGCCTTATGGAATCGGCAGAGACATTCATGTCGGAGATACAATCATAGGCATCAAAGGCCGCGTAGGATTTGAAGCAGCAGCGCCTATCATTATTATCAAAGCGCATCATTTGCTGGAAAAACACACGCTTACCAAATGGCAATTGTATTGGAAAGATCAACTCAGCAACTGGTATGGCAACTGGCTGCATGAAGGTCAAATGCTCGACCCTACCATGCGCAATATTGAAAAATTTTTGGAAGATACGCAAACAACGGTTAACGGTAATGTGTATGTAACATTACAACCATATCGTTTTACAGTTACAGGCATTGAAAGCGATAATGATTTAATGAGCAGTAAATTCGGCAGCTATGGAGAAATGAATAAAGGATGGAGCGGCGATGATGTAAAAGGCTTTGCAAAAATATTCGGCAATCAAACATCCATTTTTCATAAAATAAATGAAGATGTGAAATGAATGCAGTTTCAAAATATAATTCATTAAAGCATTATCAGTGGGGAAATAATTGCGATGGCTGGGATCTTGTTGACGAAAATTCTTTGTCAGTAAAATTGGAACGAATGCCGGCGCAAACATCGGAGAAAAAACATTTTCATGAAAAATCACAACAATTTTTTTATATACTGAAAGGTGAAGCAATTTTTGAAATACAACGGGAACGTATACACGTAAAAGCGGAACACGGCATTCATATTAAAGCAGGCACAGAGCACAAAATTATTAATGAAGGCAATGAAGATTTGGAGTTTATTTTAACTTCTCAACCATCAACTATTAACGACAGAATTAATGTTGAGTAATTTTTTATAAGATGGAAAAGATCAAAGTCGGAATTATTGGCGGAGCAGGTTATACAGGCGGTGAATTAATAAGACTATTATTAAATCATCCGAACACTGAAATAATTTTTGTTCACAGCAAAAGCAGTGCGGGCAAGCATTTGCATGAAGCGCATAAAGATCTATCCGGCGATACAGATTTAAAATTCACTTCAGAGATCGATCAAAATATTGATGTTTTGTTTTTGTGTGTTGGTCATGGTGAAGCAAAAAAATTTTTGCAGGAAAATGAAATCACTAAGAAAATAAAAATAATAGATCTCTCCCAGGATTTTCGTCTTGCTCAAAGCTCAAAGCTCGAAGCTCGAAGCTTTGTTTATGGACTTCCCGAAATAAACAGAGACCAAATTAAATCCGCGCACAACATTGCTAATCCAGGTTGTTTTGCAACAGCAATTGAATTAGGTTTATTGCCATTAGCAAAAGCAGGTTTATTAAATGAAGTATATACAACTGGCATCACTGGTTCAACAGGAGCAGGACAAGGATTATCAGAAACATCACATTTTTCGTGGAGATCAAATAATATTCAGGCATACAAAACATTAACGCATCAGCATCTCGGAGAAATCATGCAATCTTTAAAACAGGTTGCGCCAATCAACCAGTCAGCAAATCAAGATGTAAACTTTGTTCCCTGGCGCGGAGATTTTACGAGAGGAATTTTTATCAGCTCACAAACCAATTGCGATTGGAAGCCGGAAAAATTAATTGATCTATATGAAGAATTTTATTCGTCACATCCGTTCACAACAATAAGCAGGGATGCAATTTTTTTAAAACAAGTAGTGAACACAAACAAATGCATTATTCAATTAGAAAAAGCAGGAAATAAATTAGTGATACATTCAGCAATTGACAATCTTCTTAAAGGCGCATCAGGACAGGCTTTGCAGAATATGAACTTAATGTTTGGCATTGAAGAAACGGTGGGGTTGAAATTAAAGGCAGCGGGGTTTTAAGTACGCTGAATGCAAAACGCATAATGCGAAACGCTAAATGGATTAATTATGAGAGACTATAAAAAATATGACGTTTGGGTTAAGTCACATGCTTTGGTTTTAATTGTTTATCAAGAAATAGCGCCTCATTTCCCGAAATCTGAACAATTTGAATTGACGAGTCAAATGAAAAGAGCCGCTTATTCAATTCCTTTTAATATTGTTGAAGGATGTGGGAGAAACACAGATAAAGATTTTGTCCATTTTTTAGATATGTCTTTAGGCTCCATCCACGAATTAGAATATTGTTTTTTGCTCTCAAAAGATCTTGCATTCGTCAAAAACGAACAGTACGATTTGCTGAATGAAAAAATAAATGAAATAAAAGCTAAACTAATAAACCTAATCAAATCAATCAGAGGCAGCGCGAATTAGCGCGTTACGCATTAAGCGTTTTGCGTTCTGCCAAAACCTAAATTAAAACCATGACTCTCTTCGACGTTTATCCAATCAATAACATCACCATTACAAAAGCAAAAGGCTCTTATGTGTGGAATGATGAAGGACAGCAGTATCTTGATATGTATGGCGGGCATGCTGTAATTTCCATAGGTCATACGCATCCGCATTATGTGCAGCGATTGACAGAGCAATTAAATAAGATTGGATTTTATTCCAACTCCATAAAAATTCCTTTGCAGGAAGAGCTTGCAGAGAAATTAGGAAAAATTTGCGGCAAAGAAGATTATCATTTATTTCTTTGCAACTCCGGCGCGGAAGCAAATGAAAATGCGCTGAAGCTCGCATCATTTTATAATGGCAGAAAAAAAATTATTGCATTTTCAAAATCATTTCATGGAAGAACTTCGCTCGCTGTTGCAGTAACAGATAATCCGAATATTGTTGCGCCGGTAAATCAAACCGATAATGTTATTTTTCTTCCATTCAATGATGAAACTGCGTTGCAGGAATGTTTTTCAAAAAATGGAAATGAAATTTCATCTGTAATTATTGAAGGTATTCAAGGCGTAGGAGGAATTAATGTTGCGTCAATTTCTTTTTTGCAGGCAATACAAAAATTGTGCAGCGAATATAATGCTGTGTTCATTGCCGATAGCGTTCAATGCGGTTATGGAAGAACGGGGAAATTTTTCTCGCACGATCATGCAAATGTGAATGCGGATATTTATACCATGGCAAAAGGAATGGGCAATGGCTTTCCTGTTGCAGGAATTATTATTGCGCCGAAAATTCATGCGAAACATTTTATGCTCGGCACAACTTTCGGCGGAAATCATTTGGCCTGTGCGGCTGCTCTCGCAGTGCTGGAAGTGATAGAAAAAGAAAACCTGATGCAAAATGCAGAGCATGTTGGAAATTATTTGATAGATGAATTGAAAAAAATTCCACAGTTGCAAAATGTACGCGGAAAAGGATTGATGATTGGTTTTGATGTGCCGGAAGAATTAAAAGATCTGAGAAAAAATTTATTATTCAATCAGCATATTTTTACGGGAGAATCAAAACCGAATACCATTCGTTTGTTGCCATCGCTGGCACTGAGAAAAAAAGATGCAGATGAATTTTTGGAATCAATAAAAGAAGAAATAGAAAAATATCTGAACTATGATTTATCTGATTTGAGTGATTCTCCTGAGAAAAAAAGTCTTTGATTGAGTTAATCAGAGAAATCGCAATTCAGGACTATCGCTCAGCAGAATTACTGCCGTACAAGAGTGCGACGCAACGATGTTGAAGAGAGTTCTAATGCTGGTTACAAAAAAAAATTATAATTGATAATTAGTAATTAATAATAAATAAACAATGTTTGATTTGAAGAAATCGTACATCGTAAATCTAAAATCGTAAATCTAAAATCGTAAATGAAAAATTTCATTTCAGTTGATGACGTTACCAACATCGATGCTTTAATAAAAAAAGCATTGATATACAAAATAAATCCGTTTGTAGATAAATTGCTTGGCACAAATAAACGGATAGGTTTGTTATTTTTAAATCCGAGTATGCGCACAAGATTGAGCACGCAGGTTGCCGCGCAAAACTTGGGTATGGAGCCAATTGTATTTAATGTTGATAAAGACGGGTGGGCGCTGGAATTTGAAGAAGAAGCGATAATGAGTGGCAACACCGTTGAGCATGTAAAAGATGCAGCGCCGGTTTTGGGAAAGTATTTTGATATTCTTTGCATCCGCACTTTCCCTTCGCTAAAAAATAAAGAAGATGATTACAGCGAATTATTTATAAAACAGTTTATAAAATATTCAGGCATTCCTGTTGTTAGTTTGGAAAGTGCGACGCTGCATCCGTTGCAATCACTAACGGATATTGTTACAATCAATGAAGAATTGCATAGTCGACCGTCGACCGCCGACCGTCGACTGAAGATAGTTCTCACCTGGGCTCCGCATGTAAAAGCGCTTCCACAGTGCGTTGCAAACAGTTTTGCGCAATGGATAAATGCGTGGGGAAATGCAGATTTTGTAATCGCTCACCCGGAAGATTATGAATTGGATAAAAAATTTACAGGCAAAGCAACCATCACTCATGATCAGGATGAAGCATTGAAAAATGCAGATTTTGTTTACGTGAAAAATTGGAGCACCTATAATGATTACGGAAAAATTTATTGCAATGATCCGGAATGGATGCTGACAAATGAAAAATTAAAATTAACGAACAATGCAAAAGTGATGCACTGTTTGCCCGTTCGCAGAAATGTGGAATTGAGTGATGAAATTCTTGATGGCGCAAACAGCATAGTTACGCAACAAGCGGGAAACCGTGTGTGGGCTGCACAAGCGGTGCTTTCGGAAATTCTGAAAAATTGTAAGTGATAGGTATGGAAAATTTGTATGTTATAAAAATTGGTGGAAATATTATTGATGATGAAAAAAAACTTTCTTCATTTCTTCAATCATTTGCATTAATAAAATCAAATAAAATTCTTGTTCACGGCGGTGGAAAATTGGCAACTAAACTTGCAGATGAATTAGGAATTAAACAACAGTTGATTGACGGAAGAAGAATTACCGACGCAGAAACTTTAAAAATTGTAACGATGGTTTATGCAGGCTTTATCAATAAAAATATTGTTGCGCAGTTGCAGTCAAAAAATTGCAATGCTATAGGCCTATGCGGAGCGGACGCAAAAATTATTCAGTCGCACAAAAGAAATCATCCTTCTATTGATTATGGATTTGTCGGAGATATTGATAAAGTAAATGCAGATCAATTAAACCAATTCACAAATTCAGGATTAACGCCGGTTATTGCACCAATAACAAGTAATGCTGAAGGACAATTATTAAATACGAACGCAGACACGATTGCCCAGGAAATTGCAAAGGCAATGAGCAAATTTTATGACGTGCAATTGATCTATTCATTTGAAAAAAGCGGAGTTTTGCTGGATGCAAATGACGACTCAACTGTTATTTCTTCCATCAATCCGAAACATTACGAAACATTAAAAACGGAAAAAAAAATTTTTGCAGGAATGATTCCTAAAATTGATAATGCATTTGCAGCATTGAATAGCGGTGTAAAAAAAGTTATCATCGGCAAAGCGGAGCAATTAAATGAACTTATTAATCATTCAGCAGGAACAATAATTACCAATGAATAATCCAGCTATAAATACTTTACAAACTGACGTAATTGATCTGTTGAAACAACTCATCGCAACTCCGTCATTTTCCAAAGAAGAAAATGATACAGCAGAATTGATATGCGCTTTTTTTGAGAAACATCAAATTCCTTTTTCGCGGGTTGGAAATAATGTGTACGCAAAAAATAAATTTTATGATCCTTCCAAGCAAAGCATTTTATTGAACTCACATCACGACACGGTTAAACCAAATAAAGGTTACACGCACGATCCGTTTGAACCTATTGAAAAAGATGGAAAAATTTTTGGTCTTGGCAGCAACGATGCCGGCGGATGTTTGGTTAGTCTGATCGCAACGTTTCTTTATTTCTATCACCAGGAAGAATTAAATCACAACCTTGTTTTTGCAGCAAGCGCAGAAGAAGAAATAAGCGGAGTAAATGGCATCGAGCTCGTACTTCCTTATCTCGGGCAAATTGATTTTGGCGTTGTTGGCGAACCTACAAAATTAGAAATGGCAGTAGCCGAACGCGGTTTGATGGTTATTGATTGCACTGCAAACGGACGCTCCGGACATGCTGCCCGCAACGAAGGAGAGAATGCTTTGTATAAAGCTATAGATGATATTGAATGGATAAGAAATTATCGTTTTGAAAAAGTAAGTGATCTGCTCGGTGAATCTCGTATGACCGTTACCGTTATAGACACAGAAAACAAACAGCACAATGTTGTGCCATCTCAGTGCAAATTTGTAATTGATGTGCGTGTAAATGAGCTATACACTTTCGATGAAATTCTTGAAGCGCTGAAAAATAATTTAAAAAGTCAGTTCAAACCAAGAACAACAAGAATGAAATCAACTTCTATTTCACTCGATCATCCTTTAGTGAAAGCAGGATTAGCATTAGGAAAAGGTTATTACGGTTCGCCAACAACATCAGACAAAGCGTTGATGCCCTTTCCAACTTTAAAAATGGGACCGGGCGATTCTGCAAGAAGTCACACAGCAGATGAGTATATTTATATTGATGAAATAAGAGATGGAATTGAAACGTATATTCAATTGCTGGATGAGTTTATTTAATTACGCTGAACGCAAAACGCTAAATGCATAACGCGCTTTAAATTTAAGCTTTCGCGTTTTGCTTTAAGCGTTCAGCATTAAGCATGGAACATGAAACTTTGGAATAAAGAAAATACTAACACATCAAAACTCGTGGAAGCCTTTACCGTTGGGCGCGACAAAGAGTTTGATATTCTGCTCGCGGAATATGATGTGTTAGGATCACTCGCTCACACACAAATGCTGGAAAGTGTTGGATTATTAACCAAAGAAGAATTGAGCCCAATTCAAAAAGAATTAAATAATATTCTCAGCGAAATCCGCAATTCAAAATTCACCATTCAAAATGGTTCTGAAGACATTCATTCGCAAATCGAATTGATGCTCACGCAACGCATCGGCGAAGCAGGAAAAAAAATTCATAGCGGACGAAGCAGGAACGATCAGATTGCAGTTGATATTAAATTATACCTGCGCGCAGAAATTTTAAAAATAAAAGATGAAGTAAAAAATCTTTTTGATTTACTGATCTCGCAAAGCGAAAAATATAAAACCAAATTATTACCGGGCTATACGCATTTGCAAATTGCAATGCCATCATCATTTGGCTTATGGTTTGCAGCTTATGCAGAAAGTTTAATTGATGATTTGGAATTATTATCCGCAGCATATCATATCACCAACAAAAATCCGCTCGGAAGCGGAGCTGGTTATGGTTCTTCATTCCCATTGAATAGAAAATTAACAACAGAATTATTACATTTTGAAACACTAAATTATAATTCCGTTTATGCGCAAATGACGCGCGGCAAAACGGAAAAATCTGTTTCATTTGCATTGAGCAGTATTGCCTCAACGCTAAGCAAACTTTCCATGGATGCATGTTTGTATATCAATCAAAATTTTGCATTCATATCTTTTCCAAATGAATTAACAACCGGAAGCAGCATCATGCCGCACAAAAAAAATCCTGATGTTTTTGAATTGATCCGCGCAAAATGCAATCGCATTCAATCCATACCAAATGAACTTACGCTATTGATAAATAATTTGCCATCGGGTTATCACCGCGATCTGCAACTCACCAAAGAAATTCTTTTTCCTGCTATAGAAGAATTAAAATCCTGTTTGCAAATTTGCATGCTGATGTTATCCAACATTGAAATAAAAGATAACATTCTCAGCGATGAAAAATATAAATATATTTTCAGCGTGGAAGCAGTGAACGAATTGGTGAACAAAGGAATTTCATTTCGTGAAGCGTATAAACAAATCGGCGATCAAATTGAAAAAGGAGAATTTCATTTCGATCATAAAAAACAATTGCACCACACACACGAAGGCAGCATCGGTAATTTATGCAACGATAAAATTGCAGAGGAAATGAAGAAAGTTTTATTGAAGTTTGAATAACCGGTATTCAACCAAGTATTCTTATATTTGATTAATAAATTTTCAGGCAATGAAAAAAAATTCCACGGTTCTTGTCATTATCTTTTCACTATTTATTCTCAGTGCTAAGTCGGTTTTGGCACAGGGATCAACTACTCAGTCCGACAAAGAATTACAAAAAGCGCAAATTCAAGCACTCGTCGACGCACAGCATTTTTCTTTCATTGCTCAAAAGGCAGTTCCTCTTGAAATGCCGAGCAGGCAATTAGTAACAGATTATGAGTTGAAAATTGACAAGGACACCATACAAGCATTCCTTCCTTATTTCGGAAAAACCAATTCTTTTAATGTCGGTTCAACAGATAACGGCATTAATTTTAAATCCGGAAATTTTAAATACACAAAACAGGACAAGAAGAAAGGCGGCTGGAATATTAAAGTTGTTTTAAAAGACGCAGGTGATACCAAAGAAGTAGCTTTAAATATAACGAGCTCTGGTTTTGCTACACTTGAGGTATCAAGCGAAAACAAACAATCCATTTCTTTTAACGGGTATATCCAATAAAGTTTTTCGAAGGAAATCAGAAATTTTTTTTGTAGCCAGCATCGGTAATTCTATTCAGCATCGTTGCGTCGCACACTTGTACTGTTAGTATTCTATTCAGCTTCAGTATCACAATTGGCAATTTGCATAAGCTATCAGCTTATGTCGCTATCATAGTTTTTATTTCAATGCTTTTGCATCAACGCGGGTTGGAGTATCTTTTCCATCAACAATAGAAGCGGAGCTAATAGCAATAGCTTTAATAATTTCAGCCATATTATTCATATCCAAAGTTCCAATTTCATCACTTTGTTTGTGATAATTCGGTTCGTTGTTTGGAAATTCTTCCATCTTCGAAGTAGAAATAGTATGCGCCGGAACTCCTTGCCTGGCAAGGGTTGCATTGTCTGACCTATAAAATAAATTTTGCGGCGTGTATGGATCAGGATGAAATTCAAACTTGCTTCCGTGCAAATTATTTTGCAAAATTTTTCCCATATCTGTTTTTTCGTAGCCGGTTATGTAAGCAGAATTAGTTCCCCACTTACTTTCGGTACCTATCATTTCAATATTAAACATGGCAACAACTTTTGCAGGATCAAACTTTTTGGAAAAATATTGTGAGCCAAATCCGCCAATTTCTTCTGCAGTAAATGTTGTAAAAACTATTGTGCGTTCGTTATTATTTAATTGCTTAAAATATTTTGCAAGCATCATCACCGCAGTGCATCCTGACGCGTCATCATTTGCTCCGTTATAAATGGAATCCCCTTTTATATCCGGCCTGCCGATTCCAAGATGATCATAATGCGCGGAGAAAATAACGTATTCATCTTTTTTACTTTTCCCCGGCAATATGCCTACAACATTTGCAAGTTTCGATTTGGTTACTTCCTGCTTTATTTCAATCTCATATTTTTTTGGATCGATGGTAGTAACGATAAAAATTATGCTCCTATCCGTTTCGAATGATGGATGCCTTGATACCGGAAACTGGTGCAATTGTTTTGCAAATGAAGTGTCGATCAGCACGAGATAACTTTTTTCAGATTGCAAATATTTTCCAAATTCTGCTCTCAGGTTATCTCCCGGTTTTATAAATGCTTTTGTATAGCCGCTGTTTTCATTAATAATTAAATCCGGCTTGGAGGTTAATGCAACAATATCCTGCGTGGCAATTGTATCATTATCCAATTTTGCTTTTGCAGAAATTAAGTGCGTTTGCGCGAGAAAAAATTCCTGCAAATAGTTTCCATTATCATTCAGCGTTTGCAATCCGGCAGATTTGAATTCTGTTACAATAAAATCTGCTGCTTTATCAATTGCCGGTGTAAATGTTTTTCTTCCCTGCATATCATCGGCAGATAATATTTTTTCAATGCGCTCAACTTCTTTTGCGTTGATAATAGTATTGATGTCCTGCGCAAAAACAAAAAAGGTTATTGTTGTCAATAACCCTGATAGAAATAATTTTTTCATTGTATTATTTTCATTTTCTCATTTGCAAATTTGAATATTATCATAATTACAAGCTCATCATTTCTTTAAACTTTACGGTTTGTCTTCTGCTAACTTCAATTTTTTCACCACCTTTTAATTCCAATAATAATCCGCCGTTAAAGTAAGGTTCTATTTTTTCTATGAGCCTGAGATTTACAATATGTTTTCTGTTAGCACGAAAAAAAACTTTTTCATCCAATCTTTCTTCCAATGCATTTAGTGATTTTAAAATTAGCGGTTTGTTTGCGCCAAAAAAAACTTTTGCATAATTACCTACGCTTTCAAACAAACGAATATCAGATAGTTTTACAAACCAACATCTTTCTCCGTCTTTTACAAAAACCTGGTCGGTTTCATGCAAAATACTCCGGTTAGTAGAAATATAATTATCTGAAATAGGTTCTTTCTCTTCTTCAAAATGTAATTTTTGAATTGCATCTGCGAGCCGCTTCGGTTCTACTGGTTTCAACAAATAATCAAGCGCATTCACTTCAAAAGCTTTGAGCGCATATTCATCATAAGCTGTGGTAAAAATTACATTGGGAATTTTATCTAATTCGCCAAGCATATCAAATCCTGTTTTTCCGGGCATTTGTATGTCAAGAAAAACAGAATCAGGATTTAGTCCATCAATCTTTTCAATTCCTTCGGTAGCATTAGCAGCTTCAGCTATTACTTCAATTTCGGGAAAATCCATGAGTAGTTTTTTCAGCTCATTTCTCGCTAATCTTTCGTCATCGATTATAATAGCTTTAATCATGTTCATTTTTTTTTGAAAAATTATTGATTTTTTTATCTTTCTGACCAGATGTTTGGCTAATGTAATAAAAACGCTAATAACCGGTTTTACAAACTGATTGTCGGTAACCGAAAAATTAATTCAAAAAAAATCCTTTCAAAGGAAATGATTTTCTAATTAATAAATTTTAAAAAAAATTTTTGGGCTGACTTCTATTATAATTTGCTAATCTTGATTCCCTGGTTGATATAATTACCGTATACTTTCAGGTAATACATTCCCGGAGGAAGTTGCCCCATATTAATATCGAATGTGTTATTGCCCTGTTTCAATTGTATTGAACTGTGCAGAACAGGCGCGCCTGTATTATCAATTAAATCCCATTTAGCGTAATCATCTGCAGCGGCATTTATTTCAACAGTTGTTGTATTTACTGTTGGATTTGGATGAACCGTTATAGAACTTGCTACACTGGTTAATGGCAGTTTAACGACATTTGAATATTTGTACTGCATATCTTCATTCACAATTTTCAAACGGTAATAAACATTTGGACAAGTAAGAAGTTGGATTGTGGGATCATTATAATAATATGTAAATCTTCCATCTCCTCCATTCGCCACTACTATTCCTATCGAATCGAATTGATTACCGTCGGTACTCCTTTCAACCGCAAAATCTTTGGCGTCATTTTCATTTTCGGTTATCCATTGCAGTTGAGCAACATTATTGTTGATGTGACCTGTAAATGACAATAAATTTAAAGCGAGTGTTGATAAGCTACCCGCAAAATAAAATGTAGAGAATGAAGGAATGCTTGTTTGCAGAGCATAACCGTTCGCACCTGTACTTATAGTTCGCGTATATGGAGTAGCCGCATAATTAGTAGTAGCTGCATTAATAAAACTATTGCTGCAAACATTTGAGTTTTTAAAAATAGCTAAACTATTTACTCCGGTGACCTGGCTCGCAGTTCCGACAGAATTATGCGCGTTTTCCAATGCTATTAGCTCGGCATTGGTAATGTACAAACGAATTTTTACAGCAGTGCTCGGTTGAGTTTGTGGTGTGATAGTTATGTTCCTATCTAAGTAAAGCAAATGCGATGCGGTTTCGCGAACAGTACCTGAATTGAGATAATATGATGTGGTAACAGTTCCAAGATTATTTCCATTTGCATATATCTCAGCAATAATATTGCTGTTTGTATCTGTTATCGGAACCCAGACATTATTGTTGGTGCTATTAATTGTAATGGTGTTTGCGTTGACGCAAGCATTATAAGTGCCGGTTGCAACAGAAATAGTATCAGGTAAAGTGCTTGTTGTGCCATTATCCTTGTATCCTAAAAAAGTATATTTTATCAAACAACCTTTGCAAAGGCTGTTTGCGGGGTTTGTTGTCGTTGGCCCTGAAGTAGTAGAACTGCTGTCAATAATAGTATAGAATGATAAACCGTCAGAAGAAACAGCAAGGTCTCTGAAACGATTTTGGCTGGCAAAATAACTTACGGTATCGTCGGCATATGCGCTGGGGCTTTTCAATGAGCTATCGCTCGCATTTGTGGGTGAAATAGCCAGCTGATCTCCATTCGTGTTTAATTTTAATCTCATTAATTTACCAGCAGCTCCAGTAGAAGTCGACGGAGACGCCGGAGCACCCTTGGAGCCACCAGAAGTCACAACTTTCCAGCCGGTTGTGCTATTGGGAGCGCCCTTCATAACAGCAGATAATAACGAATTTTTCCATCCGGGTATCATGCTGTTGGTATATATGTCCATGCCCGAAGGCGCTTCGGATGGCCAATAAGTATTGCTTTGTTGCCCCAGGTTGAACCAATAATACATATACTGCATCGACTGCATCTCACTAGGTGAAGCAGTACCGCTGGTAACAGTAGCCAAACTGCCAACGGCTGCAGGATAATAAGTATAAATAGGATCGTAATAAGGATGGTACTGATTCATGGAATCCGCATTGTGGTTTTCATCTATAATAAGAGGAAGACCACCCACAGTACCAGCGTAGGCGCCGGTCCAATTGGTATATGGAATACCTGCACCCGCATTATTATAATTGCCATCTCTTTTAAATCCAACAACTAAGGGATGACCATAATTGCCACCGCCATGTATCACATTAATTTCATCATCGCTAAAGGGGCCGTGCATTTGTCCATATAAATAATCCGTACCATTAATTTGTGCGTAAGCGAATCCCTGGTTATTCCTAAAACCAAAGGCCCATACAGCGCTTTGTTTACCGAGAGTGGTATTAAACGGGTTATTGTTAGGTATCCATTGATCATAAGCGCCCGCATCTCCATCTGGGGTTAGGTTGAAACGCAATATCTTGCCTTCATAACTATCCAGGTTTTGCGCATTTTCTACACGCGCCGCATTTCCAAACTGACCGGCACCCATATCTCCATTAGCATAAAATAAATAGTATGTTCCATTAATCGGCGCAATTATGATGCGTTGCGAATTGTGATCGCTACTGCCTGGTAAAGTATCACACACCATCAATGGGCTACCTAATGTGCCCGAAGTAAAATCATAAGTAAATCTAACGAGAGCGTTTTTATAATAAACACCGCCATTAGCAGGGGTACCCGTTGTTGTTGTTGTTGTGTTTCCGGTTGGAACTCCGGTTGTGGAATTAGCTGAGGTGGTTGAATTTGCGTTTACAACTTTAATAAACCTCCAAACATAAGAAACGAACACATAAGGGCTGCCGCTTGAAAAATTGGGATGAATAGCCAATCCTGCAAGCCCACCCTGTGGTGCGCCACCGCCGCTATAACCTCCCGATGTAAAAGCCGAAAAGGTCGCAGGAAATGATAGTTTAAAACTACTTGGAGTAAAAGTACTTGCCGGAGAAAGATCCAAAATCATTCTTGGCTTGCCTCCGGTAGTGGCCATTTTATATACTCTGTAATTTTTTGCTTCAGTGATCCACAAAGAATCATCTGGGCCATATGTAACTTCCCATGGATCGTAAAAACGTGTGTTTCCGTTTGCGCCCGAAGGGGCTGTTAATTCTGTTACTTGGAAAACTTCATTCATCCGGCTTTCAACAGCGCTGGTTTGCGCAAATGAATAATAAGAAGTAATAAAAAAAAGGTAACAAAAAAGCGGGTAAAACTTTTTCATTTTGAATATTGGATTTAGGGTAAAACGATTTATATATAATTATTATTACATCAATCTAAAAAAAACACTTAGTTTTTATACTATCTCAATTAAACATAACGTTTACAACAATGGAAATAAAACTATAACGAAATAAAGGAAATTGCAATAGTAGTTCAACTTAATATGCGTGGTATTATTACCTACGAAAAACCCGATTGAAAGCTATGAGTTTTTAGTATAATTTTAATGCGTATTAATGACTAATTAATACCCGAAAAATTCGTGATACCCTAAACGAATCCAATATTATGAAAATACCTCTACCCGTCCGTACTTTTGTATGGAAGATATTTGGAAGCATAGTTATTTTTCTGTTACTCTCTGAAAATATATATTCCCAAGCTTCATGTGCTACAGCACTTTTACTTACACCTGCTGCTGCTTGTAACACTGGAGGTGCAACACCAAGCAGCCGAAATGGTAATATGCAAAATGCACTTAACGCAACTCCGACAGGGGCTTGTGGTGGTGCAACATCTACAACTACTTATAGCCAATGGTATAAGTTTGTAGCTTCTGGCACATCTCAAATAATTACTGTGACCGGTTTAGGGGGCAGTTTGAATTCGACTACTACTTATATTGAAGTCCTTAGTGGGGCTTGTGCCGGGTTAACATCACTTGCATGTCAAAATGCAAATACGCCTTTGGGTGTTTCCGGGCTGACATCTGGAATAACCTATTATGTCCGTGTCTATGTAACTGCAAATCCTACAGGGGGCACTGTAGCAAGTTGGGCGTTTACAATCTGTGCTTTAACTACACCAGCTAATGACAATTGTGGTGGTGTTACTACATTAACTGTGGGTGCTGCATCAACAAGTGGAACACTCGTTGATGCGACAGTATCGGGAGTAACTTCTCTTTGTTCAAGTTCTTCGTCTCCCGATGTATGGTACAAATTTTCTGCTACAGGCAAGTACCCTATCATTACACTGAGCACAGTTGGTGCAAATCTTACTACAGCTAACCCGGTGATTGAACTTTATTCAGGAACATGCGCTGGTTTAACATCATTGGGTTGCACTTCGGGCACATCTTTGGTTGCGCCAGGAACAGGAGTAACAAGTGGTTTGACTTATTATATAAGGGTGTCCACTACAGGGTTAACATCACCCGTTACAGCGGGTACTTATACATTCAAAATAGCAGTCGCTAATCCCACTAATAGCGCTACTGCTACTCAAACAACCACGCCAACCACAGTTTCACCAATTGTTGATTACGGAAAAAGTTATATAAACATTACTAAAGGAATAAATGGTGGAACAATAGAACCTGGAGATGTTCTTGAAATAAGGGCAACATTTGTGGTTAAGGGTACCACAAACGGAACTGCTTACAACATTTCGTTTACGGATAATGTACCTTTAAATACAACCTATATAGCATCATCATTGAAAACAATAACAAACGAAGGAAAAACATATCAATCTTTTGGAGATGGTGCTGCAGATAATGATGGAGGTACCATTTCCGGTTCAGCCATTACGATTAATATGGGTGTTGGTGCAACGGCATCAAGTGGTGGTTTCTTAAGCTACAGAAGTAAACCAAGCTTTTATAATAGTTCATGTATTATTGTGGCGGCCTATCGTGTAACAGTAAACAGCGCTGCAGCTTACGGCACAAAGGTTCCCGTGGGATATGGAACGATAAGTTATAATGATTATACTGGAGTGGTAACTTCTAAAACATTTGGAGCCGATACAATCATGCTTTACCCTAATTATGGCATTTGTTCAAATACTGTTGGTACCAATGCCATTACTTCTGAATTTGGTGGCACATTTGGTTCTGGTAAAGCAAAGAACCGAACCCCCTCTTCAAAAATTCCTAGCAATTATACAGATACTATCTTCACAAATAATTCTCCACAAGATTATTATTATGGCATAACCAATAATACAAGCGCTGCGGGAACCGGTTATTCTACCGTCAATACTTGGGCGTATCCCGATAACTCAGTAACACCAAATTCACACAGGCTTTTTTCACTGGAAGACATTATTGGTGATCATACAAATGCTTTAAGCCCATTATTAGGGAATCCACCAGCCGATACTGTAAGTAGTTCTACAGGCGGTTATATGGCTTTCATAAATGCAGCTTATAGAACCGACACTGCATTTTTAGACACCATCAGTAACTTATGCCCCAATACTTATTATCAATATAGCGCCTGGTTTAGAAACATGTGCCCAAAATGCGGTTGTGATTCAAATGGCGTAGGAGCTACTGGCGCAGGTTATATACCTACTGCCGTAAACGATTCATCGGGGGTTTATCCTAATCTTACCTTTAATATTAACGGTTACGATTATTATACAACCGGCAATATATTACATACAGCCCAGTGGATTCAAAAAGGATTTACTTATCTGGCAGATTCAAATACCAATTCCATGATTATTAATGTTAGAAATAATGCCCCCGGAGGCGGTGGTAACGATTGGGTAATAGATGATATTGGAGTAGCCACCTGTTCTCCCAATGTGGCTTTGACACCAAATAAACCCGATACACTTTGCATGGGCGCAGATGACACAGTTCGTTTTAAAGTATCTTCATATTTCAACAGTTATACCTATTATCAACTTGAAAAAAGCACTGACGGTGGTGTAACCTGGACTTCTCCCGGAGCAGATACTACAGGCGCAGGTGATACCGGAACAGGCACCCCCGTTTACAATTCCGGCACAGGAAATTATGAGTACGTTGCAACCCGTTACTATCCTCTAAATACAACAGATACTTTAACAACATACAGGCTCATTGTAGCAACAACCTCCGGCAATTTGAGCAACAGCAACTGTTCCGCTTATGCAACCGCACAAAAAATGGTCGTAAGTTATAATTGTATGAGTGTGCTGGCCACTAATTTTATTTTGTTCAAAGGGCGGCTTGATGATGACTATGGCAAATTACAATGGGTAATAACCAATGAAGCACCCAACACAACATACATAGTTGAGCGAAGTACGGATCAAATCCATTTTGAAGACATCGGAACAGTTGATGGTGATGCAGTAGAAGGGCTCAATACCACTTATAATTTCACAGATCCGAAAGAAATATCACAACCAACCTATTATCGTATCAATCTGGTTACTGGCAATTACCATAAATACAGCAGTATTGTTTTACTAAGTAATTCGGAAATAAATTTTGATGTGCAATCGGTTACAAGCCCGTTCAACGACTGGCTTTCTTTTGATATGACAGCCCCAGATAATGCCATTTCCACTTTTACGCTAATTGATTTGTATGGACAAGTAGTTGCACAGCAAAAGCAAAATGTAACTAAAGGCATGAACAATGTTAAAATGTATAACCTTGGTAACTTAGCCAGCGGCACTTATACGTTACAAGTGTATTATAATGGCGAATTAATAAATAAACGTGTCATTAAATTAATGCAATAAGTTGATTTGATTCTGAATTTATCTTCTTTCAATTCTGATCGAACCTGAAAAACGCGTTCGATTAGAATTGCAAAAAGTCATGATTGATTTATTTCTTACCGTAAAAAACAACTAATCAATTAATAAAAAAGCCAGACTTAGAAAAGTCCGGCTGTTGTTGATCGTACCCTTTAAAACTAAAATCTTAACTGCTTAATTTTACAATCCTTTGTTCTGATGAGTAATTTCCGTTTGCTGCTTTAATTATATATCTTCCTACGGGTAGATCAGTAATTTGAAGTGTTTCGTTTTGTATAGCGTTATTACTAATTTTTTCTTTAATTAATCCCTGATGTTCATTATAAATATCATAACACACCGTTTTGCCTTTCCAACTTTGGGGGATTGTTATTCGTAATTCACTTTGCTTTGGATTTACTTGCAGAACAATATCCGATTGCTCTGCTTCGGATTTAATTTTTAAAGTGTCTGAATATTTGTAGTCTCCTTTTAAATCGACAATTTTTATGCGGTAATAAAGTGAACCATTGTCCTTGATAGTTTGATTATCGTTATAGAAATAATACCTGGGGAAATAATTTGCATTGTCTTCTTCAGAAAAAATGAGCGCCGCATCATCAAAATTTATTCCGTCAAAACTTCTTTGTATCATAAAGTGACTGATATTTATTTCAGATCCAGTTATAAGGCTCACCATTATTTTGCCAGAATTATTTGATTGCGCTGTGAAAGAAATCAGGTCATTGGAAGTATTTGCACATATTGTTGTCTGAGAAAACGAAAAGAGAGATGAAAGAATGCAGACAAATGCAAAAACTGAATATTTTATTGAAAAAAGATTTTTTAAATTTTGAGCTGGGTACATAAAAAGTATTTGATACGAATTAAATTTCTATTGAACAGCTCATAGTAATTGGAAACGAAAATAATTTTTCGTGGGAAATTGGAGAGAGACTATGTAAAAAAATTAATCAGTAAAAAATGTGGGAGATTGGACGAAGTGGTTGATTAGGAATTTTGGGAACGAATTGATGATGCAAAGATTGATTCTGTTTTTTGATTATGCAAGCAATCTTACAAAAAAATTTAAAATAAAAGATTTCAAATTCTCAGCAATGCTGATAATCAATAAATAAGAAGGGTTCAATTTTAAGCAGCTCTAAATTATATTTTATTTATACAGCGGAATTAAAGTATTTGCCAGTTCAACCATTTTTTTCACTCCATCCTCCGGCAAATTGCCTTTCTTAAATTCTTTTAATAAATCAGGTAATTTGTTTTCCATTTCCATTAAAAAATGTTCTTCAAAATCCTTTACTTTTTTTACTGCTACATTTCGTAACAATCCCTGTGTTCCAAGATAAATTATTGCAACCTGCTTTTCAACAGGAAAAGGAGAATATTGCGCTTGTTTAAGAATTTCAACATTACGCGAGCCTTTATCAATTACCACTTTGGTTGCTGCATCCAAATCGCCTCCGAATTTTGAAAACGCTTCCATTTCACGATACAAAGCCTGGTCTAATTTCAATGTTCCGGCAACTTTTTTCATCGATTTTATTTGCGCATTTCCACCCACTCTACTAACGGAGATGCCTACGTTAATTGCCGGACGAATCCCTGAATTGAATAAGTTATTTTCCAAAAATATTTGTCCGTCAGTAATTGAAATCACATTGGTAGGAATATACGCAGAAACGTCGCCAGCCTGTGTTTCGATAATTGGCAGTGCAGTTAAAGAACCCCCTCCTTTTACAAGATGCCTTATAGAATCAGGCAGGTCATTCATATTTTTTGCTACGCCATCATCACTGATTATTTTAGCGGCGCGTTCCAGCAAGCGGCTATGCAAATAGAACACGTCTCCAGGATAGGCTTCGCGGCCGGGTGGGCGACGAAGTAATAACGATACTTCACGATAAGCAACAGCCTGTTTTGATAAATCATCATAAATGATTAATGCCGCCGGCCGGTATCGCGAAAATATTCACCAACAGCAGCGCCGGCAAAAGGAGCATAAAACTGTAATGGCGCCGGATCTGATGCAGAAGCGGCAACTATTATTGTATAATCTGCGGCATCATTTTCTTCCAATGTTCTCATAATACCTGCAATGGTAGAAGCCTTCTGACCTATAGCCACATAAATACAAAAAACAGGCTTTCCGGCTTTATAAAATTCTTTCTGATTAATTATTGTATCAACAGCAATTGCTGTTTTACCAGTTTGCCTGTCTCCTATTATCAATTCCCGTTGCCCGCGGCCGATAGGAATCATAGCATCTATAGCTTTAATACCGGTTTGCAACGGTTCTTTTACAGGCTCCCGAAAAATTACTCCGGGTGCTTTTCTTTCCAAAGGCATCTCAAATTTTTCACCGGTAAGAGGACCTTTTCCGTCAATCGGCTGACCTAATGAATTTACAACACGACCGAGCATTCCTTCTCCTACATTAATAGAAGCGATTTTTCCGGTTCTGCGAACTTTTGTACCTTCTTTCACATCGCCGCTATCTCCCATCAACACAACACCCACATTATCTTCTTCCAAATTAAGCGCAATTGCTTTAACACCGTTTGCAAATTCCACCAACTCTCCGCTGCCTACATTATTCAATCCGTATACTCGTGCAATACCATCACCAACTTGTAATACAGTGCCTACTTCTTCCAGCTCGGCTTCAACATTAAAATTGCTTAGTTGCTGCCGCAATATTGCTGAAATCTCATCAGGTTTAATTTCTGCCATTTTTATTTATGATTTTAGATATACGATGTACGATTTCTGCAAATCATACATTCACTAATAATTTTTTTGCTTTAAATTTTTATTCTTTTTCTTTTTATGTAACCAACTTCAGTAATTCTTCTCATCATTCTTGCGTCGCACTCTTGTACAGAATCAATTCTATTCAACGCTTTATTATTTTCAACTACGCATAACCGTTAGTCTCCGTTATTAATCCTTAATAATTATCACTACCGGATTCTGTAAACAAAATCATTGTCCTCAAATTCTTTCTTTATTGTGCTCAAATCGTATGCAATGCTGGCGTCAATCAATTTATCGCCAATTTCCAAAACAAAACCTCCTATTATTTCTTCTTTAACTTCCGTATTCAACTCAATATGTTCCATTTTCAGGGTAGATCTGATTTTGTTTGTAATTGCATTTTTTAACTCGTCGCTCACCGGAACAGCTGTGGTTAAATTTACAATATTGATGTTTTTGTAATCTTTGTACTGCTGAATAAATGCGATTACAATTTCTGGTAAATACGATTCCCGGCCTTTAGCAGTTAACAGTTTAACAAATGCCAACATTAACTCACCCACTTGATTTTTAATAATAGCATCAAGAATTTTTTCTTTTTTATCCGTCTGTACTATCGGGCTTTTTAAAAGATTTACAAAATCACGATTGCTTTTACAAATGTTTTGTAAGAACAACATATCCTTATACACGTTTTCCAATTGATCTTTTTCAATTGCAAGATCAATGAGACTCTTCGCGTACCTGCCTGCTAATCGTGGATTGGGCATTTTTCTAATTTGAAAATTTCTCAATGACGCAAATAACTCAATTGAGAAATTGCGCAATTTTCTTATTTGCTAATTAAGTTTAACTTCTTCAGCTAATTTTTTGATATAGGTTTCCTGTTCCGTTTTATCGCTTAGTTGCCTGCGCAATATTTTTTCAGAAATTTCAACAACCATATTTCCTACCTGGTTTTTGATTTCCGTTAGTGCAGCCATTTTTTGTGTTTCAATAGCAGCCCGCGCATCAACAATTATTTTGCCAGCTTCAACTTTCGCCTGGTCTTTAGCTTCATTAATTATTTTATCTTTTGTGAGCCTTGCTTCTTTTAATATTTCTGCTCTTTCCTCGCGCGCTTTAGCTAACAAAATTTCATTTTCGTTTTTTAACTGCGCCATTTCAGCTCTTACTTTTTCGGCAGTGGCGAGAGAATCTGCAATACCTTTTTCTCTGTCTTTTAAAGAAGAAAGAATAGGTTTCCACGCAAATTTTCTCAAAATAAAAAGCACGATAAGAAACGAAAGCAACGTCCAGATAAGCAAGCCAAAACTCGGATTCATCAAATCCATAAAAATGAATTAAGTGTTTGAAAAAGGATTTTAAAATTGCTGCACTCATAACCCTTTGTTTTGAATGCAGCAATATTTTTAGGAAAAGCGCTTACTTGAAAATTACAATCAAGGCTGCAATTACAGCAAATAAGGCAACTCCTTCAACAAGCGCCGCAGCAAGGATCATGTTTGAACGAATGTCGTTCAAAGCTTCGGGTTGGCGCGCAATACTTTCTACTGCACCTTTACCAACCTGGCCGATACCAATTCCGGCACCGATAGCGGCAAGACCCGCTCCAATGGCTGCGAACCCGTAAGAATTTCCTGTTGCATCTAACAAAATAGCCATCATTGACATATTACTGGGTTTTGATTTATAAAAAAGTTATATAATTATAGCATCATCGTGTGCGTTATGCTCACCATCATGATGGTGTGGCGTTTCAAATGCCTGGCTTATAAATACAGCGGTAAGCATTGTAAATATAAATGCTTGTAAAAAAGCAACCAGTATTTCTATAAAATAAACAAATACAGAAAATGCAATTGCTATCGGAGAAAATCCATAGCCCGCAACCAAACTTATATTTCCAAAAATAATTATCAGCAAAGCGAGGCAGGCAAGCATCATGTGCCCGGCTATCATGTTTGCAAACAAACGTATGATAAGAGCAAATGGCTTTGTGAAAATTCCCAAAATTTCAACCGGCACTAAAATAATTTTTACCCATCCGGGAACCCCCGGCGGATTAAAAATATGTCCCCAATAATGTTTGTTTGTACTAAAAATAATTACCACAAATGCAATAACACCAAGCACTGCGGTAAAAGCAATATTGCCGGTGACATTTGCCGTGCCAGGAATAAGTCCAACCAAATTATTAATAAGAATGAAAAAGAAGACCGTCAGTAAATACGGCATATATTTTTCCCATTTATCACCAAGCATTGGCTTGCCAACTTCATCGCGTATAAATGTGATTACAGGTTCAATAACATTTTGAAAACCTGTAGGCGCAGTTTTTACGCCAATTCCTTTTTTATATTTTCCGGCAATACTAAGCATTATCCAAATCAGTAAAGCAAGTACAATTATCATTTGCACAACATTGCGCGTCATCGAAAAATCATAAATCTTTACACTCGAATTCCATTTATCATCTGTTGTTACAGAAATTATTTTGCCATTGCTTAAGTTATTCTTTTTAAGGTCTACGCCGGCTTCAATAAGTTTATCAAGGTATTCATCATTTATCATACGGTAACCATCATACGTAGCGGCACCATGATTAAATTTTGATGACATAAAAACGGAAAATCCTTTTCCGGGAGAATATAGAATAATCGGAAGTGGAATGGTAACCGATGTGCTGCCAATATTAATTATGTGAAATTCATGGGCGTCGAGAACATGTTCCATCAAAATATCACCAGGCTTCAATTTATCTTTATTTTGAGCAGAATTTTGCGCAAAGCCAGTAGTTGCCGAACTTAACAAAAAAAGGCTGAAAACCGCTACCAATAAAGATTTTAGGCGTTTATGCAACATGTATTCTCCGAAATTTGCGGCAAAGATAAGGGCGTAGTATGAAAATATAAAATAAGAATAGACTCTTTTAATATGATGTAAATGTGAAGTTTTTTTAAGAAACAGAATAATTTTTAAACCTGAACGTTTTTATCTGGTCTGAAGTCCAAATTGTTAAAAAATAAAACAACTATGAGAACTAAAACAACCATTTTAAAAACTCTTACAGCATTAGTTATTACAGGAGCTATTTGCATTACATCCTGCAAAAAAGACAGCAATTCATCAACCACGGGCGGAAGTAATAATACCAGCGCTCAAAATTTATCTACAAGCGGCGCTACTTCTGATGGAGCCTATGATGATGCATTTAATGTCGGGTTCCAAACTGGCAATGATAATAACCTGATGAGCATTGCTGCACAAAGCGGCGGTGTATCTACAAATAGTCTGAGAACTATTAATGGCATTAATGGCTATTATTGCGCAACAGTTACTTTAAAAACTACCGCAGGAAGTTTTCCGGATACCCTCGTTGTTGATTTCGGAAGCGGTTGCACAAGTAGCGGGGATGGCATAGCCCGTTCCGGTTCTATAACATATATTTTTTCCGGAAAGCTCGGCACGCCCGGAACTGTAATTTCAGCATCGTTCAATAATTACACAGTTAATGGATACCAACTTGGCGGCACATATTCAATTACTAATTCTTCAGGGGTGAGTGGTTTTTCTTTAACAACTCAAGTTCAAAATGGAACAATAGTATATCCAAACGATTCTTCTTATACTTTTTCTGGAACAAAAGTGTTGTCATTGAATACGCCTGTTGATTCAACAAACATTTTAAATAACTCATTTGACATTACAGGCGGTTACACAATAAGCAACACTAATACTGGCGAAAGCCTTACAGCAACTGTAACAACGCCACTCCTGAAAAAATTAAGTTGTGAATATATTGTTTCAGGAATTATCGGGTTTGTTTATACAAAAGGAAGTGCCATTACTGTAAATGGTACGCTTGATTATGGCGATGGTACCTGCGACAATTCTGCTGTTATCGCAATTGGCACTGCCACAAAAACTGTTACACTGCCTTTATAAAAATATTTTTGTTTAAAAAATAAAAAAGAGCACAAGTTTGTGCTCTTTTTTATTTTTTAAAGAAGAAGAATAACCATTTCTCAAAATCGTTACTTATGGAACTATACTGTATGCTGTAATTTTTTTTCGAATTGTAATTGATGTAGTTTAAAATAAAATCCACCTTTTGCCAATAGCTCCTCATGCGTTCCGGTTTCTTTTATTTCTCCTTTGTCCAAAACAATTATCTGGCTTGCTTTGCGAATGGTTGACAAGCGATGTGCAATAACAATCGAAGTTCTGTTTGCTATTAATTTATCAATTGCTTTTTGAATCATTAACTCAGATTCGGTGTCTACTGATGATGTCGCTTCATCCAAAATTAAAATGGAAGGGTTGTATAATAATGCACGAATGAAAGATAACAACTGGCGTTGACCGAGCGATAAACTTGATCCGCGTTCCATAACATTATAATCATAGCCACCGGGCAAACGCATAATAAATTCATGCATGCCGATAAGTTTTGCAGCTTCGATAACTTTTTCTTTGGGGATTTCTGTATTGCGCAAAGTGATATTATCCAAAACTGACCCGGAAAAAAGAAAAACATCCTGTAAAACAACGCCGATATTTTTTCTGAGAACGTCTACATTATAATCTTCAATTCTAACATCGTCAATATTTATTTCTCCGTGCTGAATATGATATAAACGATTTAATAAACTGATGATGGAAGTTTTTCCGCTGCCTGTGTGACCCACAATTGCAACTGTTTGTCCGGGTTCTACCCGGAAAGAAATATTTTTCAGAACATAACGGTCATCCACATACGCAAATGAAACATTGCTGAAAGTTATTTTTCCTTTTACCGTTACCGGCGCGTACGCATCCTTAGGTGATGGCGGTGTAAAATCTTTATTATCCAAAACCCTAAAAACTCTTTCGCTGGCAACCATTCCCATTTGTAGCACGTTAAATTTATCTGCAATTACCCTAAGCGGGCGAAAAAGTAAATTAAGCGCTAAATAAAAAGCCATTATTTCTCCGGGAATTCCGTTTGTATTTTTTCCAGAAACATGCAACACATGACTTGCTGCCCACCAAACCAGTAAACCTGTTGATGCCGCCAGCACAATTTCAACAACCGGAAAAAAAATGGAGTAAGCAAAAATCGCATTGATATTAGCGTTGCGATGCTCCTGGTTAATTTTTTTAAACTTACCGAATTCTTTTTGCTCTGCAGCAAACGCTTGCACAACCTGCATCCCGGTTAAATGCTCCTGAACAAAAGCATTCAAATTTGCTACTGCATTTCGTACGCGGATGAATGATTTATTCACGCTTTCTTTAAAAATATAAGTAGCGACAAGAAGTATTGGAAAAGGTGCAAGACAAACAAGCGTTAATCGCCAATCTATCCAAAACATAAAAAATAAAATGGAAATAATGGAAAGCAAATCGGCGATGATAGGTATCAATCCGTCAGAAAAAATATCGTTGATGGTTTCAATATCATTAATGGTGCGCGTGGTTAAAGTGCCGATTGGCGTTTTATCAAATTGAGAAAGATTTAGCCCGATAATTTTATTATACACGGCAACGCGTAAATCTTTTACAACTTTTTGTCCGAGCCATGATGTGATGAACGAAAAATAAAAACGCAATACTGTTTCAACCAATAATAATCCGATTTGAAAAACAGTGATCCAAATTATCATTTCAACCATTTTGTTTTTTAGAATTGCATCATTTGTGATTCCGTTTTTAATATAATTATTAACGGTGAGTTGAATGAGGTATGGACGTACCGGCGTAATTGCAGCTAGAAGAACCGATAATCCAATGGATAAATACAAACGGTTTTTATAAGGAGACGCGAAATAAAATACTCTTTTGAGTAAACCGAAATCGAAAATTTTTTTTCTTTTAGTGTCCGACATAGAGTTTGCAAAGATACGGCAGTTTACAGTTTTTAGTTTGGAGTTTGTGGTTGCGAGTTTTGACCATTCATCAAAAATTTAAAAACAAGAATGTAGTTTTTATAAAGAATGTTACACATAGCTCAATAGAAAACTTAATGTTGAAGAGTGCGACGCAAGGATGCTTAATAGTAGCAATGCAGATGGGAGCACAAAAAAATAATAACAATTAAACAACTTTAATTTTACTACGAAATTTTGAAATTGAAGAACTACAAACTTCAAACTAAAAACCATAAATTAATTTCCCATCGCTTTTCGGTAAGCCTTGATAAAAATTGCGCCGAGATTTTTATAAGGCGGAATATAATCGTCGAACCTGTCTTTAGCAACTGCATCATTGCGAAAACGGAAACTTAAATCCTTCCACATACTTATCCAGTTAATATTTTTTCCGGATATTAATGTGTTATTTATTTCCTGCAGAATTGGTTCATTAACTGTTCTTGTTCCGGTTTGTTTTGATGAAATGATGTGTGCGTCGTTACTTATTTTCAACACTTCACTTAAATTATTATAGCCGCCGCAGGAACCAAGAATTACGATTCGCGCCGACGCCTGAAGTCGTTTTAATGTTGATGAAACATGATAGCTATGCCCGCGATGAATATAAATTGTTGGCTGCATGTGGTGCTCTTCAAGATATGCGCCCAAATCATCCTGCGCTTTTTCATCGGGATCATTTTCTCCGTTGAGCGGTTTGTTTGCAAAAATAAAAACAGGTTTTCCGGTGGTTGATGTAATGCTTACCCATTGTGGGTTTTCAGCGATCTTCCACGCCGGCTTTCCCTTGAATAAAGCCATGAAATCTGCGAATGAAGTTTGTCCGTCCTTATCCTCGTCGTTACCATAAAAAAATGCTTCCTGTATTACTCTTCCGCTGCTATCTTTTAAAGAATTATAATTAATTGTGTAAATAGGCGGAATTCCCAATTTTGCGGAGAGATCAATTTTATTGGTTGTGTCTGCAGATTCAAATAATGTTTGCAGCAGGTTGTAAATGATAATTCCTTTTTTATTATTGTTCTTTATATTTTTTTCGTAATTCCACTTCACCGCGTTCAGCACAAATTTTGCAAGCGGTGGATTTTTATCAAAAATGCTGCTGTAAGAATCGGCAACATCCACAGCATCTTCTTCGCCGGATTTTTCAAGACCTATGATAAACGCTTTCATGATCACGTTCGCATTTTCTTTATCCATCGTTCCTAAAAAATTATCGATGGTGTTATAAGCAGCAGCCATTTTAATAAACTTGCGAAAATAATCGCCGTGAACAAGCATTATCAAACTATCTCCGCGCGGAATTTTCATGCGTTGAAAAATTGCCGGATACACTCCGCGAACGTAGCTCGATGTATATATCTCATCTTCGCTCAGCACAACCAAATAATATAATTCTTCTGCAGTTAATGGTTCTAAAATTTTAAAGCGAACAGGATCCGGTTTATCATGCAGCGCATTTATTTCATTAATAAAAATTTCAATTGCTTTGCTGCGCAACATTTGCGTTAGCGCAGACATTTCGAGAGCCGTATCTTTTTGCAAAACTCTTTCGGCATAATCCAATCTTGTTTTAACAAGAAGACGATAATAATTCAATCCATCTTCTTTAACTCTATCGATATCGTCGGTTGTAATTTTCCCTTTTACTAAATTGTCAAGAAAAGGAAAATATAATTGTCCGCTTCTGCTTACGGCAAGTGCGGCAACAGTATGAATGAGCGGATCTTTGCTGCTGCGCATTCTTGCAGAAAGCGTGGTGCGAGCGGAAGCAAAATCGTACAACTGGCGGATATTTCTGTGACCGGCAACAATGATCAAGCTATCCGCAAATGGTAAATAAGGATTTCCGGTCAGCACGCTGAAAATTTCGTCGGGGTGCAATTCACAATATTTTTTCACTAACAAATCGCGCGAAGGACGGACGCCGGGATTTTCCGAAGGATATAAAAAACATTCTACCAAAATTTTTCCAACGCCATAGCTATTTGCGTCGGTTACCGGTTCGATGGTTTTGTTTTGCCTGTCTAACTTCATTGCTTCAATAAATGCAGTAACAAGGTTTGGAGCCATGGTTGGATCAAAATCTCTTTTGCCATAATTATCTGCAAAACCCATAACTAATGTTTCCATGGAGCGGAGGTATTTTGTTTTTCCCTGACCGCTGAGTGTGGTATCCAGTTCAATTTGCTGCTGCAGTTTATCAATCCGCTTGATCATGGCATCGGCAACCTTCT
This sequence comes from Chitinophagia bacterium, assembly GCA_963774065.1. GTDB lineage: Bacteria > Bacteroidota > Bacteroidia > Chitinophagales > Chitinophagaceae > Puia. The sequence goes on from CAVZDO010000003.1 coordinate 1,004,741, forward strand.
GATTGACGCGCGCGTCTTTTGTTATATTTACAGAATCGGTATTTGGGACAACAAGCCGCCTTTGCTGTTTTGCAATATTATCGTGCCATAGCAATCTTTCCTGGGCAATTTTATAGGGATATGAAGTTGGTTGAGCTTCAGCCAACATAAAAGTTCCTTCAAGAACTAATGCAAGAAAAAAGAAACGCAGAGGTAAAATTATCTTCATAAAATATCTCATTCACTGTTTCCAGCATAACAAAAATACTATGATTGAGTGTGTTAAACGCAAAAAGCATGCAATAAGTATTAAAAATGAACAGAGTTATCTGCCGCCAATCAAACAAAAACCTTTTTGTTTTGTTACCATTTTTTTATTTGCGCTGCTTCGTAAAGCGCTTTTACGGTTATTTTTATATTAATAAATTGTAAAGTCGAACGCTGCGTCCTCAATTCAGGTTTTATTTGAAGTAGGTTTGCAAAAAAAATGTACATGCTAACCAAAGGCAAAAAAATATTAATAGCAGATGATGAGCCTGACATCCTGGAAATAATTCAATACAATCTTGTTAAAGAAGGTTACGATGTAATTACTGCAAAAGATGGCGATGAAGCGCTTATCAAAGCAAAAAATAATAAACCCGATCTTATCATTTTAGATATAATGATGCCGAAAAAAAACGGCACTGAAGTTTGTGAAATACTTCGCTCTCAACCGGCTTTTAAAAATACACTGATAGTTTTTTTAACGGCATTGAACGATGAAAGTTCACATATAAAAGGATTGGAAAACGGCGCCGATGATTATGTAAGCAAACCGGTTAGCCCTAAGGTTTTGGTTAGTCGCATAAATGCATTGTTCAGAAGAGTAAATACAGAACCCGAAGGCAAAGTGTTGAAAATTGAAAACCTTACCATTGACCCCGACAAATTTGAAGTAGTTGTAGAAGACAAAGATGTTACGCTGGCAAAAAAAGAATTTGAATTACTTTATCTTCTTGCTTCGCGGCCGGGAAGAGTTTTTTTACGTAATGAAATATTGAACCAGGTTTGGGGAAACGACGTTATTGTCGGAGACAGAACCATTGATGTTCACATTCGCAAAGTGCGGCAAAAATTAGGATTGGATTGTATTACCACAGTAAAAGGAGTCGGCTATAAATTCGACCTTTGATGTAAACACGAATTAAACCGAATTACACGAATCAGGTTTACGCTATTTTTTCAATTCGTGTAATTGGCAGAAATTTGTGTAATAGTTTTTTTAATGTTACCTACTAAAAATTTATCGCCCCGCCAGATATCGGCATTTACAGCCACCTTACTATCCATACCTATAGCTGTAATCATTTTTATTCTTACATCCAAATGGCAAATTGCATTGGCGGCGCTGATTATTATTTTAGTTGGAAGTTATTTGCTGATATTATTAACTCTCGAAAAATTCATCTACCGGAAAATAAAAATCATTTACAAACTCATTCATCAAACAAAAGCAACAAAAAGAGAAGAAATGTATTTTAAATATATTCTTCCGCAAAAAAGTATTGATGAAGTTGCCGCAGACGTAGAAAAATGGGGCGAAAAACAGAACGAAGAAATTGCTTTACTAAAACAAAACGAAGCTTATCGAAAAGAATTTCTGCAAAATCTTGCGCATGAATTCAAAACACCAATATTCGCCATTCAAGGTTATGTGGATACATTGCTAAACGGAGCTATGGAAGATGGCGAAGTGAGCAAAAAATTTCTTGAAAACACTTCGAAAAATGTAGAAAGATTAGTGAACCTGATGAACGACCTCGATGAAATTTCGAAATTGGAAAGAGGCGAGCAATTATTATACAAACAAAATTTCATTATCCAGGATTTGATCAAAGAAGTTTTTGAATCGCTCTCCATTAAGGTTAATGAAAAACAAATTCAGCCATTCATTAAAAAAGGATGCGAATCTCCGATGATGGTTTTCGCAGATAAGGAAAAAATAAGAATGGTGCTTATCAATCTTCTTGAAAATGCAAATAAATATGGAAGAATGAACGGCGCCATTATGGCAAGCATTTATAAAACCGATAACGATCATGTGCTTGTTGAAATAAGCGATGACGGAATTGGAATTGATGAAGAACATCTGCCACGAATTTTTGAACGTTTTTACAGAACCGATGCGGCGCGCAGCCGCGACAAAGGCGGCACTGGCTTAGGCCTCGCAATTTGCAAACACATTATTGAAGCGCACAGCCAACGCATTCATGTAAGAAGCACTCCCGATGTTGGCACTACTATTGGTTTTACGCTGGAAGCGAAGAGAGAGTGAATGGTCAATTGTGAATGGTGAATAATTGCTTCTTCTTTTATTTCCTCAAGGTTTCGAAATTTGAAGAACTGCAGACTACAAACTTCAAACTAAAAACTAACTTATATTTGCAGCTTAATTTTTTCACGTGCAAACAACCACGCAAATTTTCGATTACGCAAAATGGAACGGCAAACTTCCTGAATTGAGCAAGCAATATCAAACTGCAAATCCATATGCGCATATTGTGCTCGAAAATTTTTTGAACCCGGAAGCGCTTGACGATTGCATTGATGACTTCAATAAATTAAATGAAGCAGACGGCTGGATCAATTACACACATTACAACGAAAAAAAGAAAGGTCTAAATAAATTAGATCTCTTGCCTGATGCGATCAAATCAACAATCAATGAATTGAACTCGCCGGAATTTTTACAATTTCTCAGCACACTCACCGGAATAAAGAATTTGCAAAAAGATGATTATCTCGAAGGCGGCGGAATTCATCAATCGGGCAAAGGCGGATTTTTAAATATTCACGCAGATTTTACCGTGCATCCGCATCACCGCAACTGGCAGCGTCGCGTTAATGTTCTTGTTTATTTGAACAAAGATTGGAAAGATGAATGGGGCGGAAAATTAGAATTGTGGGACAAGAAAATGAAAGCCTGCGAAGTGAAAGTTTCTCCTGTTTTTAATCGCTGCGTAATTTTTAATACGGATGCAGATTCTTATCATGGTCATCCCGAACCGATGACTTGCCCCGAAGACAGGTTCAGAAGATCTATAGCTCTATATTATTATTCTATCGAAGACAAACCATTTCGCCGCGCAACATATTACCAGGCGCGCCCCGGCGAAGGCAGCAAAAAATTAATGGTGAAAATAGATAACGCCATGGTTGCTGCATACACAGAAATAAAAGGACGACTCGGCGCGAATGATAAAATCATCAGTAAAGTGCTGAGATTTTTTTCGAGGAAGAAGAAGTGACTATTTAAAGCGACGCTCAATAGTTATTCTGTCGATGAAAGGATTGCGACGCAACGATGATGCTATGAAAAACTGAAGTTGGTATTAAAAAACTCATTTCTTCACATCTCTCTTCAAAAAAATAAAACCATTCTTCCTGTATAATTCCTTTAGCTCGGTATATTTTTTATATGGTCCGATCCGATCAACTTTTGAAACAAAATATGCAGGCTTATCAATATTTCCGGTGAGCAACCATTGCTCATCATAAGAATTCGGATTGGTTGGAATTTCTTTCTGCGCATAAAAAAGTTGCGCATAGCTATAGTAGCCTAAAGTGTTCACATAACAATCTTCGCCCTGCCGCTGAATAAAAAAATCAATCGCTGCGCCCTGCGAATACCTTTCCACTTTCGGAACAATGATCGCTGTTGCTAAAAAAATCACGATCGCAGTTCCGCTAAAAAAAATCCACGCCGCTTTTTGAAAATCATGTTTTCTTAATTTTATTATTCCCGCAACAATTGCAATCACTAAAATCAAACCAACAATTCCTTCCCAGCCCGTCCAATGCACATCTGCGCGCATGTTGGCTTGTGCAAATTCATCATCAACATAAGGAATTAATTTTTGAATATTCATCGCCAAAAACGGCACCGCCAATAATAACAAAGCAACAATGCCGCCGAGTATTGCAATGAATATTGAAACATATTTTTTATAATTCATTTGCTTCAATTCCCATTTATATAAAGTGTATGCAGCAAGAAATGTCAGCGGAAACCACGCCAGCGCAGAATAATGAATGATGCGCGATTGCACTATCGTAAATAAAATAGTAACAACCCAAAATAAAATCAGCATCCATTTTTTAAAATCTTTATCGAAGCGACTGCTGTAATTATTTTTAAAAAAAGATGGAATTGCAATTAACGAAGCCGGAAAACAGCCTATGAGCAACACAACGTAATGATAACCCCAAAAACCTTTTTGCCCGGCATCGTGCGTAGAAAAAAGACGGTACTGATATTTTAAAAACTCTTCTATAAACCACGGACCATTTTTCGCTGTTTCATATCCATACCATGTGCATGTAACTGCAGTGGCAATTATCAAAAATAAAATTGCGTGCCACCAGTTAAAATAAAAACGAAAGCGGTTGTAAATAAAATACACGCCGAGCGATAATAAAAAAACCATCAGCGCAACTTGCCCTTTGGTTAAAATAGCAAGTCCCATAAAAATGCCCGACCACACTACATAATAAATTGGTTTTTTCTGCAAGCCTTCTTTATCAAATCCATTTCTTTTCCAGTGGTATAAAATAAAAAAGTATAAGGAAAGAAAAGTAAAAAGATTAAACCACGGATCAATAATGCCGGATTTGAAATACATATTTGGAAACAATGAACCGCCGTAAGCCAGTGCCCATAGCACACCAAATTTTCTGTCGTAAATTTTAGAACCGCATAAAAAAACAACTATCAATGTGGTGATTCCGCAGATCGCATTTGGAAAACGCGCTGCAAATTCATTCATGCCAAAAATTTTCATAGCTGTGCTTTGCATCCAAAAAAACATCGGCGGCTTTTCCCAAAACGGTTTGAAGTTAATATACACACGACTGTAATCGTGCATCTTGATCATTTCTCGTGAGCATTCTGCAAAATTTATTTCATCCCAATCGAAAAGATGAACCCTGCCAAGAAATGGAATAAAAAAAATAGCTGCAAGTACAGAGATGAGAATGATGTATGATTTCTGATTTAGCGATGCCTGATTTTTTATTTTCAATCTTACCTTTTTTAATTTTTAATTTTCACTTCGCTTCATACATTTTTCTTTTCATCAATCCCCATTTGCATAAACGGTGTACAATGGAAACCCGCACCACGCCTAATCCATAGGTAATGCTGCGACTAAGATTAATGCTTGATGCCTCTTCAAAATAATGCGTCGGACAAGTTATTTCGGCAATTTCGTAACCGAGATAAATAATTTGCGAGAGCATTTCATTATCAAAAACAAAATCTTCGGAATTAACCTCATAATTTATTCTTTCCAAAACTTTTCGCGAAAAAGCACGATAACCAGTATGATATTCCGCAACTTTTTGCCGCAGCATCACATTTTCAAAAAAAGTAAGCGCTCGGTTTGAAATATATTTATACAATGGCATTCCGCCATGCAGCGCGCCTTTACCAAGCGTTCGCGAACCGAGCACTACTTCATAAACATTATTCGCGATCAAATACGCCATCGACGGAATCAGTTTCGGCGTGTATTGATAATCGGGATGTAGCATAATAATTATATCGCCGCCGATTTCCAGCGCCTTGTTGTAACATGTTTTTTGATTGCCGCCATAACCACGGTTAACATCGTGTTTAATAATGTGCGAAATGCCAAGCTGATGAGCCACTTCAATTGTTTTATCGCTGCTGTTATCATCAACCAAAATCACATCGTCAACAATATCAAAAGGAATTTCCTGGTAGGTTTTTTCCAGCGTAAGCGCTGCGTTATATGCAGGCAAAACGATCACTAATTTTTTTTCATTAATCATTCGGATGTAAGATTTACGATGTACGATATACGATTTCTTTATATTCGCCTTGCGTTATTAATTATCAATTCTCCATCTTCAATTATCAATTCTTCGCGCCTTTGCGTGAAATATTTTTCTTAATAACAAAATAAACGATCAGTGCCGAAATAAATCCATCCACAATTCCCCAAAAAACATCCTCCAAAAAATGCTGACCAAGATAAATTCTTGAATAAGCAACAAGCGCAGCCAGGAATAAATACAAATAGCTTCTATTTTTATTTTTATCGAGCAAAGATAACAGAGTTGCCAATGCAAACGCAGATGCCGAATGACCCGACGGAAAGCTTGCATGACCGGTTAGGGTTACATTTTCGATGAAATGATTGTAATGCGCATTAGCCAAAAAAACACTCGGTCTCGGCATCGGGAAAAAAAATTTAAGCAATTGCACCAATGCGCCGGATAATAAAAACGCAATTATTATTTCAATTCCGATTAAAAATCGTTTGTAAAAAAGTAAAATAACGGCAATGCCTATGCTAAATAGTCCATCGCCGACATTGGTATAAACAATAAAAAAATAATCAAGCGCTTTTGCATGATATGCATTGAGCATGATAAAAGAATCTGCTTTTGAAAAACAAACAAGCAAAACAACACTAACGATCATCAATATGAAAAAAACTGAAAAAAACTGACGATTAGCATAAACAATATTTTCTCTCATAAAAGCTTCCCTTTAAATATTTTGCAAAGAAAGCACAACTGGTTAATAAATAATTCATGCAAAGCTTACAATTTCTTAACGTGCAGGTAAAGTTCGGTTAATATCTGTTTTAGAACTTTGACAAACCTCATGAAATGGAAAAACGTTCTCTCGATGTTGCAGTAATATCCGATGTTCATCTCGGAACATACGGCTGTCATGCAAAAGAGCTGGTAAACTATCTCAAAAGTATTTCTCCGAATATTCTCATTCTTAACGGCGATATAATTGACGGCTGGCAATTTAATAAACATTTTTTCCCTTCATCTCACATAATGGTTTTAAAAGAAATAATGCAGCTTGTTACAAATGGAACAAGGGTTTTTTATATCACCGGCAATCACGATGAAATGTTGCGTAAATATTGCGATATACAGATCGGAAATTTTACTCTCACCGATAAACTCGTTCTTGAAATTGATAACAAAATGACTTGGGTTTTTCATGGTGATGTTTTTGACAACACCACAAAAGGAGGAGCAAAAATAATTGCCAAATTAGGAAGCAAAGGATATACACTCCTGATTATGTTCAATCGCCTTATCAATTTCATTTCAAAATGTTTTGGCGGAGAAAAAGTTTCCATTTCCAAAAGAGTTATGAACGAAGTGAACAAAGCAGTGAGCAAAATAAATGATTTTGAAATGATAGCTGCCGAGCTCGCTATCGAAAAAAAATATGATTATGTGATCTGCGGACATATTCATCAGCCGCAAAAAAGAATAATTGAAACAAAGAACGGAAAAGTGACTTATCTCAATTCCGGCGATTGGGTTGAGCATCTCACAGCATTGGAATATTCGCAAAATGAATGGAAAATTTTTGAGTATGATGCAAAGAATTTTTCAGTGATACACCCTGTTGAAGACAAGCAGAAACTAAATGTAATTACGGATGAAATCAGTTTTTATATTAACTCATTAGCAATTTAAACTTATGAAAATATTTTATGCAGTACAGGCAACAGGCAATGGTCACATCAGCAGAGCAATGGAAATATTGCCGCACCTGAAACATTACGGACAGGTTGATTTATTTTTAAGTGGCGCCAACAGCACATTGCAATTGGATGCGCCGGTTAAATACAGAAGCAAAGGAGTTTGTTTTTTTTATAACAGCAGCGGCAGTTTGCATTACTTGCAAACTGTAAAAAAGTTTGCGCCGTTGCGCGTTATTAAAGAAGTGAAAGATTTGCCTGTAGAAAAATATGATCTAATAGTAAACGATTTTGAATGCATCACTTCGTTGCATGTGCTTACAAAAAAATTCCTTCAGTTAATTTCGGTCACCAGGCAAGTTTTCAATCTGATAAAATTCCGCGACCGGCGAAAAAAAGTTTAATTGGAGAATTTGTATTGCATAATTATGCGCGTGCATCGCAATATATAGGCTTGCATTTTAAATGCTATGATGATTTTATTTTGCCACCGGTTATCAAAAAAAATATTTTATTAGCCGAACCAAAAGATAAAGGACATATCACCGTGTATCTTCCATCGTTTAATGATGTGGTTGTGAGCAAATATTTATCGCCAATTAAAGATTTTCAGTTTGAAGTTTTTTCAAAAGAAGTGAAGCAACAAATAAAAAAGAACAATATTTTATTTATTCCTGTAGATAAAAATCAGTTCAATAATAGTCTTATCAACTGCCACGGCAATTATTACCAATTCGGGGTTTGAAACTCCTGCAGAAGCATTATACCTAAGAAAAAAATTATTGGTAATTCCTATCAAAGGTCAGTACGAACAGGTTTGCAATGCAACGGCGCTGGAAGAAATGGGTGTGAAAAAAATCAATTCATTAAATGAAAAATTTTCTGAAGTATTTGCAAAATGGATCAACGAAAAAAATACAATTGATTTTGTTCCTGAACATTCAACAGAAGCGATCATTGACTCATTAATGCAACGTTGCAAATACAAACAGGAACCTGCAATAGATATGCCTTATCCGGGATTGGCTTTTTAAATTTTCTCGCAGAGGTGCGCGGCAATGCGCAGAAGAAAGCTGAATTTAGTAAACCATAGCTCAATAGTAGTGCAATTGATGAACGGATTGCGACGCAACGATGATGCTATGAAAAACTGAAGCTGGTATCCTAATAATTAAAAAGTAAAAAATCAGATCAGGCTGTACTAATTTTTACTTTTTCTTTTTTTGCTTTTGCCTTTTTACTTTGCAAAAAAAAGCCACCGTCATAAATATGAAGTGGCGATGCATGAGAAAATTTGGACTTTCTGCTTATAAAACCATTCTTTAACACTTATGAACCTGAAATAATTTCTATGTGCAAGTTAATGATGATGTATTATGCAAACCTTATTGAAAGGTTATGATAACATTATCAGTGAGAGTGTTTGTGTTTAAGCACTTTTGCTTCCAGGTAAAAAATAATTTCTTCAGAAATATTTTTGGATTGGTCGCCCACGCGTTCCAGCTTGCGGATGATGGAAAGCGCGTAGAGAGCTTCGTCAATATCTTCCGGATTTCCTTTCAAATAATCTTCAATAAGATTATTTGCATGAATATTAATGTCGTCTAAAAACTCATCTTTCTTAAATACGCTGCGGGCAAGAATCGTGTCTTCATTTTCAAAAGCAGTAAGTGTATCTTCTAAAATGTTAATTGACTCGTCATACATTATTGTAAGCTTTGTTGCCTCGAGTAATTGCGGTTTGAAAGATTGTTCTGTATGAATAATGTATTTTGCAATTCCTTCTGCAATGTCACCTATGCGTTCCAGATTTGAATTTATTTTCAGTATTGCAAGAACGAAACGCAAATCGATTGCAACGGGAGTTAATAATGCAAAAATATTTTCGCAATCGCGGTCAATTTTTAATTCATAGCCGTTCACTCTTCTTTCTTTTAAAACCACTTCGCGTGCAAGGTCTTTATCAAAATTAATTAACGCTGTGCGCGCTTTTATCAATTGTGAGCGCACTAAGTTCCACATATTGATAACTTCAGTTTTTAAAAGACTAAGTTCTGTTTCTAATTGTGCCATGAATCAAAATATTTACAAATTACGATTTTAGATTTACGATTTCTCCAATCGTATTTTCATTTTCAATTTTTAGATACCAGCTTTAGTAACTCCGGTTGAGCATCGTTGCGTCGCAATCCTTTCATCATTTGTGCTACTATTTAGCCCTTCAAATTCGGTTATTCATCATTGTTAGTCAGTATTATCAATTATACATTATCAATTGTCAATTAGCTAAACCTACCTGTAATATAATTTTGCGTTCTGTTATCGCTTGGGTTAGTGAACATTTTTTTTGTGTCGTCGTATTCCACTAATTCACCCATATAAAAAAACGCAGTTCTGTCGCTAACGCGCGCAGCCTGCTGCATATTATGAGTAACAATAATCAATGTGTAATTTGATTTTAATTCAAACAAAAGATTCTTCAACGCTTGATGTAGAGATCGGGTCAAGCGCATGACGTAGGTTCGTCAAGCAACAACACCTCGGGTTCCATAGCAATAGCGCGTGCAATGCATAACCTTTGCTGTTGGCCGCCGGAGAGAAATGTTCCTTTTTTATGCAATGAATCTTTTACTTCTTTCCATAATGCAGCGCGGGTTAATGATTTTTCAACAACTTTATCTTTTTCCGCTTTCGGTAATCTTACTCCATTCAGTTTATAGCCGGCTATAACATTATCGTATATGCTGAGATTTGGAAAAGGATTCGGCCGCTGAAACACCATACCTATTTTCAATCGTACAAAAATCGGGTGCATGCTGTATACGTCTTCATCATTCAACACCATTTCTCCCTGGCATGTTGCGCCGGGAATTAATTCGTGCATGCGGTTAATGCAGCGCAAATAAGTTGTTTTGCCACAACCTGAAGGACCCATTACGGCAACAACATTGTTTTTCGGAATTTCAATGTTCACGTTTTTGACAACATGATTTGTACCAAAATATGCATTGAAATTTTTGCTTCTTATAATTGTACTTTCCATCTTCTTGTTGTGAGCTTTGTAATGATATTTAAGAGTAACACCCATAATAATAAAATAAGCGAAGCGCCCCACGCGAGATCGTGCCAGTCGTTATACGGACTGGTGGCATAGTTGTAAATCAGCAGTGGCAGGCTTTGCATCGGTTTGGTGATATTGCCATTGATATACGGGTTTCCAAATGCAGTAAATAAAAGTGGCGCAGTTTCACCTGCAATTCTTGCTACGGCAAGAATGACGCCGGATAATATTCCGCTGATGCCGCAGGGAACAATCACTTTTAATATTACACGATGAAAAGGCATTCCTAATGCGAATGCAGCTTCTTTTAATGTATCGGGTAAGAGTTTTAAAGTTTCTTCTGTGGAGCGAACAACAATCGGCAACATCATTATTGCCAATGCAACGCTTCCGGATAATGCAGAAAATCCGCCTAATGGTTTTACAAGCCAGAAGTATGCAACAATACCTATAACGATTGAAGGAACGCCCTGCAAAATATCCACACATAACCTGCTCCAGTATGCAAGTTTGCTTTTCTTATATTCATTCAAATAAATTCCGCTTAAAATTCCGATAGGTATTGCAATAAGCGCCGCTACAACGATAATGATGACACTTCCGATCAAAGCGTTTGCAATTCCACCGCCACTTTCGCCAACAGGTTTTGGAATATTTACTAAAAAATGCCAGTTTATTTTTGTTATACCGGCACGGATAATGTAAAGCAAAATCGCAACTAACGGTAATACACATGCGAAAGCCAAAACAATTGTAAGTGTTTTAAACCCGGTGCTTTTGCCAATTCTGTATTTTATACCTGAAGCCATAAGTTAATAGTCGCTTGTAAAACGACTGATTATTTTTTTGCCGATCATATTAATAACAACAGTAACCACGAACAATACCAATCCTAATTCTATCAACGCTGATAAATAAACCGGCTTATCCGCTTCTGTAAATTCGTTTGCTATTACACTCGCCATGGTATTTCCAGGCGAAAAAATATTTTTCGGAATGATGCTTGTGTTGCCAATTACCATAGTCACCGCCATTGTTTCGCCCAATGCGCGACCAAGAGATAATAATATTCCTGCAAACAACCCCGATTTTGTGTACGGAAAAATTACGCTGCGAATAACTTCCCAGCGCGTTGCTCCCAATGAATATGCCGCTTCTTTTAATTGGGATGGAACCATTTGTATCATCGATCTGCCAAGTGATGCGGCATAGGGAATGATCATCACCGCTAATATTAATGAAGAACTGAAAATGCCCACGCCTATTGGTTCCACACCAATCTTCGATTCAAAACTTCTTACTATCGGAACTAAAACTGCAAGTCCCCAAAAACCATAAATTACAGAAGGAACAGCAGCAATTAATTCAACTGTATTTTTTAAAAAATCAGAGAGCCATCCTTTGGGATAATATTCTCCTAAAAAAACTGCTACTGCGAATGAAAACGGGATGGAAATTATTAATGCAAGAAAAGATGTAGCCAAAGTTCCGATTAGGAATGGAACAGGTCCATAAATATCCCGAACAGGATCCCATGTTTTTCCCCACAGGTATTTTAATCCTAATGCTTTTATTGAAGGAAGAGATTCTATTATCAATGTAAGCATTATACCAAACACCAGGATAACCATTGCCAAACCCATAATCACCAATGTTTTTTTAAAAACACTTTCTGTACGTATCTGGCGGTAAGAACGTTTAATTCTTTTAATAGTATTAACCACTTCTGATGCTTTTGCTGAACTGAGTATCTGCATTGGCATTTCTGAACTACGGCCAATTAAATCTTTGTCAACCTGAGTATCCATAAATAGTTTTTTGTCCGAGGTCAGAAGCCGGAAGTCTGAAGAAAACATGTAAAACTTCGGTCTTCCGTCTTCTGTCTCCTTCTTATTGAAGTATCGGCTTGCCATCATAAGTGGCAGATTTCAAAATTGCGTCTCCAACACTAACTGCATTGGGAGAAAGCGGAGCATAATTCAATGCGCTGCTGTATTGTTGTCCGTCGTGAATCATCCACGATAATAATTTCAATAATTTAGTTGCTCTGTCGGCAGAACGATCTGCATATTTCTGTTCTTTATAAATCAATACCCAAGATAAACCGGAAATAGGATAGCCATCAGCAGCATCAGTATTTGTTAAGGAAACTTTTGCATCTGCAGGAATAGTAATGTTTGCAGCAGCAGTAACACTCGCTATACTTGGCGTAATAAAGTTGCCAGATTTATTTTGGATTTTTGCATACGACATATTGTTTTGAACAGCATAAGCTAATTCAATATATCCGAGTGCACCTGGCGTTTGTTTAATGCCTCCGGCAACACCTTCGTTGCCCTTTCCACCTAATCCTGTCGGCCAATTAACACTATTGCCTTTTCCAACTTTGGTATGCCACTCATCACTCACTTTATCAAGATAGGTAGTAAAAATTCCGGTTGTACCACTACCATCAGATCGATGGTTTACAATTATTATAGAACTCGGTAATTTAACCCCTTTGTTGATTGCAGCAATTTTAGGATCATCCCATTTAGTTATTTTCCCAAGAAAAATATCTGCAATAATTTCCGGGGTGAACAAAAGCGTGTCTTTTACATCGGGTAAATTATAACTTAACACAACTGCACCTGCTGTAACCGGAATATGTATGACAGGCGCAGACAATACTGAATCCTGTTTTGCATTTAAAGGATTATCAGAGGCTCCAAAATCTATTGTTTTACTGGTTAACTGTTGAATTCCCCCGCCTGAACCGATGGACTGATAATTTACTTTTAATCCATTTAATTTGTTGTACTCTGAAAACATTTTTGAAAACAATGGATTGTCAAATGTGCTGCCGCCGCCCAGTAAAGTGTTATCATCGACGGAGGCGCCGCCGCCATTGCATGATGTAAAACTTATCATCGCAAATACAGCAACCACTGCTGCGTTTCTGAAGTTTAAGAAATTCATATAGTCATTTTTTTATTTGGAGTTAAAGTTGGTTGTAAGTGTTCTTATAAACTTTGCCAAAAACATAAAAGAATGTCAATCTCAAAACCATATCATGGTTCGCGTTATTAGCACCTGCCATCATTCCCGGAACAACACTCAATTGAGAATTATAATGACTGTACCAGATATTAGGTTCGAAGTGAATATTGGGGTATGGCATGTAGTCAAGCCCGATAGTGAAAAAAGTTTCTTTTGAAGTGATGTCGCCCAAAGAAGTTGCGCTTGCAACACCGCCTGCACTGTTTGTAGTTGTTTTATAAGAACCGGTATTATATCCACCGGGGGAAGAAATACCAGCATAAGCTGAGTCTGAACCAATATTCTTATTCGGATTGTATGTATCAACTCTTGCAAAAAATCTGAGTTTATTTGGCACAATATCTCCATGAACATAAAAAGCTATACCTCTTGCAGCGGTGTTAATGGTATCTGATCCATTACCGCCGCCTAAATAAGCCCTCGTATCATTTCTTATCGTGTTCACATAACCTTCAACACCTACTGTTATAGCTTGTGTATTGTAAGCAACAAAACCTTTCAGCATCTGGCGGTCGTGATGCCAGACAGGTGACCAATTCAGTCTTTGATAATCCGCATACACATCAACGATCAATTTTTTATTTGCAAACATTGCCCAAACATCTCCATAAAACCATTTAAAACTGGAAGCTGCCGGCTTATCGCTGTTACCGGTAGCAACTAAGATATTATAACCAAAATTTTTTGTTGCAGGATCGAACGTACCTTGTAAACCCGCACCCATGTCGTAGGATGGAGTGCGTCTTATATCAGAAATAGTTCTTTCTACAGAACGATAATTCCATATTTTTTCGGTTAGCATGGCAAAGGAAGGAGTAAATTGTTCGCCAAGTACCAAATCAGTTCCTTTCCATATATTTTTCCAGCGAACATTTGCCAGCTTGATGAAAAAAGTTTCTTTACTGTTAGTCAATTGATCCCCGCTTGCAGCCGCTGATGATGGAGGATTGAATGCGGGAAAATTATCTTCCGCCGCTAATAATAATTCTGAAGAAAATTTCTTGGAGAAAATAAAATCATAACCAAGATAGACACGACGGAACTGGAATGCATTTCTGCCTTGCGGTATTCCCGTATATTGATTTCCGCCGCCACGGTTCAAAGAATCAGAATGAGCTTTGTAATAAAAATCTCCAAAAACATAACCCCATATTCTGCCGGTGTTTGGTGTACCCGTTTTATAAGCAGAATCGTTGTTTACAAAACTTTGTGCTTTTGCAGGTGTAAATGAAATAAAAAAAGCAAAAAATAAAATGACAAAACAAATCTTTTTAGAATCAATTCTCCTTTTCATAAATAGTTTTGATTGTTTTAAAAATGACTACAAAAGAAGAACTGTGCAATGACCGGAATGTTACGCCAATGTTACCTTAACGTTAACAGTTGTATTGAAACTCTGATTGCTATTGATAATCATTACCAAAAATTATAAAAATTTTCTCATCGAATAGTTTAACTTGAACTATGAGCACTTACTTTAATGAAGTTCCTCCGCAATTATCAAGCGCGATAAATGAAAAACTCACAGATTTTGGCATCACCAAAACATTTAAAGAAGGAGATGTGATTTTAAATGAGAATGCTTATATCCGTTCAATACCTATTGTAAAAAAAGGATCTTTAAAAGTGTTGCGACTCGATGATGAAGGAAAAGAAATTCTTCTCTATTATATTAAACCGGGTGAAACGTGCATCATGTCTTTTTTAGGAGGAATTCATGAAGATACGAGCAAAATAAAAGTTGTTGCTGAGGAAGAATCAGAAATACTTTTAGTTCCAATTGATAAAGTAAACCTGCTCATAAAAGAATATCCCGAATGGCTCGATTATATTTTCAGGCTATATCACAAACGCTTTGAAGAATTGCTGGAAATAGTTAATGCCATAGCGTTCAAAAAAATTGATCAACGCATACTTCAATTACTGAATGAAAAAAAGAAACTGACCGGATCATCCGAGATCAATATCACCCACCAGCAATTAGCAGATGAGCTGGGAACAGCCAGGGTTGTGGTTTCCCGCCTGCTAAAGCAAATGGAAACAGAAGGAATTGTGAATCTCTACCGAAATAAAATTTCACTTCTGTAACATAAGTAGCCAAACATCTTTTTTATGTGATCGAAATTTGCATTATAAAATTTAATCACAATGAAAAAGAACATGGGCTATGCCGACAGGCTTATCAGAATTGCCGCCGCATTCATCATTGCATTGTTATACTATTTTAATAAAATCAGCGGAACAACTGCAATTATTCTTCTCGTTATCGCAGGAATTTTTGTTGTTACCGGTTTTATAAGCTTTTGCCCACTATATAAACTTTTTGGCATCAGCACAAAACAGAAACACAAACAAAATATAATTTCTTAAAAGTAAATTCTTAATAATGAAAAAAATAATAGACGTTAGAACGCCGGAAGAATATGCTGCGGAACATGCGAAGGATTCAATCAATATTCCGTTACAGGAATTAGGAAAGCATATAGATGAATTAAAAAAAATTAAAGGGCAAATAGTTCTTTGCTGCGCGTCAGGAGTTAGAAGCGCAAAAGCATATCGCATTTTGCAGCAAAACAACTTCGGCAATATATTAAATGGAGGTTCCTGGGTTAATGCAGAAGAAATGTTTGCCAGTCAATAAAATTTTACAAATGATCAGTTTAATTAAAAAAATTTTCCGCAAAACTGCAAAAATAGATTTCAAAGCTCTCATCACTGATGGCGCGATAATTTTAGACGTACGTTCGAAAAACGAATTTGCAGGCGGTCATATAAAAAACTCTGTAAACATTCCGCTGAATGAATTACCAAATCAATTAAAAAAATTGAAAAGTGAAAGAGCCATTATCACTTGTTGCGCGTCTGGCGCGAGGAGTGCGTCCGCAAAAAATATTTTGAAATCGAAGGGATTTACAGTTTATAATGGTGGCAGCTGGTCGAGCCTAAAAAAATATATACAATGAATGCAATAAAGCAAATGATATTTTATAATTGGCATTTGATGCGGATTATTCGTTTGGCAATCGGAATTTTTATTGGCGTAAATGCAATCATTATGCACGAAGAGTTATCAGGTATTATAGCAGCCATCTTTCTTTTTCAGGCTTTGACAAACACAGGTTGTTGCACCCGAAGTTGCGCTATGCCTTTAAGAAAAACCAATAATCAAAATCAATCGGAAACATTATTTGAAAAAATTAAAAAAGATTAGTTATGGAAAACGCACATTTTTATGAAGTGGATGTAACCTGGGAAGAAGGACGGAAGGGATCAATGTCTTCTCCGGTTTTGAACAATAATATTGAAGTTGCAACGCCGCCAGAATTTACAAAGGGCATTGCAGGCATTTGGTCGCCGGAACATTTACTGGTAGCTGCAGTGAACAGTTGTTTGATGACAACTTTTTTGGCCATTGCAGAAAATTCAAAACTTGATTTTAAAGATTTTCAATGCAAGGCAAATGGCAAACTTGAAAAAGTTGATGGGAAATACATGATCTCAGAAATAAGCCTTACTCCACAGCTTACCATTGCAGACGAAGGGGGAAAAGAAAAAGCCGAAAGACTGTTGCACAAAGCTGAAGCTGCATGTTTGATTTCAAATTCTGTAAAATCAAAAGTGTCAATGTCGCCGGAAATAAAAATTCAAAACATTTGATTTGAAAAAGAAAAAAAATATTGAGTGGGCATTCTGGTTAAGCAGAGTTGTACGATGGGGTTTTGGCGGATTTTTAATATGGTTCGGAATCAGCAATGACTACGAATGGGCTGTAATAATTTTTGGCGCTGTATTAGTTATTACCGGTTTTTTTCGACCAAGAAGATGCCTTGATGATAGTTGTGATTTACAAAGTTTGGTTCAGAAAAAATAAGATTTTATTTTACTACCGTTCCTTCTTTAATTTCATCATTAGCATTTGCGATCACTTCTTCGCCGGGTTGCAATGCGCCAACAATTTCTGTTTTTCCGTTCGCTTCATTTCCGGTTGCCACATCAACTTTTACAGCTTTATTATTCCTGATTACTAAAACATATTTTCTTTCTGTAGAAATAACAACCGCAGATTTTGGAACAGATAGTGCATTCGGATTTCCTTCAGACTCGAACAACACATCAGCATACATGCCCGGAGCCAGCGCTCCATCTGCATTGTACACATCGAGTTCAATTCTTTCCGAACGATACTGCGCGTTAATGTTCATAGAGATTCTGCTGATATGCCCTTTTCTTTCAACCCCCGGAAAAGCAGAAAGCGAAAAAGAAACGCTGTCATTTTTTTTCTTCAAACTTGCAACTGCGCTTTCAGGAATATCAACCTGCAACCGCAAATGATCAACTTCTTTTAATTCGAGCATCGGTTTGCCATCCTTAGCTTCTGCGCTTACCAACGCGCCGGGATGCACGTTGCGTTGTGTAATCACTCCGTTGAAAGGCGCAGTTACAATTAAATAATTCATCATCGTTTGCTGCATTTGCCAGTTTGCTTTTTCTGCATTGCTAAGTGAACTGTCAGCGTCTGTTTTTGCTTTTGCAGAAGCCAAATCCATTGGAGATATTGCTCCTGCAGTTTGAGATGCTTCTTTCAAACGATCATAATTTTCTTTATCAATTGTATAATCTGATTTTGATCGTGCATAACGTTCTTTTGCCTGCGCAACTGCCTGCTCTAATTCCGGCGCTTCAAGAATCATTAATGTTTGTCCTTTTTTTACGTGCGAACCGATATCTACCAAAACTGTTTTTACATATCCATTCACTTTAGGAAAGATGCTCACTTCCTGGTAAGCGGCTAATTGCGCCGGCAATTTTAATTCTTCGTTCACCTGTGCTTTTTCAACTGTGGCAAAAATATATTTCGGCGCATTTGAAGATGCTGATTTTTTTTCAGGCTCTTTGCTATCCGAACAGGAATAAAAAATAATGAAATAAGAAAAGAAAAAGATTGCTATGATAGATTTTTTAATCATGATGTTATATTTTCTTAGCGTTGAATAGAATTGTTGTCGTACAAGAGTGCGACGCAACGATGTTTAATAGATATTCTGCATTCTGGTTCATAAAATATTTTTAACTCTTATCATCATCTTCCGGCAACAATGAAACAGTTTCGAAAGATTTTTTTTGTTGAATCCATCCGTACACTAACGGCACTATATACAACGCCGCAAATGTTGATGCCGCAAGTCCGCCAATCACAGCACGACCTAATGGCGCGGATTGATCGCCGGATTCGCCGATGCCACTTGCCATCGGAATCATTCCTGCGATCATTGCCATGCTCGTCATTAGTATCGGGCGCATTCTTATACTTGCAGCAACTGTTGCGGCTTTGAACGGATCTTTATATTCGAGCCGCAAACTTTCTGCATTCGTTACAATTAAAATTGCATTTGCAACCGATACTCCAACTGCCATAATTATTCCCATGTACGATTGAAGATTTAATGTTGCACCCGTGAGCAAAAGCAAAATCATTGAGCCGGCTAAAACCGCCGGAACTGTTGCCAGCACTGAAACAGAGAGCCCGAACGATTGATAATTTGCTGCGAGCAATAATAAAATAACTACGATTGCTGCAAGTAAACCATTTTGCAATGAGCTGAGTGTTTCGATTAGCAATGACGACATTCCTTTTACTTCTGTAACTAATCCTGTTGGCGGCGTGCCGAGTTCATCAATTGCTTTTTGCACCGCCGCTGTTGCCGTTGCCAAATCTTTTTTATAAATATTTGCGCTAACGTTTACAAATCTCCGCGGGCCGCTTCTGTCATATTCTCCCGGAACAGTATCGAGAGTAAGCGTTGCTACGTCTGCAAGAACGGGGCGCATTTGTCCCTGCACTAATGGAATTGCTTTTAATTGCTCAACAGAATTCATGATATATTCCGGAATAAAAATTTGCGTTTGATATGTGTACGATGTTTTATCATCGAGCCATAAATTTTTATTGGTGAAGCGGCTGGAAGATGTTGCATCCGTAATACTTTTAGAAACATTATCTATAGTAAGATTCATCAGCGCTAATTTTTGCCTGTCGATGGAAATATTAATAGCAGGTTCTTTTAACGGTTGCGGAATTTGTACATCGCGAAGAAAAGAAATGGATTTTAATTTTTCCAATAACCGGGAAGAATAATTTTCTATATCATCCATATTTTTTCCGGCAACACGAACTTCTATAGGTGTTGACGCGCCTTGTGACATGATCTTTTCCGTTAGTTCAATTGGTTCAAACGAAATTTTTACATTGGGATATTTTTCTGCAATCTGTTTTCGTAATTCTTCTTTCAAGTCATCCACCTTCACTTTGTAGTTCTCGTCAATATTTACCTGTATCACGGCTTCGTGCGTGCCGCTTGAAAAAATATATAAATTACTGGTTCCAAAATTACTTGGTATAACACCTACATGCGCAGAACTTATAGCTATGTTGCCATTAACGGCTGAATCTATTATATCTAAAATACCTTTTGTAGCTGCTTCCGTTACTTCAAGTCTTGTTCCGTCGGGCTCGCGAATGCGCAATTGCAATTGACCAACATTGCTTTTTGGCAGCAAATCTTTTCCGATAACAAAAAAACAAATGCCCGCTGCTCCGAATGCAAGGATCAAATAGATGGTTACAATTATTTTTCTTCGCGGCATCCATCTTTCTAATTTTTTTGCAAGACCAATTTTTATTTTTTGAAAGAAATCATTTTCTTCCGAATGCCGTATATCCTGAACAGTGTGTTTTCTTACCTCATTAATTTCATTTTCATCCAACGCCAAACCTGCATGTGCATGCGCTTTGGTGTGACTATACTGAAATTTTTCTGCTTTCAATAACCAGTTTGAAATTACCGGCACTAATGTTTGCGCAGCGATGAAAGAAACAATCATTGCAAATGCAACGGATAATGATAGCGGAAGAAACATTGCCTTAGGTACTCCATTCATTACAAATGCCGGAGCAAATACTGCGAGAATGCATAAGAGAATTAATAATAACGGAAATGAAATTTCTGAACATGCATCGAGTATTGCCTGCTTTTTATTTTTTCCCATTTCCAAATGCTGATGAATATTTTCGATGGTAACCGTTGCCTGGTCAACAAGAATGCCGATGGCGAGCGCAAGTCCGCTCAACGTCATTATATTAATTGTTTGCCCGGCAAGATTTAAAAAGAAAACTGCGCTTAATACAGAAACAGGAATTGTAATGATAACAACGAGGCTGCTTCGCCAGTCGCGCAAAAAAAGTAAAACCATTAACCCGGTAAGTATCGCTCCGAGAATTCCTTCTGTCATTAAACTTTTTGCAGCGTTGATAACAAAAACGGATTGATCAAATTCATAGGTAAGGTTGATATCATCAGGCAATAATGATTTCATGTCGGGTAATTTTTTTCGCAATGTGTTTACAACATTTAACGTTGATGCATCAGCAGTTTTCACCACAGGAATATACACAGAGCGTTTGCCGTTCACCAGCGCATAATCAACAGTAATATCGGCAGCATCGGCAACTCTTGCAACATCTTTCACAAATATTGTTGCGGCGCCATTGCTTTTAATTGGGATATCATTGAACTGTTCTACTTTATCTTCCAAAGAATTAATAGTAGTGAGATACATCGTGCTGTCGATCCGTATATTTCCTGAGGGTGTAATTGCATTGTTTTTTACAACTGCTTCCACTACTTCATCCGGCGAAAGATTAAAAGTGCGCAACTTTTCCGGGTCAACATTGATCACTACTGTTCTTGCATTAGAACCGAAAGGCGGAGCGGACGACATTCCCGGGATCGTTGCAAACAGTGGCCTGATGCGGGTTAGCGCGATGTCAAAAATATCTTTGAGCGATCTTGTTTTGCTGGAAAAAACCAATTCGCCAACAGGCAATGACGATGCATCAAAACGAATTACCTGCGGCGGCAATGAACCCGGCGGAAAAAATGCAGACACCCTGTTTACCTGTAATGCAACCTGCGCAGATGCTTCACCCATATTCGTGTTTTCATAAAATGTGATTTTGATCAGCGATAAACCCTGCACATTTTTACTTTCAATATTTTTTACTCCGTTGATATATAAAAACTGATCCTGCATTCTCGTTGCAAAAAAACCTTCCATTTGTTTTGGCGACATGCCGCCATATGGCTCGATCACATAAATAGTCGGAAGATTAAGTTTGGGAAATATATCTATAGGTATCGATCGGATGGCTACAACAGAAAACAACAAAAGACCCATGAACAACACGAGCACGGTGATTGGTCTCTTTAATGCTGCACGTACCATAATTATTATTTTATAGATTGAATGAACTGAACAAGATTGTTTGTTGCCGCAGCTTTATCAAGATTTGCAAGAAGCCAATCGCTTAAGGTTTGTACATAGTCAGATTGCGCGCGATACAAAACAAATGATGCATTTGTTAAGTCAATTAAATTAATGATGCCCGCCTTATACTGCGCTGTTTTTTGATTGTATGTATCCTGAGATGCTTTTATCTGAATTGGAATTTCAAGCAAATTTTTTTCTGCGGTATGAATTGCTTCTTCAGCCTGGTTATTTACATTTTTTAATTCAAGCTCCTGCTGCTGCAAATCATAATCGCTTGCAATAGTATTGAAATGACTGATGGTGAGTTTATCTTTTTTATGAACAACATTAAAAAGATCGTAAACAAAAGTTGCACCAACCATATAGTTGAAACGCTGGTAACCCAAACCTTCTGAAACAGATTTGTAATCGCCGTTATAATCAATGCTCGAACCACGCGCCCACCCCGTTGCACTGAGAAATACTTTTGGCAAATACGTTTTTTTCACTAAATCTTCTGTTTGCCTGTATAACATTTCCTGTTTGTTGTAATAATCAGTTAATGGATTATTCAGGTTGTTTGCATTGTTATTCAAACCGCCGGGTTCATTCAAATAATTTTTTGTTTGAGAAGTGTCAATTGAAAAATTGCCGGCATTGATTCCTGTTAAATAAGAAAGTTGTTGTTGCAATTCTTTTATCTGTCCTTCGGTTTGATTATAACTGATGCGGCTTTTAGATAATTCTGCCATTGCAAGAGAAGAATCAGCACCAGCTTTGATTCCGCTTCGTGTAACTGCTTCTATCACCTTATAAACTTCTTCATACCTGTTTACATTTTCCCTTTCTATTGCAAGCTGAAACTGATTTTTCAATATGTCGAAATATAACTTGCCAACCTGCCATTGCAGCAAATATTTTTCTTTATCAAAATCAGCTTGTGTTAGGTTTACATATGCATTAGCGTTATTAATTCTTGCCTTTTTCAAACCAAAATCAAGAAGTTCGTATTGACTTTGAAAAATCGCAATATTGCCAACAGCCGACTGATAATTGTTTGAAGGATGAAGTCCGCTCGATGTTGATGGGATTATTCCATAAGAAAGATAAGAGCCGGGCAACGAATTATCAGTTCCTAATGTAAGTTCATCCCCAACAAAAGCGTCAGGCAAAAATGAATGACGTGCATCTTTTACTCCTGCTTTAGCGGCATCTATCAGCGCTTTTTTTTGCAGCAAAACCGGCATATGATGTTCCGCTGAATCCACAAAGTCTGATAACGAATAATTTTTTTGCTGCGCGTTAGCAACGCAAGCAAACAACACTGACAGATATAAGACCAGATGGGCTGTTTTGTACATAACAACCATAATAAATTTTTTGATAAATAAATAAATCCAGGGTAAAACTAAATATTAGCTCAATGCAGGAGGTCCGCGAAGGGAAACAGAATTTACTTTTGTGGTTGAAACTCTGTTATCAGGAAAATAAAAAATTTTATTGACGACAGAATAAAAATTATCAAATCTAAAATCAAGTCCGGGAACAATTATTTCATTTTTAGGATGAAATCTTTTATTAAGATAAGTGAGAGATTTATCTTTTTTAGTTTCAGCTTTTGCTCCGGTAATTTTTCCATTACTTGATTTGCCTACAAAACTTTTCTGATAATTATCTGATTCTAACGACTGCCGCGAGTGAGATAAATCGAACCGGAAAAAAAGCTGTACGCTGAAAAAAATAAAATAAATCGCAAGCAAAAAGAATTTAAAAAATAGTTTGCCGTATTGTTTTTGTTTGCAATTCATCGGGGGCAAAGGTAGAAACTAATCGCATCAAATTATAGTAAGCGTTGTAAATTTCTTGTTAAGCATATTATAATCCCCTAAATTAATATCATAAAGCATCAACAATTTCCTTATCAAATGGTTGAACTCCGGCCGCAAAATAATTTAACAGCACTCCGTTTTCATCAATGAGATATTTGCAAAAATTCCACTCCGGTTGCTGGTCGTTCCATCCATTTTTATTTTTATCAGTAAGCCATTTAAAAACTTCATTTTGTTCATGGTTTTCCTTCACATGGCTTTTCTTCACCAACGGAAATGTTACGCCAAAATTTATTTTGCAAAAGCTTGCAATTTCTTCGTCGCTCGCTTTTTCCTGCTCGCCAAAATCGTTTGATGGAAAACCAATTATTTCCAGTTTATTTTTATATTGTTCATGTAATTTCTGCAAATCATCATACTGGGGAGTATATCCGCAGGCAGATGCAGTATTGACCAGCAGCACTTTTTTATTTTTAAATTCACTAAAATCAATTATGCTTCCATTATTTGCAATCGCTTTGAGTGAATAAAAAGACATAGGTGGTTTTATTTCATTTTCATTCTTTTTAATGTTCATGTTAATTCCTTTTTTTCGGCTATACCTCGACAAAAGCGGATATACAATTTTGAGAATTCGTTGTCTAATCGTCATCTTTTTTTGTTTTATAAAATTCGCGCTAAGAAAAACTTTGCGTCTTTGTGTGAAATAAAAATCATCGGAAAAATAATTTAAACAATTTCAATTTTCCTTTGAACGGCGGATATTTTAAATCAGGATCAAACCATGTTGCAGTTTTCATCACTGCTTTATTATGTGTGAATGTATCGAACGAATATTTTCCATGGTATGAGCCTATTCCGCTTTTTCCAACACCTCCAAACGGAAGATGATGATTTGCAAAATGCCAGGCTGCGTTATTAATACAACCACCGCCAAATGATATTTGTTCAATCCATTTTTTTTCTTTTTTTGTGTCGGATGTGAAAACATAAAAAGATAAAGGGTTTGGATTTTTCTGAATAATTTTCACGGCATCTTCTGTTGTTGAAAAGCTATACACTGGTAATATAGGCCCGAAAATTTCTTCCGTCGTCAAAGATGCGCCAGGTAAAATATCTTCCATAATTGTTGGGGCGATAAATAATTTCGATCTGTCTGTTTCTCCGCCAAAAATAATTTTTCCCTGTTGCAAATAATTTTGCAGTGCATCAAATCTTTTTTCATTAATAATTTTTCCATAGCTATCACTTGATGCAACATCATTACCAAAAAAATCAAGTATAGTTTCTTTGAGCTTTTTAATAAATTTTTCTTTTATTCTTTCATCAACCAAAACATAATCCGGCGCAACACAAGTTTGTCCGGCATTCGTAAATTTTCCAACGGCAATTCTCCGCGCTGTTACGCCAATATTTGCATCTACTTCTACAACGGCCGGACTTTTCCCACCTAATTCCAACGTAACCGGAATCAGGTCTTTTGCAGCGAGTTGATAAATTATTTTTCCTACCGGAATACTGCCTGTAAAAAAAACATGATCAAACCGAAATGCGTTCATCATTGCCGGAATTATTTCTGCTCCATCGCCCTGAACAACGTGCACATATTCCGCGGGAAAAATTTCTTTTATTATTTTTTCAATAATGGCAGAAGTAAAAGGCGACAACTCCGAAGGTTTTAACACAACACAATTTCCTGCAGCTATAGCGCCGAGCAATGGTATAAGTGCAAGTTGAAAAGGATAATTCCATGGAGCGATAATTAATACAACACCTAATGGCTCGCGATAAATTTTGCACGATGAAGGAAGATTAACCAAATTGGTTGAAGCAGTTTGCGGCTCCATCCAGCTATGAAGATTTTTTAATGCCGAATTAATTTCCGCAATAAATAAACCGGTTTCGGTAGCATAGGTCTCTTCTTCACTTTTTTTTAGGTCTGTGTATAACGCATCGCTAATTTCTTTTTCATATTTTATTACTGCCTGTTTTAATGCCCGCAGTTTTTGTTTGCGAAATGAATAGGATTTTGTTGCGCCGCTATAAAAATAATTGCGCATTAATTCCAGGTTATTGCTATCAATGAGTTGAGACATGGCAAGTGTTTTGCATTTTTAAAGTTAGTGGTTTATTCTATGTCTGATGTAATGATGTATGATGTATGATTTCTGAATATTCATCAACCTTTATTTAATTTTTCATTTTAGCTTTATAGAAATCAGACATCTTCAAATCAGACATCAGACATTTAAAATATTATTCAGAACTTTGAATTATGACTGATGAATATTACATGCTGCAAGCCCTGAAAGAAGCGCGGAAAGCGATGGAAGATGATGAAGTGCCAATTGGTGCAGTTGTGGTAATGAATGGAAAAATTATTGCGCGCGGACATAACCAGGTTGAAAAATTAAACGACTCCACCGGACACGCGGAAATTATCGCACTCACTTCCGCATTTAATTTTTTAGGAAGTAAATATTTACCTGAAGCAACAATTTATATTACACTCGAACCATGCCTGATGTGCGCCGGCGCTTTGTACTGGAGTAAAATCGGCCGCGTAGTGTACGGCGCTGATGATGAAAAAAATGGACACAGAAAATTTGTTATTCCGGTTCCGGCAATAGAAGAAGTGGGAATTGCTCCGTGGCCATTTCATCCAAAAACAGAATTAGTAAAAGGTGTTTTGAAAGAAGAATGCGCGATGATTATAAAAGAGTTTTTTAAAGGGAAGAGGTGAATAAACTAATATTTTCATTTCAAAAAATTATTTCCATAGTATATACTAAAAATATATACCTTTGCTAAAATAGAAATAATGAAAACATTATCTTTAAAACTTGATGATGAAATATTTGAGGATGCAGAAAAAATGACTTCTAAATTAAAACTTGCGCGTAATCGTTACATCAATGAAGCAGTTGATATTTACAACCGGTATAATAAAAGAAAACTTTTGAAAAAAAAATTATCCATCGAATCTAAAGCAGTAAAAAAAGATTCGCTTAATATATTATCAGAATTTGAAAAACTGATTGATGAAAATTAAGCAGTTTGATATCTGGCTCGCAGATTTGAATCCATCAAGAGGAACCGAGCCCGGCAAAACAAGGCCCGTTGTAATAATCCAGACAGATTTATTAAATGATGAACATCCTTCTACTATCATTTGTCCGATAACTACCAATGTAAAAAATGATATTGAAATTTTACGTGTTCATTTAAAAAGAAGCCAGTTAGATAAGCAAAGCGATATATTGGTTGACCAGATCAGAGCAGTTGACAACAGGCGATTATTAAAAAAGATAGGCCACTTAACTAAAGACCAAAAAGAAAAATTAAAAGATAATATCAGAATTATGCTTGACTTATAAATTAAGTGCAATTATTAATATTTTTCTTCTACAATTTTTTGATCTTAATATTCTTAAACCAAATTCCGCCGCCATGATCCTGCAATGCAATTACACCTGTTTTTGCCACACCATAATCAGGATAATCTTTCCACTTTCCTTCTTTTTTTAATTTTTCCCATTCGGGAGTCCATGCGGTAAAGTCGGCAACTTTTACACCATTCAGCCAATGCTGAACATGTGCGCCGTTAACAACCAAGCGCGAATGATTATATTGCCCCGCAGGTTTTGAAGCTATTTTTGATGGTGGATGCATCGCGTAATCTGCCCCGCTTTTTTGCCAGTCTTCCAATTTTTCTTCATAGCCCAAATCATCAATCAACTGATATTCGGGACCAGTTTCATAAGAGCCGTCGTGCGTTTCCTGCACGTGATATAATAATCCGCTGTTGGCGCTTTTACTTACTTTCCAGTCGAACTGAATTTCAAAACTTGCATATTTTTCTTTTGTAACAAGGTCCGCACGTTGATGCACGCCATCTTTTTTGCAATGCAACTCTCCATTAATAATTTCCCAGCTGTCGTCTGGTTTATTTTGATAAGTGCGCCATTGGTTTGTAGCTTTTCCATCAAACAATAATATCCATCCGGCTTTTTTTTCTGCATCGGAAAGTTCATTGTCTTTTTGCTGCAGTGTAATTACATTTTTTGTGTGAAAAGAAAATAACGCAAAAGAAATAGCAGCTAAAAGAATCGTTAGTGTTTTTTTATTCATGGCAAATAATTTGAAAGAAACAGAAAGTTACTGAAAAAATTATTTATTGCATTTGCTGATTAGAAAACACTTTTAGAATATTGTTCAATAGAATTGTTGCCGTTGAAGAGTGCGACGCAAGAATGTTTAATAGTAGCAATGCAGATGGGTTCATACATAACAAATACACCAGGTAATAATTTCCCCATTTTGCGCATTAGGTTGGTACATCAGCATTTGTTTTGAGCAATCAACTTTCGGCGTGTAAATTTGTTGTTCTTTAAATACTCAATCTTAAATTTTAAATATTAAATCTCATGGCATTTACACTACCTGCGCTTCCTTATGCACACGATGCACTGGAACCGTATATTGACACAACAACGATGCAAATACATCATGGAAAACATCACCAGGCTTATGTTGACAATTTGAACAAAGCAATTGCCGGAACGCCAAATGAAAATAAATCGCTTGAAGAATTGGTGAAAGTTGCGGGAACAATCAGCCCTGCTGTTCGCAACAATGGCGGCGGACATTGGAACCATAGTTTTTTTTGGGAGATATTAGGCCCGAAATCCGGAGGCGCGCCAACAGGAAATTTGGCCGATGCGATCAATTCTGCATTTGGATCATTCGATTCTTTCAAAGAAAAATTTAGCGCAGCCGGTGCTACAAGATTTGGAAGCGGCTGGGCATGGCTAATTGTGAAAGATGGAAAACTTGAAGTGAGTTCTACACCAAACCAGGATAATCCTTTAATGGATGTTGCAGAAGTAAAAGGCACGCCGATATTAGGTGTTGACGTTTGGGAACACGCTTATTATTTAAAATATCAAAATCGCAGGCCGGAATATTTAGCCAATATCTGGAGTGTTATTAACTGGAATAAAGTGAGTGAGCATTTTGCAAAGGCAAAATAAAAATTGTTTCAGTATTTTTTTGTTACTTGCAATCCCGGTAATAAAATACCGGGATTAATTTTTAAAAATGTTTTATGAATAAACTATCCCAACTGCTGATAATACTCGCTTCTTCTGTTTTTGTTTGTTCATGTCATCATAAAAAAATTGTTGTGTATGCCGACAGTGATGTCCAGGTTGATGATTCAAAAAAAAACATTACTGTTACCGATGGAACAACTTTTACAGTAAAAGAATTAGAACTCAGCGGTGGCGGCGCTATAGACCTGAATGTTCAATGGCCAAAAGGAAAAATTGTTTTAACCACTTCGCCGGAAGATGGTTTGTTCATTGCTAATTTGACTGCAGATACTATTGTTGGGAGTTATCAGCATGTGGGCGCCGATAACGGGCAGGTGAAATTTACAACAGACCAGTTAAAATATATGGTGGACAGTCTTTATCAATTAACTGGTGGACTTAATATTGTTCCGAGAAACAGGAATTATTTTATTCCTCCGGGAAAAATTGTAAGAATAACTGAAAATGTAAAAGCAAAAATTTTTCCGCCGTATACAAAAATTCCTGGCGGATTTGACGCAAGCGAAACACCGGAGATTTATAAATTTTATACCAATCGTGAAGTGAGAGAAATCATAGACAACTTATCCAAGATGATTAATTAGTGATGTCGGAGGTCCGAAGTCGGATACCCTTTTCATTTCTTATTTATAATTTCTAATTTCTTATTTTATCAAGGCACAGGATCATAGCCGTGACCACCCCATGGATGACATTTGGAAATTCTTTTTACAGCAAGCCACAAACCTTTTATAACACCATGTTTTTTTAGGGCTTCAACAGCATATTGGGAGCATGATGGCGTGAACCTGCATTTAGATCCGAGCAATGGCGAGAGTGTTACCTGGTATAATTTTATTAAGATAACAAACGGGAAAGCCAATATGCGAAGTAATGTTTTCATGTATCTATTTTCTGAAATTCTTTTGCAATGCGATGTAAAATTAAATCTATCTTATCACTTACCATTTTATACTCAGGCAATTCTTTACCGGTGTAAACAATAAATAAGGCCAGTTGAAGATTTTTTTGTTTCAGTGCATCGTATAAAAAATTTTTTTGCAACCTATAAGTTTCACGCATTAATCTTTTCACACGGTTTCGATCAACAGCTTTTTTAAAATTTTTTGAGCTTACACCTACTCCGCACTGCAAAATTATTTTTTTAGCTGGGAAGGATTTTTTTTGCAAAGCAGAAAAAACATTTTCATTAACCAAATAAAATATTTTGAAAGGATGGATAGAAAAACTTTTCCCTCTACTGAATAATTGCTCAATCAGCTTGCGGCTTTTCAACCTTTCATCTTTTCCTAAAGTGAATTGTTTGGCGATATTTAAAATTAAAAAAAAGCTCCGGATTAACCGGAGCGTATAACTTTCAAACTTATTTTAAAAAGAAAATCTTATTTCAGTTTCGACTCATCGGAAACAGTCAGTTTTTTTCTGCCTTTTCTTCTTCTGCTCGATAATACTTTTTGCCCGTTAGCAGTTTGCATGCGTTTGCGAAAACCATGAACTGTTTTTCTGCGTTTTGTGTGCGGTTGAAATGTACGTTTCATTACTAAAGATTTAAGTACTCAATTTAAAAAACATTCTTACAAAAAATATCAAACACCCCCAATGCCGCGAGCCACCATGCCCACAGTTGTGAAAGGGCGGCAAAGGTAGGAGATAAAATTGAATTTTATAGCTTTTCTCTCACAGATTTCTTTATAAGGACAAGTGATTCGATTGCACTTTTTTACCATAAAAAATTGTAGCGTGGCTATCAAAATCTTCAGCAGAATCTGTTGTATAAAAATCGATTTTGCCATTTTTGCTGATCCTGTTGTCCATTTCAGGATGCCTCTTCAAATAATCCGCAAGGCTGTTTGCAACAATTTCTCCCTGGGCAATTACATGCATGCCCGGAGAAATATATTGTTTGATTTTTTGAATCAGCAAAGGATAATGCGTGCATGCAAGTAAGATAGTATCTATGTTTTTTGATTGTGATAATAGCTTGTCAATTCCTTCTTTTACAAAATAATCTGCTCCTGGGCTGTTGTGTTCATTATTTTCCACAAGCGGAACCCACATAGGGCAAGCCTGCTGAAAAATATTAATTTCCGGAAAAAACTTTTCAATTTCTATTTTATAAGAATTTGATTGCACTGTGCCATTGGTTGCTAAAATGCCTACGTTGTTGGTTTTTGAATAATTGCCAATAATTTCCGTGGTTGGTCTTATTACACCCAAAACGCGGTTTTGCGGATTTATTTTTGGCAAATCGTTTTGCTGAATTGTTCTTAATGCTTTTGCAGAAGCTGTGTTGCATGCAAGCACAATAAGCGGGCATTTCATTTCAAAAAGCCATTTCACGCATTCTAACGTATACCTATATACGCTTTCAAAAGAACGTGTGCCATAGGGCGCCCTGGCATTATCTCCCAAATACAAAAAATCATACCCCGGCAATTTATTTGCCAAATCTTTTAAAACGGTAAGTCCGCCATAACCTGAATCAAATACACCGATTGGTTGTGTTGAAGGCATAATACAAAAATAAAAAACGCCAGGCTTAAAACCCGACGTTAAAAAATTATAGCGTGAAAATATTTATTTCAGACCGAGTTTCTTTTTTACAAATGGCATCAAATCGTCAGCGGCCGGAGATGCGAACACAGCTTCTTTGCTTAATACCCATGTATATCCGTTTTCTTTAGCAACGGTTTGAATTACCTCCAATGCTTTCTTTTGAATTGGAGCAAGCAATTCCTGTTGCTTTTGTTGCAGTTGCTGTTGCGCCTGATCGTTGAAGCCCTGCAATTTTATCTGTAAATCGAGCAGGTTTCTTCTTTTTACTTCCAATTGTGGTTTGGTAAATTTAACAGTGTCTCTTGATTTCAAAATACTGTCTTGCTCGTAATATTCATTTTGATATTCTACCAATTGCTGGCTTAAACTGGTTCTGAAATCATTGAATGCAGTATCCGCTTTTTTTGAATCCGGCATTGCTCCAATCAACTCGCCCAAACTGATGTAACCAATTTTTGTTTGCGCATGCACCTGCGTAGTTGCAAACATAATTATACAAGCAACAGATATAAGTGAAACAATCTTTTTCATTTTTTTTTGTTTTCGTTTAATATTTATTGATGAAAGGTTTCGTAAAAAAATTTATTTAATTCCCAATTCTCTGAGCACATCGTCGCTTTTATCCAGTTTTGGGTCGGCAAAGATAACAGTAATTCCTTCACTTTTATCCAAAATAAAATCATATAATCTGTTTGAAGCTATCTTTTGAATTGCATTATATACCCTATCCTGTATTGGTTTAACCAGTTCTTCTCTTTTTTTAAATAAATCTCCTTCAAATCCAAATCGTTTTCTTTGCAAATCGCGCACTTCTTTCTCGCGGTTAAACAATTCATCTTCTCTTTTCTTTTTTAGTTCTTCACTTAACATTACCTGTTCTGCTTCATAATCTTTGTACATTTTATTCAATGTAGCTTGTTTATCGTCAATTTCTTTTTGCCATTGATTGCTTATCTGGTCAAGTTTTTTTTGCGCATCCTGGTAGTCGGGCAATTTATTCAGAATATATTTTGTGTCAACAATTGCATATCGTTGCGCATGAACGCTGAAAAATCCCAGCAAAACAAATGCTATGAGAAATATCTTTTTCATATGTTATTATTTAAATTTTTGGAGATAGGGAATTTACATTTATTCGGGTTCATATCCTAACATAAAGGTAAAGCGGGATGCATTTTTTATAGAACCATTTTGAATTCTATCAAGTCCTATTCCATAATCAAAGCCAAGCAGCCCAAACATTGGTAAGAAAAAGCGCAATCCTGCACCCACACTTCTGCGAAGCCGGAAAGGGTTATAATCTGTATAATTATACCAGCCGTTAGCAGCTTCAAAAAATGTTTCTCCATAAATTGTACTTGCAGAACTTGTGCTTAACGGATATCTCAACTCCAATGTATATTTATTAAAAATAGTGAAGAATTCCGACTGGGCTTGATTTTCCGGGTTAACCTTAGGATCGGAATTTTGATAAACCGGGTATCCTCTTTGCGAAATAATATCGTATCCTAACAATCCAAAATTATTTGTTAGCCCTGCATCACCAAGTTGAAAACGTTCAAACGGTGAAAAATCGAGCTTGCTGGTATATCTTCCCATAAATCCATATTTCACAGAAGCTTTCAAAACAAACACGTGGTTTTTATCGGCTCCCATTGGCCTTCCGATAGGAATGTACCATTCGTCTGTAAATCGCCATTTATGATATTCGGGCAGTTCAAAATTTTGTGTTGGTGTAATATTTGGGTTGAAGGATGTATACGGCGGCGTGAATTGCACGCTCAACAATAAGTTTGAACCTCCGGTCGGGAACAATGGGTTATTTACAGAATAACGGCTCAACGCAATTTTGAAACTAAGGTTCGTTGAATGTCCGTTTCGGAAAGCAGGTGTAAATAATGAGTAGTTATGCAAATCGTATTGCACGTAATTGAAAGAATAAGTAAGAGTGAAATAGTCGTCTGGCCATTTTAATTGTTTTCCAAGCGCAACAGTAGCACCGAAATTTTTTAAAGAATTTGAATCACTGAAAGAATAGGTGCTCGATCTGTAATTATAGCCGCCTGTTCTGAATATGCTTCTATACAAACTAACTGTAAATGAATTTCTTTTTTTTCCGCCCAACCACGGTTCAGTAAATGATGCATTGTATGATTGATATGCTTTACCGTTTGACTGAACACGCAAGCTCAGTTTTTGTCCATCACCTGTTGGCAAAGGATCCCAGGCTTCTTTACTAAAAAAATGCTTTACGGAGAAATTATTAAAAGTAACTCCAAGGGTTCCTGTTAAGCCGATGCCGCCACCCCAGCCTGCGGAAAGTTCCAGCTGGTCGGATGATTTTTCTTCTACGCTCCAATTTATATCTACCGTTCCATCTTCCTGGTTAGGTACAGGGTTAGGTACAATTTTTTCCTGGTTGAAAAATCCAAGAGCGCCAAGTTCCCTGATTGATCTCACAATAAGTTCACGACTGAATTTATCTCCCGGAATTGTTCTCAATTCGCGGCGTATAACATATTCTTTCGTTTTATCATTGCCTGTTATAGTTACATTTTTTATTGTTGCCTGCCCGCCCTCTCTCATGCGAATTTCAAAATCTATTGTATCGTTATACACTGCAGTTTCTACAGGGTCTACCTGGAAAAAAAGATAACCGTCATCCATATATAAACTTTGAACATCATTCCCGCCGCCTTCGGCAGAAATTTGTTTTCCCAATTTTTTATTCAGTACATCCAAATCATATACATCACCTTTTTTTATTCCAAGCACCGCGCTTAAAAGAGAGTCGGAATATTTTGTATTTCCTTTCCACGAAATATTTCCGAAATAATATTTTTGACCTTCATCTACTTTGATATTAATATCCATTCTGCCCTGCTTGCTTACAAAATGCGTGTCGGCAACAATAGCAGCATCGCGATAACCTAATGAATTGTAATAGGTAATTACATTTTCCTTGTCGTCGCTGTATTTCTTTTCATTAAATTTTGCTGAGCTGAATAATTTAAACCTGAAATAAGGATCTACGAATTCTTTTGTTGCTGAGAAAGATAAAAAGCCGTAGTTGTTGAGATAATCTTTTAAAGTTATTACCTTCTTGGTTCCATACACGCCTTTATTCTCCGGGGGGTACAGAGTAAACCTGGATAATTCTTTTGTGTCTTTTAATTGCTTTTTAAGTTTGCTTTCGCTTACCACCTCATTTCCAAAAAAATTAATTTGCTCTATCCTGACTTTCTCTCCTTTTTGAATATTAAATGTGAGCACCTCAGAATTTTGTGAAGCACGTTCTTTTGTTTCCACTATTCTTACCGATGCATTTTGAAAACCTTTATCGGCATAATATTTTTGAATAGCCTCGATCGCAGAACGTTTCATGTTTTCTGTAATTACGCGGCCTTTTATTAATCCGGTTTTTGTATTCAAATCGTCGGCTTCGGATTTACTTATATTTTTAAAATTAAAAGAAGATAAGCGTGGTCTTTCTGTTACATCTATTTCGAGGTAAAGATTATTCCCTTCTAATTTTGTAAAAAATATTTGCACGTTTGCAAACAAATTTTGCTTCCACAAATTATTGATCGCTTTGCTGAAATTATCGCTGCCGGGTATGGTGATTTTATCGCCAACGGTTAAACCGGAAATCGATATTAATAAAGATTCATCAAGATATTTTGTACCTACAACTTTAATACCGCCGATTATATATTCTTTGGGAGTTTTTGAATTAGCTAATGCCATAAGTTCCGGGTCAACCGATACCGGGTGTGTGGTATCAGTAACCTGTGCATTTACAGCAGTT
The DNA here is from genome assembly GCA_963774065.1 of Chitinophagia bacterium. GTDB lineage: Bacteria > Bacteroidota > Bacteroidia > Chitinophagales > Chitinophagaceae > Puia. Next base: position 1,039,957 of record CAVZDO010000003.1, read on the forward strand.
GTAATCAACAATAAGCAGCAAATCAGAGAAAAAACACAAATGAGTAATCTTCTTAGCATCCAGTCTGATTTTTAGAGCGGCAAATTAAGTGGATTTATATAAAAGTCTTTGTTAAAAAAGTGAGCAATAAATGTTATTGGTGAATTCATTTATAAATTTTCAGGTATTTTGTTGAACCTGGCGGCTTATTTTTCCAAAACGTCTTTCGCGCCCCTGAAAATCAAGTATTGCCTCGTATAAATTTTCTTTCCTGAAATCTGGCCACAGCACATGTGTAAAATATAGTTCAGTGTAAGCCAGTTGGTACAACAAAAAATTGCTTATGCGATATTCTCCGCTTGTGCGGATCATCAATTCTGGATCGGGATAATCGGCCGTGCATAGATAATGCTGCAACAATTCCTGGTTAACTGAACCGGAGTTTATCTTTCCCTGCTCAACATCAATTGCAATTTTTCTTGCCGCTTCCGCCAATTCCCAACGGCTGCTGTAACTTAATGCCATGATAAGATTCAACCCGGTATTTTTTTTTGTTTCTGATAAAGCTTCATCCAATTCTTTTTTTGCGAAAACAGGCATTAAACTCATATCACCAATTACGTGCAGCCTGATATTATTTTTGTTAAGAGTCTCCACTTCTTTTTTAATAGTTTCTACGAGCAATTCCATTAGCCCAGCTACTTCATCACCGGGTCTGTCCCAGTTTTCTGTTGAAAAAGCATATAAGGTTAGATAACCTATGCCTAATTCCGCACAACCTTCCACAACATCGCGCACGCTTTCTACGCCGTGATAATGACCATATAAACGATCCTGACCTTTTTCCTGAGCCCATCTTCCGTTTCCGTCCATTATCACTGCAATATGACGGGGCAATTTATTCAGATCAATTTTTTCTTTTAAAGACTCCATAAGAGCTTTTTTTCGAGGGCACGAAGGTAATGATTTATGCAGGATGGATCGCAAGTTATCCAACCAATTTTGTTATTGCTGATTTTGAGATTTAATAATTTGATGATTTTTTTTTGAAAAAATCTCAAATCAATCCATTAATCTTTTGTTTTTGGCATCGGGCATTTGTAAGAAGTGAGGTTAAAAGAAAGCATTACTTCAGCAAATACATAACTGTCGTTTTGATTTTCATAACCACGCTGTCGGCCTGCAATTCCGATTGGTGTTCCGTAAACACCTGAACGATCCTGCATAATACCTGCCAGCGAAGGCTGCCCGTTAGGCAAAAGAGGAAACGCTGTAGGCCCGGCGTAAGTTTTACTTACATCATCAATATAATCGGTAGTGGTAAAACGGTATGAAATTTCAAAACCTAAATTTATTCCCGGGTTAAAGCTGTATTTAATTCCAACTCCTACCGGAAAACAAACTGCAAAATCTCCATATGGTTTTCTGTTTGGATAAGCTGCAGAGCCTTGCCCCTCGGTGCCAAGCGGACGCAGGTAAACTTTTTGTCCCTGGTAATACGCGTAAGGATTATAATTGAATGTGCCGACGCCGAGAGTAAGATAAGGTGTGAAGGAATGATCAATATCTCCGGGAATGTATTTGAAGAAATTGAAATCGCCTTGAGCTGTGAGTTCCCAGATATTCGTATTAAAACTGAGATTTCTTTCGTGCATGAATTGATTATAGCTATTATATTTATCTGAATATCCGAGTTGCGCAAAATGCGCGCTGATTCTTACAGCAACATAATTGCCAAATTGTTTTCTGAAAAAAACGCCGATAGCTGGCTTAGGTCTGTTTACCCTGAGTTTCGGATTGAGATCTCCAAAATAATGTGCAGCGCCGGCAGAAAATCCGAATTCACCTTCTTGAATTGTACTTTGCTCAATTGTTCTATACTGGGCAAATGCCGTAGTAAAGCCAAAAAATATTATAGCTGATGCAAAAAATAATTTCTTCATGCCTTCCCTTATAAAATGACTTGTTGGTTAACGTAACTAAATGCTTTTTCTTTTGTTTCGATTGTTAATTTCTGGTATCCAGTCCCCAGGAAAGCTTATTTCTGAGTGTTTGTAGAAAATTATTTTCATTTAAACGAATAAGACTGAGTGTGAATGATTCCCGGCGAACGGCCAGCTGAACGCTTTTATCTACAATTTCTTTTCGCGAATCCAGCGCGCAAATAAAATTATCCGCTCTTCCTTCTATTTCAAAAGAAATAATATTTTCATCCGGAACAACTATAGGCCGCACATTAAGATTATGCGGAGCAACAGGTGTTATTACAAAACTGGAAGAATCAGGAAAAATAACCGGGCCTCCGCAACTTAACGAATAGCCTGTGGAACCGGTTGGCGTGGCCACAATCAATCCATCTGCCCAATATGTATTTAAAAATTCACCGTTCATATAGGTATGAATTTTTATCATCGGAGAAGTATCTGTTTTATGAATTGCAAATTCATTCAAACCATAAGGCACTTTGCCAAAAAGAGATTTATTTGCATCAAGATGAATGAGCGATCTTTTGTCAACAACAAAAGTGCGGTTGGCGAGTGAAGTAACTGCTGTGATCATTTCTTCCTTACCTATACTTGCTAAAAAACCTAAGCGCCCGAAATTAATTCCGAGCACAGGAATATTTTTATTTTGCACCAATGAAACTGTATCGAGCAATGTGCCGTCTCCGCCAAGACTGATCAAAAAATCGATGGATTCATTCAAATCTTTTGAATCGTGAAACACAGATATTTTTTCGGGCAATGGAAAAGAAGAACTGATTATTTCAAGAAAAGGAGAATGTACTACCGGTTCAATTTTTTGTTTTACCAGTTCGTGAAATAATTGCTGAACGCCGTTTTGCAATTCATAATCAACTATACGACTGTAAATGGCTACTTTCATTATGTTAGAATTTGAAAATTTGAAAATGTGGAAATTTGAAAATGAACTGCTTTATCATTTTACTCCTCAAATCTGAACCGTTTTCAAATCTTCAAATTTTCAAATTATATTTTCAATTTCTCAGAAATCATTTCTGATGTGTAAAAATAATCCGTTTTGTTTTAATTGATTAAAGCTATAATCGAGTCTCAATACTAAATCATAAAAAGTTACAAGGTCAAAACCCACGCCTGCAGTGTAAAGCGGACGGTTCACCAGGGAATTATCTGTAAAATTTTTATTGTAAACATAACCAAAGTCGGAGAACGCGCATGCATAAATTCTAATCGGAATAAAATTATGTGAAGGAACGTTGCGTAAAAAAGGAATTCGAAAATTAAATAGTTCTCGCAGTAATGAATTGCGAAACATAAGTCCGGCAACACCATCTACCACATATCTGTCCAAACCACGCAAATATAAATCGCCATAGCCCAAATATTGCTGGTTATAAAAAGGCTGATCCAGCGGAAGTTTGAGCATGGTTTGATTTTGCGTTACAAAATAAGTTTTCCATGCAATGTTCCAGCTTTCTGTGCTTTTAAAATAAACCTGCCACAAATTTATATCTGCATTGATTCCTCTTTTTAAAAATCCTGTTTCAAACATCGCTCCTTTTAATGGATAAGAAACATAATCCACGTTAGTATAATTTAAAGCATAAATAAATTCAGGAAATGCAATTGTTCTTTTACTTGTGCTGAAATAATATGGATCAAAAACTGTAACAGAGCTATCAATAGAAACTCTTTTAAAATTCACTCTAAAAAAATGCCTCACTCTTATTGCAGGCCTATAATAATAGCGCAATGAAAACGCCAATTCTTTACTCAGGTATTTATTTGCAAAAGAAACCGTGTCGGAGTTAACAAAATACTGTTCGTTATTTGTTGTTAATGCATTAATCTCTTTCAATGCAGAATATGAACCACTGAAACCAAAACCATGTTTTAAATTTTTATCTACGTAAGGATTTGTGTACGCAAGCTGCACCTGTTGCGAATAACCGGTGATAAGCCACGCCATGAGGTTATCATTTCTTCCGGTGAAATTGAAATGCGTGTACTTCAATCCATAATTAACCCTGCTGAAACTATAATCTTTTTCACCCCATGCAGCAAGATTTCTGTCAACAGGCACAAAATACGGAACGGGAAAAATGTACCAGCGTTCTTTAACATCTATTTCCACATCGGCAACATAGCCTCTGAATCCTTTTAGAAAAACAACTACGTCATTAAATAAATGCGTATTAATTAAATTGTCGTGTCCTTCGTGAAATGCTTTTACCAGCTCAGGCAAATTGACTGTATCGCCTCTCTTGAATGACAGCTCTCGTTCAATAATATATGGTTTGGTTTTTTTGTTGCCTGTTATATAAATTTCTCCGATTACAAAAGGAATAGTGTCATTTGATAATTGGTTTATTTCTTTACTGAGATGATCTAACGTTGATGGATATGCAATTTTTGAATCAGTTACGCCGGGTTGTGCGGAAGAAGTAAAAAAAAACATTGCCGCAACGAGTGTAAGACGATATTTGCATGTTGGTATTATTGCGAAAATAAGTCTGCGTGGCTGGCACATTTATAAATGTAAATAGAAATAGTGGTTTATATGTTGAGGTAGTTCATGAGGTGATCATAGTTGCTTCGCAATTCGTTTTGATATAGCTCTTCTCCAAAATAATATTTTACGCGGTACTCGTAACGCTGAAATGTTGCAACAATATCAGCAATCTCAAGTTTATTTATTTTTAGAGTTACATAGAAAATACCCAATTGATTATCTGAAAAAGTATTCAGCTGTGTGATTTGTGCATCGTTGGTTTCAACAAGTTTGCTTATTTCTGAAAAAGAAAAATTTATTCTTTCCATTTCCAGCACAACAATTCCTCCGCTTTCGTTTGTGCCGGTAGTTATGCTTAGCTGGCGCAACAAATCTGCAATGGATATAGAACCTATGTATTCTGAATCTTCTTCAACAACAGGCACAACTGTTAAATTAAATTCATTAACGCGCTGAACAGCTTCAAAAAAATGTGTGTTTGCATGCACTACAATTTTTGAGAAAGTATTTTCTAAGTTTGAAATTAATGCGGCTGCATCTGTTGCATTTAATAAAACATCTTCATTCACCAAGCCAAGCAATTTATTTTCGGCAACAACAGGTAAATCAGCAACGTGAAAATCGGACATGAGTTCGAGCGCCTGGGCAATGGAATCGCCAGGGTTAAGAGAAGGCAATGTGTCTGATATGATTTCTTTATTCAGCACGTACAGGATTTTTATTAATAACGACGCTGCTTATGCAATTGCTGCAGGCTCGTTTAATTTTGTGAGAAACTTATGCAATATCTTATTGAATTCATCTGGCACTTCCATCATTGGCGCGTGGCCGCATTTATCAATAAAATGTAATTCGCTGTTTGGAATTAACCGATGAAATTCTCTTCCTACAAACGGCGGAGTTACTGCATCGTTGTTACCCCATATCAATAACGTAGGTTGTTTAATTTGATTGAGTTCTTCTCCAAGATTATTTCTGATAGCGCTTTTTGCAAGAGCGATTATTTTTAAAGCCTTGAGACGATTGGTAACAATTTCATACACTTCGTCAACCAATTCTTTTGTTGCTATTTCAGGAGAATAGAATGTCAGTTCCGCTTTCTTTTTTATATACTCGTAATTGCCACGCTTAGGGTAAGAATCACCCATTGCGCTTTCAAATAAACCGGAGCTTCCTGTAAGAATAATTGATCTTATTCTTTCCGGATGTCTTAGCACATGCACTAAAGCTACATGACCGCCGAGAGAATTTCCCAATAAATGAATGCCTTTATAATTTCTGCTTTCTAAAAAACGATAAACATATTTTTCTAACCCGCCAACAGTTGTGTGCAATAAATCCAAATCAAACAACGGCAATATCGGCACCACTATTTTATAATGATGACTGAAGTAATCAACGAGTTTAGTGAAATTGCTGAGAGTACCGAATAATCCGTGTAATAAAACCAAAGGTTCTCCTTCGCCAACTTCTATAAACCTGAATTTGTCCTGTTGTTGAATTTCATATTGCATTAGCTATGTTATTCTCTTCGCGAATATTTATTCTGTAAAGTAAACAATTTAAAATTAAAATCTGTTTTTGAAACTATACGGTTTCACTTGCAATTTACAACAACTATTTTCTATAAATGAGATTAAATGCAGAATGTAAATCTATATTTAACAATTGAGGCAGCAGTTGTTGGTATTTAGTATTTAGTATTTAGTAGCAAGTCAAAATCAAGAAGAATGCTGAGCGATGTTGCCAAAAAAATTCTCGAGCTGGCTGAACATGTCTTTAAAAAGAGGAATCAGACTACCGATTTTGTTGATGATATATGGGCCGTAAGGTTCGATAAAATTGTATGTTTTTGATGAAGCTATAACGCTATCCGATAAAATATGAGCCTTAGTAAGATAAAATAAAACCACACTCAAAATAGCGAGATAAACTATTGCATACAATATCACGCCGCCAAGTTTGTCAACCCAACCTAACAATGCAAATTTTATAACAGATTCCAGCATTTTTTCCATCCATCTTACCAAAAAAACAACTGCAAGAAAAACAATTGTAAAAGAAACAATAGGCAACCATTTGGAAGAGACGTGAACGCCGCTGTTTTGCAAATGTGTTGCTACAACTGCAGATAATTTAATAGCAGCTGCCAGTCCGAGAATCAATGCTAATAAAGAAAAAACCGCAACAATTAATCCACGACGCAAGCCTTTAATTATTGCGCCTAAAAGAAAAATCAAAAAAAGAATATCGATTATCAAGATAGTATTGAGTTTTGAGTTTATAGTTTGAAGTTCTTTAACTCTAAGTTTTTTTACAAATCCTAAATCGCAGAACTGTAAACCGAAAACTACAAACAGGAAATTTATTTTATCAATAATTCTTTTGCAACTGTGCTGATGGTTTTCCCATCTGCTTGCCCGGAAAGCTGTTTGGTAGCAGCTCCCATAACTTTTCCTATATCTGCCGGCGAGGTTGCGCCAACTTCTGTAATTATTTTCGATAGAATGCCCTTTAATTCTTCTGCGCTTAATTGTTTTGGTAAAAATTTTTCGATTATCTCTATTTCTTCCTGTTCTTTTTTAGCAAGATCAGCGCGGTTTTGCTGCTGGTAAATTTCAAGCGAATCTTTTCTCTGCTTTATTAATTTCTGCAACAATTTTGTTTCATCTTCTTCTTTCAATTCGCCGCCAGCGCCTTCCGCGGTTTTGGCAAGAATAATAGCAGCCTTGATAGCCCGCAATCCGCGTAATGCTTTTTCATCTTTACCAAGCATAGCCGGTTTCATATCAGCCATTACTTTTTGTTCGAGTGACATAAAAATGATTTATTGATTAAATTTTATTTTCTTTCATCTGCTGCTCGCTGAATTTGCGATAAAATTCTTTTGCAAAATTTTTCATATCATTTACCAGCTCAGTATTTTTTGTGGCGCGATGATAACTTTCTGCCATCGTCATAAACGTTTGGTAATAAAAATCGGCCATTTCATCAACCATCATATCTTTTGTCCATAAATCAATTCGCAACGCAGTTTTTTCGGCGCCATCCCAAAAAGAAAGCATCATAGCTTTTGCTTTTTTAAAAGTATCTGCAGAAGTATCCGTAGCGCTCCAGGTTATTTGTTCAGGAACCTTGTCCGCATCAAGATGTACGTTGATATTAATTGAAGATTGTTGCATAGAAAAAGTTTCACAGGCCGCGAAGTTAAGATGAATAATTATTTTTGATTTTTAAAATATTTTACCGAATTAAGAAAAAAACCAAAATTGGGAATTTCGATTGATGATAAATTTTAATGCGCAAAATTTATGGGGAACTTTTACGTTGTTATTAATTGCGTATAAGTGCTTTGGCATTGTTGTTGCGGCTCCATACCTTTGAACAGACCGATCCTATAAATTTAAAATCCAGTACGTATGAAACAAATCTACACTTCGCTGTATGCGTTAGTTTTATTATTCTCCATATCAGTTCCTTTAAATAGCCACGCACAATGTACCTGTTCCGGTGGTTCTCCTGCAACAGCTGTTACTTATTTGGATACAGTTTTACCAACACAGGCAAGCAGTTCGATTTTCAGTTTTCCAAAATTCGACCCAAGCATCGGATCGCTAACCTGTATCAGTTTTAACGACACTGTTTCGGTAGTGGTTACAACTGCAGCACGCAACACCGATACAACTAACGGGCATACCTATATATTTCAGACAACAATAAGCGATGCTGTTACCGGCCCCTCAAGCAGCGGACCTAATAACTGGCTCGTTACATTTGCATCATCAAACAAAACATACGGCCCTGTTTATTTAGACACTGATAAAATAGATTTGCATCCACCACAACCAAGATTGCCTGATGATTCAACCACTTTCGGCCCAGATACATTAATAAACAACGTTGTTGGCGCGGGAAGCACAACTAACGTAGCTCCTTTTCTCGGATCCTCCGGTACTGTAGATTTTACTACAGGTCTCACAGGGAGTGCCGGAGCAACATTTGGAGGAGTAAATTATACAACCGGACTTAAATCAAATTCGTGGGGAACATTTCGATTAAGCTATTATTGGTGTCCCACAGTTCTTCTTGCAGAAAACATAATCAATTTCACAGCCATAAAAAAGAACAACAACGTATTGCTGCAATGGACAACTGAAAATGAGCAACCCGATTTTACTTATGAAATAGAATATAGCAAAGACAGATCCACTTATATTCCTGTTGGTAATACGCAATCGGGTTCTAATGTAAATCAAACCTATCAATTTCAATATGCGCTTAATTATAGCGACGCGGGAATTATTTATTTCCGCATTAAGCGAACAGGCGCAGATGGTAAAGCAGCATACTCTGTAATAAAATCGGTAAACCTTAATAGCAACGGAACGTCTTCGGGTATGCAGGTTTATCCAAACCCGGTTAAAAATTCCGTGATATTTGCATTCGATGAAATACAGAATGCTAATTTTTCTATTCAATTGGTAAATACTGCCGGACAAATTATTCAACAAAATGCCATAACTGTTTCAGGCAGCAATGAAATAAAACTGAATTTAACCAGCAACCCTACACGTGGCTTATATTATTTGTATGCAAAAGATTTAACCCACAATCAGCAATATATAACCAAAGTATTAGTTAATTAGCCATGAAAACTCCATATGAAAAAGCCTTAAGCAATTAAGGCTTTTTCATTATTAAAACATCAGTACATTTGTAAAAAGGATTTGATGGAATATAATACTACAAGAAATTACCTGGTGATGAAAGAATATGGCAGGCATATTCAGAAAATGATTGAATACCTCCTTGCAATTGAAGACCCGGAAATACGCCAGCGAAACGCACAAGCTGTAATTGAACTGATGGGTTTTTTAAATCCGCATTTAAAAAATGTAGAAGACTTCAGACATAAGTTATGGGATCATTTATTTCTTATTTCGGATTTTAAGCTGGATGTAAAATCTCCATACCCGATCCCTACAAGAGAAACATTAAAAGCAAAGCCCGATCCGTTGCCATATCCCAAACGTTATCCGAAATTTTCTCATCTTGGTAAAAATCTCGAGCTGGTCATTAATAAAGCGCTGAGTGAAGAAAACCAGGAAAAACGAAATGGTTTCGCAAACTCTATTGCCTATTACATGAAACTCGCCTACAACAACTGGCACAAAGAAACTGTGCATGATGATGCTATTCAAAGTGAGCTTAACAACATAACCGGCGGACAATTGGAATTTACCAATACACCTTATGTAAAAAGTTATCGCGCCAGTGATAATCGCGACCGCGACCGTGGCGGTTATGGTGGAGGTGATTACAGAAATAAAAGAAATCAAAAATTTCAGCAAAGAAATAACAATAACAGAAACGACCGTAATGATCGTAACGACAGAAACGGAAAATTCAAGAAAAAAAGATTTTAATTTTTTTCAGTTATAATTATTTCAAATCTTTAGCAGGTAGAGAAAATCGCCTGCTAATTTTTTTAATTTTAAATTCACAAAAAAATTCCTGTGAGTTCATTTGAAGTTATTGGCGGAAAAAAATTGAAAGGCGAAATAATTCCGCAGGGTGCAAAAAATGAAGCGCTGCAAATAATCAGCGCAGTTTTGCTTACTCCTGAAAAAGTTACTGTTTCAAATATTCCCGACATTTTAGATGTCAATCTTTTGATTGAATTGCTTGGCGAAATGAATGTGAAAATTGATCGCATTGCAAAAGATATTTGCAGTTTCCAGGCAGATGATGTTGATATTGATTACCTGCACAGCGAAACATACAGAAAAAAAAGCGGAAGACTAAGAGGTTCTGTAATGGTTGCCGGGCCTATGCTTGCAAGATTCAGGAAAGCGTTTATGCCAAAACCTGGCGGAGATAAAATAGGAAGAAGAAGATTAGATACACACATTATTGGTTTTGAAAAACTCGGTGTAGTTTTCGATTACAATACAGAAGATAATTTCTTTCATCTCGAAGCCGCGAAATTGCAAGGCGCAAGTTTACTTTTGGATGAACCCTCCGTTACAGGAACTGCCAATATTATTATGGCGGCATCAATGGCAAAAGGAACAACAACAATTTATAATGCTGCATGCGAACCGTACATTCAGCAGCTATGCAAAATGCTTAACAGCATGGGAGCAAAAATCAGCGGCATAGGCAGTAATTTATTAACTATAGATGGCGTGACTTATTTAAAAGGAACCGAGCATCGCATGTTACCAGATATGATTGAGATAGGTTCTTTTATTGGTCTTGCTGCAATGACGCAAAGCGATATCACTATTAAAAATGTTTCGCTGAAAAATCTCGGAATCATTCCCGAAAAATTTAAACAGTTAGGAATACAAATGGAATTTTTGGGTGATGATATTCATATACCTCAACAGGATGTATATGAAATACAAAATTTTTTAGACGGCTCCGTACTTACAATTTATGATCATCCGTGGCCGGGATTTACTCCCGATCTGTTAAGTATTGTTTTAGTGGTTGCCACGCAGGCAAGAGGCAGCGTGCTGGTTCATCAAAAAATGTTTGAAAGCAGGTTATTTTTTGTTGATAAACTTATTGATATGGGCGCTCAAATTATTTTGTGCGATCCGCATCGTGCAGCAGTTATTGGTTTGGCGCGCGAACAAAAATTGCGCGGCATTACAATGAGCAGTCCAGACATCAGAGCCGGCGTGGCTTTGCTCATTGCTGCATTAAGCGCTGAAGGGAAAAGTGTAATTCAGAATATTGATCAGATCGATCGCGGTTATCAATTTATTGATGAGAGATTAAAAAAATTAGGAGCAGAAATAAAGCGAGTACAGTAATTGCGCAATTACTCAATTCGAAAATTGCTCAATTAAAAAACTATCCCGTTCTTAAAATTGCCGTTTATGATGCAGAGCTTAATAGTAGTACAACAGATGAAAGGATTGCGACGCAAGAATGATGCTATGAAAAACCGAAGCTGGTATTAAAAAAAGTAAAAAGTAAAAAATAAAAAGTTTAGCGAATTAGTTTTTGATTTTTACTTAAATTGAAAATGGCCGAGACAATTTACAATAAACTTATCATCATCACTGCTCCTTCGGGTGCGGGCAAAACTTCTATCACAAAATATTTGCTCAACAAATATCCGCAACTTGCTTTTTCTGTTTCTGCAACAACGCGCGCACAAAGAGATCATGAAGAAAATGGCGTGGATTATTATTTTATAAGCGTTGAAGATTTTAATCAGAAAATTCGTCATAATGAATTTGTGGAATGGGAAATGGTTTACCAGGGAAAATATTACGGCACATTAAAAACTGAACTGCACCGCATTTGGGATAATAATCAAATACCCGTGCTGGATATTGATGTAAAAGGTGCAATACATGTTCAGCAAAAACTTTTTTTCAATTGTCTTTCTGTTTTTATTGAACCGCCTTCGATTGAAATTTTAAAAAAACGTTTGGAATCAAGAGGAACCGAAACTGCCGAAACGTTGCAGGACAGAATTAATAAAGCTTCTTACGAAATATCTTTTAAAGATAATTTTAATAACGTAATTATAAATGATGATTTGAATAAAGCCTGCCGCGAAACAGAAGCGATTGTTCAAAAATTTTTAGCGTCATAATTAATCTGCGAATCTGCGGCAAAAAAATAGCCGCAGATTCGCAGATTTTTAATCCAACTTTTCGATCGAAATAGCGTTTTAACTTCTCAACTATTCAACTTATTTTCGTATTTGCATGATTAATTATTACAAATTAACGGGAACGATAATTGCGTGGCTGATGATATTTTTTTTCGCCGGCATTGAAGTGGCATTTATCAATGTTAACAAACTAACTATTGAATTAAAAAAGAAGCAAGGCCGCAGCAGCAGTTTTATTATTTCAGGTTTTATTGAGAATCCCGCTCAATTTATCGGAGCTACATTAATTGGTTTCAACATTTTTCTTGTTGTTTTTGGGTTGATGGTTGGTGAAACATTGCTTCCGTTTTGGAACTGGCTTATCAACAAAATTCAAATTCCCAGCTCGTATGTAAACTCCATGCGTCTTTTTTTTGAAACAATTCTGTCCACTCTTTTCATAATATTATTCGGAGAACTTTTACCAAAAGCAATATTTCGTTCATACAGTAATAAACTGCTTTATTCCTTTGCAGGAGTAGTTGATTTTTTTTATTATTTTTTCAAACCGATTGCGGGCTTTTTTAAAGCTATTGCCGATTGGATATTGGTATATGTTTTTAATGTTCGCATAGATAATAAAGAAATGCTTTCAAAAGCGGATGTTGAACATTTTTTTCAACAAACCAATGAAGATCATTCTGAAAACCAGGAATTGAATACAGAATTGTTTGAAGCGGCGCTGTCGTTACCAAAAATAAAAGTGCGCGAGTGCCTTGTACCGCGCAAAGAAATTGAAGGTGTTGATGTGAATATGCCAATTGAAGAAGCCAGAAAAAAATTTGTAAGCACGCAACTTACCAAGCTGGTAGTTTATGATGGAAACCTTGATCACATAACAGGCTATATTCATCATTTGGATTTGTTTAAATCTCCGCTGCAAATAAAATCAATTTTGCTTCCTATTCCCGCTGTGCCGGAAAGTATGAGCGCCACCAATCTTATAAATAAATTTACCAAAGAAAGAAAAAGTATTGCCTGGGTTGTAGATGAATTTGGAGGAACTGCAGGAATAGTTACTATGGAAGATTTGCTGGAAGAAATTTTTGGAGAGATAAAAGATGAATACGACACGGAAGAGTTTGAAGAAAAGAAAATTTCTGCCGATGAATTTATTTTTGCCGGCAGGCTTGAGCTGGATTATTTGAATGAGAAATACGGGCTCGAGTTTCCGGGAGAAAATTCGGAAACATTATCCGGCTTTATTATTAACCGGTTCGAAGCAATTCCGCGATTGAAAGAGCATATTATTATAGATAACTACGAATTTGAGATTTTAAATGTCAGCGATACACGAATAGAAATGGTAAAAATGAAAATCTTGAAATAACCGTTTCACTTCTTTTTTCGTTAATCCATCGTTAAGGCATAGTTAATCAGTTCCATTTTTTTTTGTGTGTTTATTTTTTTATCCAAATTACGGCATCAAACGAATTCACTTAACTGGCTCTACCTAACTAATTTTTTTAAGTTTTAGATGTTTTTTCATAGGTCAGTTAGGAGTAAACAATGCACTCCCCTAAGGAGTGCTTGTTTTTTTATAGAGTTTCTCGATATAGAATTTTCCGCAGAGACGCGAAGAAAATGAACATAACCCAAGCCATATCTATAAGATTTTGTGAGTTGCAAATTATAAGCCACAGCTCAATAGTAGTAATACCGATGAAAGGATTGCGACGCAAGAATGCTTAATAGAATTATTGAAGCTGGTATTATTATTTTACCACGATAATATCCATGCAAAAATTAACGGCGCAACAATCGTAGCATCACTCTCAATAATAAACTTTGGTGTGTCGATATCTAATTTTCCCCAGGTAATTTTTTCGTTGGGAACTGCGCCTGAGTATGAACCGTAAGAAGTTGTTGAATCAGAAATCTGGCAAAAATAACTCCAAAAGGGAACGTCGTGCCATTCCAGATCCTGGTACATCATCGGCACAACACAAATAGGAAAATCGCCGGCAATGCCTCCGCCAATTTGAAAAAATCCAACTCCTTTTCCTGAAGAATTTTTTCTGTACCAATCACTCAGCTCAACCATATATTCTATTCCACTTTTCATGGTGCTTGCTTTCAGTTCTTTTTTTATTACATAAGAAGCAAAAATATTTCCCATCGTACTGTCTTCCCAACCCGGAACAACAATCGGAATATTTTTTTTCGCTGCAGCAAGCATCCAGCTATGCTTCGGATCAATTTCGTAATACTGTTCCAGCACACCGCTCAATAACATTTTGTACATATACTCGTGCGGAAAATAACGTTCATTTTTATTATCAGCATCTTTCCAAATTTTATGAATATGCTGTTGCAATCTGCGAAATGCTTCTTCTTCGGGAATGCATGTATCGGTTACGCGATTGTAATGATTATCCAAAAGGTCCCGTTCTTCCTGCGGACTTAAATCGCGATAATTGGGAACCCGTTTGTAATGACTGTGGGCTACAAGATTCATAATGTCTTCTTCCAGATTTGCACCGGTGCAACTGATGATGGCAACTTTATTTTGCCGAATCATTTCTGCAAAACTAATTCCCAATTCCGCAGTGCTCATAGCTCCCGCAAGTGTAACCATCATTTTTCCGCCTTCGAGCAAATGCGTTTCGTATCCTTTTGCTGCATCCATTAAAGCTGCTGCATTAAAATGACGATAATGATGTTGAATGAATTGAGAAATTGGTCCTTTGTTGTTCATAAAAAATTTAATTTTTTTATTTCTCGTTAATTTCTCAAATAGAATGCAAAATTGCATCTGTGAAAATCCGTGCGATCTGTGAGAAATTTTTAATTGCGCATCAAAAGTAAATTTTTTGTGTGAACGAAAATTTGAAAAATTTTTTTTGATATCAACATCAGTTCCCTGGTTGAACTTCGTTGCGACGCTCCGTTCAGCGACAGAATATAAATTGAGCTTCAGGTTTAATTTCAATGTCTCAGTAAATCTGCGGTCATTCTATAAAAGAGAAAATCCCGTGAAAACGGGATTGACTCATTCTTCCAACTAAAACCAACTGAGAAAACTATATTTTTTTTGCTCTTTTATAAGTTGACCATTCGCCGAAACCATTTGATTTCAAGATCAAAGTTTCGTCGCCATTTTCAAGAGTAACATAATAAGAAGTCTGTCCGTCTTTGTCTATTTCAAATAGATCGGATATCCAATAGTTGCCGTAATCTTTTCTAACACTCTTCAATAAATTAATAGGCAGTTGCTGAGAAAGAATATTACGTGCAGTTGCAATCAGGTTGCCTTCTTCACTATAAAAGGCGAACATTACCTGGTTGTTCAAAGTAAATGTAGCTTTCGTAAAATTTTTTTCTACACTCCAGCTTATATTAGTTGCTGATGTAAAGTCTTTGCTGAATGATGTTGCGATTTGATTGTTCACTCCTTCGTTATCTTTAGCGAAGGCTACAGTCAATCCTGCCATAAGCATCATTGCCGTTGCTAAAATTGTCTTTTTCATTTTTGTTGTTTTTATAAATTAGAAATCTTTTTTCTGTTATTAATAAGACGCATGTCTGTGTCCAATGTTGCAGCAGTTTCAAAATTTTTTTTTGCTTTCACTTTTCTTTTACAATTAAGCTTCATTTTATTTTTTATCAAAGCTATATTGTATCAAAAGCGAACACAAACACATTTAGGTAATGCATAAACAAGAAGCGGCGAAACGTATAATAACTCCGGCAAACTCTACTAATATATATACCTGAATTTTGTGAAAGCTGTTTTTGAAAGAACTATATTATTAATAAGACGCAGCAAAGCTATATACGTTACAACCCTGTGTCAAGCCAATAATGACTAACGGAGTTCAATGTTAAGTAATCGTAAATAACGGTGATACATAGTTGCAAATATTAATTTTCAGAATCACTTAAAATGCTCGCCAGTAAAGGGTTTTAAGAGAATTATTAAACGTCAATAATTTTTAGTTAAGCATTTCTTAAAATGAAGATTGGTTGTTTTGGCAAAAAAAATATCTTTTAATTTGATTTTTAATTTATTATTTAGATATTTGTCTAAATATCTAAATAATTGAATCTTCTTTTTAAAGCGTTGAACGATCCTACCCGAAGAGCAATATTGGAATTGCTGAAAAATAAAGACCTGACTGCAGGAGAAATTGCCGATAAATTCAATATTTCCTGGCCGAGCATTTCGCATCACCTGGAATTGCTCAAGCGCGCGGGTTTAGTAGTTTCAATTAAAGAAGGTCAGTTTGTTTATTATTCCATTAATACAACCGTGATGGATGAAATGATGAAATGGTTACTTCAACTAAAGTCAAAAAAGAAATAGCTATGAAAAAAAATATTTTTTTTGAATTGCTTGTATTGCTCATTGCAGCTATCCCTGTTGTCTACCTGGCATGCATATATAATTCTTTGCCGCAAACAATACCAACTCATTTCGGATTCAGCGGCAAACCTGATAGCTTTGGAAATAAAAGCTCATTATGGATAACAGTATTGATAATGGTAGTGGTTTCAATTGGCGTTTATTTATTGGTTACTAATTTATCTAAAATAGATCCCAAAAAAACTGCTAAGCTTTCTATGCATGCCTTTCAAAAAATTGCCATTGCAGTTGTACTTCTTTTATCAGCAGTTAATATTTCAATTATTTATGCAACAGTAAATGGAACTTTTAATACAAAATTGCTTTTTCCGTTATTGGGTTTGTTTTTTGTTTACATGGGCAATATGATGCACAGCATCAAACCAAATTATTTCGTCGGCATCCGGCTGCCATGGACGTTGGAAGATCCGGATAACTGGCGCGCTACGCATCAGCTTGGAGGCAAACTGTGGTTTGTCGGTGGTATTATTATTACTGTTTGCACTTTACTGCTTCCAGAAAAAATAAGTTTTATTTTTTTTATTTCCATTGTTGCAATAATTGTGTTCATACCTATTATTTATTCTTACTTGTATTTTAAAAAACACAAACAGGTGTTATGAAGAATTTTTTTTTGTTGATAATATCAAGTTTGACAATAACAATATTATTTGCACAAAATAATAAACGACCACAAACTCCGAAACCTCCATTTGACTATAATATAGATAGCGTTGAATATGACAATGCAAATAAAACAGTTCACTTTGGCGCAACACTTACGTATCCTAAATCTGGCGGCCCGTTTGTTACCGCCGTAATGATAACCGGAAGTGGTTTACAAGATAGAGACGAAACAATTTTTAATCACAAACCATTTGCTGTAATTGCTGATTATCTTACAAAAAAAGGATTTGCAGTTTTACGTATTGATGACCGTAATATGGGCAAATCTAAAGGTGATGTAAAAAATGCTACGAGTGCAGATTTTGCGGATGATGTAATGGCAAGTATCAATTATGTTCTGCAACGAAAAGAAGTTGATAAAAATAAAATAGGAGTGATTGGTCACAGTGAAGGCGGTTTCATTGCGCCTATTATTTATACCAAATGGCCAAAACTTGCATTTATTATTTCATTAGCGGGAACGGGAGTTTCAGGGGCGGAAATTTTATTAAGGCAGCAAACCGATCCGATAAAAAATCTTGTTGATTCAGCAAGTTTCAACGCATTTTATTTATTAACAGAAAAAACTTTGCAGGATATTCATGATAATGTTGACAAACCGGATTCACTTATTCTTACTGCCATAAAAAAAAGTTATGCTGATTGGAAAGCATTGCAGCAAGATAGCGTTTTAGCGACACTTCATGCAAATGTTGCAACGCCGGAAATGTATGCAAAACAAATTTCACCGGAATTACAAGTCTGGTTAAAATATTTTATTGCAACTGATCCTGATCAATTTTGGCAAAAAGTAAAATGTCCCATCTTAGCTTTGAATGGTGATAAAGATATCCAGGTATATGCCAATCAAAATATTCCTGCGATTATTGCATCATTACAAAAAGCCGGCAACAAAAATGTTACCACAATAATTTTTCCTGGATTAAATCATTTGTTTCAGCATTGCACAAAATGCACCGTTTCTGAATATAATGAATTACAAGAAACATTTGCGCCGGAAGCGTTGCAGGCGATGGGAGATTGGCTCAAAAAAAATTTTAAATGAATTATCTCGCGCATGCTTACCTGTCTTTTAACCAACCGGAAATATTAGTTGGCAATATGATCAGTGATTTTGTAAAAGGAAAAAAGAAATTTGATTATGCTGATATAATTCAAAAAGGAATAACTCTTCATCGTGCAATTGATGAATTTACAGACGCGCATGATGCAACAAAACAAGCGAAATCTTTTTTCAAAAAAAATTATGGATTATATTCGGGTGCGTTTGTTGATGTAGTGTACGATCATTTTTTAGCTAATGATGTTGCTGAATTCACTAAAAAGACTCTTAAAGAATTTTCTTTACACGTTTACGCACAGCTAAGTATTTATGAAGAATTCTTTCCTGAAAATTTTAAAAAAATGTTTTACTACATGCGCTCGGATGATTGGTTATTCAATTACAAGTTTAAACAAAACATCTACAAAAGCTTTGCGGGATTAGTAAGGCGCGCATTGTACATGCATGAATATCAAACAGCATATAATATTTTTGAAAAAGATTACGATGAACTCAAACTTTGCTACGAAAATTTTTTTCCATTAGTAAAAAATTTTGCGTTTGAGAAAATGAACATTTTACTTCTTCAATAATTAATCATTACATTTTTGGGATTTGAAGCCGGAACTTCGATATTTACAGTATGTGCGGAATAGCCGGAATTATATCGAAGAATTCGTCAATCATCAATGAAGTCATTTTAAAAAAAATGACTGATTCCATTGCTCATCGTGGACCAGACGGCGAGGGTTTTTGGATAAATAAAAATAATTTCGTTGGTTTCGGGCACCGCAGGTTATCCATAATTGATCTTACTAACGGCGGCGCACAACCGATGCATTACCTGGATCGTTACACAATCATCCACAACGGAGAAATATATAATTATATCGAATTAAAAGAACAGCTTTCTAAACAAGGATATATTTTTCAATCACAGTCAGACACTGAAATTATTCTTGCAGCATATGATAAATATAAAGAAGCGTGTGTGCAACATTTTGATGGCATGTTCGCTTTTGCAATTTGGGATGAAAAAGAACAAACTTTATTTTGCGCAAGAGATCGGTTTGGTGAAAAACCTTTTTTCTATTCATTTGATGAAACTCAGTTCAGCTTTGCTTCCGAAGCAAAAGCATTATGGGCGATCGGAATTGAGAAAAAAATAAATTATCCGCTGTTATTAAATTATCTCGTTCTTGGCTATACGGAAACTGCTGCCGACAATACAATAACTTTTTTTCAAAACATATTTTCATTGCCCGCTGCGCATTATCTCAATTTTAATTATCGCGAATTCACTTTTAATATTTCACGATATTGGGATTGCGATAAGGAAACAAAAATCAATATGAGCGAAGAAGATGCTATCGAAAAATTTACTGAATTATTTACTGCTTCAGTAAAAAGAAGGTTGCGAAGCGATGTCACCGTCGGAACATCATTGAGCGGCGGATTAGATAGCTCATCAATAATTGCTTCAATTAATAAAATTAAAGAAACAAATTCTTTGCAAACATTTTCTGCGGTGTTCCCCGATTTTGAGAAAGATGAATCGAAATATATCCAATCAGTAGCAGAAAAATTTAATCTCAAAAATTATTCGGTCAGTCCTACAGCGGATGACCTGGTAAAAAATCTGGAAAAATTATGTTACCACCAGGAAATTCCAATCACATCATCGAGCATATTTGCGCAGTACAAAGTTTTTGAATTAGCAAAACAGCAAAACGTAAAAGTTTTACTGGATGGGCAGGGCGCTGATGAAACACTGGCTGGTTATAATAAATATATTCATTGGTATTTGCAGGAATTATTAGCTGCAAGAAATTTAAAATTCAATAAAGAAAAACGTGCATTAAAAAAGAATAAAATTTCTTTTCCCTGGAATATTAAAAACTACATTGCCGCATGGTTTCCTGCGCAGGCAACTTATCAATTAGAAAAAAGAGAAACAAAAAAATTATTGCATTTTCCGGATATCACCAACGATTTTAAAAATGCATATCTTGATAAGCAGTCAATATTAAAGCCAATTGTTTTTAAGCTAAATGATGTTCTTTATTTTTCCACTTTTCAATCGGGATTGGAAGAGCTGCTTCGTTATGCAGATAGAAATTCAATGGCGCATAGCAGAGAAGTTCGTTTGCCTTTTTTAAATCATGAACTTGTTCAATTTATTTTTTCACTTCCTTCACATTTTAAAATACATAACGGTTATACCAAATGGCTGCTGAGAAAAAGCATGGAGAAGAATTTGCCGGCATCAATTGTGTGGCGCAAAGAAAAAACCGGGTTTGAACCGCCGCAAAAAAAATGGATGGAAAATATTTTATTGCAGGAATATCTCCGCGAAGCAAAATCAAAACTTGTTAAAGAAGGAATTCTAAAACCGTCAACATTGAATAAAAAAATTCAGCCGCATGATGCGTATGCGGCTGAAAATTTTGATTGGCGTTACCTGATAGCAGCAAACTGCATCAGCAGTTAGGGTCTTTCAAATTGATCTTTTACAGTTAAGTCGCCATTCATATCCGATTTTAAAATTGTCCAGCCTTTTTTATCCTGTAGTTGAATCAGGTATGCTATTCCTTCCGGTACGGAAACTTCTGTTACCACATCAATGTTTTTATCAGGGTATTCTTTTTTTACTTTACACAAAATGTTCAAAGGCAAATGCTGTGCATCATAATAACGAAGTGAGCTTAATAAATTTCCGTTTTTGTCGTATTCAGCTCTCACCATAATATCGTTTTGCAAAAAACTAACATAAAAATGATCTCCATATTGAGACCATTGCACGTTGGATGCATCAATAAAAACTGAATTAAAAGATTTCAATACTTTTTCGTTCACGCCTGCATCATTATTCGGGGCTGCGATTACAAAAGAACTGCTCAGCAAAAAAATGCCGCAGATCGCAACGCTGATTAAAAAAATTTTTTTCATGACTATACTTTTAAAAAATGATAAAATAAAAAATTGACAACCCAAAAATACGTCGCATAAAAAAGCAGTTAAACATAACTTTACAACCGGATGTAATTGTTAATGTGCTAACAAAAAATTATAATATCACGAAGTACGATTTTATTCGTATTTTTTAATGAAACCCTTGTCCACTCAGCGTTTGCCAGATGTTGCACAGTATTATACATTACGGGTTAAGTTTCTGTTAAACTACATATCAAACTTTCTTAAAAAAATTTGCTGCGACTTTGTATCATAATCGAACACTAAATGATGAAATATTTCTTCATCTTTGTTGCAAGGTTAATTTGTATTACCTATTAATGATTAATAAAAATTTTCTGATCAAAAAAAATATAAAAGATGAAACTGGCAACCAAACTTATTCACGCAGGGATTGAACCCGATCCCTCAACTGGCGCAATAATGACACCGATTTATCAAACATCAACCTATGTGCAATCGGCACCGGGAAAAAATAAAGGTTATGAATATGCACGCTCGCAAAATCCTACTCGAAAAGTTTTAGAAGCCGCATGCGCAGCTATAGAAAATGGCAAATATGGTTTATGTTTTAGCAGTGGTGTTGCCGCTACCGATGCAGTGATTAAATTATTACAGCCTGGTGATGAAGTGATCGCATGCAACGATATGTATGGCGGAACATATCGCTTGTTTACAAAAGTGTTTGAAAAATTTGGTATAAAATTCCATTACATCAATATGCAACGCGCAGAAAATATAAAGGCATTTATTAATGATAACACAAAACTCATTTGGATTGAAACGCCAACAAATCCATTAATGAATATTATCGATATCGCCGCTGTTTGTGCATTTGCAAAAAAGCAAAATATTTTGGTTTGCGTTGATAATACTTTTGCTTCTCCGTATCTGCAAAATCCGTTGGATCTCGGAGCTGATATTGTTATGCATTCTGCAACCAAATATCTCGGCGGTCACAGCGATGTTATTCATGGATGTTTAATGATGAATGATGCTGACCTGCGTGAGAAATTATATTTTATACAAAAAAGTTGTGGCGCAGTGCCTGGTCCGCAAGATTGTTTTTTGGTTTTACGCGGATTAAAAACATTACACGTACGCATGCAGAGACATTGCGAAAACGGAGAACTGGTTGCGCGCTTTTTATGCAAAAATAAAAAAGTGGAAAGAGTGTATTGGTGCGGATTTGAAGATCATCCTGGATATGAGATTGCAAAAAAACAAATGCGCGGTTTTGGTGGTATGATGAGTTTTGAATTGAAAGATAATAGCATTGAAGCTGCAACAAAAGTTTTATCATCAACCAAAATATTTTCATTAGCCGAAAGCTTAGGTGGAATAGAATCGCTTATCAATCATCCGGCTTCGATGACGCACGCTTCGATTCCGCGCGAAGAAAGATTAAAAAATGGTTTGAGTGATTCATTGATAAGACTTAGCGTTGGCATTGAAGATATTGATGATTTGCTTGAAGATTTGCAACAGGCAATTGGTTAAATTTATTTAATGGCTATCAAATCAGCGCTTCAAAATAATTTAAAAGAATTTTTAAATAAAAAGGTTGATGAATACAATCAGCCTTTTTTTATTAAAGATGATCCGATTTCTGTTCCGCATCAATTCACAAAAAAACAAGATGTTGAAATCGCCGCATTTTTTGCAGCTATATTTTCGTGGGGGAACCGCACAACAATTATTCAAAAAAGCAAAGAACTTATGGCTTTAATGAATAATGCGCCGTATGATTTTTGCATGAATAACAATGCCGCTACATTAAAAAAATTACTACAATTCAAACACAGAACATTCAACACAACAGACCTTTTGTATTTTATTGAATTTTTTAAATTTCATTATTCAAATCACAACTCATTAGAAATCGCTTTTACAAAATGGATGAGTAAAAAAGATGAAACAATTGAACATGCGCTTATAGGTTTTTATACTTATTTTTTTTCTCTTGAAGATGCTCCTCAACGTACAAGAAAACATATTGCTTCACCGCAAAAAAATTCAAGCTGCAAAAGGTTAAATATGTTTTTACGTTGGATGGTTAGGAAAGATAATAACGGCGTTGATTTTGGCCTATGGAAAAATATTTCTCCTTCGCAACTGATTTGCCCTGTTGATTTGCACGTTGCAAGAGTTGCAAAAAGATTTAAGTTAATAACCCGTAACCAAACCGACTGGAAAACTGCATTGGAACTGACAAATCATTTGCGTAAATTAGATAAGAATGATCCGGTGAAATATGATTTCGCTCTTTTCGGGTTGGGAATTATTGAAAACTATTAATGAAGATTTCACGCAGAGACGCGAAGAACGCAGAGAAAATCAAGTTTATTCGCTATGAGCTTTGTGTTCTGCGTGATAAAAAAAATCAAAAAATGCAAGCTGAAGAACAATTAATTGATTCCTTAAAAAATGATTTGCAAATTGACCTTGCATCAAAAATTTCTTTTGAAAAAATAAAAGAAAGACTGACTGAATATATAAATCATCTCATAAATAATAATTTTGAGCAGCTGATTTACCTTTTATATAAAGTTGATGTAAACGAATCCAAACTAAAAAAACTGCTGAAAGAAAATCCGGATGCAGCATCAGTCATTTCTGATTTAATTATCGAAAGACAATTGCAGAAAATAAAAACGAGGAAAGAATTCAAATCAGCTAATAAACAAGAAAACTCTGATGAAGAAAAGTGGTGAAAAAATTGAGAATTGCTAAGGCATGTTGAACATAAAGAAATCGTACATCTTACATCTAAAATCTTACATCATCAAAACATCAGTTCGCGTACCTTTTCTTTATCTTCTTTTTCTTTTTTCAAATCGAACATAGTTCCAAACACACGATCCCAAATGGTTGTACTAACACCAAAACCACGGTGATCATTTTTATAATGATGCAAATGATGGTTGCGCCACAAGGGCTTCATCCATCTAAAAGGAGGATTCCATGCATGAATTGCATAGTGCATCGTACCATAAGTTAAATAACCAAATATAAACCCGGGAAAAAACATAAACACAAATTGCCCCATGAACCAATACATCAGAAAAAAAATAGCGCAGGAAATAATAATGCTCGGCACGGGCGGCATAAATAATCTTTCCCGGTCGCGTGGATATTCATGATGATTACCGTGCATTACGTAAACAATTTTCCGCGCGCGCTCACTTTCAGCAACCCAATGGAAAATAAACCGGTGCATGATGTATTCAAAAAAAGTCCAAAAAAACATTCCTGAAAGAAACACCAGCGCAATCATAGCTACTGAAAAATTAAGCGAAACATTGCTGCGGTACATGCAATAAATCATAACCGGCAAATACATGCACCAAATCACCAACGGGTGCGTTTTGGTAAGCATTTCCAGGTATTCATTTTGGAATAATGTAGCTTGTCCTTTGTTATGTATTTTTTCAAATTTCATTGTAAAATTCGGGGTGTAAATGTACAACAATCCCAACAATTATCCACAGCAAATTAACAAATTAATGCTGTGCAAAAATTACTGTGTTTAGACCTGGGTTTCATTGGCCAGGTTACGAATTATGGATTTTACTTTGGGTAGCCGGCCCCGCCTCGGCGGGATAATTTTGTTAAGTAACGTTGCTTTCTTCCATTTGTTCATTTTTTTTCTTCAGTAAAAGAAAAATGAATCTCAAGTGCCGGTATCAGTTGTACTTCAAGCATAAATTTACGAATTACTATTTAAAATTTCGCATTTTAATATTAAATCTGGCTAATTTTTCTTATCTCCGTATACCGTATCTTAAATCCCGTATCTGATTTGTACATCCGCATCAACTGCTCATGCTAATTACCTAATTTTACGCGCCCTCAAAATACAGCATTATGAAATTTGTTTCTTATCTGCAGGATGAACACGATCAATTGGCAATTTTAGTTGACGGACTATTGTTCAACATGGAAATCATTCATCCCGATCTTCCCGGCAACATGAATATGTTTTTAAATTACTGGACAGATTTTTTACCAACTGTGGAAGCCGGTGAAATTGCTATTCGTGAAGGAAATATTTCCCTTGAAAAAGGATTAAAATATGACTCGGTTCAAATATTATCTCCAATTCCATTTCCATCATCATGCCGTGATGCGTATGCATTTCGCCAGCATGTTGCCGCTGCGCGCCGCAATCGCGGATTAGATATGATTAAAGAATTCGATCAGTATCCTGTTTTCTATTTTACAAATCATCATAGCATACAAGGCTGCGGCGAAATAAAATGTATGCCGGATCATTTTGAAAAACTCGATTTTGAATTGGAAGTTGCAATTGTTATTTCCAAACAAGGTCGCAACATTCGCGCAGAAGATGCCGATGAATATATTGGTGGATTAATGATCATGAATGATATGAGCGCAAGAAAATTGCAGATGGAAGAAATGATGCTAAATCTCGGACCAGCAAAAGGAAAAGATTTTGCAACAGCAGTCGGACCAACTCTTGTAACGCTGGATGAATTGCAACAATTTGAAGTGAATTGTAAAGAAGGTCATGTTGGCAAAAGCTGGAATCTCCGAATGCAATGCCGCGTAAATGGAGAAACAATTAGCGACGGAAATTTATCGGATATGGATTGGACCTTTGCTGAAATTATTGAACGTGCGTCATATGGCGTTGATCTATTTGCCGGAGATATTATCGGAAGCGGAACTGTGGGAACCGGCTGCTTTTTAGAAATAAACGGAACAAACAAATTAAATAATCCTGATTACACCGAGCAATGGCTGAAAGAAGGCGATGAAATAGAAATGGAAGTTGAAGGATTAGGAATTTTGAAAAATAATATTGTGAGGGATGAAGATGATTTTTCAATTTTATCTAAAAAGAAAATCTTATCATAAAAACCCTTTTACAATTAATCAACATCGTTCATCTAACTTCTAACATCCCGCATAAAACATACCTTTGCAAAAATTTTGAAGAAATAGATATGAGCCAACATCTGTCTGAACAGGAAAATATTCGCCGCGAAAAATTAGCCGAACTGCAACAACTCGGCATTAACGCATACCCGGCACCGTTATACCCGGTTAACACAACTGCATCTTTCATAAAAACAAATTATAAGGGTGAAGAAAATAAATCAGATTTTGCAAACGTATGTCTTGCCGGAAGAATTATGAGCATCCGCGACATGGGCAAAGCATCGTTTGCTGTATTGCAGGATAGCTCAGGAAAAATTCAGTTGTATGTAAAGCGCGATGAAATTTGCCCCACAGAAGACAAAACATTATACGATAAAGTGTGGAAGCATTTGTTAGATATGGGCGATATAATCGGCGTAAAAGGATATGTGTTCACAACAAAAACCGGAGAAACATCCGTTCATGTGCACGAGTTAACGCTGCTATCAAAAGCGTTGCGGCCATTACCAATTGTGAAAGAAAAAGAAGGCGAAACTTTTGATGCAGTAACCGATCCTGAATTTCGTTATCGCCAGCGCTACGCAGATTTAATTGTGAACCCGCAGGTAAAAGAAACTTTCATCAGCCGCACAAAAATGATCAATGCCATGCGTGAATTTCTGAATGAAAAAGGCGCTTTGGAGGTTGACACACCTGTTTTGCAAAACATTCCGGGTGGCGCAGCAGCTAAGCCTTTCATCACTCATCACAATGCGCTGGATGTTCCGTTTTATTTGCGCATTGCAAACGAATTGTATTTAAAAAGATTGATCGTTGGCGGTTTTGATTGGGTATATGAATTCAGCCGCAACTTTCGCAATGAAGGAATGGACAGAACGCATAATCCGGAATTCACCATACTGGAATTTTATGTGGCCTATAAAGATTATTTCTGGATGATGGAAACAACTGAACAATTATTAGAAAAAGCTGCAATTACCATCAATGGCAATACAAAAAAAATTGTGGGCGATACAGAAATTGATTTCAAAGCGCCTTACCAACGGATAAGCATATACGAAGCAGTTAAAAAATACACAGGGATTGACGTTAGTGAAATGAATGAAGACGATTTAAGAAATGTGTGCCAACAATTGCATATTCATGTTGATAAATTTATGGGCAAAGGAAAATTGATTGATGAAATTTTCGGCGAAAAATGCGAGCACCATTTTATTCAACCAACTTTTATTATTGATTATCCTGTTGAAATGAGTCCGCTCACAAAAAAACACCGCACCAAACCGGGGTTGGTAGAGCGTTTTGAATTAATGATAAATGGAAAAGAAATTGCAAATGCATACACCGAACTAAACGATCCTATTGATCAGCGCGAAAGATTTGAAGAGCAGATAAAATTAATGGAGCGTGGGGATGATGAAGCTATGTTTATTGATTACGATTTTTTGCGCGCGCTTGAATATGGTATGCCGCCTACATCCGGCATTGGCATCGGAATAGATCGATTATGCATGTTGTTAACTAATCAATCTTCTATACAGGATGTTCTTTTCTTTCCGCAAATGCGCCCTGAAAAAACTTTGGAGTAAGATCATTCCAAATTAATCTTATTCTTACCAATCGTTTTTCTTCTCATCAGAATTAATTTTTGAAAAGAGTTTAAAAAAAATTAAATTAGGAGTAACTAAACGATTGCAACATGAATAATACAACCATCTTCAGAATCGGCACCATTTTATATGCCTTTGTAATCGGCTTTTTTGGTGTCAATCATTTCTTGCATAGCACGGGTTTTCAAAACACTGTTCCGTCTTTTATTCCGGGCGGCGTATTTTGGGTTTACTTAACAGGCGCAGCACTTATTGCCGCGGCAATTTCTTTTCTAACCGGCAAGCTTACTCGTTTAGCGGGAATATTTCTTGCATTATTCCTTATCATCGTTGTGCTTACAGTTCATTTACCGGCATTACTGCATTCGGAAGGCAGCGCTCCGGTAAGCCTGCCACTTATTAATTTGGTAAAAGATACAGGACTTGCCGCCGGGGCTTTAATGATTGCAGGCAGTCATAAATAGTTATAAAATAGATCTGGGTTTTTTGCAGAGGTTTTATATTATAGTTGATGATGAAATTAAATAAACAGATCCGGCATTAATTTTTGTTCGGGATTAACTGCATATTTTAAAAAGTCTGTAACTCCTTCGTTGCGTAAAACATCTTCATCAATAAAAAAATTTCCTGTGCATTCAAAAGATTGCTTTTGTAAAATATAATATGCTGCGTCGGCAACAATTTCAACTATTCTGCTTCTTTGTATTAAAAAATCTCCACCCAATAAATTTTTTACAGCTGCAGTAGCAATTATAGTTTTTGGCCACAATGCGTTTGCTGCGATACGAAACTTTTTTAATTCTTCTGAAAGACCCAACACAATCATGCTCATTCCGTATTTGCTTATAGTATATGCAAGATGATTACCGAACCAACTTGCATCTAAATTAACAGGCGGAGAAAGATTTAGAATATGCGGATTGTCTGCTTTTTTCAAAAAAGGTATACATGCCTGGCTCATTAAAAAAGTTCCGCGAACATTTATATTATGCATCAGGTCGAATCTTTTAATTTCTGTTTGTTCAATTGGTGTAAGATTAATAGCGCTTGCATTGTTCACCAAAATATCTATTCTTCCAAAAGTATTTACAGTAGTTTCAACTGCACGTTTTATATCTTCTTCAAATCTTATGTCTGCCTGAAGCGGCAACACTTTTCCCGGACCTGCCTTAGCGATTTCTTCAGCGGCGGTGTAAATTGTTCCTTCTAATTTTGGATTTGTTTCTGCTGTTTTACCAAGCAAAGAAATATTGGCGCCTTCTTTTGCAAGCCTTATAGCTATAGCTTTTCCAATGCCTCGCGATCCGCCGGATATTAGTACTGTTTTATTTTCAAACATCATAAAAAACGATTGAAATTGCTGTCGTTCATAAAACTAAAATAGAGCTATTTTATACATCTTCAAAAAGGAAGCGAAATTGTACGAAGCAACCTATGGTAATTTTACCAAAATACAAGTAAATGATGAAATTTGAAATAGAGCAAATGTGCTCTTGCGCTCCCCCTGTACTGTTTGTATGTTTGTTGTGTTAAGATAATTGATAAATAAAGATTCGAATCCAATTCCTTAAAAACCAAAATCCACAGGAATCCTTAGAAAGCCGAAAAATCCGGAATCCTGAAAAACCAAAACTAACGAATCGAATTATCAATTAAAACTGACACCGTTAAAATCCAAAATCCAAGTAATCCAAGATCCTAAGAAACAAAATTGAAATTTGTACCTATTGATGGCCACGAAAATGTTGGTTAGGTATCGTACAAAAAAATTGAAGTCCCGAATCATCGGGACTTCATCTTTTATAGTCTCTTTCAATAATAAATTTTTTAGTGAGCGCCCGCCATCATCACAGGTTTCTTCTTAAACTTTTGTAAGAAAATAATCGGAATACAGAATAAAGTAAATACTCCAATAATCAGATACAGATTATCGTAAGTTAACAACATGGTTTGTTTAATTATTCTTCCTTCCATTGCCTGGTTTGCCATTTGCTGCGCAGTTAATGAACTGAATCCCTTACTTATAAAATTTTGTACCATTGCCTGATTGCCCTGAACATACTGAGGGTTATATGGATTCACATTTTCAATCAATGTGTTTCTTACAATTCCCGATTTAATGTGAATTAATGTTGTAATAATTGCGATGCCAAACGAACCGCCCAATTGACGCATCATATTATTCAATCCTGTTCCTTGTCCGATATCAGGTCCTTTCAAATCCTGCAAAGCAAGTGTTGTAAGCGGAACAAATAAAATGCTCATACCAACTCCGCGAACTATAAGCGGAAAAAAGAAATCGTTTGTTCCTGAATTCAATGTTGAATTAGACAACATCCATGTAAAAATAAAAAACAAGAGGAATCCTCCCGCAGACATGATTTGTGCAGGCACTCCGCGCTTAAGCATCATACCAACGAATGGCATCATACAAATTGTTGCCAACCCACCTGGAAATAAAAGAAACCCGGTTTGCTGTGCAGAAAAGCCAAGAAGGTTTTGACAAAAAACAGGAAAAATAAATACTGAACCATATAAGGCAAAACCTAGTGTAAATGTTGTTACAATTCCTATCGCGAAACTTCGTGTTTTAAGAATCCGAAAATTTACAACAGGATGATCCGTGCTCAGCTCCCTCCAAATAAAAACAATTGCTGAAACAATTGTAGTGATAGTTAATACCGCAATATATGTTTTAGCGAACCAATCTTCTGATTCACCTTTTTCCAGCACAACCTGTAAACTGCCAATACAAAGTGCAAGAAATAAAATTCCCCACCAATCAATCGGTTTGCCTTTTGCATATTTTGGCGACTCTTTTATAAATGTGGATACGAGAAATGCAGCAATCGCACCAACAGGAATATTTACATAAAAAATATACGGCCAGCTGAAATGATCGGTGATGAATCCCCCAATTGTTGGGCCAACAGTCGGACCAACAACAGCGCCCAATCCAAACAACGCAGTTGCCATTCCAATTTCTTCGCGCGGCCATGTTTCCATTAAAATTGCCTGCCCGGTTGAAAGCAATCCGCCCCCTGCCAAACCTTGTATCACACGAAAGGTTATCAACTCACCGAGGCTATGCGCATTACCGCATAAAAAAGACACGAACGTGAATAATAATATAGAAGTAAGAAAATAATTTTTTCTTCCAAACCTGTCGCCAAGCCAGCCAGACATTGGCAATATAATTACGTTTGCCACCGCATAACTTGTAACAACCCAACCCGCATCTTCTAACGTTGCGCCGAGGTTACCCATGATGTTCGGTAATGCAACATTCACAATTGTTGTATCAATCAGTTCAAGCAACGCAGCTGTAATAACCGTGAACGTGATGATCCATTTTCTAAATCCATGTTCAGCCATAGTTATGTACGATTTTAGATTTACGATGTACGATTTCTGCAAATCATACATTCATAATTAATTTTTAATTTTTTTTTGTTTCCAGCATTAGTCCTCTATTCAT
Organism: Chitinophagia bacterium; assembly: GCA_963774065.1. GTDB lineage: Bacteria > Bacteroidota > Bacteroidia > Chitinophagales > Chitinophagaceae > Puia. Next base: position 1,071,148 of record CAVZDO010000003.1, read on the forward strand.
CATCGTTGCGTCGCACTCTTCTACAGCAACAATTCTATTGATCATTTGTATCATCAGTGACAGAGCAATTAAAAGTCCAATCGCTTAAAATTATAATCCGGATAGTTTTCTGATTTTAAAATTTATGATGCATGATATACCTAAAGAAATCGTACATCCCGATTATTTTGTATGCACAACCACGCTAACGCTCATGCCCGGGCGTAACGTTGCCATTATCGCAGAATCCGCATGCAGCGTTATTTTCACAGGAATTCGTTGTACCACCTTCACAAAATTTCCTGTTGCATTATCCGGCGGCAACAAAGAAAATTTAGCGCCGGTTGCTCCAGAAAATGATTGTATTATCCCTTCAATTTTTCTATCCGAAAAAGCATCTGCTGTAACATCCACGCTATCTCCGATCTTCAAATTTCCCATCTGTGTTTCTTTGAAATTTGCTGTTACATATACATCACCGTCATGAACGATTGCAAAAAGAGTTTGCCCCGCCTGCACCAACTGCCCGATTTGAATATTGCGTTTTGAAACAATGCCATTTACCGGAGCCACTATAACGGTGTAGGATAGTTGCAGTTTTGCATAATCAATATCAGCCTGCCGCGTCGCAATGTTTGAAGCTGTTGCGCCTACCTGACTTTGATTGGCGCTCACCTTTTTTGTTTGCACCGGAATTTGACTTTGCGCAACCACCAATTGTGCATCAGCTGCATCTTTAGCCGCTTTCGCATCATCAAATTGAGCTTTTGTTATTGCATGGTCGTTATATAAATTTTGATACCGTTCAAAATCCTGCGTTGCTTTCCAAACCTGAACCTTCGCCGCTTCCACATTTGCTTCTGCAGTAGTAATTCCTGTTTTTGCTTCCGTAACATTCGACTTGGAAACATTTACCGACTGGCGTACTGATGTCAATGCCGCCATTGCCTGTTCCAATCTTATTTTATAATCTTTATCATCAAGCACAACTAACGTGTCGCCGGCTTTTACATATTGGTTATCCTGAAAACGTATTTCAGTTACATAGCCGCCAACACGCGCCACCACTGGGCTTATATCCGCATCAATTTGCGCATCGTCAGTTGTTTCATGATTTTGATAATACAAGTATTCTTTCAACGTAAATAGTAAAGCACCAACCAATACTAATCCAAGAATGATTGGGAATATTATTTTTTTCTTTTTTTTAGGTTGTGTCTCGTTCATGATTTCTTCTTTTAATTCTTTTTATTAATAAGTAGCGTATGACAAATAAAATGACAGAAAAGGATTACACGAATTCATACGAATTACACGAATTAATCTTGCATTATTTTTCGAATTCGTGTAATTCGAAAAAATTCGTGTAATAAAATATTTCAAATAATAGAACATTAATAGTTTATTATTACGGTTGTATATGTCCGATAGATTTTAAAAGCGTGTAATAAGCAATTGTTGCATCTGATTTTGCAAGCCCCAGGTTAATGCGCGATTGATATAATATCGTCTGCGCGTCTATCCTATCTGTTGTTGTTGCAAGATTGTTGTGAAACTTCGATTCCATCTCGCGTTCATTTTCTGTTGACTGCGTTACAGCATCCTGCAATACTTTTATTTTTTCTAATGCCAATTCGTATTCGCGATAACTTTGGTTTACTTCTGTTTTCACTTTGTCAACTTGCATATCGCGACTGATATCTACCTGCCTTTTTTCAATATCAGCTTCAATAAGCCTGTTTTTATTTCTATATAAAGTGGATATATCCCAACTTGCATTTAAGCCAATAACAAACGGCGCAAGAAATGCACCACTGCTTGGTATTATCGGTTTGGATAAATTGAAATAGTACAAATTTCCGCCGACACTAACTGTTGGTAATTTTTCGTCATGAATTTTTTTTATGTTGATGTCAGCAATTTCGGATTGATACATTATAGATCCGAATTCTTTTCTGTCTCTCAATGCCTGTTGCAAATATTGATCTACCGGATTATTTACATCCAGTTTGTAACTTACTTCCTGCACCCGTAACACAGTGCTGTCGGGCAAGCCGAGTAAAACATTCAAATTGTAGTTTGCAATTTTTCTGTTATTCTCCAATTCAATTTGCGTGAGCTGAGTATTTGATTTCTGCAACTGAAAACGCAACACATCATTCAATGTAGCAAGCCCCTGGTTTTCGTATTTTGTAATTTCATCCAGTTTGCTTTGAATGTCCTGCAAATCTTGTTCAACAATATCCTGACTCTGTTTTATTTTATAATAGTTGATGTAAGAACTGATAATGGTATACACAACTTCATCCTTATCCTTTTCAGCATCCAGCTTACTCATCTTAATTAATAAATTTGCCGATCGCTTTGCATATTTGAATTCATTGCCTTGAAAAATCGGTTCGTTAATGCTTAGCGTTGCCTGGTATAACGGATTATCAAAAGGAAGTTTTATAGTTCCTGATTTTGCAGTATCTCCCGGAATTTTTAATGTTTGCGAAAGCATCAGTGCGTGTTCGTAGCCTACACTCACTTTTGCAGATGGCAATGCTGCATCTTTTGTTCGTTCCAATTTCGACAAAGCCTGATCTATTTCGCTTTGCGATAATTTTAATTGCTTACTGTTTTGCACTCCGAGTTGCACAGCTTCTTCAAGAGTTAGTGTTTTAGTTTGTGCATTCAGCGCAAATACATGTATCATTAAAAATGAAAAAATCCATCCTTTCCTTTTCATGTTTTTGTTTTTTCTTTTATTTCTTTTATGGAATAACCTGTACTATAATAACCTTATCGGGGAAAATATTCGGCGGTGTTTGGTTAATAGTTAGTGGCTTGGTTATTTCATGTTGGTTAATTATTATTCTTCGTTTTTTATATCAAGATGGGCATGCAATAGTTGTTTCAAATGTGTTTTCAACCGGGGGGTTATTTTTTTTCTGTAGGCTTCGTCGTTATTTTTTTCAATATTAAAAAGAGCGGTATAAAAGTTTCGTGCAAGGGTTGTTTGAGAAATCGTTCCCATTATCGTGCCGACGGTGAATTCAATATCTACTTTTCTAAAATATTTCTTCTTCTGTCCATCCAGTAAAATCTTTTTTATCTGTTCAAAATTTCTCAGCTTTATTTTTGTAGTTAGTTCTTTAATATCCTCCGAACGACTGTTGTTTCCCTGTTGCATAATATTGTGAAAGCATAGGTTGCCCATAATTTTATCTACATAAAAATCTGCAACCCTGTCTATTTTTTCCCACGGAGTAAGCGATTCATCTTTGTTAAGCGCTTCAAGAATTGTATAATTCGCCCTCAATTCCAGCAACGCCTCCAGCATTTTTTCTTTCGAGCCAAAATAATAAGAAATCATCGCGAGGTTCACATTTGCATGCTGCGCAATATCTCTTACGGATGTTCCGTCAAACCCATGGTCGCCAAAAAGTTTTTCCGCCACTGCAAGAATATGTTCACGTTTATCTGCTACTTTATCTGCCATTTTTTTTATTTGAACGGCACAAAGTTAAACAAATGTTTGAATTAAACAAACGTTTAATTAATTTTTTTTAAAATTCTTTTTTTATACACTTTATTACTATACCGGAATGCATTAACTTTGCTACCGCAACAGGCAGATTTGTTTATTGTTCAGCCTGTTCAAATAAAAAACTGAACTAATAAACGACAACACTTCAGCATACTCTCACTGTAAGTTTCTCGTTAATAGTCAGGAAAATTTTTTTGTGTAACCAGTCTCGCTTAAAGCGAGATTGCGTCGCACTCTTGTACGGTAACAATTCTATTCATCGCTAAACTAATAGCAACATGAAAACAATTGAAGACATTCTTAACGAACGCATACTAATTATTGATGGCGCCATGGGCACCATGATTCAGCGCTACAAATTAACCGAAGCAGATTATCGTGGCGAACGATTTAAAAACTGGGCTTCGGATGTAAAAGGCAATAATGATTTGCTCTCTCTTACACAACCGCAGATCATTAAAGAAATTCACAAACAATATCTGGAAGCGGGCGCGGATATTATTGAAACAAATACATTCAACTCACAAAAAATTTCATTGGCAGATTATAACATGCAGCAACTTGCATACGAACTGAATGTTGCCGCCGCAAAATGCGCAAGAGAAGCGATTGATGAATTTTCTGTCAACAGTCAACAGTCGACAGTTAACAAATTCATTGCCGGCGCCATCGGACCTATGAACAAAACATTATCATTATCTCCCGATGTAAATAACCCGGGCTTTCGTTCTGTATCATTTGATGAAGTCGCCGATGCATATTATGAACAAGTAAAAGGTTTGGTTGATGGTGGAGTTGATCTATTATTGATCGAAACAATTTTTGATACGCTTAATGCAAAAGCAGCGATATACGCAATCAAGAAATATTTCCGCGATACAAAACAAAAACCTTTGCCGATAATGATCAGCGGAACGATTACCGATGCAAGCGGAAGAACATTAAGCGGACAAACGCTCGAAGCTTTTTATACATCAGTGATGCACGCAAAACCGCTGAGCATTGGATTAAATTGCGCATTAGGCGCCGAGCAAATGCGCCCGCACATTGAAGAGCTTTCGCATATTGCTGCCTGTTATGTTTCTGCTTATCCGAATGCAGGTTTGCCAAACGCGATGGGTGAATATGATGAACAGCCGGAACAAACAGCGCACTTTCTTGAAGAATGGGCGCAGGAAGGTTTTGTAAATATTGTTGGCGGTTGCTGCGGAACAACACCGGAACATATAAAACATATAGCAGAGCAGGTAAAAAAAATTAAGCCGAGAGAATTGCCCGTGCTTGAAACAGAATTGACGACTTAAATGAACAACATCAAACCATATTTAAGACTAGCAGGACTTGAACCTTTGATCATTCGCCCGGAAACAAATTTTGTGAACGTTGGCGAAAGAACAAATGTTACAGGCTCCAAAAAATTCGCACGACTTATCCGCGAAAATAAATATGAAGAAGCATTAAGTGTTGCACGCCAGCAGGTGGAAAGCGGAGCTCAGGTTCTTGATGTGAATATGGATGATGCATTGCTCGATGGAGAAAAAGCTATGAAAACGTTTTTAAATCTTCTGCAGGCCGAACCGGATATTGCGAAGATTCCGATCATGATTGATTCTTCTAAATTCTCTATCATCGAAGCAGGATTAAAATGTGTGCAGGGAAAATGCATTGTGAATTCCATTTCGATGAAAGAAGGAAAAGAAAAATTTATTGACCAGGCGATCATTTGCAAAAGTTATGGAGCTGCAGTTATTGTTATGGCTTTTGATGAAAACGGACAAGCGGATACTTTGCAACGCCGTGTTACCATTTGCGAAAAAGCATATAAAATATTAACGGAGCAGGTTGGTTATGATGGTGAGGATATTATTTTCGATCCTAACATTTTTGCAATTGCAACCGGAATTGAAGAGCATAATAATTATGCAGTTGATTTTATTGAAGCCACAAAAATCATCAAACAAAAAATGCCGCTGACAAAAATCAGTGGAGGCGTAAGTAATGTTTCTTTTTCATTTCGCGGAAATGAAACAGTTCGAGAAGCTATGCACAGCGTGTTTTTATATCATGCCATCAAAGCCGGTATGGATATGGGTATTGTGAATGCCGGGCAGCTCGTAGTATACGATGAAATTGAACCTGAACTGAGAAAACTTTGTGAAGATGTGATCCTGAATCGCAATGCAGATGCAACAGATAAATTGCTTACCTTTGCAGAAACAGTAAAAGCAAAAGGTAAAACCGAAATAAAAGATGAAGCATGGCGAAATGCTTCAGTAGAAGAAAGATTAAAACATGCGCTTATCAATGGCATTACGGATTATATAGACGCAGATACAGAAGAAGCGAGGTTGAGATATGCGAAACCGTTAGAAGTAATTGAAGGCCCACTAATGGCCGGAATGAATGTTGTTGGAGATCTATTCGGCAGCGGAAAAATGTTTTTGCCGCAGGTGGTGAAAAGTGCGCGGGTGATGAAAAAATCTGTTGCTGTTTTAACTCCTTATATCGAATTGGAAAAAGAAGAGCGTCGCATAGCGCACGAAAATGCAGGCACAAAAAATGAAGAAGGAGCCGGCGCCGCAAAAATTTTACTCGCTACAGTAAAAGGTGATGTACATGACATTGGAAAAAATATTGTTGGCGTTGTGCTTGGCTGCAATGGTTATGATATTATTGATTTAGGTGTGATGGTACCCACTGATAAGATTTTGGAAACAGCAAAAAGAGAAAAAGTAGATATTATTGGCCTGAGCGGATTAATAACTCCTTCTCTCGATGAAATGGTACACGTTGCAAAAGAAATGAAACGCCAGCATTTTAATTTGCCATTATTAATTGGCGGCGCAACAACTTCGCGGATGCATACAGCGGTGAAGATTGCCCCGCAATATGAACACGGCGTTGTACATGTTCTTGATGCATCGCGAAGTGTAACAGTTGCGGGTTCTTTATTAAGTAAAGAAAATAAACCAGATTTTTTAAAAACTATCAGTAACGAGTATATAAAACTGAAAGAAGATTTTGGGAATAAAAAATCCGCAAAGCAATATTTAAAATTTTCAGAGGCTCAGCAAAACAAAACAAAAATTGATTGGGAAAATTTCATCTCCGGTTAAACCAACATTTACTGGAATAAAAGCTTTTGATGATTATCCTCTTTCTGAAATTGCAACTTATATTGACTGGCAGCCATTTTTTATTGCATGGGAAATGCACGGAAAGTTTCCGCAGATATTAAGCGATGAAAAAATTGGTAAAGAAGCAAAAAAACTTTTTGATGATGCAAATATTTTGCTGCAACAAATCATTAAAGAAAAATGGTTAACAGCAAAAGGAGTTATTGGTTTTTGGGAAGCAAACTCAGACGGAAAAGACACGATCATCGTGAAACGTGAAACGATAAACGTGAAACGTGAAACGTCAGAAGTTAGACTTGAATGTTTACGACAGCAAATAAAAAAAGCAGCAAATCAATCAAATATTTCGTTAGCTGATTTTATCATGCCAACATCTCCCGTCTCACATCTCGCATCTCACGATCACATCGGCGCATTTGCAGTAAGCATTCATGGCATTGAAGAGCATATTAAAAAGTTTGAAAAAAATCATGATGATTATAATAAAATAATTTTGCAGGCTCTTGCAGATCGTTTAGCAGAAGCATTTGCAGAATTGTTACATCATAGAGTAAGAAAAGAATTTTGGGGATATATGAAAGATGAAAATCTTTCGAACGAAGAATTAATTAAAGAAGAATATTCGGGCATTCGCCCGGCGCCGGGTTATCCCGCTTGCCCGGATCATACAGAAAAATATAAACTTTTCAATTTGCTTGATGCTGAGAAAAATGCAGGAATTATTTTGACAGAGTCCCTTGCAATGTATCCTGCATCTTCTGTTTGCGGATGGTATTTTGCCAACCCGGAAAGCAAATATTTTGGTGTTGGTAAAATTGAAAAAGACCAGGTTGAAGATTATGCTAAAAGAAAAAATATGCCCGTTGAAGAAATTGAAAGATGGTTGCGGCCGGTACTGGAATATGATAATTAGCTGATTTGATAATTTGATGATGAAGAAATAGTAAGCGGTAACAAGTGCCCCTATGTTATTACAGTTACTTATAGATTACCGTTAACAGACTACTGCTCATTAAAGTATTACAGTACAAGAGTGCGACGCAAGGATGGTGAAGAGAGAATAAATGCCGGAAACAAAAAAATCAATAATTGAAAATGGATAATTGAAATTAATAAAGCAAGTTGAGCATAAAGAAATCGTACATCGTAAATCTAAAATCGCAAATTTTATTAACAACCTGCTTGCAAATAATTTTCTAATTTGCACAATCGTTTGGTAATTCGCTTATGAAATAATTGAAATCATGAAAGAGAAAAAGATTGGTTTTATTTTGATAATATTTTTTTGTGTTGCTTCTCCTTTGATCATTCTCGCTCAAAAAAAAGAAACAAAAAGAAAACACGAAATTTATTTTTCGTGGGGATATAATGCAGAGTGGTTCACGCATAGCACCATTCATATTTCGCAACCTTCGCTTGGAAATAATTACCAGCTTAACCATGTAAGTGCATGGGATCATCCGGGCTGGAATGAAGGTTTGTTCAGCAAACAAATTACTGTTCCGCAATTTAACGTGCGTGTTGGTTATGTAATTAATGAAGAGAAAGGATGGATTTTTGAATTGAACTATGACCATCCAAAATTTATTGTAAACGATGGGCAAACTGCGCACCTTACAGGCAAGCTCAATAACCGGCAGGTTGATACATCATTTGTTTTTAGCCAGGCAAATGGATTTCATTATTTTTTAAATAACGGCGCTAATTTTTTTCTTTTCGACATTGTGAAGAGATTGCACATTTATAAATCGCACGATGAAAATTTTAAATTGGATTTTCTCGGAAAATTCGGAATAGGTTTTACAGTTCCACATGTAGATAATGAATTGTTTGGAAATTCAAACACAGCGCATTTTCAAATTGGCGGATGGAATACAGGAGCTGAAGCTGCGTTGAGAGCTACATTTTATAAATATGTTTATCTCGAATACGGCAACAAACTTGATTACGCGCGTTACTCCGGTTTAAAAATTTATGATGGAACTGCGCATCAGGCATTTGGCACTTATGAAATGATGTTGAGTTTGGGATTTGTTTTTCCGGCAGGAAAAAAAACAAATTAACGCCTCATCCTCTTATCCTTCTCCTCACGGAGAAGGACGGCGCTTTGTGTCATTACCAATCATTTTATCTTCCACATCATCTTCTCAATAATTTTCGACATTTAGTTTAAAATAATTATCAATTATCCATTTTCAATTGTCAATTAATGTCACTCCCAAAAATATTTTCTGATTTTTATTTTGTAATTGCTTTTAATAAATGCCCTGATATGATTCATAGCTTCATCAATGCTATCAGTAACTAAAACCAGCGCCATATCTTCTTTTGAAATAGTTCCCTGCTGCGCCATAAATTCTATATTCTCCATTAATGTAGCGTGATAATCTTTCCCAAATAAAACAATTGGAAATTGCGTTATGCTTTTGGTTTGCACTAATGTTAGTGTTTCATAAAATTCATCCATCGTACCAAAACCTCCGGGCATTACAATAAACGCGTAAGAATATTTTTGCATCATCGCTTTTCTGACAAAGAAAAAATCAAATGTTAGCCACTTATGCATATAAGCATTTGGCTTTTGTTCAAATGGTAATTTAATATTGCAACCGACGGACATGCCATTACTTTCAAACGCACCGCGGTTAGCTGCTTCCATTATTCCCGGTCCGCCGCCTGTCATTGTAGTAAAGCCTGCGGCTGCAATTCGTTTACCAAATTCTCGTGCATACTGGTAATATTTATTGTCTTCTTTAAATCTGGCAGAACCAAAAACAGTAATGCACGGGCCAACAAAATGCAATGTTCTTATTCCTTTAAATAATTGCATAAAAACTTTGATAAGAAACCGTAGTTCATAAGTGCGGCTCTTAGGCCCTTCTAAATATGCAGTTTCTGCTGCCGGGATTATTCTGTCTGAATTTTCCATATTAACATGAATAGATAATTTACAAATGCTAAATTGCCTGCCGAATTTAATTCAAACATTTTATGTCTTCACTTAAAATTATCAGTTATAATGTTAATGGCATAAGAGCCGCCATGAAAAAGGGTTTTATCGACTGGCTCAAAACAAATCCGGCGGATATTATTTGCGTTCAGGAAACAAAAGCAGAAAAAGATAATGTAGATCACAAACAATTTACCGATTTGGGATTTTATGATTATTGGTTTAGCGCGCAAAAAAAAGGATATAGCGGCGTTGCCGTTTTTACAAAAATAAAACCGGATAATGTTGAATATGGAACCGGGCATAAAGTAAGTGATGATGAAGGAAGAGTTATTCAATTGGATTTTGGAGAGATAAGATTGATAAACGCATACTTTCCATCAGGCACTTCCGGGGATGTGCGCCAGGTTTTTAAGTATGAATGGCTTGATGAATTTTTTTCTTACTTAAAAGACCTAAGAAAAAAATTTCCGAAAATTATTCTTTGCGGAGATTATAATATCGCTCATAAAGAAATTGATATTCATGATCCGAAAGGAAATAAAAATTCATCCGGTTTTTTACCTGAAGAAAGAGCATGGATGGATAAATTTTTTGAGAATGAATGGACAGATGCTTTCCGCATTCTTCATCCGGAACCGAATCGATATAGTTGGTGGAGCCAGCGTTTTCCTTCGGTACGTTTGCAAAATAAAGGCTGGCGCATAGATTATATTAATGTTACCAACGATCTGAAAAAAAATATTGCTGATGCAGAAATTTATCCGGAAGTAAAGCATAGCGATCATTGCCCGGTGTATGTTGAAGTAAATAGGTAAGAAGTCGGAGGTCAGAAGACAGAAGATAGAAGTTATGAGTTTGCTAAAGTTTTTTAAAAAATAAATATCATTTCTTAGTTTATCAAATTAAATACTTTCTGATTTTTCATTTACCTGTGCAATATTTGTGCGAAAAAAACAATTTTCTGCAATGCTTGTCCAATGCGGCTTATAGCGATTATATTATTATAAAAAAATTTTGCAGAATTCAAAAAGCGTCTATATTTGTTCTCGCTAAATTTTTAAAACAAATTACACTATGAACAAAGCTGAATTGATCACAAAACTTGCTGACGATGCAAGCATTACTAAAACCCAGGCAAATACCGCTCTTGATTCATTTATTGAAGCAGTTACCAAAACTTTAAAAGGTGGCGGAAAAGTTACATTAGTTGGATTTGGAACTTTTTCTGTTTCAAAAAGAGCAGCCCGCAATGGTCGCAACCCTCAAACAGGAGCCGTTATTAAAATTAAAGCTAAAAGAGTAGCTAAATTTAAAGCTGGTAAGGAACTGTCTGCAAAATTATAATGCTGCCTTCATTGCATTTTCAAAAGCTCCGATGCCCGTTGCTTACGCGTACCGGAGCTTTTAATTTTAATTAGAATTTTTTATTGCTATCTTAAATCGAAAAATATTATTTATATGGGAAAAGGAGATAAAAAAACAAAAAAAGGAAAAATCTTTAAAGGATCTTTTGGCAAAAGCAGACCTGCTAAAGTGAAGAAGAAAATCGCTGAAAAAAAAGAAAGCAAAAATTAAAAAGTAAAAAACTGATCTGCTAAACTTTTTACTTTCTAATCAACTCACGGAGCTAATCTTTCAATAAACCATTTATCATTTTGCAAAGTGTATTGAATCCTATCGTGTAAGCGGTTTGATCTGCCCTGCCAAAACTCAATAACAGTGGGCATTACACGATATCCTCCCCAGTTTTCCGGCCGTGATATTTTTTCTTTATCAAATCGGTTACGAAATTGCTTTTCATTTTCTTCAAGCCATTCCCGGCTTTTTATTACATGACTTTGCGGAGAAGCCCACGCACCAATTCTGCTTCCTTCGGGGCGGCTGTTGAAATAATCATCACTTTCCTTATTACTTGTTTTACTAACGGTACCGGTTATGCGCACCTGTCTTTCTAATTCTTTCCAAAAAAAAACAAGGCAAGCTCTTGCATTTTCCTGCAATTGTATTCCTTTATTACTTTCATAGTTGCTGAAAAAAACAAAACCATTTTCATCAAAAGCTCTCATTAAAACTACGCGCGCAGCGGGTGTACCGTCAGATGATGCAGTTGCCAAAACCATTGCGTTCGCTTCATCTATTCTTGCTTCTACGGCTTCTTTCCACCATATGGAAAATTGCTGAAATGGGTTATCAGCTACTGACTCTTCAGAGAGTTTTTCCAGCTGATAATCTTTGCGCATGCTTGCTAATGAATCCATCTTTTATAATTAGATTATAAAATTACCAAAAAAGAAAACGACCTGTTAAATAAACAAGTCGTGTAATTATTAAGCCGCTAAATTTTTTTAAAATTGATCGGGTTCATTATGAAACCCTTTTTGTTCGGAACTTGATTTTGCAAGTAATGTTTCCATTTCGCTGATCCGGCGCAACTGGCTTTCCAGTTTTTTATGATGATCGGAAACCTGCTGCAGGTCGGAGTTCAGTTCGTCAAGAAAAGTAACTTTCTTCTGCAACTGCTGACGCTGAAAATTTGCTTCTTTCAACTTATCTTCTGTATCAGCTAATATCCTGTTCAATCTTTGATTTTCTTCCCACAATGATGCCTGGCGCGATTTTAATTCATCTAAATCTTTGCTTAATTTAAAATAAGACAATTGCAATTCTTCATAATCGCTTCCTGAGCGCGATTGCACAACGTGGCTGTCGAGCTTATGTAATTTATCCTGGAGAAGATTAAATTCTGCATAGGCTTTATCCAACCTGTTTGCTATTTCTTCCGTTAGCCGTTGCTGGTGGCGCAAATGATTAATTTCATTTTCTTTTTCGGAAGTTAATTTGCGTAAGTCTGTTAGCTGATCGTTTAATTGTCCGTTTGTTTTTAAAGTATCTAAATATTTTTTTTCAAATTCTTTTAATAGATCAATTTGTTCAAGCAAACGAATGATTTGTTTATTATGCTCTGCAAAATCTTCCTGTGCAGATTTAAGTTGCGATAAATAATCAGTCGCTTCTGAAGTAAATTGACTTGAAAGAGATTCTCCTGAATGTTTTTGTTCGGTTTGTTCAGAAGATATTTTATATTTTGAGGAATTCATTTCTTTCCTCAGTTCATCAACTTCAATATTTAATATTTGCTCATTCTCTCTTGCTTCGGCCAAACGTTCACGCAATTGCTGCTGCGCACGTTCCTGCATATCCATATCGTTATAATATTTCAGTTTCCAATTATCATTTTCGCTGATTCCTTCTGAAGATGCAGAGTCTTCAATGCGAATTGATTTTTTTGAGCTCCAAAAAAAATGAATGCAAAAGCCAAGTATCAGCGCTACTACGAGAAAGACTATTATCTCAGGCAGGCCAAGAGTGAGTTGGACATCGAGTATTTGTAAAAAAATATTCATAATGGTTCGGAGTGTTTGCCAAATTACAGTTATAAAATACAATCAAGATATTTTGGGCTTTCAATGGAGGGATGAGCACAAACAAGCAGCTACAAAAAAAACCACCAGGGATGGGTGGATTTCTTGGGTTGTAAAATACTAAGGTTATTGCAGATATACAAATCCGTAAGAAAATAATTTTTAAATCTTTTATTTATAATCAATCCTTTACCAGCGTTCCAACCTTTTCGCCGCCAATAACTTTCATTAAATTGCCCGGTTTGTTCATATCAAAAACAATTATGGGCAGTTTGTTTTCCATGCACAAAGTGAAGGCGGTCATATCCATTACTCTCAAATTTTTAGAAATGCATTCCTGAAAACTGACTACATCATATTTTTTTGCGGTTGGGTCTTTTTCGGGATCGGCAGTATAAATTCCATTCACACGGGTACCTTTCAAAATTACATTTGCATTGATTTCAATTGCACGCAAAGAGCCGGCTGTGTCGGTAGTGAAATACGGATTGCCCGTTCCTGCTCCAAAAATAACTACGCGGCCTTTCTCAACATGACGGATAGCTCTTCGCCGGATATAAGGTTCCGCAACCTGTTCCATTTTAATTGCACTCTGCAAACGCGTGTATACGCCAATTTTTTCGAGTCCGGCCTGCAGCGCCATACCATTAATAACCGTTGCGAGCATACCCATATAATCGCCGTGAGCGCGCTCTATGCCGGTTTCCGCTTCGTTCATGCCACGATAAATATTTCCGCCGCCAATAACTACTGCAACCTGAACACCGAGGTCAACCACACCTTTAATATCCTGCGCATACTGCGCTATTACGCTGTTATCAAACCCAAAATTCTTATCCCCCATAAGCGCTTCGCCGGATAATTTCAATAGAACACGTTTGTATTTTGGCAGCATATTTTGATGTACGATTTTTATTAAGTAAAAACTAAAAAGTCAAAAGCAAAAAATCTGTTTCAATTTTATTTTTCAAATTATCGGTTCTTCATTATCAATTTCTCTTCGGTTATGCATTACTGTTAGTCTCTTCCATCAACCTATTGCAGTGTTCCGTCTTTTCATTTTTTCTTCGCAAATCTAATCAAATACAGACATAAAAAAAGAGAGTTTAAAACTCTCTTTTACAATTTATTTATCCTAATTGCACCCTTTTGAATGCGGTTACTTTAACAGAAGGGTCAACGCTTTTCAAATAATCGCCAACGGTTTTCGCTGCGTCTTTTACATAAGCTTGCGCAAGCAACGTGTTTTCTTTAAAAAAAGCATTTAATTTCCCTACGGCAATTTTATCAATCATTTCATCAGGCTTTCCGGCCATTTTAGGATCATTCTTAATTTGCTCCGTAACTATTGCTTTTTCTCTTGCTATCATTTCTGCAGATATAGAATCGGGATCAACTGCCACAGGATTCATAGCCGCGATTTGCATAGCTATATCTTTTCCGGCCTCAAGAACAGGAGCGGAATTTTTAGTTAACCCAACCAAAACGCCCATCCTGTATGCGCCATGAATGTAAGCGGCAACGGCTTCTGCATCTATGCGCTCAAAGCGCGCCAGTTGAATTTTTTCTCCGATTTTTGCAACCTGGTCATTAATCTTATCTGCAACAGTAACTCCATCTAATTTTGCATTCTGCAGCTCTTCCAAAGAATGCAAATTATTTTTTACTGCAACTTCCATTATGCTTTTAGCAAATTCTACAAAGTCTGAATTTTTTGCAACGAAGTCTGTTTCGCAGGCAAGTGTAATGATAAAACCAGTTTTATTATCTGCGGTTGTTTTTGCAATGATCACTCCTTCCTTAGCTTCTCTGTCGCTGCGGAGAGCCGCAACTTTTTGTCCTTTTTTGCGGAGATAATCAATTGCTTTTTCAAAATCGCCATCACTTTCCATCAATGCTTTTCTGCAATCCATCATTCCGGCGCCTGTTGTTTGACGCAGCTTATTAATTTCTGCTGCTGTTATTGTTGCTGTTGCCATAAAATAAATTTTGATTAACAAGAACAGATGACTTGCATCTGCAAATGTTTATTAATAAAACACTTTTTTAAGAATTATCAGTGGAAATAATCAAGAAGAATAATTTGTTCAAGTATTATCTTGTATTAGTGCGTCTCGGCGGACCGCTGCTAACTCTGCGTTTTTGCTGACCACCAGCAGCACCTCTTGCTTTTTCGCCTCTTCCTCTGCCGCCTTCGCTTTCAGCTTCCGCGAGTAAGCGGGCTGCTTTCTTTTCATTTTCATCAGTAGTTGTATCTTCCACTTCTTCTTCTTTTGCTGCTTGTCTTTCCGCGAGTCCTTCTGCAATTGCAGCGGTAATATAATTAGCTATGATCGCAATGGATTTAGTAGCATCGTCATTTGCGGGTATCGGAAAATCCACTTTATTAGGATCGCAATTGGTATCAACCATACCAAAAGTAGTAACGCCAAGACGAATTGCTTCTGCCAGCGCTATATGTTCGTGGCCAATATCAATGATAAATAAAGCTGCGGGCACACGACCTAACTGCGCGATGCCTCCGAGCACTTTTTCCATTTTTTCTTTATCGCGGCTGAGGGTTAAGCGTTCTTTTTTAGTGATGTTATCAAAGCTGCCATCATTAAGCATTTTTTCGATGCTCTGCATTTTTTTTACACTCTTTCTAACTGTATTAAAATTGGTAAGCATACCACCTAACCAACGTTCTGTTGCATA
Source organism: Chitinophagia bacterium (assembly GCA_963774065.1). Classification (GTDB taxonomy): domain Bacteria; phylum Bacteroidota; class Bacteroidia; order Chitinophagales; family Chitinophagaceae; genus Puia. The sequence goes on from CAVZDO010000003.1 coordinate 1,086,868, forward strand.
TGGCATGTTTACTTTTTTGGCACATTCGGTAACAATTTCTTTTGCCTGTTTTTTTGTTCCTACGAACATTATTTTTTTTCCGCTCTTGGCAATTTGTTTTAATGCAGCTGCGGCTTCCTGCAAACTTTCGGTGGTTTTATTCAGGTCTATAATATGAATACCTTTTTTTTCTGCAAAAATATAAGGCAGCATTTTAGGGTTCCACTTCTTACGCAAATGGCCAAAATGCACACCTGCTTCGAGTAGTTGCTGTTGTAATGAAGTGTTTTGTTCCATTTATTATTATTTGAAATTTTTAATTTAAATTGAATCTTCGAAATAGAAATTTTAATTTCTAATTTCAAATCTCAAATTATCTTTTACTAAATTGATAGCTTCTTCTTGCTTTTTTACGTCCTGGTTTTTTACGCTCTACAGACCTCGGATCACGACGTAATAAACCTGCAGCTTTTAATGCCGGACGAAATTCTGCATTTACCTGCAACAGCGCGCGCGCTATACCCAGCTTGGTTGCTTCTGCCTGACCTTTTATGCCGCCGCCCGATGCGTTTACTACAACATCAAATTTATCGGCAACCTCAACTGTTTTTAGCGGAAGCTCCACCTGGTTTTGCAAATAACCTAAGGTGAAATATTCCTTATAATCTTTGTCGTTTATTTTAATCTTGCCGCTGCCTTTGCTTAAAAATACGCGGGTAACAGCTTCTTTACGACGACCTACTGAATTTTTTGATTTTTCCATTTTCTATGCTTGATGCTGGTTTTAGAATTTTAATTCCTTTGGTTGTTGTGCGGTGTGCGGATGTTTATCTCCTGCATACACAAATAATTTCTTAAACATTTTTCTGCCCAAACGATTTTTCGGTAACATTCCTTTTACGGCTCTTTCAACAACCGCTTCCGGCCTGCGTTTCAACAAACTCTTTGCAACTTCTTCTTTTTTTCCGCCGGGATAACCGGAGAAATTAATATAAATTTTATCATCGAGTTTGTTTCCGGTAAATGTTACTTTATCGGCATTTATCACAACAATAAAATCTCCGCAATCAACATGAGGAGTAAAATAAGTTTTGTTTTTGCCGCGCAAAATTGCAGCAATTTTTCCGCACATGCGGCCAACGGTTTGATTAGTACCGTCAACAACATACCATGTACGTTGCACAGTAGCCTCGTTCGCATGTTTAGTGGTAAAATGTAATTTGCTCATTTCTTTATTTTTTATTTTACAGCCGCTATCCCGACTATTTTACTTAAAAGGGTGGCAAAGGTAGAATTAAATGAGTAGATGACCCAAGAAAAAACGATGAATTTTTTATTGCACCTTTATAATTATATGAAAATCAGTAAAAATTTTGACTCAAAAAATAATTTGCTCAGTCAATCACCTAAATTTGTGTTCTGAATTTTAAATATTTTGTCTGAATGAGTGAAGAAATATATAAACTGGCCCGAAATAATTTCGGCAATCCTTCAAATGCAGGAAACCTGATGACGATTGAAGATGCTACAATTTTACTTAACGATTGGGTGAGTAATGAACGACTTCGTTTACATATGAAACAGGTTGCCGCGGTAATGAAAGCATGGGCAATTGAAAAAGAAAATGCCGACGAACAAACTGCGTTAAAATGGGAGCTTGCCGGATTGCTTCATGATGCCGATTGGGAAAAATTTCCTAACGATCATTGCAGAATTATAATTGAAGAACTTGAACACAAAAACATTGACCCCGAAGTTATACATTGCATTGCATCACACGGACCAAGATATTTTGGTGTTGAACCGAACAATACAATGGATAAAATGATTTATGTGTTTGATGAGTTATCGGGATTTATTCATGCATCTGCATTGATACGGCCAACAAAATATGATGGTATGGACGTAAAAAGTGTAATGAAAAAATTAAAAACACCTTCTTTCGCCGCACAGGTAAGTCGCGATGACATACAAGATGCTATTTCTAAAATCGATCCTTCTCTCGAAGAAATAATTGAATTTATTATTCAGAAGCAAAAAGATGTACAATAAATTTCTTGAAGGAAATCTATCTTAAAATATATTTGAAAAAAATTTGCGTAACGTTTACTATAAAAAATAAATGAAAAGAAAATTTGTAGTTATTGCTTCAATAGTTCTCATCCTGCTTTTTGGTTTTCTTTTTTTTGCTCCTATAGAGTTTGGAATAAAAAAACAAATTAGTATTAAAGCATCAATCATTGATGTTGCAAAACAAATAACTGATTTGCGCAATTGGCCGCATTGGAACACCACATTAAAAAAACAGGATACTTCTTTGTTTCAATTTTCGAATAGTACAAACAATGTGAACTCATTTTTACGTTTCAATAATCGTGAGTACAGGATCATTCAGCAAAATGCAGTTTTTGTAGTTGTAAGAGAAAATAATGAAAAAGAAAAACCGGTTTATCATTCTCTGTATGCATTTCCCGACTCCTTCGGCAGATCAACAAATATTTTATGGATAAAAAATGTTTCTCCGTTTACATGGCTAAAAGAAAAAATAAAACCTTCAGGAAAAGTAGAGGCTGATCTGAATAGTTTAAAAAATTTTATGGAAGATCCGCAACAATTTTATGGCTTTAATATTCACGTAGGACCAGTCGTAGATTCATTGGTTATAACCAAATCGGCAACCAGCTTAAAAACTAATGTGCCAAGAACAATTTCCGGTTTATATAAAAACATTTTTGAGTACGCAAAAGAAAACAACATTTACGTGCCGGAAAATTTTCCGAGAATGGCTAATTTTTATCCAATAAATAAAGACAGTGTGAAAATAATGGCCGGAATTTCAGTGAATAAAAAAGCGCCAAACAAAAATGGAATTACTTTTTTGGAAATGCCATCACACGGAAAAATGCTTATAGGCGAATATGAAGGTGATTATGCCGGATTAAAAAAATTATATGCCGCGATGAATAAATATTTTACTGATAAACGTTTGCAGTTGATTGCAGCGCCCTATGAAAAATATTTAACCGATCCACAATCGGCGCAGGATAGTTTGCATATGAAAATTGAAATTTATTATCCTATACTTCAATAATGCAAAACCTTTAGCGAATCGTTATTTCGTGCAACTATAATACATTTTTTACCGGCAATATTAATCGACTTGATATCTCTTATTTCTCCGTTAATAATTGGCTCAGCATATGGAATTGTGCAATCAAAATTTCCTTTATTATTTCCCAATCCAAAAGTCAGCGGCATTGCATCATATCTTCCTTCAAAAGGAATAACGCCATAAAAATTTCCGCCAGCCAATAAATCTTTTTTATTATCCTTATCAAAATCGTCCATATAAAAACTAAATACCGGCGCTAATTGCATTGGCATAGGTAATGGAATTGTTGTGAACGTTCCATCATGATTATTCATCAACACAACTGATTGCATTGTTGCAGCTTCAAATACTGCTGAAGAATTTAATTTTCTTCCAAAAATTTCTTCTGTCGTTTTTCCTGCCATTTTATTATAGCTAAGAAATTCTTTTTTAAGATATGGCATTTGTTTTTCTAAATCTTCTTTCCCGACAAACGGATAGTACTTTCCATTTTTTTGTATGGAAAGTATTTGTTCGGAAATTCCGTTATTATCAAAATCGCCAACATACATTTTTACCGGGAAAGAAGCGGAAACTTTTATTTTTGAATTCAATCCATAATTTCCAAGCAGTAAATCCGGATATCCATCACCGTTAGTATCTTCACTTTTAATGCAGGTCCACCAGCCGGTAAGTTTATCCAGTGAAGAATGTTGTTGCTCTAATTTTCCGTTATGATTAATAAAAATTGTTGGCGCCATCCATTCACCTACAACAACTAAATCAGGTTTTCCATCTTTATTAATATCCGTCCAACACGCGCCGGTTACCATTCCTATTTTGCTTAGTCCTCTTGCAATTTCATCTGTAACAATCGAAAAATTTCCTTTGCCATCATTATGCAATAAATAAGAAGTGGGAATAGAACCATAAAGTTCCGTGTTAACTCTTCCGCCAATAAATAAATCCTGGTGTCCATCGCCATCAAAATCTGCAGAGCACACAACAGATTTATTTCCGTACATCGGAGGCAAGGTCATTGATCTTGTAAAATTCCCATGACCATCATTTATATACAACCGGTCGAGCAGAGCATCGGATTTGCCAATATATTCATTACCACCGCTCGCAACATATAAATCCAAATCGCCATCATTATCTGCATCAAAAAAAATTGCATCAACTTTTTCGCAGGCTGCATCTTTTGCAAATAATGAATCGTTGGTAGATATAAAAGTTCCGTCGTGTTGCTGAATAAATAATTTGCCCGGTTGATTTTTTGCGCCGCATACAAAAAAATCTTCCAGCCCATCGCCGTTAACATCACCAACTGCAATTTTTGGACCTGCTGTTGATACCTCATGCGGAATAAGCAATTGCCGGTTAAAATCATTAAAATAAATATCTTCCTGGTGTTTGAAATTTATTTTTAGCTGCGAAGTAATATCAACAAACAAAGATGAATCTTGCTGATGTAAAATTTTATTTATGAAGGAAGAGTAATTAATTATTGAATCCGTGTTTTCTTTTTTATAATTAAGAAATAGTTTTTGATTTGTTCGCACATTATTTATCCATTCAAAAGTATTATTCGGCCAGATGATCAGTAAACTGTCAATTTCTTTTTTACCGCCAACTCCAAAATGAAATACAGGTTCTGAGCTGCTCATAAATCCGCGCGTGGATTGGAGTTCCTGCATAAAAATTTTTCCCTTATCCAGTAAAAAAATTTTTGAACCTATGGCAAAAAAATTAGGCGATTTATATTTGAGTTGAACATTTAAAAAATGCGCCGTCGTATCTTTTTTACGAATATTATTTTTATAAATTCCCGCGGGAGAATTCATTTCGTTAGTTATAATATCCAACGCGCCATCATTATCCAAATCAGCATATGCAGCGCCCTGCGAAAGTGTTGAATCAGAAAATCCCCAATCGTTTGAGCGATCTGTGAATTTTAAATCTTTGCTTCCTTCAAAAATATAATTATGCCATGCGCCGGGTGGCTGATGTTTTAAAATTTCATTATCAAATTCCCTCGAGCCAGACATGGCTGACCTGATGTTAATACTTGAAATGAATTTTTCATAATCTAAATCGTTAAGTCGGTTTTTAATTCCGTTAGAAATAAAAATATCATTAATGCCATCTAAATTAAAATCCGCAATTAACGGGCTCCAGCTCCAGTCTGTAGCAGCAACTCCGCTGTACAAAGCTATATCTGAAAATTTTTTTCCTCTTCCTATATTTAGTTGCAAACAATTCCGTGAGTATTGATGAGTATATCCTGCTCTTATTTTCTGATTATAATTATCGAGCGATTCATCACCTGCGGAAGATTTTAAAACGCGCTCATCTTCCGGAAGCATATCGAGTGTTATAATATCAAGCCAACCATCGTTATTGATATCCGCAATATCATTTCCCATTGAAAATTTTGATTCATGCCCGAATGCTTCTTTGTTCATTTCTTTAAATGTACCGTTGCCCTGGTTAACGTAGTAATAATCGTTTTCATGAAAATCGTTGCTTACATAAATATCATCAAACCCATCATTATTCAAATCGGCAACGCCAACTCCCAATCCATATCCTAAGGAGCTGCTGATGATTCCCGATTCTTTTGTGACATCGGTAAAATGATTTCCATCATTACGAAATAATTTTCCACCGCTGATTAAACTATACTTTTTTCGGATAGATGTGTCGCCGTAATTATCTGTCTGATGAATGGAATGCTGAAGCAAAAACATATCGAGATCGCCATCTTTATCGTAATCAAAAAACACAGCTTGCGTGTTATACCCGGGAATATCCAAACCCCATTTTTTTGCTTCTTCTGTAAAAGTTCCATCACCATTATTTATATAAAGTTGATTGTGGGAGTTTGTAAAATATGTGTGGGATTCGTTTCCATTTAAGCTGGCCGGTGAATGATTAGAAACTGCACACACATAAATATCAAGCAAGCCATCTCCGTTCACATCGGCCATTGTTACACCTGTTGCCCAGTCTGCATTTCCTTTCACTCCGGCTTTTTCGGTTATGTCTTCAAAATGCCAGTTACCTTTATTGAGATATAATTTATTTCCGCCGGTGTTGGATACAAAAAAAATATCGGGCAATCCATCATTATTAATATCGCCAACGGCAACACCCGCGCCATTATAGTAATAGAGATAGTCGAGAATGTTCAGCGTATCGGTATCAATATTTTTGTTGATGAAATCAATTCCTGTTTCCTTTGATGAGAGTTTTGTAAATAAAGTTTTATTGTTTTTGCAGGAAGAAAATAAAATCACGTGTAATGATGTAATTACAATTGCCAGTAATAAACTGTCATTGCAGAAAATATTTTTTTTTAAAAGGTTCAATTATTTTTTTCTTTTACGAAAGATTTGCAACGCATCGTTATTGCGTGCAATGATAATATAATCTTCTTTTTTTGCACTGATAATTTGTGCATCGCGCACTTCGCCTTTAACATACAAGCCGCTCGCTGATGGTGAAATATAAGTATACTGATGTTTGCTGTTGCCGATAAGTGTTGTACCATAGCTTGCATCGAAGCGGCCGACTTCAGGTTTTAACCCGTAAAAATTTCCGCCTAAAAAAATATCTTTAATTCCGTCGCCATTAAAATCGCTCACAACAATTCCAAATACCGGCGAAAGCTGTGCCATCACAGGTAATGGTTTAATTGCAAAATTTCCTTTGCCATCATTTATAAAAATACTTGTTTGCGTTTGATTAACTGTAAGAACAGTTGCTTGAGCTAATTGATCTTTATCAAAAATTTCATCAATGCCTTTACCTGCATAAGCATCATAGCGCAGAAATTTCTTTTTTAAAGCAGGGATCTGCGCTACAATATCTCCGCGCAAATAATAAGGGTATGCTTTGCCATCCGATTTATAATAAACAGGAATGCATTCGGTTTGTCCATTCTTATCAAAATCACCGACATATAATTTTGCCGGATGATCCACATCCGCTTTAATTCTTGAATTCAAACCAAAATTGCCTGCAATTAAATCCGGATATCCATCACCGTTAGTATCGGCAATGGTTAAGCAATTCCACCAGCCGGATGAATTGGGAACTTCGCCGATTTTTTTCAATTGACCGTTTTCATATTTAAGAATTGTAACCGGCATCCAATCGCCGACAACGATTAATTCTTTTTTTCCGTCGCCGTCAATATCCGCCCATTGCGCATCGGTTACCATTCCAAGATGTTCGAGGTCGGGCGCCATAATGTGCGTAACGTTACTGAATTTACCTTTGCCATCGTTATGCAGCAAAATGCTTGATGGAATTTTTCCGTAATCGCCGGGAACATTTCTTGCGCCGATAAAAACATCCTGCAACCCATCGCCATCAACATCATTAACTCTAACGCACGATGCGTTTATAGAAATTAATGGCCAGGTAAAACTTCTTGTAAAATTTCCTTTTCCATCATTAAGATATAACCGGCTAAGTAAAGTTGGCGAGCCTAATTTATCCTGGTTACCTCCGGAAACAACAACAAGATCTAAATCACCATCATTATCTGCATCAAAAAAAGTAGCGCCTACATCTTCATTATCCTTATCAAAAGCAAAAATAAATTCGGGCTTCTGAATAAAAGTTCCGTTTGGTTGCTGAATAAATAATTTTGCAGTATCATTTTTTGCGCCGCCCATAAAAAAATCCGGCAGCCCATCTCCATTAACATCACCTATAGCAAGCTTCGGTCCTTCGGTTGACAACATTTTCGGAATTAATCTTTCTGCATCAAAATCATTATAATAATTTTCTTTGTGATTAATATTTCCTGTTATAGTAGATGAAGTAATATTTTCAAAAAGTCCGTTTGGTTTTTTTGCATCCAATTTTAGCGGAATAGCAGCATTTTTTTGGTGGAGCGTTATTGCAGTATCCGATTGGATATTTTTAAGCATCTGCATTTTCATATTTGGCCACCACACTATTAAACTATCTACTTTTTTTTCTTTACCTAACCCAAAGTTCAATACGGGTTCAACACTGCTCTCAAAACCGCGCGTTGGTTGTTGTTGCAGTACCTGCTGCATTCCGTTCGTATAAATAATTACTCTTGCGCCAATGCCAAATGTGTTGGGAGAAATTCCATCTAAATTTATTTTAAGATAATGCGCGTGTAAATTTTCGGAAGTCATATTGCGATATACAAAGGCTTCCATATTTTCATTATTCACTACTAAATCCAAATCGCCATCGCCATCCAAATCTCCGTAAGCCGCGCCATTGCTGAAACCTGGCGTAGCTAATCCTAACTCTGCAGATTTATTTTTGAACGTAAGATTTTTTTGATTTACAAAAGCATAATTTGGAATTGGAGTTGATGTCATTTTGCTCAACAACTCTTTATAATTAAAACCGCCATGCCGTACTTCATTCATTACTTCTTCGCTCCCGAAATAATCTAAAAAATCCTGGTTGGTTAAATCTTTACTTATTCCATTACTTACAAATAAATCTTTCCAGCCACTATTATCAAAATCAAAACCAAGAGCACCCCAACTCCAGTCGGTTGCATCAACTTCTGCCAATTGTGCAATTTCACTAAATGTTCCATCGCCATTGTTTAACTGAAGACAATTGCTCGTGAACTGGTGATGAAAATCATTTTGCAATTTGGCATTATGAACGTCGTAGTCATCAAAACGAGTAGTTGTTTTGAGACGGTAATCACTTTCCGGCAACATATCTGTGGTGAAAATATCGAGCCAACCATCGTTATTGATATCCATAATATCTGAGCCCATTGAAGCAAGGCTGATATGACCGGTTGCATCTGTAATTACTTCTTTAAAAGTTCCATCATGCTGATTGATGTACAAATAATCTCTTTCAAAAAAATCATTCGACACATAAATATCGTCCCATCCATCGTTGTTTACATCAGCAATCGTAACGCCTAAACCAAAACCAATTTCACTTCCATAAATTCCGGCTTGCGCGCTTACATCAACAAAGTGACCGTTATCGTTTCTATACAACCTATGACCACCTTTAGCGTCGCGGATATTTCTTAGCTCCCGATTGTATCCAAAACTTTCAATAGGACGGTAGCTGTTATTGAGAACAAAACAATCCAAATCGCCATCATGATCATAATCAAAAAAAGCAACCTGGGTTGTGAGCCCTGTATCATCCAAACCATATTGATGAGCTTCTTCTTTAAAAGTTCCGTCTTTTTGATTTATGTATAATTCATTTGCCCTGTTATCTCCTTCAATTTCGCCGCTGTTGGAAACATAAATGTCCAACCAACCATCGCCATTAATATCAACCATAGTAACGCCTGTATGCCACTTATGAATGCCGCCAACACCAGCCTTTTCGGTAACATCTTCAAATTGCCAGTTACCTTTATTAATATACAATTTGTTTTTCCCCTGGTTAGATGTAAAAAAAATATCTGGTTTGCCATCATTATTTACGTCTCCTATTGCAACACCACCGCCGTTATAAAAATTTCTGTATTTAAAAACATTGAAATCTTTTGTGTCAACAACTTTATTATTAAAATCAATTCCTGTTTGAGAAGAAGGCAAAAGTTTAAACAGAGGATTTTCAACTGCATTATCTTTTTTAGAATTGCAGGAAGTAATTGCGAGAATTAAGACAAAAAAAATAATGAAGCCTATAAAATTTTTTGCCATCATTAAGTAAAATAAAATTGAAAAAAAAGAGCAGTAAAATTACTGCTCTGTTGTATAAGAAAATATTTATTTTAATTAAATTCTGTTAATACTCGGGATTTTGATGAAGATTAGCATTAGCTGTTAGCTGCTGCGATGGAATTGGAAATATTTGCAAATGCGCATCCGCGTCAGCAGTTTTAGCTGGATTTCTCGCAGCGCCGAAATACTGATCATGTGTGCCATTTTCAACATCATATCTGATCAGGTCATTTCTTCTCCATCCTTCCCAGGATAATTCTCTTGCTCTTTCAGCAAGCAAATTATTCAAAGTCACTTGTCCTGTGGTCCAATCGTGCGAAACATCTCCACCATATGCCCTCTCTCTAATTGCATTAATATATCCGAGAGAAGTAGCGGAAACTGTTCCGGTCATTCGTAACTCCGCTTCAGCTCTCATCAAATATATGTCAGCGAGGCGGAATATAATCATATCATTACTTTGATTACCCGCAGTACCTGCATCAGGATAATATTTGATGTTGCGAACACCTGCTGCCCTAAATGAACCAGATGCATCGGACATAGATGCCACAACCGGATTAAAGATAAGAGGGATGCTAAACTGAAGGTCATTAATTATCAATGATGGATCGGCTGAATATACCACATTGGTGCTTGGTGGATAAGTAAATTGAATTGCGTATTGTTGTCCTATCAAATATTGGCCTGAACGTGCATCTAAAAATGTACGATAAGTAGTCGATCCTTTTACTGTATAAACAGATGTAGTATCAAAGTTACTGTAGTAATCCGCTGTACTGCAGAAACCATTCCATGGGCTGCCGGAAAGAGGAAGGTTTAAATTATTCTGGTAATGCAGGGTTGCCATTTCCCAGTTATTACCGCCGATATTAGCCTTATCAAACGGAACTACAAATATGCTTTCATTTCCACTATTTACGAGGTTACTATTGTTAGGAGAAAAAATATCAAAATAATTGGGTTCTAAACTATAGAGACCTGAATTAATAATAGCATCGCAGGCATCAATACAATTTTGCCATGCATGATCACCAGAAGACACTCCTTGAGTAGTTGCCCTATACACATCCTCATTAAGGTATAATTTAGCAAGCAACGCATAAGCAGCCCACTTAGTGAACCGTCCATAAGTAGTTGCATCTACGTTTGCCGGCAATGAACTTAAGTTAGTACTTAAATCTGCAACTATAGAATCATAAATAGCTACGCTTGCGCTTTGTTTTAAAGTTGACGGATCAACATTAAAGCTTGTTACATACGGCACATTCCCAAATCTGTCCATGGCCAGAAAATAAAAATAATCTCTTAAGGATTTAACTTCTGCATTAATTCCCGCCAAATTAGGCGGAGGTGTAGGTAAAGAATTTACAACATTTAATGTAAAGTTTGCTTTACCAACGCCACCAAAAATATCATTCCACATTCCATTCATGCTGGGATTATCAGCAGTCCAGGTATGCAACCATTCCTGAGTATGCTGATTACCATCTAACCAGTCAGCGCCACGAACCGGAATAATCATTTCATCACTGGAGGCAGCAACTAATTCGAGATCGCCTTCGGGAATATTTTGCAATGCTGCATAAGCGGGCGCAACACCAGCAGCAATTTCTTCAGGCGTTTGCCAGAATTCTGAATTAGGCACAACACTATAAACCTTTGCATCGAGGTTTGTGCAGGATGATATGCCAATACCGGCAACAACAACCGCCAGTACTGAGGAGACCATAATCATTTTTTTCGTTATCATAAAAATTTGTGTTAGATATATGGAAAGATCGTTTTAATAAATACGTAAAAATTAATAAACGGTTTGTTTAAATATTTTTTATTGGAAAGATAAATTTAACCCTAAAACAAAACTGCGCGTTCTTGGATAATAGGCATCTCCACCATAAGTTGCATCAATGTAAGATTGATTGCTACCCGTAACCGGATCATAAGCATTTCTAATTTCCGGATCCAATCCATCATACTTTGTTATTACAAAAAGATTTCGCCCTGTAACATATACCCTCAAACTCTGTATTCCCTTTATCTTACCAAAAGTATACCCTAAGGTCGCATTATCAAGACGGAGATAGGAAGCTTTTTCCAGGTATAAATCAGAAGCAGTAGCATTATCCCTGATTCCATTTGTCAAGCCCGCTTTAAATATATTATTACCGGGCAATCGCGTAATATTAGCATAATCCAACGCTGTGTTATTAAATATCTTTTGTCCATAAACTCCTCTTGCAAAAATAGTAAGAGACAAATTACCGTAAGTAATTGTTGTATTTATGCCATAATTAAATTTAGCGGCAGGGTCGGTATAATAGTTTGTAGCATTTGAGTAAGGAACTTTTGCCACTCCGGCTGAATCAAACAACTGGTTTCCGTTTTTATCTACACCTTCGTAATGAGGTAAATAAAATACATATGGAGAATAGCCAAGTTTAAGGAAAGTAATTGGGTTACTACTGAGGCCTCTGCCTTCTGCATACCCCCCAGGAATATTATCAGTAGTAATTTTATGCCCCTGGAAAGAACCAGATAAATTAGTTACAGTTGTTTTTACAAAACTAATTTGCCCGCCCATCGTCCATGTAAAATTTTGTTGATTAATAATTTTCGCATTTATGCTAAGCTCAAATCCTTTGTTGGTAAGATTTCCAACGTTGGCCAAAACTATTGCGGTATTATTTGGTGGCACCGGATAGTATGGTGGTGAAGGCAGGGTATAGTCGTATAAAAGATTAACAGTTTTATCATTGAAATAATTCATGTCGCCGGTAATGATATTGTTAAATAATGCGAAATCAAGTCCAATATTTTTACCTTTTCTTTCTTCCCATTTCAAATCAGGGTTTTGGTTTTGGCTTGTAGAATATGCTTCCGGATATTGATTGGCTGAATTAGAGGGATCAAAATAGTGTCCGGAACCTCCTAGCAGAAGCAATGTGCTATATGCATTGATTGCATCCTGGTTACCGGTAACTCCATAACCTAGCCTAAGTTTCAGGAAGTTTACCCAGGTAATATTTTTCATGAATTCTTCACTGCTGATGGCCCATGCAGCATCAATTGCAGGAAAATTACCCCAACGGTTGTTGGCTCCAAATTTAGAAGAACCGTCTCTACGCATAGAAGCTGTTATATAATACCTGCTGTCATAATTGTAAGCTATTCTTCCGAGGAATGAAATTAGGAAAAGCTCATCCCTGTAAGACGAAGGTGCATTCAAAGTGGTGTTACCGCCTTGTAAAAAATTGTTCTGCAATTGAGATACAAGATACTGTTGACCAGCCACGCCAAAATTATCATCAGTAAAATAATTGTATTCGTAAACACCCGTAGCCTCCAAGCTATGCTTATCAAATTGTTTTTTATAATTGATATTCACATCTCCTTTTTTCGAGTCGGTATTGTACTGATAAGCATTCGCCTGAGTAAATGTATTTTCAACCGGGAATGCCGGGGCAAAGTAATTGGTTTGTTTATTAAAATGCGATGTAGAACCAACTACTCCCACTTTCAATGCCGGGGTAATAGCGTAGGTGGCTGTACCTTGTAATTGAGTAAGGTATTCTTTTCCTCGATTTAATTCCTGAGTCAGATGTTCGACAGGATTTGCCTCAGCAAAATCTGAAAAAGCATAAAATGATCCGTCTTTATTATAAACCGGGTAAGAAGGAGGATTAAAAAATACAAAAGCAAAATTTGTATAGTCGGTGTATTTTCTGGTATAGGATGTATTTACAACTCCCAACGTAACTACTAATTTATCGTTAAGCGCTTTTTGTTCGGCATTAAACCGAAGTCCGATTCCGGTTTTATCACTATTTATTACCACACCTTGCTGGTCAAGATAAGATACAGAGCCACGATATGTAAAACTTCCTGTGCCGCCGGAAATAGCTATGTTATGGTTTTGCGTATAAGCCGTACGTGTAATAGCCTTTTGCCAATCTGTATTACCGCCATGATCGTAGCTGGCAACTACTGCATCTGCGGCAGTTGGAGTATATAACACACCCGTGTTAGGATCTGTTTGTGTTATCAAGTAATCATGAGATCCGGTTTTCCAATCTGCAAGACCTAATAACGGATAATATTTTGCCTGCTTATCCACACCAACAAAGGCATTATATTCAATTGTTGTTTTGCCTGCATGTCCTTTTTTGGTATTAACAATAATAACTCCATTAGCAGCACGTGTACCATAAATAGCGGCAGCAGAAGCATCTTTTAAAACATCCATGCTGGCTATATCATTTGGAGGAATATTTGAGAGCTGATTGGGATCATCCAAAGGAACTCCATCTAAAACTATCAATGGGCTTTGACCACCGGTGAGGGAAGCCTGACCTCTTAAATGAACAATCAAACTTCCATTAGGATCGCCACCAGGACTGGTAATAACCAATCCGGCAACTTTACCTTCAATACCTTCCAAAGGAGTTGTAACCCCTGCGCTAAAATCTTTTGCAGAAATGCTGGCGACAGCCCCTGTCAAATCTTTTTTCCGTGCAGTGCCGTAGCCTGTTACTACTACTTCATTCAAATTGGTATTTGAAGGAACTAATGCAACGGAAATATCAGTTTTGTCAGCAATACTTGCTTCAGTAGAAGCAAATCCGACAGAACTGATAACTAAAGTTTTTGCATTACCGGAAACGGAGAGTTTAAAAGCTCCGGCAGCATCAGTAGCAGTTCCTGTTCGCGAACCTTTTATAGTTACTGTTGCTCCTTGTACGGGGCTACCTTTATCATCGGTTACTTTACCGGTAATTGTTTTGGTTTGACCAAAAGAAAATTGTGTTACTAATACACAAAGCATAAAAGAGGAGAAAACTCCAAGCAATCGTTTGGTGGACATAAGCAATGGTTTAAGCAATTAATGAACGAATATAAAAAAAATTATCCTTTATTTACCGAAATATTTTTTATTAATTGAAAAAAGTGAAAATCAGCCAACCAGAAGTATTACCTCATGACAGTGTTTAATTAAATAATGCTGCTTCATGGGATAATTAAACTGGTTTATTTTTTATAATTTTTTCAAATATTTTCTACTAAATGATTTCAAAAAAAATCTCCACGTTTTAAAATGCAACGTGTAAATTCTACACAATTATTGGTATTTTTTTTCATTCCACCAATTTTTATTTAAAAAAATATTTTATTGCCGCAAAATTGAGCTGAAAATATTGCAGAGAAATTTGAATAGCATTTATCAAAAATCAATTCCAAACCATTTTTTTCTTTCTTTCTTTTGATATTTCTCGTAATTAAATTTATACAATTTGCCCGGGCGGTGTGGCACATCTATTTCTAATTCTCCTGTATCCTCCAGCAGGTCCATAGAAAAAAATTTTTTTCTAAAATTGCGCCGATCGAGTTTTACATTTAATATAGCCTCGTATAAATTTTGCAACTCCCGCAATGAAAATTTTTTTGGCAACAGGCTAAACCCGAGAGGATGTTCCTGAATTCTTTTTTGCAGCCATTCGTAACAGATGTTGAGAATTTTTTTATGATCAAACGCCATAGTAGTTAATGTGGTAACACGATGCCAGTGCAACTCATTATCCAATATTTTTATTTGGTGATGCTGAATATTAATCAGCGAACAGTAAGCTATGGTAACAACACGGCCGGCAGGATGGCGCGAAACTTCTCCAAAAGTTTTTACCTCTTCGAGGTAAACATCATCCAATCCGGTTCTTTCTTTTAGAACACGATAAGCTGCCTGATCCAAATCTTCACTATTGTTCACCAAATCTCCAAGCAGAGACCACTTATCTTCAAAACTTTTTAAATCGGATTTTATCAATAAAACTTTTAGTTCATTACTGTCAAATCCAAAAATCACACAGTCCACCGAAATGCCAATTAATCCATCATTTTCTAATTGCTTTAAAATAGATTTAATGTTTTTTCTTGGCGCAGTGATGGTTCTGTTCGCAATCATTATTAAGTATTTTCAGTATTGCAATTTAGCATACTGATTAAATTTTTTCAATATTCTTGCAAAAAAGATGCATTAATGGTTTATAAAGTGCAGAATCTATTCTCTTAATTTTACAACTAAAACCTGTTTTATGTATTCTTCGGAGCAAACCCAAAAATTGCAAAAGCTTACGGCGAGCCTGTTAAAAAAAACAAATTCCGGTATTTTAAAAACAGATGAGCTCGATCATTTGCGTTCTGTGCTCAGATTTCATGAGTATCGTTATTATGTTATGAACGATCCGCTGATTGCAGATTTTGAATACGACGGTTTATACAAACAGCTTGAAAAAATAGAAAAAGAAAATCCTGAATTAATTACGTCAGATTCTCCAACGCAACGTGTGGCAAAAGATCTTACCAAAGATTTTCCTACGGTTCAACATCTTGTTCCTATGTTATCTCTTGAAAATTCTTATGATGAAGATGATCTTGTTGACTGGGACAGAAAAGCAAGAGAGTTAACGGAACTGGAAGAAATTGAATATTGTGTTGAACCTAAGTTTGATGGAGCGAGTATTTCTCTGATTTATGAAAATGATAAATTAGTGCGCGGAGTAACACGCGGCAACGGAACGGAAGGAGATGAAATAACCACCAACATCAGGCAGATACGTTCTGTGCCATTATCTGCAGAATTCTCTTCTTACGGAATACAACAAATAGAAATTCGCGGAGAAGTATTGATGAATAAAAATAGTTTTAAGAAATATAATGAAAAGTTGGCTGAACAAAATCTTCCGCCATTGGCTAACCCGCGCAACGCAGCTTCCGGTTCATTAAGAATAAAAGATCCTAACGAAGTAAGCCGCAGAAACCTCGAAGCTTTTTTATACCATGTAAGTTTTTTTACAACAGTCAACAATCAACGGCCAACTGCAAAAGTTTTACTTACTCACAGTGGTTGTTTGGAAATGTTATGGGATCTCGGGTTTCGCAGTCCGCAAAAAGAAAAAAAAATTTTTAAAGGAATTAAACCTGTTATAGATTATTGCGATGAATTTGAAAAGTTAAGAGACAATCTGCCCTACGAAATTGACGGCATGGTTATTAAAGTAAATGAAATTGCATTGCAGGAAAAAATGGGAATGACAACGCACCATCCGCGTTGGGCAATTGCTTTCAAATTCAAACCCAGGCAGGCTACAAGCAAATTGCGCAAAGTGGAATTCCAGGTGGGCAGAACCGGAAGCATAACTCCTGTTGCAAAAATCGATCCTGTTCCGATTGGCGGTATAACGGTCACCTCTGTGTCACTTTTTAATGAAGATGTTGTTCGGGAAAAAGATCTCAAAATAGGAGACACTGTTTTGGTTGAACGCGCCGGCGATGTAATTCCTTATATTGTAAAACCACTTATTGAATTACGCAATGGTAAAGAAGAAATAATTACCTTCCCAAAAAAATGCCCGGTATGCGGCGACCCGCTTGTGAAACCGCAGGATGAAGCCGTATGGCGATGTATAAATATCAACTGCAAGGCACAGGTTGTTGAACGCATTATTCATTTTGCAAGTAAAGATGCCATGGATATACGTAGCTTTGGCGAAGCTAATGTGCGCAAGTTTTTTGAACTTGAGTTTTTAAAAGACATTCCCGGAATTTATACGTTACCTTTTAAAAAAATAAGACAACTGGAAGGATTCGGAGAAAAAAGTGTAACCAATTTGCAAACTGCTATTGAAGCATCCAAGCAACAGCCTTTGCATAGATTGATTTTCGGGTTGGGCATCCGTTATGTTGGCGAAACAACTGCAAAAACATTAGCCAATGCCATTTCTTATTTACCTGATTTTGAAAATTATTCTCTTGAAGAATTGCAGGCACTCGAAGACGTTGGACCAAAAGTAGCAGGAAGTATTTTTGAGTTTTTTCATAATAAGGATAATGTAAAAATGGTTGGTAAATTGGAGGCGCTCGGATTAAATCTTAAAAATAAAAGATCAGAACGCCGTGCAGAGGGAAATTTTAACGGACAAACATTTTTATTTACAGGAACACTCTCTGAACTTAAAAGAAGTGAAGCAGAAGAGTTGGTTGAAAAAAATGGCGGCAAATTATTATCGGGCGTTAGCAGCAACCTGAATTATTTAATTGTTGGCGAAGACGCAGGATCAAAATTAGAGAAGGCAAAAAAAATTCCTACAGTAAAAATTTTAACCGAACAGGAATTTTTAAAACTCATTAAATGATAAGAATTTTTATCTTAGCCTAACTTTATTCGGAATTCTTTTTCGTAACTTTCATAAAATTGCATGCAATGATAAAAAAACATACAGGTGAAATTTGGAAAACATTAGAGTTTCCCGGCTCAAAAAAATTACAAAAAAAATATGCACTATCGTCTCACGGACGCGTTGCAAGCTATTCCGAAAATATTTACGAAGACGGCAAATTGCTGAATGGCTCTCTCACTACGGGCTATAAAACGCTTAACATGCATCGTTCCGGCAGCAGGGGAACTTTATATGTTCATCGGGAAATTGCCCGTATGTTTTCAAAAAAATCATCGCCCAAACATAAATATGTTATTCACCTTAATTATAACAAGGGAGATAATTCTGCCAAAAATTTAAAATGGGTAACTCTTGAAGAAATGATAAAACACCAGCAAAAAAGCCCGGCAAAAGTTGCTTATAAAAAAGTACAGGCAAGCCGCATATCCGGATTAAAACTTTCTGCTGGCCAGGTGAAAAATATCAAAAGAACATTATCGGGCAAAAAAAGGCCAACCATTAAAAAAATTGCAGAAAAATTTGGCGTTAGCGAAATGACTTTATACCGTATCAAGAGTGGCGAAAACTGGTCGAAAGTAAAATAAGATATCTTTTTTAAAATAAGAAATAAGGAATTGAGTTCAACTTGATTCCTTTTTTATTTATGTAAATTGTCGCAAAAAAATAACATGCTGCAAACTGCAACAATCAAATTCCTAAAAGATTTAAAAAAGAATAACAACAAACCGTGGTTCGATGCAAACCGCAATCAATACGAATCGGCAAAAAAAAATTTTGCCGAGTTCATTCAAACTATAATTGACAAACACGCAAAAAAAGATAGCTCAATAAAAGAATTGAAAGCAAAAGATTGCATGTTCCGGATAAATCGTGATATCCGTTTTTCAAAAGATAAATCCCCATACAAAACAAATCTTGGCGCAAGCATTAATCGCGGCGGAAAAAAATCCGTTTTTGCAGGATATTATTTTCATTGCGAACCCGGCGAACATTTTGTTGGCGGTGGAATTTGGATACCTATGCCGCCGGAATTAAAAAAAGTTCGGCAGGAAATTGATTATAATCTTGATGAATTCAAAAAAATTATTGGTTCAAAAAAATTCAAATCCGTTTATGGGGAATTGTATAAAGAAGAAAATGTGAGCCTGAGTAAAGTGCCGCAAGGTTTTGAAAAGGATAATCCTGCCGCAGAATATCTCAAACTAAAAAGTTTTCTGGCTATGAAAAAAATAAACGAAACAGATATAACATCTGAAAATTTGGAAAAGCAGGTACTCGAAGCGTTTGATGCGCTGCAGCCGCTCGTCGAATTTATTAATAAAGCGCTGGAAGAATAGGATGAAAGGTGTAAGGTACAAGGCGTAAGGTATAAGGCCTGAATTTGAATTTTTCTTCCTTATGCCTTAAGCCCTAAACCTCAAATCAATTTTTTCTCTAAAAGATACTCCGCAATCTGCACTGCATTCGTTGCTGCGCCTTTGCGGAGATTATCACTCACTATCCATAAGTTCAAAGTATTGGGTTGTGTTTCGTCTCTTCGCAATCTTCCAACAAATACTTCATCTTTTTCATGCGCATCTTTCGGCATAGGGTATTGCTGTGTTGAAGGATCATCAACAACAACAATTCCCGGTTCTTTGCTCAATAAATTTCTCACTTCATTCAAATCAAAATCTTTTTCAAATTCTACGTTCACTGCTTCACTATGTCCGCCAACAACCGGAATACGCACCGTAGTTGATGTTACACGAATCGAATCATCGCGCATAATTTTTTTTGTTTCGTTCACCATTTTCATTTCTTCTTTTGTGTAGCCATTGTCGAGGAACACATCAATCTGAGGAATAACATTCAAATCAATCGGATATTTATATGCCATTTCTCCCTGCACGCCTTTGCGCTCATTCATTAATTGCGCAACAGCTTTAACGCCGGTGCCGGTAACGCTTTGATAAGTTGATACCACAATTCTTTTTATTTTATATTTTTTGTGCAACGGATTTAATGCAACTACCATTTGAATTGTTGAGCAATTCGGGTTGGCAATAATTTTATCATCTTTCGTCAATGCATCAGCATTAATTTCCGGAACAATTAATTTTTTTGTTGCGTCCATTCTCCATGCAGATGAATTATCAATCACTGTAATTCCTGCCGCTGCAAATTTTGGCGCCCATTCCAGCGATGTACTTCCGCCCGCTGAAAACAGCGCTACGCCTGGCTTTGCGGCAATTGCATCTGTTGCGCTTATCACTTTATATTTCTTGCCTTTGAATTCTACTTCTTTGCCAATTGATTTTTCAGAAGCAACCGGCAACAATTCCGTAACCGGAAAATTCCTTTCTGCCAATACCTGTAACATTTTAGTGCCAACCAACCCTGTGGCGCCAACAACTGCAACTTTCATTTTGTTTTTTTTAGTGAATGATAAAATTTACGATTTCTTTATGTACAACTTGCCCCATTAATTTTCAATTTTCAATTTTTTTGTTTCGAGCATTTGTTCTCTCTTCATCATTCTTGCGTCGCACTCTTGTACTACAAATCTCTTTTCAGCATTAGTCTTAATTTTATAAATCACCGTTCAACATCTTCATTCAGACAATTAAAAAAGCCCTCCCGAATTTGGGAAGGCTCTTATTATTTTGAACACAAAACAATCAGGCATCTTCCCATTTAAAAATGGTCTTGCATGTTTGCTTTGTATGTTTTTTAATAATCATTGGGCAGCAAAAATAATCAGCAACTCCGTTAATCCCAAATTTTTTATATTTAAACCCTAAACCTTATGCATGAAAATCAAAAATATCATTTGCATAGTTGCAGCGTTGCAACTAACCAACAATTTACAAGCGCAATTCAGCGACAATTTCAACGACGGCGATTTTACGGCAAACCCAGTATGGACAGGTAATACAGCCGATTGGATCGTGAACACATCTTTGCAACTTCAAAGCAATAATACGGTTGCCAACAGCAGTTTTTATCTGAGCACAGCAAGTTCTCTTGCAATTTCCGCGCACTGGGAATTATATGTGCAACTTGATTTCAATACATCATCCGCAAACTATGCCGATATTTTTTTAACTGCAAGCGCAAGCGATCTTACCTCAAATAATACTACCGGTTATTTTGTTAGAATCGGAAATACCAACGATGAAATTTGTTTGTACAGAAGAAATGCAGGAGGTATAAACACAAAAATAATTGATGGCGTAAACGGAATTTTGAATAAGAGCAACAACATAATGAAAATTAAAGTTACCAGAGACGCTGCAGGAAAATTTACACTCTTTCGCGATCTTTCCGGCACCGGAAATAATTATTTTACCGAAGGAAGCATTACTGATGTTACATTTATGAGCTCATCATTTTTCGGAATACTAATCAAACAAAGCGCTTCAAGTTTTTTTAAAAAACATTTTTTTGATGACATAATTGTGTCTCCATATTTGCCTGATATCACTCCGCCCAAAATTCAATCTGTAAATGCTACCAGCGTAAATAGTGTTGATGTTTTATTTGATGAAGATGTTGAAATTAATTCCAGTCAGCAATTATCAAATTATTCTGTTGATAATAATATAGGTGACCCTATAATCGCAACGAAAGATGCTGTAAATAATTCATTAGTTCATCTTACGTTCAAAAATAATTTTCCGAACGGAATCAATTGCGTGATAACTATAAATGGCGTGGAAGATTTATCCGGAAACGCAATTAATAATAGCGTTGCCAACTTCTTTTTTTATACAGCGCAACAATATGATGTGCTGATTGATGAAATAATGGCCGACCCCTCGCCGCCAGTGAGTTTGCCCAATTATGAATTTATTGAGTTGGTAAATACTTCTTCTTTCCCGGTCAATTTACAAGGTTGGAAAATTTCGGATATTAACGGAAGTAGCGGACCTATGCCATCATTTATTTTGCAGCCAGATAGTTTTGTGATTGTTTGCAGCGCTAATGCACTTGCTTCATTCAGTAAATTTGGAAATGCAATTGCGGTAAGCGGTTTTCCATCTCTGATTAACGAAGGCGATCTTTTATCTCTGTCATCATCAACAGGAAAAATTATTCATGCAGTGCAATATGATATTTCCTGGTACCAAAACGATATTAAAAGCAAGGGCGGATGGACTTTGGAGATGATTGACACAAAAAATCCGTGCGCCAGTTTTAATAATTGGAAAGCCAGTGAAAATGAAAAAGGCGGAACACCGGCTAAAAAAAATTCTGTTGCTGGAATAAATAAAGATGAACAACCGCCAACATTACAAAGAACCTATACCATCGACAGCGTAACTATCGTTGCAGTATTTGATGAAGCTATTGATAGTGTTGCAGCTTCTAAAACAGAAAACTATCAAATAAATAATGGAATCGGAAACCCTGTTACAGCAACTCCGCAATCGCCATTATTTAATGAAGTGATTTTAAAATTACCCGTAAAACTAAAAACAAAAACTGTTTATGAATTAACAGCGGAAAATATAACTGATTGTGCAGGAAATATTATTGTTTCCAGTACAGCAAAAGCAGGATTGCCCGAGTTGGCAGATACAAATGATATTGTAATAAATGAAATTCTTTTCAATCCGAATACTAACGGTTATGATTATGTAGAATTTTATAACCGCACTAATAAAATTACCGACATTAAACAACTATATATCTCTACACGAGATGTAACCGGAGCATTAAAATCTATCACATCATTAAGTTCAACGCCATTATTATTTTTCCCTGATGAATATTATGTTTTTTCTGAAAACAAATTATGGGTAGAACAAAATTATGTTGTAAAAAATCCGGATAAAATGATTCAGTTATCTTCACTTCCGTCATTACCTGACAATGATGGAATCGTTGTGTTGCTTAACACAAATCAAATATCAATTGATGAATTACACTACAATCACAACTGGCAATTTGCATTAATAAGTAATCAAGCCGGAGTTGCATTGGAAAGAATTGATTATAATAAACCAACACAAGATCAAAACAACTGGACATCGGCTGCATCTACCACAGGCTATGGAACACCAACTTATCAAAATTCTGAATTCAAATCTGACCTGCAGGTAAAAGGAGAAATAAATATTTCACCAAAAATATTTTCTCCTGATAATGATGGCTACGAAGATTATTGTTTTATTAATTACCAGGTTCCGAATAGCGGATATGTTGCAGGCATTACTATTTATGATGCAGCAGGTAGAGCAGTTCGCAATCTTGCCAACAACGCCACACTTGCACTAAGCGGAAGTTTTAAATGGGATGGATTGGATGATAAGCAACAAAAATTATCTGTTGGCATTTATATTATCGTCACCCAAATTTTTGATTTGACGGGAAAAACAAAACAATTTAAAAATGTAGTAACACTGGCAAGAAAATTATAAAGGCCTATACATTCAAAAACGTATAAGCCTTACCGTTAGTAATAATAATATTTTACCAAATTTTAATTCTTGTACTATCCGGTTTATACATTTTATCGCCTTCCTTAACTCCAAATGCGTTGTAAAAAGGCGTGAAATTTTCCAACGGGCCAAGCACACGAAATTTATCAGGAGAATGTGGATCGATATTTACCCATTGCCGCACCAATTCATCTTTATACTTGCTTCGCCATGCCTGCGCAAAGCCCAAAAAGAATCTTTGGTCGGGTGTGAATCCATCAATCTTTGTTGAATCCTGTCCTTGTTTTGTTAATTTAAAAGCGTCGTAGGCAATTGTAATGCCGCCAAGATCGGCAATATTTTCCCCGGTAGTTAATGCGCCGTTCACATGCAAGGTGTCTATGGCTACAAAACCGTTATACTGATTAATTATCAGTTTTGTTTTTGCAACAAATTTCACACTGTCATTTTTACTCCACCAATTTTTTAAATTCCCGTCCTTATCATATTGAGCGCCCTGGTCGTCAAAACCGTGAGTCATTTCATGACCTATAACCATTCCAATCCCGCCATAATTAAAAGCATCGTCTGCATTCAAATCAAAAAAAGGATATTGCAAAATACCAGCAGGAAAAACAATTTCATTATTGCTTGCATTATAATAAGCGTTAATAGTTGGAGGCGTCATTCCCCATTCAGTTCTGTCAACAGGTTTTCCAACTTTGTTAGCATTAAATTGATATTCGTTTTTATCGCATGAAATTCTGTTTTCAAAATAAGTGTTTTTATTAATTGTCACTTTGCTATAATCTCTCCATTTATCCGGGTATCCAATTTTTTTCAAAAATGCATGTAATTTATCCTTCGCTTTTGCTTTAGTGCTGTCGCTCATCCAATCCAGGTTGTTTATTCTTGTATCAAATGCTGTTTGTAAATTATTCACCAGCTCAAGCATTCTTTTTTTAGCGGCATCTGTAAAATATTTCTTTACATAAATCTGTCCCAATGCTTCGCCAAGTCGTCCATCTGTTGCGCTTACAATTCTAAACCATCTCGGTTTCATTGCTTGTTGCCCGCTCAGAGCTTTATTGTAATCAAAACTTGCATTCACAAAATCACTGCTTAATCCGTTTGCATTATTGCTGATGGTATGAAATTGCAGGTACGCTTTCCATGTATCAATTGGAGTTTTCTTTAAAAGATCATTCAGCTTCGAATAAAATTTAGGTTGCTGCACATTTACAGAATCCGTATGCAAGTTCATTGCATCAATTGTAGATTTCCATGCAAATGCAGGCATTTCTTTGTCCAATGAGGCTACAAGCATTTTATGATAATTACTTTGCGGATCGCGAAGCTCTACATTTGTTTTATGGCTTGTTGCCATATCCTTTTCAACATTGTAAACGAGTAACATTTTTTTTGCAGCAGTAACTGAATCATCCCCGGTGAGTTTGAACAGTTTTTGAATGTATGTTTGGTATGCTTTTACTACAATTAATGTTGGAGTATCTCTTTTAAAATAATAATCTCTGTCTGGCAAACCCAATCCACCCTGGGAAAAAGCAACAATATTCATCCCGCTGTTTTTATCATCAGAACCTACACCCACACTAAATAAAATACCCTTGTTTTCTTTTTGCAATTCAGAAACATAGCTGAGAACTTCAGAAGAATTTTTAATGTTGTTTATTTTTTGCAAATATGGTTTTAGCGGTTCAGCGCCGCGCTTTTCAATTGTTGCTGAATCCATGCCTGATGCATAAAAATCTCCAACTTTTTGTTCAAGGCTGCCAGCAGGATTATTTGCTTTGGAAACATTGTCGAGCAAAACATGCAGGCTATCCTGGGTTCTGTTATATAAATCATTAAATCCGCCAACGCCATATTCAGTAGATGGTATTTGAGTTTTTTTAAGCCAATTACCATTTGCGTATAAATAAAAATTATCTCCGGGTTTTACTGATGAATCCATCGATGATAAATCCAGAAAATTTTGAAATGCGGGTGATTTATCGGCTGTGTTACATGATGCCATTAATAATATAATAACAGAGATGGCAAAAAAAGAAAGTTGAACTTTTTTCATATTCAGTAGTTTTTGATTGGGCGTTGAAAATAAAAAAACTTCCTCATTACAGAAAGTTTATTACATGAGGTATAAGATTCGTCTCTAAATTTTTAAGGAGTTATACCAGCGCAATATCAAAACTCACCAACTGAACAAACTCTTTTATTCTTTCATCAATATCTGCTTTTGTAATTTCTCTTAGCCTTTGTGTGCCAAATTTTTCTACACAAAAACTCGCCATAGCGCTGCCAACAATAATTGCAGTTTTCATATTCTCAAATGAAATGTCTTTGGTTTTTGCAAGATGACCTACAAAGCCTCCCGCAAATGTATCACCAGCGCCTGTTGGGTCAAACACTTCTTCTAACGGTAATGCAGGTGCAAAAAAAACTTCTTTATCGTGAAACAACAAAGCGCCATGCTCTCCTTTTTTAATAATTAAATATTTCGGTCCCATTTTAAAAATTGCCGCAGCCGCTTTTACCAATGAATACTCGCCGCTGAGTTGCCGCGCTTCACTATCATTAACTAATAACACATCTATTTTGCCGAGAACTTTTTTTAAATCATCCAGTGCAATATCCATCCAAAAATTCATCGTATCCATTGCAATTACCTTCGGCTTTTTTTTCAATTGATCAATCACACTTAGCTGCACAGATGGAGCCAGGTTGCCGAGCATCAAAAATTCACAATCCTGGTAACTGTCAGGCACAACTGGCTGAAATGTACCAAGCACATTTAATTCTGTTACCAATGTATCACGCGTGTTCATATCCATATGGTAACGGCCCGACCAATAAAAAGATTTTTCATCTTGCTTGATCTGCACTCCTTCCAAACTCACGCCCCGCGCAGATAGCGCGTCGAGCTCCGCTTTGGGAAAATCGCCGCCAACAACAGAAATTTGTTTTACCGGAGTAAAATTGCTCGCACACCACGCAATATAAGTAGCAGCGCCGCCAACAATTTTATTACTTTTTCCGAAAGGCGTTTCAATATCATCAAACGCCATAGAGCCAACTACAATCAATGACATAATAAATCTTTTAATAAAAAAATCGCACAAACCTACATGAATTTAACGGAAGTAAAATTTTGCACGAAGAAAATATTCACTTCCTAACAGTTGTTAGCTTTGTTTTATTTTTGAAATAATTATGGCAAAAATTCAAAGCAAAAAAAACAGTACAAAAAAAGAAATCATTATTGAAAAAGCTGCAAGGTTATTTCGCGAAAAAGGGTTTGGAGCTGCATCTATGCGCGACATTGCAGAAACTGTTGGCGTTGAAGCCGCGAGTTTATACAATCATATTCAATCCAAATCGGAAATATTGCAGGCAATTTGTTTTAAGGTTGCGAATGAATTTATTTCCCACCTTGATGAAGTGGAAAGAAATTCCGAAACGAATTTAAAAAAGATGGAAACGATTATCCGCTTTCACATCAGGATGATGCTGGAGAAATATGAATACGTGTATATTTCAGATCATGAATGGCGTCATCTTCCTGAACCGTATCTTTCCAATTTTTTAAACCAGCGAAGAAGTTACCGAAAACGACTGAGTGATATAATTGAACAAGGCATTAATAAAAACGAAATGAAAAATATCGAGCCTTATGTGGCTGTGCTCACTATTTTATCAGCAATCAGCGGCATTGAATCATGGCAGCGCTCGCGTAAAAGCACAAGCGCCGAAACGCTGGAAAGCAATATGGTAAAGTATTTGATTGAAGGACTGAAGAAATGAGATTCGGGATATGAGATATAAAATTCAAGAGACAAGGTTCAAAGAAATCCCAAACCTAAAACTATAAACTGAAAATTTAATTTGGCTGCACATTTTCATAAACTAACGGTTAAGGATATACGAAAAGAAACTGCAGATTGCATTTCGATAGCATTTCATATACCTGAAGAATTGGAGCAAGATTTTAGGTTCGTGCACGGGCAGAACATCACTGTAAAAGTTATTATCAATAATAAAGAAATCCGGCGTTCTTATTCCATTTCCAGCAGTCCTTCAGAAAATGAATTGCGTATTGCAGTAAAAAAAATCACCGATGGAAAATTTTCTGCTTATGCAGATTCATTGCAGAAAAATGATTTGCTCGATGTTTTGCCGCCAACAGGAAATTTTTACACCGAACTGAATCCATCAAACAAAAAAAATTATATAGCATTTGCTGCCGGCAGCGGCATCACTCCTATAATTTCCATTATCAAAACAACGCTTGAAACTGAACCGCAAAGCAACTTTACACTGATCTATGGAAATAAAAACCGCAGTTCTATAATTTTCAGAGAAGAGCTGGAAGCAATAAAGAACCGATACATGAGTCGTTTTGTTCTTCATCATATCCTCAGTCGCGAGCAAACGGATGCGGAAATAAATCATGGAAGAATTAATGCAGAAAAATGTGATGATCTCAGCGATAAATTAATTGATATTAAAAATGCCGACGATTTTTTTATTTGCGGGCCCGAGCAAATGATTTTTTCTGTAAAAGATTGGCTCGAAAAAAAAGAAGTTGAGAAAAAGAAAATTCATTTCGAATTATTTACGGTGCCGGGAGAACATTTGACGGTTGACCGTCGACAGTCGGCAGTTGACAGCAAAAAAAGTAGAGGGAAAATTAGCAGCATCTCCATTAAGCAAGACGGAATTTCTTTCAACTTTGATTTGCCTTATGATGCTGAACCAATTTTGGATGCCGCGCTGAAACAAGGAGTGGACTTACCTTTTTCCTGCAAAGGAGGCGTGTGCAGTACATGCCGCGCAAAACTTATAGAAGGCAAAGTGGAAATGGAACACAATTATTCTTTGGAGCCGGATGAACTTGATAAAGGATTTATACTAACCTGCCAATCTCACCCGCGAACAGAAAAAGTTGTAATTGATTTTGATATAAAATAAAATGGCACGGAAAACCGCGCCACTTTCCAAAACTAACGATCACTATTATATAGATGGGCATAGGGATTAAAACGGAAAATGAAATTCATACAATTATCCTTATTAGTCAATACTACATTTGTAGTATTTTTTGCCAAATAAATTTTTTGTAAAATTTCTTCATTAAAATAAAAAAGCTGCATTTGCACGCAGCTTAAAAAAATCAGTAAAAATATTTTATAGTCCTCCAATAGAATGAAACCCTATGAAATAAGAAGCGAATATAACACGCCACATTATCATTTGAATGATCACATAAACAAGTATTAATACAGCAATGATCACGATTAAATAAACCGGCACTTTATCCTGCGGCGTTTTTTTCATAACAGGTATACCTAAATAAAAAAGATAGATAGAGTAAATACCTCCAGCCAAAGAACCAAGCCAGCCAATCACTGGTATGATATTTAAAATAGCGCCAACGTAAGCGGGAGTGGCTGCATACACCACCAATTGAATTGATTTTCCAAGATTTTTTTCAGAAGAAAAAGAAGGGGCCAACGCATCTGTTACCAACGCATTTATATAAACCGAAACAACAAGCTGAAGCAGCGTGATAACTGCATAGATCAACCCGTATTCCATACCAAACCCTATACCAAATGTTAAAAATGCAAACCCGATAAACGTTGCGACAGCCGCTATCAGCGCTAACGGTAACAAGTAGGTAAATATTAATGATATTCCGCTTGGGGGTTCGTTATTGATCACAAGCCATTCTTCTTTTGGCTTGAGAATAATATTTTTTACTCTGTCAAAAAGTGCCATAATAATTAGTTTTAGTTGAAGGAAATTATCTTAAATATAAATATTCAGCTTTACCTCAGCAAAAAAACCTATACGAGTCTTCTTTAAAAAATTGTTACTACAGGCTTATCGTACACTTAAGGCTTCTCTTTTTGAGATGACAGATAATGGAAAGAAGCTTTTTGATTTGCTATTTGTATTGTAAAATCGGTGGACTGGAGAGTTGGTTTGCTATCTAACCTATAAATCGCCAAATGCCTTATGCTAACACTCGTTAGCTTTAGTAAAAAAAACTAACTTTGCAGCTACAATGTAAAATGTTTATGAATGATGCTGAAAAAATATTTCAACATAAAATTGATAATGAAATAAAAATCGAACCTAAGGATTGGATGCCCGAGCAATATCGCAAAACGCTTATCAGGCAAATGTCTCAACATGCGCACAGCGAAATTGTTGGCATGTTGCCCGAAGGTAATTGGATCACCCGCGCGCCGTCTTTAAAAAGAAAAGCAATACTAATTGCAAAAGTGCAGGATGAAGCCGGGCACGGTTTGTATTTATATTCCGGCACGGAAACTTTAAATATTACCCGCGAAGAAATGATAGATCAGTTGCTCACGGGCAAAGCAAAATATTCTTCCATTTTTAATTATCCAACTTTATCATGGGCCGACATTGGCGCAATCGGCTGGTTGGTTGACGGCGCCGCAATAATGAACCAGATTCCGCTTTGCCGTTGCAGTTACGGACCGTACGCGAGAGCGATGATTCGCATTTGCAAAGAAGAAAGTTTTCATCAGCGCCAGGGTTTCGAAATATTATTAACCCTGAGCAAGGGAACGGAAGCACAACGCAACATGGCGCAGGATGCTATCAACAGATGGTGGTGGCCGAGTATAATGATGTTTGGCCCGAATGATGACGCGTCGCCGCACTCTGCACAAAGCATTGCCTGGAAAATAAAAAGATTTAGCAATGATGAACTGCGGCAAAAATTTATTGACATGTGCGCAGACCAAATAAAAATATTAGGTTTCACATTGCCCGATGATAAATTAAAATGGAACGAAGAAAGAAAGCATTATGATTTTGGTGAAATTAATTGGGACGAATTTTGGAACGTTGTAAATGGAAACGGACCATGTAATAAAGAAAGATTAGCAGCAAGAATAAAAGCGCACGAAGAAGGCGCCTGGGTTAGAGAAGCTGCAGCAGCTTATGCAGAAAAAAGAAAAATGAAATCGCAAAAAGCCGCATAAATTTTTATTCAACATTCATCACTCAAAATTCAACATAATGAATAATGAATGGCCGCTCTGGGAAATTTTTATAAGAAGCAAACAAGGTCTTGATCACAAACACGCCGGCAGTTTGCACGCTGCTGATGCGCAAATGGCAATTGAAAATGCGCGCGATGTTTACACAAGAAGAATGGAAGGCATAAGCATTTGGGTTGTTGAAAGCAAATATATTCATGCATCAAATCCGGATGAAGCATCTTCATTGTACGATCCTGCAAATGATAAAGCATATCGTCATCCCACATTTTATAATTTGCCCGATGAGCTGAAACATATGTAATCTTGATTGCTATGAAAAATCAGTTAATAAATTACACTCTTCATCTCGCAGACAATTCATTAATTCTTGGTCATAGAAATAGTGAATGGACTGGGCACGGACCGATATTGGAGCAGGATATAGCTATTTCAAATATTGCGTTGGATTTAATTGGGCAGGCAAGAAATTTTTATCAGTACGCTGCAAAATTAATTAACGAATCAACCAATCAACAATTCAATAATTCGACTACTCGACCCGAGACAGAAGATACACTTGCCTACTTGCGCAATGCAAATGATTTCAAAAATTTTTTAATGGTTGAGCAATCTAATGGCGATTGGGCTAAAACTATTTTGCGCCAATTTTTTTTTAGCGCTTATCAGTTTTATTTATACCAGCAATTAAAAAATAGTAATGATGAAACACTTGCAGCTATTGCAGAAAAATCTTTAAAAGAAGTTGTTTATCATTTACGATGGAGCAGCGAATGGGTAATTCGCTTAGGTGATGGAACGGAAGAAAGCCGTTCACGCATACTGAAAGCCGTTGATGATCTATGGATGTTTACACAGGAAATGTTTGATGCTGTGAACTACGAGCAAATAGCTGCAAGTGAAAAATATGGTGTTGATGTTTTATCAATAAAAAACGATTGGATGAAAAAAGTGAAAGCGGTTTTTGATGAAGCAACATTATCAATTCCTGAAAACGTGAATATGCAAGTCGGCGGCAAAAATGGAAATCATACAAAACATCTCGAAAATATTTTAACTGAAATGCAATTTTTGCAAAGAACATATCCGAACAGTGAATGGTGATTTCTGATTTATCTTATTAGCATGAGTAATGAGCAAAATATATCAACAAAAAAAATTTGGAAACTTTTAGAAGAAGTGTACGATCCGGAAGTTCCGGTTCTTTCTGTTATTGATTTAGGAATTGTGCGCGATGTAAAAATAAATAATGAAGAAGTAGAAATTAGAATCACTCCAACTTATTCCGGCTGCCCCGCAATGGATGTTATCAGCATGAACATAAAAATGATTTTGCTTGAACGCGGATATAAAAAAATAAAAATCATTTCTGTTCTTTCACCGGCATGGACAACCGATTGGATGAGTGAACACGGTAAAGAAAAATTAAAAGCCTTTGGCATAGCTCCGCCAACAATAAAACAACAGGTTTGTCATACAGAATTATTTCATGAAGGAGAAGCAATTCAATGTCCGCATTGCAATTCGTATAATACAAAACTTGTGAGCCAGTTCGGCTCAACAGCATGCAAAGCGCTATATGTTTGCGAAAATTGCAGGGAGCCTTTCGATTATTTTAAATGTCATTAGTTGCTCTCATGATTAATCGTAAATTGTAAATCTGAAATCGTAAATCAAAATGTCTTCCATTCTTTTCGAAATAAAAAATGCTGTTGCAATAGTTACACTCAATCGGCCGGAAAAATTTAATGCGTTCAATCGTGAAATGGCCTCATCACTGAAAAAAATTTTAGATGATTGCGCTGCCGATAAAAACATCCGCAGCATTTTTATAACAGGAAATGGAAAAGCATTTTGTGCCGGGCAGGATCTAACTGAATTAGCTCAACCAAATACTCCGCGCTTTGATAAGATGATTTCCGAGTATTATAATCCGATTGTAAATAAAATAAGAAAAATTGAAAAGCCTGTTGTATGCGCCGTTAATGGTGTTGCCGCAGGTGCAGGCGCAAATATTGCATTGTGCTGCGATGTAGTGTTGGCGGCACATTCAGCGTCCTTCATTCAGGCGTTTTCAAAAATCGGGTTGATACCTGATAGCGGCGGCACATTTATTTTGCCAAGATTAATTGGATTTCAAAAAGCAAGCGCATTGATGATGCTCGGCGATAAAGTGAGTGCGGTTGATGCAGAAAAAATGGGAATGATCTATAAAATTTTCCCTGATGAAATTTTTGCAGAAGAATCTATGAAAATCGCAATTACACTTTCACAAATGCCAACAAAAGGTTTGGCGTATACAAAACAAGCGCTGAATTCTTCCTTAATAAATTCATTTGACCAACAATTAAAAGTTGAAGATGAATTGCAATTTGCCGCCGGCCACACTTACGATTATAATGAAGGAGTGAAAGCTTTTTTGGAAAAAAGATTACCGGTTTTTAAAGGAGAGTGAATCAGTTTTTAGCTTTTAGTTTCTGGTTTCTGGTTTCTGGTTTCTAGTTTCTAGTTTCTAGTTTCTAGTTTCTAGTTTCTAGTTTCTAGTTTCTAGTTTTAAAACGAAGATAGTTGACGATGGTTGCGTACGTTCATCAAAATAAATATTCGGGTTATTTTCTTTTTAGTTTTTATTAATGACTCATTACTCTCGCTGCTTTTTGTTTACTTTGCCCAACATTTTTTAAACTATGAAATCGCGCCAGGCTGCTTTAGGTTTTATTTTTGTTACACTGCTTATAGACATCACCGGTTGGGGAATTATAATTCCGGTAATTCCCAAATTGATTGAACAATTAATTCATGCCGATGTAAGTGTCGCTTCAAAATATGGAGGATGGTTAACTTTTGCTTATGCAACTATGCAGTTTGTTTGCGCGCCGATATTGGGCAACCTTAGCGATCAATACGGACGCAGACCCGTTTTACTTTTTTCTTTATTCGGATTTGGAATTGACTATCTCTTTCTTTCATTCGCTCCAACCATAACATGGTTATTTGTAGGAAGAGCAATTGCAGGAATTACCGGTGCAAGTTTTACAACAGCATCTGCATATATAGCCGACATCAGCACGAACGAAAATCGAGCAAAGAATTTTGGGATGGTTGGCGCAGCATTTGGATTAGGCTTTATCATCGGCCCTGTTATAGGTGGATTTCTCGGACAATTTGGTCCGCGCGTTCCGTTTTATGCTGCTGCAGGTTTGTGTTTATTAAATTGGCTGTACGGATATTTTATTTTGCCTGAATCATTAAGCAAAGAACACAGGCGAAAATTTGAATGGAAAAGAGCAAATCCGGTTGGGGCATTGGCACATCTGAAAAAATATCCGGCATTAGGTGGATTATTCATCTCACTAACTCTTGTATATATCGCTGCACATGCGGTGCAAAGCAACTGGAATTATTTTACGATGTACCGTTTTAACTGGAGCCCAAAAATGGTGGGTATTTCTTTGGGTGTTGTAGGGCTTTTAATAGCGATTGTGCAGGGCGGATTGATTCGTTTTATCAATCCTAAATTAGGCAACGAAAAAAGTGTTTATATCGGATTAGGTTTGTACACTGTTGGAATGTTGCTCTTTGCTTTTGCTTCGCAAAGTTGGATGATGTTCGTTTTTCTTATTCCTTATTGCCTTGGTGGAATTGCGGGACCTGCGCTACAGGCAATTCTTACAACACATGTTCCGCCAAATGAACAAGGTGAATTGCAAGGTTCTGTTACCAGCTTAATGAGTGCAACCTCTATTATCGGGCCTTTAATAATGACAAATCTTTTTTATTACTTCACAAATAAAAATGCTCCTTTTCATTTCCCCGGTGCACCATTTTTGCTGGGAAGTATATTGATACTACTGAGCTGTTTTATTGCTTTCAGGGCTCTAAAAACAAATAATTAGTAAAGAAAAACAATAATCATATTAAACTATTCGTTGCATTATAGTTGTTTATTGCGCTTACTGTTTTAATTTGTTTAAGGCTGAAACCACTTCCCTTCGATAGCTGGTCAAATTCCGCTGCAGATTTTTACAGCAAACAGATAATAATTCAACAGTTTTAATAGTTGTAACTAACTTTTATCGAAAAAAACTATTTAACCAATTTAATTCAATCCAAATTTTCAGACATGAAAAATTTAAAATTACTTTTAGTAGGATGTCTTGTAATTAGTGTAGCAATTGTTAGCTGTTCAAAAGGACCAGCAGGCCCTGCCGGACCAGCAGGCACAAATGGAACTAATGGCTCGAACGGTACAAATGGCGCCAATGGCACTAACGGAACTAATGGCACTAACGGAACGGATAGCGTATTGCATTCTGCCTGGATCACATTAGTTACAACTGTTGATACCTTTACAACTACGAGCGGACCAGACAGTATTTTTGTTGATACATTACTCACTCCTGCAATTACGCAAGCCATTCTTGATAGTGGTGTAGTTTTGTCTTATGTACAAAACCTGTTTAATAACGATGGCTCTATAGTTAATGTACTGGACTATTCCAGCGTTGTAGAAGTGGATTACCTTGTCGGGCAAATTAATATAGCAGCAACCTTCGATATAAGCGGAGCGCAATTCCGTTACGTTATAATTCCCGGATCTATTTTAACGCAAAGCACTGCTTTCAAAAATTATACAAAGTCGCAGGTAAAAGCAATGGATTTTGCCACAGCAACCAAATTGGTTAATGAGGCAACAAATAAATCAAGTTCTAATTAACAACTGATAATATTTTATTAAAACCCGGTACAAATTTGTACCGGGTTTTATTTTTATTCCTTCGATTGGATATTGTTTTTTACATTTGTTTATAACCTTCGATTTTCTGCCGTAGGAAAAACTTCAATTTAAAATCATTAAGCAAACCTTTACCGTAAAAAGATCGTACCAAACAATTAATAAAAAAATTTTTTAAATCTAAACTGACGAAATCATGAAAAATCTGATGTTATTATCTACAGTAGCTATTGTAATTTTTTTTATGTCCGGATGCTCAAAAGGTAGTACAGGCCCTGCTGGCCCTAAAGGACCCGCTGGTCCAGACAGCATACTATATACCTCATGGATAACACTCAGTACTCCTCTTAATACTACTGATTCTTTATATGAAGAGGCAATTACCGCTTCATCCTTAACATCAGCAATTTTAAGCAATGGTGTTGTGGATTCTTACATAGGATTTCCCAACAGTGGTGATACAGTTGCTATAAATATTTATGATCCGCAATTGCAGGCAATAGATGGCTTAATTTCGCAATTTTTATTTGTTGGCGAAATTGATTTAGCCGCAACTGGCGATTATTCCGGAGCTCTTTATCGATATGTACTAATTCCCGGTTCAATACTTACAACAAGTACATTTAAGCAATACACTAAAGAACAAATAAAGGCGATGGATTTTAGCACAGTTACGAAACTTCTCAACACAGCTAAAACTCAGGCATCTTCTAACTAAATAAAAAAAATTAATTAATAAGAAACCCGATATTATTTATATCGGGTTTTATTTTTTTAGAAAGAATAAAATCTTTTTTATTTATTGCCTGATTGGTTTTACCAATTTCAACTCATTAATAATATTGGAAGCGCCGCCCAATTTATCAATGCACCAAAGCACATAGCGAATATCAACACATATAGTGCGGTTGTACACCGGGTCAAATGCAATTTTGTGGCTCAATGCCTCATAATTTCCATCAAATGCAAGCCCGATTAATTCTCCATTCGCGTTTAATACCGGCGAACCAGAATTGCCTCCGGTAATATCATTTGTAGTAATGAATGTTACTACCAAATCATTTTTCTGTTTGTCGGCGTATTGCCCAAAATCTTTTTTATTTGCCAGCTCAACTAATTTTGGCGGCAAATCAAATTCATAATCATCAGGAATATATTTTTCCAGCACACCTTTCATCGTGCACGCATAATCATAGTGCACGGCATCGCGTGGATTATAAGATTTTACATTGCCATAAGAAACACGCATGGTAAATGTTGCATCAGGGTAGCGGATTTTTTTTGGATCCATTTGCATGATGCCTTTGAGATATAATCTACCAAGCTCATTATTTTTTGCAGTGAATTGCTGATAAAAAGGAAGATATTTTCCCTGCCAGTTTTTTACAAATGCGCTTGCATGCGCATACGCCGGATCATTTTGCAAAACAGTTGCATCCGGATTTGATACAAATGCATTCCATTTTGCATCATCAAAAATCATTGTGCCTGCAAAAACATCAGCTGCATATTTTTTATAGGTATCTATATTATTGAGATCGCCATAACTTCCTTTTATAGTTTCAAAAAAACCGATCGGGCGTTGATTTTTCTCAACATCCATATAATACATCATGGTAATAGCAGCAAGAATATTTTCATCAGAAATTTTATTTTCTGCTTTTAAAAATTTTTTTCGCGCGTCATTCGCTGCGGCAACTGCTTTTTTTACATCGCCGCCATTTAGTTTTACCAGCGCGTTCTCAACCTGCTGCAATGTTGAAGCAAAAGCAATAAGCGGCGAACCTAAAATTCCTTCATTGATATAAACACGATGCATGGAAAATGCTCTCCATGCTGCATAAGCTTTTTGCCAGTCGTTCAAAACATTTTGAAACTCGGGTTTATCTTGCGCCCATTGTTGAAATTTTTCTTCTGCAATTTTTTTCTGATCATAAATATGATATTTGATCAGCTGCTTCGATTCCCCATCGTAAAATTTCCAGTAATTAGCGATGCTTGCATAGCTCGGTGCAAGTTCCAATTTCACCGACGGATCTTTTTTCATTTCCTCAAACATATATTTCAACCGCACTTCTCTTAGCTTAACTAATGTTGGATTATCAATATCAATTTTTTGTTTTACTCCGTAAGAAGTTTCATACCTGTTTGTGCTTCCCGGATAACCATAGATCATAGCAAAATCATTGTCCTTAATTCCTTTGATAGAAACAGGGAGAAAATATTTTGGTTTCAGCGGAATGTCTTCCGGAGAATAATCAGAAGCTTTTCCATCTTTACTCATATATACACGAAAAACAGAGAAGTCGCAATTATGCCGCGGCCATTCCCAATTATCCGTCTCCCCGCCAAATTTACCAACACTTTCGGGTGGAGCTCCAACCAATCTTATATCATTATATCGCTGATAAACAAAAACCAAAAATTGATTTCCTTTAAACAAAGAACTTACTCTTCCAAAAATATGTTTGCTCTGATCATTATAACGGTCATTAATAACCGAAATCACTGATTGTATTTTTGCAGCTCTTTCATCGCCGGATAATCCTTTTGCAGAATCTTCAATTTCTTTGGTAACATCTTCAATCTTCAATAAAAAATCAGCGTACAATCCCTGCGCCGGAATTTCTTCCTGTTTACTTTTTGCATAAAATCCATCATGCAGGTAATTATGATCCATAGTGCTGGCCGCAGTAATGGCGCTATAGCCGCAATGATGATTGGTAAAAATCAATCCTTCGTTACTTACAATTTCGCCGGTACAGCCGCCGCCAAAAATTATAACCGCATCTTTAATGGAAGCCTTGTTGATGCTGTATAATTGTTCTTTGGTAAGCTTCAATCCTTTTTGCATCATATTATTATAAACCTGTTCGCCAAGCAACAGTGGGAGCCACATGCCTTCATCGGCAAAAACATGTAGCATGAATACAGACAACGCAATTGTTACAAAAAATTTCTTCATACTAAAAAGATTTTGGATAACAAACCTACAATTAAAGTAAAATATGCGATGGAAATTTTTCGGAATGAAACTAAGGCAAACAGGATGGCGCAGGTTCATAAAAAAAATGTTCCGGCACAATAATATGTACCGGAACATTAACACAAATTCAAACACAAAAAAACTGTCGTATTATTTTACATTAGTAACAACCACATCTTCTACAATGCGATCGCTAATTTCAAAAGAATGAACATCATCAGATGCATCTTTGAAATTTCTTACTACAAAGCTCAACTTTCCTGTTTCTGATTTAGGAAGTTTAAATCTTTTGTCGAATTTTTTCTCATTGTAAACTTCCTTAAAAAGCTGGTTGCCTTCATTATCAGTTACAATAACGCTGAACTTGTTTCCATTAGGATTATCCACTGCTACATTAAACAAGATAACATCATCCTGTGTACCAAGATATTTAACTGTTGTATGTTTGTCAGCGGAAGCATTCGTTGTAGTTTGAGCTTGTGTTGTTGCAACAGTAAATAATAATAAACCTGCTGCAGTAAATGTTGCGATTGTTGTCATGATCTTCTTCTTCATATAATTGTTTGTTTAGTGACGAAATAGTAAAACATTTTGCTGGCAGCAAATCGTGTAAAGCGTGCAATCTTATAGTTGGAAAACAATCGTAATGGAAAGAATCTACTTTGAAGAACGAACTGCGGAAGAATGTGGTTTTATCAGTTGAATAAGCTCTTCGTGTAATTCAGACACAAAGATACACACATAATTTGAATTTCAAAACTTAATCAAATCTATTAACAATTTCTTAAAATACGATTAAATGTCTAAGATACATTTAATATATTCCATAACAGATCTTTAAGTTCAGTTAATCCTTGTTGTGTAACCGAAGAAATAAAAATATGCGGAATATTTTTTGGCAATTCTTTTTCAATTGCTTTTTTTAATTCGTCATCCAGCATATCACTTTTACTTATTG
This sequence comes from Chitinophagia bacterium, assembly GCA_963774065.1. GTDB lineage: Bacteria > Bacteroidota > Bacteroidia > Chitinophagales > Chitinophagaceae > Puia. Next base: position 1,126,027 of record CAVZDO010000003.1, read on the forward strand.
CAATAATAAATTGCTTGTGTAATAATTCGGGGTTGTATTTTTCCAATTCATACAGAAGAATGTCGAATTCTTTTTTATGATCGCTACTGTCTGCAGGAATTAAAAAAAGTAAAACAGAATTTCTTTCTATATGCCGCAAAAAACGATGACCTAATCCTTTTCCTTCAGCAGCGCCTTCAATAATTCCGGGCAAGTCTGCAATACAAAAAGATTTTCCGTCGCGATATTCAACAATACCTAATTGCGGAATCAAAGTTGTGAATGCGTAGTCGGCAATTTTTGGTTTTGCTGCGGTGAGTACAGATAACAGCGTTGATTTACCTGCATTTGGAAATCCTACCAAACCCGCGTCTGCCAATACTTTCAGCTCTAATACTTTCCATCCTTCTTCACCAGCTTCGCCAGGTTGCGCATGTTCCGGCGCCTGGTTTGTGGGTGTCGCAAAACTTGCATTACCTAATCCGCCGCGGCCGCCCTTCATCCAAACAATTTCTTCTCCATCTTTTAGAATTTCTGCTTCTTTATTTCCACTCAATTCGTCGCGGGCAATTGTACCCAGCGGCACATCAATGATTATATCTTTACCCGATCTTCCTGTGCAATTTGTGCCACTTCCATTTTCGCCATTTTCTGCGAGTACATTTTTATAATAACGCAAGTGAAGCAGTGTCCATAAATTTTTATTGCCGCGCAAAATAATATGTGCGCCGCGTCCGCCATCGCCGCCATCAGGTCCGGCCATTGCATTATATTTTGTGCGCAAAAAATGTTTGCTGCCTGCTCCGCCGTGCCCGCTTCTGCAAAAAATTCTTATTTGATCAACAAAATTTGATTTTTCCATAACACTAATTACACGAATTTTTACGAATCGTATTTCGGTTGTACATTACTGTTAGATAATTTCATTTATTTGAAATTTATCTGCTCCCGTTTTTTTTGAGTTGATAATCCGCAAAGATAATTTTTATGTAGCCAGCTTTCGAATTTCTATTAAGCATTGTTGCGTCGCACTCTTGTACTGAAGAATTTCTATTCAACGCATCACTATCTTTAATCAACATCATAATGAATTCCCGCAATCGCGCGTATCTCGTCTAAAATTTCCATCAGCACCAATGTATCTGCATGCGTCATCACCGGGCTTTCAATTAATCCATTCCGTAAACATTCACAAACATGTCTCGCTTCATATTGATATCCGAATCCTTCTTCCTTGTGAAACGGAATTATTTGTTTGCTGTCAACATAATCAGGATAAAATTCTATTTCTGCCGCAGGCGAATAAAAACGGTGCGTTAAATGAATCCGGCCTTTGGTTCCGTTTATGTGAGCATCCGTAGCAAGATTGGAAGAAAAAGTAGAAAAAAGTTGTGCTACAGACCCGTTGTTATATTTAAAAGTAGCAGCGCACTGTTCATCAACTCCTGTTGAAGCAGGTGTCATCGAGGCTTCGATAGCATCCGGTTTTCCCAAAACAGACAAAACCATAAAAACATTATAAATTCCTATGTCGAGCAAAGTGCCTCCGCCAAGTTTAGGATCATAAATTCTTGGTGAAAATGGTGAACGCGGAACAAATCCAAAATTTACAAGCACGCTTCTTATGTCTCCGAGTTTTTGTTCATTAATCATTTTTTGCACTACTGCGTAGTTGGGTAAAAATTTCGTCCACAATGCTTCCATCAAAAAAACATTTTGCTTTTTTGCAGCATCGATCATTTCCTTAGCCTGTTTCCGGTTGATGGCAAATGCTTTTTCACAAAGCACTGCTTTTTTATTTTCTATGCATAACAGGGCATGTTCGTGATGCAAACCATGCGGAGAAGCGATGTAAATAACATCTACATCATTATCGGTTACCAATGCTTCATAACTGCCATGACTATGCGAAGCAGAAAATTTTTTTGCAAATTCATCGGCAGCATTTTGTTTTCGCGAACCGACAGCTACTAATTCTGCATCGGTTACGTACTTAAGATCAGAGGCAAACTTTGCGGCAATATTTCCGCAGCCTAAAATTCCCCAGCGTATTTTATTATTCATTGCATTAATTTATACAAATAATCTTAATTAAAATTGTATAATCTTTTATAAAAAATATCTGGCTGAATAAAAAAGGTTTAATAAATTTATGCAACAAAATTTCAGCTTATGCACCGTAAAAAAATTTTTGCTGTTACTGTATTTATCAGCCTCATTGTTTTTGGCATTGCAGCTACCACCCCGCCTGATGAGCCTAAACATAAAAATCTGAAAATATTACCTAAAAATATCAGTAAGGAAGACCTGGATAAAATAATGGATGGGTTTAAAGAAGCGCTCGGAGTTAAGTGTAATTTCTGCCATGCGCCGGAAGCGGATTCTTCTTCACATCACCTGGATTTTGCAAGCGATGCAAAGCCTGAAAAAAATATTGCGCGGCATATGATGAGGATGACAGCGAAGATCAACAAAAAATATTTTAGTTTTAATAAAGACGAAAGCGGCAATACAGTTCCGGCTATAAGTTGTATAACCTGCCATAGGGGCAACCCACATCCCGGCGACACTCATTGATAATTGAACAGATTTTCTTTTTTAAAAATCCTGCCAATGCAACCCGTAAAAAAAATGTTCGTGATAACGGGTTTATTTTTATTGACCATTACGGGCGTTGCATTAACTAACCCTGATGACGAAAAAAAATCTTTCAAAAATTTAAAAGTATTATCAAAAAATATCAGCGACCAGGAATTGGAAAGAGTGATGTACACTTTCGAAAGACAACTTGGCGTTACTTGTATCTATTGCCATGTTCCAACAAAAAATATTTTTCCGGAAAGAATTGATTTTGCCAGCGATGAAAAAAAAGAAAAATTAACTGCAAGAGAAATGCTGAAAATGACGATGAAGATCAACAAAAAATATTTTGATCTTATTATTGATAAAAAAATTTATACAAAGCCGATTATTTGGTGCAGAACCTGCCACATGGGTTATCCCGTTCCTCATGTACAATAGTTTCTTTTAAAAATATTTGTTTTAAATCAGCAATTATTGTTTGAATAATTTTTGCTGATAAACATGCGAAGCTGTTGTTATCTTAATAATATAAACTCCTGCAGCAAAACTTTCCGATGTAATTGTTATTGCTGATGATCCGTTACTATTAATAACATGCTGAATTGTTTTTCCCGACACATCAATAACAGAAATTTCTTTCATCTCCTCTTGTCCGGCAGTTACAGTAAAGTACGAACTTGCCGGATTAGGAAATATATTTGGTGAAGTTTGATTTCCAAAATTAATTTCAATAATTGGCGAATAAGTTACTGAGCCATCTATATCAACTATTTTAAGCCGGTAAAAATTATATCCGTTTACCGGATGATAATCATTAGCAGAATAATACTGAATAATGTTACTGTTGCCCGACGCATTTACCTGCGCAAAGGTTGAAAAAATAATACCATCATTACTTCTTTGCACATCAAAATATTTACTGTCAATTTCAGAAGATGTTGCCCACTTTACACCTATGTATTGATTATTTACATTGCTTGCGGTGAAGCCGAGAAATTTAACGGGTAACGCTCCGCTCACTTCTGTATAATTGCCAATAGTTGCCGTTGATAAAACAGAATTGTTATCGCTACTAACAGCCATGCCTACGTAAGCCGTGGCATTTCCAAATCCGAGATCAACTGTTGTTCCAACCTGAACCCACGAATTTTGTAATCCTGTTGCCGAAATGTAAGCAGTGTATTGTGTTCCGCTTTTATTTAATTCAACCCAATATGGAGCAGCAATATTAGCTACTGTAATTACTGTTGTTGCACCACCCGGCGTGCTCCTGTATTCAAAAACGATTCCATTTCCATTTGTTGTGCCGATAAATACAAATCGCGACGTATTGCTTACGCTGTCCCTGAACATCAATCCCGCTTTATTATTTATGTTAGAAGCATCCTGCGTTAACACTTGCGCAAATACATGTTCATCTCCCAATAAATTTGTGAAAGCATATTGAAATTCATCGTTGCTGCCGCCAATATCAATTCCCGATCCCTGTATTGTATAGATTCCATTATTCAAACATGAAGAACCAGCTACTCCAATATCGCCAATGTCTGCGCTAAAATATCTTGTTGGCAACGGTCCGCATGTTGCCGTGCAAGTGCTTGTTGTAAATGTACCTATTGCTTGTGCACTTGTTCCCGAAGCACAATTCGCCTGCACTTCATAAGTATAACCGGTGTTACATGTGAGTGCAGAAATATTAATGGTAGTTGAAGTTGTTGTTCTTGTTATCCAACTGCTCACAAGTGATGTTTTATATTGAATGGTATAACTCGTAGCTCCTGGAACAGCCTGCCAGCTTAATGTTGCCGAGTTTTGCGTTAAGTTGGTAGCTGAAAGCGATGCAGGCGTTGTACACAAATTTGTTAGCTGTCCATATACTTCCATTTCGTTTATTACATATCCTGTGGTGGTGCTGTTTCTTGTAACGCCCTGCATTCTTATATACTGATAGCTTACATTGGCGAGCGTTATTACATTTTCAACGGAGATATTGCTTGTGACAGAATAAAGCGTAGTGAAATTAGTTCCATCATTTGAGCCCTGTATGTTAAATGCTTTCCCAACATTAGAGCCCCAGTAAATTATTACTTTGCAAATGTCATATTTTGCGCTGAGGTTAACAGTAAGAGATGCAGTATTTCCGCCACCTGTTCCGCTTGTTGCTGCAGTCCAGCTTGTGTTTTGATCTCCATCAAATGCATTAGCTGCGCTGCCACTTGCTGTTGATGACGCAGTATACGTTGCATTAGTGTTATTCACAGATGAAGCAACATTAGGGTATGCATTACAGGTGCTGTTGTTTGTCAAACCATAAACCATCAGTTGGTTTGAAAAAGTATTTACATATACTTTACCGTTAGCAACAGTTGGGCAATTCATCTTTGAAAAATTTCCAAGATTGTCTGCCGGATTTATGGTTGAGTTCCACAACTCTGTTGTAACATCGTCGGCGCGCACCGCGCGTAAAATTCCCGGGCATGTTTGTTGATTTGCATTGCAGCCGTTTACAGCATGGGTAATCCATAATATTGCTGAAGATGCATCAGAACCATTTGAAGATACGGACATATATGCGCCTGAAATTCCTGTTGGCCCGCTTACACTTCCGCTCACAGGATTTGATAATGAAGCAGAATTAACTTTAAACGACTGGAGTAATGTGTTTTCAGAAAATTGATAAACATATTGATTTGTTGCGCCGCCAAAATAAGCGAATGAAGAATGCATTTGAGCGTTGGAAGAAACAGCAAAAGATTGCAGCACATTATCCGTTGAGCTATTATATCCGCCAAGATTAGTTGTATCAAGCACATAAATAAAAGTTCCCTTCACTCCTGTTAACACCATTTTTGTGTTAGGTATTAATAAAGTTTGAATTGGAAAATCCAAATCGGCATCATTAAGCTGCATATAATTATGCGGTGTGAAATAACTTGAAATATTCAATGCAGTTGCAGTATTATCCGGCGCATTCGGAGTTAACTTAACAACACTTTCTCCCCTGTTTTCTTTGGTGCCAGGAAGATCGGTAAATCCATTCTCATCATCATAAGCATTACCTGTGGTAAAATATAAATTTCCATTTGCATCAACTGCAGGCGCGGCGCCACTCATCCAAATACCGCCGCGCCCGTCGTTAGGTGTAGAAATATATCCCATTTTAAGTTGAAGGCTCGATGCATCATATCCTATTAACCATCCGTGAGCCGGGTTCCAATCGCAATGCGCCGAAAAAGAAATGTAAACAATTCCACGAGATAACACCAATCCGCCACGATTGAATTGTCTTCTCGGATCAAATCCAATTTTTCCACTTATGCTGCCATCGCCGCTTCCTGCAAGCGTATCAATTATTTCTACAGGGCTATTTGTTTTTTCAGCGCCTGTTCTCAAATCAATTGCATGCAGGTATTGATGAAATCCATTCGTTGTGTATGTGTATTCTTCATTTGATACACTATTGTTCCATGTATGATTATCTTCCACACCGGGAGTTGTGCTTACAAGTTTTGTTACAAAATATAAAGTGTTTGCGGCTTTATCAATTACGGGTGTTCCTACTATTCCTATATTGCTCGACAAATCGTTATAGCCACCGCCGCACAAACCCGGGTGTATATCATTTTTCGTTGGCGGCCGATAACCGGAAGGTGTATAATTTTTTTGCCAGTATGCGGGCACACTTCCATCATCGGCATCAAAAGCATAAATTGTGTTATTAACTGTGCAAACAAATACAATGTTCTTACTTCCTACGGATGGAATATTCACTCCACTCACAATAAGTGGTTGCGCATATACCTGGTCATCCACCGATCTTGAATATAAAAATCCAAACGTGTTTGCATTTACATTGCTTGTAGTAAGTGTTGTTTCCTGGCTATTCCAACCTGTGCGTGCGAGATCATTATGCTGAGTGAGTACATCTGCCTGAGAATATGCAATTGAAATGTTGAGCGCAGCGACAAGAAATAATACATAACAAAACCTATACCTTTTCATAAATCAGGATTTAGCCTATTAAAAAATATAAGCCTGATAAATAAATAATACAATTAGGCTTGTATTAAAAAATTAAAAAAAATTAATGAGGTTCGAGGAAACAATAGCAGGTTCTTAGATAGGAAATGAATAGGGTCTTGCGTAAGAGAAATGAAGTTAAAATATCTTTCGCTTTGTACAAAAAAATTAACAGGCATATTCCCGGGCCTGGCGAAAAAAATGTGCAAAGAAATATTCCTTCATTGCGATCAATATTATAATAGCATTATGGTTCAGTTATAATATTTATTTTTGCCTCTCTTATTAAAAAAAATATGGCAAATAATTTATTCGATTTTGGAATGATAGGCCTCGGAGTTATGGGCAGAAATCTTTTGCTCAATATGGCCGACCATGGATTTCGCGCAATTGGGTTTGACAAAGATGTTCAAAAAGGCGCAGCGCTCGAATCATCCGCAACACCAAATACAATTGTAAAAGGCGTGAATACTTTGGCCGAAATGATACAACTGTTGGAACGTCCGCGCAAACTGATGATGCTTGTTCCTGCAGGCAAACCTGTTGATGATGTGATCAACGATTTGCTCCCGCTATTAGAAAATGGAGATATTGTAATTGATGGCGGCAACTCGCATTACACCGACACTTTGAGGCGATTAAATTTTTTAAAAGATAAAGGCATTCATTTTATGGGCATCGGAATTTCCGGTGGCGAACAAGGCGCGCGAACCGGGCCAAGTATTATGCCCGGTGGAGATCCGGAAGCATATGAACAGGTTAAACCAATATTAGAAGCTGTTGCAGCAAAAGTAAATGGAAGTCCATGCGTGGCTCATCTCGGAAAACTCGCTGCAGGTCATTATGTAAAAATGGTTCATAACGGTATTGAGTATGCAATTATGCAACTCATCAGTGAAACGTATGATTTAATGCATCGTGGGCTTGGATTGAATAATGATGAATTACATAAAGTATATAAAAACTGGAATAACGATGAGTTGCAATCTTTTTTAATTGAAATAACTGCAGATATTTTTTTGCAGAAAGATGATAAAACGGAAAATCGTTTGATAGATATGGTTCTGGATAAAGCCGGTTCAAAAGGAACGGGCAAATGGACATCGCAGGATGCTATGGATCTGCCCGTTTCTGTTCCGGTTATTGACATGGCTGTTGCAATGCGCGATCTTTCTACATACAAAGAAGAAAGAATCCAGGCTGCTGCATTATATAAAACAACGCAAACGCATATTGATGTTCCGCAGGAAGTTTTTATTCAGCAATTACAGGATGCATTATATTTTGCAACAATTATTTGTTATGCACAAGGATTAGCAATGTTGCAAAAAGCATCATCAGAATTAAATATGGAAATTCCGTTGCCGGAAGTTGTGCGCGTATGGCGCGGAGGTTGCATTATCCGTTCTTCACTACTCGAAACTTTTTATACTGCATTTAAAACGAACCCTAAGCTCCCAAATTTGTTATTGGATAGTAATATTGCTCAGCTGCTGCATGCAAAAAGGCAGCACATGAGAAATATAATTATGCACGCCGCACAAACCGGCTATGCAATTTCCGGGTTGATGGCTTCGCTTGGATATTTTGATGCGTACCGCAGTGAGCATTTGCCAACGAATTTAATTCAGGCACAGCGTGATTATTTTGGCGCGCATACCTATCAGCGAATTGATATGCCCGGAACTTTTCATACGGAATGGAAAAGCGAATGAAGAAACAAATAAATTTACAATTGAAAATGTATAATTGATAATTAGAAAGGAATTTGATGGGAAAATGTTGTTGCAAACCGGGAGCGATAGTTGAATAAAGAACTAATAGTACAAGAGTGCGACGCAAGGATGATGAATAAAGAACAAATGTTTATTACAAAAAAGAAAAATTAAAAAACAAAACATATAACTAACGATGATGTATAACCGAAAAGCACAAATCAGACATCACAAAATCATAAATCAGAAATTGTACATCGTAAATCGTATATTAAACAACACTCATGCAAAATCATAAACGTCCGCCGGCTTCTGTGTTATTTATTTTTGGAGGAAGTGGTGATTTGAATTATCGCAAACTTTGCCCGGCACTCTATAATCTTTTTATTGACGAATGGATGCCTGAGAAATTTTCAATAATTGGTATCGGTCGCACAGAATATTCTGATGATAGCTATAGAGAAAGATTACTCGACGGAATAAAACAATTCAGCAGAAGGCAGGATGAACAAAACGGAAAATGGAAAGATTTTTCTCAACATGTTTCTTATCTCCGAATGGACGCAGAAAAAGATGATGAGTACAAAAAAATTGCAGAAATAGTTAAAACAAAAGAAACAGAATTTGGCGTGCACCCAAATGTTATTTTTTATATGGCCGTTGCACCGCAACTTGTTCCGGACATTGCAAAAAAATTAGGCCCGTTAGAACTTTGTTCTGATTCAAAATGCACGCGTATCGTTGTTGAAAAACCTTTTGGTCATGATTTGGAAAGTGCGCATCAATTAAATGCGCTGCTGAAAAGCATGTTTAAAGAATGCCAGATATATCGCATCGATCATTATCTCGGAAAAGAAACTGTTCAGAATATTTTAGCATTGCGTTTTGCAAATGCATTATTCGAACCGATCTGGAACAGAAATTATATTGAGTTTGTGCAAATAACCGCTGCAGAAACTGTTGGCGTGGAAGGACGCGGTGGATATTATGAAACTTCCGGCGCGTTGCGGGATATGGTGCAAAATCATATTCTGCAATTGATTTGTATGATCGCAATGGAAGCGCCTGTTTCGTTTGACGCGGATGAAATACGAAATAAAAAAGTGGATGTGCTCAATGCAATAAAAAAATTTAGTAAAGAAGAAGTGCATCAGCATGCAGTGCGCGGACAATATGGCGACGGTTGGATGGAAGGAGAAAAAACTCCGGGTTACCGGCATGAAAAAAGTGTCAGCCCGAATTCAAATGAGGATACATTTGCTGCCGTTAAATTTTATATTGATAACTGGCGCTGGCAACAGGTTCCCTTTTATGTACGCACGGGAAAACGGCTGCATGAAAAAACAACAATCATCACTATTCAATTTCGACCGGCTCCGAGTTATGCTTTTCCGCCGGAAGCTGCAGAAACATGGCGGCCAAACCGGCTAACGTTAAGCATTCAACCGGAAATGGATATTCGATTGCGTTTTCAGGCCAAACATCCCGGTCAAGCTATGACTTTGAATCCGGTTGACATGATATTTAATTATAAAGATGCTTATGATGGAAATGAACCGGAGGCCTATGAAACTTTGTTGCTCGATGTAATGGCCGGCAACCCAACATTATTTATGCGCAGCGACCAGGTAGAAGCGGCATGGAAAATTATTATGCCGATTTTAGAAGCGTGGGAAAACCGCACGCCTGCTGATTTTCCTAATTATGCACCAGGATCGTGGGGACCGGAAGATGCAGAAGCATTGATTGCGCGCGACGGATATAACTGGATCACGATGCCATCGCAACACTGAAAATAATTTTGAGATTTGAGATCAGATCACAAAATCAGAAATAAAAAAATGAATTTACACATCTATCAAAACGATAAAGAATTTACAGAAGATGTTGCTGAATGGATAACTAAAACTATTTCTGAAACGTTAAAGAAGCAGGAAAAATTTACCTGGGTTTTATCGGGCGGAAATACACCAAAACCAGTTTATGAATTATTATCGTCTATGCATTACCGTGAGTTGATAGATTGGAAAAAAATACTTTTTTTTTGGGGAGATGAAAGAGCCGTTCCATTTGCCGACAACCGCAACAACGCAAAAATGGCCTATGAAACATTACTGAATAATGTTCCTGTTGCTGCTGAACAAATACACGTAATGCGCACAGATATTTCACCCGAACAATCTGCAACAGAATATGAAAAAATTTTGCGCGGATATTTTCCTCTCTCAACTGAAAACTCAAAATTGAAAACCTTCGATCTTGTTCTGCTCGGAATGGGCGAAGACGGACATACGTTATCATTATTTCCGGGAACAGAAGTAGTGCATGAAGAAAATGCCTGGACAAAAGCATTTTTTTTAAAAGCGCAGGACATGTACCGGATCACACTAACTAAATCCATCGTAAACCGTTCTTCGAAAATTGCTTTTTTAACAACAGGAGAAAATAAAGCCAATGCATTACATGAAGTGATAGAAGGAAAATATAATCCTGATTTATATCCGGCGCAGGTTATCAAACCTGTAAACGGAGAACTGCATTGGTTTGTTGACAGTGATGCAGCTATAGAACTTGAATAAATTATTTTGCATCAACAGAATCATGCACAACAACTTTTTTCCAGAGATGTGAACATTCCTCAATAAATTTTTTATGAATAGGATGAGGTTGATATGTTTCTTCATCTTCAAGATTATCGAATATCAGCATCCACGATATGGAGTAAGAACGCTCAATTACATCACGATTAGTGTCTGCGGGTTCCCCGATATGAAATGAACGGATGGTTTCAACTTTGGATAATTTTTTTAATCCATCAATTAATGCCGCTTTATCTTCTTTACTATCCGGGTTTTTTAACCAGAAGAAAACGTGATGTATAAAAATATTTTTTTGTTCGGACATAAAATGCAAATAAAAATTAAAAAATTATTTTGAAAGATTTCTATTTTAAAGAATTCAACCAATCAACAATTCCAAGATAAATTCTTTGTGCAACTGCTTTATGAAATTTCGGATTGAGTATTTTCTTTTCATCTTTTTCGTTGCTCAAAAAAGCAACCTCCACCAATGCATTCGGATAATCAGTCGGTCCATTTAATGCAAAATTGAAATTACCAACATTTCCATATTCCTTCAAACCTAATTTTTCCATTTGATTTAAAATAGCAACACTCAACGAGCGAAATCCAATATAGCGATAATAAGTGCTCACCCCCTGCACCGTATCACTCGAACCGGAGTTAAGATGTACGCTCACTAACAAATCCGGCGAAAAATTTTTCAGCATCTCTATTCTTTCCGGCATGGTAAGCGAAGTGTCTTTTGTTCTTGTCATAAAAATTTTCTTCACTCCTGCTCTCCTTAAAGTTTTGGCAAGTTCTTTCGCAATTAATAATGTGTATTCTTTTTCAAGCACCTTACTGGTAACACCACTTGTGCCCACATTATCTCCACCATGACCAGCATCAACGGCGATTTTCAATCTACGTATGTCCAACACCGTTGGTTGTCGTTTTACTTTTACAATTAATTTCGTTCCTGCACTATCATAGCTTATACTATGACCCCAATGCTGCGTATGTTTTAATTGAATGAAAACACGAAGCACATCATCTTCAATTTGTTCGTACCATGTGTTTTTAATTTCTTTTGCGGTTTTTAATTGTGCAATCCAATTAGTGTTGCTTGCAACTCCAAAAATATCTATTGCAATTTCTGAGGGGTTAATAAGATGAAAACTATGATACGGCAGGCGTTCATCCAAATTAATAGTTACATAATCAAATGCAGTATCGCCAAAAACTTTAAAACTTGAACTTAAATGCGTATTGTTTATAACTGGCTTGCTTAACTCTTTTTTTAAAATTGTTACACTTTCTTTGGCGATGTAACCTGAATGATATTTTGAAAGCTGTATTTTATAATCCGTTTTAAAGCTATCAACAATTTTGAGTAAGATGTTTGAGTCGAGATAAGTCATTTTCGCGCCGCCTAATCTATCATCGCCAATTCCATATTCGATAAATGGAAGTTTGCCTGTTGTTCTTACCAGCAAAATACTGTCTTGTGAAAAAAGAAATGAAGAATTAATTAATAAGAATACAGAAAAAAGAAATTTCAAGATGGAAAATTTTTATAAAGATACTGAAGAAAGCCGACGGTGGGTAGACATTAGTCGAATACATGGTTCGACAGAATCATTTTAAAATCAAAAATCAGAAGAGAAATTTGACAGCTTCAAATTTATAAGAAAGGCAAATAAAAAATTTCCGTTTCACTTCAAAAAAATCAGAGCGGATATTTATTATCGCTTATCAGTTTATTCGCAATTCTTCTTTTTGCTTCTTTGCTGTTGAATGGTTCAACTTTTGTAAAACGCTTCACACCTAATAACATCATTCGTTGTTCATCTCCGCTTGCAAAAGCGTTCACGGCATCTTTTCCAAATTTATTGATCCGATCGGCTGCGTCATATAAATATGTGCGCACGATATCTATTTCAAACTGGCACGCCGGTTCGCCGCGTTGATCAACTAATTTCATGGCTCGCAACAATGCGCTTTCTCCATGGTAAATTTCGATTGCCATATCAGCAATGTGCATTAAAATTTCCTGTTCCTGTTCAATCTTCATCATTAATTTTTGCACTGCTGCGCCGGCAACCAATAAAATACATTTTTTAAAATTGATGATGGCCCTTCTTTCTTTTGCAAACATGGAATCATCATCACTGCCAAAATCAGGAATGCTCATTAATTCTTTCGACACAGCCATTGCCGCGCTCATCACATCCAATCTTCCTTTCATCGCTCTTTTTAAAACCATATCTATAGTGAGCAAGCGATTGATTTCATTTGTTCCTTCATAGATGCGGTTAATACGACTATCGCGATATGCTTTTGAAATAATATACTCATCGCTGAAACCGTTGCCACCATGAATTTGCACGCCTTCATCCACAACAAAACTGAGCGTTTCACTTCCAAAAACTTTTAGCATGGCACACTCAATGGCATATTCTTCTGCAGCGCCAAGCACCGCTTCGTTAAACGGTTTGCCAGTTACGAGCAATTCATTTTCCTTATCATCAATACATTTTGCTGCGCGATACAATGCACTTTCAGAAACCCATATTTTAATTGCCATTTCAGCAATTTTATTTTTGATGGCGCCAAAATTTGAAATAGATGTTTTGAATTGTTCACGCGTAATTGCGTATTGAATAGAAGTTGTTGCGGCGCGTTTTGCAGCGCCTATTGCAGCTGCGCATAATTTTAACCTTCCGATATTTAAAATATTAAAAGCTATGATGTGCCCTTTACCTGCTTCACCAAGCAAATTTTCTGCAGGCACTTTACAATCCTGAAAATATAATTGCACGGTGGAAGATCCTTTGATACCCATTTTATGTTCTTCAGGACCTTGCGTAAAACCTTCAAATCCTCTTTCAATAATAAATGCAGAAAATTTATCGCCATCAATTTTTGCAAACACCGTGTACACGTCGGCAAATCCTCCGTTTGTTATCCAGCATTTCTGTCCGTTCAAAATATAATTTTTCCCGTCAGCAGAAAGTTTAGCTGTTGTTTTTGCGCCGAGCGCATCGCTGCCGCTGTTTGGTTCTGTTAATCCATAAGCGCCTTTCCACTCTCCGCTCGCAAGTTTTGGAATATATTTTTGTTTTTGCGCTTCGGTTCCGAAATATAAAATTGGTAAAGTACCAATGCCGGTGTGTGCAGAAACTGCAACGGAAAATGAAAATCCGCCGCCTAATCCTTCGTTTACTAATGTTGATGTGATAAAATCTTTTCCTGATCCGCCAAGGTCTTCAGGAATTGAGATTCCAAGCAATCCTTGTTCTCCTGCTTTTTGTACCAATGATGGCATCAAGCCCGGCTCTAATTTATCAATCCGATCGATCACCGGCAATATTTCCGTATCCAAAAAAGTTGCGCACATGTCTTTCACCATTTGCTGTTCTTCATTATAATCTTCAGGAATAAAAGTTTCGAATGCTTTGCTTTCCTTAACAAGCCATTCGCCACCGCGAAGCGCTTTTTTACTTTCTGTAGTTGTGCTCATAAAAAATTTTTTAAAATAAAAATTATGATACCAGCATTAATTCTTTATTCAACATCGTTGCGTCGCATTTCGTTCATCTGTTGTGCTACTATTAAACTATGGTTCATAAAATGCAACTACGTTTTTAGCCTTAGCGCCGTCGCGCCCCTGCGAGAAAAAATTATTTCAAATTATCATACACTTTTTGCAAAACTTCTTTACATAAATTAATTTGATTTGCCGGAACTCCGCTCAAGGCATCATTTAACGTTTCTTCTGCCAGCATCATTGTTTGCCCCTGTAATTTCAGTGCTTGTTTTGTTAAATGAATTTTATTGATCCTTCGATCATTTTCCGATGCTACTCTTTTAACCAATTGCAATTTTTCCAGGTTATCTACAAGTCTTGTTATACTTGGTTTATCACGAAAAGTAGCATTGCATAATTCTTGCTGACTTTTTCCATCTTCCTTCCATAAATGATATAACACGCTCCACTGTTCTATAGTCAGATTCAAACCCGCCGTATTAAATTTTTTTTGTAACCTGCGTGCAATTGCAGTTGACGCTTTGCCTGTAACAAAACTGTATAGCTCTCCTTTTTTAAATTGGTTGTTTGGCATATAGTTAGTTAAACAACTAATCAAACTTAGTAATTTTAATTTGAATCTGCAAGAAATTAATTGCTGGTTTCCGGCAACAAGCAACTTGCAACAGGAAATATGTAGTTTTAATGCTAATTACCGGATGGAATCATTTTTCATTACATATAGATCGTCAAAAATTCACTATAATAAAGCAGGAAACGGCAACAGGTTGTTGCTATGTTTTCATGGATATGGTGAATCAAGTACTTCATTTGATTTTATAGAAAAATATATAACAGATGATTTCGTTTTGATAGCGATTGATTTTCCTTTCCACGGCAAAACGGTTTGGAATGAAGGACTACTTTTTACGCCAAAAGACTTATTAAATATTATAGAAGAAATAATTCAATCCATACCCAAAAAAAATACGAAAATATATTTACTCGGATTTAGCATGGGCGGAAGAGTTGCTCTTCATTTATCGCAAATCATTCCAAACAAAATTGAAAAAGTAATTTTACTTGCTCCTGACGGGCTTCATGTTAATTTCTGGTATTGGTTTGCTACACAAAATTATTTCGGAAACAAATTATTTCACTTTATCGTGCAACATCCGGCTGGCCTTTTTTTATCGCTCAAAATTTCTAACAAATTCAGGCTTATCAACCAAAGCATTTTTAAATTCACTAATTATTATCTTCACGATAAACAAATGAGAACCGATCTGTATAATCGCTGGATAACTATGCGTAAGTTTAAGCCGGTTACCGGGAAAATAAAAAATAGTATCCGCAAAAATAATATTCAAATGAGATTATTATACGGAGAATATGATCGGGTAATCCGTTACGCAAATGCTGAAAAATTTATGCGTGGAATTAAATCATATTGTACATTATCCATTTTGCATTCTGGACATCAATTGTTGCTGGAAAAAAATGAAGGTGCAATTATGCGATTGATAAAAGATTAATGGATTGAGAATTATTTTTATTGAATGTTTATTGCAATTTTAATATCTGTTTTATTATTTGTTACATACGCTGCATTAATAATTTTCTATTACAGATCATGGAGATCCATTTCCGATTTCAATTTTTCAAATTCAAATAGACAAACAAAAATTTCTGTGATCATTCCTGCAAGAAATGAAGAACAAAATATTATTGGCTGTCTTCTTTCTTTAAAAAATCAAACTTATCCAAAAGATTTGTATGAAGTAATTGTTATTGATGACCATTCCACGGATAATACCTGGAATATTTTGCAGAATTCTTCTTTTGCTGAAATGAAATGCAAAAAATTAAAATTAGCTGACTTTATTACTGATTCCATCAATAATAAATCCTACAAAAAAATGGCAATTGAAACGGGCATTAATAATGCAGATGGAAGTTTAATAGTTACATCAGATGCAGATTGCACATTTAATAATAATTGGCTGCAAACAATTGCGGATTTTTATGAGACAACTCATGCGAAATTCATTGCAGCCCCGGTAAAAATAAATTGTACTAATAATTTTCTTGCAATTTTTCAAACACTTGATTTTATTACGTTGCAGGGAATTACAGCCGCTTCAGTATTTAAAAAATTTCATTCCATGTGCAATGGCGCTAATCTGGCCTATGAAAAGAAAATCTTTTTTGAAGCGGACGGATTCAGAGATATTGATAATACACCTTCCGGGGATGATATGCTGTTAATGCACAAAATTTATAAAAAATATCCGGCTGGAATTTTCTTCTTAAAAAATAAAAATGCTGTTGTTACTACTCAAGCTGAAACAAGCTGGGAAAATTTTTTTGATCAACGAATTCGTTGGGCAAGCAAAGCAGATATGTACGATGATAAAAGAATTTTTTGGGTATTGCTATTAGTATATTGCTTCAATTTATTATTCCCCGTTTTGTGTATCGCATCGTTTTGGAACATACAATATTTATTAATAGCCGTTGCATTTTTAGCTCTAAAAATTATAATTGAATTTCCGTTTGTACAATCTGTTGCGAAATTTTTTAACCAACAAGCTTTGATGATTTATTTTCCATTTTTACAACCTTTGCATATCATCTACATTATACTATCTGGTTGGTTCGGAAAATTCGGGAGCTATAAATGGAAAGAAAGAAAGATAGTCAAGCATAAAACATAAGCGCAACAAGAGAGAGCTGAATTGTTGATCAGTTGAAAAGTTGATCATCATTTTTATTCCTGGTAAACCTGAACATTACGATCAAAGCTTTCTTCAAGAGAAATAAAAGTTTCTGTACGTTCAATGCCTTTTATTTTTTGCAATTCATCGTGCAGCACAAAACGCAATTGATTAATATCTTTACAAACTATTTCGGCAAACATGCTGTAATTGCCAGTTGTATAATTGAGGCGAACTATTTCGCGAATTCTGCGTAATTCTTTTGCTACAGAATCATATAATGAACTTTTTTCCAGGTAAATTCCGATAAATGCGATAACATCATAGCCAAGAAGTTTCAGATCAACATTTAATTTTGTGCCTTTAACTATTTTGTTTTCCTGCAATTTTTTTATCCGAACATGAATAGTTCCCCCCGAAACAAATAATTTTTTTCCTAACTCTGCATAAGATATTTCAGCGGTCTCCATCATGGCATGTATAATCTGCAGATCAAGTTTGTCGAGATTTAATTTACCATTCATTTTTATAGTTAGTTTTTGATTTTATTTATTATTATTTGCAAATATTTGAAATTTATTGAAATTTTCAAAAAAAAGTTAAAAATATTACAACAAATCATTTGATTTATTTAATATTGTATCGTCAAGTTCATTGAAACGACTATACTGTGGAGTGATGAAACTTTGGCAGACATGCCCTCTTGTCTCGGGGGTGGGGAAAACAGGATAAACATAGTGTAATGCCGGTCTCGTCTATGGCGAGATCGACTGGGGTTGACCACCACACATTGCGCTACGGCTAACTGCCCCGTGGAGGTTCGAATCCTCCCTCTACAGCTTTTCATGTGATGGTTTTCTCTGGTAGCAGGCCCGCTTCATCCTATGAAGGGGCTTTTTATTTTCTACATGTCTCTAAAATATTTCTGTTTAAAATATTCTGATACCAACTTCAGTTTTTCAATTGAACATTGTTGCGTCGCAATCCTTTCATCGGTCGTGCTACTATTTAGCTATGGTCTACAACCGGCAATTTCAAAATTTCCATCTTATTCTTCCGCTTATTTAATTTCATCTTTCATAATCAATTTCCATTTTCAATTTTAAATTTGCTTCAATGGGTCAAAAAAAACTTTTACGGTTTGAAGCAATTAATTCTTTTCCCAACGTGTTACAATATCCCGGAAGGAATGAAAGGAAATTGGAATAATTTCTTCAAAAATAAAAACCCAATTGTTCTTGAGCTTGCATGCGGAAAAGGAGAATACGCCGTTGCACTTGCAAAAATATATCCGGATAAAAATTTTATTGGCGTTGATTTGAAAGGCAACAGGATTTACGTAGGCGCAAAAAAATGCCTGGAAGAAAAAATTAGCAACGTCGCTTTTCTTCGTACACAAATAGATAAGATATCCGATTATTTTGCAAAAAACGAAGTGCAGGAAATTTGGCTAACGTTTCCCGATCCGCAGTTGAGAAAATCAAAAGCAAAAAAAAGATTAACACATCCGAAATTTTTACGATTGTATAATCAATTTCTTATTAACGGCGGTGCAATCAATCTAAAAACAGATTCTCCTCAACTTTTTGAATTTACCGGATTGGTAATTGAAATGTTCGGATTAATTCTGCATGAAAGTGAAACTAACGTATATGCACAACCGAAAATAAAAGATGAGCTGAAAATAAAAACTTATTACGAAGGTTTGGACATTGCGCAAAGCAAACGTATTCATTACTTAAAATTTTCGTTACCCGGCAATGAATTACCGCAATACGATCATTTGCTGCACGAAAAAATTATGCAAAATGAAACAGAAGTTTGAAGAAGGAAACGATTATTATTATAACACAGAAGGTTTTGTTGTACTTACAGAAGAATATCATCTTACAAGAGGATTTTGCTGTGGTAACGGATGCAACCATTGTCCTTATGATTATAAAAATGTTCCTGAACCAAAGCGAAGCGAATTAATTAAAAACAGATTTGATGAAAAAAAACATAACTAAAAAAGAGAAACCAAAAACAGTAAAACCTTCCGGAAAAAGAGAAGAGACTTTTTTTGAATTGGTGTACGATGTTGCGCGGCAAATTCCGAAAGGAAGAGTTACTTCTTATGGAGCTATTGCCGCGTGCCTCGGCACAAATCTTTCTGCACGTATGGTTGGCTGGGCTATGAATGGCGCGGGAAAAATAAAACCAAAAGTTCCTGCGCACCGCGTTGTTAATCGCAATGGCATGTTAACAGGTAAACATCATTTTGGAGAGCCAGATTTAATGCAAAAATTATTAGAAAAAGAGGGAATAAAAATAGAAGACGACACCGTTGTTGATTTTAAAAAACTTTTTTGGAATCCGGCAGAAGAGTTATTCTGATCAATAATACTTACTTATCATTAAATACACAACAACTCCGGTTACCGCAACATAAAACCAAACAGGCCAGGTAATTCTTGCAAGTTTTTTGTGCTTGTGAAACTTTTGTTGGAAAGCCCGCTGCAAAGTAAATAACACTAATGGAATAATCACTCCCGATAAAATGATATGAGAGGATAAAATGAAATAATAAACATATCTTAAAAAGCCTGCCTGCGCTTTTTCACTTTCGCTTAAAATTCCATCATGATTCAGATCACCAAATTTTGTTGATGGATTTGATGAATGATAAATGACATAGGACACAAGAAAAATTGTGCTTAACACTACGGCAATTAAATTTGCTGTTTTGTGCGCCTTCACCTGCCTGCTTTTGATAAAATATAAACTTGCAAGCAATAAGATTGCCGTTGTTGAATTCAGCATTGCATGAAATAACGGTAATGCATGTGTGTTAAATCCAAAATCAATTTTTATTCCGGGAACTAATAAAATAATTGCAACAGCGGCAGGTATTGTTATGGAGATAATAATAATGGGTAATGTCAAATTTTTTTCTTTCATAAACTGCTGTTGTAATTTTTTTGTGAAAAAGTGCACCTGAAATTTTTCAGCAATTCAACTTGTCAATCTTTTTGTTTTCTGCTGAAATAAATAACACCGGCAAGAGTAAGCAATAAAATAATAATTATTGCCGGCAACAAAGGTTTCAATTCTGTAAAAACAGATTTTGTTTTCTTATCTTTCTCCAGCATGATAAAAACAATATCCTGGGCAAGCTTCGCCAATGCAACAGTGTCCAATCCATCATAGTAGCCTCTTACCACATGGTCTTTATCCAGCAAAACCATTTTTTGTGTATGAATGAAATTGGAATCAACTCCCTCACCATCCTGCAAACCCATTTTTAGTTCTGTTAGCGCAAAATCATAAATAGTTTTTTTTGGACCGGTAAGCAACCACCATACATCGGGATCAACACCAAATTTCTCACCATATTTTTTAAGAACTGTTGAAGAATCTCTTTCCGGATCAACAGTAAATGAAATAAACTGAACGAAACTTGAATCGATAGTTTTTGTTTCGCTTTTTAATTTTAATCCATCCTGCAAATTTTTCATATTGTGTTGCAGCGCCGGACATATGCTGGGACAATGTGTAAAAAAATAATCAGCCACAATAACTTTTCCCTGCAAACTATCTAATGAAACACTATCGTTGTTTTGATTGATTAAGGTGATGTTTTTTACATGATGCCATAAAGTATCTGTAATTCTTTTTCCATCTTTTATTGATGTTGCAACAGAATCATAATAATAACGCTGCGGCATTGCGATAGCATTTTCGCTCGCATCTTTTACTATAATGTAACTGATAAGCGGGATAAAAACCGCGATACAAATTGCTATTAATGCTTTTCCGCTCACTGTATGATATTTTTATTAAGAAAATCCTCTCACAGATTTCACGCATTGCACAGATGAATACAGATACACCCCGCAAAGAAAATCTGTGTACTTCTGTGTAACCTGTGAGAGATAGGATAAAATCAAAACACAAAATTAAAAACCACCGCTTAAAGCAGTGGTTAAGTTTTTAATAAAAAATTTCTTACCAAATATATTAATCCGCTGCTCCTGGTTTTTTTGCTTGTGGCACTTTTGTTTGACTTTGTTCAACATGATGCCTGTCGTAATTATTCCTCAGGTTTCTGTAAGAATTTCCATCCCACAAAAATGCAATTAGAAACCACACAAATAATAAGGCTGGCATCGCCAGAGAAAAAATAAGATTTTTTATTTCATGACCTAAATGCATAAACTCAGCAATAATAAAAAATGCTTTTGCAAGTGTTCCTATAACAAATATGCCATTCAAAAAATGTTTCGGCAAAAAATCTGTTTCGTAATACAAAATAGCCAGCGCCAATTCTATAACAGTAATGATAAGCAAAATCCAGAATGTTCTCCAGATTGCTTTTGTAGAAAAACTCGGTTCGTGATGTTCGGCCGCCGCAACTGTGTGTGCATCGCTCATAATGATGATAATGTTTAGTAATTACAATAAATAAAAACAAGTAAACACAAATACCCAAACCAAGTCAACAAAATGCCAGTATAATCCGGCTTTTTCAATCATCAGGTAATGGCCTTTCTTTTCAAACGATCCTTTCAAAGTCATGATCAGCATAATTATATTAATTATCACTCCGGAAAAAACGTGAAAGCCATGGAAACCTGTTATCGTAAAAAAGAAGTTTGTGAAATTTGTTGTTGATTGTGTTCCGTCAATATTTAAAAAAGGATTTCTTCCCCACCATGCGCCTTCGGAATGTAAATGTGTCCACTCCCATGCCTGGCAACTTAAAAATGCAAGTCCGCCAACAATGGTCCATCCAAGCCATTTTGCAACTCCATATTTATTTCCTGCATGACCATTAGCGACAGCCAACACCATTGTAACAGAGCTCATGATCAAAATAAAAGTCATCAGGCTAACAAATGCCAGTGGAATTTTCATTTCACCAATAATGGGAAATGATCTGAAAACATCATTTGGATTTGGCCAGCTGTTACTTGAAAAACGAATCGTACCGTAAGAAATTAAGAAGGCGCCGAAAGTAAATGCATCGCTCATCAAAAAAAACCACATCATCAATTTACCGTACTCAACGTTATAAGGGCTTTTTCCGCCGCTCCACCATTTTGTTCCTGCAGGAATTGCCTGAGACATGTTGTTAGTTTAATTGTTCGCAAATTTATTCAACAAAACTGAAAATTAATGTATCCACAAAAAGAAAATAAATAAATAAATCCAAAGCACATCCACAAAATGCCAATAGGTTGCCACAACTTCAAGAGGCACGCTGCTATAGCTTCGTCTTTTTGCAGCAAATGCCTTAATAAACGTTACCAGCAAGGCAATTATTCCACCAAGTACGTGCAAAGCATGAAGCCCCGCAATAACATATAAAAACTGGCCTGCGCCCGAACCTTTGAACGTTACGCCACTATTCCATATTTGCCGAAAGCTCATCCATTGCAGCACAATAAAAACTATTCCCAAAAAAGCAGTAGCGCTAATCAAAATTCTGTACTGACGCATCTTTCTTTGCTTAAAATCTCTTAATGACATTTGCATAGTGAGGCTGCTTATCAATATCACTGCAGTTGAATAAGAGAACGTGCGTGGTATGTCAAAACTTGTCCAGCCGGGTTGGTCGCGTTTTACAATGTAAGCGCTTGTTAGGCCGGCAAACATCATAATAATGCTGCCAATACCTATCCACATTGTAAACTTGTGCGGATGTATTTTTTTTCTCTGTTCGTCCACTGTTTTTGTTAATTCAAAATGTTGCATCTTTTCTTTTAAGACTAATTTCATTTTTCCCTGAGAAGAAACGTCAAAAGTGAAACGTGAGAATCTCATATCTATCGTTTCACTTCTCACAATTCAAACATTCACTTTGTTTGCAAGCAATGCAAGCAACACAACCGGCAAATAAATATAACTGCCGAACATCACTCTTCTTGCGGCCTGCACGGTCATTTCTTTATATAACCTTACACATTGCGTTATCATTAATAAATTTGCTATCGAAACAATTATCAAACTGATTGATCCGCTCATGCCAAAAAGATAAGGCATCACGCCAACGGGTACTAACAGTAATGAGTATATAATCGCCTGAATTGCCGAATATTTTGTTTGTCCTTCTTTTGATGGCAATAATTTAAAACCTGCGTTGCTGTAATCTTTGTGGGCGATCCATGCTATAGCCCAAAAATGCGGAAACTGCCAAAAAAATTGAATAGCAAATAAAATCCAGCCGCCTGCACTTAATTCATCATTTCCCGCCGCCCAACCGATAAGACATGGAAGTGCTCCGGGAATCGCTCCTACTAATACAGCAACAGAACTTATTTTTTTTAGCGGCGTATAAATAAATGCATACAAAAACAAACTGAACGCCGCCAATGCCGCTGTTAAAAAATTAAATCTCCACAATATCAAAACTCCCGCCACACCTGCTATAGCGGCAAATATCCATCCTTCTGTTTCACTCATTCTGCCAGCAGCAATTGGTCTGTTTGCTGTTCTTTTCATTAAAGCATCTGTATCTTTTTCCGTAACCTGGTTTATAGCATTCGCGCTTGCAGTAACCAACATGCCACCGATAAAAAAAATTGTTATCGCTTTCCAGTCGAACACAACAACTTTTGGCGCAAGCAAATAAGAAATCACTGCAGAAAATACAACCATAAAACTCAGGTTGAATTTTATCAGCAATTTATAATCGCGCAATTTTTCTGCTATTATAAAAGACTGTGACTGCTTCACTGTTTCCGACTGTATCAAAAAGTTATTTACGATTTTAGATATACGATTTCTTAATTTCGATTATGCATTACTGTTAGCAAATTCGCCTGATCCGGTTCTGATAAAAATGCCCCGACATTATCAGGGCAAAAATTTATTAACTGTTCATTTTAATTATTAATTATAAATTATTTAGTGTGCACTTTCGTCAGCGCTGACTGGTTCTGTTTGCGGAATAAAATCCCTGCCATCTTTCCCGTAATCATATGCCCAGCGATGTACTTCCGGGATTTCTCCAACCCAGTTTCCATGTCCGGGTCTTATAGGTGTTGTCCATTCCAAGGTATTTGCACCCCATGGATTTTGTGTTGTAACTTTTCTTCCTTTAAAAATGGAGTAAAAGAAATTGAATACAAACATTAATTGCACCGAAAAAACAATCATTGCAACGGTAGAAATAAATCTGTTCAAATCATCGAACTGATGGAAAGATGCCCAACCACTATAACTATAATAACGACGCGGCAAACCTGCTAATCCTTCATAATGCATTGGCCAAAAAATAAGATACGCACCTACAAAAGTTACCCAAAAATGAATATAGGCCATCGTATTATTCAAATATCTTCCATACATTTTCGGGAACCAATGATATATGCCGCAAAACATTCCGAAGAAAGCCGACACACCCATTACGATGTGAAAGTGTGCAACCACAAATAAAGTATCGTGCAAATGAATATCTAAAGTGGAATTGCCAAGAAAAATTCCTGTTAATCCGCCAGAAATAAATAAACTTACAAAACCAATTGCGAAAAGCATTCCCGGAGTAAATCGCAAATTTCCACGCCACAGCGTGGTTAACCAGTTAAATACTTTAATTGCCGAGGGAACTGCTATCAATAATGTGAGCAGCACAAATACTGATCCCAGGAATGGATTTAACCCCGTTACAAACATATGGTGCGCCCAAACTAAAAATGCAAGAATAGTAATTGCGAATAAAGAACCCACCATTGCCATGTAACCAAAAATTGGTTTGCGCGAATTAACCGCCATCACTTCAGAAACAAGACCCATCGCGGGGAGGATAATAATATATACTTCGGGGTGACCTAAGAACCAAAATAAATGCTGAAATAAAATTGCGCTTCCGCCTTCGTTTGGCAAAGCTTTTCCTGTTGACGCTATAAAAATATCTGAAAGATAAAAACTTGTTCCTGCATGTCTGTCGAACAACAATAAAATTAAACCTGATAATAAAACCGGGAATGATAATACACCTAAAATAGCTGTAAATAAAATTGCCCATATTGTGAGTGGCAATCTCGTCATGCTCATTCCTTTTGTGCGCATGTTGAGAATTGTGGTAATATAATTCAACCCGCCTAACAATGATGATACTACGAAAAGCGCCATACCGATGATCCAAAAATCCATACCTGCCTTTGATCCATCATTCGCATCTCCAAGTGCACTCAATGGTGGATAGACCGTCCATCCTCCGCTTGCAGGCCCGGTTTCCAAAAACAATGAAGAAAATATTACTATGCTTGCCAAAAAGAAAAACCAATAAGAAAGCATATTCAAAAATGGAGAAGCCATATCTCTTGCTCCCACTTGTAAAGGAATAAGAAAATTTGCAAAAGTTCCGCTTAATCCGCCTGTCAACACAAAAAATACCAGTATCGTTCCATGCATTGTTACCAGCGCATAATAAAATTCGGGTTGAATTTTTCCACCCTTTGCCCATTTTCCGAAAATATCTTCTAACCACGGGAATGTGCTATCGGGATAACCTAACTGCAAACGAAATAAAACAGACATCAGTCCGCCAATTATAGCCCAGGTCATTCCCGTTATCAGGAATTGTTTGCAGATCATTTTATGATCCTGGCTGAAAACATATTTGGTAATAAATGTTTCTTTGTGATGATGAACATGATGCTCATCGTGATGCACATCATGAGTGATTGTTACTGCGCCATGTCCATGTATTGATGCTTCGTTGCTCATGAGAAAAATTTTTTTCTGATAACCTTCAGGTTAATCAATTATTGGATTTATCAATTTTTTGCTAACACTTTTGTTGCTGTTGCATTTGCAGAAGCCGCAGATTTTGCAGAATCAACAGCTGCTCCCGGAGTGGAATCTTTATCCGGAAAAACCTGCGCATAATTTGGTTTCTGCTTTGCTTTCCACAAAATAAATTCATCTTCTGTTACCACTTTAACAACAGCGCGCATTGTAAAATGCCCTCTTCCGCACATTTGATCGCAGGATAATTCGTATTCAAATTCTTCGTTCTTCGTCATCTTCTTCATTTCTTCAGTTGTATATTTCGGGGTGAACCACATTGTTGTTGGCGTTCCGGGAACTGCATCCATTTTCATTCTGAAATGCGGAAGCCCAACATCATGAATGACGTCCCGTGAATTGATAATTAATTTCACCGGTTTGTCTTTTATCAAATAAATTTCGTTGTTCACAACAATATCGTCATGGCTTGCCGGATCATCCCAAATTAACCCGAGTGAATTATTATCCTTATCGCTGATGTTCTGATAATATTTTTTTCCAAACACACCATCCTTTCCGGGATATCTGAATATCCATCCGAATTGTTTTCCGGTAACTTCAACCTGCATTGCATCTTTTGGTGCATCGCCGGTAATTTTAAACCAGTAAAACAAACCAAAGCCCACCAAAATACATAATGCTATTGCCGGAACCGTTGTCCATAATATCTCAAGATTGTTATTATGCGGAAAATAGTATGCTTTTCTTTTTTCTGAATATTGATATCTGAAAGCAAACCAGAATAATAATATCTGTGTAAGAAAAAAGACAATTCCGGTAATGAGGAAAGTGATGTTTAACATGGTATCAATTTTTTCACCATGTTCTGAAGCTGCTGTTGGAAGAATTCTTCCTCTGAATATTTCGTTGCACCAGTACACCCCAATTAATCCGCCAACTAAAAAAACTATCATTAAAAAACCATTGATACGATTTTGCTGCAGCAATGCTTTTTTTTCTCCCTTCAAAATACTTACATATTCACTCGCTTTTGCAATTTGAAAAGTGATAAGAAATCCGAGCAACAAAATCAGGATAATAAAAACGCTTGACATGATAGTTTATAAAATTTAATCTCTATTAATTATTTATGAATAATTATGTGTGATGAATAATACTTTCTTTGAGAAAAGGATGATTTTTTGCCAGCAATGGATATTTACTTAGCACATTGCCGGTTTGCCACATAATTAAACCTACAAAGCCAGCCGCAATACCGAAATCAAAGAGGTTCATCGGCACATGATCTCTGATTGTGCTGCCAAAAACCATTTGATAAAAATCGAGCCAGTGTCCGAATAGCAAAGCTACGGACATAAAGGTTACGGTTACATAACTTCTTTTAGAAGTTCGCGTCATATATATTAATAAAGGCGCCAGAAAATTAATGGTAAGATTCAAATAAAAAATCCCGGCATAAGCGCCTTCAAATCTGTTTTTGAAATAAATAGTTTCTTCAGAAATATTAGCATACCATATGAGCATAAATTGTGAGAACCATAGGTAGGTCCAGAAAATTGAAAATGCAAATTGAAATTTTCCTAAATCATGCAAATGTTCCCTGTTGGTATACTCGAGATACCCTTTGTTTTTAAGATAGATCACAAACAAAGAAATCAATGCAATGCCTGCAACGAATGTGCTGCCGAATGTGTACCAGCTGTACATTGTGGAAAACCAATGCGCGTTAGTGCTCATTAACCAAATCCAGGGAACTGTTGAAGCTACAGTTAATGTAAACCAAACAATATAAAGAGCTGCCCAGATAGTATTTTTGAAAATATATTTTTTACCTTCTGCAACACTTAATGGCGCATTATCTGTTTCGCGGGACAGGCTGCGCATCTTCATGCCGAGTATCGTCCACAAACCAATTGATAGCGTTGTCCAAATTGTAAAAAATGTTGGGTTAAGAAATCCTGATTTGCCTTTCAATACTTCATCCTTGCTTACAATATCTTTATTCAGCCAATCGTAAACTCCATCCTGCTTTCCGAAAACAATGCACAAAAGAATAATGAAAGTAATAATGCCAATAGGAATAACACAGGCAGAAATTGCTTCGGTTACTCTGCGAAACGCGAGTTGCCATCCGCCCATTGCTAATGTTACTGCGCAAAAAAAGAACATAGCTGCATTTACGACCAATAAAAAGTAAACGCTGTTCTGCAAAAGCGCCGACCAAAAACGTGTAGTAGAACCATACATTATATATCCGATGATCAATGATAATATGCCAACAGCCATCAACCCTAATGACCAGGTTTTATATCGCTTCGGAATTTCAAAATGTTCTTTTATTGACATTCTTCAAAAATTTTTTAATTATTTTGCTGCAACCGTTTTCATAGCTGCTGAATCCGTTTTGCCACCTCCGGCACTTTGCGCTGCCTGTTTTGATTTTATATAAGCAATCACCATCCAACGTTGACGCGTGCTTAATTGAGAAGCATAACTTCCCATTTTATTTTTTCCATAGGTAACAGAATAAAACATTTGTCCTTCGGGCATCATTTTGTACTGATCTTTTCCAACAAAATTAGCCGGGGCTGCGGGATAAGGACCATCACCGCCTTTATATAACGGACCATTGCCATCTAATTTTGGCCCGTGACAAATTGCACAGTTAACGAGATATAATCTTTCTGCTTCGATCATTTGTAAAGAATCGGGTGTTGCAATCTGACTTTTAAATTGTTTGGATGCAACATAATTTGTTGAATCGCCCGGAAGATCTTTTGTATATGGAAATGGAAATAATTCTCCTCTTTTAATTGTTCCTGCCACCGGAATATTGCTGAAATGAATTCCCTGTTTCAGTAAATCTGCTTTGTCTTCTTCTGTTACAGAATAGGTTTCGTAAGCGCGGCTGTAAGCCATATCAGGCATATATGTTCTGCCTGGCTTGCGTTTTATATCGCTGCAACTTGCAATAACAGCTATAGCAATTATTAAAAGTGATATGATGGATATTTTTTTCATCAGCTTATAATTCTCTGTTTATACTAACACAGTTTCCTTTTTTTCAAATGGTTTTCTTTCTTTGTCGTACCTGCCGAGCCACCAACCGGTTTCTGCTTCCTGGATATTTGTTTCTATTGCTCCTGCATTTTTTAAAAAGCTAATCACTTCGGCTTCGTTGGTTTTTTGCGTGCATTCGATAACCATCACAAAAAGATCATCGGTTGATCGTAAATGAAAATGATGTTTTTTTACAAACGGAGCCATCTGGCACAAATAACAAAATGTCAATACCATTCCCACGGATGCAAATAATACAGTTAGCTCAAATGTAATTGGAATCCATGCCGGTAAAGCAAAATGTGGCTTACCTCCAAAATTAAGCGGCCAGTCGCTGGTAAAAATCCAGCCAATTCCGCCTAATGCAGTTGCTGTTCCTGTAATTCCATAAATAAATCCTGCAGTATGAAGCCCGGTATCACGCAAGCCCATGGCCTTATCTAATCCATGAATGGCCATTGGTGTGTATACATCATGAATTTTATAACCCGCCGAACGGGTTTTTTTAATAGCAGGAAACAACACTGCTTCATCATCAAAACATCCAACTACAAATTTTTTTATCGCCATAATCTATGCTTTGAATCTTTATAACTTTTTTCTTGATAAACACGTTTCAACAATTTAACTTATCAACAGACTAATGCGCGTGCGCCATTTCATGCGCGAATTCTTCCACAGATTCCTGCTCCGCTTCTCCCATTTTTTCTTTATAATTTTCTCCGGATCTTTTCAAAATATGTTTTATTTCTGCCAATGCAATTACCGGGAAGAATTTTGAGAATAAGAAATAACAGGTAAAGAACAATCCAAATGTTCCGAGATAAAATCCAAGCTCGTAAATCGACGGGCTATAATAAGTGCTCCAGCTACTCGGCACGTAATCTCTGTAAACAGAAGTAACAATAATCACAAATCTTTCAAACCACATTCCGATATTAACGATCACCGACATGAAAAAAGTAACTGTTATATTTCTCCGTAATTTTCTGAACCAGAAAATCTGCGGCGAAAGCACGTTGCAACTCATCATTATATAATAACTCCATCCAAGCGGACTGAAAAGATTTACGCGGTTTTGCATAAATGCCCATCCTTCAAATTTATTCTGGCTATACCATGCAATAAATAATTCGGTTAAGTATGCGCAACCAACAATAGAACCCGTTAGCACAATAATTTTATTCATCACATCAATATGCTCGATGGTGATATATTCTTCCAGGTGCAATACTTTTCTTGTTATTACTAATAAACTTTGCACCATCGCAAAGCCCGAGAAAATTGCTCCCGCAACAAAGTATGGCGGAAAGATAGTTGTGTGCCAGCCTGGAATTACTGAAGTGGCGAAGTCGAACGATACTATTGTATGAACTGATAACACAAGTGGCGTACTCAATCCGGCAAGCACTAACGAAAGGGCTTCATGCCGCTGCCAGTGTTTGGTTGAACCCGACCAGCCAAATGCTGCAACGCCGTAAAAAAATTTTCTCCATTTTAATTTTGCGCGATCGCGAATCGTTGCAAGGTCTGGCAACAAACCGCAATACCAGAATAATAATGAAACGGTGAAGTATGTTGATATTGCAAACACATCCCATAATAATGCGGAGTTGAAATTAGGCCATAGAGATCCGCGTGTGTTGGGATAAGGCAACACAAAAAATCCTACCCAAACTCTGCCCATATGCCAGATAGGAAATTGCCCGGCGCAAATAACTGCAAAAATCGTCATTGCCTCTGCGGCGCGGTTCACACCGGTTCTCCAACCTTGCCTGAATAATAATAAAATCGCAGAGATCAAAGTTCCGGCATGCCCGATACCAATCCACCACACAAAGTTGGTAATATCCCAACCCCAACCTATAGTGTGATTAATATTCCATTGCCCTATACCATAAACAAACTCGCGGTAAATAGAATATACTCCGAAGCACAATAAGGCAATTGCAATAAGAAAACCAATCCACCAAAGTTTTGACGGATCTGTTTCTATCGGCCGTAACAATATCTTCCGTCACCTGGTGATAATTTTTATCACCATCTACCAGTGGAGGTCTTACCTGTGATTCGTATTTTAATAATGCCATAAAAGATTTACGATGTTAGATGTATGATGTACGATTTCTGAATTTCGCTTATTCATCACCGTTAGTATCATTTAAATTTTCCATTTTTTGTTTTTATGTGGTGAACATTTGTTCCACTCTTCAACATCGTTGCCACGCTCGCTTGTACTTTTTGTTCACTATTCAACTCTGGTTTACTGTTTGCCGCTTAGCTCTCATCAATCGATTCGCTTATTTTTTCCGTGTTGCGGATTTTAGCGAAATAATTTACGTTCGGCAAAATGTGTAATTCTTCCAGCGCATAAAATAATCTCTGCGGATTATCTTCTCTTATTTTTCTTATGCGACTTGTTCCGTCATTCACATTTCCAAAAACAATTGCTTCTGTCGGGCATGATTGCTGACAAGCTGTTCTCACATCTTCCATATCTTTCAGCGGCCTGTTTTCTTTTTTAGCTTTCAATTTGCCATCCTGCAAACGCTGTACGCAAAAAGAACATTTTTCCATAACACCTCTTGCGCGAACGGTTACATCCGGGTTCAACACCATTCTTGTTAAATCATCATTCATCATTATCACAGAATCATCCAATTTACCAACACCGGTAAAAACCTGGTTGTTGGGAAAACTATCTGACCCTGTGTAATCAGCCCAGTTAAACCGGCGAACTTTATACGGACAATTGTTTGCGCAGTATTTTGTACCTATACAGCGATTGTATATCATTTGGTTCAATCCTTCGCTGCTGTGATTGGTTGCAGAAACCGGGCAAACATTTTCACACGGAGCATTATCGCAATGCTGACAAAGCATCGGCATAAAAACTGTTTGAATGCTGTCTGCATCTTCCAGGTCGCCGCTAAAATATCTGTCAATGCGCATCCAATGCATATCATGAAACCGCATCACTTCACTTTTGCCAACAACCGGCACATTATTTTCTGCGTGACATGCGATGGCGCAAGCGCCGCAACCTATACATGAATTCAAATCAATAGACATTCCCCAGTGAATTCCGGGTTTGTCATAATACGGATAGAGCGTTCCTTCTTTTTCAAAATTTTTCAGACCGCCGTAAGGTTTCAATTCTTTTTCTCTGTCTTCCAAAATTTCATCCGGCGATTTTAAAAAATCGTCGAGCGTCATTTCTTTTACTACTTCTGTGCGGCCTTCATAACTGCTGTGCGTTTGCGTTTGTGCAATCGAATATTTTTCGTCGGTTTGTTCAACAGTTATTTCAGAAACAAACCAATCTACAGTTGTTCCATTAAATGCTGCAAGTGGAAATGCATTTTTACCAACCCCAACAACAGCTCTTCCTATATAATCTGCAGTTTTATCTGCATTTGCACTTTGTCTTCCATAGCCCACAGCAATTGCGACAACATCATTATGAATTCCGGGGAAAATCAATACAGGCAATTTCACTTCTTTGCCGCCAACTTTTATATTGACAACTCTTTTTTCTGGGTATACTTCATATTTATCAGCCTGGCGACGATTGGCAAGATCTAAATTCCAGGTTTTTTTTGCATAGTCGGGAGAAACTATTGCATAATTATCCCATGTAGCTTTTGTGATTGGATCAGGAAACTCATGTAACCATGGATTGTTTGCCTGGTTTCCGGTTCCTACAGAAATTTTTTGATACAAAACTAACTCAAGACCGCCGCCAGCTTTTTTTGAAGTGATTGCTGTAACTGCATCTGAAACTTTTGCGCCGTTGTACGATGCACTGCTTACAGAAGGTGATGCAGGTTCAATAATTCCTTCCTGCAATGCTTTTTCATATCCTTCAACTCCGCCGAGTTTATTAGTCCAGTATTGTTTAAAATAATTTTCGTACTCCGTATTATTGCCAATCCATTTTAATAATGAATCTTCCAACGCTCTTGTTAAAAATAATGGAGCTATTGTTGGTTGCAATAAAGAAAAATATCCTGTCTTAGCTTCTGCATCGCCCCAGCTTTCTAAAAAATGCGGAGCCGGAATTGCGTATTTGCACAACTCCGTTGTTTCATCAATCCTATCATTAAAAGAAACAGAAAATTTTGTTTTTTGAAGACCTGCTTTAAATTTATCTGCAGCGTAATATGTGTATGCAGGATTAACTCCGTAAACAAATAATGCGCCTACTTTACCCGCATTCAAATCAGAAACAAGTGTTTCAAAATCGCTGTCAATTCCCTGGCGCGTTTGAAAAGGAGCAGACCAATTTATTGTTGTTCCGTTTGCGCCGATCAATTCATTAATTGCATTTACAATAATCTGCACATTCACATCATTGCTTCCGCTCACAACCAATCCTTTTCCTTTATTAGCAAGCAAATCTTTTGCTGCTTTTTTAATTCCTGATTTAAGTTTATCGTTCAATGCAGGAGCAGTAACATTTCCGCCTAATTCAGCAAGCAACGTCAAAGCAATGGCTCCGGTTTCCGAAGGACGATGTGCATAGCGATCATCCGCACAACCACCGGTATTGCTTACCATGCTTTCAAAATGATAATGCATGCTCATTCCCGGATTCTTCTCATCAATTTTTCTTGCTTTCACATATGCACGCGCAAACTCAACCGGCGAAAGCCAGGTTCCTAAAAAATCCGCGGCAAGACTTACAATTATTTTTGCATTATCAAATTGATAAGAAGGAATTGCTCTCTTTCCATAGCTTGCTTCATTAGCCAATAAAATTCCACTGAAAGAATCAACATCATATTGTACATGACGACTGCCGGAATTTTTTGCAAGAAATTCTCCGATGATTTGTTTAGTCGTCGGCGATGTAATTGTAGAAGTCAACAACACAATTGGTGCGCCACTTAATCCGGCAAGTTCACCCGTTATTAATTTATCAAAATCTTCGAATGTCGGCACCTGCTTCGGACTGCCATTTACCATTTGAATTGGAAAACGCAATCGTGCGGTATCGTATAAATCAAGAACAGAAGCCTGCACTTTTGCCGAGGTTCCGCCTTTTGTAAGCGATGATGATTCGTTGCCTTCAATTTTTATTGGTCTGCCATCTCTTACTTTTGCAAGAATCGGAACAACATCTCCGCCGGAAACATAAGTTGTGGCATAATAATCTGCAACACCCGGAATTAAATTTTCGGGTTTGTTTAAATAAGGAATTACTTTTTTAACTGGTATTTCGCAACTTGCCGCTAAAGCAGCAGCGGCTGTGCTGAAACCAAGATATTTTAAAAAATCTCTTCGCGCAGTTTTTGTTTCGAGCAAACCTTCCGAGTCAAGATTCTCTATTTTAAGTTCTTCCCTGAATTCTTTTTCGGAAGATTCTTTGAAGGAATCGCTGTTGGTTAGCTCTCCAAAACTTTGCCAATGCTTTTTATCGCTCATTTATTATGATTGAGAAATTGAAATTAATAATGACATTTCTGGCACTCTGTTCCACCAATTTTTTCAACAGTAACACTATCCATTTTCCCTGATTTTAAATCATTATGAAACTTTTCATAAATGCTGTAAAATTTATTCCCCGCATTACCTGCAGCAGAATCAGGAAAATCCACTTTAGTTGTACGATGACAGTTAATGCACCAACCCATACTTAATTCTGCAAATTGTTTTACTTCATCCATTTGCTGAATCGGACCATGACATGTTTGGCACTGCACTTTACCTGCACGAACATGTTGCGCATGACTGAAAAATACATGATCCGGAAGATTGTGAATTTTTACCCATTCAACCGGTTTGCCCGGCTGCGTATATTTTCCACTCTTAGGATCATATCCCGTATAGCTATATAATTTTTGAATTTCTGCTGTGCCATCTACTTCAGTTCCATCTTCACGATATAATTTTCCACCATGATAATCATTAATGGCTGCGTGGCAGTTCATGCAAACATTTAGGGAAGGAACTGTAGCATGTTTGCTTTCCCATGCGTTGCCATGGCAGTACAAACAACTGATCTGATTTGTTCCTGCATGTACTTTATGAGAATAAAAAATTGGTTGTTCCGGCTGGTAATCCTGGCTTCTTCCCAAACCGATAGCTCCCTGCACCAAATAATATCCGCCAACAACAAATAAAATCAACACCAAAAAAGTGATGTACACTTTATTTCTATAAAAAGGAACTGCTTCAACAGAAGGAATTCCTTCTTTTTCATCAGATAATTTTTTAAGATTGCTGTTAACCTGTAATAACGTAAGCATTATTACGGCAAGAATCAAAGTAAGAATGCCATATAATAAACTGTTGTCGCTTTCTGTTTCTTTGCTCGTTCCAACCGTTTCACCTGCTGCAGGTCCGGGTTCTTTATAATCATCAACATATTTAATTATGGCATCAATTTCGGGATCGGTTAGCTGAGTAAAAATATTCATTGGCGTTTTGCCATACTGGTTGTACAAATCAGTAAAATATTTATTTCCCGAGGCTAACACTTTTGCATTGTTATGAATCCAGTCGTGCAGTAATTTTTTATCGGTAACTCTGCTATCAACGCCTTTTAACGCCGGTCCGGTTACTACTTTAACGGGATTGTGGCATTGAGCGCAATTGGATTGGAATAACGCTTTTCCATCCTGTGCATATAATTTACTTCCAACAAAAGATATAACAGAGAAAACTGCAAGAAAGAAGAATATTTTTTGTACAATTAGTCTTGGGCTATTCATAAATATTTCGCCTGTTGTAATAGATTGGAAAAATCTCCTGAGCCGGTGCAAAAATAAGTCAGGATTTCAACAAAATATCAACATGCAAAAAAAATTTTTTCCCTTATCTGGCCTATGTTTCAGCGGATTGTTGAAAATTTTTATTTTTTTGTGTCATTTTTTTGTCAGCAGATTTATCCAAAAAACAATTACATATTCTCATTAATTTAGGCATATTTTAATTGATAGTTACCTTGCACATTATGTCATCTTTAAAACAAATTGCAATTTTTGCTTCGGGAGCAGGAACGAACGCGCAAAAAATAATTGATCATTTCGGAAATAATAAATCCATTACAGTTGCATTAATATTATGCAACAAACCAAACGCCGGCGTGCTTAACATTGCTCAAAAAGAAAAAATTCCGTTTGTTATTATGGAGAAGGAAAAATTTTTTTCGGGAGATCATTACCTGGATATTTTAAAAGAAAAGAAAATTGATTTTTTAGTGTTGGCAGGATTTTTATGGATGTTACCTGTAGCATTAATAAAAGCTTATCCGGAAAAAATCGTCAACATTCACCCGGCATTGTTGCCAAAATATGGCGGCAAAGGAATGTTCGGCAATCATATTCATGAAGAAGTGATAAAAAATAAAGAAAAAGAAAGTGGAATTACCATTCATTTTGCAGACGAGATATACGATCATGGTCAAATAATTTTCCAGGCAAAATGTATTGTTGAAAAAAATGAAACTGCAGAAAGTTTAGCAAAAAAAATTCATGAACTTGAGTACAAAAATTTTTCAAAAACAATTGAATTAATAATAAACCTGCAAAATATCGTTAAAAGATAAATGCTCTAAAGCGTAGTTATTTTTTAAATAGTAATATCACGTTTTAAACTATTGCCTTTGCTTCGTTATTTATTTAAAATTTTATTGCCTGCTGTTGTTATCATCGCTGCAATGCCCGGTCAGCAGGCGTTTGCGCAGGTCAATATAAAAGGAATAGTTTACAATATTACTCACACTCATCCGCTCGAAGCAGTGAGCGTGATAAGCACTTCAGGCAAAGGAACAACTACCGATTCAAACGGCTATTATTCTATTACCGTTAATGAAAAAGATTCTATCTCATTTTCGTATTTGGGAAGACATACAATGAAATTTCCGGTAAGCAGCATTCTCAGTTATCCAAGTTTTGATGTGGCTTTGCATGTTGACCCGATTGATTTGAAACCTTTGCGCGTTTCGCCAAAAAATTACCATATGGATTCGTTGCAAAACCGGAGAGATTATGCAAAAGTTTTCGATTATCAAAAACCGAGATTAACATTAACTGACGGCTCACAAGGGTTAGGTGCAGGCTTGGATCTCGATGCAATAATTAGTATGTTTCAGTTTAAAAAAAACCGGCGCATGCTTGCTTTTCAAAAGCGGCTTATATTGGAAGAACAGGATAAATTTATCGATCATCGTTTTACTCCATATCTCGTAAAAAAGATAACGCACATGACGAGCCCCGAACTCGATTCTTTCATGGTCAGATATCGGCCTTCTTATCATTTTACACAAACAAGCAGCGATTATGATTTTGCAGAATACATCAAACTTGCTGCACAAGATTACCGGAGAAAAAATTCTGCGGGCGAAATGAAAAAAGAAAATGATCTGCGCCCCGTTCAACATTAGCTAATTGGTTTAAAAAAATTTTCTGCTATTTCTTATCTTTCCTGAAAATTAGATTGCTTCATCAACCAAACAGCTCACAATGAAAAAACTTCTTCTTACTGTATTTTCATTCTTTGTTACAATAATTTTATTTGCTCAACCGGCTGCAACTTCTTCCGCGGTTTTATCAACCAGTTTAAATGTTGAAGACGCAAAAATGTCGCCTGAAAGATTAAGCCGCATAGATAAAACTGTCCAGGAATATATCAATCAAAAATGGCTTGTTGGCGCTGTCGCCATCATTTACAGAAATGGAAATCTTGCTTACTATAAAGCGTTTGGGAAAGATGATGTTGATAAAAATACACCTATGCAGAAAGATGAAATTTTTCGCATCGCATCACAAACAAAAGCTATTGTGAGCACAGCGATTTTAATATTGTACGAACAGGGAAAATTATTGCTTGATGATCCGGTAAGCAAATATATTCCTGAATTTAAAAAGCAAACAGTACTGGAAAAATTTAATGCCGCAGACACAACCTACACAACTGTTCCGGCAAAAAGAGAAGTTACCGTCCGCGATTTATTAACGCATACTTCCGGTATCGGTTATGCAGGAATAGGAACGCCGGAGATGAATGCGATCTATGCAAAAAATGGAATCCCTTCCGGACTCGGAGTTTTTAATGTATCTCTTTTGGATAGAATGAAAGTTCTTGGAAAATTGCCATTAGATTTTCAACCCGGAGAAAAATGGATGTACGGATTGAACACTGATCTGCTCGGATGTTTGGTAGAAGTTATAAGCGGAACCGACCTTGAAAGTTTTATCCGTAAAAATATTTGTGAGCCCTTAGGTATGAATGATACTTATTTCAATTTACCGAAAGAAAAATTCAGTCGCCTTGCAACAGTGTATACAGAAGATGACAAACAGCGTATCATAAAATGGGATGCGCATCATTTTAATATCGATCCGGATTATCCAAAAATAACCAAGCATTACTTTTCCGGCGGAGCCGGGCTTTCATCAACCGCTTATGATTACGCCATTTTTTTACAAATGGTTTTGAATAAAGGAATTTATAATGGGCATCGTATTCTTTCGCGCCGAACAATTGAAATGATGACAAGCAATCAAATCGGCGATATACCTTTTGAAGGTAATAAATTTGGATTGGGATTTGAAGTGATTACCGAAAAAGGAGCGGAAATAGGACCATGGAGTGAAGGCAGTTTTGCATGGGGTGGTTATTTTGGAACTCTATATTGGGGCGACCCTAAGGAACATTTAGTTTGCCTTTTTATGACGCAGCAAACACCTAATAGCCATTCGGATCTTGGTGAAAAATTTAAGGTGCTTGTTTATTCTGCTATTAATAATTAATAAATAAAAATGGATCACGATCAACTTACACTTGGCATCGGCACAAGATTGCAGCATACGCAATTTGGGCCGGGCGTAATTGTTGGCGTTAAATATGCCACTTATTTAATTTCATTCATCAATCATGGTATAAAAGAAATTGATAAAACAGATATCCATCTCGATGAAATCATTCCGGAAAATGTTACTGCCGAAATAGAAACCTCATCCGAAATAGAAAAATCATTATTAAAAATTCTTCGGTTATGGAGCAACGTTAGTGAAGTTGTTCCCTTGGGTGAAAGATGGCAAAAGGGAATGATGTTGTTGCAGCCGTTCGATAAAACACAAAAGCCAAAAGAAATTCCAATTGAAATTTTCTTTCACAAAATTGTTATGCTGCGCGACAGGTTGCGCGTCATGGAGCAACAGATCAACGCGCACAAATTATTAAGCGATGAAGACAAAGTGAACATGCAACAATATATCACACGTATTTACGGTTCACTCACTACATTCAATGTTCTTTTTAAAAATAAAGAACATTGGTTTGTGGGCGATAAATCGTCTGAATAATGATCGATAGGATTAAAATGATTTTTCTGATTTTAAAATTCTTAATCATGAGTCTATTTTTATTAGGTAAGATTTTTGGAAGAATATTAATTCTGATATTTTTTCCGGCATTATTATTTTCTCAAACTTCTTATAAAATCATTCATGAAAAAGCAATTGTTGCAGACACGCACAACGACGTACTTTCTACCGCAACCATGAATGGATTAAATATAGAAAATGATCTGACAGGAAAAACGCAATCCGATCTTGCCCGGTTTAAAAAAGGCGGCGTGGATATACAAATGTTTTCTATTTTTTGTGATGATAGGTATGGCAAAGGCTCTGCATTCAAATATGCGAATGCAGAAATAGATTCATTGTATGCAATTGCAAAAAGAAATCCGGATAAAATGGAAATGGTTTCAACGCCCGGGCAACTCGAACATGCATTAGCGCATCATAAACTTGCTGCAATGATGGGCGTTGAAGGCGGACATATGATTGAAGATGATTTGAATTATCTCGACAGTTTATCCAAACGCGGAGTTCGTTATATGACGCTGACATGGAACAACAGCACATCATGGGCAACGTCTGCAGCAGATGAATCAAGAAAAGAATTTACAGTTTCTCCTTATGGATTAACTGACTTTGGAAAACAGGTAGTGAAGCGAATGAATGAACTGGGGATGATGGTTGATATTTCTCATGTCGGCGAAAAAACTTTTTGGGATGCGATCAACACAACAACAAAACCGGTTATTGCATCGCACAGTTCTGTATACGCAATTTGCCCGGTGCCAAGAAATTTAAAAGATGACCAGATAAAAGCTGTTGCAAAAAACGGTGGCGTTATTGATATTAATTTTTTCTCCGGGTTTATTGACAGTAATTATTTTAAAAAGAGAGCGATCTTTTTTAATAAGCATAAGCAGGAATT
This sequence comes from Chitinophagia bacterium, assembly GCA_963774065.1. Classification (GTDB taxonomy): domain Bacteria; phylum Bacteroidota; class Bacteroidia; order Chitinophagales; family Chitinophagaceae; genus Puia. The sequence goes on from CAVZDO010000003.1 coordinate 1,166,162, forward strand.
TGATTCGTTGAACGCATTGAAAAAACCAGATTATGAAGTGAGCGAATATATTTCTAAAAAATATCCGAACGAGCTAAACGAAATACGTCCGCCACTTTCTTTATTGATTGATCATATTGATTACATCGTAAAATTAGTGGGCGTAGATTATGTTGGCTTAGGTTCTGATTTTGACGGAATAGATTCCGCGCCGCTTGGTTTGGATGGCGTGCAGGATTTTCCAAAAATAACCCAGGCATTATTGAAAAAAGGTTATTCAGTAAAAGACGTTGATAAAATTTTAGGCGGAAATTTTTTAAGAGTCTTCAAAGCGAATTGTGCTAAGTGAGTGGTTGTTTTTTGTTTCACGCAAAGGCGCAGAGACATGGAGTTTAGAAATTAAAAGTATTTATCTCTGCGTTCCCTGCGCCTCTGCGAGAAAAATATTTTAATAACTCAATAACTTCTGCACGTACTCATCCAATCTCGCATTTGCTAAAAAATTTTTTTCCAGTTCAACATTAAATGGAACAGGAGTATCGAGTGAAGCGCAGCGCAAAACCGGCGCATCTAACAATTCAAAACAGTTTTCATTTATCCATGCTGCAATTTCTCCGCCAATGCCGCCAATCAACGTGTCTTCATGCAACAATAAAATTTTTCCTGTTCGCCAAACTGATTGTTTAATTGCATCGTAATCTAATGGCAACAATGTTCTCAGATCAAGAATATCAATGGAAATATTTTTATTTTCTTCTGCAAACTTTGTTGCCCAGTGAACGCCTGCGCCATAGGTGATGATAGAAATTTCTTCTCCCTGTTGAACTAATCGTGCTTTGCCAATTTCGGTTTCATAATATGCAGATGGAACTTCGCCGCTGATACTTCTATATAATGCCTTGTGCTCAAAATATAATACAGGATTTGGATCGTTGATCGCTGCGATCAATAATCCTTTTGCATCTTCAGGAGTTGATGGATAAACAACTTTCAATCCCGGCGTATGAACGAACCATGCTTCATTACTTTGCGAATGGAAAGGTCCGGCGCCAACTCCAGCGCCTGTTGGCATTCGTATCACCACATCTGCATTTTGCGCCCAGCGGTAATAGATTTTTGCAAGATTATTAATGATTTGATTGAATCCTACCGTAACAAAATCTGCAAATTGCATTTCCATTACGCTTTTAAAATTTTCCAAACTCAAACCTAAGGCCGCGCCAACAATTGCACTCTCACATAATGGAGTATTGCGAACACGTTCTTTGCCAAAATCGTTTACAAAGCCTTCGGTAATTTTAAATGCGCCACCGTATTCTGCAATATCCTGTCCCATCAAAATTAAATTATCATGCTGCTGCATGGATTGATGCAAACCTTCTTTGATGGCATCTATGAAACGGAGTTGTGAGCCGGAGGTCCGAGGTCGGAAGTCGGAAGTCCGAAGTCTAATGACATCTCCCAACTTCGGACTTCCGACTTCCGACTTCTTATACACATCTTTCAATTCCTCTTCTGTATCGGGAATGATTAACTCTTCATCAAATCCTATCTTCAATTCTTTTTCTATATCGTTTTTTATTTCCTCACGGATATGTGTAACCGAAGTTTCGTTAAGAACGTTTTCGGCAATCAGATAATTTTCATAATTTATAACAGGATCTTTTTTATTCCATTCCTCAAACAATTCCTTAGGTACATATTTTGTGCCGCTTGCTTCTTCATGTCCGCGCATGCGAAACGTTGTACATTCAATTAAATATGGTTTTTGATTAGCTACACAATAATCCCGCACACCTTTTACCGTATCATAAACTGCGAGAATATTATTGCCATCAATCTGCACACCTTCCATGCCATATCCAATTGCTTTATCCACTAAATTTTTGCAGCGGTATTGCTCATTGACCGGCGTGCTTAATCCGTAGCCATTATTTTCTATAATAAAAATTACAGGAAGATCCCACACGGCAGCAACATTGAGCGCTTCGTGAAAATCACCTTCACTCGTTCCGCCATCGCCGGTAAATGCGAGAGAAATTTTATTTTCTTTTTTTAATTTATACGCAAGAGCAACTCCATCTGCAATGGCAAGCTGCGGACCAAGATGTGAAATCATTCCGCAGATATGATGTTCTTTCGAGCCAAAATGAAAACTTCTTTCTCTTGCTTTGCTATAGCCATTTTTATTTCCCTGCCATTGCTGAAATAATTTATGCAGCGGCATTTTGCGCGAAGTGAAAACACCAAGGTTGCGATGCAACGGCATTATCCATTCATCCTGCTGCAATGCAAGCGTAGCGCCAACTGCAATAGCTTCCTGCCCAATTCCGCTGAACCATTTGCTGATTTTTCCCTGGCGCAAAAGCACGAGCATTTTTTCTTCAATCAATCGCGGCAATAAAATGCTTTTGTAAATTTCAACAAGCTTTTCGTCGGATAAATCTTTCCTGTAAAAATTCATAACACAAACGTAATAGCTTTAAATATCATTGCTGACTTTTTCTTCTGCTGATTGGTTCTTTATAAAGAGCAGAAGTAATTATAGAAAGTAAAAAGCTGAATAGTAAAGCCCACCAAAATCCATCTACTGAAAAACCCTTTACAAAATCGCTGGCGAGTAAAATGATAATTGCGTTGATAACAAAAAGAAAAAGACCAAATGTGATGAGCGTTATTGGCAATGTGAGAATTATTAAAATTGGTTTAACTATTGCATTTAAAACGGCAAGAACAAGCGCGAGAAGCAGCGCTGTGGTAAATTCATTTATGTGGATGCCTTTGAGTATGTAAGAAAGCCCGAATGCAACTATTGCTGAAATAATTATGCGTAATATAAAATGCATACAAAAATTTTGACAGGATAAGTTATGAAGATTTTGATAATTACACCACAACTAATTCATAAAATTCTTCGGGAATAAAATATTTGTTTGCCAATTGCTGCAGTTCTTCGGCGGTAATTGTTTTAATAATGTCGATACCTCTATAAAAATATTGCTCATCTAAATTATTAAGCACAATATTTTTCCACCGCGAAGCAACCTGGAAAGGTCCGTCAAGATCGCCCAAAATTGATCCGATCATAAAATTTCGCGAAGTATGCAATTCATCTTCATCAATAAGTTCTTCCCGCAGTATTTTCATTTCCTTGTACACTTCATCAATTGTTGCAGCGCAAACTTCTTTGCCGGCTTCTGTGCTTATCAGCAACGCACTTTGCTGCACATGATTCATCAGGTAACTGTAAATGCCATAGGTATATCCTTTGTCTTCGCGGATATTATTCATTAACCGCGAGCCAAAATATCCGCCGAACAAATTATTAAGCACCTGCATTTTCTGGAAATCAGGATGATGCCTGTTTGGGAAATCGCGACCTATGCGCACAGAACCCTGAACACCATTTACATCATTAACTATATTGTATTTTTTTTCTCTGGCGGGAATGATGTTATAATTTATTTTGTAAGAATTTCTCGGGCGAAATGGCAAGGAACCGAAGTGAATATCCAATTGCTGCATAATATCTTTCGGTAATTTACCGGCAACAAAAATTACGCAGCTTCCCTGCTGATAATACTTTTTATAAAAATTTTTTATTTCATCCTGTTGCAAATCTTCATAGTCTTTTGCAGAACTTATTTTTCCGTAGGGATGATGCTCGCCAAATAAATATGAATCTATCAATCTGCCTGCAACAAAATCACTTTTCTTCAAACCAACGAGTAATCTTTGCTGCATATTTTTTTTAAAAATATCCAGCTCTTCCTGCGGAAACACAGAGTCAGTAAGCATTTCAGCAACTACCGGTAAAAGTTCATTTACATGTTTGCCAAGACAATGCAATGAGATATCTGCAAATTCATTTTGGCATGCTCTGTTCAAAAACGAACCATAATATTCGAAATGTTCGTTAATAGCAAAAGCATTTTTTTTGGACGTTCCGTTTTTTAATAAATAATTTGCAGCGGAAGCAACAAGATTTTTTTCTTCATAAAAATTTCCTGAATCAAAAACCCAGTTTACCATTAGTGTATCCAGCTCGCCCAAATCAACGGCATAAACTTCAACACCGTTTTTTAATGTATATTTTTTGCAGGGAGGTAATGTTAAATGAAAATCTACCGCGTCAATTATTGGGGGAGCTATTGTTCTGTTGAGCATATTGTTTTTCTTTTTTTATGTAACCAACTTCAGTTTTTCATGGCGGCATTGTTGCGTCGCACTCTTGTACTTTTGTAATTCTATTCATCATTGGCTTACTAAATGATAATTGCCGGTCTTTAGTTTTAGTTGTTACTGTAATAATAAAGCGTGTTGCTGTTTTTTTCATCAAAAAGTTTCTGGCTTTCGTTTAATATTTCTTCTGCGGTAATCGATTGATATTTTTCTAACTCGGTATTCATTAAATCGGCATCGCCGAGAAGTTCATACATAGCTAAATTCGCAGCACGATTCATCACACTCATATCTTCAAATACAATTGCAGATTCTGTTTGATTTTTTATTTTAGTAAGTTCTTTTTCTTCAATTTTTTGGGAAGTCATCTTTTTTAATTCTTCATCAACAGCTTTATCCGCATCCAGCATATTAACACCTTTTATCAGTTTTCCTTCAATCACCAATAATCCTGCGTCTGTTGAACCTGTTTGATGACATTCAATATGACTGAATAATTTTTTTTCTTTAACCAACGATTGATGCAGCCGCGAAGAAGCTCCGCCACCAAGCACTTCAGAAATTAATTCGGCAACATAATACCTGTTATCCGTTCTTGCAGACATGTGGTAGCATTTATATAACGCATCCAACGGAACATCAGCTTTTATTTCCAATTTACGCGCTTCATTTTGCTGCGGTTCCTGCGGTATATTGCGAATATATTTTTCGCCGGCAGGAATATTTCCAAACCATTTTTCTGCTAATAATTTTACCTGTTCCGTTTTTATATTTCCTGCAACAACTAAAATTGCGTTTGCCGGACAATAATGTTTTGAGAAAAAATTTTTTACATCGCTTAGCTGTGCATTTTCAATATGGCTTAGTTCTTTACCAATTGTCATCCAGCGATACGGATGCTCTTTGTAAGCAAGTTCACGCATTTTAAACCAAACATCTCCGTAAGGTTTATTTATATAATGCTCTTTGAATTCTTCCACAACCACTTTTCTTTGCACCTCCAAACTTTTTTCACTGAAAGCGAGAGATAACATCCTATCACTCTCGAGCCAAAAAGCAGTTTCAATATTTTCGGCAGGCAATTGCATATAATAATTGGTGAGGTCGTTAGTGGTGAATGCATTATTTTCTCCGCCGGCAACTTGCAATGGAATTTCAAATTCAGGTATATTAACAGAACCGCCGAACATAAGATGCTCAAACAAATGAGCAAAGCCCGTTTTGTCGGGGCTTTCATCTCTTGCGCCAACATCGTACAAAACATTTAGTACAGCAATAGGTGTTGAAGCATCTTCGTGCACAATTACGCGCAAATCATTTTGCAACCGAAATTTTTCAAAATGTATCATATCCTTTTCTTAAAAGAAATGCAAATTAAACAAGAGTTGATGAAACTGAAGCTTAAAGAATTCAGAAAATACTTTTTACTTTGAGAGAAAGTTCTTTAAGACCGGTAGATCGTTTTACAATAATAGTAACCCTTTCTCCTACATTTTGAAGCAGATTTTTATAGGTCTGAATGTTATTGCTGAAATTACTCGCCACCGAAATAATAATATCTCCTTCTTTAAATCCTGCTTTTTCCGCGGGCGAATCTTTCATTACATCCATTACTTGTATAACCCCGTCAACCCAATATATTCCTAAACCAGTGTAGGAATAATCGAATAATTCGCGGAAGTGAGAATTAGGAATCAGGTAGATTTCTCTCCGTTCATAATTTAGAATAACATTAAACCTGCGTAACAAATCATTGCCAATTAAACCGCCAAGTGAAGGGTATGATGTTACATTGTATACGTCATCAAAAACATAGGTTGGCACATTTTTAAAATGATATGGCCCGATATGAAAATCCTTTACAGTAGTTAATTGCATAGTTGTTTTGCCGCCCAGCCCTTCAGCTTCTGTATAAACAGGCTTTTTTTTCTTCGGACTGAATAAAGCGCTGTCTGTTACAAAATCGTTGGATAAAAGCAAGCAAAGTCCGGCGCCGGTATCAAAATAATATCTTGAATAAACTTCAACTGCATCTCTGACGCGCGCGCCATGCACAGGAAGCCCAACAAGAGTTGGCCGAAGCAAATATCCACCTTTGGGATATTTGAAAGTTCCATTAGAATAAACATCAATTTTCGAGCTATCGTAATTTATTTTTACAATGTACCGGGCAAAAAAACTATAGCCAATAATTCCATCAACTTTTTCACCATACACACTGGTTAAAATATCATAATCGCCGATATGAAAATTTAAACTATCAACCACTAATTTGGGCAAATGAAGTGTTTGGTTATACACAAAACTTACTTTTCTGATCCCGGCAATTCCCCTGATTGTTCTGTCTGAAAGTTCTGTGTTTAAGTGCAACTGAACGGCGGTTGTTGAATCGAGAGAAATTCCTCCGCTGCCGGTATCAAAAATAAAATTTAAAGTATCCGGATAATTATCGAGGTGTGCTTTAACAACAATAATGCCTCCGGTAAGAAGCGTAAAAGGAAAACTGGTTAACAGTTGTGAAGGCGGTGGAATGAATTCTTCCTGCGCATTTACAAAATTGCATGAAATTGTAAAAGTTATTGCGAGCAATGAGAGAACCACATATTTTTTAAAGCCATTAATAATGTTTTTCAGGCAACGCATACGTGTAGGTTTTGAATAGAGCGTTTATACAGTTAGCAACTTTAAATATACTGAATATCGGAGCAAATCAAAAGCTATCGCTATTATATAGACAATTCATTTTCACGTATAGCTGTTTAAAAAACAAAAAAGCTTTTCTTTCTTTTATAAAACACGGGGGATTTATCGTTACCGGACATCCAAAAACTATTTTTAAATAGCTTATTAGCTTATTAGTAAATTTGCTTTTTTACTGATCAAAATAAAAATGAATTCAGCAGATTTATATCACAGAGCATTGCAAAAAGAATTTTTAAGCATTGATGAAGGTGTTTTTTTATTTAATGAATCGCCGCTTGCAGAACTGATGTACGTTGCAGATGAATTAAGAAAAAAACAAGTGCCGCATGGAAAAGTAACCTGGCAAATAGATAGAAATGTAAACACCACCAATGTGTGCATTGCCAATTGCAAGTTTTGTAATTTTTACAGAATTCCCGGCCATCCGGATGCATATATTACCGATATAGAAACATACAAAAGAAAAATTGAAGAAACATTTCGCTGGGGCGGAGATCAATTATTGCTGCAAGGTGGGCACCATCCGGATTTGGGGTTGAGCTTTTACACATCGCTTTTTAGTAAACTGAAAGAATTATATCCAAAGCTAAAACTCCACACACTCGGGCCTCCCGAAGTTGCACATATTTGTAAGTTGGAAAAGATGAGCCATCACGATGTTCTTTTTGAACTGAAAAAAGCTGGTATGGATTCTTTACCGGGTGCTGGCGCGGAAATATTAGTTGACAGAGTTAGAAGATTAATCAGCAAAGGCAAGTGCGGTGCGCAGGAATGGCTCGATATTATGCGTGAAGCCCATAAACTTAACATCACGACTTCTGCAACCATGATGTTTGGCCATGTAGAAACAATAGAAGAAAGATTTGAGCATTTAATAAAATTGCGCCAGGTACAATCAGAAAAACCTGCGAATGCCAAAGGATTTTTAGCTTTCATTCCGTGGACGTTTCAGGATGTAGATACCATGCTTGCAAAAATTCGGGGAGTGCACAATCTTACCACTCCGGAAGAATATTTACGGATGATAGCTGTCAGCCGTATCATGCTTCCGAATATAAAAAATGTTCAGGCTTCGTGGTTAACGGTTGGAAAACAAACAGCGCAATTATGCCTTCATGCCGGAGCAAATGATTTCGGCAGCATCATGCTGGAAGAAAATGTGGTAAGCGCCGCCGGCGCGCCGCATAGGTTTACTGCAAAAGGTATTCAACAGGCTATCCGCGAAGCAGGTTTTGAACCTCAATTGAGAAACCAGCAATACGAATGGAGAGAAATTCCCCAGGCTATGGAAGAACAAACCATCGATTATTAGTGATAGACTATCTTCTACAAAAGATTTTGCTCAAAAAAGTCCGCCTTCGCTGAAATTAAAATAATGGTTTTTCGTTATTTGTCTAAGCAAACCCTACGAAAATAATGCAAAGCCCATTCAGAAAACTCATCCGCATTTCGGTTATTTTATTCTCCCTCGTATTATTGTTTAATTCTTTTGGCTATTATCTCAGCCATATAAAATCTGCGGAGAATAAAGAGCTCAGTGAAGCAAAAAGCGTTTCGGGGCGGCAGCAAACACTTAGTCAATCCATCGCCAAAACATCTGCTTTATTACTGAGCAATATGCTGGATGCGCGGCAAACTGTTGTGTACAGAGATTCATTATCAAATCAACTGATAGCTTTTCAACAAAACCACGAGCAGTTAAAAACGCAAATAGAGGCAGCGCATCTTCCGCTTCCTCAACCATTGCTTCAAATACGGTTATTGTTTTCTACTTCTCAATCATATTACCAGGGTTTGGTAGCAGTATCCAGTGAATTAGTGCATCCCGACTCTCCGGTAGTCGGCATCAACAGGAAACTATATCTAAACGAAATAATAAACAACGAGCAAAAATTTTTGCCGTTAATGAGCCAAATCACCCACCAATATGCAACAATTGCTGCCGAAAAAGATAATGAAGCTTTTAATATTGAAATAGGCAAATTCATTTCTATTGTAATAGCTATTGTGTGTCTTATTATGTTAGTTCTCGAGCCTGCTTTTAAAAAGGGAACAAAAAGCCATAAGGATCTGCAAAAAGCAAAAAACGAACTTCTTCTCGAAAAAAAATATCTTACTTCTATCCTGCATTCGCAAACAAATTATGTTGTAAGAATAAACAGAGTTGGAAATTTTACTTATGCAAATCCTTCTTTTAAAAAAACATTTCAGCATAATGATGAAGAATTAAAAAATAAATTCTTTTTCGAAACAATTTTTCCAAAAGATATGCTTCGCTGTCAGCAGGTAGCTGATGACTGCTGGAAAAATCCCGGAAAAATTTTAAAACTTCTCATCAAAAAACCTATTGGCATATCACGACAATTTTTGTGGACTGAATGGGAATTTCTTGCACTTACAGATGACTCGGGAGAAGTAAGAGAAATCCAGGGAATCGGGCTTGATGTTACAGATAAAGTAATGGCGCAGGATGTGAAAGAAGAAGCAATACAAACTTTATCTTATGCTATGACCTACGCAAAAATGGGTTCATGGAAACTGGATTTTGCAACAAAAGAAATTAAATTAAGTAAAGAATTCAAAGCATTACTTGCGCTGGAACAAGATGCGCCTGCATTTCCTCTCGAAGATTTTTTAAACAGGTTCATCGTTCCGGAAAATTTGCCTCTCATAAAAAAAGAATTTGAAGATGCGTTGATGAACAAAGATGTAAAAGATTATGAACTTTCTTTTACATGCCGGGTAATTACCAACGAAGGATGGATGCGGTATATTTCTGTGAAAGGAAAAGCTATGAATCAAAACACCAGTTTTGGCATTGCACAGGATATTACACAACAGAAAGAATCAGAAAATGCATTGCTCAACAGTGAACAAAAATTCAGGTTGCTTGCAGAAAATTCCGGGGATATCATCAGCGTGCATGCTGCCGATGGAACTATCTGGTACATGTCTCCATCAGTTACTGCTGTATTAGGTTACGAAGTAGATGATATTATCGGACGTTCAATTTTACAATATGTTCATCCGGCAGACAGGCATAAATTTTTCCCGTCGGAAAATGATATTGATATATCAACCTCGGAAAACATGATCATCCGTTACAGGATATTTACAAAAGATGGTCCGCTTGTTTGGTTGGAAACTATCGTCAAACCTATAATTGACAATAACAAAGTAATCAAACTCATTTGTACTTCGCGAAATATAACAGAACAAAAAAATACGCACGAAAAACTCAAGAAAAAAGATCAGTTGTTGCATGCAGTTTCAGAAGCCACACATTCTCTTCTTGTAAATAATAATTTGAATGAAGCCATAAAAGATTCTGTGCAAATTTTAGGAAGCAAAGCGATGGTTAGCAGAATATATATGTATCGTTATCATTTTAATGAAGCGATTCAAAGCCGCGTGGCCAGTGAAGTGTATGAATGGAATGACAACCAGGATGAATTTGTTGCACAATCATCCAAACAAAACATTCCGATGGAAAATGTTATAAAGGCTGTGGAAATTCTGCAAAAAAATCAACCTTTTATAAGCTACACAAAAAGCGAAACGGACGCTAATCTGCAAAACATTTTTGAACAAAATCAGGTGCTGGCAAATTTGGCGATGCCCATTTTTGTTAAAGATACATTATGGGGCTGCGTTGGTTTTGCTCAATGCAATGAAGAAAGAGAATGGATGGAATCTGAATTTTCAATTTTACGATCCTATGCTTCATCATTAGCCGGTGCAATTGAAAGAAAAGAAATAGAAACTGAATTAATAAAAGCAAAAGAAATTGCCGAATCAGCAAGTCATGCAAAAAGCGAATTCATGGCAAACATGAGTCATGAATTGCGAACACCTATGAACGGTATTATCGGATTTACAGATTTGGTATTAACTACCGAATTACAAAAAGCGCAAAGAGAATATCTGCAGAACGTTAAAAAATCCGCCTATGGTTTGTTAGAAATTATAAATGACATACTCGACTTTTCAAAAATTGAAGCAGGAAAATTATTTATTGAAACTACTTTATTTAAATTGGATGAATTAATAGAAGAGACGATAGATATTCTTACTGTAAAGGCCTATGAAAAGCAACTGGAAATGTTGTATCGCGTTGATCCGACTCTTCCTTCACAATTTTTTGGAGACCCGGTTCGTATCCGCCAGATAATTGTAAATCTTTTAGGTAACGCAATTAAATTTACGCAGCACGGAGAAATATTAGTATCCATAGAAAAGGAAGGCGATATATATTTTAAAGAAGATAAAAAGTTTTTGAATATTGCAATACATGTAAAAGATACCGGCATCGGAGTTCAGGAAGAAAAATTGCAAAAAATATTTGAAAGTTTTACACAGGCAGATAACTCCACTACAAGAAAATATGGCGGCACCGGGCTCGGACTTACTATTTCAAGAAGCCTCGCAGAATTAATGAACGGACAATTAATTGTTGAAAGCGCGCCCGGGCAGGGAAGTGTTTTCTCACTGAAAATATCTCTTGAAATTGCAAGTGAAAAATCAGAAGTATTATTCCCGGCGAAACCATTAATAAATAAAGTTTTGATAATTGATGACAATGCCAGCAACCGTTTCCTTATGCAGGAAATGTTCAGCCATTTTCAAATTAATTCAGAAATAGCAACAAGCGGAATGGATGCGCTGCAAAAAATTTCTGCAGCGAGTGAAAATAATCAACCGTTTGATCTCATCATCACCGATCATCACATGCCAGGCATGGATGGCATCGAGCTTGCAAAAAACATAAACGATAATAGTCACGTTAATAATCATCCTTTTATTTTAATGCTGTCTTCATTGGAAAAAACCATGTATCACAACGAAGCAGAAAAAGCAGGAATAAAAAAGTTTTTGTCAAAACCGGTAAAGTTGCATGAGCTTCATTCCACTTTGTTATCCCTGTTCGAAACACAAATGCAAAATGAAATAATTCATCCATCACTTCCTGTTATCGAAAAAGTTTCGCAGGCTGCTCCGATAATGGTTGTTGAAGATGATCCTATAAATATGTTATTGATATCTGAAGTATTGCGCAGAATGGGTTTTGAAGTTATACAAATGAATAACGGAAACGAAGCAATTGAAGCATTGCCATATTACGAACCCGTTTTAATATTTATGGATGTTAACATGCCCGAAATTGATGGGTACACAACAACGCGATTAATGCGTAAGTTGCCGGAACCACATTGCAACATTCCGATTATTGCATTAACTGCAGATGCTATGAAAGGCGATAGAGAAAAATGCCTGGAAGCAGGAATGAACAGTTATATTTCCAAACCATTTAAGCTGGAAGAAATTGAAGCGATTTTAAAAAGCTATATGCTGTTGGTATAATAATCTGAAAGAATAAAAATCAGTTGCTGGTCATTTCATTTTGCTCAAAATCTTTTTTCTCATGATCATAAACACTCAGAGAAATTTTCCAGCCGGTTATTTCATACTGAATGGAAAGATCAACTTTAAGGTTTTTCATATCGCCGGAAGATGGTAACAATTCAAATAATACTGTTGTAAATTTTTTTTCTTCACTGGGATCGCTGTACTGTCCTGAAAGTATATACGGTTTTCCGCCGCCGATTTTTACAATGCTGTTTTTTATTTGCCCGAAGAGTTCTTTAAATTTATTTTTTACCTGTTCAAAATCTTCATTTTCAAAAACAATGCAACTCCAACTGTACACATCATCTTTCTTTGAATTATAACGGGTAACTGTACACGAGGTTGAACCGGGGATTTGAACTGTGGAACGATATTCTGTTGTTTGAGGACTTTCTACAATTACTTCTCCTTTTATATTCTTAAACCTGTTGGGATAATCCTGTATCACCTTTTCAAGTGCGGTGTTGGTTTTGTTTGAAAAAACCCCTTGCGCAAAAGAAGTTACAACAATGGCAAGCAATGTTATGGTTAAAGAGGCGCCTTTCATAAAAATAATTGCTACTCAATTTAAGACAAATAAATATTAAGTGCAAGTGCAAATATACTCAGGCTTGATTTTTAATAACATACTAAGCGGGGAAAAAATACGTTGTTTTAAAAAATTCCAATATTAATGCAAAAGAAAAACATGTATTTCGACACGCATAGGGCAAGAATTTATAAAGATATTTATCGCCCGTCTTCCAATATCTCCCGCTTTTTCAAAAGCATATTTTCAATTATTTTATCGGGGCAATCGCCGGTAGGAAATCCGTTATACCATCACATCAAAAAATCCAGGTAACAATGGCATTATAATGAACAAGCACTTACCTCTGAGACCACCACGTATGTGCTGAAGCCGCATCGAAAGGTGCGGTTTTTATTTTTTAGTAAGAGAAAAATATTTTTTAAAAATCACCTTTTCTTTCTCCACCACCTCCGCCATAACGCCGGAAATTATTAAACATGCCTGGCATTCTTCTTTGATTGGAACCGGCAAAATTATTCAGGTTATACGTAAACGTTAGCATCGCATAACGGCTAAGCACATTGGTTCTGTTAATAGTAAAACCCGGAAGCCCGTTTGTACTTGTCGAAGATTTGCTTACATAAGTATTTTTGTTCAGCACGTCAAATACAGTGAATCGCAACTCACCATTCTTTTTCTTAAACAACTGCTTCGCAATACTTGGAGTTAATATGGGCGCGCTAATATTATATCCCGGCACATTGGTGTTATAATATGTGTAATCAAATTCTGCTGCAACTAACCAACCACTATTTGTGTAAGCTGTGAATTCAGAAGAAAAAACTTGTTTGAAATAATTCTGATTAGACTGTGGCTGAATAGAATTATTAGAAATAAAATAAGTAGGAGCGTAACTAAAATTCATGTCAAAATTCTTTTTGATATTGGTAGTCCACGAAATAGTTTCTGCTAATGTTGCCGTTCGCAAATAATTGTGTTGAGTAAGAAGATTAGCAGTGCTTTTCTCTCTTACTCCAACTAAATTTTGAGATTGAGAATAATTGATGTTTGTGATGAAATTAAGATTGGATTTAGGCTTCTTTAAAACTATTCCATAATTGAAATAGCCGGAAGCATTATAGGTGCCATTCAAATTTACATAGGTACTCGAATCTCCGCCATTAGCAGTAGCTATGCTTAAGCCCTGAATATCATTTACAGTTGTGCTCGCATTAATAGTAGCGAAAACAGTGTGCTGGGAAACGGGATCAAATGATGCGTACAACATGCGAAGGCTATGCGTAAACTGTGGTTTCAAATTTGGATTTCCCGATTGAAAATTTATATCATCCGATGTTGTTGTTAATGGCTGCAATTGAGATGCAGTTGGCGTCCCTGTTCTTCCCGAATAATTTATGCGAAGCCTTTGCGTATTTGAAAAACTATATTGAAAATTTATTGTTGGGGTAAAATTTATATAGTTGTGCGATACTGTAATATTTTTTGTTGTGTTGATGCTTATGAATTCTGTAAACTGAATTCCTGAACCAAAAGATAAATTGAATTTGTTTGGATTTTGAATTCTATAGTTCAGTGTAAAGTTGTTGGAATGAGCCGTGAATTTATACGAATTGCTGAATAAACTGTCGAATGATTTATAGTCATGTAACGAATCAACATAATCATAGGTATTATTAATCGTGTTGCTGTGATTATAGTTATAACTATACCTGAACTCGATGATTTGATTTTTACCAACTGGTTCAGTGTAAGAAAGTGTTGGAGTAAACGCATATGAATGCAATGAATCATTATAATATTGGTTGATAATTTTTACTGTATCCTGTTTAAACAAATTATCAACTGAATATTGAAAACCATCACCATCATTTGCATTAACGGTTGTGCTTAAATCGAGTGAAATAGTTCTGAAAGCTTTTTTGAATTTATGGCGTAACTGGAGATTGACATTATTAATACTAAATCCGCTGTTGGTGCTTGATGAATTTCCAACCAGTTTGTTAACGGGAGAATTATTATTATCTGTTGTTTCAGAAAAGGAAGAACCTTTTGGCGTGGTAGTTTGAAAAGATATATTAGGTCTGAAAATTAAAGAATTGCTGCTATCAAATTTGTGTTCAATATTAAAAGCGATGCGATGATTCTGTGTTTGCTGAATTGTTGTACTTCGGCCGCTTCCATAGTTTGAGGAATCGGTAAAAGCCGGAGTAAAGAATTGTTTTTGCAGGGTATCCTGCGAATAAGTTGCCACGTGCTGGTTGTTAAAAAAATAACTTCCATAAGCATCTGTATTTGGCCCCCAGCTATCGCGATAGTTAGCGCCGCCGGCCCAAACTGTAGTAATGCTCGGGCTGAATTGATTCGTAGCCGCATTACCACCACCGCCACCGCGTCTTCCGCCGGAGTTTCCTAATACATCCTGGATGGTAAAATTTTGTTTGTTGATATCATTTGCCTGACCTAATAATGAGATTTGCTGGTTGCCTTCAAACCGGTGGAAGTTCACACTCTCATCATAATCTTCATCTGTACCGCCGCTTGCTACAACTTTTCCGAAATAACCATGCTGTGCATTTTTCTTTGTAATGATATTAATTGTTTTTACGCGATTGCCATCATCAATACCGGTGAATTTGCTCTGGTCGCTCAGATCATCAAACACCTGAATTTTGTCGATGATATCCGGAGGTAAATTTCTTGTTGCTAATTTTGGATCATCGCTGAAAAATCTTTTTCCATTTACCATAACTCTTTGCACGGTTTCGCCCTGTGCAGTAACAGTTCCGCTTTTATCTACCTGTATTCCCGGCATTTTTTTCAACAGATCTTCTGCAACGGCATTTGGTTTTACAGCATAATTTTCTGCATTGTATTCAACAGTATCTTTTTTGACTTGCATAGGTGGCCGCTCAATAACAACTGCTTTGAGCGAATCATTTCTCCGGTTCATATATAATATCCCAAAATCAATATTGTTGCCGCTACTGTCGGCTGTTATGGAAAATCTTCTGTTGATTGGTTCATATCCTTCAAAAGTGATTGCCAACCGATAATCGCCACGCGGAATATTTCTGATAAAGAATTGCCCTGTTCTATCCGTTGTAACCAATGCAACAGAACCGTTAGTTTCACTGTGCAATACCGTTACCGAAGCTTGTGCGAGATTTTGTTTTCCTACAGTATCAATAATTTTTCCTTTGACTGTTCCTGTAATTTGTGAAAAAGAACTGGCTTCAAATACCGTTAACAAAATCACCAATAAAAAAATATTCTTTTTCATTACAAAGTTGATTGTTTGTGCTGTGAAATTAACTGGTGTTTTACAAAATGTACAGCGTAGTAGGATTGCAGGCAAAAAAATGTTGCCCTTTGGGTGAATTTGACATGAAATTAGCTAAATAAATACTCAACATCGGCTTTTGAAAGGCTCTTAACAAAACCATCATCATCAGCAATAAGATCTTTTGCAAGCGTTCGCTTTTTTTCCTGCAGCTGAATAATCTTGTCTTCGATAGTGTCTTTACAAATCATCCGGTATGCAAAAATATTTTTTGTTTGCCCTATGCGATGTGTACGATCTATAGCTTGTTGTTCTACTGCTGGGTTCCACCACGGATCAACAATATATACATAATCTGCAGCAGTAAGATTTAACCCTACGCCGCCGGCTTTAAGAGAAATGAGAAATACGCGACAGCTTTCATCATTTTGAAAACTTTGAATTGCACGTTCTCTTTCTGTTGCAACAGTGCTGCCATCAAAATATTCAAACTTTACATTCAGTTCTTTCAATTTACTTTTTATGAGTGCCAGCATTCCTAAAAATTGAGAAAATACAAGCGCTTTATGATCGCCGATGTTTTCGGTTATTTCGCGCGTGAGTTCATCGAGTTTTATTGAATGATTTGGATATTTTTCATCTTCATTTAAAATGGCCGGCGAATCGCATATCTGGCGAAGTTTCATCAACCCCTGTAAAATTGTTAACTGCGATTTTTGGATGCCCTGCATTTCTATCGTTCCTAAAATTTTATCGCGATAATCATTTCGGTAAGCATCGTATATTCTTCGCTGCTCATCTTCCATTTCACAAAATAAAATTGTTTCTGTTTTTTCGGGAAGATCTTTTGCAACCTGTTCTTTGGTTCTTCTTAAGATAAAAGGGAACAATAATTTTCTAAGATGTTCTTTTCTTTCTTTTTCGCCAAACTTATCAATGGGCATTGCAAATTCCTGCCGGAAAAATTCTACGCTTCCCAACATTCCGGGGTTTAAAAAATTCATTTGCGCAAATACGTCGAAAGTATTATTCTGCAAAGGAGTTCCGCTCATACACAACCTGTGTTTTGCATTTAACAAACATGCTGCTCTTGTTACTTTACTCGAAGGATTTTTAATTGCCTGCGATTCATCGAGCACTGCATAATCGAAAGGAATTTCCATTAATAATTTTATATCGCTGCGCAATGTTCCATAGGTAGTGATGATAATATTATATTGAAGCAATTCTTCTTTATTATGCGCCCTGTCTCCACCATGATGAATATGATAAGTAAGTTGCGGAGTAAATTTTTTTATTTCATTTTCCCAATTGAACATTAGGGTTGTTGGACAAACAACAAGTGCATTCAATTTATTATTATGTTCTTTAAAATATTGTAGAAAAGATAATGCCTGCACTGTTTTTCCCAAGCCCATATCATCGGCAAGAATTCCGCCCCAGTTTACTTCGTGCAGATAATTTAACCAATGAAGTCCGTGCACCTGGTATGGACGCAATATGTGATCAAGATTGCCCGGAACAGGGATTTCTTTTATTTGATTAAATGAACGAAGCTGCTCATATTTTTCTTCGAGACGAATAATTAATTCCTCTTCGTTACGATTTTCATATAACTCATCAATTACACTTACATGATATTTTGATAAACGCAACTGGTTGCTTTTACTTTCGCCAATGCTGAATAGTAGCGAATATTTTTTTATCCATTCTTCCGGCAAAACGCCTAACGTGCCATCTCCTAACGATACAAATTGCTGATGATTGGACAATGCTTTTTTTACATCATTAATAGTAACTTTCTGATCACCAAAAACAATATCCACACGCGCATCAAACCAATCTGTATTGCTGCTGATATGAATTTTTGTGTGTGGACGTGCTGTATTGAACCTGAAATTTTTCAGCGCATCAAATCCATATACAGGCACTTTCATTTCCTGCATGGCATCTATAAAAAGAAAAAACCAGTTATTCTTTAAAACATCATTTCCTTTCAGCGCGAGGTTTTGTAAATTTTCTGCACGGATAAATTGCGAATGCAATAATTCCAATTCTTTAATAAATGCTATTTCTTTTTCTTTGTTGCGACGAACGATAATTACTTTATCATCTTCCGGAATAATAACTTCATCCTTGCCGCCGGGTTTTATTTCAAAACCTTTGTAAGAAAACAATGGTTGAAAAACAAGATAGTCTCCTTTTTCCTGCAGCAATAATTTTTTTTCAGGATCGCCTTCTTTTATTTCTTTTATCAGCGAATTTTCAAACTCTACATGATATTCTTTCAAAAGAGGAAGAACAAAATCAACCAATTGTTTTGGCCAATCCGTTTTATTAATAATTAATTTTTCTTTCTTTATAAATTTTTCCACGACGCTTACATCATCTGCTTTTTGCCACAAATAAAAATGATTATGAAAAAAGAAAAGCAAAGCGCTGTTGCATTCATTAGCTGAAACATTAACCGGCTGTCCGTTTATTTTTACATAGCATGTAATTTCAATGTTGTTTTTTTGATTTACAATTTTGAAATATGGTTTTATATAATCCGCTGCAATAGCCGTTTGCTGCAGGTTTGCCGTGGTAAAAGGTTTGTGATTATTAAGATAAAACAGAAACGGGTTGCTGTTTACATCGGCAAATAATTTTTGCAATTTAGGATGAAGATATTCTGCTATTAAAGCCTTCGTTTCATCCGGCAAATCATCTTCGTGCTGATGAATAATATTTTCCCAAATTCCGCTGAATGGGGAATTGCGATTTAGGTATCGGTTGATTTCCGACTCCTGCAATTTTCGCACAAAGGGAATGAGTTGTTTTTCAGATTGGCTGAAAGAATTTACATCTACAAACTTGCTGATATCAATTTTCTCCACGTTGCTTACAAAAGATGTTTGCTCATCATTACTTTCTCCCGAAATCAAATCCAGCACAAAGCCCGGATAAACGTTATGATTAAAATTGAAAACAATTCCCAATCTTTTTGCCGAGCCCTGGAAAATTATCTCTTCATCCGAATCAATAATTGCAGATTCCATTTCTGCAGGAATAAGTTTTGGTCTTTCAGAATTTACAGATGCAACGCGAACGATAGATGAATCGAGTACGCGCAAAAATGGTTTTCCGTCTTTATAAGTAAATTCAAACTTGCCTTTCAGATCGTCGTTGAGAGAATATCCATAGGCCTCAAGTAATTTATTTTTTTCCTTATCCCAATTGCGGATGGTATCAAAATAATACAACCCGTAGTTTTGCAGCAACTGCAAAAACACAATCACTTTCGGCAAACACAAAGGATATGCGGTATCCTCATAATCGCAGCTTGTGTCAAAATTTCTTTCTTCATTTTTGCTGATAACAACATTATACATTTTGCCATCCAAATCAACTGTTGCTTTTACTGTTTCATCTTTTGCATAATTGACTTCGGCTTTTTCGGTACGTAAATATTTTTCAGCATCGGTAAAAGTTTGTGTTGAGCAAAGCAACCGCAATGTTTTCATATCGATAAACTTCATCCGCACAATTGTATGTCGCTGATCATACTCCACGTTTTCCGACTTCAGCATATTTTTATCCAGCAATTCTTGCAACTGAATAAGCGCGCCGGCTTCGTGCCTGCAAATATCTCCGAGATTATAAGGACATGTGCATCTTACAGAAAGCGTTTTCGGATCTTTAAACTTTTGTATGTAAACTTTATAATAGGTAGAATAAATATCGTCTTTAACGCGAAAAGTAACTGATGAAAATAATTCATCGTAACTAACCATTTCTACATAATTAATAGCATGGATTTTTTTTCCCCGTCGGATAACTTCATCCGTTCCGTTAGTGTAAACATATTTAATAAGGTGCGGTAACGCCATTTTATAATTTTATTAGTTTAGCGGTTAACACATGCACAGCAAAAAATGTTGCTGGTTTTCGTTAGGAAAAGGACAATCTGCAAAAGTAACGTAAAATTTTTTTTGCAGAAAAGATTTTGAAAAGTATTAATAGGATAATAACAATAATTATATAATGGTCATAAAACCATTAAAAGAGTTTTTTATGCTTTTTTGGAATGGACTTTGCATAATTTTACAAACACTAATCAATAATGCCAGCTTTTATGATGATGCGCTTGTCTTTTGTTGTTTTTGTTTTGTGGAATTTTATTCAGCCCGGATTCGCACAAAAATTAAAAAAATCAGATAAAATCATTCTTGCTGATTTAGAAACACACATTCATTACCTGGCAGATGATAAATTGGAAGGAAGAAGAACCGGAACGCCCGGTGAAAAATTAGCGAGCGATTATATAATTGCTGAATTTAAAAAAGCAGGATTACAACCAGATATTGCAAACGACATTTGGCTTCAGCCCTTTGAGGTTGATGATGGAAAACAAATTGATTCAACCACTTTTTTTTCTATCAATGGAACAACGCTAAAATTAAATGAAGAATATTTTCCTTTGACGTACAGTTCAGTTGCATCCGTTGAAGGCTCTCCGGCAATTGCATTGCAGGAAAACGGCGTGCCCTGGTTTTTTGATTTGAAAGAATTGCTGGAAGAAAATCAAAACAATCCTCATTTTGATTTAGATAACACCATTCACGAAAAAATAAATGACTACGCAAAAAAAGGTGCAACTGCAGTTATCTTATACAACACTTCAGCAATAGAAGATAATATTTCTTTCAACGCTAAAGACAGATCGGAACCAGCGCCTGTACCGGTTTTATATGTAAGCAAAGAAGTGAAAAAAAAATATTTAAAAGATGAATCTGCTTCGCTTGATATTAAAATCAAAGTCAGCATCAGTAAAAAAAATCGCATAGGTCATAACGTTATCGGGTATGTAAACAATGGCGCAGGCAGCACAATAATTCTCGGCGCGCATTATGATCATCTTGGTTACGGAGAAGATGGAAATTCCATGTATCGCGGAAAAGAAAAACTTATTCATAATGGCGCAGATGATAATGCAAGCGGCACTGCTGCTTTGATCGAGCTTGCAAGATTGCTAAATCAATCCAAATTAAAAAAGAACAATTATCTCTTCATAGCTTTTTCCGGAGAAGAATTGGGATTATTCGGCTCAAAATATTTTACAGAACATCCAACAATTGATTTAAGCAGCGCAAACTATATGATCAATATGGATATGGTTGGAAGATTGAACGACAGCTCGCATTCGCTTACCATCGGCGGTTATGGAACTTCTCCCGAATGGGGTGAATTATTTACAAACAATGATGATAAAAAATATTTCAATCTTAAATACGATTCGAGCGGCGTTGGTCCGAGTGATTACACTTCATTCTACAGAAAAGATATTCCCGTATTATTTTTCTTCACTGGTTTGCATAAAGATTATCATCGTCCGACAGATAAGTACGACAAAATAAATTACATGGGAGAGTTGCATGTAGTAAAATATATTTACGGTTTAATGGAAACGCTTAACAATAAAGGCAAACTTGCTTTTACTAAAACAAGAGAAACGCAAACATCAACAAATGCAAGATTTTCGGTTACATTAGGTATAATGCCAGATTATACATTTAGCGGAACAGGTGTAAGAATTGATGGAATCAGCGACGGAAGACCTGCACAGAAAGCGGGTTTGCAAACCGGCGATATTATTATGCAATTGGGAGATTACCCGATTAGCTCTCTCGAAAATTATATGCAGGCTTTATCAAAATTTAAAAAAGGCGATGCAACCAAAGTAAAATATAAACGCGGAGAAAATGAAGCAGAAGTTGATGTTCGGTTTTAATTCATAACTTTAAAATCTTTCAACACTTCATGATGAAGTTAAAGTTAGATATAGATAATCTTTCAGAAGATTTTTTTGAAGATGCCCGTTTGCTCGGCATTGTTGCGCCTGTAAAAAATTATCAATTCTGCTGGCAGGTTAATCGTTTGTTGCAATTCAATTTTCGCATTAATAATGATATTGAAATTCAGCTCACCAAAAAAAATCGAAAATATTTTTTTGGCGTGTATGAATTTCATGAGCCAACCACTTCTCTTATTCATTACGTGTATAATAATCATTTTGACGGAGAATATTTATTGCCGGAATTCCGGCACCTTGATTTTTTGTGGTTGCTGAAAGGCGATGTTGTTAAAGATGAATGGATGCAGGAATTAATCGGTTTACTTAAAACAATTAATTGTGTGCAATTAGTAACAGAACTTACTAACGAAAAAATAAAACACAAAACGCATTTGGTTTTTTAAAAAAGAAAATATGTGGCAGGAACAAAATAATTCTCTCTATAAAAAATTCGAATTTGCAAATTTTTCAGAAGCTTTTGCTTTTATGACAAGAGTGGCTATCGAAGCTGAAAAAATGGATCACCATCCTTTATGGACAAATGTTTACAACCGCGTGGAAATATGGTTATCTACTCACAGTGCAGGAGATATTGTAACCGAAAAAGATAAACAACTTGCAAAAAAAATTGACGGACTTTTAGTTCGTAGTTAATGATTCATTGCAGAACCCGGAATTTAGCTATTCATGCTTGCGAGAAATTCTTCGTTGCTTTTTGTTCCGCGCATACGTTTCAATAATTCATTCATAGCTTCTTCCGTATTCATATCTGTAAGATAAACGCGCAGCAAATTCATTCTTTGTAACACATCTCTTTCTAACAACAACTCATCACGGCGTGTTGATGAAGCAACCAAATCAATCGCAGGAAATATTCTTCTGTTTGAAAGGCGGCGATCTAATTGCAATTCCATATTGCCCGTTCCTTTAAATTCTTCAAAAATTACTTCATCCATTTTACTTCCTGTATCTATTAATGCAGTTGCAAGAATGGTTAATGAACCGCCGAATTCTATTTTTCTTGCAGCGCCAAAAAACTGTTTTGGCTTTTGCATGGCGTTCGCTTCAACGCCACCGCTCAATACTTTTCCTGATGCAGGTGCAACAGTATTGTGCGCGCGTGCAAGCCTTGTAATGGAATCTAATAATATAACAACATCGTGTCCGCATTCCACCAATCGTTTTGCTTTTTGCAAAGCTATGGTAGAAACTTTCACATGTTTTTCTGCAGGCTCATCAAAAGTTGATGCAATAACTTCGCCTTTAATGCTGCGTTCCATATCGGTAACTTCTTCCGGGCGTTCATCTACCAGCACCACCATTAAATAACATTCGGGATGGTTGGCTGCAATAGCATTAGCAACGGCTTTCAGCAACATTGTTTTGCCCGTTTTAGGTTGCGCCACAATTAATCCGCGCTGTCCTTTACCTATAGGAGTAAATAAATCCATTATCCTGGTAGAATAATCAGAAGGACTTACAAACAGGTTAAGTTTTTCAAAAGGAAATAAAGGTGTGAGATAATCGAACGGAACGCGATCTCTCACTTCTTCCGGGCTTTTGTTGTTTATAGATTCAACCTTAAGCAATGCAAAATATTTTTCACCTTCTTTCGGAGGGCGGATAGAACCGTACACAGTATCTCCGGTTTTTAATCCAAACAATTTTATTTGCGAAGGAGAAACATAAATATCATCAGGAGAAGAAAGATAGTTGTAATCGCTGCTGCGCAAAAATCCATAGCCGTCGGGCATCATTTCAAGCACGCCTTCGCCTTGTATTATTCCATCAAATTCAATATTGAAAGTATCATTACGGCGATGCGGATAAACTTTATTTATATCCAGTTCACCTCTTTGGTTGTTGTTTGGATCTATAGAAGATTCCTGTTCTTGTGACGGCTCTTTTATTTCTTCTTCAATTTCCTCATTTTCATCCGTGCCATTATTGATATTATTTTCTTCCGGTGAAGGGGTATTTTTATGTTGTGGAGGTATCGGATCTTCATCTTCTCTTCTGCGTGGCTTTTTAATTATTGGTCTGTCGTCTTTTTTTCTCGGATCTCTTTTCATTTCCACTCTTTTGTTTTCTGTATCTCCGCTTTCTACAATTGCTTCTTCATTATTGTTAGCAGTAGATGTTTTGATGATACGTTTGCGCCTGGGTTTGCCATCTGCATCATCTTTAGTTTCGCTGGCAACAACAGCTTGTTTGTCGAGAATTTTATAGACAAGTTCTTGCTTGTCGAATTTTTTTGCGCCAGTAATTTTTAGTTGTTCTGCAATATCGAGCAGTTCGGGAACGAGCATATCGTTCAATTGGAGGATGTCGTACATAAAAAAACTTGTAAGTTGAGTGCTATGTTAAAACAGTCATGCTGTTTTTGAAAGGTTTTTGAAATAAATGTTGATTATGATGAACGGATGACTAATACTGATGAATGCGAGCTATAGATAAGGACAATCAGCTTAATTCCGGTACAATTATAAATATAAAAACGTAGAATGCAAAAAAATATTTTGTCACGTTGGTGGAAAAACCGCTGTTTCCGCTGCACAGAATTGCGATTTATGAGCACTAAAAATTCAACTCTTGCGCTTTCAATCTCCTGTTTATCTTTGCTGCGCACGGATATTTATCAGTTTCAAAACATTTACGTGAATTATGTTCAACGAAAGAGTAAAAATAAAAGAATTGCTTGCTGCAGAGCCAAACAACAAACAGGTAATTGTGATGGGCTGGGTAAGAACTTTTCGTAATAATCAGTTTATCGCTTTAAACGATGGCTCAACCAATGAAAATTTGCAGGTTGTTCTTGAACTCGGAAAATATGAAGATAGCCTGTTGAAAAGAATTACAACCGGAGCTTCATTAAAAGTTACAGGAACAATTGTGCTTTCATTAGGCAAAGGACAAAAAGTAGAATTAAAAACAACATCTATAGAAATTTTAGGAGATAGCGATCCGGAAAAATATTTGCTTCAGCCAAAAAAACATAGTCTTGAATTTTTGAGAGAAAACGCTCATCTCCGTTTTCGCACCAACACTTTTGGCGCTGTTTTTCGCGTGAGGCACGCGCTCGCTTTTGCGGTTCATAAATTTTTTAACGATAAAGGATTTGTGTACATGCATACTCCGGTAATCACCGCATCCGATGCTGAAGGCGCAGGCGAAATGTTTAAAGTAACCACTTTGCCTTTTGATAATACCCCGCGTAATGAAGATGGAAGTGTAGATTTTAAAGAAGATTTTTTTGGACGAGCTACAAATCTTACGGTGAGTGGACAACTGGAAGGAGAACTCGCAGCAATGGCTTTTAGTGATATTTATACTTTTGGACCAACCTTCCGCGCAGAAAATTCCAACACGGCAAGACATCTTGCAGAATTCTGGATGATTGAACCCGAGATGGCCTTTTATGATTTGGAAGATAATATGAATCTCGCCGAAGAATTTATAAAATATATTATCAGATATGCGCTGGATAATAATAAAGATGATCTCGAATTTTTAGCGCAACGTTTGGCAGATGAAGAAAAACAATTGCCACAGGAAAAACGAAGTGAATTAGGATTGATAGAAAAATTAAAATTTGTGGTTGATAATAATTTTGAGCGGCTTACTTATACCGAAGCAATTGAAATTTTAAAAGAAAGTAATCATAACAAGAAAAAGAAATTTCAATACATAATTGATAAGTGGGGAATTGATTTGCAAAGTGAACACGAACGTTATCTTGTAGAAAAACATTTTAAAAAACCGGTTATACTAAGCAACTATCCAAAAGAAATAAAAGCATTTTACATGCGGCAAAATGACGACGGAAAAACAGTTGCTGCAATGGATATCTTAGCTCCGGGAATTGGCGAAATTGTTGGCGGCTCGCAAAGAGAGGAACGATTGGATAAATTAGAAGCAAGAATGAGAGAAATGCATATTCCTGTAAAAGAGATGTGGTGGTATTTAGATACGCGCCGCTTCGGAACTGTGCCGCACGCAGGTTTTGGATTAGGCTTTGAACGCATGGTGCAATTTGTAACGGGCATGACGAACATTCGGGATGTAATTGCATTTCCGCGAACACCCAAGAATGCGGAGTTTTAAAAATTTATTGTTTTGTGTTCTGCACTTCACTAAGCGATTGCGTTCGTATAATTTCTGTTAGTTTTTTTTCAATCGCACGCATTTTGGAGTAAAGTAACAGCAATGCATAACCGAAACCAACAATGGCAAGATAAAACAGCAAATCCGCTCCTCGCCCAACGCCAAGCTTATGAGCAATTGTATTTGTAAGCTCCGGCGAAATCACAAATACTATTCCTGTTAATAATATTAATGCGATAAGAAGCTTATCAAATGCAGCGGTTCTGAACCATCTGAAATATGAAACAAGTATTGCCAGCAATCCTGTTAAAAGTATTATTTGTATAAGTTTCATGAATCAATTTTTTTAAAGATGAGATGTATAAGAATATTTATTGAATTTAAAATGCCTTGTCCTTTTTTTTGCGAATAGGAGGTGTATGTAATTGTTACCGGAACTTCTTTATATCGCAAATTATTTTTTTTGGTGAGATATAATATTTCAGATGCGTGCGCCATTTTATTTTCAGAAATAACAATAGTATCAATTGCTTTTTTATTTAATGCCCGCAATCCATTATGCGCATCACTTAATAAAATTCCTGTGTACAGCCAATTTACGTACCGCGCAATTTGCAAAACAATCTTTTTGACAAAAGGAATATTTTGCGATGAATGATTATTTAAAAATCTCGAGCCAAAAACAATATCGCATTCGTTATTTATAATTGGTTCAATTAATTTATTAATATCTGCGGCTGCATGTTGTCCATCAGCATCAAAATGAACAACTATTTCAGCATTCATTTTCTTTGCTAACTCCATCCCGGTTTGCAAAGCAGCGCCTTGTCCGAGGTTAACAGCATGACTGATAAAAATTATGGGGTAATTTCTTACAATATTTTTTATATCATCGTTTGAACCGTCATCAACAATAATAACATTGTATGGAAGATTGGAAAGATCCCGTAATGTTTGTTCAATAACAGTTGCTTCGTTAAACACCGGCACTACAATAAATATTTTTGAAGACTCCATGTATCAATTAAATTCGAAAATTCTTTGTGCTGATTTTTCTACTTTTACTATTTAAAATTAACAACAAATTTTTCGTTAACATAAATGTTGCGTTATGGCAATTCCGGTAGTTGATCTTTCTGATTTTTTATCTGGCGATGAAAAAAGAAAAACCGCTTTTGTACAGTCTCTTGGTAAAGCCTACGAAGATGTAGGATTTGTAGCTGTAAAGAATCATGGTATTTCCAATGAACTCATTGCTGATCTATATAAATATGTGCAGCAGTTTTTCTCTCTTCCCATTGATAAAAAAAAGCACTACGAAAAACCTGAGCTCGCCGGACAAAGAGGCTATACTTCATTTGGAAAAGAACACGCAAAAGATAGCGAAGCGCCAGACTTAAAAGAATTTTTTCAGTTCGGTCAAACTGTTGAAGATAATGATCCTGTAAAATCGGAATATCCTGAAAATATAACTGTAAATGAAGTGCCGCAATTCACGCCAACTTTTTTCAAGGCTTACCGTGCATTTGAAAAATCAGGGGCTGCTTTGTTGCGCGCAATTGCTTTATATCTCAATCTCAATGAAAATTATTTTGATAATCAAATTCATAATGGAAATTCAATTTTGCGCGCCATTCATTACCCACCTATCATGCAGGAACCTAACTCAGCAATCCGCGCAGAACAGCATGAGGATATTAACCTGATAACTTTATTAGTTGGCGCTTCTGCAGATGGATTGCAAATTCTAACAAACCAAAATGAATGGGTCGGAGTAACTTCTTTGCCGGAACAAATTGTAGTGAATGTTGGCGACATGTTGCAAAGACTAACTAATAACAAATTAAAATCAACAACACATCGTGTAGTTAATCCGCCGCGTGCCATGTGGCATACATCAAGATTTTCCATTCCATTTTTTCTGCATCCAAAAAGCGAAATGAGTTTAGCTTGCTTAGAAAGTTGTGTTGATAAAAATCATCCAAAGGCATATCCTGATGCAACAGCAGGCGAATATTTAAATGAAAGATTGCGGGAAATTGGTTTGAAAAAATAATTTTCAACCCCAAATTTTTGCCGCCCATCAAATTGCGATTTCGATAAACAGCGTGCATTTATCTTTCCAAATGCCCATCCACACTACATTCCATTTAAAACTAATTAGCAGCCTATAAAGATTACCTATTTTAAAATACTACTTTGTATTGCATAGTATTAAAATAACCCCTATCTTTGTTCTTGTAAGCTCATTATATAATTGTCAAACCTACATACCTCTTCTCTGAAAATCATTGTAAGCTGGTTATCGGACGAGAGGTATGAGGCGAGGCTAAACAAGAAAAAAATATGAATATAGAAAACACACAAAGCCAGATGCGAAAAGGGATACTTGAATTTTGCATTCTGTCGATCATAAGGCGCGGGGAGGCTTATCCATCAGATATTGTGGAAGAAATGAAAGCTGCTAATCTGAATATCCTTGAAGGAACTTTGTATCCATTGTTAACAAGATTGAAAAATGCCAACATGCTTACTTACCGCTGGGTTGAAAGTAACTCAGGACCCCCGCGCAAATATTTCTCTTTAACGGAAAAAGGCGATGCATTTTACAAGGAGCTTGAGGCGACATGGAATGAATTGGCAAATGCAGTAAATGCACTGGCTAAAAAAACAACCGGATTAGGAGAACCCGATAACCAATAAACTTCAACCTTCAAATACATAAAAATGAAAAAGATTATCAACATAAATTTTCACAGCAGGGTAATTCCGATTGAGGAATCTGCTTACGAAATACTTAAACAATATATAGACAGCTTAAGCAAATATTTCGCCAACGAAGAAGGACGAGATGAAATCATCAGCGACATTGAAAATCGTTTTGCTGAACTTTTTTCCGACCGGTTAAAAAAGGGCGCAACATGCATAACTGATGATGATGTAAACGCAATCATAGCAAGCATGGGCAGGCCCGAAGATTTTGAACAAGAAGAAATTAACCAGGGAACTTCTGCAAACAGCAATACAGCTAATAATCAGCAAAACACTTCGCAGCAACAATCCCAGCAACAATATAGTTATGAAAGTGCAAGAAGATTATACCGCTCTGAAAATGACAAATTATTAGGCGGTGTTTGCGCAGGTTTGGCAAATTATTTACGTCTCGATCCGGCAATAGTGCGAATAATTTTTGCACTGATCACATTTGGCGGATTTGGACTTGGATTTTTGCTATACATTATTTTATGGATAGTGATTCCGTCGAAATCTCTCGCAGCAAATATCAAAAAAAGATTGTACAGAAACCCGGATGATAGAGTGATTGGCGGTGTTGCAAGCGGACTCGCTGCTTATTTTCATATTGACGTTTGGATACCTCGGTTAATATTTGCATTGCCTTTGATCCTTGGCATCATCACCTCTATATTCCGCAATATGTGGTTCGATTTTAACCCTGGTCCTGTATTTATTACCGGCGGCTTTGGCGGAACACTGTTTGTCACTTACATTATTTTATGGATGGTGTTGCCCGAAGCAGCAACCGCTTCCGAAAAATTGGAAATGCGTGGCGAAAAAGTGGATATAGAATCTATAAAAAATTCTATTAAAAGTGATATAGAAGGTTTTAAAGGCCGTGCAAAAGAAATGGGTGAAGAATTTAAAGATCGAGCACAACAATTTGGCGAGAATATAAAAAAATCTACACAAAATTTTAGTTCAGAAGCAGCACCTATAGCGCGCAAAACAGGAACAGGAATCGGCCACGCAATTGGCGTCTTATTCAAAGCTTTCTTTTTATTTATTGCAGGCGTAATGGCTTTTGCACTAATCATGGTATTAATAGGATTATTATTCAGCGGTGTAGGTGTGTTTCCATTCAAGAATTATTTATTAACGGGTTTCTGGCAAAACTTTTTTGCATGGTCGAGCCTGTTTTTATTTCTTGGCATACCAATTCTTGCATTACTTACCTGGCTCATCCGGCGCATAATGGGCGCACGTTCCCGCAATCATTATCTCGGTTATGTTTTCGGAAGTTTATGGGTTATCGGGTTAATATCATTCATTATATTAGTTGCTTCCATCGGAAATAATTTCAGAAGCAAAGCAACAGTTAAAGAAGATATTCCTTTAGTACAACCCGTTCACGGAAAAATAATCGTAAAAGTTGAAGAAGAAAAAGTGAAGTATTATGGCAGCGATTGGCTCGGATTTTCTGATGATTGGGATTGGCCTTTTTTCAGTTTGAATGAAGATAGCCTCATGTTAAATACCGTGCGCGTTGAATTAGTGAAAAGTCCCGATTCTGTTTTTCATACATATTCTGTAAAAATCGGAAGAGGAAATAATCCGGCAACGGCGGAAGCGATTGCCGCAAAAATAAATTTCATAGCTGCCCAGCACGACAGCGTTTTGTTATTACCAAAAGGATTTGCAATTACTCAGCAGGAAAAATTCCGCAATCAGCAAGTGCTTGTTATAATAGAAATTCCGGTAGGCAAAAAAATTGAAGTAGATAAAAGCGTAGATTTTTACAGATGGTTCAACATTAATATGAATCATCGCAGAGGATGGAATATTGACTGGAACGACAATTGGGATGACTCATACAGTTGGGACGATAACGTAGAATACATCATGACAAATGATGGACTCCAAAGAACACACAAAATAAAAGATGCTGATGGAGATGATAATGATTCAAATAATCAATCAGAAAAAAAAGATACTTACCGTTACAAAAAAAATAGCGATACAATAACCGCTCAAAAAAATAAAAACCGTAAAACAACAGAAAAAAATAAACAAAGCCCATCAACCATTCCTGTAAAGGAAGCTAAAAAAATTGACAGCAATGAGACTGAACATGCATTTTCGCCTGTTTACAACCTGGCTAATTTGATTTAAAATACTGTTTGCAATCATGCAACAGTTTGGTTGAAGTTGGAACAAAGAGGGCTGCCGCGCAAGCGGTGGCTCTTTTATTTATTGGCAACATGCAACCCATTTTTTACTTTCGCAAATCAATTCTTGATCAATCGCATTTTCATGAAACAAACGCCTTTCTTACAAAAACATATTGCATTGGGTGCAAAAATGGTTGAGTTCGCCGGTTACAATATGCCCGTTAGCTATAGCGGAATTAATGACGAACATTTTACAGTACGAAATAACGCCGGTGTTTTTGATGTTAGTCACATGGGCGAATTTATTTTAAAAGGAGAAAATGCACTTAGCCTTATTCAACACATCACAACGAACGATGCATCGAAATTAATAAATGGTAAAGCGCAGTACAGTTGTTTAACTAATGATGATGGTGGAATTATTGATGATTTGATAGTTTATTGTATTGAAGAAAACAAAGCATATATGCTTGTAGTAAATGCGGCAAATATTGAAAAAGACTGGAACTGGATCACAAAACATAATTCTGATAATGCAGAAATGCATAACATTTCCGGCAAAACCTGTTTGCTGGCAATTCAGGGACCTAATGCAACAAAAATTCTACAGCCACTAACGGATATGGATATCCTAAATTTAAAATATTATACTTTTACAAAAGGAAAATTTGCCGGCGTGGAAAATGTTTTAATCAGCGCCACAGGTTACACTGGCGCCGGCGGCGTAGAAATTTATTTTGAAGATAAAGACGATGCTACGGATATAATATGGGATAAAATTTTTGAAGCAGGCGCTGCATACGGAATTAAACCGATAGGGCTTGCTGCGCGAGACACATTGCGACTCGAAATGGGATATTGTTTGTACGGAAATGATATTGATGATACAACTTCGCCGTTAGAAGCCGGATTAGGATGGATAACAAAGTTCAGCAAAGATTTTATAGCCAAAGAAATTATGCAAAATCAACAAAAAGAAGGCATACAAAAAAAACTTGTAGGGTTTGAAATGATTGAAAAAGGAATTCCCCGCCATAATTACGAAATAAAAGATTTTTCTGGAATGACGATCGGCAGGGTTACTTCCGGCACGCAATCACCAAGTCTGGCAAAAGCAATAGGATTAGGATATGTACGAACTGCGTTTGCCAACATTGATACCAATATTTATATTAAAATACGGGATAAGTTATTGCTTGCTAAAGTGGTAAAACTTCCTTTTAGTTAAGCGCGGAAAAATAACAAACAATGGAAAGATTTTTGCTGTAATCAGCATCACAATACCTCTGTAAAAACTATGCCTACCATTAATCTTACAACATTTATTGCTGCACCTGCAAGCAGGGTTTTTGATCTCAGCCGCAGTATTGAACTGCATAAAAAATCAATGGCGCAAACCAAAGAACAAGTTGTATCCGGAACTACGTCAGGATTGATCGAGCTGGATGAAACAGTGACATGGAAAGCAAAACATTTATTTAAAACGAGGATATTGAAAGCCAAAATCACTGCAATGCAAAAACCATTTTTTTACACAGATGAAATGGTAAACGGCGATTTTAAAAGTATGAAGCACGAACATCATTTCAAACAAATAGAAAACGGCACACTTATGATTGATATATTCAACTTTGAATCACCCTATGGAAAAATTGGTGAGATAACAAATAAAATCTTTCTTACAAATTATTTAATAAAATTACTTGAACATCGCAATCTCATAATCAAACAATATGCAGAATCGGAAAAATGGAAATTTATTTTGAATGGTTTGGAAGAAAGGAGATAAAATTGAAAAGAAAGAATTAAAAAATAATTTTCATTTAAACATTTTCTTACAAATTAATATGCCTGCCAATTACGCGCTATCATTTACATTTGCTGTTCATTAAAAGATATGGCAGAAGTTAAACCCTCTTTATACACATCATTGTCTCCGGCTTTATTAGATTTATACGATCTTAATCATGCAGTTGTTGTAATCATTGATGTATTGCGCGCCACATCTACTATTGCAACGGCGCTATATAACGGTGCCAAATGTGTAATTCCTGTTGACAGTGTTGCCAAATGCATTGAGTTAGGAAAACAAATTGATGGCATCACTGCCGGTGAACGCGATGGAAAAATTGCAGAAGGATTAAAACATGGCAACTCTCCTTTTGAATATCCAAAAGAATTTATCAATAACAAAACCTTAGTACTTACTACCACAAACGGCACAAGACTTTTACACATGGCTTTGGAAAAAGGAGCAAGTAAAATCATCACAGGTTCTTTTTGCAATTTGAATTCCGTTTGCAATTATTTATTATCGCAAAAAAAAGATGTCGTTCTCGGCTGCGCCGCCTGGAAGGATAAAATAAATATAGAAGACTTGTTGTTTGCCGGCGCGATTATCAACAGGGTTAAAAATAATTTTTCCATCAATTGCGATTCTTCTCAGATAGCAGAAACATTATTTCTCGATGCTAAGGAAGATCTTTTTGGATTCATGAAAGAAAAAAACGCCTCGCATTATCATCGCCTCATGAATTTTGGAGTAGAAAAAGATATCCGGTATTGCTTCACCATCAATACCGCAGATATACTGCCATTTTATGAAGACGGCAAGCTGATAGTGCATAAATAATATCATAATTCATTTTACAATACTTATAAACCTCCCGATTTCGTAAATATTTCTTTGTACAAAAAGTTATTTTTGCAGACTGTATAGGTTTGAAAAAAAATACAATCCATATTGCATTAGTGGGAAATCCCAACAGCGGCAAGAGTTCTCTTTTTAATTCACTCACAGGATTGAATCAAAAAGTTGGGAATTTCCCCGGCGTAACGGTTGATAAAAAAACCGGTCACGCAGATCTTGCGCAAGGACTTCGTGCAAATATTATTGATTTGCCCGGCACCTATAGTCTCTATCCAAAAAGAAACGATGAATGGGTAACCTATAAAGTTTTGCTCGGACAAGATTCGATTTCTCCATCTGATTTGGTTATTGTTTTGTTAGTAGACGCAAGTAATCTTAAAAGAAATTTATTATTCTGCTCGCAAATCATCGATTTAAAAATTCCCGTTGTTGTTGCACTAACGATGATGGATATTGCAAATAAGAAAGGAATAGAAATTGATATTGCAGGATTGGAAAGAGAACTCGGCGTACCCGTTGTGCTGGTAAATCCAAGAAAAAATAAAGGCATCTTACAATTAAAAAAAACAATTGCATTAACGGCTCAACAATTATATAATGCGCCTGTTCGCGATTTCATTCCAAATAAAAATCTTGCCTTAGCTGCTGTTGACGATCTAAAAAAAATATTTCCGCAAATCAGCGATTACGGAGCGGTTCATTACCTTATCAATCATGAAAGTTTTGATTTTGATAATGCAACACAAAACAAAATTGAGAATATAGAAAAAGCCAACAGCTTCAATCCAACAAAACTACAGGCCGAAGAAATAATGCAAAGGTATTCACGCATCCGGCAAATTATGAAGCACACAGTTTCAGAACCGGATCCTCTTCAAAAAAAATTATTCACCGAAAGATTAGACGACGTTTTATTACATCGTGTTTGGGGCTATGTTATTTTATTAGTTGTTCTTTTTCTTCTTTTTCAAAGTGTATTTTCTCTCGCTCAATTACCGATGAATGGAATTGACTGGACGTTTACTCAATTGCGCAGCTTCGTTGGTACCATATTACCATCCGCATGGTGGAGTAATTTATTAGTAAATGGAATATTGGCAGGGCTAAGCGGCATTCTTGTTTTTGTTCCGCAGATAATGATTTTATTCGGATTGGTAACTGTGCTTGAAGACACCGGTTATATGGCGCGCATAAGTTTTCTAACGGACAAGCTTATGCGAAAAGTCGGACTCAACGGAAAAAGTGTAATGCCAATGATAAGCGGTTTCGCTTGCGCGGTTCCCGCAATCATGAGCGCGCGGAGTATTGAAAATCGTAAAGAAAGATTATTAACCATTTTGATAACGCCGCTGATGAGTTGCAGCGCGCGATTACCTGTTTACACAATTTTAATTTCATTGGTAATTCCGCACACAGAATATTTTGGTTTCATAAGCCTGCAGGCAATTGTGATGATGGGTTTGTATTTAATGGGCGTTGTGATGGCTTTAATAGTTTCTTTTGTTGCCAAATGGTTTATTCATTTAAAAGAAAAAAGTTTTTTCATACTCGAGTTGCCGGTATATCGCGCTCCGCGATGGAAAAATATTTTTGTTACGATGATCAGCAAGGCAAAAATATTTGTGGTGGATGCAGGTAAAGTAATTATTGTGATCAGTCTGATATTATGGGCGCTTAGCTCTTATGGTCCGGCAAGCAAAATGAAAAATATTGAACAACAATATGCAGAAAAAATAAATCAAAATCCAGCGCAGGTAAAAGAATTGACTATAAAAAAACAATCAGCGCAGCTGGAAAATTCTTATGCCGGAGTTTTAGGAAGAACAATCGAACCTGTTATCAAACCTCTTGGTTACGATTGGAAAATCGGCATTGCATTAATTACATCATTCGCCGCGCGCGAAGTTTTTGTAGGAACGATGGCAACATTGTACAGCGTTGAAGGCGGCAAAGATGCAGACCGCCAAACCCTGCTCCAGCGCATGGATTCAGCGAAACGCGAAGACGGAACTAAAGTATATAATCTCGCCTCAGGAATTTCGCTGATGATTTTTTACATGCTCGCCATGCAATGCATGAGCACACTTGCTGTTGTGCGCCGCGAAACACGAAGCTGGAAATGGCCTATGATACAACTCGCATACATGACTGCCCTCGCTTACACAATGAGTTTGATTGCTTACCAGCTGTTAAAATAATGTACGATTTTAGATTTTAGATGCATTTAATTTCGGTTATGCATAGCAGTTAGTTAGTTTTTTTAATTTTTACTTTTCGATTTATAATACCAGCTTCAGTAATTCTATTAAGCATCGTTGCGTCGCAATCCTTTCATCGATTGTGCTACTATTTAACTCTGCTAACAAAAGGCAGTATTCAAGACCTATAAAGTTTTTGAAACCTTATAGGTCTAAAATAAATCCCTGTTCAAACTTTTTTATCAAGAAGTCCCGTCAATTCTTTTTTAAATTGCTGCGGCGATTGAAAATGAATAATGTGAAAACCTAAATCTTTTGCAGGAATAAGATTTCTATAATTGTCATCAATATAAACTGCATTTACCGGAACGATATTATAACGCGAGATCAATGTTTGATAAATTTCGGGAAATGGTTTTCTCGTTTTTTCTTCACCCGAAACAACTCTTCCTTCAAACCAATGCAAAAAATCATAGAGCTGCAACGCCACCGGAAATGTTTCTGCGCTCCAGTTCGTGAGTGCATACAAACGCAGGTCTGTATTATGTTTCAGATGATGCAATATTTCAACCGTTTCATGAATTGGTCCGCCAAGCATTTCCATCCATCTCTCATAATATGCGCGAATATTTTTTTCATGCTCAGGAAATTTTTTTATAAGTTCTTCTGTTGCCACTTGCAAACTTCTCCCGGCATCCTGTTCTTCATTCCAATCCGCCGTGCAAATATTTTTATAAAACCATTTTCTTTCTTCTTCATTCGGAAAAATAGTTTTATAAACATAATCTGGATTCCAATCAATCAGCACTCCACCTAAATCAAAAACTATTGTATCAATTTTATTCATAAAATTTTGTTGTTAAGAAATTTTTATCAGTCGTTCAACCGCCATTTCGAGTGTTTCTTTCTTCTTGGCGAAACAAAACCGAATTGTTTTACTATCTGTTGCCGATTTATAAAATGCAGAAACAGGAATTGTTGCAACACCATATTCTTTGGTAATACGAATGGAAAACTCTTTATCATTTTCGTTACTGATATTTTTGTATTGATATAGCTGAAAATAACTTCCATAGCTTGGCAGCGGAGTAAATTTTGTTTGAGACATCAACTGCTGGAAATAATCTTTTTTATTTTGCATGAATGAAGAGAGCGATAAATAAGATTCTTTATCCCCAAGAAATTCTGCCAAACCAACTTGCATCGGCGAATTGCAGCTGAAACAATTGAATTGATGAACCTTGCGAAACTCTTTCATCAACTCCGCGGAAGAAACGCAATAACCAAGTTTCCAGCCGGTGCAGTGATAAACTTTTCCGAATGAAAAACAAACAAAACTTCTTTCCATTAAATCAGGGTAGCGAAGAATAGACTGATGAAGAATATTATCAAAAATAAGATGCTCATATACTTCGTCGCTAAGAATAAAAATATTTGTACGGCTAACAATATTCCGGAGCTGTTCAATATCATGCTGCCGCAAAACCGCGCCTGTCGGGTTGTTTGGCGAATTGAGCATAATCATTTTTGTTTGGGGAGTAATTTTTTTTCTTACCTCATTCCAGTCAATTGTATAATCGGGCGCATGCAAACTGATTAATACCGGAATAGCTCCGTTAATTTCTACATTCGGAATATAGCTGTCGTAAGCAGGTTCAAAAATTATCACTTCATCGCCGGGTTGCAACACAGTTGTTAATGCCGTATAAATTGCATAAGTGCCTCCGGGTGTGATTGTAATTTGCGTATGTGCGTCAACGTTAGTATCGTATAAGAAATGAATTTTTTCAGCTATAGCTTCACGCAGCGGCATATATCCCTGCATAGGGACATATTGATTGAATCCTTTTTCCATCGCTTCATTTACCAAACTTATCAGCTTTTCATTCATAGGGTAATCCGGAAAACCCTGTCCAAGATTTATTGCATTATATTCCGTTGCCAAACCACTCATCACTGTAAAAATGGTAGTGCCAACATCAGGAAGTTTGGAATGAATTTGCAAAATGAAATATTAAAAATGAAAATGAAATTCTAAACTATTATCGCCGTTGCTTCAATTTCTATCATATATTCCGGCGCAATTAATCCTTTCACTTCAATCATAGATGTGCATGGGCGAATATCTTTAAAAAATTCTCCGTGCGCTTTACCATATTCTTTCCACCGGGAAATATCAGTAACAAACATGCGCGTTCTTATTACATCTTTCAATGAAGCGCCCGCACGCTCCAATATTTTTTCAATTTTACCGATAATAAATTTTGTTTGCTCATAAGCGTTAGTAACGCCAACAGGATTATTATTATCATCTATCGCAACTGTGCCAGTTACTTCTATAACATTACCGATTTTTACAGCTCTGCTATAACCAACAATTTCTTCCCATACTGCACCAGAAGAATAATTTGTGCGTTCCATACTAATAATTTTATTGCACGAATTTTTGTGAATTACACGAATTAAAAAATCTATTGTAATTGAAAATATTAATTGATTTAATTTGCATTAATTAGTGTTATCAAAATTTTATTTCAATATTTTCTGAAAGAATAAGCTGTTCATTATTCAGCCGCAAAAAAATCTGCGCCACGGTAATCACATCTTTTTGACAATAACTTACAATTCGCGGAATATCATTTTCTCTCCAGTAAACATCATGCACCATGCTTCCGTCCATATCATCTTTTGGCGTTGGAACGCCAAGAACCTGCGCCAATAAATTAAGCGATGTAAAATTTTTATAGTCGCCGAATTTCCACAATTCCATGGTATCGAGATGAGGAATTTCCCACGGTCTTTTTCCTGATAAATTTAAAATATTTGGAATGGTAAGTTGATTAATGATGAGACGGCGGCACATATACGGAAAATCAAATTCCTTTCCGTTGTGTGCGCATAAATATTTATTTCCTTCCAGCGTCCACTTATTGAGCATTTCGCAAAAATCTTTGAGCAAAATTTTTTCATCGTGATCATAAAAAGATTTCAGCACCAATTTTTTTGCAGAGCCGGCTCCGGAAATAATTCCGCAACTAATGCAAATAATTTTTCCGAACTCTGAATAAATTCCTGCGCGGTTGTAAATGCTTTCGTATGTGTCAACCTGCTTGTCTTTTATTATCAAATCCGCTTTTTTTGCCCATAATTTTTTCCAGTCTTCGGGCACATTATCATAAGAAACGTATTGAGGAACTGTTTCAATATCGAGAAATAAAATGTTATTAAGAGGATAAGTCAGCATGGATATTTTTTTATAAAAATTGTTCTCCTTTTGTGCGTTTTATTTTTGCAACGTATTCTTTTATTTCCTGTTCTTTTTCTTTTTTACAAATCAGCAGCACGTCTGCAGTATCTACAACTATAAAATCGTCAAGTCCCTGCAAAACCAACAGCTTATTATTTGGTGCATGAACCATGCATTTATTTGCTTCAATCGTCATTACATTATTTCCTGCAATAGCATTGCTGTGTTTGTCTTTACTCAAATTTTCGTAAGCGCTGTTCCATGTTCCCAAATCACTCCATCCAAAAGAAGAAGGAATTACATACACGTTATCCGCTTTCTCCATGATTCCAAAATCAATGGAAATGTTTGTGCATAACGGATAGATATGCTCAAGCGCTTTTTTTTCCAGCGGCGTGTTGAATTTATCTATATCCGCAACAAACACATCATATATTTCCGGCAAAAATTTTTCAAATGCTTTGATAATATTTTTTACACTCCAAACAAATATGCCCGCGTTCCATAAAAAATCTCCGCTGGATAAAAAAGTTTTTGCAAGTTCGGTATTGGGTTTTTCAGTAAATGTTTTTACTTTATACACGTTGTCGGAAACAGATTGCTGATCGTGCTGAATGTAGCCGTAGCCTGTGTTTGGCGAAGATGGCTTTATTCCTAAAGTAATAAAAGCATTATGCTTGTTTACAAAATTGAGCGCTTCAAGACAAACCTTGGCAAAATCTTTTTCATTAAGAATAAGATGATCGGAAGGAGCAACGATTAATGACGCATCAGGGTTTTTTTGTTGCAGTTTGAAGGATATATAAGCAATGCATGGCGCCGTATTTTTGCGGGATGGTTCACCAAGAATATTTTCCTCTGCAATGTCCGGCAATTGTTTTTTTACAATTTCAACATATTCGGCAGAGGTAACTATATAAATGTTTTCTTTAGGAATGAAAGAAAGAAATCTTTTAAAAGTAGATTGAATGAGTGTTTCGCCTTTATTTAAAATATCAAGAAATTGTTTTGGGAAATTTTGACGGCTCATTGGCCAAAAGCGACTTCCAATTCCACCGGCCATTATTGCAACGTAGTAATTCTTGTTCATGATATAATATTGTTCTGCTGAACTTCAAATTGATTTTCTTCAATCAATTAACAAATGTATAAAACCTTTCTGTTGATTTGGGGTTGCAATTATAAGCACACCTCCGCATATACACCTGCAAATTTTAACAAAATCAATCATATCCCTGCAAGTTTTTTTGTAACTTCGCTGCCCTGATAAATTTGGCCATATCCGGCTTTAACACTGTACTAAGGAAAATGAATAATTCCTTCTGGAAGTTTCCGGTATTTTCATTATCTTAAATTATTCTAAGTCCGGATTTTATTTGTGTGAAGGAAAATTTTTGTTATGACAACAGCTGCATCGAAAAAATCATCTGCGAAAAAAATTAAAAGCAACAACGGAACATTGTCCAGCGAATTGCTCGCTCACTTACAGGAACATTTTGGCTTCGATGCCTTCAAGGATACGCAGGAAGCCATCATTCAAAATCTTCTTAGCGGAAAAGACACTTTTGTAATAATGCCAACCGGCGGCGGAAAAAGTCTATGCTATCAACTTCCGGCAATTGTAAGCAAGGGCGTAGCTATAATTGTTAGCCCGCTCATTGCACTGATGAAAAACCAGGTTGACCTTGTAAGAAGTTATAGCAGCAGAGATAATGTTGCGCATTTTTTAAATTCAACTTTAAACAAAAAACAAATTCGAGAGGTACATGATGATCTGCTGAACGGTCATACCAAAATGTTATACGTAGCTCCGGAAACATTAACCAAGCAGGAAAATCTTGAATTATTCAGCGACCTGGAAATTTCTTTTTTTGCGGTAGATGAAGCGCATTGTATTTCTGAATGGGGACATGATTTTCGCCCGGAATACAGAAGGCTTCGCGAAATGATGACACAGATAAATCCGAATGTTCCAACAATCGCACTAACGGCAACGGCTACCCCAAAAGTGCAAAGCGACATTGTTGAAAATCTCGGGCTGCGTAATCCTAAAATATTTATTTCTTCTTTTAATCGTCCAAATCTGTATTATGAAATTCAACCAAAAATAAAAAAAGAAGATACCATAAAGCACATTGTAAAATTCATTGTTCACAATAAAGGTAAAAGCGGAATCATTTACACTTTAAACCGCAAAACAACTGAAGAACTTGCCGATGTTTTGGTTGCAAACGGAATCAAAGCAGTTGCATATCATGCAGGGTTAGACAGTAAACTTCGCACGGAAAGACAGGATCTTTTTTTGAATGAAGACACGCAGGTTATTGTTGCAACAATCGCTTTTGGAATGGGTATTGATAAACCTGATATCCGTTTTGTTATTCATTATAATATTCCAAAAAGCATTGAAAATTATTACCAGGAAACCGGCCGCGCCGGGCGTGATGGATTAGAAGGAAAATGTATTTTGTATTATTCTCACAAAGATGTTTCAAAGATTGAGCATTTGATGAAGGATAAACCTTTAAGTGAAAGAGAAATCGGCGCACAACTTATAAATGAAACCGTTGGTTATGCAGAAACAGGCGTTTGTCGCCGCAAGGTGCTGATGAGTTATTTTGGAGAAGAATACACAACACATAATTGCAAAAACTGCGACAATTGTTTGCATCCGAAAGAACGTGTTGAAGCAAAAGAAAACGCAGTAAAAGTGTTGAAAGTTATAAAGGCGCTCGATGAACGTTTTGCCACGGATTATGCGGTTAACATTATCATTGGAAGACTTACGCCGCAAACACAAATGTTCCGCCATGAAAATATTAATGAGTTTGGTATTGGTAAAGAAGAAACAAATTATTACTGGAATTCGCTGATAAGACAATTACTGCTTGAAGATTTATTAAAAAAAGATATTGAAGAATACGGCGTGCTGAAGTTTACCAAAAAAGGCGAAGACTTTTTAAAGAAACCAAAATCGTTTAAAATAGTTTTGAATAATTCGTTTGAAGAAGCGAATGAAGATGATGATGAAACCGGCGATAGCAATGGTGAAGCAACAGCTGCCGATGAAAAGTTATTTGAGCTGCTAAAAGAGATAAGACAAAAAGAAGCAAAGAAAAAAAGTTTGCCACCGTTTGTAATTTTCCTGGAAACATCTTTGCAGGATATGGCGACATTGTATCCTACAACAATCGAAGAGTTGGAAAAATGTTCAGGAGTCAGCAAAGGCAAAGCTATGCGCTACGGAAAGCCTTTTATAGAGCTCATCGCAAAATATGTTGAAGAAAATGATATTGAAAAACCTGAAGATTTTGTAATGAAAAGCGTGGTGAATAAAAGCATGAACAAAGTTTATATCATTCAACAGGCAGATAAAAAAATTCCATTAGAAACGATTGCCAAAAATAAAGATATGAGGCTGGATGTTTTGCTGGAGCAGATGGAAACGATTGCTGCGAGCGGAACAAAATTAAATCTCGATTATGCTGTTGATGAAATGCTCGATGAATATGAGCAGGATGAAATAATTGATTATTTTAAAAGTTGTGAGACCAGCAGTCTCGATGTAGCAAAACAGGAATTGGCAGATGGTAATTTTAGCTGGGAGCAATTAAAAATAATGCGCATTAAATTTTTGAGTGAATACGGCAATTAAATTATTAATTATTAATTATTAATTTATAAATTTGCCGCCCTTCGGTGCGGTAGCTCAGTCGGTAGAGCAAAGGACTGAAAATCCTTGTGTCGGCGGTTCGATCCCGCCCCACACCACAGATAAATTTAGTAACCCATTTCATATCAAATAGATATTGAAATGGTTTTTTGTTGAGCAGGCAGTTTTTGACGATTCTTCCATTTCTATCGGAAAAATTTTGATTCGATTGTCTTTTGAATATTTTCAATAACTACATTAATTCAATTGAATAGAAGTTGATCAAAAAAATCAAATGGCTATCTCATTTTTTGGATTAAAATAGACTTCGGGATCAGAAGAAATGAACATTGGGCGGCCCAAATCTTTACAGCTAACATCAATATTGACATCCTTCAAAATTTTGGTGTGAATGTAATTCCAAATTTTCAAAAACTCTACTTTGGTCGATATCGCATTTTCTAATTTAAAAAGAACCGACAGTCTTTCTCCGCTCGAGGATTTACAAATCAATGACGCCAAGTTTTGATAAGTGGAAATAAATTCAGTTTTGTACTGTTTAATAGCGGGAATATTATCAATATCAAAATAAATATACTGCGAACCCTGAATGAAATTTTTTTCAAACTTTTCGTTTGACAAATTTCTATATTTAACCATGCAGTTCGGAGTAATATATGAAAGCTTTCTTTTTAAAACTTTATACTCTTTATTTCCTTCTATCCGCATTTCCCGAATTTTTTTAATCAAATCTTGTTGGGGGTTATTTCCAATTATTTCTATTAAGTGATTCAATTGGATTACTTTTTGTGGTATTACATTCACTATTCCATTCTGAAAATATGAGAACATTTAAAATTATTTTGATTTTTATGCATCTTCATTAATAGCGCATAAAATCTAAAGAACACTTCTTGGATTGTAAAGAGCGTTTTGAAAATATTTTATCGCGCTCTCTATCAAAAAATATTTCTTTGAATTTTATTTACTTTTTGATTTCTTAGATTATTTATAATGTAACAGATACAGATTTAGTATCTACCCTCCTTCAAGAAAATAAATGAGTTAATGAAAAGGAGTAACTAGGTCCTGAAAATATCTTGTAATAAAAATAGCATCAAATAATATTTGATATTTAAAGAGTGAACTGTGAAAGTGAATAGTGAATAATCAGTAGTAAATGAAAACATGATTGAATTTTTTTTATTCCCTATTGACCAGTCACAATCCAACTTAAGGCAATGGCCTCACCATAATATCCTTGAAATAAACAACGCTTCCAGGATCATGCCCTTGCAATGCAAATGTGCCATGCGAAATATAACGGAAAGGATGCGAAGCAGTGTCGCGCAATGGATGCTCTGGCTCGGTGTAATCAACCACTACAGTATTGTTAATTTTAACGATCACTCTTTTCCCTTGCACTTTGATGTATAGAGTGAACCATTCATAATCTTTCACCCATAGATCTTTCACATCAACAATATCGTAAAGGCTGCCCGTACGCACATCATCAGAATGCGAATTGTTCACCTGCACTTCATAGCCGTGATCAGGAAAACCAGCTTCCTGATATTGCGAATGGAAATAG
Source organism: Chitinophagia bacterium (assembly GCA_963774065.1). Lineage (GTDB taxonomy): Bacteria > Bacteroidota > Bacteroidia > Chitinophagales > Chitinophagaceae > Puia. The sequence goes on from CAVZDO010000003.1 coordinate 1,210,429, forward strand.
ATGCCCGAATTGGCGTGAGGCAGCGTCATCACCTTTGCTTTGAGTTCGAAATTTTTAAAATCATGATTATGAAAGTTGCCATCATAATATAAATGAGAGGTGTTGCCATGCACTATGATCATTCCGCTATCAACGTGAAAAGTCTCTGCATTTTTTCCAGCCTTCCATCCATTGAGTGTTTTGCCATCAAATAAAGAAATCCATCCGCTGCTGTTCTGCGCAATCGCAACTGATAATATAAGCAGGCTACAAAAAGCTATGCTGTAAAAAATAATTTTTTTCATTGTGCTTATTTTAGCTACTCATTCGAAAAGAATATTCCAATGAATAGTGGTAAAAAATTAAATTAAAGAAGAAGGAAGATTCCATCCTTCGCGATATTCTCTTTTTACAAATCGGTTGGCTTCATCAAAATTGGTAATGCGCATGTTTTTGGCATCCCATAATAATCTTTTTCTGCCGCCATAAATATCATCACCATCTTTGTCTTTACCTGTAGAAAGTATCCATGATCTGATAGCAAGATTGCCAATCAAAATACTTTCAGTGAACGGACCTGCATATTCAAATGGCGAACTTGTTGTTGCATTTCCATGACCAGCTATGCAAGCGTTCACCCATTGGATGTAATGGCCTTCAGGAACTCTCGCAATTGTTTTTGCTGGCATTGTTGTTTCTGCCATTAATTTGGATGGCAATAATCTTGGTCTTTCTCCATAACAATCTACCATTAATTTTCCTTTGGTTCCGATGAATAAGCAACCGCCGTCATCGCCTCCAAATTGCTCCCCTTCTCCCAACTCATCTGGAAGATTTGGAAGCAAGCCACCATCATACCAAGAAACTTTTATTTCACCTTTACCATCTTTTCGTGGATATTTTAAATGGATCATGGAAGCAGAAGGAAAACCATCAGGATATTTAGCTTCTTTTTTATCAGGTGTCCATGTTGTTGGGATGCTACATTCAACTTCCGTTGGGAAATCAATCGGCAATAATCTGAAAACAGGATCCATCATATGGCATGCCATGTCACCCAGTGCACCTGTACCAAATGCGCTCCATCCACGCCAGCTCCATGGGTGATAAGCAGGGTTATAATCAATATATTTTGCGGGGCCAATCCACAAGTTCCAATCCAAATCTTTGGGAACATCAAATTTGCCAGTTGGTGTTGGCAAACCTTGCGGCCATATAGGTCTGTTTGTCCAAACCTGTACTGTGTGCACATCGCCAATCATTCCTGCATCATGCATTTCTTTTGCCTGGCGAACACCATCACTCGATCCACCTTGATTGCCCATTTGTGTGATCACTTTATATTTCTTTGCCGCATTCGCCATTAAACGTGCTTCGTAAATATCATGCGTGAGTGGTTTCTGACAATATACATGTTTGCCCAATGACATAACATTAAGTGCAGCAATCGCATGAATATTATCAGGCGTAGAAACAGAACACGCATCAATATTTTTGTGTTCTTTATCGAGCATTTCTCTGAAGTCTTTGTAAAATTTTGCTTTGGGGAAACGCTCTTTTGATTTTACTGCGCGACTTTCATCCACGTCAACAAGCGCAACCACGTTTACTTTAGGGCTTTGCGAAAAATTTCTAAGATCATCTTCGCCTTTACCGCCTGCACCAATGCCTGCGATATTCAATTTATCGCTCGGCGCAACGAACCCGCGACCAAGGACATGGCGTGGCACGATCATGATGCCACCCATTGCAATGGATGCATCCTTAACAAAATTTCTTCTGGAGATTTCTTTTTTTTCTTTATTCATGACAATCGTTTTTGGGTTTATGTATTGAGTTTGTTTCAAATAAATTTTATTTCTTCGGTTATGCATGGACGGTAGTCTCACAACTCTTTTCACCACTTATCATTCAACTCACAAATGCGCGGGCTTAATCCCAATTCTATCACACCATCCCAACAAAGTTTTATAGACATCATCTAATACTTGTTTTTGTTGTGCGGTTAATGGTCCAGGGGTTGTTCTGCTGATCACTTCAATAGGCACTCCTCTTTTATGCATAAAATATTTTGCACTTAGTGGATAATTTTGGCCGATGAGATCTTCAGTTTTCGTCAACTGTGCTTGTATGTATTTCACATCTTCTTGTTTGTCGGGATTGGTGGAATTGTTGCACATCCAAACTAAAATCTCCGGATAAAGGTTTCCGCAAATTGCAGACATACCTTTTGCACCAGCTTGCAAAGAGTACATCGTGTTTGCAACACACGCATCATAAAATTCAAGCCTGCTATTTTTAGAAAGCTCAATTTTCGCTTTCACTTTATCAAAATCAATGGTAGTGTCTTTGTGATAAATCATTCTACCCGTGCCTAATAAATATTTAAAGCTATACGGTGTAAGAATTCTTTTGTATGGCGAAGGACATTCGTAAGTGCCTATCGGGATATTATCAGTGAGATTAAAGAATTTGTCATAATTTTTTATCAGTACATCATCGCTTTCATCAGCTTTTGCAAAATGGCTTGTGATTGTTATAACTCCATTTACACCTGTATGATAGATTTTCTTTGCGAACTCTGCTTTCTCTTCGGCCGTGTTGCCAAAGGAACCTGTAGACACAACTGACATTGTTCCATTTACTCTCTTCACAACATGTCTCGTCAATGCTAATCTTTCATCAGGGCTTAATGCATACATTTCGCTGCTGGCACAGTTCGCAAAAAAACCTTTTACTCCTGCTGCTAAATAAAAATCCATTAGCCTTGATACGCCATCAAAATCAATCTGCCCATTTTGTTTATAAGGCGTGATCATTACAGGAACAAATTTTTTGTCGCTCACAAAATCTCCTGCGATATTCTTATTTGCAGATTCATTTTTTTTTGCAAATAATTTCGGTTCTAAACTTCCAGAAATCCCTGCGCCTAGCGATGCGGCTGTTAACTTCCCCAAAAAAGAACGGCGTGATGATTTATCGTATTCCTGCATGACTGATAAATTTTTAAAAACTATTCTACTGTTGCTGTTTGAATTTTAATCACAATTTTTTTCACTGTATCGTAACCATCAATTTTAATTGTTGGGCGATGTGCATTATTCGGGAAAAATAAAAAGAATTTTCCTTGCTCGCCGGTATAATATTTTCCTTCCGCATCGTAATTAATAACATCAATAGTATAAGGTTTGGTAATAGTTGCTTTTGAAGTATCTGCAATGCCAATCAATTCTTTTCCTTTAATAATGTATTGAAGATCTACATAATTTTTGTGCGATTCCCATTTGACGTCTTCTATTTTGTGTGAAGGCGCTTCGGTAACAGAAGCAAACACTTGTTCGCCAACAATCGGATATTTGCCCGGCTTGATTTCATCTAAATTCTGATCTTTTAAAAAAGCAAAAGCAGCATCCCATAATTTTTTATTCCGATGATAAGCTACATAAAAAGAATCTTTGTTCACAGAAGGATGAAGATTTAATGTCAATCCATTTGCCCATTCTTTTTTATTTACCCATTTTTTAATTTTCTTTTCTGAAACAATTTCTTGTTGGGCATAACAAGAAATATTTATCGCTAATAATGCAAGCGTATACAAAATGATTTTATATTTCATCGGCATTTGCAAATTCATCGTTTTTAAAATTGATATTTTTTCATCATCAATTTATTGATTCGGGATCTATCAACACATATTTTATTGACACGCCCGTTTTGTTTTCAAGTGAATAAGAATAATTCAGATGAATTAATCCTTCAGTTGTTTGAATCAAGCACGGATAAGAAAATCATCCTTTTTTTCCACTACATTTTCTAAAGTTCTTTTCCATTTCCAAGTCTTTCCAAAACATAATTTTTGTTATTGAGTTTGAGCTAGCAAATGATATTTCGCAAGGCCTTCAATAGGTGTTCTTAAAATGGTACCGACTTTCATACTATAGGAAGTGGCTGTTTCTGATAATATTTCTTTAAAAGCAAAGCCAATCGAACCCGTGCAATTGAAAGTATACTGCTGATAATTTTCATACCTCGTAACAAGGCTTTCGAAAAAATCTATAAATGCTTGCTTGACGAGATTGCGTGTGTATGAAGTATCTGAAATACTTTCTGAAATAAATTTGGTGAATCCAGCACAGAAACGGTTAGGCAATTTTCCTGAATACAATCTTTCCATAATTTCTTCGCGAGTCAGGTTGTATATTTTTAAAAATTCTTTTCTCACAGATGCGGGCATGTATTGTCTTATATAATCGCCCAAAATTTTTTTCCCGATATAATATCCGCTTCCTTCATCGCCAATTAAGTAACCGAGTGAATCTATGTTAGCAATTATATTATTTCCATCATAGAGACAGCTATTCGTTCCTGTTCCAAGTATGCCAACAAATCCTGGCTTGTTCCCTAACACTGATCGTGCTGATCCTAGCAAATCAAGCCCGACAAAAATTTCTGCATCAGAAAATAATTGTCGCAGTGCATTTTTAATGATATCAAGTTTATCATCAAAACAACCTGCTCCGTAAAAAAATATATCGCTAATTGTAGCTCGATTAATATCTTTAGGAAGGTTAGTTGTGAGAGATTGAGCAATATAATCATTACTAACAAAATATGGATTGTATCCTTCTGTATCGAAATAAAATATTTCTTTATTTGGTTTGAGCAAGCACCAATTAGTATTTGTAGAACCACTATCGGCAACAAGTATCATTTATTTTCTTTTAATGCTAATCCAACTTTATGTCCTGCTTTTGCATAATACCAAATACAGATGTAGCATGGAACAACCAACCAATATGCATGTTGGGGAGTCGACACGTCGGCAAGCCATCCATACAAAAGCGGCAGCAACGCACCACCCCCAATTGCTATTATTAAAAAAGAAGAACCAATTTTAGTAAACTTTCCGAGACCATCGATTGCAAGAGGCCAAATAGCTGGCCAGACAAGAGAATTTGCAAGACCCAATAATGCAATGAATGCAACTGATGCAAGCCCCTTTGTGTAAAGAGCAATGAAAACAAATAGAAGGCCAAGCATCGGAGATATTTTCAGCATGTTTACCTGAGAAGCGTATTTAGGAATAACTATTATACCGATGATATAACCTGCGAGCATGCAGGCTTGCGTACAGCTTGCAAAAAATTTAGCACCCGCTAGAGGAATTCCCTGTGATGCACCATAGTTGACAATGGTATCTCCGGCAATTACTTCAACACCTACATAAAGAAAAAGAGTAAATACGCCCAGCAACAAATGCGGGAATTGAAATATGCTTGTTTTATTATTTGTTGAATCGGCTGAATCCTCTTCCGAATAATCGTCCATATCGGGGAGACTGGAAAACAATATAAGTGTTGCTAAAAAAATCAACACCACAACTATAATTGAATAAGGAAGTATAACCCGATGCGAAAGATTATTTAGGATCTCAGCTTTTTGCAAAGCATCTGCATTCTCAGCTCTTGCTTTTATCGCGTCAACATTTTCTAAAATTGTAGCGCCAAGCATCAGCGGACCAATAATACTTGCTATTGCATTGCAGATGCCCATCATGCTCATCCGTTTTGCTGCACTTTCTATCGGGCCTAAAATGGTGATGTAAGGATTGGCGGCTGTTTGTAAGATAGCCATGCCCGTTCCCAAAACAAAAAGCCCGGTGAGAAATAGCGAGTATGATCTTTCAATTGCAGCAGGAATAAAAATAGCTGCACCCACAGCCATGATCATAAGACCGAGTGACATGCCTTTCTTATAGCCCGTAAATTTTAATATGGAAGCTGAGGGTATCGCCATTACCATGTAAGAAATATAAAATGCAAAAGCTACGAGATAAGATGCGCGGTTATTGAGCTGGCATGCTATTTTTAAATACGGAATTAAAATGGAACTCAACCAGGTCACGAAACCAAATACAAAAAACAAAATGCCGATAATAAAAATAGGTTTGATTGATTGCTTCATACATTTAAAGCTATTTCGCATCGGTTTGATATCTGTTTCATCGTAAATAATCTGAAGCTGTTTTTACGCTGCCATGTTCCAACAATATTTTTTTTGCTTCTTCATAATCAGCAATACCAGTTTTTCCCATTAGCATTTTTACTGCCCGGTCAGTGATCTTATCGTTTATCAGCATCACATTTACCATTTGATTATCTTCAACTCGTCCAAGCTGAATCATAGCAGTGGTGCTGATCATATCAAAAAGCATTTTTTGTGCAGTGCCGCATTTCATTCTTGTACTGCCCGTTATAAACTCAGGTCCCGTTATCACTTCAACAGGAAAATCAGCCAACTCAGCTATAGGCGATCCGGGATTACTAACAATGCATGCTGTTGTGATATTATTTTTTCTACAAACTTCTAAGGCACCAAGCACAAAAGGTGTTGTGCCACTTGCAGAAATCCCTACCACAATATCTTTTGATGAGATATTTTCATTTGTCAATCTTTCCCATCCTTCTGAAAAATTATCTTCCATTTCTTCCCTTGCTTCTATCAGATATTCCGTTCCTCCTGCGAGAATGCTGTTAACAAGTCCTTTTTCTATTCCGAAGGTAGTTGGTAATTCAATTATATCAAGCACTGATAAGCGACCTCCACTGCCTGCGCCAAGATAAAACATGCGACCACCATGTTTAAGTTTATCGACAATGGCGTGAATAAGCCTGTTCACTTCCGGCAGGGCTTTTTTAATGGCGGTGGCAACGCTGGCATCTTCCATATTAATCAAAGAAGTGATCTCTTCAATGGTTTTGTTTTCCAGGTGTCTATAATGAGATGGCTGCTCCGTAAACTTTATCATTGAGTTATGTTTGCGTTTTTTTTCTATTATTTTTTTCAAAAGTATGCAAATTCATGCAAAATCCCTTAATTTCAATTTTAATACCGATTTCGGGAACATGCTTAAAGAAGAACGTCATAAAATCATTTTAAGAGAAATCAATCTTCACAACAAGGTTCTTTCAAACGATTTGAGTGAGCTGTTGGCTGTCTCGGAGGATACCATACGCCGCGATTTAAATGAATTGGCTGAGCAGGGATTGATTTTGAAAGTGCATGGTGGTGCCATGAGCAAAACATTTCATTATCCATTCAACGGGCAAAACCAGGTTTATGCATTGGAAGCCAAACAGATAATTGCAGATAAAGCGATAGGGCTTTTCAAAAAAGATATGCTGATTTTAATTGAGGGTGGAACAACTATTATGGAGATTGCGAAAAAGATACCGGATGATTTACAAGCTACTTTTCTAACAGTAAGCCCTCAAGTTGCCCTTACTCTCGCAGAGCATGAAAACATAGACGTAATAACCATTGGTGGTAGGCTTGCTAAAAATGGAAATATCCACACAGGAGCAAGCGTGATAAATGAATTATCTAATGTAAGACCTGATTTGTGTATTATCGGCACCAATGGAATTTCCGTTCAGGGAGGCCTTACTGATTCTGACTGGGAAGTGGTGCAGGTCATTAAAGCTATGATCCACGCGTCGCGTAAAGTGGCAGTGGTGAGCATTGCAGAAAAATTCAATACTGTTCAAAAAATTAAGATCAGTGATATAACAGCCGTTGATTATTTGATAACAGAATTGCCATCAGACAGCTCTGTACTATCTTCTTACATTCAAAAAGATAAACCGGTACTCTTATAAAGCAATTGAAATCGATTGGAGAGTAGAAGGTAAAATAGAATCTAAATCAATATCGCATGAAAACTCACACCTTAGACTAGAAGAGAAATCAGTGACCCTATATCGCCATTAATAAAATTTTTCGATCATAGTTAAATTTTTCTCCCGATTTACTAACTGCTAATTACAATCAAAATGAGTAAGAAATTATCGCTTTTCCCATTGTTGCAATTACCTACGTTATTGCTTGGTGTCTTGCTGCTCTCTTCCAACATTTCCATGGCGCAAAGCCAAATCATTAAAGGTAAAGTAGCCGATGCCAGCGGCGGCCCAATTGCTGGTGCGAACGTATCGGAGAAAGGTGGCAAAAAAGGTGTTATCTCGGACGTTGCGGGAAATTTCACATTGACAGTTTCCAGCCCGGACGCAGTACTGGTATTTTCCTATGTTGGATACACTAGTATTGAAGTGCCGGTTAAAGGACAGTCGTTTATTAATGCAACATTGCAGGCTAGCAGTAGCAATACACTTTCAGGTGTTGTTGTAACTGCCCTTGGCATAACCAGGAATAAAAAATCACTTGGTTATGATGTTGGACAAATAGGCGGAGAAGACATGAACCGAGTGGCCCAAACTAATGCGATCAGTTCAATGGCAGGAAAGGTTTCCGGTGTGGTTGTAAGTCAAACAGGTGCAAATCCTACATCATCGGTCAGTGTAGTCATCCGTGGGATACGGTCTCTGAACAGTGATAACCAACCTTTATTTGTCATTGATGGGGTGCCTTTACAAAACTCTATGAATAATGTCGGAGTCAACAATGGTAATGGCAACGATGTGGATTATGGCAATGTGATCTCAGATATTAACCCGAACGATATTGAAAGCATATCTGTACTGAAAGGCCCCAGCGCCGCAGCTCTTTATGGCTCTCGGGCTGGTAATGGTGTGATATTGATTACTACCAAATCTGGCAAAAAATCAAAAGGACTGGGCATTACCTTTAGTTCAATGGATGAAGTTGCTGTTCCCTACCATTATTTCCCCAATAACCAGGCTTTTTCCATGGGTATTGATCCATATACGGTCGCTACTGGTGCTAATAGCTTGAATGGGGTCATTGTGGATGTCCCGCCTGGCTGGAGTGATTATTTTTTTGGCACCCCGTTAAATCAAGGCATTCAGGCGATCCAATGGAATAGCCCCTTACAAGCTGATGGCACTTATAAGCCTTACGCACTGACTTCCCATAACAACCTGAAATTGTTTGTGAAGCCAGGCATTACCACCACCAATAGCATTTCTGTGGAAAATTCAACTGAAAAGGACAATTACCGGTTTTCTTATTCCAATATGGTCAATACGGGTATCGTACAAAATAGCGGGCTTGTCAGGCATAACCTGGCGTTGAATATTGAACATAAAATTAGCAAGGATATAAGATTATCAAGCTCTATCAACTATACCCGTTCCTCAACCGATAACATTATAGCTGGTAACGGCAATGGTGCATTGCAAGATGTGATTGGTTATCCTGCAAGTGTTGACATCAGGCAGGTGGGGCAACACAGCATCTGGTTAACACCGGGGATCCAGCAATTTAAACCTTTGGCACCTGTTGGCGTAGACCAGAGCCCGGATCCTGAAAGCCCGCTAGGTAACGATGTTCCTGACAATCCCTGGTTTGTGCTAGAACAATCCAAAAATAGTTTTCTACGAAACCATATTTTTGGGAATCTAAAGGCAAGCTTCAATTTCAATCCACATATAAGTGCATTCGTGCGATATTCTCAGGATTTGTTTTATGAGACCAGGGAGACTAAAATATCCAAAAGCAATACAGGTGAACTGAATGGTTTTTATGGGCTAACCAATTCGTACAATACTGAAAACAATACAGATTTTCTGGTCACTTACAAGAATAATTTTTGGAATAAATTCGACATTACCGCCTCGGCTGGGGGCAACTTGCTTTACGAATACAATTCTTCCAACCAGGTTTATTCTGTAGCTCATGGAGGAATCATTGCCCCTGAACTTTTCAATGTTTCCAATATTTCTCAGACAAATATCCGTTATAATTCGGGCTATTCTCAGAAGGCGGTCTATAGTGCTTATGCTACTGCTTCTCTTGGGTATGCCGATTTGGCTTATTTGGATTTGACAGGCAGGAATGATTGGTCAAGCACATTGCCTCCAGGTAATAACTCTTATTTTTACCCATCTGCATCCCTAAGTCTATTGCTGAACAAGATATTCAATTTTGGTAGGTCGGTCAGCCTTGTCAAACTCCGTGGAGGCTGGGCAAGTGTGGGTAAAGATACCGACCCTTATAATTTGTATGGAACGGTGGGTATCGGCAGTTTTGGAGGCATCACGACAGAATCCCTTTCTTCAACACTTTTGAATCCGAACCTAAAGCCCGAACAGGCAATTTCAACCGAAGGTGGTGTTGACCTTGCTTTGTTTCAAAACCGCCTGCGATTTAGCGGAACCATCTACCAATCCGATAATAAGAACCAGATCCTTGGCATCAGTACCCCATCATCATCAGGATACACCGGCAGGCAGATCAATGCCGGCCTGGTACGTAGCAATGGTATTGAATTGCAGGTAGGTGGAACTATCATCAGCAATAAAAACTGGACATGGGATTTAAATGTAAACTACACCAAGAACAATGCTTACGTTATTTCCCTGACCAATGGAGTACCTTATTTCTCCTTCTGGCAAGATGGACCAACCGGTTCCTGGACTTATGCGAAGGGGCAGCCCATACCTAACCAGGTTGATGCTAAAGGGGCACCGATTACCGTAATAAGTGATGGCAAAATTGGCCAGTTGTGGGACAACGAACTGGCCACAGTCACAGATAAATCTTCCCCTTATTTTGGATACCCCCTGCTGGATGGGGGAGGTTTTTATCAAAAAGTCAACGGGGGAGATTTTCAGCATAAACAGATTGCCGGAAACTTCAATCCCAAACTGCTGATGGGAATGCAGACCTCCATCACCTATAAAAGGTAACATTATCTGCCAGTGTGGATATGCGGCTGGGTGGCATTTTTTATTCCAAAACCTACCGTTACCAAGGATCGAATGCAAATTTAAAAGCACAGGAAAACGCTGGTATCCCCATCCCTGCAGCCTATGCCAACAATATACCAGCCTATCTTAAATCCAACCCTGCTAAATATATCGAAGTAAGCGGTCTTCAACAATACCATGTAGTAGGAGGTCCTAACAAAGCGCAGGGTGGCTTATATGACGACCCGGCTATTGTTCAAAATACAGGTGCGGTGGCTGGTTTCCCAATCTACGATGCTGCATTTTATCCAGGTGTGCGCAGCGATGGGAACGGAGGTTATATTGAGAACCTTGGGGATCCCAACCTGACTCAATATGATGTTTATGAGGACGCAGTTACAAATGGCCCCTGGAGCTTTGGAAGAGAGGACATGTTCAGTGCTTCCTATATAAAGCTAAGGGAGCTTACCTTAATGTTTGAATTGTCGAAAAAATTATCAAATGCGATCAAGGTTCAGGATATCTCTTTTGGTATATATACAAGAAATGTGATTTTATGGACAAAAGCCAAGATAGGTGTTGACCCAGAGCAAGCATTTAACTATCAACCAGGACCCCAGGCGAATGGTTCCCAGTTCAGGCAAGGTATTGAATACTATAACATAACACCATGGACCATTCCGGTTGGTTTCAAGCTTAGTGTTCATTTCTAAAATTCAATATTTAGTCATTTATAAAAATATAACAAGATGAAAAGCGCAAAAAATGTATTAATGATTAGCTGCGTTTTCCTGGTGATAATTTTGGTGGGGAACTCCTGCAAAAAATTCTCTGTATTGAATAGCAACCCCAATAGCATAGCTGCTTCAGGTGCTGCTCCGGATTACCTTATGGCGGGTGTGCTGACAAGCACGGCCCAATGGTATGGAAACCTTGGATCGGGAGTGATATCAGGCGCCATGCAGGAAACCGCACAAGATGCATTTCAAGGTACATTCAGCGAATATCAATGGGATCCGGGCGATTTTGACTGGAGCGGAAATTATGCGATTTTGAACAATAATAAAGCGCTGCTGAAAGAAGCACAGGCAGATAATTGGGATTTTCACCAGGGCGTAGCCTTGGTGATGCGTGCATTCCAGTTTGGTAATATTGCCGATTTTTGGGGTGATGCGCCTGATTCACTTGCCATCAGTGGAGATCTTGGCGGCGCGTATGAGTTCCCTACATTCGATGATCAACAAAGTATTTATTCCCGCGTCGTCTCAGATCTGCAGGCTGCCATACCTCATTTTCAGGGCACTATGGCAACCCATCCAGAAATAACAAATCTTACCCAAACTTCAGACGTCTTTTATGGTGGTGACCCGGTTCAATGGAAAAAATTTGCGTATTCGCTGCTGCTACGCTATTATATGCGCCTTTCTTCCAAATTGAACGAACAGGCCAATGTGGAAGCAGTCGCTGACAGTGTATTCCAAAGCACGGCCGATGATTGCATGATGATGTTCCCAGGCCAAGATGGTGCGAGTTCCTATCAATTCTCTGAGCTTGCCGCTGGCGGGGCTTCGGGATTCGATAGGAACAAAATGAGCGGTACCTTGACCATGACTTTGAAATCATTGCAAGACCCAAGGATTGTGATCATGGCCGAACCCATCATTACCCCGAGCATTGTGGATACAACAAATGCAGTATTTGCGCCTGGAGATAATTCCACTCTCATTTCTCTTCCGATTAACGGTATTCGCTATATCAACCCCGCTGCAGCTGTAGTTAATAATTATAAGCAATTCGATTTGGCTACCTACACACAAGATAGACCTTGGGAAGGTTTAAATCTCCCTGTAAAAAATTTATACGATACCTCTTCTGTTTATGTGGGTATCCCTATCAGCTATTCCAATTACCCAGATTTCGAATATAATATCAATTTACTCGGACAACAGGCAACATCGATCAATAATTATGTCTCCTATCTGCGCCGGGATATTTATGACAACCCAAGCGGGCCTTTGCTGGCGCAAAGAATAGCATCTTACGCTGAAATCTGCTTTGACCTGGCTGAGGCAGCCCAAAAAGGATGGAATGTAGGAAGTGCATCTACCTGGTATTATAATGGTATCCAGGCTTCCTTTAATACTTGGCAGGTTTTCAGCAATTACCAGAATGATGTAAACAACTACTACGGCTGTGTAAAAGATTATAACACTTATATAGCCCAGCCTACTGTTGCATACAACGGCACGCTCCAGCAGATTATCACGCAGAAATGGATTGCTGCCTGGCAGGCATGCAATGAAGCTTATATGGATTGGAGAAGGACCGGCTACCCAGCTTTGACCATTGGGTATGGATCTTATCGTGGGGCAATACCTGTAAGGTTCACTTATGGCAATTCAGAGCTTCAGAATAATTCTGCCAATGCTCAGGTTGCTATGGACAAGCTTGTTCCGTCAGCATACATTGGCCCTGATGGCAATAATAGTTCTTGGTCAAAATTCTGGTTATTGCAAGGTACAAATGAGCCTTGGTAAAAAATTAATTGTATAAAAGTGCCATGGCCCGAAAAATATTATTACTATTTGCATCAATCATCCTAAGCCTGCTTTCTAATGCCCAGATAAATAACACTTTTAATCTGATGCCTGCACCGGCTGAATTAAAAGTAAATAATAACAGAGTCTGCATTGATCAACTGTTTCGCATATCCATAAATGGAAATGCTGATAAACGCATCTATGCAGAAGCAAGCAGATTTATCAGACGCTTGAGCAATAAGACTGGAATTTTCCTGGATAAGCAACGTTATGTAACACCACAAGACAGTAACAATATTTCCGCTGCTTTACTAATAAAAATTTATCGGCCTGGAAAATTAAAATTAGGAGAAGATGAAAGCTATTCAATTGAAACAAATACAAATCAAATTGTAGTCACATCAACAACAGATCTCGGTGCCATTCATGCTTTAGAAACATTATTGCAATTAGTCAGCACCGATGAAAAAGGATATTATTTCCCCGGCTTATCACTACACGATAACCCAAGATTTATGTGGCGCGGCTTGCTGTTGGATGTTGTGCTTCACTTCATGCCCGTGGATGTTATAAAAAGAAACTTAGATGGAATGACCGCCATGAAAATGAACGTGCTTCATCTTCATCTTTCAAACGATCAGGGTTTTAGGGTTGAATCAAAAATCTTTCCGCGTTTGCAACAAGTAGCTTCAGATGGAATTTATTATACACAGAAGGATATTCATGATATAGTCAATTACGCAGATCAACGCGGCATTAGAGTCGTTCCCGAATTTGTTGTTCCTGCACACACAACTGCCATACTTACTGCTTATCCTGAATTTGCGAGCATTAAAAGGGATTATAAGCTTCAACGATATTTTGGTGTATTTGATCCGGTGATGGACCCAACGAATGAAAAATTATACCCTTTCCTGGAAAAGTTGTTTACGGAAATGTCGTCCCTCTTTCCCGATAAATATTTTCACATCGGTGGTGATGAAAATACCGGAAAAGATTGGGAAAGCTCACCACATATAAAATCTTTTATGAAAGAAAAAGGGATGCAGAAATATATGGATCTGCAAACCTATTTTAATAAACGTCTGCTGCCCATCATTCGCAAAACAGGAAAAATAATGATGGGCTGGGATGAAATATTACAACCAGGAATTCCAAAAGAAATCGTTATTCAATCATGGCGCGGGAACGAAGATTATTATAAATCCATCAAGCTTGGTTACAAAGCAATTCTATCTTACGGTTATTATATCGATCTTATCCAGCCCGCTTCTTATCACTATCTCAATGATCCGATTCCTGATAGCGCAAAGCTGACGGAGAAAGAAAAAAATCTTGTTCTCGGTGGAGAAGCAACAATGTGGAGCGAATTAGTTACACCCGTAACAGTTGATTCAAGAATTTGGCCGCGCACTGCTGCTATTGCTGAAAGATTATGGTCATCCAAAGAAATAAAAAATGTGGATGATATGTATCGACGCCTCGATATAGCAAGCTTGCAACTCGAAGCCGTTGGATTGCGTCATGAATCGTACAAACTTCCTATGATGCGACAATTGACAAATGGAATGGATACAAAACCGTTGGAAGTTTTAGTGAGTGTTCTTGAACCTCTGAAAATATATGAGCGCAATGAAGGCGATACTATGTACACTGTATTTTCACCCTTCACAAAAATTGCTGATGTTGCAACGCCTGATCAAAAAGTGCCAAGAATATTTAATAAGCAAGTTGAAGAATTCTTAATTCATTCTTCTGAAGAACTTGAAAAAGATATTACTGAAAAATTAATCATCTGGAAAGAGAACGATGCTGCATTCAAATTACTACTTCGCAACTCGCCGGTTCTTATAGAAGCAGAATCACTATCTGAAAATCTTTCCTTATTGGCATCAGCAGGGTTGGAAGCAATTCAATATTTACATAATCATAATAAAGCAAGCGCGGATTGGTTAAAAGAAAAACTGGCGGTTGCAATAAAGGCAAAACAACAAGGAGGAAGATGCGAAATACAAGTGGTTGATGCGATTCAAAAATTGATACAGCGTGCAAGTGAAAATAATTAATCTGTAATTTTTTTATAGTACAGCAGTAACAAAAATTAATATGAGAAAAACAATTGTCTTTATTCTCTTCATATTCATTGTTCACTTTGCTTTCAGCCAACAAGCAACAGGTACTATTTCTGAACCGCAGTTCATGAAAGACAAAGGATTTTGGCAAGAATATCATGAAGCTTATCCTGTAAGTATTAATCCGATTGAAAATAATGTAAGAAGCATAGCTGTAGACAAGAAACTGACAGTTTGGATTGCAACTGAAGCTGGCATTTTTATGAAGAAAAATGGAGAATCAAAATGGGTTGCCATCCCTTTTCAGGATGCAGACAACGGTCCTGCTTTCGCCGTAGCGATTGATGAACATGATGGAGTATGGATGGGCACATGGAAAGGTGTGTTTGTATATAAAAATAATTTGCTTCTTCAATTTGCAGGACCTGAAGGACCTGTGTCTATTATTTGCATTGCAAAAGAAGGCGTGTATGCGCTCGGACCAAAAGGAGTTTGGCTTTTCAACGGAAACACTTTTGTGCAGAAAGATTATCCGATTGCGCATTCTGTGCGCAGTGCAATTTCTGATAATAAAGAAGGCTTGTGGGTTGGGAGCGATGTTGGTCTTTATCATTCAAACAAAAAAGGAACAAATCATTTTTACAAAACAGATATTTTATTAAGCGCAGGGCTTAAGGGTCTTGCATTGGATAATAATCAGAATCTGTGGGCAGCAGGTTTGGGTGGCGTTTCAATTATTAAAGATGACGAACAGCAACGCGTTATCAGGCAGCAGGAAGGTTGCCCTTCTATTTATACTACTTGCATAAAAAAGTCTTTTAATGGCACGATGTGGGTTGGGACAAAAGTCGGTGTCGTAAGATTTTTTTCCGATGGTAAACATTCGCTTTTATTTAGTCGCCGATGGTTGATGGATGATCATGTGAATGATATCGCGTTTGACAAAGATGGCAATGCATGGATTGCAACTGAACAAGGAGTGAGCGCGATTAAAAAAAAATGGATGACACTATCTACCAAGCAAGACTATTATTACAATGTACAAATGAAAAGGCATATACGCGAACCCTGGATATCCGGGCAATGCCACTTGATAAATGCAGGTGACACTACAAATTGGCGGCCTGAAGATGATGACAATGACGGAGAATTCACAGGCAATTATTTGGCAATGGAATCATTCCGATATGCTGTAACAAAAAGTGAAGATGCAAGAGAGAAAGCAAAAAAAGCATTTCATTTTTTAAACCTATTAAAAGACATTACTAACGGTGATGGATACCTCGCAAGAACAATTGTTCCGGCTGAATGGGCAGATAAAGTGCATGATGGCAACAGATCATACACTGAAAAAGAAAAAGCAAATGAATTAGTGAATGACCCGAGATTCAAACCTGTTGAAGTTCGCTGGCACAAATCTGCCGATGGGAAATGGTTATGGAAAGGAGATGCCAGTAGCGACGAATGGTGTGGGCATATGATGGGATATTATTTCTATTACAAATTTGCAGCGACCGAGGAAGAAAAAATATTGGTCCGCAAACACATTGCTGCATTGGTCGATCATTTGATAGCGCACAACTTCAATATGATGGATATAGATGGCACACATACGCGCTGGTCTGTGTGGTCGCCGGATTTGCTTAATCACGATCCTGAATGGGCTCAGGACAAAAGTGAAAATTCAATGGAGCTGCTTACATTTTTAAAGCTCGCCTATTTTGTAACGAACGATGAAAAATATCAGAAACAATATCTCCACTTTATCAATGAAGAGCATTATCTGAATAACATGTCGGAATTAGTTGATCAAAATCCTGCGTGGTTTATTTATTATGATGTCACGATGCAAGCTTATCTCTATCCAATATTGCTCGAATGCGAAAAAGATCCCAAGCTGAATGCTTTCTATCAACAGCACATGGACAATTGGATGGAGCATAGAAAGAATGACAAGAACCCATTAATAAATTTTTTGTATTGCTACGCAAGAAATAAAAAAGTGGAACTGCAATCTTCTGTTGATTTTTTGATTGATGCTCCACTTGACTTGGTTGACTGGAATATCGATCATACTAAAAGAGAGGATGTGAAACTCGTGCATGCTCCTGTGCTCGATGATTTGCAGGTTGATCAATTACCTCCTGCAAGTATTCGTGCCACTGTTCGTTGGGACAGAAATCCCTGGGGCGCAGTTAGCGGTGCGCCCAATACAGAGAGAGAACCGGTCTTTTGGCTCTATCCATATTGGATGGGTAGATATCTCAAAATGATTCAATAAAATTTTTACTGATAAATCTGTTTAATGATGCTTAAATCCCGTTTATGTTTTTTGGTTTTATTAAGTTTAGTTTTGACTCACCTAAACGTTTTTGCTTTTCAATATCACAAATCAACAGTTCAACCCGTCCATAAAGACATAGCATTTTCACAGGCTTATAGTATAAAATATGAAATAGATTATTCAAAAACTCCTGATAATATTTCTCTTACAAAAGTTCGCTGCGACCGCAACGGTGTTGTACAAATATTTTCTTCCGAAGGCATTTTAATAAAATCCGGAGGACAGTTTTTATATCCCGGCAAATTGGTTCGCGATGTTTCTTATCGCCCAATACTTGACAAGAAAATAAAAGATATTGCTCTTTACCAAAATCAATTTGTATATGCAGATGATAAAGCGATATTAAGCAATGCCTGGGCTGGAAAATTATACAGTCTTCACACCATGCCTGATATTAAGATATTTTGTGGGGGCGAAGATTTTTCATTTCTTCTCACTGATGGAACAGCCATTCAATATTTGAAGGATTCTAAATTATTAGCGGAGCTGAAACCCGATGATAAAGTGATTGATATTTTGTTTGATAAGAAAAGAAATTTTTTTTGGCTTCTTGGCGAACAGAGTATTTCCGTCTTCGATACAAAAAACAAATTGCTCAGCAAAAAATTCAATGGCGATAGCTTAACATGTTTTGCATTATCAAACAACAGCAATGAATTGGTTATTGGCACGCATAATGGCTATTTCAAAATAAGTGCTGAAACCGGAAAACAAATAGGAAATATTAATAACAGATTGCCTTGTACAGATCTCACTGTCGTAAAAGAAATTGATAATAGACTTTGGTTTGGTTCAGTAAACGGCGCATTCATGTTGCAGCCTGATGGCAAATTCAAATACTATTCCTCACGTCGATGGTTACCTGCAAATTATGTAAAAGATATTTCCGATGGCAGCAACCATTCTATATTAATTCTCACCGATAAGGGTTTGAGTGAAATACATTTTACACCGATGACGCTATTTGATAAAGCAACTTATTTTGAGCACCAAGTGCGCGCAAGACATATCCGCTTAGGTTTTAACGCTACTATTTCAGGAATAAAAAATGGGGATGTTACCACAGGTTCGTTGGAAGATTCGGATAATGACGGCCTTTGGACCTCCATGTATTTAGGCGCTGAAGTATTTCGCTATGCTGCAACCAAATCACCGGAAGCATTGGAGAATTGCCGTGAATCGTTGGATGCGTTGGAACGATTATACACTATCAACTCGCTCAAAGGATTTCCTTCTCGTTCTTTTGAAAGAAGGGGATATGAAATTTCAGATGTTCATAAAAAAAATAACATTGATACCTCGCTAAAACAGGAATATCCCGGCAATGCTGGTGTGCAATCGCCTTTTGAAGTTTGGCGACATTCAGATGATGCTGAATGGGATTGGAAATCCACCACCAGCAGCGACGAAGCTATTGGCCACATGTTTGTTTTTGGCGCTATCGCAGAATTGATTGATGATCCTGAAATAAAAAACAAAGCCATCAGGCTAATGGATGCATTGATGCAGCACATTGTAGATCATGAATTATATATGATAGATTGGAATGGCAAACCCACTCTCTGGGGAAGATGGAATCCCGAATACGTGAACGCAAGACCGAAAATGGTGGGCGATAGAAAGATTACATCTTCCAATATCACTTCGATGTTGCAAACAGCTTATCATTTCACACATAAAAAAATCTATAAAGAAAAAGCTTTGGATCTTTTAAGTAAATATGGCTTTCTAGAAAATCTAATGAGACCGATGAAAGATATTGGCTATGCTCCTGCTGACGCAGATGAACTAAGCAAAGATTTATCAGATGGCTGGAATCACTCTGATGATGAAATGTATTTCTTGGGTTATTGGGGTCTCTATCGTTATGCATTGAATGATACTTTGAAAAGTAAATTCAAAGCTGCCATCATTGATCATTGGCAAATTGAAAGACCGGAAAAAGAAGGAGCATGGGATATTTTTACAGCTATAACTGGAGTTAAAAATTTTGATTTGAATGAAGCGATTTGGTATCTCCAAAAATATCCCATGGACTTGATTGACTGGAAAGTAAAAAACAGCGAGAGAAAAGATATTGATTTCATTCCTCAGAATTTTCGCAGACAAACTATCAAAGAAGTATTGCCACCAGATGAACTGCCTACGAGCAGGCATAATTCAAATCGTTTTGATTTGAATGGCGGCGATGAAAACGGAGGTGCTGAATACAGTGCCGGCGATATCTGGCTTTTGCCTTATTGGATGGGAAGATATTTTGGTATAATCAGTGCACCTGTGAACTCTTTGCAATCTGCAGAGAAGATTGATTTTGATGAGCAAATTCAAGATTATTAATTGTCTTTATTTTCTGTACGAAGTGAATGATAAAATATTTGACAATTCACCATTGACGGTTCGTAATAAATATACTGCTATGATCGATCAAACCAAACGACTCATTTCGCTCGATGCACTGAGAGGTTTTACTATTGCGGCAATGATTATGGTAAACTATCCCGGTAGCGAAGACTCGGTGTATTTTACACTTCGCCACACTGTATGGAATGGATTATCTTTTACAGATCAGGTAGCTCCTTATTTTCTTTATTTCGTTGGTGCGTCTATCGTATTTGCCTATTCAAAAAGGCTTGCAGAAGGAATGCCACGCGGGACATTGTATAAAAAAATATTTTTTCGGTCATTGAAAATATTTGCAGTCGGCATGTTCCTAAACCTGCTTCCTTATTTTGATTTTCATGACATCCGCTGGACAGGCACACTACAAAGAATAGCCATTGTGTTTTTTGTGTCAGCCATTATTTATTTGAATACCAGCTGGAAACAACAGGCATGGATAGCCGCAATTTTGCTTATTGCATATTGGCTCGCTCTCATGTGCATACCAACTCCGGGTGTAGGGAAAGTAATGCTTGAGCCTGGCCAAAATATCGTTGCATGGATTGATACCAAATTCCTTCCCGGTAAAATGTGGCGCGACACTTGGGATCCCGAAAGTATATTGACAAACATCAGCTCTGTCGTGTCTTGCATCACAGGCATGCTTGCAGGGCGATTAATGCTGAGCGATAAAACTCCCAATGAGAAAGTTAATTACCTCATGACAGCAGGTGTTTTTCTTGCTATCGCTGGATATTTTTGGGGATTTGTTTTTCCTGTAAATGAAAATTTGTGGACTAGCTCATTTGTGCTCGTCACATCAGGTTTTGCATCACTGCTGTTTGGTGCATTTTATTTTTTGGTTGATATAAAAGGAAAAACACGGGGAACAAAGCCAGGAATTATTTTCGGTGCAAATGCGATCGCGATTTATTTTTTAGCTGAGATCTGGGCATTGATATTTTATGAAACAAAGTTTGGAGGCGTTTCATTGAACACAAGATTTGTAGATGCATTAAGTAATGTCGGGGCAGCTCCAAAATTTGCAAGCCTCATTTATGCTTTGCTTTTTGTTGGACTTAATTTTATTCCCGCTTGGATTTTATATAAGAAGAAAATATTTATCAAACTCTAAAAGATTGAATTTAATTTGAAAGATGCACGTCATTGTGAGGAATGAACCAATCTGATTGCAGAATAAAAACAGATTGCCATTCATAGAGCAGATTGCTTATCAGAGCCTCGCAATGACGATCCGATTTGTTGCCAGCCCTCTAGGTTTATAACTTATGATTAATAGAATCGAAAAAATAACAACATGAAAAAGATAATTGCACTGCTATTTCTATTTGTATGCACTTCCAAAATCAAGGCGCAAACAGCAGTATTGCCAGAAAGTAAAAATAAATTTATTGTCATCGCTCATCGAGGCGATCATGTTGAAGTGCCGGAAAACACGATTTCCGCTTATGAAAATGCCATAAAACATGAAGTGGATTTTGTAGAGATTGATCTGCGCACTACAAAAGATAGTGTTCTTGTTATTATGCATGATGCCACTGTTGACCGCATGACAAACGGCAAAGGAAAAATCAGTGACCTTACTTATGCTGAAATAAAAAAGCTAAAAATTATTGATAGAAAAGATCCTACTAAAACATATTCGGTACCAACTTTTGAAGAAGTATTGAAGACATGCAGAGATAAAATACATATCTATCTTGATTTTAAAAGTGCAAGTGTGCTACAGTCTTACGATATGATAAAGAAATACAGCATGGAAAAACAAGTGATCGTGTATATCAATTCTTCTTTGCAATACGAAGAATGGAGAAAGCTCGTACCATCAATGCCTGTAATGTTGAGCCTTCCGGACAGCATTAAAAACGGAGATCAATTAAAAACATTTATTGCAAAATATCCGATAGAATTATTAGATGGAGATTACAGCGGTTACACATCGGAGATGGTCAAAGCTGCAACTGCGGCAGGCAAAACTGTTTGGCCCGATATACAAAGTGCAGATGAAGATCACAACTGGGATAAAGCTTTAGAACTTGGCTTTAAAGGATTACAAACTGATCATCCAAAAGCATTGATCGAATATTTGAAAAAGAAAGGTCTGAGGTAAATAACCTATTGATGATGCATTCCTGCTGTGCTTCCTCGAAAATCGAGATAGAAGCGAAATGGATAAATGACGGAAAACTATTTTTTAGTTTCTTAATAATTTTTCTATACGTCTAAATCTAAAATAAATTTAATTTACTGATTCCTTAAATTTTTATTGGATTAGCAATTGCTGCTTTGATCGTTTGTGAACTAATGGTTATCGTTGCAATTAATAAAACTATCAAGCCTGCCAATGGAAACATCCACCAGTGGATGTTTATGTAGTATGCAAAGTTCTGTAACCACAGGGGTCATTGCATACCATGCCACAGGAAAGGCAACTACCCCTGCGTCTCAGAACCGATCATTTTCGTGAGCAACCAGTCGTGCGAGATGGCTGTTTTCTGATCCTCGTTAAGCACATTGGCGTGGGCGATATTACTTCCGTCGGAATTGCGGCGGAAGAAAAACCTCTTATCCCGATCAGTTTTCCCTTTGATAGTAATTTAAAAAAAATGGTGGCTGGTGAAAAATTTATCCATTCTTCAGAGGTTGACTTGCCAGAAATTTAACAACAATTTTTTTATTGGTTAAATAATTTCAATTTGGTATTGTATGCAATATTATCCTTTCATTTTTTAAGACTTCTGCGATCTGTTTTTTCAACAGCCTGCCATGTTGCAAACCACGTTGATAACCATTTCCCTTGAGTTCAATCGTGGGGACCGCGTTATTGACTACATCGATTTCATCCACGGTTTGCGCAACCAGCCCCTGCGAGAGCATCCGGTATCAAGATGTGAAATAAAATCATGAATCCCTTTCCATAATATTAGAAGGGCTTCTTCGAGGAATAAAATCCGAATAAAATATTTTGAATTATTAATTACAAAATGCAATTTCCATTATGCATTTTTAAGTAAAAAAATGCATATTTGTACACCGAAAATCACCACGAAAACCGACTAATGGTGTACATAATGTGGCAAGAAATAATTAACAGCTCTTTCTCAGCAAATGCAGCGGCAGCAATAGTTTCAAGATTTGCGTCGAAAAAAACTTATTTGCATTTTTTTGCATTTTCAAGAAAATTATTTTTAGTGTGTGTATGACCGTTATAATACAAGACGCCTCACACCACAAAAATTCTGAAAAATAATTTTTCGGGATTTTTTATTTGTAAAAGAAATAAATGTAACGCACGCTTGGAAAATATTAATGCAAATATTTTAAACTCCCTTCTGTAATTTTTTTCTTCAATCTTTTGGTTTTGCAAAATAAACTTGCAGAAATTAAATATAATTGCATAATTTTCTGTTATGTCGCAATCTCGCCAACTCGCTGCAATCATGTTCACTGATATTGTGGGTTACACGGCCTTAATGGGGAATGATGAAAAAAAGGCCTTTGAACTTCTTCGCAAAAACCGCGAAATTCAAAAACCAATTATTGAAGAATTTGCTGGTCAATGGATCAAAGAACTTGGAGACGGAGTTCTGGCAAGTTTTTCATCTGTAAGTAATGCTGTATATGCCGCAATAAAAATTCAGGAGACCTGTCAGCAATTCAACTCTTTTGAATTACGCATAGGCATTCATCAGGGCGATGTGGTTTTTGAAAATGGCGACATTTTTGGCGACGCTGTGAACATCGCTTCCCGCCTGCAATCTGCAGCTCCTCCAGGAGGAATTTATGTTTCAGAATCCGTACATCGCAACGTTTCTAATAAAAATGATATCAGGTCGGAATTTATCAAGCTCGAAAATTTCAAGCATGTTAAAGATGCAATTTCTGTTTACAAAATATTATCTCTTGGCAAAGAAACAAATGATGTGAAGGAAAAAATTCCGGCAATGACATCTTTCATACCCGGTTATGATTGCGACATACATGTAAGTTTCCGATTCAACGATAACAAGTATGACGGATGGGTTACAGAATTTATTGAAAAACTTAACCAGGAATTAGGCGCTACCGTAAAAGATAAACTTTCGATTTTTTTTGATAAAAATCCGGAGAACAATCAAAATAACGCAACAGCTCTTCCAAAAATAAAATCACTCATCTTCATTCCAATCATCTCGCAAACTTATTGTGATATTAATTCGCCTGTGTGGAAAAACGAGTTCAGTGTATTTCAGTTGCAGGCTACAACAGATCGGATCGGACCAAAAATTAAATTGACAAATGGAAATTTTGCTTCGCGTGTAATACCGGTAAAAATTCATGATATTGATGTTGAAGATATCCGGTTGCTCGAATCTGAACTTTCCGGCAGTTTACGTTCTATTGATTTTATCTACCGCGAAGAAGGAGTAAACCGGCCTTTGCGCCCGGTTGACGACGAAAAGTCCGGCATCTCTTCTTTAAGACCGATGTATCGCAACCAAATTAATAAAGTTGCCAATGCTGTTAAAGAAATTATTTCAGGAATAAAACTTATGGAAAGAACTGCACCTGTTGAAGCTCCTTCATATACTCCAACAGCACGGCAAATTGTGCCTAATGTTATTACCACTTCATTATCTCAGGCAATCAAAGTTCAAATTATCGATCGCCATAGGCCAAATATTTTTCTTGCCTGGACATCCGTTGATCTAAAAGAAAGTCGCGAGGAGATGGCTATCATTCTTCAAAAAGCAGGTTTTAATGTTTTGCCTTCTATAGATTGCCCCGCTGATGATGAAACTTTTAAATTAAAAGCTGCGGAAGAAATACAAAAATGTGTATGCTCTTTACACATGCTGAGCGGTGAATACGGAAGGCGTTTTGAATCGGATGATGAAATGTCTTTTCCACAGTATCAGTTCATGGAAGCAAAAAAGATAATTGAATCGCCGGGGTCGGGCTTTAATGTTTTTGTGTGGCTTTCTTCAGAGAACACTAAAACAATAAAACCTTCTCAACAAAATTTTATCAAGTATATCCGCAATAATATTACGCGGAACATGATGTTTTCGAATAGTCACGGACCTATGCAATTAGTAGATGATATAAGGGTGGTGATTATGAAACAGGATGCAAAAGTGTACGACTCGAAAGACACAGACATTTTCTTTATTTTCAATCAGCAGGATGAGCATGAAGCCCGGCAAATTGTTGATGAACTAAGTCTTGAATTACCGGTTGAAACGATGAACATTCTTCCCGACGGTGAAGAATCATACCGCGAAATGTCATCACAACAAATTCCGAAAAGCAAACTTGCCGTTGTATATTTCAAGTATGCTGCAGATTGGGCGCTTCCGTTTATTAAACAAATATGGAAACAGGTTGGTGGCGCTGCTTCTCCAACTCCTATGTTTCTTGTTGGAGAAGACGATCCGCATACAAACCTTGCCCGCAATTTTAAAGCGCCGCGCGTGATATCTTCGATAGTGCCAAAAGAAACCATTCCTACAGAAGTAAAAAAAGTATACGACACTTTGCAGTAAATTATTTTTTCATTCATCCAACCTTATCAAATAACCTTTCCCGGAAAAAAACTAACGGTCATGCATAACTAAAATACATCTGTTACCTCTGTCCGCAAATTAAAAGTAATAACAGGGTCAAAATATATTCATCATTTAAACCTAACCAACCTGAATTATTCTTCCTGGTAAAATTCAGATGAGCGCTATGTTCGAAACATATCAAATTTGTCCTTACACCGGTTTACGGTCTTTCACAGAAGAAGAATCGCTCTATTTTAAGGGCAGGGAAGATGATATTAACCGGGCAACTGAGCAATTGCAGAGAAACAAATTTTTAATGCTCACCGGCGCATCGGGAGATGGAAAATCATCGCTCATTTATGCAGGCATTATTCCCAACGCGCGTTCGGGTTTTTTAAAATCAAAATATTCTTCGTGGTGCATTGCAGATTTCAGACCCGAAAGAACTCCTTTTCAAAATCTTTGCAAATCCGTTGCGGCTCAATTAGGCATTAATAATCCCGGAACGGTTCAGGCAGAATTAAATCATGGTTTTTCAGCGTTGGTTGATCTGTATAAAAATTCAAAAAGATTTATTGACACAAATTCTTTTGCATGGCAAAAAGCCGATGATGCAAGCAAAGGAGCGCTCAGGCGCCAGGCGGCTAACCTGATTATTTTGGTTGATCAGTTTGAAGAATTTTTCACCAACCCGGAAAATTATAAAAATGGCGTTCCTTCGAAAGATTCAAATCTTGTTTTAAATATTTTATTAGAAACAGCGCGCATCGCATTAGAAGAAGATCTTCCAATCTATATCGTATTCACCATGCGATCGGATTATATAGGTCAGTGCGCTGCATTTCGCGGGCTTCCGGAATACATTGGCTTTTCGCAATTTTTTGTTCCGCATCTTAACCGAACACAATTGCAGCAGGTTATTGAAGAGCCTGCAACATTGAGCGGAAATCAAATCACGAGAAGATTAACGGAACGACTGATACATGATATTACCGAAGGCACTGATCAACTTCCGATTCTTCAGCATGCGCTAAGTCAGATTTGGGTTGCAGCTAATAGGGGAAGCGAAGAAATGGATCTGCTTCATTATGCTATGGTAGGCGGAATGGCGCCAACTGAATTGCCCGATGAACAAGTTGCAAGATTTAATGAATGGTTCAATTCATTGCCCGCAGAAATCCAGGTTTATTATCATAGCCCTAACCTGCAAAATGTTTTAGATACGCACACTAATAAATTATATGGAGAGGCTGCGGGTTATTATGCGGATACAACCGGAGAAAAAATTTCTGGTGATGATGCGAAATTAATTATTCGCAACGCATTTTCCTGCCTAACAAAAATTGACGAAAGCAGAGCTGTTCGCAACCGAATGACATTGGAAGAAATCACTAATATTTTAGGAATGCCTTCATTCAATACAGAGATTGTGGGAAATGTTTTGAATGCATTCAGAGAACCGGGCAATACTTTTATTCGTCCTTTTATTTTGGAAGAAAATGAAGAAAGTCAAAAACTTTTACCAACGCAGGTGTTAGATATTACGCACGAAAGCTTGATACGCAACTGGCAATATCTCGGCAAATGGGCAAAAGAAGAATTTGAAAGCTATTCGATTTTCGTTGACTTTGAGCGGCAACTTAACCGATGGGTAAAAAGCGGCAAATCCAATGCCTTCCTGCTTTCCATCGGGCCATTAACTTATTTTGAAACATGGTACAAAAAAGCAAAACCGAATGAATGGTGGATCGCACGTTACCTGCCCGGAGATTTTGAACGGCGAACCAAACTTGAAAAAGCAAAAGAAATATTAGAAGATGCAAAAGAATTTTTAGCAAAAAGTGCAAGAAAACATTTTATCACGCGCACATTAATACATTACGGAGCAAAACGAATTGCCGTTGTGATAGGAATTATTGCTTTGATTACATTAACATCTTTCGTTGCCAGAGATTATTTCAGAAAACAAAATTCATATGTGCTCAAATCAATTCATCACCAAACACTGAGTTTTGCTGGCGATCCCAAAGTTGATCTCGCCAATAAAGCGATCCTCATTTCTGAAGAATTGAAACTTGGAAATACTTCTGTTGATGAGATCGCTAATTCTATCAAAGACACAATTCAAAAAATAAAAGTTCTCGACGGAATTGCAAGCCAGTTAATAATCCAGGGAAAAAATGAACCCAAAAATGAAATATTCAAATGCTTATCAACAATTGATATCCTCCTCGAACCTATAATTATTCCTACAAATAATTCAGCACGGCTGTCATCAATCCTTGGCGAAATAAATAGTTACAGGGTTACGCTGGAACTTGCATATTATTATAATGCGGATAGTTTAATAGATACCTGGAGAAAAAGAAACGCTGCGCGCTCTGCACGCTGGGTTTTAAAAATAGCCGACTCCCAACCTGCGAATTTTGATGATATGCAAAACTTCAACCTCGCTCTTGAAAATGCAATCAACTATCATGTTCTTTCAAACGATGATATAAAAAATTTACTCGGCATTTTATCGCCGTTTGAAAATGGATTAAAAACAGATTGGTTAAAATCAAATTACCATCGGGATAAACTTTCGATCCGTGGTTTTTTGGATTACGGATTTAAGTTTAACGGGCTTTACCAGGAACTTGCTTATTTGTATTCTGCTGCTGACAATAGTGAAAAAGCAATTCAATGCATGGATACGTTGCTGCACTACAGCCAAAATAATTACACCGGCGATTATGCTGCCGGTGCAGACAATGCATCCAACATTGCCGCAGTATATTTCAGCAATAATAAAACAGACGGGTTAGATGATTTTGTAAGAGGTTATTGCTTAAGAAAAAAAATCAGTGAAGAAGAATTCTATGCAAGATTATTAGGACGCTCTTTACCGGGAATATCGTCAGCGTCTAACACAAATCTTTATTGGTGGTCCAAAAGAAAAAATAATCTTAATCTGAAGTTTTGCAGCAGAGATCAACTCACGTTCTTCTTTAATAAATACAGAGAAGTTGTTCAGTCAACAATAAAAGATAATGATCAAAAAAATTTTTTGATTGCTCTTTCATTTAAAAATGAGGGTATACAAAAATCTTTGAACAAAGGGCAACCGGGCAAAAATGAGCTGACAACCTCTCAATTCTTCGATCAGGCATTTGTATATTACGGAAAAGTTAGCGCTTCTTATCTTAACCGGGCAGTTCAGGTGGTTGGTATTACCGGATCGGATGAATTGGTTGCTCCGAGAAAATTTATTTTTATTTATCCTGATCTCAGGTTAAGTTTTCATCCCGATGAACCAAGAACCTTTTTTCATTTTTCTTTTACGGATGTTTTTCTTGAATACATAATCAACAATAAATTATTTGATACACTCTATCCGGGGCAGGAAGAATTGAATTATTTTTCCGACTGGTTTAACGACTACAATGCAAAAAATTTTGTGCAGTTTGCTTTTCTTGTCAAACCATTCCGCTATGAAATATTAAAGAAACTGGACGAGAATCTTGAAAGAAGAAACATCGGACAAAATCTCGATTTTAATCTTTTATATCTCTATCTCGGAAGAGACGCTCAACAAGCAGGAGACTCCGCAGAAATGTTTAAGGCCTATAGTAAAATTCAAACTAAAAAATTATTCAACATTTTACAGTTTAAAGAGTTTGCCGGGCAAATCAACGATCAATCTTTCCGGATGATAGCTTTTGCTATTGAAGGGTTGACAAAATCCCGTCATTTTGATCTGGCTCATGAATTTATCATGATGTTTAAAAATCCGATCAACCGATCTTCTCTCTATGCATTTGTTGCTGATGAATTGCAAAAAAAGCATGTAGAAGGTGATATCATCACATCATTGATAGACTCTGCTAAGGCGCAAATGAACCTTGCAGGAAATATCACTGAAGGTCAACCTAACAAAGTGTTGCTTGCACAGGCATTGATTCTTCAATCGCCATCACAAAATGCAGCTGAAGCTTTTCAGCTAATTAAAAATATTCCCGAAAAATCCGACGCGATCAGAAATATATGCAGGTCGTATGCATTTCATGGAGACATGTTCAGAGCCGTATCTGATATCTCTCCATTGATTTCAAGTTCGGACTTAGCTTCTTTTTACTGGTATATACTTCTTGGATATAATGAAGAAAATGATAAACAGGCGAAAGAATGGATGGAGTATGACAGAAATTATTTTTCCCGATTCAATTTATTCATAAGATATATTGATGAAAATAGCTGAGAGAATACATATATGCCCATATCCCGGCCTGCGTTCATTTACGGAGGAAGAAAGTCTTTATTTCAAGGGCAGGGACTTGCAGGTAGATCAGATTGCCGCATTGCTTGAGCAGAATAAATTTCTCATGGTTACGGGCGCATCGGGCGAAGGAAAATCATCCCTGCTTTATGCGGGATTGATCCCAAATGCGCGCGCTGGTTTTTTTAAAGCGAAATATTCAAATTGGGTTGTAGCAACATTTCGGCCGGAACGCAACCCGGTTTCTAACATGGCAAATTCTATAGCGCAACAATTCGATCAGCATCCATCCACAGTGGAAACGGAATTGCGGAGAGGATTTTCTTCTCTCATTGATCTTTATACAAATTCTGAATTTTATATTGACGAAGAAGATGAGTTGTGGGCGCAAATGCCCGATGCAGAAAAAAAAGAAAGAAAAAGAAAAGCTGCAAACCTGATGATACTTGTTGATCAGTTTGAAGAATTTTTTACCAACCCGGAAAATTTTTATAACGAAGTTCCATCAGTGGATTCACAAGTAGTAATTAATGTTATCCTCGAAACAGCGCGCATAGCAATTAAAAGAAACCTGCCGGTGTACGTGGTTTGCACAATGCGCTCGGATTATATAGGTCAGTGCTCTGCATTTCGCGGGTTACCGGAATATATTGGTTTCTCACAGTTTTTTGTTCCGCGCTTAAAACGAAAAGATCTCAAACAGGTAATTGAAGAACCTGCAATACTAAGCGGCAACAGAATTTCACAAAGATTAATTGAACGGCTTGTTTTTGATATTGCAGATGGAGTGGATCAGTTGCCGATTCTGCAACATGCGCTTAGCCAGATATGGCTCGTAGCCGATCGTGGCAACGAAGAAATGGATCTGCTGCATTATGCAATGACCGGCGGAATGCCTTCGGATGAATTGCCGGATGAAGACAAACAAAGATTTTCCAATTGGTTTTCTTCTCTGCCGGAATATCAGCAGCATTTTTTTAAGGATACAGGATTAAATAAAGTAATTGAAATTCATGCAAACACTTTGTATGAAAATGCGTGGAAAAATTATAACGATGAGCATCCGGAAAATCCAATCACCCAACAGGAAGCGAAGCGTATCATCGCCATGACGTTTAGTTGTCTTACAAAAATTGATAACAGCCGCGCAGTTCGCAACCGCATGAGTTTATCGGAAATCACGGCAATCATCAACTCTCCAAAAGTTACACCTGAAGTTGCCGGCGGTGTAATTAATATTTATCGCAAAGAAGGCAATTCTTTTATTCATCCGTTCAGCACTGCAGATCCTAACACCCATCATCTTTCGGCTGATTCGGTTCTTGATATAACGCATGAAAGTTTGATTCGCAACTGGAACAAATTAAATATTTGGGCGAACAAAGAATTCGAATTCTATTCTACCTATCTCGATTTTAAAAAACAACTCGACCGCTGGAAAAACAGTGGTAAGAGAAGAGGTTATCTTTTGCCATTAGGTCCACTCACTTATTTTGAGAACTGGTATAAAAACTGCAAGCCCAATGCTGCATGGATAATGCGTTATCTCGGAAATGTTGAAAATCGCGAATCAGCTAAAAAAGATGCCGAAGAAATATTGAGCGACACAAAAGAATTTCTTAAAAAAAGTGCGGGCAAAGAAATGGTTTCGCGGGCATTTATGAAATACGGACCGCGACGCATTGCAACCGTTTTTGCAATTTTAATTATGCTTGTGCTTTGCGGGTTTTATTGGTACGATGCCGATCAAAAAAAGAACAACAATGTTTTGGAAAAGATCCGGAACGAATCTTTCGCTCTTTTGAAAAGTCAGGAAGTGGATGTTGCTGAAAAAGCAAGTTACTTGTTGGCTGAAGAACGATATAATCCCGGATCATTAATTCCATACTTGCAAAAAATGGAATTCAAACAACGAATAGAACTTGCTACCGGAGTGTATAAGCTATCCATATTTTTTACAAAACGCCAGGAAAAGAATTCGTTAAGAGATCAACTTTTTGAATTGATAAGCGACAACTTCAGCAATCCTGATAAAGCAGCTGATCCGGAATTTTTATTAACAGAAAATAATAAGTTTCTTATTCTTTTGGCAATGGATAATTATTATAATCCTGATTCTAAAAAAGAAGAAACCCTCGCAAGCCTTTCAGAAAAAAATTGTGAACTCGTTCTCAGGTTTTTTAAAAATAAAACTCTGTATAGGCCAGAAGTTCCTACCGAATTAAATATGGCTATTCAAATGTGGTTGACTGTTGGGCATGCAACGCCGGAAAAAATAAAAGAATTGATCAGTCAAATTTCTCCTCTCGATGGAAAAGAAAGTGAAAGCAATTTCAATTTGTATTATGCAAAAGGCACTTTCGAGCCGGAAGGAAGAGAGCCAATTGATTTTAACGGAGGTTATCATACGCTGGCTTCGTTGTATGCTGCTTCAGGCGAAATTGATCATGTGGAATGGTGTTTTGATCAAATACTGAATAACAAGCTCCGCGATTATTTTGAATTACCCAGACTTTTCAATAATCATCTGAACATTGTTGGATACCTATATCAATTTAAACATCGCGACGAGGTACCTGAATTGTTGAATTGGATTTCCACAAATACTGCCGATAATCCCGCAGTTACCATACTTCGCAATGTGGTGATTCGCTCAGGATATATTTCTCATTTATACCCGATGAACTTTGACAGAAATTCCGATGTTTACCGAGCCGACAGGGGATATTTATTTCCAAATTTATATTTCAGCGATAGATCTGTTTTTGATACCATCATGATAGATTATGAAACGGCAATAAAGAAACTGAAAAATACATCTGAGCGGGATTTTTCATTGGCGATGAATGACAAGCGCAAAGCAATGTTCTATTCAAAATATTGTTATGAAAGAAATTTGCCGGTTGATGAAAAAAGGCTTGATGCATGGCTGAAGGAAGCGATCGATCTTTATGCAAACATTAATAAAGATTCTCTCGAAGCAAAGGAATCAACAACTGTTATTTATAATGGCGATGGTGTGCGAACGAGTTTTGTATCAAGAAAAAATTTATTCATCTATCCTGATTATCGCGATGGTTGGTTTAGCTGGACGTTTCACACCGATTATTTTTTCAATTACCTGCAAAAAAATAATCTGCTTGGAAAAATATACAAAACAGGTGAGGATTTGCAAGCCATTCATTTTTGGGTGGCAAAAGCTTTTGAATGGAAAATTGATCCGCCGCTTGATACATGGAATAAAGATTATTCTCTTCCCGACAAAGTATTAACAGACATTATTTCTTTTGTTGATCAGCATCCTGAAGGAAAACAATTCGACAAAAATATTTTATACCTTGTTTTATCAGACAGGGCATTTAGTAGGGGAGATTCAATAAATGGTTTGAAATATTACGAACAGTTAGATAAACCCAATCTTAACAGATCCGCTGATAAATATGAGTACGTAGAAAAAATATTTATTTTGAACATGATAAAAAGACTTTGTGGCAACCTTGCTGCAGCAGGTAAAATGGAAGATGCGATCGGCTTGATGAAACAATTTTCAACTGATAATGATAAAGTAATAGGCTACGTTCACATGGCGAAAAAGATGTACGAGCTTGATGCGAGTCCCCTTACATTTGTTTACCTTGATTCTGCATATGCAAAATTTAAAAAAACAGATTATACATCATTACGACGTTTCGCCAGTGATTCCAGGGAAAATCTTATAATGTTATTGTCGCAAATTGGCAGCAGTCAGTTAAACAAAAAAGCAAATGAAGCGCTGCTTGATATTTCGGAAGAATTCAAATTTCCGGGAATTCTTGCACGCGTGGCCGGTGTTGCTTTTGAAGGCAATTATTATCTTGCATATACTTCAATTCCTAATTCACTTACCGAAACAGAAGATCTCACTTGCCGCACAATGATATTGGTTGAAGCATGTAAAGCAAAAGAAAAACTAACGGGAAAGGATATGCAATGGAAAGCTATGGACGATTTTATTTATTGGGATTGGGATTATATAAATTATGTACCAAACTGATGAAAGGATATAACACACTATACTATCTTTTGTTTGTAATTCTCATCATGGGTGCGTTTGCATCCATGGCGCAAAACAGCTATGGATTAAAAATACTCGGAGGAGTTGCTATTGCATTTGCTGTTTTATTTTTTATTCAATTCATCAGCAGCTTTACTGCAAGAGGGAAAAAAGATATTTATTCTTCCATTGAATTGGGTTGTCTTTTTATTCTCGCATGCATATTTGCTTTGCGTGTGTTTTATATCAATTTTTCTTATGTTGAATTGATATTCGAACTCACCTCATTAATATTAATTCTGCTTTATTTCAGAAAGATGAGGAATAAGTTTTCATTTTTAAAACCAAAAAATAATTTTCTTTCTGTTCTTATTCTTGTTTTTTATCTCGCCATCATACTATATTTTATTTCGCTTGGTTCAATTACCTTTTTGCCAAAACTTTCTGAAACAGCGGGAATACTTGCATTTGCATTTCTTATAGGCTTTATGATTGCCGGTTTAACAAACAGAAATTTTTTGGTTGATGGAGAAAATACTTCTGCATTTAAAATTGTAAGCCGGCTAAAAGATAATTCCATTCTTATTATTTCCTTATTTCTTCTGTTTACTTTGTACAAAGGTTTTACTAAGGAAGAGATTCTTCCCAAAGTATATTCCGATGAATTTCCGCAAACATATTTTGAATTGGTGAACAAAGCAGAATCCGGTAAGGAAAATTCTGTAAACGGAAAATATAAATACGAAGAGTTCAAAGAAGAATATGATCGGTTTGTGGAGCACAACAAATGAGCGCTAAAAATGCCGGTAGGAAATAATCGAAAACGCATTTTCTTTTAATAAAGAAAAAGTAAGATAATAAATAACTAATTGCCTTCATCCGGAGTTTGCAGAGATTGTTTTTCTTCTTTATCTTTTTTAAATTCCAGTTTCCCGAATTTATACATGAAACTTATTCCGAAAGATTGATACGGTATTCTTCTCGTACTGTTTAACGCAAATCCCTGACCGGTAACAGATGTTGCCTGGTTAACATATTTATTAAAAGGATTGGTTGTAGTGAACCCTATGCTTCCTTTTTTATTCCAGATCTGTTTTCGAAAAGCAAAATTGTATGAAGTAAACGAAGGAAATTTTCCCTGCACTTCGTTACGAGGCGAATTAAAATTTCCAAATGCTTCGGCTACAAAATTATTGTTGAACTGATAAGTAACGGTCATGTTTATGCGATAATTAAAGCTGGTAATATTATCGCCGGCAATAATTCCGTTTACAATATACCGATCAAAAAGAGCAAGGTTGGTCCGCACATTTAA
Source organism: Chitinophagia bacterium (assembly GCA_963774065.1). GTDB lineage: Bacteria > Bacteroidota > Bacteroidia > Chitinophagales > Chitinophagaceae > Puia. The sequence continues at coordinate 1,245,562 of CAVZDO010000003.1, forward strand.
TTTTGAAGTAAAAGGAATTGATCCATAAATATTCAATCCATAATTATTTTCAACTCCAATATTTTCAGGAGTGTTAACGGATACATTGGTATAAATCGAATCTCCTACAAGATAAGCAGGATAATAAACGATATAAGGTTGTATATCCTGCGCAGAACGACGATAGAAAAGTACAACATTGAGAGAGCCGCCCTTCTCAAACGATTTATTATAGCCCACTTGAAAATTATTACCAATTTCCGGCTTTAGAACCGGGTTGCCTTGTGAAATATTTTTAGGATCACTTGCATTAACAAACGGATTCAATGCCCGGTAACCAGGACGTTGAATTCGTTTGGTATAACTCAACTGTAGAGTTTGGTTGTTGCTGAAATTATGGGAAAGAACAACAGATGGCGCCCATGTATTGTAAGAAGGAATGTTTGTTTGCGGAGTTTTAGAAAAATCTGCGCTCGTGCCGGTGTATTCATATCTCAGCCCTGATTTCACATCAAATGCTTTTCCGAGGGGAAATGTAATTGAAGCATATCCCGCATACACATGCCTGTTATAAACAAGATTATTTGATTGAGTAGTATCGTAATAATAAAGATTTGTGGAAGCATCGAGAGAGTATACATCCGTGTTACTGGTAATTTTCCGAATATCTATTTTTGCGCCCGCTTCCATTTTTATGTTTTCTGAAAAAGGCTGCGCATAATCTGCCTGAAAACTGGTTTCACGATCTATACCTGCATTATTACTGTAGGAGCCGCTAAATAATGAATCTCCTGTTACATTGGTCTCGTACTGATCAAAATAAGTTTTATTCTTTCCGTAACTGGATTGATACAATATATCCAGTTCCTGTCCTTCTGTAACAAATGTTTTTTTGTAATTGAGGTTCCAGTCGAATGACTGACCCCGAAAATGGTTGAGCGAATGTATGATACTGTTTATATCAGAAATATTATTCAGTGAATCATAACTGGCTTGCTGCTGGTTTGAAAGTCCGTTGCTATTGTTTCCAAAATTATCATAACCAAATCCGCCTGAAAAATTATTTTTTTTATTTAAGCTCCAGTCAAAACCTATTCCCGTTTCAAAACCATTTCTTGTAAAAGTGCTATGCCCGTTTTGAGTAAGATCGGTAATTGTTTTTCCGGTACTATCGAAAGACGGCCGGTTCATACTGTTAATAGTAGTGGAAGATAATTGAGCATTGCCGCTAAAAAAAGTATTTACTCCAAAACTTCCTTTTCGTGCATTCAGGTTCATAGACCCGTTTTCCAACCGCGATCCTGCAGACAAATTAATATTGCCATTAATGCCCTCAACCTTACTATCTTTTAAAATAATATTAATGATACCGCCTGTTCCTTCCGCATCGTATTTAGCGCCGGGGCTGGTTATTACCTCAATACTTTTTATTTGGCTCGCCGGAATAGATTGAAGAGCGTCGGCTAAATTATTTCCGAAAATGCTGGATGGTTTTCCATTTATTAAAAACCGGATATTCGAATTTCCCTGCAATTCCACGTTGCCGTCAACATCTACCGATATCATAGGAATTTTTTTTAGCACATCCGTTGCAACGCCTCCCTGCGAAGTAATATCTTTCTCTGCATTATAAACCATTTTGTCAATCTTATTTTCGATAAGACCTTTCTGCGCTGTTACTGTGAAACCGGCAAGTGTTTGGGAAGTGATTGATAAAAAAATGTTCCCAATATTTACTACGGGCTTTTTGCTGTTTATCGTAATACTTTTTTTCTCTTTTGATTTGTAACCAACAAAATCAATAACCATGCGGTAATTTCCAAAAGGAAGATTATCAACGGAAAAAAAACCTTTCGGATTTGTTGTAGTTCCTCCCACGGGTTTATCCTTTCCGGTAATAAAAACAGTTATTGTTGCATAATCTATAGGTTGGGAAGACAGGGAATCAACCACTTTTCCTTTTAATATTCCGGGATTATCTTTTTTAGAATTTTCTTGTGAAAATAGGAGATGGCTTGCGGTAAGACAAAGCGCCAAACAAAAACAATACTTCATATGCGCACAAACTTAAATGAACATTCTGAAGAAATTCAGAAGAAGTTTTAGTGCAATTTTTTTATAAGGATATGCGCTTCTATAAAAAATCTCAGGGCTATGCCGTATCTTTTCACAAAAAATTAAAGCCTTAATATTTTAAAAAGAAATAACTTTTCTATTGGATAAACGGCAGCAATTTTTCTTCATTGTTTTTTACATTTATGTTTAAAATTTTAAACCCTGTTGCCAAAACGCTGTTAGTAAACATCACTTTTGGTGTTACAGCATTTTTTCTATAGATAGATAATCAATTTTATTTTTAATCAATTCTTAATTGTGAACCTAAAGCAAAAACTTTTCATTCAAATCTTTATTATAGTAGCTCTGTCTTCTCAATTATTTTCATGCAACAGCGGCGATGCAAAAGATACTTCTGTTAATAATGCACCACCATCGGAGATAAAAGATTATAAAGTGCTCACTTTAAATCCGCGAAAAGCCAAAGTAAATATAGATTTTCCGGCTACCATTCAAGGCCAGCAAATTATTGAGATAAGACCTAAAATTGACGGATATATAGATGCTATTTATGTTCAGGAAGGCGCTGCTGTGAAAAAAGGCCAGTTACTTTTTCGGATAAGCAACCCGCAGTACGAGCAGGAAATAATCACGGCAACTGCCAGCATTAAAAGCGCAGAAGCGGATGTTGATGCATCCAAAATGCAAATAGCAAAAGTAAAACCATTAGTAGAAAAAGAAATTATCAGCAAGTACGAATTGGAATCTGCACAATACACGCTCAAATCAAAAGAAGCAGCTCTCGCGCAGGCAAAAGCTGCATTGATCAATGCACAAACCAATGCTGGTTATACAATATTGCGCAGTCCGGCAAACGGTGTCATCGGCATGATTCCTTACAAAGTTGGCGCGCTTGTTAACAGCACAAATACAGATCCGCTTACCACTTTATCTAACATCGGTAAAGTGTACGCTTATTATTCGCTCAGCGAAAAACAACTTCTTCAATATTTTAACAGCACGCGCGGCTCCACAATAAACGAAAAAATAAATAACATGGAGCCGGCAACACTGCTGCTTGCTGATGGTTCTATCTATCCTGAAAAAGGTAAAATAGAAATGGCCAGCGGAATGATATCTACCGAAACAGGCACGGCAACTTTTAAAGCAATCTATGAAAATCCGTTGGGAATAATAAGAAGCGGCGCCAGCGCTACGGTGAGAATACCAACTGATATGGATTCCGCTTTGGTAATTCCGCAAAGCGCAACCTATGAATTACAGGATAAAAGACTCGTGTATATTTTAGGTAAGGATAATAAAATTTCAAGCATTGCTATTACAGCTATTCCCTCAGATAACGGACAATATTTTATAATTATAAGTGGCTTGAAACCCGGTGATATCGTGGTTTTAGAAGGATTGATTGGATTAAGAGATAACACGCAGATAATACCAAAACAGGCAAATGTTGATTCGGTTTATGCAAACCTTAAATAAACATTTGAAAACAAAATGATAAAAAGATTTATTAAACGGCCGGTATTCAGCACAGTAATCTCCGTGATAATTGTATTACTCGGAATTTTAGGATTGATAAAATTGCCTATTGAGCAATATCCAAATATTGCGCCGCCAACTGTTCAGGTATCGGCAAATTATACCGGCGCAAATGCAGCGGTTGTACTGAGAAATGTGGTAGTTCCTCTCGAAGAAGCGATAAATGGAGTTGAAGGCATGACCTATATGACTTCATCCGCAGCTAATGATGGAAGTGCATCAATACAAATTTATTTCCAGGTAGGAACTGATCCGGATAAAGATGCAGTGAATGTGCAAAACCTTGTGTCGAGCGCAACCAGTCAGTTACCACAGGATGTAGTTAAGGTAGGCGTTACCGTTAGAAAGCAGCAAAGCAGCATGGTGTTGATATTTGCATTGTACAGCGATAAGCCTGCTTATGATCAAACTTTTTTGCAGAACTATGCCAACATTAATATACTGCCGCAAATAAAAAGAGTACCGGGTGTAGGAAGCGCAAGTAGTTTCGGCACGCGCGATTACTCCATGCGAGTTTGGCTGAAGCCAGATGTGATGTCTGTGTACGGACTAACTCCCGATGATGTTTCAAATGCATTGACAGAACAAAATGCTGACGCAGCGCCGGGAAAATTTGGAGAGAATGGTAACCAGAGTTTTCAATATGTTATTACGTACACGGGCAAGCTGCAAACAGTATCCCAGTTTGAAAATATTATTATCAAAGCAAAAACCAACGGACAAATATTGCATCTCAGAGATATTGCAAGAGTAGAAATAGGTGCGCTTTTAAATTCTTTTGAAGGCGCATACAATGGACACCCTGCGAGTGGTATGGCTATCAGCCAAACACCAGGATCAAATGCAAGAGATGTGATCAATATGTCGAAGCAGGCAATGGAAGAAGCGAGCAAATCTTTTCCCGATGGAATACATTACAGCATCATTGTTGACATCGATAGATTCTTAAGCGCTTCTATTGAAAAAGTAATAACCACCTTACTCGAATGTTTTGGCTTGGTGTTTTTAGTGATTTTTCTTTTTTTACAAGATATCCGTTCAACACTTATTCATGGCATATCGGTTCCGGTTTGTATTATCGGAACTTTCTTCTTTTTATACATATTCGGTTACAGCATTAATCTTCTTACTTTATTCGCGCTTGTTCTTGCAATTGGTATTGTTGTGGATGATGCAATTGTTGTGGTGGAAGCTGTGCACGCCAAACTGGAGCATGGTTATACATCACCGCGAAAAGCAGCTATAGATGCTATGCAGGAAATAACCGGAGCAATTTTATCCATCACTTTAATAATGGCCGCGGTGTTTATCCCAGTCACTTTTGTTGGCGGATCAACGGGTGTTTTTTACAAACAGTTTGGTGTTACGTTAGCAGTAGCAATAGGTATCTCAGCAATTAATGCATTAACACTTTGTCCGGCGCTTGCTGCTTTGTTTTTAAGACCACCAAAACATACGGCACATGAAAATAGAAATTTTCTGCAGAAGTTTGGCGCAGGTTTCAATGCTGCTTACGATTCACTAACGGCGAAGTATACACGATCCATTAAATTTCTTTCAATAAAAAGATGGATCATTCTCGGGTCGGCTGCAATATTTATCGGGCTGTTTGCTTTTCTTATGAAAACAACTCCATCGAGCTTTGTACCTGACGAAGATATGGGAACTATATTCGTACCGATCAGTCTTCCGGCCGCGGCATCTACGGAACGCACTGCAGTTGTTGTGAAAGAAGTCAGCGACAGCGCGCAAACTATTCCGCAGGTAGAACATGTATTTCGTGTGGTTGGATTTAATTTTTTGGCAGGCACAGGTAGTAATTACGGAATTGTTTTTCTGCAACTGAAACACTGGGATAAAAGAAAAGGCGTGAGCAACCTGGATGTTATGAAAATGCTTAATCAAAAAGTTGCAGGAATAAGAGAAGCGGCAATTTTTCCCATACCACTTCCTACAATTACGGGCTTTGGTGGCACCGGCGGATTTTCTTTTCAGTTGCAGGATAAAGGCGGCCATGATATCGCAGATTTTTATGCAGTGGCACAAAAATTTTTGGAAACATTAAATAAGCGAAAAGAAATTCAATATGCAACAACATCTTTCGATCCCGGTTTTCCTCAATACGAACTCAGCGTAAATGTTGCCAAAGTAAAAGAAGCAGGCATTAATGTAAACGATATTTTAAGTACGATGCAGTTTTATTACGGCGGTTTCTATGCTTCTAATTTTAATAAGTACGGAAAACAATATCGCGTGATGATCCAGGCGGATACTAATTACCGCGCCAATGTAGAAGGTTTGAATAAAGTGTATGTAAAATCGGGCAACAATAAAATGGCGCCAATCACGGAGTTCATAAATATCAAAAGATCGTACCGGCCCGCAGAGCATTACAAGGTTTAACATGTTCACTTCTATTTCTGTGAACGGAACACAAAATCCAAATTATAGTTCGGGCGAAGCATTAGTTGCTATAAAAGAAGTAGCAGCTCAAACATTACCGCCGGGCTATGGTTACGAATATTCCGGCATAAGCAGGGAAGAACAAACCAGCGGAACACAATCCATATATATATTCTTGCTTAGTCTTGTATTTGTTTATCTTTTATTAAGCGCGCAGTACGAAAGTTATATTCTTCCATTGGCTGTGTTGTTATCAATGCCCGTAGGTTTATCCGGAGTATATTTATTTGCAAGAATGTTTGGCATCGGTAATAATATTTACATGCAAATTTCTCTTATCATGCTCATCGGTTTATTGGCGAAGAATGCAATTTTGATTGTTGAGTTTGCAGTAGAAAGAAGAAGAAAAGGAATGGGACTTGTTGAAGCCGCAACCGAAGGCGCGAAGGCACGCTTGCGGCCGATATTGATGACATCATTTGCATTTGTTTTTGGATTGATGCCTTTGATGTTTGCAACAGGCGCGGGCGCTTACGGTAATAGATCGATTGGCACCGGCGCTATAGGTGGCATGCTGATTGGAACTGTGCTCGGCGTGTTTGTGATACCAGGTTTGTTCATCATTTTTCAATCTCTGCAGGAAAAGATACACGCAAATAAATATGATGAAAACGATGAACTGATGAAAAGCTAAATGTTTTAAAAGAGAATGCTGACTAAAATGAAAACACAAGCATGGAAAAAATATACGCGCACAGCAATAATTATTGCAATGATTGTTGCAATCAATTCATGCAAAGTAACACTGCCGTATTCTCAACCTTCTGACGCGAACAACAATAAATTATACAGAGACGTATCAAATGCTGATACATCAAACATCGCAACCGTTTCCTGGAAACAAATGTTTGCAGATACTTTGCTTCAATTGCTTGTTCAGGAAGGAATCAACAACAATCTCGATCTTAAAATAGCTATAGCACGTATAAAAACTGCGGCAGCTAACGCAAAACAAAGCAAGCTCGCATTGTTGCCGGGGTTTGATGCTAATGGTACAGCAACATTTGAGAAAGTTCCCGCCACGCAATTTGGTTTTCCGCAAGCTTACCTCTTGCAGGTAACAACCAGTTGGGAGGCGGATGTATGGGGAAAATTAACCAGCACAAAAAAAGCCGCGCTTGCATCTTTACTGCAGAGCGAAGCATATAAAAGAGCAGTGCAAACACAATTAGTGTCAGATATAGTCTCCAATTATTATTTACTAATGGCCTATGATCAGCAACTGCAAATAACAGAAAGAACAGTTGAGAACAGGGAGAAAGAAGTTGAAACGATGAAGATTTTAAAAGAAAGCAACGTAGTAACAGGTGCGGCGGTAGTACAGAGCGCCGCCAATCTTTATTCTGTAAAAATTACGATACCGGATCTAAAACAAAATATTCGTGAAACGGAAAACACAATAAGCCTTTTGTTGGGAAGAACGCCGGATACTATTTTTAGAACCACGCTCGACCAACAAAATATTATTACCAATCTTGCAACAGGCGTGCCTGCACAACTTTTAGCAAATCGCCCGGATGTACAGCAGGCAGAATTTCAACTGCGCAATTCATTTGAACAGGTTAATGTTGCGAGAACATATTTTTATCCATCGTTTACTATTACCGCTTCGGCGGGCTTGTCAAACATTTCCATACAAAAATTATTCAATCCGGTTAGTTTTTTTGCCGACATCACCGGCGGTTTATTGCAACCGGTTTTTGACCAGGGAAGAAATAAACAACGCCTCAGTGTTGCACAGGCTGCGCAGGAAGAATACTTAAACACTTTTAAAAAAACCATACTCGTTGCAGGACAGGAAGTGTCAAATGCTTTATACACTTACAATGCAGCAGTTCAAAAACAATCGCTTCGCGAACAACAAATCGCATACCTGCAAAAAGCTGTTGACTATACAAAACAATTGCTTGAATATTCATCTGCCACCAACTATACAGATGTTCTAACTTCTGAACAAAGTCTGCTCGCTGCGCAGCTCAGCAGCATTAATGATAAGTTGCAGCAACTAAATGCTGTAGTAAATTTATACAGAAGTTTGGGCGGGGGATGGAAATAGTTCTACTTTTACTTACCTATGACCGTTATACTAATTCTATCCAACATTTATCATCGCATATGTTTTATAAGAATTCAATTCAATTTCAAAAAGGCTTTATTTTTATTTCCCCTGATTTTTTTAATTGATAGTAATACAAAAATTGTAAATTCATTATTGGTAAAACAGCGCATTCTTGCCAAACCTCTGCGCAAATTTTTTACAAAACGTAGAAATAAACATGAAGCCGATTGTTCAGATATCTCTCGACCTGACAAATATTGACGAAGCCCTGGAAACCGCTGCCATGGCTATGCGCGCGGGAGTGGACTGGTTGGAAGCAGGAACACCGCTTATACTTGCCGAGGGTTTGCATGGTGTAAAAAAACTTCGCGGGAGTTTTCCGGGTATACCAATCGTTGCAGATCTTAAAACAATGGATGGCGGTTATCTTGAAACGGAAATGATGGCAAAAGCCGGCGCAACTCATGTTGTGGTTATGGCACGCGCTCACGAAGAAACAATAAAGTGTGTTGTAAAAGCAGGTATGGATTTCAATGTAAAAGTAATGGGAGATAATCTCGGTTGTGAAGATATGGTTGGCGCCGCAAAATGGCTTGAGGATCTCGGCTGCAATTATGTGATTCATCATATCGGTTACGATGAACGCCGCGGAATTGCTGCACAAGGTAAACGCATGCCGAGTCCGCTTGATCGACTTAGAGAAGTTGTGAATGCCGTAAAAATTCCGGTGCAGGCAGTGGGTGGTCTTTCTATTGAACAAGCGATTCAATGCCCGGCTTATGGCGCGCCATTGGTTGTGTTAGGCGCTCCTCTTACGATAGATGCAGATGCTTTCAAAACTGCAAATGGAAATCTTGAAGAATCATTAAAACTTATTTGTGAAAAAATACACGCATATGGTGATGTGCTTATTCATTAATCAATAATTCATTTTATTTTTTAGAAGATGAGTTCAAATATTAAATCGGCCGCTGTTGTTAATTACGCTCCCGAAAAAGGTTCGGTGGAGATAAGAGAAATATCAAAGCCTGATATTGGTGAAGAAGATGTGTTGCTCGAAGTGATGAATGTTGGTGTTTGCGGCTCCGATCTTCATCAATGGAATGCAGATCATAGCTGGCCCGTAAATTATCCTGTTGTATTAGGTCATGAGTTTGGGGGATATATCGCAGCTGTTGGCAGCAAAATAAATAATTGGAAAGAAGGTGATAGGGTTGTTAGTGAAACTGCAGCGATCATCAATCCAAATAGTCCTTTATCGCGAGTGGGATTATATAATCTCGATCCGGAAAGAAAAGGATTTGGCTATGGAGTAAATGGTGCGATGACAAAATATGTTCGCGTTCCAGCAAGATGTCTTCATCATATTCCGGAGCAACTTTCTTTTGATCGAGCATGTTTAACAGAACCATGCTGCGTTGCATATAATGCCGTTGTTGAAAATTCAAAAATAAAACCAGGAGATCGCGTAATCGTTCTTGGCCCCGGCACTATCGGAATTTTATGCGCCGCTGTTGCAAAACTTTGCGGAGCAGAAGTTGCCATCGTTGGTTTAGAAAATGATCGGCATCGTTTGAATATTGCAAAAGAATACGGTTGCGATATAATAATCGGAGATGCCACAAACTGGGCAAAAGAAAAAGATGGCTTGGGTGCAGATTTTATTATTGATGCAGCAGGAACAAGCATCACTTTAAAAATTGCATTGCAACTTGTGCGTCCAAACGGACAAATCACTAAAGTTGGATGGGGTCCTAAACCATTAGGGTTTTCATTAGATCCGCTTGTGCAAAAAAACATTACACTGCAAGGAAGTTTCAGTCACAATTGGCCAATTTGGGAGCGTGTGATTTCTTTACTCGCAAACGGAATGCTTGATGTAAAACCGATCATCGGCGGCATATGGCCTATCACCGAATGGCATGAAGCTTTTGAAAAAATGCATAAAGGAGAAATTGTAAAAAGCGTACTCAAACCAATTTAAAAATGCGATTGCATAATAAAGTTATTATCGTTACAGGAAGCACAACAGGTATTGGAAAAGCCATTGCTCTGCGATGCATCGCAGAAGGAGCAAAAGTTGTTGTTCATGGATTGGAAGAAATTTGGGGTAGAGAAGTTATTGCAAAAACAGGAAATGAAAATGCAGTTCTGCATATTGAAGATATAAGCGCTGATGGTGCTCCACAACATTTGATTGAAGTAGCACTTACAACATTTGGAAAGTTAAATGCAGTTGTAAATAATGCAGCAATTGTTGCTTCATCAAACATAAACACAACAGATAAAAAATTCCTTGAAAATATTTTTGCAGTAAATACCATCGCACCTTTTCTTCTTATCAAATCAGCATTGCCGCATTTAACAAAACAGCGCGGTTGCGTTCTTAATATCGGTTCAGTAAATGCGTACAGCGGAGAGCCAAATCTTTTTGCATACAGTATTTCCAAAGGAGCTTTGATGACGTTGACACGAAATTTAGGAGATACACTTCATCGTGAAAATGGCGTTCGTGTAAATCAAATAAATCCGGGATGGGTTTTGACAGAGAAAGAAAAAGAAAGAAAAAAAGATCATGGCTTGCCGGAAGATTGGTATAAAGATCTTCCCGCCGTGTATGCTCCGGCCGAATTTTATCGCCAGAAGAAATTGCAGCGGCAGCTATTTACTGGCTCAGCGATGAAAGCGGGCCTATAAGCGGCCAGGTAGTTGATCTGGAGCAATATCCTTTCATAGGCCGCAATCCCCCAAAAGACACAAGCACAATTCCTGTTTCTAAATAATTTTTTCAATGCCAAAACTTGCAGTATTTCCAAAAGCATTTATGCAGGCGCTTTGTAAAGATGGATCTATGCGCGTAGCAGAATGGATAGAACTTGCAGCTGCATTGGATGTTGATGGATTGGAATGGTATGCCGGTTTTTTAGAAATGAAAAATGAAAATAACTGGCCAATATTTCGAAAGCATGTTGAAAGTTTTGGCAAAGTCATTCCCATGATATGTTGCTCACCCGATTTTACACATCCGGATAAATCATTTCGTAAAAAAGAAATAGAGAAACAAAAAAGATGGGTTGATATGACTTTTGCTTTGGGTGGTTCGTATTGCAGAGTTTTATCTGGCCAACGAAGACCGGAAATTTCTATACCTGATGGGATAAAATTTGCAGCAGAATGTATTGAAGAATGTTTGCCGTATGCGAAAGAACATGGAATTACACTGATTCTCGAAAATCATTACAAAGATGATTTTTGGGAGTATCCGGAATTTGCGCAGAAGATGGATGTGTTTTGCAAATTGGTTGATGCTATTCATCACCCAAACTTTGGTGTGAATTATGATCCAAGCAACACATATCTCGCCGGCGAAGATCCAATCGAATTATTGAAGCGCATATCAAATCGCGTAGTAACCATGCACGCGAGTGATCGCTATCTTTTGCAAGGAACTATCGAAGATTTGAAACGCGAAGAAGCTGGCACATTGGGTTATGCGAAAAGACTTAGCCACGGCGAAATTGGCAAAGGATTGAATGATTACGATGCAATTTTCACTGAACTGAAACGTGTACATTTTAACGGATGGATCAGCATAGAAGATGGCGTGGAAGGAATGGATCAGCTTGCGCGTAGCGTTGCATTTGTTCGAAAAAAAATATCAGAGTATTGGCTATAATACTTAAACTAACGGTTATCAGTATCTATTTTATCTAACAAATATTATTCTTTTACGAGAAGATATTTCTCAATGATTTCCCTGTTAATGTTTTCGTTCTCCACTTTTTCTATTCCTCTTTGTATGAGCGTGTCGTTAACAATGGAAACGGTAAATGTAAATGGTTTTCCTTCCCAGTTTTTATCGCTGTAATAATCTAAGCGCTCCGTGTACTGATCGCCATTTAATGTATAGCTGCCGCCACCTGCATCAAATTGGTTGGAAGAATCTTTTGCAACTCCCAGTTTATGTTTCAAAAAAGCAAAGTGCGTGTTGTTTATTATCTTGATCATGCTCTGATCTTTTGTATAATCTGTTACTTCACTCACGCCTTTTGTAATAGTTGTTCCTGAAATAAGTCGCCAGGTGCCGTTGAGATTGATAGAACCAGGCTTGCTGTTGCAAGATATTAGCAACGCCGCGAGCAAAAACGAGGTTAATGTATTTTTCATAGATTGAAAATAATCAAATTTTGCGAAGTTATACCAGCACAAATTGAATAATAATTTCTTCAGATTTTCTACAGAATTCTTTTTGAAATTGCGTGATTATCTAATTCCTGTGCATAATGCCAAATACTGTTTTACTAAACATCATGCAAAAAAGATCAAAGATCAAAATCAAACTTCTTTTTTTTGTTTTATTCCTAACGTTGATGCATAACCGAATTTCGGCGCAGGAAAAGAATGTTGATTATTATGTCAATTCAGCAATGAAGAATAGTCCGCTGCTAAAAGATTATCAGAACCAGGCGCGTTCAAACCAAATTGACAGCATGCGGATTCGTGCATTGTATAAACCACAGGTAAATGGTAACAGCACTAACATGTATGCGCCAGTAATTAATGGTTGGGGCTATGATAATATAATTACCAATGGAGCTAATGTGAGTGAATTAGTTGGCATAACTCAAAAGCTTGCGAGTAAACAAAATTTACAAAACCAATACGAAGCGATAAGATTGCAAAATGAGGGGTTGAATATTACCGGCAAAATAAGTGAACAGGATTTAAAAAAAACAATCATCAGTCAATATATTACTACTTATGGAGTTTGGCAGCAATTCGGTTTTAATAAAGAAATGTTTGATTTACTGAAAAAAGAAGAAATTATTTTGAAAGAGCTGGCAGAAAAAGGGATTTATCGCCAAACAGATTATCTGACTTTTTTGGTAACAATTCAACAACAGGAAATACAGATTTCTGAAATAAAAATGCAATACCAAAATGAATTTGCAACGCTAAATTATCTCAGCGGAAATGTTGATACCTCATTTACTTCATTAGCTGCGCCAACGCTCGATACAATTCAAATACCAGGTTTGGAAAACACTGTTTTTTATCAGCAATTTTTTATTGACAGTATGAAATTGCGCAACAGCGACGTGCAAATTGATTTTGCCTACAAACCAAAAGTCAATTTATATGCAGATGGAGGTTACGTTTCTTCATTGATGTATCTTCCATACAAAAATTTTGGCGTAAGCGCCGGAGTAAATATTACTGTGCCGATTTATGATGGTCATCAAAAAAAAATGCAGCATGATAAAATTGCTATTGCTGAAGAAACCCGGCAACAATACCGCGATTTTTTTAAAACACAACACGATCAGCAAATAGCACAATTACTGCAACAGTTGCAGTCAACACAGCAATTGATTGATCAAACCTCCGGGCAGTTAAGATACACGCAGGGATTAATTGATGCTAACAAAAAACTTTTGGAAACAGGCGATGCACGCATTGCAGATTATATTATTGCTATAGGAAATTATTTGAGCGCTCGAAATATCATTACCCAAAATACAGTCAATAAAATGCAAATCATTAATCAACTGAATTACTGGAACAGAAAATGAAACAAAATATATTTATAACAAATTTGTCGATCGCATTTTTGATGATCTTTTTTTCAGCATGCCAGTCAAAGCCTGTTGAAAAAACCAGCGAAGGCAAACCGGGTGATTCAACGAGCACAGGCACTCCCGTTACAATTGCTCATGTACAAACCGGGGCAATGGATGAAACTGTTGAAGTGAATGCGGTGTCGGCATTTTTATTGAAAACCTCTGTCAAAGCTAACGTTAATGGATACCTGCAAATGGTAAATGCACAATTAGGAAAATATGTAACGAAGGGACAGGATCTCTTCATTATAAAAACAAAAGAAGCGCAAAGCCTTGGTAACACATTATCGCAGCTTGATACCAGTTTACATTTTGAAGGTGTGGTTCACATTAAAGCGCCGGGAAACGGATACATCACACAATTAACTTTTCAACCCGGCGATTACGTGCAGGATAATGAGCAACTCGCTGTAATAACTGATACAAAAAGTTTTGTGTTTTTACTCGATCTTCCTTATGAGTTAAAACCATATTTGCCCAACAATCATAATGTACAATTAAAACTTCCCGATGGAACTCTTTTGAACGGATATATTGATGCGGCATTGCCAACTGTTGATGCAGTTTCGCAAACGCAGAGTTACGTTATCAAAGTGAATACCGATAAACAAATTCCTGAAAATTTAATTGCTAAAGTTAGTTTGATAAAAAAAGCAAAACAGAATACAGTTTCTGTCCCAAAATCCGCAGTGCTGACGGATGAAACACAAAGCAGCTTCTGGATTATGAAACTTATTGACAGCACAACAGCAGTGAAAGTGCCGGTACAAAAAGGAATCGAAACGAATAGTTCCGTTGAAATTCTTTCGCCGCCATTATCAGCCAAAGATCAGATATTAATAACAGGAAATTATGGTTTGACTGACACAGCAAAAGTATCTGTACAAAACTAACGCGCATGCTCACACGTAATTTTTTTTCTTCTTATAAAAATCCTGTTACGGTTGTAATAGTTATAATCATTTTAGGCGGATTGTTTGTGTACAGCAAAATGCAAACGGCTCTTTTTCCTGAAATTACTTTTCCGAAAATAAAAATAATTGCCGATGCCGGGCAACAGCCTGTGAAGAAGATGATGATCACAGTTACGCGCGAGTTAGAAAATGCCGTAAAAGAAGTACCTGATTTAAAAATGATCCGCAGCACTACAAGCCGCGGCAGTTGCGAGATTTCCGCATTCATGGATTGGAAAGCGAATATTGATATCAGCCTGCAACGCATCGAATCAAAAATAAATGAGGTAAGAAATAATCTTCCGCCGGATATTAAGATCACGGTGGAAAGAATGAACCCTTCCATCCTACCAATCATCGGTTATTCTTTGGAAAGCAAAACGCGAACACCTATAGAAATGAAGCTGCTGGCGGAATACAGCATCAAGCCATTTCTTTCGCAGGTGGAAGGCGTTTCAGAAATTCGCGTGATTGGCGGAAAGACAAAAGAATACTGGCTGGTTCTCGACACAAAAAAAATGAGCACGCTCAGCATAACGCCGGATAACGTTAACACGGTGCTGAGCCAAACAAATTTTATTAAATCCAATGGCTATATGAGTGACTATAGGTTACTGTATCTAACGGTCACGGATGCGTCAATTAGCTCCAAAGAACAATTAGAAAATATTGTTATCAGCAATAATGGCAAGCGAATTATTTTGTTGAAAGATCTCGCCGATGTTCAAATCCAGGAAGCAAAAGAATATATAAAAATAAACGCGAACGGTCACGAAGGGATTTTGCTAGCCGTGATAAAACAACCAAATGCAAACCTGGTTGATATATCAGATAAGATGGAATTAAAACTGCAGGAGTTGAAAAAAATTCTTCCGAAAGATGTATCCATTCAACCTTATTATGTGCAGGCAGATTTTGTAAAAGATTCTATCAAAAGTGTTGTTGATAGTTTGTGGATCGGGTTAGCGCTCGCAATATTTGTCGCGATTATTTTTTTACGATCATTCAAAGCAAGCGCAGTTATTCTTGTTACAATTCCAATCACTTTATTATTGACGATGATTTTTGTTTATGCATTGGGGCAAACATTTAATATCATGACGCTCGGCGCAATGGCTGCGGCAATCGGTTTGATAATTGATGACGCAATTGTTGTTGTAGAACAAATTCACAGAACACATGAAGAACACCCCGATCAGCCATCCGCCATTTTAGTGCAAAAAGCAATTCATTATTTATTTCCTGCGATGGTTGGTTCTTCTTTAAGCACCATCGTGATTTTTGTTCCATTCGCATTAATGAGCGGCGTTGCCGGCGCATATTTTAATGTGATGACAAACACAATGATCATTACATTAGTTTGCTCATTTCTGGTTACGTGGATAGGCCTGCCCGTTATATACTTATTATTTTCTCGCCAGCTCAAGGCTCATAGCTCAAGGCTCGTAACTTTAAAACCGCATAATGTAAAAACGCAGCGCTGGGTAAAATTTTTTATAACAAAACCATACATCAGTTTTATTATTTTAATCGCATTCGCGTCTTGCATTTATTTTATTCTTCCCCGATTGGAAACCGGGTTTTTGCCAGATATGGATGAAGGCAGCATTGTGCTTGATTATAATTCACTACCGGGAACATCACTCGAAGAAACAGATCGGATTCTTCGCGAAGTGGAAAAAATATTAATGCAGGTTCCCGAAGTAGAAGCCTATTCCCGAAGAACCGGAACGGAGATGGGATTTTTTATAACAGAACCAAATCGTGGCGATTATCTTATACAATTAAAAAACTCACGGTCACGCACAACCGACGAAGTAAGCGATGACATCCGCAAAAAAATAAATGCCACACAACCTACGTTGCGCGTGGATTTCGGGCAAGTAATTACAGATATGCTTGGAGATTTGATGACTTCTGTGCAACCAGTTGAAGTAAAAATTTTTGGAGATGATCAGCAAACATTGCAACAACTTTCAAAACAAGCTGCAGATATTATTTCAAAAGTTGAAGGCACAGCAGATGTTTTTGACGGCATTGTTATTGCAGGCCCGTCTGTTGATATAGAGCCCAATTATACAAAGCTTGCGCAATTTGGAATTTCACCGGCCAATCTTCAATTTCAGTTGCAATGCGCACTCGAAGGAAATATTGCGGGCTCTGTTTACGACCGGCAGCAACTCACAGATATAAGGCTTGTTTATCCAAACAACCGCTCATTGAGTGTAGCAGATATCAGTAAGCTTCAAATTTTTCTTCCTAACGGTAACCTACAACCGATAAATGAATTGGTGGATGTACATGTAAACCCGGGCGATGCAGAAATTCAACGGCAGGATCTGCAATCAATGGGAGTTATAACTGCCCGACTCGAAAACAGCGATCTCGGCAGCGTGATGAAAAAAATCCAAAAAGAAATTTCTGCAAAACTTACATTACCGCAAGGTTATTCGGTTGTATACGGCGGAGCATACGCCGAGCAGCAGCAATCATTCGGAGAATTACTGATGATTTTAATTACATCAAGCCTGTTGGTCTTTGGCGTGATATTATTTTTGTTCCGAGATTTCCGCATTGCATTTTTAATTTTATTAATCGCTGTACTCGGCATCGCCGGTTCTTACTCGCATTATATCTCACCAAAACACCATTGAATGTTGGCAGCTATACAGGATTAATAATGATCGTAGGTATCATCGGTGAAAATGCAATCTTTACATTTTTACAATTTCGTGAATCATTAAAAACATCAAACAATATTGATGAAGCAATCATCTATTCCATTTCCACTCGCCTGCGTCCAAAGCTCATGACAGCGCTCGGCGCTATCGCCGCATTATTGCCAATCGCACTCGGCATCGGCACAGGAGCGCAATTGCACCAGCCACTTGCTATAGCCGTTATAGGTGGGTTCATCGGCGCGTTACCATTATTATTGATCGTGCTGCCAGGTATGATAAGAGTATTATTTAAAAATGCAGTGAAAGAAGAAAAGTAAATTTTGAAAGATTTTGTTTCGTGCCTGCGGCACTTGCAAATTCATTTTTAGTTTCTACCGATATATAATGCCTATGGCATTAAAGCCGTGTTTCGATAAAATATAGACAGAGGAATAAAAAGTTTTTAACTCGTCGATACTTTTTCTATTCGCTCAACAAAAAAATCGTGTGCCAATTTTTCACAACTTAGTTATCTTAATTTTGCATTATGCAAATTCATTACTATCATTACTGAATACTATTTTGATCGCGTAGCGATAAAATATTAGTAGAAAATTGTAAACCTTATCAACTCAATCCCGTAGGGATGGGATATTGAAACATGGCAAACACCTATTCACAAATTCATCTTCAATTTGTTTTTGCTCCAAAATTCAGAGCATCTTTAATTCAACCTTCGTGGGAAAATGATTTATTCAAATATATCACAGGCATTGTTCAGAATAACAAGCATAAAATGCTTTGCATAAACGGTATGCCAGATCATCTGCACATGCTCATCGGGCTTCACACTACGCAATCTATTGCTGATTTGTTGCAAGACGTGAAAGCAGGCTCATCAAAATGGATTAATGATAATAAATTCACAAAATCCAGATTTGAATGGCAGTCAGGCTATGCTGTTTTTTCTTATTCGAAATCGCAGGTATCAAGCGTGATTAATTACATCCAGAATCAAAAAATGCATCATAAAAAGAAAACATTTCTGGATGAATACAAATTGTTTCTCGAAAAATCTGAAATTAATTATGAGGAACGATATATTTTTAAAGAACCTGAATAAAAGATTTTGTTTCATGCCTATGGCACTTGCAAATTCATTTTTATTTTCTACCGATATATAATGCCTATGGTATTATTTTGAATAATGTTATTTCATTTCCTTCACAAATTTTCCATCTGCTAATAATTCAACTTCCTTCTTTTTTCCATTCACTTTTATATCTGCCTCAAAAATTATTTTACCGCCTGTGTTTTCAATTTCATCAGCTTCAAAAATAATTGCGCCAGGATATTTTGCATTGATAGATTTTACAACAGTTCCCGGTAAATTTTTAACCGGTATTTCAGTTTCTGTTTCTTTCCAGTTGCCATGTAAATCGTAGTTGGCCGACATCCGCGTGCCTTTCAATACAAATTCAGCTTCGTATTCCTTTGCATTTTCTTTTCCCCATTTTACTTTATCTGCATTTGGAAACTGTTTTGCAAAAGCTTCTGTTATAACAGATGGAGCTTTCGTTTGCGCTTGTATTGATATGTAAGAAATTAAAAGTGCAGCAAGAAAAAATATTCTTATCATAAATGAATTTTTATTTCTTCACCACCAAAACCTGGAAAGTTCCGGGAATCATATGTGGTCTTTCTCCGGCAGCGCCCGGTTCTGTATCAGCGGCAGGTAAAAAAACTTCGTGATTTTTTTCATCAACAGCGCTTGTACGTGCACTTCTTTTTGTAGCGACATTATCAATCACCTTAAATTCATCCGCTTTTAATTCCTGAATAATACTCAGCTTCCCTTCACCGCAGGATGCAAAAACATATTTCAGTCCGCTGTCAAAACAAACTCCGTCGCAACCATCAGCTATTGGTAATTTATCTACAACTTTTCCGTTCGTTGCATCAACCACAATTAATAATTTATCGCAACCTGCAAATAATCTTTTTGTTTTTTTATCGATCGCCAAGCCTGTTGGTCCTTCGCCGGGCGCAATGCTCCAGCTTGCTTCAACAGTGTTAGTGGAAATATTTATTTCAGAAATTTGGCTTTTATCTTCAATGTTCACATAAATTTTTCCAGCGCCATCAGAAACCGCAGTTTCTGGTTTTCCACCAACCGGAATTGTTGCAACTACTTTATCCGTTACAGGATCGATTACAGAAAGATCTTTACTGCGCCCGTTACATGTAATTATTTTTTTTGAAAAATTATCATACATAATGGCGTCGGGGTTTTGCCCTGTTGCAATTTGTGAGATGATCTGATTTGTTTTCAAATCGAAAACTGTAACATTATTTAATCTGCCGTTGCTGGTATAGCCTTTGTTTAATTCAGCCGCAAATGCAATACCGTGTACACCTGTAGTTCCCGGAATTACCCCAACGGAATCGCCGGTTATTTCATCAAGAATATTTACCTGTGTGCCGTGCGAAACATAAATCCTGTTGTTGCCCGGCCCAACTGCAATATAATCCCAACCTCCGCTGCTCGCAATATGAAAAGTTTTATCAACCTTGTACCCGCTCGTGCCCTGTGCAATTAAAATATTTGCTGAACAAATAAATAAAGCGCCGAATAGTAAACTCAAAAATGAATATTTCATGGTATCTTATTTTAATTTTAGGAAGGCGAATGGAGAATTTATCGCAAAGTCAATCCCGATTCTGAAGAAATGTTGAAGATTTGAATTTAAACCATCAACTATTAACAATGAACTGGTAAAATGAAAGTTCTGATCATCGAAGACGAAAAAATATTAAGCGATAGCATTACAACTTACCTCAAACAGGAAAGTTTTGTTTGCGATAACGCCAGTACCTATAACACAGCAATTGAAAAAATTGAATTATTCGATTACGACTGCATTCTGCTGGATATAAATTTACCCGGCGGCAGCGGGCTTGACATTTTGAGGCAATTGAAGCAAAATAAAAAAATGGATGGTGTTCTTATTATCTCCGCAAAAAACTCATTAGAAGATAAAATAAACGGCCTGCAACTTGGAGCTGATGATTATTTGCCGAAACCTTTTCATTTATCCGAATTAGTTGCTCGTATAACGGCCATCAATAGACGAAGAAATTTAGCAGGGAATAATCTACTTCAACTTAACGAACTTGCAATTGACACGCTTGCAAAAACAGTTACTGTAAATAATAAACTTCTCGAACTTACCCGAAAAGAATACCAGTTATTATTATACTTTGCTTATAACAAAGGCCGCGTAATTTCGAAAAATGCTATTGCCGAACATTTGTGGGGAGATGAAATGGAAGGAGCTGCAAATTTTGATTTTATATACACGCACGTAAAAAATCTCCGCAAAAAATTAATTGCAGCCGGATGCGGAGATTATATTCAATCAGTTTATGGAATGGGCTATAAGTTTACAAGTTGAAGAGTTGATAAGTTAATTTTAGCATGAATCTAATATCTGCATACAATAATTTTTCTTTGCGCCATAGCGCCGTTGCGGGAAATATCATGTTATGAAATTAATTACAAAATATAACCGCGTTAATATCATTGCAACAATTGCAGTGCTTCTTGCTGCAAGCATTTGTTATTATTTTATTGTTCGTTACATTTTAATTCATCAATTAGACAATACACTTAAAGTTGAAGAAGCGGAAATTTTAAATTACGTAAAGAATAATAATCGCCTCCCCGAAGCGACTTCTTATCGCGACCAACGTACAGGCTTTGAAGAAATAACTGACCCCGTGAAAAGAAAATTTGAAAATATTCCCTTGCGCGAAGGAAAGCATCATGAAAATAATCTTTACCGCCAACTTTCATTTCCGGTTTTTATAAATGGAAAACAATACAAAGCTTCTGTTACCAAATCCGAAGAAGAAATGGAAGATTTGGTTTTATTGATCGTAATCATAACCCTTTGCATTATTGTTTTGCTTTTGCTTATTTTATTTATTACAAACCGGCTTTTGCTTCGGAAAATATGGAAACCATTTTATAGTATGCTGGAGTCGATCAAAGCGTTTAATCTCTCTAATAAAAAATATATCCCTTCTCAAACTACAGATATTGATGAGTTCCGCGATCTCGATTCTGTTGTTCATACAATGACTTTGCAAATAATAAAAGATTATGAAACGCTGAAAAATTTTACGGATAATGCATCGCACGAAATGCAAACGCCACTCGCAATATTAAATTCAAAATTAGATTTGGTGATCCAGGAACCCGGTCTTACAGAAACGAACACAAAGCAATTGCAATCTATGTATGATGCTGTTTCGCGTCTAACTAAATTGAATCAATCTTTGCTGTTGCTTACAAAAATTGAGAATAACCAGTTTAATAAAACCGGAGAGTTAAGAATAGATGTATTGATAGAAGAAAAATTACAGCAGCTTGAAGATTTGATAAGCGCAAAATTTTTGCAGGTGCATAAAAAATTACAGCACGTAACAATAAAAATGAATGATTACCTCGCAGATATTTTGCTGAATAACTTAATCAGCAATGCCATCAGGCATAATGAAGATGGCGGTAAAATAGATATTTTTTTGAATGAAGAAAAACTCATCATCAGCAATACCGGCCGTTTATTAAATTTTGACCCCGCGCAATTATTCGATCGTTTTAAAAAAGGAGATCATTCGGAAGGTTCTGGTCTCGGGTTGGCGATTGTGAAACAAATTTGCGATAATTATCAATTTGAAATTTCTTATTCTTTTCAAAATGATTTGCACAATTTTGAAATTTTGTTTCATTGAACGGTTAGGGTTTCTTTTAATCGCAAATCCCTCGAAGATGCGCCGATCATTATTCTGAAATCACCCGGTTCAACAACGGTTTGCATTTTTTCATTTAACATGCTCAACATTTCCGGAGTAATAGTGAATGAAATTTCCTTTTCTTCACCGGCAATTAAATGCACGCGTTGAAATCCTTTTAATTCCATAACCGGCCGTGCAACAGAGGCAAGCAAATCTTTTATATATAGCTGAACTATTTCATCGCCATCTTTTTTTCCGGTGTTTTTTAGACTAAAGTGCACGATAGCAGATTCGTTTGGCGAAATATTTTTTTTATCCAATTTAATATTTGTGTATTCAAAACTTGTATAACTCAATCCATATCCAAATGGAAAAAGAGGCAAGCCGCTAAGATTATTGTAATCATCTCCTCTTCCGGTTGGTTTATGATCGTACACTAACGGAAGTTGCGCTTCGGATACCGGAAAAGTGATCGGCAGTCTTCCGGCAGGATTATAATCACCAAACAATATTTCTGCAACAGCGTTGCCGCCTTCTTCGCCGGGATACCATGCATCAATTAACGCCGAAACTTTATCAAGCCAGCTATTCATGGTAATTGCGCTGCCGCCAATCAATACAACAACCACGGGTTTGCCTGTTGCGGCGATTCGGCTTATTAATTCTTCCTGGTGGCCGGGTAAATTCAGCATTGCCCTATCCTGGAATTCGCCTTCCTTAATTCCGCAAACAACAACCGCTGCATCACTTTGCATCGCTGTTTCAACAGCCTCGTTTATTTTTTTCTGCCAATCATTAGCTATGCCAACATTCCAGATTAATTTTATATGCGCGTTACCGTTAGGTTCGTAAAATTCAATACGTATATTGTAATCTTTATCTTTCTCAAAATAAAAATCAGCAAGCGCCGTGCTATATGTTTGCTTTTCCCATTTATCAATTATCAATTTATCATTAATAAATAATCTAAATCCATCATTTCCATCTAACCCAATTTTAAAAACGCCCGTTAATGGCGAATGAATTTTACCAGTCCACCTGGCAGAATAAAAATCATTATTAATTGTTTTGTCGGGTGAAGATAATGTCCATTGAAAATTAATTTCAGGATCAATTCTTGTAAAATCAGCATTTCCAAAAAGTGTTATGTTATTAAAATATTCCGCTTTTAATCCTTCTGCATTGTTATAGGTTAAATATTGCGGAGGCACAATTATCCAATCATTGCTATTTCTATCACTTCCTTCTGCATATTGTACACGGATATTTTTGCCTGCGCGTTTTTTTAATCCATCAACAATACTTATTTTATTATTTCCCGGTCCGCTATATCCGCCAAGCCTTGCCTCTGCTGCATCTTCGCCGATCACTGCAATGGAATGAACTGCGTTTGTAAATGGCAGAATTTGTTTTTCGTTCTTTAATAAAACAATTGATTCTAATGCGGCCTGTTTCGCAATTGCTTTGTGTGCATCCATGTTCATTGTCCTTGTTGTTTCTTCTGTGCGCACATAAGGATTTTCAAAAAGACCTAATTCAAATTTTGCTTTTAAAACTCTTGACACAGCATCGTCAATTCTTTTTTTATCAACGCTTCCATTCAAAAAAGGATCGATAAAAAGTTTATAATGATTATAGTCTGTTTGAAAAATCACATCAAGTCCGTTATTAACAGCGTGCATTCCTGCTTCTGCATAATTGGTGGCAGTATGATGAAGTACAATATCTCCGCCAACCGCATTTGCATCCGAAATAACAAAACCTTTGAAATTCCATTCTTCTTTTAATTTCTTTTCAAGCAACCAACTATTTGACGAACAGGAAACGCCATTGAGTGAATTATATGCAGTCATTATTGAACGGGAGCCGCCTTTTTCAACGCAGGCTTTGAACGGCGGAAAATAAATTTCATCAAGCAATCTTTCATCAAAATGAATTGGATAGCTGTCTCTTCCTCCATCGCCAACATTAGCAATAAAATGTTTTGGCGTAGTTATGATTTCTTTTTTTTCAAACTCACTTACAAATGACACAGCCATAGCAGAAGTTAAAAACGGATCTTCGCCATAGGTTTCTTCTGTTCTTCCCCAACGCACATCCGATGCAATATTAATAACGGGCGAAAGGATTTGCCTGATGCCGCGAATTTTTGTTTCCACAGCAATTGCATTGGCAACCTGGTGCATTAATAAAGTATCCCACGTTGCGGCTAATGCAATGGATTGCGGAAAAGCTGTGCCACCTTCGCGAACTACTCCATGCAACGCTTCATCAAAAGCTATGATCGGAATGCCGAGGAGTGTGTGCTCAACAAAATATTTTTGAATGGAATTAATTTTTTTTGCAAGCGCCAGGGCATTCTCGTTAGTATTATAATTGAGCATTTGTGCTGCATCTCCTTTTTTGCCGGTTGCACTAACCTGGAAACCGAACAAACCATTTTTATATTTTAACGAGTCTGCATTATCCAAATCGCCGGGGATCATGAACAACTGCCAGAATTTTTCTTCGGGAGTCATTCTTGCCAAAAGATCTTTTACGCGCTCATCAACAGAAAGAGAAGGATTTTTATAAGGAAGATTTTTTTGCGCGATGCAATTAATAAAAAAAAGCAATAAAATATTCAAGAATAATATTTTTTGGCTAAGAAAAAATAAATTGCTTTTCATAATATAAACATTGAAGCGACCAGTAACAAAACTCCGCAATTCTTCCCAATTAAATCATCGCGCATTTTTAAAAAAAATATTGATACTAATTTAATGCGGCTAACTTGCAAAAGCTTATTATATTTATACACTATCAACATTTATATCAAATATGCAACCGGAGAAGGCGACGCAATTTATTCTGGATAAAATGGCCAGGGAATTACCCGCTTATCTGAATTATCACAGCGTAAAGCATACTAAAGAAGTGTTGCTATATGTGGAAGAGCTTGTAGTTTCCGAAAAAATTGACGACCATAATGATTTGACTATTTTGCGCACCGCCGCAGCATTTCATGATGCTGGTTTTTTAGAAGCATATGTCGGGCACGAAGAAATTTCGTGCAGCATTGCCCAAACCTTTTTGCCGCAATTTGAATACACTGAAGAAGAAATACAACGGATCTGCACTATAATTATGGCAACCAAAATTCCGCAGGAGCCGCAAAATAAATTGTCGGAAATTTTGTGCGACGCCGATCTCTATTATCTTGGAACAAATAACTACACCGCCAAAGCGGAAACTTTGTACCTGGAGCTTTATGAAGCAGGTTTAATAAAAGGAAGAGAAGAATGGATGCATCAGCAAATAAAGTTTTTACACGCGCATCATTATTTTACACAAACAGCGCAACAAAGACTTTCTGAAAACCAACATCAAAACCTGTTGTCGTTACAGAAGCAAACACTCACACACCAATCGGTTACCGGGCATAGAGATTTTTATTACAGCGATGTGCTGTTGATAATTGTAGGCGTTGTCACTGCTGCTTTTTCGTTAAAAAGTTTTTTAGTACCTAACAATTTTTTTGACGGGGGTATAACCGGTATCTCCTTGTTGATACACGAAATTTACAAAGTTAATCTTGCTTATGTAATTGTGCTCGCCAACCTGCCTTTCATGATCATGGGCATGTATTCCATTAATATGCGGTTTGCCGCAAAAACTCTTTTTTGTATTGTTATGCTGGCGCTTTGTCTCTACTATATCCCTTTCCAGATTATTACATCCGATAAATTACTTGTGTCAATTTTTGGCGGATTTTTTTTAGGAATCGGAATTGGATTAACGATGCGCGCCGGCTGTGCCGTTGATGGAATTGAAGTGCTTGCCCTGTATACCTGGAGACGAACCAGTTTTACAATCAGCGAAATAATTCTTGCATTGAATATTATCATTTTTGGTATTGCTGCAATCCGGTTTGGCGTTGCCTCCTCGCTGTATTCTATGCTAACATATTTCACTGCATCCAAAACAGTGGATTATGTTGTTGAAGGAATTGAAGCCTATACCGGCGTTACCATTATTTCCGGTAAAAGTGAAATTATTAAAGAAAGATTAGTGAATGAATTAGGACGCGGCATAACGGTTTACAAAGGCGAGCGCGGATTTTTGCCCGGCAAATTTGAAATACACAGCAATGTAGATATTATATTTACAGTAATAACCCGCCTGGAATTGCGCAAACTGAAAAATTTAGTAAATGACATTGACCCTAATGCATTTGTTTTTGCCAGCACCATTAAAGAAGCTTCCGGCGGAATTATTAAAAGAAGGCATATCCAGTAAAAAACTAACGGTAACGCATATATAATATCTTTACCCGGTTAATCTTATTTTAATCACAACGCAACAAAAGAAGCTGTAGTAACAAGCTATGTTTTCAATGCAGAGAATTATAAAAAAACTTATTGCCTTATTATTGTTTGGATGCATCTGCCTTAGCATTGAGGCCCAGGATTCTGCTACTTTAAAAAAAATGATTGATAGTCTGCATGTAGCCTTAAAAAATGTAAAAGAAGACACGGATCGGATAAACATACTTTGTGAAATAGGCTATTATGGCAATGATTCAAATGAAGACCTCCGGTTTCTGCAACAAGCGATGTTTTTATCGCAAAAAATAAACTATGTAAAAGGAGAAACCCGAGCAGGCACATCAATCGGAAATTATTACTGGAACATAGCTAACTATCCTGAAGCGCTGGAGTATTACCTGCAAAGCCTGAAAATTTGTGAGCAGTTTGATTATAAAAGAGGACTCTCGGCTAACTTGGGTAATCTGGGTAATTTATATTTATCTCTCGGGAATTTCAGGAAGGCATTAGATTATTCTTTTCAAAGCGCCGCTCTTGATAAAACACTCGATGGTGGCAAAGATTTGGGCTTTGATTTCACCACAGCCGCCAAGGCTTATTTACAATTAAATATGTACGACTCTGCTTTGTTTTTTGGGCAACAGGCATATGATTTTTCTCTAAAAAGCAAAAACGAATTTTATATAGCTTTTTCACTGCAAGGTCTTGGCGACATTTTTTCAAAATCAAATAATTTTCCACAAGCGCTCTTATATTATAGAAACGCACTCTCCTGTTCGCAGAGCTCCTGGTATCCGTTGGGTACTTCCGGCATCATGGAGTCGATGGCAGAAATCTTCCAAAAAAATGAGCAAAAAGATTCAAGCATTTATTATTCTGAACAGGCGCTCAAAGTAGCCATACCAGCTAAGGCAATGCCGGTAATTGTTCAGGCAGCCACTTTTCTCTACAACATATATAAGCATACAGATGAACACAAAAGCCTGTATTATTTAGAAATTGCTTCTGCCGCAAGGGATAGCATATTCAATGAGCAAAAAAATAATCAATTGGAAGCAATGAATAACAATGAAGAGATGCGCCAGAAAGATAAGGAAGCTGCTGAAGTTCAATATCAAAATAACCTGAAGTTTTATGGATTGTTAGGAACTGTTGCTGCTATTGGAGTTATCGCATTAATTCAATTGAGAAATAATAAACAAAAGAAAAAAGCAAACCTTTTACTGCAACGGCAAAAACAAAAAGTAGAAACTACTTTGTCAGAATTAAAATCTACCCAAACACAACTTATTCAATCGGAAAAAATGGCTTCTCTTGGTGAGCTTACTGCGGGTATTGCTCATGAAATTCAAAATCCATTGAACTTTGTAAATAATTTTTCTGAAATAAATAAAGAATTAATCGAGGAGTTAAAAGGCGAGAGGCAAAAAGCGGAAGGCGAAAGGAATACAATTCTTGAAAATCAAATACTGAATGATATTGAAGAAAATGAAGAAAAAATAAATCATCATGGCAAGCGCGCCGATGCAATTGTAAAAGGAATGCTGCAACACTCACGCTCAAGCACAGGTCAAAAAGAATTAACAGATATTAATACATTAGCTGATGAATATTTACGCTTAGCTTATCATGGATTAAGAGCAAAAGACAAATCCTTTAATGCAACGATGAAAAAAGACTTTGATAACACTATACAAAAAGTAAATATCATTCCGCAGGATATTGGAAGAGTAATTTTAAATCTGTTTAATAATGCATTTTATGCCGTCAATGAAAGATTCAAGGCAAAAGGAATAGGGTATGAACCGACCGTTATCGTAAGTACAAAAAAGATTGATGATAAAATTGAAATCAAAGTAAAAGATAATGGCATTGGCATTGACCCAAAAGTGTTAAACAAAATTTTTCAGCCATTTTTTACAACAAAGCCGGCCGGTCAGGGAACGGGGCTGGGCTTGAGTTTGAGCTATGATATCATCAAAGTGCACGGTGGCGAAATTAGAGTGGAAACAAAAGAAGGTGAAGGATCTGATTTTATTATAACACTTCCTGCTTAATTTTAATAATAAAGCGCATTTGTTTTAGATAAATGAATTTTATTAAACCGGCTTATTATGATTTTTGAATTATTATTGGCTGTCTTCGTTGTCCGGTATCTCCGCAAATCTTTACAAACCTCTTCGCTGCTTCCGAAGTGGGATAGAATTCTCGTAATTATAATGTACGCCGCTATCGCTCTTTTTGTAGTTTATCTGTCTGTTCCCGAACTAAAAACTCCTGCAACATGGTTATCCCATTTGCTGCTGCTATACCTTGTTTATATTCTTTACAACGAAAAGGAATTCCAATCCGCACGCCAGGTAATGCTCGCTATAGCTCCGTTTATTCTTGTATCATTATTCGGCGATATTACAAAACTGACAGACGAAAACAAGTATACAGCATGGAAAGCTTTTGTTGGCACAGCAAGCGTTTGTTCTTTTATTTGGATGGTTGCCATGCTGATAATAATAAATAAACAAAAAAAGGCTTTAGCTAAAGAAAAAATAAAAACGCAAGAAGAAGAAATAAAGAAAAAAGAAGTAATCTCATTAAAAGATCAATTAGAAGTGCTGGTTGCCGAGCGAACAGCCGAACTCACAAAACAAAAAGAAGAACTGCAGCAGGCATTAGTTGAACTTAAATCCGCACAATCTCAATTAATACAAGCCGAAAAAATGGCTTCTCTCGGCGAACTTACCGCAGGCATTGCACATGAAATTCAAAATCCGTTAAATTTTGTAAATAACTTTAGCGAAGTGAATGCCGAATTAATAAATGAAATGCAGCACGAAATTAATTCGGGAAATTTTGAAGAGGTAAAACAAATTGCTACCGGCATAAAAGATAACGAAGAAAAAATAAATTTCCATGGCAAGCGTGCAGATGCAATTGTAAAAGGCATGTTGCAACATTCAAGAAAAAATACGGGACAAAAAGAACTGACAGATATCAATGCATTAACGGATGAATATTTGCGGTTAAGCTATCACGGATTAAGAGCTAAAGATAAATCTTTCAATGCAACGATGAAAACAAATTTTGATGAGTCAATTGAAGAAATAAATATTGTTCCGCAGGATATGGGCAGAGTTTTGCTCAATATCTTCAACAATGCTTTTTACGCTGTTAGCGAAAAGAAAAATCAACCGACAAAAGAATATGAGCCGACTATTTTTGTGAGTACAAAAAAAATTAATGATAAAATAGAAATCAGGGTAAAAGATAATGGCAATGGCATTCCGCAAAAAGTAATCGATAAAATTTTTCAACCTTTCTTTACCACAAAACCAACCGGCAGAGGAACGGGATTAGGTTTAAGTTTGAGTTATGATATCATTAAATCTCACGGTGGCGAAATTAAAGTTGATACCAAAGAAGGCGAATTCACAGAATTTATTATTACACTTCCAACTTGAATCAATATTTTTAAAAGAACAAAAAAGCAACCATGAAAATTTTAGTTGTTGATGATGAAACAGACATCCGCACATTATTTGAGCAACGTTTCCGCAAAGAGATAAGAACCGGCGAAATGGAATTTGCATTTGCCTATTCGGGTGATGACGCTTTAAATTACCTGAATAAATTAGCTCACGAAGCTGTGCTGATTCTATCGGATATAAATATGCCCGGCATGAGCGGTTTGGAATTATTAAGAAAAATAAAACAGAAATTTGAAAATCCGCCGCCGGTTGTAATGATGATAACTGCTTATGGAGATACCGAAAATTACAAACAGGCTATGGATTGGGGCGCTGATGATTTTCTAACCAAGCCTCTTGACTTTAGTATTTTAAAAGACAAACTAAAATCATTACTTCAATGACAAAGATATTAGTAGCAGATGATGAAGCCGATCTTGAAGTGCTCATCAAACAAAAATTTCGGAGGCAGATTCGCGAAAGGCTTTATGAATTTGTATTTGCATCTAACGGTGTTGAGGCTCTTGAAAAAATAAAGCTGGATCCGGAATTAGATATCGTGTTAACGGATATTAATATGCCGGAAATGGACGGACTTACCTTGCTCGGAAAATTAAATGATGTAAGCCCGATTATAAAAGCAGTTATCGTATCTGCTTACGGAGATATGGATAATATTCGCACTGCTATGAATAAAGGCGCATTCGATTTTATTTGCAAACCTGTAAATTTTGATGACCTCGAAACAACTATTGCAAAAACTATTCGCTACGTAACACAAACACGCGAGACACTCGATGCAATTAAGGAAAATAATATTTTAAGAATGTACGTAGATAAAAACGTTCTTAATTTTATGACCCGCCGTGAATTTGCAGATACTTTAATGGCAAATGAAACAATAGAAGCCACAGTAGTTTTTATTGATGTGTGCGGCTTTACCGCAATCACTGAAACTGCACCGCCGGATGTTGTTGTGAAATTACTTAACAGGTATTTTGACGTAATGGTTAAGGAAATTATTGCACAAAATGGTTACGTTGATAAATTTATCGGAGACGCTATACTTGCGGTGTTTCGCGGAGAATTTCATTTAGACAGAGCAATTGATGCATGCATCGCTGTGCGCGAACAAATAGAAAAAATGCCGCGCGAAGAAACGGATAGCATTTCTTTTCTGCCAAAAGTTTCTATCGGGCTTCATTCGGGAGAAATGATTTCCGGAAATATCGGTTCGGCAAATCTGCGCCGGCTTGACTATACAGTAATCGGAGATGTAGTAAACACTGCGCAGCGTTTGCAGGGTGTTGCTGAAGCTGGCCAGATCCTTATTACCGAATCTTCTTATCACAAAATAAAAGAATCGTTCAGTTGCAATTTGGTGAAAGAAACGAGGCTTAAAAATAAAAGTAATCCTGTTTCAGTTTATGAAGTGCTTGCATGACAGCAATAGGCTGTCGCATTTAAAAACAATCCGTTTTCATCTTTGCAAAATAAAATGATTTAACCGGCTACACAACCTGCTCGCATCTTTTTTTATAAATTAAAAACTGCTTATGGCTCTCAGAAAAAATTTATTTATTGCTGCATTGATTATAATATCACGTTTCGTTTCTGCACAG
Source organism: Chitinophagia bacterium (assembly GCA_963774065.1). Taxonomy (GTDB): domain Bacteria; phylum Bacteroidota; class Bacteroidia; order Chitinophagales; family Chitinophagaceae; genus Puia. The sequence continues at coordinate 1,277,105 of CAVZDO010000003.1, forward strand.
GATAGTGTAACACTGTCGCAGGTTATAGCCGCAGAAAAAATGTTTGATCTTAATTTCACTTCTGCAAAGCGCGATTCCATAATAAGCGGCGCGAATGATAATCTTCATTTTTATCAATACCTGCATCAAAATAATTTGCCGAATGATGTGCCTTTGCCGTTGTGGTTCGACCCAATTTTGCCCGGCAAACATTTTAATCACAAGCAATATCCAATAAAATGGAATATCCCGGATAATGTATCTCTTCCTGCAAATAAAAATGAGCTGGCGTTTTATTCAATTTCTCAACTCGCTTCATTGATAAAAAATAAAAAGATTTCTTCCGTAGATCTTACAAAATTTTTTATTGAAAGATTAAAAAAATATGGTTCAACATTACATTGTGTAATTGAGTTAACGGAAGATATTGCACTGAAACAGGCAGCTATAGCTGATGCGAATCTTGCAAAAGGAATTTATAAAAGTCCGTTGCAGGGAATTCCTTACGGCATAAAAGATTTGTTTGCCGCTAAAGGAACGCATACAACATGGGGAAGTCCGCCGTACAAAAATCAAATTATCAATGAAAATTGTTTTGTTGTAGAACAATTAGAAAAAGCCGGCGCCGTGCTTGTTGCAAAATTATCGTTAGGTGAGTTGGCAATGGATGATGTGTGGTTCGGTGGGCTTACAAGAAATCCATGGAATATAAACATTGGTTCCGGCGGATCATCTGCGGGATCAACTTCTGCAACAGTTGCAGGTCTTGTGCCTTTCGCCATTGGAACAGAAACGTTCGGATCTATTGTTGATCCATCTATGCGTTGTGGCGCAACAGGCCTAAGACCAACTTACGGAAGTATTGCACGCACCGGGGCAATGGCGTTGGCGTGGAGCTCGGACAAAATTGGCCCGTTATGCAAAAGCGCGGAAGATGCTGCGATTGTGTTTGCATATATTCACGGCGCTGATGGAGTAGATATGTCTGCACGAAACATGCCTTTTAATTACACCGCAAAAATTGATATAAAGAAATTAAAAGTTGCCTATGTAAAAAATTACATTGACACATTACCTGATAATAGTTTTGAAAAACAAACCATAGAAGAATTAAAAAAAATTGGTGCGCATGTTTCTTCTTTTGAATTTCCCCATCATCTCCACGCAGATGCATTATTGTCTATGATCATCGGCGTAGAATCTGCAGCTGCTTTTGATGAACTTACCCGAACAAATAAAGACGATGAAATGGTTCAGCAAAATAAAGATCGTTGGCCGAACACATTTCGCACATCACGGTTCATTCCTGCTGTGGAATATATTAACGCTTGCCGCATGAGATATCTCATCATGCAAAAAATGGATTCAATTTTTTCTCAGTATGATATTGTGATCGCGCCACCCGAAGTTGGAGAACAATTGGGAGCTACAAATCTTAGCGGAAATCCTTCTATCACTTTACCTATAGGATTTGATAAAGATGGGATGCCGGTATGCATTTCTTTTATCGGAAAATTATTTGATGAGGCGACGCTGGTTGCTTTTGCAAATGCATATCAGCGAGCAACAACATTTCATTTGCAACATCCAAAAATCTTTCAGTAAAATTAATTTCACGATTGAAGATAATAAATGTCATCTGGACATTTAAAAAATCCACCCGAGAAACAAACAAATAAATACAATTATTGGAGATGGTATTTTAGAAAAAGAAAGAAGCGCCCAAACTCCGGCGATAACAGCAAAATTTAAAATAATTGTTTTCAAATTTATCATGGATACATCCTTCATCATATAAAACGTTGCTGCAATAATGATTCCTACAACAACTGCATTAATTCCTTCCAGGGCACGGTACACTACAACGTATTTTTTTAAGTTATGCCAGACAGGAAAAAAGAAAAGTACCAGCAATGCGCTTGGCAGAAAAATGGCCAACGAGGCAATAACACAGCCCCAAAGCTGCATTGTTGGCCCACTATCTTTCAAAGCAATTCCACCAATAAAAGAAGAAATAGAAAAAACAGGACCCGGAATTGCTCTTACGATTCCCCAGCCAGTATAAAAATCTTCTTTGTCAATTCTTATTGCATTAACTTGTTTTATTCGTGCTGGCGTTGATTCTGGGCGAATAACAAATTGCTCGTACATCATTGGCATCAATACTTGCCCGCCACCAAAAACAAGACTTCCGAAACGATATGTATTTTCAAACAAATTCAGCGGTTTTCGATTTGGCAAATTATTTTTTCTTGCCCACTCACTGCTTACGCCCGCAATTAAAAAGATTGCTGCAAAAAGCCAGATGTTCCCCCATTTTATTTTTTGCCGTGGTTCTTCTTTTTCCGGAATACGCTTGCTGCTAAGGTTTGTAACAAATCCACCAAGAACGATCAGTATGGGAAAAATCCATGGAGTTTTGAAAAGAGCATATGTCGCTATGGCCCCAACAATCATTATTACCCGCGTAATGGTATTGTGAATTGAAATTCGGAATGCATGAAATGCAGCATAGGCAAGAAAGCCAACCGTCATAGGTTGAATAAATTTAAAAGTGTCTGCCTTCAAAGACCCTGCGGTAGCATATTTGATAAGAAAAGAAAAAAGTCCCATTAAAAAACACGCAGGCAAAATCCAAATAATTAATGTTAATGAAGCCAGAGGAACCCCGCCTCGTTTATATCCTATTAGCGCCAGTGTTTGTGTAGAGGATGCGCCCGGAAGCATTTGACAAAACGCGTTATATTCCATTAGCTCCTCCTCAGTAATATCCCGTCGCCGATGAACAAATGTTTTCATCATCATTCCTAAATGCGCCTGAGGCCCGCCGAATGCGGTAATGCTGTGCAGAAAAACTGCTTTCAAAAAAGGAATATGGCGGAGCAATACCATTGGAAAAAATAAACTGAAAAATGCGGTTAATAAAAGTACAATTTATCATTTGTTGAAAAAATAATAAAAAGCAATCGGAGATTTACAATTTAAATAGGTGGGTTATTTTGAATGAATAATTCTATCCTTTTTTATAATAGTGATTGTTCTCAATTTCTTCTTTTACTTTTTCAGGAACAAGATATCGGATAGATTTTCCGGATCGAATATTCTCACGGATATGGGTAGCTGAAATTTCAATAAGCGGAGCGTTTAATAATGTAATATTCGCTTCTGGAAAATTTTGTGTGATTTCGTGCTGCAACCTTTTATAAATATAAATAGGATAGTTGTCTACAATGTATTTATAATTTTTCCAGCGAGTAATATTTTCAAAACTATCGCTGCCCATTATAATCGAAAACTTGTGTTCTGGATATTTTTCATTCAGGTGTATTAAAGTATTCGCGGTATAAGAAGGAGTTGGCAAACCAAATTCAATATTAGATACTTTTAAATTTTTTTCTTCTTCTATTGCTATTTGAATCAAAAACAAACGATGGTATCGATTTAATAATCCTTTTGTTGATTTTAGTGGGTTTTGTGGCGAGACAATAAACCAAACTTGATCGAGGGCTGTATTTTGATGAATATAATTTGCTATTATCAAATGACCATGATGTATAGGATTGAAAGAGCCAAAGTAAAGTCCGATATTCATTATATTGATAATCAATATTTTAATTCATATTTCTTCAACAAAGATATTTTTTGCTTCGTCTAATCGCAGGCTTAAATTGTAACCGGCAACAGTTACAGAAATCGGATCCCCTAATGGAGCAATTTTTTCAATTCGAATTATTTCCCCGGGAACACACCCCATCTCCATAAGTTTTAAAAAAATTTCATCTTTTTCAAAAGAATGAATTTTTGCAATAGAACCGGCAGATAATTCAGACAATCGTTTCATTAATAATTAAGAATAACAAATTTAGCTTTGTAAAAAATACCAATTTTACGATTTTAGAAAAATGACAGTAGGACAATCTAATAAAATAAATTTCAATTTTCGTTTTAAACCACATTTTTTAAAAAAAAGAACTCGCTTAAAGTTTTATCTCGAAAATATCTTTACGCGCGAAAAGAAAAAAATACAAGAAATTAATTTTGTGTTTTGCGAAAATCAAGAGGTGCTTATTTTGAACAAAACATATCTCGGGCATAATTACAATACCGATATTCTAACTTTTAATTTGTCGGAAAAAAACAAACCAATTGTTGCCGATATATTTATCAACCTTGAACAAGTATTAAAAAACGCAAAAAGCTACAATACTTCTTTTAATAAAGAAATTCACCGCGTTATTTTTCATGGGGTGTTACACTTATGCGGATACAACGACAAAACTTTAAAAGAAAAACAAACGATTCGTTTCTGGGAAGATTATTATCTCAATAAATATTTTGCATAATGTTCCACATGGAACAAATGTTCGTTCCACGTGAAACATGGCGTTTGCAAGCTTATCTATAAATTTGCAAGATGTTTCCTAATTACGATGTAATTGTTGTGGGTGCCGGCCATGCTGGATTTGAAGCCGCGGCGGCTGCGGCAAATCTTGGTTCAAGAGTGTTATTAATAACAATGAATCTGCAAACGATTGGCCAAATGAGCTGCAATCCAGCAATGGGCGGCATCGCCAAAGGCCAGATAGTTAGAGAAATAGATGCCTTAGGCGGATACTCGGGATTGGTCTCCGATTATAGTATGCTACAATTTCGAATGCTCAACCGATCGAAGGGTCCTGCAATGTGGAGCCCAAGATCTCAAAACGACAGAACATTATTTAGCCTGAGATGGAGGGAATTATTGGAAAAAACACCAAAAATTGATTTTTACCAGGATATCGTAAGATCCATAGTAATGAAAGACAATAAAGCCATTGGTGTGGTCACGGGATTGGGAAATGAGATTAACGCAAAATCTGTTGTGCTAACGAGCGGCACTTTCCTCAATGGAATAATTCATATTGGCGAAAAACAAATTGGCGGTGGACGAATTGCAGAAAAATCTTCCACAGGAATTACCGAACAACTTGTTTCTCTTGGGTTTGAAAGCAATCGTTTAAAAACAGGCACTCCGCCGAGGATTGATGGAAGAAGCCTTGATTATTCCAAAATGGAAGAGCAAAAAGGAGATGAAGTAGTTTCCGGGTTCTCTTTTCTTGATACGCCCAAACCCCAAAAACAACTTAGCTGTTGGATAACCTATACAAATAATACCGTTCACGAAATTCTTAAAAAGGGATTTGACAAAAGTCCTATGTTCGCGGGAAGAATTGAAGGAGCTGGCCCAAGGTATTGCCCAAGTATTGAGGACAAGATAAATCGCTTTTCGCAAAGAGACCGCCATCAATTGTTTATAGAACCAGAAGGCTGGAATACCGTAGAAATATATCTAAATGGATTTTCCACTTCTTTGCCAGAAGAAACTCAATACGAAGCCATTCGTAATATCCCTGGTCTAGAAAATTCAAGGTTTTTTAGACCGGGCTATGCAATAGAATATGATTATTTTCCGCCAACACAGCTAAAACATTCTTTGGAGACAAAATTAATTGACAATTTATTCTTCGCTGGTCAAATAAATGGAACAACAGGATATGAAGAAGCAGCCTGTCAGGGAATAATAGCTGGAATAAATGCGCATCAAAAAATAAACAACAAAAGTTCTTTCGTTTTAAAAAGAGATGAAGCTTATATTGGAGTATTAATTGACGACCTAATAAATAAGGGCACCGAAGAACCATACAGAATGTTTACTTCCAGGGCAGAATTCAGAACATTGCTCAGACAAGATAATGCAGATATTCGTCTTACGGAACTAAGTTATAATCTCGGATTAGCGTCAAGTGAAAGAATGGAGAATTTGGCAAAAAAACAAGAAAAAGTGATTAAAATTGAGTCAATTCTCACTAATTTATCAATAAATCCAGAAGAATCGCAAGAATATCTAAATTTAAAAAACTCGTCGCAACTGCTATTTAAACAGAAAGCATCGCAACTTTTGCTTCGTCCTTCAATAGATATTTCTTCCATGATAAAGTATATTCCAAAAGTTCACGACGCATTAAATCACTTCGATAAAGAATCGCTTGAACAGGCAGAAATTCAAATTAAATACGAAGCTTACATAGAAAAAGAGAAACAGCTTGCAAAAAGAATAGGCCAATTAGATTCCCTTTCAATTCCGGAAAATTTTAATTACGATAAAATTTCTGCTCTTTCTGCAGAAGCTTTACAAAAATTTAAAAAAATAAAACCAATAACCTTGGGACAAGCAAGCAGAATCAGCGGTGTTAATCCCAGCGATGTGCAGATCCTTTTGGTTTATATGGGAAGATAAATCACTTTCACAATCCAAATCTCGCACTAATCCTAAGCATTTTTTCAATCGGTTTTCTCGCTGCAGTTAATAATTCTTCCTCCATAATTATTTCCGGTAGCTCATACTCTAATGAGAGATATAACTTTTCGAGTGTATTCAATTTCATGTGCGGGCAATCATTACAAGCACAATTATTAGTAGGGGGAGCGGGAATAAATGTTTTGTTTGGACACGATTTTTGCATCTGGTGTAAAATACCTGTTTCTGTTACAACAATATATTCCTGGGTACTGTCAGTTTCTGTAAATTTTAATAATCCTGTTGTTGATCCAATATAATCCGCAATTCTTAACACCGGTTCTTCGCATTCTGGGTGAGCAATAACTTTCGCTTTTGGATTTCGAATTTTTAGTCTCATTATTCTTTCCAAACTAAATATTTCATGAACCATACATGCGCCCTTCCACAAAACCATATTGCGCCCGGTTTTTGTATTCAGATACGCCCCAAGATTTTTATCGGGAGCAAAAATAATTTTCTGATCCGATGGCAAACTCTCAATTATTTTTTGTGCGTTACTCGATGTACAAATAATATCGCTCATTGCTTTTATTTCTGCAGTGCAATTGATATATGAAATAACAATGTGGTTCGGAAATCTTTCTTTAAACGCTTTGAAGTCTGCAGCAGGAGCGGAATCAGCAAGGGAACAACCAGCATTCAAATCGGGAAGAACAACTTTTTTTTCGGGATTTAAAATTTTTGCCGTTTCCGCCATAAAGTGTACACCGGCAAAAGCAATAATATTTGCTTTTGTTTTTTCTGCTTGTTGTGCTAATCCTAAACTATCTCCAACAAAATCTGCTACGTCTTGAATATCCGGTTCCTGATAATAGTGAGCGAGAACAACTGCATTTTTTTCTTTTTTCAACCGTGCAATCTCTTTAAATAAATCTAAATCCGGATCAATATCTATATCCAGAAAACCCTTTCGAGGTATATTTTTTTTCTTTTCGATGTTAATATCTTTCATAGTATTTGTATAAATCCTTCTTTTATAAAATTATTTATTATTACTAAGAAGAAGAATAGGGGATAAATATTTTAAACAAAATTAGTTCTTAATAATAGATTCAGATTACTAACATTTTTGAAGATGATATTCAATAAAACAAAAGATACAAACGCAAGTTCGATGCAAGATTTATACTTATTATTAACAAACCCGAGATATTGTTAGTATCTATAAAAGTGTAGAAAAAAATTCCCGGGAATGTGCATTCGTTATTGAACAACGAACGATTTGTTCTTCGAAATAAAAAATTTCTACCTAATAAAAAATTTTTAATCAAATTCTCAACATCAGCAACAAATAAAAATGAAGGGTTATCAAGGTAATGATTGAATTATCAAGCCAGCGGCTGAATTGTTGTTTCACGGAATCTTTCATTTTTTGAAATTTCTTTGCAGAAAAAAAGTTAGTAACAATGGAAATCCTTTGTTGAAGCATATTGCAACGCCAATTCCACAATTTGTTCATAATTTTTTTTAGATTATTTTTGCCGTCCGTTTCAAAAGCGGGAAAATAAATTATGTCAATAATTCAAAAAATTCGCGACAAAGCCGCTTGGCTTGTATTTGGTTTAATCGCTGTGAGTCTGGCCGGTTTTATTTTAATGGATGCGGGTAAATCAAGATTTTTTGGCGGCTCGAGCCAGCAAACAACTATAGGTGTTGTAAATGGAGAAAATTTGGATTACGTGAAGTTTGAAAAGAGGGTGCAAGCTATGCAACAGCAGGAAGAGGCTCAATTGCAAGGGCAACCGCTTAATGAAATGCAACTGCAAAACGTAAGAGAAAGCGTGTGGAGTCAGTTTGTTGAAGACGCAACGATGGATGAAATTTACGATAAGCTTGGCTTGCAAGTGAGCGATAAAGAATTAAACGATATGCTGGTTGGTCCAAATGCAATTCCGGATATTAAACGTTCTTTTACCGATCCTAAAACCGGAATATTCGATGCGCAAGCTGCCGCATCTACAATTAATCAATTGCGCACACTATACAAAAGCAATAACAAAACGCAAAGAGGTTATGATCAGGCGAAATCTTTTTTTGAAGAATCTATTCCGCAAATAATTAAAAGCAGACAAAGGGAAAAATATCTTTCTCTTCTTTCAAATAGTGTATACACTCCAAAATGGATGGCCGAAAAAATGCTTTCCGATGCTAACCAAATGTCTTCCATTTCTTATGTATCGGATCTTTATTCAACAATTGCAGATAGCACAATAAAAATAAGCGATGACGAGGTAAGCGAATACGTTAATAAACACAAAGATCAATATAAACAAGAAGAATCCAGAAGCATAGCCTACGTTGCATTCAGCGCTGCGCCAACACCTGCAGATAGTTCTGCAATATATCAGCAGCTCATAAATTTAAAAAATGATTTTGCTGCGGCCACCGATGTGCAGGCGTTTCTTGCAAGAAATGAATCGGAATCCGGCGGCTTTGATGATTCTTATATACCCAAAGCAAGAATACCCGGAGTATTTAAAGACTCTCTGATTAATTTACCAAAAGGCCGGGTTTTTGGTCCGTATTTGGAAGCAGGAAATTACGTGCTTGCAAAAAAAATTGATGAAAAAAGTATTCCCGATAGCATCAAATGCAGGCATATTTTAATAAAGGTTGCGGACAAAGACAAAGGACAAATAAGAGATGATAGCACAGCAAAAAAATTAATTGACAGTATTGCCGATGCAATAAAACATGGCGCAGATTTTAATCAGCTCGTGCTTAAATACAGTGATGATGATGGCAGCAAAAATAATAAAGGCGAATACGAATTTTCTTCATCAAGCTCTTTGGTGAAACCTTTTTATGAAACAGTATTTTACGACCCTGTTGGTACAAAAAAAGTTGTAAAAGCAGAAAGCGATCAGTACATAGGATATCATTATATAGAAGTGTTGAGTCAGAAAAATTTTGGACCTGCATATAAAATAGCATACCTGTCAAAAAAGATTGTTGCCAGTTCAGAAACAGATCAAAATGCATCAGGGCTTGCAAATCAGTTTGCCGGTCAAAGCCGCACTGCGCAAGCGTTTGATGAAAACGTAAAAAAACAAAATCTGCAAAAACTTTTAGGTCCCGACATTACGCCAACTTCTGTTTCTATATCCGGACTGGGCACGAGCCGCGATTTGGTAAAATGGATCTATGATGATAAAACTTCCCGCGGCGATGTTTCCATTCCAATTTCTGTTGGTAATAAATATGTGGTGGCAATGGTAACCGAAATTAATAATGAAGGAACAATGAATGTTGCCAAAGCAAGACCAATAGTAGAACCTATTTTAAGAAATCAGAAAAAAGCGGATGAGATGGAAAAGAAATTAAATAATCCAACTTCGCTTGATGCTGTTGCTTCCGCAATCGGAAAGCAAGTAGTGAAATCAGACAGCATAAATTTTTCTTCTCCATATATTCCTAATGCAGGCAGAGAGCCGAGAGTTGTTGGAGCATCATTTGATAAACAACTTTTAGGCAAACCCATTTCTCCTGCAATAGTAGGAAACCAGGGTGTTTTTTTTATTAAGGTAGAAAATGTTATTGCAAAAGCAAACGTTGGCGATATTGAACAAATTCGTTTTAGCCAGGTTCAGCAACAGCGCTCACTAATTACTTATCGCGCAATCGAAGTATTGAAAAAGAATGCATCAGTAAAAGATTATCGATCTAAGTTTTTATAAAAGCATGCACAAATTGATACTCTGCAAGCGGGAATTGATTCCCGCTTTTTTTATTCCTTTAAAAAATCAAACTTCTTCCCTGTAAATTTGTAATTAAAATAAAAGGCTTGAATGAATGATGAAATTGTAAATAAAGTTGCTGCAAGCGGGTTGGTAACAATCGATCTCGAACAATATTATCCAAAAGAAGAAATTATTCTGTTTGATATAAAGCCATATTTGTTCATGGAGCAAATTCTAAAAGAAAAAAATTTTCGCGAAGCGTTGCAACAAACAAACTGGGCGCAGTATAAAAATAAAATCGTTTCAATAATATGCTCTGCAGATGCAATAATTCCTGCATGGGCCTATATGTTGATAGCAACTTATCTTCAGCCAATTGCTCACGATATATTTATCGGCAATGAAAAAGAAGCCATCAAACAAACTATTTTAAGAAACATAAATGAAATTGTTCTTTCGGATTATCAGGGAGCTCGTGTGATAATAAAAGGTTGCGGAGATGTGTACATTGATGCTGCGGCGTATATGGAAATAACTAAAAAATTATTGCCGGTTGCAAAAAGCATTATGTACGGCGAAGCCTGCAGCAACGTTCCGGTATATAAAAAGAAATAGCAGAATTAATAATTATCAATGCACGCAACTATACGAAAGGCGGAAGAACATGATGTGAATGGGCTATCAGCTCTTTTCAATCTTTACAGAGTTTTTTACAAACAGAATTCAGATATTGAAAGCGCGAAAAAGTTTCTTGCAGAAAGAATTCTAAAAAAAGAATCCATAATTTTTATTGCAGTAAGCGAAAATAAAATAGTTGGTTTTACACAGCTATACCCGTTATTTTCAAGCCTGAGCATGAAACGCACCTGGCAGCTAAATGATTTATATATTTTGGAAGAATACAGAGGCTATGGAATTTCAAAACAATTAATAGATGCTGCAAAACAATTGGCAAGAGAAACAAGCGCTGCCGGAATAATGCTCGAAACAGAAAAAACAAATATCATAGGTAATAAATTATATCCCTCATGCGATTTTATACCCTATGATAAAAATAATTTTTACTGGTGGCAGAATGCCGACTGATTATTTTAATAGCGTTCCCTTTAATATTACAAATGCAACGGTGAAATAAATAATCAACCCTGTTACATCTACAAGTGTTGCAACAAATGGCGCGGAAGAAGCAGCCGGATCTGCGCCCAGTCTTTTTAATACTAACGGTAACATAGAACCGGAAAAAGTTCCCCACATAACAACACCGATCAATGCAAAAAATACAGTGAAACCAACACGAAGCCAGTATTCCGTGTAATTTGCCAAATGAAGTTCATGCCATAAAACGATTCGAAAAAAACCAACAGTTCCTAAAATAATGCCCAAAATAAATCCTGATAAAATTTCTTTTCTCATAACGCGCCACCAATCACGAAAACCAATTTCTCCCAATGCCATTGCGCGAATGATAATAGATGAGGCCTGCGAACCGGAATTTCCACCACTTGAAATAATAAGCGGAATAAATAAAGTAAGTACAAGCGCTTCTCCTAACTCATCCTGAAAATGACCCATAGCCGTTGCCGTGAGCATTTCTCCTAAAAATAAAACGATTAACCAACCAGCGCGTTTTTTAATTAGACTCGGAAAAGAAATTGTTGTGTACGGTTCATCGAGCGCTTCTGATCCACCAATTTTTTGAATTTCCCGCGTATCTTCTTTTTCGGCAAGTCTTAGCACATCATCAGATGTTACAACGCCAAGTAATACGCCATTGTCGTCTGTTACAGGCAAAGCAAAGCGGCTGTTGTTTCGAAACACGCCGATTGTTTCTTTCTGCACGCTGTTTACATTTAATGCTATGAACTGATGATCCATTATTTGTTCAACGAGGGTATTTTTATCTACCACCAAAAATTCTTTTATGTTGATATCATCTATTAATATTCCATCGTTATCAATAACAAATAAAAAATTCAATGTTTCTGTTGCTTTGCCGCGCTGTTTAATAATATCCAACACATGCCCGACGGAGTCGGTTCTTTTTATAGCTACATAATCTGGCGTCATTAATCTGCCAACAGAATTTTCCGGATAGCCTAATAGCTCCAATGTTTCGGCGCGTTTTTCCGGATCAAGAATTTTTAATAATTCTTTCACCGCATTTCCGGGAAGCATGGAAAGAAAAGCCGTTCTATCATCTGGCTGCAAAGCGTTGAGCAACTCCGCAGCTTTTTTTTCGGGCAAAGATTTAATAATGCTTTCCTGCTTTTTTTTGCGCAGAAATTTAAATGCGCGCGCAGCATGAGTAGGATCGAGATTCTGAAATAATTTTGCTGCCCACTTTGCATTGCGGTTGGTAAACTCAACAATGTCGCGGGTTGAAAGCCGGTTTAATTTTACAAATTCAGTTATCCGGTTATGCTGCAGCAAATTTTTAATATCGTTAAAGCTTAGCATAAAAAAGAGTTAGGGTGTTTAAATATTTTTAAACGAAAAAATAAGATGTTTTGAAATTAATACAAAATGAAAAGAAAAGTTACCATGCAGATTTTAACTGCCAGATTTTAATATCCTCAAAATTATTTGCAAAATCATTGCTGAATAATTCCATAGCATTATTTTTTTTCTCCGGAAATATTTGTGCCGTCATGACACAGGTTCCGTTGTTTGCGAATACTTCAACAAGGCTGTTATCAAAGAAAATATGTAAAGAGATTTTTCCATTTTGCAGACTAAGTGGGGTTTCGGAATAAGAAAGCTTAGCAAAATTTTTGTTGAAAGAAATATCTCCTGCTTTGGATCGATCTATAAATAATTTTTGTTTTTCTGCGTCATAGCCAATTGCAATAAAATTTGTTTTTCCAACTGCTAAATGAATACCAGAAACACTTTGCGCAGATGGTTTCCAACCCAATTCTATTTCGGCCTGCTGACTTTTTACCGGCAATAATTTTTTTTCTTTTACAGAAATATTTTTTTCTTCCCACAATTCTTTTCTTAATAATTTTAGTGCAGATAAAGGTTGTTCTTCCAAAATCCATTCGTCATTATTTTTTTTGAGCGATAATGTTCGCGGCAATGCCATTGCGCTTTTCCATGGAAAAACCGGAATATCATTTGCATAACTCCAATTATTAGCCCAACCGAGTAAAACAGGTTTATGATTAGCTGGTAAATGGGTGTACACGATTGCTGCATAATAATCAGTTCCATAATCCGGCCGATATATTTTTGCGGGCGGATTTTCATTAATGAATTTCGTTCCGTCAAATTCTCCGACAAAATATTGCATCGTTGATTGCACGGAATTAAATAAAACCCATTTTGTTTTTCCCGGATTATTTTCTTCAGGAACTTTTGAGAGGCTCGGGCATTCCCAAATATCACTTATGTCTCCGGCAGGTCCGAAATCGCTTATGTGATTCCATTCTTTGAGATTTAAAGAAGAGTAGATTTGAACGATGTGCTCCCGCGGCAAAACAAGAGCCATGATCCATTTTTTTTCCGGCTCGTACCAAAACACGCAAGGATCTCTGAAATCTTTTTTATGCAGATCAAGCACCGGGTTGTTTGCATATTTTTTCCATGTTATGCCATCATCCAAACTGTAAGCAATATATTGCGCCTGGAAATAATTATCTTTTTTTGAACTATCCGGAATATAATGCCCGGTATATACAGCAACCATCGGTGTTTGCCCGGGTTTTGTTGCAAAGCCAGTTGTATTATTTTCATCAATCACACAAGCTCCTGAAAAAATCATCACTCCATTTTCTTCGCGGATTGCAATTGGCAAATGTTTCCAATGCACAAGGTCTTTGCTGATTGCATGTCCCCAGCTCATATGTCCCCAAACATTTCCGAAAGGATTATGCTGATAAAAAAGATGATATTCTCCTTTGTAATACACAAGACCGTTAGGATCGTTCGTCCAGTTTATAGCAGGCGTGAAATGAAATTGCGGACGATATTTTTCTTTATACAGGCTGTCATTTTTTTTCTGCGCAAAAACAGATAACGAAATTGATATTGCTGCAAAGAAGAGAATTTTTTTCATGAAAAATTTTTATGCAACCAAAGCGGCAGCGCCAAACACACCAGCGCTATCTCCAAGGCTTGGTTTTAAAATAGGAACATCGACGCGATTATTAAAAATGTATTTGCTTAAATAATCTTTTCCTTCTGTATAAATGCCATCAATATTGCCAACGCCGCCGCCAACAACAATTACATCGGGATCCAATAAATTTGTTATCACAGAAACTCCTTTTCCAAAAAAATGAAAAAGACGATACATTGTTTTGGCTGCATTTTCGTCTATACCTTGCCGGTAGTTTGCAACAATTTCTTTTAACCTTGATTTTTTTCCGGCGATAAGCGAATAATATCTTTCCAGCGAAGGACCCGAAATAATTGTTTCCACGCAACCAACTTTTCCGCAGTAACAAGGTCCGCCGGATTCATCTAAAAAATTATGTCCCCATTCTCCGCCAATGCCGTGGCATCCTGTCCAGATTTTTCCATTTATTACAATTCCTCCGCCAACGCCGGTTCCCATAATAATTCCGAAAATCATTTTTGCATCCGGCGCTTTTTCTTTTACAACGCCCCAATGTGTTTCTGCCAATGCAAAACAATTTGCATCATTTGCAAGCACAACAGGAATTTTTAAAATGTCTTCAATATCTTTTTTTAAAGGTTGCCCATTAAGAGAAGTGGAGTTACAATTTTTCATTGTTTGAAGAATCGGATCTAAAACTCCGGGCGTTCCGAAGCCAATTGTAGTTGGCGTTAAGCCAGACTGCACTTGCATTTCATCAACTAACTTTTTTATTTGTTTTACGATGTGATGATATCCGTTCAAAGCCTCGGTGTCAATTCTTGTTCGGATAATTGGCGTTGAATCGTCAATGGATTTAAGAATGACGCCTTCAATTTTTGTTCCGCCCAAATCAATTCCCCATAATGGTTGATTCATGACAAGCAATTTTAGAAATAGTAATTTAAAATTTTTTATAACAAAACTTACCGATAAATTTAATTAATAAACCCCAACGATATGCTTTCCTATCCAGTTCGTGTTGCACTTATTGCCGCGCTCGGCGGTTTTTTATTCGGATTTGAGACTGCGGTTATTTCCGGAGCGGAAAAAACAATCCAGCATTTATGGCAACTTAATTCTTTTTGGCAAGGATTCACTGTTGCGTCAAGTCTTATAGGTACTGTGGTAGGTTCTATTATTGCCGGAATACCAGCGCAAAAATTTGGGCGGCGAGCAACGCTAAAAGTGATTGCCATTTTGTATTTGATATCGGCAATCGGCTGTACGATTTCATCTATCTGGATTCTGTTCGTAACATTTCGCTTTATAGGTGGTATTGCAGTTGGCGCATCATCTGTTGTTGGGCCAATGTATATTTCAGAAATCGCTCCTGCGCATCAACGCGGAAGGTTCGCGGATCTTTTCAATTAAATATAGTTGCAGGAATTTTCATCGCCTATCTCACAAATTTTTTGTTTGTTGGCATCGGAGAAAATTCCTGGAGATGGATGTTGGGAGTGATGGTGATTCCTTCAGGATTGTTTGCAGTGTTACTTCGCACAATTCCAGAAAGTCCGCGCTGGTTGGTGTTGAATAATCGTGATGCGGAAGCAGAAGCAATATTTGCAAAAACCGGCGAACCTAATGCCGCAAAATTAGTTCGGGAAGAACATGAACTTTCAAAACACGGAACACAGGAAAGTTTGTTCAGCGCGAAATATAAAAAGCCAATATTTTTTGCAGTGTTGCTTGCAATGTTCAATCAATTATCGGGCATCAATGCTATTTTATATTATGCGCCGCGGATTTTTGAAATGGCAGGTTTTGATAAAGCTCATTCTTATTTGCAACCGGTTTACATAGGTGCGGCGAATTTATTTTTTACGATTCTTGCCATGACTTTTATAGATCGCTTTGGCAGAAAAACCCTGCTCATTATAGGTTCTGTTGGAATGATTATTTTTCTCGGGCTTACCGCAAATGCATTCAGCGGCGGCGTTTCCGGCAATAGTTTTGTACTTGCTTACCTGATTGGCTTCATTGCTTTTTTTGCTTTTTCGCAGGGAGCGGTGATATGGGTTTTTATTTCAGAAATCTTTCCCAACTCTGTGCGTTCACACGGCGGATCGCTGGGAAGTTTTACGCATTGGATAATGGCAGCTATCATATCGTGGACCTTTCCTATTATTGTTGAAGGAAGTGCAAAAGGCGGATTTTATTCTTTTGTATTTTATTGCGCCATGATGGTGTTACAATTGTTTTTTGTTTCGAAATTTCTTCCGGAAACAAAAGGGAAATCTCTTGAAAATATTCAAAAGGAATTAGGCATCGAATAATTTTTTCGTGCCGGATTTGTTATTTATTTTTCTATATTTATAATACTGAACGATAGCCTGCCAAACTTTTTATTTTCAAACAACTTATTTAATGCAAACCACCGAGCTGCTTAACAGTTATTTTGTCGATTCCGGTACATGGGATGAAATGTACAAGGACACAACTGTGCGTGAGCAATACAAAGGTGTGGTAGAGTTTATGCAGCAGTTGAAAGTTGAAGAGTTGAACCAAAAAGAAGAATTGGCGAAACGGCTGTTCATGAGCCAGGGAATTACATTTACAGTGTATAGCAGCGGCGAAGGCATTGAAAAAATTTTTCCATTTGATATTATTCCGCGCATCATTACTGCCGGCGAATGGAAATATATTGAAGAAGGAATCAGGCAGCGGTTAAAAGCGCTCAATCTTTTTTTAAAAGATGTTTACAACGAACAGTTTATTTTAAAAGATGGCATTGTTCCGGTAGAAATGATTTACAGTTGTCCGCATTACCTGCGGGAGATGCAAAATTTTCCGGTTCCGTATGATATTTATGTGCATATTGCCGGAATTGATTTAATACGAAATAACGACGGCTCATTTTATATTCTGGAAGATAATTTGCGAACGCCAAGCGGAGTTAGTTATATGCTGGAAAACCGGGAAATCACTAAAAGAATTTTTCCCGATCTGTTGCCAAAAAATAATGTGCGCAGCGTAACGGAATATCCGAATATTCTTCATAAAAATCTTGTAGCGTTATCGCCGCGCCAAATCAGCAATCCAACAATTGTTTTATTATCACCGGGCATTTATAATTCTGCATATTTTGAACACACAACGCTCGCAAGATTAATGGGCGTGGAATTAGTAGAAGGAAGAGATCTGGTGGTTTAAAATCACAAGGTGTACATGAAAACCACGTCTGGACTGCAACAGGTAGATGTTATTTACAGAAGAGTGGATGATGATTTTTTGGATCCTCTGGTTTTTAATCCCGGCAGCATGTTAGGTGTTGCGGGAATAATGAGCGCCTATAGAAAAGGTAATGTCGCCATTGTAAATGCAATAGGTAATGGCGTTGCCGACGATAAAGCGATTTATACTTTTGTGCCCGCGATGATAAGATATTATTTGAATGAAGAACCGATCTTAAAAAATGTTCCTACCTATCATTTGGATAATACAGAAGAGCGCGAATATGTTTTTGGCAACATGCACAAAATGGTAATCAAAAAAACAAATGAAAGCGGAGGCTATGGAATGCTGATGGGGCATGCTGCAAGCGAAGAAGAAATTTTGCGATATAAGATAGAGATTTTGAAAAACACACGCGAATATATTGCGCAGCCGATTATCAGTTTATCATCGTCGCCGTGTTATATGGGTGGTAAACTACAGCCGCGCCGCGTTGATTTGCGGCCATATGCATTATGCGGCCCGGAAGGAATTGAAATTGTGCCCGGCGGATTAACGAGAGTTGCATTAAGAGAAGGTTCGTTAGTTGTTAATTCGTCGCAAGGTGGCGGAAGCAAAGATACATGGGTGCTGGCGACGTAAGTCGGAAAGTCGGGAGGCCGAAAGTCGGAAAGAAGAACATTGAATTACTTTCTGACTCATGGACTTTCGGGCTTTGCTGACATGTGTTATGCTGTACAAGAGTGCGACGCAAGAATGTTTAATAGCAATTCTGTGGCCGGAAACAAAAAAATAAAACTAACTGTAATCAATATGTAAAATCTCAAAGTCAGGTTCATTCCGACGCCTGATTTTCCGATTTACTAAATACGTAAATAATGTTAAGCCGAGTTGCCGATAGTTTATACTGGATGAGCCGTTACATGGAAAGAAGTGATGGTATTTTGCGCATGCTCAAAATTAATTACGCATCATCGCAGGATGACATTCATGAGTTTTCGTGGAAACCGGTGTTGCGTATTTTCACTTACCTGAAAGAGGAAGAGGCTAAAAGCATTGCACGTAATTCGCGGGCTGTGCTGCAGTATATGGTTACAGATAAGGAAAATCCAAATTCCGTTTTGAATATTGTTACAGCTGCAAGAGAAAATGCGCGTAGCGTGCAGGATAATATTACCAAAGAGCTATGGCAATGTTTGAATGATTTTTACCACGCAGTGCGCGATGAATACTTAGTGCAGGGATTACAAAAAGATGATCCGGTAACAACGTTGGATATTCTTATTAAACAGGGAATGCTTTATTATGGAACTGCTGATATCACCATGTCGCGGGGCGAAGGATATGCGTTTTTGAATATCGGAAAATTTTTAGAAAGAGGTGTTCAGTCTGCACATATTCTGGATATAAAATTCAGCGATCTGAATTATGATTTCACTAAAACAGATACAACCTATTGGAAATATTTGTTGCTGTCAATTTCCGGGTATGAATTGTATTTGAAAACATACCGCAGCGGATTTGATGCTAAAAATGTTGTAGAACAAATTGTGCTCGATGAAAATTTTCCGCGTTCAATTAATTATTCAGTGCAGAGATTGTACACTTATGTTGAACGATTAAAAAATCAGCGAAATGTTGAAGGATTTCAAAAACTTGAATTTTTGATTGGTAAAATCAGGAGTAAAGTAAAATATTCAACCGTAGGAAGTATAATGGAACAAGGACTTCATGCATATCTCACGCGCATTCGCGAAGAACTCTATGAAGTTGCAAAAACATTTGATCAATATTACTTTGCCTATACGTAAATGCAATTCCTTATTTTTGAAAACAATATTATTCTAACTCAGCAGAACTTTATTTTTAATGCCTCGATTTAAGATTCACCACGTAACAAAATATACGTACGAAGCTCCGGTAAGAGACAGCGCAAATCAAATTGTTTTATTTCCTATTCACGACGAATACCAGGAAGTACTAAAGCAGGAACTTTTGATAACCGGAGAACCTTTTGTTGAAATATACAAAGATTATTATGGCAATGAAATTGGTTCCTTTATGCAGGCAGACCCGCATAAAGAATTAGTTATTGATTCCAAAGTAGAGGTGATTACAAAACCAAGATCATTACCTGTTGAACAGGATAATATCCATGAACAATGGATTTACCTGCAACAAATTTCTCACAAACCCGAATTCATTGATTTTTTAAACCCGGAACACTTCAACGCATTGGAAGAAGTAAAAAATATTGCTGATGTTGCGCAGTATAAAACAATATTACCGCTTTCTGCCGCAAAAAAATTAAATGAGTATGTTTTTTTAAATTTCCAATACATAAAAGGAATAACAAGCGTTGAAACAACCATTGATGAAGTTTGGAAACTAAAAGCCGGCGTGTGCCAGGATTTTGCGCATGTGCTTTTAATAATGTTGCGCATTATCAATATTCCATCGAGATATGTAAGTGGATATATTTGTCCGAATAAAAATGGAATGCGCGGCGAAGGCGCAACGCATGCCTGGGTTGAAGCATATATTCCAAACTATGGCTGGCTCGGATTGGACCCAACAAATAATTGCATTGTAAATGATATGCACGTGCGCTTAGCTGTTGGAAGAAATTTCAGCGACTGCTCGCCGGTAAAAGGCACCTATAAAGGAACATTCAAACACACATTGGAAGTTGGAGTATCTGTTGCTTATGAAGATGGAAGAACAAGCGAAGAAGCATCAACAATATTAACTCCGCAGCCATCAAAAAATGGCACACAGGAAAATTCTTATCGTCGTTATATGGAAATGATGCAACAACAACAGCAACAATAACACATCTTTATTATTATGAACCGTGCATTTGAATATAAATTAAACATCGTTGCGTCGTCCCGCCTCAGGCGGGATGCAGTAACAATTCCATTGAGCGCTTTACTAACGGCAATGTATAACCGTTTGAAATCAGGCGATCTTGCCAAAAGCATTTCATCTATCTGCGCCCTTGCGTGAAAAACTTTGAATTATTTTTCAGAACTGAATTTTGCACCAGCCGGCGGCCGGTATTCGTCAAAAGGAATTTGCAATAATTTTTTGATGCGGTTATTTTCTTCTTCTTTCATATAAATATCAATTCCGTATTGCAGCGACTTTATATCTTTTACATAAACATAGGTGCCAAAAATTCTATCCCAGAAAGAAAAAATATTTCCATAGTTAGTATCCGTTAATGGTTGCATGTAATGATGATGTACTTTGTGCATATCCGGCGAAACAACAAACCAGCTTAAAAAATTATCCAGCCATTTTGGTAAAGAAATATTTGCATGATTGAATTGTGCAAACAGAACAGATAACGACTGGTATAAAAAAACAAGCCAGATTGGTGCGCCGGCAATTACAACTCCAAATAAAGTGAATATGGCACGAAAAATACTTTCGCCGGGATGATGGCGATTTGCAGTTGTTGTATCAACCCATATGTCGGCATGATGGACGATATGAAATTTCCACATCCATTTTATTTTGTGTTCTATCCAATGCACAAGCCACGCGCCAATAAAATCCATAATCATCAATCCTGTCAATATAAATAGCCACGTTGGAAGATTGAATAAATACAATAAACCGATTTTATGCTGGCTTGTGTAATCGCTTCCTTTTACAATTAAAAATGCAAAAGCAAAATTGATGATGATAGTGGTAAGCGTAAAGAATAAATTTAACCCGGCGTGGTGAAATTTTTTATAATTAAAATTTACGAGCGTGATAACGCCTTCAATTATCCAGAAGAAAATAATTCCGGCAACTAAAAGTAATGTACGTTCCCACGATTGAATATGTTCGAAGAAATAGATAAGTTTTTGCATAACAATCGTGTGGTTTGCCAAGGAAATTTACTTCATATTGATGACAAAGTGGAATAGCAGGAAGAATAAAATTTGCCAAAAAAATTATTCTTTTTCTCTTTCATTCAACAGTTCTAATGCACGTTGAGCTTGCGGTTCGTACACCATTATTTTAATTCCGCCGAGCATCGGGCTTAGCAAAGGATCAATCGTAATGGTAAGTTCATCTTTTAAATGACAATTAATTCCCGCTTCCTGCAACATACCCAATGTTATGTTTGCAGTAACATAATTATCAAACGAACAAAGTTCAACAAAATTCATTTTGTAAATTAAGCATTCAGCATCAATGGCATTACCAGCATCAACAAATCTTCATCATCTTCTTTTTCTGTTGGTTTAATGATACCGGCTTTGGTTGGTGTAGATAATTCCATTCTCACTTCCGGAGAATCTGTGGCGTTTAATATTTCAATCAAAAATTTTGCGTTGAAGGCAATGGATAAATCTTCTCCATCATACTGGCATTTCATTCTTTCATTTCCTTCAAAAGAAAAATCAACATCCTGCGCCATCAGTTGTAATTCGCTTCCCTGAATATTCAGCGCTACCTGGTTTGTGCTTTTGTTGCTGAAAATACTTACGCGCCGCAGCGCACTTTGAAAATCATTTCTGTTTACAGTAAGTTTATAAGGATTATCTACAGGAATAACCACTTTATAATCCGGAAAGCGCGCGTCAATTAAACGGCAACTCATTAACGTGGTGCCGTGTTTTACAAACAAATGATTACTGTTATAGCTAATGGTAATTTCATCTTCATTAGCAGGCAATGCAGTTTTTAAAAGTGTCAAAGGTTTTTTTGGAACGATGAGAGAATCTGTTTTCGGGCAACTCACATCGGTTCTTTTATACCGCACCAAACGATGCGCATCGGTTGCTACAAACTGCAATCCTTTTTTATCCATTTCAAAAAACACACCAGTCATAGCGGGTCGCAAATCATCATTGCTAACTGCAAATAATGTTTTATTAATCGCAGTTAATAATACAGACGAAGTTGTGGTGAAAGATGAAGTTTCATCGGCCGCAGGTTCCTTCGGAAAATTATCCGGGTTCTCTCCCATCACTTTATATTTTCCGTTGTCGCTGGTAATTTCTATACCAAAATGTTTGTCAATGCTAAAAGTCAGCGGCTGTTCGGGAATATTTTTTAGCGAGTCAATTAATATTTTCGCAGGTATGCACACTCTGCCAATTTCTTTGGCTTCCGCTTCCACGCTCACTTTCATTACGGTTTCCAAATCCGTTGCAATAACAGTAAGTTTTCCTTTTTCAATTTCAAATAAAAAATCTTCTAAAATAGGCAACACTGTATTCGCATTAATTACTCCGCTTATCTGCTGCAGTTGTTTTAATAAAGCCGAAGAAGAAACGATGAACTTCATGTATTTCTGTTTGGGCGAAACTACTGATTTTTAGTTAATAGCCAATGTTAGTTTTCACCGAAATTTTCTTATTTTTCGATTGTGCATTTCCTGTGACTAATGCCTGTATAATGATTATCAAAAAACAAATTACCAAGGAAGAAGCCTTGCAAAAAATAAAACGTTACTGCGATTATCAAAAACGTTCTCACAGCGAAACGAAAAAAAAATTGTATTCCTTAGGTTTGTGGAAGAATGATGTGGAAGATTTGCTCGCGCAACTTATTGAAGAAAAATATTTGAATGAAGAAGGCTTTGCCATTGCTTTTGCGCGTGGAAAATTCAGAATGAAACAGTGGGGAAAAGTGAAAATAAAAAATGAGCTCAAGTTAAAACAGGTCAGCAATTATTGCATTAATAAAGCGTTGAACGAAATTAAAGAAGAAGATTATTTGCACAGTTTTGAAAAGCTTGCAAAAAAAAGAATACAATCATTAAAAAGTGAGAAAAATATTTTTATTAAGAAAAGAAAAGTGCAGGATCACCTGCTGCAAAAAGGATACGAATGGGAATTGGTAAGTAAGATTGTTGCAAATATGTAAATTGTGATGCCGGCTACCAGTTACCTGTAACCAGCAACTAAAATATCATGTCATCACTCACTATAACAATAATTCAAAGCGATCTTCATTGGGAAGATAAGGCCGCAAATCTTGCCATGTTCGAAAAAAAAATAAATGGCATTAAAGAAAAAACGGAGATTGTTTTGCTGCCGGAAATGTTCAGCACAGGTTTTAGCATGAACGCAAAAGCTCTCGCAGAAACAATGGATGGAGAAACTGTTGCGTGGATGAAAAAAATAGCGGCAGAAAAAAAAATTATTTTAACCGGAAGTATTATCGCTGAAGAAAACGAAAAATATTTTAACCGCCTGGTTTGGATGTTGCCCAATGGCGAATTTGGTTTTTATGATAAGCGACATTTGTTTGCTTTTGCAGAAGAGGATAAATATTATTCTGCGGGTAACAAACGATTAATTACTTCTGTAAAAGGATGGAAAATAAATTTGCTTGTCTGCTATGATTTGCGTTTTCCTGTCTGGGCAAGACAAACCAACGAAGCAGAATATGATTTGCTGATTTATGTTGCTAATTGGCCGGAGCGTCGTATTCATGCTTGGAAAACCTTATCGCAGGCGCGGGCTATAGAAAACCAATGTTATGTTGCGGCTGTTAATCGTGTAGGTAAAGATGGCAATGACATTTATTATAGCGGCGAATCCATGATCATAGATCCATTGGGTGAAATATTATATCATAAATTGAATGAAGAGGATGTTTTCACTTTTACATTGCAAAAAGAAAAATTAGAAGAAGTAAGAAACAAATTTCCATTTTGGAGAGATGCAGATAATTTTTTAATCGAACCATAAATATGTCAACAGCATTAGTAGCAAAAGAAATTTTTAACGGGCATGAAATTGTAACGGGCAGCGCCATTTTAATTCAGGAAGAAAAAGTTGTTGATGTTGTTCCTTTTTCAGAAATACCTGCGAATTATAGAATTCAGCATGTTGATGGATATTTACTCGCGCCAGCTTTTATTGATTTGCAAATTTATGGCGGCAATGGAAAATTATTTTCAACAGAACTTACAACGGAAGCGCTCGAAGCCACCTATGAATATTGTTTGCAGGGCGGAGGCACACAATTTATGATTACGATGGCGACAAATTCTATTGAAAAATTTTTTCGCGGAATAGATTTGGTAAAAGAATATTGGTCGGCCGGCGGCAAAGGCTTACTGGGCTTGCATTTGGAAGGCCCTTATATCAATCACGCAAAAAAAGGCGCACACCTGGAAAAATTTATTAAGAAACCAACTGTTGATGAAGTGAACATGCTTTTGCAAAAAGGAAAAGGCGTTATTAAAATGATGACGCTCGCTCCCGAACAGTGCGATGAAAATATTATCGATCTATTATTGGCGCAAAATATTATTGTTTCTGCAGGGCACAGCAACGCAACCTATGAAGAGGCAATTGATGGTTTTTACCAGGGCATTCCTGCCGCAACGCATTTGTTTAATGCAATGTCGCCGTTGCAGGGACGTGAGCCGGGAATGGTTGGTGCAATTTATGATAACACCGATGTGATGTGCAGTATTGTTTGCGATGGCGTGCATGTCGATTTTGCATCGGTGCGCATCAGCAAAAAAATTATGGAAGAAAGATTGTTTTTTATTACAGATGCCGTTACGGAAGTTTTGCACGGAGAATATCAGCACGTGTTTAAAGAAGACAGGTATACATTACCCAACGGAACATTATCCGGCTCTTGTTTAACAATGATGCAATGTGTAAAAAATGGCGTTGAAAAAGTTGGGATTCCATTGGTAGAAGCATTGCGGATGGCATCCTTATATCCTGCGCGCTTGTTGAAAGCCGAAAATAAATTCGGATGTATAAAAGCAGGAACAAATACAGATTTTGTGGTGATTGATGATGAATTAAATTTAAAGCAGCTAATTGTTGACGGAGAATAAAATTTTATTTCTCAATAAAAAACTAAAAGTACAAGAGTGCGACGCAACGATGCTTAATAGTAGCAATGCCGATGGGCACAAAAGGATTCTTCATTTTTTATTCGCGAACTCTGCAATTTTCTGAAATAAATAATTTTCTGTTCCGGTTTCATAACCCGATTGCTGGTAAACCACTTTTCCTTTTTTGATAATAAAAGATTGGGGAAAATTATTTGAGTTGAGCGCTTTTTGCAGTTCGGCATTAACGTCAACAAAAATATCAAAGGTCCAGCCATTCATTATTGCCGTAGGTCTGGCGCGGTTTGCAAGTTTTCCTTCATCAACAGAAACAGCCATCAATTTAAATTTTGCAGCTTCTTTCCAACTATCGTAGTGTGCATTTATCGCGTTCAATTCATTTATGCTCACATCTGAATTTACCGACCAAAAACAAATCAATATCAACGAATCTTTTTGTGTAAAAGAAGAAAATGGAGCTATAGCGCCACGCGCAGGTTTTAACATTGCCGATGATAATGTTGTTTGTGCATGTACAGTAAAAAAGGAAAGGATAAAAAAGCTGAGAAATATTTTTTTTAAATAGTGCATGTAATAATTTTCATTACATCAAAGTTCTGAAACATTATTTGGTTTGTTCTTTTCTGAGTTGAATTAATTCTTTAACTTTTTCTTCTTTAAAATCAATTCCGTTTTTAATTGCCCACGATGATGGCAATGCATATACGTCGGGCATTACGCCATGCCCGTCTTTCACGCGGTTTTTATCAACAATTAATCTGAATTTTGGCAAACGAAAACGAATGCCGGTATTCGGAAGCGTTACATCGGGAATCATCCAGGCATTGTTACCATAATATGCGCCGCCGGTTTCTTCGCCAACAAGCGTTACATTTTTTTGTCCTTTTAATGATCCTGCAAACAATGCAGTGGCAGAAAAAGAATTGCCGCCAATCAGCACATATACCTGGCCGTTAAAATGATTTTTTGTTTCCGGGTTGAAATAATGTCTTTCAAAATATCCGAAATGATATTTATCATCCTCATGTTTTTTGGTTATGAACGCCATCATTATTCCATAAAGAAAACTGCTTTCAATATATTTATCGTAACGGCTATGACGCGTTATTGCATACAATGAATCGGCGAGCTTGAATTTTTTATCAATAATATATCTTGTTAACAATGTAGAATTCGATGCGTCTCCGCCACCGTTGGAGCGCACATCAATTATCAGGTTTTGAATATTATTTTCTTTCAGCAATTTGAATGAGCTGCGGAAAAATTTTTTCAAATGATTGCCATGTGCAAATGTGCCCAACGTCATGAAAGCTGTTTTGCCGGTTGTATCAACCTGTAAATTTCGTACAGAAAATAATCTTTGCGCTTTGCGTTCTTTTTTACTCGGCTTATACTGCGGAATTATTATGTCGGCTAATTTTCTTGATGTATCCGCTTTGAAATTATATGGATGAATTATAGTTTCTTTTTCATTTCCCAATGCATCGAGGTAATGAACATTTATATTTTCCGACAAGCCAAAAATATTTCTATACCAGCTTCCAAAATTAAATCCATTACTTAATGATTGATATTTTCCGGTGATGCTGTAACCATCCGTAACCATATAATCAAACATAGTGTCTCTGAGTTGTTGTTGCGTCATTCCGTTAATGCTGGTGACAACAGTTCCTCTTCTCAGTAAAGAATCTTTTCGGTTAATGTTCAACGTTACAACCATTGTATCCTGCCAAAATTTAAGTGCTAACGGAAACAACGGAATATTTGCAGTATCTATATACTCGGAATATTTTTTTGAATATCGAACGGAAGTATGCCCGCAATCTATTTTGGTAATTACATAAGCGAGAATATTTCTAAACGATGGTTCTGTCATCGAATCTTTGATCATTGCATAGCCATTATCGAAATAATAATTCATGCTATCCTTAGATGTGTACCAATATAATCCGGGATGCGATTCTTCTAAAATATTTCTGAATAAGCTATAATCGCTTTTTAATTTTTCGGGAGAATATTTTTGATTAGGATCAAATGCCTCTTTGCTTGTTTTGCAGGAGAAACAAAAAATGATTGGAATAAAAAAGAAGTAAAGCACTGGTTTCATCGGGCAATGTTCCTTTAAAAAATGAAGAATAAAATTAATCATTTTTGCGCAAAGGCATTCCATCCCTGCGCTGTAATATCAAACGTATTTCCGCCTTTTGTTATTATCTTTTTTCCCTTTTCAGGTTCGGTCATATACCCTATTACGCTGATTTGCTCATTGAGCACTAATTTTTCATGATCTTTTTGCGGAATGGTGAACAGCAATTCATAATCTTCGCCGCCGCTTAGTGCGCATGCTGTCGGGTCTAATTCAAATTTGAAGGCTGCATTTTTTGTTTCTTCGGCCACAGGAATTTTTTCTTCGTATAAAACACAACCTAATTCGCTTTGCTTGCAGATATGTAATATTTCGGAGCTTAAACCATCGCTTATATCCATCATAGCTGTTGGAATTATTTCCGCATCTCCCAAAAAATCTATTATATCTTTTCTTGCCTCGGGTTTCAAAAATCTGCCTATCACATATTTTTCACCTTCGAGGTCGGGCTTTATGTTTGGGTTTTCGAGAAATATTTTTTTTTCTCTTTCCAAAAAAACCAACCCGAGATATGCCGCGCCCAAATCTCCGCTGCAACAAATCAAATCTCCTTTTTGCGCAGTGCTTCTTTTTACAAATTTATCCGGAGCAACCTCGCCTATGGCAGTTACGGAAATTATAAATCCTTTTTGTGAAGAAGAAGTATCTCCGCCAACTAAATCAACATCATATTTTTCGCAGGCGGCGTATACGCCTTCATAAAATTCATCCAGTGCTTCCAGGCTGAAACGATTGCTGATGCCGAGGCTCAGCGTAATTTGTGTTGGTATCGCATTCATCGCATACACATCGCTGATGTTAACGATCACAGATTTATAACCGAGATGTTTTAACGGAGTATAGGCCAAATCGAAATGAACGCCTTCAATTAATAAATCAGTTGTAATAACAGTTTGTTTTCCGAAATGATCAATAACTGCAGCATCATCGCCAACACCAACAATTGAAGATGCGTTTTTCAGCTCAATATTTTTGGTAAGATGTTCAATCAATCCAAACTCTCCGAGAGATGATATTTCTGTACGAGATTCCATTTACGAATGGGGTTTATTGTACGATTTTAGATGTACGATGTACGATTTCTTCAGCTTCGGGAAGTGTTTATTGTTGCTACAATTATTTTTAATAATTCTTCGCCTTGCTGATATATTTTGTTTATTAATTCTTTTTTGCTCTGGTTAAATTCGATTAATAATTCAAGAAAAAATAAACTTTCGTCAAGTTCTTCTTCCACTATTTTTAGCTTGTTAATAAAATCCGCTTTTGACTTTGCTCTTCTTACCGCGCGATAATTTGCTCCAACCGAACTACTGGAACGAATTATTTGATTATTGTAATTTCTATTAAGATCTGTTCTTTCTAATTGCAGTACAAGATGACCGACATCAATTGAAAATTGTTTTGTCCTGCGTTTCATTTCTTCCGCATTCATAGAAAAAGTTTAATAATAATTTTGAAGCCATTACATCTGACATCGTACATCTAAAATCTTACATCTCCCCATTCACCCACTTAACCAATTCATCATGAATTTTTCCATTCGTTGCAATAATATGCGGCTGATAGGGAGAATATTTTTTTCCGGTAAAATCAGAAACTCTTCCACCCGCTTCTTCAACAATTAAAAAACCTGCTGCGCTATCCCAGGCTTGTAATTTATGTTCGTAAAAACCATCAAAGCGGCCGGCGGCAACCCAGCATAGATCCATTGCAGCTGAACCAAGGCGGCGCACAGGGATTCCTTTTCTTATCAACCTGGAAAAAACTTCCAGCGGACCGTTAGGATGATTAATATAGGTGTACGGGAAACCCGTTACCATACAGGCTTTCGCCACTTCAATTTCTTCGCTCACGCGGATTAAATTATCGTTCAAGGTTGCGCCAAATCCTTTTTGTGCAAAATAAAATTCATTGATAAAAGGATTATACACCGCGCCCATTATCATTTCGCCATCTTGTTCAACGCCGATTGAGACACAACAAATCGGAATGCCGTGTGCAAAATTTACTGTACCATCAATCGGGTCAACGATCCATTTAAAATTTGAATCGGTTGCCATCTCTCCTGCTTCTTCACTCAAAATAAAATGATCGGGAAAATCATTTTTAATGATTTCAAAAATCGCTTTTTCCGATGCGTGGTCGGCTTCGGTAACTAAGTTGTTGATGCCTTCTTTGTTAGAAATTTTAAACTTGCCTCCAAAATATTCCTGCATTACTTTGGCGCCTGCTTCGGTTGCTTTTATTAATGTAGATTTTAGCATGGCGCAAAGATAATTGTCTGAACCGTGATTTTCCAGATTTATCTGATTGTGGATTTGCTTCTTCTATTACCAACTTGGCTGCTCTAAAATCAGAAATTTAAAAATTATCTGTTCACGCTGCTCATCGCTTGCTGCGGATAACGTGTGCCTGCGGCTATATTTTTTGGCGCGATATGATCAATTTCTTCAAGTTCATTATTTGTGAGCTTCACATTCAATGCGCCAATATTTTCTTCCAAATATTTAATTCGCTTTGTTCCGGGAATCGGGAAAATATAATCGCCCTGCGCCAAAACCCATGCCAGCGCTAATTGCGAAGCAGTGTAATTTTTCTTAGCTGCTAACTGTTCAATCTTTTTTACGAGCTCAATATTCTTTTCAAAATTTTCACCCTGAAATCGCGGAGAAAATCTTCTGTAATCCCTTTCGTCCAGGTCTTCAAATTTTTTTATTTGTCCTGTTAAAAATCCGCGGCCAAGCGGGCTATAGGCAACAAACGCAATTCCCAATTCTTTGCATGTTTGCAAAACTTCATCTTCCGGCTCACGCGTCCACAAAGAATATTCTGTTTGAAGAGCTGTGATTGGATGAACCGAATGTCCTCTTCGCAAAGTTTTAGCGGATGCTTCGGATAGACCTATACCTTTTATTTTTCCTTCTTTCACTAAATCAGACATTGCTCCAACTGTTTCTTCAATTGGCGTATTCGGATCAACGCGATGCAAATAATATAGATCGATCACATCAACCCCTAATCTTTTCAAACTTCCTTCAACCGAAGATTTCACATAATCGGGTTTGCCGTTAACACCTCTTGCGGTTGGATTTTTCTGGTCGCGAACGATTCCAAATTTAGTTGCAACGGTGAGGTTGTTTCTTTTTCCTTTAATTGCTTTGCCAACTAATTCTTCATTAATATATGGACCATACATATCGGCGGTGTCGAAAAAAGTTATTCCCAAATCTATTGCACGATGAATGGTTTTGATGGATTCTTCATCGTTGCGTGCGCCATAAAATTCGCTCATGCCCATGCAGCCTAAGCCGAGTTCAGAAGCAACTAATCCTTGTGAGCCTAATGATTTTACTTTCATATAAATTGTTTTTAAAAATAAAAAGGGAAGTAAACTTACTTCCCTTGTACACATTAACAACCAAAAAAAAATTATGTTTACAAGGCTGGCTTTGCAACGAACAATTGTTTATAAGAATTTCTATAACTCCATGCCAGGAATAATTGCGTGATGATGATCAAAATGCTTATGGTTATTGGCGTTCCGCCCGGCTCGAGAACAGAATGAAACAATAAAATATTAATGCTGATTGGCATCAGAACAACTAATATTAATGCAACATACCTGTTTGCCAATAATAAAGCGCCGCTGATTGTTTCAATAATTTTTATTAGCGGAAAAATATAACCGGATTGAAATAGCCCTCCTAAAAATGCAGCAGCTTTTCCTTCCGGCTGCGAATTATTTGGAATGAAATGTAAAAAGAAATTTAGTCCGAATACAAAAAAGATAAGACCTAAGATAATGCGTGCAATAAATACCGAAATGTTTGTTGTTTTAACTGTTGACATAGTTTTAATTTTTAAATAATGGAATTACGCTGTCGCGAATTTTTCTTCATAAACCGGGTAATCCGTATAACCCTTTTCTCCGGCAGAATAAAAAGTTGATGTATCAAGATGTTTTGAAAGCGGCAAATTATTTTTCAAACGAAAAACCAAATCAGGATTATTAATGAATGGTCTTCCAAATGCGATGAGGTCGGCATTATCATGTTGCAAATCTGCTTCTGCTTTTTGCTTATCATATCCGCCGGCCAATATTATTGTTCCGCCAAATTGCTCACGAATTATATGCTTGATTATTGCAGGAACTTTGGGCGCTCCCAAGCTGCTGTGATCAACAATGTGTATGTATGCAATTCCTATAATTCCTAAATGTTTTGCGAGGTATGCATAGCTCTCATCAATTTCATTGTAATGTTTCATATCGCTTGCGGCGCCATAGGGCGAAAATCTTATTCCAACTTTTTCTTTACCGATTGCATTGCTTATTTCTTCAGCAAGTTCAAGAACAAATCTTCCGCGATTTTCAATGCTGCCGCCATATTCATCTGTTCGTAAATTGGTAAACGGAGAAATGAATTGTTCAATCAAATAACCGTTTGCGCCATGCAATTCAACTCCATCAAACCCTGCGGCGATTGCATTTTTTGCAGCCTGCACAAATTCTTTTTTCGCGTGTTGAAGTTCATCGGGAGTCATTGCAGCGGGTTCAGGCAAATCCTGCATGCCTTTGGAATCTGTCCACATTTGTCCGGTTGCTTTCACTGCAGAAGGAGCTAAAACTTTTGCATCATTGGGTAAATTCAATTCATGAGCAATACGACCTGCGTGCATTATCTGAACAAAAATTTTTCCATCTTTTACATGCACTGCATGTGTTACTTTTTTCCAGGCTTCTATTTGCTCTTTGCTGAAAATTCCCGGCATTCTCGCATAACCAAGACCGTTAGGTGAAGGCGAAGTTCCTTCGGTAATGATAAGTCCCGCATCTGCTCTTTGCGCATAATATTCTGCTATGAGCTCGTTAGGAATATTTGCAATTGCTCTGCTGCGCGTCATTGGCGACATCGCAATCCTGTTTTTCAATTCTATTTTTCCCAACTTATAAGTGCTGAATAATTTGTTGGTCGACATAATTATTATTTTTTTAGTTTATTAATCAATTGATGAATCTACATATCTATATATTTACAAGTTTCGATGTTTTTAGACAAAAAAATTTACGTCGTGAGTTTTCCTAAATAATTTCTGTACTCATTCAGCACGTCATCATTCAAAGTGTATTTGTGATTACGCCCTTCTTTTTCCGGTTCAATCAAACCTGCTTCAACCAATATTTTTACGTGGTGAGAAATAGAAGGCTGCGCCAAATCAAGCACGTGTTGTATCTCGGAACATTGCCCGCTTCCACCTTTATTGGAAATGTGATGCAATATTTTCAACCGGCTTGCATCGCCAAGCGCTTTTGAAATTTTTTCTATTTGTTTGAGATTTAATGCCACAAAAAATACATTGATAAATGCAAATGTATCAATTTTATTTGAATCTGCAAAATTTCATGTTTAATAACACTTTGCTTCTTATTGTAAAAAACTCTTACTTCGTATTCTTAGTTAAAAAACTGTGACGCTTTCCATCATCATCGTTAACTATAACGTAAAGTATTTTCTCGAGCAATGTTTATGTTCGGTAAGAAAGGCGATTCAAAAAATTGAAGCTGAAATTTTTGTTGTAGATAATAATTCAACTGATGGAAGCTATGATTATTTGCAACCAAAATTTTCTCAGGTAAAATTTATTATCAACGAAAAAAATGAAGGTTTCAGCAAAGCAAACAACAAAGCGTTATCTCTTGCAAAAGGAAAATATATTTTGTTTCTGAACCCCGACACAATTGTTGCGGAAGACAGTTTTGAAAAATGTATTTCCTTTTTGGAAAACAATCAAAACGCAGGTACGCTTGGCGTGAAAATGGTTGACGGACGCGGTTCTTATTTAAAAGAATCCAAACGTGGTTTTCCCGACCTATGGGTAGCATTTTGCAAACTATCGGGATTGACGGCTTTGTTTCCTCATTCAAAAATTTTTTCAAAATATTATCTTGGCAATTTGAGTGAAAAACAAAATCAAATTATTGATGCAATTGCCGGCGCATATTTTTTTGCAAGAAAAAAAACGCTTGATAAAACCGGCGGATTTGACGAACAATTTTTTATGTACGCCGAAGATATTGATCTAAGCTATCGCATTCAACAATCAGGATTTTTAAATTATTACCTCGCAGAAACAACCATTATTCATTTTAAAGGAGAAAGCACAAAAAAAGATTTTCGGTATGTAAAATTATTTTACAAGGCTATGAGCCAGTTTGTAAAAAAACATTTCAGCGGCGGCGGGTCAATATTATTTTCTGCAATGATAGAATTTGCAATTTGGCTAAGAGCAGGATTTGCTTTGGTAGGTAATTTATTTTCTATAAAAAGAATAAATAAAAACGAAGAGAAAAGATATTTTTTAAACGGCAATGAAGATACAATCAATCAACTTAAAAAAATATTTTACGAAAAAGGAAAAATGATTTCAGATAATGAGAAAGATGCCGATGAAATTATTTTTTGCGAAGGAAAAGATTTTTCTTTCAAGGAAATTATTAGCGCGATTCAGCAAAAACCTTCACCAGGTAATTACAAAATTTATTCTTCAAACAGCTATAGCGTTGTCGGAAGCATTTCAAAAAACGATCCGGGAGAAATTATTGAGCTATAGATTCTTTACAATAAATTTTCAGATTTGCGAATAAGCAACTGGCTCAAGAAAAATTTTTGTAATTCGGGAAACTGAGTTAGCATATTCAGCAGCTTTTGAAATCCTTTGCCAGTCAGCATCTGCGCCGAATGCAGCCCAGTTTTTATCGCGCTCTTCCATGTTGGCGAAACTTATCATATAGGTTAGGCAGGGCATATCGTTTCCGGCAATTACTTCACCAAAAAAAACACGGTTCAGTTTTGTTCTGTCAAAAATTGCAAACTCTTCTTCATTAAACATTTTCAATTTTCTTCTTAATGCATCTTCATTATAACCTTCATAGGTACGCAATTCAAAAATCCGCGGAGCTTTTTCAGGAATAATTATTTGTGGTTGATTCTGAAAGGCAATCATCAATTTTGTTTTGAAACGCGTATATGGAAATTTTTCGGCGCTGATCTGATCATAATTTGCAGATGCTTTTTTAAAATCCGCATCATTTTTCACTTGAAAATTAATCGACGGAAAATCTTCCCATGAAGGATATGGAATGAGCAGGTATACTTTTGTTGGTTCAGATTTGCTGGTTTCTTTAAAAACACCAACATTTTTTACTCCGGCTTTATTTAACGCAGGAATGAGTGCATTTTGAAAATATCCGTGCAACTCATTTTCGTTTGTGCCAAAATGCAATTCGTATTCTCTTAATTCGTACAAAGATTTATTTCCCAAACCGCTTTTTTCTTCGGTTAAATTTATTGCTTTTGCAGAAAGTGCAGTAGCGGCGAGCAACGACGTTTTTACAAAATTTCTTCTTTGCATTGGTTTATTTTTTAAGTGGAAATTGAGCTAAGGTAAGAAAGGCTGTTTTCAATTTTGTCCCCGACCAAAAAAATTACCATTTTTCATAAAATGAACTAAAAAATTTCTTATATTTTAATCCCTTAATTTTGGTTAGCACTAATTTTCATTTTGATGGCATTAATTGAAATTCAATTGCCTTCTTCAGTAACGAAAGCTTTGCGGTTGCGCCACAAGTCTCCACAGCGGCAGCAAACCAAAGTATTAAAAAAACTATTAAAAAAAGCGCGTTTCACAGAGTTTGGTCAGAAATACGAGTTTGATAAAATTTTATTTTCGCGCAATCCCGAAAAAAAATTCAGAGAGCTTGTTCCGGTTTTTGATTACAATAAAATTTATACAGAATGGTGGTATAAAACACTGGAAGGAAAACCCGATGTGTGTTGGCCGGGAAAAATAAAATATTACGCATTGAGCTCCGGCACATCAGAAGCCGCGAGCAAATATATTCCGATCACCAGCGATTTATTACGTGGCAACAGGGTGGTAATGCTAAAACAATTATTCTCGCTGAGAACCTATCATGATATTCCTGTAAAAAGCATAAGCAAAGGTTGGCTGATGATCAGCGGCAGCACGGATCTGCAAAAAGGTTCTGGTTATTACGCGGGAGATTTGAGCGGAATCTCTACAAAAAAAATTCCGTTTTGGTTTGCTCCGTTTTACAAACCGGGAAAGAAAATTGCAAAAACAAAAGATTGGAATAAAAAGATTGAAGAAGTGGTGCTGCAGGCTCCGAATTGGGATATAGGTTTTCTTGTTGGCGTACCTGCATGGATTCAATTGTGCCTGGAAAAAATTATTGAGCGTTACAATCTCAAAAATATACATGAGCTATGGCCTAATCTCGGATTTTATGTTCACGGCGGCGTATCGTTCGAACCATATAAAAAAGGATTTGAAAAATTGCTTGGTAAGCCACTTACATATATTGAAACATATCTCGCGTCGGAGGGATTTATTGCATACCAGGATCGTCAATATACAAAGAGTATGCGCCTGGTAACTTCGGAACATATTTTTTTAGAATTTATTCCCTTTGATGATAAAAATTTTGACAGAGATGGAAACATTGTAAAAGCTCCTGAAGTTTTTTTGATAAATGAAGTAGAAGAAAATAAAGACTATGCCATTTTAATAAGCACGAGCGGCGGCGCGTGGAGATATTTGATCGGCGATACAATCAAATTTACGGATAAAGACCGTTGTGAAATTATTATCAGCGGTCGCGTAAAACATTATCTCAACCTTGTGGGAGAACATTTGAGCGTTGATAATATGAACAAAGCTTTGCAGTTGGCAAGTGCAGAATTAAATATTTCCATTCCTGAATTTACAGTTGCAGGAATACCGGACGGATTATTTTTTGGTCATCAATGGTATGTTGCAACCAATGATAAAGTTGATGCTGATCGGTTGAAAAAAATAATAGACGAAAAATTAAAAAAATTAAATGATGATTATGCCGTAGAACGAGGCGCTGCTTTAAAAGACATTCATGTAAAAGTGCTGCCCGAATTAATTTTTACGAAGTTTTTAGAATTGAAAGGAAAGATTGGAGGGCAGCATAAATTTCCTCGCGTACTGAAAGGAAAAATTTTACAGGAGTGGCAGGATTTTTTAATAGCTGAAAAATATTGATCCGCGGCACATTTGCATATATATTACCAATATCTTTTTTCATTAAACTATTTTTCAGAACTTGTAAATCAAATGCCCATATTTTATTTAAACATGACCCGGTAATAATATGCTTCAATCTATATTGAAAGGTCTTGCTCTCGGTTTTATTCTTGCCTTGTCTGTTGGCCCTATTATTTTTACTATCATCAAACAAAGTTTAACTAATGGATATAAAGGAGGCTTGAGTTTTGTTGCCGGCGTTTGGTTCAGCGATATTATTTTGGTTGCACTCAGTAACGCATTTACGGCATTGGTTGCTGAATTGCTCGAATATAAAAGTTCGATAGGAATTAGCGGGAGTATTTTTTTGATTGCAATGGGCGTGTATTTTGTTTTTTTTAAAAAAGTGCATCTCAACTCAACGGGCAATGGAGATGCTGTGCGATTTCGAAAGCGTGACATGGCAAAAATTTTTGCTTCCGGATTTATAATTAATACGCTTAACCCCGGTGTAATAATTTTTTGGCTTGGGAACGCAACTGTTTTATCCATCAACCACACATTCAAACAACGAATCATAATTTTTTCTGTTTGTTTGCTGGTAAATATGTCTGCAGATGTTGGTAAAGTAATGATGGCAGGTAAACTTGGTAAACGGTTAACGCTGCATAATCTTTCTATAATTAATAAAATATCCGGACTAATTTTAATCGGATTTGGAGTTGTGCTTGCATGGGGAGTAATTTTTATGACCCATAAATAAAATAGCATTAACAAAATACTTGCAATTGCACTTTGTAAGTTTGATAATAGTTTTCAGAATGAAAAAGTTACTTTTTATTTTTTTGAGTGTAACCTGTTTGCATGTTTGCGCGCAAACAAATGTTGTTATTCTTGAAAAAAAAGGCGCAAATGTGAAGACCTATGCAGCAGGAATGGATATTACTTTTGAAACAATTTATCATCAATGGTTTCAGGGAACAATAACTGCAATCAGGCACGACAGTGTTTTTATAAATGATTATCCATTTCACTTCAAAGAAATTGCAACAATAAAACTCGAGCGAAAAAATTTACAGTATAATGAAGATGGAGTAATATTAATGGCCGCAGGCGTCGGCGCTTTATTATTAGGAGCTGTTAATGGCGCATATCGTGGAGATAATGTGAGAGCATGGTACACATCAGGGAGTTTTATTACTGCCGGTGCACTTTTAGCCGGAGGATTTTTATTAATAAAAAGCAGGTTCAAAACATATCATCTCGGAAAAAAATTTACACTCGAATATCTTGCACTCGATTTGGATAAGAAATGATTATTATCTTCATTGTTCTTCTTACAAATTGCATCAAATTTTTGCATGGCTTTTAAATCAAAACAATTTTTCCGGAAATGCTGGAAGATAACTAAGAGAGTTTTTCTCTTTTTATTTTTTCTGCAATTGTTTTATATTCTTTTACTCAAATGGGTTAATCCGCCGATAACCATTACGCAATTAGTTAGTTTAGTTAGCGGAGATGGATTGAAAAGAAATTATGTTGGCATGAAAGAAATCTCTCCTTATGCAAAACTTGCGGTGATTGCTTCGGAAGATCAGCTGTTTCCTGATCATGACGGGTTTGATTTTAAATCAATTGAAAAAGCGATGAAGCATAATCAGAAAAGCAAATCATTGCATGGAGCAAGTACTATCAGCCAGCAGGTGGCTAAAAATGTATTTCTCTGGCAGGGACGCGGATGGTTTCGAAAAAGTCTAGAGGTATATTTTACTTTTATGATCGAATTGATATGGGGAAAGAAAAGAATTTTGGAAGTATATCTCAATGTGAGTGAAATGGGAAAAGGAGTTTATGGAATTGATGCAGCATCTGAATACTATTTTGGCAAACATGCTAAAATGCTTACGCGACAAGAATCTTCATTGATTGCTTCCTGTTTGCCCAACCCGAAAGAGTACACGATAAAACCATTATCAAAACATGTTTCTATGAGATATCCATGGGTGTTAGTTCAAATGAATCATTTAGAGGATGATGAGGATATTCAGAAATTACTTCAATGATCTTTTTTCAATAATGCGTCTACGGCTTCAATTGCAAGCTGCATGCGGGTTTCATGAATCCCTCTTATTTCAACCCAGGGTGTTTTTTGATTGATCATTATATCCTTGTAAATATGAAATAGCTTTTCTCTTGTTTCAAGATCGGGATATTCACGCAATTCATCTTTTGTCCAGGGCAAGTCGGTGTTGCACAAAAGATATAGGTCGTAATTTCTTTCCACGATCTGATCTATGATCCATTGATGGCATTTTGCAAAAACAAATTCACTCCATACTTTCATTACGTACATGTCGGTATCTATGAAAACAATCTGCGAGCCTTGAGCGGGGAGCCTTGAGCATATTTCGTCTTCCAATGCAGTTTGTCCTTTTGCAATGGTAAGAAGAGTTTCATACGTGTATGTATTGCCGTTAGTAAGCAAAAACTCTCTTGCATATTCGGGAACCCATTCGGTGTTATAGTGGTGTGCAAGATCTTCACACAAAGTGCTTTTTCCCGTTGATTCCGGACCTATAATAACAATTTTTTTAAGAGATTGCATGTTGTATTTTCTTGCTCCAACTAATATATCCCATAATTGCGAGTATCAGAAATACGAGATATTGAAAACTTGTGAACGCAAGATGCTTGTAAAAATTTAAAGGAATGGAAGCGAGATTTGTTATGATCCACCATATCCAGTTTTCTAATTTCTTTTTATTCATTAACCACATGCCGGTGAAAGCTGCAGCAGATGTGAATGCATCGGCAAACGGAACGGTGCTATCCGTAAGGTTTTTCAATACAAAAAAAAGAACTGCCCAGCATGCGATAAAAAAAATCACACTATTTCTCCAATCTTTTCCATCCGATTTTGTGATGACAAGAACATTACTTCCGTCTTTTTTTCTCGCCCACATAATCCAACCGACTACGCTCATTACCGTATAATAAAAATTTACCGAGGCGTCTGCATACAAGCCGTGAGTGAGATATAAATATATGTAGATGGCAGTATTGATCATTCCAACCGGGTACACAAGAATATTTTCCATTCTTGAAAAAACAACGCTTGCAATTCCGCAGATAACTGCAATAAATTCAAGCCATGTTGTGCCCTTTATTTCTTGTATGAACTGGTGAAAGAATTCGTGCAAAATGAAAATGGTTGTGGAGTTTAATGATCTTTTTTTTGTTACACGATTTTTTACGAATTACACGAAGAATACATCGTGCTTTCAATTCGTATGATTCGTAAAAATTCCTGTCCTCTCATTTCAAAAGTAACTAAAATAAAAAAGCTCCCAACAGGAGCTTTATGCGTTAAATGTAATTTTTCTATTTCACTATTCACCATTCACTATTCCGCTTCAGCAACAACTTCTTTCACTTCAGGAATCATGCGTTTCATCATACCTTCAATTCCGGCTTTTAATGTTATCATCGATGAAGGGCAGCCGGAGCAAGAGCCCTGCAACATTAAATTCACAGTTCCTTCATTATAACTTTTAAATTGTATTGCGCCGCCATCCATTTCCACAGCTGGTTTTACATAACTTTCAAGAAGCTCTTTAATACGTTTCACCACGTCATCGTCATCTGCATCAATCGTATTGCCTTCTTTTTTTACTACAACAATTTCTTCTTCGTTAATAACTGTTTTTCCTTCTTCAAGATATTCTTTCAAAAATTGCCTGATGGTTGTAATAACATCATCCCAATCCGTTTCAGCTGTTTTTGTAAGCGTTACAAAGTTGCTGGCAATAAAAACACTTTTTATAAAAGGAAATCCGAAAAGTTCATTAGCTAAGGGAGATGGTTTGGCGCTTTCAACATCAGCAAAATCAATACTTTTGCCCGGATATAATAATTTATTGGCAACGAATTTCATCGTTTCGGGGTTAGGCGTCATTTCTGTATAAATGCTGATTACGGGATTGCCGGTTTTAATCATAACTCACAATTTTATAGTACAAAAGTAACAATTTACCATTCAATTTGTTTTTGAATTTGGGAAAAGCATTTTTATAAATATCCTTACTCAGAATACTGGTAAATTTGCGTTTGTTAAATAACCAACAGGTCAGGATTTATGGAAAGAAAACAGAAATTAAAAATGAAAAAGAAAGCTATATTTTATATTGTGTTTTTTGCGGTTCTTGTTATTTTATTTTATGTAGCTCTTATAAAAATAATTCCGGGATTTGGCGAAGTAAAACTTCCGGTTTTGAACGCAGTGCAGCCGTTTTTTTTCACAGACCAGGATGGAAAAATTATTTCGGAAAAAGATGTTGCGGGCAAAGTATATGTGGCGGAATATTTTTTTACAACCTGTAAAGGCATTTGCCCAAAAATGAATAATAACATGAAAGAAATATACGCTGCATTTAAAGATGAACCTGATTTTCGGATTCTTTCTCATACCGTTGATCCGGAAACTGACAGCGTTGCACGAATGAAATGGTATGCAGATTCCATTAATGCTGATTCAAAAACCTGGCTTTTTTTAACAGGAAGAAAAGATAGTTTGTACCGCGCTGCGCGTGTTAGTTATTTATTGGATGATCCGAAAAATAATGATGAAGATATCAGCAAACAATTTATTCACACGCAATTTTTTGCTTTGGTTGATAAGAACGGTGATGTAAGAAAAATCGCTGACGGTTTAAAAAAAGATGAAATTGCTGAATTGAAAACGGATATAGAAACACTTTTGAAAGAGAAACCGGGAATTAATCATTTTTCCAGTCCGTTAAATGGTAACAATGTTCATTGATGTGGCGTGAGACATGAGATCAGAGACGTGAGAGATCGGGAATAATCAGGAATCCTTTCTCACGTCTGACGTTTCCCGACTCACGATTAAAATATTAAGCATGCAAGCACAGGTAAATTCTATTTTAAAAAGAAATAATCTTAGCGTAACCAACGGAAGAAAAAAAATATTAGAACTATTTCTTGAAAACGCAACTGCTTTATCGCATGGAGATATTGAAAAAAAAGCCGGCGAAAAGTTTGATAGAGTTACTGTGTACAGAACGCTTCAATCGTTTGTTGAAAAAGGAATTATTCACAGTATTCCTACGGCAGACAATTCAATTTTATACGCATTATGCAAAGGCAATTGCAGTGAAGGTCATCATCACGATAATCATATTCATTTTGTTTGCAGCAAATGCGGCAATACAACCTGCATGGAAAATATTACGCCACCATTAATAAAACTGCCGGATAATTTTATTGCTTCAAAAGTAGAGGTTGTTGTGAATGGAATTTGTAAAGATTGCCAAAAAAAGAAAGCCCCGATGTAGAAACATCCGGACTTTTGGTTAAGGCTCTGATTAGTAGCTTTTTTATTAAAAGCC
The DNA here is from genome assembly GCA_963774065.1 of Chitinophagia bacterium. GTDB lineage: Bacteria > Bacteroidota > Bacteroidia > Chitinophagales > Chitinophagaceae > Puia. The sequence continues at coordinate 1,318,840 of CAVZDO010000003.1, forward strand.
GCATTTGACGCGGCGTTTATGCTTACTGCAAATATAATATTCTATAACAAATTATCAACTAAAAATTCTTGTGTTCAGATAGTAGTCATACTATAAATCTTTTTCATTTCTTCGTTAACAAAATCCATTAATGTTTTAATATATTCTCCTGAAAAATTGAATTGTAATCCTGCTGCATTATATAATTCAGGAATAGTTTTTGTTCCACCAAGATGCAATGCATTTATATAATTTTCCAACGCCTTATTTTTATTTTGTTTGAATTGCATCCATAATCCGATTGCGCCTAACTGTGCAATGCCATATTCAATATAGTAAAACGGAACTTCAAATAAATGCAATTGTTTTTGCCAGCTATAATGCCGGTATTCTTCCAGTCCGCTCCAGTCAATTATTTTTGATGAAAATTCGGTAACAATTTCTGTCCATTTATTTTTTCTTTCTTCAGCATTATGCTGCGGATTTTCATAAACCCAATGTTGAAATTTGTCGATAAGAGCTATCCACGGAAAAATTGATATTATTCTTTCCAATTGATATTCTTTTGCACGTTGCAATTCTTCTTTATTATCGAAAAAAACATCCCAATATTCCATAGTAAATAATTCCATTGCCATGCTCGCAACTTCAGCAATTTCCATAGGGTATTCTTTAAACGCACTCAATTCAAGATCGTGTGTGAGAAAAGAATGCACGGCATGCCCGCCTTCATGAACCATGGTTGTAACATCATGCATTTGCCCTGCAGAATTCATAAAAATAAATGGCGCGCCTGTTTCTGCTAACGGACAATTATATCCACCGGGAGCTTTTCCTTTCCTGCTTTCCAAATCAAGACGGTTCATTTTTTTCATTGTAGAAAGACAATCAGCAAAAAATGGATCAAGCTGCTGAAAACAAGCTATGGATTTGTTGAGCAGTTCGCTTCCCGTTTTAAATGGATGCAACGGCTCTACCCCTGCAGGTTGTGCTTCAGTATCCCATGGGCGGAGTTTTTCTACTTTTAATTTTTTTCGTTTGTTTTCATTTATTATGTCTACTAACGGTAATACATATGTCTTTACGGATTCATGAAATTGAAAACAATCTTCTTTGGTGTAATCAAAACGGCCAAGTTCAACAAATTTATAATCGCGGTAATTGGAAAAACCGGCATTCAGTGCAACCTGGTTTCGTTTTGCTATTAATGAAGAATATAAATCGTTCAGCTGATCTTTATCACGCAATCTTCTTTCCTGAATTTTTCGATACACGTCTTCGCGAAGATTTCTGTCAGGATTTTCCAAAAATTTATTTGCCTGCTGCAACGTATATTCATTACCGTTAACTTCTACGGTCATCTTTCCTGAAATAACTCCAAACTGTTGCCCCATCACACTTAATTCGGACAGTAACGGAATATTTTCTTCCCGAAATAGCTGAATACTTTTTTTAATTGAGCGCAGGTAAGTAAAATATTTTTTTTTGTCGAGTTGTTCGGTGAGCGGACAATCAATTAATTTTCGGTTAAGCTGGTCTGCATAGGGTTGCATTTTTGGTTGAATCTCTGTAACAAAAAAAACAAATGCTTCTTCAAGCGATTTATTTTCCGTATCGCAAGTCATTCGAATCTGTCGCCAGCAAGCATCTTCGCTTACTACAGCTTCCAGCTCACTAAGGTCTTTAAGCCATTTTTCTAAATCTTCTTTGGTAGTAATTTCTCTTTGTAAAAGTTCTTTAAAATAGGGTTCGAGATTTTCCCAATCAGTAATTTTAAAATCTTCGGGTAAAAAATATCTCTTAGGTTTTTTAATATCAGCGCTGTACTTCATTTTTAATAATTACTTTTTTTGCTTTTAGTTTTTGCAGCAGCTTTTTTAGGTTTGTCTTCTTTTTTCTCAGGTTCTGCTTTTTTCTTTGCAACGGGCTTTGTTTCTTCGGCAACTTTTTTTGGTTTCAGTTCTTTTTTCTTTTCTTCTTTTTCAACAACTACAGGTTCTTTTTTGTTCTCTTCAACAACAGGTTCTTCTTCAACCGGAGGTTCGGATAATTTCAATTCAATGTTATTATTTTTTAAAGATGAAAACCACTTCACCATTTTTTTCATATCGCTTGCATAAACTTTTTCAAAGTCAAGATCGGGATATGTTTTCTTAAAATATTTATTCAATGCGGCATTATCTTTTTCATCCGGCAATTTTTCGTCTCCATCCATCGCTTTAAAAATATCGACAAGATTTGCATTGTTTTTAACTGTAAACACTTCAATAGTTTCGAGCTGCGTGATTTTATGGATCCGGCTCGAAATAAATTTTGTGTTCTTATCATCAAGCGAACGAACAATTGCGCCATCTGTTTTGCTGCTGATTAATTCGTATAAACCGGGTAAGCCGGTCACTGCAACAACTTTACTGTACTCTGTCATATTTATTTTTTAAGGACGTGCAAGTTAACCCGAAAAATGCAAATGCGAGAAAGGAAATATAAAATAACAACTCCAAATTTATTTATCTTTCATAATAAAATATTTTATGAATAATTCTTCCCGTAGAAGGTTTGTAAAAAGCTCTTTGGCAGGAATCGGTATGCTTTCAACGCCATCTTTTTTAATTTCGCAAATCAGTGAAGAAAAAAAATTATTGAAAATAGTTTGTGTTGGCGGTCATCCGGATGACCCTGAAAGCGGCTGTGGTGGCACATTAGCGAAGTTTGCTGCAATCGGGCATTCGGTGACAATAGTATATTTAACGCGCGGAGAAGCTGGCATTCACGGAAAATCTAATGATGAAGCTGCATCTATAAGAAGCAAAGAAGCTATTGAAGCGTGCAAAATAATAAATGCGAAACCGATTTTCGCCGGCCAAATTGATGGAGATACGGTTATCAGCAATGATTGGGTAAAAAAAATGCAAACAATTCTTGCCGGCGAAAAACCCGATATTGTTTTTACACATTGGCCAATTGATTCGCATAAAGATCACCAGGTTGCTTCTTTATTAACTATGCAATGCTGGGTTCGCGCAAAAGAAAAATTTGATTTATATTTTTTTGAAGTTTGCATCGGAGAACAAACGATGACTTTTAAACCGACCGATTATGTTGATGTAACTTCAACGCAGGAACAAAAACGCAAAGCAGTGTTTTGTCATCTAAGCCAGGACCCGCCGGGGATCTATGATTGCGGGCATGAGATAATGGAAAAATTTCGTGGAGCGGAAATGGGAGTTAAAGCAGCAGAAGGTTTTGTAAGAATGACCGGCAAAGAAAAAGGAAATGCTTCCGATTTTTAAGCGGCAATAATTTTTTTTCTGGAATTTACTTCACTGAATTTTTCATCGTAATCATTACGAACGGTTCCCATCATTCTATCCCAAAACAAAAAATACAAACCATAATTACCTTTGAAGTATTGATGATGCTGATTATGATTTACAGAAGTATTGATCCATTTTCCCAACCAATGACTGCTGAAACCTTTTGGATATAATTCAAATCCCAAATGCCCGTACACATTATAAATTAGAGAAAGTAAAAAGAAAATAAAAAAATGTAAATAGTGAATCGGCATTATGAATAAAAATATGGGATAGATGCCAACTTCAATAATTGCTTCTAACGGATGAAATGCATACGCCGCCCACGGCGATGGGTTTACAGACCTATGATGTACAAGATGAAATATCGGGAATAATTTTTTTTGATGCATAAGGCGGTGCATCCAGTAAAAATAAGTATCGTGAATAATAAACATCAATGGAAAAGCAAGAAAAAAATATATCCATCCATACTGATCTATTTTTGTATAAAACATTGTGTGAACAACAACCGATTTATTTTTTATGAAGATCAAAGGGACTATTGCAAAAAGACACATGGTGAAAACAGAAAAAAATATTTCGCGCGCATAATCTTTAAACTTAGGATATTTCAGCTGAATTTTTTTGTAAGAAATTTTTCTTCTGAATAAAAAATAAAACAAAATAAAAGCTATGCCTGCAACCATAAAATAGCGGTTGCTTACGACCTGAAGAGAATGAAAATAATCTGAAATGTGCATAACGATAATCACAAAATTAAAATGAGCGCCGATACAGCGCTCATTTTTTATAGTGTTTAATTTCTTCTGCCACCTGAGCGACCGCCGCCGCCGCTGCTTTGTCTGCTGGGAGCAGGGCTGCTTTGCCTGCTAAAACTTTGTCTTACCGACTGAAAGTTTTGGGTTCGCGTTTGACCCCTGTCGCGCATTTGCTGCTGACGGTTCAGGTTTTGAACCTGTTGATTGTTATTAACAGGTTGCCACTGTCTTTGTTGGCGTTGTTGCCATTGACCTTGTGTATTTCTCTGAAAAACGTTTCCTGATCTATCAGTGGTAACATTATTCGGCGTTCTTACCTGTTGTGTACCTATTCTGTTATTAGTTCCACTAAATCCGTTTCTATTTGGATTATTAACAGAGTTACCACTTATGCGGTTGAAATTATTTCTGTTTACATTATTTCCAAAACGATTACTATTAGCAGTTACTGCATTGCGATTATAATGGTAAATATTATTAGTGTAATGAACATTATTTCTGATTATGGCGCGGTTAACATTTATTCTGCTACCATAATAACCTGCGTTATATCCAAAACGACCACCGCCCCAACGATATGCCGGATGATAAACAGCCGGTCCCCACCATCCACCATGCCAGCCACGCCAAAGTCCGCCACCAAATCCTATATTGAACCAACCTAATCCGTAACCAAATCCAAAGCTCCAGCCAAACCATGGGTTATAATTCATTCCAAATCCCCAGGTGCAGGGACGTGGATAATAATAGGAACCCCACCATGGATCATAATAAAAACCTGTTCCGTACACAACGGTCGGTCCGTACACATAAGCGTTTAAATAACCCGGAGTGTAACCCATATAAACGTAGTCGGGAGTTGCATCGTAAATGTCAACATATTTCATGTTGTAATCCGGGCAGCTTGGAGGAATCATATCCACTTCATCAGGACGGTCGGTAGCAACTTGCCATGGACCTTCCGGACTATTTGATACGAACCAAACACCATTATCAACACAATAATAATTTCCGTGAAAACGAATCACTGAATTAGGTGTGTTCACTGCATACTGCATATCCGTACCCTGAATATTTTGAAAATCAGGATTACCATCATAAGTAACATTAGCAGTTGCATTACGTCTGTCTACTTTTGCAGTTTGAGGAATTTGAGCATCCATCACTGCTTCACGTGCAGCATCAGTTCCTGCAACACTTGCAAGCACATTATCTTTTGGTGAACCTTCAGGAATCTTTGCAAAATCTGCCGGCAATGCATTCGATGCAACAAATTGCCACGGGCCTTGCATAGTGCCAGACCTATACCAGCGTCCGGAAAGTAAAACGTAATATTGATTCGAACCTTGATCTAAAAAAATATCATTCTGTGAATTGCTTACATACAAAAGATTTGTTCCCTGAACAGGTTCCCAGCTTGCTTGTCCGTTTGTTTGAATAAGTTCTGCCGGAGTTGTGCTAACCACAATGTCTGAAATAGTATTATTCTGAGTTTGTGCGCTCGCAGAATCTGTATAGCCGGGATCGGAATTCGCATTATTGACTGCTGTTTCGATCTGACCAAATGCAGGCGGAACATTATCTACATAAGAAAAAGGACCAGTTGCAGAACGAGCGATATACCAATGTTTGCCACCATACAAATAATAATTGCCATCATTATATTTTATTATAGTGAATGGCGAATTAACAACAACATCAACACCCCAAGTGTCATTACGTTGAAATTTAGGCTGTCCATCAATTGTTACGAGCAAAGATGGTTTGTTAGAATAATAAATTGTTGGAGGATTGTTGTTTAAATCTTTCGAAAGCTTTTTTTCTTCTGCATGCATATCCAAAGAGGCAAGCACATTATCAAGAGAAAGATTGATGCCAAGCCTTGGAATTTCAGTTTCCAATGTTGTTTTTAGGAAATTGATTTTATTAGGATCAACATCACTGGCGAATTTTAAATTAGGAACTTTTATTGATTCAATATTTACCTGGCGGTTATCTCTGTCGGTTTGTACAGTTGCAATTTCCCAAAAAGTTCCGAATGTAGGATCGGCTTGTCCGCTTTCCTGTATAGATATTGCAGATCTGGCTTTCAACACATCGCCCTGAAAAGATTCGGGCTGCGGTTCATAAATTTTTATCAGAGTTCCATCAGAAGCAGTGATAGTTTGCGGCCATTGATCATCTGCTTTTGCAGCACCAAATAAAATTGTGCTGAATAAAAGAGATAAGGCCATCCGGAGAATTTTCATATGTCAAAATTTAGTTTGTAAAAATTAAAATTCTTTTTGTGAAAAGATTTTGGTTATAAAAATAAAATATTGCTATTCTAAGACTATTTATAAACAGTAAAGTTTGGTTAGTAATTACAAACAATATGTTAATGTGAAGCTTTTTAATGCGCTTCCAGCCAATTAACGCCGCCGCCAATTTCCGCTTCAACAGGAACGTTGTTAGGTAAAGGTAAAGCCAGGCGCATACAATCAATAATTACCGGTTTTATTATCTCGGCTTCTTCAATTGTCGCATCAAAAACCAATTCATCGTGCACTTGTAAAATCATTTTCGATGCAAATTTGTTTTGTTTAAAAGCGTGATGAATTTTTATCATGGCCAGTTTTATCATGTCTGCAGCAGTTCCCTGGATCGGAGAATTAATTGCATTACGTTCTGCAAAACCTCTAACGGTAAAATTGGCGCTATTAATATCTTTCAACCAACGTTTTCTGCCCATTAATGTTTGCACATAGCCGTGCTCGCGCGCAAAGTTGATGGTATCGTCCATATATTTTTGAATATTAGCAAACTGTTTTTTGTAATTATCTATTATTTCTTTTGCTTCGGAGCGACTGATTCCAAGATTATCGGCCAGCCCAAAAGCGCCTTGTCCGTAAATGATTCCAAAGTTTACGCTCTTTGCTTTGTAACGCATTTCTTTTGTCACATCTGTTTCTTCAATATTGTACACTTTTGCTGCAGTGGCAGTATGGATGTCTTTATTTTGTTTGAAGGCATCACACATAGCCGGATCACCACTTATTGCGGCAACAATGCGCAATTCAATTTGGGAATAATCTGCCGAAAGAAGAATATGTTTATCATCCCGCGGAATAAATGCTTTCCTTATTTCTCTTCCGCGTTCTGTACGCACCGGAATGTTTTGCAGATTCGGATTATTGCTGGAAAGTCTTCCGGTTACTGCAACAGCCTGCGCGTATGAGGTATGCACTCTTCCGGTTTTTCGGTTAACCATCACCGGTAGTGCATCAACATAGGTAGATTTAAGTTTGGAGAGTTCACGATAAGCTAAAATATCTTCTACAATTTTACTTTGATGCGCGAGTTTTAATAAAACATCTTCGCCGGTTGCATACTGACCGGTTTTTGTTTTTTTTGCTTTCGGATCAAGTTGTAATTTTTCAAACAACACTTCGCCCAATTGTTTTGGAGAAGCAAGATTGAACCTAACGCCGGCTTGCTGGTAAACGCTTTCTTCCGCTTTTTTAGCTTCGCGTTCCAGTTCTTTTGAATATTCTTTTAAAAAATTTTCATCAATTTTCACACCTTCAAATTCCATATCTGTTAAAACTTTTACGAGAGGATTTTCTACTTCTCCAAAAACTTTTTCAACAGATTTTTCTTTAAGCAAAGGAAGAAATACTTGTTTCAACTGCAGTGTGATATCTGCATCTTCAGCTGCATATTCTTTTATTTTTTCCAGCTCAACATCGCGCATATTTCCCTGCGTCTTTCCTTTTTTGCCAATTAATTCTTCTATATGAACAGGCTCATAACCGAGATATTGTGCGCTCAGCGTATCCATATCTCGTTTTCCATCGGGTTCAATAACGTAATGCGCAAGCATTGTATCAAAAATATTTCCCCTCAATTCTATGCCATACCATTTCAGCATCAGCATATCGTATTTCACATTCTGACCTATCCAAATTATTTCTGTGTTATTAAAAAGAGATTCAAATTGTTTGAGAATTTTTTTTGTTTCTGTTTGATCGGCCGGACATGGAACGTAATATGCTTCTCCTGTTTTGAAAGAAAAACTCAAGCCTACCAATTCCGCATCATTGGCATCAATGCCAGTTGTTTCCGTGTCAAAACAAATTTCTTTTTGAGCAGATAATTTTTTTATAAGATCACTGATATTTTTTTCACCTTCAACTGCCTCGTAGTTGTGCGTGGTGTTATGAATATTTTTACCTGCAGAAGTTATTTCAGCAGTTTCTGATTCATTAATATTTTCTGAAAAATTTTTTGGTTGCTGTTTTTCATTTTTATTTTCCACTACGTTACCAAATAAATCCGTTTGCACACCAACAGGCGCTGTAGCGAAAGCATTAAAATCATCACCAAGAATTCTTTTGCCTAAGGTTTTAAATTCAAGCTGCGCGAATATTTCTTTTAAAATTTCTCTGTTCCAATCTTTAAGTTTAAAATTTTCTTCATGAAATTCAACCGGCACATCGGTAATAATTGTAGCAAGTTTTTTACTCATTATAGCCATATCTTTTCCGGCTTTCACTTTTTCTCCTAATGAGCCTTTTATTTTTTCAGCATTTGCAAGAACATTTTCCAACGTTTCATATTCAGCTAATAATTTTGCAGCAGTTTTTTCTCCTATGCCGGCAATGCCCGGAATATTATCTACTGCATCACCCATCAATCCCAAAATATCTATAACTTGCGACACATCTTTAATATTCCATTTTTCACAAACTTCTTTTGGTCCGAGAATTTCAATAGTTCCGCCTTGATATGGCGGCTTATAAATTTTTATATTTTCTGAAACCAATTGCCCGTAATCTTTATCTGGCGTAACCATAAAAACTTCGTAACCTGCAGCAGCAGCCTGTTTGCTAAGCGTGCCGATTATATCATCAGCTTCGTATCCATCTAACTCAACACAAGGAATATTGAAACCAGATATGATTGTTTTGATATCGGGAAGAGCGCTGAGTAAATCTTCCGGCGCTTCCTGGCGATTGGCTTTGTAATCTGCAAAATCGGTATGTCTTTCTGTAGGCGCGTGTGTATCGAAACATACAGCAAGATGTGTTGGATGCTGATTGTTTATAAGATCAACAAGTGTTGTTGTAAAACCAAACTGTGCGTTGGTGTTTCGTCCTTTTGAAGTAACACGCGGATTGCGTATCAATGCATAATAAGCGCGAAATATCAGCGCCATTGCATCAAGTAGAAATAACTTTTTGCTCATGCGGCTAAGTTAGGAAATTCCTATAGCCACTTACCAAAAAGCTTTTGAAGTTTTATATTAAATCTGTTTTGTGATTTCAGAGGTAAGCTGTTAATCTTTTTTGTCCACTTTTGCCAAGGGAGCTTTGTTGGCATCATTTGCACTCAAAGATTTTTGTTGAGTTGATGAATTCAAGTGCCCGTAAGTTATTGTGGTTTTTTCCGGCAACTGATTATTATCTGTGCGTAAAAAATTAAGATAAATTGCAAATGACAGTAACGAAAATGCAAATAGGTTGAACAATTTACGGTAGGGGTTTACCATGAGTATTGGATTTTAATTCGGTTCAATAAATAAACGGAAACAGTATAAATTTATTGCTTGTTTAGGAGTAGAAAACTCTGCTAATAATGGTTAGCTAAACAAAAACAATACGTTATAAGAAGAAGAATTATTTTTTCAGAATTTTAAAAATCAGGCAATAAAAAATAGAAACTAATCGTTCTGCGGATTCCTATAATTCACTTCATTGCTTCTAAATTTTTTTGCAGCTTAAACATATCGTCGCGCAATCTTGCAGCTTCCATAAAATCAAGATCGCGGGCAGCTTTTTCCATTTCTTTTTTAATTTTTGCAATTGCTTTTTCCATTTGCGGAATGGTTTTATAAGTTTCCTGTTCATCGGCTGCCAGAGTTATTAAATCTTCATCCGGGGCAATTGCGTAAGGGTTTTTGGGATCATATCCTTTAATATCAAGAACAGATGTCTGAGCAAATACCTGCTGCTTGGATTTTTTTATAGTTGTCGGAGTAATATTATGTTCGATGTTAAACGTGACTTGTTTTTCGCGGCGCCGATCGGTTTCATCAATGGTTCGCTGCATACTTTCGGTAATGGTATCTGCATAAAATATTACCCGGCCATCAACATTTCTTGCAGCGCGACCGGCGGTTTGTGTAAGAGATTTTTCATTTCTTAAAAAACCTTCTTTATCAGCATCCAAAATTGCAACGAGAGAAACTTCGGGCAAATCCAATCCTTCGCGTAATAAATTCACGCCAACCAAAACATCAATTTCTCCCAATCTTAATTGTCTTAATATTTCCACACGTTCCAAAGTGTGCACTTCGCTGTGAATATATTTTGATTTGATATTAATGCGATGAAGGTATCTATCCATCTCTTCAGCCATACGCTTGGTAAGAGTTGTTACTAAAACACGATCTCCTTTTTTTACTGTTTTATCAATTTCATCAAGCAAATCATCAATCTGATTTACACTTGGCCGAATTTGAATTGGCGGGTCAAGCAATCCCGTTGGCCGAACAACTTGTTCAACAACAATGCCGCCGGTTTTTTCCAGTTCATAATCGCCGGGCGTTGCAGAAACAAAAATATTTTGATTAAGTAAAGAATCAAACTCATGAAAATTCAGCGGACGATTATCTAATGCAGAAGGCAAACGAAAACCATAATCAACCAACACTAATTTTCTGCTTCTATCGCCGCCATACATACCGCTTACCTGCGGGATGGTTTGATGACTTTCATCAACCACGCATAAAAAATCTTTTGGAAAATAATCTAACAAACAAAATGGTCGCGTGCCCGGATATCGCCTGTCAAAAAACCGCGAGTAATTTTCAACGCCGTTACAATAACCAAGTTCGCGGATCATTTCCAAATCGTAATTAACGCGTTCGCTCAATCGCTGTGCTTCTATAAATTTTCCTGAATTTTTAAAATAAGTTACCTGCGCTGCAAGCTCATCCTGTATCTCATAAATAATTTGCTGCATCATATCTTTTGGAGCAACGTACAAATTTGCGGGAAAGATTGCAGCATTATCCATTTTGCCAATCCGTTTTCCGGTTTGCACATCAAAACTTTCTATCTCTTCAATTTCATCACCAAAAAAAGTTACACGATAGCCAAAATCAACATAAGGAAGATTAATATCGACAGTATCACCTTTTACACGAAATGTTCCTCTTGTAAAATCGGTTTGTGTTCGGTTGTATAAAGAATTTACCAGCGAATGCAAAAATGCCTGCCGGGAAATTGTTTGGTTTTGCGTTATGCGGATAATTCCATTTTCATAATCCGTTGGATTACCCATTCCGTAGATGCAACTTACAGACGCAACAACAATGATGTCTCTCCGGCCGCTGAGTAACTGAGCTGTGGCCTGCAATCGAAGTTTATCTAATTCTTCATTGATGGAAAGATCTTTTTCAATATATACATCACTAACGGGCATGTATGCCTCAGGTTGATAATAATCATAGTAAGAAACAAAATAACCCACAGCGTTCTCCGGAAAAAATTGTTTGAACTCGCCATAAAGCTGAGCCACTAATGTTTTATTGTGTGTGATAACTAATGTTGGTCTTTGAACATTTTGAATAACATTCGCGATCGTAAATGTTTTTCCTGAACCGGTAACGCCTAACAGGGTTTGATATTTCTCGCCATTAATAATTCCATCAGTTAGCTGACTAATAGCTTGCGGTTGATCGCCTGCGGCTGATATGGCGTGTGAATATTAAACTGCATGAATATTTCGCGGAATGTAAAATTAAAAAAATAAATGCGCTATTATAAATACAAACAAGTGTTGCAGTTAAATTGTTGCTGTTTATTTTAGATTGCCGGTTAGCGTATTTGTTTTAGAATTGCACCGAGAAAATTATTTAATTCTGTGATTGTTCCGGCAACAATTTCTATTTGCTCCTGCGCTTCTTTCCAGTTTCTTTGTTCAATTGCTTCGCGAATGCCGGGTAATGTTTTAACTCCATAGCCTGTATAAAAACCGGGAGCATAAATGGAATGTTTATACCAACTCCTTCTTGGCAAACCATTGCTTATTAAAAGTTTTTGCTCCGCGCGAAATAGTTGTTTATTGATGCTATCTTTTTCTGCCGGCGAGTTTTTTATTTTTTGTAATGATTCTGATAATTGATCGGTTGTTTTTCCTAATTCGTTCAATATGTTTTGTAATGAAGAAAAATTTAAGTAGGGAACTTCATCTTTAACGGGAGGCGGCAATAATTTTATAGTTGGATCGCCAGCATAATTGTAATCTTTTTCTTTTATTAATTTATTTTGAATTACCGTTTGCTCACGCATTTGATCCAACAAAGCAACTAATTCTTTTACATAGTTCTCAATGGTTTTGCATAAAGATGAAAAATTGAAAGGAAGTTCTTCCGCATCGGCAAGCCTCAATGTTGCGCGGCCGGCGGTCTTTGCCAAGGTTAATTCATATTCGAATTTTGGGTCTTTAAATCTCCGGTAATCATCGTAAGAATCGTAGATGGAATGGTATTCTCCACCACCATCTTCACCGCCAAATCCAACATTCAATGAAGGAACACCTATATGTTGAATAAATGGAGAATAGTCCGATCCTGATCCCATAGCTCCGATGGACATGGTTTTTTTGTTCATTAACTCTTTTACGTTTTTTATATCTCCGTCTGCATTGATCATTTGGCGAGATTTTGTACGCTCCAAAATACTTATGCCTGTTTCGGGATCAATTACATCATTTGCAATTTCATTAACGAAAGGCTCCAGCGCATGCGATCCTTCAACATATAAAAAACCCCGTCCATTATCATCGGAGTTGATATACGTAACAACTTTTTGTTGCAATTCAGCGGCGTGTTCTTCTACCCATTCCGTAGATCCTAATAACGCAGGTTCTTCACCATCCCACGAGCAATAAACAATTGTGCGTTTTGGTTTCCATCCCGTCTTAACAAGTTCCCCCACTGCTTTTGCTTCTTCAAGCATAGCCGCTTGACCGCTTATCGGATCATTAGCGCCATTTACCCACGCATCGTAGTGATTGCCTCTGACAATCCATTCATCAGGATATTCACTCCCGCGCATTGTTGCAATAACATCATTAACCGGTTTTGTATCCCAGTTAAATTCAAGTTTTAAATGAACGGTTGTTTTACCATTTCCGATATGATAAGTGAACGGAAGCGCTCCACGCCATTGCTCAGGAGCTACTGGTCCTTCAAGAGATTGCAACAACGGAGCTGCATCATGATAACTAATCGGAAGAACAGGAATCTTCAACAAGTTAGCGGCATCTTTTCTGTCAATTCTTTTTGCATCTTTTGTAGCGCCAACGCCGGGGGTAAGCGGATCGCCGGGATAAACAGGCATATCCATCACTGAGCCGCGCTGAACGCCATACTCATTTTTGTACGCGCCTTTTGGGTATACATCGCCCTGATAATAGCCATCATCTTTTGGATCGGAATAAATAATACAACCAATTGCACCATGCTCCTGCGCAACTTTTGGTTTAATACCGCGCCAGGATTTACCATATTTTGCAATAACAATTTTGCCTCTAACGTCAATGCCTAACCGCTCGAGGTAATCATAATCTTCGGGTATTCCATAATTAACAAAAACCAATTCGCCGGTAACATCTCCATCGGGCGAATAACAATTATAAGTAGGTAGTTGCTCCTTGGTTTGCCCGGAAGTTGCATCTTCTTTCAAAGCAGGCTCCATTAGGGAGGCTTTAAATATTGTTGGAGAAGTCATTTCCAGCAAGCGAAATTTTGGTGTAGGGAATAAAACATAAAATGTTTCAACATGCACATCAAACCCCGAACTTTTGTATTTAGAGAGAATATATTCAGTCACCGCTTTATCTCCCGGAGAGCCTACATGATGCGGGTGCGCAGACATCTCTTTTATAAGAAGATCAATTTCACCCGTATCCAGGTTATTGTCAAATTTTTTTTCTGTGTTTAATTGCTCTGCAGATGTATTTGCAGTAAAGCCAGACAGAGTTTGTGATTTTACTGTTTGTGTAACACACGCCAGTATCAGAAATATTGCGGGCCAATATTTATTCATGAATGGGAATTTGATTTATGATGGAATTTTATTCTTAAAAGAATTATTGAAATTAAATCAAACCGGTCAAACATTCTCCCAACATTTCAAAATAAATTTCAGTGTTGAACACGGTTTAAATATGTATTGTAATCGGGAATTATTACTTCATAATCTTCGTGCATTAATGGCGATGTAAGAAGAAAATCAGCAGTAGCTCTGTCGCACGCAATCGGAATATTCCAAACAACGCCTAATCTTAATAACGCTTTAATGTCGGGGTCATGTGGTTGTGCTTCCATCGGATCCCAAAAAAATATCAGCACATCAATTTTTCCTTCTGAAATGCGGGCGCCAATTTGCTGGTCGCCGCCTAACGGGCCGCTTAAAAATTTAGTTATGGATTGATTGAGGGCCTCTTCTAATAATTTCCCGGTTGTTCCTGTTGCGTACAAACGATGTTTTGATAATACGCTTTTATTGTAAATAGCCCACTCCATCAATTCGGTTTTTTTATTATCATGAGCAACAAGTGCAACACGCTTGCGGCTGTTCATTTTGCGATTTTGCATAGAATCATTTTTTATTAATACGCCAATGCCCAAAAGGTAATGTTTCTTTTTTAAGAAGATTATAACAATGCAAGAAAAATTCTTTGTAATATTTTGTCGTTCAGTTATCGGCACAAAATTTGTTTATTGGTTGGCTCCGTTCCCAATTTTTCACCAATACTTTATGAAGAAGTTTTTTTGGCTTACCTCAATAGTTTGCCTGTGCGGCTTTGTATCTTCTGCGCAACAGGGAATTGACTCATCAACGCAACAAGTAATTTTGTTTGATGGAGGAGATTCTCTTTTTACTAATTTTTCTTACGTTGTTAAAGACAATAGCAAAATAATATTGCAATGGCAGTCTGTTGGCAGTAAGTCCGATAGTGATAATGCGGATGATTATTTTATTATAGAAAGAAGTGAAGATGGCAATAATTATGAAACGATAGGTGCTATAAAAAAAATGCAGGACAATAATCAATATGAAGTAGCAGATAATTCATCATTTACCGGGTATAGTTTTTACCGGATCAAATATGAAGAGGAATCAGGAAGATATTTTTATTCAAAACCCTTGCAGATAAATATGCCCGGTAATGTGTCTGTTAAATTTTATCCTAACCCGGTTGATAAATTGTTGATCGTGGAAATGGATCATAATGGCACCCTGCAAATGTTGAATGCATTTGGCGTAATAAAACTGAATACAAAGTTACACGAGGGGTTACAAGTTGTTGATGTTTCAACATTAGAACCCGGCACATATATTTTACACATTGTGGATAATGATCGTAAAAGAAATATTCTTCAGCAGCTTGTAAAAAAATAATTTTTTTTGATGTTATTAAATTAAAAATTACCTGAAAGTGGTATTGCATTATTGAAGGTTATCAATTATCTTTACCTCGGTTTTTCATAGGATATTGGATTTTAAAACGGGGTTGAATTTCTATTCAGACCCCTTTTTTATTTACTCTTATTTTCTACAATAAAAAATAAAATCCCGCTTCGGAAGCAGGATTTGTATTTACTAACCCATCTATAAACAAAATTACACAACCTGAGTTTCTTTTATTTTTTCACGAATCTTTATTTCTATTTCATTGCTGAGTTCGGGATTATCACGCAGCAATTGTTTTACAGTATCTCTTCCCTGCCCTAATTTATCGCTGTTATAGCTAAACCAACTGCCACTTTTTTGAATAATTCCCAATTCAACTCCCATATCTATTATTTCGCCTGTTTTTGAAATGCCTTCGCCAAAAACGATATCAAATTCGGCAACGCGGAAAGGCGGAGCCACTTTGTTTTTTGCTACTTTTACTTTTACCCTGTTACCAACAGCTTCTTCTCCATCTTTAATTTGCGCCATGCGACGTATATCGAGCCGAACCGAAGAATAAAATTTTAACGCGTTACCACCTGTTGTAGTTTCAGGGTTTCCGAACATCACTCCAATTTTTTCACGCAGTTGATTAATAAAAATGCAAATGGTATTTGTTTTGCTGATTGTTGCTGTTAATTTTCTTAATGCCTGCGACATTAAACGTGCCTGCAATCCCATTTTACTATCTCCCATTTCGCCTTCGAGTTCTCCTTTAGGAACTAATGCTGCTACCGAATCAATCACCACCACATCAAGCGCGCCGGATAAAATAAGACGATCAGCAATTTCCAAACCCTGTTCTCCATAATCAGGCTGTGATATAAGAAGATTGTCAATGTCAACGCCGAGTTTTTTTGCATAGGCACTATCAAATGCATGTTCCGCATCAATGATAGCGCACATACCACCTTTTTTTTGCGCTTCAGCAATTACATGTGTGGCAATAGTGGTTTTACCGGAAGATTCTGGTCCGTAAATTTCAATAACACGGCCGCGCGGCAAGCCGCCAACTCCCAACGCAACATCTAATCCTATTGATCCGGTTGAAACCACATCCATAGGTTCCTGGCTTTTTTCATTCATCAACATTACGGTGCCTTTACCATAATCTTTGTCAATTTTATCCATCGTAAGCTTTAGCGCCTTCTGTTTTTCTGCATTTAACATGGTAGTAAGTTTTATTCTTCAAAATTATTGATTCGGTGAAGGTAAGAGAATTATTTTATACACACTAATTTTTTTAGTAAATTAATAACTAATTTTTTTGGCTTATTAGAAAAACTCAAACAAAAAAATCGTGGCTAAATGCCGAAACTTTAAAACTATACAAAAGAATTCTGGTTTAAAAACGGCATGGCTTCTGTTTCTGTCAATATTATTTTTGTGATAATTTTTAAAATCAATACTGATAGGTTCAATATTTTATCTCAGGCAATTTATATATCAATTGAACTTTATAAAAATGTTATCAACATATTTCGTTGCGATAACTTATTTTTGCTTCCTCTATACCGAACTACTACTAATTTTGCCATAATCCGGCTCTCATTATATCATGATAAAAACAACAAGACATGAACTCTAAACAAATTTTATTTTCAGGGTTATTTTCTATTTTTCTATTTTCTTGCGTAAGCAGTAAAAAGTTTAAAAGCATGCAGGCAGAAATGCAGGCAAAGTATGATTCACTGAATTCGGCTTATGCAAAGCAAGGAGGCGATTTAAAAAATTGTAACGATCAAACTGCTGATTGTAACAGTAAGAAAAACGCTTTGCAATCCCAGGTTGATGATCTGGCAAAACAAAATGCCTTTTTGAAAGAAAACAACACACAGGCATTGAAACAACTTCAGGATATGTCTGTAATTTCCAGCACGCAAGCGGAAAGTATAAGAAAATCTATGGATAATATGGGCGCGAAAGATGCATACATTCAAACATTGCAGCAAGCTATAGCCCATAAAGATTCGCTCAACATGGCGCTGGTGATGAATCTTAAAGGCGCTATAGGCAATCTTGATGACAAAGACATCAATATTAAGGTGGATAAAGGCGTAGTGTACATTGATATTTCTGACAAATTATTATTTAAAAGCGGTCGTTACCAGGTAACCGACAAAGCAAAAGAAGTTTTGGGCAAGGTTGCACAGGTTTTGAAAAATCAACCCGATATTGAGTTTATGGTTGAAGGACACACCGATAATGTTCCTTTCAGCAATGGATTATTAGTAGATAATTGGGACTTGAGTGTAAAGCGCGCAACATCTGTAATCAGAATTTTGCAAAATCAATATGGAATTCCGCCAGCGCACATGACGGCAGCCGGAAGAAGTGAATATGTTCCGATCGATACTAATGATACGCCGGAAGGTCGCGCTGCGAACCGCAGAACCCGCATAGTTATTTTGCCTCAGCTCGATCAATTCTTTAAATTACTCGAACCCAAAAAAGGATAGTTTTTCAATAAATATATATTGAAAGAAATAGAGCCATCGTTTAAGATGGCTTTATTATTTATAAAAACTTTTGTATCTGATCTATTTAAATAAAAAGATGGAACATCGTCCGTCTTCAAATATTTTTATCAATAAAAAAACTTATGCCTGGTCTCTTTTACCCGTGGCTTTATTCCAAATTTGTTTTGCTTCTTCAGCCAGGGCATTTAATTTTTCTCCGGCATGATCTTTCAAATCTCCTAATTCATTTTTTACATCCCCGGCTTTTTCTTTTAATGAATTGCCTAATTCTCCTGCTTTATCTTTCAGTTCATTTAATTTTTCACTTGCCTGGTTTTTTAATTCATCAGCCTGCTCAGATATTGTTTGTTTAGTGTCTGTCATAAAATTGTTTTAGTTTTTGTAAATAAAATTTCTTCTGTTTAACATTTGCCCGGGTATAATTAAGGATTGATTGCGCTTTTATCTTCTGCTAATGTTGCATCATCCGGTGTTTTAAGTAAATCTTTATCCAATGAATATAAAGAACTGCCACTTGCTTTTTCTCCGCCGGCAATTTTTATTTTATTGAGTAAATTAAGCGCAAGGGTTTCCTCTTCTGTTTGTTCTTTTACAAACCACTGCAAAAAATGCCAGGTAGCCCAATCTTCTTCATCAAAACTCATTTTTACGAGTTTATAAATTCCTTTTGTATTACCAACTTCCTGCTCAAATACTTTATTAAAGCAATCTTGTACACTTGTGGGTTCTGCGCCCGGATGGGGAATTGCTTCAATTTTAACATCAGCGCCGCGTTCTAAAATATACTCAAGAATTTTCATCATGTGGTTGCGCTCTTCCTGCGCATGACGAAATAAAAAGTTTGAAATACCTTCATAACCCGCACTATCTGCCCACACAGCATAAGATAAATAAACCTGCGATTGCCAGGCTTCTTTTGTCATCTGATTATTTAATGCTTTGCTTAAACTTTCTGAGAGACGATTGGTTTTCATTGTAATTATTTTTGGCTTCCTGCTAAAGGTAAAAAAATTGTGCCAAGAATTTTTATTAATTGATATTAAGTGTAACCTGTTTTAAAAAAGCTGCGTCTTAATATCAGACGCAACAGAAATGAGGAAAACGGAGAAAACAAATTAATAAACTTTTAAAAATACTTTTATGAAAGGTAAATATATCACTACATTGGTTTTGCTCGCAGCATTATCTAATGGCGGAAGAAAAAACAGAGGCAAGAAAAATGCCGCTTAATTAAACAAAAATATTTAATTAAAAATATCAAGTCGCGCAATATGTGCGACTTTTTTTATTGTGGATTATAATATCCGGAAGGATTGCTTAACACTTTTTTCCATTGGCGCTGATGACTATCCTGCCATTTTTTATTCGGATGAATATTCCAGTTAACCGTTTTGAGTTCATTGCGCACAAATTCCCTTTGTTCAGGATGCACAAATAATGGATGCAGATAAAACCATTCTTTATTTTTTTTTATTTCATTCCAGAATGATTCGAAATTATCATAATAGTTTTCAAAAACTTTTATTTCATCTTTATTTGAATCATAAGTGCTGTGATTGTAATAAAAAGAAATTGTTCCGTCATTTTTTTTAATACGGAATAAACTTCCGCCTTTTTCTTCAGAGCTTATATCGAAGTATAATTCTTTTTGCATATTATTTTTTATCTCTCACAGATTTTTCTTTAAAATTATTTATCTGTGTAAATCTGATAAATCTGTGAGAAAAATTTCTTTTGTGAATTTTGTTAAAAATGAAGTTACAATTGATTATTCGAAGCGTAGAATGTTGAATTTATTTTTTAATTTTATGTAGAATTATTTCAGGCAAAAATTTAAAATGTTTCTATGTCATTGTTGAATAACAGCAATAAAAATAAAAAAGGAAGCAAACCGGGAAATCAGCAAACAACTAAACCTGGTTTTCAATCTGCAAAAGGAAAAACAAATACCAAAGGTTCCGCCAAGAATGCAAAATTCACCGGCGGCGGCGGACAACGAGGCTCATAAATAAGTATGAGCTATGAGGTATAAACTATGAGTTTGAGATTATATTTATTCATTTTACTTCATACTTCATAGCTTATAGTTCATACCTCATACTTTGTTCGTCATTTCTTTCCACAATAAAACGGCTTTTATTTCTCCGTAGGAATAATTAGTTCCTAACTTTTCTTTGATATACGAAGAAGTGCTACCAGCATTTTCTTCAATTGCTTTTGCTATGATCTCAATTTTATTTTTTGAAACAATATCTTCAATTTGTATTTCGCCGGTGGTAATAAATGTTGCAAGATGACCTTCGATTGTAGCTGAAGTGAGCCCGCGCATTTTTGCGATATCAATAATTTTATTTCCTTCTTTAAATAATTGCAAACTGATAAATCTTGTTTCTCCTTTTTTTGGTTTGATGGATTCTTTTTCTTCCATTAATGCATCAGCAGACGGCGGTTTTTTTTGTTCTTCTATCAATTGCAGCAAAGCATCCGTATCCGTTCCTTTCATCAATGCTTCTGCAATTAATATTGTTTGATGCAGTTGTTTTATTTTTCTTTCCACAATAATTTGCAAGGCATTTAATTCTGCAACATATTTTTTTACACGCTGTTTTATTTTTACATCTCTGATATGCTGATGAAGTAATGCATTTATTTCTTTTAATGATTTTGAAAAATGATCCACTGCTTTGCAAATTCTTTCATGCAATTGCGAAAAACCATTTTGTTCTGCATTTGCAAGCAATCTTTCTAACTGGTTATTAAATTTCACTGCAACTTCCTGCTGCTGGATAATTTTTTCCAATAAATTTTTTGCCCACGCAATTGCTTCATCTTTTGCGGGTATCATGCGGTGTTCATATTCCTCAAAGTGTTGCGAAAAATTCTCCACTAATTTTTCGAGGTTGAAAGATTGCATCATGGAGCGGCTTACAAAAATTTTCTGTTGCTGCTGTAACTCTTGCTGTAACACATCTTCAGCCATTTCACTTTTTGAAAAAGCCAACACTCTTTCATCGGTGGTTATGCATTGCGGATGAATCCGGCTGTGAAGAATTAGTCCTTCAAGAGAAGTTAGTCTGCTCAGTGCAACATAAACTTGTCCCGGCGCAAAAGAATCTCCGGCATCAATAATTGCTCTATCAAAAGTTAATCCCTGGCTTTTGTGAATAGTAATTGCCCATGCCAAACGAATTGGATATTGCTGAAAAGTGCCGAGAGTTTGTTCATCAATATTATCTTTCTCCTTGTTATAATTGTAACGAATATTTTTCCAGGTTTCTTTTTCTATTTCCAGTTCATTTTTTTCTTCAGGAAAGCGGACATAAATTTTATCATTTTCTATTTTTGAAATGGTTCCAATCTTTCCATTATAATATCTTCTGAATTCTCCTTTATCGTTTTTTATAAACATTATCTGCGCGCCAACTTTCAATTGCAAAAACATTTCTGCAGGCAAGGCTTTCTCATTAAAATCGCCGGTTAATTCTCCTTTGAATTCAAATAATTTTCCATCAAGTTTTCTTAATTTATTTTGATTGATATCATTTGCTTTATTGTTGTGCGTTGTAAGAATAATATAATGTTCATTATCCGGCGCATGGAAACCGGGTTTATAATGTTTGTGCAGTTGCTCGAGATCTATAGCCGAAGTTTTTTTATCGCGAATATTATTTAGAATGCTGATGAAGCCCGCTTCATTCTGCCTGTAAATTTTTTTCAACTCAATTAAAACAGGTTGCGCCTGACTCATGGCATGCGCATCAAAAAAGAAAGGACTTTTGTAATGATGTTTTAAAATATTTTCCCACTCATCGTTATTAACAACAGGTGGTAATTGAAACAAATCTCCTATGTACAAAATCTGCACGCCGCCAAATGGTAATAATGGTTGCTGACGAAAATGCCGGAGAATTGCATCAACAGCATCGAGCATATCGGCGCGCACCATACTAACTTCATCGATAATTAATAATTCCAACTCGCGCAACAATTCGCGCTTATCATTATTGAAACGAATATTTTTAAAAAGCGTTTGCTGAGTAGTTACATTACTGTTCCATTCACTTCTCATCGTTGGCAAATACGGGCCAAAAGGCAATTGAAAAAAAGAATGCATCGTAACGCCGCCTGCATTAATAGCTGCAACGCCCGTTGGCGCAACCACTGCAGTTTTTTTAAAAGAATTTTCTTTGATGTATTTTAAAAAAGTTGTTTTGCCGGTGCCAGCTTTTCCTGTTAAAAAAATATGCTTGCTGGTTTGATTTACAAACTGCACAGCCATTTGAAAAATATGATTAGAAGAATCCGAAGAAGTCATGCGTGAAAGTAAGGATAAGTATAAAAGATAAAATCAAATTCGTTGTCAATATATAATCAATATATTTATCCACCAAAAAAAATCTAGTAAAATATACTGATTTCATCCGCCGGTGTATTCGTAAATTGCAACCATGATTGATTATTTAGAAGGATTGAATGAATCGCAAAGAGAAGCCGTACTGCATATTGACGGACCGTTGATGATTGTTGCCGGCGCAGGAAGCGGAAAAACAAAAGTGCTTACTACACGTATTGCACACTTAATGGCAAAAGGTGTAGATGCTTTTAATATTCTTGCGCTCACATTTACAAATAAAGCTGCAAAAGAAATGAAAGAGCGTGTGGAAAAAATTTTGGGAAATTCTGAAGCGAGAAATTTATACATCGGAACTTTTCATAGCGTGTTTGCGCGAATACTTCGCACCGAAGCGCCGAAACTCGGCTATCCTAATAATTTTACTATTTATGATACAGATGATGCAAAGAGCGTTGTAAAAACAGTTATCAATGAATTAGAACTTGATGACAAACATTACAAACCTTCTACTGTTTACAATCGGATCAGCAGCGCAAAAAATGCATTAGTAGGTCCGGCGGAATATGCGAATGATTATTATATTCAGCAGGAAGATATGCGCAGCCAGCGACCTGCGATTGCTCAAATTTTTGATGCATATGTAAAGCGTTGTTTAAAAAATGGCGCGATGGATTTTGATGATCTTCTTCTTAAGTTTTATGAATTGCTGAAAACTTTTCCGGAATCGTTGAGCAAATACCAGCGCAAGTTCAAATACATTTTGATTGATGAATACCAGGATACAAATCCTGCACAATATGAAATAATAAAATTGCTTGGCGCGATGTATGAAAATGTTTGCGTGGTTGGCGATGATGCGCAAAGCATTTACAGTTTTCGCGGCGCAACAATTCAAAACATTTTGCAATTTCAAAAAGATTATGATGATGTGAAAGTGGTAAAGCTTGAGCAAAATTATCGCAGCACACAAAATATTTTAAATGTAGCAAATGAAATTATCAGCAATAATAAATCTCAAATCGAAAAAAAATTATTCACAGAAAATCCGGAAGGCGAAAAAATAAAATTAGTTCGCACGTTAACCGATAATGAAGAAGGAAAATTTGTAGCAGATAGTATCCAGGAACAAAAACTGCGCAATCATTTTAATAATAAAGATTTTGCAATTCTCTATCGCACCAATGCGCAAAGCCGCGCGTTTGAAGAAAGTTTGCGCCGGATGGCAATTCCTTATACTATTTACGGCGGCATAAGTTTTTACCAGAGAAAAGAAATAAAAGATTTCATAGCATATCTCCGCATAATTGTAAATCCGAAAGATGAAGAATCGCTGAAGCGCATTATTAATTTTCCTGCACGCGGAATTGGAAAAACAAGTATTGATAATATTGTTAAGCAAGCTAACAACAATAATATTTCCATGTGGGATGTGTTGAGGCGTGTAAAAGAATTTGGTTTCAAAGGCGCGTCTATCGAATCGATAGAAAATTTTGTGCTGATGATTGAAAGTTTTCAAAGCATGTTGAAAACAAAAAATGCGCATGATGTTGCAATGCATGTTGGAAAGCAAACAAATATTATTAAGGAATTATTCAACGATAAAACCACCGAAGGACTTGCACGTTATGAAAACATCCAGGAATTATTGAACAGTATTAAAGAATGGGTTGATGATATGCAAAACAGAAGTGTTATAGATGAAGATGGAATTGTGAAAGAAGAAGCAAATGGTATTGCCGAAAAAAAATCCGCGGCGGAAACAGATCTTTCCACTTACCTGCAGCAAATTACTTTGTTAACCGACGCAGATGAAAAAGATCCGAATGCAGATACTGTAAAATTGATGACCATTCACGCGGCAAAAGGTTTGGAATTTATGTGCGTGTTTGCTGCTGGCTTGGAAGAAATGCTTTTTCCCAATGCAATGTCAATTAATACGCGTGAAGAATTGGAAGAAGAACGGCGATTATTTTATGTTGTGATAACGCGCGCAAAAAAGAAATTATGGATAACGTATGCAAATACACGTTATCGTTTTGGAAATATTGTTCAAAATGATCCGAGCCGTTTTATTGAAGAAATTCCCGACGAATATTTAGACAGAAGTTTTTCCGGCGGCGGAGCAAGAAATCAAAGTAATACCGCATGGCAGGCTGGTTCTGCATTTGAAAGGATGAACAGAGGTTTTAATTCGACGACGGACGACAGACAACGGACGACGGAAAAACCATCTTATCTAATTCCTAATAAACAACATTCAAATGTTGAACATATACCTTCAAAAGATTTTGTTGCCAGCGATACTTCTGATTTGCAGGTTGGACAAAAAGTGGAGCATTTAAAATTTGGTTTTGGAGAAGTAATTAAAATGGAAGGCAGCGCGCATAACCCAATTGCAACGGTAAAATTTAATTTGAACGGAGAAAAAAAGATAATGCTCAATTACGCCAAGCTAAGAATTATTTCTTAGCAAATTTATTTTACAAAGCTTTTCAATTCGCCAACAGTTTTCTTTTCACTGCCAACAAAAATTTTATTGTTGAGAATAACAACAGGTCTTTTTAAAAAAGTGTATTCTTCCAAAATAAAATTACGGTAATCTTTTTCTGCAAGTTGTTTATTTTTCAGACCAAGTGTTTTGTATTTTATTGCCCTGCGACTGAACAATGCTTCATAGCTTCCGGCCATCTTTTTCATTTCTTCCAATTGTGCGGAAGTTATTTTTTCGGTTTTTATATCCTGTAGTTCAAATCCTTTTTTCTTCGCGTCAATCTCTTTTAATATTGCATTGCACGTATCGCATGTGGAGAGGCAATAAATTTTTTTCATAATTAAAATCAATATAACCTGCTTGGGCTTCCAAATTTAGCTCTTGCTTCTTCATTTCCAAAAGTGTAAAAAAGATTCAAACCAAAAGTGTAATACATATCTTTTTTCTTGGAATTTCCTCTTATAGAACCGCCATTCGGATATGGCCCAGGCCCTCTATAGGCAAGTGATACAGCTTCCACTCCTCTTTCTGTTAATAAAGTATTATATGCGGCATAGCGCCCGCTAACGTCGTCAAGATAATCCGTGAAAAGTTTACGTAATCCTATTTCAAAACCTAAATCAATATTCTGAGTCATATTCCATTTAAATCCTGCACCAAGAGGAATGCAAAATTGATTAAGTGAATACATTTTTTTGTTTGGATATTCCGGCAAGCCTTCGCCTTCTGTAGATAAGGGGCGCAAATAAACTTTTTTACCGCTATTATCAAAAGTATATGGATTGAAATGATAATAGCCGGCTCCTACAAAAACATATGGATAAATGCTGAAAATTTCCGGGGATAACAAATTCAGTTCAACGCAGAAATTTGCTTCCAATATATTTGTTTCAAAACTAAGGTTCCGATATTCAATTGCGGAGTCGCCACTCTCCTTATCTTTAGCTCCTACTTTGCTATAATTTATTCCTCCGCGCACAGAAAGGTAATTACTGAAAATATATCTGAGTTCAACTCCACCGCCAGCGCGGATAGTTTTAACTGAAATATTATCGTTTGTAAGATCGCCCGCATAGCCGGAGCCTCCGCCTAAAACGCCAACCTGGAAAAACCCTTGTGCATTGCAAAAATTGGCCGCTAAAAGAAAAACAATTAAGATTCTTTTCATGATTACTGAAATATGTATTTACAATAAGGATTTTGCTTAGCGGTTCTTCAGATGGATGGGTAATTTAGAGGTTCCCAAAAGGAGTGCTGAAGCTCTAAAATAATCTTTTTAGTTGTATTATGAAATAGCCAGCAGCTTATTTTACATTAAAATCTTTTAAATTGCTTCAATTACAGGCACATAGGTAATTTGATAATCGGAAAAAAACAAAAAAACATGAAAAAAATAATGCTGTTATTTTTAATGACCAATATTTTTTTGAAGGTTTCGGCACAGTCTGCCGATGAATTAGCGGTTAAAGCAGTGCTCGCAAACCAGGTAAGTGAATGGAACAAAGGAAACATTCCTGAATTTATGAAAAGCTATTGGAATAATGATTCGCTGATGTTCATAGGTCATGGTGGAATAACTTATGGCTATTTGAATACATTGAATAATTACAAGAAGAATTACAGCGATACAGCAAAAATGGGAAAACTATTTTTTACTCTTTTAAAGATGAAAAAATTATCTTCTGAATATTATTTTGTCGTAGGCCGATGGTTTTTAAAAAGAGTATCCGGCGGTGATGTTGGCGGAATTTATACTTTGCTTTTTCAGAAGATTAAAAATAAATGGGTGATTATTGCAGACCACACCAGTTAATATTTACTCAACCATGAGGAAATTTGGTTTTCCATGTTCGGTAATAAAACCATATCAGTACTGCAAGGCTGCCGATAAAAATCAGGTAAAAAATTATATTGCCGATACTGATTTTGTTTTCAATAAAAAGCAAACCGAAATAAATTCCTATAATCATGTTCAGCATAAGCCAAAATAACCCTACGAAAATGGATAATACAATTTTTTTTAAAAAACTTTTTACTTCAGGCTCCATGATACTCATAAGCAAAAATGTTTTATAAGATAATCAAGTGCAGCGATTCGCAGATTAATTTTGATTAAGAAGAAGATTAATTAATCTGCGAATCTGCGGCTAATATCAATTCATCAATAATTTTTTAAACTCCGTTGAGTCGCCGCTAAAAACATTAAAATCAACTTTTGTAAAAATACCATTTACCATTCCCCCTTCATCGTGTTGCCAAAAAGTCCAGCTGCGGTAAATTCGTGGTCTTTCTTTTTGCAAATAATGCGCAACCCACAATGGGTATGAATCAAAATCATCTTTTAAAAGCTGTTTATAAAATTCAACATTAGTATAAATGATTGGCATAACGCCATAATAATTTTGAATTGTTTGCAACCATTCTTTCACGCGGTCACGCAAAACATTTGCCGGTACGCCATATGTTTGTTCAACATCAAGCACCGGCGGCATATCTCCTGTTTTCAGGGTAACGGAATTAATAAAATTTTCTGCCTGTTCTTTTCCGCTTTTTGTTGCAATAAAAAAATGATACGCGCCTCTTGTTAATCCGGCATCTTTTGCTTTTTTCCAGTTGCGTTTGAAATATTCATCCTCGTCTTTTAATCCTTCAGTTGCTTTGATAAATACAAAACTTATCTGCACATTATTTACGTTCATTTGTTTTACCGATTCCCAATCAATGATACTTTGATGTTTTGAAACATCAATACCATGAATAGAATAATTTATAGGAATGTCAATTCCAAATTCGGGGTAACGTATAAAATGCGCTTTTCTTTCTAACAACCAATCATAAATTGTAAAATACGCCATTACGGATGTTGAACCGATCAACAAAAACAAAAAAGCTTTCCAGAGTAGATTTTTCTTTTTTCTTCGGGCCATGTGGTTAGATAAACATTTCGCTAAAGTAAAATATAGCAAGCAGATTTTTTACGATGATTACGATATGCTACGATTTTTCTATCTGCTTTAACTATAACAATCGTAATAAATCGGCGTTTTATCTTTATTGCGCTTTGGGTTTTGCAAGCTAATTTTACATTCTATGCCTGCTTTTAACTGGAATGACAGTATCAATCTTTTTTCAAAACTTACACCGCAACGCATCTGGAACGGAAGTAAAGTTTTAAGCAGCTATTACATTAGCAAGTGGACAAAAAAGCCCGTGCAATGGGGTTACCCGGTTTCTGTTTCTGTTGAGCCTACGACTTCATGCAATCTTCGTTGCCCTGAATGCCCGAGCGGATTACGCGCATTTACACGCCCGACGGGAATGTTGCAACAAAATTTTTTTCGGGATACGATCGATCAGTTATCCAAAGATTTATTGTACCTGATTTTTTATTTCCAGGGAGAACCTTATCTCAATCCTGAATTTTTGGAAATGGTTCAATATGCTTCTAAAAAAGGAATTTATACAGCAACTTCAACCAACGCGCATTATCTTAATGATGCTAATGCAAAAAAAACCGTAGAGAGCGGATTAGACCGATTGATCATTTCTATTGATGGAACAACGCAAGATGTATATGAACAATATCGCGTTGGTGGAAAACTTGAAAAAGTTTTGGAAGGCGCAAAAAATATTATGAAATGGAAAAAAGAATTGAAAAGCAAAACGCCTTTTGTATTTTTTCAGTTTTTAGTAGTGAAACCAAATGAACATCAGATAGAAGAAGTAAAACAATTAGCAAAAGAAATTGGCGTGGATGATGTTCGTTTTAAAACGGCCCAGGTTTATGATTATGAAAATGATCCGAACAATTTAATTCCTACAATTGATAAATTCAGTCGCTACAAAAAAAATAAAAACAACGAATTCGAATTTAAAAATTCACTTAATAATCATTGCTGGCGTTTGTGGCATGCAACTGTAATTACATGGGATGGATTGGTTGTGCCATGTTGTTTTGATAAAGATGCACAACATCAACTCGGAGATTTGAAAGGAATGCCGTTTAAAGAAATCTGGCATAACAAACAGTATGTTAATTTTCGCAGAAACATTTTGCAAAGCCGCAGCAATATTGATATTTGTGCCAATTGCAGCGAAGGAACAAAAGTGTGGAGCGAATAAAGAATTTACGAATTACGATTTGAGATTTACGATTTCAAAAATTCTGTCTTCATTATTAATTTGATTCATGCCTTTATCAGATTCTATTCTTTCGCGTTTACAATATCAGTATAAAACAATTGATGAATTAATTTCTGATTTATCTGAAGAACAAATAAAACAACGGATCAATCCCGACAAATGGAGCACGTTTGAAAATATTGTTCATCTTGCTGCATATCAACCCACATTTATCCGGAGATTAAATTTGATGCTCAATGAAAATGAACCATTGTTTGAAAGATATGTTGCAGAGAATGATCCTGTTTTTTATGAATACCTTAAAAAATCACTCTCTGAATTATTAAGTGATGTTGCAACAAAGCGTTTTGCTATAATTAATCTGTTGAAAAATTTGGATGAACAACAATTAAATCGCAAAGGCAAACATCCGGTTTATGGATTAATAACTGTTGCAAAATGGGCGGATTTTTTTCTTTTGCATGAAGCACATCATTTGTGGACAATTTTTCAACTCACAAGCATGTTGCGTGTAAAAGGAGAGAAATAATTTTTTATTTTCGGGATAAATCGAATCTTTACGCTATGGGTATTGAAGACGAAATTAATCAGTGGAAATTTAGGAGTGAACGCCAAAAGGCAGCCATCAATCTCATTTACACAACTAACTGGTTGAACGAAAAGATGAAATATTTTTTCGACAATTATGACATCACTTCGCAGCAGTTTAATATTTTGCGCATTCTCCGCGGAGCAGGTGAACCACTTTCTACGTTGCAAATACGCCAACGCATGCTCGATAAAATGAGCGACACGAGCCGGATTGTTGACAGGCTTGTAAAAAAAGGAATGGTCAAAAAAAATATTTGCAAAACGGATCGTCGTCTTGTTGATGTTGTTATCACAGAAAAAGGCAAAAAATTATTAGCAGAATTAGATTCAAAAGACAATGATATGGATGCAATTTTGAAAAATATTAATGAAACTGATGCAATTCAAATTAATCAGTTGCTCGATAAAATACGCAATTCTTCTTAACACTTTTCGTTTCTTATTTTTTGTTTAGCTCCCTATCTATAATTTTATGGCATGAACAAATTTCTTTTTTTGTTTTTTCTTTCTTTCCTGTTTTTTCATTTTTCTTTTTCACAATCCAAATATGAATTTCGCGCGGCATGGATAGCCACTGTGGATAATATTGATTGGCCTACAAAAGGAAATTATAATTCGGACAGCCAAAGAGTAGAATTTGTAAAAATGCTCGATACGCTTAAAAGCATTGGCATTAATGCAGTGATAGTGCAGATACGTCCGGCGGCTGATGC
Source organism: Chitinophagia bacterium (assembly GCA_963774065.1). Taxonomy (GTDB): domain Bacteria; phylum Bacteroidota; class Bacteroidia; order Chitinophagales; family Chitinophagaceae; genus Puia. The sequence continues at coordinate 1,349,176 of CAVZDO010000003.1, forward strand.
GCTGTATCCTTCGCCGTACGAACCATGGAGCGAATGGCTCACAGGCAGACAAGGCCAAGAACCCGTTCCTTATTATGATCCATTGCAATTTATGATTGATGAAGCGCATAAACGTGGAATGGAATTCCACGCATGGTGCAATCCTTATCGTGCAGTTTTTAAAATCGGTCAGTCAACAATTGCCGCATCGCACATTACTAAAATTCATCCCGAATGGTTTTTAACTTACGGCGATACTAAATATTTTGATCCGGGTAATAAAGATGTGCAGCAATACGTCACTGCTGTGATTTCGGATATAGTTAGCCGTTATGATGTTGATGCGATTCATTTCGATGATTATTTTTATCCCTACCGCATTCCGGGAAGAGAATTTCCCGATGAAATTTCTTATAAAAAATATGGCAATAATTTACCGAGAGATGATTGGCGGAGAAGTAATGTTGATTCTATTATCGTGATGCTTTCCAAAGCTATCAAACAACAAAAAAAATTATGCAAATTCGGCATAAGTCCATTTGGTGTTTGGAGAAATAACGATAAAGATCCGGAAGGCAGCGCAACAAAAGCCGGGCAAACTAATTACGATGATTTATACGCCGACGTTTTGCTATGGCTAAAAAATGGATGGATTGATTACGTGGCTCCGCAATTGTATTGGGAATTTGGCCATAGGGCTGCGCCTTATGAAATTTTGCTTGATTGGTGGAGCAAACATACCTATGGGCGTCATTGTTACATCGGGCTTGGCGTTTATCGCGCAGGAAGTAACAGTTTTTGGAGAGACAAAAGTTTATTGCCACGGGAAATCGTTGCATTGAGAAATACATCCAACATACAAGGAATGATTTTTTTCAGCAGCAAATCACTTATGAATAATCTTAACGGATGGAGCGATAGTTTGCGAAACGACTATTTTAAATACCCCGCAATAGTTCCGCCAATGCGATGGATAGATAGCCTAAAAATAAAATGATGGTTCGTTATTGGCTATTGTTTCTGCGTAATGTAAGAATTATTTTTTCCTTCCAGCATATTGCAATAATCAATGGAGCCTAACCTGAACTTTAATGGAATGTGCGTTGATTTTTCAAATTGCCGCTCCTTTTGGCAAAAAAAAGGTAAGGTTTGCATATTGTAGTTTTCTTTTCTCAGCTCAATAAAAAAATCCGGCAAAGAATTTTTTGCATCCGGTAAAATGTTTGTCAATTCAAAATTATTCTGCCAGTTCAAAGGAATAAATTTTTTTGCAGAAATATTTATACTGCCTGCATAACCGGATTTAGCGGTTTGTGTTTGCGATTTTACACTGCCCGAAAAAACCAGTAACACGAGCGCAACAATAAAATGTAAATTTCGTTGCATACAGTTTATTTTCTTTTACTGTAAATTTACGGCCTGATTTTTGAGGAAAGCGAATTTTTTTTAAAATTTTAATCTCGGGCGATACCTCCGAATTATGGCATTAAGTCAATCATTACAGCAAAAATTATTACAAAAATTATCTCCTCAGCAAATTCAGTTAATGAAGTTGCTGCAGGTTCCTACTGCAAATCTTGAAGAAAGAATAAAAGAAGAGTTGGAAGAAAACCCCGCGCTTGAAGTAACCGAAGAAGATGGATCTGATTCTGCAACAGATGATATCCTGGAAGATTTTGAAACTAAAGCTGACGATGAATTTGATGCTGAAGCAACGAGTGAAGATGAGTATGATAATATTGATATCAGCGATTACGTAAATGATTTTGATGATGATGTTGCCGATTATAAACTGCGCGATGATAACTACCCGGAAATGGAAGAGCAAAAAACAATTCCTTACAAAATTGAAACTTCATTTCACGAATTATTACTTAGCCAATTAGGAATGATGGTACTTGACGAGAGGAGTATGCGCATCGCCGAACAAATTGTTGGAAGCATTGATGATGATGGTTATTTGCGCAGAGAAATTTCTTCCATTGTAGATGACCTTGCCTTTCGGCAGAATATAGATGCAACGGAAGAAGAAATTGCAGGTATAATAAAAAAAATTCAGCAATTTGATCCACCTGGTGTTGCAGCAAGAGATTTGCAGGAGTGCCTGTTAATTCAATTGCATCGTAAGAAAGGTGAAGGGAAAGCTCTTGATTTGGCAATTGAAGTTCTAACAAATTATTTTGATGAGTTTACAAAAAAACATTACGATAAAATTCAACGCGGATTGAATTTAACCGACGATCAGTTTAAAGAAGTAATTAACCAGATTATTAAATTAAATCCCAAACCCGGCGGCAATATCGGCGAAGGAAGCAAAGCGGAAAGTTATGTAGTGCCAGATTTTTTTATTTTTAATAATGCCGGAAAACTTGAGCTTACCTTGAATATGAAAAATGCTCCCGATCTGCGCATCAGCGGCGGCTATAAGGATATGCTGAAAGAATATGAAAAAGGCAGTAAAAAAGATAGACGACAAAAAGAAGCTGTACTTTTCATCAAACAAAAAATAGACGCAGCAAAATGGTTTATTGATGCTATTAAACAACGGCAGCAAACTTTGTTTAACACCATGCAAACCATTATGGAATATCAAAATGAATTTTTTTTAACCGGCGATGAAACCTCGCTTCGCCCTATGATTTTGAAAGATATTGCTGAAAGAACCGGGTTGGATATTTCTACTGTAAGTCGTGTTGCTAACAGTAAATTTGTACAAACAGAATTCGGCACTTACCGTTTGAAATTCTTTTTTAGCGAATCATTAAGCACAGAAAGCGGCGAAGAAGTTTCTACACGTGAAGTGAAAAAAATATTGAGCGATTTAATTGGCGATGAAAGTAAAAAGAAACCGCTGAGCGATGAACGCCTTACCGAACTATTACAGGAAAAAGGATATAACATTGCACGCAGAACAGTTGCGAAGTACAGAGAACAATTGAATATTCCTGTTGCGAGATTGAGAAAAGAAATTTAGAGATAGAAAATTTTCCTAAAATATTTTGAGCGAAAAATAAATTACGTGTCGAGCATTATAATTTTTCAATGAAAAAAAATCTTTCACCGGTTGCAGAAAATCAGTCATCCCTAATTCGTTTTTTTGCAATTTTTTTTTCTTATGTTTTTCATCCGATATTTATTGCAACCTATGTAATGATTTTTTTGCTTTACGTGCACCCTTATGTTTATAACGGATTTGAACAATGGCGTAAACTTCAACAACTGTTTTCTGTGATTTTGAATACAGCGTTTCTGCCTATATTTTCGGTATTTCTTTTATGGAGACTAAAGTTGTTCACTCAATCAATGAATTTACGAACGGCTAAAGAGCGTATTATTCCTTACTTGCTTGTGATGATTTTTTATTTTTGGATGTGGCATGTTTTTAACAACAAAGAAGTTCCACCAGAAACGGTTCATTTTTTTCTTGGATCATTTTTAGCAATATGTGGCGCATGGTTTTGTAATATTTATTTTAAAATAAGCATGCACACAGTCGCTATGGGCGGATTAATAATTTTTGCAACATTATTTTCTTTGCATGATAATTATGCTTCCGGGTTATACCTCGGAATTGCTTTTTTAATTGCAGGAATTGTTTGCACTTCCAGGTTTATTGTTTCTGATCACACATCTTTTGAAATTTACAGCGGGCTTGTAATTGGTATGCTGGCGCAATTTATTGCATGGCAATTTCAATCGTGAACCGTGAATGGTCAATGGTGAATAATGGTCGAAAGATAAATGGCCCGACAAAAAATATAAATTTTTTTATCAATTACTAATATTCACCATTCACCCCAAAAAGAAAAGCCCAATCATAGGGTACGAACCTAAATTGAGCTTTTTCGCCTTCAAACCATCTAAAGTATACGTCCTCTCTAGCTATTAAGTATCTTCGATTTTATTAAATATTTAGTTGCAGGGTAATAAATAAATAAACAAGAACCGTCCTTGATGGTTTGTATTATTTCTTCAATTTCGTTTGATGGTACCGCCGGGCAACCAAAACTTCTTCCATTAAATTTATTCCAGGTAAGAAAATCAGAGCCTACATAATCTGAACCATGAATAACAATTCCACGCCTGTCTGCTTTATCATTAAATCCCTTTTCCAGCCCATGAATTTTTAATGAAATTCCATTCTCTCCTAAATATTGTTGTGCGGTAATATAAAATCCTAAACTGCTTTTGTGCGAATTAAGTCGGTTAGAAAAAGAGCGGGCAAATTCTCCGCCTGTTTTTCTGCCATGCGCAACGTATGTATTTATCAAAAGACTTTTTTCCGCAAGGTCTATAATATATAAACGTTTGTTTCTTGACGATTGACTAAAATCGCATACCGTAATAATGTTTTCATTATTTAATAAATGATGAGTTAGCAAATAAGTGTAGCCTGAAAATGCATATTGAAATGCTTTTTTAGAAAGTCCCGCATCTTTTAATTCAATCTGATCATATAACTCAGAAGCTTCTTCTGCAATCAATGCTTTGCGCGCTTTATTGCGAGAACCTCTGTTATTATCGTTAACTATCCCGGTATTTTTTTTGGGATTTGCATCGGCCTGCAACGAGGTATTTAAAAATAGCGACAGTATTAGAATCAGAGATACGTGATTAAAAAATTTGTTCATTATTCTATCGGTTTATCAGTGGTGATTTACAAACGGCATAGGTGCTAAAATATTATCAAAAACTGAAATACGCAAGACAATTTAAGAACTTTTTTTATTGTACGAATGTAATTTTTTTTAGAGTTTTCAGCGTTACTACTTGGTGTTTTTACGAAAAGTTTAATTTATTCGGGATTATTGAGTTTATTTTTATTTACACTGAATTCGCTTGCATAGATTTTAATAAGAAGAATAAATAATGAAATAAGAATTGGTCCAAAAATTAATCCGATAAATCCAAATAAGTTAATACCGATGATCACACCAAATGCAGTAATTAACGGATGCACATCGCCAATTTTTTTTTGCAACCAAAAACGAAAAACACTATCTAAAGTACTTATTACTCCAAAGCCATAGGCCAGCATAATAATTCCCTTCAAATTCATTCCGTTTGCAAAAAAAAGTATTCCTACAGGGACATAGGCAAGGCTTGCGCCAACAACGGGTATCATTGAGGCAATGCAGGTAACAACAAACCAAAAAAGTGGTTCATTAACACCTAATGCCAAATATCCGATTAGCCCGAGCACTCCCTGCAACAAAGCAATTAACGGAATGCCTATCGCATTTGAATAAACAAGGCTATTGGTTTCGCGGCGTAGCAACAAAACGTTTTCATCTTTTAATGGAATCCATTCATGAAAAGCTGCTTCCATCTTTCTGCCTTCTGCAAGCATAAAATATAAAATAAAATACATGATGGCGATGGTAGTAATGCTGTTGAATGTTGCGCCAAGAATATGCGGTAAAGTTGCAGTACCCCAGCTGGTGAGTTGATCTATATTTTTTTGAGAAATTATTTCAACATTATACCGCGTTTCATATTTATGAGTGAATTGTTCAATTGCATTAAGTACCGATGAAGTGTGTTGCAGCGCGAAATTAATTTTAGACGACATCATGTTTACTAAAAGCGCAATGGGAAGTAATATAATTATAAATGAAAGCAACATCAAGAGCGCAGCAGCCCATGATTTTTTCCATTTGTACCTGCCTGTTAAAATATACATCCATTTTTTAAGCAGCACAAACATTGTGTACGAACCAAGCAATGCAGGAATAAAAGATTCAAGTTGGAAAAACAAAACCAATCCCAATAATAAAATTATTATGAGCAAAAGCACCTGGCGGATGGCATTATTTGATATTGCACTCATAGGCTTTTAAAAAGAAATACTAATGTAAGTGTAAAAATCAAAAATTGATGCATCAGATGCATTGAAAGAAGTAATAAAACAAAAGCTTACATGCTGTTCGTTGTCAGCCTCGGAAAAAATAAAGTAAATTTTTTTTGAGAAAGAGACGGAAATGGTACTTGTCACTAATCTTGAGCGTTTGTTTAATGGTTAGTCGACGTGAGAAAATGTTACCTGGAGAACTTCGCAATAACCCCCATTAAAACAAAGATCATTATTCCGGTTAATACAATTGCGGCTTCAATTTTTTTATTCATAAGGTATTTTTAAAGCTGGGAAAACAACGCTAACATCAAAAATAATGTTAGGATTTAATAACGCTTATCCATTAAATAAATTGTAAAAAAATGGAAGCCCTGCCAAATAAATAACAGGGCTTACTTCGCTTATAATCTTTGATAATTACACAATAAATATACAAGTATTGCCTGCAGCAGTTATTAATTCTTATCCACAGTTAACCCAATTGCCGAATAATCATTTTGTAAAATTGCTAAACATCTGTACTTTAGAAACGTAAATCAATATTTTCTCTAACCTTTAAATTCAAATGAACATGGCTAAATCTTCAAAGAAAGCTGCGCCTAAGAAAAAAGTTGCAAAAAAAGCTCCTGCAAAAGCAGCTAAAAAAGCGGCGCCAAAGAAAAAATCTGCCCGTAAACCAAATGCAGCTTTTATGATTCCCCTTACGCCGAGTGCAGCTCTTGGTGAAGTTGTAGGAACAAAACCAATTCCACGCACCGAGATCATAAAAAAAATATGGGACTATATTAAAAAGAATGGATTGCAGGATAACAAGAACAGACGTATGATCAATGCTGACGAAAAACTGAAAGTAGTATTCGGTGGAAAAAAACAGGTTTCGATGTTTGAGCTTGCAAAATTAGTTAGCAGCCACGTAAAATAAGTAAACGAGTAAGTTTCCTGAACATTAATTTGTACAATCTTACTTAACTCTATCCAAGTTCATATTGGAAAGAGAAATTTTTTTTCCCGATAGAAAAAAGTTCTGCGTGTTTCCAGCGATTTAATATTTAATAAATAAATTGCTTATTACTTATAAATCTATTGTTAATTGGTATGCGAGTATTTTTTATAAATTTTAATATTGACCAAAAAAGAATTTGAGAACCCGAATTAAAATTTTTAGATAATCATCATAGAAGAAAAATTCATCAAAAAAAAATCATTTATAAATTTTTATAAATGATTTTTTTGCTCCCCCTGCTGGACTTGAACCAGCGACCCTCTGATTAACAGTCAGATGCTCTAACCAACTGAGCTAAGGAGGAATATATTTAAGGGTTGCAAAAATAAGGATTTTCCTTTCTTAAAATCTTTTCGTTCAAAAAAGAATTCCATTTTATAGCCAGCTCATAAATCCTTCTTTTTTTATACCAATAAAAACGCCCTCTGTTCTTAATTCCGTGGGATATGTTTTTAAATAATAACCGTCAAAATTTGCAATCTTGCCATTTGTAATATTAAACTTATAGTTATGAACGGGGCAAATAATATTGCCTTTACTGTCAATGCAACCCTCATTAAGGGGGGCGCCGGCGTGCGGACACGAGTAAGCAAAAGCAAACCACTCGCCATTAAAATTTGTGATGCATATATTTTTTCCATTCACTTCTATTACGCCAATTCTATTTTCAGGCAATTTTATTTCCGCTTCCGAATTAAATATTTTATGCCAATTATATTTTTTTCTGTTCATTAAAAAATGTATTCTGTTTTGTAAGGATAACGGGTTTTATACATTTTGCGTATTTGCGTTAATAGTATTTTGCGTAATTGATCGATATTGCTTTTTTTTGTTGCAGAAATAAATACACAATTGTTGTTAGTTTTGTTTTTCCATTTTTCTTCCAGCTCATTCATCATTTGTTTTTTTACGTTGTCATCGAGCCATTCGTCAAAAGTATTTTTTTGGTATTCATCAATTTTGTTGAAAATTAAAAGCAGTGGTTTATCAAATGCTTTTATTTCCTGCAATGTTGCATTTACAACACCAATTTGCTCTTCATATTTTGGATGAGACAGATCAACAACATGCAATAATATATCCGCTTCGCGAACTTCATCAAGTGTGCTTTTAAAACTTTCTACCAAATGATGTGGCAATTTGCGTATGAACCCGACGGTATCGCTTAATAGAAAAGGAGTATTTTCAAAAACAATTTTTCTTGTAGTTGTATCCAACGTGGCAAACAATTTATTTTCTGCAAAAACTTTGCTTTTGCTTAATACATTCATTAGTGTAGACTTTCCGGTATTGGTATAACCCACCAAGGATACCCGAATAAATTCTCCTCTGTCTTTACGTTGTGTTGCGGCCTGTTTATCAATTTCAGATAAACGTCTTCGCAGCAAACTGATTTTATCTTTTACAATACGGCGGTCTGTTTCTATTTCTGTTTCTCCGGGACCCCTTGTGCCAATACCGCCGCCTAATCTTTCAAGATGCTTCCACATACCCCGCAGGCGCGGAAGCAGGTATTCGTATTGCGCGAGTTGAACCTGGAGTTTTGCCTGTGCCGTTTTAGCGCGGCTGGCGAAAATATCCAGGATAAGATCACTGCGATCGATCGTTTTTACGTTTAATATTTTTTCAATGTTGGAAATTTGCGAACCGGATAATTCATCATCAAAAATTACCACGCGAATATCTTTTGAAGAAATATAATTTTTAATTTCCTGTAGTTTTCCGCTGCCGATAAAAGTTTTGCTATCGGGCTGATATAATTTTTGAATAAATCTTTTTTTTGTTTTTGCACCTGCAGTTTCTGCAAGGAAAGCAAGTTCATCCAGGTATTCATTCACTTCAAATTCTGTTTGCATTTTTTGCACTACACCAACGAGAACAGCATTCTCCCTGTTCAAACTAATATTATTTTGTTGTATCAAAATATATTATTGTAAGAATAAAAAAATATGAAGGCAATACAAATGCCCTGATTATCTGGTAAAGCAATATAATTTTTTTAGTAAAGCGATTACTGGTAATTATGGAAATGGAGTAATTTTTTTTATAGGCCACTAAAACAAATTCCAATGGAAAAAGGATATACAGCCGGGCCGGCTCCGTTTTTAATAAAACTTGTTGCCTGCAGTTGCCCGAAAATTCCAAAAACACCATAGCTTATTCTTGCTGTTCCAACAATTCTTGCTCCGTTAAAATATTTTTTAGAACTTTCTTTTTGGATGTAAGAATTGATAACCTGGTTTGCATTATTTTCAAGATTTTTTGCTTTGGTGTAAGCGCTAAGCAACAGTCCGGTTTTTACACCAACAGCAAACTTCCAGCTTTTATTAGTGTTTTCAGGGTCAACTGCGAAACGAAGCTCAACAGGAACTTCAACGTATGTAGAAACTAATTTGAATTTTTTAAAATGATTTCCGCCGCTTTGATCGGTAAAAGCTAATGTTGCTCCGGAATTTCCTGTGGATGCAACATCAACAAACTGGTCATGAAAAAAAATATTGCTCGAGCCTATTCCTAATCCTGCGCCCACACTAAAGCGCGGGTCGGTTTTAAAAGGCATATCGAACATGAAATAAAAATTAAAACTTCTGGAGAATCCCTGTATGCTAATTGTATCTGGAACATTTGCCCAACCATCATAGCCTATCTGCACCATAAAATGATCGTTTGCACGCCGGCCGAGATTTACTTTGCTCCAATCCTTTTTTTTGTTATTAACGATTGTAGAATCTTTTTGCGCAAAAGCAGTAGTTACGGTAACAAGCGCTAATGCAAAAATGAAAAGCTGCTTCATAATTTCAATTGATTGGCAAATGTATTTTGCTTCGGGTTAATAAAAGGTTAAAGAACCTAAAGAAATTTCTGATTTGAGGATTCCTGATTTTGAGGCTTATTTCAAAAAAGCATTTACCAATTTTCAACATTACCATCTTTCTTTAATTTCTAAAACTTTTCATAGGTTGTTTTATAAACTTATAATTTCATTTCATTTTTAAATTAGCCAATTTTCAAATTATTTTGTGGACCCTGCTGGGCTCGAACCAGCGACCCTCTGATTATGAGTCAGATGCTCTAACCTGCTGAGCTAAGGGTCCTGCCGTTTTTGGCGCTGCAAAAATAGACAATTCAAATTAAGCTGGAAAATATGAATACTCAAAACAAACAACAAATATTCAATGCAGCTATGAAGGAATAAAAATTGTCAAAATAAAAAAGAGAATTTTATATTTACGGCTTCTAAACCTTTATCAATATTTGTTTTTAACTAATGATTGCTTTTAATAAAATAGCCGATCTGCAAATTAGAATTGCCAGGAACGAAGATCATAAAGCATATAAAGAGCTATTCACTTCATTATACACATACCTTTTACACTTTGCTTTAACATTGGTAAAAATGAAACAGCCGGCAGAAGAAATAGTATCGGATGTTTTTATTAAAATCTGGCAGAAAAGAAAAGAGCTGGAAAAAATAGAAAATCTAAAAGTGTATTTGTATATCGCTACAAAAAATTTATCGCTGAATTATCTTGAAAAACAAAAAAGAACAACAACAGATAATATTGAAGAATTTGCCAACCAGTTTAAAAGCATTTATTTTGATCCGGAGCAACTGATGATTACAGCAGATATGGTTTCATTAATTTACCAAGCAATTGAAAACCTCCCTTTACGGTGCAAAATGATATTCAAATTGGTGAAAGAAGACAATTTAAAATATAAAGAAGTTGCTGAAATACTCAACATTTCAGAAAAAACAGTAGAAAATCAACTGGCTATAGCACTGCGAAAAATTGCTATGGCAATCAGCTTCGATCGTCGCAAAACAATTCCATCTTCAATTTTGGGGTATTAATTCCGCAGTAAAAAAAATTTTATTATTCTTTGGGGGTTTTGCATGATTTGCTTGTCCTGTAGTTGACTATCACCTTTACATGAATCAGCAACAAATCTGGAATTTAATTGCCAAAAAGCTTTCAGGCGAAGCTTCGGACGAAGAATTAAACCTGTTAACAAATTTGCTGAAGGAGAATCCGGATTTGCATTATCCTATGCAAACAATTACAGATCTATGGAAGCATAACAAGCATCACATCAAACAAATTTCTGACAATGCTTTTGACAAACACATTTCCCGCATGGGTGCAATGAATATTCATTTTGATAGTGAAAAACTGAATGATGAAGAAAATGATTATCCCGGGCCAGATTCTTTTGAAACAAAAAAAAGAAGAAAAATTAAAACAATCTTTTTCAGCGCTTTTGTGATATTGATAGCAGCAGCAGTAATGATAAAAAATATTCTTCCGGTTTTTAAGGAACAGCCTGCGACTCTTCAAAAAAATTTAAGCGAAATTTCTACTCACAACGGTTCTAAAACAAATGTTGTTTTGCCAGATGGAACAATTGTAAAACTGAATGCCGGCAGTCAATTAACATACGATAAAGAATATGGAAACACAATTCGGGAGGTGAATCTTACCGGCGAGGCTTTTTTTGATGTAGTAAAGAATAAAGAAAAACCTTTTATTATTCACACAAAAAAAATAAATATAAAAGTTCTCGGAACAACATTTAATGTAAAATCATACCCGAATGAAAAAACCGAAACAAGCCTGGTAAAAGGAAGTATTGAAATTACTTTTAAAGACAATCCAAATAAAAAAGTAATTTTGAAGCCGAATGAAAAACTTATCGTTGCAGATAAGGAAAGACCGGAAAATTTTACAAAAACTCTACTACCTTCAGAGCCTGCTATTGCAGTAAGCCATTTGAACTACACCAGAAAAGACAGTACAATAATTGAAACAGCCTGGGTGCAGAATAAACTTGTTTTTAGAAATGAAACATTTAAAGAATTAGCATTGCAAATGGAACGGTGGTATGATATTTCGATTCATTTCAATAATCCTGATATGGAAAATTTGCAGTTCACCGGCATTTTTGAAAATGAAACAGTTCAGCAAGCTTTAGATGCATTGCAATTATCCGCAAAATTTAATTATTCTGTAAAAGATAATGAGATTGAAATTTCAAAATAAAATTTATGGGCAACAGTTCATGAAAAATTAAGACTAATCCGGATCAAAATAATGTTTAACCTGCTATTCGATGAAGGAAAAATTTTGATTGAACAACCAGCAAGACTAAAAAATTATGAAAAGAAAACTAACGATTATTTTGAAAACAAAACCAAATGCAATTGTAAAAGCCCTTATAATCATGAAACTGATTTTTTTATTAATTATTACCGGCGTGCTACAGGCATCAGCAAATGTGAACGGGCAAAATAAAGTTTCACTTAAACTTGACCAGGTTCAGATAAATCAGGCATTGAGTACTATAGAAAAACAAACAAATTTTCGTTTTTTGTATAACAGTCAGTTAAAAAACCTGCAACAAAAAATTAGTATTGATGTAAATAATGAAGACATTGCCTCTGTGTTGAATACTTTATTTAGCGGGAAAGATCTTACCTATAAAATGCTCGAGAATAATCTTATTGTTGTTTTATCTGCATCACTAACGGTGCAGGATATACGAATTACAGGAAAAGTTACAAGCAATAGCGGAGATCCTTTATCAGAAGTTTCAATAACACTGAAAGGAACAACCCGCGGAACGGTAACAAACAGTAAAGGTGAATTTGAATTAACCGCTCCGGAAAATGGAACATTGGTTATTTCATACATTGGTTATCTCACGCAGGAAATAGCAATTAACAGTCAGTCTGTGATCGATGTTAAACTAATACAATCAGAAAAACCATTGGATCAGGTAATAGTTGTAGGATATGGAACTCAAAGAAAAATAGATGTTACAGGTTCAGTAGCTCACGTAAAAGGCGATGAATTAGTAAAACAACCAGTATTAACTGCAACGCAGGCGATACAAGGCAAAGTAGCGGGTGTACAAGTAATCAGCAGCGGACAGCCAGGAAGTTCACCACAGGTTATTATTCGTGGTACCGGTTCAATATTGGCCGGAGCAAATCCTTTATTGATAGTTGATGGAATTTGGACGGATGATATCACCAACATTAATACCGCAGATATTTTATCTGTTGATGTATTAAAAGATGCATCTGCATGTTCCATTTATGGCGTAAGAGGAGCCAATGGAGTTATACTGATTACTACCAGGCAAGGCTCAGGTAAAATGAAAATTAATTACACCACCAACATAGGTATTCAGCAGGCTGCTTACGTGGTACCAATGGCAAATGCTAAACAATATATCAATTATGTAGAAGCGGCCGCTCTTGGAATTCCTCTTGTTGGCCCTACAGGATATTCAACCAATTGGTATAATCAGGTTTTACGAAATGCTTTTTATCAAAATCATAATCTATCTGTTTCAGGAAGCAACGAACAGGATAAATATTCATTAAGCTTGAGTTATCAAACCAACCAGGGAATTATAATTTTCAACAATTATACAAGGTACACTATCCGATTCAACAATGAATTTACGCCTACCAGCTTTTTAAAAATTGGAACTACCACTTCTTTCGCGAGCCAGGCATCTCAAAACGTTCCTACAGGTACTATTACAGAAGATGCTTATCGCGCTTCTCCTCTTGTACCGGCGATGGTTAAAGGTAAATTTGGAAATACTTCACAATTTCAAAATGTAGGAAATCCGGTATTAGATGCTCAAAATACCAATGACCTCAGTCATGATAACAAAATACAAGGGAACATCTGGGTTGAAGTAAAACCGGTTAAGTCAATCACTCTTAAATCAACTTTTGGTGATGAGATTGAGTTTGGTGATGATAGATCATATACTTATTCGCATCCGAACGATACCACTTTTTTTAATGTTGCCGGAGGAAGTCAGGGAGCAACCTTGAGTACTCTGGGAATATCGAATGGAAAAATTTATCATTGGGTTTGGAGCAACACCATCAACTATAGTAAAGAATTTGGAAACAACAGAATAAATGTACTTGCTGGTACAGAAGCTCAGGAGTATTATAACGTAGGATCTTCCGCATCAAGATACAGTGTGCCGCCAATACCAAGCGAATGGTATATACAGGATGGAGATGCAAATTATCAGTTTAATGGGGGTTCCGTAATAAAATATACTACCAATTCCTATTTTGGCAGATTATTTTATAGTTATGCTGATAAGTATTTATTTACCGGAAATTTTCGCGCTGACGGCAGCTCCGTTTTTTCTGCTGCAAATCGTTGGGGATATTTCCCAGGCTTAAGCGCGGGCTGGGTAATTAGCAAAGAAGATTTCATGCAAAACCAGCATATATTTCAATACTTAAAATTGAAAGGGAGTTGGGGTGAATTGGGAAATTCCAATGTTCCTCCGGATGCTTCAGTTCAAACACTTTTATCAAATATCCCTTATTTCTTTAACAGCAGCAATACTGGAGGCGGAGCAACAACCGGTTCTATTGTGCCGCAGATAAAAGATTTGAACCTTAAATGGGAAATAACAAAAGAATCAGATATAGGAATTGAATACACCATTCTTAATGGAAAACTTACAGGGGAGCTCGATGTTTATGACAAAAGAGTTTCTAATGCTTTAATTTATGTTCAGGTTCCCGGAACTTTTGGAAGCCAGGCTAATCCAAACAGCTCGATAACGCCCGGAGACGTGCTTACTAATGCAGCTGTTATTGATAATAAAGGATTTGAATTTTCAGCACGCTGGCACGACAATATCGGGAAAGGTCTTTCTTATTATATAGGGGGAAATGTGTCATTTAATCGAAACAGAGTAGTTAATCTTAACGGAGGATTGCCATATTTCGATGGAAATATAAATGGCTATTTCACTACAGAAACAAAGGCAGGATATCCGATAGGAGCTTTTTTCATGAGGAAAGTAATTGGTGTTTTTCAAACGCAGGCACAAATTAATAGCTATACAGATAAAAACGGAAATCTGCTTCAGCCAATCGCTCAACCCGGAGACTTAATTTATAAATTTACTCCATCCGGACAAATAGATACAGCTTATGTTGGTTCATACCAACCAAAGTTCTATCTCGGAGTATCTGGTGGTGTCAACTACAAAAATTTTGATCTTTCTTTTGATATATATGGAAATGTGGGTAACCAGGTGTACAATGGCAAGCAACAAGCCAGGGTTGCAACCAAAGACAATATTGAAGGGTCCGTAGCAACAAGTTTCTGGACGTCACAAAATAAGTCTGAAACGCAACCTTCAGCAAATGCAGGCAATTTACCTGCATCGACATATTTTTTAGCATCGGGAACTTTTTTCCGCATTAATAATATTACGCTTGGTTATACTTTACCTGCGAGTTTGATAAACAGGCAAAAGATAATAAGTAGTTTCAGAATATTCCTGAATGCACAAAATCCGGTTACAATAAAAAAATATAGTGGTTTTTCTTCTGAGTTACCTGGTTCAGTTACCGCTTCGGGCATTGAACTTGGCACTTATCCAACTACAAGAACATTTGCATTTGGAATTAACTTAGGTTTATGATGAACAAGAACAACTATTGATTAATTTAATTTTTGAGAGATGAAAAATATATTGGTGATTCTTTTTTGCTTCTTAGCAGTAATAACGGGTTGTAAGAAAAGTTTTTTACAAGTACCTATACAAGGACAGGGATCTCCTTCATCAGATCCACAAGTGGCTCTTGATGAAGTTACCGGTGCATACAATGCTTTGATTACACCCGACCCCACGCAATCGGAATTCGGCCAGTATGATATTCACGGAATTTATTTTATAACCGTTACAAATATCATGTCCGATGATGCAGATAAAGGAAGTTATTCCGGAGACCAACCGTTAGCAGCAGCTATAGATAATTTTCAGATTACTTCCGATAATACATATATTGAAGGGTTATGGCGCGGATATTATGCTGGAATATCGCGAACAAATATTGCAATAGACGGTCTTTCACAAGCAGCTTTGAGCCCTTCCGTGATCACCACCCGAACTGCCGAAATGCGTTTTTTGCGCGCATACCTATATTTTAATCTCGTGAGAATGTTTGGCGGTGTTCCGCTGGTACTAACAGTTCCTACAGGTCCGCGAAATCAGGATAGCTCTTTTTATTACCGTGCATCGGCTGCTGATGTATACAACAAGGGAATCATTCCCGACCTTCAATTTGCAGTTGCAAATTTACCATTAAAATCCGCCACAGACGTTGGGCGGGCAACCAAAGGCGCTGCAGAAACGTTGCTGGCCAAGGTGGATGTTTATTTAAAAAACTGGCAAGAATCTGATAGCCTTACACAGGACGTGATTGCTTCCGGGCAATATCAATTAGTGCCGGATTATTCTATTCTTTGGAGACAAGCAGGAGATAATTGCGCAGAATCTGTATTTGAAGTAGAAACAGGTATCTATGGTAAGGCAGATTATGGTATACCTGGATATGTAGAATACCAAGGGCCCAGGCAAGATAATGGTATGGGAACTCCATTCACTCCCTGGTATAATCCAGGTTTTGATCAACCTTCGGGAGATGATGGCTATGGGTTTGATTGTCCATCAACAAGTCTTCAGGCTGCGTATGATTCTGGAGATCTGAGACAGGCAGCCACAATCATAAACTTGCCAGCATCATCTCCCCCCGATACCTTGTTCGATGGATTTGTAGTGCCAACGATGGTAGGGGTGAGTGCCCGCTACAATTATAAAGCCTATCACAGCGAAATACTTCCGTCGCCAGGTTCGTTGGGGGTTACACTTCCTCAGATCGAAGTATATATTACTAACCGAAGCCTTTGTCAAAAAAACCTACATATATTACGTTACGCAGAGGTTTTGTTACTTGATGCAGAAGCAGCGAATGAATTAGGAAATTCCGGTACGGCAATTGCGGATTTGAATCAGGTAAGAAGCAGGGCGGGACTACCACCAACTACGGCAACATCACAAACCGATCTGAGAACGGCAATATGGAACGAGCGTCATGTAGAACTTGCAATGGAGCATGATCGTTTTTGGGATATAGTCAGGCAGGGACGGGCGGCTCAGGTAATGATCGCTTCAGGAAAAACTAATTTTGTAGCGGGAGTAAACGAATTGTTGCCTATACCTTCTACAGAAATAGCAGTGAGTGGAGGCCGGCTTGCACAAAATCCTGGGTATTAAAATTGAGTTTTCTTATTAATTATAAAAATCTAAAAATCGCTTTTAATTTATGCTTGTACTCAATAGATCACGCGGCTCTCCTAATTCTATCCTTAACAATAAATTTTTTTTTGAATCTTAAATAAAAAACAATGAAATCAATAACAAATAAATTAAAAATCTTAGCAATTGTTGGGATTGCATTGATAGCTGTGATTACGATTCACTCGTGCAGTAAATCATCTTCCACGCCTTCTGCTGCGGGTCCAACAGTTACAAGTGTTACTTCCGGTGCAAATGATACGGCAGGAAAATCATATACACTGACTATTACCGGAACAAACCTGACAGGGGCTACTGTAACTACGACTACTGCCGGTATAACTATAACGAATGTTAGTGCGACTAGTACATCTATTACCGGAACGATAGCAATTGGTGCATCAGTTGCATCAGGATCGGTAACATTAACAATCACTACATCAGCAGGGGGTACAACAACTTCCATTACTATAGTTGGTCTAACTCCTCTGGGAGGTTTTATATCTTCAGACTCCGTTGAAGCTGCAAATCTGATAAGCTATTTCACGTTTAACGGAAATGTAAATGATACTATAGGAAATCAGAGCGGTACTGCTGTAGGTGTAACTTATATTCCCGGTATAAGAGGATCTGCCTATCAAGGTGCTGCGGGTGCTTATGCAACGGTTCCTGCCAGTGCTGCTTTTGGAGCTTTGACAAGCTATTCTGTATCGTTATGGTACAATTTACCAACTGCTGCAAAGCCTTCAACTACTGGTCCGGCGCAAGGTATGTTCTTCTTATCAGGAGATACTACTGGCTCACATGGTAATTATCTTATCCTGGAAACAGATATACCTTCGGCTTCACAATTAGCGGCAGATTCAGTGCCTATACATCACGGGTTTGATAATCTCGGAGGAGTAGCCGGCAGCTGGCAAAACTTTACAATGAATTCATATGATACTGCAACGTCCAGTTGGGTTCATGTTGTAATGACTTACGATGGGGCTTCTTCCACTTATGTTTTTTATGAAAATGGTCAGCCTATTGCCGTAAGTTCAGCTTATGGAGTTTCTAATTCTACCACTCTTTATGACGGTCCGCTTCCTTTAGGATCCGGAACACCTCC
The DNA here is from genome assembly GCA_963774065.1 of Chitinophagia bacterium. Classification (GTDB taxonomy): domain Bacteria; phylum Bacteroidota; class Bacteroidia; order Chitinophagales; family Chitinophagaceae; genus Puia. The sequence goes on from CAVZDO010000003.1 coordinate 1,367,263, forward strand.
AACGCAATTGATGGGAAATCTTAACTTCAGTGGTTTTGATGATCCCCCAACAACGCTTTATATTGGTGCATGGCCTCCGGGATTGTACGGAGTTTCTGCTACTCTTGGAGCAAGCGGAGATTTTCAGGGTGCGCTTGATGAGTTGAGAGTTTTCAACATTGCGTTGAAACCAACTGATGTTGTAGGTTTATACTTGAATGGCCTCGCAGGCAGGTAATTAAAAATAAGAACTGTATACTATCATAAGAGGTTGCCTTTGAAAAAAGGCAACCTCTTATTTTGTCAGAATTTTAATAACAAATAATTTTAAAACATTCTTTTATAAACATATTGATTTTAGAGTTCGTTTATGATAGCATAATTCATTCCCATTTTATTTTGAACCATAAAAAATTCACCCCTGAAAAACTATTTTTAAAGAAAAAAATATTAGGATCTTATCTGCCTAATATTTGAAGTAAATTTTTTGAATGCTTGACTATTCGCTTCGCATATGTTCTTAAAAAAAATTAATAAGCTGAATCATATCTCTGCTGTTTTAACTATGGCATTCATCACAGGTATTTTCCTTATTGCATGCTCTGACCATAATCCTGCGTCTCATCCCGATAAAAAAACTTTGTTCACTCAACTTTTACCTCAAAAAACCGGTATCAATTTTTCGAATCCCAATATAGATTTTGATTCACTCAGCATCCTGGATTATATGTATTATTACAATGGAGGCGGAGTTGCAATCGGCGACATCAATAATGATGGCCTCCCGGATATTTTTTTTACTTCTAACACAAACGGAAATAAACTTTATCTCAATAAGGGCAACATGCAGTTTGAGGATATAACCGACAAAGCTGGCGTTGCAGGCCAAAATGATTGGACAACAGGTGTTACAATGGCCGATGTAAATGGAGACGGTTATCTCGATATTTATGTATGCTCGGTTTCCAATCACAACCAGGATAAGGAGTATAACAGTAATGCACATACGTATTTTAAAAACTCAAAAAACAAACTTTATATAAATAACGGAAACGGCACGTTTACTGAAGAAGCAAAAAAATGGGGACTTGATGTACCGGGTTACAACACCCAGGCAGTTTTTTTTGATTACGATAATGACGGCGATTTGGATATGTTTCTGCTTCAGCATTCTGTTCATCAAACGGCGAGTTATGGAGACACTTCAGGGAGAAGCATATACAGCGCTGTCAGCGGAGGTAAACTTTTCAGAAATGATGGAGATCATTTCACTGATGTTACAAAAAATTCAGGCATCATCAGCAGCCCGATTGGATATGGATTGGGAGTTGGAGTTGCCGATTTAAATCATGATGGCTATGAGGATATTTATGTGAGTAATGATTTTAATGAAGATGATTATTATTACATCAACCAGGGCAACGGCGCTTTTAAAGAAATGAACAGGCAGGTTTTTGGTCATGAATCCAAATACTCCATGGGAAATGATATTGCAGATGTCAATAATGATGGCTGGCCGGATATCATGACTTTAGATATGCTTCCCGCCGATGAAAGAGTATTAAAATCATCACAGGGAGAATTTGATTTTAATGTTTACAATTATCTGATCAAATCAGGATACAATTACCAATATTCAAAAAACTGTCTTCAATTAAATACCGGAAGAGGATTTAAGTTTTCAGATATCGGTTTGTATAGTGGAGTTTCTGCCACAGATTGGAGCTGGAGTCCTTTGATCGCTGATTATAACCTGGACGGGATAAATGATATTTTTATTTCAAACGGAATTAAAACCAGGCAAAATGATTTGGACTACCTGCATTTTTATTCATCTGTAAATGCAAATCGCCAACGAACAAAAGGTAACAGGCAATTCGACAAAGATATTTTAAGCTTCGCTCCTTCAGGTGCATGGCATAGCTATATATTCGAAGGAAATAAGGATATAAAATTTCAGGATCGATCAACAGATTGGGGTTTTGATAAACCAGCATTATCGCAGGGAGCGGCTTATGCTGATCTTGACGGCGATGGTGATATCGATATCGTAATAAACAGAATGAACGACTCTGCAGGAATTTATGAAAATAATGCCCGGCAGCTTGATTCTGCTCCAAATTATTTATCAATTCAGGTGAAAGGTCCGGGCAAAAACACTTTCGGTATTGGCACAAAAATTTTTCTTTATTGCAAAGATCGTTTGCAATATCGTGAACTGCAATCGGTGCACGGTTTTATGAGCAGTAGTGAGCCTGTTTTTCATTTCGGACTTGGGAAAGATATTTTGATAGATAGCATGATAATAGTTTGGCCAAATAAAACTTTTCAAAAACTGAATGCTGTTAAAGCAAACCAACAACTAAAAGTTATCTGGAAAAAAGAAAACACAGAGGCCATAATCAACTATTCTCTTTTTATAAATCAATTGCTGCATAACTCTGCCGATTCTTTTTTTAAAGATATCACAGGCAAAACGCGCGTCAATTATATGCATCAGGAAGATCTTTCTTACATTGATTTTAATTACCAGCCATTTATTCCTCATGAACTTTCTACACAAGGGCCTAAAATTGCAGTTGGAGATGTGAATGGCGACGGGCTGGAAGATTTCTATGTTTGTGGAACTATAGGTCATTCCGGCGCCATTTTCTTGCAGCAACCAAATGGTCAATTTGTGAAATCACCCGACTCAACTGTGTTTGTAAATGATAAATTATGCGAGGATGTTGATGCAATATTTTTTGATGCGGATGGCGACGGTGATCTCGATCTGTATATTGCAAGTGGAGGAAATGAATATGCCGATAATGATCCTCGCTTAAATGATAGACTCTATCTGAATGATGGTAGAGGACATTTTACCAAATCAAAAGGTTTGCCAGCGCTCCCGGGAAATAAATCAGTAGTTCGCGTTGCTGATTTTGATAAAGATGGAGATATGGACATTTTTGTTGGCGGCCGATGTGATGCTAAATATGGAAATATCCCAGCTTCCTATCTTTTGCAAAACGATGGAAAAGGAAATTTCACTTTGTGCACTGAAAAACTGATTCCGGAACTTTCGCATATTGGTATGATTACATCTGCTGTGTGGACAGATGTAGATAAAAATGGTTGGCCAGATTTAATTGTTACCGGAGAATGGATGCCGCCGGTTTTGTTTAAGAATGATCACGGAAAATTTACACGCACACCTTTAACCGACAATGATGAATCGCTTAAAGGCTGGTGGTGCAGTATGACCAACGCTGATGTAAACGGAGATGGCTTTGATGATATCTTACTTGGTAATTATGGACTCAATAGCAAGCTTGCGGCAAGCATAAATTATCCATTAAAAATGTTTGTAGCGCAAAACCTGGGCGAGCAACACGACCAAATTTTGGCAATAGCTAAAAATGGAAAATATTTTCCTTTTCTTTCAAAAGAAGATCTTGAAAAGCAATTGCCTTATTTAAAAAAAGAATACCTGAATTACAGCAAAATGGCCGGCAAAACAGTAGAAGAAATTTTCGGTAATCAATTGAAAAATGCAAAAGAATTTGACGCAACCACAATGGCATCTACAATACTCATTAACGATGGCAAAGGTCATTTTAAGGCCGAAGACTTACCATATTCTTTACAATGGACGCCGATATTTGCATTCGCAACTTATGATTATAATAATGATGGAAAAACAGATATTTTGGCCGGAGGAAATTTTTATGGTGTGACTCCTTACGAAGGCCGATACGATGCAACATCTCTTAGTCTTTCTTTAGGTGATGGTAACGGGAATTTTAACAACATTATTCAACATTCAAATGTTTTAATTGATAATTGCGAAGTAAGAGATATCAAGTTAATTCATGTCAAACAAAAACCTTGTTTGATAATTGCAAAGAATAATGATAAACTGCAACTCCTGGAAATAGTGAATGCAGACGCGAAAAAAAAATAATTTGTAGTTATGAAAATCAAATCGGCAATAATAAAGTACACAGGAATAATATTAATATTCTATTTTCTTTTATCGTGTAAAAAAGAAACTTCACCGAAACCGCCCGTTGTTGTAAGCTCGGGGCCGTTTAATTTAGTAAAGGCATCGGTTAATAACAGTTCAAACAGCAACCTTAGTTTTTATAACATAAATCTTACTCCCGTTATCAAATTTTCTTTTTCTGCTCCTATCGACAGTACTACCGTTCCGGGTAATGTTGCTTTTACTACCGGCGGAAGTATCATAGCCGTTAATTTTTCTTATACAAATAATGATAGCACTCTAATTGTTCAACCAACTGCGCCATTGAAGGCGTTGACTCAATATACATTTAGCATTTTAATGAGTGTTAAATCAACGGCAGATTCTTCTTTAAAAAATATTATAAGATTAAATTTCACCACGCAAATTGATTCATCCGATAAATTTCCTCAAATCTCTGATTCTGCATTACTCACTTTAGTAGAACAACAAACTTTTAATTATTTCTGGGCTTTCGGCCATCCTGTTTCTGGTTTGGCAAGAGAAAGAACATCATCCGGCAATACAGTAACAACAGGTGGCAGCGGTTTTGGAATTATGGCGATGCTCGTTGGCGTGCAAAGAAATTTTATTACCAGGGCACAGGCATTATCCCGCGTTGATACTATAGTAGATTTTTTAACGAATAAAGTAACGCGTTATCATGGAGCATTTCCACATTGGATTGATGGTTCAACCGGTGCAACGATTCCGTTCAGCAGCGAAGATAACGGCGGCGATATTGTTGAAACATCTTACATGATGCAGGGTTTACTTTGCGCACGTCAATATTTTAATAGCACAACAGATGCTAACGAAATTAATTTGCGCAGCATGATAAATAATTTATACGACAGCGTTGATTGGAATTGGTATCGAAACGGCGGCCAAAATGTTTTGTACTGGAACTGGAGTCCCGATCAGGGTTTTGTTATTAATGTGCAGGTTGGTGGTTGGTGCGAAGCGATGATAACTTATGTACTTGCAGCTTCGTCAAATACCAGTTCTTATACCATTCCGAAAATTGTTTATGATAATGGCTGGGCGCACAATGGTGGAATGGAAAACGGAAGATCTTTTTATGGAATTACATTACCATTAGGTCCAGATTATGGCGGGCCTTTATTTTTCGCTCATTATTCTTTTTTAGGAATCAATCCAAATGGTTTATCAGATGCCTATGCAAATTATTGGACGCAGGATACTGCGCACGCAAGAATAAACTATTTGTATTGTGTCAGCAACCCGCATAATTATTATGGCTACAGCAGCTCATGCTGGGGACTTACAGCAAGCGATATTCAAAACGGGTACGACGCAAGCTCGCCAACTGCAGACAATGGTGTTATCGCGCCAACAGCAGCTGTTTCTTCTTTACCATACACGCCAACCGAATCGATGAATGCGATAAGATTTTTTTATTATAAACTGGGAGATAAAATCTGGAGCCAATATGGTTTTATTGATGCTTTCAATCTTACCAATATTTGGTTCGACACAGATTGTCTTGCCATAGATCAGGGTCCTCAAATAGTAATGATTGAAAATTACAGAAGCGGATTGCTATGGAATTTATTTATGAGTTGCCCGGAAGTAAAAACAGGAATGACAAATCTCGGATTTACCAGCCCGAATTTGTAATTGCAAAAAATTCAATCTGAATTTTAAAACGAAACTTTACATAAATTGTAAGGCTTAAATATTATCTATGATGATTCGATTGCTTGAAAAAAGTCTTTTTCTTTCTTTATTAATAATTTTTTGTTTTTCACTTACTCTTTCTGCACAGCCAAAAAAAACAGCAGAGAATTCTCATGCAACTCTCAGTGATGAGGCTTTGCTTGATTTAACAGAAAAACAAACCTTCGAATTTTTTTGGAACGGGGCAGAACCTAACAGCGGTATGGCTCCTGAGCGCATCCACATGGATAATATTTACCCGGAAAACGATCAAAGCACAATTGCTACAGGCGGCAGCGGATTTGGATGCATGGCAATACTTGCGGGTATCCATCGCCGTTATATCACACGCAAGCAAGGATTGGAGCGCTTTGAAAAAATTATTTCTTTTTTAGAAAAAGCAGATCGCTTTCACGGCGCATGGCCTCATTGGATAAACGACACAACAGCGCATGTAAAACCTTTTGGCAGCGATGATGATGGCGGCGATTTGGTAGAAACCTGCTATTTGTTGCAAGGACTATTATGCGTGCGCGAATATTTTAAAGATGGAAATGAAGAAGAAAAAAAATTAGCAGCACGAATTGATAAGCTATGGAAAGAAGTTGATTTTGATTGGTATCGCAACGGCGCACAAAATGTTTTGTTCTGGCATTGGAGCCCATCGCATGGATGGAAAATGAATTTCCCCGTGCATGGTTATAATGAATGTTTGATTTTATATGTAATGGCTGCGTCATCTCCAACGAGTAGTATTCCAAAAGAAGTTTACACTGAAGGCTGGGCGCAAAATGGCGAAATAAATAAAATAAGTTTTTATGATGGCGATACTTTGCATTTGCATATGCAGGGCAATCCGCCACACGGCGGGCCTTTATTTTGGGCGCATTATTCTTATCTCGGTTTAGATCCTCACGGTTTAAAAGATAAGTATGCCGATTATTGGAAAGAAGACAGCACGCAGGCAATTATAAATTATAAATGGTGCGTTGATAATCCAAAACATTTTGCAGGATATGGCAAAAACAATTGGGGTTTAACAGCAAGCTATTCTGTTCGGGGTTATGCTGCACATGCGCCCGATCAAAAAAATGATTTGGGTGTGATTTCTCCAACGGCGGCTATTTCATCTTTTCCATATACACCAAAACAATCAATGGCTGCAGTAAGATATTGGTATAATGATTTGAAAAATAAAATTTGGGGGAAGTATGGTTTTTATGATGCATTCAGCGAAACGGCAGATTGGTATCCGACCCGCTATCTTGCCATAGATCAGGGGCCGGAAGTGGCGATGATTGAAAATTATCGCAGCGGTTTGTTTTGGAAATTATTCATGGGCTGTAATGAAGTGCAGACAGGGTTGAAGAAATTGGGATTTGAAAGTCCGTGGTTTAAGTGAGATGGATGATGATTAGTTTTTAAAAGAAATAATTTTTTTGACTTTTAAATTAATGATTATGTCAAATTTCAAATTATCACAACAGCAAATTGCAGACTATAACAATGATGGGTATGTAATAATTAGAGATTTCTTGTCGGCTGAAGAAGTAAAAAAATTGTACACTGTTGCCATTGAAGATGACACGATGCGCAAACATTCTTTTGATCTGAATGATCAAACAGGAAAAAAAACAAAACTCGCATTATGGTATAAACCCGGCAATGATGCGTACGGGCTGCTTTCAAAAAGTGAGCGTGTTATCAATTCGGTAGATAAATTAATGGATGGAGATTCTGCGGTTTGTCATTTTCACAGCAAGCTGATGCAGAAAGAACCTAAGGTTGGCGGCGCATGGGAGTGGCACCAGGATTATGGTTACTGGTATAAAAATGAATTTTTATTTCCCGATCAAATGATGTCGGTAATGATTGCTATTACCGATGCAAATAAACAAAACGGATGTTTGCAGGTAATAAAAGGAACACATAAAATGGGACGCATCGAACATGGGTTTTCCGGAGAACAGGTTGGCGCATCGCAGCATTATGTTGATCTTGCTTTGAAAACAATGGAATTGGTATATGTAGAATTAAAAGCTGGTGATGCATTATTTTTTCACAGCAATTTGCTGCATCGTTCCGAAGCAAATCTTTCTGATAATTCAAGATGGTCGCTTATTTCCTGCTATAACAGAAGTTCGAATGTTCCATATAATGAGCCATCAAACTCCAGCACGATTCCTATAGAAGCTGTGCCGGATGAAGCTTTGCTAAAATGGGAAACAAGCGGCTTGCAGGAAATGTCTGGTTTTCTTGAAAAAGAAAAAGACGAGGCATTGAAATAGAAAGACCGGAGCTTGTTTATGAATAATTTCTTTTTGCAAAAGAATGATACGATATAACGGCTTTGGATATGTAATAATTATTGTTGAAATTTCCAGAAAATTTGTCTGTAGGAAAAATAATATTTGATAAAAGGTAATAATGGAGACAAAAATTTTTAGTGATTATAATGCGCTTTCGCAACAGGCTGCTGATGAGGTAATCAATCTTGTAAAACAAAAACCCGGCGCAGTAATATGTTTGGCTTCAGGTAATACTCCTCTCGGAACTTGTCAATGGATTGTAAAAAAAGCAGCCGGGGAAAAAATTGATTTTTCAAATTGCAATTTTATCGGGCTTGATGAATGGGTTGGCGTATCAAAAGAAAATACCGGGAGCTGTTCTTTTTTCTTTTACAATAATTTATTTACGCCACTCCATATTTCGGATAAGCAAATTTTTTTGTTTGATGCAATGGCAACAAACCTTGATGAACAATGTAAACAAATGGACAATTTAATTGCAGCAAAAGGCGGAATAGATTTGATGATAGTTGGTATAGGAATGAATGGGCATATAGGTTTTAATGAACCGGGAGTTTCTTTCCACTTGTTGTCTCATGTAATTAATTTGGAAGAAACAACAAAAACTGTCGGACAAAAATATTTTTCGGAGCCAACAAATCTTACACAAGGAGTTACATTAGGTCTTGAACATTTAATAAATGCAAAAAAAGTAATTTTATTGGCAAATGGAAATAATAAAGCCGATGTGATCAGACAAACAATTAAAAGCGCAGTAACAGAAAATTTGCCGGCAAGCATTTTACAAAAACACAAAAACAGTTTTATTTTTTTAGATAAAGAAGCAGCTTCATTGCTGTAAAAATTTTATGAACCGGATCATTTTTCAAACCAATTTATGCTTTGCAAAAACAAAATAATAATATTATTACTGATTTTATGCGCTGACAATATTTCTGTAAACGCGCAGCCATTTATAAGCGACATACAAAATTTCAAAAAGCAAGACAGTATCAATCCACCACCACAACACGCCATTTTATTTGTTGGCAGTTCGTCGTTTACAAAATGGACGGATGTTCAAAATTATTTTCCGTCATACCCAATTATCAATCGTGGATTCGGGGGTTCGTCATTGCCTGATGTGATTCATTATGCAGATGATATCATCTTTCCTTATCACCCAAAACAAGTTGTAATTTATTGTGGCGACAATGATTTGGCTTTTTCTGGCAGCATTACATCAAGAATGGTTTTTAACCGGTTCAGAAAATTATTTGTGTTGATAAGAAAAAAAATACCCGGAGAAAATATTGTTTTCGTTTCTATAAAACCAAGTCCGAGCCGCGCGCTGTTAATGCCGAAAGCGGAAGAAGCGAATAACATGATAAAACAATTTTTAGCAGCTCAAAAAAATGCGTCATTTGTTGATGTATATCATTTGATGCTTGATGCTGATGGAAAACCTATTGATAGTATTTTTGTGAGTGATAAATTGCACATGAATGCAAAAGGATATGCAATCTGGCAAAAAGCGATTGAGCCTTACCTGCAAAAAAATTGATAATTTATAATTGAGAATTGATAATGCTGTGGATGAAGTATAACAATCATGCACAACCGAAAATATAATTCGTAAAAATTAGTGTAATTCGTGTCACAAATTAAATATTGCCAAATGAAAAAGATTTCCTTTCTGATAGTTGTATTTGTAATTGCACTTTCACAATTGCGTGCACAAGACGCGAAGATGAATGCATTTGTTTCTGACTTATTGAGCAAGATGACGATTGAAGAAAAGATCGGTCAGCTTAATTTGGTAACCCCGGGTGGCGCAGTAACCGGCGCCGTAGTTAGTAAAGATGTGGATGCTAAAATTCGCAACGGGCAGGTTGGCGGTTTGTTTGGAATTACCGGTCCTGAAAAAGTTCGCAAAGCGCAGGAAATTGCGATGAATAATTCGCGGCTGCATATTCCACTTCTTTTCGGATTGGATGTAATTCACGGTCACAGAACAATTTTTCCAATTCCGCTTGCTTTGTCGTGCAGTTGGGATACTGCATTAATTGAACGCAGCGCACGCATTGCAGCAATCGAAGCGAGCGCGGATGGTTTAGACTGGGCATATTCCCCAATGGTTGATATAGCTCGGGATCCGCGCTGGGGGCGCATTGCAGAGGGCGCTGGCGAAGATCCTTTTCTCGGATCGCAAATTGCAAAAGCAATGGTAAAGGGTTACCAGGGCAGCGGCTTAAATAAAAATGATGCAGTGATGGCTTGCGTAAAACATTTTGCATTGTATGGAGCCGCTGAAGCTGGCCGCGATTATAATACAACCGATATGAGCTTCATAAAAATGTACCAGTATTATTTGCCTCCATACAAAGCGGCTATAGATGCTGGCGCGGGAAGCGTGATGAGTTCCTTCAACGAAATAAATGGAATTCCTGCAACAGGAAATAAATGGTTGATGACGGATCTGTTGCGTAAACAATGGGGCTTTAAGGGTTTTGTTGTTACTGATTACACTGCAACAAATGAAATGACCGCACACGGCGAAGGCGACCTGCAAACCGTGTCTGCACTGGCTTTGAACGCGGGAATTGATATGGATATGGTTGGTGAGGGATTTCTTACTACACTAAAAAAGTCTTTGCAGGAAGGAAAAGTTACGGAACAACAGATCAACGACGCGTGCAGAAGAATTTTGGAAGCAAAATATAAATTAGGATTGTTTGACGATCCTTACAGAAGAATGGATGAAGCAAGAGCAGCAAAAGAAATTTTATCTGCAGAGCATCGCAAAGTGGCGAGAGAAATTGCAACGCATTCATTTGTGTTGTTGAAAAATGATAATCAACTATTGCCTTTAAAAAAATCCGGAACGATTGCGGTGATTGGCCCATTGGCAGATAGCAAAAGAAATATGTTGGGAACCTGGAGTGTTAGCGGAGATCCATCAAAAAGTATTTCTGTTTTGGAAGGGATTAAAAATGTTGCGGGCACGGCAAATATCGTTTATGCAAAAGGTGCGAACATAAGCGATGACAAAGAATTTGCAAGTCATGTAAATGTTTTCGGAACAGAAATAGATATAGATAATCGTTCGCCGGAAGAGATGCTGAATGAAGCAGTGAGTGTTGCATCAAAAGCAGATGTTGTTGTTGCAGTTTTAGGTGAAGCTGCAGATATGACCGGCGAATCATCCAGCATGAGTAATATTGATTTGCAGGAGAGTCAAAAAAATTTGTTGAAAGGATTATTAAAAACAGGAAAGCCTATTGCGATTGTTTTATTTAATGGAAGACCTATGACATTGACCTGGGAAAACGATCACGCGAATGCCATGCTGGACGTGTGGTTTGGCGGAACCGAAGCTGGTAATGCTATAGCTGATGCGCTGTTCGGAAATTATAATCCTTCAGGAAAATTAACTACAAGTTTTCCGCGCAATGTTGGCCAAATTCCGATTTATTATAATCATAAAAATACCGGACGTCCACTCGAAGGAAATTCTTTTCAAAAATTCAGATCAGATTATCTTGATGTAAGTAATGATCCGCTTTATCCTTTTGGTTTTGGGTTAAGCTATACCACATTTTCTTACAGCGATATTTCTTTAAATAAAAAAGAAATTTCTCCAAATGATAAATTGCAGGCGAAACTAACGGTTACCAATACTGGTAGTTATGATGGTGAAGAAACTGTTCAATTATATATTCGCGATATGGTTGCAACAATAACACAACCTGTAAAAGAATTAAAGGGGTTTCAGAAAGTGTGGTTAAAAAAAGGAGAAAGTAAAGAAGTGACATTCACTTTATCAATTGATGATTTAAAATTTTATAACAACAATCTCGATTTAATTTACGAACCCGGCGCTTTCAAAGTATTTGTAGGCGGCAATTCGCGGGATGTTAAAGAAGCAGATTTTACTTTAGCAAAATAGAAGCTATGAGCTGTGAGCTGTTTTGCTCGAAACTCGCCGCTCATAGCTCACCGCTTTCTTAATTTCTTACTTAATGCAAACAATTAAGAACATCATTTTCGATTTAGGCGGAGTTATTCTCAACATAAATAATAAACTTACTGAAGACGCTTTTATAAAATTAGGAGTGAAAAATTTTCATGAAATTTTTGGTCACGGTCATGCTGCATCTTTTGTTTTAGAATACGAAATAGGAAAAATAACTGACGAACAATTTATTCGAGAATTAAAAAAATTAGTCGGGTCCTCTGTCAGTGATGAACAAATTCTTGCTGCCTGGAATGTTATACTTCTCGATTTTCCGCCTGAAAGAATTCAATTATTAAATAAGCTTAAAAAACAATATCGTCTTTTTTTATTCAGCAACACTAATGCTCTTCATGCTGTGGAATTTAAAAAAAGATATCGCGCTGCTTTCAAAAATAATGAGCTCGATGATCATTTCGAAAGAGCCTATTATTCGCAAATACTTGGAATGAGAAAACCGGATGTGGAACCATTTCTCCAAATCATAAAAGAAAATAACCTCGTGCCGGAAGAAACTTTATTTATTGATGATGCATTAATTAATGTGGAAGGCGCTAAGGCGGCGGGTTTGAAAGGATATTTTTTAGAGCCGGGAAAAACTATTCTTGATATTGATTTTATGCGTAACGCTAAACGCTAAATGCTAAACGCAATACAATTCCTGCGTTTTGCATTTAGCATTCAGCGTTCAACTTTTTTCACTTCTTCAAAATCAATATATTCTCCGATTGCTGTATTGACTTTTTCTTTTTTTGATTCCCGTGTTTGCTGTTTTGCAGAATTATTTGCGTGTTGCTGCATATTATCGTGCATGTTTCTGAATTGTTGTTTTACGTGTGTAGTGGTTTTATAAACCGGTACAACAAAATCGAATACAAGTTTGTAAACAACATAAAACGCCAGCGCTATGAATAATATGTCTGCCATATCAAGGGTAAATTTACAATTAAACAAAAATCACTGAATAAATGTTCGCGTAAAATAACAAAGCATTAGTCTTTGTCCGGCGAGATTTTATTAATCAGCGCATCTATAACATTTGCCACTTTATCAACCGCAACGTCTGAGAGCTTGGTCAATGTTTTTTGCAAACGTTCGCTTTGTAAAAGGAAATTAAATACAGTGCCCGAAACGCTTTCTTTATTTTTAATAATAAAGCCCGATAGTAAGGTATTTATCATTATTGCAGACGAATGTTCGTGCAGGTAAGAAAAATTATCGTCCATTTTTGCCTCAAGATTTTTTGCTTTCTGGCGTAAGCGAATTATTTCTTTATCAAGTGATGCCAAGCTGTGTATTTTTTTATTAGCCATAAAATAATTTTATTAATCAGCAATTTCGTCTTCTTCCATTTCTTCCATAGAACTATGAATAATTGCCCGAATGGTCGGATTTACAAAAAATTTTTTTCTGAAAATTGCAAAAAGAATAAAAAGTAAAACCATTAGCAATGCTGTAAGCCCAAATCCTTTTACATAGCTATGCGTTAATTCGGAAAACCAGTAGCCAAGCGCCATTCCGGAAAAAAGCGCTATTAAAAAAAGAAGGCACATGGAAACGATTATCCATATCAGGTATCCGGCTGATTTCGACGAAAGCCGAACCGCCTGAAGCCTGAATATTTCCAAACGTGTTTCTATATATTCTTTGAGTACCGATTTATTTTCCTGGAAAAAAGAACCCAGATTTTCAGGTTGACTCATAATGTAATGTTTGTTTAAAATTACGGAATCATCGTCATTTACCATTCCCTATCTAACAGCAACGATAAACTTTACACAAACATATTTTAATGATTTTGCTGCAATATATTATTTACCTTACCTTTGCTCTGGTAAATGAAACAACGGAAGGGAACGAAATCGTTCCCTTCTTCATTTTGTTATGGTTAGCGAAACACAAAATCAGGCAATAGAAATGATGGTTCAAAACGTGATTGCCGCAGAACCTGAATATTTTTTGGTTAGCGTAAAAGTAAAACCTGTAAATAATATCAAGGTGTTTTTGGATGGCGACAGCGGAATTTCTATTGAAAAATGCGTTCAGTTCAACAGAGCGCTATATAAAAAGTTAGAGACCTCTGATTTATTTCCAGCCGGAGATTTTTCTCTTGAAGTGTCGTCGCCAGGTTTGGATGAACCGCTGAAGTTATTTCGTCAATATCAAAAAAACGCCGGTCGCAATGTTGAAGTGATATTGAACGAAGGAACAAAATTCGAAGGCAAACTAACATCAGTAACCGAAGACGGAATTATTATTGAAGAAACAAAAGGAAAAAATAAACGCAAAGAAATTATTAGTCACACTTTTTTATTTAACGAAATAAAATCAACTAAAATTCAAACAGTTTTTTAAAGATTCAAAAATTACAGTTATGCCCAGTATTAACCTGATAGAAGCTTTTCAGGATTTTAAAGAAGCAGAAAATATTGACAGACCAACAATGATGAAGGTTGTAGAAGATGTTTTTAAAACATTGCTGCGAAAAAAATATGGAAGCGATGAAAATTTTGACGTGATTGTAAACGCAGAAAAAGGAGATTTGGAAATTGTTCGTCATCGTATGATTGTAAATGACGGACAAGTGAACGACCCGCTTGCAGAAGTTGCATACAGCGATGCAGTGAAAATTGAACCTGATTATGAAGTTGGCGAAGAATTATATGAAGAAGTGGAAATTTTAGATTTTGGCCGTCGTGCCATACTTGCAGCAAAACAAACGCTGGCAAGCCGCATAGGAGATTTGAAAAAAAATGTACTTGTAAAAAAATACAGCGAACGTATAGGTGAAATTATAAACGCCGAAGTATACCAGGTTTGGAAAAAAGAAATTTTATTACTCGATGAAGAAGGCGGCGAATTAATCTTACCTAAGTCGGAACAAATTCCGCAGGATTATTTTAAAAAAGGAGAATCTATTCGCTCGGTAGTAAAAAAGGTTGACCTGAAAAATAATTCGCCGGTAATAATATTATCGCGCACAAGTCCGTCATTTCTTGCCAAATTGCTCGAAATTGAAGTGCCGGAAATTTTTGACGGGCTTATCGTTATCAAAAAAATTGTTCGTGAACCCGGAGAAAGAGCTAAGGTTGCCGTAGAATCCTATGACGATCGTATTGACCCCGTAGGAGCTTGCGTTGGTATGAAGGGAAGCAGGATTCATGGTATAGTTCGTGAATTGAAAAATGAAAACATTGATGTTATCAACTGGACGAATAATATTCAACTTTTAATTCAACGCTCACTCACGCCCGCGAAAATTACCAGCATGGACATAGACAGCGAAAAGCTACATGCAAATGTCTATTTAAAACCAGACCAGGTTTCATTAGCCATCGGGCGAAAAGGTGTGAACATTAAACTGGCGCAGGAACTAACCGGTCATACCATAGATGTGTTCCGCGACAATGAAGGTGAAGTGGAAGAATTTGATATAGATCTCGATGAATTCAGCGATGAAATTGAAACATGGATAATTGATGAGTTAAAAAGAATCGGTTGCGACACAGCACGCAGCGTACTTAATCTTACAACAGAAGAATTAGAAAGAAGAACAGACCTGGAAAAAGAAACAATTGCTGAAGTAAGAAAAGTATTAAAAGCAGAATTTGATAAAGAATAAAAATTAAAATTCCTTTTGGATTAGGTAAAAAAGCTATGACAGAAATAACAACAATGCGATTAATGGCTGCCGCCAAAGAATTCAACATCGGCAAAGATACGCTGGTGGATTTTTTGGTGAGCAAAGGATTTAGTAAAGACGATTTAAAACCGACCTCAAGGTTAACGGAAGAAATGTATGTTTCCCTGCAACAGGAATTTCAAAGTGATAAGGTTGCAAAAATTAAAAGCAATCAAATTGATTTACCAAAAGGAAGCACAGACATAAAAAAGAAAAAAGAAGACGAAGCGATCCTGTTCAAAAAAGATCCAAAAAAAATTATAAAAGAAGAACCGCCGAAAGCGCCCGAACCTCCCAAACCCGTTGTGGTGGCTGAACCACCTAAGGAAGAGCCGCCGGTGGTAATGAAAATAGAAACTCCTGAACTCGAAGGCCCGAAAATAATTGATAAGATAAATCTTGAAGAAATTGATTCTTCAACCAGGCCTAAGAAAACATCAAAAAAGAAAAAGGAAGAAAAAGAAGAAGAAAAAGTTGAAGAGAAAAAAGAAATTGCTGAAACAATTGTTCCTGAAACACCAGTAATTGCAGAACAAAAAAAAGAAACTGCTCCGGAAAATGAAACTGATAAACCACAGGAAGGTATAATCGAAAATATAAAAGCAGATAAAATAGAAGGTCCGAAAATTTTAGGAAAAATTGAATTGCCGGTTGACAGTGAAACAAGACCTAAGCCTTCTGATGAAAAAAGGAAAAGAAAAAGAATTCCTATTGAAAAGAAAGAACCGCCAAAATTTCAAAGAGACAATAATTTTCAGCACGATAAAAGACCTAACGACAATCGTTTTCCAAGGCGCGATGGACCTCCTCAACATGCGCCACATCCTCCGCATGCTCCACATGGAGGCGGCGATAACAGAAACCGGCGTCTTGATGTAAGACGACCTAATGAAGTAAAAGAAATCGATCAAAAAGAAATTCAGGAAAAAATCAGGCAAACACAAGCTAAGCTTGCCGGCGCATCAGGTCGCGGAAAAAGTCTGAAAGCAAAATATCGCCGCGCGCGCCGCGAAGAAATGTCTGAGCAGTCGGGCGCAGAAGAAGTGACAAATAATAAACTTCAGGTTACAGAATTTATCAGCGTAAGTGAGCTCGCAAATTTGATGGATGTGAGCTACGCCGAAGTTATCAGTAAATGTATGAGTCTCGGAACAATGGTTTCTATCAACCAAAGATTAGAGGCAGATGTTATTGAATTAGTAGCAGGCGAATTTGGTTATGCTGTTGAATTTATAGGAATTGATGATGCTGCCGAAATGGATGAAGAAGTTATAGAAGATAATCCTGAAGATCTTGTTCCGCGCTCACCCATTGTTACTATTATGGGGCACGTGGATCATGGAAAAACTTCTTTGCTCGATTATATACGAAGTGCTAATGTTGTTGCCGGGGAAGCGGGTGGTATAACGCAACACATCGGCGCATATGAAGTAACATTACCTAACGATAAAAAAATTGCTTTCCTTGATACACCAGGTCACGAAGCATTTACAGCTATGCGCGCCCGCGGCGCCCAGGTCACAGATATTGCAGTCATTGTTATTGCTGCCGATGATGCAGTGATGCCTCAAACAAAAGAAGCGATCAGCCACGCCCAGGCAGCAGGTGTTCCGATGATATTTGCAGTTAATAAAATTGATAAAGATGGAGCTAAGCCTCAAAAAATATATGAGCAGTTAGCTTCAATGAATTTGTTGGTAGAAAGCTGGGGCGGAAAATTTCAATCGCAGGAGATATCTGCAAAACAAGGATTGAACGTTGATTTGTTACTGGAAAAAATTTTGCTGGAAGCAGAAATACTCGATCTGAAAGCCAATCCAAACAGGGAAGCATCAGGAAGTATTATTGAAGCAACGCTGGATAAAGGAAGAGGCTATGTAGCTACGGTACTCGTTCAAAATGGAACATTGAAAAATGGCGATATCGTAGTTTCCGGTCAGCATTATGGCCGCGTAAAAGCAATGTTTAATGAACGTAATAAAAAAGTGGAAGATGCGCCGCCTTCAACACCTGTATTATTTTTAGGGCTGAACGGAGCTCCGCAAGCCGGAGAAAAATTCAAGGTATATGCAGATGAAAGTGAAGCAAAAGAAGTTGCTAATAAACGATCGCAAATTTTGCGTGAACAGGGAATAAGAACTAAAAAACATATCACACTCGATGAAATCGGTCGCCGCCTTGCATTGGGAAATTTCAAAGAACTGAATTTAATTATCAAAGGCGATGTTGATGGTTCCGTTGAAGCATTGAGCGATTCATTACAAAAATTATCAACCGAAGAAATTGCAGTGCGGATAGTTCACCACGCCGTTGGTGCAATAACAGAAAGCGATGTGTTGTTGGCAACAGCATCCGACGCTGTTATCGTTGGCTTCAACGTTCGCCCGTCTTTACAGGCATCACGTTTGGCCGAAAATGAAGGAGTGGAAATTAAAACCTATTCCATTATTTACAATGCTATTGAAGAAGTGAAGAGCGCAATGGAAGGAATGCTTGAACCAAAAATTCAGGAAAGAATTACAGCCAATGTGGAAGTGCGCAACGTTTTCAAATTCGACAAGGCAACTGTTGCAGGTTGTTTTGTGCTGGATGGAAAAATAAACCGCAACGCAAAAATCCGTTTGATACGCGATGGTATTGTAATTTATCCCGTTGGTGAAGGCGCGTCCGCCGAACTTGCATCATTAAAAAGATTTAAGGATGATGTTAAAGAAGTTGTTTCCGGAACGGAATGTGGATTAACAATTAAAAACTATAACGATATTAAAGTTGGCGACGTAGTTGAAGCATACGAAGAAGAAGAAATCAAACGAACACTGTAAAGAAATTGGTTGCTTGCTGTCTTTCTCTTGAATCCTATTAACCTTTTGTTAAAAACCGGCGCAAAAAATAAATATGAAGTAATCAAAAATTATTTTTGAAACCGGTATCGAAATTTTTTATGAAGAAATCATTGTACATCTTTCTTTCTTTTCTTATCTGCAATATTTCATTTGCACAACAAAAAGTTGTTGCCGATAAAATTGTAGGTATAGTAGGAGATAAGATTGTGTTGAGTTCAGATATAACTAACGCCATTGCGGATGTTATAAGGCAGGGCGGGCAAGCGCCGGAAGATTGTGCTGTTCTCGATCAAATGCTTATAAGGAAAGCGCTGATTTTACAAGCGGAAAAAGATTCAATCCCAGTAAGTGATGAGGATGTAGATGCAGAAATTGATCAAAAAATCAGGTTCTATATAAGTCAGTATGGAGGTAAAGAAGCGCTTGAACAAATCGCCGGTCGTTCAGTATATCAATTAAAAGAAGAATTTCGACAGCCTATTCGTGAAGAAAGACTTGCTGCCGGTATGCAAAATAAAATTGTTCAGGATATCAAAGTCACTCCAGCCGAAGTAAAAGAATATTACGACAAGATACCAAAAGACAGTTTGCATTTTTATGAATCGGAATTGCAAATCGGAGAAATTATAACTTATCCGAAACCTAATCACGACATAGAAAAACTTGCAATTGACGAATTGAACGAATATAAAAAACAAATTGAATCCGGCACAAGGCAATTTGATGTTTTGGCCAAATTATATTCAGATGATCCCGGCACTAAAGATAAAGGTGGGTTGCTTGACATTAACCGTACAGATAAAGGAATAGATCCGAACTTTTTAGCCGCTGCTTTCAGACTTAAAGAGGGCCAAATTTCCAATGTTGTTAAATCAAAATTCGGGTATCACATAATCCAGATGGTAAGTCGCTCAGGAGATGATGCTACTGTTCGTGAAATTTTGCGCATTCCCCAAATTACCGATGCCGAAATAAACGAAGCAATAGCAAAGCTCGACTCCATACGTAATCTGTTAATTGCCGGCACAATCAGTTTTGGAGAAGCAGTAGCTAAATATAGCGATGATGAGTATGCTAAATTTACAGCAGGCCGAAAAATGGGAAGAGATAATTCTACTTATTTAAAAATAGATGAGCTGGATAAAGAAGTGGTAAAACTTCTTGGTAATTTAAAAGTTGGAGAATATTCAAAACCTTCTGTTTTTACAGATGACAGAGGAAAAAAGGGGGTGCATATAATTTATCTTATTTCCAAATCAGATCCACATCGTGAAAATCTCAAAGACGATTATGATAGAATTGCACAACGTGCCATCGAACAAAAAAAACAATCTGTTATTGAAAAATGGTTTCGCGCTAAAATTCCTACATACTATATAATGATAGATGATCAATACAAACATTGCAGCAATCTCGCAAAATGGCTATCCGGCAGCACCGCTTCAAAATAACTAATTCAGGTAAGTGTTACCACTTAAAATGTTCTTAAAAATAATTTATTGAATAATCAATTATTTGTAACTTACTCTATTGCTTAGATAGGGATTTGCTTGTAAAAATAAATACATGATAAATGGTTTAAAGAAATCCCGATGCCCTCACGATGCTTTTATGGATCCTCTTTTACTATCAAAAACCTGAAGTATATTTTGTGTATGTTAGGAAAATTAAAAATCATTTTTGAAAAAAAGATTATTTAGAATTCAAAAGAGTTCAAATTATTTTGATGCATACTTTTTTTAAAAAATTTCGTTTTCAATAAATAACAAATTGAAGTAGATAGATGACAGATAACACCACTGCAACTATTAAACAAAAATTTGTATGAGTAAGATCAGTATTTTAATTGCAGACGATCATAAGCTAATCAGAGAAATTTGGGGTTATATACTCAACAGCGATTCCCGTTTTCAGGTAGTGGCTGATAGCGGAGATGCAGCGGAAGCAGTTGAGCTCGCAAAAAATACACATCCGAATGTAGTGCTCATGGATATTAATATGCATCCATTTTCCGGGTTGGAAGCAACACAAAAAATCAGAAAAATTTCTCCTTCTTCAAAAATCATCGGGCTTTCAATGTATTCTCAACCCGCTTATGCAAAAAAAATGCTGCAACTTGGCGCTTCAGGTTATGTAACAAAAAATTCTTCAAAAGATGAAATGATTGAAGCAATACTTTCTGTGAACAGCGGGCACAAATACGTTTGCAGCGAAATAAAAAATATTATTTCAGAACAAATATTGGATGAAAACGTAAACGCACCTAATGTAAACACACTTACAGAAAGAGAAATACAGGTAATTAATTTTATAAAGCAGGGATTATCTTCAAAAGAAATTGCTTCTAATCTCAGCATCTCATTAAAAACTGTTGAAGTTCACCGCCATAATGTTTTGAAAAAACTTAAGCTAAAAAATTCCGCTTCACTGGTAAATTTTATAAATACCACCACCACTTATTTTTAATTTTTTTGCTGATTTGTTACATCTTTTATCAAATCGCAAACATTTTATTATCGAAATAAGATTTACCTTTGCGTTTTATTTTTCATGAGTGACGAAATAAAACATGAATGTGGCCTCGCATTCATCAGACTTCGCAAGCCGTTCTCCTACTATTTACAAAAATACGGGACAGTTCTTTATGGATTAAACAAGCTGTACCTGTTAATGGAAAAACAACATAACCGCGGGCAAGATGGCGCTGGTGTTGCATCAGTAAAATTAAATACAGAGCCCGGTCATCCATTTCTTAACAGAACCCGCAGCACCGAAAATCAACCTATAGCAAGTATTTTTTCAAAAATTTTTAGTGAAGTAAAAGAGCTTGAAAAATATCAGCCGGATATTTCCACACATCCTGGATTAATGAAAGGCCACGTTTCTTTTCTTGGTGAATTATTACTTGGGCATTTGCGTTATGGAACTCATGGAAAAAACAATGTAGAATTCTGCCATCCATTTATCAAACGACACACAATACCTGCGCGCAATCTTGCTTTGGCAGGCAATTTTAATTTGGTTAATGCAGATGAATTATTTGCTCTTGTAAATATCGATCCGGGAGAATTTCAAAAGCAAAGCGATCTTGCCGCGATGATGGAAGTGATTCATCATTTTTTAGTACAGGCAGATGAAGCTTCGCCCGAAAATCTTGATGTTGTTGGCATGTTACGCAAAGCTGTTTCTCTTTTTGACGGTGGATTTACTGTTGGCGGTTTAATTGGCAATGGCGATTCATTTGTTTTCAGAGATGCGAATGGTATTCGCCCTGCTTATTATTATTTGAATGATGAAGTTGTTATTGCAGCATCCGAACGTTCTGCAATCAGAACTGTATTTAATGTAGATGAAAATGAGGTGCTCGAATTGATGCCCGGAAAAGGATTAATTGTAAAATCAAATGGAGATGTTTCTATTGAAGAAATATTGCCGCCAAAAGAAAGAAGGGCATGCAGTTTTGAACGTATTTATTTTTCGCGCGGCAGCGATGAAAAAATTTATCGTGAACGCATCGCACTCGGATATAATCTTACCGAACAAGTTTTAAATGCTATCAACCACGATCTAAAAAATACTATTTTTTCTTTTATCCCGAACACTGCAGAAGTTGCTTTTTTTGGATTATGGAAGGGTATGGATGATTATCTTAAGCAAATCCAGATTCAACGTATTTTATCGTGGGGAAATGATATTACTGAAACAAAGCTCAGAGAAATGATTAATCGTAAAATCCGGATTGAAAAGGTTACGATTAAAGATGTTAAGATGCGAACTTTTATAACAGAAGATGCAAGCCGCGATGAAATGGTGCAGCACGTTTATGATGTTACCTATGGCACAGTGCAAAAAGATAAAGACACATTGGTGGTAATTGATGATTCAATTGTTCGCGGAACAACATTGAAACAAAGCATCGTGCGCATGCTTGCACGGTTAAGCCCGCAAAAAATTATAATAATTTCTTCAGCGCCGCAAATCCGGTATCCGGATTGTTACGGTATTGATATGAGCAAGCTGGGAGATTTTATTGCATTTCGCGCGGCAATAGAATTAACAAAAGAAACCGGCAAAGAAAATTGTTTGCATGATTTATATAACAAATGCAAAGAATTACAAAGAACCGGGCAACTGCATACAGAAAATATTGTAAAATATATTTACAAACCATTTACAACCCAACAGATTTCCGACAAAATTGCACAGTTAATAACACCTTCTGAAACAAAAATTTCGGTACAGGTAATTTATCAAACCATTGAATCATTGCATACGGCTTGTCCTACAAATACGGGCGATTGGTATTTTACCGGAAACTATCCCACTGCGGGCGGTAATCGTGTTGTTAATAAAGCATTCATTAATTTTATCGAGGGAAAAAATATCAGGGGTTATTAACGAATGAATCTGTTTTATTAATGAAAACAATTCTTCTTATTCGACATGCTAAAAGCAGTTGGGATACTGCCACCTTGGGCGACTTTGATCGTCCTTTAAATGAACGCGGAAAAAAGGATGCACCTGCAATGGCAAAAAGACTTTTGGAAAATAAAGTGGAACCCGAGCTTTTTGTTGCAAGCCCGGCAAAACGCGCAAAAAAAACTGCTGAAATATTTATAAAAGAATTTGGCAAAAGTGAAAATGAAATTGTTTTTTTCAGCGAATTATATCATGCGCCTGCAAACACTTTTTATGACATTATATCCGGGTTTGATGATAAATATAATTCAGCTGCAATCTTTTCCCATAATCCCGGAATAACAGAGTTTGTAAATTCATTGACAACAGTTCAGTTAGATAATATGCCAACCTGTGGAATCTTTGCTGTCACATCATTAATAGATAGTTGGAATGAATTCTCGTCTTCGCAAAAAGAATTTTGGTTTTTTGATTATCCAAAAGCAATATAAACCGGTAGTTACTTAATCGAGGCTATCAATTCTTCAACAGCTTGCTCAACCAACGAATCGTCAATGTTTTCATATTGTACAAATGCGAATTTCTTAGCATTCTCAAGAGAATCATTAAACAAAAAACCCTTTTGATAAACACGATAAACTATCTTCTTCTCAAATAAATAATCCGCAAGATATTCCTGTTCGGTTTGCCCGGGAGTTGGAATTACAATGCTTTTTTTTCCCAGTTTAATAATATCCATAATAGAACTGTATCCTGATCTGCAAATAACAAATTCGGACGCACACATTATTTTATTCAGGTCTGTTGCTGGTAAATGATTATACACTTTGATATTTGGCGCAGTGTATACGGGTTCATTTTCAGCGGGCAATCCTCTAACAAATGTTGCATTGCCGGTGAAAGATTCTAATTGATTCAATAATAATTTTTCAAGAATTGTTCGCTGTGGTTCCGGGCCTGATAATATTATCAACAAACTGTTATTGATAAGAGATGTATTTAATTTTTTAAATCTTGACAAACAACCAATGTAGCGGATATGCATCACCGTTAGTTTATTTGGGTTAGACAGGTCTCCGGCAATCGAATGCTCTTTTTCAAAATCCGGTACCCAGCATGTTGAAAACCGTTTAATGTATTTGTAATTGATTTTTTGAATTATGTTTTCGATTTTTTCTCCAAAAGGAGTTTTTATTCGGAGCTGGTGAGTAATAAAAATGGAAGGAATTTTTGATGAAAACAACCCATAGCGATTGTCGGAAATAACTGCATTCACCGTTTCCCTGTTCAAAAAATCATTCAACCATCGGTTTTCGTGCTTGATTTGAATCAATATTTTTGGGATTTGCAAAATTATTTTTAGCAAAGTTAGCCCCCTGCTTTTTCCATATTTTAAATCATATCCAGTAAGTTTTTCAAACTTTAAACCCGGAAATTCAGCTTCTAACATTATTTTTTGGTTCTTTCCGCAGGCCACAATTACTTCTATTTTATGCTGTAATAGGATTTTAATTATTGGAATACAGCGACTTGCATGACCTAAGCCCCAATTTAATGGGGCAACAAGAATTTTACGATTCGAGCCCTCTGTTTTCAACATTTTTCGCAATATTTGTAAAGGCAAATACTATTTTGTTTACAAAGTAGTTTAAATTAGTAATATTATTTTAATGAAAAAGCAAAGTTTGGTGCTGATTTTGTGGCTAATATTTGCAGCAATTACGATTTCAAGCTGCAGTAGCGGCAGAGGGATTGGCGGAACTAGCAAACGTTGTGGCTGCGGAATAAATAAGGGTATGTCCGGGTATTAAAGTCTAATTATCTGATAAATGAAAGCATCCGACAGAGATCTACTTGTTCTGGTTAAAGGGGAGTTCATGAATGATCGGTTCATGGAAGAAGAACTTGAGCAGTTAAATAATTTATTGTTTCATTATGAAACAGTGGATAATTTTTGTATTGCTCATGAAGTATTGGATGTGAGCAAATACGTGATTGTAACCAGGGCTAAAAAAATCCAAAAAATTTTGAAGCAAAAACAAGCAAAGCCTTTTCAATTTATTTGCAACAAAAACTAAAAAAGAAATTTTAAATAATAAAAAAGCTTCTTGAAAACAAGAAGCTTTTTTATTTAGTGCAATTTCAGCATTGCTTTTCTTAGCTGCTCAACCATTTCAGGAATATCTTCTTTGCGACAGGTACCAACACTTAAGCGATACCAGGGCGAATTTTTATTTGCGCCAAATGCAGAAAAGGGTACAACCGCTAATTTTGCTTCATTAAGAATATAACTTGTAACGTCACTTTGCGCTGATAATACTTTACCATCAGCAGTATTTTTTTTAGATAAATCAATTTTAATAGTTAAATAAATAGCTGCTTGCGGCGCAATAGCATCAACATTGAATCCTTCTTTTTTTAACTCCATAAAACCATCATATATTTTATGAAGTCTTTCGTTGATCGCAGATTTGAAATGGATCAGATATTCATCAATTGCTTCTTTTTGCAATAAAAATTTTGCAGTTGCTTTTTGTTCAGCCATCGGCGCCCATGCACCAACATGACCGAGAATTGATTTCATTTTATTAATGACTTCAGTCGGGCCAAAAGCCCAGCCCACACGAACTCCCGTAGCAGCGAATACTTTGCTGACGGCATCAATATAAATTGTATATGGTCGCATTGCTTTATTTAAAGAAACCGGATTATAATGTTTGATGTTACCATAAGTAAGATGCCAGTACATCTGATCGTACATCATAAATAATTTTTTTGCGTTATCCGGCCTCGACGCATTTTCTTCCAACACCATATTGCATATTGATTCCAGATCATTTTTAGTTATTGTAGTGCCCGTTGGATTTTGCGGAGAACAAATACAAATTAATGTGGCG
The DNA here is from genome assembly GCA_963774065.1 of Chitinophagia bacterium. Classification (GTDB taxonomy): domain Bacteria; phylum Bacteroidota; class Bacteroidia; order Chitinophagales; family Chitinophagaceae; genus Puia. The sequence goes on from CAVZDO010000003.1 coordinate 1,393,072, forward strand.
CCCTTTATATGCGGCTTAATATCTTCTGCAGAAGGCATAAAATTATTTTCGGGTGTTGTTTCCACCACAACATGTTCGCCACTCGTTAAATGCGTGTAATGATTATTATTCCATGAAGGAACTGCATAGATCACTTTATCGCCTTTGTCAACAATGCTTCTGAACAACGCATATATTAAAGGGCGGCCGCCACTTGCAACTAAAATTTCATTTGGTTCGTAATGCAGTTGCTCTCTTTCTTTCATAAAAAAAGAAATCGCTTCGCGCAAATCCAGGTTGCCTTCTGCTGCCGGATAATTTGTAAAATGCTGCCGGTATGCTTCGATTATTTCGTTTTCTAATTGTTTTGGAATTGGAAATATTTTTGGATCGAAATCGCCAACAGTGAAATTGTAAATTTTTTCTCCGTTTCGGATTTTCTCTCTTATTTCTCCGCCGAGCCGTACAATTTCAGAACCAATCAATGTTTCAGCCAAGTATGATAATTTCACTTGCGATATTTTAAAATGAAAAATTTGTTATCAACCTAAAAAAATAATTTTATTTCTGATCAAAAAATCCAACCTGTTGTAAAAATGCCACCTGATCAAAGTATGAAGCCTGCCCTGTAATTTTTCCGTTTTTAATATTCATTCGCGTGCAACTGTTAAGCGTGTATTTTTTACCGCGCATATATTCAGGCGAATTTTTTTCAAGATTTACCATCGTTCCTGAAAAAGTATATTCTATAACAATAGTATTCTCGTTAGTAAAAATATTTGTGATCTTATGTGTTAAATCAGGCGATGTTGTGAAATAGCGACTGTAAATTTCACGAATGGCCGACGGACCTTTTTTTGATTCTTTCCAGTTGGGAGATTCGATAGTGGCGCTATCTGCATACATATTAGCGAGTGCAACCGTATCGTGATTGGTAAGATTTTTAATCCATGTTTCCGCCAGTTTTATATTTTCCTTATTTTCTTTTTGCGCTACATACAATTTGCCGGCTAATAAAATAATCAATGCAACCAAAAACCATTTTATATTTTTCATGCAACTAAATTTTGAAACTATTTTCAGTACGATCATTTGTTAAAATTACTGAATGCAGGGAAATAGGGAATGAAACAAATTGCCGAAGCTTTACTAATTTTATATTTAACTCAATTTTTAAAACTTTATGAATAAGTTAGTAACCGAATTTGACGCTTATCGTACTAAAATGAACGAAGTAATTCTTTCCAAAAACAATCTTGTAATGAAACGTCTTTGGAATTTAGATACGAATACTTACGAAAATGGAGCGATAGATAAAAAAACGAAGGAAATGCTTGGGCTTGTTGCTTCTATGGTTTTGCGATGCGATGATTGCATTAAATATCATTTGGGAAAATGTTATGAGTTGGAGATAACTACAGAACAGATGTACGAAATTTTTGCCGTTGCCAATATTGTTGGCGGAACAATCGTTATTCCACATACAAGAAGAGCCGCGGAATATTGGGAAGCGCTTCATGACAATTAATGCAAGGATTATTGAAAATTAATGAAGAACTTTACAAAATAAATTTATTAAAAGATGAGCGAGGCAACTGCAGCAATGCCGGCTTTAACGGCAAAAGATTTTGCCACCGACCAGGAAGTGAGATGGTGCCCTGGTTGTGGCGATTATTCTATATTAGCGCAAGTGCAAAAAATAATGCCGGGGCTTGGCATTCCGCGGGAAAATATTGTGATCATATCCGGAATTGGCTGTAGCAGCAGGTTTCCTTATTACATGAATACTTATGGAATGCATTCCATTCATGGAAGAGCAACAGCTGTTGCATCGGGACTGAAAGCTTCTCGTCCGGAATTGAGTGTGTGGATTGTTACCGGAGATGGCGATGGTTTGAGTATTGGCGGAAATCATACCATTCATTTATTGCGCAGAAATTTTGATGTGAACATAATGCTGTTCAATAACCAGATTTATGGTTTAACCAAAGGGCAATATTCGCCAACATCTGAGCCGAATAAAATAACTAAGTCAACACCTTTTGGAAGTATAGATCATCCGTTTAATCCCTTAGCATTAGCTATGGGCGCAGATGCTACATTTGTTGCGAGAACAATGGATCGCGATCCAAAACATTTACAGCAAATGTTGTTACGCTGCAATCAGCATAAAGGTTCTTCCTTCCTGGAAATTTATCAGAACTGCAATATTTTTAATGACGGTGCTTTTGAAATTTTTACTGAAAAATCTACCAAACCGGTAGAAACATTATTTCTCGAACAAGGCAAACCCCTTGTTTTTGGAGCGCAGCAAAATAAAGGAATAAAGCTGGATGGATTTAAACCAGTGGTTATGGATTTGAATAATGAATCGGATAAAAATGATTTATGGATTCATGATGAAAAAGATTTTTATAAAGCGCAAATTCTTGTGCGGATGTTTGATGATCCGCAATTAGAACATCATTTACCAAGACCTTTCGGCATTTTTTATGAAACGGAAAGACCTTGTTATGAAGAAATGCTTAACCTGCAAATTCAGGATGTTATTGCAGCAAAAGGAAAAGGAGATTTGAATAAACTGCTTCGCGGAAATGAAACCTGGACGATTGTTTAGGTCATTTCCTTTCGGCATAATTTATTTTTAAAACGAAACCCCGCAAACTTGCGGGGTTTTAATTTGGTTTTTTCACGGAAACAATTTTTTTATAGTCAGTTAAAAAAAATAGCCAGCGATAGAAATCGCCTGCCTGTGCTTACCTCTGAAACCACAAAAAGAAAAAATTGAATATTTTAGCATCGACTTTTTATCTGTTCTTTTAATTATAACTCCGTGCAGGTTCACATTAAATTTCTTTTTTAGAAAATCAATTGTACAATACAACATATAATAATGTCATCAGAAGATGGTAGAAGAGGAATAGGTTTCGGTGCGCTAAGCTGTGAATAATTTTAGTCAATTACTACCATTTCAGAATAACCATGCAAAACATTGTTACTGTTTAAACCACTTTCAAAAATCTTAGGTGGTTCGTCAACAAAATCTGATAAACAGATACATTAAATTTAAAAGGGTAATACGGATAGATTGTAATTAACTGAGCGGGTCAGAAAATTGCATTTTACTTTTCGTGGAAATTGGAGACGTGAAAGGAATTTGGACTATTAAGTTTCTTTTTCCAAATGTGGTTTTGAGATATAAGCAGGGTAAAAATAAAGAGTGTTTCGTTAAAATGCAATCTTTTTTAATAAGATTTTAAAAATAAATTTATTAAACCAATTACCATCAACCTATAGTTAGTTGAAAGTGCCTGTGGGCGGGCTTTTAAGCTTTTTTAATGAATTTGAGAGAGTAATTTTTCTTTTATTCCGCTAAACCATTCATCTTTTAAAATAGAAAGAACAATAGAATCTCTTCTTCCCCCGCCCGCTGCAGATGAAACGCTTCTCAAAATTCCTTCAACAGTGCAACCAATAGCCTTCATCGCATTAATGGAGCGTTCATTTTTTATGTGCGCTCTGAATTCTACACGCTCCATACCCCACTTTTCAAATGCATAGCCAAGCATAAGCAATTTGCAATTTCTGTTTAAGCCGGTTCGCTGAAAGTTTTTTCCATACCAGGTATAACCCAACTGCGTGGATAAATTTTTTAGTTGGATGTCATAAAATCTTGTGCTTCCCGCATAGCTGTTTGTCGATTTATCAAAAACAATAAATGGGTATTCTTTTTTTTCCAAACGCTGGCCGATAGTTTCGTCAATATATTTTTTCAACCCTTCTTCACCTCCCATTGAGGTTGGCGAGAATTGCCATATTTCCGGTTCGTTTATTGCAAATGGAATTAAAAAATCAATGTCTGTTTTTTCTAACGGACGAAGTAAAACTCTTTCATTCTCCAAAATAATATTTTCAGGAAATGCTATCATTGTTGATCGTTGAAAAGTAAAGATATGGAATGAAAGTTTTTCGCATGCTTCGTCAAAATATTTTCATTTGAGGTGGATCTATGTGAGATGGATCTATATTAAAACTTTTGCGATGGTATTTGCACAAACCATATTCTTCAATTGCTTTGCGGTGTGATTCTGTTCCATAGCCTTTATTATTGTGCCATTGATAATGCGGAAATTCTTCATGAAGCCTGCGCATATAATCATCGCGATAAGTTTTTGCCAAAATGCTTGCCGCTGCAATGGATGCATAAATTTCATCTCCCTTAATAATACAATAATGAGGAATTTTTTTGTACGATGAAAAACGGTTTCCATCAATCAATAATAATCCGGGATTTATTTTTAATTTTTTTATAGCCAGGTGCATAGCTTTAAAAGATGCGCGAAGAATATTGATGCGGTCAATTTCATTTTCATCTACATACGCAACAGCAAAATCCAGCGCATTGGCTTCAATAAAAATTCTTAATTCTTCACGAACGTCTGCAACCACTTGTTTTGAATCGTTTAGCAAAGGATGAAAAAATTCCGGAGGTAAAATTACTGCTGCAGCAAACACAGGTCCTGCATAACAACCGCGCCCTGCTTCATCGCAGCCTGCTTCAGTAAAAATATTTTGGTGTCTATCCTTCAGCAAGATTGTTTTTTTCAAAAATAAATTAACCGTTTCTTTTTCTCAGAAAGATTTATACACTATACAAAATATTTTTTAGCGATAAGTCAAGGTTAAAAATTGTGTTACTAATATTTTATTGTTCATTAAAATAATTTCTTTAACTTTTACGCGCTAACCCATTTAAGGATTCATCTTAACCTTCTGGAACATTATTACCAAAAATTAACGGTATATGTTTCTAGTTAATTTATTCAAACTGCAACAACACATCAGCCATTATTTTTTCATTAATACTTCGTAAACGGGTTTTTAAATCTAAAAAGAAAACACACTTTTAATATTCCCTTTTTTCACTTTAAACTTAACTATATGAGGAACGAAAATCACGAAACAAAAACTCCCCGCAGAGGTTTTCTCGGGGCGCTTGCTACAGGCGCAGCTGCAATTGGTTTGGCTACCGTTGCTTCGCCAATTAATGCAATAGCAGAACAAAAAAAATATTTAACAACAAATGATGCTGATGATCCCGATGCATGGTTCAACAAAATAAAAGGAAAGCACCGCATTGTATTTGATAATACAACCCCTCATGAAATATTTGCCTTTGCGTGGCCAAAAGTTTTTTTGATGACGAATGCAGCAACTGGCTCGCCGGAAAAAGATTGCAGTGTGGTTGTTATTTTACGCCACAATGCAATTGGGTATGCGTTGGAAGATAATCTCTGGGCAAAATATAAATTGGCAGATCTTTTCAAAATAGGGGAAATCGGGCCTGCTTTCAGAGCCGCTGACGCTGCAACGGCAACAGCAACACGCAATCCATTTTTAAACACAAAGCCAGGCGATTTTATGATGCCTGTTTTTGGCGACTTACCAATTGGCATAAAAGACCTGCAGGCAAGCGGAGTAATGTTTTGCGTTTGTAACGCAGCATTGACTGTATTTTCAGGAATTGTTGCAATGCAAACAAAAGGGAATGCCGACGATATATTGAAAGAATTTACGGCAGGTGTAATACCCGGTATTCAGATTGTGCCTTCCGGTGTGTGGGCTGTTGGCCGCGCGCAGGAACATGGCTGCGCTTATTGTTTTGTCGGATAAACAATCTTTCAAATGATATAACAGGCATGCATAACCGAATTCATGCTGCCTGTTATTTTGTTTTATGCCGGAATTAATTTTCAGGTGACCTTATTTATTTAATGACCCGCAAATCTTTCATAATATCTTTTTTATTACTCGCAATTATTCTTGTGCTTGTAGAATTAATTTTTCGCGGGTTTAAAAAAGATAATAACAAAAACCTGCCATTACCACTTGCTATAAAAGATTCGGTATGGATTGCTCCGGATACAAGCCAGATTCCACATTCTGCAGAAGGAGATATCATCCGCTATGGAAGAATGCTGATTTCAAATACATCTGATTTTTTTGGGCCGAATGGAAAAATTGCTCACAATGCAAATGGAATGAATTGTCAGAATTGCCATTTGGATGCCGGCACAAAACCTTTCGGCAATAATTATAGCGGAGTGTTTTCTACTTATCCAAAATTTCGGGAAAGAAGAGGAAGCATTGAAAATGTAATTCAGCGCGTGAATGATTGTTTTCAGCGAAGCCTTAACGGCGCCGGGTTAGACAGTAATGGTTATGAAATGAAAGCGATTCTTGCTTATATAAAATGGGTTGGGCAAAATGTTACCAAAGGAAAAAAACCATATGGTTCAGGAATACATCAGTTGACTCCGTTGAAAAGAGCTGCAGATACATCGCTCGGAAAAATTGTTTACCAACAAAAATGCACCAAGTGCCATAACACAAATGGAGAAGGAAAATTAAAACCAGGAACTTTAGCTTATTTGTATCCGCCATTATGGGGAAAAAATAGTTATAATACCGGCGCTGGTTTATATCGCTTATCACGATTTGCGGGCTATGTAAAAGATAATATGCCTTTTGGTTCTTCATATAAAAACACGCAACTGACAAATGAAGAAGCATGGGATGTTGCGGCCTATGTAAATTCTCAATCGCGGCCGCAAAAAATTTTTAAACAAGATTGGCCCAATATTTCTTTTAAGCCTTTCGATCATCCTTTCGGTCCTTATGCAGATACTTTTTCAGAAGTTCAACATAAATATGGTCCGTTTGTTCCAATACAAAAAGCAAAAGAAAGTTTAGCCAAGAAAAAGTCTTCCTGAATTTTTTCATTCCTGATTTCTCATTCTTCATTTCTTATTTATTATTTCCCTGCACTACCTTTGCGCCGCAATGAATAAATCACATTCTTCACGCGCGGTTGCGAACTGGTTATTGATTGGAGTGGCTATGCTATTGATACAGGTTATTCTCGGCGGCATAACACGGCTTACCGGTTCGGGATTATCAATTACAGAATGGAATGTGGTAACAGGTGCGCTTCCGCCGCTTAACTCACAGCAATGGGTAACCGAATTTGACAAATACAAACAAACGCCGCAATTTAATTTGCTTCATTCTGATTTTAATTTACCTGATTTCAAATTTATTTTTTTCTGGGAATGGTTTCATCGCTTTTGGGCAAGATTGGTTGGCGTTGTTTTTATTGTTGGCTTTATTTATTTATTATGGAAAAAAGAATTGAAACAATCGATGATAAAACCATTGCTGATTTTATTTTTATTAGGCGCATTGCAAGGCGCTGTTGGATGGATAATGGTAAAAAGCGGATTAGTTGGAGATGCAATTTATGTTCAGCCAACAAAACTTGCACTGCATTTTATTTTTGCATTAGTGTTGATTTGTTACACATTTTGGTTTGCATTGCAGTTGCTCATTCCGGAAAAAGAAATTGTAAAAAATTCTTCCCTTCATAAATGGACATGGATTATTATTATTGTTTTGCTTTTTCAATTATTATTCGGCGCATTGATGGCCGGGCATAAAGCTGCGCCGGCAGCTTCAACGTGGCCAACAATTAACGGAGATTGGATTCCCGGTTCTTTGTTTAAAGAATCTCCTGTGTTGATCAATTTCATTAAAAATAAAATCACGATTCATTTTGTACACAGAAGTTTGGCATATCTTCTTTTTATTTTAGTGTTGGTGTGGACTTTTAAAGCAATGAAAATTTCTTCATTGTATTTTTATAAAAGCAGGTGGCTGCCACTGTTCATAGTTTTTTTGCAAATTATTTTAGGAATTATTACTGTTTTGAATGGTTCATCAATTATTGCAAATCATTGGGGATTTTTTGAATGGATGGCGCAACTCCATCAACTTACTGCAATGTTGTTTTTGCTCACGATGCTTTATATGTTGTATGTGGTCCGAGGTCGGAAGTCTGATGTCTGAAGTCAGAAGACCGAATGAAAATTGTTTGCGGACAATAATGACTTTTCTGAAGTTGCCGAAATATATTCTACAGTACAAGAGTGCGACGCAAGGATGTTTAATAGTAGCAATGCAGATTGGTTCAAAATAAAAAACTAAAGGAAAACGAGATTAAAAATTAATAAAGCATTTTCAATTTGAAGAAATCGTGCATCGTACATCATACATCGTAAATCGCTACTTTCGTATTCTATTTTATGAATCGTATCATTCGATATTTCAAAGCGTTTTATTTTTCATTTCCAATACAACTGGTAATTATTCATCTGAAAAAATTCCAGGTGCTGTTGATTTTTTGGTTTATACTTTTTAGCACCATCAATGGAGGCTTCATGCAATCTTTTGGCGCATATGCCTTATTTCTTGCGCCGGAATATTTAGGAAAAGTGAATAGCATTAGCGCCGGAGTAGTTGGCATTGCCACCGGCGTTTTTATTATGGGTTGGAACATTACAACTTTTATTTTGTTCAGCAGGCATTTTCGTTTTTTGGCAACAACTACAAAACCTTTTTTAAAATACTGCATCAATAACGCCATCATACCTTTGCTGTTTCTTATTTTTTATTTTGTAAAAGCGCTGCAGTTTGAAATAAAAAAAGAATTGATAAGCGGATTTGATTTCTTTTTTCTTGTACTTGGTTTTATTGTTGGCCTGATAATAATCATAGCTGCATCTTTATTATATTTTTTCAGAGCAGACAAAACAATCATCCGGCAAATTACCCCGGTGATGAGCAACCCGAAATTGTTTACTTCTCAATTTTCATTTGATAAACACAAGCTGGCGGGAAGCAGGTTGATTAAAGTGCAATGGTATCTTAACTCGCCTTTCTCTGTAAAAAAAGCAAGAGATGTTTCTCATTACAGCAAGGAGTTCATAGAAAATATTTTCGGGCGACATCATTTTTCTGCGATACTTTCCATTTTTGTTGCTTTTATTTTTTTGATCATCGTTGGGTTTTTTATGGATAGCCCGTTTTTTCAGTTGCCTGCCGCTGCGAGCATTCTTGTTTTTTTTGCCATTTTAATTTCTTTATCCGGCGCATTTTCTTATTTTCTGCAAAGCTGGAGCATTCCATTTGTGATAGGTGTTTTTTTAGTGTTGAATTTATTATACCAGTATAATGTAATAGACCCGACCAATAAAGCATACGGGCTGAATTATACAAATCGTTTTGATCGCCCGGCGTACGACAGGGAAACTCTCTTACGGTTATGCACAACCAAAAAAGTAGAACGCGACAAAGAAAATATGTTGCAGATATTGGAGAAATGGAAAAGAAAACAAAAAGAAGAAAAACCTGTTTTATACATTATCAACACGAGCGGCGGTGGAAACCGCAGTGCAACATTTACTATGAATGTGCTGCAGTATTTAGATAGCATAAGCGATCATCAGCTGATGAAAAAAACTTTTCTTATAAGCGGCGCATCCGGCGGAATGATTGGTGCAGCTTACTTCAGAGAACTTTATAATCTCAAAGAAAATAAAAAGCAGGATATAGATTTGCAAAGCCAGAAATACGATAATTATATTTCGAGGGATTTGCTCAATCCTTTATTCTCATCTTTTGTTGCGAGAGATCTTGCATCTCCTGCGCAAAAATTTAAAGTTGGCGATTACGAATACATCAAAGATCGCGGTTACGCATTTGAACAAAAACTTGCAGCTAACACGCATGGTTTGCTGAATAAACAATTAAGAGATCTTGCCGATGATGAAAAAAATGCAAGAATTCCGCTGATGTTTTTCAACTCAGTTATTACGCGCGACAGTCGCTCGCTGGTAATAAGCACGCAGCCCGTAAGTTTTTTAATGCGCCCGGAATATGACAGCACACATTTTCCGGAAATGGATCCTGATGCTATTGACTTTGCAGCTTTTTTTGCAAAACAAAACCCGATGAATCTTCGCTTGCTAACCGCATTGCGCATGAACGCAACTTTTCCTTACGTGCTGCCAAATGTGTGGCTGCCAACAGCGCCGGTTATTGATGTGATGGACGCTGGCTTCAGAGATAATTTTGGAGAACAAACTGCTATTCGTTTTTTAAATTCATTCAAAGATTGGCTCAAAGAAAATACCAGCGCAGTTGTGTTAATCCAAATCAGCGACAGAAAATCCGGTGGCTGGGAAAATCCTTATGAAACAAATGACATCACCGAAATAATCACCAAACCATTGTTATTGCTGCAGCATAACTGGTATAAAATGCAGGAGTATAGTCAGGATGATTTAGTAAGTCTGTCACAACACCTCGACGGAAAAAATTTTTATAAATTGGTATTTCAATATGTTCCAACAGCTGAAAATAAAGGAGCCACATTAAATTTTCATTTAACCAAACAGGAAAAATTAGATATAGCCAACGCATTATTCAACAGCGATAATCAGCAAAGCTTTCAACGCTTCAAACAAATGCTGAAGTAGGTATGAGCTATGTAGTATAGGAATTATTAATTGAGCTGTTATTTTTTTTGACCTAAGCTGCATTGCTACTATTAAGCATCGTTGCGTCGCACTCTTGTACATTTAGTTCTCTATTCAGCAACTATCGAAATCTCAAACAAATTTTCAAATATCTAATTTTACACTTCATAGCTTATAACTCATAATTCATACTTCTTCACGGTTGAATTAATTTAATTGCATTTTTAACAATGCGGATGGAAAAAAAACTGTCGGTTTCTTTTGGCTCGCCATCAATATGCAATGGCGCGTTGTTTTTATTGAAAATAGTTAATGATGGCGTTTGAAAATAAATTATATTTTTTCTTGCTGAAATTGCGTTTTTGTTTTGCATTGTATTTATGCCTGCAACCTGGCCTAACACCGAAAATGGCAACATGAATTTGTTCATTTTTTTTACAATTACAATATCGAGCAAACCATCGTGCAGACTGGCTTTCGGAGCGATTTTAAAATTGTTGCCAAACTGGTTGCCGTTAGCGATGCTTATAAAAAATGCTTCCGCAGAAAAGGAAATATTTTCGTATTTAATTTCGAAGGCATAGGGTTTTGCTTTTAAAAAATTAGCAAGAGAAACTTTTATATAGGTTTGCAATCCTCTCTTTTTTTGTTTTGCAAATTCGTGCGCAACCAATGCATCAAAACCAATTCCGCAAAGCATGCATGAAAATTTATTGTTGATATAAAAGCCATCAATAAATTTTGCTTTGCCTGTAAAAATAACTTCGAGAGCTTTTGCAGGTTGCAGCGGAATTTTTGCTGCAAGCGCTAATCCATTTCCGGAGCCTGAAGGAATTATTCCGATGTTAACATGCACATCTGATAATGCCGCGGCAACATTATTCACTGTCCCATCTCCGCCGCAGATAATTATATCGGTAATTTTTTCCTGGCGAATTATTTCTTTTAGAAAATGATAATCTCCTTTTGCATTGGAATGGATAATATCGAAATCGATTTTTTTTGCTTTTGTTTTTTTAATGATCAGTTCCTGTAACGAATGTTTTGTTGTTGTGCCTGAAACAGGATTAACGAGATAAATTATTTTTCTTATCATTCTTTATTGAACTTTTGTACTACTGTGACTTTAGCGATTCTATTTAACGTTTATATTTCATTTTGGTTTATAAATAGAAGAACTGAAAATTATAAATTTTAATCTATAACTATAACAGTAATGCATAACCGAAATAAAGAAATCATACATCTCCAACTCACCATCTTAATAACGCCCCAGCCCAAGTAAATCCGCTGCCGAAAGCTGCCAAACAAATAAGATTTCCATCTTTCACTTTCCCATCTTTCCACGCTTCATACAACGCAATGGGAATTGAGGCTGCAGTGGTGTTTCCATATTTTTGAATGTTATTGAAAACCTGGTCATCGCGCAAATGCATGTGTTGTTGCACAAATTGTGAAATACGCAAATTAGCCTGGTGCGGAATTAATAAATCAATGTCGGATGTTTTCAGGTTATTGGCATCCAACGCTTCTTTCACTACTTCTGGAAATTTTATTATTGCTTTTTTAAAAACGGATTGTCCATCCATGTATGGATATACATCTTCTTTCTCAATCAAATCATGAGTTATAAAAAGTCCGCCGTAGGGTTGCAAAGGAAGTGGTGGTTTTCTTTCTTTCCAAAATTTTCCTGCATGAAATCCGGGATTAGGCATGCTTAATATTTCCGCCTCACTGCCATCACTATGTAAATGTGTGCTTAATATTCCCTGGTTTTCTTTTGTTGTTGGTTGTAGTACAACTGCGCCTGCGCCATCGCCAAAAATAACGGTTACGTTTCTTCCGCGGGTTGTAAAATCAAGTCCGTACGAATGTGTTTCAGATGCAACCAGCAAAATATTTTTGTACATGCCGGTTTTTATAAATTGGTCGGCAACGCTCAGTGCATAAATAAAACCGCTGCATTGATTCCGGATATCAAGCGCGCCAATTTCTTTCATGTTCATCATGCGTTGCAGCAACACCCCGCAACCGGGAAAATAATAATCGGGGCTAAGCGTAGCGAAAATGATGAAGTCGATATCATTCGTCGTAACGCCGGCATTTTGCATTGCCATTTTTGCGGCTTCAGCGCCCATAGTAGTTGTGGTATCTTCAAACCTTTTAGCGTAGCGGCGTTGTTTTATTCCGGTTCTTTCCTGTATCCATGCATCAGTTGTGTTCATCACTTTTGCAAGATCATCGTTAGTAACAACATTTTCGGGAACGTACATTCCGATTCCCGCAATTTTTGTGCGAATCATAAAGAAGATTATTAAAGTTGGAAATTACGAAGAAGTTAATGAAAAGAATATAGAAGATAGGAGTTAAAATTTGGAAAATATTTATGTGGCCAGCAATGGTAATTCTATTAAGCATCGTTGCGTCGCACTCTTGTACGGCAACAATTCTATTCAACGCTTATGTTTTATTTTTCAATATTTGAATTGAAGAACTGCAAACCCTTAACTCCAAACTACAAAACTAACGGTAATGAATAAGTAACTTATTCTATATTCTAACTTCCATCTTTTTCTCTTGACTCCTGTTTCATCCCCAAAACCTCTTTGCAAAATTTTTCAATTTCTTTTTGCACATCTTCAACATCACTTGAGCGGATATAAGAACCTATAACATGCGTGCCTGCATTAGGTATGGCCTGCTTGCGTTTCAAACTGTCCGGCGTTCCGAGTTCGTCAAACATTTTGAGCATCGCAGAAACTTTTACCGTACTATCCTGGTGAATTTCATCTTTATAAAAATATAAAAGCTCAACAGGTTGTTTCACTTTTTCAAATGTGTTTTTGTCCATTGTCGTTTCTATTAATTCTTCCAGCGCAACTGCAGCTTCGAGCCGGTAATGCGGATACCAGTATTGTTTGTATAAAGCCTCAGTATCTTTCGAGTCAACGTAATCTGATTTCAACACCATGCGCGCAATTTGCAATCCCCAATGATTATTGAGCAACCATGCACTGGGATCATTAATTGCAATATTTGGAGACATTAATATTATTGCAGCAACATCATTTGGATAATCGCCTGCAAGTTTAAGCGCTAATGTTCCGCCGGTGGAAGTTGTCATCAAAATTATTTTCTTACCTAATTGTTTTCCGATGGCGAGCGCTTGTTTTGCAGATTCCCAATATTCATCAGCTGTTAAATTTATCATTGCATCCACCGTATCTATTCCGTGTTCCGCTAATCTTGATAAAAATAAATTGCAACCAAATTCTTTTGCAATATTTCTGTGAACAGGATCGCCTTCTTCCTGCGAAGCGGAAAATCCGTGCAGGTAAACAATTGCATAATCCGTTTTTTGTTTTGTTGAATCGTTAAACCAGATAATTCTTGCTTCATTGTCTGGTTTCAATTTATGTTGCGCTTCATTTGCCCTGATATAATTTTCCAAAGTATTTGGATCGGCAGGAACAGTTGGCATCTCCTCAGAATATTTTGGAGTTGAAGGAGCTGGTCCTAATAAATATACCACAGCAAGAATAATAATTATAGCGAGCAACCATTTTTTGAACATGATTTAGATTTGTACATTGAATTTATAGAATTTATGCTAAATGATGAATGTTGAATGTTAATATAATAAAATTGTTTTCAATTTAACCTTCAACATATAACCTTCAACACTATTGTCCATGAACAGCGAAACCGGGAAATATATTATCATAATTGGTGCTGGTGTAGTGATAATCGGCATTATCATTTATTTCTTTCACGATAAACTGCATTGGATAGGCCATTTGCCCGGAGATATCAGAATTGAAAAAGAAAACTTCCGGTTTTATTTTCCTATTACTACAATGATTTTGTTAAGTGTTTTGTTAACGATAATTGTTCGCATTATAAGAAGATTTTGAATTCTGGTTCTTTTTTGCACAAACAAAAAAGAACAAATAAATATTTCTTATTGGATGATTGCGCAAAGTTTCCGATATTTCGGAACTGATACGTTCTGATTATTCTAACTAAAATTAATTGCTAATGCCATCTTCATCTTCAAACCAACGATTTGTTGCGCTCGACGTTTTTCGCGGAATGACGATTTGCTTCATGATTATTGTAAACACTCCCGGCGGCCCGGTTTCTTATTCTCCGCTGGAACACGCGCACTGGAACGGTTTCACGCCAACCGATTTGGTATTCCCATCATTTTTATTTGCTGTTGGCAATGCTATGAGTTTTGTAATGGCAAAATGGACTACACTTTCGCAAGGTGAAGTGCTTGGAAAAATTTTTAAACGCACACTTATTATTTTTCTATGCGGCTACCTTTTATATTGGTTTCCTTTTTTTGAATACGACAGCAATCATCATCTTACTTTATCGCCGATTTCGCATACAAGAATTTTAGGCGTGTTGCAGCGCATCGCTCTTGCATATATGATCGCTTCATTATTGATCTATTATTTAAAACCAAAAGCTGCTGTGATTATTTCTATAATAATATTATTTCTTTATTGGGCGGTGATGTTATGGTTTGGTGATCCTTCAGATCCTTTAAGCATGACCGGAAACGCAGGATTAAGATTAGACAAGTGGTTGATGGGAGATAATCATTTATATCATGGGGAAGGAATTGCTTTTGATCCCGAAGGTTGGTTAAGCACATTTCCTGCTGTTGGAAATGTTGTTGCAGGATATGTTGTTGGAAAATTTTTGCAGAATAAAGGAAAAACTTTTGAAGGGCTGGCAAAATTATTACTCGCAGGTTTTGGATTAATGGTGATTGCTTATTTCTGGAATCTTGTTTTTCCGATAAATAAAAAATTATGGACGAGTTCATTTGTAATTTTTACTGTAGGATTAGATTGCGTGATAATCTCTGCAATTATTTATGTTGTAGATTTTCTTGGTAAAACAAAATGGACGAATTTTTTCACGGTGGTTGGAAAAAACCCGCTGTTTATTTATTTACTTTCAGAAGTCGGCGCAACAGTTATGGAAATAATTCCTGTCGGCAATACATCATTGCATGGTTGGGTTTATCAAAATATTTTTATTCATGCCGGCGCATATTTCGGTTCATTATTGGGCGCAGTAACCTTCATGCTGTTTTGCTGGCTCGTAGGATATATTTTGGATAAGAAAAAGATTTATGTAAGAGTTTGAGGAATGTACGATTTTAGATTTACGATGTACGATTTCTGAAATTCGATCTTTGTTTTCAATTCTCCATTCTCAATTGTCAATTCAATCAGGGTTCTAATGCTTGTAACAATAATAATTTATTAAATCTCGCCTTAAGCTGCAAATCCTTTGCTCTTCGCTTGTTTTGTCGTACCTTCGCGCCTCGTTTTTTTGAACAATTCTGATACGAGCTGGCCTGTATTTTGCGTTAATGGTATCAACTGTTCAATTAATCAATATTTCAAATTATGGATATTCGCAACATAGCCATCATCGCTCACGTTGACCACGGTAAAACAACTTTGGTAGACAAGATTTTACATGCTACTAAAGTTTTTCGTGATAACCAGGAAACCGGTGAGCTGATCATGGACAGTAATGAACTGGAAAAAGAAAGAGGCATCACTATTTTCAGTAAAAACGCAGCCGTTCAATACAAAGATGTAAAAATTAATGTTATTGATACGCCAGGTCACTCCGATTTTGGCGGCGAAGTGGAACGCGTTTTAAAAATGGCTGATGGCGTTTTATTATTGGTTGATGCTTTTGAAGGCCCTATGCCGCAAACACGATTTGTTTTGCAAAAAGCATTGCACCTTAATTTGCATCCGATTGTTGTTATTAATAAAGTGGACAAACCAAATTGTCGTCCGGAAGAAGTGCACGAAGCAGTGTTCGAATTATTTTTTAATCTTGATGCAACCGAAGAACAACTAAATTTTCCAACCTATTATGGTTCGGGAAAACAAGGTTGGTTCAACGATAAAAATGAACAGTGCGCCGACATCACTCCGTTATTAGATGGCATTCTTAAATATGTGCCTGCTCCAAAAGTTTCAGAAGGTCCAACACAAATGCAAATCACTTCACTCGATTATTCTTCTTTTCTTGGAAGAATTGCTGTGGGTAAAGTAGCAAGAGGTTCTGTTAAAGAAGGATCAATCCATAGCCCTGATGCAGGTTGATGGCGTGAAAAAATTAAAAATAAAAGAGCTGTACACTTTTATGGGCATGGGCAAAAAAGAAGCGCAGGAAGTTTTTGCCGGAGATATCTGTGCTGTTGTTGGTTTGGAAGATTTTAATATCGGCGATACTATTTCTGATGCAGAAGTTCAGGAAGCATTGCCGGTTATCAGTGTGGATGAACCAACGATGAGCATGCTTTTCAGCATTAATAACTCACCATTTTTTGGCCGCGATGGAAAATTTGTAACATCACGCCAGTTGAGAGACAGGTTGATGAAAGAAACAGAAAAAAATCTTGCACTAAGAGTTGAAGATACCGACAGTGCCGATAGCTTTTTAGTTTTTGGCCGCGGCATTTTGCATCTTGGCATTTTGATAGAAACCATGCGCCGCGAAGGTTTTGAATTAACCGTCGGTCAACCAACTGTTTTGGTAAAAGAAATTGATGGCAAAAAAAGTGAGCCTTATGAAATGTTAGTGGTTGATGTGCCTGCAGAATATAGTGGTAAAGTAATTGATCTGGTTACGCAGCGCAAAGGCGAAATGCTGGTGATGGAAAGCAAAGGAGAAATGCAGCATCTTGAATTTGAAATTCCATCAAGAGGGTTAATCGGTTTGCGTTCTTCTATGCTTACCAATACGGCCGGTGAAGCCGTAATGGCGCATCGCTTTTCCGAATACAAACCATGGAAAGGACCTATTCCCGGAAGAAGCAACGGCGTATTACTTTCAAAAAACCAGGAACGAACAACAGGTTATTCTATCGATAAATTACAGGATCGAGGAAGATTTTTTGTAGATCCGGGAGAAGAAGTTTATACCGGACAAATTATTGCCGAACATATCAAGCCGGGAGATTTAATAGTGAATGCAACGGAACCGAAAAAATTAACCAACCACCGCGCCAGCGGCAGCGACGATGCTTCTCGCATTGCGCCAAAAATATTAATGACGCTCGAAGAATGCATGGAATATATTCAGCAGGATGAGTGTATTGAGGTAACTCCGAAAAATATCCGCATGCGCAAAGTTATTTTGAATGAAGATGAAAGAAAAAGAATGCAGAAAATAATGAAGGCGGAAGAAGTGTGAGCAATTAACAATGAAAAATTAATAATGAACAATTAATTTTCATTATTCTTAATTTTGCATTGAAATTATAAAGTATGAAAAAGCGTGTATTGATATTACTCTTCACTCTTCATTTTTCATTATTCATTGTTCATTATTCATTTTCCCAGTGTTCCATCTGCACCCGCACTGCACAACAACTTGGCGAAAAACCTGCCAAAGCGCTGAACGCAGGAATTATTTATCTCGCCTTTATGCCGATGACAATTATCGGTTACATCGGTTATCGCTGGTGGAAAAGCAATAAAGAAATTTCTGATTTCTGATTTTGGGATGTCGGATTTTTTAATTTCAAACTTTGTTTTTCCATTATCAATTCTTAATTATCAGTTATCAATTTTTGAAACTAACTTCGGTTTTTCATAGCATCATCGTTGCGTCGCATTTCGTTCATCGGCAAATCACTATTCATCTTCAGGTTTAGAGTGCATTCCCACTTTCTAATTTCTAATTCCTTATTTTCCATTTCTTATTTTAAATTCCTTATAATCTTTTCCTGCGCCGCTTTTAATTGTTCAGGAGTCGTTTTTATTTTCCCTCGTGTAAAATTCAAATCATCGGCGCTGTTAATAGGAATAAGATGCAAATGCGCATGCGGAACTTCTAATCCAACAACAGATAATCCGCAGCGATTGCAATCAAAAGATTTTTCTATTGCTTTTACAATTGGTTTTGCAAACAATAACATCTTGCTTAAATAATTGTCGGGCAGATCAAAAAATTTATCCGTCTCAATTTTCGGAACAACCAATACATGTCCTTCGCGCAAGGGAAAAATATCTAAGAAAGCAAAAAAATAATCATCTTCTGTAATTTTGTAACTGGGAATTTCTCCTGCAATTATTTTTGAAAAGATAGTCATGGTGAAGTACAATTAAGATAATGTAAATATAAAAAGGGTTGGCGATTACACGAATTTTAGCGAATTACACGAAATAAATACAATAGCGTTTTGTGAATTCGTGCAATTCGCTAAAATTCGTGTAATAAAATTATTGAGTAAATTAATCACAGCATCATAAATTTGATTCATGGAATTTATTGATTATTACAAAATATTAGGAGTAGATAAAAACGCTTCGGAAGAAGATATTAAAAAAGCTTACCGGAAACTTGCACGTAAACATCATCCGGATCTGAATCCAAATGATAAAGAAGCGAATAAAAAATTTCAACAGATAAATGAGGCAAACGAAGTGCTCAGCGATCCGGATAAAAGAAAAAAATATGATCAGTACGGTAAAGATTGGCAGCATGCTGAACAATTTGAACAGGCAAAACAACAACGGCAGCAACATGCACAAAGTGACGGCGGATACAGTTTTTCCGGCGATTTTAATGACAGTGATTTTTCTGATTTTTTTTCTTCCATGTTTGGCCAGCAAGCTGGAACAGGACGATCAAGACAAACAAAATTTCGCGGCAATGATTATAATGCCGAATTGCATTTGGATTTAAAAGATGTTTTTAAAACACAAAAGCAAACGATAACTGTTGATGAAAAAAATATTCGCATCACAATACCTGCCGGAGTAGAAAATGAACAAAAAATAAAACTTGCGGGTTATGGTTCGCCCGGTACTAATGGCGGCCCTAACGGCGACCTGTATATAACATTTATGATTAAAGAAGACAACAGGTATCAGCGTAAAGGAAACGATATTTACATAAATGAAGAGCTTGATTTATACACCGCAATACTTGGCGGAGAAAAAATTATTGAAACTTTGCATGGCGCTATAAAAGTAACTATTAAGCCCGAAACGCAGAATGGGAGCCGGATCCGGCTCAAGGGGAAAGGATTTCCTGTGTATAAAAAAGAAGGCGAGTTTGGAGACCTATATATAAAATGGAATGTAAAACTTCCTAAAAATTTGACAGAAGAGCAAAAAGAATTATTTAAAAAATTATCAAAGTTGTAAACTTGTTGTATGCAAAATCAAAACCTGGTGCCTGTTAATGAATTTTGCCATTATCATCATATCGATGTCACTTTTATTCAATTATTAGAAGAACATGGTTTGATTGAAACAACTACGATGCAACAAACAATGTATGTGGAAGCGGAACAATTAGACCAATTGGAAAAATTTGTGCGGTTGAACCAGGAACTTAATATTGATGCCGAAAACTTAGATATAATTTCTCACCTATTACAGCAAACAGAAATTTTGCGCGAACAAATAACAGCATTAAAAAGTCGCCTGAATTTTTACGAACAATTTGAAAATAATCCCACACAACCGGAATAATATGCTATCACAAGATGAATTAAAGAAACGCGTCGGCATATATGCTGCCGATTTTGTAAAGAATGGCGCTACAATTGGTTTAGGAACAGGAAGCACAGTTTACTGGCTTATTGAGGAATTGGGAAAAAGAGTTGAGCAAGGACTTGAAATTATTATTGTTCCCACTTCTGCGCAAACCGAAACTCTTGCAAAAGCAGTAGGCATAGCCGTTAGTAATTTAGATGAAATTGATAGGTTGGCTTTGACTATAGATGGCGCCGATGAAATTGATCCGCATGGACAACTTATTAAGGGCGGCGGCGGCGCATTGCTCCAGGAAAAAATTGTTGCCAGCGCATCAGACGAATTAATTATTATTGCTGACAGCAGCAAGTTAGTTTCGCAACTCGGTAAATTTCCCTTGCCCGTTGAAGTGATAACTTTTGGTTACAAGCAGGCACAACAGAAAATTCTTGAGGCGGGGTTTTGCAAAGAAATAAATCTGCGAAAAAAAAATGACAAAATTTTTATTACAGATCACCAGCATTATATTTTGGATTGCTATTGCGAAAAAATTGCTGACGCTGCTTTATTAAATAATTCACTACATCTTATTCCCGGAGTTGTGGAAACAGGCTTGTTTATAAATATGGCAACCCAAGCCATTATTGGTTATGAAGACGGCAGTGTAAAAGTTATAGAATTCAGATAATTATTTTTTCACGCGGAGACGCAGAGGAAATTTTCTCTGAAAAAAAATTCAATTAGTTGTGAGTTGCTATGATGAAGCGTTGAATAGAATTACTATTGTGCAAGAGTGCGACGCAAGGATGATGCTATGAAAAACCGATGCTGGCGTCAAAAAAAAGATAATTGATAATTAAAAATTGACAATTAAAAAACAAAAATTGAATCTAAGAAATCCGACATCCGAAATTCCTATATCGTAATATTTTCAACCATGAATTTTATTATTCCGGCGGGCGCCGTTACTTCTGCGGTGTCGCCAATTTTTTTTCCTAATAATCCTTTTCCTATTGGTGAGGTGACCGAAATTTTTCCTGATTTTAAATCAGCTTCTTTTTCAGAAACGAGATGATAGGTTACTTGCTTTTTTGTATTGAGATTTGTAACGGTTACTTTGGTTAATACAGAAACTTTGCTCGTGTCAATATTTCCTTCATCAACAATTTGCACGTTTGCCATATCGCTTTCAAACTTTTGAATTTTCGCTTCAAGCAAACCCTGGCTTTCTTTTGCAGCATCATATTCTGCGTTTTCGCGCAGGTCTCCCTTTTCACGCGCTTCTGCAATAGCCCGCGATGCAGCCGGACGGTCAACCGTTTTAAGTTTTTGTAATTCGGCTTTTAATTTTTCGTACGCTTCTTTGGTTAAATAAGTAGTCCCGCTCATAATTCCTCCATCTCTTTTATAAAAGAAAAAAAATACAACGCCTCAGATTTCGCTGAAGCGTTGCACTATTGTTGTTACAAAGGTAGAAATTTTTGCGAAAAATAAAAATGAATTTGACAGTTAAATTCCTAATTTATCCAACAACACCTTCGCCATTTTGTAAAAAGCTTCGTGGCTGTAACCTGCAATGTGCGGGGTTATTATAACATTCGGCTGATTCAATAACCAATCCAATCGTTTTTTTTCGTCGGCAGAATAACTATCCAATTTTTCATTTTCCAAAACATCAAGGGCAACGCCGGAAACCTTTTTATTTTGCAGCGCATTAATAATTGCAGCCGTATCATGCACTTTTCCGCGCGAAGCATTTATGAAATAAGGTTTTTTTTCCAGGGCGTTGAAAAATTTATCGTTGGCAAAATGAAAAGTATCGTCTGTTAAGGGAATATGTAAACTGATGACTTCTGCATAGCGCGCAATTTGTTCCATGTTGGCTTCGTGGATATTTCCTTTTGCAAAATCGAATTTATATTTATCAAAAGCAAGAATAGTTGTGTTGAAAGAAGATAACAATTTTGCGAATGCGCTGCCTGTATTTCCAAACCCGATGATGCCAACAGTTTTATCCGTGAGCTCTGTTCCGCGATTGCTGTCACGAATCCATTTTCCTTCTTTGATTTCATTTTGCGCTGATGAAATTTTATTCATGAGGTTTAGCAACATCCCAAGCACATGCTCGCCAACTGCGTTGCGGTTTCCTTCCGGGCTGCTTACACAGGTGATTCTTTTTTTTCTGCGTAGGGCACGTCAATCAATTCCATTCCGCTTCCGAGCCGACCAATCCATTTTAATTTTGGAGCTTTATCAATAATATTTTTATCAATTTTTAATCGCGTGGTAACTATTAATCCTTCCACATCACTTACCTGCTGTTGCAAATCGTCATAGGTAATTTGTGGTGAATGCAAAACTTCATAGCCTTGTTTTATCAATCGCTCTAATAAATATTCATGCGCCTTAGCCGTAACTATAACTTTTTTTGTCATTAATTTCAACTTTAAAAATTATTTCATTTTAAATGTAAGCTCAGCAAAATCCTGAACAGATAATTGTTCTGCACGTTTGTCAAAAATTTCTTCCTGCAAAGTTGATTCATCGAATAAACTTTTTACTGCATTCCGCAATTTTTTTCTTCGTTGATTAAATGCAGTTTTCACCAGTAAAAAAAAATCTTTTTCTTCCTTAAATCTTACATCTTCAACCTTAGGTCTTAGCCTTATCACTGCGCTTTTAACTTTTGGCGGCGGATTAAAAGACTGTTCATTCACTTCAAACAAATATTCAACAGTAAAAAAAGCCTGCACCAAAACACTTGTTACACCATAAATTTTATTTCCGTTTTTTGCAGCGATTCGTTGCGCAACTTCTTTTTGAAACATGCCAATCATACATTCCACATCATCTTTCCAATCTAATACTTTAAAAATAATTTGGGAAGAAATATTATACGGAAAATTACCGATTACAGTAAACTTTCCTTCAAATGGTTTTTCCATTTCAAGAAAATCTTTTGCAATTAATTTATTGCCGAGCGAAGGAAATTCATTTAATAAGAATTGAATTTTTTCATCATCCACTTCTACGGTTTTAAAATCAATTCCATCAATTTGCAAAAAATATTTTGTTAGCGCGCCAGCGCCAGCGCCAACTTCAAGCAACTGATGAAAATTTTGCTGCTGAAGTGTTGCAACAATTTTACGGCTAATGTTTTCATCGCGCAAAAAATGCTGCCCGAGAGATTTTTTCAATCTATACATAAAGAATTGCAAAAGTAAATCTTTAGCGGTTGCCAGTTGCTTGTTACCAGAAACAAGCAGCCTGCAACCGGCATATTTTTCGTATTTTTATTGTTCGAAACTTTCAAGAATGAACGCACCACAACACAGACCATTGATAGGGATTTCCATTGGGGATATTAACGGTATAGGAACCGAACTGATTATTAAAACTTTTTCCGACCATCGTGTGCTGGAACTATGTACGCCGGTAATTTTCGCTTCCAACAAAGTGATCAATTTTTATCGTAAATCGATACCAGAAATTAATTTTAATTATCAAAGCACGCGCGAGTTTAACCGCATCAGCCCTAAACAGGTAAATATTTTTAATTGCTGGGAAGAAGAAGTGGCTATAACTCCAGGCCAGTTAACCGAAGCTGGAGGCGCCTATGCAATTAAATCTTTAACGGCGGCAGTGGATGCATTAAAGCAAAATAAAATTCAGGGATTGGTAACTGCGCCGATTCATAAAAAAAATACGCAATCATCTCAGTTCGATTTTACCGGACATACGCCTTTTTTAAAACACAGTTTTGGCGCAAAAGATGTATTGATGCTGATGACAGCAGAAAATATGAAAGTGGCATTGGTAACGGAACATATTCCTGTTAGCGAAATTGCATCGAAAATTACACGCGAAGTGATTTTATCCAAGTTGAATATTTTAAAAGAAAGTCTGCAAAAAGATTTTGGAATTGATAAACCTAAAATTGCTGTTCTCGGGTTAAATCCTCACGCCGGCGATGAAGGATTAATTGGCAAAGAAGAAGAAGAAATTATTAAGCCGGCAATCAAAGATGCCAAACACAATATGCTGGTGTTTGGTCCATACAGCGCCGATGCTTTTTTTGCGCGCAATCAATACAAAAAGTTTGATGCGGTGCTGGCGATGTATCACGACCAGGGATTGATTCCGTTCAAATCGTTCGCAACCGGCGAAGGCGTTAATTATACTGCCGGTTTGCCTGTTGTGCGAACATCTCCGGATCATGGAACTGCATTTGACATTGCCGGAAAAGATAAGGCTGATACTTCTTCTTTTCTTGCTGCGATATATTGCTGCATTGACATCATTAATCAAAGAAACGAATACGCAGAAAATTATCGAAACCCACTCAAAAAAATGACTGCTGCAGTTTTGGCTAATGCCGAAGATGAGAAATTAGAAGAAACAGAAGAATGATTTCCAGAAGATTAAAAAATATCAAAATCTTTTTTGCCAAAACAGTTGCATAAGTAGAAGTGGATAATTATCTTTAGTTCTCATTCGTTTGATATTACAACCAGAAAATTTTTTTCTGACGCCAATTTCCCCAAAAACCTTTTCGAGTAAACTTGCTGCCTTAAATGGTTTGGCAGTTTTTGCTTGCAAAAAATAAAATGCTACCCCTGTTATCTACCTAATAAATTCTTAATTATCCATCCTCTGAACATTCCAGGTTGATTTGTTCCCACCCTTAGTAAATTTTATTATTAAACTTCTGAAATTTCATCACGATGGAACAACAAATTAAACGCATCCTGGTACTTCCGGCAATTGTATTAATCTCAACAGGAGCATTTGCAAAACCTTTTTTTGTAAATGAAGATACTTCTGTAAACAATCACTCTCTTTCAGCAAAAACTATTTTAACAGAAAAATTAGTAAGTTTTAATGCAACTTATGCCCGCAATTCTGTTGAGCTGCACTGGAACATCAACGCAGTGAATTATTCAAATCATTTTGATATTGAAAGAAGTATCGACGGAACAAATTTTGAAAAAGTTGGCGAGGCAAAACAAACTGTTGCATCATCCAACGAATATTCTTTTGAAGATAATTTCAAGCCTTCTCTTGCAAGAAATAATGATCTGTATTATCGCCTGAAACAATTTGATGCAGCAGGCAGCGCTGTTTATTCAAAAGTTTTGATCGTGCGATCATATAACAGCAAAAGTGTAAAAGCGATCAGCGTTACTCCGAATCCTTCTGTAAACGATATTGAAGTAAACGTTCAGTTAAACCAAAGTTCTTATGTTGTGATGAAAGTGATGAACAAAGAAGGAAATGAAATAATGAGAAAATCTATTGAAGCGGAAGGTGGCGATAACAAATATTCGCTAACCGGAACAAGCAAATTACAAGCAGGCGACTATACACTTGAAATTATAGTGAACAGTAATGAACGCATGACTTTGAAATTAATAAAGAGCTAAGAAAACCCGGCCATCAGAGGTAGTAAACCCTAAACCTTTTTTCTGCAAAGAAAAAAGGTTTTATTTTTTTATGCCGAGATAAGTTTGCAGGTTCTTTACATATTCTTCAAACGCTTTGATTCCTGCCGGTGTGATTTTGCAAATGGTTTGCGGATAATTGTCTTTGAATTGTTTTATCACATCAATATATCCTGCGTCTTTTAATTTATTAATCTGCACGCTGATATTTCCCGCAGTAGCGTTTGTTTTCTCTTTTATAAAAGTGAACTCAGCTTCTTTTACAGTGATAAGCAAACTCATTACGGCTAAGCGTAACTGTGAGTGTAATATGGGATTTAGATCTTTAAACATTTTCTTTTGTTAACTTCAAATATCTTGCTCTTAAAATCAAACCGGGTATGAACCATGCAATGGCAGCAGCAACAGCAGTTAACAACATGGTGTAAGGAAATGCAACGTACATGCTGACGATGGCGATTATCCAGCAACCTATGCCGCCGAAAATCATCGGTTTAAAATTTCTTGCGATGCCGGTAGAAAAAGTCGGGATGCCGTAAAAAATTAAAAATGCAGATTCAACATGCGGCACATTGAATATATTACTGAAGAAGGAAAATAAAAAAATACCAACACCAAAACTGATCCAGATGCCACTCATGGCATTATCGCTATGCGATTTGAATTTTCTTCTTTTCCCTTCGCGAATGGCAATAATAATTTGCGGTATCACAGCAACGATTGTTAAAAACCAAACATAATCAGCCCATTTCCAATGCTCGTAAAAACTAATAAAACTTACAAGGCTGCAAAAAATAATAACTATTCCCCACATAAGCGCGCTGATTCCTGTTTCTACATATTCGCATTTTGCTTTGTTGATCATGCTTGTTATAAGGGCAAGGCTTTCTTTCTCGGTTAATTGTTTTTCTTCCATTATCAGAAAATTTAAAGTTGTTCTTTATATTTTTTTCGAAGCAAATAACCAGGAATGATATAGCTAACAAGAATTGCGGCAGAGCACAGTAAAATATTTATATCAAAACTTGTAAATGTAGATATTAAGGATAAGACCCAACTTGCAACAGCGCCCCAAACCAACGGAGAAAATTTTAGCAACCTGCCTGTAACATAACTTCCGATTCCATAAAGCATCATATAAAAAGTGAAACAGTTTTGCCACCCAATTCTTGCAAATGCAACTATAAATAAAATGTAGACAATAACAATTGCGATCCATATATAATGAAGACTATCATCAACATAATTTTTTACTCTCCGTTTTTTTCCTTCTTTAACGCCATGATAAATGGAAATAATAAAACCGAATATATTTACGCTCCACACAATAGGATGCCAGTTGGATTCGAAAATAACTTTCAGCACAAATTGCCCGATGCTTGCAATAAAAACCAACCATCCCCATAACAAAAAATAAAAACTTCTATCTGCTACGGATGCTTTTGTTTTATCAATCATAGATTGAATAACCAGCAGGCTTTCTTCCGGAGAAAAATTTTCTTCTTGCATTTTGCTTTGTTTATAGACGTTTAAACTATTCAATCTTTCAACTTATCACAATCTACTGGCATTTTTCCAGCATCTGTTCGGCCTGCTCTTTTCCCCAATTCGGATATAATGGTTTTTGTTCTTCTTTTTTAAATAGCTCAACTGATTTTGCGAAAACAGGTTTTGCTTTATCTTTTCCACCGCCATATTGTTCGGGCGTATTAAACAAACTCATACCCTGTAAATAATATAAGCGCGGATTATTCGGATCGAGTTTCATTCCTGTTTGCAAAGCTGTGCTTGCTTCCACGCCGTAGGTTTGCCAGCGTGTTTGCGGATCAACCATCATTTGCTGAGTTGC
This sequence comes from Chitinophagia bacterium, assembly GCA_963774065.1. Taxonomy (GTDB): domain Bacteria; phylum Bacteroidota; class Bacteroidia; order Chitinophagales; family Chitinophagaceae; genus Puia. The sequence goes on from CAVZDO010000003.1 coordinate 1,420,253, forward strand.
CGCCATGTTGCGGATGGTGCATATTTCAGAGTTGTTTTGTATCGCTTCTGCTTTTGCGCATAGCGCTTTTATTTTTTCTGCGTTAGCATCTTTATCAAGTTTCTGGTCCATCCATCCGATTCTTGTTAATGCTAACCCCGCATAATAATACGGGAGCCATTGTGTTTTTTCTGCGTCGCCGATTCGCTCAAAAGCGTTGGCAACATTTTGAAAATCGGAAGTTGTTTTTGCAGAATCCATTAATGTGAGATTTTTTTTCATTGCATCAACATATCTGTCGCTTTGCGCATTGGCGAATATCGCTGTTAATACAAAAGAAATCAGAAATAGCTTTTTCATTTTTTTTAGTTTTTTATTTTTAACACGAATTATACTAATTATTACGAATTTGATATTACATATCTGTTACTGTTATCTTACTTACGCTTTTTTTTGTTTCAACATAATAAATTCAACCAGGCTAAAATCCGGGTTCATACTTATAAATTATTATTAATTGCATCCTGGCTTCTGTCAACTCCCCAGCTAAGAAACACACCGACGAAATAAAATCTTTTTGCCGGCGGAGTAACTGCCTGCTTCGTAGCTCCGGTGAATGAATAATTGTAACTATAAATAGCATTATACCCGAGCACATTTGATATGCTTGCAAAAAATACCCAAAAAGTTTTTGCTTTTGCGTTTCCTGCACTGGGTACATATTCTCCGCTAAAGTTCATGCTGTTGTAATCTTTTGTTCTTCCTTGCTCAGCTATATAAAATTTGTTGTTGTTATCAAGCATGAAATTGTAATACGGTCTGCCGGATGCATAGCTATACGTAACATTAAAACCGGTTTTTATTTTTGTGATGAAACGTTTCATTACAATAGATGCAGTATGTGTTGCTGCATAGTTCGGCATCAACTGCGTTGGATAATTCAAATAATTACGTTTTGTATCGAGATAAGAATAACTAATCCAGTAATCGAAATTTTTGATTGATTTTTTATCGCGCCAAAAAAAATCAATTCCATCTGCATAGCCACTTCCACTGTTATTAAAAGTTGTGTAATAATTATAAAATACAGGAATTGTTTTTACAAGAGCATCGTATTTTTTATAATAAGCTTCTACGCGAAAAATTCTTTCGTTCGACATTTTTTGATAGTTGATGATATAGTGCGTGGCTTTTGTGTAACCAAGATTTGTTGCGTAATCAAGTTGTGAATTTTCCGGTTTCTGATAAAATATTCCATAGGCCATAGAAACCTGTGCATCTTTTCCTGTTTTATATGCAAGCGAAATTCGCGGAGCAATGTCTGATTTATTTAAGATAGATGAATATTCAAATCGTCCGCCGATTTTTGCAGCAATTTCATTGGTGAGATAAATATCAGTTTCTGCGAAAATTGCTGTGTAGTTATCTTTTAATTTAATAATTGCCGTGTCGTTATAATTGTTGTTGTCATAGCTATACCAATATTCACTGCCGAAACGCAAAGCGCTTATGCCGCCTAATTTTTTTTCTAACACAATTTTTCCCTGCGATAAATCCTGCCGGTGAATAACCGTAAAATTTTTATACAACATCCAAAATGTTGAATCAGGAAATTGTTTTGGCTGATTGTTCGCATTCTGAACCTGTTGCAGAATATTATCTTTGTTTGTGCTGTAACTCAAGCCCAGGTTCATTTTCCAGCCATTGTTCAAATATTCTTTCCATGTTAAATTATTATACCAGTTATAATTTTTCAAACCAAATGCATTTTTCAGATCGGCGCTGTCAACATCAGGTCTTCTTATGCCGAGTTGGTTATGACTGAAAGTTGTGTAATATTTTATGATGCCGCCGCTTTTAGTTTTGATTCTGAAATTTGCATCGAGAGTATGAAATTGCGGAACATTGAAATAATCTACATCTTGTTTAACTGCATCAAAATATAATTTCACGTTGGTGTATCCGTAATTAACTCCCCACGATGATTTTTTATCCTTGGCAAGTTGCTGCGTGCCTGCGCCCCAAAATAATGGAGAAAAGGATGCATCAATTTCAGAACGTTCGGGCAAATCAATTGACTCGAGTAATAATGCAGAAGATAATGCTTGTCCGTACAACGCAGAATATCCACCAGTGCTGAAAACAGTTCCTTTAAAAAGAAAAGGAGAGAACCGGCCGCGTTGCGCTAAATCGGGAACACTGGAATAATATGGATTGTTCACCAACTCGCCATCAATAAATTGTTTTGTTTCATAGCCCGCGCCACCACGAACAAACAAACCTTCCTGCTCGCCAACCTGGCTCGTGCCCGGTAAAGTTTTTAATGCAGCAGTAATATCTGCGTTGGAGCCAGCAGTTGTAGCAACATCTATGGAACTCAATATAGCCGCGCGTTTAGAATCGCCCGCCGCAAACGAACCAGCAGTAATTGTTACTGCGTGCATCTCATCTAATTTTTCTTTGAGCACTGCATTAATAATTAGTGGTTCTTTATTTAGAGTTACCGGTTGTTCAAAATCTTTATAGCCTAACGTGGTTACAGTTAAAATAAAATTTCCCTGCTCGGTTGTGGTAAAACTAAAATTGCCGAGAGAATCGCTGGTTGCGCCATCGTAAGAATTTTTTAAACTGATACTCGCGCCTTCAATCGGATGACCTTTTGTATCTTTTACCTTGCCATGTATTTTAGTTTGTGCTATAGAAGCTACCTGCAGAATAATTAAAAGAATAAGCAGCAAATTCTTTTTCACGATTGTAAATTTGTCTCAAATGTAAAGTAGTTTATAATATAAACCAAATTATTTTGAAATATTTTTTTTCCCGCAAATCTCGCAGATCAGGAAAATGCTGATTGTTGCGAAATTTTTTTTGCGAAAATTTGCGAACTGATTTGCAAAATCTGCGGGAAATTTTTGTTACTGCAAAACGAGAATAGTTTTTAAAATCAATTCACAACCTGAAGATGACAATTGATTTGCTGATGAAGTGATTGCGACGCAACGATGATGCTATGGAAAACCGAAGCTGGTATTATAAATATCAACTCAAAAAACTATGTAGACCTAAGAATTTTTTAGTGATGAATTTCTACGGGAATTAAAACAGTCGCTTCAACTGTGTTTGAGTTTACTTCTTTAATATCAAAATTAGCTTTGTCGCCGAAAAGAAGTTGCAGCCGGTTTTTAGTGCTGGTCAATCCAAAACCATCATCGTACAACGAGCCATTGAGATAACCGGTGTTTTGAATTATGAGTTGATGATAATCATCTTTGAAATCAGAAATAATTTTCACTTTGCCTCCGTTCACTTGTTTGCTTATGCCATGTTTGATTGCATTTTCAACCAATGTTTGCAACATCATCGGAGGAATCGGTTGATCAAGTGTATCTTCATCAATATCATATTCTACTTTCAATCTGTCTTCAAAACGAATATGTTCAAGCGCAAGATAATCTTTCACAATATTTAATTCTTTTTCAAAAGAAACCGTTTCCAATTTTTCTGCCTGCATGCTGCTGCGTAAAATATTGCTTAGCTCAGTGATTGCTGTTCGTGCGCGCATCGGGTTTTCATCAATCAATGCACGAATGCTGTTGAGCGCATTAAAAATAAAATGCGGATTGATATGCGACTTGATGGTTTTTAATTCTAACTCTTTTACAAGCGTTTCCATTTTTAAAGTATCAACCTGTTGCTTTCGGCTTTTTTCAATGTAGTGGTAGAAATAATAAATCAACGTCCACGGAATAATAAAAATTCCGATGTTGAGCACATTTGCAAGCATGCGCGTAATGAAATCCAGTTTTCTTTTATTTTCATACAAATTAAAAATCTGGTAAACGCTCATCTGGAAAAGAATAAAAACAAGTGTGGTGATAACAACAGCGATGATTAGTTTTGGCAATATTTTTTCTATAGGCAATAAAAGCCAGTTCATTTTTTTGATGAACGCGCGCAACAAATGTGTGCTGATAATTCCCGCTGTGATTACGGTAATAATTCGCCCGAGATAAATGATGGAAACATTTTGTTCAAATACGTGCGCAAAAAATAGCATGGACAACCCAACAAGACTCCAGCCACCAACCTGGCACCACCAATAATAGCGCGTTATTCCTTTTGACATAGTTAGAACATCAGAGTCAAAAATATAATTTTCTACTGGCAGAAAGCGTTCTTTTGTACTAATGGCAGAATACGTAGGTTGCCGGTCGCTGTTAACCGGATTACCGGTGATTAAAAAAACGTAATTTTACACTTTAAAAAATTGAAGATGAAAATCGCTCCCGGGGCTTTGCTGAAAACTATCAATAGTCCCGCAGACTTAAAGACTTTAAACCGTGAACAATTACAACAACTTTCGGATGAGTTGCGGCAGTATATTATTGATGTGGTAAGCGTTCAGGGTGGTCATTTCGGAGCGAGCCTTGGTGTGGTTGAATTAACTACAGCATTGCATTATGTTTTTAATACTCCTTACGATCAACTGGTGTGGGATGTTGGTCACCAGGCCTATGGTCATAAAATTTTAACCGGTCGCCGCGACAATTTTATCAGCAACAGAAAATACAAAGGGCTAAGCGGATTTCCAAAACGCAGCGAAAGTGAATACGATACTTTTGGCGTTGGTCATTCATCAACTTCTATCAGCGCGGCATTAGGTATGGCGATGGCTGCAAAATATAAAGGAGAAAAAGACAGGAAGACCGTTGCTGTTATTGGTGATGGCGCTTTAACGGCAGGTATAGCTTTTGAAGGAATGAATCATGCGGGAGTTTCCGATACGGATCTGCTTATTATTTTGAATGATAACTGCATGAGCATTGATCCGAATGTGGGCGCGTTAAAAGAGTATCTAACGGACATCACTACGTCACAAACCTATAATAAATTTAAAGACGATATCTGGAAAGCACTCGGCAAACTTCCGGTAGGTAAAAAATTCAGTAGAGATGTTGCCAGTAAAATTGACCACAGCATTAAAAGCTTTTTAAATAAAAGCAGCAATCTTTTTGAAGCGCTTAATATTCGTTATTTCGGACCGATTGACGGGCACAATCTTCCCAAATTAATTGATACATTAAATGATCTGAAAAATATTCCCGGTCCAAAACTTCTTCACATCATAACAGTTAAAGGGAAAGGCTATGCGCTTGCTGAGCAAGATCAAACAAAATGGCATGCGCCAGGATTATTTGATAAAATAACCGGAGAAATTTATAAGAAGAAATTTGAAACGATTCAACCGCCAAAATACCAGGATGTTTTCGGACATACGATAATTGAACTTGCTAAGAAGAATGAAAAAATATTCGGAATCACTCCTGCAATGCCGAGTGGTTCATCTTTAAAATTTATGATGGATGAAATGCCAAACCGCGCATTTGATGTTGGCATTTGCGAGCAACATGCAGTTACACTAAGCGCAGGTATGGCAACACAGGGAATGAAAGTGTTTTGCAATATTTATTCTTCATTCATGCAAAGAGCCTACGACCAGGTTGTGCATGATGTTGCAATTCAAAATTTGCCTGTAATTTTTTGTCTTGACCGGGCTGGTTTAGTTGGTGAAGATGGACCAACACATCATGGCGCGTATGATATTGCATACATGCGTTGCATTCCAAACATGATTGTGAGCGCACCTATGAATGAATCTGAATTGCGAAATTTGATGTACACCGCTCAATTGGAATCAACAAAAAATCCTTTTGTAATCCGTTATCCGCGCGGCGAAGGAGTTATGCCTGAATGGAAAACGGAAATGAAAGAAATAAAAATCGGCACAGGAAGAAAATTAAAAGATGGAAATGAAATTGCAATTCTTTCTATAGGTCACCCCGGAAATTTTGCACAAACAGCGGTTCGGGAATTAAGAACAGAAGGCATTGAATCCGCACATTATGATATGCGTTTTGCAAAACCTTTGGATGAACAACTATTGCACGAAGCGCTCAAAAAATTTAATAAGATAGTTACAGTTGAAGACGGAACAATTGTTGGTGGTTTTGGCAGCGCCGTTTTAGAATTTATTTCCAAACATAATTATAAAGCTGAAGTAAAAATGCTTGGCATTCCCGATGAAATTATTGAACACGGAACGTTAAAAGAATTGCATCACGAATGTCATTATGATGCAAACGCAATTGCAGATGCAGTAAGAGAAATGCTGAAGGAAACAATTAAGATCAGCGAATTGCAGTAGTAAAATAATTCGATTAAAATTTTTTGCGCAGAAAATCTCCCGCAATTTTGCAAAGGCAAATATCTTACGGCAGTATAAAAATTCTTTTTAAATTTAAGTATGCAGCGAATGAAAATTTTTCTTGCATACTTTTTTATTTGCGCTAACTGCATTGCGCAACGATATGCCTTTGTAAATTATACACCCAAAGATGGATTGGTTAATAACCGCGCCCGCTTTATGTTCCAGGACAGTAAAGGAAAATTATTCATTTCCACTTACGGCGGGTTAAGTATTTATGATGGCTCGCGTTTTACTAATTACACAACAGATAACGGACTTGCCGCAAGTTTGATAAATGATATAGTTGAAATGGGCGATGATTCTTTATGGATAGTGCCCAACACTAACCAGATACAATGTATGGTGCATGGCGTTATTAAAAATTTTTACACAGCTGATAATTTTTGCCCCGTCATTAATCAATTAATAAAATGCAGCGACGGTTTTTTTTATGCAATTGCCGACGAAGGATTATTCAGGTTTGAAAAAAATCGGTTTGAAAAAATTTTACTTTTAGATACTGCCGGAAAAGATCCTGTTAAAAACCTGGCTCATGCAACGGAAGTCGGTGGCATATTATTTATGTCTACCGATCCTAACATTCGCGAATATCCGGGAAGTGGTGTATTAATTGCGTATAATCTTCACACAAAAAAAACGCTGATCTCAGAAAATAAATTACAGGTTTTTTTTATCGCAGCAACTCCGGATAGTAATGTTTTGGTGTCAACACAAAAAAATATTTTTAAAATTGATCGGTCATATCTTGATCAGGGAAAAATAGAATTTGCCGATGCTATCGCACAATATCATATTCCGCAAAACACCGGCGGTGCGCATATATTTTTTGACAGCCAGCACAATTTATGGTTGCTTAATTACAAAGGCGTATTAAAAATAGACAAGAATGGAAACACCAGGTTATATACTTCGCAAAATGGATTATCAGAAGATATTCAGGAGTCTATTTTTGAGGATAGGGAAAATATTATCTGGCTGATGGGAGCGCATACCGGTATAAGTAAAATAATAAATCAGCAACTTGAAATTTATTCCACGGTGGAACAGAATTTTCACGCAAATGATTTATACGCCGATGGCGGCAGCGATTCAGTATGGATGTACGATGCTTTGCACAATAATATTTTGCTTCATTATGGTAATGCGGATAATGTTTTTACAGGCGAGAAAAATTCTTCTTACCTGAAAATTTTTTGTTTCAGACAATCCGTTTATTTAATAAAAGCATGGGAAGTTTATAAAGTAAATTTTGAAAAACAACATAATCATTTTACGACTTCATTGCTATATAATGATTCAAACCTCAGCAACGGAATTTCCTGTATACTGCATGATGAAGCCGGCAATATAATCGCTGTTTCAGATAAAGCGGTTGCGATTTTGCAAAATGGAAAAATAATAAAGCATGAATTAGATTACCTCGCGGATCAGGCTGTGCTTGCAAATAATTATTTGTGGATTGCAACAAGAGCGCGAAAATTATTTTTGTTTAAGATTAATGCCAACAACCCGGATAATTACCTGCAGTTATTAAATGTGTACAGCAGTCAACTTTCAAATATTGGTCCTCGATCCATCACTGCCGACAAAAAAGGAAATGTGTGGATAGGAACGAGAGATCATGGTTTATTATGTTTTTCATTTCAAAATAATAATCTGCAATTGAAAACACAACTCACAACCAAAGACGGGTTGTCTGAAAATTTTATAAACTACCTGCATTGTGATGCTGCAAATAATGTTTGGGCCTGTTCACCCGCCGGACTCGATAAAATAATTATAAAGAATGGAAAATATTATGTTGAAAATATTACGCAGAGCAACAATATTTTTCAACAGGTTCATAAAATATTTACCACGCAAAATGGCACGCACTGGATACTGACTGCAGATGGAATAATCAGGTTGGATGCCGACTCTCCCAATGAAAATAGATACTCACCAAAATTATTGTTCACACAAATCAAGGCGGGAGACAGCGCCATCTTCAACGCACAAAAACCCCCGGAATTAAATTCTTCACAAAATAATATTTCATTTTCCGTTGCGGCTCCAACTTTTTATGACGAAAAACAAACAAGATTCAGCTACCTGCTTTCAGGAAGTAACAATAACAAATGGAGTTTGCCATCAACACAATCTGAAATAAATTTTATTAATCTTGAACCGGGCAGCTATACACTGAAAATAAAAGCACTTTTTTTAAGTGGACGTTACGACACGCAAAATGCAGAATATTCATTTATAATTTTGCCTCCATGGTGGCAAAGCTGGTGGTTTCGCGCAATTGCAATTGTTGCAGTTATTGCAATTATTTTTTTTACAGTTGTAAATTATTATAACCGGAAATTTGAAAAGCAAAAATCTTCTCTCGAAAAACAGCAGGCAATTGAAAAAGAAAGAACAAGAATTGCAACAGACATGCACGACGATCTTGGCGCAGGATTATCAAGAATAAAATTTTTAAGTGAAATTATAGGCATAAAAAAACAACAGAAACAGCCAATAGAAGAAGACATTATCAAAATAACCGAATACTCAAATGAAATGATTGGCAAGATGGGTGAAATCGTGTGGGCGCTTAATGAAAAAAATGATTCATTGAGTGATTTGCTTGCTTATACGCGCGCTTATTCAACAGAATATCTTTCTCAAAATGGAATAGCCTGCAAAATATCAGCTCCGGATAATTTTCCGGCAATTATGGTGAGCGGCGAATTTCGCCGGAATATTTATTTAGTTGTAAAGGAAGCGCTGCATAATATTGTAAAACACGCTTATGCATCCAACGTAAATATTTCTTTTAAAATAACGCATTTGCTAACTATTATTTTGCACGATGACGGCATTGGGTTCGACGCAAATAACATCAGGCCTTTTAGCAACGGATTGGCGAATATGAAAAAACGTATGGCAGAAACAGGCGGCCGGATGGAAATAAAAAAAGAAAACGGAACAGAAGTAATACTAACAGTTTTACTGCCGCAATAACTTTTGTTCTATTGGTAAATGATAAAGCGAAAACTACTTTCGGTAATACATGAACATTTCTATAGTAATAGTTGAAGATCTTGATGAAGTGCGGGAAGGTTTAAAAAATTTTCTCGCATTGAGTGATGAATTTACTGTGCTTGATACTTTTAAAAATGCAGAAGAAGCATTGCAGGAAATTCCCGCGATGAAACCTGATATTGTTATTATGGATATCAACCTGCCGGGAATGAATGGCATCGAATGCATCAGGCAACTGCGCAACAAAGCTCCATCAACACAATATATGATGTTCACTGTTTATGAAAATGATGAAAAAGTTTTTGAAGCGCTGAAAGCCGGAGCATCAGGATATTTGCTGAAGAATACCGGGCTTGTACAAATGATAGAATCATTAAAACAATTGCATGATGGCGGCTCGCCTATGAGCGCAAATATTGCCAGAAAATTAGTAACCGTATTTCGCCAGCAGGAAAATTCACTTGCAGATATTAAAACACTGAGCAATCGTGAAAACGAAATATTGCAATTGCTTGCTAATGGATTATTATACAAAGAAATTGCGGAAAAATTATTCATTTCTGTAAACACTGTGCGGCAACATATTCATAAGATATACGAGAAACTTCACGTTCAAAACCGCACCGAAGCGATTAACAAAGCGATGGGAAAAAATCTCTGATCATTAATACCTATAACTTTTGTTCTATTGACAAATAGAAACAACTGATTTAGCTTACTGCAAATTTTTTTTATGAGAAAAATATGCTGCTGTTGCATCATCCTGGTTAGTATATACGGATTTGGTCAACAAAGTCAACCCGATAGTAAAAAGAAAAAAGATAAAGAAGATAATTCCATCGGCATAGGTATAAAATTCGGGCTCAATTTTGCAAACGTTACCAATGCTGCATCAATAAATGGAAAGAGCCAAACAGGATTTAATGTCGGAATTTTTCTGGCGCCGCCAACCAAATCAATTTTAAGTTCGCATACCGAATTGGTATTTTCGCGGCAGGGTTACAATTATTCTTCCGACTCATCAACAGGCTCTGTTAAGTTAGATTATTTAACTCTTGCACAGTTTATGGCGATTAATATCACCAAGTATGTTCAAATACAAATCGGCGCACAAACTTCTTACCTGCTAAATGCAAAAGCCGACAGCTCACAACAATCTACCGGTAATGCAACTGCAGATAAAATTTTGAGTTTTTATAACAGAATTGATTATGGTATTGGCGCAGGCGTTGAGGTGCATCCTGTTTTAGGATTAGTGGTAGGCGCAAGATATAATCTTAGCCTCGCAAATCTTTACAAACAACCAACTACAACAGGAGGCGCAACACAACCGTCATTTATTCCAAGCACAAGCAGCATCAATCTTAAAAATAATATTGTTCAGTTATACGTAGGATATCGTTTTTAAATATTCATTTTATGAAATTATTTTTTTCTATTTTGCTAACATGCATTATTTTATTATCTAACAGTAATGCACAACCGAAAACATCATCAGGTCCGCAACCACAATTTCTTAATACAATTTATTTGCTTAAAAAGGACTCTTTGAGTTTGCTGGAAAGAATTCAGGCAGAAATGAAAAATAAAGCCAAGGCCTTAGGTTTTGGCGGAAGTGAAGGCGGTTATTTTATGGATGGAAGCAAATCTCCTTTTCGGATTAAAGTTAACGATGCAATGCAGTTTATGGTAAAACTAAATGCATCTATGATGGATCCAACTGCGATGATTAAATTATACAGGTTTGAATCCGGCAAATCAGATCGCGCAGCTGTACTTGGCGGTGGCGGCGGAATGTTCAATAAGAAAAAAGATGTTGGAAAAAATGTTGAAGTTGCCTGTAATATTCAAAAGTCGGGCGACGATATATTTATAATTTCGCCGGTTGCAAAACTTGGCGCCGGCGAATATGGTTTTGTGAACATGATGCTGGTAACTGCTAACGGCAGCAAACCATTATACACCGTTTTTGCATTTGGAGTTGATGAATAATACCAGTTTTAGTTCGTACTCTTTGTTATTTAATTAAAAATCTAAAACTCCCATTTTGCCTGTTTCATAATCTGCAATTGCATGTTGAATTTCTTCAAAACTATTCATTACAAAAGGTCCATAGCTCACAACTTTTTCTTTTATAGGTAATCCGCCGAACGCAATAACATCAGTATTTTCAACAGCAGAAAAAATTACCTGGTCGCCATCTTCATTAAAATGGATTAGCTCACCAGTTTTTGTTTCTTCATTCAAAACTTTTATTTTTCCTTTCAATATATAAAGCGCAGCGGAATGCAATGTATTTACAGGAAGCGTAAATAAATTCCCGGCATTTAATTTTATATGATAATAGAACATTGGCGTTTGTGTAATTACCGGAGATTTTTTTTCTCCATAATTTCCAATCAGCACTTTTACAGAATCATTTTCATTTTGAATTACGGGAAAACTTTCAGAGGGATAGTTGCGAAAACTTGCGGCATCCGATTTATTTTGTGCCGGAAGATTGATCCAAACCTGCATTAGTTGTAATGTGCCTCCGGTTTTCAAAAAATTTTCTGTTGGACCTTCGGAATGGATGATGCCTGAACCGGATGTCATCCAGTTAATATCTCCGCCTTTTGCAACAACATCATTGCCTTTGCTATCGCGATGAAAAAATTCTCCGTCGAGCAAATAAGTTACCACTTCAAAGCCAGCATGCGGATGCGGCGGAATACGAATGGAAGCTCCGGGTTTTACTTCGGTGGGCTCCATATGGTGAATCAATAAAAACGGATCAACCTGTTTTAAATTTCTGGTTGGTAAAGCTTGTAAAACTTTATTTGCGCCAACCCATTCAACAGTTGATGTTTCTATGCTTGAAATTGTTCTTGTTGTCATAAAATTTAATATTAATGGCTAAACACCAATATTGATACCAATAAAATAATTTCCGGTTTATTACGACTTTCCGTCAGAGTTTATGCAGGATTAGCAGGTGATTCAAAAATATAGGCATCATCTTCTTCAGTTCGGTTTTCATTGAATTCTATAATGAAATTATTTCGCCCTTCACCGATGATGATGGTCATGAATTTTTGCTGAATGAGTTCCAAAAGAGAGAGAAATAAAAAAATTGCGTGAATACGATTTTCGCAAACTTCAAAAATCTTTTCAAAACTTATTATTTTTTGTTGCTGAACAGCGCCAAGCATATAATCGCGGCTTTCTTCCATCGTATAATTATACTGAACAACGGTGTGAACAGGTTTATTTTTTTGATCGCGCAAACGCTGTATCACGCGCTCAAAAGCCTTCATCAATTTGAACAGCGAAATGGTTTGAATTTCTGTTCCTTCGCTTTCTTCTTCGCCAACCTGGTATAAATCTTTTTGCAGGTTGCCTCTTTTGATCATCAGCATACGCATAGCTTCCATATCTGCCATTTGCGAGGCAGCTTCTTTATATCTTTTATATTCCAGGAGTTTATTGATTATTTCCTGTCGCGGATCAATTTCATTTCCCTGTTCATCTATTTCTTTTCGCGGCAATAACATTTTTGCTTTGATGCGCATTAATGTGGAAACAAAAACAATGAACTCGCTTGATAGCTCGATGTTGAGTTTATCTTGCGTATGAATGTAAGCGAGAAAATCCTGGATTAATTTTGTGATGGGAATATTATAAATATCCAATTCATCGCGTTCAATAAAAAAAAGAAGCAAATCGAAAGGTCCTTCGAATTGAGGTAATTTAATTTTGTAAGAAAGATTGTTCACGTTTTTTTATTGATGAAATTATCTGCTAAAATTTATATGCCAGTCCGACGCCTATTAACTCCTGAATTTCCGGTTTTGGCCCACCTTGTGTTCCATCGCTTTTAACTGATTTAATATCGTTATCGTAAATCACGTTTAATGTAATGCTCATGCTGATAAGTTTGGTAACTTTTACTGCAAGAACATTGGTGAGATATAAACTGATATTTTGCGGAGTACGTAAATAATCTGAGTATAGATCAAGTCGCCCGGTGTACGTTGCGCTGGCGCTGATTTTCGCCATGTAACTGATAGTTGCATATGCGCCGAATTCAAATCTTGAATTTTTACCCGAATCAACTCCGAATGCGCCAACAGAAGCTAATGAGTCGTTGCTTACAATAATCCATCTTGCGGTTGCCGGAGAAAGAAAAACAGAAAAATTATCATTCGGTTTATAATTCATACCGAGAGATAATAAAACATAAGCCGGTGCAAAAATATTGGAGGTTAATACTTTTGCAGTGTCTGATTGATATGCATATCCTTTTGCAAACTGGCTTCGGAAATTAAACAACCCGCTTACGTACCAATTTTTTCCAACATCATATCCATATTTAGAAAGCAGATCAATCCTGTCGTCAGATTTTCTTGTGCCCAGAGAAGTTGTGTTTACAAAACCATAGGCAACATCAAGTGTGTTATCCCAGGCATTTTTTCCTTTTTTATAAAAGGCATGAATGTTTAAAAAAGTTGCGAGAGAAATGGAAGATTTATCGCCGCCAGCCGCCCAGTTGCTTAATGCAGCCTGGTTAAAATTCAAATTATATAGGCCTCCGACTTTCCATATTTTAGGAATGGTATCGTTTGGATCTTTATTAATTGTTTGCGATGCTGCGTTTTTTAAATCCTCAACGGTTTTGTTTTGCGCCTTCAGAGAGATAAATGCCCAAAAAAATAATGCACCTAAACCAATTTGCTTCATAGAACACAATTTATAATTCAAAAAAAAGTCAGTCAATCTTAAAAGACATTTATACGATGCAAATGTAAACCAAGATTAACTGACAACGATTAGCCCAAAAATTATTTCTTTAATTCATCACGAATTTCTGTAAGCAGTTTTTCTGTAGCAGAAGGTTCCAGCGCTCCGGGCACTTTTTTCTTTTCTAAACTTTTGACTCCTTTGATAATAATGAAAAGAATAAAAGCTATAATAATAAATTTGATAACAGCAGAAACGAACATTCCCCATTTTACAGCGCCCCACGCAAGCTTATCTATGTCTTCCAGGTTAGCGGCTTTCAAAGCCGGCGCTAATAATAGCGGGGTGATAATGTTATCAACTAATGAAGATACGACGGCTGTAAAAGCGGCGCCGATTATTACTGCTACAGCGAGGTCGATAACGTTGCCTCTCACAACGAAATCTCTGAATTCTTTAAGCATTCCCATAATAGTAGTTTTAGTTATTTAAATGGACGTGTAATATAAATAAATATTTTACATCTTAACTTAAGTTGCAGCTATGAAAAAGGATAATCGTTATTTTTTCAGACCCGGAAATTTCATATCTAATTCTGAAAAAGTTTTTTTCACTGCCGAAGCAATGATAAATTCTTTATACCAATTTTGATCAGAAGGAACAATTGTCCAGGGAATATCATTACAATTTTCAAAACAATCTTCATACACTTTCATATAATCATCCCAAAATTTAGCTTCGGCAAAATCATTTTCGTTGTATTTCCATTGTTTTGTTCTGTCGTTAATTCTTTCTTTTAGTCTTTCTTTTTGTTCTTCCGGCGAAACATGAAGATAAAATTTCAATATTTTGGTGTTGTTATGTTCATGTAATAATCTTTCAAAATCATTAATGGCGCGCATGCGTTTTGTGGCTGTTTCATCATCGCACCATTTGTGTACGCGCGTTATTAAAATATCTTCATAATGAGAGCGGTTAAATATTTCGATCATTCCTTTGGCCGGCGTATTCTTGTGAACTCGCCATAAAAAATCATGCGCCAATTCTTCTTTTGTAGGTTCTTTAAAAGATTTTACCATTACTCCCTGCGGATTTAATTTTCCGAAAACATTTCTTATTGCGCCATCTTTTCCGCTCGCGTCCATTCCTTGTATCACTATTAATAAAGCGTGTTTCGATTCTGCGTACATCAGGTTTTGGAAAGCATCTAATTCTGTCAATATTTTTTCCAATTTTTCTTTTATTTCTTTTTTATCAAATTCTTTTGGTGCGCGGGTATCAATATCTTTCAATTTTATTTTACTCATAATTGTTGATGTGATAATTTGAAAATGTGATATGTGCCGATAGAAATGAGAGGAGAAAAGTGAGGCGTGAGATTATTGCGTTTGACGTCTCACGGTTCACGTTTTTATATGGACATTATTTCTTTTTCTTTTACGGAAAGATGTTTTTCAATGGTTGATATGTATCTGTCAGTCATTTCCTGGATATTTTTTTCCGCATCGCCGGCTAAATCTTCGCTTAACCCTTCTTTTTGCAGCTTCTTAATATTTTCAATTGCTTCGCGGCGAATACTTCTTACAGCAACTTTTGAATGTTCTCCTTCAGCATTTGCTTTCTTTACAAATTCTCTTCTGCGTTCTTCTGTTAATGGCGGCATGAATAAACGAATGATATTACCATCATTTTGCGGAGTAACGCCAAGATTTGCATTAATGATCGCGCGTTCTATCGGCTGCAACATATTTTTTTCCCACGGCTGAATGGTGAGCGTTCGTGCATCCATAACCGAAACATTCGAAACCTGGTTAATCACAGTTGGAGAACCGTAATAATCAACCGTAAGTCCATCAAGCATTTGGGGAGTCGCTTTGCCAGCTCTTATTTTTATTAATTCAGCTTCTAAATGAGTTACTGCTCTTTTCATGGAATCGTCTGCTTCTTCCACGATAAAATCTAAATCTTCAGACATAACATTATAGATTGAGAGTGCTGCAAACCTACATTAAAACTGCACTTGCAACAAAAAGAATACTAAAATTTTTTGTGAAGAGATTAATTTTTTTGCTCCAATATAGAACCCGCATCTTTTGAGAAAGGAATTAATTTAGAAGCTTTCAATTCTGTGCCATTGCTATCTTGTTTATTTGTTTTTGCAACAACCAATTTGGGAATGCGGGAAGGCATATAATAGAACAAAGAAATAATTGCAAAGAAAAAAGCAAAAGCAGAAAAAATAAGTGTGGTGCAACTAAACATTGTTCTTGCCCAAAAAATAATTGCGATAGCAAGAAAGTTCAAGGCAACTATAATTAATGTAACGGCCCTGTGAGAAAAACCTTTATCTAATAATATATGGTGAATATGATTTCTATCCGGACTAAATGGAGACCGGCGATAGAATATGCGAATGCCAAACACTCTTAAAGTATCTAAAAGAGGGATTAGTAAAATAGCAAAACCTACAGCAGGAGCGGCTGCAACAGGATAAATAACATCAGCGCTATTGGCTGCATTAATAAATTTAATTACAAGGATGGCGCACACCAAACCAATCAGCAATGAGCCGGTATCGCCCATAAAAATTTTTGCCGGCTGAAAATTAAAAATTAAAAATGCAAGCAAACTTGCTGCCATCGAAAAAGCTAATATTGAATAAGCGGGCATATCAATAATTAAAAAATAAATTCCAAATATTGACGACGCCATTAATCCCAAGCTGCCGGCTAAACCATCAACTCCGTCAATTAGGTTAAAAGAATTTATAATTACAATCACCGCAAAATACGTAAGCAAAAGGCTGAACATTTCGGGCATTTGGTGCAAGCCTAAAAAACCATGCATGCTTTTAATTTGAACTCCGCCGTAATAAATAACCATAAAAGCGGCAAGAACCTGGCCTATGAATTTTTTTATTGGAGAAATAACAAGGATATCATCTTTCAACCCAAGAAAAAATATTACCAAACTTGCAGCCATGAAATATTGAAACTCTGACGCAGTTCCAAATTGAACAGTAAGTAAACATGCAAAAATAAAACCCGCAAAAATGCCAAGACCGCCGAGTGGAGTAACGGGTGTAATGTGAACTTTGCGTTCATCGGGTACATCGAAAAGTTTTTTTGTTTCCGCAACGGTAATGATTACAGGTATGGCTAAAAAAGTTATAGTGAAAGCAATCACTATTGAAAGTAATACATCAAACATCAGTCTGGTTTTGATAGTAGAAAATTGAAATTAACTTTTGCATTTCTTAGTAACGTCGCTATTCTAAACTTTCGCATGCAAGTTAATTTTATTTTTAAGGGAACTGAACATAGTTCAGCAGCAGATTTGATTTACTTGCGAGGCCAATTGAGGCACTAAGATAACATAAATGTTTAATTTATCCTATAATTATCGAATAAATAAATTCCATAGCTTTGAGCGCCAATTTTTTAAATAAAAACTTATCACGGAATGAATGATTTAAAATCAATCGCCTCTCAAATCAGGCGAGATATTGTGCGAATGGTGCATGACGCCAAAAGCGGTCACCCTGGCGGATCCTTAGGTTGTACAGATTTTTTTACGGCATTGTATTTTGAGGTAATGCAACACAATCCTCAATTCACAATGGATGGAAAAAATGAAGACATTTTTTTTGTATCAAACGGGCATGTCTCACCCGTTTTTTATTCTGCACTCGCAAGGTCGGGATACTTCGACATAAAAGAACTTTCAACTTTCAGAAAAATAAATTCACGTCTTCAGGGGCATCCAACAACTCATGAACATCTTCCAGGTGTTCGCGTTGCAAGTGGTTCCTTAGGTCAGGGAATGAGTGTTGCAATTGGCGCCGCCTTAGCAAAAAAATTGAATAACGATAAAAATATTGTTTACTCACTTCATGGAGATGGTGAGCTTGAAGAAGGTCAAAACTGGGAAGCCATTTTATTTGCTGCACATCATAAAGTAGATAATTTAATTTCTACTGTTGACTGGAATGGTCAGCAAATTGATGGAACAACCGCAAGTGTTGGAGGTTTGGGCGATATCCGCACAAAATTTGAAGCATTCGGTTGGAATACTTTAGCAATGAATGGAAATGATATTGATGAAGTAATTGCAACATTAAGAACTGCAAAAAATCTTTCCGGCAATGGTAAACCAATTGCTATTATGATGCACACAGTTATGGGAAAAGGAGTTGATTTTATGGAGAACGATCATAACTGGCATGGAGTTGCACCTAATGATGAACAATTGCAGAAAGCATTAGCGCAATTACCTGAAACTTTGGGAGATTATTAATGTAGTAATTTGAAAATGTGCGAATGTTCTGCTTCTTCATTATCACATCAGCACATTATCACATTTTCACATTAACTCTTCAATTCTATTTGTTGCAGCGCAGCTTTTCGTGAGGGAAACCACGAAGCAAGTAATGTTACTATTAATATTGTAAAGAGAACCAGTAAAAAATCTTTTGCTATTAATTTCACCGGGTAATAATCTATAAGAAATGAACCGCCCTGCAACGGAACTAATTTATATTTCACCTGGAGCCAGCAAATAATTATTGCAAGTAAAATTCCAACAGTTCCGCCAAGCATTCCAAGTAAAAAACCTTCGTTCAAAAATATTTTTTGTATGAAATTATTATTTGCACCTAATGCTTTCAACACATGAATATCTTTTTGTTTTTCCAGCACGAGCATGGTTAATGCGCCAACCATGTTAAAAGAAGCAACTATAAGAATTAATGTAAGCAAAACATAAATTACCCATTTTTCCATTCTCATAACGTTGTATAAACTTTGGTTTTGCTCATACCTTGTCTGCACCAGATAATTATTTCCAAAATATTGCTGTAATTGTTTTTTTATTTGTTCGGTTTGTTGCTCGTCGTTTATTTTTATTTCAACGGCGCTGTATTCATCAACTTGCAAACCGAGCATTCTTTTCATAAAAGAAATATTTGTGAATGCATATTTATTATCAAAATCCTGCTGAATGGCAAAACTTCCTGAGGTAACAATATTTTCTGCGTTGATCGCTTTCATTGGATCAACTGTATTGTCTTCATCTTTTTTAAAAATATACGCAGATAATGGCAAAACATTTTTATCACTTTCAGCGGCAATTGCATTTTCAATTCCTACTCCTAAAACAACTTCGGGAGTATCTGCATTTCCTAATTCAAATTTTCCTTTTACCACTTTATCTGCAATACCCGAAACATTTGTATAATTTGAATCCACTCCTTTTAAATAAACAATAGTTGGCAATTCTCCGTTTTGCAAAATAGCATTGTCTTCTGCAACCAGCGAATAAGAATGAACTCCATTTGTGGAAGACAATGCCTTTAATTGCTGCGCAGATAAATTAATAACCTTGCCTGTTTTTGCGGATATTTTTAAATCTGTATAGAAAGAAGAATAGAGCGACTTAACCAAATCTTCAAATCCATTAAACACACTTAACACAAGAATTAATGACGCAGAACCAACAATAATTGCAACCATGCTTATCCATGCAATTACATTAATGGCATTGGTAGATTTTTTTGCTTTAAAATATCGCCATGCAAATAAAAAGTTCATAAACAATGAAACAATTTAGCTTCTAACTTTCATCTTCTTTCTTTCCTTCATTAATTTTCTTAAACAGTTCTTCCATTTTAAAAACATAATCCAGAGAATCGTCAATAAAAAACAACAGCACAGGAATACGGCGCAACTGCAGCTTAACTCTCAGCGCTAATTGCCGTTTTATTTCCCAGCTTTTTTCTTCAATATGTTTCATGGAAGAATCAACATTTTTTGCCTGAAAAAAACTAAGATAAATTTTTGCCTGCAATAAATCCGGTGAAATTTTTACTGAAGATATAGAAACCATTCCGCCATCAATCATTGTTAAATTGAGCCGTTGAAAAATATCATTCAACTCTTTTTGAATAAGTGATGCAACTTGTTTTTGTCTTTTACTTTCGTGCATAAATTAATTTTTTCTTAGTGTTGCATTGTTAGGATGCAATCTGTTCAAATCTTCTACTGTCCATTTTTTTTCAAGTGCAATTAAATTATTTTTATCAGCAAATGGTTTTGGTTTAACTGCATACTTTACCGTCATCCGGTTATAATGATGTATGAAAACACCAAGCGCAATATGACAAGGTTTTATATCGCCGTTTTCCAGCGATCTTTTTTTTGAACGCATGAACAAATCAAAATCGGCCGATTGTATTCTTTCATCCCACAATCCAATTTTCTCAATTGCGCGTTTTGTCATCATCACATTATTCCCAACAATACCCTCAACAACATTCAGACCATTTTTGTTAAAAATTCTTTCGCAAAACTTTTTCCAGTCTCCATACATCACGCGAAACATGAATCGCAAATTTTTTTCTCCGAATCCAAAAATTTTTAATGGATTTTTTACGCGTTTCCACTTACGATCTATTGCCTGCGTTGTTTTTTTATCGCCCATATTTTCAATTCCGGATGCAGATGCAATATCAAGCTCATGCAACTTGCACGCATCAATAATATGCTTATCCCATTGCGGTGAAACGATGATATCATTATTTAAAAAGAATAAATAATTTCCATTAGCTGCGTGGATGCCTTGGTTTTGACAATACGGGTAAGAATAATTTTCTTCATTTCTTATCACTTTACAGCCTTGCTGTTCAAAAAAAATTCCGCTGCCATCTTCCGAACAATTGTCAATTATAATAAGCTCGAACGCGTGATGCGTATATTCTCGCAACGAATTCCAGTAAATTTTGTTAAAAGATAATCCATTATGAATGGCAGTGATAATGCTGATGAATTCCATTTTTTAAAAACTCCGGTTTAAAGTATTCTCGCAAAGGCGCAAAGAAAAAATAAAAAGCTAATCCTATAAACGATGTTGTTATGACTTTGCGAGAACTAAAATTGGCAAAATTTTGCGGCTGCCTATTTTATGTAACTTACACGCCAAAATTACAACAAACTTATTTTGAATGAAGGTTTTTCTGCGGTTGTTAAGCTTTTCAAAGCCATACCACCATTACATTCCGGAATATGCAGTTTTTATTTTTTTATACATCATCTTCAGCCTGCTGAATTTTTCTTTATTAATTCCTTTGCTCGATACACTTTTCGGAAATAATAATCATGCTGTAACAGTTTTACCTGCGTTTCATTTTTCGCTGGGATATTTTAAAGACGCATTTTATTATTGGCTTACCTACTATATTCAACGCAATGGTAAACTTGGCGTGCTGATTTATGTTTGCATTATTATTTTATTATCTGTTTTATTTAAAAATCTTTTTGGTTTTTTAAGTCAGAAAGTTCTCACGCGCATGCGTGTAAGTTTGGTAAGAAAAATCCGCGAAAAACTTTTCGATCAGTTCAGCACGCAATCGCTTACGTTTTATCATAAAGAAAAAAAAGGAAATCTTCTTGCAACGCTGAGTAGCGATGTTGTGGAAATTGAAGCAACGGTAGTAACTTCTATCCAGGTTATTTTTAAAGAGCCGTTGATTATTATCGCCACATTTGCCATGCTGTTTTATTTATCAAAGCAATTAACTTTTTTTACCATTATATTTTTCCCCATTTCCGGATTTATCATTTCAACCATATCACGCAGGTTGAAAAAGAAAGGGAATTTAATCCAGGAATCTATCGGACGATTATTAAGTTTCGCAGAAGAAGCAATGTCGGGCATCCGCATCATCAAAATTTTTAACGCGGAAAAATTCGTTAATGAAAGATTCAAAAAAGAAAATAATAGTCTTTCGAAAAATTTAAAATCCAGTTTAAATCAAAGAGAATTATCTTCTCCTCTTTCCGAATTCATGGGCGTGTTTGTAATTATTGTTATTGTTATTTATGGCGGCAGTTTAATATTGAGCGGACACAGTAGTTTAACAGCAGCCGGATTTATTGCGTATATAGCTTTCTATTTTCAAATTATAGAGCCGGCAAAAAATACAGCCAACGCAATTTCTTATATGCAACGCGGATTATCTGCCGGCGAAAGAGTGCTTCGCATTTTAGATACGCCGCAGCCGATTATTGAAAATGCAAATGCAATTACAAAAGAAAATTTCACAAATTCAATTGAATTCAGAAACGTGAATTTTAAATACGATCAGATACCTGTTTTGGAAGAAATTAATCTTACTATTCAAAAAGGAAAAATGATTGCATTGGTTGGACAAAGCGGCGCGGGAAAATCAACGATGACGGATCTGATTCCGAGATTTTACGACGTAACCGAAGGCGGAATTTATATTGATGGAACTGATGTGAAAGATATAAAATTAAAAAGCCTGAGAAGTTTAATGAGCATGGTTTCGCAGGAAGCTATTCTATTTAATGATACAATTGCAAACAATATTGCTTTTGGTATGGACCAGGTTACAAACGATGATATAATTCGCGCAGCAAAAATTGCCAACGCTCACGAATTTATTTTGGAATTGGAAAACGGCTATGATACAATTATCGGTGATCGCGGAGCGCGGTTAAGTGGCGGACAAAAACAACGCATCACCATCGCGCGCGCAGTTTTAAAAAATCCGCCAATATTAATTTTGGATGAAGCCACTTCATCTCTCGATACAGAAAGTGAACGCATTGTTCAGGACGCTATTAATAATATGATGCAAAACCGCACCAGCATTGTAATTGCGCATAGGTTAAGCACTGTTCGCCACGCAGATGAAATCATTGTGCTGCAAAAAGGAAAAATTATTGAAAGAGGAACGCACGAAAATCTTATCACACAAAATGGCGTTTACAAACGTCTTGTTGAAATGCAGGAAGTGAATTAGATCAGCAAGAAATCTGTTTGCGATCGGAAGACGTGAAACCATAAACGTCAAAATCTTATCTTCATCATCTTACGTCTATCGTTTCACTTCTCACGATAAGTGATGTTAGATAATTGAAATAATTACATAACCGGATGAATTTATTTTTTAGCTTATCGTACATTCAATCCCTAAATATTCAACTAACATGAGAAAATCTGCACTTATCATTTCATTTATTTTTTTTATTGTAGCTGCAACAAATGCACAAAAAAAAGAACTGAGCTATGAACAGGTATTTAAAAATTCACCGTCAGACATAATAAAACCATTACCAACTATTCGCGGATGGGTTGATGACGAACATTATCTTGAAATGAAAAAAGATGATGCGGATGGAAAACAAAAGCTATGGTCGGTAGAAGTAAAAACCGGCAAAACGGTTTTGTATGATAAAAAAGAAAATGAAGCGGCAGAAAATTCATCCTATGGTTTGAATAACGGAGAAAAAAATATTTCACCATCACCCGATGGCAAATGGATTGCATTCACACGCAAAAATAATTTGTATGCAAAAGAATTAAGTTCAGGAAAAGAAATTCAATTTACTAATGATGGTTCGGATAATGTGTATAACGGTTATGCTGCGTGGTTGTATTATGAAGAAATATTAGGAAGAGCGAGTCGCTACAAAGCTTTTTGGTGGAGTCCGGACAGCAAACACATTGCCTATATGCATTTTGATGAAACGCAGGTTCCGGTTTTTCCGATTTATAATTCAGAAGGTCACGAAGGATTTTTGGAGCACGAGCATTATCCAAAAGCAGGAGATAAAAATCCGGAAGTGAAAATAGGTATTGTTTCAGTTGATAACCCAACAACAGTATGGGCAGATTTTAATGAAAAAGATGATCAGTATTTCGGCACGCCATATTGGTCGCCGGATGCATCTGCTGTTTGGTTTCAGTGGATGCCGCGGCTACAAAATAATTACAAAATATTTGCTGTTGATGCTAATAATGGCAGCAAAAAAGAAGTGTACGACGAAAAACAAAAAACATGGGTTAGCTGGAGAGAAGTTACTTTTTTGCACGATACAAAACAATATATCATCACCAGCGATAAAACCGGGTGGAGCCATTTGTATTTATATAATATGGATGGAAAGTTGGCAAATCAAATTACGCAGGGAAATTTTACCGTTACTGAAATTGTTGAAGTGGATGAAAAAACAAAAACTGTTTTTTTCAAAGCAAGAAAAGAAAATTCCGCGAGAGTTGATTTTTATAAAATTGGTTTGAACGGAAAAGGATTGACAAGATTAAGTTTCGGAAATTATTCTCATGATGTTATCAATCTTTCTCCCAATCAAAAATATTTTATCACTACGTATTCTAATATTTCTACCCCGGCAAAAATGGCGTTGGTTGATACTAAAGGAAAAATAATAAGAGAACTTGGAGATAGCAAAGGAACCGAATTTGATAATTACGATTTAGCAAAAACGGAATTGATTCGGGTAAAATCTTCCGATGGATTGTTTGACTTACCCATGACCGTTACTTATCCGCTTAATTTTGATCCAAATAAAAAATATCCTGTATTAATAAGTATTTACGGCGGTCCGAATGCGGGTTCGGTTTTCGACAAATGGAATCGTGGATTTCTTCGTGAGCAATGGTGGGCTAAAGAAGGACTGATACAAGTTAGCATGGATAACAGGAGCAGCGGGCATTTCGGAAAAGAAGGCATGAATTATATTTATCGCCAGCTTGGCAAATATGAAATTGAAGATTACATGGATTGTGCAAAATGGCTTCGCAAACAATCATATGTCGACACAACAAAGGTTTGCATCACGGGAGGGAGTTTCGGTGGTTACATAACCTGCATGGCGCTCACTTATGGCGCCGATGTTTTCACACACGGCATGGCAAATTATTCCGTTACCGACTGGAGTTTGTACGACACGCATTATACAGAAAGATACATGAGCACACCGCAGGATAATCCGGATGGATACAAAATAACTTCGCCGCAGAATTATGTAAAAAATTATAAAGGATTGTTGCGCATCACTCATGGAAATATGGATGATAATGTGCACATGCAAAACAGTATTCAGTTAATTAATAAGCTGGAAGATTTAGACAAGAATTTTGAATTTATGATTTATCCCGGCGAACGTCACGGTTTTCGCGGATTGAAAAGTGCGCAGGCAACAAATGAAAGCTATAAATTTATTTACGATCATTTGCTGAATAAACCGATGCCGGATATTTTTTGGAAATAATTTTTTTGGTAACGGGCGACTGTAATTCTATTTAGCATCGTTGCGTCGCACTCTTGTACAGTTGAATCTTTATTCAACGCATAAACTACTGTTTTCAAAAAAATTTATAATCTGCGAATCTGCGGCAATTATTTTTTGCTGCAGATTATATCTTACAAAATATTTTCTCCCTAAAATTTCCTTATCAGCACAACACCCGCAATCAATAACAGCGCACCAATAATTTTTCCTAAAGAAATTTCTCTTACCGCAACTCCGAGCCATCCGAATTGATCAAAAATAATTGCAGTGATTGTTTGTCCGGCTATTACCAAACTAAAAGCTAATGCAACTCCAAGACGGGGAACTAATATCACAATTCCAATAACATAAAATACTCCAAGCAAACCGCCGATCCAAATCCACCACGGTGATGGCTGTGCAACAAGCTCACGGAAATTAAATTGCTTTGATATGATTAAATAAAGCAACAAACCAATTGTGCCAACAGCGAAAGAAATAAAGGCGGCAATAATTGGCCCGCCAACATTTTTCGACAGGCGAAAATTAATTGTTGCCTGAATGGGAAGTATAGCTCCGGAAATCAGCGCCATTATGATCAGCAGAAATCTTGGTTGCATAAAAAAGTGTTTTTAAAATAAAAAAGGATTGTGAACTAACACAATCCTTTACAATGTAAATCTTTTATAGAAAAATTATTTGTTCATCATTTGTTTTGCTTCAATGCTCAGTGTAGCATGCGGTACGGCTCTTAATCTTGCTTTGTCAATTAATTTTCCTGTTACGCGGCAAATGCCATAGGTTTTATTTTCAATGCGCATCATTGCTTTTTCAAGATGGTCAATAAAAGTAATTTGCCTGCTTGCCATTTGGCTTAATTGTTCTCTTTCCATACTCATGCTGCCGTCCTCCATAGTCATGTAGCGTGCATCATCATTATCGCCACCCATTTCATCTTTGCGGGTAATCAATCCCTGCAAATAGTTGAGTTCTTTTTTAGCTACATCTAATTT
This sequence comes from Chitinophagia bacterium, assembly GCA_963774065.1. Lineage (GTDB taxonomy): Bacteria > Bacteroidota > Bacteroidia > Chitinophagales > Chitinophagaceae > Puia. The sequence goes on from CAVZDO010000003.1 coordinate 1,446,337, forward strand.
TTTCAAAATAAGCTCTTTGAATTCCGCAAGTTCTGTGTCATTATATCTCATAGTCGGACCTTGATGTTCATGTAATGGGGTATCTAAAACTGATTTGGTAAAGGTAGGTTCATATTTACGAACCGTTTTTGTTTTAATTTCCGGAATCACCACCTTAGTTGGCTTTTTCGGTTCTGGTTTTGGAATTGGTTTAATATTACGGATTGGCTCGTTTTTATGTTCTGGTACCTTAAGTAAAACCTTTTTTATTTCTGGCTTAGCAGCAATATGTGCAGCTGGTGCAATTTTTTTAACCGGGGCAACGTGGCTGTTCTTTTTAGCTACATGTTTAGGCGCAGCTATTTTTTTAGCCGGCGCAATTTTTTTTGCAATTACAGGTTTTTTGGCTGTTTTTTTAGGCGCAACCTTTTTTACCACTTTTTTAGCAGCATGACGAACAGGCTTGGGTGCAGCTTTTTTTGCAGGCGCTGCTTTTTTAGAATTAATAGGCTTTTTTGCAGGTTTAGCTGCTTTCTTCTTGATTGCCATAATGTTAATCTTTTTTAGTAACAAACACTGTTAAAGGAACATCGTTAACTTCAATTTCAATGCCATCGGCTATTTCGGGTACTAATTCGATTGCATCTGCCAAAATTTCGGCGCAAATATAGGCATTAAATTGAGTTACGGAGTCTTTTAGTGGCGAAGCATCTTGAATTTTTACGGAAATCCTGTCAGTAAGGTCATAGCCGTTGTCTTTTCTTATCTTCTGAATCCGGTTCACCAGTTCGCGGGCATTACCTTCGTTAGCAAGATCGGGCGTAACAGTTATATCCAGAGCAACGGTAAGCAAATTTTTATTAGCGACTATCCAACCCGGAATATCTTCGCTAATAATTTCAACATCAGTAATCTGTAATATTAAAGGTTCTCCATCAATCAACAAAGAAAAAGCTCCCTCTTTTTCGAATTTCGAAATATCTTCCTGGGTAAAAGAAGCCAAGGCCGCTGATACCGCTTTCATTTTAGCGCCCAATTTTTTACCTAATGCAACAAAATTTGGTTTTATTTTTTTCTTGATGAACCCATCCGTTTCAGATAAATATTGGATCTCTTTCACATTCACTTCTGTTTTTATCAAATCTTCCACTTTTTCCAATTGTTCTTTCATGGATGAATTTAAAACCGGTATCAATACTTTTTGAAGCGGCTGACGAACTTTAAGGTTTGATTTTTTTCTTAGCGATAATATAAGTGAAGAAGCATCCTGTGCGAGTTGCATTCTTTCTTCGAGCGATTCATCAATAACAGAATTATTTGTGCTGGGAAAATTTACGTGATGAACAGATGCAGTCTGTATTTTTTCAGAAACCTCGTTCAAATTTGTAAAAAGCCAATCAGCAAAAAATGGAGAAATAGGCGCCATTAGCAAAGCCACAGTTTCCAAACACTCATATAAAGTTTGATAAGCGCAAATTTTATCGTGTTCATATTCTCCTTTCCAAAAACGACGGCGACATAAACGAACGTACCAATTGCTCAGGTGCTCATCAACAAAATCTTCAATTAATCTTCCGGCAATTGTTGGCTCATAATCATCAAAATTGTCTGTAATTTTTTTGATCAATGTATTTAATGAAGAAAGAATCCACTGGTCAATTTCCGGACGCCCTGAAACTGGAATATATTTTTCTAAAAAAGAAAATCCATCAACGTTTGCATACAGTGCAAAAAATTGGTAGGTATTATATAATGTACCGAAGAATTTTCGCTGCACTTCTTTGATACCGTCAATATCAAACTTCATGCTTTCCCATGGCGATGCATTGGTGATAAGATACCAGCGCGTTGCATCTGCACCAAATTGTTCAATGGTTTTGAATGGGTCAACAACATTGCCCACGCGCTTGCTCATTTTATTTCCATTCTTATCCAACACTAAACCGTTGCTCACAACAGTTTTGAATGCGAGCCCCGGATATTTATCGTCTCCCGCATAGATGCCGGAGCTATTCAAAACTTCCTGAACTGACTCTTTTATCAAACTGCCGATTGCATGCAAAGTATAAAACCAGCCGCGGGTTTGATCAACGCCTTCGGCAATAAAATCTGCAGGATAATTTTGCGCGAACGTTTCAATATTCTCAAAAGGAAAATGCCATTGTGCATAGGGCATAGCGCCGGAATCAAACCAAACATCGATTAAATCAGGAACGCGCTTCATTGCTTTACCTGAATTGCTGACTAAAATGATTTCATCAACATAAGGCTTATGCAAATCCATTTCTGATTTCTGATTTCTGATTTCTAATTTATTCAGACTTCCTGCTTTTTCAATTTCTTTTTTTAATTCATCAATACTTCCAATACAAATTTCTTCATTGCCATCTTCTGTTCTCCAAATTGGTAAAGCCGTTCCCCAAAAGCGACTGCGACTTAAATTCCAGTCAACCATATTTTCTAACCAGTTTCCAAATCTTCCTTCACCTGTTGATTTTGGTTTCCAGTTGATAGTTTTGTTTAGCTCGACCATTCTATCTTTCAGCGCAGTTGTTTTAATAAACCATGCATCGAGCGGATAATATAAAATGGGCTTGTCTGTTCGCCAGCAATGCGGATAGCTGTGTTCGTATTTTTCAATTTTAAAAGCACGGTTTTCTTTTTTTAGTTTTACGCAGATGTCAACATTTACATCAACATATTTCGGATCGTCTTTATAATTTTTTACATAACGGTTGCTGAATTCGCCCATTCCATCAATAAATTTTCCCTGCTTGTCGACCATTATCAAAATTCCGATATCATATTTTTTTCCAATCTTGAAATCGTCAGCGCCAAATGCAGGCGCAGTATGAACAATTCCGGTTCCATCTTCGGTTGTAACAAAATCGCCGAGTAAAACTTTAAAAGAATTCGGATTTTTTATTTTGTTAGCTTCATAAGGAAGAAGTTGTTCGTAAGAAATTCCTTCCAAATCTTTTCCTTTGAATTCAGCAAGAATTTTCCATGGAAGAATTTTGCTGCCTTCTTTGTATTCGTCAAAATTTATATTCTCTTCTTCTTGCTTAAAATATTTTCCGAGCAAAGCTTTGGCAAGAATAATATTTATGGAAAGATGAGTGTAAGGGTTGAAAGTTTTTACCAAAACATAATCAATATTAGGTCCAACAGTCAATCCCAAATTTGATGGAAGCGTCCATGGAGTTGTTGTCCACGCTAAAAAGAAAATGTCACTTTCAACATTTTTAATTTTTAATTTTTCATTTTTAATTGCCCGGAACATCGCAACGCAACTTGTATCCTTTACATCTTTATAAGTTCCCGGTTGGTTTAATTCGTGCGAGCTTAATCCTGTTCCCGCCGCCGGCGAATATGGTTGAATACTTACATCTTCATGCAATAATTTTTTATCGTACAATTGTTTTAATATCCACCAAAGTGTTTCGATATAATTATTCTCAAAAGTTATGTATGGATTTTTAAGGTCAACCCAATAACCCATTTTCTGCGTCAGCTCATCCCATTTGTCTTTGTAGCGCAAAACAGCTTCGCGGCATTTACGATTATATTCTTCAACCGAAATTTTTTTGCCGATATCTTCTTTTGTTATACCTAATTCTTTTTCAACGCCTAATTCAACGGGCAAGCCATGGGTATCCCATCCCCCTTTGCGCTTCACCTGGAACCCTTGCATTGTTTTATATCTGCAAACCAGATCTTTAAGTGTTCTGGATATTACGTGATGAATACCGGGCATTCCGTTTGCGCTCGGGGGTCCTTCATAAAAAACAAAAGGCTCAGAGCCTTCCCGTAGCGTAACACTTTTTTCAAAGGCATTTTCATTATCCCATTTAGCCAGTATTTCCTGCCCTATAAAAGGAAGATTAAGTTGTTGATATTCTTTATATTTTATTGTTTTTTTCAAGCTGAGTGGTAAAATAAAAATGGGTGCAAAGTTATGAAATGTAAGGCAAAAAAATTTTTCAATTAAGAATACCTGGGTATTTTTTTAAGAGGAAAATGTGTTAAAAATCCTAAGAATTGCATAATTAAATCCCTAAATTATCCACAGCATTACATTTGGCATAATTTATGGTTTATTTAGTGCGAAGGAATCTGTATTTATGAAAAGCCAAGATATCCTTTAAATAGGCCAAAACAACAAATTTTACTTCATTCAATAGTTATAAAGATTGGTTCGCGTTGTATGAAAAATTTTTTCTACGGTTTAGGGTTTAGGGGTTAAAAAGGGGGGTATTCCTACTCCCCTTTCCTCTTATTTTGTAACCACAGCAAAAGTAAAATACACGCAGTATTCTTATAAGTTATTTTATCCGTAGCCCATACCCGTTTTTAATCTCTGATATATGCCTTAGAAGAACCCGATAAACGAACCTGGTCGCGGGCTAATGTTCGGGACTCACTACTAGTCGTTGGGCTAACCAATTTTTTTTGAAAAACTTCCTTTTTACCCCGGATAGAAAGCCTTCTGATAAGAAGGTTTTCTTTTTTTATACCTATTTCGAGCGGAGTAATTTGTAAATCTGGATTGCACAAAACAAAATAATTATTAAAAGAATCATTCCAACCAATCCCCAAACCAGGCTGATACTTTGTTTAACTACCGCAAGCATTACAATAGCTACTAAAAAAATAGTTGCCACTTCATTCCAAATTCGCAGTTGTTGCGATGTGTATTTGAAAATGCCTTTTAATTGCTGCCGGAAAATTTTGTGAAGAGAAAAAAAATAGAGATATAAAAAAAGAACAAAAATTAATTTAATAAGTAGCCATCTTCCCGGTTCATCAAACAAAACTTTATCCCAACCATCGTCAAACATAACCAGGGGCCCAAATATTAAAGTAAGAATTGCCGAAGGAATGGTGATTCCATACCAAAGTCGCTTCATCATAATTGCAAATTGCTCGTGCAATATTTTTTTTGCTTCTTCTGATTTTTTTTCTGCTTCGGTATTATAAATAAAAAGTCGCGGCATATAAAATATGCCTGCAAACCAGGTAATCACAAAAATGATATGAAGCGCTTTGAAATACATTTTTTGTATTTATTTCTGATGTTGGATTTGATGATTTCTTATTTCTGTCAAAGTTAGATTAACTGCATTATGTCAAACATCCAACATCATCGCATCAGGCATTTTTGCCAATTTAATCCAATCAGCAATTGTTTTCACCCACAATAAATTTGTGTTCAAACAAGGTATCATGGCAAAACTTTCACCGCCTGCATTCATAAATGATTCTCTTCCCCTGATTTCGATTTCTTCCAGTGTTTCCAAGCAATCACTAACAAAAGCAGGGCAAACTACTAATAATTTTTTTATACCTTCTTTTGGCAGATTCGATCAAACGCACATCAGTAAAAGGTTCCAGCCATCCTTTTCCTAAACGCGATTGAAAAGAAATACTGAATTTTTCCAACGGCATTTTTAATTTTTCTGTAACCAATTTTGTGGTTATAAAAACCTGGTGGCGATAACATGTTGCATGTGCAACAGAATTAATATTGCAACAATCATTTATTTTCAGACAATGATTTTTCGTTGGGTCGCTTTTTTTCAAATGTCTTCCCGGTATTCCATGATAGCTGAAAAGAAGATGGTCGTAATTTTGTTTTAGATAAGGACGGATATTTTCGCTTAATGCGTTGATGTAATTTTCTTCATTAAAAAATGGTTTGATAAAATTCAGTTTGAAAGAATATTTTTTCTTCCGGTAAATTTTTTTTGCGTGTTCAACCGCTGTTTCATAAGATGACATTGCATAATGCGGATATAATGGAACGGCTATAACTTCTTCCAGTCCGGGAATTTTTTTTACTAAATTATTATATGCAATATCAATTGTCGGATTACCGTAACGCATAGCGATTTCAACCGGCTCCGTTATTTGTTGTTGCAAAGCTTTTTGTAATTGTTCGGTAAATACAATTAATGGAGAACCATCTTTCGTCCAGATTGTTTTGTATGCTTCAGCAGATTTCGGCGCACGAAATGGAACAATAATTCCTCCAACTAATATTTTTCTAAAAAGATAGGGATAATCAATCACCCTTTCGTCCATCAGAAATTGCATTAAATATTTCCGAACATCTTTCACATCGGTTGAATCCGGCGAGCCGAGATTCATCAAAATAACACCGCGCTTTTTAATTTCTGCCATAATTAAAATAGTTGCAAATGTAATTACTGCAATGCAGCAAAGTTTGAAGAAATAATAATTCTTTAAAAGAAATACAATGCAAAATGTATAATTGATTTTAGATGATAATGCTCAGTGAACATATTGATAGGAATCAGGTTGACAAATGACAGTCTTATGACAGAAAAATTGGTTAATCAAAACTCATAAAACTATTTTTGCTGAAATACATTTTTGTACATTTCATGGGGAATCGGCCTACAGAAATATCGAATTTTTTTATTGCAGGCATTAACTATAAAAAAACTGAAGCTGCAATTCGCGGGCAATTTGCTATTAACAACGAACAGTATAAAGCAATTTTATCACTCGCTCCATCTTTTGGCATTCATTCCCTGTTCGTTCTTTCAACCTGTAACCGCACGGAAATTTATGGCTCCGCAGAAAATGCATCACAACTTATAGATTTGCTCTGCACACAAACTAAAGGATCAAAAAAAATATTTGCAGAATTATCTTACATAAAAAAAGGAATAGACGCCATTGAGCATTTGTTCAATGTCGGTGCAGGTTTGGATTCTCAAATTTTGGGCGATTATGAAATTGTCGGGCAGCTAAAGCAATCAGTTAAATTTTCAAAACAAAATAATTGCATTAATGCATTTATGGAAAGATTGGTAAACAGCGCGCTGCAATCATCCAAAGTTATTAAGAACCTGACTGCTTTAAGTTGCGGAACTGTTTCTGTTTCTTTTGCTGCGGTACAATGCCTCAAAGAAAATATAAAAGATATTTCCGATAAAAAAATATTGTTGATCGGCGCTGGTAAAATTGGCCGCAATACTTGCAAAAATCTTATTGATTATCTCGGCACAAAAAATATAGTGTTAGTCAACCGTTCAGACGACAAAGCAGTTTCTCTTGGTGACGAAATGGGGTTGATGAGTTCTTCTTATGAAAACATTAATGAAGAGATAAAATACGCAGATATTATTATCGTTGCCACAAATGCCGAACAACCGATCATTACAAAAGAGAATTTAATCGGATCGGGAAGAAAACTACTGATTGATTTATCCATACCAAATAACATAGAGGTTTCTGCGAAGGATTTGCCACAGATCACTTTGGTAAATGTTGATGATTTATCAAAGATCAACGACACTACATTGCAAAAACGCGAAGCGGAAGTTCCAAAAGCAAAACAAATAATTACCGCACATATTGCCGAGTTTATGGAGTGGTATGAAATGCGTAAACACGTACCGGTACTAAAAGCAGTTAAAAATAAACTTAACGAAATCCATAGCAGTGCGTTATTTGCCAACACTGCGATAAATTCTCCAACTAATAATAAAGAAGAAAAAATTCAACGCGTTATTAACGGCATGGCTTCCAAAATGCGCCGCCACAACAGGCAAGGCTGCCATTATATTGAAGCGATCAATGATTTTATTACCGGGGGTATAAACTAATTTTGTGAAAGGTTCCAATCGTGAATTGTCAATAAATGAAAATTCTCCATTGACAATTCGCCATTATTATCTGCATGAATAAAATACTAAAAATAGGTACACGCGAAAGCGAATTGGCCGTGTGGCAGGCAACACTTGTAAAAGAGTTGTTGAAAAAATTTGACATTAATTCGGAATTGATTTTTATAAAAAGCGAAGGTGATATTGATTTAAAAACTCCATTGTATGAAATGGGCGTACAAGGAATTTTTACAAAAACACTCGACGCTGCATTGTTAAATAATATAATTGATATTGCCGTTCATTCAATGAAAGATGTACCCACACAATTAGCATATGGAATTACACAAGCAGCCGTTTTGAAACGCGGAAATTACAGAGATGTTCTCGTGAAGCGTGAAACGTCAAACGAAATTATTGATTTGGAGCTCACGTCTCACGTCTCACGCCTCACAATTGCAACAAGCAGCATTCGCCGCAAAGCGCAATGGCTGCATCGTTATCCGAATCATACAATAGAAAATCTGCGAGGTAATGTGAATACACGTTTAAAAAAATTAAAAGAAAGCAATTGGCATGGAGCAATTTTTGCAGCGGCGGGTTTGGAAAGAATAAATCTTCGCCCGAAAAATTCAATTGATTTAAAATGGATGTTACCTGCACCTGCACAGGGTGCTATAATGATAGTTTGCAGGGAAGAAGATAATAACGCCCAGGAAAAATGTTTGTTATTAAATGATGAAGCAACAGCCCTATGCACAAAAATCGAAAGAGATTTTTTGCGAACCTTGCTTGGCGGATGTTCAACACCAATCAGCGCTTTGGCAGAAATTGAAGAAGACGAATTATTTTTCATAGGAAATATTTTATCGCCTGATGGAAAGCAAAAAAAAGAAGTTGAAAAAATTTTGCCTGTTGAAATGGCTACTAATATTGGCAGAGAAGCAGCCAATGAATTATTAGAAAACGGAGCGAAGGAAATTGCAGATAATATACGTGATGCATCAAAATAAAATAAACATACTATCAACCGGGGCTCTTGAACAATCTTTGATTGCTCACGCAGAAACAAAAAATATTTTTATAGAAAATATTTCTTTTATAGAAACAAAAATTATTGATGATGATTTTTTACACAAAAGAATACTTCATCTCGCACATCATCAGCTAACAGTCGTTTTCACAAGCAGAAACGCAGTAGAAGCTATCGCAAAACATTTGCAGAATGTAAAACCAAATTGGAAAATATTTTGTGTTGGTTCAATCACCGGAAATTTAATAAAACAAAATTTTGATGAAAGTTCAATTGCCGGAACAGCAGATTCCGCAAGCGGTTTGGCAGATATCATCATCAGTCAAAAAAATATTTCGTCAATTATTTTTTTCTGCGGTGACAAAAGAAAAAATGAATTGCCTGGGAAATTACGGCAACAAAATATTGAAGTAAATGAAATAGAAGTGTACAAAACTTTTGAAACTCCGCATACTGTTACTAAAAATTATGATGCAATTTTTTTTTATAGCCCCAGCGCAGTAAGTAGTTTTTTTTCTGTAAATAAAATAAATGAGCAAACTATTTTATTTGCGATTGGCAACACAACATCAAACGAAATAAAAAAATATTCTGATAATAAAACTATTATCGGAAAAGAACCTATGAAAGAATTATTAATTAACGAAGCGATAAATTATTTCGGTTCCATTATTCACCATTGATCATTCACCATTCACGATAATGCAAAACGATTTATTATTACGAACATTAAAAGGAGAATCAACGGAGCGGACTCCGGTGTGGATGATGCGCCAGGCAGGAAGATATTTACCTGAATATATCAGGCTAAGAGAAAAATATTCGTTCTTTGAGCGTGTTCAAACTCCTGAACTGGCCTGCGAAATAACTATTCAGCCAATTGATATTATTGGGGTGGATGCTGCAATTTTGTTTTCAGATATTTTGGTTGTGCCGCAGGCAATGGGATTGGAAGTGCAGTTAATTGAAAGCAAAGGTCCTTTTTTACCTGAGCCGATCAAAACACAAAATGATGTAAAAAGAATTCGAGTTCCTGATGTGCATGAAACTCTGCATTATGTTTTTGATGCTATCAAATTAACCAAACAGCAATTGAATGATCGCGTTCCGTTGATTGGTTTTGCCGGCGCACCATGGACGATACTTTGCTATATGGTGCAAGGCAGAGGCAGCAAAACTTTTGATGAAGCAAAAGCATTTTGTTATACGCAGCCGCAACTTGCACACCAGTTATTACAAATGATAACAGACACAACGATCGCATATTTAAAAGCGCAAGTGAGAGCCGGCGTTGATACAGTTCAGATTTTTGACAGTTGGGGAGGCCTATTAAGTAAAAACGATTTTGAAAATATTTCATTAAAATATATCAGGCAAATTGTAGAAGCATTGAAAGATGAAACGCTCGTAATAATTTTTGCAAAAGGCACTTGGCATTCCCTGGAAAGCATGGCTGCGACTAGCGCTCACGGTTTGGGAATTGATTGGTGCATCGAGCCGGAGATGGCAAGAAAATTTGCAGGAAATAATGTTGTGCTGCAGGGAAATTATGATCCTGCAAAATTATTATCGCCAATACCTGTCATAAAAAAAGAAGTAACGCAAATGTTGCGCGCATTCGGAAAAGAAAAACATATCGCAAATCTCGGGCATGGCATTTTGCCAAATGTTCCGGTTGATCATGCAAGAGCATTTGTGGAAACGATTAAAGGGTTTAATTGGAAATAGTTTTTTATGAAACGGGCATTAGTTCTTTATTCAACATCGTTGTGTCACTCACTTGTACAATATAACTTTATTCAGCGTAACTGATAAATGGCTACATCATCAATATATAAAACAGAAACAAAAGAATTTCGCCAGCTATGGATCGAATTCATTCATGACTTGCAGAATAGAATTTGCAAAGCGCTTGAAGAGATTGATGGCAACGCAAAATTTATTCAAGAGGAATGGCAACGCGCCGAAGGCCGCGGTGGTGGCGGAATTACGCGAGTCATCGCCAACGGAAATGTTTTTGAAAAAGGCGGAGTGAACACTTCTGTTGTGTATGGAAAAGTTACTCCGAAAATGCGCAAAAGTTTACAGCTCGACGGTGCAAAATGGTTCGCCTGCGGATTGAGTTTGGTGTTGCACCCGTTGAATCCTTTTGTGCCAACCGTTCATTGTAATTATCGTTATTTCGAATTGTATGATAAAGACGATAATGTTTGCGATAGTTGGTTTGGCGGCGGAACAGATTTGACTCCGTATTATTTGTTTGAAGAAGATGCAAAACATTTTCATCAAACATATAAAAATGCCTGCGATAAATTTGATGAAAGATTTTATCCGCTTTTCAAAAAAAATTGTGACGATTATTTTGTGAACACACATCGAAATAATGAACGCAGAGGAATCGGCGGAATATTTTTCGACAGAAGAAAACCTGATGAAATGCAAGATTTGGATTTTTGGTTTAATTTCTGCAAAGATTGCGGCGATGCATTTCTCGAAGCATATTTGCCAATTGTTCAACGAAGAAAAAATATTTCTTTTGATGAAAAGCAAAAACATTGGCAGGAAATTCGTCGCGGAAGATATGTTGAATTCAATCTTATTCACGATAAGGGAACTTTATTCGGTTTAAAAACAAATGGACGAACAGAAAGTATTTTAATGAGTCTTCCACCAACAGTGAGGTTTGAATATAATTTTCAGCCGCAGCCCGGAAGTGAAGAGGATAGGTTGTTGGAGGTTTGTGTAAAGCCGAGGGAGTGGGTAGATATCTGATGTAGCGATGTCGGATGTCTGATTTCTACATACTCGTGAATGCATTATATAGAAATAATCTTATTCTAAATAAAAAAATAAATACTTAACCTATGAATAGAAAAATATTACATCAAAGAACAAAGGAATTTCACATTGATGTAATTAAAGCTTGTGAAGGATTGCCAAGAAATGCGGCAGGATTTGAAATTGCAAAACAACTTATCCGTTCCGCAGGTTCGGTTGGAGCTAATTATAGAGCCACAGTAAGAGCGAAATCAAAAGTTGATTTTATTTATAAAATTGAAATTGTTTTGGAAGAAGCAGATGAATCTCTTTTCTGGCTGGAAATTATTCGCGATGCAGAATTAAAAAAAGGAAAAGAGATCGACAGATTAATAATTGAAGCAAATGAACTGACGGCGATTTTTGCTGCAACCGATAAAACGGCGAAATTGAATAAAAAGAAATCAGACATCTAAAAATCATATATCATACATTCTATGTATTTGCAAAAACGAAACAGAATCCTCCGTCAGTCATCAGCAATTCGTTCTCTGGTTGCTGAAACATATCTTACTGCAAGCGATTTTATCGCACCGTTATTTATTGATGAAGGAGAAAATATTTTGCACGAAATTCCTTCGATGCCAAATTATTTTCGTCGTTCAATCGACCTGACGGTTAAAGAAGTAAAAGCGTTACACAATCTCAGTATAAAAAGTATTTTACTTTTCGTAAAAGCAAAAGATGAAACGAAAGATAATACGGGAAAAGAAGCATGGAATAAAAATGGATTGATGCAAAGAAGCATCAAAGCTATAAAAGATGCATGCCCTGAAATGCTTGTTATGACTGATGTTGCGCTCGATCCGTATTCTTCTTTCGGTCATGATGGAATTGTAAAAGATGGAGAAATTTTGAATGATGAAACTGTGGAAGCATTAGTGAAAATGAGTGTCAGTCATGCAGAAGCAGGCGCCGACTTTGTTGCGCCAAGCGATATGATGGATGGAAGAATTGGCGCGATACGAAAAGGTTTGGAAGAAAATAATTTTACAAAAGTAGGCATCATGAGTTACAGCGCTAAATATGCGTCTTGTTTTTATGGGCCGTTTCGCGATGCGCTCGATTCTGCGCCGGGATTTGGAGATAAGAAAACATACCAGATGAATTATGCAAACCGCATCGAAGCAATTAAAGAGACATTGATGGATATAGAAGAAGGCGCAGATATTGTTATGGTAAAACCGGCGCTCGCTTATCTCGATATCATCCGCGAAGTGAAAAATTGCGTACACGTTCCCGTTAGTGCATATAATATCAGCGGAGAATATGCTATGATAAAAGCCGCTGCAAAAATGGGATGGATCGATGAGAACAAAGCAATCCTGGAGACATTAACTGCAATCAAAAGAGCCGGCGCGGATTTGATTGCCACGTATTTTGCAAAAGATGCAGTGAAGCTTTTGTCGTGAATGGTCAATGGTGAATAGTGAAAACTTTGAAATTCTGATATTGCGGATAATTTGATTCAATTTTATACTAAACTTTTTCCTATGTTTTTAGCTTTAAATCATCAAAAGCCGGATATCTATTCAGCTTCAAAAATTTTTGTTACTGAATGCTATAAAATCACAAAATGTTTTCCACCCGAAGAAAATTTGGAATGATTTCGCAGGTAAGAAGAGCTGCAGTGTCCGTGCATTTAAACATTGCAGAAGGCGCATCAAGAAAATCGGAAGCAGAACGAAAAAGATATTTTGAAATAAGCAGGGGTTCACTAATTGAAATTGATGCAGCGCTTGATGTTGCAATGAATTTGGAATATCTGCAAAAAATAGATACAGAAAATCTGGGTAATAATATGATTACATGTTTCAGATTGTTAACAGGACTAATCAATCAAAAGCAATCTTAAAATTTTCACCATTCACAATTCACCATTGACAAAATGAATTCCGAAAAAAGCAAAATATTATTTTCCCGCGCTCAACTCTCCATTCCCGGAGGCGTAAATTCTCCGGTGCGTGCATTTAAAAGTGTTGGCGGAACTCCTTTATTTATTAAAAAAGCAAAAGGCGCTTATTTGTACGATGCCGATGGAAATAAATATATTGATTACATCTCGTCGTGGGGGCCAATGATTTTAGGACATGCGCATGAAAAAGTAATTAAAGCAATTCAGGAACAAGCGAATTATTCAACATCATATGGCGCGCCGACAGAATTGGAAATTGAAATGGCCGAATTAATTATCAGCATGGTGCCTAATATTGATTTAATAAGAATGGTGAGCAGCGGAACCGAAGCGTGCATGAGTGCCATTCGGCTTGCCCGCGGCTATACAAAAAAAAATAAAATAATAAAATTTGAAGGTTGCTATCACGGTCATGCAGATAGTTTTTTAGTGAAAGCCGGAAGCGGCGTTGCTACGCTGAATATTCAAACTGTTCCGGGAGTTACTGCAGGTGTTGCAAATGATACACTCACCTGCGCGTATAATAATTTAGCTGCTGTTGAAAAATTGGTTGAAGAAAATAAAAATCATATCGCTGCAATTATTGTTGAGCCTGTTGCAGGTAATATGGGTTGCATTTTACCATTGCCGGGATTTTTAGAAGGGCTAAGAAAAATTTGCGACGAAGAAAATATCATTTTGATTTTTGATGAAGTGATGACGGGTTTTCGATTGTCATCGGGCGGCGCGCAGGAAAAATTAAACGTAAACGCAGATCTTATTACCTATGGAAAAGTTATTGGCGGCGGAATGCCCGTTGGAGCTTTTGGCGGAAAAAAAGAAATCATGCAACATATAGCTCCACTCGGAAACGTATACCAGGCGGGCACTCTGAGCGGCAATCCACTTGCTATGATAGCGGGCTATACAACTTTAAAAATTTTAAAAGACAATCCAAATATTTATAAAGAGCTCGAAGAAAAAACAATTTACCTGCGCGATAATTTGCACAAAGTTTTTCTCGATGCAAAAATTCCATTTGTCATTAATCAATTTGGTTCGATGATAAGCGTGCATTTCAGTGATCATGCCGTTCAGGATTTTTCAGGCGCGGCATCTGCAAATAATCAATTCTTCTCAAAATATTTTCATGCTATGCTGAGTCGCGGCATTTATCTTCCGCCATCTGCTTTTGAAAGTTGGTTTTTGAATAATGCACTTACTAAAAAAGATATTGATTATACTATTGAAGCAACAGAAGAAAGTTTACGGGAATTGTAAGGTATGGCACGGTTTGAAACCGTGACATACCTTACTTGGACTTGCCGTTTGTAAACTACCGCTCAATAGAATTGTTACAGTACAAGAGTGCGACGCAACGATGCTCAATAGAAATTCTTCACTCTGTTACATAAAAATTCTTTCTGTAATAAGCACGATTAAAACTTCATTTTCTTCATTATCTTACACAAAAATCCTTAATCTTACTTATGAACAAGACTCGCTTAGAAGCATTCAGCGATGGCGTGTTTGCCATTATCATCACCATTATGGTTCTGGAAATAAAAGTTCCCGAAGGTAAAAGCTGGGAATCATTGAAACCATTGGTGCCGGTGATTCTTAGCTATGTGCTGAGTTTTTTATTTGTAGGAATTTATTGGGTGAACCATCATCATTTACTGCACACAACAAATAAAGTTGACGCGTCTATTTTATGGTCGAACATGCACTTGCTTTTTTGGCTATCATTAGTTCCCGTTGCAACGGATTGGATGGGAGCAACGCATTTTGATGCACACTCTGTTGCTGCCTATGCGGTACTGTTGTTATGCTGCGGATTTGCATTCACTATTCTTCAGTTGCGCATTGAAAAGAAAAATGAAGACAATGAAAAATTAAAATTCGCTTTTAAAATTTTACGAAAAAAAGGGATAATATCTATAATTGCCTATTCTACTGCATTTATTTTTGCATTTATTAATACTGCTGTTTCAGGATTTCTTTTTTTTATGGTTTCTTTTATGTGGTTTATTCCGGATAGAAATATTGAAAAAGCATTGAAAGAATAATAAGCCGAATGGATTTTTCTCTCATTATAAAAAATGTATCGAAGCATATTCAGCTAACAAAAGATGAAGAGAAACATTTTATTTCTTTTTTGAAAGAAAAAAAAATCAAACGAAAACAATTTATTCTCCGCGAAAATGAAATTTGTGAAAATTCTATTTTCGTAACAAAAGGTTGTTTGCGTGGTTATACAATTGATCAAAACGGCTTCGAACATATTTTACAATTTGCTCCGCCCGACTGGTGGATCGCAGATATGTACAGTTTGATTTTGCAAAAGCCCGGCAATTTGAATATTGATGCAATTGACGACTCGGAAGTTTTATTATTGTCGAGAAAAAGCCAGGAAAAATTATTTGTTGATGTTCCGAAATTTGAACGTTTCTTTCGCATCATTACAGAAAATTCTTTAGTGGCAAATCGCCAGCGTGTTTTAGATAACATGAGTTTGACTGCACAACAACGATTTGCTGCATTTTGTCAACATTATCCAACATTGATCGAACATCTTCCGCAAAAATTAATCGCATCATATATCGGCGTCACTCCGGAATTTTTAAGTAAAGTAAAAGCGGAATATTTTAAGAAGCTGTGAGCAATTAGCTGTGAGTTGCAAGCAAGGCAAATAGCTCACGGCTCTCGGCTCAAAGCTGCTTTCCCAATTTCTTAATCTACATTATTGGATTTGGGTGTTGTTTGTTTGCATCTTTACAAAACAAAAAAAATATTTATGGCAAAAACAGCATTACATAAAGCAGAAACACGGGGTCATGCAGATCATGGCTGGCTCAACAGTTATCATACATTCAGTTTCGCAAATTATTATAACCCGGAAAGAATTCATTTTGGCGCACTGCGCGTTTTAAATGACGATACCGTTTCCGCAGGAAAAGGTTTTGGAAAACATCCGCACGATAATATGGAAATTGTTTCCATTCCGCTCGAAGGCGATTTGCAACATGAAGATAGTATGGGCAATGTTGCCGTAATTAAAAAAGGAGATATACAGGCGATGAGCGCAGGTACAGGAATTTTTCACAGCGAATTCAACAAGAATAAAAATGAGCTGGTAAAATTTTTGCAGATATGGATTTTTCCAAACAAAAAAAATGTTGAACCGCGCTATAGCCAGGTTACATTAAATGTTGAAGACAGGCATAATAAATTACAACAGGTTTTATCGCCAAATGCAAACGATGGCGTAGTTTGGATTCACCAGGACGCATGGTTTCATTTGGGAAAATTTGATAAAGATTTTTCGATTGATTATGATTTCAAGAAAAAAGGAAATGGCGTGTATGCATTCGTGTTGAATGGAGATATAACCATTGATGGTCAACAGCTCAATACAAGAGACGGATTTGAAATTTGGGATACAGATAAAATTTCTATCAAAGTAAATTCGCAGGATGCGGAATTGTTGCTGATGGAAGTACCTATGAGTTTCTAAAAACATAGCGACATATTTTTTTCATGAAAAAAATTCAAATTCTTATAATCTGTGCTCACGAAGAAATTTTGCAAACCATTATTCGATTGATTAATAAAAATGAAAAATGGAATGCAACAGGAGCTATAGATTCAGAAAATGCTCTTAAAGTTTTTAATGAGCAATTTTTCGATTTGGTTTTATTAGGAAGCGGCATAGATAGTGAAGATGAAAATAAATTGGAGAAGATTTTTTTGCAGAAAAATCCGCAAATAAAAATTGTGCAGCATTTTGGCGGAGGCAGCGGATTATTATTTAATGAAATTGAAGCAGCGTTAGGATGAAGTATGAGTTATGAGCTATGAAGTATTAAGTTTGCAGAAACAACCTTACTATGAAGAAAAGTATTTTAAAAGACAAATCATTTTGTTTTGCAATCAGAGTCATAAATCTTTACAAACATCTCGCAGATAAAAAGAAAGAGTTTATTTTAAGCAAACAATTATTACGTTCAGGAACTTCAATTGGCGCAAATATTCGCGAAGCATTTAACGGAGAAAGCACAAAAGATTTCATTCACAAACTTTCAGTTGCACAAAAAGAAACTGATGAAACAATTTACTGGCTTGAACTTTTAAAAGAAACAAAATTCATAACTGCAAGTGAGTTTGAATCCATTAACAATGATGCAATAGAAGTCTTAAAGCTTCTCAGAAGCAGTATTATAACTTCAAAAAATAAATTGTAATTTGGGTATTGTACTCAACTTTATAGTTCATAACTCATACTTCATACTTTGACCAAAAAGTATACAAACGGCGAAGTAACCATCGTGTGGAAACCCGCTCTCTGTCAGCATTCCACAATTTGCTGGAAACATGCAACCGGTTTGCCGCATGTTTTTAACCCGATGATTCGCCCATGGATAAAACCTGAAAATTCAACAACTGAAAAAATTATCGAGCAGGTAAAAAAATGTCCGAGCGGAGCTTTGAGTTTTTATATGAATGATGAACCGCAACAATAAATTATTTCATTTCTCCCGGAACAACATGTATCATTTCTTTTCTTCCGTTTCGTAAAACGGATACCGGCAATTTTAATCCGATTGTTTTTTCTTTTAACAGTAAATGCAAACTGTCGATGCTTGAAACAGGTTTTCCGTCGAACTCAACAATAATATCGCCAATGCGAAACTCGCTGTTATAAAAATTTCCGTCCGGCACAATTTCAAAAATATATACGCCGGTTTTTGTTTCTAATTTATTTGCAGCAATCATTCGCGGCGTGAGATTTACTAATTGCGCTGCAATTCCGAGTTGCGCGCGTTTTACTTTTCCATGAAGAATTAATTGCCCGGCAATTTGTGCAGCGAGGTTAGATGAGATCGCAAAACACAATCCTTGCGCAGATGCAATTACCGCAGTGTTCACGCCAATAACTTTTCCATGAGAATTTACGAGCGGCCCGCCGCTGTTTCCCGGGTTCAGTGCAGCATCGGTTTGAATAACATCATCAATCAATCTTCCATTATTTGCGCGCAACGTTCTTCCCAACGCGCTCACCACGCCGGCAGTAACTGTATATTGCAAACCCATCGGGTTGCCGATCGCGATCGCAATTTGTCCCGCATGCAATTGCGCAGAATCCGCCAGCGTCAAGGCTTTCAGGTTACTCTCATCAATTTTGATCACCGCAATATCGGTGGATGCGTCAGTGCCTTTTATTTCTGCGCTCACACTTCTTCCGTCAATAAAAGAAACCTTAATGCTCTCCGCGTTTTCAATAACGTGGTTGTTTGTAATGATGAATCCATCTGATGAAATCACAAATCCCGAACCCGTTGCCGGTTGCAGTTTCGGGTTATTTTGTTTGTCGCGCAATTTTTTCTGCACTTCAATATGTACAACAGATTCCGCCGCAGAACCCACCACGTTTGTTACCGTTTTCGAATAGGCATCGAGCAATTCAATATCATTTGCATCATTGCTCACCAATGAAATAATATTTTCCATAAAAAACTAAAATCAAATAATCAACCAATTTTATTTTGATGACGATATGACATTTTGGAGAAAGATTTTGGTAGCCAGCATCCGAATTCTATTAAACATTCTTGCGTCGCACACTTGTACTGTAACAATTCTATTCAACTTCAGGTTTATTATCTAAAAGTGGTTTAAAAATTAATAATTTAAAACTAATAATGAAAAATGCACTTGAAGGAATCGTAATTCACAAATCCGAAATCGTAAATTAAAAGTAAGTGGATATTCCAAAACTAAATCCTGCAGTCGGACCAATTGTTGCGCCAACGGTATTTCCTGTAATGTCGCTTTGTTTTTGGCGCCGGTAATTAAAGCGCAACACTGTTTGTGGTACGGGGCGAAAACTGATTGCAGGCATAATACTCCACAGATCGTTGTACATTTTTGTTCCGGTGGAAATAAAATTTCCTACATTCCAGTCAACATATTCGCCACGCACTGCAACGTTCAGCGAAGCGTTATCCCAGCCTAAAATTTTTCCTTTAATAATCGGCTGCACAATATCAATAAATCCGCCGAATTGTTTGTTGCCATATTGTTGCGTGTAATTTGGTGGTATCTGCACAAATATCCATGCCCATTCTGTAACAATATTGGTATTTAATTTGGGAATTTTTGTATTGAAATCAACGTCAAAAACATTTACGCTTCTTTTGTTATCGACCGGCGTGCCTTCAATGCGCCATGTGTTGTACACATTGCTCATAAAAGATAAACCCAGCTCCCCGATTTTATCATTGTGCACAGAAATTTTTCCGGTGTACATTGGCTCGCCGCTTGCGCTTGAAGTAAATCGCGAAGTGTTGCTCTTTGCAGCAGGCAAAAAAGTTTTTCCTTCTGTGTTATCAATAATCGCATCATTAAAACCTCCGGTCAAATAAAATTCATAACCAAACATCCAGTCTTTAATGTATTGCTTTCCATAAATTCCAAAACCGGTATTGCTCCATGTGGCGGGAAGCATTTGTGTCATCGCAATCGGGCGATCGGTGAATTCCCATTTTGGCCCATCATGATTTTGATTGAAAGCGCCGATCGGATTAACGATCATACCTCCGCGAAGATTTAATAATGGATGCAGTTCAATATCAAGCGCTGCATATTCAATTTCAAATTCCGGGCCGGTTGTCGCTTCATCAGGATCTCCGGCAGGATCATTTTCATATTCTATTTCTGAAAGAAATTTTATCCTGCTTGTGATAGTAGAGGCTACAAAAAGACTGAATCTCCGAAACTGAAATTGATTGCCTGCAGTAATTCCCGAAGTAGAAACATATTGCCAGTTTGATTCTACATAACCTCCGATAGACACCGGCGATTTTCCCAACTTAAGAAATGGCCTGTTGTAAATAGCATCCATTGTTAAGCCGGCTCTTGAAGTATCTTTTGAAGAAACTTTGAGCAACGTGCTGTCAATTTGTGCAGTTGAGTTTAAAAAAGAAA
Source organism: Chitinophagia bacterium (assembly GCA_963774065.1). GTDB lineage: Bacteria > Bacteroidota > Bacteroidia > Chitinophagales > Chitinophagaceae > Puia. The sequence goes on from CAVZDO010000003.1 coordinate 1,466,684, forward strand.
AAAGAGAAATTATTAAAAAAGAAAAAAATAAATTTATTTTCATTTTAGTGAAATATTAATTTGATCGTGTTGTATTGTTACAGGAAAAGTTCTTAGGTTCGCGCTTGCCGGGCCATTTTGAACGACTCCATTATTATTAAATGCGCTTCCATGTGCAGGGCATTCAAGTTTATCGCCGAACACTTGCAATTCCGTTCCCTGGTGCGTGCATCGCATAAGCAATGCTGAATATTGCAGTTCGCTGAAACGATAAAGACAAATAGGGTATTGAAGTTTTTCATTCTGCACTACAATATATTTTCTGAATTTATTTTCTTTTATAAAAAAAGAAGAAGCAGGCACAATTAAATCGCTTTGTGAGATTGTACCTGCAATAATTTTTGTACTGCCGCAACTTTCCAGCATAGAAGCAAAAAGCCCTCCACTCAAACACGCAAAGCCACAGGTTTTCAAAAAATCTTTTCTTTCCATTATAATGATTTCAAAAAGGTGATCAACGCATTCCTGTCTTTTTCAGAAAGATTATTGAAGCGACCTGCGCTTGGCGCAGCTTCACCGCCGTGCATTTTAATTGCCTGCTCGATGCTATGAGCTCTTCCATCATGCAACAAATAATAATTACCGCCCTGAACTCCAGGTGCAAGTCCAAGTCCCCACAACGGTGCGGTTCGCCATTCGGATGTTTGTGCATTTCCTTCCGTATAACCATCGTCCAAACCTGATCCCATATCATGCACAAGTAAATCAGTAAACGGACTGAAGGTTTGATGTGAAAGTGCATCAATGGGAGAATAGCCGGTGGTGAGTGTTTGCTTATGGCAGTTTTCGCAACCAATTTGTACGAACACCCGGTTGCCGTATTGAACTATTGAATCAGTTGCATTACGTTGATTGGGTGTTTGCAAACAAGTGATATAAAATACAACCGAATTAAAAGTAGTATTATCTACTTCGGGAGCTGATGGTGATGTTGGCAATGTTTGATCTAAATAATTATAAGGATCATAAGGCATGAAAGAAGATGTAATACCAATATCATGATTGTATGCAAGTGCAGTTTGTTGAATTAAATTGTACACAGCAGCTTTTCGGCCGAAGCGGCAAATGTATTTTCCATCACCTCTCGGAATAGCGTTTGCAAATGGTGTAATATAAGATGGGATTGAATTATAATTCGGATGGCCTCGGACGCCATCGGGATTATTTACATTAGCGGCCGCCATAGCTAATATTTCGGAATCCGGAACTGCTTCTAAAAATCCTACTCCTGCTGTAATTGGTGCAATTAACCTTGAACTGGTTGCTCCCTGCGGAATTTGTTGTGGCAAAAATCCGGGAAGATTTGCATTTTGTAATTGCGGTCCGCCTTCGTCTAAAAATTTATTTCCTGTTGTATCTGATTGTCCGAAACGTGTGAGTATGGTAAATGGATGCCCTCTGTTATCGCTTGAGTGGCAACCTCCGCATCCGGTTGAAACAAAATAAGGACCGAGACCAGTAGCGGCAGTTCGGACTGAAAAGAATTGATCATTACCTTGAGCAAATAAAACTGCCTGTGCATTGGAAAGGCTTACCGGACCGCATACACCCTGAGCAGGATCGATCATGGAAGGTAATAATTTAGAACAGGCTGTAAATGCAATTATGACGACGATGATAGCGCTGATTACAAATGTTGTTTTCTCTTTCATATTCTCAATTTCAGTTCACAAAAAGTTGTAAAACTTTTAAGAAACAAAAATCAACATAGGCAACTCTTTTGTATTACGGAATTGGAAAAACGGTTTATGTAATCGGGAAAAAGAATGGAAAATAGAAATTAGAAATAAGGAATGAGGATTTTAAAGATTTTCTTATTCTTTATTTTTCATTTTTTATTTCTTATTAAAATAAAAGTAACTTTCTTAAAAATTTTTTTATGAAAATCATTTGTGCATTTGCAGTGATGCTTGTTATGATAGCATTGGCGGTGAGTTGTCAAAATCAAAACCCGGTTGATGATAAACAAGCAGCAGCTATAGATTCTCTAACCAATATGGTTAATCATTTAAAACCCGGGCTTGGTGAATTTATGCTCCAAATAAAATATCATCACGATGAAATTGGTAAAGCAATCACTAATAAAGATTACGCACGAGCGGCCTATGAAGTTGATGAAATAAAAGAAACGACAGAAAAAATAATTCAGTTAAATATTACTAACGACAAACTGCAAAAGCCATTTGCTTTTTTTTATGAGAAATATTTAGAATCTCCGTTGAATATTTTGGCGGATGCTGCTTCAAAAAAAGATGATGCAACACTTAAAATAAATTTTATCGGGTTGACGAATAACTGCAATAGCTGCCATCATGAAAACAACATGGCGTTTATGAAAATCGGAGAATAGAGAATTAAAAATAAGAAATTAGAAATGAGGGATTAGAAATTAATGGAACTTCTTTCTTCGGACTTCCGACCTCCGACTCCGGACTAAATCAATGCAGCAATAATTCGCAAGGCTTCAAACCTGTATGTTTTTTAAACGCAGTTGAGAAATGTGAAATAGATGAATAACCAAGCATTACAGAAACATCAGTAACGCTCAATCCTTTTTCGTACAACAAATATCTTGCGTGTTCCATTCTTTGCCCCTGGTAAAAATCAAAAATAGTTGTGCCGAACATTTCTTTAAAACCCTTTTTCAAATAACATTCATTAATAGCAACTTTGCGGCTAAGCGCTTTAATGGTTAGTGGTTCGCCAATTTGTTGCAGTAATATTTCCCTTGCTTTTGTTATTTTATCCCTATCTGCTTCATTGGCTAAAAATTTACATTGAAAACCGCTTACTTCTTTTTCTCCAAGCATACATTCAAGACTGTACAAAAGCAGCATTTGCGTTTGCGCATTTACGTAAATATTTTCCAGGCTGTCTCTGTAATTGTGGTTCAGCAAAGCTTCAAGCACCATGCGGCTTCTGCCGCAAAGAGATAATATTTTTGAAAAAGAAGAATGATGTTTGAAATTCAGAATATCATCTGAAAGTGAATCGTATATTTTGCCCGATTTTACAAATTGCGATAGATGAACCGGTGAAAATCTAAAACTGAGAACATCTACGCTTTCCATTCTTTCAACACAGTTGCGGGATGCATTTAATTTACACTGATCACATTCAGTTTCTTTTTGCTTGCAGTAAACATTTCCGGCAATACAAAAACGAAGTTCAAAATAATTTTCTTTAGGACTATCTTTTTTATAATGATAAACCATCATACCCAAATCTTCCAAATTCCACTGAGGATTTTTTTGATAGCGTTTGATGGAATATTGCACGGAGCCGGGAATTTGTCTTTCCTTTTCATACAGTAAATCCATTTGCCCGTGCATAATGGATTGCTTGTACGCGAGGCTTAATATATCGGGTGGTTGATGCATGTTGAGCTTGCAAAATTACAACTGAAAAGTCAATTATCTATAGGTTTTTAAGTATGCGCGCATCCGATTTTATTTTATGACTTTCATATGACTTTTCCATCCATAAAATATGTGCAGAAATTAAACCAAAAAGAATCAAAAATCATTGTATAAAAAGCGGCTAAGACCCTTATTCTTCGTACATTTGCAAACCCTATTTATTTACCGCAAAAAAGTATATTCTACACAAAAAATATGAGTGAAGCAACACAGGAAATTCTACCTGCCCTTGGCAATGGATATGGGGCAGAAAATATTCAGGTTTTAGAAGGTTTGGAAGCTGTTCGTAAACGCCCTGCCATGTATATTGGCGATGTTGGCGTAAAAGGTTTGCATCATTTAGTGTATGAAGTTGTAGATAATTCCATTGATGAAGCGCTTGCAGGTTATTGCAAAAATATTATAGTTACCATTAACGAAGATAATTCCGTTACGGTGCAGGATGATGGCCGTGGTATTCCGACAGGAATTATGGCGAAAGAAAAACGCAGCGCATTGGAAGTGGTGATGACTGTTTTGCACGCAGGCGGAAAATTTGATAAGAACACCTATAAAGTTTCTGGCGGCTTGCATGGTGTGGGCGTTAGTTGCGTAAATGCATTGAGCAGTCATTTGCATGTAATCAGTTCAGCGCGATGGAAAAATATTTGAACAGGAATATAAAATCGGTGTTCCGCAATACCCGGTAAGAGAAATTGGCGTAAGCGATAAAACCGGCACCAGCGTTCACTTTTGGCCCGATGCTTCTATTTTTATCACCACAGTTTACAATAAAGATATTTTAGAAAGCCGTTTGCGTGAACTTTCATTTCTTAACAAAGGCGTGCGAATTATTTTAAATGATCTTCGCGAGAAAGATGATAACGGGGATACCTATACGAAAACTTTTTACAGCGAAGGTGGCATTGTGGAATTTGTGGAAATGCTCGATAAAAGCGCAGGAAGAAATGCTCTCATTCCAAAAGTAATTTATGTTGAAGCCCGTGATGAAGCAGCTAATGTTGCTGTCGACGTTGCATTAAATTACAACGACAGTTATAGCGAGCATATTTATTCTTACGTAAATAATATTAATACCATTGAAGGCGGAACGCATGTTGCCGGTTTTCGCCGCAGCCTGACGAGGGTTTTTAAAATCTTATGGCGATAAACAACATCTTTTTGAAAAAGCGAAAGTAGAAATTGAAGGAGATGATTTCCGTGAAGGATTGAGCGCTATCATTTCTGTAAAAGTTCCTGAGCCGCAATTTGAAGGACAGACAAAAACCAAACTTGGTAATAATGAAGTGAGCGGTATTGTTGATTCAACAGTTTCAAAAGTGCTCGAAGCATATCTTGAAGAAAATCCGAGCGAAGCAAGAAATATCATTCAAAAAGTTATTCTTGCAGCACAGGCGCGCGCTGCAGCAAGAAAAGCACGCGAATTGGTTCAACGAAAAAATGTATTAAGCGGCGGCGGCTTACCGGGAAAATTGGCAGATTGCAGTGATCGTAATCCCGAACGTTGCGAATTATATCTCGTTGAAGGAGATTCCGCAGGTGGAACAGCAAAACAAGGCCGCGACAGAAGTTTCCAGGCTATTCTTCCGTTAAGAGGTAAAATTCTGAACGTTGAAAAAGCTATGGAACATAAAATATATGAGAACGAAGAAATCAGAAATATGTTCACTGCATTAGGTGTAACCGTGGGAACACTTGATGATCCTAAGGCGCTTGAATCTTCTTAAACTTCGTTATCACAAACTTATTATTATGACGGATGCCGATGTGGACGGAAGCCATATTGCAACGTTGATTCTAACATTTGTTTATCGGTATATGAAAGAATTAGTGGAGCAGGGATATGTGTACATCGCTCAACCACCTTTGTATCTTGTAAAAAAAGGAAAAGAACAATCGTATGCATGGAATGAAGAACAACAGAAAAAGCTGGGTAGAAAAATTAGCAAACGGAAAAGAAGACAGCGTTAGCGTGCAACGCTACAAAGGTTTGGGTGAAATGAATGTCAACTCAATTGTGGGAAACAACAATGAACCCCGAAACACGCACATTAAAACAGGTAACTATAGAAAGCGCTGCTGAAGCCGATCGTGTATTCAGCATGCTCATGGGCGATGAAGTGGCGCCGAGAAGAGATTTTATTGAAAGCCACGCCAAATATGCAAAGCTGGATGTGTAGCTTTTTACATCTGCAATTTGTAAATGCTTATCTTTAAAAAAGAAGAAACTTAAATTTCAATAAACCGGAAAAAAATTAATTCACAAACATCAAAAATCAATCATGTCTGAAAACGTAACGCTTACCGCATACAACGTAAAAACAAAAGAAAAAAATGTAACAATGCACGACGCCGTGATAACTAAAACTGCAAAAGGTGCATATATGGCGCAAGGCAATGATGGCAAAGGAAACAAACTCACTACTTTACTTGGTGAAGAAAAAGCATTGGCTGCTATTAAAGCAGGCATCGCAAAAAAGGGATGGTAATTTTTTTAGAAACTAAAATCTAAAAACTAAAAGGCAACGTTAATTTTCGGATTTAGTTTTTAGAGTTTAGTTTTTAATTTTTTGATACCAGCCTCGGTTTTTCATAGCATCATCGTTGCGTCGCAATCCTTTCATCGGCATATCAATTTGCATCTTCAGGCTGTGTATGAATCAGCAAAAGTATTTGCATTCAACTTTATGAATGGTCAGAAGTGAAACGTGAAATTTTCACGTCTATCGTTTCACTTCTCACGATTGAAACGCTATCAATCAAATCAAAATAAAAAACCCTGCACAAAAAATTGCAGGGTTTTGCATATATAATGAAGAGCACGGACTATATAAAATCAAGATGACTGAATGATTTGCCAAGAATGTTTTTGTCATCTGCGCCAAGCCATTTATTCAAAACAGTAGCGTACACATCTTTAAAATCAATTTTGTATTTCAAATCGCCTTCGTTCAAATCATCCAAATCGGGCATTGCATTGATTAATCCTTTTTGTTTCAAACCACCACTCACCAAAAACATATTGTTAGCAGTTCCATGATCGGTTCCGCCGCTCGCATTTTGAGAAACTCTTCTTCCGAATTCAGAAAAACTCATCAGCAACACATCCTGGAAACGATTGTTATTTTTTAGATCAGCATACAAAAGCTTTCACTGCATCACTCATTTCTGTAAATAATCTTTGTTGTTGCGCCTGCTGATTTACATGCGTATCAAAACTTCCGAGAGAAACATAATACACTTTGGTGTTGATGTCTGAAAAAATCAATGAAGCGATCGTTTGCAAATCTTTTCCCAATCCTGTTTTCGGATATTGCGCGGATGATGGATGCAATTTGCTTTGCTGATAAATATAATCTGCGCTTGATAATGTTTCTGCCATCACTTTGTATAAATATTCTACCGGAATTTCTTCCGAATTCATTTTGTGGTTTGCAGAAATATCTTTAAAATATTTTTGATGACTGGTGTTATACAAACGCGCGGGATCTTTTAATGCAAGTCCTTTTATTCGTTCGCCTTTTAACGCCAGGCTTAAAATATCATCGATCTCCATTGCTTGTGTTGGCTTATCACAACCGGAACATTGCGCATCCAAATATCTTCCTAACCAACCCGTATAAATAAAATTATTACTCTCGCTTGCAGTTTGCCAAATATCCATGCTGCGAAAATGCGAACGATCAGGATTTGGATAACCAACACTGTTTAATATTCCCAGGCTTCCATCATTATATAAATCTTTTAATCCGGTTAATGCAGGATGCAACGCCACTTCATCGGTTATCATTAAAGATTTTTCTTTTTCAATTCCAAGTCGCGGGCGAACGCGATAATAAATATCATTGCGAACAGGTATAACTGTATTCAATCCGTCGTTGCCGCCGCTAAGCTGCAAAACCACCAGCACTTTATTTCCTGGTGGAACCATCATTGGTTTTTCAAAAGCTTTTAAAAACTTTGGCAACATAAAAGATGTTGCAGCCAATGAGCCTGCTTGTAAAAATTGTCTGCGTTTGATTAACATAACTTTTAAGGCTTAACGTTGAACGCTTAATGCTTAACGCTGGTTCACTCTTCGCATTTTGCGTTCGGCGTTGAGCATTATGCGTTTCGCGTTTCACGTTCAGCATAATTGATATTCTGGTGTACTCATTAATTGTATTGTTGCCGATTGAATAAAACTTTCTTTACTGCTATTATTCGTATATTTCTTCAATGTATTTTCATCAACGCCATTCTGTACTTGTAAAATTGTTGTTGCAATTTCGTTAGTAAGATTTTCTTTTTGAACATTGTCGAACTTCTTCAAATACTTATCCCAACTGATTTGCGCTTTTATCATTTGTCCGCCATTTATTTTTCCGAAACCTTTAATTCGCATCGCGTCTTCATTCATTTCTCTCATACCCATCATCTGGTCGTCATCATCTTTTGGTGTTAAATCGAATTGATCGGAAGCATAAATTATTTCCGGAATTCTTAAGCGGAACATTAATGTAGAACTGTCGATCCAGTTTGCGCCACCTGGCCAGCCTGCAACATTCGGCGGATAAAATAAAAGTTGCCCGAGCAAACGTTGAACTATTAATAAAACATCTTCATTTTGAATATTCATAGGTAACATGCGCTGTATTCCGACAATTAATTCAACGGGCGATTTAATTTTTGCGCCAATATTTTTTGTATCGTAAAACCATTCGCTTGTAAAAATATCTTCCAGTAAAGATTTGATGTTATAATTACTTTGGTAAAACCTGCTGCCAAGCCATGCAACTTTCGATTCATCAATGTTATCGTTTACAAAAAAGCGATAGATTTTTTTTGCAATGAAATTTGCGGTTTGTTTTTGTTCGAGTAAAATATTCAGCACATCATCGCCATCAAAATTTCCTGTTCTTCCTAAAAAATTTTTATCGCCGTTATCATGCTGAAATCTTCTGAATACAAATTCACCACGCAAATTTGCGCCCCAGCCAGTAAAAGCGCGGGCAGCTTCCTTCACATCATCCTCTGAATAATTTCCTCTGCCCATTGTAAATAATTCCATTACTTCGCGCGCAAAGTTTTCGTTAGGATGATCTTTTTTATTTTGATTATTGTTTAAAAAATTTATCATCGCTGCGCTTTTGCTTACTTCGCGAAGCAGATCGCCAAAATTTCCGAGCGCATTTTTTCGGATCGTATCCAATAATAATTGCTGGTAAAAAATATTCAGGTTGCGCGATGCAAAATGTCCGTGCCAGAACAAACTTGTTTTTTCGCGGAGCTGCGCATCGGTATTCACCATTTCATTCAGCCATGCAAGATTGAGGCTTTTAATATCCTGCTGCGATTGTTTGCGCATTTGTTTTTTTTCATCTTCTGAAAAATCTTTTTTTTGAAGTTTGACGATATCATCAATTCCCATTGTTAAACCTTTCAGGTAATTACTTGCTACATCAATGTATTCAGGAGATTTTGCCGAAGCCGAAAAAATGGCGCTGATTAAATTTTTTTGAGAAGTTGTTGCCAATTGACTCAAATCTTCAACCATAGGTCCGAAGCCAGCACGCCACATTAAATGCTGGTTTTTTAATTGGTTGGTAATAGCCATCAAAAAAATTTTGGTTTTGACTATTATTACAACGTAAGGTTTAAGAAGAAAATTTTTTTATGTAACCAGCATTAACAAATAATTGGACATCGTTGCGTCGCATTACGTTCATCAGTTGTGCTACTATTGAACTCTGGTTTACAATCGGCAAATTCAAGACCTATAAAGCTTTTTAAAACCCTATAGCTCTATTTTATTTTGTAATCGACGGACTTCCAAAATATTTATGCAATACTTCCGGCAATAAAATTTCATTTTCTGTTTGATGATTTTCCAAAAGACACGCAACAATACGAGGCAATGCGAGAGAACTTCCATTAAGCGAGTGAACCAATTGCATTTTATTATTTGCATCTTTAAAACGGATCTTCATTCTGTTGGTTTGAAAAGTTTCGAAATTGCTTACAGAACTTACTTCGAGCCATTTTTGTTGCGCGGCGCTGTACACTTCAAAGTCATAGGTAAGCGCGGAAGAAAAACTCATATCGCCGCCGCATAATTTTAAAATGCGGTATTGCAAATTCAAAGTTTGCAATAATTTTTCAACATGATTTACCATTTCTTCCAGCGCATCATAGCTTTTTTCCGGATGCACTAATTGAACAATTTCTACTTTATCAAACTGGTGCAAACGATTTAATCCGCGAACATCTTTTCCATAGCTTCCTGCTTCTCGGCGAAAGCAAGGCGTGTACGCTGTCATCTTAATTGGCAGATCATTTTCTTTTACAATTTCATCGCGATAAATATTCGTAACCGGAACCTCGGCTGTAGGTATCAGGTAAAATTTATCTTCATTTACATAATACATTTGTCCTTCTTTATCGGGCAACTGCGTTGTTCCGAATGCAGAATTCTCATTTATCATAATCGGCGGCTGATATTCTATATATCCTGCTGCAGTATTATAATCTAAAAAATATTGTATCAACGCGCGCTGCAATTTTGCGCCTTTATTGATGTACACCGGAAAACCGCTGCCGGTTATTTTATTGCCGAGTTCAAAATCGATCAAATTATATTTCTTAGCTAAATCCCAATGCGGAACTGCGTTTGCATGGAGCGATGGTTTGCTTCCACCTTCGCGAACTGTTACATTATCTTCGGGAGTTTTTCCGGCCGGAACTTTTGAAGATGGAATATTGGGAAGCAATAAAATTTTTTCGGTCAACTGATTTTCAGTTTCCGCAAGCTTTTCGGCAATCGGTTGTAAAGAAGATTTTAATTGAGCGACTTCCTGTTTTTTTTGTTCTGCATTTTCTTTTTCACTCTTCGCCATCAATTGACCAATCTCTTTTGAAGCAGTATTTAGTTTTGATTGAATTGTATCGGATTCCGTTTGTAATTTTTTTCTGTGATCATCTAAAGAAATAACTTCATCAACAATATTTAATTCTTTAAAATTTTTAATTGTCAATCTTTCTTTTACTGATTCTTTGTTATCTCTTATAAATCGAATGTCCAGCATCTTTTTTCAATTTTGGCAAAGGTAATTGTTGAAACGATGAATTATAAATTATCAATTACGATTTTCAAAATCATTTATTATTTTTCACTTATAATTCTTAACTTATAAAATCTTAATTTCACAACAAATCTGTTTTATGGATCAAAGTATGATTACTACAAGTTTTCAATTGGATGGATATAAAGTAACAAAAAATCTTGGGTTGGTTAGAGGTATAACAGTTCGTTCCCGGAGTTTGCTTGGAAATATTGCCGGCGGAATTCAATCTCTTTTTGGCGGACAACTTTCTATTTATGTTGAGCTATGCGAAACCACGCGGGAAGAGGCTTTTCAGCTGATGGTGCAACATGCGGAGCAACGCGGTGCAAATGCTGTTATCAATATGCGTTATGATGCCAATGAAGTTTTGAACGGCGTAACCGAAGTACTCGCTTATGGAACTGCTGTTGTGGTTGAGAAAAATAGTTAGCAGCGGATTTTTAATTTCCTATTTTATATTTCTGATTTTATTTGTTGTCCTGTTCGTCATCATCCGTTTGTTTTTTGTAAACATCCGCATTGTATATATGCATAACGCGCTTAGGGTTTTCCAATGGTTCAAATCCAAACTTTTCATATAAGCTATGCGCATCTCTCGTTCCAAGCATCCATCTTCGCAATCCCTGTAATTCAGAATAATTCATAATCACTTCCATCAACCACTTGCTCAAACCTTTTCCGCGATAATTTTCATCAATAAAAACATCTGCCAGGTAACCAAAAGTTGCTTTGTCGGTAACCACGCGCGCAAACCCGATTTGTTTTTCATTTGCATTTTCATACATCCCAAAACATATTGAACCGTCAATGGATTTTTTTACTGTTTCCAGCGGAATATTTTTTGCCCAGTAAGATTTATTGGAAAGATAATTGTGAATGTATTCTGCGTTCAGTTTTTCTTTCTCATCAGAAATAAATTTTTTTTCTTTATACCAGTTCATTAAAAACTATTTTTGGCAAAAGTAAAAAAAAGGCGAAAGGTTTAGGGTATAAGGCATCTTTAACCCTATACCTTACAGCTTACACCTTAAATATGCAAACTACAGATGATTTACAAGCGCGATGGTGGAACCTGGAATCCAAATTAGTGGAACGTTTTGGAAAAAAGCCCGACGTTGAAGCGATTTTATTTCTTATAGGTGTACAGGAATTTGGAGAGATAAGAAAAAAATTCAGCAAAGAACAGAAACAGGATTTGATGCACATTGCTGTTTGTAGTTTGCTTTCTCAAAGTGGTTATTATGAAATTGAAGGAGTTGATGAAGATGGCTGGCCGCATTTTAAACAGCTGAAAGCTTTGCCGGTGCTGGATTTGATAGAACAGGAAAATTTTTTAAAAGATCATATTTTGCTTTACTTTGAAAAAAAAGGATTTTAAAAAGATAACCAGCTAACGCATCCACCAAAAATAATATCGTGCATAGATTTTTATCAGCATTTTTATTTCTTGCAATAATTTTTTCCTGCAATCCAAAATTATCAAACGGGTTGCGGAAAAATGATTTGAAAAAAGATGTGGAAATTATAACGGATGAAGGAATTATTATTGTCCGCTTATCTGATTCCACACCATTGCATCGCGACAATTTTTTAAAATTAGCAAAGGAAGGATATTACGACAGCGTTTTGTTTCATCGCGTAATTAAAAATTTTATGATTCAGACAGGCGACCCCGAAAGCAAGCATGCAAAACCCGGCGCTGAATTAGGCAATGGCGGTCCAACATATACCATACCTGCAGAATTTCGTGCATCATTGTTTCATCACAAGGGAGTAATTGCGGCAGCAAGAGAAGGCGATGATGTGAATCCTAAAAAAGCAAGCAGCGGCAGTCAATTTTATATTGTTGAAGGCAAAAAATTTACGGATGCAGGATTAGATTCTTTTGAAATCCGTCGCTTGCACGGAAGAAAAATTCCGGCCAATCAGAGAGAAATCTACAAAACTATTGGCGGCACTCCGCATCTTGATCAGAATTATACAGTGTTTGGAGAAGTAATTAAAGGATTGAATGTTGTTGATTCTATTTCTTTTGTCAGAACCGATACAAACGACAGGCCTATAAAAGATATCCGCATCATTAAAATGAAATTGATAAAACGAAAAAATTAAATTAAGCAGCCTTAAGAATTTATTATTAAACAGCTTGTTTTTATTCGGCGTGTTTTTGTAATCTTGTATAATTAAATCGTATAACATGAGTTTTCCGGAAAATCTGCATTACACTAAAGATCACGAGTGGATAAAAATTGAAAAAGATGATATCGCAATTATAGGCATCACTGATTTTGCACAAAAAGAATTAGGCGATATTGTTTATGTTGAAATTGAAACAACAGGAAAAACGCTGGAAGCTGACGCCGTTTTCGGAACAGTGGAAGCTGTAAAAACTGTTTCCGATTTATATTTGCCGGTGGCGGGCGCTATTGTTGAAGTAAATCCGGCTCTTGCAAATTCTCCTGAATTAGTGAACACCGATCCATATGGTGAAGGATGGATGATAAAATGTAAAGTAAAAAATCCTGCAGATATAAACGGTTTATTGGATGCAGCGGCATATGCTGCTGTAGTTGGGTAAAAATCGAAAGTTAAAATTGTTTGGCAAATCAAAACCTGCATATCGAACGCGAACTTGTTTTTCTTTTAAAGGAGAAAAACAATAATGCATTCAGCTATTTGTACGATAATTATTCCACAGCTTTGTACAGCATCATCCGCCAGATAATAAATGATAATGAACTTGCCAATGATGTTTTGCAGGAAGTTTTTATAAACATTTGGCGCAGAATTGAAACCTATGATCCTTCCAAAGGAAGATTGTTTACGTGGATGCTTAATATTGCACGAAATGCATCCATAGATACGTTAAGATCCAAGAATTATCAGAACAGCCAGAAAAACCAAGAATTGCCGGATGACGTAAATAACAGTAGCCCCGGCTTTCAATTTATGCCGGCAAATATTGATAATATTGGGCTAAGAAAAATTTTGGAGAAACTTAAACCCGAACACCGAGTTCTGATTGAGTTAGCCTATTTTAAAGGCTATACTCATGAAGAGATCTCTCAAATTGAAAACGTTCCGCTCGGCACAGTTAAAACCAGAATCAGAAACGCATTGTTACAATTAAAAGAATATTTACGATAAGTGAATATACAAGAATACATATTAAGTGGAATTATCGAAAGCTATGTTTTAGGACTGGCAAGCCCGGAAGAACGCTCCGAGTTTGAAGCAATGTGCGCTGCCCATCCCGAAATACAAAAAGCCAAAGATGAATTTGAGGATTCTCTGCAAAATTATTTTATGAACGATGCGGATGCAATAAAACCTGCACCTGAATTAAAAGATAAAATTTTTGCGGAAATAAATGCAGCATCCAAAGATTCAGGAAAACAAAAAACTCCTGCGCAGATTTACCCACTCCAGCCCGTTAGAGCAACATGGTGGCGTTTTGTTGCAGCGGCTGCCATTGTGTTATTGCTCGGCAGCACAATATTGAATTATTATTTCTTTACTCAATACAAAGAATACAATAATAAATACGAACAATTAGCTTCTTCGCAAGTGGAAATGGCTTTGGCCAACCAGGCATTGCAAACAAAATTGCAGGATTATCAATCCGCTCTCAATATGATGAGAAACCCGGCAATGGCAATTATTAAAATGAATAGCGTGCCTTCAAGTCCGAGCCCGAATAGTTTGGCAACTGTGTATTGGGACACGCGTAATAAAGATGTTTATCTTCTTGCTAATAATTTACCAACCCCGGTTACTGAAAAACAATATCAGCTATGGGCAATAGTTGATGGCAAACCGGTTGATGCCGGACTTGTAGAAATTAAAGAAGGATTATCTTTTGTAAAGATGAAAAATATTCAGCGGGCGCAGGCTTTTGCCATTACACTTGAAAAGAAAGGCGGAAGCGATGCTCCTACTTTATCTGCGATGTATGTTTTAGGAAAAGTTACTGGTTAAGAATTATCTCGGGTTTATTTTTTACGATTCAAAACAATTTCAATTCATTTCATTTTGTAACGATGTAAAATCGTTTTGGAGATTTTTTTGTTTTGGCACATCTTTGAAAGAATGATAAGATTTCTGCAAAAATATTTTCATCACATTTTTTATTCCATTGCATGGTCGGTGATCATTTTAATATTGTTGTCGCTTCCCGGTTCAATGCTTCCTGAAGAGAATACCATCAAAATTCCAAACCTCGATAAACTGGTGCATATAAGTTTATTTGGCGGTTTTGTTTTATTGTGGAGTTTATATTTCAGTGTAAAAAAATTCTCTCAAAGAAAAATATTAGTAATTTTTTTCCGCATTTTTATTATCGGCTGCATTTATGGAGCAGCTATGGAATTTGTACAAAAATATTTTATCCCTTCGCGCGATTTTGAAATTGGAGATATTCTTGCCGATGTTGTTGGTGCTGCAATTGCCTATGGTATTTGCAATATTTATCTGATCGCAAAAAAATAATTTTTGCAGAAACTGATTGAAGAATAGTGTTGCTGTTAATTATAAACCATAGCTGAATAAAGAATCAATTGTACAAGCGAGCGTGGCAACGATGTTGGGAAAGAACAAATGATCGTCACACAAAAAATAAAAACAAACACCTATAGAGTTCTATAAAAAAAATAAGCCCCTGTTGAAACAGGGGCCGTAACCAAAACTAACTGCTTATGAGAAAATTGACTGCTTTGTGTGAGTCAAATAGAAAAGACATTTTTAGTACAACTTGTATAACGCAAAACAGATGCCAATATTATTTGCTTCTATTAATAATCATTTAAAGAACTCTTGCGCTTTACAATTCAAATTTACGATCAGGAAAAACATTTAGATTCATTTCCTAATTGAATAACATTTATTTAGCAATCGCTAAAAAAATGTTAGCGTAATTCAATTTTGTAAACAAAGAACTACATATATGACATAGATTAGAAACAAAAGTTTAGCACCTGGTGTTAAAAAAAATCAAAAGTGATTTCGTAAACCGATAAAAAATCCGAATCTACCGATTTGGATTTCGTGTTTATAATTTGAAAGAAGTTTGTTGGAATTACTAGCTCACCAAACAATCCTTTGATTTCATTTAGCACACCAGCGCCTGCTGCGCTTGCTTCGTTGCCTGAAGTTAAATGGCTGATGATACCCTGTAAATTAAAACTACTATCATTCGGGTCATTGGTTTTTTGAACAAGACTTTGCAAAACATTTGGAATAAGATTACCTGCAACGCCATTCGCGGTATTTTGGTCGAGCCGGAATTTGCTCATCAGGTTTTGTACAAAATTGCCTGCAATGTTTTGGGCCGCGGGGGTTGAATTTATATTCCCCGAATTGTGGAACAAATTCATCACGTCTTGCATATTTCCCTGCGAAACCATGTTTTGCAGGCTGCCGATAATTGAATTACCGGCTTCATTAATTACAGCATTATTTTGTTCGTTGGGAACTGCGGGATTATTTATTACAGCATCGCCGGCATGTTGCTCAATAAGACTGATCAGGTTTTCTAACATAAGTATTTTTTACAAGATATGATTTTAGGAGAAGAACGAATCTCAATTCTGTTTCGCCAGCTTTTCTGCATTTTCGGCGAACTGTAATGCATCGATAAACTCCTGGATGTTTCCATTAATCACGTCATCAAGATTGTAGACAGTTAACCCGATTCTATGATCTGTAACACGGCTTTGCGGATAATTGTACGTACGAATTTTAGCGCTTCTGTCGCCGGTACTTACCAAACTTTTGCGATGCCGGGAAATTTCTTCTTCCTGTTTTCGAACCTGTTCTTCATATAATTTTGTTCGCAGCATTTGCATAGCTTTTTCGCGGTTGCCAAGTTGCGAGCGTTCTGTTTGGCACATAACAACCGTTCCCGTAGGTATATGCGTTAGTAAAACTTTAGTTTCTACTTTATTTACGTTTTGTCCGCCGGCGCCGCCGCTTCGGGCAGTTTCCATTTTCACGTCGCTTTCTTTCAATTCAAAATCCACTTCTTCGGCTTCGGGCATTACGGCAACTGTTGCGGCGCTTGTATGTACACGGCCGCTTTGCTCGGTATCCGGAACACGCTGCACACGATGCACGCCGCTTTCAAATTTGAGTGTTCCGTAAACATCGTCGCCGGTAACTTCCAACTGGGCTTCTTTATAGCCGCCAACAGTTCCTTCACTTTCGCTGAGCAATGCAGTTTTCCATCCTCTCTTTTCACAATATTTTATATACATCCTAAGCAAAACACCCGCAAATAAACTTGCTTCATCGCCGCCGGTTCCCGCGCGAATTTCAATGATCGCATTTTTTTCATCCTGCGGATCTTTCGGAATAAGCAACTGACGTATCCTTGCTTCTATAGCATCTCTTTTTTCTTCGAGCGCCGGCATTTCTGATTTTGCTAAATCGCGCAACTCGGCATCATCACCACTTAAAGCTTCTTTATAAAAATCAACATCATCAAGCAATTTTTTATATTCTTCCTGTGCCTGAACTATTTTTTCCAGGCTGCGGTATTCTTTACTCATGGCGCTGAATTTCCTGTTATCCGCAATCACGGCCGGGTTGCTCAACGAAACACCCAAATCATCAAACCTTGCTTTAATGGCTTCCAACTTATCTAACATAGTTTTACTTTTATGGTAAATGGTGAAAGGTAAATGGTGAAATATTAAAATTGCCCTACTGAAAAATTAATTTTATTGTTGCCTTCTTCACCATCGACAATTCACCATTTACGATTCACAAGTTTGCAAAATTAATTCTTTCACAATTGATATGAGCCACCTAAAATTTAATGCGGATTATTTATTTACCGGGCAAGAAATGCTGAATAAAGATTTTGTATTGATTACTGATGAAACCGGCGTTTTTGAAAATATTATTTCTGCAACTGAAGTTGGCGAAGATGTGCAAACCTATAAAGGCATTCTTTCCCCGGCATTTATAAATTGCCATTGCCATTTGGAATTAAGCCATCTCAAAAATTTAATTCCTGAAAAAACGGGCTTGGTTGATTTTGTTTTTAAAGTTGTTTCGCAACGACATTTTAATGAAGAAATAATTTTTGAAGCTATTACCAAAGCCGAAGATGAAATGATTGCAAATGGAATTATAGCCGTTGGTGATATTTGCAATAACACGCAAACTTTTTCGCAAAAACAAAAACAGCGGATCGCTTATTATAATTTTATAGAAACGAGCGGATGGCTGCCGGCAATTGCAAAAGCAAGATTTGGAAAAAGTAAATCATTCTATGATAAATTCAGTCAACTGTCGTCTGTCAACTGTCAACTGTCAATGGCGCCGCACGCGCCTTATTCTGTGTCTGACGAATTATGGCAATTGATTCAACCTTTTTTTTCTCAAAGAACAACAACCATTCATAACCAGGAAACAATTTTTGAAGATGATTTTTTTTTAACCGGCAAAGGAGATTTTTTGCGGATGTATTCTTTAATGAATATTGATAACAGTTTTTTTAAGCCAACAGGTAAAAGCAGTTTGCAATCTTATCTCCATAAATTGGACGATGCAAAAAATGTATTGTTCGTGCATAATACTTTTATGAAGAAAGAAGATATTTTTTTTGTAAAAAACGAATGGAAAAATAAACCTAATCCATTTTTCTGCATTTGCGCAAATGCAAATCTTTACATTGAAAATTCATTACCGCCAATTGAATTATTGATTGAGCAAAATCTAAATATTGTTTTAGGAACAGATAGCCCCGCGAGTAATCATAGCTTAAGTATTTTGGATGAAATAAAAACCATCATCAAATATTTTCCAAAAATTTCTCACACGCAATTGCTCCAATGGGCAACAATTAATGGAGCAAAGGCTTTGCAGATGGAAAATAATTTAGGCAGTTTTGCAGCAGGAAAAAAACCGGGAATTATTTTGATAGAAAATAATGACTCTGAAAAATTAACGCAGCATTCTTCAGCGAAAAGAATTTTGTAAATAGTATTTGGCGTATTTTTTATTCAACATTCACTCCGAGCCATCTATGGGAGTCGAACCCACGACCACCTGATTACGAATCAGGTACTCTACCAACTGAGCTAAGATGGCTTTTGATACGAACAAAAATAAATAATTCGTTTACTCTTTCGTAAATTGGCTTCTCTTCAAACGATAAATTATGAAAATAGTTTTTGCAGCTTGTCTTTTTTTTACTTCGCTATCTCTTTTTTCGCAGGATGTAAATATTACAAAAGGATGGAAATTTAAAACCGGCGACAGCTCCGCCTGGTCTTCTCCAACATTCAACGATGCTTCGTGGGCGCCGATAGAAGTTGGCAAACCCTGGGAAGCACAGGGCTACGATAACTATGATGGTTTTGCGTGGTATCGTTTGCACATTGTCATTCCTTCTTCTATAAAAGACAAATCTTTTTTAAAAGAAAAATTAAGATTTGATATGGGGAAGATTGACGATGGTGATGAAGTTTTTTTGAATGGAAGTTTGATAGGCCGAAACGCCGGCAAAACATTTAATATTAAAGACGGTCCTTACGATGAACAACGTTCTTACTCCGTTTCATTAACCGACCCAAGAATTTTATGGGATAAGGAAAATGTGATTGCAGTTCGCGTGTACGATCATGGCGGCGACGGCGGAATGTATGATGGCAAATATGGAATCAGCATGACGGATGTTACCGATTATGTTTTGATAGATAAAAACGATAACAATTTTGAATTCTTACCTAATAAAAAAGTTTCAAAAAAAATTCTGCTGCAATCCACAAGCGATAAATACGATTTCAATGGAAAGCTGCGTATTCTTATAACCGACCCGATTACCGATTCAATAGTTTTCAAACAAACTATCGGAATTGATTTTGCCAAAAACCGTCCGTTTGAATACACCTATAAAGCAACATTGCCGGAAAATAAATCGTACATCGCATCTTATATTTTTACAGAAGACAGAAGTCAAAAAGAAATTTCGGAATCTGAAGGCATTCCTTATGTGCTAACGCCAAAATCTGGTGCAATGGCAAAAATTAACGGCCCAAATATTTTTGGTGTAAAACCAGGTTCGCCTTTTCAATATGCAATTCCTGCAACGGGAGATAAGCCGCTAACCTATGATGTGATGAATCTTCCAAAAGGATTGCAGGTAGATAAACAAACCGGAATTATTACTGGAACACTAGCGGCAAAAGGAAATTACAAAGTGAAATTAATAGTGAAAAATAAATCAGGCTCAACAAATAAAAATTTTACAATTGTTTGTGGAGACATAATTGGCTTAACGCCTGCGTTGGGCTGGAATAGCTGGAACTGCTGGGGCTTGAGCGTGAGTGATGAAAAAGTAAAAGCATCTGCAAAACAGATGTATGAAAAATTAGCCGGTCATGGATGGACGTACATTAATATTGACGACGGATGGGAAGATGCGAAGCGCGCTGCAAGCGGGGAAATTGTTGCAAATAAAAAATTTCCCGACATGAAATCTTTGAGCAATTATGTTCATAGCTTAGGATTGAAACTTGGAATTTATTCTTCTCCCGGCCCAAAAACCTGCGGCGGTTATTTAGGAAGTTATCAGCATGAAGAACAGGATGCAAAAACTTACGGCGCATGGGGAATTGATTATTTAAAATACGATTGGTGTTCGTATGGAAATATAGCGCCAAAAAATCCTTCGCTCGATGATTATAAAAAACCATATTTCGTAATGCGCGATGCATTGAATAAAGTGAATCGCGATATCATGTTTAGTTTTTGTCAGTATGGAATGGGCGATAGTTGGAAATGGGCTGCAGAAGTTGGCGGCAACAGCTGGCGAACAACCGGCGATATTAATGATTCGTGGGGAAGCTTGTCTGGCATAGGTTTCAGCCAGGATAAACCGGCGCCTTATGCGCAGCCGGGGCATTTCAACGATCCGGATATGCTGGTGGTTGGCAAAGTTGGTTGGGGACCGAGTTTGCATAACTCAAGATTAACGCCGGATGAGCAATACACGCATATCAGTTTGTGGTGTTTGTTATCCGCACCTTTATTGATCGGTTGTGATATGAGCCAGCTTGATGATTTTACTTTGAATTTGCTGACCAACGATGAAGTGATCGCTATAGATCAGGATGCGTTGGGAAAATCTGCAAGAAAAGTTTTTGAAAAAGATAATATCCAGGTTTGGATTAAAGATTTGGAAGATGGAAATAAAGCGATCGGTATTTTTAATTTGAATGATAAAGCGCAGAAAACAACAATTAATTTTTCTGATCTAAAACTTTCATTGCAATTAAAATTGCGCGATGTTTGGAAGCAACAAAACATAGGAACATTTAAAAATTCATTCACAGCTTCATTGCCTGCGCATGGAGTTTTATTATTGAAAAGTAGAGTGGTGCAAGGGAAATAGAATTACATAAACAGACCTATAGGGATTTCAGAACCTTATAGGTCGTGAGTTTTTGCATTTAATAAACCAGAGTTAAATAGATATTCTACAGATGAAAGGATTGCGACGCAACGATGATGCTATGAAAAACTGAAGCTCGTATCAAAAATAAAAAAGCAACTTTAATTGAAAGTTGCTTTTTGCTTTCGTTCATCGTTATAATGATTCACTATTTTTTTTCTTCGTTATATTTTTTTTCAGCGTCTTTTGCTTTTTCAAAATCGAGCACAACGCCGTTTATGCAATAACGTAATCCTGTTGGTGGCGGTCCGTCATTAAACACATGACCTAAATGCGATTTACATCTTCCGCACATCACTTCGGTTCTTTTCATACCGTATGAATTATCGTCTTCATAAATAATACTTGTTTTGCTTATCGGCTCATAAAAACTTGGCCAGCCACAACCACTTTCAAATTTTGTATCACTTTTAAAAAGTGCATTGCCGCAAACCGCGCAGTAATAAGTGCCAATTTCTTTTGAGTGTTCAAACTCGCTTGTACCGGGTCTTTCCGTACCTTTTTGGCGCGCAATATTATAAACATCTTTAGGTAAAAGTTTTTTCCATTCATCATCGCTCAGGTTTACATTAGTTGTATCCGTGTGCGAATAAACCGGGTTGTTTGCTTTTTTAATTGAGTCCATAGTATCTGTTTTCTGATTGTTTGCATTTTGAGAATAGGATGAGCAATATTGAAAAGCTATTCCTAATAAAATTACTCCTGAAAATTTAAGAAAATTCATCATCATTAAAATTGTATAACAAATGTACGGGCTGCGTGTTCGGTCGGTTTGTCTTTATGGCGACAAATGAAGGGCTTAACAAAACTGTAAGGTTTAACAGAGTTGCCGGTTGCTCGTGACTGGTAACCGGAAACTGGCAACCAGCATCAATAAATAACTTGTTTGCGTTTTCATCAATTTTATATAGGTTTGTTAACTTACAAGCAGTAACCAAACAACGATGTTCAATTTAATTTTATTTGGCCCGCCGGGCAGTGGAAAGGGAACTCAGTCGGAAAGATTGATCGCAAAATACGGGCTTAAACATTTAAGCACCGGCGATCTTTTGCGCGGCGAAATTGCCGGGCAAACGCCCTTAGGTATGGCTGTGAAAAATTTAATGGCAGAAGGAAAATTAGTACCCGATGAAATTGTGATTGAAATGATTGATATAGCCATTGAAAATAATCCGCGCGTTAATGGATTTTTATTTGATGGATTTCCGCGTACAACGGCACAAGCCGAGGCATTGGATAAATTGCTCGCACAAAAAGGAACCGAAATTGCTGTTGTGCTTGCATTACAGGTTAGCCAGGAAGAATTGATTGCAAGATTGCTGAATCGCGGACGCACTTCCGACAGAAGCGATGATGTAAATGAAGAAATAATTGCCGCAAGAATTACAGAATATGAAAAAAAGACCGCCGCTGTTGCCGACCACTATAAACAATTCGGCAAAGTAGAATATATAAAAGGCGAAGGAAATATTGATGATATCTTCGATTTGCTTTGCAAAAAAATTGATGCAAAAAAAGCTGCGTGAATTAATTGCCGCAGATTCGCAGATTCGCAGATTAAAATTCGCAAATAAAAATCTGTGAATCTGCGGCTGAAAAATTCACTTTTTGATATTCTTCTTTATCTGCGCAAGCGCAAAATTTCCTTCAGGATCTTTAAAAAAATCTTTTTTGCATTCTGCAGAACAAAAACCAAGCACAAATCCTTTATAATGCAAAGTATCTCCGATACCTGCTGTCAATGGCATCATACAGGATGGATCTAATTTATTATCTACATCATTTATTGTGAATTTAGGATGCGATGCATTTTTATTTTCAATAGCGGGCGAAACGTATTTCACTTCTTTTTTTGTTTGCTGGTTGCACGATAAAATCATCACCAATAAGAAACCCGCAGATCTGCGCAACATATTTTCGGCAATTCTTTTCATATCATTTGTTTTAAAATAATCTCTGTGTGCAAGCTACACGCAATGAAATATATTTTGCCTGATTATAGTCATATTCTTTTAAATTAATTTTGAACCTCAGCCGCAGATTTATAAAAATAAATTTCCATCTGCGAATCTGCGGTTATAAATAATATTCAGATTATGAAAAAACTTGAAAACTATATTTCAGAAAAATGGATTGAAGGTGATGGCGACGGACAAACATTATTCAATGCAGTAACCGGAGATGCCATTGCAAACGCATCAACCAAAGGATTGGATTTTGAAACGGCATTGAATTATGCAAGAACAAAAGGAAATCCGGCGCTTCGCAAAATGACTTTTAATGAACGCGGCAATATGCTCAAAGCGCTCGCATTGCATCTTCGAAATCATCTCGATAAATTTTATGCAGATCAGTTATCAAACCGGCGCAACAAAAGCCGATAGCTGGATTGATATTGAAGGCGGAATAGGAAATTTATTTTCTTACGCATCGCTTCGCAGAAAATTTTCTGATGAAATCTTTTGCACAGATGGCGAAGGCATAAATCTCAGCAAAGGCAACACGTTCATGGCACAACATATTCTTAGTGCCGAAAGAAGGAGTTGCCATTCATATCAATGCATTTAATTTTCCGGTGTGGGGAATGCTGGAAAAAATTGCCGTGAATTTATTAGCCGGCGTTCCTGCGTTTGTGAAACCTGCAACCATCACATCTTTTTTAACTGAAGCAGTGGTGAGAGAAATCATAGCCTCAAAAATTCTTCCGGAAGGTGCGCTGCAACTGATCTGCGGAAACGCAAACGATTTGCTGGAGCATGTAACATCGCAGGATGTAATAACATTTACCGGTTCGGCGTCAACTGGATTGATGTTGAGATCGCAAAAAAAAATTCTGGAAGAAAATGTGCCTTTTAATATGGAAGCAGATTCACTCAATTGCATTGTGCTTGGCAACGATGTTGCTCCCGGCATGCCCGAATGGGAAATTTTTATTAAAGAGATAAGAAAAGAAATGACGGTAAAAGCCGGACAAAAATGCACGGCGATAAGAAGAATTTTTGTTCCTGAAAATAAAATGGAAGATACGTGGAAAGCGATCAGCTCATCATTATCACAAACAATAATTGGTAATCCCCTGAATGAAAAAGTGCGCATGGGTTCGCTCGCAGGGTTATCTCAACGTACAGAAGTAAAAAATCAAATCCAAAAATTGTTGGCTTCTTCCCAAATTATTTATGGCAATTTAGATAGTGTTACAACGATTGATGCCGATACAAACAAAGGCGCATTCATCAGTCCGGTTTTATTATTGAATGAAAAACCTTTTACATCAAATGAGCCGCATGAGGTGGAAGCATTCGGCCCCGTGTCAACCATTATGCCGTACAAAAATTTTGATGAAGCGATCGAGCTTTCAAAAAAGGGAAAAGGTTCATTATGCAGCACAATAGTAACAGCGGATAATAAAATTGCAAAGCAATATGTTCTCGGCGCAGCAACACATCACGGAAGAATTTTGATATTGAATAATGAATGCGCGAAAGAAAGCACCGGTCATGGTTCGCCGTTGCCATCGCTTGTGCATGGCGGTCCCGGTCGCGCGGGCGGCGGCGAAGAAATGGGTGGCATTCGCGGAGTGAAACATTATATGCAACGCGTTGCGGTGCAGGGTTCGCCAACATCTCTCACTGTAATTACAAATC
Organism: Chitinophagia bacterium; assembly: GCA_963774065.1. Lineage (GTDB taxonomy): Bacteria > Bacteroidota > Bacteroidia > Chitinophagales > Chitinophagaceae > Puia. The sequence continues at coordinate 1,491,348 of CAVZDO010000003.1, forward strand.
AATACCAGCAATACGCAAAAGCGAATGAAAGCAGTGTTCACCCTTTTAAAAAATATTTTGAAGAATTGCAGATCGGCGATCAGCTAATTACAGAAAAAAGAATTATCACAAGTGAAGACATAAATCGTTTTGCCGATTTGAGTGGAGATCATTTCTATGCGCATCTTTTACAAACTGATTTTGCAGATACCATGTTCGAAAAGCAAGTCGCGCACGGATATTTTATTATGAGCGCTGCAGCAGGTTTGTTTGTTGACAGCTATGAAAAAAATCCGGTGTTATTGAATTACGGTATTGATGAACTCCGATTCACCAAGCCGGTCTATGCAGGCGCAGAAATTTATGTACGATTCACCTGCAAAGAAAAAACAGCGCAGGATAAAAAGGAAGAAACCGATATTCCACGCGGCATTGTAAAATGGCTCGTGGAAATTTTTGATGAGACAAATGAGCTTGTTGGTTTAGCAACAATATTAACGATGGTAAGAAAAAAAGAAGAATGAACTTAAATAATATGAAATCATTTCAGAAGTTTTCATTGTTGCAGATCATACTGATAATTTTTTTCATCATCAGTTGTTCGCATGTTTCCAAAAATAAAGATCCGGAAGCAGAGAAAATAAAAGCGAAGCTGGAAATGATTAATAAACGCATTGAAAATTGCTTTGAGAAAAAACAAGTTGATTCATTGGTTAATTTTTATGCGAAAGAATTTTATTATCTGCCCGAGTATAAACAAGCAATCACCAATGCAAGCTATCTAAAAAGTTTTTTTAAAGACTGGCTTGATGTTGTGAGTATAAAAAATTATGAGAAAAAAATTTATGATGTCAAACTTATTTCGAGTTACGCATGCGAAATCGGCACTTTTAATTTAGACTATTTAACAGAAAATCGAGATAAAAAAAACTATACTGGAAAATATATGGTGATGTGGAAAAGAAACGATGACGATTCACTACAGATTTTATCTGAAATATTTGGCTCCGACAAACAAATCAACGCCGAGAAAATGCCATATGCTTCTGTGGTAGTAAAAGAGAATGATTTATTAAAGAAAAATTTTTTAGGAAAAAGACTTGACGTGGAAATGGAAACAGTCGATTCATTGCTCGTTCAATCAATCTTGAATGGCGATGGATATGCAAGAGCAAAAGGATTTGCTGATGATGGAATTTATATGCCACATTTTGATAAAATGCTTGTAGGAATGAGCGCGATAAAACCATACATGATAAAAACATATCAACGCGGATTTATTGCTTCTGTAATCAATACTTACCATGAAATTTTTGATGTTGGAGATTTTGTTTTTTTAGACGGGCACTTTAAGGTTAATTTGGAAAATTCAACCAGTAAGTCAAGTTTTGAAGGAGAAATGTCTAATCTGATGATAAGAGAAAAAAACGGAAAATTGCTCATGTTCCGACAGCTTGCTCACAACGACGGAGAGCAAACTATGATTTCAAAATAAAAATCTCACCTCCATAAAGGTTTTTGTTTTTAACGAGCCACTGTTTTTATTTTCACCGTAGATTTGGCTATTAATAAACCATGCCAATTTATTTTTTATGCTGCGCGAAATTCAGAACGGTTATGTAAAAGTTGAATTCCATAACGCCATTACTACAATTGAATTTTATCATCCACAGAGTAATTCATTGCCTGCAAAAATTCTCGATGAACTTGCAAAACAAATTCATGCTTCGGGTAATGATTCGGATACAAAAGTCATCATACTTCGCTCGGGTGGAGATAGAACTTTTTGCGCCGGCGCTTCTTTTGACGAGTTAGTCGCTATAAAAAATAAAGAAGAAGGATTGGAATTTTTTAGCGGCTTTGCTCACGTCATCAATGCAATGCGCAAATGCCCGAAATTTATTATCGCGCGTGTACAGGGAAAATGTGTTGGCGGCGGCGTTGGATTAGTTTCTGCTGCTGATTATACAATTGCTGTAGAAGATGCAGAAATAAAATTAAGCGAACTTGCAATTGGTATCGGTCCATTTGTTGTTGGTCCGGCAGTGGAAAGAAAAATTGGCGCATCTGCTTTTATGCAGCTATCTATTGATGCACACATGTGGCGTAATGCAGACTGGGCGAGGAAAAAAGGATTGTTTGCAGAATTGCATCATGAAATTAGCGGCATGGATGAATCAGTTCGCAGGCTTGCAGAAACACTTGCACATTCCAACGCCGAGGCAATGGCCGAAATGAAAAAAATCTTCTGGCAGGGAACTGAGCATTGGGATAAATTATTAATAGAACGCGCAGCTATAAGTGGTAAGCTAATATTAAGTGAGCATTCTAAAAAGGCGCTGGAGAAGTTTAAAAAGAATTAATAATGATTAGTGGAGATAATTCTTAATGATTTGAAATGTAATTACAATGTAGTAACTTTGTTTAATGAAAACACATCTTGTTCAGATAGGCAATTCAAAAGGAATAAGAATATCAAAATCATTGATAGAACAATTTGATCTTGACGGTGAAATTGAAATTATTCCATCTTCAAAAGGTTTATTGATTAAACCTTTGTCAAAATCAAGAAATAAGTGGGAAGATATGTTTAGCGCAATAGTTATAACAGCAGGTAAAAAAGATGAAAGCGCCGAGTGGAAAAATATTTCCAACAAATTTGATAAAGAAGAATGGACATGGTAATAAATCGTTTTGATATTTGGCTTATAAACCTCGATCCTACAATTGGTAAAGAAATAAAAAAAACAAGGCCTTGTCTTATTATTTCGCCAGATGAAGCAAATAAATATTTGAACACCGTTATAGGTGCGCCAATGACAACTACGATCCGCAACTACCCTACAAGAGTAAGCTGTGTTTTTAGAAGGAAAAAAGGAGAAATTGCAATTGACCAAATAAGAGCTTTAGATGCGATTCGCCTTGTAAGGAAGCTGGGAAAACTTGATGAACAAACAAGTAAAAAAGTCTGTGAAACTTTGTCCGAATATTTCTCATACTGATTAAATGATCACCTCCTTTAGTGAAAAAGACTTTCATCAATTATGCGATAGTCTTGCAAAAAAAGATAAGCATTTAAAAAAAATTCTTCACCAGCATGGCTATCCTCCGATGTGGCAACGCAAGCCAAACTTCGAAACGCTTATCCATATCATTCTTGAGCAACAGGTTTCTCTCGCTTCCGCAAAAGCTGCATTGAACAAGCTAAAAGAAAAGATAGGAAGCATCACCCCAAAAAAATTATTAGCGTTAACTGATGCAGAAATGAAAGCCTGCTATTTCAGCAGACAAAAAATAATTTATACGCGCAACCTGGCGCAGGTAATTGTGAATGGTGAATTGTCAATAAAGAAACTGAGTAGTTTGAATGATGATGAGATAAGAAATGAACTAAAAAGAATAAAAGGCATCGGCGATTGGACAGCTGATATTTTTTTATTGATGGCTTTGCAAAGAACAAATATTTTTCCCACGGGCGATTTGGCAATGATGAACAGCTTAAAAAAAGTAAAACAACTTTCACCAAAGATTACAAAAGAAGAAATAATTATTATTGCAGAAAGCTGGAAACCGCATCGTTCAATTGCTACAATGATTTTATGGCATAGCTATCTTGAGGAAAGAAAAAAAAGCAATTTGATAATTAGCTAATTTGATAATTTGGAACTATCGCGAAGAAATTATTTACAGGTCATCGTACTGGTATAAAGAATCAATTTGCGAACCGGCGTTCATTTCAAAAACAGGTTTGATGATTCCATCTTTCAATCCATACACCCAACCATGCAGTTGCGGACGTTGCTCATGTTTCCACGCGCGCTGAATGATGGAAGTTTTTGCAAGATGCATTACCTGTTCCTGTACATTTAATTCGGTTAAACGATCGGCGCGCTTTTCTTCATCAGCAATTGCATCGAGTTGTTTGCGATGAAGCCTGTACACATCTTTTATATTTCGCAGCCACATATTTAGCACTTGTTTGTAATCATGATTCGTCATTGCAGCTTTTATTCCGCCGCAACCATAATGCCCGCAAATAATAACGTGCTTCACTTTTAAATGAACAACCGCAAACTCCAAAACACTGAGCAGGTTTACGTCGGTATGTACAACCATGTTAGCGATATTGCGGTGAACAAAAATTTCGCCGGGCTGCGTTCCGGTTATTTCATTAGCGGGAACACGACTATCGCTGCAGCCTATCCATAAAAACTCCGGCGTTTGCAATTGCGAAAGACGATCAAAATATTCCGCATCTTCACGAAGCATTTTCTCCGCCCATGTTTTATTATCCGCGAGAAGTTTTTGGTATGAATGCATAATGTTTTGCAGTTTGTTTTAATTGCGTCAATCAAGTCAAAAATAAAAAGTAAAAAATAAAAAGTGTTGATAAGATAGTCAAACAAACAATCCTCAAAAATACTTAAGTATGGGTTTCCGTTTTTTTACTTTTGAATTTTTACTTTTTACTCATCAAATGTTTAACCCGCCACAAGTGCTTATCACCTGTCCCGTAATGTATGAACTTAAATCACTTGCTAAAAATAAAGTGGTGTTTGCAATTTCTTCCCCGCTTCCAAATCTTCCTAAAGGAATTTTTTCGAGAAACGCTTTGGATGCTTCACCATCTTTTAAATAATGCGTCATATCCGTTTCAATAAAACCGGGTGCAATAGCATTGCAGCGAATGTTTCGACTTCCTAATTCGTGTGCAATAGATTTTGTAAAACCAATAATACCCGCTTTGGAAGCTGCATAGCTGCTCTGTCCTGCATTTCCGCGAATGCCAACTATAGAACTCATGTTAATTATTGAGCCCTTTCTTGCTTTCATCATCGGGCGAATTACCTGTTTGGTAATATTAAATACGCTGCTGAGATTCACTTTTATAACCTCATCCCACTGCTCGGGCGTCATGCGGAGCAATAAATTATCTTTGGAAATTCCGGCGTTGTTTACACATACATCAACGTTACCAAACTCTTTCAATACATCATTTACAAAAATTTCACACTCTGAATATACGGATGCGTTACTTTTATATGCTTTAGCATTTACGCCAAAGCCTTTCAATTTATCTTCCAGTGCTTTTGCTTTTTCATCGCTGCTAACATAAGTGAAAGCAACGGATGCACCATGTTCAGCAAACTTCAAAGCAATTGCCTCACCAATACCACGACTGGCGCCGGTTACAATTGCAATTTTATTTTCCAGCAATTTCATTCCTGTTATTTTAAAATGTGATGCAATATAGAAAAAGAAATTTAAGTGCTAAGCGCATTACAGCAACGACGGGCGTTCGCTTATTTCATGGTACTTAATTACATCTTTTGCGTAATAATGAATCACCATGCTTTTTCTTGTGAGCGATGCATCTATAACCGGAGATCCGCCGTGAACAAGATTTGCATGCCATATAAATGCATCGCCCTTTTTAGCTAAGAAAATTTTTTTCTCAAAATCTTTTTTAGCAATTAATTCTTCCAAAACATCTTCATAATCTGTGTAATCTTTTTTGCCTAATGTAAATGCCGTTTCGCCTTCATTAAAATCATTGTTCAGCAAATAAGGCAACCTATGACTGCCCGGATAATAAAATAAAGAACCGTTTTGCATGTTGGTATCCTCCAGCGCAATCCATACTGCGATGAGATAGCCCAAAGGATAAGTGGTCATGTGAATACTATCGGAATGCGCGCGCTGGTTGCTGCCGCGTAGAAAATTGATTGTTTGAAAAGGGACAGTTTCTTTATCAAGAATAAAATCTAAAATATTTGTGAGCTTTTTTTCGAGCGTAACCTTTTTAATAAGAGAAGAAATTTTGTTGGCGAACATCAATTTATTATCATGTGTGAAATGCAACTTCTTTTGCTCAACAAGGTTGGTTATTTCTTTATTGATGGCTTCAACTGTTTCATCGTCCAAAAAATTTTTCAGAATTATAAAACCATTATCCGACCACGATAATAATTGTTGTTGAATATCTGCAGAAAAATGATTGAACTCTTCTTTTGTTGCTACAAGCTTTTTTGAATCGCCGGTATCTAACCAGGCGCGCGATTCTTTATCCGGAAAATCTTTGCTTGAAATGGAAGCTACAAGAGGTTTATGGATATTATATTTTTTGTACGCCGCTTTATTGTGCAAAAGCATTTTGTAGTGAAACAAATTATATATCCAGTGAGCGAATTTGAATTGTTTAAGCTTTTCTAATATCGGCATAATCAAAAAAGATTAGAAAGAAAATGATCGGTAAATTAAAATGGATTTCAACAAATATATTAATTCAATCTTTGCTTTTTAATAAATATATTTATTGATAAAGTTATTTGTGAGAGCAAATAAGAACTATGCGGAACAAAAATTATTTAAAAACATGTTTTGTTGCTGCGTGCATTATCGAAACTTTGTGCGCAACTTATTTTTTGGATATTACGCGCTATGCCACTTTTTTTTCTTTCATTTATTTTATTGCGGGAATAAGCATAGGCATATTGATTTTATTTTTTCCGAAGATAAGAAAGGATGATTTTTTTAGTGGCAGAAAATATAATGCGGCCTTCTTTTGCAAAATATTATTGATTGTAGCAACAGGTATTTTTCTTTTCTATGAATCGAAAATGATAATGCAGCAAAACCCGCTCGATTACAGAAATGCGGATATGCTTCCCGTGATCAAAATTATGAACGAAAGATTTTTGCATGGAGAATGGAAACACGTATACGATAGTATTCCAGGAATTTGGAGCGAAAGCAAACCAATTTATTTGCCTTGCATGTGGTTGCCTTTTTCGCCGGCAGTTGCATTTAATTTTGATGTAAGATGGATAACCGTTGCCGCATTATTTATTGTGTTTGCCGTTTTGATAAATGCGGGTTCGTTTAAAAAGAACTTGACATATTCATTACTGTTATTAATAACCGCGCTTGGTCTTTTGTGGTGGTTAATTTCGGCAGATGATCAACATGGATTTATCAGTCTAACGGAAGAAGGTGTTATCGTTTTATATTACGTGCTTCTTGCTTTGGCATTAATTTCTGAAAACATTTTATTGATAAGCATTGCAACCTGTTTATGTATGCTTAGCCGTTATTCAGGGATTGGCTTTGTTCCGGCATTTTTTATTTATTTATTATTGAGCAAGAAAAATAAACAAGCTCTTTGGTTTGCATTAACCGGTTTAGTTTTTGCGTTCGTGTTTTTTATTATTCCTTTCGGGTGGATGCCTTTTGTCGACTTAATAAAATTGCCGGGCAATTACATTCACTTTTCAAAAATAGTTTGGAGAGATACTCCTGAAATATTTGCCGGGCTTGGTTTTGCGCGTTTCTTTATTCCTGGAAAAATAAATACATTGCATTCTTTGCTCATTGCATTGTCGTTTATTATTCCGCTCTTAATAATCGGATTTTGGTATTCCTTCAGAAAAAAAATAAATCTTAATAACCTACCATTAGCAACTTTGAAAATTTCGCTGGTTGTATTTTATAATTTTATTGATGTGCCTTACCTGTATTTATTTTATACATCAACATTTGTGAGCTTGGTTATAGCGTTGAATTATTTTCGGCGAGAGACGTGAAACGTGAGAAGTGAATGAAGTAAATCATACATCCGACATCTTCAAATCAGAAATCAAAAAAGAATTTATTTCGTCAATATATTTTCTGTCGTTGGATAATCTTGGAACCTTGTGTTGCCCGCCCAGCTTGCCTTTGCTGCGAAGCCATTCTCTGAATAATCCTTTTGGCAATATTTTTACAACCGGTTTGCGAAGAGCAATATCTTTATGCCGCTTGGCTTCATAATCGCTGTTGATGTTTTTTAATGCGTTATCCAGTTCGTAAATAAAATGATTGATATTTTCCGGTTCTTTTTCAAATTCGATAAACCATTCGTGCGCGCCATTATTATTTTCAGAAAAATAAATCGGTGCTGCCGTATAATCATTAACTATGGAATTTGTTTTTTCACTTGCGATGGCAATTGCTTTATCGGAATTATCAACAATAACTTCTTCACCAAAAGCATTAATGTAATGTTTCAATCTTCCCGTTACCTTTATATAATATGGATTGAGTGAAGAAAACTGGATCGTATCGCCAATAAGATATCTCCATAGGCCTCCATTTGTATTAATAACAAGTGCATATTGCCGCCCGATTTCTACATCTTTCAAACCAATTGTTTCTGGTTCTTTTTTTCCGTATTCTTCAATAGGCATAAATTCCATAAAAATTCCATGATCCAAAAACAACAACATGCCATTATCGAGTGGAGTTGTTTGCGCAGCAAAAAATCCTTCGCTCGCGTTGTACATGTCGAGATAATTTATTGGCATACCAACCAATTTTTCAAATTGCTCACGGTAAGGTATAAACGAAACTCCGCCATGAATATATAATTCCAGCGAAGGCCAAACGTCGCACAAATAATTTTTGCCGGTTATTTCCAAAATGTGTTTTATCAAAACCATCGTCCATGTAGGAACACCCGAAATAGAAGTTACGTTTTCATTGATGGTATTGAGCGCTAACTGTTCAATTTTATTTTCCCATTCGTCGAGTAATGCAATATTTAGTTCAGGCGTGCGTATCCATGTTGACCAAAACGGAGAATTTTGTAATAATAGAGCACTTAAATCTCCATAATGCGCTTCTTCATTAAGCTGATTAATATTATGACTTCCGCCAATCACCAACCCTTTTCCTGTAAGCAAATCCGAATCGGGGTTGTAATTATAATACATCGTAAGCACATCTTTCGCGCCTTTATAATGGCAATCCTTCAAACTTTCTTCGCTAACCGGAATGAATTTACTTTTATCGCTCGTTGTTCCGCTGCTTTTGGCAAACCAATTTATAGGTGTATCCCATAAAATATTTTGTTCACCATGCATGATGCGCTGGATGTACGGTTTTAAATCATCATACTCATGAATCGGCACAGCTTTTTTAAATTCTTTGATAGAAAATATTTTGGAGAAATTATACTTGCGGCCAAACTCTGTGTATTGTGCAGAAGTTACAAGATGCTGCAAAACTTCCCGCTGTACAGCGACAGGATCTTGTAACCAGGGTTCAATTTGCCAATGGCGTAACCTGGCCAAACGCGATATAGCAGGACTGAGTAATTTCATCTATAGCAAAATAACAAATGATTACGACATAAGAAAGAGAAATCGGTGAAGGCAGTGAGCTAATTTGAAAATGTGGGAAATGTGAAAATGGAGGAAATTAAAACGATATACTTTACTCCATGCTTGTTGTACTTTCGTTCCTTGCTTCTTCGTGCAGGTAATCTTTTCTTTTTAATTCAAAGTTTTTTCCGAGGTATAAACGGCGCACATGCTCATCATTTGCCAATTCTTCCGCAGTTCCGTGTTTGAAGATTTTTCCTTCAATCAATAAATATGCACGATCGCAAATGGAAAGTGTTTCGTTCACATTATGGTCGGTAATTAAAATGCCGATGTTTTTATATTTTAATCTCGCCACTATGGTTTGAATATCTTCCACAGCAATCGGGTCAACACCGGCAAAAGGTTCATCAAGCAAAATAAATTTTGGATCAACAGCAAGCGCGCGCGCAATTTCAGTTCTGCGTCTTTCTCCACCACTTAATGAATCGCCATTATTTTTTCTTACCCGGTTCAAACCAAATTCTTCCAGCAGCGATTCCAATTTTTCTTTCTGTTCTTGTTTGGTAAGCTTAGTCATTTCCAAAATCGCTTTCACATTATCTTCCACGCTAAGTTTTCTGAAAACGGAGGCTTCCTGCGGCAAATAAGCAATTCCCATTTGCGCCCTTTTGTACATTGGCAAATTGGTGATGTCTTTTTCTTCTAAAAAAACATCGCCTTCATCGGGTTTAATTAAGCCAACAACCATATAAAAAGTAGTTGTTTTACCTGCGCCATTTGGTCCGAGCAAACCAACAATTTCTCCTTGCTTCAGGTTTATGGAAACATGATTAACAACTGTTCGGTCGCTGTATTTTTTAACGAGGTCTTTGGTTTGTATAGTTAAGCTCAATTAAAAATATTTTGCGCAAAAATACCGGAAGAAATTTGAAAAGCATATTCGGAAAAATACTTTAACAGACTTATATCTCGTAAACGCACAACACCGCTGAGGTTGATTATTTTAAATTGTAAACATTTTGCGACTTCGCGTCTTTGCGAGATATTCTTTATGGCTTATGTTTGCAAATTGAGTGGAAATTCACCATTCACTATTGACAATTCACAATGAAAGTAATCGAACACATACAACAATCAAAAGGCACGCAGATTTCTTTTGAAATATTACCGCCGCTGAAAGGTAAAACCATAAGTTCTATTTACGGTCATCTGGACCCTATGATGGAATTTAAACCGTCGTTTATCAACGTTACCTATCATCGCAGTGAAACGATGTTCAAAAAAAAACCAGATGGAACTTTTGAAAAAGTGGAAGTTCGCAAACGCCCGGGAACGGTTGGCATTTGCGCGGCAATTATGAATCATTATCGCATAGATGCTGTGCCACACCTGATTTGCGGCGGATTTACCAGGAGAGAAACCGAAGACGCATTAATTGATTTGAATTTTTTAGGAATTGATAATGTGCTTGTGCTTCGCGGCGATGCGCCAAAAAATGAATCAGCTTTTGAGCCGGAATCGGATGGGCATCATTATGCAATTGATTTATTGAAACAAGTGGTAAATCTTAACAACGGAATTTATATTGAAGAAGATATTAAAAACGGCGGACAAACAAATTTTTGTATTGGCGTTGCCGGTTATCCGGAAAAACATTTTGAGTCGCCGAATATGACTACTGATTTAGCTTACCTGAAAGCTAAAGTACTTGCCGGCGCGGAATATATTACCACGCAAATGTTTTTTGATAACCAGAAATATTTTGATTTTGTAAAAGCCTGCAAAAACAGTGGAATTGATATACCTATCATTCCGGGATTGAAACCAATTACCAGCAAAAAACAATTGAGCATTTTGCCAAAAGTTTTTCATGTAGATATTCCCGCCGATTTATCCGACGAAATCATCAAATGCAAAAACGATGATGAAGTTGAAAAAGTTGGCACTGAATGGCTGACACATCAAAGCAAGGAATTAAAAAAAGCGGGAGTTTCTGTTTTACATTATTATACTTTGGGAAAACCGCATGTTATTTGTAATGTGGTTAGGGAAATTGTGTAGCTCGAAGTCGGAAGTCCGAAGTTACTTCGCGAATAACATATCAATCACTTTTACGTCGGTCTCCTGACACCGGACTCCCCGACTTACTTCAAGCTTTTAAAAACAACCTCATTAATTTTTACAGGGTATTTCTTTTTTAATTCATCAACCCATTTATCTTCCAAATAAGTTTGATAATCGTTTGTTGCAAGACCTCTTGCTTCATTAAAATTTCTTGGCGAACGTTCGTTATATACTTTAACGATGTAAGCAAATGTAATTGTGTTATCTGGTTGGTTACTCACGAAAGAAGTGAATTGCGCATCACTGAATTTTTTTTGATCAGGTATCGGCAATTGCGTTAATAAAAATCTCCCGGAATCTGCCTGCGACGAACCTTCTGAAGCGTCAAGTAATTTTCTCCATCCCGAAATATCATTTTGTATTTTTTGCTTAACGTTTTTAGCTGCATTTTCATTACTGCAGGTAAACACAATTGCATCGGCGCTTTCATCCCACCAATATTTATTTTTATTTGCTTCAAAATAATTTTTCAAACCAACGCTGTCTGCTGAAGCTTCATTCCATACTCTGCGCTCCATAATTTCAAATAACATATTGCCTTCTTTAAATTCATTCAGCTGGTAAGCAAAATCTTTATTGTATTCTTCAAGATGATTGCGGTAATATTCAAAAGCGGCAGTTTGGATATATTGTTCAAAAATTTCTTTTTCTGTTTTTCCATTGCCTAAAGTCGGAACATTTTTAGCTCTTTTAATGTAGTTAAGCCAATCGGAAACCACAATATTGCTTTTTGAAAAAGAAAATAAAACTGTTTTGTTATCAATACCTTTTAAACTCAATAGTGGGTTGCTTTTCAAAAAACTGTCGGTAAAAATCCATAAATTATTTTCATCAACAGGCGCGCGTTTGAAATTTGTTTGTGTAAGAATTTTTTGCAGTAATATTTTTTTTGAAATATTAACGCGTGCATCAGCAGAAACCTGTTGCTGCATCAAATCCATTGTTTGTTTATTAGCTATTGCGGAAACCTGGTTTCTGTCTAATCGTTTAATAATATGGTAGCCAAAAGTTGTGAGTACGGGTTCTGTGATATCGCCATTATTTTTTAATGAAAATGCAGCATCTTCAAAAGGTTTGTCGAATTTGCCAACACCAAATGGCGCAATTTCTCCGCTGGTTTGAAAAGATAAATTATCGCCGCTGAATTTTTTTGCAAGCTCTCCAAAATTAGCTCCGTTTTTAAGAGCATCATAAACTGAATCGGCTTGTTTTTTAATTTCTGCTTTTGTTGCATCGGAAGCATTTGGCGGAAATGCAAATAATATATGCGCTGCTTTTATTTTTCCTACGGCTTTTCTTTCTCCGAGATTTTTAAAAATGTGATAACCGATTTTGCTGCGGAAAATTTTTGAAAATTTTCCTTCCGGTGTTGTGTATGCAAGATTTTCCAAATCATAAGGCAAGGTGAAAACGGTTATATAGCCAATATCTCCGTGATTTTGTTTTGCAGTTACGTCGTCAGAATATTTTGCAGCGACATCTGCAAAATCTTTTCCTTTTAGTAATTCATTATAAGCGTCAGTTGCTTTTTGAAGAGCTTTTAGAGAATCGGCGGCATTTTTTGGAAATGCAATAAATATATGCGCAAGATGAACATCTTTCTGACTGCGGGAAAAAGCTTCATTCACGAGCTTATCCATGCTTGGCTTATCATTTATATAATTGTCGGCAACCTGGTTACGGAAATTTTGCAATTCAGTTCGCTGAGATGAAAACGTGTCAAGCTTCATATCATACGCAGCCTGCACTTTTAATTTGAAGCGGATATACAGTTCCAGATAATTGCGGTAAGATTTTTCAGAAGTGGATTTTTCTGTGTTATTTTTTTTGTACGCTTTTAAAAATTCCTCTTTACTCACTGATTTATTGCCATAGGTAAAAAGCGTTTGTGCATTACTGTTAGTAACAGCGATAAGGATAATTGTTGAGAAAAAGCATAATATCTTTTTCATATTAGCTGGATTTGGTTTTGTTTAATTTCAAAGTGATGATTTTATCAAATTGCTGGTAAGTCAGTTTTTTTGCTATTATCCGTTTGTCTTTGTCAAGCAAAAAAAGTGTTGGCGTTTGATAAACATCGTACAATTGTTTATAGCCCGGTTTTCCCGCAGCTTCATCTGCGTCGTGCTGCGCTTTTGTTTCATACACATTAATCCAATCTTTCAAATTATGATCCTGTATAAATTTTATCCAGTTTTCTCTTCCGCCATCTACCATTACACCATACATTTTCACGCCTTCGCTTTTCCATTTTGCTTCGTAAATGGAATCAAGCTTTGGCACTTCTTCTTTACAATGGCTGCATGTAGGATCCCAAAAACAAACCACTATAAATTTTGCATCAACATTGTACAAAGGCATCGGCTTGTCCAATGAATCCACCATTTGTAAATTAGCGGCAGACTGCCCTATAAGATTTGCCATCATGCTGTATGCCCTGTCGTTAATGAACTTGCGGTATTTATCTGTAAAAAATTCTGCCTCGCCGGTGTTGATAAATTTTTCAAACAAATGCACAAACACGGCATCTTCGCCCATATATTCCGGGTTAACATATTTCTGCACAAAATGCACGAGCAAAAATTTAAACAGTTCTTTATTAGTGCGCGAGTACAATAACATCCAGTCAACTTCTTTATTAATTGAATCTGCATCATGCGGAACAAGGTCTTTAAAATATCTCTCTAATTTCGGTTCAAAAATTGGCGTTCTCACCAACCTGTCGTCTGTAAAAGAAACACCATCCCAATAATGCGATTTATAATAATGATAGGCAAAATTTGTATCGTATTTGCCGCCCGGTTGTTTTTCGGCAGGCGGAACTACGGGATCTTTCATAGCTGCAAAAACAGTAGCTAATAATGAGGTGGGATATTTTTTCTGAAAATCATCACGGTAATCCTGCATTTCCTGGTTAAGCTTTTTGATCTTATCTATTATTTGTGTTGAATCTGTTTTGGTTTTTGCCGTGGAAAATTCTTTTTGCAAATCATTTATTATTTTGCCATCTTTTGATGCAAAGGCAGTGTACGATTGAAAAAGTTTATTTTCCGGCGAACCGGTAAAAGTTATATTATTCATTACGTCCGTCGTATCTGCTGCAATGGAAAAATTTTGCTGGCTGTCGATCAGCAATTCAAAAACAATTTCTTTTTTTGGAGAAACAATAAAATAAATTCCGCCGGGTAATTTTTCTTTCCCGGCAAAAACGCCCGTGCTTTTATCGTCCAGCGTGATGGAATCGGCAACAGCTTTCAATTTGCCGTAATAATAAGCAAGATAAATCTGGCTGTTTTTGTAAGGCTTTAAAGTGATGTTGATATGATAGCCGTGTTGTGAAAAAGCGCTGGCAAATAAAAAAGTGGATAAGAATAAGAAATAGGTTTTTAGTAAGCGCATATCAGGTTTTAAAGTATTGTCCGCGAAGTTAAATCAATATTTAGATAGTGAGATTTTCAGAACATAGAACGCTGATTAGGTATGATTATTATGGGCAAATGATAGGCTAAACTTTGTTTTTTTTGTAAATTGGATTAATCTCAGAAATCTCCCGAATCTCCGTTCAGACTGTTTACTTTTGCGCGGTGAAAAGAAAAAAAGGAAATATAATTCTTGAAAAAGTATTGGTTGAAGATTATGCCGCCGAAGGCAAATCATTAGCACACGTTAATGGTAAAGTAATATTTATAGAAAACGCAGTTCCCGGCGATGTAGCCGACATAAAATTATTTAAAAATAAAAAGGATTGGGCTGAAGGTTCCGTTTCCCGTTATCATGAATTGGCAAAGCAACGCATAGCTCCTTTCTGCTCTCATTTCGGTGTTTGCGGGGGCTGCCAGTGGCAAATGTTGCCCTATGAAAATCAGCTTGCCTACAAACAAAAGCAGGTTGACGACCAGTTAAAAAGAATAGGAAAAATTGCAATTCCGGAATTATTGCCAATAATTGGCGCTGCAGAAACAACATTTTACCGAAATAAAATGGAATACACTTTTTGCAATAAGCGTTTTTTGCTGAAGGAAGAATTGGGCAATGCCGCCATATCTCCGATGCAAAATGTGGCCGGCTTTCATGCCAAAGGAATTTTTGACAAGATAATAGATATTGATACCTGTTATCTTCAACAGGAACCGACAAATCAATTACGAAAAGCGGTTAAAAACTGGGCAATGGAGCATGATGCTTCTTTTTACGATATAAGAGCGCAACATGGTTGGTTGCGCAATATGCAGGTGCGCATTTGTACAACCGGCGAAATAATGGTGAATATTATTTTTGGTTTTGAAGATGATATAAAAAGAAATGAATTGTTGCAGTATCTGGTGCAACATTTTCCGTCAATTACTACTTTATTATACACTATCAATCCCAAAAAAAATGATAGCATGAATGATCTGTATCCACAAATTTATTATGGCAACGGATTTATTATGGAAAAGCTGGGAGATTTTTATTTCAAGATCGGCGCAAAATCTTTTTTTCAAACCAATACAAAACAAGCCGAGCGTTTGTATGAAGTAACAAGCAATTTTGCTGAACTAACGGGCAATGAAATTGTTTACGATCTGTATTGCGGAACGGGAAGCATCGGAATTTTTGTAAGTAAACTTGCAAAAAAAATTGTTGGCGCGGAATTAATTGAAGAGGCAATTGCAGATGCAAAAGAAAATGCAGCGCTGAATAATATCAACCATGCTCATTTTTTTTCGGGCGATGTAATTGATATTTGCAACGATGAATTTTTTTTGCAGCATGGCAAGCCGGATGTAATCATTACCGATCCGCCGCGCGCAGGCATGCATGAAAAATTAACAAGAAAAATTTTAGAAATGAATGCACCAACTGTTGTGTATGTAAGCTGCAACCCGGCAACGCAGGCGAGAGATTTGAATTTATTGAATGAAAAATATATTGTTACTAAAGCTCAGCCGGTTGATATGTTTCCGCACACACATCATATTGAAAATGTAATACAGCTGAAATTGAAAAATTAACAAGCTTATTTTAATTACGGCCAATAGATTTAATAGTTAAGAATTAATTTGCGCACTTTAATTTGAAGAGATATGACAAACTTTCGTCCGGCAGGATTTCAAACAATACCGCCAGTTATTAAGAATTTGATTATCATAAATTCGTTAGTATGGCTTGCCCAAATAACATTTGATAAAACGGGCTCATTTTCCATGGAAAATTGGTTTGCACTGCATGATGTGCATTCAGTTTATTTTCGGCCATATCAATTAATCACCTATTTATTTCTGCACGATCCATCAAGTATTTTGCATTTGCTTTTTAACATGTTTGCGTTGTGGATGTTTGGCAGCATTTTGGAAAATGTTTGGGGTGGAAAAAGATTTCTAAGTTTTTATATTTTATGCGGATTAGGTTCGGCCGTTTTGCATCTCCTGATTTTATATAATCAGATGACGCCTATTATGAATGAAGTTCATTCACTTAGTTTGGATCAACAGCAGGAAATAATAAACTCCCCTAATTTTCGGGTGAATGAATCAACGATCGGCGCGTCAGGCGCGGTTTTTGGTTGTCTTGCTGCATTTGGTTATTTATTTCCTAACACCGAAATGTATATAATGTTTATTCCGGTTCCTATAAAAGCAAAATGGCTGGTTTTGGGTTACGCAGGAATGGAATTGTATTTAGGTGTTCGCAATTCGGCGGGAGACAATGTAGCGCACTGGGCCCACTTAGGCGGAGCAATTGTTGGTTTGATTCTTGTTATGTACTGGAACAGGAAAAACAGGCGAAACTTTTATTAAACTCTTTTATATTTTTTGTGTTAAATAACCTGTAACGATTGATTGGACAATATGTATTTTGTAATTTTATAAAAACCTTCACAGTTAATGGGAGACAGGTATCGCAAAAGGATGGGTGTTGGGCAAGATGGGAACACGTTGATGCAACTTGTCATATTGAACGCAGTTCTTTTCGTTATACTCAAATTTATCTACGTTATTTATCTTTCCGTTTCGCCAAATCCAGCTGATTTTTATAAAAATGTTTTTCATTGGTTTGCTATGCCCGCAGATTTGCACACACTTGCAGGCAGACCCTGGGCAGCGCTCACTTATATGTTTACAGACGAACATGTTTTTCGGTTTATCGCAAATATGTTTTGGCTGTGGGCATTCGGATATATTCTGCAGGATCTTGTCGGTAATCGTAAATTGATTCCATTATATGTTTATTCGGGAGTATTCAGCGCAGCTATTTATATTCTTGCCTATCATGTTTTTCCAAAACTGAACGGGCAAATCTCCACTGCATTTTTAGCCGGCGCAAACCCCGCAATTATTGCAATTGCCATTGGAGTAACAACATTAGCTCCCGATTACCGCATTTTTCCAATGATCAACGGAGGCATTCCATTGTGGATACTAACGGCATTCTATATACTGATAAATTTTTCCAGCATTGCTTACGGAGATGCAGGTTCTTATATCGCCAACATCAGCGGAGCTTTTTTTGGATTTATTTTTATTTACCAGATGCAAAGAGGCAAAGACTGGAGCATATGGCTGAATATTTTTTTCGATTGGGTGAAAGATTTGTTTAATCCCGAAGTGGAAAGAAATTCCAAATCACCCAAAGAACAATTCTTTTATAAAGTTTCCGGAACGCAACCGTATAAAAAAATTCCAAACATCACGCAAAAAAGAATCGATGATATTTTGGATAAGATAAACCAGGAAGGTTATCGTTTTTTAACCGATGAAGAAAAAGAAATTTTAAAACGCGCTGCAGATAAAGAAGATTTGTAACTTAGAACCTAATCATGGCTAAGCTGCGAAATTTTACCCGCCGGTTTCTTATTATTTCTAATGTTGTTGTAATAATCCTTTTTTTATTGGCATGTGCAAATGCATTTTTGCATCCATCCCGGTGGTGGCCTATTTCGCTTCTCGGTTTGATTTTTCCGCTTTTATTATTGTTGCTGATTCTGTTTTTTATATTTTGGTTGTTCTCATCAAAACGTTACTGGACAATAGTTTCATTAGTTACCTTAATAATTGGCTGGAAAAATATTCATGCATTTTTTTCTTTCAATATTTCCTCATCATTTAATGAGCAAAAACCAGACAGCGCATTGCGCGTAATTACATGGAATGTGCGGCGATGGGATGAATTTATCACAAACAAACCGGGCGCTTCAAACCATCGCAGTAAAATGCTCGATTTTTTAAAAGAACAAAACGGAGATGTTTTATGCATCCAGGAATTTTTTGAATCGCACAACCCAAGAGAATTAGCCTCTAATATTCCCTTCATTCAAAAACAACTTAATTATCCGTATTATTATTTTTCGCGCGACTATCAACATTACAGCGGCGTCTATGAATCTGGCGTGATAATATTTTCAAAATATCCAATCGTTGATTCTCTGAAACTCAGTTATAAATCAACCGATAATTTCAGGGCAGCAGAAAGTCTGATCGCTGTGGACTTGAATGTTAATGGAAAAACGATAAGAGTTTTTACCACGCATCTGCAATCTGTATTATTTGGCAATAAAGAATTCCGTGATATTGAAATCATAAAAAATGTTGACGACAGTACGTTGCAGGCTTCAAAATCTATTGTAAAAAAACTCAGGCGCGCTTATGGTTTTCGCAGCGGACAAGCAGATATTGTGCGCGAACAGCTTGATAAAAGTCCGTTCCCTGCAATTATTTGCGGAGATTTTAATGACGTTCCAAATTCTTACACATATTTTCATATTCGCGGGCATATGCAGGATGCATTTATTAAAAAAGGATTTTTTGGAGTCGGACGTTCTTATGTTCATCTTTCTCCAACCCTAAGAATTGATTACATTTTTGCTGATGATCAATTTACGGTTTTGCAGTGCAAAAAATTTAACCTGCCGTATTCCGACCATCACCCGGTTGTTGCTGATTTACGACTGACTTCCCAAACCAATTAATTTTTTATATCTTGCAATCATGAAAAATTCTTCTGAAATATCTTTCACTTGTTGTTGTGTTGCCAGTTACATTCCACGGCGATAGTTTATTTTTGCGCCAGCATCATCGCAAATCCGATTCACTCAACATAAATAATTTATAGTTCAACATAATTTTCAAAACTCAGGTATGCAACCACTACAAGTTCATAATTCTTACACGAGGCAAAAAGAATTGTTTACATCAATTGTTCCGGGTTATGTAGGCATGTATGTGTGCGGACCAACAGTTAGCGGCGAAAGTCATCTCGGTCATGCGCGGCCATTTATTACGTTCGATGTTATTTATCGTTACCTGATGCATATTGGATATAAAGTTCGTTACGTTCGCAATATTACTGATGCAGGTCATTTTGAAGAAGAGGGCAGGGAAGCGGAAGATAAAATTTCTAAAAAGGCAGTGATAGAAAAGTTAGAACCGATGGAGCTCGTTCAAAAATATACCAATCTTTTTCATTGGGCAATGCGCAAGTTTAATAATCTTGAACCAAGCATCGAACCAACCGCAACCGGTCATATTGTTGAACAGATCGAAATGATAAAGAAAATTATCAGTGAAGGATATGCGTATGAAATGAATGGCTCTGTTTATTTCGATGTAAAAAAATATGCAGAGAAATATCCTTACGGAAAATTGAGCGGAAGAATTTTGGATGATTTATTAGAAACAACAAGAGACCTGGAAAACCAGGAAGAGAAACATAACCGGCAGGATTTTGCATTGTGGAAAGCAGCTCCGCCGGAACACATCATGCGCTGGAAAAGCCCGTGGGGCGAAGGTTTTCCCGGATGGCATATTGAATGTTCTGCAATGAGTACAAAATATCTTGGAGATCAGTTTGATATTCATGGCGGCGGAATGGATTTGCTTTTTCCGCATCACGAAAGCGAAATTGCGCAAAGCACTGTTTGCAATCATAAAGTGCCTGCACGTTATTGGTTGCACAATAATATGATCACCATCAATGGAAAAAAGATGGGCAAGAGCTATAATAATGTGATTCGCCTTACTGATTTATTCAGCGGCGATAATCCATTATTATCGCAGGCATATTCTCCAATGACGATCAGGTTTTTTATTTTGCAAACACATTATCGCAGCACGCTCGATTTTAGTAATGAAGCTTTACAAGCCGCAGAAAAAGGATTGAAAAGATTATGGGAGGCGTATCAAAATCTGCAAAAGTTAGAATGCACGGAAAATAATTCTGCAAAAACGGATAGCGATCTTGAAAATAAAATAAAAAAATTATTATCCGAGTTGGATGAATTCATGAACGATGATTTTAACACAGCAAAAGTGCTGGCTAACTTATTTGAGATTGTTCCAGTAATTAATTCTTTCAAAGACGGACTTATTGATGTATCTGCGATCAGTTCAGAAACATTCACACTAATAAAAAAATACTTTACCGATTACATTGAAAATATTTTAGGATTGCAGGACAACAATGCTGCGGAACATTTAAAATTGCAGGGGGTTTTGGATTTGTTGATGGAAATAAGAAAAGATGCCAGAACGCGGAAAGATTATGCAACATCTGATAAAATACGAAACCAATTATTGCAAATTGGAATTTTAATGAAAGATGAAAAAGATGGTAAAATGAGCTATAGCCTGGAATAGCTGATTTTTCTTCTTGTTAATACACAACCCGGTTCATTTTTTTCCGTAGTAATCATAGCGCTTTAGTTTTTAAAACAAAACCTAACTCAAAAAACGATTTATGAAGGGTATAATTTTTTTCAAAGCACCCGTTTTTTTATGTGTATTAATGTGCTTGGTTATTTCAGGCTGTGTTAAAAGCAATACGCCAACCGGCACTGCTACTAATAATTCCATAAGCAGTATAATTGCAAATTCAAACAATGTTACTTTGTTAGATTCGGCAATGATTAAAACAGGGCTGGATTCTTTATTTAATGTTTATGGACCTTTTACTTATTTTGCAACCACCGATCAGCAGTTTATTGCAGCAGGCCTTACTAATACTGTTTTCGATAATTTATCTAATGGTTCGCTGAGGCAGATTATATTATATGGAGCCGTTGCCCAGGTGTTTACTGCCTCGCAATTTCCTGCTGGTCCCGATGCTCCACTGCTGACACAATCA
Organism: Chitinophagia bacterium; assembly: GCA_963774065.1. Classification (GTDB taxonomy): domain Bacteria; phylum Bacteroidota; class Bacteroidia; order Chitinophagales; family Chitinophagaceae; genus Puia. The sequence continues at coordinate 1,512,695 of CAVZDO010000003.1, forward strand.
GGAGATTCAATTTTTATTACGAATAATAGTTCTGGTATTTGTGTAAACGGTACGCCATTAGCTACCGAAAATGTTGTTGCAAGCAACGGAATAATGCATGTTGTTGGAAAAGCATTGTTACCACCCGTAGGAAATTTACTGCAAACTGTGCAAGCCGATACAGCGTTCAGTTATTTTGCAGCAGCAGTTGCGAGAGCGAGCACGGGAAGCACTAACATAAGTAATATATTATCCGGAGGAAATGTCTATACCATTTTTTTGCCTGATAACAGCGCTTTCCAAAATGCAGGCTACGCCACAATTGATGATATAAATAATGCAAACCCCGATTCATTAAGCTCTGTTTTGGAATATCACATTATACCGCAGCGCGCATTTACATCCGATTTTGTATCTGGTAAAATGGTACCAACTTTATTAACCGGTAAATCCATAACCTTGTCGATGCTGTCTGGAGCTGTTTACGGTGTTCAGGGTAGCGGAAATTCGGGCAAAATTGTTATTTATAATTCCAATATTGTAGCACGAAGCGGCGTTATTCATGTAATCGGACAGTTACTGTTACCTTAAAATTCTGAGATATTTTATCGCCATTCTTTTAAAATCGTTTTATGAAAATTAATGCAGTTTGCAAATGGATTTTTGTGTTGATTTTAATTGTTACATCTTTTTATAGTTGCGTTAAGAACGCTACAACTTCGCCGCCGGTACAAAATCCTACCGTTGCCCAGGTCATTAAAAGTGCAACAAACCTTACAATTTTTAATGCGGCTTTAGTAAGAAGCGGATTGGATACTCTTTTAAACAATCAGGATTCTTTGGTTACTGTGTTTGTTGTTACCGATTACACTATGAATCTTTATGGGCTAACAACTGCTGTTATAGATACCATGGCAATACCAACTTTAAAAACTTTAATGGAATATTATATTTACCAGGGAAACGCGGTTCTATCTTCACAATTTACAATGGGACAAAATATAAGTACGCCAATAGCAAGCGGCGATTCTATTTTTATAACAAATACCGGAAGCGCAATTTTTGTTAACGGTATTTCTGTTCCTACAACAGATGTTTCCGCTCACAACGGATATCTTGATGTTTTGGCTCGACCACTAACGCCACCTATTGATTCTATTTTGCAAATTGTACAGGCAGATACTACATTGAGTTATTTTGATTCTGCAGTTAAAAGAACTTCGAGCTCAAGCTTAGCTAACATCAATAGTTTTTTATTGAGCGGAAATATTTATACTGTGCTAATTCCTAATAATAATGCATTTCGCAATGCAGGATATTTAACTGCCGACACATTTAATACTTTAAATGCTGATACGGTAGCGCAACTTTTATTATATCACATGATACCGAACCGGTATTTTACTTCCGACATAAGCATTGCGCTGGGAACAAGTACCGATACTGCAACACGGGCCACATTAGCCGGCAGTACAATAAAAGTTATTTTAGGAGTAGATTATCAGGCAGAAGGCAACAGCGATTCGATTGCTGCTAATTTATATGCTCCTAATATTTTGGTGAGAAACGGAGTTGTGCACAAAATTGATCGGGTGCTTCGTCAATAACTTTTTTATTTTTTAACAGCGCGCAATATTTCTCTTTTATATAAAGGTCCGGGTAATTTTTCCACAGCAAATCCTGCTGCCTGCATTGCACGTTTTGTGTCGCCTTTGCTGCAATACGTTACTAATAATCCATTTTGAGAAAGCGCATCAAATAATTTTGTAAAGATTTCTTTTGCCCATAATTCCGGTTGCGCTCCTGGCGCAAAAGCGTCGTAAAAAATAATATCGAAGGGTTTGCTGAAAATATAATTTTGAAATGATGCATTTATTTTTTTAAAATCGAAAAATGAATTAATAAGTATTTCTTTTTGCCATTCGCAGTTATGCAATTTCAAAAAAAGTGATTGCATATCCGGCCTTTTTAATTCTTTACAATAATTCAGTTTTTCAAAAAATTTTTTTTCGAGGGGAAAAGCCTCAACAGTTTCGTAATAAATTTTTTGCCTGCAATCTGCTGCTGCTATTAAAGTTAATAGAGCATTCAATCCTGTTCCAAAACCCATTTCAAAAATATTGATGCAGGATTTTTTATTTAATAATTGTTTCAATGCAGCTTCAATGTAAATGTGTTTTGATTCCTGTATAGCTCCATATTTTGAGTGATAAGTAATGTTTGTACCAATAATATTTATTGAGTGAGAATGATCTTGCGTTATAAAAATTTCCCGTTTCATCGTCACAAATTTAAAATCTATTTTTACTACAATTGTAAACTGCCATTACTTGGTAATGGTAAAAAAATGGATAATTGATAATTGAATAATTAATAAGGCAAATTAAATATTAAGAAATCGTACATCGCAAATCTTAAATCGTACATGATGGATTACATTCTGCATCTTTCAAAAGATAAAAAATTAAAAAAATTAATTGAACAGCAGGAACCTTTCAAACTTAAAAAAAGAAAGCATGTTCATTTGCATTTGTGTGGTTCCATTATGAGCCAGCAGCTTTCAACAAAAGTAGCTGCTGTTATTCGCAAACGTTTTCTTGCTTTATTTGATACAAAAACGCCAACACCGGAAGAGATACTGGAAATTGCCCCGGATAAATTGCGTGCAATTGGTTTATCGAATGCAAAAGCAAGTTACGTGCATAATGTAGCGAGGTTTGCAATTGAAAAAGGAATGGAGTATAAACATTTGAATAAACTTAGTAACGAAGAAGTGATCGCTTATCTCACCGGCATAAAAGGTGTTGGAAGATGGACTGCAGAAATGTTGCTGATGTTTACTTTAGGAAGAGAAGATGTTTTTGCTGTGGACGATCTCGGCATTCAGAACGCGATGATTAAATTGTATAAATTAGATAAGAGCGATAAAAAAGAATTCAGAGAAACGTTGTTGAAACTTTCTGAAAAATGGAGTCCTTACAGAACCTATGCCTGTCTTTATTTGTGGCGTTGGAAGGATAATAAACCGATTTGATAATTGATAATTTAAAATTGATAATGATAATAAAAAATAAAGCGCTATTCACTATTGACGATTCACCGTTGACTATTTCGGCAAACCATTTGCCGGAACAGAAACCGGCCCGGAAACAGTTTTAAATGTATACCAACTTAAATCTTGTGCAGCATCCAATCCATCTTTTGCGAATAATTGTGTACCATCTTTTTTAAAAATGTACGAGGGCTTATCATTATAGAGAACCTGTTTTTTTTCATCCCACCACAATTCATTTGTTTTAAGAGTGTCGCCTGTGATGGAGTTTTTTACTATAACACTGTCGCGCAAAAAAACTTTGTTCGCATATTGGTAATATTTTCCGTACTTGGCGTCCATCCTGGTTTCTATGCGCATCGTGTCGTTGTAAAAATCTACATGCAATGATTTTGTAAATTCAACATAAGGAGAATCGGCAAGATAGCGCAGCATGTATGGCGAAGTTAATTTTGCTTTTACTTTTGCATCCACGCTATAAAAACTTTCAATGTCTCTGCCAACTTCAACGCCAACCTGTTTTTTGCGAAGCGCCGGAATGTTTTTCATATTGTTTTCGCAGGCGAAACATGCAAATGAAAATATGAATAAAAATAGCAGGTTGTATTTCTTTTTTATTTGCAATGAATTATTGATTGAATTCGCTGATAGCATATAGCCCTTTATAAATTAAATGCGGGTCGGCGAATATCTTATTTTTCAATCGGCCTGCGAAATAATGAATATCACCTCCACTTAAAAGCACGTTAAAGTTTTCATACTTCTCTGCATAGGCATCAATAGTCCCGTCAATTTCTTTTGCCATACCAATAATAACGCCGCTGAGAATATTTGTTTTAGTGTCATAACCAACGAGAGGAAAATTCCATTCTGGTTTGATGAGCGGAAGTTTTGCGGTAAAAGCATTTAACGATTTAAAACGCATTTCCATTCCCGGCGAAATTCCGCCGCCTAAAAATTCATGATTTTTATTTATAAAATTGTAGGTGATCGCGCTGCCTAACCCTATAACGAGATTATTTTTTTTGGGAAATAAATTTACAGCCGCAACAATGAGCGCAAGCCTGTCTGCGCCGATGGTTTCTGGTTTAACAACCGGAGTTGTTACCGGAATTTTTGAAAGATGATTTAATTTATGAAAATGCGTTGCGCTCTGTAACAAATTTTCAATTGCCGGATTATTATTTATTACAGAAGATAAAATCGATTTTTCCGGTTTATATTTTTGGATGATTTGCTGAATTGTTTCTTCATTATCATTATCCAGTAAAATTTCTTCACTAAATTTTTCTTCGCGAAAAACTCCGCACTTTAATCGCGTATTACCAAAATCGAAACACAAGGTTACAGCCATATATTATTGTTCAAAATCGAATGACGATAAGTTTTTAAAATGCCCGTTTAGTTTAACTCTTTTTTTCAAGGTTTCCATTTCAGCAATCACTGGCAGCACTTTGCTCAAATGTCTTTTCAAATATTCCTGTCGCTGATCTTCTCTCAACAATCCTAAAAATTCATATTCTTCATCAAGAGATAGACCTGCGTGGTGTGCAACATCATACGAAGTAATTTCTTCATCAGCTTTTTTAAAATCTTTTTCAATTTTCAAAACTTTGTGTAATTGACGCAATGCATTTAGAACTTTTTTTATCACTTCGTTATTGTTGGCTTCTGTAATATTTTCCGGGTAATTTACAATTGCGCCGCTATATAATTTATCAGGCACTTTTTTTATTACTTCCAGTATTCTGAAAATATCTGTGCCTTTTGTTTTAATATCCATCTCGCCATTTTCGCTAACGTTTACAATTTCGGTTATGCGAACAAGCGTTCCCATTTCATTAAGCTTATCATTTATTATTGCCGGAATGCCGAAAGGTTTGGCATCGGCGTAACATTCATTAACCAGTTGTTTGTAACGCGGCTCAAATATGTGCAGGTTTAGGCTTTCGTTCGGGTATACAACTATGCTTAACGGAAATATGGGAATAAAATTTGTCATGATAAAATAAAATAAACGATACCAAATTTAGTTGCTTAAATGATAAGATAGATTTTTTAAACCTTTTTTTTGCACTTTGATTTTTGCTGTTACATTTGAATTGCGATGGGTAATATTTTTAATTCACAAGCAAGCATCAATTCTTTATTACAGTCTATCCGGGATGGAAACAACAGGATTTTGGCCCGATGTATTTCTTTGATAGAAAACGGAAGTGAGGGATACCTCGATTTATTACAATCACTGCCTGCAAATTATTTTTCTAAAAATATTATTGGTATAACCGGGCCGCCCGGATCGGGCAAAAGCACATTAATAGACGGACTTGTTAAGCATCTTATTGAAAACAATAATAAAAAGATTGCAATTATTTGCGTTGATCCATCATCACCGTTTCATCTGGGAGCCTTGCTTGGCGATAGAATCCGGATGAGTAAATGGTTCAATCAACCCAATGTCTTTATCCGCTCATTAGCATCGAGAGGAAATTTAGGTGGATTAAATCCTAAAATCATTGAAATAACAGATTTGCTAAAAGCTGCAGATTTTGATTATATTATTGTAGAAACTGTTGGAGTTGGACAAAGTGAAGTAGAGATTGCCGGAATAGCCGATACAACAATTGTTGTATTAACTCCTGAATCGGGAGATGATATTCAAACTATGAAAGCCGGATTAATGGAGATAGCTGATATTTTTGTTGTGAATAAATGTGATCATCCGGATGCCGATATGTTAGTTAAAAATCTACAACTAACGGTTATGAATAGACGAAAAAAAATAACCATCATTAAAACTGTTGCATCAGAAAATACAGGTGTGGAAGAACTTTCAAAAATTATTATTAATAATTTATTATCCGAAAAAAATGATAATGCAAAGAATGAACTGTTTGCAGAAAAGGCCTACCAGCTTATAGTGCATAAACGAATGCATGCAATAAACAAAAAAGAATTAATGGAGAAAATACAGCTGAATATGAAAAAAGCGGATTTTAATCTATATAAGTTCGTGGCTGGATATTAATTTTATCACGGCTATGGATTTTTAGATTTAGTATTTATTCCCACAAGCACTAATCTTTTTAAAAAATTTTTGAATTTAATTCTAACACTAATAACAGGATCGGTTAATTCACCATCGAATGGTTTTCCGCGGCGCAAATAATATTTGGTGAGTGTGCTTGATGTCATTTTCCATTTAGCTATAAATGTATAATAGCCTTTATTTTTTGTTACACGTTTTGTTGAACGCGATCCAAAATGATAAACACGGCTTTTACTAACACCTTTGAATAACCGAACGCCGGCATTCCAGAGTTTCATAGAAAAATCAGGATCGGAATACATACCCGGAGAAAATTCGATGCTGTATCCTCCAACTAAATCCCAAATATCTTTATGAACAACATTTGGCGGCCATGTTGAGCCCTGCCAATCGCGCATCTGCAAATTGCTAAACTCATTTAATAACTGCTTTTCTTTAAAGTCATTAATATTTTTTCCGTAATCTTTTTCAATAACACAATTGCCCGATGATATTGGCTCGATTGCAGTCCCTGAAAAAAAGAAATAATCGTGATTTATTTTTTCTATTTCTTCAATTAATGCTTTATCCCAGCCCGGACAAACATACATATCGTCATTAATGTACATAATATAATTTGTAGCAACTAAACTTCTGCAGGCATTTAAGGCATAACAAACACCAATATTTTTTTCACTGTACGTATAATCAATACCAGGCTGTGATTCAATCCAGTTTAAAGTTCCATCGGCGCCATCATTTATGTGAATAATTATTTGGTGAGAATGGTATGAATTTTTTAAAATACTTTCTATACAAAGTTTTAGATAATCAAGATTATTCCATGTTGGAATTATTATAGAAAAAAAAGCATTGTCGTTTTGTGATCGTTTCTTTTTTTGTATGATTATATTGTCGTTCATAGTATTTTCGTTCACCGCATAAGAAATGGCGCAAGTTTATTTTGTGCCAAATTATGGATTTATTGCAGGGAATATTAAATATTGGTCGATAAAAATTTTAATACAAGCAATAAATTTTTATATTTAGGTTTATCATTAGGAAAATATGGACAGACTCTTCATTGTACAAACTTTGATGAAACAAAAGAAGCTCAACAATTATCTGGAGATTGGTGTGTTTAACGGGCACATTTTTTTTAAAGTAAAAAGCAATTTTAAAATTGCAGTTGATCCTGAATTTCGTTTCGATTTTGCAAGAAAATTAGGAAAGACAATAATTAATCCTTGCAATCTTTTTAATAATTATATTGAAAAGACCAGCGACGATTTTTTTGCAAAAGATGCAAAACATTTGCTGGCAAAAAAGAAAATTGATGTCGCATTAATTGACGGCATGCATGAATATGCTTTTGCATTGCGCGATGTTGAAAACACTTTGCAGTATATGAGCGATGATGCAGTTATTGTTATGCACGATTGCAACCCTTTAACCAAAGAAGCCGCATTGAGTTTTGCAGAATGGAAAGCGAGAGATTTTGAGGGAGTATGGAACGGTGATGTGTGGAAGGCTATTGTTCATTTACGGAGCTTAAGAAATGATATTAACGTTTTTGTGTTGGATTGTGATTTTGGTCTTGGTATTATTACAAAAACAAAACCGGAGAATGTATTAAAATTCAGTGAGGAAGAAATAAATAATTTTTCTTACGAAGATCTTGCTAAGAATAGAAAAGAGTGGCTAAACCTGAAACAGGAAAATTATTTTTATGAGTATTTTGATTTGTAATTAATTTATTTCGAAACATAATTTTCCACTGGCAATCTATTTGCAATTGAACGTGCGAGCGTCATTTCATCTGCATATTCCAGTTCACCGCCAAATGCGATTCCTCTTGCTATGGTAGTGATTTTAACAGGCGTCTGTAATTTTTTCTGGATGTAATATATCGTAGTGTCTCCCTGGATATTCGGGCTAAGCGCAAAAATAATTTCAAGAATATTTTCTTTATTTACCCTATTGAGCAACGATTCTATATTTAATTGATCGGGCCGATTCCATCAAGCGGAGAAATAATTCCACCCAGCACATGATATGTTCCGTTATATTGTTGTGTGCTTTCGATAGTAATTACGTCACGGATATTTTCTACCACACAAATCATTTCCTGTTTGCGCATGGAGTTGGCGCATATGGAACAAATATCTGCATCGGCAATATTATGGCAGCGTTGACAAAATTTTATTTCGTTGCGCATTTTAATTATAGCATCGCCAAAATCGCGAACGGCAATTTCATTTTGCTTTAATAAATGTAACACTAACCGCAGTGCGGTTTTTTTACCGATACCGGGAAGACCGGCAAATTCATTAACCGCATTTTCTACAAGTGAAGAGGAGAATTGCATGCTGCAAAGTTAATAGAAAAATGACAGTTGCCAGTTACCGGTAACTGGTCACAAAGTGATATCTATATCATTTTCCCAATCCGATTTAATGGTAAGCGCATTTCTTTTGTTATTGAAATTAACTCTCTGAACTTTTTCCGGCTGCTTATGTTTTCCAAAAAATTCACCGGGATCCCAAACTCCATTTTTATTATCATCATATAAAATGAGCATTTTATAATCTCCCGGTAAAAAAAGTGTTTGTTTAAATTGCCTTGATGTAAGAGGGGACGAAAATTTTATTTCATCACCCTGCATTAATATGAGCACAGGATTTTTGCTCATGTCCAAATTTTTAAAATTTAAAGTAAGCTCGCCGTATTCACTTTCCTTTTTTGTTTGAAAAGCAATAGTATCTGTTTTAAGCAATTTTCTTCCGGCGCTATCATCTGCAAAATCTTTTTCGGCAATAATATTGTATTTGGTATCGGGTTCCCATTTGTAAACGAGTTCGATGGTTTTGTGTGTAGTGTCCTTATCTTTTATAAGATGGTAGTTTGTTATGTTTTTATAGTGTTCATCTGTAAACCTGAGTTTTGTTGAATCGAAATCCTTTAATGGTGTACCAAATTCAAACTTCAGGTCGCCTAAAATATCCAAACGGCCTTGAGAGAGATTTGTTTTTAACACTAATCTTTTATCCTTCTCCTTATCTTTTTCTGATTTTGTAGTAGTAGTTACTGCTGTAGTTTTGTTATTTTGTTTCTTGGTATCCGCTTGTTCTTCGTACGCATATAAAGTAACGGATGGCGTTTCTTCTCCGCGTATTTCAACAGGTTTGTCGGCAAATGCAAACAATGAACTTTTTGATAAATATTTTCTTGAGCTACTTTCATCTTTCAGTGCATATACTGCATAAGTGCCCGGAGCAACATAATGAAATGTAAAAAATCCTGCAGTATCCACTCTTGTAACATATGGCGGGCGATCATTTACGACTGCTGAATCATCTAAATTTTTATGCAACATTACGAGAAGTGTACTATCGGGTTTGCCTGTTTTTGCAACAATAACTCTTCCCGAAAATTGTAGTGAATCCAAATAAGATCCCGTTGAAAAAACGTAAGTAAAATTTCTCAGAATATTTGCTTCGTCAACATCTCTTATAGCTTTTCCAAAACTTAACTGGTAAGTACTGTTTGGTTGCAAAGTATCTTTCAATTTTATTGTTACAGTTTTCAGTTTGTAGGTAACAATCGGATTAATTTTCGGTGTAGGTGAAACAATCAGGTTTTGCTGTATCTGATCAATCGTTACATACTCATCAAACGTGAGAACGATCTGCTTTGCATTAAAATTGAGTGAAGTATTTTTTGGAACTGCCAACATTAACACAGGCGGTAAAGTGTCTTTCGGCCCTCCCGACGGTGGTAAAATGCTTGCACAACCTGAGCTGCCGATTGAATTAATAATGATGATTGAAAGTGTTACTAATACAAATATCCTTTCTGCAATTTTCATTTTTTATCTGGAAAAATTATCTGCAAACATAAATTCTTTCCTATTAACGATGGGAAGTGTTTTGCTAATATCTTGTAAAACTTATACTTCAGTTTCTTCTTCACTCAACTCGTGCAATGCCACAGCCATATTGTTTGTTTTAACAAAATTGCACCAATGACAATCTGCTTTTCCGCAGCCGGTGTAAAATTCACGGTTTTGAATTTTTTGCCACGTGGAAGTTATTTGTTGTGTAACGGTTTCTATATCGGGCGGAGAAATAATGACTTTTTCTTTCCTGTAATTTTTCTTTTTATCCGGTTCAATAAAATCAAATTCTGTGCTGATGACTTTCCAGTCTTTTTGATTATAATTATCTATAAGAATTTTATAAAACACAGCTTGCCGCCAATAATCGCCGCCATTGGGTATTTTATCGTTCGGCGCTTTTAATTTATCAAATGCTTTTTCAATATCGCCGGTTTTATAATCAACAACATTAACTTCTTTGCCATTGAACTCAATCTTGTCGAGCTTTCCTTTTATTGGTACATTTCTTATTACAACGTTGCGTATGTTTATTTCAACCACAGAAATTTTATTCCATGAGTTGATATACTTGTCGTAATAATTTTTCAGCACTTCAAAACCATATTCTATTCTGCGTTCAAACGCTTCTTTGGTAAAACTTTCGCGATGCCGGTACATATACCAGTTAAAATCTTCCAGTAATTCTTCTTTAGCCGGAAATTGCTGCTGCGGATTTGTCTTCATCTTCTCAAACAATTTTTGCAATGCATAGTGAATGGAAGAACCGAACTCCGAAGCTTCATTTTTTGGAGATGGTATGCGAATGAGATTTTTAAAATAAAATTCCAGTGGGCACTTAAGATAATTGTTCAATGCTGTTACACTCAGCACAAACTTTTCAATGATCTGTGAAATGAAATCTTCTTCTGTTTTTTCAATTTCAGGCGCAGTTTCGGTAAACCGCAGTGCTTCAAATTCCATTATTGTTTCATCGGAAATAGAAATTTTTTCAACCTGCATTTCATGCTTGTCTAATATTTCTGCAATAAACATGGATGGTTCCAATTCTTTGCCGGCATTGTTGAAATGCGCGTAAGAAATAAATAAATATTTTTCCGCTCTTGTGAGCGCAACATAAAAAAGCCTTCTCAATTCTTCTTCTTCGGCGGGTTTTGTTTGCGAAATAAAAATAGTATCGGGTAATTTAAAACTGCTTGTTGGGTTTTTTTTCTTTTCCCAAAAAGTTGCATTGCAGCCTGCAAAAAAAACATATTCAAATTCAAGACCTTTGGAACCATGTACGGTTAACAGGTTTATGCCTTTATCGCTTCCGGATATTTTTACTAATGAAATTGGAATTTTATTTTCTTCCATCAAATCAATCATCGCAACTAATTCCGCGAGTGTTATAAATGGATCACGGCTCGTTTCATCTTTTATAAAATCAAAAAATGCAGTAAGCACCTGCAACAGCCAGATTTTTTCGTCACTTTCCATAATGTTATTCAGCACTCCCGCTTTTCTTATAATATTTTCGAGCAGGTTTTGAATAGTTACATTGGGAACATCCGCAATTAATTGTTCAAAAATTTTACTTGCTTTTTTTAATTCCTCCGGAATAGTAACATCAAAAAGATCTTTAGCCGGAGTATTTGCTTTTTCGTGCAATAATCTTCTTATGGAAGTTTTATTTTGAGAAAATTGTTTAGCTGCTACTTCAACGGATAATTTTGCAATTTCAATTGGCGGAATTTTAAAAAAATCAAAATGTAAAATTTCAAATAACATCTCATCTCCGCCATAAGGTGTATCGTGTTCTGCAGCAAGATACCGGAGTATTGAAATAATTTTTTGCGCGAATGGTATTTCAAATAAATTCAAATCGCGTTTGCTGAATATTGGTATATTTTTTAAAGAGAAAAATTTTGCCAGCTCTTCGCCATATTTATTTTCTCTATAGATAACAGCGATTCTTCCCGGATGAACTCCGCTGTGGATAAGGCTTTCCGCCTGTGTTGCAATATGGATCATTTCGTGACGAACACTTTCATACTCTCTTATAACCGGCGCATGATTTAGATGACTTATAAGTTTATTAGATGAAATAAGATTTTTAGTGAGATTTAATTCCGGGTTTGTTTTTATAAGCCGCGAATTATTTTTTTCGATAAGAGATTTTGAAATATCCAATATAGGTTGTGTGGAACGGTAATTATTTTCCAGAACAATAGTGAGTAAGTCAGAATATTTATTCATGAAGGTTTCCATGTTCTCAACATTTGCACCCTGAAACCGAAAAATACTTTGATCATCATCGCCAACAACAAACACATTTGGACTATCCCAATAATTAATTAATAATTCAACAAGTTTATTTTGCGTTCCGCTGGTATCCTGGTACTCATCTACCAAAATATATTGATATCGCTCCTGGTAATTAGCAAGAAGTTGTTTGTTTTCTTCGAAAATATCCAAAACCCAGTTTATCATATCGTCGAAATCATATCGTTTATTTAGTTCCATTATTTTCTGAAAATTATGGAACTCATTTACAGCAGCCCGAAGTTTATTTATTCTTTCAACTTCATCGTAGTGTGCAGGTTTTTTATCTCCCGCGTTCCATTTTCCTTTTCTGTTTACTTTATAGTGAAATTTATTTTCAGGATCGTTATCCGAATTTTCTATTTTAATTAAATACTCGTCAATTTTTTTGTTGATGATTTCCGGCGATAATCCTTCACGCTTCATTAATGAAAAAAGATTTTTCAGATTTCCTATGTCATAATATACATCGCCACGATAACGCTTCAGCAAATGATCTTTTGGAAATGAACTGATCAGCTGTTTGAAATATTTAATTCTCTCAAGTTCTGAAACGGCATCTAAAGTATTTTTTTTGAAAAGCGATAAATTTTCCTGGATGATATCGTTGCAAAAAGCATGGAAAGTATAAATGTTTACTTTATATGCATCAGGTCCAATAAAGCCAAGCAATCTTTTTCGCATTGCAACTGCGCCGGCATCTGTATAGGTAAGGCACAAAATATTTTCGGGCAGTGCATCTGTTTCCAATAATATTTTACCAATTCTTGCGGCAAGTATTTGCGTTTTCCCTGTTCCCGGTCCGGCAATAACCATTACTGGTCCTTCAATAGTATCTACCGCAAGACGTTGTTGCCCATTCAATTTTTCATATTCTTCTTTAAATTTTTGATTTGTTCTTTCTCTGTTTACAAGCATACTTCAAAGATAAGCCATAGTTTTTGCGCTCCTTTTCATTTAAAATATAAAAAATGGAAATTTTCTGATTACGGGAATAATTTTATATTTTTCGCGTTATAGATAATCCAATATATAATCCAACGCAATTGGCTATGAAAAATGAAACCTTTAAAATTTTTATTGTAGAAGATGATGCCTGGTATGGCTCCATGTTGCAGCATTATCTTTCGCTGAACCCTGAGTACGAAGTAAAACGTTTTGAATCTCCAACTGATTTTTTTGCACAGTTGCATCACAATCCCAATGTAGTTACGCTGGATTATTCGCTGCCCGACTGCGATGGCGCAGAAGTTTTAAAAAAGATAAAAGAAACTAACCCCGATGCGCGTGTAATTATTATTTCCGGGCAGGAAGATGTAGCTACTGCTATCAATCTTTTAAAAAATGGTGCATTCGATTATATTGTAAAAGATGATGACACCAAAGATCGTTTGTGGAACAGTATTCTGCATTTGCGTGAAATAAGTAATCTTAAACAGGAAGTGGAAACATTAAAAACTCAGGTTGGTCAGAAGTATGATTTTTCCGGAATGATCATCGGCAAAAGCGACGCTATAAAAAAAGTTTTTGCATTAATTGAAAAAGCTGTTAACACAAACATTACCGTTTCCATCACTGGTGAAACTGGTTCAGGAAAAGAAATGGTAGCGAAGGCTATTCATTATAATTCTGCGCGTAGCAAATTGCCTTTTGTTACAGTAAACGTTGCGGCAATTCCAAAAGATTTAATTGAAAGCGAATTATTCGGACATGAAAAAGGCGCGTTCACCGGCGCAGTTACAAGGCGCATAGGAAAATTTGAAGAAGCAGATAAAGGAACATTGTTTTTAGACGAAATTGGCGAACTGGATATTAATCTCCAGGCAAAATTGTTACGCGTGTTGCAGGAAAAAGAAATTACGCGTGTTGGCGGCAACGGTATTGTTAAAATTGATGTGCGCATAATTGTTGCCACACATAAAAATTTGATGGAAGAAGTGAAGAATAAAAATTTCAGAGAGGATTTGTATTATCGCCTGATAGGTATGCCGGTTCAGCTTCCGCCATTGCGCGAGCGTGGAAATGATATTTGTATTTTGGCCAAACATTTTATTGATAACTTCTGCAAAGAAAATAAAATTTCAAAAAAAGTATTATCTCCGGAGGCACAGCAAAAGTTGTTGCAATATTCATTTCCGGGAAACGTGCGTGAATTAAAATCTGTTATGGAATTAGCCGTAGTTATGGCTGATGATGAAACTATTCAACCCGAACATATAACGTACAACACAACATCCAGCATCGCGGATTTATTAAGTAAAGAAATTACGCTGAAAGAATTTGAGTCGCAGATAATTCAACATTATCTCGACAAATATGATAAAGATGTTTTGTTGGTGGCAAAAAAATTAGATATAGGCAAATCGACTATTTACCGCATGGTTCAAATGGGAGAACTGAATATTAAATAATTTTTTCCCTGATGATTCTGCGCAAAATGATCGGCATAATTTAAGCGATAATAATGGCAAAAAATATCAATAATAAAAATATTGATTACCTAATCCTGAAGAATAAAAAAATTCTTGTGGCGGAAGATGTTAAGCTGAACCAGGATTTGGTTAAATGCATTTTGCAAACACACAATGTAGATGTTACTATTGTTGAGAATGGAGTTGAAGCATTAAAACAAATAGAACAAAATTATTTTGATTGCGTGCTGATGGATGTGCATATGCCGGAAATGGATGGAATTGAAGCAACAAAAAAAATAAGGCAGCTTGCCGATAAAAATAAATCATCAATACCAATTATTGCACTTACTGCAGAATTACCCGAAGCCGGAGAAGAAAAATTTTTTGATGCAGGAATGGATTCCTGTCTTGCCAAACCCTACGATGAATTTAATTTGCTGAATACTATTGTAAAATTTTTGCAAAAAGACACCATGAAAACTTCTTTACTAACAGCTGAAAAAAAACCAAACATTAATAGCGCCGCGACAACGGATGATAAATTATATGATCTCGCGATGGTGAGATCTGTTTCGGGCGGAGATAAAGAATTTATAAAAAAAATGATTGCCTTGTTTATTGAAACTGTTCCGCAAGATGTAAAGCAGTTGCAGGTTTCAGCTTCATCGCAAAACTGGGCGCAGGTTGGAAAAATCGCGCATAAATTAAAATCTACAATAGATTCGATGGCAATAAAAACTATTCAAAAAGAAATTCGCACCATTGAAACAAATGCCAAACAAGAATCTTCTGTTGAAATTCTGCCGCCTTTAATTGAAAAAATCAACCGGGTGATCAATGCATGCGTTGAGCAATTGCAAACGGAATTAGCGGAATAAAAATTTCGAAAAATATTTTCTATCCCGGCATTCTTGAAATATATTTTTCAATCTGCTTTATCTGGTCAACAATTTGTTGAGTTGTGGGTTTTAATGCTTTTGCTTTTCTGAAAAATTCTTTGGCTGCCCTGAATTCTCTTTTGGTCATCATTATGGAACAAAGTTGCAAATAAGCGGTTGCTTGATTTTCTTTATCGGGTAATCCTTTTCTTATTGCCTGGCGAATATAACTTTCTCCCTGTTTCAAATCATTTTTTTGCATTAACAGCATTCCCATTTGCAGCAAACTCGCACCCTCGGCTTCTTTCATAGGCATGCCAAGATCCAATCCTTTTTTCATGTTCTTTTCTGCAACGTCAAAATCCTGCTTCATCATTGCGATATTACCTTTCAAAGTGTAATATACGGAACGGATAGGTTTGTATAATAATCCGGGGTAACGAATTGAACTCAAAATTTTTTCAGCGCCTTCCATATCTCCGTTTTCCATGGAATCCTGGATCAATCTTAATGGCCCGAAAAAAAAGTATCCGAATATTAACACGATGCAAATGAGATAAGGTAAAAAAGCCGGCCAAAAACCAACATATATGTTAGTAGCAATTGCGATTGCAAGAAATGCCGCGGCAATATATAACCTGTATTTAATTATTAAATTATAAAACTTCATAGCCTGAATTAAGGACGGCAAAGATAAGGCAAGTTTACAGTTTGTAGTTTGAAGTTTTGCGTTGTTATAACACGAATTTTATCGAATTGCACGAATTGAAGAAATTACAACCTTCACCATTGACGATTATCTATCAGAATTTATCGTTGTTCACTTCAATCCAATAACCATCAGGATCTTTGAGATAAATTTGTTTGATGCCGTCTGCGCGAAGTTGTGGTTCTTCGGAATTTTGCGCCCAGTTGCCAAATTTTATATTTTCTGCTTTTAGATGTTTAATAAAATCATCGAGAGAAGAAACGCTGAAAGCAAGATGAACATTTTCATCATGCACAACGTCGGCGGTGGCGCCGGAAATAATATGCAGCTGACTGTGTTCGCCAAGTTTTAACCAAACGTGTTTGCCATCGTGAAAGGGCTCTTGAATTTTTTGCAACTGCATTATCTTTTGATAGAAGTCTGCGCTGCGTTGCAAATCCACAACATAAATAGCAAGATGATTCACGTGGGGAGCGTTACTATTTTGAGCATTAACCGAACAGGCAAATAATAAAAACAAAACGACTGATGATAAAGTGAGAAGATATTTTTTCATTTTGAAATTTTTAGAAGATGAAATTAATCAAATTCCGATAATGAAGATCTATTCATAAAATGATAAGCATTATTTTTGTTTAAATAACAATATTGGTCCCGTAGTTCAATGGAAAGAATAGAAGTTTCCTAAACTTTTGATACAGGTTCGATTCCTGTCGGGACTACCAAATGAGAATTCATGCAAGATTATTGCTTGCAAACTTTTATAGCCTGTAAATAATAGCTTCGTAAGGTCTTAATGTGATCTGATCTTTTTCTTTATTATTCAAAGGAGCATCCTTGTAGTTTGATAAAAGTAATTTTGCATTTGCAATACTTATTCCAATATCTGCCTGCGCATCCGACGACGAAAAATTCAACAGCACCAGCATTTTTGTTTCTTTATCTTCTCTTATATAAGCATACACTTTTGGATTTTTTTTATCCAGCAATATATATTTTCCATAAACGAGTGTAAGATTATTTTTGCGCAGCTTTACTAATCTTCTGAAATAATTAAGGCAACTGTTTGGGTTGTTTTCCTGTGCAGCTTCATTGATTGTTTTATAATTTGCGTTTACTTTTATCCATGGTGTTCCGGTTGTAAAACCTGCATTTTCCGTAGCATTCCACTGAAATGGCGTGCGACCATTATCTCTGCATGCGAATTTTATTTCCTGCATAAATTTTTGCAGATCCCCACCTATATTTTTTTGATGATTGTATTCATTCAGTGTTTGCATGTCGCGATAATCTTCTATTTTATCAAACCCGGCGTTAGTCATTCCTAATTCATCGCCGTTATAATAATAAGGAGTGCCGCGCATCGTCATGATAAATGTGGCAAGCATTTTGGCCGACACTTCTCTGAATGCAGGATCATCATTACCAAACCTGCTTACCAATCTTGCCTGGTCATGATTAGAAAGAAAAATTGACAGCCATCCGTTTTCTGCAAATGCACTATCCCAACGACTGAAGACTTCTTTAAAATGCAAAAGACTATATCCCTCTTTTGTAGCTATATCAACTCCGTCAAATGCATAGGCCATATTAAGTTCGTGGCGATTTGCATCAACTAAATTATGTGCATCTTCAAATGAATTGCCAGCGCCTTCTGCAACACTCATCACATCATACTTTCTAAAAATTTCTTTATTCATTTCCTTCAAATAACCATGCAAATTTCCCTGCATGGCATAGTATAATGTAAAATGCTTTTCAAAATTTTTGGGGAAAGCAGGAAAGGTTGTGTCTTTTGAAGCAAACTGAAATGCATCAAGCCTGAATCCATCAATGCCTTTATCCGCCCAAAATTTCATGATGCCGTACACTTCATTTCGCACTTGCGGATTTTCCCAATTCAGATCAGGTTGCTTGCGCGAAAAATAATGCAGATAGTAAGCGTTCGTAAGTGAATCATACATCCACGCATCATGATTAACATCAAATAAACTGTAGCGATAAGGCGGTTTTCCGTTTTCAGCATTCCACCAATGATAATAATTTCGATAAGGATTGTTTCTCGAACTCCGGCTTTGTTTAAACCATTCATGTTCGTCGCTGCTGTGGTTCACAACCAAATCCATAACCAATTTAATACCTCGCTGGTGAAGACCTTTTAACAAAGAATCAAAATCCGCCATCGTTCCAAAATCTTTCATGATGTTGCGGTAATCGCTCACGTCATATCCGTTATCATCATTTGGCGAACTGTATATAGGGTTGAGCCAAACTACATCAACGCCTAAACTTTTGATATAATCCAATTTGAAAATAATGCCTTTGAGATCGCCAATTCCATCTCCGTCGTTATCTTTAAAACTTCTTGGATAAATTTGATAAACCACTGCTTCCTTCCACCATGTATGTTTTTTTTCTTCAGGAGAAAAATTTAACTGACAAAAAATTTTTCCTGTGCAAAGTGAAAAAGAAAAAAATAAAAAGAGCAGGTATTGTTTCATAAAACTAATGATGGTGGTTAGGGGTTTTAATTATCTGCTCTATGCTATTGCCATAATGAATGCAAAACGTATCCTTTTAACTGGTAACCCGAAATTACAGTTTGTGCAGTAATTGAAATTTTTACTTCAGGCAATAACTCTTCGCGTTTTACTTCAAAAAATTCCATAGCCTGACCGCATGCAATAAATTTAGCGCCTATTTTTTCCAAATCATTTATCAGTTTAAGGTTCGGATTATCCACCTTGTACTTTTTCTTAAAGGCCTCATTGGTTTTAATTGCATTCAAAGCGCCTGCATGTACTACAATTACAGGTATGATTCTTTTTGCCGGAATTCCGGATGCAACATGCAGATTAATCACTCTTGCAATTTCATCTAAGCCGGAATTAATTTCTTTTATAGATGAGTCGGGATTATTTTGTGTCAGTTCAAATAAAATTTTATAATCCATATTCGGATCGGGTATTTCAGTTGGATCTTTTACGGGTATTACGCCGCTGTATTTGCCACCTTTTAGCAATGGAAATTCTGCTTTGGAAGCAAGGTTATCCCATTTTGCTTTTTCAGCAAATTCTTTGGCAACTTTTGTTGAGTCGACATGAAATAAAGCGTGGAGCGTACTGTCTTTTGCATGCATCAAACTATCGCTCATTGAAGCCTGACCGGAAACAAAAAGAACGGAAATACCGGCAAATAAAAATGCCTGTAAATGTTTTCTCATAACGTTAATTTAAGTTGATGTTTGAAGTTATGATTTATTCAATAAAGAGGCTTTGCTAATTATGTACAGCTTCAATAAATTTGATCAATTCATTTTTTCCAAAAGTGTAAATTTTTTTGTCAAGAATTGATTTGTATACCGGCAGCATTTTTCTGTAGCGCTTGAGTGAGGCGAGGCTCTGCGAATTCATTTTGCTGCTGGAAAAATGTTCATAAAAATGTTTTTTCTTAATCATGAACTTTGCAAAATAATAATGTTCATCGTTATCGGCATCGAAGCCGTCAAATCGTATTCTATCTAAATTCAGTTTATCTCTTTCATGTTTTTTAAGATTATGAATTCCTTTTCGTATGTACTTAAACATGGTAAGAATATCATTCGTTTCTTTACAAACTTCGCTTGAAATTTCATCAGCAATATTTTCTAAAACTTCTTCATATAGGCCTGTATAACCTTTTTCAAAAACTTCTGCATTTGCTAAATGTTCTTTTGCATTTTTTTTATCAAGAAATGCAAAAACTTTATATTGATTTGCTAAAATGGCTCTTTCGGCTAATGTCAGGGAATTTATTTCCATGTTTTTTTATAGCTAATTTATGCTATTCTGGCTTTCAGTTAAATTATTTCCAAGTTGTATAAGAATGATAAATTGCATTATCAAAATAAAAACCAAAAGAAATTATAAATAGAATGGCTAAACCGTTTTTAAAATGGGCCGGAGGGAAAACGCAATTATTGTCTTCTATAAAAAAAGCATTGCCAAAGCAACTTTCAGAAGAAAAATTTATTTATATAGAACCATTTGTTGGCAGTGGCGCAGTTTTATTTTGGATGCTTGATAATTTTTCCGGTATAAAAAAAGCGGTAATAAGCGATATAAATCCTGATTTAATAAACACGTATAAAATAATTGCATCAAAACCTAAGGAACTGATTTTTGTTTTGGATCAATTTCAGGAAGAATATCATGCAGCACAAAATTCAGAAGAAGAAAAAAAAGAATATTACTATCAAAAACGCCAACATTATAATTCCAGGAATGCAGAGATAATTATTCAGGCTGCTCTGTTTATTTTTCTAAACAAAACTTGTTTTAACGGGCTTTACAGGGTAAATAAAACCAACGATTTTAATGTGCCGATTGGTTTGTACAAATTTCCCACTATTTGCGATAAAGAAAATATTTTTGCAGTGAGCAAAGTGCTTAAAAAAGTTGAGATATTATGTGGTGATTATGCAAAAACATTGGAGTATGCCGAACAAAATTCTTTTTTTTATTTAGATCCACCATACAAACCATTAAACGCTACATCTAATTTTAATGCCTATGCGAAAGATGTATTTAATGATCAACAACAAATAAGATTGAGAGACTTCTGCAAAGAATTAACTGCACATAACTATAAATGGATGCTCAGTAATGCAGATGTAAAAGAGAAAGATTTTAAAAATAATTTTTTCGACGACATTTACTCAGGTTTTTTTATTGACAGAATAAAAGCAAAAAGAATCATTAATTCCAATTCCGCCAAAAGAGGAAAACTAAACGAACTGCTAATAACAAATTACTCGAATGAAATTGCCGGGCAGGTTATTTTTTAATATCGTCGGAATGTTTTACTGAAATTAATTTTTCAATAGCCAAAAACCCCGAAGCAATTGCGGCAAAAATTAAGGAGAATATTTTTCCTAAAACCGAATACAGTTTCATGTTGCAAAAAAATTATTGAAAAAATAATTTTAAAATAAAGGGTTAATCGCAGGCAATAAATATAGCGGGATTCAGAGCTAAAGTTAAGAGTAATTCTTACGTATCAAAGAGCGGGCCGAATATTGAATTGTTTCATTTTCTTAATAAAAAAATAATTGTCGGGTTGACATTTGCAGATACCTTTTATCTCCATAATTAATTAATTGCTTTGTGCAAATCCATTTTTAAATTTATTGCAAACTGATCAGAATTAATAAGAATTTTTAATTCATGACTTTGAGGATAAAGAAGATTTAACCGTTTACCGATATTTTGTAAAAAAGTACTGTCGTTATTAGTGAGCGTGGAAGTATCTACAGGTTTGCTCCAGGTAACTTTCAGTGAAAAAATTCCATCTGCTGTTCTCGCTTCAAGATTGATGTATTTATTTTTTAGCTCAAGCTTTGTTAACTGCCGGAAACTATTTTCTATTAACGGTAAAATAATAAATGGCGCAATCATTTCCCCATCTGTGTTTCCGATAATCTTCATATTTACATTTATATTTTCATTTCCGGCTCTTTCTAATTCTACAAATTCTTCAAGCAAACGCAATTCTTTTTCTAAACTTATTTTGGGTTGATTGTTATCATAAATCACATACAGCAAAAGGTTTTTTAATTTTTTTATTACATGTGGAATGATTGATGGTTTTTGAATAGCGAGTATTCCTATTTTGTCAAGAGCGTTCACCAAAAAAACCGGTTGAATTTTTCCATTTTCAATCGGTTCGATTTTTTGCTTCTCACTTTTTAAAATGTTAAGCTCCTGCTGCTTGATGTACCACATCTTTCCTAATTTAATTGCAGCAGCGAGGGATGCTTCCATATTTATTTGACTGAAAGTGAAAAAGAACGTCCACAAAAAACTTTTTGAATGAACGCTATATGGCAAATGATATGCAGAACGGATAACGGGAATTATATGATCGCTGTAAAATTGAAAACATGCAATGTGCAAAACGCTAAATGTTATCCATAGCAACACCATTACTATATATCTTCCTTTAAATAAAAGTCGGGGTATCAAAAAATAAATAACCGCATAACAAAAAATAATATCGAGCGGCATGGATAACGATTCCTCAATAAGTGAAGCGGGAAAAGATACAGTGAAAGGATATTTTTCCATCCACGACAATGTCATGAACGCAGTATAATATCCAATCCACACTAACCAGAATAATATGTGCCGGCTAATTCGATATTTAGAATTATTCGAAAAAACCAACGGATAAATACTCATTGTGCAGTAGTTGATAAATTATTTTTTTCATTAGGGTCATTATGTATAAAGTTAATTAAAACGGCTGCTTTATTTGCTAATTCACGGCATAAAACAATTGTTTATACCGGTGATTCTTAAAAAATAAAACTAAAGCGTGAATTATTGCAACTAAAGCATGATTATTTGATGCCGAAAAAAAAGCAGGTGGTAAAAACCACCTGCGGATCACATGAGAAAACTTCTATAGACAACTTTAATGTCCGGAGAGGTTGTCTTCTTAAAAAAATTTCTCCGGAATAGCTTAGATAGATAGATGGGTGAAATTAATATCAATTTCTGCACAGATTTTTTAAAGTTTACCCAACAAGTATTTTGAACACGTGAAGCAGCGTTTATCATATCTGAACCTGCCTAATAAATAAAAATGAGAAACTAAAAGTATATCCATGAATTTTCAACCTCGAAAATTTCCTTTTATAACAATTAACTTTTTTCAGAGAGATTTAATAGATTATTTAGCTGTATCGTTCTACTGCACATTTCTGAGGCTGGAAATTAAATTACCGAAAACGTAATTATTCAAGCTAAGCTGCTATGACCAATGAAAATATTTTAGATGATAGAGCGATAAAATTATTTGGTGTACCTTTATTAGGAATAATTATTCCAAACATCACCGGGCTAATAACCAACAACCGCTATTCTTTTATAGAATTACTTGGGTGTTATGCTTTTTTTATTTTGGTGTCATTCATAATATGGCAGGGCAATGTTTGGCTGATATATTATGTAAGAAGGAAATTTAAACCGAGATATAATAAGTATTCCAAAATTATTTCAATTCTTTTCGGCGCAAACATTTTGTATTCCGGAGTTACTTCCGTTTTGTTATTGAGCGGATGGAAATTATTGTCGAAAGAAACGCATGACAACTGGTCGCCAATTTTAAATTCAACAGTAATCATCATCATATCTGCAATGTTTATTACGAGTCTGTATGAAAATATGTTTCTTAACCAGGAGCGCGTAGATAATTTATCAACTGTTGAACAATTAAATATTGCAAAAGCGCAAGCCGAACTTGAAGCTCTCAAAAATCAGATCGATCCGCATTTTATTTTTAATTCGCTTAATACGCTTTCTTATCTTATTACAAAAGATCCTTTAAATGCACGATTATATAATGACACGCTTGCCAAAGTATATCGCTATATTCTAAGTAATAAAGAAAAAGATCTTGTGCTGTTAAAAGAAGAAATAGAATTTATTTCCAACTATTTTTATTTAATTAAAATCCGCTTCAGCGATGCAGTGAATATGATGATTGAAATTAACGATCTCGCCGCCGAAGATTTTTTAATACCGCCAATATCCATGCAAGCTCTCATCGAAAATGCAATAAAGCACAATGATTTTAACGATAAAATTCCGCTCGGTATTAAAGTATCTATTTCTTCAAATTATGTAATTGTAAAAAATGAAGTCAACCCAAAAAATTATGCTGTGCCAACATCCGGTATAGGTTTAACTAATTTGGATAACAGGTATAAACTGATTACAAAACGAAATATCATTATTGAAAATAATTTCAAAATGTTCAGTGTTAAATTGCCCATTCTTAAATTTTAAATTATGAAAGTGCTGATTATCGAAGACGAAAAACCTGCGTTTGAAAATTTAGTGGAAGAATTATTACAAACTGATGAAAATATTCAAACCATTTCAACATGCAGCAGCGTTGGAGAAAGTATAAAATGGCTCAACAACAATCAACAACCCGATTTGATTTTAATGGATATCCAATTATCCGACGGATTATCTTTTAATATTTTCAAATCGTGCAACATCACATGCCCTATAATTTTTACAACAGCATACGACAAATATTTAACCCAGGCATTCGATTATAATAGTATTGATTATTTATTAAAACCAATAGCGCAAAATAAATTGAGAACAGCAATACGCAAATACAAAAATCTGCAAATGCATTTTGTAAACAATCATTCTGCGTTATTTGATTATTTGAATAAT
Source organism: Chitinophagia bacterium (assembly GCA_963774065.1). GTDB lineage: Bacteria > Bacteroidota > Bacteroidia > Chitinophagales > Chitinophagaceae > Puia. Next base: position 1,537,188 of record CAVZDO010000003.1, read on the forward strand.
CACGAGAAAAAAAGATCGCGCGTGATTGTAAAAAAAGGATTGGAATTTCAAACAGTGCGTATGGAAGATGTAGCTTATTTTTTTACAGAACACAAACTTGTTTTTTTGGTAGATAAAGACAACAGGAAATATCTTGCCGATAAAAATAATTTAAGCGATCTGGAAGAAGAACTCGATAAAAAATGTTTTTATCGCGCAAACAGAAAATACATCATCAATGCAAATTTTATTAAAAGATTCAAACCGTTGGAAAGAAGTAAAATAAGCGTGGAACTAACGTTAGCGATCAACGAAGAAATAATAGTGAGCCAGGAAAATGCAGCATCATTTAAAAAATGGATTGGTGAAATATAATTTTTAAATTTTAAGAGAGAACAAATTCCGTTGTTCCAGTTTAACAAAAAATTAATCTCCGCACGAAATAATTAAAAGAGCTTTCGTATTTGTTTTATCATGTTTAAGATTCATTTTTCCCGTCTTTAGTTTTTGTCTGAAATTCTCAACGTTCATTGCGCTTCAATTGCATGCCGGTTACATATATTAGCTTGACATGCGCATTCTTTCATCATACATTTAGTTTGTAAATTATTTTTCATTTTTTAAAAAGAACAGCCATGAAAAAGTATTTGATTGCGATGTTGTGCATTGTATTTTGCAGCATCAGTATTGCCGGGTATAGCAAAGACGTAAACGAAAAAGTTTTACGATCATTTAACCAAACATTTCCTGATGCGCAGAATGTTGTTTGGCGAACATTTTCCGAAAAAAATACTGCGCAGTTTATGCTAAACGGAATTCGAACCGTTGTAAATTATGATATGGATGGAAACTTTTTAGACGCAATCAGGTACTACACAGAAAATAACCTGCCTCTTAATATCATTCGTAAATTGAAGGCTAAATATCCATCCAAAAAAATTTACGGAGTTACAGAAGAATCAACAACTGAAACCGTAAATTATTATGTAAAGCTTGAAGACGAAACTTCGTGGGTTACTGTAAAAGCAGATGCAGACGGCAATTCAGAAGTTGTAGAAAAATATTATAAACAAAAGTGAGCGCGCTGAATTTGTAATGATAAATTATTTATGTTATTGACAAGGTTTAAATAATGGTGACGATATGATGGAATTTTAATTTAAAAAATTCAAACCAATATTCTCAGCTATCAAAATAAAATATCGAAGATGGTTTTATTGTTCAATTGGATGGGACTACTTCGTATGCATCTTGTCCATCCTGGGAAATTGGCTGATAATAAACATTGTTATATACCAAAATATCTTCGCCATTTATTTGCTGATCAACTGCTCCAACCGGAAGCTGGCTTACAACTGCTCCAGGCGGAGCCTGAACAACCTGGTAGCCGCCGGCAACAGTAATATAAAAAGCGCCCCCGTAATAATAAAAAGTATCATTGCCAACCATGCATGTTTCATAGCCATCAGGTAAATAACTTACCACCGCTCCGATTGGTGGCGGAACAACAGAATAACCGCCGGAAGATGGAATATAATAACATCCGTCATCATAATAATACCATTGATTTCCTATTGCAAACCGAAATGCATCTGCTGCAAGCGACGCTAAAAAAAATCCAACCGGATGCCAGCGCGGACCCCAATAGTAAGGATGATATGGATGATAAGAATACGGACGAAGTCCGCGATATGTGCCGGTATGATAAACATTCACTCTATCCCGGTTATTTACATCAACGTGGGGTGTAACGTTTACAGTAGTTGTAGGATGAAAATTATGATTGCCAATATTTCGCGCGCCTCCATTAATAGTTCTGTTTTCCTGCAGTGGCGCTGGTCTTGTAACCGGCGTGTTACGCACTGCCGGAGCTGGTCTCACAGGAGCTGTGCGCATAGGTGCTGATGCGTGAAACGAACTGCCACTAAAACTTGGGTGATTAAATCTTTGCGCATTTGTTTGCTGGGGCAAACTTAAGCCTGCAATAAAAAAGAAATACGCAAAAACATAAAAAATTACATTGTGACTATAGGAGTATTTCATAATGAAAATTTGAAGTATAAATAATTTTATTTTTTTAGAGAAGAACCCATTTTAATTTTTATTGCTTTTGGCGGCGCAGTGAAATCAAACAAAGCATCCGGTAAATTTGGATTGACCTGCCAGTTACTGAGCGTAGCTTCGTATTGAGGATTCATTTCTTTGCTTGTATAAACTATTACCAATTTTAAAGGAAGATAAAAAGCATCATTGGAAATCCAGAACTGAAAAGTTTTATCCTTAGCTGTGCCGGCTATGTGAAAACATTCCTTGTCGCCAACTTTTGTTACGCCGAGAAAAAAAAGATTTTTTGCATCAGCCAATATATCATCAACAAATGTTGGGTAAAAAAAATCTGCAACAGGAAAATCAACGCCATAATTTTTGTTCACGCTGTCAATCATATCCAAAATAGTAGCGGGTACAGCAATTTGTCCATATTGATTTTTATCAAAAGAATAATAGCTAAGTGTTTTGCCGTTATAAAAAAATTCGCGGCTTCCTTTGTCTCCTTCTGTTGTAACTAATAATTTATCCGGTCCGCGCATGTAAAGTTTTTCTTCGTCGGAATGTTTTACTAATCCAAGCACTTTGCTGTGGATATCATAGTTTGCATGAATGGTAACACTGCACGAGCTAAGATCTCCGATCACTGCACTCATATGATCCAGAATTGAAACAGCAACGGTATCAATCTTTGGCGATTGAGCTTTTGTTTGACAAGCCAGGGCAGCGATGATAATAATAAAAAGGAGTTTTTTATTCATGATTTATCATTTTAAAATTGATTATGCAATTACGCAAGGTGGGTGTTTTCCTGGAAAGAAATACGAAGATACAACGTCTTAACTCATTAATAACCCCTGTTATTAAAAATTTAATATTTAAAAAAAAGTATTCAAAATAAGAATTCATTTTAAAAATTTGATTTGCTTGTTTTATTTTGAATATAAAATGTGTGAAATAATTGTTTCAATTTTTTTTCAAAAGAAAAAGCAGAAGAAAGAAAATTGAAATCTAAATACAAAAAATAAAAGTCATGAATCAGAGCGGACCTCTCGTAATTGAACGCGTTTACAATGCGCCGGTTGAAAAAGTTTGGAAGGCGTTAACCAACAAAAATTATATGAAGCAATGGTATTTTGATATTGCAGAATTTGAACCTGTTGTCGGTTTTGAATTTCAGTTTGAAGGAAGCAATGACTGCAGAACATTTTTACATCGTTGCAAAATAATTGAAGTGGTAGAAAATAAAAAACTTAAGCACAGCTGGAGATATGAAGATTACCCCGGCAATTCATTTGTCACTTTTGAATTGTTTGATGAAGACGGCAAAACCCGTTTAAAATTAAGGCATGAAGGATTAGAAACTTTCCCTTCTGAAAACCCCGATTTCAAAAAACAGAATTTTGTCGAAGGATGGACCTATATAATCGGTAAATCGCTCAAAGAATTTGTTGAGAAATAAAATAAGAATTACTTTATTTTTTTCACATCATGGTCTTGTTCTTCGTGCGAAATAAATTTGATCACTTTTCCATTCGCGCCTTTTACAAAATCAATTTCGACACCGGCAATCTTCAAAAAAAATTTTGTATTGCTTTCCGGAATTAATGGAGATTTTGGAAGATTATTATTTGGCCCTTCAATAAATAATCTGCCGTTTTCTAAAGTGATCGTTAGCAGATGCTGCGGATTAAATTCATATACGCCCACATATTGTTTTAAAATATTTTCGCTCAGTCTTACTTCGGGGTGATCTTTCCATTTTGTCCATTTTGTTGTATCCAAAGCGGAAGATCTGTCGGAACAAACATCAGTAATTAATTTGATCAGCATTTTGTTGCCTTTTATTTCAAATCTATATTTCCCAGGAGTTGTATTATCGCAATCACTCTGTCCTTCAATTTTCTTCACAGTAAATGTCGCGTTGTTTGCGGTATAGGTCATGGTTTCAACAATTTCACTGTCAGAAACTGTGTAAAGAACAACAGTATCTTTTTTAAAATCCAATATTACATTTCGCGGATTGTCGCCTTTAATTGTTCCTTTCCATCTTGTATGTTGCAATTGAGCAAATGCTGACGCCGATACAATTGTTGTTAGAAGAATAAAAAAAATTTTTTTCATGACTGTACTTTTAGTTTGATTGTAAATAATTTGGCCGCTCAATATATATTCTGCCGTACAAGAGTGCGACGCAAGGATGTTTAATAGAATTACTGAAGCTGACTTCAAAAAATTTGTCTTTTAATATTGCAAATTTGATACTGTCTGCGATAAGAAAATAAAATTAGAGTTATCAAATCCGGATTTGATAACTGTTCAGGAAGAAAATGAGAATTGATTAATTAGTTTGCGCCACTGTATTGCGAAACTCGGAAGGAGATAAGCCCGTAATTTGTTTAAATGTGCGCTGAAAAGTTGCTTGCGAATTAAAGCCGCATTCAAAAGCAACGCCGGCAATAGTGAGTTGTTCCATTTCGGGTTTTTGTATTTTTTCTTTGAAAGCATTCACGCGAAATTCATTAATAAATTCATTATAGCTTTTGTGCAAATGCTGGTTCAGCACCGCAGAAATTGTTTTTTGTGAAACGTTTATATGTTCTGATAATAACGAAAGATTACAATTTGGATTGAGATAAATTTTATCTTTTTCCATTGCACTATTAAGCAGAGATATTGTTTCTTTTATTGTTTCGGGAGTTAATGAAATATTATTGCCTGGCATTTTTTTAATGGAAAGCTGTTGCGTGATTATATAACCTTTAATTCCGAGCCAGTAGATCATAACGGCAAGAGGTATGTAAAGCGGATACCAGTCAAATGTATTTAACATCACATCAGTATAACGTGGAATTACATAAGGAACGAGATATAAAAGCCATAGGATCTGAAAGCCAAAAAAAACGCGAACGAGTTGCTGTGTCCATTTAAAATTATTAGTTAAGCCGGTTAAAGAACCATTATATTTTTTTCTGAAGGCAGACAAATATTTTGATGATAACCACAAATACGTTGTTACAGAAATCCATCGCGGAATATCTGCATATACATTGTAGGTGTCAATAAAATTTCCCCACGGACCCGGATTATTTCTTATGGTGTTTGTTAATAGCCCAATGATGAAAATTATTACAACGAGTTGCGGAACGATGTCAATAATTACTGGAAAAAAATGGCGGCGATGTTTTTTTGTGAATTTAAAATTTGCATCGAGAGAAGACTGAATATAAAAATATATCAATGGACCAAGTGGCATGATTATAACTAATGGTACCAATTGGCCTATGAATCTTAAAATATCTGAACCAAACCAGTTTGCATAATCTGCATACAAATTAAAACAGGCGAGCGACATCAGTAATATTATTACACCAAGTAAAATATTACTCTGCCGGTTTTTTTTTGAAAAGAAAAGCAAGCAACCAACAATGAAACCCTGCACTGTTCCAAGTAAAATAATTGTTCTTAAAAACCCGGTGAGAAAATTCATGGAATAAGTTATTAGTGCGAATCATTAAAACTACAAAACTTTTTATGAGAAGAAAGTTAAGAAGGGTTTAAGGTGCGAAGGTTTAAAAATTAAATTCCTATATTTTTTCAACTAATTCTTCTGCAAGCCCGAATGATAATGTCATTCCGGCGCCCCCAACTCCATTTATAATATGCACACCAGGTTCGGGAGAAAAAAATAAATCAGTTTCTCCGTTAGTGAGTTTCGGATAAATGCCGTTCCATGTTTCTGATAAAGTCCAATCTTTAAACTGAGCAAATTTTTTTAAATAATTGAGAACCATTTTATTTATAAAATCTTTGTCGAAAGGATCGTGTGTCGTTGCATATTCATGCGAATCGCCAACGGTTAATTCGCCTTTTGCATTTTGAGAAACCATTACATGAATTCCCCATTTCAAATAATCCTGCATTTCATTTTCGTATCTTTTTTTTAATATCGGCAAAGAAGATGCAGCATTAAAACTTTTATAATGGATGAGCGATAAGCCGCCGCAAAGTGAAGGCCCGATACGCCATTGATCGGGTTGTGAAGCAAAACGCAACATTTGCAATTTGCATTTTGTAAATGGAAATTTTGCAAACTGTTCGGGATATAATGTTTCAAAATCTGCGCCGCTGCAAATCATAATTAAATCGGCCGGATATTCTTCTTCATTTCCGATATAGATTGTTTGATCGGAAATATAGGTAACACATTTTCCCCAATAAAATTCGATATCAAATTTTTTTGATAAATATTCGGGAAGAGTTTGAATCGCTTGTCGTGGATCAACAATTAATTCCTCGTTACTGAATAATCCGCCGAACAAATTTTCCTGAACAACTGCTTCTGATTTTTCTGCAATTTCATTTTTATTCAATAAGCTAATGTCTCTTCCTTCTTTTTTAAATTCTTCGAACAATTCCTGCAAAACCTGCCATTCGTCTGCATGGTAAGCAAGGTGTAAACTTCCGCTCGTGTCGTAATTAATTTTGCTTGCGTCGCCAATTTCTTTCCAGATGTTTCTGCTTCTGATCGCACGACTATATAATTTACCTGCGGGCTGGCCAATTGGCCAAATCATTCCGAAATTGCGAATGGAAGCGCCCACTGCTTTATGTGTGCGCTCAAAAACTTTTACGGAAAATCCTTTTAATGCAAGTGCTCTTGCAGTGGCAAGTCCAACAATGCCTGCACCTACAACAATAGCTGATCGCTTGTCCATATAGCCGCTTTTTCTTTTTTATATTTAGAAGAAAAATAAACAAGTGAAACAATTGTACCGGCAACACCGATAATTGATAAAAACATTACGCCGTGCGAATAAAAACTCGTCCATTGCAATTTAACATGAAGAATTTCTTTGGTAATTAATACACCAACACTTCCAAGATAACCGAAAGAATCTGCTATGTAAATTAAAAATCCAACATTGCCCGGAAATCTGAATGTTGCGATCACTCTTTCAAAAAAAATACAATTGAATGGAATATACGTCATGTACAAACCTAATCCAACAAGTGTCATCCACCATATTGGAGAAAGTTGATTTTGCACAAACAGGTAACTGCTAAAACCACTGATCACAAAACCGAGTAAAATAAAATAGTGCGAATACATCAATGCTTTAAAATTATTTCTGATCATTACCATGCTGCCGATTATTATCAAAATAATAAGCGTTGTTGGCGTTTCTGTTTTTGTAAATAATGATGGATCATTACCAAGTCCCATTTCATTCAGCATGTCGGCCATAAAATTGTCGCGTATGTCGCGAAAAATTGTAGAGAAAACATAAATGATAACAACGGTTACAAGCCCCGGAAAAAATAATTGTACAAATTCTTTTCTTTTTTCTTTTGTCATAGGAACACGATTGCTTCGCAGTTGTATATCTTCTTCTGATGGCGGCGGAATTTTTTCGAGCAAATAAACAAATATGATCAATGGAACTGCAAATGCAAGCCCGGTAACAAATGGAACCCACACTTCATTCAAATGAAATTGCAATTCCAAAGTTTTAGCAATTGATTTTACAAAGCCTGAAGAAAAAATAAAACTGACGGCTAAAGCAGCGCCAATAAAATCTGTTGCTTTTCTTCCTTCAACAAAAGAAAAAACCACACCCCAAATCATACCTAACGGAAATCCATTAATGAACATGCAAATGATGTTGTATGGAGCCGGTATAACTGCAAACAACAACAAGCCCGACCATGATATGCCTGTTAAAATAAGAATCAGTTTGCCTCTGCCCATTCGTTTTAATTCTGCAATAAAACGAATGCCATAAAATTTGCTCAGCATGTAACCAACAACCTGGCTAACTACCAACCATGTTTTATAACTGATGCCTGCGTAGCTGATTCCATCAAAAGTGCAAACGGTGAAGCCTTTTCTAAAACCATACACCGTGGCGTATGTAAGAAACGTAATGATAGCTGCATACAATGCAACCAAAGGCTGACTTCGTTTTTGGATTGATGTACTCAAGGCGAGATTTTTATTTTTTGTATGAAGAGCGAAGTGTTACAAATAACATTAAACAGGTAAAACAAATTCACCATTCACAATTGGCCATTCACTATCATCAATTTTTTTGCGATTCAAGATGTTCTAAGATCATATTTCTATAGCGCGATAAATCCGGCAAAGGTTTGTGTTCAATTTTTGCCTGCTCATCCCATGTGCGCATTTTAATAATCAGGTTGAATAAAGGATATTGCTCAAATGCGGCGGCCTCTTCTTCGTACATTTTTCCGCCCTGGTATTCTAAAGTTTTTTTACTTGCGTCGGATAACTGATCGTAATACTCGGGATATTTGAACGTAAGATATCTTTTTGCTTCAACGTGCGATTGCACCAATCTTACTATCTTTTTTGAAAATCCTTTTTGTTGCAAATATTCAGCGCCTATTTCTTCATGATCTTTTATTCCGAATTCCCCCATTTCATTATCGCCATGGCCAGCTTCGCAAATGTGACCTATATCATGTAAAAATGCTGCAAGTATCACTTCATTATCATAGCCCTGCTCTTCGGCTAATTGCGCTGCCTGAACCATGTGTTCTAACTGCGTAACTTTTTCGCCGGCATATTCTTCGCCGCCATGTTGTTCGTAATAGCTCATTATTTCATCGGTGATTTGTTGCGGATTTTCTTTAGTCATAAAATTTTTTATTGAAGAATAGTTGAAATAGGTTCTGCTGTTCCGTGATCAGGAATGAAGTGAAGTCCGAGTAATGCTGCAATTGTCGGCGCAATTTGTTTTTGAAAAAGTGTTGTTTGCGATTTCACTTCGCCGAATGCCGGTGTATCTGGTCCCATCACTGCAATCCAAATGTGGCCTGCATCTTCAACGCGCTGCCCATGATCTCTCCACTGATCTTTTATTTTATCTCCACGACCATGATCGCAAGTTACTATCAATGTTGTTTTGTTTTTGTATTCCGGCATTGATTGAATTATTTTCCATAGGTCGGCTATCATTCCATCTTCCGCATGCGCGCTGTTGAGATAATGATTGTATTGTCCTGCATGCGCATAATCATCTGTTTCGTCAAACGCGATGTACAAAATTTTCGGTTTATATTCTTTAAAATATTCCCGGGCTGCAATATAAGTAAGCAAGTCCAATCTTTCTCCAGTATTGCGCGGATCAAGAAACTGAATATCGTTAATGAGTTTTAAATTTTCGTTTTTAAAATTCAATGTATCGTAATCTGCATTAACATAAATTCCGTTTCGGGGAGAATTGAGAATATAGGGATAAGCATCCCATGTAGCAAAAACTGCAATTTTTCCTTTGTATTTTTTTTGTTGATTGATGAATTCAAGAACGTTAGTGTTTTTATTATAAATCTTATCGTTTGAATTTACTGCGCTATCCGGATAGCCCGTAAATATTTCGTTGTATCCGGGGTAAGAAAATTTATAAGGGTTAGCATTGTCAACATCGCTTCCGATATTTCTGTTGCCGTACAACTGACCTTGGGCTGCGATGGTGTTCCAAAAAAAAGGGAATAATTTTTTTCTTCTTTCCAAAATATCATTGCTCCAGTATTTTGCGGCGTCTGCAGAATCGTGCGTGTATCTTTTATTGATCATGAGCGCAGAATCAATTCCGCCAAATACTTCCTGCCAGCGCATACCATCGAGTGTAACGATAATAATATTTTCTGTTTTGTGTTGTTGGGAAAATGCAACAAGCGATTGCAAAATGAAAACAGAAATTAAAAATTGTTTCATGCTAAAAAATTTCTTTGAAAAAAAGGCGAAACTTTTTTAGGTTTCGCCTTAAGATATTTCAAACTAACCGCAAAAAAAATTAAACAAGAAAATTTATTTTAATAACCACATGGTTTGATTAATATCATCCGCACTAAATCCCTGGTTGGTCAAAGCGGCGCTCCAGTTAGTTTTATTTTGTGATTGCTCAGATACCGGGTAAGCCCACCGTATAGGCACAACACCATTATTTCCTACACCACTGCCTCCTTCAAAAGCAGGAACACCGGTTCTGCGCCAATTATAATATCCTTCATAACCCGAATTTTCAAAACAGGCGATATATTTTTGAAGTACTATCTGGTTAATGGCGGTTGCTTGCGTAGCAGAAAGCTGCACCGAAGGCTGTGCATAATAAGTTGTAAAGTTGAATGTAACCGGATATGGAGCAACCTGGGTAACTGAATTTGCGCCAGGTGGTAAAAAGTACGCAGTGAAATTTGTTTGCGTAGTATCAATGCCATAAAATGCCATTGAAGCACCAATGCCAGTTCTATAAAAAGATTCGGCATTTCCAGATACCCATCCCCGTGTAATTGCTTCCGCAATATTAAAACACATTTCTTTGTAACCAATTAATACATCGGGTTCTCCAGTAAAGTTTGAATAATACCTGTTACGATTGATAAACGAATAATCATTTGCGCTGGCATTTGCATACATTGTTCCGATTGCTTCGCCAGTGCTGGCGCCCACAAAATATTGAAATTGGGCCGGGTGAGCAGTATCACTTCCAACAAGAGCCCAGGCGGGTTCGCAGGTAACAAAAACGCGTGCATCGTTGAGGGTTGTTAATGTACTCACATAAGTATCTGCCATATTAAAACGAGCAGCGATGGAACCAAAATTACTCGGGTTAAACGGATAGGTGCTATAAGCGTCCGCTGCACCCGGATTGTAAGCAAAGGCTAAATCATCTGTTGGGCTTGTGAAAATCGGAAACGTTGCCGGATTATTAAAGATGGCAGCGAATTGTGCAGGTACATTTAATGTTGGATCTGTGCTTTTATTACTTAAACTGATCAATACTCTTAGTTTGAAAGAATTCACTGCTTTTTGCCACTTTGTAAGATCGCCACCATAATATATGTCCTGTGTTGCTAGTAATGAATTATCATTAGCGGCAATCAAAGTAGCGAGGTCTATATTTGCTGTATCTAATTCACCGAGCACATAAGCAAATACCTGCTCTTGCGGAGTATAGGCTGGTGTGGCGATTCCGCTTAATGCCTCTGCCTGCGGAACATCTCCGAACAAAGAAGTAAGATTGTAATAGTAATATGCTCTGATGAATCTTCCAAGCGCTTCATAAGGATTTACTGCAGCGCCTCCTCTTGTTTGTACTTCCTTTTCCATTTGAACCACATTTTTTAATACGAGATATGGATCAAAGGAACCATTAGTCCATGAATAAATATTATCTCCATAGTAATTGTAATTCTGGCAATGATACTGATTCCATTGAGCAACTTCACCCCAGGAATTAATTCCTCCTAAATTGCCGGCTCCTCCATTGCCCGACATATCATTCAATACAGTTCCTAAAATTAAACCAGGCGGAACGCTCGTGGGATTATTTGGATTTTGTTGCTTGCTCTCAATCTGCTTAGTGCAGGAATATGCAGTAAGCGTGAGTATAAAAAAGTAAACTATGTATTTTAGCCTTTTCATAATTTTTTGCTTTAGGAATTAAAATGATAGATTTAAGTTAAAACCATAACTGCGTGTTGTGGGTGTTTGCAGACCAGAACCACTGTCTTGAGTATATTGGTCCACATCCAAATCTTTGTATCGACTTGGGAAGAAGTACAGTAAGTTTCTTCCAACAAGAGAAATTGTTGCGGATTGTACAAAAGATTTTTTTCCAAACACATCATCAGGCAGCTTGTACGAAATTGTCACCTCTCTTAACTTAGTAAAAGTCTTTTTGATCATATTCAAATCGGGGATAGAAGCAGCATTGTAAACAAAAGGTTGAACTAGACTTTTTGTAGTATTTGTCTGTTCTGTCAAACTTTTGAAATTGGTAATTTGCCCGGTAATCGGGTCAAGCTGAATTGCACCGCCAACTAGATTCACGCCTTGTCCGGTGTATGCGGGAATATTAGCTTCATCCATTGGTCTTGCTGCGCCAAGGGCACCCTGTGCAGCTTCAATGTGCCTGCCTCCCTGTAGTGTTTTTAATCTTACATAATCTTCCAGTACACCACCAACAACTCCATCAAATTGAAAACGCAATGAAAAATTTTTATAACCCAGAGTATTAACTAAACCCCATTGCCAATCGGGATCAGAATGTCCGTAAACTCTTTGTGCAGAAGAACCCAGATCAGAATAGCGATCATACACTCCCGATGTTTGATCAATTACTAATTTGCCGTCTGGAGTTCTTACAAAACCATTGCCATATACCAAATCAATTCTTTTACCATTGAATTCGTAATTGTTGGGGTTCGAATAATTTACCCATTTTTTGATATAGGTAGAAAAATTTGCAAGCACTGTCCAGTTGAATCCGTTTGGATTTGATAAAACGCGTCCATCCAAAACAACTTCCCATCCATCATTGGTATAAACATTTCCATTCGTGAGATAAGAAGAGTAGCCCGATGCATCTGAGGTACCCTGGTTAACGATACCTGTATTTTTATAATGATATCGAGTTACATCCAGTCCAATCCTGTTTCTGAGAAAACGAATGGTGCCTCCAAATTCAATTGCTTTTCTGTCTGCTGTTGAGATTTTCGGGTTGATAGTTTGATCAGAATATATTGCGCTATTCTGATTGGTATACGTTGGCGATAAGGTATAAGTTGGCGAGAACTGATAGTTCGGACCGCCATATGGAGAATACCATGTATATCCATAACCACCGGCAGGAGTAGCGCTCACGTTAGGAGAGAACAGAGGGGAAGTGCCTCCATCTTTACTTTCTGCATATGAGCCACGGAATTTTAAAAATGATATTGCTTCGGGTAATGTTACATATTCGGAAACAACTGTTGCCAAATTAAATGAAGGGTAAAAATAGCTGTTTGTATTAGTTGGCAAACTTGATGATTTATCTACACGGCCCGTAATGTTTGCAGTTATATAAGACTTGAATCCAAGATCAACTGAATAATATGCGCTTAACACTAACATGCTTGAGTGAAAACTGCTTCCGGTTAGAGGATTTAATGAATTTGAAAATGAATAAATACCGGGAACGTTCAAATAGTTGGTTGATTCAAAGTCAGAATTAAAATTAAAATTTCTGGCATTTGCTCCGCCTAATACTTGTAAATCCAAAAATCCTAAGATTTCATTTTTATGAAATCTTGCCTGTATCTCTTGGTTTGATTCAAACAAAGATCTTCTGTCTTCCCTGTAATCGCCCTGGTGCAGAGGTCGTCCGTAAACGTCTGCAGAATAAGGCATTTTTTCAGAGTTGAACATATCATAAGTAGACAGACTTGGCCTGAATTGAAAATCGAAGTAGTCATTTAATTTGTAGTTTAATGAAACGTAGCCATACACATTATTTTGGTAATGTCCTCTCAACCACTCGTAAGACATAAACCAGGGATTATTATACCTGTAGTACTCTTCATAGTTTTGCTGAATCCCCACTTTTCCTGCTTGCCAGTAATTTCGAATATTAGGAGAGTTTACGCTCCAATCGGCACCGCCCCAAATAATAATATTATAAATGATGCTGTTTGGACCATAATTGACATCGGGAACATTTGGAGTTGATTGCCTGTTATAGTTGAAATAAGATGTAAGAGTCCAATTCTTATTGAACCTATGAACAACGCTTCCGGTAAAGTTTCCATTATTGAGTTCTGTATTTGGAACAATTCCTCTTTGATAAGTATTGCCAAGAGAAAGCCTGATATCAGTTTTTTCAGTGGATGAACTTACCGAAATGCTATTAGACTGAAGAAGCCCCGCTTGTATGAATTTTTTCAGATTATCTTTTCCCCTGGCTGTGAAAGGTGTGGGTGCAACGTGTCCGCTATAAACACTTCCGTCGGCAAAAGTGGTCATATAGGTTTGCGTTGGATCATATGCTCCATCGTATTGAGGCAATAACTGACCTCTGAATTGTGGTCCCCAAACATCATAATCATAATCATTTATTCCAACGCCTATTGCACCACTGCCAAAATAAGACTGAGGGCTGGAGCCGCCACCACCAAAAGCATATTTTCCATTATCGCCGGGGCCATATAAATCCTGGTATTTCGGCAGAGCAATAAATCCTTTGTTGATTTGTGTGCTGGAATTAAAATCTATCACAAATCCTCTTTTATTTTTTGTTCCTTTTTTGGTTGTAATAATAATAGCTCCATTCTTTCCCTGGAAACCATATAGCGCGGCGGCGTTCGGTCCTTTTAATACTGTATAGGTATCAATATCGTCTGCGTTGAGATTATATGTATCAGAGCTGATAGGAACACCATCAACAACAAACAGAGGGCGATCATTTGAGCCGTTTTCTCCTCTGATTATTACATCTGCAGGATGACCAATTTCCGAATTAATATTTATTTCAAGACCTGCAACATTTCCTTTGAGTGAGTTAACAGGATCTGCTTCCCTGGCTTTGGTAAATGCGGAGGCATCAACTGTTTGAAGTGCATAACCTAAACGCTTTGCTTCTTTTTTAATACCGGTTGCTGTTACCACTACTTCGTTTAAATTTTTTGTATCAGCTACAACACTTATCATTATCGGATTTTCTTCTCCAATAACAACTTCCTGCCTCGTCATACCAACGCCGCTGATTACTAATATATCGCCGCGTTTTGCTTTGAGCGCAAAATGTCCATCAACAGAAGTGGATGTACCAATTTTCGATCCTTTGATTAAAATAGTTGCACCGGGAATCGGCGTCTGGTCTGACTTTGAAAGCACCTGGCCTGTAATTGTATTTTGCGCGTAACTCACAACTTGCAGAAATAAAACTGCAAAAAATGTAAGAGTAATTAATCGCAAATGATTAATGACGTTCTTCATAAACAGTAAATTTTTAAGTTTTGGTAAATATGAATTGAAAAGGTAAAGAACTTTTTTAAAAAAAAATTAAACGTTAATAATTTCTGGCAAGAGTTAATAATTTTTCACAGGCAAGAACAGTTGAAAATTTTTGGCAAGAATTAATAATTTTCGCAGGTAAGGTTTAAATCTAATAAATTTTTAGGAGATAGGATTTGAATTTAATAAATTTTTTACCAGATTTATTCAGCGAAAGTATTTTAGCAATATAAACGAATGCTTATCGTAATGTGAACGAATTATTACTGAATTATTACGGCAATGTTAATATGCACAATTAGTGCACCTGTTTTGTGGACAATTAATATTTTTTGTTACCAGATGTTTACACGAAGACTATCCGCCCGATACATTTTATCGCCGGGCTTTACATCGAAAGCATCATAAAATTCAGGGATATTTACAACCGGTCCGTTTACTCTTTCTTTTGCCGGTGCGTGTTCATCAGTTTGCAACTGGCTTGCCAATCTTTCTTTTCTTTCCTCATACATCCATCCGTAGGCATAGCCTAAAAAATATCTTTGCACTGGAGTATAGCCATTTATTTTTTCACCTTTTTTATATGCATCTGTTTTTTTCAGAGCATCTAATCCTAATAATAATCCGCCGAGATCGGCAATGTTTTCTCCTTGCGTGGCCGAGCCGTTTATGTGTAAAGT
Organism: Chitinophagia bacterium; assembly: GCA_963774065.1. Lineage (GTDB taxonomy): Bacteria > Bacteroidota > Bacteroidia > Chitinophagales > Chitinophagaceae > Puia. Next base: position 1,552,695 of record CAVZDO010000003.1, read on the forward strand.
ATCTACAGGATTAAATTCATTGAATTCTTTAATAATTTTTGCCGCTCTTTGTACAAACTGAACAGAATCCTGTGGCAACCACCATCCTTTTAAATTTCCTGCTGCATCATATTGTCTTCCCTGGTCGTCGAAGCCGTGAGTAATTTCATGCCCGATGGTTGAAGCGGCTGCATAACCATAAACAAATGGGTCGTCTAAATTTTCATCACGCATGCCGGGCACTGCAAATATTCCTGCGGGTAAAACAATTTCATTGTTTGATGGATTGTAGTAAGCATTATAAGTTTGCGGGCTCATACCCCATTCGGTTCTGTCAACAGGTTTTCCTAACTTATTGATATCATAATTGTGCCACCATTCATTTGCATGTTGCACATTAATAACAAAAGGAACTTTATCAATTTGCATTGCAGAAAAATCTTTCCATTTGTCGGGGTATCCAACTTTTTTTGTGATCCTATTTAATTTGTCTAATGCTTTTTGTTTGGTGCTGTTGCTCATCCAGGTAAGCGCTTTAATTCTGTCTTTGTATGCATCACGGATAGCTTCTACCAAATCACTGTAACGTTGTTTTGCTTTTTCGTTGAAATATTCTTTCACAAATAATTGGCCTAATGCCTCGCCTAATGCACGTTCTTCTGCGTCTAAAACTCTTTTCCATCTTGGTCTTTGTTTTAATGCGCCGGATAATGTTTTTCTGTAGTCAAAATAATTATTTGATGTAGCTGTATCCAAATACGCAGCGGATGACAGTACCAAATGCGCGCGTAAATAATTTTTCCAGTCATTAAGACCAGAGGTTTTTAAAGTGTTGTTGAGTTCAGCATAAAATTCCGGCTGACCAACTATTACAGAATCCAGTTTTGTTATGCCGAGGTTTTTTAAATAATTATTCCAGTCGATATTTGATGATAATTTTTTTAATGCCCCGATATCCATTTTATTATAATTCTTATATGGATCGCGCAAATCGGCCAATTTCCTGGAAGCCTTTGCCAGCTTCGTTTCCAGGGCAACCACGGATTCTTCATTTTTTGTTGCAGCTGCGGAATCGTTGCCTAATTCCACAAATGTTTTGTACAAATATTTTTTATAAGCATTTCTTACGTTCACACTTTTTTCATCGGTATTAAAGTAATACTCACGGTTAGGCATACCTAATCCGCCCTGGTATAATTCATAGGCCATTACATCGCTGTTTTTATCGTCCTGCGCAATATAATCTCCAAATAAAACACCTATGCTTTTTTTGTGAAATGATGCAGTGATATTAATGATATCGGTTACAGAAGTTATTTTATCTATCTCACTCAATTCTTCCTGCAACGGTTGTAGTTTTTCTTTGTTGATAGCGTCTGTATCCATTCCGCTTTGCCAGAAGTCTGCAATTTTTTGCGATATTGTTCCATGCGCAGCTTTTTCTTCAATAGCTTTTTCGTTCACCGTTTTTAAGCGATTGTAAATATCTTCCTGAACGAGGTTGCCGATTCCCCATCCGCTTTCGTCGGCAGGAATCGGGTTGTTTTTTAACCATTGGCCGTTTGCGTATAAAAAAAAGTTATCGCCCGGTTTTACACTGGTGTCAATATTCATAGTTAAAAAATCCTGTTGAATATTATTTTCCGGTTTACTGTTGCAGGCGGTTATTGCAATTATAGAAATGCAAATTATTACAATTGATTTCATGGTGTTTTTTTTAAAAAGATTTTGTGGCCGTTATTTCGAAAATGCAGAAATAATTTTAAATAAAATTTAATTTACTGAATAGATTCTGAATATCCGAACATATAATTTGCCCCATAAATTCTTTTTTATAAAAGCTATTTATTCTGCTTAAATAAAAAAGTATTGCCAGTTATGGCCGGCAGTAAAAATATTATTTGATCGGGGTATGGTTTTTTCTGAATAAACAGTTTCTTTTTCAGTTAGTTTTTTTGAAAGCAACGGACAGGGAACGGAGACGGGTAAAAGATTGTTTTTCAGTAAACAGTTAAAAGAATTTGCATGTTAAAATCTATTATATTTGCACGGCAATACTTATTAATATTTGTTCGATAACAGAAGCAATGGAATAAAAATTTTTACGTTATCAAGCGCAATGTTAAGTGCCCCTGAAATTGCAGCAAAAAATTTTAAAAATTATTGTGAAGGCGGTAAGTGGGTTTTTATAAATTTTAATTATGGAAGGGTATAAGAAGCAATTCGGGAGAATGCTTGCTTATACCTTTTTTAGTTGTAGGAAGGCGGAAGAGCTGGAAAATTAGTTTTACCAGGCACTTTTAAAATTTGTATGTGACTGAGGTGGCGAAGCTCTGCCTTTGATTCATTAAAAAATAAAAATAAATTTTGCCCGAAGTTAAAAAATGGTATGCGGTGTACACAAAACCCAGGTGGGAAAAAAAGATACACAAACTTTTTAGTGAAAAAGGATTGGAAAGTTATTGCCCGTTAAATAAAATAAGAAGAAAATGGAGCGACAGGATAAAAATTGTGGAAGAACCTCTTTTTACATCGTATGTTTTTGTAAAGGTTGATGAAGAAGAAAAAACAAAAGTGCGCACAACTAATGGTGTATTGAATTTTGTATATTGGCAAGGTAAACCGGCAATAATAAAAGAAAAAGAAATTGAGGTGATCAAAAAATTTCTTCACGAGTATGAAAATGTTATTGCTGAACCGATAGAATTAAAATCGGACATGAAGGTAAAAATTCAGCAAGGAGCATTTATGGATAAGCAGGGCACAGTTACAAAAGTACTTGGCAACAAAGTGAAGGTTATTATTGAAAGTATCGGCTATTCATTAGTTGCAGTAATTGACAAGTCGAACATAGCTATGGTTTAAAAATAGTAGTTTTGAACATTTAACCGTTTTAAAAATATGCGTCTCAGTTCAGCGGGAAAAATAGTTTGCAGTTACAGTTTTGCGTTTTCATTACTAACGGTTATGCTCACCTCATGCGGAAGCACCCGGCCTTATGTGTATATGCAGGGGCAGTTTGATACAGCAAAACTGAGCCAGATCCCTCTTATAAATCCGATCATTCACAAAGGCGATCTATTAAATATTATATTTTACAGCGATGATCCTGAAGCGACAAAAATATTTAACCAACCGCTGATCGCCAGTCAAAATTCTGCGGCTTCTCTTAATTTAGGAACTTCTGCTGGCGGAAATGCTGATGTTACGTCAGCCGGATCATTAGGAAGTTCTCCAACAACTCCCGGTTATTTGGTAGATGAGAACGGTAATATTGAATTGCAGAATCTTGGATTTATGCATGTAGAAGGTTTAACAAGAAGCCAGCTAAAAGACTCATTGATTTTTAGAATGAACGAAGGGAGATTATTGAAGAACCCTTTTTGCACGGTGCGATTTCTTAATTACAGATTTACTATGCTTGGAGAAGTAAACAAACCTTCGATATATAGCATCCCGAGCGATCACGTTAATATATTTGAAGCGTTAAGCATGGCAGGAGATCTTACTTATTATGCAAGGCGCGATAATGTTTTAATAATTCGGGAACAGAATGGGAAGCGCGAGTTTGGACGTATCGATCTTACCAAACCGGATGTTTTGGCATCGCCTTATTTTTATTTGCAGCAAAACGATATTGTTTATTTTGAACAGACCAAAAGCAAGTCTGTTGCAAACGACCAGGTTACTTTGCGCAATATAACCATTGCATCTGCAATTATTTCAACCCTGGCAATTATTTACAGCATACTTCGTAATTAACATTTACGTTTTTTGATATGACTGAGCAAACAAATGGAATAATGATCGTCTAATAATACGGCGTTTAAGGATAATTCCTGGACGGTTGGCCCAAAAGATTTTTTATTCAAGTACCTTAAATATATTCCCTGGGTTATTATTTGCGTTGCGATTGCTTTGGTGTTGGCTTATTTAAAAATAAGATGGACGCCACCAATTTATCATGCACAGGCATCATTACTAATTAAAGATGAAAGATCCGATGGCGGAGCTCTCCAAAGATGATCGTTTCAATGAAATGCTGATGCAGCAACCCACCATTAATCTCGATAACGAAATTGAAATACTTAAATCAAGTCCGGTAATGGGGCGTGTTGTGAGGGATTTGGATTTTCAGATTCGTTATATCAACACGGGTAAAGTTCGTTCCACTTTATTGTATCCCGAAGCGCCGTTTGATTTGAAGGTTATTCATCTGGCTGATTCTTCAGCGGGGTTAGCTTTTTCTATAGCTCTTATTGACGAAAATCAATTCACAATAGGCAAATCCAAAACTCCGGTTAGTTTTGGGCAGACGTTCGAAATTGGCAATAATCGTTGCATGTTGCTGCGTAAAACAAATATTGATTTGCGCTCTTATCCTGTTCCTAATTTCCGCATAAGCTGGCAACCTGCTTCAACAGTAGCTTCCCAATTGGTGGGTGGTCTTAAAGTTGCGCAGCTTAATGAACAGGCAACTATTCTTACCATATCATTCGACGGAGAAAATACCAGCCTTTGCAAAAACATTATCAACACACTCATGGCGGTTTATGATACGCTTATTGTTGAAGATAAAAATAAGGTTGCTTTAAATTCAGCTGCATTCATTCAACAAAGCGTAGATACTTTACAACATAAATTAAATGGATCCGAAGACGATATAAGAGAGTTCATGATAAAGAATAATGTATTTGATGTGGATGAACAATCCAAAAAAAATCTCGACCTTATGAGTGAAGGCTCCAAAGATATTACGGAGCAGGAAGTGAAGATAGTTACGGTTAATTTTTTGATCAATTATATTGACGATAACAAAAACTTGTATAAAGGAGTGCCTGTTAATCTTGGTATAGATGAACCGGTGTTGTTAAAATTAGTTCAGGAATATAACACTACGCAAACATTAAGAGAAGCGCATCTTAAAACAGCGCCTGAAAATAATCCCCTTATTATAAGTCTCAATAACACATTGGAAAAAAACCGGCACGACATTCATGAAGCTTTGTTGAACGTCAAACAGGCATATATCCTGTCTTTAAAAAATCTTCTCACAAAGAAAGGTGAGCTGGAAGGACAAATGAAAACCTTGCCGGGCAAATCCATGGGCTTAGCTAATATTACGGCGCAAAAAAAAATATTGGAAGATTTGCTTTCTTTTTTACTGCAAAAACAATACGAAATAAAAATTTCCTCTGCAGCAACCGTTGCTAATTCCAAAGTTATTGAACCCGCAGCAGCATATTCCGAACCTATAAAACCCGATAAAAAAAGTATTTACAGTTTGTATCTTTTGCTCGGATTAATTATACCTGTTGGAATAATAATAATTATTGAATTGCTGCGCGATAAAGTAACCGGCCGCCTCGATGTAGAAAAAAGAACACGCGCACCAATTTTAGGCGAGATAGGTCATTCCAACGAATCTCAAAATCTTGTTGTAAAGAAAAATAGCCGTCAATATATTGCCGAGCAATTTCGTATCGTAAGAAGCAATCTTCAGTATGTAGTTGCGAAAATTGAAAACCCGGTTATAATGGTCACTTCTTCTTTTAGCGGAGAAGGCAAATCTTTCATAAGCACTAATATGGGAGCAGTAATGGCGCTAACGGGTAAAAAAACGGTTATCATGGAATTTGATATCCGCAAACCAAAAATTGTAAGCGGGTTGGAATTAAAAAGAAAAATGGGAATCACCAATTACATAATTGGCAAGGCTTCATTTAACGAACTTCCGGTTCAGGTTGAAGGGTTCGATAATTTGTATGTGATTCCATGCGGACCGGTTCCTCCTAATCCGTCTGAATTATTATTGGATAGCAGGCTCGGAGATTTAATGAGAGAAGTAAAAGAAAATTTTGAAGTGGTTATTTTAGATACTGCGCCAGTTGGATTGGTAAGCGATGCAGTTAACCTCGGACGATTTGTTGATTGCACTCTTTATATAGTGAGGCAGGGACACACTTTCCGCAAGCAACTCCGTTTTATAGAAGATTTATATACCGATCAAAAATTGCCTTCCATTTCTATTATTATTAATGATATCAAAGCAGAAGGCGGCTATTATGGCGGCTATGGTTATAGCGGTTATGGTTATGGCGGCTATGGTTACGGATACGGCTATGGCTCCGGTTACTTTGAAGAAGAATCTTCAACGAAAAAAAGAAGAAACCCCATCAGAAGATTAATCAGATTATTCAGATAAATAAATCTTTCTGTTTTTGTAAGATTGAATTTTATTTGATGCAACTGAAAACCTTAACTCAATCCCATCTTGTTACCAACTCAAATAATTTTTAAGTATGAATGATATTCCGCTGCAGTCTGAACAAGACCGGTGGGATATGGTGATCAAACCAAAATCCGGAATTTTTGATATAAATATTCAGGAGATATGGCATTACCGTGATCTTTTTTTATTGCTTGTGCGAAGAGATTTCGTTTCTTTTTATAAGCAAACTATTTTGGGCCGCTATGGTTTTTTCTTCAACCGATTTTTACAACCGTCATTTATACATTTATTTTTGGCAACCTCGCCGGAATATCTACCGAAGGATTGCCGCCTCTTTTGTTTTACATGGCTGGCATCAACGCGTGGACTTATTTTTCCGAATGTCTCACCAAAACATCAACAGTATTTAAAGATAATGCCAACGTGTTTGGCAAAGTTTATTTTCCGCGGTTGATAATGCCGCTGAGTATTGTTCTCTCAAATCTTCTTCGCTTCGGTGTTCAGATGCTGATGTTTTTTTTGCTGATGGCAATCTATGCAATCAAAGGTGCTTCTTTTCACGTTACCATTTATGTATTGCTCTTCCCCGTTCTTGTAATATTAATGGGTTTGCTCGGGCTCGGCTCGGGAATGATCATCTCTGCCTTAACTACCAAATACCGCGACCTTTCTTTTTTAGTCACTTTCGGCGTGCAGTTGCTCATGTATGCAACAACCGTTGTGTACCCGCTTTCCGCAGCGCCGGCAAAATATAAATTGCTGATCAGTTTAAACCCGATGACGCCAATCATTGAAACATTGCGATATGGATTTTTAGGTCATGGTTCTTTTTCCTGGTCTTCATTATCCGTAAGCGCAGCAACGATATTGATCATTGTTTTTTTCGGAATTATTATTTTCAACAAAGTAGAACGGAATTTTATTGACAGCGTGTAAATTTTTATTTCCGTAACACAGGTACAAAAATGCCGACCGTAATAAAAGTAGAAAATCTTTCAAAAGCCTACCAGCTCGGGCAAATAGGCACGGGCACATTATCGCAGGATATTGAAAGATGGTGGGCGAAAACGCGCGGAAAAGAAGATCCGTTTTTTAAAATAGGAGAAGTTAACGATCGGGCAACTGCCGGAAACAGCAATGTTGTTTGGAGTTTGAAAGATATAAATCTCGAGATACAACAGGGAGATGCAGTTGGCATCATCGGGCGCAACGGCGCAGGAAAAAGCACTCTGCTAAAATTGTTAAGCAGGGTTACAGGGCCAACAACCGGTTCGATAAAAATAAAAGGCCGCATAGCAAGTTTGCTCGAAGTTGGAACAGGCTTTCACCCGGAATTAACAGGCAAAGAAAATATTTATTTGAACGGAGCAATTCTCGGCATGCGAAAAAAAGAGATTGATAAAAAATTAGACGAGATAATAAATTTCAGCGGAGTGGAAAGATATATTGATACTCCTGTTAAAAGATATAGCAGCGGCATATTTCGTGCATTGGGAGTTGCTTTGGACAATGAGATTTTAATTGTTGATGAAGTTTTAGCAGTAGCTGTTGCATAAAAATGGGCAAACTGGAGACGTAAGTAAAGGCGAAGGACGAACTGTTTTATTTGTTAGTCATAATTTGCAGGCAATAGAATTTTTATGTCAGAAAGGAATTTATTTAATGAATGTAAATAAAATACGTATGAGAATCGAGAGAAGCGATTAATTTTTCAAAGAATCAAGAAAATATATTCAGAATTTTGAGAATCAAATCGCCAATTATTGGATAAATCAGATATGTTAACCAATATTTGCAAATAGAATCTTTTTATACTGAAGAAAACCCTATCCGGACATTTGATAATTTAAATTTAATTCTTCATCTTAATTTTCTTGAAAAATTTATTATCAATTCCATTTGTATTTTATTTTATAACGAGCTTAATGAAAGAATTGCAATTATTGATTTGCGCGAAAGTATTCTAACCAATAATTTAAAATTATCCGATGCTATAAAAATGATAATAAAAATTCAACAGTTAAATCTTGTGGATGGAGAATATAACATCGGACTTTACGTTGACACTGATTTATTTGTTGCAGATTTTTTTGATTTATGGAAATTAGTTGTTGATAATAAAATTGAAAATGTTATCAGCTACGATAAAAGAGCAAGAGGATGTTTGGAAATAAAATATGAAGTGGAAATGGCGCAGGTTCTGACATAATAATCGGTTTAAAAAATGAGAACTAAGGAGCTATAAAATATAAGTTTACAGATCGCTAATGGGGTATTTTAATTATTTCGGGCAGAAAATTTTTATTGCCAAAAGATTCTTGAATTTTTAAATTAGCTTGTGAACAGGGAATTTAAAATGATGCGAAACTATTAAAATACATTAAGACTAGGCTTCTGAAAAAGGACACGACCTTTTTTGATGTAGGCACAAACATTGGCTTGATTTCTTTGCCAATTGTAATTGAAAAAAAAATTTTCCGCGAAATGTAAATTTCCTTTGAGCCTGCGCCATCAGTGCTGCATCAAATTTTTAAAAAAACAAGAGAGCTTTCTCCAAATAAAGACAAATGGAAAATCATAGAATGTGCGCTAAGCTTATTCGTGAAGATTTTATGCTATGGCGAAATTGATTTTTCCGTGAAGAAATGATATAGATAGCGCTTATTACGGTGTTTCTTCTTCGAGTGATGAACAGAAAATTAAAGTTGCGTGCAACACTTTGGATGAAATTTGGAAGCAACTGAATATGCCCGAAGCTTTCTGTTATAAAAATAGATATTGAAGGGTATGATTATTTTGCGTTAAAAGGCGGCGGTGAATGTAAAAATCTAAAACAGACCCGTTATTTTTATTGAATGGTATGAAGAATACATCACCAGGTTATGGATTAACTCATAAACATTTATTGAATTTGTGTGAGAATTATTCTTACGATATTTTATGCTTAAACAGTTTGCTTAAAGTATCATCAGAAAACGCGAAATGAAATTACATCAGCAATTTGAATCTAACTTTATATTGATGCCTAAAGCATATTTAAGAACGTTCTTTGTATAATATTTACAGCTAATCAAAATATATGAGTTTAAGTTTTTCGAAGAAGACACTTTTAATTACGGGAGGAACCGGTTCATTTGGAAATGCAATCTTAGATAGATTTCTCAATACAGAAATTGCAGAGATAAGAATTTTTAGCCGCGATGAAAAAAAACAGGATGATATGCGGCACAAATATAAAAGCGATAAAATAAAATTTTATATCGGCGATGTGCGCGATATGAGTTCTTTGCAGGAAGCTATGCGCGGAGTGGATTACGTTTTTTCTGCCGCTGCATTAAAACAAGTTCCTTCCTGCGAATTTTACCCGATGGAAGCATTGCGCACTAATGTATACGGTACTTCAAATACAATTGACGCTGCTATAGAAAATGGAGTGAAAAGAGTAATTGTGTTAAGCACGGATAAAGCTGTTTATCCGATCAACGCGATGGGAATGTCAAAAGCATTAATGGAAAAAGTTATGGTGGCGAAATCACGCAATTTATCTAAGGAGTCTACAATACTTTCCGGAACGCGTTACGGAAATGTGATGGCGTCGCGCGGTTCGGTCATTCCTTTATTTATAGATCAAATAAAAGCCGGCAAACCTTTAACGCTAACCAATCCGCAGATGACGCGTTTTATGATGACGCTCGAAGAAGCTGTTGAATTAGTATTGCATGCTTTTGAAAATGGTGAGCAGGGAGATTTTTTTGTACAGAAATCACCCGCTGCAACTATTGAAATTCTTGCAAAAGCATTAGTTGAATTGTACAATTCCAAAAGTGAAATAAAAATGATCGGAACAAGGCACGGAGAAAAATTATATGAAACTTTGGTAAACCAGGAAGACATGATCAAGGCTATAGAATCAGATAATTATTTTAGAATTCCGGCTGATAACCGGGATCTTAATTACGCGCAATATTTTTCAGAAGGCGTACCCGATGTTTCTAAATACACGGAATATCATTCGCATAACACCCGCAGATTAAATATTGAAGAAATGAAATCTCTTTTATTGAAACTTCCTATGATAAGGCAGGATATTTTGGGAGAAAAAATTTAGCTATAACAAATTCCAAATAACTTCTTCCAGAATCTTCTCAAAAAAACTTTTACTTCATTCAGAGCTGATCATATCTCTATTTTATTTTCACGGAAAAAGTTTTATATCATCAATTACAACCTGGAATGTTAAGAGTTGGAATTACAGGTCAATTCGGATTTATAGGTAAACATTTGTACAATACTTTAGGATTGTATCCCGAAGATTTTATTCGTGTTGATTATAAAAAAGAATTTTTTGATGATGAACAATTGCTTGATCACTTTGTATCATCCTGCGATGTAATTATTCACCTCGCTGCAATGAACCGCCACAGCAATGCGGAAATAATTTATCAAACAAATATAGAACTTGTAAAAAAACTGGCCACATCTCTGAATCGTACTAACAGTAACGCTCATGTAATATTTTCTTCCTCTGTTCAGGAAGAACGCGATAATCATTACGGGCAATCAAAAAAAGAAGGCAGAAATTTATTGAATCATTGGGCAAAAAATTCTTCAGGTTTATTTACGGGTTTGATAATTCCAAATGTGTTCGGTCCTTTCGGTCGTCCATATTACAATTCCGCAGTTGCCACTTTTTGTCATCAGCTTTCTCATAACGAAAATCCTGTAATGGATGCAGACAGCGAGCTGCGACTTATTTATGTTGGTGAGTTGGTAAAATTTATTCTCGGTATAATAAAAAATAAAACTGCCGATGCTGAACTTTTCGTTCCTTATACCTATGCAATACGATTAACTGAATTATTAAGTCTCTTATATAGATTCAAAGACGAATACTTCGAAAAAGGAATCATCCCCAAATTAAAAAATGAATTTGAATTAAATCTCTTCAACACTTACCGATCTTATATATCATTAAAAGATTTTTTTCCGGTAAAGTTTACGCAACATACAGATGCGCGCGGATCGTTTGTTGAAGTGATTAAGTTAAATGAAGGCGGGCAGGTTTCTTTTTCTACAACAAAACCCGGCATTACACGCGGCAATCATTTTCATACAAGAAAAATAGAACGCTTTGCTGTAATTAAAGGCAACGCGTTAATTCAGCTAAGAAAAATTGACACCGACGAAGTGCTGGATTTTTATTTATCTGGAAATGAACCGGCATATGTTGATATGCCAATTTGGTACACGCACAATATTAAAAATATCGGCGAAGAAGATCTCTATACTATTTTCTGGATAAATGAGTTTTATAATCCGGCAGATGCAGACACTTTTTTTAAAAATGTATAGCTTCGTAATATAGTGATATGAAAAAGCAATTAAAAGTAATGACCGTTGTAGGTACAAGACCTGAAATAATCCGCTTGTCGAGAGTGATTGCAAAACTCGATGCCTCGGAAGTGATTTCGCATGTTTTTGTTCACACAGGTCAAAATTATGATTACGAACTTAACCAGATATTTTTTGATGATTTAGCAATACGCAAGCCTGATTATTTTTTGGAATCAGCTTTATCAACTGCTATAGGTACGATAAGCCGGATTTTATTAAAAATAGATGAGTTGCTGGAAAAAGAAAAGCCCGATGCTTTTTTGGTTTTGGGCGATACCAACAGTTGTCTTTGCACAATTCCCGCAAAAAAAAGGCATGTCCCGATTTTTCACATGGAAGCCGGAAACAGATGTTTTGATCAAAGAGTTCCTGAAGAAACAAACAGAAAAATTGTTGATCATATCGCCGATATAAATTTAACCTATAGTGATATTGCGCGAGAATATTTATTGCGCGAAGGATTGCCAGCAGATAGGATTATTAAAACCGGTTCTCCGATGTTTGAAGTTCTTCACTATTATCTCGACAAAATCAATAGCTCTGATATTTTAAAACGTCTCGATCTTAAAGAGCAATCTTATTTTGTTGTTTCATCACATCGCGAAGAAAATATTAATGATGAAAAAAATTTCAAAGGACTGACGGATATTTTAAATGCAATTGCCGAAACATATAATCTGCCTGTTATTGTAAGCACTCATCCGCGCACAGCGAAAATGATCGAAAGCAAAAAAATAATTTTTAATTCCAACGTAAGATTTCTGAAACCTTTAGGCTTCAGTGATTACAATGCTTTGCAGATGAAAGCATCGGCCGTTTTATCAGACAGCGGTACTATTTCCGAAGAATCATCTATCTTAAATTTTCCTGCATTAAATATCAGAGAAGCTCATGAAAGACCTGAAGCTATGGAAGAAGCAGCTGTGATGATGGTTGGACTTAATAAAGAAAGAGTGATGCAGGCTTTGATACAAGCAAAATCGCAAAAAAGAGATAAACGTGAATTCAGATTGGTGAACGATTATAGCATGCCCAACGTTTCAGATAAAATTCCGAGAATAATACTTTCTTATACAGATTATATCAGGAGAAATGTTTGGAGAAACTCTGATGTGTAGTATTTATAAAAGTTTGGTTTAATGAATAATTCTCCGCTCGTTTCCATAGTAATTCCTGTTTATAATGGCGCCAACTTTTTAAAAGAAGCAATTGAATCTGCATTGGCTCAAACCTACGCCAACATTGAAATACTTGTGGTTAATGATGGATTTACCGATGAGGGAAAAACAAGAAACATTGCATTATCGTACGGCGACAAAATTCGCTATTTTGAAAAAGTAAACGGTGGGGTTTCTTCTGCGCTGAATTTGGGAATTAAGGAAATGAAAGGAGAATATTTTTCATGGTTAAGTCATGATGATGTTTATTTCCCAAAAAAAATTGAAACACAAATAAAATTTTTGGAAGACAATCAATTGCCAATGGCAATTACGTACACTGATTTTTGTTGCATAAATAATTCTTCCGAAATAACTTCTGAATATAGAGTAAGAAAGATCAAACCAGAATCTTTTAAAATTGAATTTATTTTAGGTGGATTACTTCATGGTTGTACGTTATTGATACCTAAAAAATGTTTTGAAATTTGCGGAAACTTTAGTGAAAAACTTATAGCCACGCAAGATTTTGATCTCTGGTTCAAATTTGCCGAAGCAAATTTTGTATTTTATCATATTCCGGAAATATTAGTCAAATGGCGGCTGCATGATCAACAAGTGAGTGTAAAGAAAAAACAACTCTGTGATGCGGAATGTAATTTGATGTACACTTTCTTTTTAAAAAAAATAAACAGAAGTGAAATACGCAAAAATTATCCGCAGTCATCAGTCCGGTATTACCTGGATTATGCAAACAAGATGTTGGATTACGGATATTCAAAACCCGCGAAGTATTCTTTTTTAAAAAGCCCGTTTGGTTTCAGCATACTTAATCCAAGAAATATTTTATTAACCTTACGAACCGGCAAAAGATTATTTAAAAGTAAGCGTACTAAATAATTAAATGAATCCGAAATTGATTTCTGTTATTGTTCCATGCTTTAACCAGGAAGATATGATTCTGCAAACGCTGGAATCAATTTCATCACAAACTTATTCAAACTGGGAATGTATAATTGTGAACGACGGCTCTACGGATAATTCGCAAAAAAAAATTCAGGATTTTATTCAAAATGATTCCCGCTTCAAATTGATCAATATAAAAAACTCGGGCGTTTCCATTGCAAGAAACACGGCTGTTGCAAATTCGAATGGCGTTTATTTATTTCCGTTGGATGGAGATGATTATATAGATAAGGATTGCTTAGAAAAATGTTTGGTGGGGTTTGAAAAAAACCTCAACGTAAAACTGGCATATACAGATTCTGAATTTTTTGGAAAAGAAGCTGGTCCATGGAATCTTCCGGATTTTGATTATCCAACCATGCTTAAATATAATATGGTTCACAATTCTTCGATGTTTTTTCGTGAAGACTTTGACAGAGTTGGCGGATACCGCACAAACATGGTGCATGGATTGGAAGACTGGGATTTTTTTATTGCTTTGTTAGAGCCTTACACAAACGCGCAGGTAATAAAAATAAAAGAGCCGTTGTTTCATTATCGTGTTACGGAAAAATCTCGCAGAAATACATTGATCACCACATCAAAATTTAATTTGATGCTCGATAATATTGTGTACAATAATTTCAGGATCTACCAAAAATATTATCCGAATATTTTTGAGCGTATTCAAAAATACGACTACCATCATGTGATGATGAATAAGACTTTGATAAAAATGGCAACGTCGCTATATAATCAATTACACAAAATAAAAAACAGGATAAATAAGAAATCGCGCAATGCAGAATAGGTTTAAAAAACAAGTCGGCAAGCTGCTGGAAAAAATTGGTCTCAAAAAATTGGGAATTAGAATTGATTTGAAAATAAATACTTACTACCGCGATTTTGTTAATTACCTCCGATCTGTTTACATACCTATGCTTGTTAGAAAACGTATTCGCACAGGAATATTAGCTATCAATCTTGATTCTGATTGGTTAGGACTGGGCGCAAGAATTGTTGCCACAATTGAGTTGCTTATGTACGCGGAAGAAAATGGGCTGTTATTGGAAATGAAATATGGATATAGGCGACGCGGAGATAACTACAATTATTATGAAGACTTGTTTGAAGATATTGCGCCGGACAAAAGACTAATAAAAAAAAATAAAGAAATCAGTTATACTCATGTCAGAAATGTTTTTGAATTAGGTCTGAAAAAAAATTATAACAAGCTGCTAAATTGTGAGCTTGCAAATAATTTATTTAACAGGCATGTTAAGATAACAGGCAACATTATGACTGAAGTTGATCATTTTTACAATTATCATTTTAAAGGAAGCAGTGTATTAGCACTTCATTATCGGGGAACTGATAAAGTTGGAGAAGCTCCAAAAGTGGAATTGGATTTCGTGTATAATTTTATTGTAGAAACTTTGGATACTTCTGCAATAAAATTTGATAAACTTTTTATTTCTTCCGATGAATTAAGTTGTATCGAATTATTTCAACAAAGAAAACTGCCTTTGGAAATTATAAGCAGGGATGATATTTACAGATCGAGCGATGGTAAACAATTTCACAGAGATCCATCAAACAATATATCAGTCATCAACCAGGAAGCGCTGATCAATTGCCTGCTGCTTTCCAAATGTAATTTGCTTGTTAAAACAGCTTCCATTTTAAGTGATTGCTGCAAAATTTTTAACCCGGATTTGCCAATGATCATTCTTAATGAACCGCACAGTTCTAACTTAATATGGTGGCCGGCAACAGAATTAAACAAAAAGTATTTATATAAAATTCCTGAAAAACCACTCAAGAGTTTATTGCAATGATCAAAGCATTTATTAATAGTCTTACGCCTCCGGTAATTAAAAAATTAATGACAACCATCCAGGTTCGGATGCAAAAAAAACCGCAACCGGAATGGATCACTCTTCAAGATGAATATTTTAACGGGACTGCAAATTTATATAGATCCAATATCGAATCTCGGAAAGGATTACTTGCATAACCATGATGATTTTATTTATCTGCATCTGCAAAAGTATAATTTTAAAAATTCTGTTTTTTACGATATCGGCGCACATTTTGGTTTGCATACAATGGCTTTTTCAAAAATTGCAGGCAACGATGGAAAAGTTTATGCCTTTGAACCGCATCCGCTCAATTGGGAAAGATTGAATAAAAATATTTCTAAAAATATTGAAACCTGCGATAACATAACAGTAATTAAAACTGCAATCACAGATCATAAAGGAACTGTAAGTTTTGAAATGATAACAGATTTGGAAAGTGGCTGGAGCAGCTCCAGCGGAATACTTGCGGATGATCATAAAAAAACAGAAACCGACGTAAAAAAACATATCCAGGTAAATGCCGACACAATTGATAATCTTGTTTTGAATAATGCGATCGCAAAACCCGATTATATAAAAATTGATGTTGAAGGAGAAGAATTCAAAGTTATAAAAGGCGGTGAGCAAACAATTCGCCAATTCAAACCTGTTCTTTTTATAGAAATTCATACTATAGAATGTATGTACCAGATTCAAAAATCGCTGGCAGAATGGGGATATAAAATTGAATTGATTCACAAAGAACCCGACGGAAGATGTTTTATAAAAGCGGAAACGCTTAATTGAATTGGACAGAATGCGCAAAATATTTTTAACCTGGTTTAATGTCTGATCGTCTTATCTTTTTTCTTCCGGACAGAAATGGTGGAGTTAAAACATTTATCAGGAACTATGCAAACGCAATTGCGGAGAATAGCATCAAAATGATTAAATATAAAACAGCCGATAGTTTATTTACTAAGATCAATAAAACTGGTTCCGAAAATAAAGAACAATTGGAAATAAGTTTTAGCAAATACTCCACTCAAATAAGCAAATTCAAATTGTTGCGCAAATTGATCGGAGAAAAAGATATTCTTGTTTGCAATGATTCTTTCGAATTGGAATTTATCAATTATTTTAAGTTAAAGAACAGGATAGTTTACATGCTTCACGGTGATTTGAATCATTATAACAACATTCTGAAAGCTAATTATAAAATTATTGACCAGGTTTTTTGCGTGAGTAAAGGGTTAAAAAAAAAGTACGGACAATTATTTCCTGAACTGCAATTTGAAGTTTCTCATCCGTTCGTCCGCAACGAAATAAAAAAAGAAAAACAGCCGAATAAATTATTGGAATGCATTTTCATTGGAAGGTTTGAATATTTAAAAGGTGCTGATCTTTTTCTTGAATTAATAAATTTATTTGAAGATGATGTTAGTTGGACGGTTATTACTCTTTCAGATGAGAGCGAACAAAATTTGTTAGATCGTATTCCAGCTAAAGCGAAAATTTACAAAGATATCTCTAATGAAAAAGTGCTGGATATTCTTGCAGAAATGGATATACTTATTTTCCCTTCAAGATCCGAAGGTTTTGGAATAGCTGTATTGGAAGCATTGAGTTTTGGCGTGGTTCCGTTAGCATTGGATATTCCTATTGGCATTCCCGACCAGGTGATTGACGGCTATAATGGATTTATTATTAAAAGTGAGAACTGGAATTCGAAAGCTTCAATGCATTTAAAAGAATTGATTGCAAACAAAATTTTATTGGCCAAAATGAAATACAACGCAATAGAGTTTGTGAAAAAAGAATTTGATCCAAAAATAATTATAGCAGAATTTGTGATGCAGATTAATAATGTAATTCTTAGAAAACAAAAACTTTTTAATGATGTTAAGATTACATTTTTAGAAAAAGTTTTTCCCGAGTTTTTATATAGAACGATGAAAATGATAAATGCGAAAATAAAATATGGAAAATAACCTGCCATTGGTTAGTATATTAATGACAGCTTATAACCGTGAAAAATATATTGCGCAAGCAATAGAAAGCATATTGACATCAACGTATAAAAATTTTGAGTTGATAATTGTTGATGATTGTTCAAAAGATAAAACTGTTGAAATTGCAAAAGGATATGCGCAAAAAGATTCCCGCATAAAAGTGTATATCAACGAAAAAAACCTGGGCGATTATCCCAATAGAAATAAAGCTGCATCTTATGCGAACGGGAAATATTTAAAGTATGTGGATTCGGATGATGTAATGTACCCGCATTGTTTAGATGTGATGACGGCTTGCATGGAAAAATTTCCGGAAGCTGCATTTGGTTTGTCTTCGGTTGCAGATATTGATAAGCCATATCCTTACTGCATTTCTCCCCGAGAAATTTTTTTAGAAACTTTTAAAAGGTATGGACATTTTTACCGCGCTCCGGGATCTTCCATTATTAAAAAAGAAATTTTTGATAAAACCGGTGGCTTCAGCGGAATAAGGCAAGTGGGAGATTTTGAATTTTGGATGAAGATAAGTTTGCATCATTCCATGGTTAAAATGCCGGTTGATTTATATTGGTCGAGATTGCATTCTGACACGGAAAGCAAAGTAAACAGCGAAAAAGAAAAACAAAAATTAATATTGGAACTGATTAAGAAAATATTTGCACAAGAAAAAGTTCCTTTGGATGAAGAAGAAAAGAAGAAAATTATAGAATCATTCGAATAAAAAAATAATTAGGCGGATAGTTAAAAAAATCGGCTCTTTATTTTGATAGCAAAAAATATTTTTAAGAAATGCTGAAAAAAATAGCTGCAGGAATAAAAAAATTCTCTCGCTCTTCTGAGCATTTTTCTTCCAAAGATTATTGGGAAGACAGGTACAAACAAGCTGGCAATTCCGGAGCGGGTTCATACAATCATCTTGCGGTTTTTAAAGCAGAAATTTTAAATGAAATATTTGTTCAGAATAATATTAACAGTGTTATTGAATTTGGATGTGGAGATGGAAATCAATTAAGCCTTCTTACCTGCAAAAATTATATTGGATTGGATGTGTCGGTTTCTGCTATAGGTATATGTAAAAAGAAATTTGAAAAGGATAACACTAAAAGTTTTTTTCTATACGACTGCCGTGCTTTTGTAGATAATCAAAAAATATTTCAACAGGATTGTTCTGTATCATTGGATGTTCTTTTTCATCTTGTAGAAAAAGAAGTGTACGAAACTTATTTAAAACATTTGTTTGCTTCTGCAACAAAAAAAGTTGTGATTTATGCAGCTGATCAAAACATTGAACCGATGAATAAACACGAGCTATACAGACAATTTACAAAAGATGTTGAAAAGAATATTGAAGGATGGAAATTAGAAAGGTTCATCAAAAATAAATATCCTGCAAAAAATTATGAAGACCAGGAAGGAAGTTTGGCCGATTTTTTTATTTACGCACCAGCCTGATGAAATTATTGATCATTACATCTGAAAAACTTAATCCCGAAAACATCATCAGTTCTACTTTTGAATTAACCCAGGCAAAAATTTTATCCGCTTCATTTGATGTTGCAATTCTTTCCGTAGAACTTGAAACTTCTTTATCTGCAAAAATAAAAAGTGGTTTTAAAAAAATATTTTTCTTAGGTCGATCTGATGCGAACTTAAATTACAGCGTAACACAAATAGTAAAAGCGTTATTATTTGGAAAAAAAATTATCAACGATTATGTAATTGATGTCATCAAAGTAATTGAAGGCGTTGGGTTTTACTGGAAAAGCCCAAAAAGTTTTTTGAAGACTCAGGCAACATGGATAAAAACCGGGTTAAATGCTTTTGATAAGTACTGCAAAGAAAACGGTTCACCGGATTTAATACATGCACATGGAAGATTTTTACATGCGGGCGCGCTGGCATTGGCTATAAAAAAAAAATTTGCAATAAAATATGTGTATACGGAGCACAGCACTTTTTTTCAGAGAGGATTAGTTCCCAAGGAAGCTATACCAATATGCAAAGAGGTTATTTCAGAAGCAACTATTTTCACTGTGGTCAGCAGTTCATTGTTGCAGCATGTTGAAAAAAAATTACAAACTAAGTTTCCGCAGGCAAGAATAATTCCAAACGCATTGGATATTATTTTTGAGCAGGATTTGAAAACCATATACACCAACAGAAAATTTTTTCTTTGCAGCAATTGCATCTATAGAATATAAAAAGGGAATTGATGTTTTAGTGCAGGCTTTTGGCAAAGCTGTTCAGCAACGCGGAGATTTATATCTGAATATTTATGGAGAAGGACCTATGATGAAAGAAATTGAAGACTTGATTTCGAAAAACAATCTTAGTGAAAAAGTAAAATTACGAGGAAGAAAAACAAAAGAAGAAGTTTTGCGAATTTTAGATGATTCCGATGCTTTCGTTTTGTCAAGCCGTGAAGAAACATTTGGCGTAGTTGTAATTGAAGCTTTGTCAAGAGGAATTCCTGTAGTTGCAACAAAATCCGGCGGTCCGGAATTTATTGTAACAAATGAATGTGGGGTTTTGGTAGAACCAGGCAATGCTGATGCTCTCGCAAATGCTATGATCACTCTTGTAACAAACTACGAAAAATTTCACAGGCACAATATTCACGAATATGCTCTTGCTAAATTTGGATCAGGTGCCTTTCTTCAAACTATGAAAAATCTATACGGCGAAATATATAATGTTAGTAATAGTTAATTATGGTGTTGGCAATCTTGCTTCAATAAAAAATATGTTGAAGAAAATTGGTTATGATGCAACTATTTCTTCTAACGAATCAGATATTCTCGAAGCAGAAAAATTAATTCTTCCCGGCGTAGGTCATTTTGATAATTGCATGCAAATGTTTAATGCTTCAGGTTTGCGCGAAAAAGTTCAACAAAAAATAATCGGAGAAAAAATACCAGCGCTTGGAATTTGTGTAGGCTGCCAGATGCTGCTGGAAAAAAGTGAAGAAGGAACTGAGCGCGGTTTGGGATGGATAAAAGGAGAAGTAAAAAAATTTGATGCACATCAATTGCAGGAAAATTTAAAAATTCCGCACATGGGTTGGGCAGATGTGGAATTAAATAAACCTTCTTTGCTTTTTAAAGACATGTATGAAGAACCGCGTTTTTATTTTGTGCATTCTTATTATCCAGTTCCGGAAAATTCACAGGATGTGTTATTGTATGCAAATTATGGATACCGGTTTGCTGCTGCTGTTGAACACGAAAATATAATGGGCGTTCAATTTCATCCGGAAAAAAGTCATAAGTATGGAATGAAGCTGTTGGAAAATTTTGTGAAAAATTATTAATGAAAAGAATTCGCGTTATACCAACTCTGTTAATTCAAAAGGGAGGTTTGGTAAAGTCTGTAAAATTTAAAGATCATAAATATGTTGGCGATCCGATCAACGCTGTAAAAATTTTTAATGAAAAAGAAGTGGATGAAATTGTGATTTTGGATATTTCAGCAACTGCAGAAAAAAGATCTCCTAATATTCTGCAAATAAAAGAAATCTCCAGCGAAGCATTTATGCCGTTAGCTTACGGCGGCGGAATTACAAAATTAGATGAGATAAAAGAATTGATTTCCGCAGGAGTGGAAAAAGTTGTTTTGAACACATCCGCATTTAATGATCCGCAATTGATAAATGATGGAGCAAAATATTTCGGAAGTCAGAGTATTGTTGTTTCTATGGATGTAAAAAAAAATATTTTCGGTAAGTATAAAGTATTTATTCAAAACGGTACTAAAAATACAAATGTCGATCCTGTTGAATATGCAAAAAAAATGCAGACCGCCGGGGCAGGAGAAATCCTTTTAAATTCTATTGATAAAGACGGAACTTTTTCGGGCTACGACACAACATTAATTCAATTAGTGAGCTCAGGTGTAAACATTCCGGTTGTGGCAATAGGAGGCGCATCATCAGTTGATGATTTCAAAAATGCAATAACGCATGGCGCTTCTGCAGTTTCAGCCGGAAGTATGTTTGTGTTTCAACGTCCGCATCGTGCTGTATTGATAAGTTATCCTCCACAAAAAGAATTAAAGGAAAAAATTTTTCAACAGGTTTAATTTCTACAGACATTTCTTAATGAAAAAATTTATAAAAAAAATTTTGACGAAATTAAATGTGTTGGAAAAAATTCAATACAATTCTTTATACAGATTTAATAGAGATCAAAATTTTAAGAAAGAGTATAAAAAAAGACTTGCTTCATATACAGAAATTCTTGGAAAAAAAAACAGTCTGATATTTGATATAGGCGCTAATGTTGGAGATTATGCCAGCATGTTTAAAAAATTGGCTTCAAAAATAATTGTATTGGAACCTGATGAACAAAATTTTCGGATTTTGAATTTGCGGTTTTCAAAAAATAAAAAAATTATTGTTATTGAAAAAGCAGTCGCATCTTCAATAGGTGAAGCAGAGTTATATATAGAGTCGTCTGGGAGCGCATTTAATACGCTAAGCGTTAAATGGGTTGAGGCTTTGGAAAATCAAGGTCATTTACGATTTGATACAGATAAAAAATTTGAGGGTTCTCAAAAAATTACAACTACAACGTTGGATTTTTTACTGCAAGAATATGGTGTGCCTGATTTTGTAAAAATTGATGTGGAAGGATTTGAACTGGAAGTTATAAAGGGATTGAGCAAACCAATTCCTTTGTTGAGTTTTGAATGCAACTTCCCCGAATTCAAAGAAGAAACTGTAAAAATTATCCGCCATCTAACGGAGTTGAGTAACGGCTACCTTTTTAATTATATCAGGGAATATGATTTTATTTTACCAGGATTTATAAATGCTGATGAAATAATTAAAATTGTTGAAACAACTGATTTAAGATACTTCGAAATATTTTGCAAACTAAGTAAATAGACATGGTTCTTGCTAAAAACGATCCCGGTTATCGCCAATGCTCTCTAACGGTGATGGATAATATTGCCGACCCCGATATAACTTTTGACGAGAACGGAATTTGTAACTATTATTATGAATATAAAAAAGCCGCAGCAGAAGGAGTATTCACAGGAAAAGAAGGTGAAAAAAAATTATCAGATCTTGTTCATAAAATAAAAAAAGAGGGTAGGGATAAACGTTATGATTGTTTAATTGGTTTGAGTGGCGGAGTGGACAGCACCTATGTTGCGCATCTTGTAAAACAATTGGAATTGCGGCCGCTCGCAGTTCATTTGGATAATGGCTGGGATTCTGAACTTGCAGTAAAAAATGTTGAGAACATCATTACAAAACTCGGTTTCGATTTATACACGCTCGTTGTAAACTGGGAAGAATTTAAAGATATTCAGCTTGCATATTTGCGGGCGTCTGTTGTTGATATTGAAGTTGTATCCGATCACGCTATTTTTTCTACAATGTATAAGTTAGCGAAGGAATATAATACTGGCTATATCATCAGCGGAACCAATATTGTTACCGAATATATTTTACCGCCGTCATGGATCTATCAAAAAATGGATTTTACCAATCTGAAAGATATCCATAACCGTTATGGCAAAGTAAAATTAAAAACATATCCAACTTTCGATTTCAAAAAATATGTTTATTACTCTGCAGTTTTAAAATTGAACCCCATTTCAATTTTAAATTACGTTCCTTACAATAAAAAAGAAATAAAAGGAATAATTAAAAAAGAGCTCGACTGGCGCGACTATGGCGGCAAACATTATGAATCTGTTTTTACAAAATTTTACCAGGCATATATATTGCCGGAAAAATTTAAAATTGATAAACGCAAAGCGCATCTTTCCACATTAATTTGTTCGGGGCAAATAACAAAACAAGAGGCGCTGAAAGAACTTGAACAGCCTCTGTATCCTGCAAACGAATTAAAAGCCGATAAAGAATATGTGCTGAAAAAATTAGGACTTAGCGAAACAGAATTTGAAAATATAATGCATTCGCCGGTGAAAAAACACCAGGATTTTAAAACAGATAAATTTTTTAAGGATGCCTATATGAACCTTATGGAGAAAACAGCGCCGTTAAGAAAGGCAGTAAAAAAAACATTATCAAGATGAACGATATTTTTCAATTTGGAATTATAGGTTGCGGACGCATTGCACAGCGGCATGCAGAACACATTAATAAGCTCGGTAAATTAATTGCCGTTTGTGATATTGACGATAAAAAAGCAGAATCTCTTGCGCAAAAATATAACGCTAATGCATATGTAAATATAGATTCTTTATTAAAAAACGAGTCGGACATTAATGTGATATCCGTATGCACTCCAAACGGATTACATGCAGA
Source organism: Chitinophagia bacterium (assembly GCA_963774065.1). Classification (GTDB taxonomy): domain Bacteria; phylum Bacteroidota; class Bacteroidia; order Chitinophagales; family Chitinophagaceae; genus Puia. Next base: position 1,576,535 of record CAVZDO010000003.1, read on the forward strand.
ACACAGCATCAAAGCGCTTAATGCAGGCTTTCATGTTCTATGCGAAAAACCAATGGCAATATCTGCACGGGATTGTTCTTTAATGATAAATGCTGCTGAAAAAGCTAACAAGCAATTATTCATTGTAAAACAAAATCGTTTTAATCCGCCGGTTGCTGCTGTAAAAAAAATAATTGATGAAGGAAGATTAGGAAAGATATTAAGCGTGCAATTAAATTGTTTTTGGAACCGTAATGAAGATTATTATAAAAATTCATGGAAGGGTACAAAAAATTTAGATGGCGGAACTTTGTTTACGCAGTTCAGTCATTTCATTGATCTTTTATATTGGATGATTGGCGATGTTGACGAAGTAAAAGGATATATTGATAACCTGAATCATAAAGGAATTATTGAGTTTGAAGATACCGGAGTAATAACATTGAAATTTTATAATAGAGCTATCGGAACTATCAATTACACAGTGAACAGTTATCAAAAAAATATGGAAGGCTCACTCACAATTTTTGGCGAAAACGGAACGGTAAAAATTGGCGGACAATACCTCAACGAATTGGAATACCAGGATATCAAAGACTATAAAATTGATAATTTACCTCCAGGTAATCCTGCAAATAATTACGGACAATACCAGGGATCAATGTCAAATCATGATAAAGTTTATCAAAACGTAATTGAAGTATTGAGTGGAAATGGTGTTGTTGCCACCAATGGTTTTGAAGGATTGAAAACAGTGGAAATAATAGAAAAGATTTATAATGCCGCATTCTGAAAAAACTCAATCAAAAAATAATTTAGTAGTCGCAATATATTATCATCCCGAAGCGTATCCGCCTACATTAAATGCTATTAATGAACTCAGCTCAAGTTTTGATACCATTGAAATAATTTATCGTCCGAATATTAAAGGCACCTGGATTTATCCGGCCAACGTAACAGCGCTTGCTTCCGGAAATTTTATTTTAGCGAGAGACCAGGAAACATCACCTGTTATAAAGAAACTTTTATTTTTTAAAAAGTTCACATCGGATTTTTTAAGATCCTGCCGAAAAAAAAAACCGTCTTGCATTTTAATTTATGATTCATTAGCACTGTCATCTTATTATTTGATCAGGCGTTTGATTTCTTTCGAGCATAAAGTATGGTATCATAATCACGATGTGCTTGAAAAAAAATTGATAAGAAAATATTCCTTAAGTTGGTTTGCATATAAAGCGGAAGAAGCTTTTATCAATAAGCTGGATATTTTCTCACTGCCGGCAAATGAAAGATTGCCTTATTTTAATACGAGCAAATTCAAAGGAAAATATTTTTGTATTCCCAATTATCCTTCATTAAAATTTTATAAACAATTTTATTCTGAAAGAAAATTGGAAAATGAATTGAAAATAATTTTCCAGGGAAGAATTGACAGGCATCACGGAATAGAAGAAATAATTCCTATTCTCAAATATAATTTATCCGGACTTACTTTGCGATTGATCTTAAAAGGTCATTGCGATGAGGATTACCAAAAACAAATTGAAAGCATCGCTGAAACAAATAACGTTCGGGATTTATTAGAGATTTATGGATTTTCTCCTTACGCAGAAGTTCCGCGCATTTCTTCCGGCTGTCATATAGGTATCGGAATTTTTGCAAAAAAAGATATAATGAATGAAACCTTAGGCACAGCTTCCAATAAAGTGTATGAATATGCTGCAGTTGGTTTGCCCGTTTTGTATTTGGAAAATTCAACGCTAAAAAAATATCTCGAAAAATTTTGCTGGGCATTGCCTGTGCAAATGTCAACTATTTCCATTCGCAGTAAAATTGAAGAAGCAATTACAAATTATAGCGAATATTCAAAAGCCGCTTACGATTCGTTTTGTAAAGATCTTAATTTTGAATATCATTTCGCAGAAGTAAAAACCTATGTTGAATCGGTATGCAAATGAAATCAGAATTTCGTTTTAATAATTATTATGAACAAGCCAACGGTTTTAACTTGTAAAATTACAGACGTAATTTTTGGCGAAAATGTAAAAATTGTTGAGCCGGTAAATCTTTACGGATGCGCCATTGGCAACAATACTTTTGTTGGTCCTTTCGTGGAAATACAACGCAATGCAAAAATCGGCGATCATTGTAAAATACAATCGCATTCTTTTATTTGCGAGTTGGTAACTATCGGCAATAATTGTTTCATAGGTCATGGCGTAATGTTCGTCAACGATCTTTTTACAGATGGAAAACCGGCAGGCGGAGATGCAAAAAAATGGAAACCAACTTTTGTCGGCAACAATGTTTCCATAGGTTCCAATACAACGATATTGCCCGTAACAATTTGCGATGATGCAGTGATTGGGGCAGGCGCAGTTGTTACCAAAAATATTTTAAAACCCGGAATCTATGCGGGCAATCCTGCAAAATTAATTCGCTCGTTATAGAAATTAGTTACGAATATTTTTTCTGTAACCAGCGATAATAATTCTATTAAACATCGTTGCGTCGCACTCTTGTACTGTAGCAAAAATATGAGCTATGGTTCTCGGCTATATTCATTATCACATTTTCACATCTTCAAATTTTCACATTGAATTCATGAAAGTTCCATTTGCAGATCTAAAAGCCCAATATCTTTCTATACAAAGTGAAATTGATTCAGCAATTGCAAAAGTGATTGACGAATCTGGGTTTATCGGCGGTCATTTTGTAAAAGATTTTGAAAAACAATTTGCAGAATTGTACGGCGTAAAAAATGTTGTTCCCTGTGGCAACGGAACGGATTCATTATACATAATAATGAAAATGCTTGGCATCGGCGCAGGCGATGAAGTAATAACGCCTGCAAACAGCTGGATATCCAGCTCGGAAACTATAACGCAGGTTGGCGCAAAAATAATTTTTGCAGATGTTCATCCATATTATTACAGCATAGATGAAACGCAACTTGAAAATAAAATAACTTCCAAAACAAAAGCAATCATCGCTGTTCATTTGCACGGACAAATGTGCGAAATAGAAAAAATAAAAACGCTCTGCGATAAGCATAATTTATTTTTGATTGAAGATTGTGCGCAATCTCATTTTTCAGAATATAAAAATAAAAAAGCTGGCTTATTCGGAACAATCGCTTCGTTTAGTTTTTATCCCGGAAAAAATTTAGGAGCTTATGGAGATGCCGGTTGTATAATTACAAATGATGATTCTCTTGCTGAGAAATGCAGGATGTACGGCAACCACGGTTCACTGGTAAAACATCAGCACAAATTTGAAGGAATCAGCAGCAGGCTTGATGGAATACAGGCTGCTATTCTTTCCGCAAAACTTCCGCACGTATTGGAATGGACGGAGAAACGCATTCATTATGCAGCTTTGTACAATAAATATCTCGCAGGCATTGATGAAATTATTTTACCGCGTGTTCGTCCCGGCACAAAACATTCCTATCATTTGTTTGTGATTCGCGCACAGCAAAGAGATGAATTAAAAACTTTTTTGAGTGAGAAAGGTATTCAAACAATGATGCACTATCCGGTTCCATTGCCTTTTTTACCTGCGTATGAATATTTACATTTTAAAACTTCAGACTTTCCTGTATCGGCGCAACTGCAAAAAGAAATTCTTTCCTTGCCAATGTATGCGGAAATGACAGAGGAGATGGTTATTTATGTTGCAGAAAGCATGAAAGCTTTTTATAAAAAATAATTTTGCGACAACCCTATGCAAGCATTGCGCAATAAAACAATTTTGATCATTTCTCCGCAGGAATGGGGTAAAATGTTTTTATCAAAACATCATTATGCAATTGAACTCGCAAAAAGAGGAAATACAGTTTATTTTTTAAATCCGCCCGGCGAAAATAATATCCCGCAAAAAAAATCGATTGAAATTATTTCGTCGGGCGCTGAAGATAATCTTTGGATAATAAATCACAAGTTATGGTTTCCTTATAATATAAAATTTCATGCAATGCTTTTGTTTCATGCATTAATGAAACCTCATGTAAAAAAAATAAAAAAGAAAATTCCGCAACCTATAGATATAATTTGGTCATTCGATTTAGGTAATTATTATCCTTTTTATTTTTTTGGAAAAAAAGCGTATAAAGTATTTCACCCGGTAGATGAGCCGTTAAATAAAACAGCTATAGATTCTGCTAAAGGATGCGATATTATTTTTTCTGTTACCCGCGAAATTTTAGAAAAATATTCGAAGTATCCCGTTCCAAAATATTTTATTAACCATGGAGTTTCAGAAAAATTCTTTCTTTCTTCGAACGAAAAATTTAATGATGGGAAGATACGTGTCGGTTTCTCCGGTAATTTGCTTCGCAATGATATTGATCGGCAAACTCTTTTGAATATCATTACTTCCAACCCGGAAATTATTTTTGAATTTTTTGGCAGCTACACGCAAAAACAATCTAACATCAGCGGAGTTGAGGATGATGATCTAAAAAATTTCGTTGCTTCTTTGCAATCACGCCAGAATGTTGTTTTGCATGGAGCTGTTACCTACGAAATACTTGCAGGTGAGATTCAAAACATGGATGCTTTTCTGATTTGCTATGATATAAAAAAAGATCAGAGCAAAGGAACCAATTACCATAAAATAATGGAATATTTAAGTACAGGTAAAGTAATTATTTCAAATAATGTAACTACTTACAAAAATGAACCGGAGCTTTTGCAAATGACAAGTGAAAGAGAAAATAATTTGCAGCTCCCCGACTTGTTTAAAAAAGTTATAAACGATTTGCAATTTTTTAATAGCTCAAGCCTTCAACAAAAAAGAATTGCTTTTGCAAAAAGCAATTCTTACCAAAAGCAAATTGAAAGAATAGAAGAGATCATCCTTCAAAATGAAAAATAAAAATTGCTCAAAAATAATTGAAGAAAATTGACAGGAGTATATAAATATTATATCCAACCTTTTCTTTCGCATCCGTTAAACAGAAAGAGAAAAATAAAATCCATCATCAGGTTTTTGAAATGGCAATTTATTCTCCGGATTGCAGACCGGAATAATGCATGGCTGATGATAAAACATGAATGCGGTTTTCGTGCGATTGCAAAAAAAGGACAAACAGGAATGACGGGAAACTTATATTCCGGGTTGCTGGAATTTGAAGAAATGATGTTTGTAATTCATTACGTTCGCGCGGAGGATATTTTTTTTGATGTTGGAGCGAACGTTGGAATTTATACTTTGCTGGCAAGCGGTTTGAAAAAAGCAAAGGCTTATTGTTTTGAACCTATACCATCAACTTTTTATTTTTTGCGGATGAATATTGCAGCTAATAATTTGGAAAATTTAGTTACCTGCTATAATAAAGGCGCTGGTGATAAGCCAGCCACACTTTCATTTGCGTCTGATATGGATACGATGAATAAAGTAGCGGATGAAAAATATGGCGGAGATGTGATTCATGCAGAAGTAATCCGGCTCGATGATTTTTTTAAAAATATTTCTGCAAATGAATATTGCATGCTTAAAATTGATACGGAAGGATATGAATACAATGTTTTAAAAGGTGCTGATTCTGTTTTATCGAACACGCGTGTTAAAGTTGTGCTTATTGAAATGAATGATGCAGAAAAAATTCACCAGGTGTTATCAGACAAAGGTTTTGTTCCATATACATATGAACCTTCTAAACGATCCTTAATTCAAATCGATCATCTTTCCAAAGCGAACATCATTTATATTAACGACTTGCAGTTTGTGCAGGAAAGATTACGTACAGCAGATAAATTTTTTATCAGAGGCTATGAATTTTAAAGTGTGTAATAAATAAAAATGAAAAAAAACAGAATAGCTTATTTCATAAGTCATCCGATACAATATTATTCGCCTTTGTTAAAAGAAATGGCAAAAGAATTTGATTTGCAGGTATATTATTTTTCCGATGCAAGCATGAACACAGTAAATGTTGATAAAGGTTTTAACAGAATTATTCAATGGGATATTCCGTTACTGGAAGGATACAATTATCAGTTTATAAAAAACTATTCAAAGCGTAAATCTGTAAACAATCATTTTTTTGATGTTTTAAATCCTTCAATTATAAAAATATTATGGAAAGAAAAATGTTCGGTAATAATTGTTAATGGCTGGAATTACAGCTCAAGTTTTCTTGCTATTATTTTCGGAAGAATCTTCGGAAAAAAAATATGGCTTCGTGCAGAAAATCCGCTGAACCAGGAAATAAATAAAAAACCTGCTATTCTTTTTCTAAAGAAAATTTTTCTAAAATATTTTTTATTCAAATTTTTTATATCGAAAAGTTTATACATCGGTAATGAGAATAAACTTTTTTTTGAATTCTATGGCGTCCCTTTATCTAAATTAATTTATGGACCCTACGCGGTTGATAACAATTATTTTTCTGCGCAGTATTGTGAGCTTAAAAAAAACCTGCAATATGTAAAAGAGAAACTGAATCTCCCTGAAAACAAAAAGTTTATTCTGTACACCGGGAAATATATTCCAAAAAAAAATCCACTTGATGTGATTCGCGCTTTCCATTTGCTGGGCAATAACAACTATGCATTATTAATGGTTGGCGAAGGACCTCTCCGGCAGGAAATGGAAAATTATATTGCTGAAAATAATTTGCAGCATGTTTATCTTACTGGTTTTATAAATCAAACATTCATTTCAATGTATTATACCGTTGCAGATGTTTTTGTGATGTGCTCAGGAGCCGGTGAAACCTGGGGATTGTCTGTAAATGAAGCGATGAATTTTGAAAAGCCGGTGATAGTTTCCAAAACCTGCGGCTGTTGTGCAGACCTTGTAAAACATGGAGAAAACGGTTTTGCTTTTGATGAAGGTAATATAAATGAGCTGGCGGTATATATTGAAAAGACTTTGCAGAATGATGCATTCAGAATATCTGCAGGAAAAAAATCTGCAGAGATAATCAGTCATTATTCGATGAATGAAATAGTGACCAATATGAAAACTGCAATTAATTACAATTAATTTTTTCCTGGCGTTATGAAAATTTATATTGTTGGATCGGGAAAGGTTGGCGGGCTTGAAGATTTTTATACTTATTATTTGCAACAGGCAGGAATTGATGTGTATCACTTTCCCGCATTAAAATTATTTTCAGATTATTACTATAAAAATTTAATAAACAAACTTCTTTTCAAATCCGGCTTATCGCTGATATATAAACAAATCAATTCTTTATTCAAAAAAAGTGTAGAAGATTTTCAGCCAAACCTGGTATGGGTTTTTAAAGGCATGGAAATTTTCCCTTCTTCTTTGCAATGGGCGAAAAATAAAAAATTAAAACTCATCAATTATAATCCGGATAATCCATTTATATTTTCAGGATCGGGAAGTGGTAATAAAAATATTACTGAATCATTAGCTTTGTATGATTTTCATTTTACGTATAACCTGGCTGTAAAAAAACAAATTGAAGAAGAGTATAAAATACAAACATTTTTTTTGCCTTTTGGATATGATGTGAGCGAGCAACTTTATAATGTTTGTTGCAATGAAAATGAAATAGAAAAAACATGCTTTGTTGGAAATCCCGACAGATATCGGGCTGAATTTCTTACAGAGTTGGCCGAACAAGGAGTAGAGCTTGATGTTTTTGGAAATAACTGGAAAAAATTTATTCAGCATAAAAACATTACAATATATCCGCCGGTAGTATATGGCGATGAATTTTGGAAAACCTTACGGAAGTACAGAGTGCAATTAAATTTGATGCGCCTGCATAATCTTGATTCGCATAATATGCGTTCGTTTGAAGTGCCGGGCATTGGTGGAATCATGCTGGCGCCGGATACCACAGAGCATCGTATGTTTTTTGAAAATGAAAAGGAAGTTTTTTTATTTTCCGATTTACTTAATTGCGTGGAGCAGGTCAAAAAAATTATTTCTCTAAGCAAGTTCCAGGCAAATCAAATTCGGGAAGCAGCAAGAAATCGTTGTTTAAATTCAGGATATAGTTATAGGGATAGAACTCTGTATGCTTTAAAAGAAATCAGATCATTTTTTGAACCGGTTGTTGTAAATGAAAAAGAACTTAGTAATTGATCGGTATCTGAAAAATACTTTTGAATTATTGAGGTTTGCAAAATAATTAAACCCGAACATGAGGTATATCATTGCTTTTTCAGTTTTATTTTGTTTTTATCTATCATTTTTTACAACTTTTACTTTCTGGGAAATTATTTCCGTAGGATTATTTTGTTATTTTCTTCTTGAATTTTTATACCGGCTCGGCAAACGCGTTGTGGTTTTGGATTTAATAATTATATCGGCAATATTTACCTGGTTATTTATGCCGGTAATATTTTATCATGTTTATACAAAAGAAAATTATCTCGCTCACCTGTGGGTAAAATATATGCCGGTACCGAGCAATGATTATTTTTCATTTGCAGTTCCCGGCACAATTTGTATGATATTAGGTTTGCGCATGCCACTTGGCAAATTGCGCATCAACAACGATCCTAAAATTTACATGCAAAATGTAAAAGAGTTATTATCGTTAAGACCTAATACCGGATTGGTATTGATTGCAACAGGATTAATCTCCAGCTTTTTGCGGTTTTTAACGCCATCCAGCCTCGAGCAAATATTTTATCTGATGTCACATCTTACTTATGTTGGTTTCTTTTATGTTCTGTATTCGCCAAATAAGTATAAAAGAATAATTGTGACTTCTGTTATCATACTATTAATCGGGCAAGCTCTTGCAACAGGTATGTTTGGAGAAATGGTTTATATGATGGCTTTGATGTTCACGCTGGCAATTTTTGGTATAAGAATCAGTTACCGGCGTAAATTACTTTTTACAATTTTTGCTTTTCTTTTTGTCATCGTTCTTCAATCTGTAAAAGAAGATTACAGAAAAAGAAGCTGGCTGGAAGGCAGCGGAACAGATCCTGTTTATTTTGCAGAATTAATAACAGACCGTATTACCGACCCTTCTTTGCTTGCAAATCCGAATAAACTTTTTTTTATTGCTGTACGATTTAACCAGGGATGGCTGGCCGCAAATACAATGAGAATGGTGCCGGCCAAACATCCTTTTGCAGATGGAGAAACTATCTGGCAATCGGTATTAGCATCATTTGTGCCGCGTTTTCTTTCGCCCGATAAACCTGAAGCCGGGGGTAAAGCAAATTTAAAACGCTTTTGGGGATATAATATTAAAGGCTATAGCATGAATATTGGCCCCGAAGGAGAAGCATATGCAAATTTTGGAGTTAACGGCGGAATTATTTACATGTTTTTTTATGGAGTTTTTTTTAATTTACTTCTTTCAATAATTCTGAAACTCGCTGAAAAAAGACCAACGATTATTTTATGGCTGCCTTTTTTGTTTTTATATGTGATATCGGTAGAAACAGATTTGTTAACAACAATGAACGCTATTATTAAAACTTCACTTTTTACATTGATAGTTTTTAGATTATTCAAAAGCTTATTTAGAATTGACCTATAGTGCATCAACTTATTTATTTTTCCCGTAATCCACTTGCAACTTATTTCAGTATAGAAAAAATATTTTTTCTAATCGCAGGCAAAATGACTTCAGATTATGCTGATGAATTTGCTGTGGAGAAAAAAAATTTACCATTTACAAGCAAGCTGAACACAATCTATCCTAATATAATTTTTACAAAAAAAAATCAGGGCGTAATTAATCATGTTACAGGCGACGTTCATTACGCAATTCTCGGTTGTAATGCTGATAACATTAATGTCCTTACCATTCATGATTGCATTCCGCTGCATAAATATTCAAAGATGAATCCAAAATATTGGTTCATTAAAATGTTGTGGTATGATCTTCCGGTAAAAAAAGCAGACGCTATAACAGTAATTTCAGAAAAAACAAAAACAGAAATTGTTGATTTAACCAATTGCAATTCCGATAAAATAAAAGTGATCACCAATTTTGTGAATCCTCATTTTCGATACAACCCATTCAAATTTAATTCACAAAAACCGACCATCTTGTTTATTGGCACAACGCCAAATAAAAACCTGGATAAACTGATAGATGCTCTTCATGGAATTAATGCACAGCTAAGTATTGTGGGCCCTTTGGATGAAAAACAAATAAAAAAATTAAAGGAAAATAATATTGATTACGTTCAGGCTGAACAATTATCCGAACAGGAGCTATTAAAAAAATATGAGCAATCCGATCTATTAGCTTTCCCATCCATTTACGAAGGATTTGGTTTGCCTGTTATAGAAGCTCAGGCAGTAGGCCGTCCGGTATTAACAAGTGATTTGTCGCCGATGCGGGAAGTTGCGGGCTCGGGAGCTTGTCTTGTAAATCCTGCAAGCAGTTTATCTATTCGTAACGGATTATTGCAAATAATTAATAACGCTGAATATCGCGAAGAATTAATAAAAGAAGGATTGCAAAATGTAAAAAAGTTTCAGCTGGATGCAATTGCAGGTCAATATGCATCTCTGTATAAAGAATTGCTTGCAAAAAAATTTCCAAAAAAAAATATTATGCATCCATGTGCGGAATCGCAGGAATAATAAATTTCAATAACAACATAATTGAACCGGCAGTTATTAAACGGATGACCGATTGCATATCGCACAGAGGTCCGGATGCAGATGGTTATTTTTGTGAAACTAAAATTGCATTTGGTCATCGTCGTTTGTCAATAATTGATTTGTCTTCTGCGGCTAACCAACCTTTCATAGATAATTCCGGCAGGTATATAATTACATTTAACGGAGAAATTTATAACTATAAAAAAGTAAAGCAACTTTTACCTGAGTATAATTTTAAAACAAACAGCGATACCGAAGTATTGATTGCCGCTTACGCCAAATGGAAAAGTAATTGCCTGCAATATTTTAGCGGCATGTTTGCTTTTGCGATTTGGGATAAACGGGAAGAAGAACTTTTTGTTGCGAGAGACAGGTTCGGAGTTAAGCCTTTGTATTATTTTATTGACGACGATAAATTTTTATTTGCCTCGGAAGTTCGTTCAATATTAGCAAGTGATTTGGTAAAAAGAAAAGTGAACAAGCAGGCGCTGATTGAATATTTCACCTACCAGTCTGTCGGGTATCCGTATTCTGCTATTGAAAATATTTTTCAGTTGGAAGCCGGCTCATGGATGACTATAAAAAATAAAAAAATTCAGAAAAAAAAATATTGGGAAGTTTCTAAATCGTCAGTTGATTTTGATTTTGCAGATGAAAAAAAAGTGCATCAAAAAGTTGAGTCATTAATGATGCAATCTATTGAAAGAAGATTAGTGAGTGATGTTCCCGTTGGCGCTTTTTTATCCGGCGGTATTGATTCGAGCGCAATAGTAGGGCTGATGGCTGAAGTTGGAAATGGAAAACCAAATACGTTCAATATTTCTTTTGATGAAAAAGATTTTGATGAATCGCATTACGCAGATATTGTTGCAAAAAAATTCCACACCAATCACACACGCATTTTATTAAAACCAACAACTTTTTTGGATGAGTTACAAAATGCATTGGCAGCGCTTGATTCGCCGAGCGGGGATGGCATTAATACATATGTTGTGTCCAAAGCTGTTCACAGTAAAGGAATAACAGTTGCGTTATCAGGTATAGGTGGCGATGAATTATTTGCCGGGTATCCGATTTTCGATCAGTTTCTTCAATTAAAAAAGAACAGCTGGTTGTGGAAGCTGCCACAAAACGCGAGAAAGACATTATCAAATATTTTTTTAAAAAAATATTCTGATAATAAAAGCGATCGTTTAAAGCAATTATTAAATTCAAATTCACCGGGTATAGAAAATGTGTATTCCATATCACGACAAATTCTTTCTCCCGATCTCATCACATCGTTAACATTTTTGCCGGTTAACGATCCTTTTATCACTTCTGTGCAGCAGGAGTTGATCAATGAAAAAGAAAATATTAAAAGATTGCCTTTGTTAAGCCAGGTTTCTGTTGCCGAATATCTCGGATATACGCAACACACACTCTTAAAAGATACAGATCAGATGAGTATGGCTTCTTCATTAGAGGTGCGTGAGCCTTTTTTTGATTCTGATTTGGTTGAATTTGTTTTATCTGTTCCCGATAAATTGAAAAAGAATGGTTCACCCAAAAAATTATTAATTGAATCACTAAAACATTTATTGCCGGATGAAATTGTAGATCGAAAAAAACAAGGATTTTTATTTCCGTGGAATTTGTGGTTGAAAAATGAATTGAATTCATTTTGTGATCAGCATATAAAAAATATTTCGCAACGCGATTTTATCAATGAAAAAAATTTGCTTGCTTATTGGAAACGTTTTTTAGAAGGAGATAAAAATATAAGATGGCCGGAAATCTGGTTGTTTGTGGTTTTAGAAAATTGGTTAGAAAATAATGGCATCGAATAAAAGAAAAATTTTACTGTTTGCAGATTGGTATGAGCCAGGATATAAGGCCGGCGGCCTATCAGGTCGTGCGTAAATTTTGTGAACAATATGCAAAGCGAATATAGCGTGTATGTTTTTACAACTGACAGAGATTTGGGCTCAGACGAACCTTACAAAAATATTGAAACAGATAAATGGATTGTGTTTTCGAATTCAGTGTATATATATTATTGTTCTCCGCAAAAACTTTCGTGGAGCAATATCCGCAAACAAATAGTTTCCATAAATGCAGATTTTATTTATCTCAACAGCATGTTTTCAAAATATTTTACGATCTATCCGTTATTGATAATTCGTTTCAATAAAATAAAATCAAAAGTGATTCTTTCTCCGAGAGGAATGCTTCGTGATAGTGCAATTCAATTTAAAACTTTTAAAAAGAAAACGTATTTAATGCTTTCCAAAATGCTGGGTCTTTACAAAAACACATGCTTTCATGTTGTGGATGATAATGAAAAGTTGGATGTCTTTTCTCATTTCGGAGCTACTGCGCAAGTTGCCACGATTCCTAATTTCCCTTCTGTTTTAGCGGAGCGTCCGGCATTTGTAAAAAAAGAGATCGGCGAATTATCTATGGTTTTTGTAGGAAGAATTCACCCGATAAAAAATCTTGCTTACTTGTTATTTATATTGAAAGAAATTCCGTCTGCTGTTAAGCTAAGTATTGTTGGTAGTTTGGAAGATAAATTTTTTTGGGGAAAATGTAATGAAATAATTGGTGAGTTGCCGTCAAATATTTCGGTAAAATATCTTGGCGAAATTCCAAATCACCAGTTACCTTCTGTGTTTGCTAAACATCATATTTTTATTTTGCCAACAAAGGGAGAAAATTTTGGGCATGCAATTTTTGAAGCGCTTTCGCAGGGAAAACCAGTTATTATCAGTAACCAAACGCCGTGGAGAAACTTGGAAAAAATAAATGCAGGTTGGGATGTTTCATTAAAACAACCTCATCTTTTTTGGGAAGCGATTGAGCAGGCAGTTTCTTTTGATCAGGAAGAATATAATAAATGGAGCCGTAATGCATGGGAATATGCGTGCAATTATACTTCGCAACTTCATTTGAGAAACGATTATATAAAACTTTTCAGTTAAAATGTACATTTTAGGAATTAATGCATACCATGCAGATTCTTCAGCCGCAATTTTTAAAAATGGAGAATTAATTGCAGCAACAGAAGAAGAACGTTTCAGAAGAATAAAACATTGGGCCGGTTTTCCTTCTATGGCAATTGAATTTTGTTTGCGCGAAGCAGGAGTTAATTTGTCGCAACTTGATCATATCGCCATAGGCCGAAATCCGTATGCGAAATTGATGAAGAAGATTTTGTTTTTACTGACGAATAATATTAAAAGCTGGAATGTAATTGCAGACAGGTTTAATAATTCTAAAAAGGCTATGTCAATTGAAGATGAATTTGCTTTGATCGATAATAGCATAGCTAAATCATCACTCAAAAAAAAAATTCACCAGGTAGAACATCATAGAAGCCATCTTGCTTCAGCATTTTTTGCTTCGCCGTTTAATGAATCAGCGCTTTTATCAATTGATGGATCAGGAGATTTTACCACAACAATGATCGGTATAGGAAATGGAAATAAAATAAATGTTCTGGATTCAGTTGATTTTCCCCACAGCGTTGGAATTTTTTATACTGCCTTCACACAATGGCTCGGGTTTCCGCATTATGGGGATGAATATAAACTTATGGGATTAGCTCCTTACGGAAATCCACAGTACGTTGAAAAATTGCGTGATGTTTTACTTTTTAAAAACAACGGATATTTTTCTCTGAATTTAAAATATTTTAGATCTGCAACGAGTGGAATTATAAGTTACGGTGAAGATCATATTCCGCAGGTTGCATCATTATTTTCAAATCATCTTATTGAAAAATTCGGACCATCACGAAAAAAAGATGAACCGTTGTCGCAATTTCATAAAGATATGGCTGCTTCTGTTCAGAGAATAACGGAAGAATTAATTTTTCATATTTCAGAATATTTGCAAAAAAAAACGGGCTCATATAATTTATGTGTTGCCGGCGGTGTAGCGCAAAATTCTGTTGCAAATGGTAAATTAACGCGCAACACTTCTTTCAAAAATATTTATATTCCTTCAGCGGGGCATGATGCCGGAATAGCGATGGGCTCTGCGTTGTACGTGTATAATCAAATTTTAAACAATCCCAGAAGCGAAGCAATTTATTCGGCCTATACAGGAATTCGTTTTACTAATGATGAGATTGAAAAATATCTTCAGTCGAGAAATATTTCTTATAAAAAATATAACGACGAAGAATTGTGTGAAGTAACAACTGACTGCTTAGTGAATGGCGGCGTTGTAGGATGGTTTAACGGCAGAGCGGAGTTTGGGCCACGAGCTTTGGGTGCAAGATCGATTTTAGCAGATCCGCGTAGAGCTGATGCAAAAGATCTTCTTAATTCAAAAATAAAAAGAAGAGAAAGTTTTCGTCCCTTTGCTCCATCAATTCTTCGGGAATATGTTTCAGAATATTTTGAAGTAACGGATGATGTTCCTTTTATGGAAAAAGTTTTTCCTATAAAACCTGAAAAGCATAAAATAATTCCTGCTGTTACCCATGTGGATGGAACAGGAAGATTGCAAACGGTTGATAAAAAAAATAGTCCGCAATATTATATGCTTATTGATACCTTCAGAAAAAAAACGGGCGTTCCGATTTTGCTTAACACTTCGTTCAATGAAAATGAACCGATTGTTAATTCACCGGAACATGCGCTGGAATGCTTTTTAAGAACGGATATGGATATGCTCGTTTTGGAAAATTGCGTTATAACCAGAACACGATGAAAATTTCTATCATCACAGTAACATTTAATAGTTCTGAAACTATACGGGATACGCTAACCTGTATTCAGCAACAGAATTATCCTTCTATTGAGCATATAATAGTGGATGGAAATTCGGCAGATAATACCTTAAAAATTGTGGCTGAGTTTCCGCATGTATCAAAAATTGTTTCGGAAAAAGATAATGGCGTTTATGAAGCGATGAATAAAGGAATTACTCTGGCAACCGGCGAAGTGATTGGTATTTTAAATTCGGATGATATTTATGCCGGCGATTCTATCATTTCAGATATTGTTAAAGAATTCGAAGATAAAAATATTGATGTAGTGTATGCCGACCTGCAATATGTTCGGCATAATAATTTTAACCGCATTGTGCGCACATGGAAAACAGGAAAACATAACCGCAGAAGTTTTTATTACGGATGGATGCCGCCGCACCCAACTTTTTTTGTGCGAAAAAAAGTTTATGATAAAGTGGGATTGTTCAACACAATACTTCGCTCTGCTGCAGATTATGAAATGATGCTTCGTATCTTGCTAAAATATCAGGTTCCTTCAAAATATATTCCGCAGGTAATTGTAAAAATGAGAACAGGCGGAATGAGTAATGCATCTTTAAAAAACCGGATTAAGGCAAATAAAGAAGACAGGCTTGCGTGGAAACTGAATGGATTAAAACCTTATTTTTTTACTTTGTATGCAAAACCAATCAGAAAGATTGTTCAATTTTTAATGAAATAAAAAATGGCGAAAGTTGCATTAATAACAGGCGTTACAGGACAGGATGGTGCATACCTGAGTGAGTTGTTGTTAAAAAAAGGATATGAAGTTCACGGCATAAAAAGAAGAGCTTCATCATTCAATACGGAAAGAATAGATCATCTCTACCAGGATCCGCACGAGTCTCACGTGCATTTCAGATTGCATTATGGAGATCTGACGGATTCAACAAATCTCATTCGCATAATCCAGGAAATTCAGCCGGATGAAATTTACAACCTGGCTGCAATGAGCCATGTGCACGTTAGTTTTGAAACACCGGAATACACAGCTAATGCCGATGGAATCGGAACCCTACGTATACTTGAGGCCGTTAGATTGTTAGGATTGACAAAAAAAACAAAAATATACCAGGCATCAACTTCTGAATTATATGGACTGGCGCAGGCTGTTCCTCAAAATGAAAAAACTCCTTTTTATCCACGTTCACCTTACGGCGTTGCCAAGTTGTATGCATATTGGATCATCGTTAATTATCGCGAAGCGTATAACATGTTTGCAACGAATGGAATTTTATTCAATCACGAATCGCCATTGCGCGGCGAAACCTTTGTTACGAGAAAAATTACACGCGGTGTTGCAAAAATTGCTTTGGAGTTACAGGAAAAAATTTTTCTTGGAAATCTTAATGCGCAGCGGGATTGGGGACATGCAAAAGATTATGTTGAAGCAATGTGGCTAATGCTGCAACAGAAAACTCCCGAAGATTATGTTATAGCAACCGGAGTTACAACGCCTGTGCGTGAATTTGTACGAATGGCTTTTGCTGAAGTTGGCGTTGAGCTTGAGTTTTCAGGGAAGAATGAAAAAGAAGTTGGCGTAGTTATAAAAAATAATAACCCGGATTTTAAAATAGAAAAAGGAAAAGAAGTTGTTGCAGTCGATCCAAATTATTATAGGCCTACCGAAGTGGATTTATTAATAGGAGATGCAAGTAAAGCCAACAAACAATTGGGATGGAAGCCGAAATATACTCTTGCTATGCTGATTAAAGAAATGGTGCAGGCAGATGTGGAATTATTTAAAAGAGAAAAAATGTTACATCAATCCGGTTTCAATATCAGGAATCAGCATGAATAAGAACGATAAAATTTATATCGCTGGTCATCGTGGAATGGTAGGTTCTGCTATACTTAAAAAATTGCAATCAGAAGGATTTGCAAACTTCTTTTTAAAAACATCTTCGGAGCTCGACCTGAGAAATCAAAGTGACGTAAATTCTTTTTTTGAAAAAGAAAAACCGACTTACGTTTTTATGGCAGCTGCAAAAGTTGGCGGTATTCTTGCCAACAATACCTATCGTGCAGAATTTTTGTATGATAATATTATGATACAAAGCAACATTATTGATGCGGCTTATAAAAACAATGTTAAAAAATTATTGTTTCTCGGTTCTTCATGCATTTATCCAAAACTTGCTCCGCAGCCATTGAAAGAAAATTATTTACTCAGCGGCGAACTCGAACCAACTAATGAACCCTATGCGATAGCAAAAATTGCAGGTATAAAAATGTGTGATGCTTATCGCGATCAGTACGGATGTAATTTTATTTCTGTGATGCCTACAAATTTATATGGAAGCAACGATAATTATGATTTAAAAAATTCTCACGTATTGCCTGCGTTGATCAGAAAATTTCATGAAGCAAAAATAAAAAATGAGCCGGAAGTAATTATTTGGGGTACAGGCAAACCTCGTCGCGAATTTTTACATTCGGATGATTTGGCCGATGCATGTTTTTTTCTAATGAAAGAATACGATCAACCCGGCTTTGTTAATATTGGTTCGGGAAAAGATATAGAGATAAATGAATTGGCAACGCTCATAAAAAATATTATCGGGTACACCGGAAATATTAAACATGATCTTACCAAACCTGACGGCACTCCACAAAAATTGCTCGACGTAACCAAATTAAAAATGATGGGCTGGGTTGCTAAAATTAATTTAGAAGAAGGAATCAGAAAAGCATACAGTGATTTTTTAAGCAAACTCCAGTAATAGATTTTTGTATGTTGTTTTTCAGAAAAAAAAATACAGCTGTCGATTTTAGTTCTCTGTATTGCGATATGCATTCGCATCTCATTCCCGGCATTGATGATGGCGTGCCTGATATAGATACTTCTATAAAACTAATAACCGGGTTAATGAATATCGGCTATAAAAAAATTATTACTACGCCGCATGTTATGTGGGATCTGTACAAAAACAATAATGAAATTATTCAATCCGGATGGGAAGCTGTTAAAAACGAAATTGATAATAAAAAATTACCGGTAGATTTTTACGCAGCCGCAGAATATTTTATTGATGATCATTTTGATAAAATTGTTGACGATGATTTACCATTGCTTACTTTAAAAGAAAATATGGTTTTAGTAGAGTTTTCTTTTGTGCAGGAACCGGCAGAATTAAAAAAAATACTTTTCAAATTACAAATCAAAGGTTATCAGCCAGTGGTTGCTCACCCGGAACGATATCTTTATTTCGGCGCCAATAAAAATTGGTATGAAGAAATTAAAAACGCCGGGTGTTTGTTTCAAATTAATTTATTATCGCTGATCGGATTTTATGGCAAAGCGCCGGTTGAATTAAGTCAATTTCTTATCAAAAAAAAATTTGTCGATTTATTAGGTACCGATCTCCATAACGAACGTCATCTCGAAGCGCTTCAAAATTATCCGGCTATGGATTTAGTTTCAAAACTCGTTGATTCGGGTTTGATTCAAAATCATCTTCTCTGAGATCTATAACACGAATTGAATACGAATTACACGAATTAAGAAACAAACATTTTACTCCAATTCATGTAATTTGCGAAAATTCGTGTAATAGAATCTTTCTTCTACCCAGCCAGCCCGCTCCCAAACAGTCATCAATTTGTAAAATCTTCATCCGCTCATCATCAAAACCCAAATTATAAAAAGCTGAAATTGTTAACTTTACTTTTTTAATAAAACATTACATAAGCAAATAAAACTTTGCCCTGATTTATTAAGTAAATTAGAGGTAAAGAAAAAAATAAAGGAGAGAGATATGTCGAACATAGAATTTAACCAGCTTTTAGTGAACAACGCTGAATTTTTAAAACCATTTGCTATCACGCTTACCCGCGATACAGAAGATGCGAAGGATCTTTTCCAGGAAACTCTTTTTCGCGCTTTAGCTAATAAAGACAAATACAATGTTGGCACCAATGTAAAAGCCTGGCTCTACACCATTATGCGAAATATTTTTATAAATAATTATCGCAGAAAGGCAAAGCAAAATACCATTTTTGATAAAACCGGAACTGATTTTTTGCTCAATTATAACCAGGCTGTAATTCCCAACACTGCGGAATCTAATTTGCGCATAAAAGATATCCAGGTGGCAATTAATAATTTGCCGGAGATTTTTCGCAACCCGTTTCTGTTGTATTTTGACGGATTCAAGTATCATGAAATAGCAGACATGTTGCATGAGCCTTTAGGCACTATCAAAAGCCGGATACACTTTGCACGAAAATTATTGAAAAACCAGGTTCAGAATTTTTAGAAACTGCTTTTTAAAATAACTTATTTAGATACCAGCTTCAGTTTTTCATAGCATCATCGTTGCGTCGCAATCCGTTCATCTGTATTGCAACTATTGAGCGATTTTAATTCGGATAGTGCTTATAGAAAGCATCAACTTAAATTTTTTTCATTGCTTGCATTTTTGTCCGAGAATAAATTGAAATAATTTTTATGAATCAGCAAGTGATTTTGGTAAATGAAAATGATGAGGAAGTTGGCACTATTGAAAAAATGGAAGCTCACCGAAAAGCATTATTACACCGGGCATTCAGCATTTTTATTTTTAACAGTAAAGATGAAATGTTGCTGCAGCAACGGGCAAAAAATAAATATCATAGCCCCGGATTGTGGACCAACGCCTGCTGCAGCCATCCGTATCCGATGGAAACTACGGAGAGTGGCGCCATTCGTAGACTGCAGGAAGAGTTAGGATTTTCTACACAACTAAAAAAAATATTTGAATTCACCTATAAATCGGAATTCGAAAACGGACTTACCGAATTTGAATTTGATCACGTATTCGCAGGAGAATATAACGGCAGAATCGAACCCAATGCCGACGAAGTAAATGAATGTTGTTTTATGACGATGGAGGAAATTGAATCCAGGTTATTATCTCATCCAAAAAAATTTACACCTTGGTTTCATATTGCATTTCCGATGGTAAAAATCTGGAAAGAAAATCAGGTAGCTTCAGTGAATAATTTTGTGTAACAGTTTTACATCAGGCAGTAAAAAAAACGCCGATTATAAAAAACACAACACCGGCTACAGTAAGAGCTATGCCGGCATACCATAATATTTTTCTTCTTGTTAAAATAGCAATCGCCGAAATCGCAATTGCAATTTGAAATATAGTTACGGCTTTGGATAATGTTACGTGTTTTGCCAAATGATCTTCTGAACTTTTATCCAATTCTTCCGCATTCATTTTAATTTCTTCTTTCTCCTTTTCATATCTCTCCACCGCAGCTTTGCTATCTTCCGGAACGGGTTTTGCAGATAATGCGCGTAATATTTTATCAGTAGCCGCTGCTATTTCCGATTTAATTCCTTTTGCCTGGTAGTAATTCCATTGGTCTCCGGATTTTTGCCGATCTATCACCGCTTCATTGGCATGATGACCTGCCAATAATCCCGCTATAGCTGCAAATACTGCAATGCACGCGGTTGACAGCGCAACATATAATGTCCATCTCTCTTTTTCTTCTTCCGCTTTTTCGTGAATTTTTTCCTGTAAACTTTCTGTAGGATCTTCCATTTCTTCCATAACAAAAAAATTATTGTGCCAATATAAAGAAAACCTGACTAAATAAAATTATTGAATTTAATTTTTTGATAGAACTATTTCTGATTTATATTTAGTATTATTTTTCTGGTTAAGATTTCTGACAACTAAAACTTTCACTCATGAGATTTTTTTCTTTCGCACTCGCTGTATTATCTGCTTCATTATTTTGCTGCAACACTACTGATTCAAAACTCGCAAAAGCATCACGCGAAGATAAAGCTGGGTGGATATACGTTCACCTGGAAGGTTCTCCGGAAACGATCGGTTACCAACACGGATATTTACTGGCAAACGAAATTGATACGACCATACAGGCAGTTGCATATTGGCTGCAACACGAAACGCATTACGACTGGCAATTTTATCGCAATGCCGCAAAAAATTTTTTGTGGAATAAAACTGACAGAGAATATAAAGATGAAATAAACGGAATAGTAAGCGGACTGAAGGCGCAAAATAAAAATTACGATAGCCTTGATATTACTGCTTACAATGCGTTGGAAGAACTTGCATTTTATTATGTTCCCGAAGTGATGAACGCAGCAAAAGCGCACAGCGGAGATAATAAAGCGCCGGGAAATTGCAGCGCATTTATTGCAACAGGCAGCTATACAAAAGATGGCAAAATTGTAATGGCGCATAATAACTGGACAGAATATATTTGGGGCCAACACTGGAATGTAATTGCAGATATTGTTCCAACTTCCGGTAATCACATTATGATGGATTGCATGCCTGGCTTCATTCACAGCGGAGATGATTTTGTGATCACCGCCAACGGAATATTAATTACAGAAACAACCATCACGCAATTTTTAGGTTTTGATTCAACTGCTGTTCCGGAATTTGTGCGCGCACGAAAAGCATCTCAATACAGCAACAGCATTGATGATGTGATAAAAATTTTTACAACTGGAAATAATGGCGGCTATGCTAACGATTGGCTTATCGGAGATACAAAAACAAATGAAGTTGCTAAATTAGAATTGGGTTTGAAATATTATCGTGTATGGAGAAGTAAAGACACTGCCATGATAGGTTCTAATTTTGCAAGCGACCCGGAATTGATAGCTAAAGAAACAACTTTTAATCCGAAAGATTCCACAACATCTCCTAATGCGAGAAAGCTGCGGATGGAACAATTAGTTATAGTTGATTTGAAAGGAAAGTTAGATGCAGAGACCGGAAAAGAAGTTGAAGCCGATCACAAAGATGTATTGCAAAATAAAAATGCTAATAATCGCTGTGTAATTTGCGGGCATATTGACGAAGATCCGAAAGGTTGCCCGGAATGGGATTGCAAACCTTTTGACCCGATGGGCGCTGTGCAGGGAAAAATAACTACTGCAGATTTAGCGGCTAACATGCAATTTTGGGCGCACATGGGACATCCGTGCGGCGAAAGTTTTATAGGAGCTACGTTTTACAAATTGCATCCTGAATATGAATGGCAGTCCAAATACTTAAAAAATATGATTGCTTACCCGTGGACGTTGTTTGCCGCTAAAAAAGAATAAGCTGTAAAGCGTATGTTCGTTACCGTTAGTTATTATTATTATGCTCATCAAAATATTGAATAATAATTTTTGCTTTGGCGTTTCCGATAGCATCAACCAATTGTTCTTCGGTTAAAAGTTTTATGTTGTTTACGGAGCGGAATTTTTTTAGCAACAGATCGGTGGTGCTTTTACCAATGCCTTTTATATTTTCCAGTTCATTTACAAATGTTCCTTTGCTTCTTTTTTTACGGTGAAATGTAATGCCGAAATGATGAACCGCGTCGCGAATTCTTCTTATTAATTTCAGGCTTTCGCTGCTATATGGAAGTTTTATAGATTCACTGTCGCCCGGAAAAAAAATTTCCTCTTCATTTTTAGCAAGCCCGATCACAGTTATCTTTCCTGTCAGCCCTAATACTTCAATACTTTCCATTGCAGCGCTCAACTGTCCTTTGCCGCCGTCAATAATTATGAGTTGTGGTAAAAATTTTTCTTCATCAAGCAAACGTTTATACCTGCGAAACACAACTTCTTTCATGGTTGCAAAATCATTTATTCCAGTTACGGTTTTCACATTAAAATGCCGGTAATCTTTTTTACTTTCCACTCCATTTTTAAAACATACCATTGCTGACACCGGAAAACTTCCCTGGAAATTAGAATTATCAAAACATTCAATGTGCAAAGGAAGTTCGTGCAATTGCAAATCTTTTTGCAACTGGTATAAAACTTCTTTTTTTTCTTCTTCTGTTTTTGCAGTTAACTGTAATGTTTTTTTTCTTCTTAGCTCTTCGCGGAAATATTCTACATTTTTTTCTGACAGATCCAATAACTTTTTCTTATCTCCACCTTTTGGTACGGTAATAATAATTCCCTCCTGCGGATATTCTATTTTTAAAGGCACAACAATTTCTGCAGCATTGCTGTTAAATGTTTCTCTTAGCTGCGCAATGCTGATTGCTAAAACTTCTTCATTGGTTTCATCGAGATGCGTTTCAATTTCTGTTGTGTGTGTTTGCACAATAGTTCCGTTTTGAACCATCAGGTAATTAACGTAAGCTGTATCGCCGTCTCTGGAAATGGAAAATACATCTGCATAGCTAACATGCTTGCTTACAATAACCGAACGGGATTGATAATTTTCCAGGTGCTCAATTTTTTTGCGGATGAGTTCTGCTTTTTCGAAAAGCATTTTTTCTGCTGTTGTTTTCATTTCGTTTTTGAAATAACGGATTACCGGAGCAAGATTGCCTTTAAGTATGTTTCTGATTTGAATAAGACTCTGCTGATAATCTTCTGGTGTTTGTAAACCTTCGCACGGACCTTTGCAATTACCCAAATGATATTCAAGACAAACTTTGAACTTACCTTTTCGTATGTTCGTTTCCGTTAGATTGAGTTTGCATGTGCGGAGCGGAATGTTTGTACGGACAAAATCGAGCAGCTCACGAACTTTTCCTACCGAAGTGAATGGGCCAAGATATTCCGAGCCGTCATCAATTTTTCTTCTTGTTAAAAAAATTCTTGGGAAAGGTTCATTTTTAATAACGATAAACGGATAACTTTTGTCGTCTTTTAAATTAATATTATAGCGTGGCTGAAATTGTTTGATCAATGCATTCTCCAGCAAAAAAGCATCCTGTTCTGAATTTACAATGGTGAATTCAATTTTATGAATGCGCTGAACGAGTTCGTGTGTTTTGTATGTTGTAAATGTTTTTAAAAAATAAGAGCTTACTCTTTTACGCAGGTTTTTCGCTTTGCCTACGTAAATCAATTCTTTTTTTTCATTAAAATATTTATAGATCCCCGGCTCAACGGGAATTGTGGAAGAAATATTCTGAAATTCTGTTTGCGTCATGCTACTTGGTTATTCGCCTGCATCCCAAACAACTTTTAACTGGCTTATTGTTTTTGATTGATTTGGCAATACGCTGATTGTTGTAACCTGGAAATTTTTATTGGCTTGCCAGTATAATTTTTTTACAATAAACGTATCGTTTTTGTTCATTGCAGCCTGCATAAATACAGTTTTCACTTTTCCATGCAATTCATCAGGTGTTGCAAGCACATCCACTCTTTGCAATTGCAGTTTATTGTTTTTTGAATAATAGCTAAATGTTGCAGATTGCGTGGTTTGATCAACGAAAGAGCTTTCTTTGAATTCTTTTTCAAAAATATTTTGCTGCAGTTCGGGAAAAATAAAATCATGAGCCAGGTTATCAAATTCGCTGCGCGTGATATATACAGAATCTGATTTGTTATTTTTTGTAACAATTTTCAGCATTGCCGATGGCAAGGAATCTGCATAATGAATTTGTCCTTTAAGAAAATCAACCACCGGAAAATAATTTCCCGTTTCTTTTTGCTGTGGTGTGATTGGTGATGGTTTTTCGTTATCGCAACTACACAAAGTTGTGGAGCCAATTAAAATAATGATTAAAAAATTCTTCATGCGCGCAAAATTACGTGTAATAGTTTTTAAAATGGTGAATAGTGAAAGGTGAAGACTGCTCAAAACTATAAACTGTAAACTGTTTCTTACCAGATGCTTTTGGTCAATCCAACTTTTAATCCGTATTCTTTCAGGTTTTCTTTAATTGGATATGCGCCAACAAAAGTAGAAAGTAATTGATACCGGAATTGAGGACCCAACTGCAAACGTAATTTGCCCAATTTATAGGAGGCGAAAACTTCTATACCTCCGTTAAAATTCCATCTTCTGAAAAGTGTTGCGTCTGTGATGTAGTTTGAATAATCAGTAGCTAATAAATAAGAATTTCTATTTAATAAATAAGTTGGTTCTATTGTAGCCGCCGCGCTGAATTGCAATTTTTCATTGCCTAATAATTTTATTTCAAGTCCTATAGGTGCAGACAAATCGAAGTATTGATTTTGCAAAGTTTGTGTTGTATTACCGCCGAAGTTTTGCACGTTAGTGTACGTTGTTATAGCATTAGGACTGTAACCATATATGGCATTCAAAGTAACAGTTGCCCGCTGTGGATTATATGATGAATACGCTTCGATGGTGTACCTGTTGTAATTAAATTGTAGCCCTGTTTTAAGAGAAATGTTGCGTGTTAAACGATAAACTAAACTTGCGCCAATTTCAAAACCTGCTGCAGGTTTATGATCTACATAATCGTTTGGGTTTCCTAAATGAGTTAAAGCAATAGGAATATTTTGAACGTTTGATTTTGGAAGATTATAATTTCCTCCGCCGGAAAGTGTACGATAGCTTGCTGTTGGCGATAAATATTCCTGCAATTGAAACCTGCTTTTTTTAACCATCTTAGTTAATGCATAGGATGCGTTTTCCTGCAACCAGTTTATCTTTTTCAATTCTTCGCTTGCAGCAGTTTGATTTGCTTCTGCTTCAGGCGTCAATGTATGCGTAACAGCATTTTCTGAAACTTTTACATGGTTTGCATTATCCGTTAGAGGATAATTTTCAATAACTAAAGAATTATCGAGCGAATTGATTTTAGGATTTATTTTATTTGGAACAATTGCTAAGATATTATTTTTAGTTACCGGGTTTTCATTTGCAGAAATTGAATTCTCGTCTGCATTATCATCGTCCAAAATACCAGGCGTGATGATTAAATTATCAGGAACTAATTTGAAATCTGTACTTTTTGTTTTTTGCGTGTTGCTGTTTTCAGAATTAAATTCTGAAAGATCCGAAGCGATTGGAATTTTGATTGCTTTATCTTTTTCAGATTCAGATTCCGGCGGTTTATTTTTCAGCGCAAGATTATTATCAACCGGTTTTTTAATGGCTGCAATATTCGAATTGGGGGCTATTAATTCTTTTCCTGCAAAAAATAAAATGCCGGTTATTAATAACGCCATACCTGCAACAAACCATTTTCTGCCGTTATGGAGAGAGTTATAAATGCGTTTCCATACTTTATCTGAGGGATAGAGTTTATATTGATCCGCTTTTTGTTTTATCAATTCCTCAAAATCGTCATTGTAGAAATTACTTTCCATCTTTCAATCGTTTGTAGGGATAACCTTCATTCGGTTTGGATTAATATTCGCTTATCTTACAGCGATAAGCCAGTTAGTTTTTTCTTTTGGTTTTTGGATAATTTTCTTTCTTAATAAAATATCTTCCAGCATTTGTTTAGCTCTTGTATACTGCGAGCGGCTTGTGCTTTCTTCAATATCAAGAACCTCAGAAATTTCTTTATGCGAATAACCTTCAATTGCGTACAGGTTCAACACTGTCCGATAACCAACAGGCAACATTCTGATACATTCAACAATTTGTTTTGCCTGCACAATACTCGGCACACTTTCTTCTCTTGTTTGAATAGAACTCGCGTACATTATGTCGACACTTTCATTAAAACGTTTGTTCTTTTTTAAATTATTAATGCAAGTGTGCACTATTATTCTTCTTATCCATCCTTCAAACGCTCCTTTATTTTGAAACGTGTGTAACTGCGAAAACACTTTTATAAAACCTTCCTGCAACATGTCTTCGGCATCTTCACGGTTATGCGCAAAACGATAACATACAGCAAGCATTTTAGGGCTGTACCGGTTGTACAACTCCCGCTGGGCTGCAGCATCATTTTTTAAACAACCTTGAAAAATGGCCTCTTCGGTCATAAGAACCGTTTGTTGCCCTGTAATTTAGACAATTTTTGAAAGCCAAAGCTGCTTTGTTCGTAAAAAAGTTGGATATTTTTTACCGATGAAATGTTGTAAAGTTGAAGAGTTGAAATGTTTATAGGTTGAAAGGTTGATTACGTTGAGAACTATTCAACTTTTCAACCTATCAATTAATCAACACATCCCCTGTCATTTCTTTTGGAATTTCCAAATGCATCATTGTAAGAATGGTTGGAGCGAGGTCGCCGAGCTTTCCCTGCTTTATTGTTCCTTTCCATTCGTTATCAATAATAAAAAATGGAACAAGATTCATAGTATGTGCAGTGTTTGGCGAGCCATCTTCATTAATTAAATAATCAGCATTACCATGATCGGCGGTTAGAAAAACTGCGTAATCACTTTGCAGAGCTGCGGTAACAACACGCTCAACGCATTTGTCAACGGTTTCAACAGCTTTGATAGCTGCTTCCCAAACGCCGGTGTGCCCAACCATATCTGCATTTGCAAAATTGAGGCAAATAAAATCAGCAGTTTTATTTTGAATTTCGGGAATGATGGCGTCGGTCACTTCAATTGCGCTCATTTCAGGTTTTAGATCGTAGGTAGCTACTTTTGGTGAGGGAATCATTATTCTTTTTTCTCCTTCAAACGGAATTTCTCTTCCGCCACTGAAGAAAAATGTTACGTGAGGATATTTTTCTGTTTCTGAAATGCGGATTTGTTTCAGCCCGTCTTTTGAAATAATTTCTCCGAGAGTATTCTTTAAATCGTCATTTTCAAAAATTACGTTCACGTTTTTAAATGAATGATCATATTGCGTCATCGTGGTATAATGAAGCGATAATTTTTTCATGCCCTGCTCCGGAATATCTGTTTGCGTAAGCACCTGCGTTATTTCGCGACAACGGTCGGTTCTGAAATTAAAACAGATCACAACATCATCATTTTTTATTGTAGCTATAGGTTGATTATTGCTGATGATAACTGTTGGTTTAATAAATTCGTCGGTGATATTTTTGGAGTAAGATTCTTCAATTGCTTTAACTGCATCATCCGATTTTTCTCCTGTTCCATTTACCATAGCATCATACGCAAGCTTAATGCGTTCCCATCTTTTATCTCTGTCCATTGCATAATATCTTCCGCTTACGGTTGCAATTTTTCCTGTTGTTTTATTAAGATGTTCTTCTAATTCTTTAATAAATCCTAACCCGCTTTTCGGATCTGTATCGCGCCCGTCAGTGAAGGCATGAACAAAAACATTTTGTAACTTCTCACGGTAACATATATCCGCAATTGCCTTTAAATGATTTATGTGAGAGTGTACGCCGCCATTGCTAACCAATCCCAATAAATGCAAAGGCTTATTATTTGTTTTTGCAAAACGGATCGCATTCAGCAACGTTTCATTTTTTGCGAACGAGCCATCTTCTATAGCTACATTAATGCGTTCTAATTCCTGGTAAACAATTCTGCCGGCGCCAAGATTCAAATGACCAACTTCCGAATTACCCATTTGTCCGTCAGGTAATCCAACTGCTTTTCCGCAGGTAACAAGAGTTGTGTTCGGATATTTTTTATACAACGAACTTACAAAAGGAGTTTTTGCATGTTGAATAGCATCTGCAGATGGCACTTTGCCAAGTCCCCATCCATCCATGATTATTAATATTACTTTTTTATTTGCCATACTATGAAGCATTTTGTATTAGGATCGCTAAGGTATGAAGTATTGCTACACACTATTTTTTAGAAAAGCAACATTTTTGGCATATTTTTAGCATTAAGTGAGGTATGAAATAATTTTTTATGAAAAACCACTTGGGATTGGCATTCGTTGCATTTTCCCTATTCCTGCTTTCCTTCACAAACTTTTTCTCCATAGATGATGTAGCTGTTGCAATTCGTTCGGGTAATATTTCCCAGTTGTCTGAATATTTAGATAACAGAGTTGATATTACACTGCCCGACAGAACCGACACGTACAGCAAAAGTCAGGCAGAAATGATCATCCGCGATTTCTTTTCTACCAATGAAGTGAGAAGTTTTAAAATTAAACGCAAAGGCGAAAACTCCGGCTCAGAATTTTGTGTGGGCATATTGCAAACACGCAATGGCGATTTTCAGACAACAGTTTTTATGAAACAAAAAGGAGATAAGCAACTGTTGCAGGAAATAAGATTTGAACCGGTAGAATAATCACCATTAGAATTTACAACTTATTACTCAGTACTTATTACCTACTACTTTCATAGTTTTGCTTCATGCTGAATTTTAATGACCAATTAGAAATTCTGGTAAAAGCTGCATTGAAAGAAGATATCGGAGATGGTGATCATTCAACACTTTCATGCATTTCCGCTGATGCAAAAGGTAAAGCCGTACTAAAAATAAAACAGGATGGAATTTTAGCAGGCGTTGATGTTGCACAAAAAATTTTTACTTTAAAAGAACCTTCTTCCAAATTCATTTCTTTTAAAAAAGATGGCGACGCCATGCATTCCGGCGAAAAAGCTTTTGAAATAGAAGCATCCGTTCATACAATTTTGCAATGCGAAAGATTGGTGCTTAACTGTATGCAGCGCATGAGCGGCATTGCAACTTTAACTCATCGCTATGTTGAGAAAATAAAAGACTATAAAACAAAAATTCTCGACACAAGAAAAACAACTCCTAATTTTCGTTTACTGGAAAAAGAAGCGGTGCGGATCGGCGGCGGAATGAATCACCGTTTTGGTTTGTATGATATGATACTGCTTAAAGACAATCATATTGATTATTGCGGTGGAATTGAAAACGCTATTGAAAAAGCTAACAGGTATGTACATACGAAAAATCTGAACTTGAAAATTGAGATTGAAACAAGAACTGTTGAAGACCTAAAACGGGTTATGGAATTTGGAAAGGTTGATCGCATTATGCTGGATAATTTTACTCCTGCACAAATTGAAGAAGCGTTGAAAATCATCAATCACAAATATGAAACGGAAGCAAGCGGAGGAATTAATTTTGATAATATTATTGAATACGCGAAAACCGGCGTGGATTTTATCAGCATCGGCGCGCTGATACACCAGGCAAAGAGTTTGGATTTAAGTTTGAAAGCGGTTTTAATGTGATAATGTGGAAATATGATAATGTGCTAATTTTAAAATGAAGAAATAATCTTTAACTCATGAGCAAAAAAAATAAACCCGACACCCGCGGTTTTGTTTATAGCACCGATCCAAATTTTCAGTTTGAAGAAGAAAATGAAAATGCAGTTACACTTTTACCTAAGCAACAAAAA
Organism: Chitinophagia bacterium; assembly: GCA_963774065.1. Classification (GTDB taxonomy): domain Bacteria; phylum Bacteroidota; class Bacteroidia; order Chitinophagales; family Chitinophagaceae; genus Puia. The sequence goes on from CAVZDO010000003.1 coordinate 1,606,829, forward strand.
TTAAGAGTAAGATTAGATACGAAACATCGCGCTGGCAAAGCAGTTACATTAGTTGAAGGTTTTGTTGGCAAGAATGAAGATGCGGAAGAATTGGGAAAAAAATTAAAATCATTTTGCGGAACGGGCGGCTCAACAAAAGATGGTGAGATTATTATCCAGGGAGATCAGCGGGATAAAGTTCTGCAATGGTTATTGAAGAACGACTATACCTCATCTAAAAAAATATGATTTGCTTTTTCACGGCATGATTTTTCTTTGTGTATTAACAGGATTAGTTTCTGTGATAACTTTCATTTTATACGTGCGTGCGAGAATGAAAGAAGAAGAACAAAAAGAAAAAAAATTTCAAAGCATTCATTATTTTTCTTTGTTTGCTTTTGTTTTTTTTGGAGTAATTATTTTGATAATGCTTTCCAATATGGATCTTTGACAACGATTTTAGCCTGATTAATCTGATTTTTCTGAAAAATTTTTCACGCAGAGCTGCGGAGAGATTTTATTTGTGGTGCTGGAGTTCAATAAAGTATCTATTGTACAGGAGTGCGATCCCGCAATTCTGCGGGACAGGCTGCACGATGTTTAATAGTATTTCTATAGCCGGGAAAGTAAAAAGTAAAAATTCAAAAGTAAAAACATTACTAACGGTTAAGCATAACCGAATTGTAGAAATCGTACATCTAACATCGTACATCTAAAATCTTACTGTCCCTGCGCTAATGAATACGCTTTTTTATCGCCCCACATATTTAATAATTCGGAAGAACAAATTTTAAAATCTCCGCTGAGGCTTACATACAATCCCAAAACATCCTGCTGATTAAGCGCCGAGCCGTCAATGCTTTCAAAGCGCACATTATATTCATTCACCAAATTTGTATATACAGAACCCGTAGGCCAAACCTGTGTGCCGCGATTGCTGATACTGATAAGATTAAATTTTACGCCGCCATGCCGCTGACATTTTTTTGCGATGTACTCCGGTTGCTCGGAACTTTCAATAAACATGTCCACGCCAACAATTTTTTCTTCTCCCATTTCTTTAGAAACCATCATGGCATTATGATCCAATTTAAAAAGTGTTGGGGTAACAGGCATGTTCTGTAACATAGGCTTGGCACCGAGTTCAGGGCTTTTGCCAAAATTTGAAATTATGTTTTCTGCAAATTGCGTTGTGTTCAGTGCAGGGATATTTTTATCTCCAAAATCGCCGGTGTGTACTCCGTTCTCCAGGGAAAATAATAATGCGTTTTCAATTATTGCGGCATTCTGCATTAACCCCAGATGACGCAACATTGCAATTCCGCTTAATAATAATGCGGTTGGATTTGCAATATTTTTTCCGGCAATATCCGGCGCAGTGCCATGAACCGCTTCAAAAATAGAAATGTGGTCGCCGATGTTTGCAGAAGGAGCAAAACCAAGTCCGCCAACTAAACCGGCGCAGAGATCAGAAACGATATCGCCTTGCAGATTTGTGAGAACGATCACATCAAACAAATCCGGTCGCGTAACTAATTTCATACAAAGATCATCAACAATAACATCATCAGATTTTAATTCAGGATATTCTTTTGCCACTTCCTGAAAACATTCCAGAAACAGGCCATCGGTAAGTTTCATGATGTTGGCTTTATGTCCGCAGGTAATGCGTTTGGTTCCTTTTTTCTTAGCCATTTCAAAAGCGTATTTTATCACCTGCAAACTTCCGGGTCGCGTAATGAAACGACGGCTTAACGCAACATCATGCGTTGGCATGTGCTCAATGCCGCCATAGGTGTCTTCAATATTTTCGCGAACGATGGTGATGTCAATCGGTATTCCGGCTTTTGAAAAAACGGTGTCAACGCCATGCAAAGTTTGAAACACTCTTTTGTTGGCATAAGTGTTCCAGGTTTTGCGTGCGGTAACATTTACACTTTTCACGCCCTTGCCTTTTGGCGTTTCCATAGGTCCTTTAAATAAAATTCCGAGTTCTTCGATAGTGTGTTTTGCTTCGGGCGTCATACCGTTTGAAAAGCCTTTATCAAAAACCCATTTGCCCATGTCAACAAACTCATACTCGAGCGGAACTTTATTAGCATCAAAAATTTTTAACACAGCGTCCATTATTTCCGGGCCTATTCCATCGCCTTTGGCTACAGCTATTTTCATGATGAGAGTGTTTTATTTTTGTGAGATGTAAAACGGGAATTATCTAACGCGAATTACACGAATTAAAACGAATTGCACAAAATTCTTTATTACAAATTATATAACACGAATTACACGAATTGGAGTGAATTGACACGAAACGATTCAAAAAATATTTCATGCATGGTGATGATTTATAAAATTCGCGCTAATTCGTGTAATTCATGTTCCCGTTTTTTAATTATTTTTGCGTAAATTGTTTTGATGCCGGATAAAATTTCAGAAGGAGTGGAGATAATCGTGGAAACGTTTTACCAGCCCGATTACAGCAACCCGATGTCTGGTGAATTCATGTTCGCATATAAAATTACCATTGCTAATCACAATAATTTTTCTGTAAAACTGCATCGCCGTCACTGGCATATTTTCGACAGCAACGGAACAAACCGAGAAGTAGAAGGCGAAGGTGTAGTTGGAGTTCAGCCAACATTAAATCCCGATGAAAAATATCAGTATGTAAGCGGCTGCAACCTGCGCAGCGAAATGGGTAAAATGTATGGAACCTATACCATGGAAAATCTTACCAATAAAAAAATGTTTGAAGTAAGCATTCCTGCTTTTGAAATGATTGTTCCTTTTAAGATGAGTTGAGTGGTAAGTAAAAATTAAAAACGCAAAACCTAACGCTTTGCTAATTTCTTAATTTTTATTTTTTAATATTTTTCGCAAAACGATTTGTTTTACCTTTGGCGTGAATAAACCTAATATTATGAAAAGAAATTCTTTTACCACCTTCACGTATAAGTATAATTCCAAAGCAACCGCTATAATAATCGGTTATTTAATTTGTTTTTTTAGCTTCTGTTTTTTGCTTTTCCCCTATGGTATGAAAATAATTTGGTTTGGAACTCCGTTGGTAATTTTTCCTTTTTATGCATGGTTTTCGGGTAGCTACATTTTTAAATTTAAGATTAAAGATAAAAATGAGTTAACGTTTTCTGTTGATGGAATTCAACATGGCTCTTATGTTTTTTTTGCAAAAGATTTTGCCGCTGTTGTTATTTATATTTATTCCTTCGATCGTTTGGGAAATGATCTTATACACTCCCGGCAAATACAAAATGCACGGGTAAAAGAAGGTGGCAACAAAAACATAATCTCTTTCCGTTCAAAAGGCAAAGTGGTAGATTTCACTTTTTATTTAAAAGATTATGCGCAATTATGTGTGCTGCGTGAAGTGATCAACGATTGGAAATTGCAAGGAATAAATGTATTGGTCAAGCAGAAATCGAATAATGACTTTGTAACTGAAAAAACGAATAATTACAACCAGCAACCTGCTTCTGAATTTTTCTAACTGTTGAAGAAATTTTTACTGGTGCATCATCTTCTGCAATTTTTTAGTAAGGAGAAATAAAATTAATGAAGCAACTCCCGCGGTAAAAACAAACAGCATAAAAAAGTCGTACTGATTGCTCATGTGATAGCCAAGCGCAGAAGTTGTTTTTCCATTTTCAGGATATAACGCGCTCAACACGCCCGCAAGTTTATTTGCAGCAGCATTTGCTAAAAACCAAACTGCCATAAGCAAGGATGCAAATTTGAAAGGAGCTAATTTATTTACGAGAGATAAACCAATTGGAGATAAAGATAATTCGCCGCAGGTGTGTAACGCATACATGCCCGTTAGCCATATCATACTTACTTTAACTCCTGGATGTGCACCTTTAACTCCAAACGCGATCCATAAGTAACCAAGCGCTAAAAGTAATAAGCCAAATGCCATTTTTGTGGGAGATGATGGTTCATTTTTTCCGAGTTTGATCCAGAGCCATGCAAAAAATGGAGCAAAGCCAACAACAAAAATTGAATTGAGAGATTGAAACCAACTTGCAGGAATTTCTTTTAAAAACATGGATGAGTTTCCCTGTGTCAATAAATAAATATTGCCAATAACTATTCCTGCAAAAAAAATAAATAAAAGAAAATAAACGGTGCCGCGTAATTGTTTATGATATTCGCCGGATAAATTTTTCTGTGTTTTTTTGTACAGCGTAAAAATATAATACAATAAAAGAATAGAAACACCGATTATCAACCACAACGGAATATGCCAACCAACCTGTCTTTGCGTTTGTTCTTCTGCAAAAAAAGTTAACGATGCGCCCGCTTGTTCAAATGCACTCCAGAAAAAAACCACAAAAAATGAAACGATGAATATTACACCTATGCGTTGCTTTTCTATTCCGGATAATGTCTTATCTCCAAAAATCATAGCTGCGATAAAAACCACACAAGCTCCGAGCAAATAAGTTAAATAACCAATCACTCTTGCATCCATGTATAATAATCCGATAGTCACAAAAGAAAATAACAACAGACTTATTATTATAAAAGACTGCTTGCTAAAAAGCTTTGGAGAATTTTTCGGAACTAATCCCAAAACATTATTATCCGGGTCAACAACATATTTATGGTGAAATACTTTTTGCACAATTACGCTCAACGACATTGCGATGCCTGCTGCTAAAAACGCCCATTTGAAATCTCCGGGGTTACCGGTGTCTCCAACTAATCCGCAAATGAAAGGTCCGATTGCGCCACCGGTATTTATACCCATGTAAAAAATGGTGTAGGCTGCATCAATTCTTCTGTCGCCTTTTGGATAAAGCTGACCAACCATCGAAGAAATATTCGGTTTAAAAAAACCATTACCCGCAATCATAAATCCTAAGCCGGAAAAAAATAATAAAGAAGCCAAATCAGGAGAGCTATGATATAATGAGCCGCAGAAAAATAAAATGAATTCGCCGATTGCCATTACAATACCACCCCAGATTATTGAACGGTGATTGCCCCAATATCTATCAGCAATATAACCACCTAATAATGGAGTTAAATAAACCAAACTGGTATAGCTCCCGTAAAGGTTGGATGCAAAAGCATGATCGAATAATAGGGCTTTCGTCATGAACAAAACCAAAATGGCGCGCATGCCATAATAGTTAAAGCGCTCCCACATTTCAGTTGCAAACAAAATATATAAACCTTTGGGGTGGCCTTTTTGTGCAGTCGGCTGACTCATGCTTTTGGGTTTATGGTTTATAATGCAGTTAATAAATTAGGTAACGTAAAATACAGATAAAATTTCAATACCAAATGTTTAAACAAAAGTGACTTGCCGGTTATAAAAAACTTTTTAATTTAAAGTATTAAAAATTCAATTTTACAGCTGATTAACTACTTATGAATATTTTGCTATTAGGCTCAGGAGGTAGAGAACATGCGCTTGCCTGGAAACTCAATCAAAGTGTTTGGGCAAACCCATTATTTATTGCACCCGGCAATGCCGGCACGTCGCAGTGCGGCATTAATGTGCCAATAGACATTACGGATTTTGCAGCCATTGAAAAATTTTGTGAAGAAAAAAAAATCGAAATGGTTGTTGTCGGTCCCGAAGAACCATTGGTAAATGGATTGTACGATTATTTCAAATCGAAAGAAACACTGCAGAAAATTTATTTTATAGGTCCGTCAAAAAACGGCGCTCAGCTTGAAGGAAGTAAATCTTTTGCAAAAGAATTCATGAACCGCCATAATATTCCCACAGCGAAATACAAACAATTTGATAGCTCCAATTATGATGAGGGAATTGATTATTTAAAGAATCATGATTTGCCGATCGTATTAAAAGCAGATGGATTAGCCGGAGGTAAGGGCGTGATGATCTGTCAAAATTATATTGAAGCGATCGCCGAATACGAATTAATGCTGCAGCAAAATAAATTCGGTGAAGCAGGAAAGAAAATTGTTGTGGAAGAATTTCTTACCGGAATTGAATTGAGTGTTTTTGTTCTCACCGACGGAAAAAATTATCAGCTTCTTCCCGAAGCGAAAGATTACAAACGTATAGGTGAAGGAGATAAAGGATTAAATACCGGCGGCATGGGCGCTGTTAGTCCTGTGCCGTTTGCCACTGCCAGCTTCATGTATAAGGTGGAAAAAAATATTATCAAACCAACCATTAACGGATTGCATAAAGAAGATATAGATTACAAGGGATTTATTTTTTTTGGATTGATCAACGTTAACGGTGATCCGTATGTAATTGAATATAACTGCCGGTTAGGCGATCCTGAAACAGAAGTAATCATTCCACGATTAGAAAATGATTTGGTTGGTTTATTTATTGCCGCATGCAACCAGGAACTCGACCAGGTAAAAATAAGTGTTGATATGAGAACTGCTGCAACAATAATGGCGGTGAGCAGGGGATATCCTGTTACCTATGAAAAGGGGTATGAAATTTACGGACTCAAAAAAGATTACGGAAAAGAATCTTTGATTTTTCAGGCGGGAACAGAAGTTAACAGTGAAAAAAGAATTGTGACTAATGGCGGACGTGTTTTGTGCGTTACTTCTTATGGAAAAAATATTGAGGATGCTGTTGCGCGCTCCTGCGAAATATTAAAAGAAGAAATTGATTTTGACGGAATTTATTTTCGCACGGATATTGGATTTGAGTTTTTATAATTTTGCTTTTGCATTTTGTTTGCAAAATAAATCCGCAAACTGAAGATGAATAAAGCGCTAACAGTACAAGAGTGCGACGCAAGGATGTTCAATAGAATTACCGAAGCTGGTAATCCAAAATAAAATTTATTCTCCATTACATATTTGCTAACCGGTAAATTGTACATTTAATTTTAGCTGATAAATAAATCAGCGGAGTGTTTATTTTACTTTCTTTGTAAAAATATACCGGAATTCAAATTGCATTACGATGAAAGGATTTTTATTGTCCGCATTTATTTTTTTTACTGATGCTGCTATTGCGCAAAACCAACTCACACTATCTGATGCTATTAAAACCGGGTTGAATAATTATCAAAACATACAGGCAAAACGAAATTATGTAAATGCATCTGCTGCGTTGGTTAAAAACGCGAAGAACCAATACCTGCCTGATGTTACGGCTTCCATTCAACAGGCCTATGGAACGGTGAATGGTCAATATGGTGTGTTCAGTTCTTCAACTGGCGCGAGTGCAATTGGTTCATCGGGTCCGCTTTATAGCAGTCAAAATTGGAATGCTGCATTTGGATCCATCTATCTTATAAATACAAATTGGGAATTTATTTCTTTCGGAAGATTGCAATCGAGAATTGATGTTGCGAATAAACAATTGCTGCTCGATTCTGCAAATCTTACGCAGGAAAAATTTGTGCAGAGCGTGAAAATTGCGGGCGCTTATTTGAATTTGTTGATCGCACAACGGTTTGTTCAAAATGCAAAAGCAAATGTTGACAGGGCAAATTATGTTGATCAAACGGTTATTGCAAGAACTAAATCCGGGTTAAACCCCGGCGTTGATTCTTCGATAGCAAATTCGGATTTATCTGCGGCAAAACTTTCGTTGATTCAATCAATAAATAATGAGCAGCAATTGCGAAATCAATTATGTCAGCTCATTAATATTGTTCCCGCTGTTTTAATTTTAGATACAAATTATTTTGCGAACCAGCCTTTGGATTACAATACAAATTTTGCGGTTGTCAATAATCCACAGGTGCAATTTTATAAAAGCAGGATTGATTATAGTTCCACCGCAGAAAAATATTTACAAAAAAGCATCAACCCCGGTTTGAATTTATTTGGCACCTTCCAGGGCAAAGGATCTGGGTTTGATTACAACTATACGCCACTGTTAGATGCTAATTATTCAAAAAGTTATTTTGATGGAGTCAATCCATCGCGCTATAATTATTTGGTTGGGGTTGGAATTGGATGGAATATAATCAGTCCGGCAAAAATAAAACAGCAGGTAAAGGCGCAGCAATTTGTTACTGCTGCTTATCAAAATGAATATGATTTGATAAGCACACAACTGAGAGATCAATTATTATTAAGCGATCAGCAAATTGAAAACAGTATTAACAGCATTAAAGAGGTGCCGGTTGAATACAAAGCTGCATCCGACGCGTATTTGCAAAAAACGGTTCTATATAAAAATGGATTGACAAATATTGTTGATGTGCAACAGGCATTATATAATTTGAATCGGGCAGAAACGGATATGAGTGTTGCATATATTAATATATGGCAGGCTTTATTGCTGAAAGCAGCGGCATCAGGAGATTTTGATTTATTTATGAAACAAGTTAGATGAGTAGTAAGTAATAAGTACTAAGTATTAAGTTTTGGTATAATTATTTTTCACTTTTAAAATAAATTCCCCTTTAGGGGGTTCGGGGTATGGGTCTAATAAGATCGGCATTACGGAAACCTATAACTGTTCTTGTTCTTGTAGCAGGATTATTTTTCTTTGGAATTAAAGCAGTGACGACAATCAAGATTGATATTTTTCCCAACATGAATTTGCCGGTGATTTATATTTCTCATCCTTACGGCGGATTTACTCCGGATCAAATGGAATCTTTTTTTGGAAAAAGTTATGTGAACCTGTTGTTGTTTGTTTCCGGGGTGAAAAGTATTGAATCGCAAAACATAGAAGGATTAACTCTTCTTAAAATTACTTTTTACGAAGGCACTGATATGGCGCAGGCAGCGGCAGAAGTAACTTCGTACTCAAACCGGGCGCAGGCTTCGTTTCCGCCGGGTTCACAACCTCCGTTCATTTTGCGTTTTGATGCATCAACCTTGCCTGTAGGTCAGTTGGTATTAAGCAGTCCGATACGAAATAATAATGAATTGCAGGATATGGCCAACGTTTACGTTCGTTCCAATTTTACTTCTATTCCCGGCATAGTTTCTTCCGGACCGTTTGGCGGTAACTCACGAACGGTTGTGATCAAAGCAGATCCTGAATTATTGCGTGCGCATAATTTAACTCCTGATCAGTTGGTTGCTGCATTGCGCGTAAATAACCAGGCAACTCCTGCCGGAAATGTGCGCATCGGAAATTATAATTATTTCGTTCCCGCAAATATTACAATCAAAACAATTAAAGATTTTGAAAATATTCCGCTGTACACCGGTGGCGTGCAAAATCTTTATCTAAAAGATGTGGCAAGAATTGAAGATGGCGCAGACATTACAGCAGGTTACGCTTTAGTGAATGGCAAGCGTTCAGTGTATTTGCCAATAACAAAATCTGCAACTGCATCAACATGGGAAGTAGTAAAAAATCTGAAAGCTGCGCTGCCGCGATTTCAAAGCGCATTGCCGGAAGATGTAAAACTTTCTTTCAACTTCGATCAATCTGTTTACGTTATCAATTCCGTAAAAAGTTTATTGAGTGAAGGAGCTATAGGCGCAATTCTTACAGGCCTGATGGTATTATTATTTTTGGGAGATGCACGCGGCGCATTAATTGTTATTCTTACAATTCCTACCTGCATAATTTCTGCAATTTTATTTCTTTCATTATTTCATCAAACCATAAATATTATGACGCTGAGCGGACTTGCGCTCGCCATAGGTATTTTGGTTGATGAATCCACCGTAACAATTGAAAACATTCATCAGCATATGGATATGGGTAAGCCTAAATCGCTTGCAGTTTGGGATGCGTGCAAAGAAATTGCATTTTCAAAATTGCTTATCCTGTTTTGTATTCTTGCTGTGTTCGCACCGGCTTTCAGTATGAATGGAATTCCCGGTTCATTATTTCTTCCGCTTGCTTTAGCTATTGCATTTGCCATGATCACTTCTTACACGTTGGCGCAAACATTTGTGCCGGTGCTCGCAAACTGGTTAATGAAAGAAGAACACGGAAACGGAAAAAATAATCATTCAAAAAAAACAGACGAAGAAATTTTTAGAGATTCGGGAATTTCTCCGGCGGCAGAAAACGATACATTTACTCAGCGCGAATTATTTATTGAAAAAGAAGAAGACCTCGCGAAAAAAAAATCCGGATTTTTTAATAAAATAAAATTAGTCTTTCATAAGTCTTTAATATGGATGATGCCTTTTCGTGCGCCGATTGTTCTTTTATATATCATAGGTTCTTTGGTAATTGTTTTTTTCTTAGTAAGAAGTATTGGAAAAGATGTGTTGCCAAAATCAAATAACGGGCAATTCCAGGTAAGGTTGCATGCGCCCGATGGAACACGAATAGAACAAACAGAATTGATAACATTAAAAGCTATCAGCGTACTCGATAGTTTGGTTGGAAAGAAAAATGTAGAGATAACATCTGCAATGGTTGGCATGCATGGTTCGCAATATTCAACAAACCCGATTTATCTTTTTATGCCCGGACCGGAGGAAGCTGTGCTACAGGCTGCGTTGAAAGAAGATTATAAAACCAATATGGATGATTTGAAAGACAGGTTCAGAAAAAAAATGAAAGAAGCTTTGCCTGATGTTCATATATCATTCGAACCGATTGAACTTACAGATAAAATTTTAAGTCAGGGTTCGCCAACGCCGATAGAAATAAAAATTCTCAGTAAAAATAAACCGCAAAATGAAGAATACGCTTATAAAGTTATAGATGCACTTAAAAGTATTTCTTATTTGCGCGATGTACAGATAAGACAAGCGATAAGATATCCTGTAATTAATGTTGATATTGACAGAATAAAAGCTGCGCAACTCGGAGTTACGCCCGATCAAATTTCGCGTTCATTAACTGCAACAACATCTTCATCAAGATTTACAGAAAAAAATAGTTGGATAGATCAAAAACAAAACCTCAGCTATTTTGTGCAGGTGCAGGTTCCGGAAAACAAAATGACAAGCGTTAATGATATCGCTGAAACGCCCATCCTGCCTAACTCTTCAAGGCCGGTATTAGGCGATGTGGCAACTATAACGCAAACCACAATGTATGGAGAGAATGATGATATCGGCGCTACGCCAACATTATCTGTAACAGCAAATCTTTATAAAAAAGATTTGGGAACAGCAACTGCAGACGTTAACGCAGCAATACAAAAATTAGGAAAACTTCCGCGCGGATTATTTATTGAAACAAGAGGATTAAGTCCGGTGCTAACAGATACATTGGATAATCTGCAATCGGGTTTACTTGTTGCATTAGTTGTAATTTTCCTGATGCTTGCTGCAAATTTTCAATCGTTTAAAGTTTCTCTTGTTGTGCTGTGCACTGCGCCGGCGGTTTTGGTTGGCTCATTAATTTTATTATTGCTCACCAATTCCACGCTCAATTTGCAATCGTATATGGGCATCATCATGTCTGTTGGCGTTTCCATTTCCAATGCAGTTTTATTAGTAACCAATGCAGAACATTTCAGAATTCAAAATGGCGGCAACGCAATGAAGGCGGCTATAGATGCTGCTGCGGTACGTATGCGGCCAATATTAATGACGAGCATTGCAATGGTTGTTGGCATGATACCTATGGCATCCGGATTTGGTGACGCCGGCGACCAGGCTGCGCCGTTAGGCCGCGCTGTAATTGGCGGATTGATCGCTTCCACATTTGCAGCTTTGTTTATGCTGCCGTTAGTTTTTACATGGGTGCAAAAGAAAACAACAATAGATTCTGTATCACTCGATCCCGAAGACAAACTAAGTAAACATTATATTCCATCGTTGTATGAAAATAAAAAATAGAAAGATCGTGAAACGTAAAACGTCAGACGTGAGAAGTGAGAGGTCAGAAGAAAAAATTCTCACGATTCACGTTTCGCGATTCTTTTTCTGCTTGCTAATCGTCGCATCATTATTTTTCACTTCTTGCTCATCTTCTTCTTCAAAAAAAGATGACGATGAAAAAACAACAGATGAAATTCCGGCAACAGAAACTTTTCTTTTAGAAAAAGGAAAACTCACTTCAACATTAAAAACGCCCGGCGAATTAATTGCATTTCAGCAGGTAGATATTTACGCAAAAGTGAACAGCTTTGTAAAAAGACTTTTTGTTGATGTTGGCTCCGAAGTAACCGAAGGTCAAATGTTAGCAGTATTGGAAGCGCCGGAAATAACATCGCAACTTTCAGCAGCGGAATCAAAATTAAAATCGCAGGAAGCAGTTTTTATTTCCAGCAAAGCAACCTATGACAGGTTATTGGAAACAAGCAAAACGCCCGGTACAATTGCGCAAAATGATTTGGATATGGCTATCGCAAAAAAAAATTCCGATTCCGCATTATTGGAATCTGCAAAAGCCGATTATAAAGAGATCGTTGAAACAAAAAATTATCTCGAAATACGCGCGCCATTTTCCGGAGTTATCAGCGCGCGAAATATAAATCCCGGGGCTTATGTCGGTCCTTCGGGCAAAGGTTCTGATGTTCCGATGTTTGTTTTGCAGCAACAAAAAAATTTGCGGCTGGTAATTTCTGTTCCCGAAGCGTACACAGATTTTATTAATAAAAAAGGCGAAGTGCAATTTGAAGTGAACGCATTGCCGAATCAAATTTTCACTGCAAAAGTTGCGCGACTTGCCGGCGCTGTTGGCGACAAGCTGCGTTCGGAAAGAGTGGAAATGGATGTCATCAACAATAATAAAAAATTATTGCCCGGCATGGCTGCAGAAGTAACGCTTCCGTTGCCTGCAACAGACAGCAGTTTTATTGTTCCTAAAAGTGCAGTGGTAAATTCTACCATAAAACCATTTGTGATTCGTGTTGTGAATAATAAAGCGCAATGGGTGAATGTGCAAATCGGAAGAAATGCAGATGATAAAGAAGAAATTTATGGAAAACTTACCACCGGCGATCAATTAATAAAAACAGCAACAGAAGAAATACGAGATGGCGCTGACGTAAAAACTACTTTGAAAAAGTAACAGCAATGTTTTCAGTAGTTTTATTTTGATACGGACTTCAGTAACTCCGGTTGAACATTGTTGCGTCGCAATCCTTTCATCATTTGTGCTACTATTGAGCTATCGTTTATAAATTAAAATCTTTCTTCTCTGCGTTCTTCGTGCCTTTGCGTGAAAATTTCTACTTTGCATAAATTTTTTTCATGCCAGATGAAATTCATTACAGCGATTATTTACAGTTAGAAAAAATTCTTCACGCGCAATTAAGAGAAAGCGAAAAATTACAACAACCCGCGCACGATGAAATGTTGTTTATCATCATTCACCAAACCTATGAACTTTGGTTTAAGCAATTATTGTTTGAGGTGAATTCTGTTTGCGAAATAATGAAAAAACCTTCGCTTAATGATAACTCGCCGGAATTGCAAACTGTCGTTCATCGTTTATTAAGATGCGTAACAATTTTAAAATTACTCGTTCATCAAATTGATGTAATGGAAACGATGAACCCGATGGATTTTTTAGATTTCAGAGATATGCTTCGTCCTGCTTCCGGTTTTCAAAGCTGGCAATTTAAAACGCTCGAAGCTTTGCTCGGATTGAAATACGAAAAAAGATACGGACAGGAATATTATATTTCGCAATTGCGAAAAGAAGAAATTGATATTGTAAAAAAAACTGAGCACGAAAAATCTTTACTCGAATTAATAAACGAATGGCTTGAACGAATGCCTTTTTTTAATGAGGAAGAAAACTGGAAAAATTTTATTCATAATAAAGATGAAAAAAATCTGCATCCGTTTTGGAGTGAATACAGAAAATGCTATGAAGAAAGTTTAGCCGAAGTTGAAAAAAATAATCTCAATTTATTCGAGAATATCTTTTTTGAAAACCAGCAACCAGAAACTGGCATCCAGCAACAAAGTTTATCACACATCGCAAATCGCTCCGCGTTATTCATCATGCTGTATCGCGGTTACCCGGTTTTGCAATTGCCATATCAATTATTATTTCAGTTGCTTGAAATTGATGAACAGCTAAGCACCTGGCGCTATAGGCACATGAGTATGGTGCATCGTACAATAGGAACAAGAATTGGAACCGGCGGAAGCACGGGAAAAGATTATTTGCAATCTGCGCTGAACAAACATTATATTTTTAAAGAAATTGCGCAGCTAACCAGTTTTTTAATTGAAAGAAAAAAATTGCCGCAACTCAGTAATGAAATGGAAAGAAGATTAGGTTTTGTCAGATGAGATTTCTCGCCAAGGCGCGAAGACGCAACGTAGAGTTGTAACGTTTCTACAAGAAAAAATAAGATTTTTTTTGCCGCAGATTCGCAGAAATATCTCGCAACAATGCAACGTAGCGTCTTCGCGCCTTTGCGAGAAACATAACATCAAAAAAATCTCATTTCCCCGCTAATTTTTCTATACGGCATAGAAAAAAAGTTATCTACCTGTTTGTTGAAATCATCTTTGTAAACAATCGGTGTGCTATGCCCGGAGTTTGGCAAAATCCATAAATCGGCATTTGGAATATTTTGAAAAATCAGCAGCGTGTGTGATGGTTTTATAACATCGTGATCGCCGCCGATGACAAGCGTTGGAATTTTAATTTTGTTTAAATCAGTAAGTGGGATATGTGGTTGTTCAACCAGTAATCGCAATAGTTTGAACGGACCTTTTTCATTTGCAGACAAACTGGTTTTATTTTTTAGTGAATTATATTCCGGAGTTACCATATCCCAAACTTCCTGCGGAACAGCAGTTGTGTCAGGAACGAGGTTTGCGCCGGTAACGGCAAGTTTTTTTACCTTTTCAGGATGGCGGATTGCAAGCAACAATCCATTGATGCCGCCATCGCTCCAGCCAATCACAAATGCCGAATCAATTTTCAAAGCGCTTAATAATGCGGCATAATCATCGGCCATCATTTCATAGGAAAGCGAATCTCCATCATCTTTAGATTTGCCCTGGGCGCGGCTATCGGCGATAATGACTTTATATTTTTGCGAGAAATAAGGAATCTGGTAAACGAAATTATTTATTGAACCGCCATTGCCATGAATGATCAAAACCGGCTGTCCTTCGCCATAGGTTTCACAATACATTTTAAAACCGCGGATATCGTAATATTTTCCCGCGGCGGGGTTGTTGCCGTAAGGAATTTTTCCATTTTTTATTTGGTTATTGAAGTCATCTTCAATTTTTTTCAGGTCTTGAGAAAATACAGAAGCGGAGAAGATTTGTACAAAAACAATAAGGCAAATAATGTTTCTCATGATGATAGTATTAGGTTATTACAAACTTAAGATAAAAGAAATTGATTCTGTTATGACGCTTTCACAATACAATACAAAGATTTTTCGTTTATGCACTTACCTGAAAAGGCTTTAACAGCGAATTGGCTTTCATTCTCAGAAAATATTTTAATTACGTTGTAGATTGTTCACTTTGTTTATTCGAATTATTTGCATCAATTTTGCAGACATTATTGCTGAAACTAAAAAAATGGAACTTTTCTAAATGGGCTTATTTAATTTCCTCACGCAAGAAATCGCAATGGATTTGGGTACCGCTAACACCCTTATTATACATAATGATGAAATTGTTGTGAACGAACCGAGTATTGTTGCTCTCGATCGTAATAATCCAAAAAATGTATTGGCTGTTGGCAAACGTGCATTGATGATGCACGAAAAAACGCACGAAAGCATTCGAACTGTTCGTCCTCTAAAAGACGGAGTAATTGCCGACTTCAACGCTGCCGAATTAATGATAAGGGAAATGATCAAAATGATCTACCCTAAGAAACCTCTTTTTCCGCCAAGCTGGCGAATGATGATTTGCATTCCTTCAAGTATCACCGAAGTGGAAAAACGTGCAGTCCGCGACAGCGCCGAACAAGCCGGAGCAAAAGAAGTTTATCTTATTCATGAACCTATGGCAGCTGCTTTGGGAATTGGTATTGATGTAGAAGAACCAGTTGGCAACATGATAATAGATATTGGCGGAGGCACAACCGGAATCACGGTTATAGCACTTGCCGGAATTGTTTGCGATCAATCTATCCGCATAGCCGGCGATGAATTTACTGCAGATATTATGGAGGCGTTGCGCCGCTATCATAGTTTATTAATCGGAGAAAGAACATCAGAACAAATAAAAATTCAGATTGGCGCTGCAATGAAAGACCTTGAAAACCCTCCGGAAGATATGCCGGTCAACGGCCGCGATTTGGTTACCGGTATTCCAAAACAAATTATGGTGAGTTACCAGGAAATTGCTGAAGCATTAGATAAAAGTATTTTTAAAATTGAAGAAGCTATTCTGAAAGCTTTGGAAACAACTCCCCCGGAATTAGCCGGAGATATTTATCGCCGCGGCTTATATCTCACAGGCGGTGGCGCATTATTGCGCGGATTGGATAAACGACTAAGCCAGAAAATAAAATTACCTGTTCATATTGCAGATGATCCGCTGAAAAGTGTTGTTCGCGGCACAGGCATTTCATTAAAAAATTACGACAGGTACCCGTTTGTAATGCGATAATAAAAACTAAAGACTAAAATCTAAAAAAGAAAAAACTAAAAATATCAACCGCTTTTAGTTTTTAGATATTCGATATTAGTTATTTAGATTTTGGTTTTTTAAATTTCGTTCAGTGCGTAACATTTTTCTCTTCATAGGAAGGCATTTTAATTTTCTTTTCTTTCTGGCGATGCAGGTAATTGCTCTCTCCATGCTTATTCGTTACAATAAATTTCACCAGGCTATTTTCATGAACATGACCGCAGGAATCACAGGAAAACTGAATGAAAAATATAATGGCGTGGAATATTATTTTCGGCTGAAGGCAACAAACGACCTATTGGTTAAAGAAAATGAAAGATTGCATCAGCAGTTAAAAGAAAATTACGAAGGTCCTGATTCAAACAGAAAAATGATTTCAGATACTATTGAAACGGATTCTGGTAAACAACTTCAAAAGTGGAAAATATTAGAAGCTAAGGTTGTCAATAACACCACTTCTTTACAAACAAATTTTCTTACCATACACCGTGGATCTGCACAAGGCGTAAAGCCAAATGTTGGCGTTATCAGTTCGGATGGAATAGTTGGCGAAGTAGTTAATGTGAGCGAAAACTATTCTGTTGTTATGAGTCTTTTGCACAGGCAATTCAAAGCTGTGGTAAAATTGAAAAATGGCGGCGATCGCGGCACTCTCGAGTGGGATGGAACAAGCCCTTTGTACGTTACATTAAAAGATATTCCTAAAAGCGCGAGGGTTGAAAAAGGAGATACGATTCTTACCAGCCAGGTTTCACCAAGATTTCCACCGAATATTGTTGTTGGAACGGTTTCTGAAATCGTAGACGACAAAAGCAGTAATTTTTATACTTTGAAAATTCGCCCTGCAACAAATTTTTTTAATGTTGAGTATGTGTACGTAACTGAAAACACACAATACGACGAGCAAAAAAATTTAGAAGATTCGACGCGTAAAAAATTTCAATGAGCCAATTGGTTAAAAATATTATCCGGTTTGTATTGTTTATATTGGTACAGGCATTGCTGTTTAAAATACCGCCGCTTCATCGTTTCGTTACTCCCTATATTTATTTTCTGTACATTTTGTGGTTGCCATTTAATTTGTCGAGATTTTGGCTCACCGCAATCGGATTTATTTTCGGACTAACGCTTGATTATTTTACTTACACTCCGGGTTTGCACGCCGCAGCCTGCACGCTGATAGCCTATGTTCGTCCGTTTTTAGTCAACATGCTTTTGTCGCAGGAAGGATTGGAAAAAAACTATGCTTCGCCATCTGTTGTGAGCATGGGCTTTGTGCCTTATGCAACATATGTGGTGGTGCTTACTTTATTGCATCACACCTACCTTGTTTTTATCGAATGGATGAGCTTCGGCACTTTCTTTTATTTTGTTGGCAAAGTGCTGGCAACAACCGCCGTTAGTTTAGGATTGATTTTAGTAACGGAATTACTTTTCTTCCGGAAAGAAAAATTCAGAACAAACACTGCATAAGTTAACATCGAGTTAGATTGTGAACCCGCCTCAAAAACTTTTTTCAACTTCTGTTGCGTCTCACACTTCAGCATTATATCTTTGCTTAGCTTCCAATTATTGTTAGCTTGGCCTCTGTAAATCGTACTTCCGTAAATGCCTGTATTTAATCAATCGCGCAGCAATATCATTCGCCTCATCTTCATAGGCATGTTTATTATTATTATAGCGCAGTTGGTAAATCTTCAAATCATTTCCAGCAAATACAAAAAACTTGCAGAAGAAAATGCATTGTATGCAAGAAGGATTTATCCTACGCGCGGAATTATTTTCGACAGAAATGGAAAAGCTATTCTGAACAATACGATCATGTACGATCTTACCGTAACGCCATCGCAGGTAAAAAATATCGACACACAATATTTTTGCCAGTTGCTTGGCATTGATACATCAGATTTTCGCGATCGCATCCTGGATGCGAAATTTAAAAACGGGCCATTTCGTCCAACTACATTTGAAGATTTATTGCCGCCGGATATTTATGCAAAATTTGAAGAGAATATCTGGCGTTTTCCGGGTTTCAATTTGCAGGAACGGCCAGTGCGAATTTATCCTTTCAATGCAGCAGCGCACGTAATGGGTTATGTTGGCGAGGTAGATTCAAGTATTATCAAACGATATAATTATGGCTATCAACTCGGCGATTATGTAGGCCGTTCGGGGCTTGAACAGTATTATGAAAAAGAATTGATGGGTCAGCGCGGCATTGAGTTTTGGATAAAAGATAACAAGAACAGGCTGGTTGGTCATTATGAAAACAAAGCATTCGACACTCCTGCCGTTGCCGGACGGAATTTACACACATACATAGACGTTAGTTTGCAGCAACTCGCAGAAAAACTTCTTGCAAATAAAGTTGGCGCAATAGTAGCTATCGAACCAAAAACCGGCGGCATCATAGCTATGGCATCAAGCCCGGATTATAACCCTAATGATTTAACCGGACCTGATAAACAAAAAAATTACGGGCGACTCATTTTAGATGTTTCTGCTCCGTTATTAAATCGTGCAATTGACGGTTTATATCAGCCGGGTTCTACTTACAAACCTCTCGGCGCTTTGATCGGATTGGATGAAGGTGTAATTACTCCAGCGAGCGGCTACGATTGTCGTGGCGTCTATCTTGCATGCAATCACCCGGTAAAATGCGAACATAAAGATCCCGGGCATGCAGCAAATCTCCGATTGGCAATTGCGCATTCCTGTAATTCTTTTTTTTGTAACACTTTTCGTTTAACGCTTGATAACCCCGAATATCATAGTGTGCGGCGCGGACTAACAAAATGGAAAGAATATGCAAATGCATTTGGCTTAGGTCATCGCATCGGAATTGATATTCCGAGTGAAGCTGCCGGTAATATTCCTGATACAGCTGCTTATGATAAAGAATATCGCGGCGCATGGAATTCATGCACAATGGTGAGTATGGGAATCGGGCAGGATAAAATGCTGGTAACTCCTTTGCAAATTGCAAATGCAATGTGCATCGTTGCCAACAAAGGATATTTTTATGTTCCTCATTTTGTTAAAAGTATTGAAGGCGGAAATGGTAGTGATACATTGTTGAACCGCTTTCATGAAAAACATGAAGCGCTCACACATATACCGGATGATGTTTATGAAGTTGTAACAAACGGAATGCAGGATGTTGTGGAATATGGAACAGCAAGCGCTGCAAAAATTCCGGGCATTAATATTTGCGCTAAAACCGGAACTGCAGAAAATTATCGTTTGATAAGAGGTAAGAGAACAAAATTAAAATCGCATTCTGTGTTTGTATGTTTTGCGCCGAGAGAAAATCCGAAAATTGCAATTGCTATTGTAATTGAGAACGCAGGTTTTGGCGCTACATGGGCAGCGCCTATGGGTTCTTTGCTTTTGGAAAAATATCTTAATGATACAATTCGTGCAGAACGTTTGCCATTGATAGATCACATTGTAAACAGCAACCTGATGCCGCGTTATTTGATGATTCAGCAATTTGTTGAAGATTCTTTAAGAGCGTCTCATTGGGCAAAACAAACAGGCGACAGCACGCGATGGAAAAAATATACCAATCCAAAATTCAGAATGGAAATGTTAGATACTTTGCATCGGATTTTTGTTCCGTCTTTACCAAACAATATTCAGATGAATGATGCTGATAAACCAAAAAATAATTTTAAAATAAAAGATACCGATTCGGTATCTAACTGACATGAGTAACCGAAATCCCGCAATATCAAAAGGTGTAGATTGGTCGCTGGTATGGCTCTGGCTGATATTATGTGCGATAGGGGTAATGAGTATTTTTGCAGCAACATATCACGAAGGAGATAATATTTTCCAGGGGTTTATTTCTTTAAAAACAGATTACAGCAGGCAGCTTTTATATTTTGTAATCGGCGGCATTGCCGGCACATTTATTTTATTAACAGACAGTAAATTTTTTACTGCAACTGCTAATCTCGGATATGCGTTTGGAATTTTACTTCTCTTGCTTGTTTTTCCTTTTCACTCGCGCGTAAAAGGAACGGAATCTATAATAAGATTCGGAACAGCTTTTCAATTGCAGCCTGCAGATCTCTGCAAGGTTTTTGTCAGTCTTGCGCTCGCAAAATATTTATCAAGAATTGAAACAGACTTTTATAAACTGCGCTCGCAATTAATCGCTGCTGCAATTGCATTGCTTCCCGCTGCTTTATCCATAATGCAAAAGGAAACAGGCTTAGCGTTGGTTTACTTTTCATTTTTCATTGTTATGTTTCGTGAGGGTTTGCCTGCTGCAATATTGATCATCGGATTTTCATTTTCAGTTTTAGTTGTTGCTACATTATTGGTTGAAAAAAATACGCTGGCATTAGTTCTTAGTGCAATAGCAGCACTTGCTGTTTATATTTTGCGACGACGGATAAAAAGAAACCGCAGTATTTTTTTTCTTATAATAAGCGTATGGTTTGTTTGCGTGGGCATACAACGATTTGTTGTTCCTTTTGTTTTTGATCATGTTTTTCAGCCTTACCAGGTAAAAAGAATTTATGATGCAATAGGCAAAGATTATGTTCCGAAAAACGAAGCTGCTTTGGAACAGATTGAACAGAAAAAGGCAAGCCCGCAAGACAATAATTATAATGTTAAGCAAAGTAAAATAGCAATTGGCAGCGGACGAATTTTAGGAAAAGGATTATTGAAAGGAACACAAACGCGATATGATTTTGTTCCTGAACAACGAACGGATTTTATTTTTTGTACAATAGGAGAAGGCTTTGGTTTTGTTGGCAGCACAGTTTTTTTATGCATTTATCTTGTGCTGCTTTTACGCATAGTTGCCGTTGCTGAACGACAGCGAAGTGTATTCAGCCGATGCTATGCCTATGGTGTTGCTTCAGTTATTTTTTTTCACATAGTCATCAATGTTTGTATGACGATTGGTCTCGCTCCGGTAATTGGTATTCCGTTACCATTTGTAAGTTACGGCGGCACATCCTTACTAACGTTCACCATTATGCTTTTTATTTTGGTAAGATTAGATGCTGATAGACAAATGGTGTTGCGTTAGTCTGAAGAACGAGGTCCGAAGTCAGATGTCCGAAGTCAGAAATTGAAAAGTTCAGATCCTTACTTCCGACCTCGGTCTCCGGACTTCCCGACTTTTCCCTACATTTAATTATGAAAATTATTCCATTATCTGAAGGTTCATTTACAGTTGATAAATCAAAAAAATTTGTTCCGTTTAATGTATCAACAGACGATTTGCAGCAAAGAGCTACGGGGAGTTTATTGGTAGAAGTTCAGCCTTTTGTAATTGTAACATCAAAAGACATTTTGCTTTTGGATACCGGAATTGGCTTTGAAGAAAATGGAAAATTGCAGTTGCATCAAAATTTAATTAATAAAGGAATTCAACCAGAGTCGGTAACAAAAATATTGATGTCGCATTTGCATAAAGATCATTCCGGCGGAATGGTTCAAAAAAATGCAGCAAATAATTCCTATCAACTTTCTTTTCCAAATGCTAAATATTATATTCAAAAAAAAGAATTTGAATTTGCTTTTGAAAAAGGTTTTCCATCTTACATAACCGAAGAATTGGAAATTTTAAAAACTGCGGCAAATGTTTTTTTGTTAGAAGGCGATGGTATATTAGATAAGTACATTCGGTATGAAGTAACAGGAGCGCATTGTCCGTATCACCAGGTTTTTTGGATTGAAGAAAACAATGAAAAGATTTTTTTTGGCGGCGATGTTGCGCCGCAACTTCAGCAAATGAAAAATCGTTTTATAGCAAAGTATGATTACGACGGAAAAAAATGTATGGAGTTACGAAAGCTTTGGTGGCAACAAGGTGGAAATGAAAAATGGATTTTTTTATTTTATCATGATATTAAAACACCGGTTTTCGTTAATGAGAAATGAATAACGAAAAATGAGAAATAAGAAGGTAAGTAGTAACTTTTTCATTTCACATTCCTTATTTCTAATTAATAAAAAAGGCCTGCCCTAAAAAGAGCCGCCGTTGCTAACCTATGAAAAACACCAACTTCAAATATCGTGTTTACAGAGTGCAGGCTTTAAATTAATCGGTAAAGAAGCAAAAAATTCGGGTGTATCCCTCAACTGTTCTCATCTTAATAAAGGACGTCTTTGTTGCATGCGCAGTTGCCTTCGCTCTATTTCTTTTTGTACAAAATTTCCAAATTGTCTTTCGGAACGAAAAAATAAATTTACTTTATTCTGCGGAAGCACTTTAGCAAATTCATTACTGTACTTCTTCCGGATATTAACAATTTTTTCTTCGGTAACAATTTCATCTTCTTTATTTCCGATGGCGTCAATCTTTGTTTTTCTTATCTCCTCAGTATATTGATTATAAACAGGCCAAAATCTTTCTGCTTCTTCGGGCGACAGGTTTAATTGTTTGGCAATATATCCCATCTTTATTACCGCAATTCCATCACCATTTTGGGCTGAGGCTGAAATACAAAGCGTAAAAATTATTCCATATAGTAGTAAAAAGCGTTTCATTTTTAATTTACCTGTTCATCTTTAAAAGAAATATCTTCATTTACATACTGCTTTAATTCATCGTCGGATATAGTGCTTAATAAATCATCGGAATCGTCGTTAGATAAATCAACAGTAGCTAATGGGCTGTTGGTATTTGTAATAACAGAATCATAAATTGGTGAATACTGATTTTGCAGGTAGTTGTTCATTTCAGCATCGCTTACTTTTGATAAGGCTGCGATGGGATCAATACTTGCCTGGTGAAAATTATTTTTGTTCAAAGTAAAATAACTTACCGTTGAAATAATGCCAACAACAACTGCTGCGGCAGCAAATTTCAACCATGTTTTTCTGTTGTTAATAGAAATAACTTTCGTTTTCTTCGGCTCATTTTTTATTTTAGATAAAACACTGTCTGAAAAATTTTCAAAATAACCTAACGGTGTTGTGTATGTATTTTTATTCTTTAAATCTTTCATGAGGGGCGACAAATTCTCCAGCCCGTCATTTACAAAATCAATTGCTTTTGCAGACTGCAGCACATTATCCGAAAGTTCTTCAAAATAACCATGGGGCACGCTGAATGGCGTTACCCTTTTCATTTCACTTAATACCGGAGAAAGAATTGCTAATTCTTCATCAACCGAATTAATTTTTTCTGCCTTTATGCGATGGAGCATTTTTTCCGCAAAGCTTTCAAAATAATCAGCGGGTGGTAAAGTGAATGGTGTGTTTTTATTAATTAAGGAAGATGGGAGCGTTTCATCTGTTTGCATAGACCTGATGCGAAGCATAACTTTACCGGCAAATTCTTCAAAGTAATTTTCGGGTACTTCAAATAAATTTTTACGGGATATACCCGCAACTACGGCACTTAATTGATTAAGTTCGTTCAATATGTAATTCTCATTTTTCACGCACTTTTCAGACTTATTTTGTTAACCAAAGTTTAATGATTTAGTATGTAATCCTCTATTTTTTTTACTGCATGATGATATGATGCTTTTAGCGCGCCTTCTGATGTTTCCAGAGCCCTGCTCATTTCTTCATAGGGCATCTCATCATAGTACCGTAGGTTGAATACAATTCTTTGCTTTTCAGGTAATTGTTGAATTGCCAATTGCAGTTTCCATTCCAATTTATTGGCATCAAAATCCTTATCAGCCCTGAGTTTGTTGCTCAGGCCACTTTCTACATCGCTTAATGAAACTGCAGACTTTTTTTTCTGCTGTTCAAGAAAAGTTAAACATTCATTTGTTGCTATGCGGTATAGCCAGGTGTACAATTGAGAGTCTTCTCTGAAATTTTCCAAACCATTCCAAACCCTGATGAAAATATTTTGAAGAACATCGTTGGCATCTTCATGTTCAATAACCATGCGGCGAACATGCCAGTATAATTTTTCCTGGTATTTTTTGATGATAGTAGTAAAAGCTTTTTCCTTAGTGACCGGATCACGAAATTGTATCAACAGCTCAGTATCAGTTGTGGTGATTGCCATAGATTAGCTTCTCAGCGATTACTCTTTTTGATTGATATTAGTTTTCAGAGTTTAAAAGGATTTTAGAAAACACGATTTTTTACGAATTAAACGAATAAAGTTTTCGAATTCGTGTAATTCGTAAAAATTCGCGTAATAAAAATATTTCGAAAATCAATTTTCTCATTTTATTTTTTCTTCGCAATTACTTTTTCGGCCGCTGCCACGATATGCTGTGCGGTTAATCCATATTTTTCTAATAGTTGATCCGGCGTTCCGCTTTCTCCAAAAGTATCGTTGGTGCCAACATATTCAATTGGCACGGGCAAATTTTTTGCAGCAACCTGTGCAATGCTATCTCCTAATCCCCCAATAATATTATGTTCCTCGGCAGTTACGGCACATTTGGTTTTAGTGATAGATTTTATAATAGCATCTGCATCTATAGGTTTGATGGTATGAATATTAATGATGTCAGCCGAAATTCCTTTTTCCTGCAATATTTTTCCAGCTTCAATTGCTATCCAAACAAGATGACCGCAGGCAAAAATGGAAACATCAGAACCTTCGCCAAATATTTGAGCTTTGCCAATTTCAAAAGGCATATCACTTGTAAATATTGGCCAAACGGGGCGGCCAAAACGTAAATAAACCGGACCTATATAATCTGCGATTGCGATTGTTGCAGCTTTTGTTTGTGCATAATCGCATGGAACGATAACCATCATTCCGGGCAACATTTTCATTAACCCGATATCTTCAAGAATTTGATGCGTTGCGCCATCTTCTCCCAAAGTTAGTCCTGCGTGCGATGCACAGATTTTTACATTTTTTCCGGAGTATGCAATTGACTGCCGGATTTGATCATATACTCGCCCGGTAGCAAAATTTGCGAAAGTAGTTGCAAAAGGAATTTTTCCGCCAATAGTTAAACCCGCGCTAACACCCATCATGTTAGCTTCTGCAATTCCGCACTGAAAAAAACGTTCAGGAAATTCTTTAATGAACTGTTGCAATTTCATCGAACCTGCAAGATCCGCTGTTAATGCAACCACATTACTGTTTTTTCTTGCAACTTCAACAATGCCATCGCCAAAACCGCTACGGGTATCTTTTTTTCCTGTAACCTGAATATCTTTTACCATGTACTTCTGATTGATTGATTTTACTGATTATGAAATGAAAGAGACAAAAGTAAAGCAGAAGTTTTAAATTATTATAAGAGATATTTCTTATAAAGAAAGAACATTTCCCAAAGATTTTTTTCTGAAAAACTAATTTAGCGGAGAAAATTTTCCATCATAAAATTTTTCATCGAGTTTTAATTTCTGCTCCCATTTCCATGCAGTAGCCATCATTTCTTCCAATGAAAATTTAGGAATCCATCCGAGTTGTTTTTTTGCAAGATCATTATTGGCATATATAGCTATTACATCGCCGGGTCTTCGTTGCCCAATGCTATAATTTAATTTTACGCCGCTTACTTTTTCAAATGCTTTAATTGCTTCCAACACTGTAACGCCATTGCCCGTTCCAAGATTAAACACTTCGCATTTTTTTGTGCTTTTTTTATTTAATAAGAATTGCAATGCTAAAGTGTGCGCGTGCGCAATATCGCAAACATGAATGTAATCACGGATGCACGAACCATCACGCGTGGGATAATCATCTCCCCAAACCTGCATTTTAGGAAGTTTACCAATTGCAGTTTGTGTAATTGCAGGCACAAGATTTTCAGGCCTGCCAACCGGCAACTCACCAATTAATGCGCTCGGATGTGCGCCAACAGGATTAAAATATCTTAACAAAATACATTTTGCAGTTGAGGCTTTTGCAAACTCATTAATGATTTGCTCGCCCATTTGTTTGGTATAACCATAAGGCGATTCAGCAGGTTTGGGCGGCGTTGATTCAGTAACAGGAATTTCATCTGCATTGCCATAAACCGTGCACGAAGAAGAAAAAACAAAATATGGAATATTAAATTCCTGCACGCATTTTAAAAGATTAATGAGTGAAGAAAGATTGTTCTCAAAATATTTTAGAGGATGTTCAACAGATTCACCGACTGATTTAAACGCTGCAAAATGAATGATGCCGCTTATATCTTCATTTTCCTGGAAAACAGCAAAGGTGTCGTCGTAATTACAAAGATCAACTTTATAATTTTTAATAGCCTTGCCCGTTATTTTTTGAACTCCTTCAAGCATCCGCGAATTTGAACGTGAGTTGTTATCGATGGAAACAACATCAAATCCATTCTCAATTAAATCTACAATTGTATGCGAACCGATAAATCCTGAGCCACCGGTGACAAGAATTTTTTTCATAGCTTAAAATTACTGATTGATTACGTTCAATAAATATTCTCCATAGCCGCTTTTTAATAGTGGTTGCGCTATAATTTCCACCTGTTGTTTGCTGATAAAACCTTTTCGGTAAGCAATTTCTTCAATGCATGCAATTTTGATTCCCTGTCTTTGTTCAATTACCTGCACAAACAGCGAAGCCTGCATCAACGAATCAAAAGTTCCAGTGTCGAGCCACGCTGTTCCGCGATCCATGATAGAAACTTTCAATTTTCCATTACGCAAATATTCTTTGTTGATATCTGTGATTTCATATTCGCCTCTTGCGCTTGGCTGAAGATTTTTTGCGATGTTCACCACTTCATTATCGTAAAAATATAATCCTGGAACTGCGTAATTGCTTTTTGGATGTTTGGGTTTTTCTTCAATAGAAATTGCATTCATTTTTTTATCAAATTCCACTACGCCATATCTTTCCGGGTCGCTTACGTGATAAGCATATACAACACCGCCTTCGGGGTTAGTATTTTTTTCGAGATGTTCACCCAAACCGGTTCCGTAAAAAATATTATCTCCCAATACAAGCGCAACTTTATCTTTTCCTATAAATTTTTCTCCGATTACAAATGCCTGCGCAAGTCCGTTTGGTTTTGGTTGTTCAGCATAATTCAATTTCAATCCAAGCTGCGAGCCATCTCCAAAAAGTTTTTTAAATAAAGGAAGATCGTGCGGTGTGGAAATGATGAGTATTTCATTTATTCCCGCAAGTAAAAGTGTTGACATAGGGTAATAAATCATCGGCTTGTCGTACACAGGCATGATCTGTTTGCTTATGGCATAAGTTATAGGATGAAGACGCGTGCCGGAACCTCCTGCTAAAATTATTCCCTTCATACAATGTGCTGTTAGATTTACGATGTACGATTTCTAAAACTTAAACGAAAAATTAATTTTTCATTTTATTATTTGGTATAACAAGCTGCCAAAGTAATAAAGATTGATGAATAATAAAAAATCGAAAATGAGTAAGCGGGAAAAAGAATATGAAGGAAGCAAAATGATCCTTCTATTTATTTGCAATTTGCATATAGATCATTACAACGGCGGCGGCAGTCATTAAAACCAACGTAATAAAACCGAATATGTTAGATAGTTTTCCATTGGTATATTCTCCCATTACTTTTTTGTTATTGGCAATGTGAAGGATTATTGCAATTAAAACCGGCGCTGTTAATCCATAAAGAATGGCAGAATAAAGGAGCGCTTTAAATGGAGTAATGCCCATATAATTCATAAACAGACCTAATAAAAGAGCAATACCAATGACAACATAAAATCCTTTTGCCTCATGAAATTTTTTATCCAAACCTTCTTTCCAACCGAATGTTTCGGTAATTATGTATGAAAGTGATCCGCTCAAAACAGGAATTGCAAGTATGCCTGTGCCGATAACGCCTAATGCAAAAAGCAGGTAAGCCAAATTACCTGCCAATGGTTTTAATGCTTGCGCCGCTTGTTCTACGCTGTTAATTTGATGAATGCCGCCATTAAACAAAACCGTGCCTGATGTGAGAATGATAAAAAACATTACAAGGTTTGAAAACAACATTCCGAAATCAACATCTGCTTTCATGTCGCGCATTATTTTTTTATTCAGCACTAACATTTTTTTATTTTTTTTCCTGTCTTCCACTTCCATTGTTGCCTGCCAGAAAAAAAGATAAGGAGAAATTGTAGTGCCGAGTATAGCTACGAGAATGCTGATAAAATCTTTGTTGAATTTTATGCTTGGAATGAAAGTGCCTTTCAATATAGCTGCCGTATTTTGCTTATATAAAAAAGGAACTATTAAATAAACCAACAGAACCACACAAAGATATTTAAGAACAGAAGCGATTTTTTGATAAGGCAGATAAATGATAATTATTAAAAGAAGAATTGTAAAACCAATGCTAAAAAAAATTGCACGCACTGATGGAAACAAAAGATTGCCAACAGCTCCCATACCTGCAATATCAGCGCCTATGTTCATAACAATTGCAGGAAAACTAAACAGCACCATTAAATATAAAATAGATTTTGGATAATTTTTTTTTAGCGTTCCTGTCAATCCCTGTGAAGTAACCAAACCAATTCTTGCACACATTTCCTGTATGGTAGCCATTAACGGGAAAGTGATAATCGCCGTCCATAAAGTGGAGAGTCCATAGGCTGCACCGGCCTGGGAATATGTTGCAATGCCGGAAGGATCATCATCGCTTGCCCCGGTCACTAATCCGGGACCAAGTATTTTCCAGAAACGTAATAATTTATTTGCTCTTTTTTTATCAGTCATTTTTAGTTGCTGTTTTCTTAGCAGAAATAAAAATTATCATTAACAAAAATCTAGCGAAAATATCTATTATAATAAAAACCGGTTTCTGAAACAAGCGCTATTTAAAAAAGAAATGGAAAATAAAATAAACAATTGCCGCTAACATTGCACTAACGGGTATAGTGAGTATCCATGCCCACAATAAATTTATTGTAATTCCCCAACGCACCGCAGACAAACGTTTGAGGGCACCCACGCCAATTATTGAGCCTGCAATAGTATGTGTTGTGCTTACCGGGATACCTAATTTTTCTGTTAAGAATAATGTGAGCGCGCCCGCAGTTTCAGCGCTTACACCTTCAAACGGAGTGAGTTTTGTAATGCGTGTGCCCATAGTTTTTACAATTTTCCATCCGCCGCTCATTGTTCCTATTGCAATGGAAAGAAAGCATGCAACCGGAACCCAGTTTGGTACATGTTTAATATTATCGAGTGTGCCCTGCGAAACCATAGCTGCTGCAATAATGCCTAAAACTTTTTGTGCATCGTTACCTCCGTGGCCTAAACTTAGCAACGCAGAAGATAATAATTGCAATCTTCTAAACCATTTATCCGCTTTATATGGATTTGCTCTCCGGCAAATATTAATAATGATAAAACTTATAAGAAAACCAGTTAGCATTCCGATAAACGGCGCAAGAAAAATAAATGCAAATGTTGGAATTACTTTTGCGTAATCAATTACATCTTTACCATGAGCCGACCATGCGCCCGCATGTGCAAGAGCCGCGCCCATAAAGCCTCCCAACAATGCGTGAGAAGAACTTGAAGGAATACCGAACCACCACGTTAATAAGTTCCATGCAATGGCGGCGATTAATCCTGAAAAAATAACTTCGAGTGTAATAAAATCTTTTGTTACTGAATTTGCAATGGTGTTACCTATTTTAAATTCGCCGATAACATATTTTGAAATAAAAAAAGCGCCGAAATTAAAAAGCGCCGCCCACAAAACAGCCTGGAACGGAGTAAGCACTTTTGTTGAAACTACCGTGGCAATTGAATTTGCTGCGTCATGAAATCCATTTATATAATCGAAGATGAGAGCGAGAACAATAATAATAACGAGAAAAGTCATAAGCAATTTAATTTGCAAAAATGTGGAAATATGAAAATGTGGTAAATATCATAATAGAAAAATTCATTTTCACATTTTTCACATCATCACATTTTCACATCAATTACGCGTATTTAATAATGATGGATTCAATCACATTCGCAGCATCTTCACATTTATCGGTTACGATTTCCATTACCTGGTAAATTTCTCTTTTTTTGATCACTTCTTTCGCGTCGGGTTCTGTTGCAAAAAGATGTTCGATGCTCATATCAAAAATATCATCTGCCTGGTTTTCGATGCTGTTCACTTTTACCAAAGCATCGGTTATTTTGCGCATGTCGCGCATGTCGCGCAATTCTTTAACGGAGTTTCTTATTTGCTCAGCGCTTTGTTCGATAAGGTCGGCCATTTTTTGAATGCCAGTATCATTCGGATTTACTTTATAAAAATTAATTTTTTTGGCAGTAGCGTAAATATAATCGCAAATATCATCCAACGATGTGGCGAGGTAATGAATATCTTCTCTGTCAAAAGGCGTGATGAAATTTCTTCCTAATTCAGTAAAAATTTTATGTGTGAGATCATCGTTTACATGTTCCTGGTCTTCTATTTGCGAAATCAGCCCGGCTCTTTTATCAAAATCGGGTTCACAAACTGTTTCTTTCAAAAGTTTTCCCATTCTCGAAACACCATCGGCCACCTCTTCAAACAACGAATAAAACACCCTATCCTTCGGCATGAAAATTTTCATGAAAGAGTTGAACGCCATACAAAAAAATTTGGGTAAAAATATAATTAATTATTAAGTAAAAAGGAAAAAAGCAAAAGCAAAAAATAATTCAAAATACTTCTCGCAATTATAAATTCTTAATTTTCGATTTTCAATTTTATGTTTCCGGCCTCGGTTTTTCATAGCATCATCGTTGCGTCGCACTCTTGTACTGATAGTTCGTTGTTCAACTATCGTTCAAAATCCGGAACAACATTATCTAAGGAAGTTTGCATTTCTCATTCACCATTGACAATTCACAATGTTACACAGCTATTAATTCGCTGTCGACAAAATCGGTTCGCTGCGGAGTGAAGCCTTCATATCTTTTTTGGATTTGCTGTAAAATTTCTTCAATTTCTTCTATGGTATTTTTTTGCACGAGTTGGTTTCTGAATTCTTTTATGTAAGGAAAACCTTTCAGGTAATTTGTGTAATGCCTGCGCATTTCCAAAATACCCAAAACATTTTCTTTCCATTCAACCGAGCGCAGCAAGTGCCCGCGAATTACATCAACCCGCTGTTCGATGGATGGTGGTTCTTTATGTTCGCCTGTTTCTAAAAAATATTTTATTTCATCAAAAATCCATGGATAACCTATGGCAGCACGACCAATCATGATGCCATCCACGCCATACCTGTTTTTATATTCCAATGCTTTTTCAGGGGTGGTAATATCTCCGTTGCCGAAAATCGGAATGGTGATGCGCGGATTATTTTTTACTGCTGCAATCAGCGTCCAGTCTGCTTCTCCTTTATATAATTGAGAACGCGTTCGCCCGTGAATGGTCAAAGCTTTTACGCCAATATCCTGCAAACGCTCGGCAACTTGTTCAATATTTTTTGAGTTATCATCCCAACCCAATCTTGTTTTAACAGTTACCGGAAGTTTGGTTGATTGTATAACGGACATGGTTAACCGAACCATTAAATCAATATCTTTTAATACGGCAGCGCCTGCGCCTTTGCAAACAACTTTTTTTACCGGGCATCCAAAATTTATATCCACCAAATCAGGGTTTGTTGTATCAACAATTGCTGCGCTCATTGCCATTGCAGTTTCATCGCCGCCAAAAATCTGGATGCCAAAAGGTCTTTCGTACTCAAAAAAATCCAGTTTCTGTTTACTCTTTATCGCATTTCGTATTAATCCTTCGCTGGAAATAAATTCGCTGTACATCAAATCGGCTCCGTTTTGCTTGCAAACAAAACGAAATGGCGGGTCGCTCACATCTTCCATAGGTGCGAGGAGAAGCGGAAAATCCGGAAGCGATATGTTGCCAATTTTTACGGACATAAAAAAATATTGTTCTTTTTGTGTGTAAAAAAAAGAACCAAAAAAATTCTTAAACCAAATCTTGTATCTTGCAACGCCTTATTCTGTCTGCTTTTAAGCAAACGCAAATTTACACACTTATAGTTTATATGAAAAGCTATTTACGAATTACTTCGCCATGGTCTCAACTGGTTTTATTTTTAGGATTGTTGCTTGCATTTGTTTTGGTTGGCTCTTTTGTAGGCGCAGGTTTTTTAATGGCGAAGGGATTGGTTTCTCTCGATCAAAAAAGTTTTGATTTTAATAATCCTAAATTAATTGATGCGCTAAAAACCATCCAGTTAATTTATACCATAATCGGATTTTTGTTGCCTGCTTTAATATATGCATGGATAACTTTCAATTACAAACCGCTTTATTTTTTAGGCTTTCGATCGTCGCAAAAATTTAATTTTTTTCTTTTTGCCGTGATATTAATGATCGTTTCTTTTCCGCTTGCCGCGTGGTTGGGAGAATTGAATGAACATATACCATTGGCAAAATGGATGGTTGACGCGGAAAAAGAAGCGGGCAAACAAATGGACGCATTTTTGAAAACGACTTCTGCCAAAGATGTTGTTGTTAATTTATTAATTATTGGTTTGATTCCTGCAATTTGTGAAGAAGCTTGTTTTCGCGGAGTTTTGCAACGCATCTTTATACAGATTTGTAAAAATCCATGGATTGGTATTGTGCTTTCTGCTATTTTCTTTTCTGCATTTCATATGCAGTTTGAAGGTTTTTTACCAAGAATGTTTTTAGGAATTTTGTTAGGAGCATTATATTGGTATAGCGGAAGTTTGTGGGTGAGTATCACAGCGCACTTTTTTAATAACGCTTCTCAACTGATTCTCATTTTGTATTATCCAAAACTGACTGATGAAAATCCATCCATACCATTTTATGCGGCTATAGCAAGCGCTTTAATTGTTTGGGCAATATTATTGCTGATAAAAACGCAATCAAAATCGAATTATCAATCTGTTTATGAATTTGAAAATGTGGGGATGTGAATAGAAAATTGATAATTGACAATGAATATATGATCTGAAGAAATCTCAAATCTCAAATTCTTAATGTTTAATTCATCTGCTTTCAAAACACGCACTATTTCTGCAATAATTTTTGCAGTGATTATGTTAGTGGGATTGCTATGGAATTTTTGGAGTTTCTTTATTCTTTTTTCAATTATTCATTTTGGTTGCTGGATGGAATATCAAAAATTAATCGGGCTGATTGATAAAGATTATGCGCAGATAAGTTCTTTTCATAAATACGGAGTAATAATTGCTGGATGGTGCGCTATGTTTTATTTTTCCAATGATTATACAATTTTTTCTGTTTCGCTGCATAGCATCGGGCAATGGGCGGGTTTGGTTTTTATAACTGCTCTTCCATTGATTGAAGTAATTTTTGTGCGCAATATCAATTTCAAAACCATTGGTTATTCATTGTTCGGGCTATTATATATTTCACTTAGTTGGGGATTATTGACAGATATAAGAACCATGTTCACGCATGATTTGCTCACAGATTCCATCGGACTTTTATTAGTGATGATGATAATCGGTTCTATCTGGATCAATGATACGATGGCTTATATTGTTGGCTCGCTCATTGGCAAAACGCCATTCTCAAAAATTTCTCCAAAAAAAACATGGGAAGGAACAATTGGCGGAATTATTTTAGCGATTGTAGTGATGTCGTTGATTGGTTATTTTATTGCCGGAGAATTTGTGTGGGATAATACAATTAAATGGGCAACTGTTGCAGCAATTGCATCCATTATCGGAACCATTGGCGACCTATTAGAAAGTAAATTGAAACGCATGGCAAATGTAAAAGACAGCGGTAGCTTTTTACCCGGGCACGGAGGTTTTTTAGACAGGTTTGATTCATTGTTGCTGGCAATTCCTTTTGTTTGGCTGTACATTATTTTTTTTATGCAATAGAATAGAACGCTGATTCGCTATGATTTTTTTATGATTAATAGAGAGAAATAAAATCATCAGAAATCTTATCATCATAATAAATCTGTGTTCTATTTTCTTAGCTCTCTCAATTTTCGTGCAGACTTTCTTACTTACATTTGTAATTCAATTTTTTTATTAAGATGACGATACACAGAGAAGGATATAAAACGATTGCTGTTGGCGTTTTAATTTTTGCGATAATCAATTTGGCTTCATTTTATTTTATAAGCGAAAATGTGATGTGGCTAAGCGCGCTTATTTTTATTGTTACGCTATTCCTTTTTTTATTTTTGATTTCTTTTTTTCGCGTGCCAAAGCGCAAACTCACTGTTGGCGATGGTTTGGTGGTTTGTCCGGCCGATGGCAAAGTGGTGGTTATAGAAGAAACTTTTGACGAAGAATATTTTAAAGATAAAAGATTGCAGGTTTCTATTTTTATGAGTCCCGCAAATGTGCATCAAAACCGAAATCCTGTGAGTGGCGAAGTGACCTATAATCAATATCACAAAGGAAAATATCTCGTAGCATGGAATCCAAAATCTTCTACAGAAAATGAAAGACAAACTTTCGTTATTAAAAATGCAAAAGGAGAAATATTGGCAAAACAAATTGCCGGCGCATTGGCAAAACGCATTGTAAATTATTTAGAGGTCGGGCAAAAAGTTGAGCAAAGCGCTGAAATGGGTTTTATAAAATTCGGTTCAAGAGTGGATGTGTTGTTGCCGGTTGGAACAAAAATAAAAGTGCAGCTAAATCAATCTGTGCAAGGCGGAGTTACCGTGCTCGCGGAATTATAGGTAAGAAATAAATAACACGCAACATTCAATAATAAATACTCAATGTTCAAGTAAAAGAATATTCTTTAAAATATTTCTTCTAATTCTTTCAACGAATAAACCGTATAGGTCGGTTTCACATTATGATTATCGTTGGATAAATGATTTACATAAACCTGGTCGATGCCGGCATTGATTGCTCCCTGGATATCCACTTCAATACTATCACCGATCATTATGCTTTCTTCTTTTTTAGCGCCTGTTTTTTCAAAAGCGTAATCAAAAATTTCTTTGTGCGGCTTTAAACTGTTCGAACCTTCAGAAGTAATCACTTCTTTAAAATAAGAATCTAACCCGGAGTTTTTTAATTTGCTGTGTTGCGTTTTTTCAAATCCATTTGTTATGAGATGAAGCTGATAATTTCTTTTTATTAAATAATCCAGAATTTCTTTTGCATGCGGAAACAAAATGTTCCTTGTGGGCAAAAGTTCTAAAAATTTATTTCCCATTTCTCTTGCTAATGTTTCATCGCCTATTTTAAAATCAAGCAAGGTAAGCCACATACGTTTCCATCTCAATTCATCTACTTTTATAAAACCATTTCGGTAGCGCTCCCACAATTTATCGTTATGAACGAGATAGTTTTTATGAAATTTATTAAAATCATCTATTCCTTTTTTCTGCAAATCCAATTCATGATAAAGTTGTTCCAATGTTTGCCTGCTGTTGGCTTCAAAATCCCAAAGCGTATGATCGAGATCAAAAAAAAGATGACGATATTTCATATTGCAATGTACAATTTGCGATGCAAGATGAAAGATTTAAAGTTAATTTGCCGTATGCATTTTCATAGATCGTATTTCGTAATTCTAAAATCGCAAATATGAATGTTGTTATCACCGGCGCTTCCCGCGGATTAGGAAAAGCAATGGCAGAAAAATTTGCAGCAAACGGCTATAATCTTTATCTCACTTCGCTTAATGAAATGCTTTTGTATAAAACTGTGGAAGAATTAATGACTAAATTTCCAAACATCATTATCAAAGCAAAAGCATTTGATTTATCCAACAAAGAACAGGCAATCGCATTTGCAAACTGGATTTTACATTTTGAAATTGCAATAGATATTCTTATAAATAATGCCGGAACGTTTTTGCCGGGAAGCGTATTTAATGAAGAAGATGGAGTGATAGAAAAAATGATTGAAACCAATTTGTACAGCGCATACCATGTTACAAGAATTTTGCTCGGTAAAATGATGAAGAAAAAAAGCGGCCACATTTTTAATATTTGTTCCATAGCCTCATTAAAGGCTTATGCAAATGGCGGTTCTTACAGCATAAGTAAATTTGCACTGGCAGGATTTTCTAAAAATCTTCGGGAGGAAATGAAAACCTATGAAATAAAAGTTACGGTAGTTTATCCCGGCGCGGCGTTTACAGATTCCTGGGCTGAAAGCGGCATAGATTCAAAGCGATTTATGGAAGCCAAAGATATTGCCGATATGGTTTTTGCATCTTCGCAATTATCGCCGCAGGCTTGTGTAGAAGATATTATTTTGCGCCCGCAATTGGGAGATATATAAACCAAAATCTTAACTGGGTTTTAACCCATACCAGCTTAAGCTCTGGCAATCAAATTTTATATTTGCAGTTGTAGAAAATGAGTAAAGAATTTGGAGAAATGAATGTGATCAAACAAGTAAAATCAAATAATATTATTACAACTTTACGCTACTTTTTTCTTGCTCTGATTGTAACTGCGCAGGCTTTTACAGTTTGCGGCCAACTTAAATTTACTACTGTTGCCAGCAGTAATGAAATTGGCAGAAGCGAATACGTGCAGGTGCAGTTTGTTATTTCCAACGCAAAACAAATTGATCAATTCATACCGCCGTCATTTCCCGATTTTGTAATTATAGAAGGTCCGAGCCAAACAAGCGGCATGAGTAATATCAACGGCAACATTTCCCAATATCAATCGGTATCGTACATATTGCAACCAACAAAAATTGGCAATTTCACCATAGCCGGCGCAAATGCAACGATTGATGGAAAGCAAATGCGATCGAATTCTGTTACCATTAACGTATCTGCAAATAATTCCGGCAATGCGAATAATAACATACAGCCATTTTTTCATCCTATATGGCCAGATGAACCGGAAGAAAATAAAGAATACGTTTTAAAGCCGGGAGAAAATGCATCTGATGTTATCAAAAAAAATTTATTTGTAAAAGTTCAGGTTAGTAAAAACAAATGTTACGTTGGCGAACCTATTGTAGCAACCTATAAATTATATTCATGCCTTCATTCAGAATCGAGAGTTACCAAACTCCCGTCTATGAACGGTTTCAGCGTGTATGATATGATCGATCCAAACAAAAATAGTCCTACCTATGAAACTATCAATGGTAAAAGATTTACGGTAAACATTATTCGTAAAGCGCAGTTAATACCTCTTCAGCCCGGAACGGTAACACTCGATCCGGTTCAGATAGAAAACGATGTGTATTTTATTAAAGGCGCAACGCGCGCGCGCCATCGCAATAATTTGCTGGATGATTTTTTTAATAATTTTTCTGATGAAGAAGGTGGAAACATGATCGAGCAACATGTTACACTCAACAGTAACCCGCTTGAAGTAACAGTAAATGCTTTGCCCGAAAAAAATAAACCGGCGGATTTTAGCGGAGCGGTTGGTAATTTTAAAATAGATGCAACGCTCGAAAATAAAAAAATTGCTGCGCGCGATGAAGCAACCGTAAAAGTAACCGTAAAAGGAAATGGCAATTTACCAATTGTAAATGCACCCCAAATACTCTGGCCTAACACAATTGATGCATACGACGCAACTGCCAGCGAAAATGTAGATAAAACAGTTGTTCCTATGGCTGGCTCAAAAACTTTCGAGTATATTTTTTCTCCAAAAAATCCCGGCGATTATACCATTCCCGCAATTGATTTTTCTTATTTTGATCCGGCAACCGATAGCTACAAAGTTGTAAAAACTCAACCGTTAAATTTTGTTGCTTCAGCAGAAAATAAAAAACATAAATCATCAATCACAAATACACCGGGTTTACAAAACCAGGATGAGCCAAATGTATTTAAAACTTTTTTGCAGGATCATCTTGAATGGTTTTTTGCAGTATTCATTCTTTCCTTGCTTGCAATTTATTTGTGGAGACAAAATATAAGACTAAAAAAAGATGAACAGCAAAAAGCGGCGATGGAAATTGAAAAAGGAAAAACTCCAATTCTTTCTCCCGAAGAATTAGATCCGCTTTTGCGTGCAAAAAGATTTTTGGAATATGCCGATTATAAAGGATTTTATGAAGAGATCAACAGATCTACGTGGAATGTTTTGTGCGATAAATTACAAATACGCAGCAGCGAATTAAATAAAAGCAATGTTGTAAAACAATTGCAGCTTCGTGGTTGGAGCGAGCACGATATTATTCATTTGGAAGATATCCTGCATAAATGCGAAATGAATTTATATACTCCGGATTACAGTGAAATCAATAGCCAGCAACTGTTGCAGGAAACAGAAAGCTTGATTAAAAAGCTAATGGCTATTAGCTAATAGCTATTGGCTTATGGTATCGGTTTCACTCGCTATACTTATAGCCCACACCTCTTACTGAATGAAAATATTTCGGTTTTTTACTGTCTGCTTCAAAATACTTGCGAAAGCTAAGAATGAAATTATCAATCGTTCTTGTTGTAGGATAAACATTATAGCCCCATACGGTTTGAAGAATTTTTTCGCGCGGAACCACTTCGTTTTTATTTTCGATTAATAATTTCAGCAGCATGGTTTCTTTTTTGCTGAGTTGAATTAGTTGTCCCTTTTTATTAACAGCTTCCTGCGCTTTGAAATCAATTTTATTTTTCCCGAAAACATAGGTCTCACCTAAGGAATTTTTATTTTTAAGTTTTTTATTTTTTTCAATCAGCTTATGTACGCGCAATAATAATTCTTCCAGGTTAAAAGGTTTGGTAAGATAATCATCGGCTCCTTTTTTTAAACCCAACACACGATCAGCACTTGTGTTTTTAGCGCTTAACATTAAAATCGGGGAATCGTTATTTTGAATACGCATGGTTTCTGCAATGCTGATTCCGTCTGTGCCCGGCAACATCACATCTAATATCACTAAATCAAAATATTCCTGCTGAATCATATGCAGCGCTTTAACTCCATCGTATGCAGAACTCACTTCATAGCCTTCTAACTCCAGATTTAGCTTTAATGCTTCATGCAAATTTTCTTCGTCTTCAACGAGCAGTATGGATAATTTTTTTTCATCAGTCATATACTAATTCTGTTAATCGCTATAAATTAAAATGTAACTGTAAAAATAGAGCCGGTTGGCAAATTATCAGACACATTTATTTGAGCATTGTGATAGGCTGCAATTTTTTTACAAAGGTATAACCCAAGACCTGTGCCTGGCGCGGAACGTGTTGCTTCGTTGCCAATGCGATAAAATTTTTCAAATACTTTTTTCTTTTCCTGTTGTGGAATTCCGGGACCTTCATCTGCAACAGT
This sequence comes from Chitinophagia bacterium, assembly GCA_963774065.1. Classification (GTDB taxonomy): domain Bacteria; phylum Bacteroidota; class Bacteroidia; order Chitinophagales; family Chitinophagaceae; genus Puia. Next base: position 1,646,347 of record CAVZDO010000003.1, read on the forward strand.
CAATACGATTTTCCCATTCTGTTTTTTTAATTTAACGGTTATGGTCGAATTTTTGTGAGAATATTTTGACGCGTTTTCTATTAAATTATTTGCCAGCATTTGCAACAGCAGTTCGTCTCCGCTAAGAAATAATTCTGGCTCAATTTGTACATCAAATTTTTTGTCAAAAAAATTATTTTCCGCATTGTTGAGAATATTTTGCACTAATGCTGAAAAATTAATTTTTTCTTTTGTCAGGCTATGCTTACTGCTTTCTAATTGCGATGCCATCAGAATATTATTGGCTAAAGTATTCAGGCGATTCATTTCCTGCAATGCTGTGTTGATGAATTTTTGTTTTTGCTGTTGCTCCAAATTGTGTTTTTGTAAAGTTTCCATATTCAGTTTTGCAACTGCAATCGGCGTTTTGAGTTCGTGCGTTACTGCCATCATAAAATTTTGTTGCTGTTGCTGTAATTTAATTTGTTTCCTCACTGCGCGGTAAACAAAAATTGCGCCTACTAAAATCACTAATAAAAATGTACTTCCTTCGCCGATGTATTGCGCTGTTTTGCGATCTTCTTCTTCTAAAATAATATTGGCATTAATTGTATATGCAGGTTCATCGTGTTTAAGCTGCATGAGTTTATAAGCAGTCATTTGCTGATTTTGTTTTTGCAGAGCAATAAACCACCATACCAATGCAGCTATAATATATAATAACAGAAACCAGTAAACCGTAGTAGCGATAGTGAGGCTTTTTTGTTTAACGGCCATAAAAATATTTTGAACGATAAATGTTGCCTGGTAAATGAATAGGGCATTCACCTTTTATCCTGCAATATTCAAAATAATTTTTCACTTAATTTTTTCGATTCTCAATCCGGCGCTGAGTACGTGCAGCAGCGGGTCTTCTCGCATTACCTGTTCGAGTGTAAAATGATAATCGCCGGCCTTTTCAAATTTTGTTTGGGGTTGAATCAGCACTCTTTGTTCATAAATATCATCAATGCCATTGCCAAGCCAACCTTTTTGATTGGTTGCAAGTGTAACATTATATTGCTCACTTTTTGCAGTGGCATCGCCGGGTTGCTGCACAGAAGCTTTTATCCAGATGTTATTATAATTATACGCATCGGCGTGGCGCAACACTAAATAAATATTGTAAAGCGATGTGGTATCGCTGATATTAAAATCAATTTGGGGTTTGAAGCTGCTTTGCCATTGTTGTTTTGGAATGATAATATCTTTTTCGAAAACATCAATTGTGGGAATACAGGATGCAAGAAATAAGAAATAAGAAATGAGAAATGGGAATTTTTTTTTCAATGCAAAATTTTTACAAAAATAAGAAACAAGGAACAAGAATCAAGGAACAAAGAACAAAATGAACAATGGAATCTCGAATCCTATATCTCGTATCTCTTATTACAGCACATTCAGCACTTGTTCTTTAGCTTTTTCCAATTCATCTTTCATTACTACAACGCATTTTTGAATTGATGAATCGTATGCTTTGGATCCCGTTGTATTTATTTCTCTGCCAATTTCCTGCAGTATAAACGAAAGTTTTTTTCCTTTTCCTTCATCGGCTTCGTCAAGTATATTTCTGAAATAATCGCAGTGATTTTTTAATCTTACCTGTTCTTCGCTGATGTCAATTTTTTCAATGTAATAAATCAATTCCTGTTCCATGCGATTAGGATCATAGTTTTCTTTTCCAACGTGTTCTTCCAATAATTTTTTTATTCCTTCTCTTATTTTTTGCTGACGCAATGGTTCGAGCTTTGTAATTTCTTCCTGTTGTTTCAGAATATTATCAATACGCAATCTTAAATCACCTTCCAATGATTTTCCTTCATCGAGGCGATGGAGGTTCAAATCATCAATAGCCGATAAAATGAGTTTTTCAAATTGCTGCCATTCATCATCGGTGAGCGTGTCGCCGGTTGGCGTAATTACTTCGGGCAATTTTACGAGCGTGCTTAAAATATGCGATGCATCCAGGTTTAACTCGGCTGATAAATCAGATAAAGCTTTGTAGTAAGATTTTGCAAGTTCGGTATTTATGCTGACGGGTTTCGCGCTTCCTGTTTGTTTTAAGCTGATGGTACAATCGAGAGAGCCGCGACCCAATTTTTCAGAGAGCAATTTGCGTATTTGAAATTCGAATGGTTTTAAAAATGCAGGAAGTTTTAATTGTAATTCAAATTGTTTTCCATTGAGAGATTTAATATCAATCAAAAAAGTTTTATCGCCAACATTTTGTTCCGTTCTTCCAAAGCCAGTCATTGATTTAAGCATCTTGCAAATTTTAATTATGGAAAGATAATCTATTAAGAAATAAGAATTGTGAAATGCGATTTCATCTATTGAAAGTAAAAATTTAAAAGGCAAAAGTAAAAATTAGCAGTGATTCCAGTTTTGCTTTTTTACTTGATTCGGAATTGTATCGCATACTTTATCATCAGAAATTATTTGACCTGAGTGCAATAAAAAATCCCGCCTTTTTAGACGGGACTTTTATTATATGGATGGGTTAGTAAGTACAGGAAACAAATTTCCTTACACAATATTAGAAATAATTTCTTCTAACTAAAAAAATTTTTCAATAAATTTTATTCACATTTTGTTAGCGTTGTGGATAATGGCGATTGATTTTAGGCTCAGTTTCCGGTTTAATTATTGCTTTTATTTTTTTATTCAATAAATATTAATAAGAAAAATAAATTTCTGTAATCGTTGAAACATTGATGAATAGTGAATTTCAGCCGATGATAAATTTTTCAAAAACAAATTCTATCAATTTCTTTTTTCAAAATTAATCAAAAGTTATTCTTGGTTTTTGATAAAGAATCCTTCTCCGGAGGCGATAAATTTTTTTTTAAATTTTTCTGAATATCAATATTCCAAACCCGAAAAACAGTGTTTAACGATTGAATGATGGATTTTTTATTCGGGGTTATAATCGTAAGGCAATGCCTCTGCTAATTTTTTCCACGCCCAATAACCCATATTTGTTACTTCCGATTGTTCATAGAAGTAACCATTTTCTTCAATGGTAAATCCATCGGTTATATCGAGCGCAGAAATTTGCACAGGTGTGGTAAGCGGAAAATTATTTTCCAATAAATATTTCCTGTCGGGCACATGATTTTTATAATTCACCCGTAAACGCCCTTTGATATTAATAACAACATCTCCGCTGTCAACAGAATAATATTGACTGTCGTACGGATTTTTTAATTCAGTTGGTTTATTATTTTCATCAAGCAATTCGAGCGTAAAACCTTCGTCATGCAATGTACTATCATACAAGCTGCGCATAAAATGAAGCCGCGAACCAATATAAGTTGTAAAGCGATTTTTGTTCCATGTTTCATGTTGCTCCGGTGTTCCCGTCATTTCTTCAAACAGCGGATAGCCTGTATAGCTGCTGATTTTACCAGTGTAATCGTAAACAAAAGAATCCAATTGATATTTTATTTTGTAACCAAGCGCATTGTTGGTGATAATTAAATTATCTGTTGCTTTTACTTTGAGTTTATTTCTTTTTTTATAGAAATAAAATTTCACCGCATCTTTATTTTCAATATTGCATTGTGATGCATTCGGTGTAGTTCCTATAAAATTGTCAAGAAAAAATTGCCCGTATTTTTTCCACCCGTCTGCAACTTCTGCACTGCCCGAAACAACTACCTCGGTTAAACTTTTATTCTGTTCCTGCAACTCTATAGTCATATTTTCATTTTCAGAGTTGCCGCTGCTTACTCTTTGCATTTTGGTTTCATAACCCGTGTAGGAAATCACCAAATCATAACCGCCATTTTTTAATCGAAGAGAAAAATTTCCTTCTGCATTTGTTATTGTACCAACCGTGGTGTTCTGGCAAAACACAGATGCGTTTGGCATTGGCTGTTTCGTTTTTTCGTCAACCACTTTTCCGCTGATGGAAAAATATTGATCCTGCGAAAAAGCCAAAACAGAAAACAGAAGACCTATACAAATGCTGAATATTTTTTTCATGAATTTAATTTAGATAAAGCAAAACTATTAACGCGCAAATGAAGCTGCAAGTATGTTAAAAACTATTTTGTCAGCTATGATTTAACATGGTTTTTTATAGGTAGTTGATATTAGTTTATCATTTTTATTTTGTCCCAAACAGCATTGCTACTATTAAGCAGCGTTGCGTCGCACTCTTGTACATTTTGTTCTTTGTTCGGCATTATGCAACTTTCATTATCATTTTGCACTCACTTCATTTAAATATTTCTTGCACGCTTTTTTAATTGTTTCTTCAAGCGGAGTAAATGAAAACCCCGGCAGAGAGTTTAATATTTTGCTATTCTCAAAATAAGTTTTCGACTGCGCTATTCGTGCGCTCTCTTTTGTTAATAAAGGAGGTTTGCCAGTAAAAAGCGATTTTATTTTTTCTATGGGCCATGCAATTTGGGCTAAAAAAGGAGTTGCATTTCGGGAAGGATGTTTCTTTCCAAATCCATCAGCAATTAAATTAAATAATTCGCGAAAAGATATATTCTCTGCGCTCAAAATAAATCTTTCTTCATTGATGTTACTTTCCATCAATAGCACAATTGCTTTGGCAACATCTTCCACATCAACAAAACCATTTATCCCATTTGTATACCAGGGAAATTGTTTATACACGCTTTTAAAAATCGCGCAGCTCGATGTATTCCAATCTCCATAACCTATGATCGTGCTTGGGTTAACAATAACCGCATTTAATCCTTCACCGATTGCGCGCCATGTTTCCATTTCGCCGTAATATTTGCTAACGCCATAATTAGTATTCCATTTGGAGTCTTGCCATTGCTTGGTTTCATTCACTTGTTCTCCTTTGGTTTTTCGTCCCAACGCCGCAACAGAACTTACATGAACAAATCGTTTTACGTTTTGAGCGAGCGCTGCATTTACAACATTAGCTGTTCCTTCAACATTGGTTTTGAATATTTCTTTTCTTTCTTTTAATACAAAAGAAAGTTTTGCTGCAGCATGAATAACGGCATCAGTTCCGGTCATAGCTTCTTCCAACTCGGTTACATCAAGAATGTCGCCATCAACCCATTCAACCTTATCAAAAATATTTTTAGAAATAAAAAAAGGAAGTTTGCTGCTGCGACGAATTGCCCTTACAGAATAATTTTTTTCCACCAACTCTTTAATAATATAAGCTCCGAGAAAACCTGTGCCGCCTGTGACAAGAACCATTTGATGTACGATTTTAGATGTACGATGTACGATTGTTTGAGTGCAATTTCGTTGATTAAAAGCAAAAATGTTTTATTTGATGTACGATTTTAGATTTACGATGTACGATTTGCTTCGACGCAATTTCGTTGATTAAAAGGAAAGATATTTTTTTGTAAACAATAATTATGAGCGCAGAAATCGTACATCTAAAATCGTACATCGTACATATAATATCCTTTTCCTGTTTTTTTTCCCAGTTCATTTTTCTTCACGCGTTCCTCTTGTATTGGCGAGGGTTTGAGGCGTTCGGGTTTATGCATAGCTTCATAAACAGAACAGCTAACTGTATAATTAATATCGTTGCCAATTAAATCCATCAAACGAAATGGTCCCATTTTAAACCCGGTTGATTCCATCAATGCGTCAATAGTTTCAAAATTGCTGATACCTTTTTCAATTAATCGCAGCGCCTCTAAATAATATGGCCGCGCAACATGATTTACAATAAATCCCGGAGCATCTTTACAAAGTACAGGCGTTTTGCCAAACTGTTTTGCAAGCTCAATAATGATTCGTTTGGTATTTTCATTAGTAAAATTTGTATTCACTACCTCAACCAATTTCATTATTGGTGCAGGATTAAAAAAATGCATTCCGATTAATCTTTCCGGATCGCTTATCGTTTTTGCAATTTCTGTTACTGATAATGAAGAAGTGTTTGTTGCAAAAATTGTTTCGCCGGAATTTATTTTTGACAGTTGATTGAAAAGATTTGTTTTCACTTCGATCTTTTCTACGATGGCTTCAATAATAATATCAGCTTTACAATCATTAATGTTGTTGGAAAAATAAAATTTACTTAGAATAGTTTCTTTACCTGTTGAATTGATTTTATTTTTTTCAACAAGATGTTGCAGATCCTTTTCAATTTTTGTTTTTGCTTTGAAGAGAAATTCTTTATTCACATCGTACAATACTGTGGTGAAGCCACTTTGCGCAGCAACCTGCGCAATGCCACTGCCCATTGTTCCTGCTCCGCAAATGCAAATTGTTTGAAACGCAATAATTAATAATTAAATATGAAAAATATGATAATGAGGAAATGTGAAAATTGGAACTTCAATCATCATCTGTGATCTGTCAACTCATATCGCTCCTGTAAACTGTTTTAAAAACCTTACATCGTTTTGCGAATACAATCTTAAATCGTTGATGCGATATTTTAGCTGGCAAATTCTTTCAATGCCCATGCCAAATGCAAAGCCGGTATATTTATTACTGTCTATTCCAAAATTTTCCAGCATTTTCGGATGTACCATTCCGCTGCCGAGAATTTCTACCCAACCGGTGTGTTTGCAAACAGCGCAACCAACGCCGCCGCAAATTCTGCAATTGATATCCATCTCCGCGCTTGGCTCGGTAAATGGAAAATAAGACGGACGGAAACGAACCTTCACATCTTTACCAAACATTTCCTGCACAAAAAAATAAAGTGTTTGTTTTAAATCAGCGAATGAAACATTTTCATCAACATACAAACCTTCTGTTTGATGAAAAAAGCAATGCGCGCGCGCGCTGATGGTTTCATTTCTGTAAACACGCCCGGGACAAATTATACGTATAGGTGGTTTTTGTTTTTCCAATACGCGCGCCTGAACGCTGCTGGTGTGGGTGCGCAAAAGCCAGTCGGGATTTTGATGAATATAAAATGTGTCCTGCATATCGCGTGCCGGATGATTTTCAGGAAGATTAAGCGCTGTGAAATTATGCCAGTCGTCTTCAATTTCAGGTCCTTCCGCAACAGAAAATCCAAGTCTTCCGAAAATGTGAACTATTTCATTTCTTACCAAACTGATCGGATGCCGTGTTCCTAACGGTAATGTATATGCGGGAAGTGTGAGATCGATATAGGGTTCCGTCGACTGCCGGCTGTCGACTGTCGACTGCTTCCACTCTTCATATTTCGATTCGGCAAATTGTTTGAAATCGTTTAATATTTGTCCGAACTCTTTTTTCTTTTCATTCGGCACATTCTTCATTTCAGCGAACAAATTTTTCACAATGCCTTTTGTTCCGAGAAATTTAATGCGATACACTTCCAGGGAATCAGCGCCATTAGGTGTTATAGCTGCTATTTCCTGCCTGTACATTTCTATTTGTTGTAACAATAGCTCCATTTTGCAAAGATAAGAAGTGTAACCTGAAGTAGGGAAGTTTGAAATAATTTGCACGCAAAGGCGCAAAGATTTTAAGAATGTAAAGTATGCTGCACATTGCCGAATAGAATTGTTGTGGTACAAGAGTGCGACGCAACAATGTTCAATGGTAGTAATAGTGCTGGGGTCATAAAAAATTTTCACGCGAGGCGCTGAGAGCACAGAAAATTATTTTTAACATTTCACCATTCACGATTCACGTTTTCAAGACATGTGAATAAAGGAAACTAACTGCGAGTTCGTTTTTGGTATAAGTTTGTATAAACAAAATATAATGAGCGATCTTTTCCATCTTCAGGATTTTTTGGAGCCGGTTCAAATCAATAAGAATTTAATTAAAAAAGAATTTACTGACGGACAAATCGGCAAGCACATTGATGTGTATGAAGATATTTTTCCCGATTTGTTTGATAAGGATATCATCATTCTCGGTTGCGGAGAAACTCGCGGGAGCAACAATGCTAATTACGGAAAAATTGCGCCAGACGTGATTCGCGAGCAGTTTTATAATTTGTATTATTGGCATAAAGATGTTCGCATTGCAGATGCCGGCAATATTAAAAGCGGCGCAAGTTTGAATGATACCTATGCTGCCTTAAAAACCGTGTTGAAAGAATTATCTGATCATGCTAAAACGATTGTGATTATCGGCGGCTCTCACGATTTGATGTTGTCGCAATACAATATGTATGTTGATAAGAAAACGGTTATTGAAGCGGTTTGTGTTGATGCGCTGATTGATTTGAATATTGAATCATCATACCGCTGCGATAATTTTTTGATGGAAATACTTACAACCGAACCAAATTATATTCGTCATTATAATCACATCGGTTTTCAGAGTTATTATGTGCATCCGCACATGCTGGAAACGATGGACAAACTTCGTTTCGATTGTTATCGTGTTGGCAGTGTAAAAGAAAATATTGACGAAATGGAACCTGTTATCCGCAATTCTTCCATGTTCAGTTTTGATATTTCTGCAATTGCAAATTCTTACGCACCGGCAAATGATCTTTCTCCAAACGGCTTTACAGGCGAAGAAGCATGTGTGTTGTTACGCTATGCGGGCTTGAGTCCAAATGTAAATACCGTTGGCATTTACGGATACATTCCTGAAAAAGACCGCGATAATTTAACTGCGAAACAAATCAGCCACATGCTTTGGTATTTGATTGATGGCAAAAGCCGCGGCAGGCGCGAAGCTTCGCTGGATGAGAGAGATTCTTTTGTTGAATATCACACAGCGTTTGCCGAAGTGGAAACAACTTTTTTGCAAAGCAGAAAAACAAACCGCTGGTGGATGCAGTTGCCCGATAAAAAATATATCGCGTGTTCTTACAAAGATTATTTGCTCGCAAGCAGCAACGAAATTCCTGAAAGATGGATGCGCGCGCAGGAAAGAGTTTGATAAGGGATTTACGATGTCAGATTTACGATGTACGATTTGTTTATTTTCGGTTATGCATTACTGTTAGCGCTATCTTTTTTATTTTATACTTTTTACTTTTTTGTAACCAACGACATTGCTACTATTAAACATCCTTGCGTCGCACTCTTATACGGTTGAAATACTATTCAGCAATTTTCTAAGTCACTAATTGTAATGATTAGCCTGATTCTCCGGCTTTATATTTTCACATTTCCACATTTTTCACATTACTAATTCCTCACCAGATCTTCGTTCTTTCATTTTTCGGTTTGAACATTTTATCTCCTTCTTTAACTTTGAATGCATCATACCATGCATCAATATTTGTAATTGGAGCATTTGCACGATACATGCCCGGCGAATGCGGATCGGTAAGAATTAATTGCGCAGCTGATTCCGGCAAAATATTATTTCTCCAAACCTGCGCCCAGTTTATAAAAAATCTTTGCGAAGGAGTGAAGCCATCAATCTTTTTTCCTTCTTTAAATTGCTGCGTTTTTGTGAACGCTTCATAAGCTATAGATAAACCGCCGAGGTCGGCAAGATTTTCTCCAAGCGTTAATTTTCCATTTACATGCACCGTATCCAAAATTGTAAATGCATTATATTGTTCAACTACTTCATTTGCTTTTTTATTAAATTTTGCTGCATCATCTTTCGTCCACCAATCTTTTAAATTTCCATCGGCTGCGTATTTGCGGCCTTCATCATCAAAACCATGTGTCATTTCATGCCCGATAACTGCAGCAATACCTCCATAGTTTAATGCATCGTCAGCATCAAAATCAAAAAATGGAAATTGTAAAATTCCCGCAGGAAAAACAATTTCATTATCCGTCGGATTGTAATACGCATTGATAGTTGACGGCGTCATTCCCCAACGTGTTTTATCAACCGGTTTTCCAAAGCGGGTTACCATATCATTATACGCCCAAACGCCGCAACGACGAACGTTTCCAAGCAAATCATTTTTATCGATCGTAACTCCGTCATAGGTTTTCCATTTATCTGGGTATGCAATTTTTTTTGTGATGGCATTTAATTTTTCCAATGCTTTTGTTTTTGTTTCAGCGCTCATCCAATCTAAATTTTTAATTCGCTCTGCAAAAGTTTCTATCATATTATTTACTAAATCCTGCATGCGCTGTTTTGCTTCGGGCTTAAAATATTTTGCAACATATAATTGGCCTAATAAATCGCCAAGTTGTCTGTCGATCAAATTGCTTAGTCTTTGCCAGCGGGGCGTTTCTTGTTTTTGTCCGCTTAATATCTGTGTGAAAGAAAAATCTTCTTTCACAAATGCATCACTCAGGTAAGGAGATGCACTGCTGAGTATTTTCCATTTCAAATAAGTTTTCCAATCATCAACCGGCAACGCAGAAACAAGAACATCGGCCGTTTTGAAAAAAGAGGGATTATTTGTAAGAAGACTATCAGCGCCGTTCACTTCAAACTTTACCAATAATTCTTTCCAATTTAACGATGGAGTTGAGTGAGAAAAATCTTTTACAGAAAACTTGTTATAGGTTTTATCCGGGTCGCGCATTTCCACACGGCTCAATTGCGCTTTTGCTAATGTAGTTTCAATGCGCATGATAGCATCGGCATGAGATGCAGCAGTAGCCTGGCTTTCGCCAATCAGCTGAAACATATTTTTTAAGTGCTGCACATATGCGCTGCGAATTTTTGTGCTGCGTTTATCATTCTTCAAATAATAATCTCTGTCTGGCAACGAAGTTCCGCCCTGGTTAAATTGCGGAATATATTGATTCACATTTTTATCATCCTGCCCGATACTAAAACCAAACAAAGCGCCACCTAAACTGTGTGTGCGATCATAAGTTATTTCATCTAAAACTCCTGCAATATTATTAATTGCATCAATGCGCTGCAGATCGGCTTTTATAGGTTCAAAGCCCAATTTTTCCAAACCGATGCTATCCATTCCGCTTGTATAAAAATCGCCAATCATTTGATGAAGCCTGTCAACATTAGTTTTTGTAATGGCTTCTTCGAGTAAAGATTTCAGGTGCTGGCTGCTTTGTTCGCGCAGCTCGTCAAAGCTTCCCCATCTTGTTTTAGATGCCGGCACCGGATTATTTTTTAACCAATTTCCGTTCACATATTCGTAAAAATTATCGCCAGGCTTTACACTTAAATCCATATTCGCGCGGTCAATAAATTTGCGGCTTTTTTTCTTTGGCGGTATAAAACTGAAAATGCATAATGCTGCTATTACAAGCAATAAATACTTTTGAAATTTTCTCATGTAAAAAATTTTTAAGTTTGCTAAGTTACGGCATCATCAGTTTAATAACGTAGTTTGTAGATAAGCGGAATATATTTTGGAGTAACGGGCTAATGAGTAACTGTTATTAAGTTTCTTCAACGAATTTTGTTGCATGAAAAAGAATTATTGGTTTGTTATTTTGTTTGCGATCGTTTTTCTGCAAGCCTGCTCATCGTCACATTTTATTTGTCAAACAGCGAAACAGGAAATATTTCAAGAACCCGATTTGCAATCAGCTCATGTTGGCATCAGCATTTATGATGTTGCGGCGAATTCTTTTTTATATAATTACCAGGGAGATAAATATTTTATTCCTGCGAGCAACACAAAATTATTTTCATTGTATGCCGGAATGAAATATCTCGGCGATTCATTGATTGGTATAAGATATATTGAAAGAGACACTGACATTTTAGTGATGCCAACCGGCGACCCGACTTTGCTTCATCGTGATTTTATTAAACAACCAGTTGTTGATTTTTTAAAAGGGAAAAATATTTATATCGCCGATGCAAACTGGAAAGAAACAGCATTAGGCGCAGGCTGGAGCTGGGATGATTATAACGACGATTATATGGTTGAAAGAAGCGCCATGCCGGTTTATGGAAATTTTATTCAGTGGGCGCAAACTCAGGATGATAAAGGATCGTACAGCAGTTTTTCTATTCCCGATATAAACTGGAAAGTGGATTTTGCAGATTCAACAGGCAAACATTTTTTTGTGAAAAGAAATCTTGCTGAAAATGTTTTTATCATAACACAGGGAACTGAAAAATACAAAGAGCAGGATGTTCCTTTTGTTACTCATGGTTTGGAATCTGCAGTTGAATTATTAAAAGATACAGTCAGCAAAAAAATTTTTATCAATCATTCGCCGCTGAACATTAATCATTCAAAATTTACAGTTCTCCGTTCTCAACCTGCAGATTCATTATTCAAACCTATGATGTACAGAAGTGATAATTTTTTTGCAGAACAAACTTTATTAATGACAAGCAACGAACTTTTAGGTTTTATGAATGATGAAAAAATAATTGATACCTTATTAAAAACAGATTTAAAAGAACTGCCGCAAAAACCAGTTTGGGTTGACGGCAGCGGACTGAGCCGTTATAATTTATTTACATCACAGGATTTTATCTGGCTTCTCAACAAAATGAAAAATGATTTTGGGTTGGAAAGAATGAAAAGATTATTGCCAACCGGAGGCAACGGCACATTAGGAAATTATTATAAACAAGACAGCGGACGTATTTATGCAAAAACCGGAAGTTTGTCCGGAGTAATTTGCTTAAGCGGATATCTTATCAGTCAAAAAAACCGGCTGCTAATTTTTTCCGTGCTCGTGAATAATCATAGCGGAAATGCATCTGCAATTCGCAAAGCAGTTGCAAAGTTTTTGGACGAAGTAATAAAAAAATATTAGCATCACTTTCCAAATAATTTTTCCAAATAATTTTTTTTGAATTCTATATAAGTAGGATTGCCATTGGGCGCTATATTTGGTTGTGGACTTGCAAATAATTCGCTTATCAAAGTTTCCATTTCTTTTTCAGTTAGTGCAGTTCCCGGCTTTAATGGAATGTTGCCACGCTAAGGAGCGGATCAATTTTTCGCGTTTGGAAAATTTCATGTCGCTGCTGAAATGTTTGAATTGCTCCAGCAAATTTTCAATAGCAGATTTTTCATTTCCATCATAAATATCTGCCGGCGTTCCCTGGATGATAAATGCATCTTTACCAAATGGTTCGATCAAATATCCAAGATCATTCAGATCGTCCAACAAATCATTTAATAAAACAGCATCTTGTAATGATAAATTCATCGTTACAGGAAATAAACTTCTTTGTGCAGGAATTGATTTTCCGTGAGAAGCCGTAATATATCTTTCATACAAAATCCGTTCGTGTGCGAGTTGCTGATTTATTAAAATAAATCCGTGATCGGTTGAAGCGATTATATATGCATTGTGAAGTTGAGTGAATTGTCCGAAGTCCGAAGTCCGAAGTCCGAAGTCTGAAATTCTTTCAATTTCTATCTTCTCACTTCTATCTTTCATCTCCTGACTTCCGACTTCCAACTTTGGACTCTCGAAAAAATCTTTCCAATGTCTCAGCTCACTTTTATTTTCACGTTCAATAAAATGCGCCTGGTTTTTTTGCGTGAATGTTTTATATAATGATGAAGATGCTGCTTCCGCTTTTTTTTCTTCCGTAAATGGTTTGCTTACTGCATCCAATTGCTGAATAGCCGGATCGAGATCAAAATCCAAAGTCGGAGTTATGCTGAATTGCGCGAGAGAATGTTTAACCGCAGCCTGCACAAATGCGTAAACTATTTTTTCGTCTTCAAATTTTATTTCCTGTTTGGTAGGATGCACATTAATATCCAACTGCGCAGGATCGAGATCTATAAACAAAACATACAACGGAAAACTATCGCGCGCAATCATCTGCTGATAAGCATTCATCACCGCGTGATTGAGGTATGCACTTTTGATAAAACGATTGTTCACAAAAAAATATTGATCGCCTCTCGTTTTCTTTGCTGCTTCAGGTTTTCCCACGAATCCATAAATATTCAGGTAGTCTGTATTTTCATGAACAGAAACCAATTTTGCATTCAGGTTTTCTCCCAACAGTTGAACGATGCGTTGCTTCAATGTTCCTTTTTCCAAATGAAAAATTTCCTGTTCGTTGCTTATAACAGTAAAAAAAATTTCCGGAAATGATAACGCAACACGAATAAATTCATCAATGATATGCCGCATTTCGGCAGCATTGCTTTTTAAAAAATTTCTTCTCGCCGGAACGTTGAAAAATAAATTTTTCATGGCAATGCTTGTTCCGTTTGCGCAGGCAACGGGTTCTTGTTTTTTTACAACGCTGTTTTCAATTTCAATATAGGTTCCTGCTTCATCATCGGCTCTTTTTGTTTTCAATTCCACTTGTGCAACTGCGGCAATAGAAGCAAGCGCTTCACCACGAAACCCCATCGTTTTTATGCTGAAATAGATCTTCAATATTTTTTATTTTGGAAGTTGCATGCCGCTCAAACGCCATGCGGGCATCGGTTTCACTCATTCCTTTGCCGTTGTCGATAACTTGTATCAACGATTTTCCTGCGTCATTAATAATTAATTTTATTTCCGTCGCACCTGCATCAACAGCATTTTCCAAAAGTTCTTTCACCGCACTTGCCGGTCGCTGAATTACTTCGCCCGCAGCAATCTGGTTCGCAATATTGTCTGGTAATAATTGAATAATGTCTGCCAATTCTATCTTAATTTGTGATGCAATTTACTGCTTATTGATTGTAGTGAACAGGCGGTGTAAAAGTTTTGTTATGTAACCAGCGACAAAGCTACTATGTTGCATCCTTGCGTCGCACTCTTGTACGTTTTGTCTTCTATTCAGCAAAGTGCAACGTCAAAATTAAATGATGGTTAATGAGCGGCAAATTTTTTTAAGTATTCAATATGAAAAATTTATTCGGTTTCTTGCTTCTGATTTTTATTACCGTTTCTTCTTCTGCTCAATTCAAAACAAATCTTCCGGCAAACAAATGGGTTGATAGTGTTTTTAAAACTTTAAATAACGATCAAAAAATCGCACAGTTAATTGTTGTTCGATTATCTGCCATTGATCTTGCTACACGTAAAGTAACTTTCTACGATAAAGAAGTGGAAGATGCGGTTCGCAAATATAATATAGGTGGCATTTGTTTATTCCAGGGCGGGCCAATAACCCAGGCGAATTTCATTAACTATTTTCAAGGCATTGCAAAAACGCCGATAATGATTTGTATAGATGCGGAAAATGGAGTTGGCATGCGTATGGATAGTGTTATGGGTTTGCCGCGACAAATGATGCTCGGTGCTGTGCAAAATTCTGAGCTCATTTATCAATATGGAAAATTAGTTGGCGAACAATGCAAGCGCATAGGCATCACCGTTAATTATGCACCGGTTGTTGATGTTAATAATAATCCCGATAATCCTGTTATCAATGATCGCTCATTTGGAGAAGACAAATATAAAGTTGCAGAATATGGATTGGAATATATGCAAGCCCTGCAGGATGCTGGGGTGATGGCTTGCGCAAAACATTTTCCCGGTCATGGCGATGTATCTGTTGATTCGCATTTCGACTTGCCTGTGATTAATAAATCGCTAAAACAGCTTGATACGCTTGAATTGTATCCGTTCAAAAAATTATTTAATGCGGGCGTCGCCAGTGTAATGATCGCTCATTTATATATTCCTGCTATTGATAACACGCCAAATCTTGCTACATCAATCTCGAAAAAAAATGTTACCAAACTTCTTCGAAAAAAATTAAAATATAATGGCATCAGTTTTACCGATGCGCTGGAAATGAAAGGCGTAACAAAATATTTTCCGGGTGGAGAAGCCGCCGTGCAAGCGCTCATAGCAGGTAATGATATGTTGTGTCTTCCGGGAAATGTTGATACAGTAATAATGAAAATAAAAGAAGCCATTGAAGAAAGAAAAATAAAATGGAAAGAAATTAATGCGCACGTAAAAAAAATATTGTACGCAAAATATAAATACGGGTTGGCAAATCTTTCTCCGGTTAATACCTCGCATTTAACAGAAGATTTGAACAACGGAATAAAAGATATGCGCAAAGAAGTTGCTGAAAATGCAATTACATTATTGCAAAACCAGGACGCAACAATATTTCCATTGCATGCTGCACCAAAGAAAAAGATCGCTTATGTTGGCATTGGTTTAACGAATGATAATGAATTTGCGCGGCGCATGCGCAACGATTATAATGCGAATGTTTATTATTTTGATAATTCTCTTGACAGCCTGAAAGCCCTGGCTATGCTCGAGTTGCTGAGAAACCGTTACGATGCAGTTGTTGTTGGACTGCATAGTTACAATCGGTTTCCGGCAAATAATTTTGGCATCAGCAATACATCAATATGGTTATTGAAACAATTGCAGCAGCAAAATAAAACAGTTACAATTGCTTTCGGTAATCCATATGTAATAAAAAATTTCTGCGACGCGAAAACATTAATTGCCTGTTATGAAGATGATGAAACTACGCAGGATGTTGCTGCAGATTTATTAAATGGAAAATTTTCTGCCAAGGGAAAATTACCGGTGTCCGTTTGCGCAAATTTTAAATTCGGAAGCGGAATTATTAATGCCGGCGGATTGTTGCCAACAGTTCCGGCTGCTTCTCTTGGTTTCAATACACACAAATTACAGGTGATAGATTCCATTTGTAAAGCCGCAATTAACAAAGAAGCTTTTCCCGGTTGTGTTGTGCTCGTTGCAAAAGATGGAAAAATTGTTTACGATAAATCTTTCGGTTATCTCACCTATGAAAAAAAAGAACTTGTTTATCCTGAAACAATTTATGATCTCGCGTCGGTTACAAAAATCTGCGCCACTACTATGTCTGTAATGAAATTGTATGATGAAGGCAAACTGGATATTCAAAAAACTTTAGGCGATTATTTGCCGTGGGTGAGGGGCACGAATAAAGATTCGCTAAAAATTTGGGATGTTTTGTTGCATCAGGCAGGATTAAAAGCTTTCATTCCATTTTATAAAGAAACTATAGACAGTATTCATGGTGGAATTCCTTTATCGTCAATTTATTCGTGGAAGCAGGATAGCATGCATCATGTGCGCGTTGCGGAAAATTTATTCATGCGCAATGATTGGGTGGATACGATATACAGTCGCATTTTGCTAAGTGATGTAGAAGCTCAGAAAAAATATATTTACAGCGATAATGATTTTATTTTCATGGGAAAAATTGTTGAAGCAATTACCGGAATGACGCTCGATCAATATGCGAAGAAAATTTTTTACGATCCGTTATATATGATCACAACCGGGTTCAAACCAAGAAATTCTTTTCCGTTAGATAGAATAGCACCAACAGAAAATGAAACTGTTTTCAGAAAACAAATGATAAGAGGTGATGTGCACGATCCGGGCGCAGCAATGTTTGGCGGAGTTTCTGGTCATGCTGGTTTATTCAGCGATGCCTATGATCTGGCTGTGCTTGAACAAATGTTACTGAACGGCGGAACTAATGAATGGTCAGCAATTCATAAAAAAATCCACCATAGATTATTTCACGGCATATCACAGTGATATCAGTCGTCGCGGACTTGGTTTTGATAAACCCGAAAAAAATAATGCAACGCTTAAAAATCCTTACCCATGTCTTTCGGCATCTCCGGAAACCTTTGGCCACACTGGGTTTACGGGCACTTGTGTTTGGGTTGATCCTAAATATAACCTGATTTTTATTTTCTTATCCAACCGGGTAAACCCAACAAGCGAGAACGGGAAAATTTCTTCTTTGAATGTTCGAAGCGGAATTATGGAAACGATTTATAAGGCGATGGGAGTGGATGATGAACAAAAAAAATGAACCGGCTTTTCAAAATTCAGTATCATTTAACAATAATTATACGTTTATTATATCGAATAATAGTGATTAATGCCCGTCAAAAACACATATATCCTAACTTTGGTAAAATTTTTAAATAGTGAACCGTAAAAAAGAATTGCTACATGATGTGGTGATAAAATTTGCCGGAGACTCCGGCGATGGCATGCAATTGACCGGAAGTCAGTTCATGAACAACACTGCATTACTTGGTATTGACCTCGCCACTTTCCCTGATTTTCCTGCAGAAATCCGCGCGCCACAGGGAACGCTTCCTGGCGTAAGCGGCTACCAGCTCAGGTTTTCGAGTGATCATATTTTTACTCCCGGCGATGAGTGTGATGTTCTCGTTGCAATGAATGCTGCTGCGTTAAAAACAAATTTAAAAGCATTAAAAAAAGGCGGAAAAATAATTGCAAATATAGAAGGCTTCGATTCGAAGAATCTTCGTCTTGCAGATTATCCTGCCGGCGTAAATCCTTTGGAAGATAACAGCCTTGATGGTTATGAATTGATCAAAATAGATGTTACAAAAATGACGCGTGAGGCATTGAAAGAATTTACAGATCGGGATGAAAGAAAAAGACCGTGCAAAAAATATGTTTGTGCTCGGATTTTTATATTGGATGTATAACCGCGATATGGAAAGCACAGAAAAATTTTTGAAAGAAAAATTCAGTAAGAAGCCGGAGATTTTTGAAAGCAATATCAAGGCGATGCATGCCGGATATAATTTTGGCGATACCACAGAAACTTTTACCACAACATATAAAGTTGAAAAAGCAAAACTTGAACCGGGCGTATATCGTTCCATCATGGGTAACCAGGCGCTTGTTTACGGATTGATCGCTGCTTCACAAAAAAGCGGACTTTCAATATTTCTCGGTTCTTATCCCATTACACCGGCTTCCGATATTTTACATGATCTGAGTAAATACAAATCATTTGGCGTGCGTACATTTCAGGCAGAAGATGAAATTGCAGCCATCACTTCGGCTATAGGTGCCAGTTATGGTGGCTTGTTGGGAGTAACATCAACTTCTGGCCCGGGCATGGCATTAAAAGCAGAAGCAATGGGATTAGCAGTTGTACTTGAAATTCCTTTATTGATTTGTAATATTCAGCGCGGCGGACCATCAACAGGTTTGCCAACAAAAACAGAACAGAGTGATCTCTTGCAGGCATATTATGGAAGAAACGGCGAATGCCCAATGCCAATAATTTCTGCATCTACACCGAGCGATTGTTTTTATGCCGTATACGAAGCTGCGCGAATTGCGATACAACATATGACGCCTGTTATTTTATTAAGTGATGGTTATATTGCAAATGGAGCTGAGCCCTGGAAATTTCCGAAAGCAGAAGATTTGCCTGCTATTGAAGTAAAATTTAAAAAAGGATTAAGTGAAGGTGAAGATAAATTTCTTCCTTATTTGCGCGATGAAAAATTAGTTCGTCCGTGGGCTATACCCGGAACTCCGGGATTGGAACATCGCATTGGGGGACTGGAAAAACAAAACATCACCGGTAATGTTAGCTATGATCCGGAAAACCATCAGTTAATGGTAAAAATAAGACAGGAAAAAGTAGATAGGATTGCAGATTATATTCCTCTGCAAAAACTTGACAGCGGCCCGGAAAAAGGAAAACTATTAGTGCTTGGCTGGGGAAGCACATATGGCGCAATCAAGAGCGCTGTTGCGGAACTGCAATATGAAGGCTATCCCATTTCACATGCGCATCTCCGTTATATGCGGCCTTTCCCAAAAAACCTTGGCAGTATTTTGAAAAATTTTGAGCAGGTTTTAGTACCGGAAATTAATAATGGCCAATTGGTAAAAATAATCCGCGACCAATTTTTTGTTGATGCAAAAGCTTATAACAAAATCATGGGCATACCTATTACAAAAACTGAATTGGTAATGAAGCTGAGAGAAAAGCTGGGAAGTAATAATTAATTGCAAGAGACGAAACAGTAAACCTTAAGATCAATAAAGAACTAACAGTACAAGTGAGTGACACAACGATGCTGAATAAAGTTCCGATGCCGGTCACATAAAAATAAATTTCGAAAATAAAGGAAGATAAAATAATTCGGCATTTCAAACTTAGAGAACTGTAAACTCTAAACTCCAAACTACAAACTATTACTAACCCGTATATCCGCATTTGCTCCCGCAATTTCTACTTTCAGTTTTTCCATGAGAGAAAGTATCTCAAGATTTACGGATTGTTTGAGATCATTAAAATCATCTTGTGATATCGGAGACGTAAAAAAATCTGCATTAATAAGAAAAGATTTTGAAGTGATATCATTCAAAAAAACAGATGAATTTTCGATGATATTTTTTTGTACAATTTTTTTTATTCCATCAACTAATTCATCAACTGTTGCAGATGGCGTGAGCAAACTTATTTCGAGTCTTATTTCTGCTTTTCGTTGCGTTCTTAATGTAAGATTGTCAACAATGCTATCCACCATTTGTTTGTTAGGAACAGTTACGTAAGTTTTTTGATCAGTTCTTATTCGCGTACTCCTCAACCCGATTTTTTCAATATTACCTGTGATGCCGTTTACTTTCACTACATCGCCTGCGGTGAAGGGCTTATCAAAAAATATTATGAAAGATGCAATAAGATTTTCAACGCTTTCTTTTGCGGCGAGTGCAAGTGCAGCGCCGGCGATTCCAAGCCCGGTCCATAATTTGGTTACATCAAATTCAAAAGCAAAATTTAAGATCATCAAAATGCCGATGATGCCGATAATCACTTTAAAAAAATCCCGAAAAAAAATAATGAGCTGGTGTTCTTTAAGATCTCCTGAAGCTTTTGCTTTTTGTTTTATTAATAGAGACACAAAATCAAGCGCGCGCAATAAAAACCAAATGAATAAGCAAATCATTATTGTTGCTGCAATGGCATGAACTATTTTTTTTGAAGTGACTTCATAAATATCAAAATCAAGTTCGTTGGGAAAATGAAGTTTGTCGAGCGAGGCGATGATAATAAAAACGAGCAAAAAAGTTTCCAGCGGAGCAGTGAGTAATTTAATAAAAGCATCTTTGTCAACGTCAGTTCCGGCGCGGCTTACAAGGCGAAATAATAATTTAGCTATAGCTTTTGAAATAAGTCTTTTAAAAATAAGGCCTAATAAAATCGCTCCTAAAACAAAAGCGTATTTTCTAAGTGGATTGCTTAAAAAAATTTGATTCCAGAAATCGTTCATAATATTTGTTAGGTAAAAAAGCAAAAGTAAAAAAATAGCGGGCAAATTTTTTTACTTTTTCATTTTCATTTTTTACTTCGGTTCACGGTCGCGTATAAATTTCCAGGACATTTTTTTTGAGAACATAAATTGATGCGGGAGTTATTTTTATTTTAATTGCATTTTGGTAAGCATCAGTCATAGGTTGTTGCTGAATGTTGAGTGTATTCAATTGATATTTCAGAAAATAATTTTCATTTCTTCCCAATAAATTATTATCAATCACTGTAAAGTCGAGCCAGTTTTTTAATTGAACATGATTTTTCAAACTTCCATAATGATCAAAAATATACACACCTCTTGCGGTATCGTACAAATAAACCAATCCGCCCTGATCAATAATTGTTGTGGGGTCGGGTATTGAATCAAATAATTGGCGGAAGTCAGTTGTTTGATCTACCAGCGAACCATCATCAGCTATGCGTTTTAATTTTGCGTCCAATTCATCGTATATCCAGATATTATTATCGTATGCAAGACCAATAGCTTTTACCTGGAAGATATTCAGGCTTCGCAAATTGATAGTGCTGCGAACGTTCAGAAATCCGTCAACAGTAACTATGGTTGAAAAATCCTGGTAGTACAATAATATTTTTAAAGGATTTGTTGCATCAATAGAATACACATTTCCATAACGGCTCACTGCATTGTACACTGCTACAGAATCGAGTTTTGCATCTAATTTTTTAAGCTGATTGTTTTTGCTTAATAAATAAATGTTGCCAAGATTATCAACGGTAAAATCAGCAATATCTGCCTGGAGGGTTTTACTTAAAACAAAAGAACTTTCTGATTGCGCGGATGCAGCAAAAAAACTTATAAGCATTAAGCTGAGTATATAAATTTTTAAGCGAATCATTTTCTGATAATCTTGTTTTCCATTTCGGGCAAATAAGTTTTTAAGTTCAGTTGCGTGCCGTCGAACTCCGCATAGGTGCAATAACGAATCCAATCACCTAAATTGATATACCGGCTGCTTTTATTTAATGAAAAATCTATCGGCAAATGGCGGTGCCCGAAAATGAAATAATCGAAATGATCTTTTTGCAAGGTTTCTTTACAAAAAGAAATCAGCCATTCTTTATCTTCTCCTAAAAAATGATCATCAATTTGGCCGGTAACAGCGCGGCTTTTGCGACTCATGTAATTAGCTATTCCCATTCCAAAAGTCGGAGGTAAAATCCCAAATAACCACCGGCAAAATTTATTACGAAAAACTTTTTTCAGAAATTTATAACGATGATCTCCCGGGCCTAATCCATCGCCATGACCTATGAAAAATTTTTTATCGTTCCATTCAAAAATTTTTGGCTCGTGATAAACAGGAATATTTAATTCTGATTCAAAATACCCTTTCATCCACATATCATGATTGCCTGTAAAAAAATATACCTCTATTCCCGAATCTGTGAGAGTTGCCAATGTGCCGAGAATCCGAACGAATCCTTTTGGAACAACTTTTCGGTATTCGTACCAAAAATCAAACAAATCACCAACTATGAAAATAATTGCCGCATCATTTTTTACTTCTTCCAGGAATTGAATGATACGTTTTTCGCGCGCAACACTTGTTGCATGATCAGGAACACCAAGATGAAAATCCGAAATGAAATATATTTTTTTACCCGGTGGAACTTGCATTAGGTAAAAATAGGAAAAAGTCTGAACGGAGATTTGGAAAGATTATTTGGAATAAACCCCCGCAGCGGCGCAAAGACGCTGTGAATTAATCATTTTAAAATTTCAGAAACTTCTATTTGCGCCGTTGCGGAAACCTATTTTTTATTTTTCATCAACCAAAAAAACATACACTTCTTTTGGCCCGTGAACACCAACAACCAAAGTTTTTTCAATATCTGCAGTGCGGCTTGGCCGGTTGCAAACGTAATAAGTGAAGGAAGATTGTCGGGAAATTTTTCTTTTAATAATTGCAGTCCATCTTTGATATCGTACACCAACTGGTTTGTATGCGCAATGCAAATGTGAATGGGTGCATAAACACTTACAGTTCGTCCGCTGGCCTGTCCTGTGCTCATCACAATGCTTCCTGTTCTTGCAATTAATAATTCGCAGGATGTAATTGCTGCGTCGCATTCGCCGAGATTTTCTCCGGAAAAATTAGAAAAATTATTTTTTTGCAAGATGGATTTTAATGTTTCTTCACAGCAGTAAATATTTTTCCATCCGGTATGGTTGACAAGATTATTAAGTTGCGACGCAAGTTCTTTATAGGTGAGACAAAAAATAAATTTACCAAGCAAGTTGGTAAACTTTTCTGCAAATTCAATTTCAAGTTCCTGTTGCGAAGTTTGGAAAACAGTATTGTTGCCCTCACTTTGCGGAAAAGGTAAAGGCGTTGAATGTGTCAACGCCTGCCTGATTTTTTTGAGAATATTTTCTTTCGCCTGAGAAACTTTCATTTTTATTTTACTTCTTCGGCTGGCTGAGGATTTACTATTGAACCTGTTGTTCCGTTTTCACCGGGAGCATTTTTGTGTTCAGGATGTACATATTCATGTTCTGTAACATCAAGCGCTCTTTTTTCTTCGTAAGGTCTTTTGCCAATTAAAGCTTCAACATCACTTTGAAATAAAACTTCTTTTGCTAACAATGCTTCTGCAAGAACTTCTACCTGTTTGCTTTTTTGTCTCAGCAATTCTTTAGTATCATCGTAAGCTTTATCAATGAGTTTGCGTACTTCTTCATCAATTAATTTTGATGTTTCTTCCGAATATGGTTTGGTAAAAGTATTTTCCGCCTGCGGATCATAAAAACTTACTTTGCCAATTTTATCATTCATACCATACACGGTAACCATGGAGTAAGCGATTTTTGTTACCTGCTGCAAATCGTTTTGCGCGCCGGTAGATATCTTTCCAAAATTCAAATCTTCACTTGCACGTCCGCCGAGCGTCATGCAAATCTGATCAAACAACTGATCCGTATTGTAAAGATATTGTTCCTTAGGTGTGTATTGCGCGTAACCCAAAGCAGCAACGCCTCTCGGAACGATGGTTACTTTTAATAACGGGTATGCATGTTCGAGATACCATCCGCAAATTGCATGTCCGGCTTCGTGGTAAGCAATAATTCTTTTTTCTTCGGGAGAAATTATTTTGTTCTTTTTTTCTAATCCGCCAATCACCCTGTCTACTGCATCCTGAAAATCTTCCATTTCTACATTATCTTTTCCTTTTCTTGCAGCAATCAAAGCAGCTTCATTACAAACGTTGGCAATATCTGCACCAGCAAATCCTGGTGTTTGTTCGGCAAGTTTATGAATATCTAATTTGCTTGAAATTTTTATTGGTTTAAGATGAACTTTGAAAATTGCTTCGCGACCTTTCAAATCAGGTTTATCAATCGAAATTTGCCGATCAAATCTTCCAGGGCGCAGCAATGCATGATCCAAAACATCAGGACGGTTTGTTGCTGCCAAAACAATAATTCCGCTGTCGCCGCCGAAACCATCCATTTCAACAAGCAAGCTGGTTCAACGTACTTTCTCTTTCATCATTACTCATTATTGCATTTTTTCCGCGCGCACGGCCTATGGCATCAATTTCATCAATAAAAATTATGCATGGAGCTTTTTCACGAGCCTGTTTAAATAAATCGCGAACGCGGCTTGCGCCAACGCCAACAAATAATTCTACAAAATCGGAACCGCTCATAGAGAAAAATGGAACCTGCGCTTCGCCGGCCATTGCTTTTGCAAGAAGTGTTTTACCAGTTCCCGGAGGGCCAACAAGCAATGCGCCTTTTGGAATTTTTCCGCCAAGCGCTGTATATTTTTTAGGGTTTTTCAAGAAGTCAACAATCTCCATCACTTCCACTTTTGCTTCATCTAAGTCCTGCAACATCATTAAAAGTAATGGTAACTTTTGTTCCTTTATCGAATAGCGTAGCTTTTGATTTGCCAATATTGAATATGCCTCCCGGTCCGCCGCTGCCGGCTTGTCCGCCCATTTTGCGCATCAGCATCACCCAGATAAGAATGATTATTAAAATCGGCAAAAGGAATTGCAGCAAAGGAGCAAACCATTCTCCTTCCTGTTTTGGTTCGATAGGGATTTCCGTTAGCATTTTTATTGTTGGCGAAATAATCCCGCAAACTTTTTTCATACTCTTTTACGTCAGTCACTTTGAATTCAAACTGCGGCCCATCTTTGCTTACTGCAAATGGCGATGATCCATTTTTACTAAGCTTTTCTGTGTAATAAGGTTTTTGCAGACTATCTTTCTTAATATAAACTCGTACGATTCCTTTATTAGCGATAAGATCAATTTTGCTAACGTCTCCTTTTCGCAAGCATATCCTGCCTGAATTCGAGTTCATCAATATCTTTTGCGTCCGGTGAAAAGGGACTGAAGAATTGAACACTAAGTAATACCACTGCAATAATTCCCCATATCCAGTAAATATTAAATCTTGGTCGTTTTTTTTGATTAGGATCGTCATCTCCCTTTGTTTTGTTGAACCTGGGAAAATTACTCCTGTCATTTGGTTTCATGTTTTCCTGCGACATATTTATTCGTTCCTCGATTTCCTGATAAAATAATTTTTAAGTATAAAAAGTTCGAAAAAAACAGTTAAATCTTTTTCGTGAACCGCGAAAAGTGAAATGAAAGAATCTCGCTTCCACATCTAAGTTCTCAACTAATCTTCATGTTCTTCGCGAATGCCATCACTCCACATATCTTCCAGCTTATAAAAATTTCTGCTTTCAGACTGCATTATATGAACAACAACATTTACATAATCTATAAGCGCCCATTGCAAAGCCTGCATTCCTTCGTGTTTGTAAGGAACTTCCTCGCAATTTTTTTCAACCTGGTCTTCTATAAAATCAGCTATCGCTCTTACCTGAACATGATTTTTTGCTTCGCAGATAATAAAAAAATCGGCAACAGCTTCATGTATTTTGCGAAGGTCGAGTGAAACAATGTTTTCGCCCTTTTTTTCCTGGATAGCCTGAATTATAGTTTTAAATAATTTTGAATTTTTTGTTATTCTCGCTACTGATCGTTTTCGGGTAGCCAATACAGTAAGTTGTTCCAATAATAAAGACGTTTTGTTATTAATTATATTTTAAATGATGTATGAAGCAAGCTGCGGTTCGTTTGTATCTGTTTGCGATAAAACTGTATGCATTTCTATTTAATCCTGTTTCACGTTTCTAATTAAAGTATACTGAACTACAATTCTTATTTTCGTACAATTCAAAAGTAATAATCTTTTGTCATATCCTGCCAACATGCTTACAGATAACTCCAAACGGTTTATCGGCAATAGTTTTACTGAATTACAATCGGTCGACAGTACCAACAACTATGCCATAGCAAAGGTTCGTGACGGACTGTCTTTTCATGGAAATGTTTTTTTTGCGCACGAGCAATTTGCCGGTAAAGGGCAGTTTGGAAGAAAATGGAATGCTGCGCCCGATCAAAATATTCTTATGAGCATTGTGCTGGAACCTTTTCTAACATCTGCACAACAATTCGCGCTCAGCACCTGCATTGCCAATGCATGTGTTGATTTTTTGAATGATGAAGCGCAGGATTTTTTTATTAAATGGCCAAATGATTTGTATTGGCGGGACAGAAAGGCAGGCGGCATTTTAATTGAAAATATTTTGCATGGAGATAATTGGAAATTTGCAATTGCCGGAATCGGAATTAATATCAATCAAACAGAATTTCCGGAAGCTCTTTCCAAAGCAGTTTCATTAAAACAAATCACAGGCAAAACTTTTTCTGCAGTTGATCTTGCAAAAGAATTATGTAAGAAGATTGATGAAAAATATAACGAATTACAATCAAAAGGTTTTGATAGTTTGTTGAAAGAATACAATCAACATCTATTTAAAAAGAATCAAAAAGTTAAGCTAAGAAAAGAAAATATAATTTTTGAAACAACAATACTCGAAGTAACAACTCACGGGCAATTGCATACAAAAGATTCTATTGATAGGTATTTTAATTTTGGAGAAGTAGAATGGGTAATGTAGGTTAATAGCTATTAGCCATTAATTTCTTTCCACGCTTTAATAATTTCTTCCGCGTGCTGTTTGTTTTTTGGCCTAAGAAATATTTTGCGGATAATTCCTTTTTCGTCAATCAAAAATGTTGTGCGGTGAATTCCCATATATTCTCTCCCGTACAATTTTTTTTCTCCCCAAACTCCGTATTTGTCAATGATTGCATGTTGCGGATCTGCTATTAATGTAAACGGCAAATCAAATTTGGCTTCAAACTTTTTATGTTTTTTTTCTTCATCGGGACTAACGCCTAAAATAACAAATCCATTCTTTTTTAATAAAGAATAATTATCGCGCAGGTTGCAAGCCTGGATGGTGCAGGTTGGCGTATCATCTTCCGGATAGAAATACAAAATAACTTTTTTGCCCTTGTAATCCGCAAGAGAAATTTTTTTTCCGTTCTGGTCATTGCCGGAAAAAACAGGAGCTTTATCGCCTTCTTTTAAAATAATCATGATTTAAAAATATGAGAAATGTGGCAAATGTGTTAAATGTGAAAATTAAAGCTCTGTATTTTTCATTTTCATATTTTCAAATTCTCACACTTCCACATTCTTTACCTCGTAAATCTAAATGTTTTCACCGCAACATTTCCCGCTTCATCTTCCACGCTTATTTTTAATTCGTGGTTTCCGCGCGTGCAATGTTCATCAAATTTATAAATAAAAGATATGCCTTTATCATTCGTAAAGCGAAGCCAGTTGCCGTCCAGCTCTGCGCGGAAATTTTTAAAACTTCCCATATTATCTCTAACTGTAAAAACAATTCTCGAAGCTCTGTTTAGGTTAGCTCCATCGCGAAACCTAACGGGAATAATAACCGGCGGCTCTTCATCAACCACTAATTGAAAATTACCAAAATCGCGAAATCGGGCAGAAGCCCAATCGTTTTGCCATTCCACTTTTCGCACATCGCGTTTGCTGCCGGCAAATCTTTCCATAACTGTTTTATTTTTTTTGTCGGGAGAAAGATTTGCGTTTGTTTTAATTCTAACTAAAAAAGAATCCTGTAATGGAATATATGTTGCGCCAATTGTATTAACCATCGAAATTACATTTGGAGATGTTGCTGCAGAACTTGAATAATTAATATGCACCGAATCGTACAAACATTTTTCCCCGATATAAAATGCGCAATCATTCGTTTCAAATCCATCGAGCATCATAGGGTAAAATTTTTTTCCCGCTGCTTGCCAGTCGCTTTCGGATGCTGGTTTGTATTGAAGTTTATATTGAAGCACCGATCTATTTCCGAGCGGATCTTTCACTTCAATTTTAATAGAGTGAATTGCACCATCGCTTACATCAATCACTCCATCACCCGATACCTGGTGATAAATGGAATTGACATATCCGTACAATTGAAATAACTGTTGAAGAAATGGTCCGCCATTGATTTTGGTTTTATAATCAATATGCGCATTTACATTTCTTGTATTATCATAACTGATGTTATCCATTTGAAAACCGATTACCGGGTTATCATCTTCAAATAAATCCGCTTCATAAATTCCGTTTCTGTTTGAAGTACCGGATTCTGTATCGAATGCAGAAATAGCGAAACTTATTTTTGGAGAATTAACCGTAATAATTCCATTACGTATGCTATAAACGCTTCCGAATTTTCTTACCGGAAAAATTTTTGGAGATTGTTCATAGATGCTTTTGGTTCGGTCGTACACAGCAAGCCGCAAAATAACCGGCGCGGTATTATCTTGAATCGGCATTCCGAAAAGCATCGGATTTTTATTTTCATCTTCTGCCGTGCTGCGAATTTCAAAATGAACATGCGGCGCTTCGGAGCCGCCGGTGTTTCCGCTGTAAGCAATCAAATCTCCTTTTTTTACCGGGAACATATTTGGCGGAATATCTAAAAAAATCTTCCATGTTTCCTGGCTGTATTGCTGACGTTTTACATAAGCGGCAAGCGCCGGAAAAAATTCATTGAGGTGGCCATACACTGTTGTATAACCATTCGGATGATTGATGTATACTGCCTGTCCGAAACCAGCGGGCTCAACTTTAATGTGAGCAATGTATCCGTCTGCCGCAGCATACACGGGTAAGTTTTCGCGGTGATTTGTGCGAATGTCCAATCCCATGTGATAGTGATTGGGCCGCAGTTCGCCGAAATTGCCGGCAAGACTGATTGGTATATTCAGCGGGTTACGAAAATATCCTTTCGGATAATTTTTTGCGGGAAAGATTTGAGCGAACAAAGGGTAACAACAAATAAGTAAGAAGGCGTTTATTGAAATATATTTCATTAATCTTTTTTTGAAAATGCAAATTTCACAAAAAATTCTTCAAAGCATTGTAGAAAGTTAATTAAGCGGTAACAAAAATTTAATGCAGAGCTGTTACCAATTGAGAAAAATGTGCGTCATATAAAAGGAGAGGATCTTTTTTGTGGCTGATGAATTAATTGTTTAAAAAAATTATTTGTGAAAATTGAAGATTTTTTGAAAGTTTGGTACAGCATTTGGCATAAGAAAATTGTCTTACAATAATAATATCTTCTGAAACACATAAACGTGAGTATGAAATGAAAAAGGCTAGAAAAAAAATAGTGATTTTTTTAGCGGTAACAATCGGAACGGTTATCGGAATGTTTAAAGGCGAAGAAGCCAAACAAAAATGGGTTTTTAAGTTAAAAACAAAGTACGAAAACAAACGACTGATGGCCGAAAAGAAATCTATTGCCCGCAAAGGCGGAGTACTGTTGGATGATATTGAAATGGCGGCTTATCACAATAATTAGTACCTCCATTATATATTGAACAGTTATCGTTAGCCTTGGTTTCTTAACTGAGGCTTTTTTATTTCAATGAACAAATAACAATGAAGAATGAACAATTGCGTTTTGTATTTATTGTTTATTCTTCATTTTTCACTGTTCATTTTCTTAGGTTATTAACACTTCTATTTCTTCATCTGAAAAACTTTCAAAATTTAATCGGGAATATTTGCGCAGCAACCTTACTTTTGCGCAATTTGTTTAAACATGCCTAAAGACTCATCTATTCATTCTGTTCTTATTATCGGTTCCGGCCCAATTATTATCGGACAAGCCTGCGAGTTTGATTATTCCGGATCACAGGCTGCGCGCAGTTTGCGTGAAGAAGGTATAAAAGTCATTCTCATTAACAGTAATCCGGCAA
This sequence comes from Chitinophagia bacterium, assembly GCA_963774065.1. Lineage (GTDB taxonomy): Bacteria > Bacteroidota > Bacteroidia > Chitinophagales > Chitinophagaceae > Puia. The sequence continues at coordinate 1,676,393 of CAVZDO010000003.1, forward strand.
CTATAATGACCGACCCGATGATGGCAGATAAAGTTTACCTGTTGCCATTAACCGTCGAAAGCATCGAGCAAATTCTTGATGAAAATAAAATTGATGCGGTGTTGCCAACTATGGGCGGACAAACTGCGCTCAATCTTTGCAAAGAAGCAGCCGAACTTGGAGTTTGGGACAAATATAATGTTCGGTTGATCGGCGTTGATATAGCAGCTATAGATACTGCAGAAGACCGTGAAAAATTCCGGCAACTGATGTTTAGGATCGGTATTGCTGTTGCGCCTTCGCGCGTTGCTAATTCTATGTTGGAAGGAAAAGAATTTGCGCAGGAAATAGGTTTTCCTTTGGTAATTCGTCCGTCATTTACTTTGGGTGGAACCGGCGGTGGCTTTGTTCACAGCAAAGATGATTTGGATTATGCGCTCGATAGAGGATTGAAGGCTTCGCCAATTCACGAAGTGCTTGTTGAAAAAGCAGTTTTAGGCTGGAAAGAATTTGAATTGGAATTGCTTCGCGATAAAAATGATAATGTAGTTATTATTTGCACCGTTGAAAATGTTGACCCGATGGGCGTGCACACCGGCGACTCCATCACGGTTGCGCCGGCAATGACATTGAGTGACACTGCTTTCCAGGACATGCGCAACAAAGCAATAATAATGATGCGCTCACTCGGAAATTTTGCCGGCGGTTGCAATGTTCAGTTTGCATTAAACCCGGATACGGAAGAATTAATTTCAGTAGAAATCAATCCACGCGTTAGCCGTTCGTCGGCGCTCGCGTCAAAAGCTACAGGTTATCCAATTGCAAAAATTGCGGCAAAACTCGCCATAGGTTATACGCTTGATGAATTAAAAAATCAAATCACCCAAACAACTTCAGCATATTTTGAACCGGTGCAGGATTATGTTATTGTAAAAATGCCGCGCTGGAATTTTGATAAATTTAAAGGAGCTAATGATACACTCGGTTTGCAAATGAAAAGTGTTGGCGAAGTAATGGCAATAGGAAGAAGTTTTGCAGAAGCGGTGCAAAAAGCTTGTCAGAGTTTGGAAAATAATGCCGTTGGTTTAGGATATTATGGCAAAAGCCAGATGCACGCGGAAGAATTGATTGAATATATTAAGATTCCAAAATGGGATCGAATATTCCGGATCAAAGATGCCTTGATGCTTGGTGTGAGTGTAAAAACAATTTCCCAGGTTACTGGAATAGATCGTTGGTTCATTTATGAAATTCAAAAAATTTGTTTGGTTGAAAAAGAAATCTCTCAATATAAATTAGACACGCTGCCAACGGAATTGCTTCGCGAAGCGAAAAGAAAAGGATTCAGCGATGAACAGATTGCGCGCATTATGCAAAACGGAACGGAAGAAACTGTTTATGAAAAAAGAAAAGCTGCTGGCATAAAGCGAATTTTTAAAATGGTAGATACATGCAGTGCAGAATTTGAAGCTAAGACGCCATATTTCTATTCAACTTTTGAAGATGGCGGCGCCAACGAAAGTAAAGTGAGCAACAAAAAGAAAATAATTGTTCTTGGTTCCGGTCCAAATCGCATAGGTCAGGGAATTGAATTTGATTATTGCTGTGTTCATGGTTTACTCGCAATAAAAGAATGTGGTTTTGAAACCATCATGGTCAATTGCAATCCCGAAACGGTTTCCACAGATTTTGATATGGCAGATAAACTTTATTTCGAACCGGTTTATTGGGAACATTTGTGGGAAATAATTGAACACGAAAAACCAGAAGGAGTGATTGTGCAATTGGGCGGACAAACAGCTTTGAAATTAGCCGAACGATTGCATAACAAAGGAATTAAAATTATCGGCACATCTTTCGACAACATGGATATTGCTGAAGACCGCGGAAGATTCAGCGATATGCTGAAAGAGTTGCACATTCCCTATCCTGCTTACGGAACTGCTTTTACTGTTGATGAAGCAATTGAAGTTGCCAATAAAGTTGGCTACCCGGTTTTGGTTCGTCCGAGTTACGTGTTAGGCGGTCAGAGAATGCGCATTGTTATCAATGATGATGAAGTTGAAAAAGCCGTGATCAGTTTATTAAAACATATTCCGGGAAATAAAATTTTGGTTGATCATTTTTTGGATCGATGCCAGGAAGCAGAAATAGATGCCATTTGCGATGGAGAAGATTTTCATATAATGGGAGTGATGGAACATATTGAACCTGCAGGCATTCACAGCGGCGATAGTAATGCAGTGCTTCCGCAATTCAACCTTACTCCATTAGTTGTTGAAACAATGGAAGATATACGCCGCAAAATTGCATTGAGTTAAACATCAAAGGACTTATCAATATTCAGTTTGCAATTAAAGATGATAAAGTATATGTGATCGAAGCCAATCCAAGCGCATCGAGAACAACTCCATTTATCGCTAAAGCATATCAAATTCCATATTTGAATGTTGCAACAAAAGTTATGCTTGGCGTAAATAAATTAAAAGATTTTAAGTTTGAAAAAAAGCTGAAAGGCTATGCAATTAAAGAACCTGTTTTCAGCTTCGATAAATTTCCCGGAGTTAATAAAGAACTCGGACCAGAAATGAAATCTACCGGCGAAGCAATTCGATTCATAAAAGATCTGCGGGATCCTTATTTTCGACAGCTATATAAAGACAGAAGTATGTATTTGAGTAAATAGTTTTTGTTGAAGTTAAATCATACAACAACAAATCCTTTTTTGATGGCATAGATTGCCAGCCCAACGCGTGATTTTACATTGAATTTTTCGAACAAAGCATTGCGGTAATCATCAATTGTTCGCGGACTTAAATTTAGTTTTAGAGCAATATCTTTATAAGTAAGTTCCGAGCAAATCAGATGCAAAAATTCTTTTTCTTTTTCGGTAAGAAAAATAGATTGCCTTTCACTATCATCGCCATCTTTATTCAGTCCGCTGATAATTTTTCCTGAAATATATTCTGGTAAATAAAAATCTTTTTTCATTACCGATTCGAGCGCGTTTTTTAATTCTTCCGGATCTATATTTTTCAAAACATAACCCTTTGCACCGAGGCGAAGCATGCGGATGATAATTTTTTCATCGCTGAACATGGATAATGCCAGCACTTTTATGTAAGGGTAATTTTTATGCAGCCATTGCACAGTGTCAAATCCATCCATTCCCGGCATATTTACGTCGAGTAAAATAATATCAGGAATAGCATGCATTGTAATTTTCGATTTTACATCCACTCCATTTTCTGCTTCAAATAAAACGGTATAGTTTTCGTATGACGATATTAAATTGCTCAAAGCTTTTCTGAGCAAAGTATGGTCATCAGCAATTGCTACTTTTATTTTTTTATTTATCAGCACTTAACCGTTTTAAAACATTTATTTTTCAAGAGGGAGCTCAACAGTAATTGAAGTTCCTTTTCCTGCTTCGCTTTTTATAGAAATTGTTCCATTAATCAATTTCGCCCTGTTTACCATATTCCTCAAACCAATTCCGCTCGATGAATTGGTTTGAGTTTGTTTTTTTTCCGGATTAAATCCTATGCCGTTGTCTTCTACTTTTAAAACAAATTTATAATCAGTTGTGTAAATAACTGCAACATTTATTTCAGTGGCTTGGGCATGTTTAAAAATATTATTGATCATTTCCTGGAACATACGGAATAAAAAAATTGCTTTTTGATTATTAATAAAAAGAGGTGTTCCCGAAACCGAAAAGTCAACTTTTACCAAACCAGTTTTACGTAAGGTATCCAATTCAAACCGGATTGCTTCATCAATTCCAATATCAGAAATGCGATCGGTGTGCATGCTTTTGGTAATATGCGATACGTCGAAAATTACTTTGTTAAGCATTTCACGGCAATTTTGTACACTTTCAAAAGCAGGATTATCTTTTGTAAGAGGCAAAATAGAAAGGGATAATTTTATTACGGAAAGAACCTGCCCGATATTATCGTGCAATTCCTGTGCTACAAATTTGAATGTGGATTCCTGCATCTCTAATTGCGATCGCAGTAATTCCTGCTCGTACTGAATTTTTATTTCTGCAAGTTGTTTTTCCTGCCGGTGTTGTTTGCGCTGGTATAAAAAAAGAATAAAGACAATGAAGCCAAATAAAACAAGAGCTAATACAACTCCTATTAAAGTAATTACATAGATTTCCTGATTTTGATCCGACATAAAAAAGCGATGATGAAAGAAGAATATAAAAAAACATCCAATAGATTCAATATAATATCTAAATGAAAAACTATATACAAAGATGGGCTTTTTAGAGAATTAAGAAAACCAAATAATGGAAAGCTACAGGAAAAATAAAATAATAATCCTGAGCATATCCAAAATGCGGGTTCCCTTAATAAATCTATGGCAAAAGGAAGTTGAAATAATTCGTAATAATAATAAATGCAAAATGCAACTATTAACAAACAACCCAATGAATAAGATTTTGTTTGAAAAACGGCAACTGAGTGATTTAAGAAAATATTAGTGACAGCAATAAAAGGATATAGCACTAAAATAAAAAAAATAAATCTCTTCATTTTTTTGTTTACAACAATCCGACTTAAAACAAAAAAATAAAAACAAAATTCAAGAATTGTAAATATGTTATAGAGAATAACGTTACTCCTGTTCTGTAATGCAAGAAAACCGATTATTCCACCAAGTATCGTTGTAGTTAATAAATAAACAGGAAATAAATTGAGATATTTATTTGAAGGAGGTTTGAAATAAACAGTCAAGCTTGTTAAAAAAGCTATTGAAATAAAAATAAAACTTACATACAATGAAATTTTCATAAATTAAACAGTAAAATAAAAGTTTTTAATCGAAAACAAAAAGCTAATCTGATTTTACTCTGATTAGCTTTTAAAATTTTGAGAGCAAATTAAAATTTCGATGAGGTAAAAAAATCATATCACCGATAATCCTTTATTGCTGCCAAGATCAAGTATTGTTGTTCCCGGAGAAGTGAATCCTCCACCGCAGTACGGAGGGCATACAGGAAGCCATCCGTAAGCAAGTATATTCGCTTTTCCATCTGCAGAAACATACAGATCTTTATTTGCCTGGTCGTTTGTTCCGCGTGTTGCAACCATAACCACCGTTTGTCTTCCGGCCAAATCGCTGTTTTCAAATTCTTCAGGATGCGCCCCAAAACAAATTCGAATGCCATTACCGCCATGTGTTTTAATGTTCGCAACAAATTCTTCCAGTTCTTCTAAATTTACCCATGCTGTCAACGAGTCTTCTTTACCGATATGTTCAGAGTTATGAAGCCATCTTTCTTTTTTGTAGGTTCTGATCATGGTGTCAACATACTGTGTGTCTACGTACTTACCAGTTTGTAATTTTTGTTTTTTAGTAGTAATCATAGCTTTTAATTTAATTGTGATGAATATTTTTATCCTGATAAAAATATTCAGTAATACATTACAAAATATTACTCAAGAAAATGCTAATCAATCAATTACAAATTGATATTATTTATAAATCTTAGTAAGTCAGGCAATAACGTATAAAATACTCAAAAAAGACCGTTTTTTTACGGGGTAAAATACCGTAAAAAAACGGGGTAGAATCCCGTATAAAACCAAATATATTCGAAAGAAAAAATGAGAGCTTACTCGTAATTTCTCTAAATTTTGTATGAAATTGTAGGTTTTTATTTCCTTTTTTTATGTTAGTAAAACCTGTTCCTGTTTGGAAAGAAGCGCCTTTTCTCCGATTAATTATTCCATTCATTTTTGGAATTATAATTCAATGGTATTTACCAATTCCAATTTCGTTGAGCTTTTTCATTTCCGGTTTGATTCTTATTCTTTTGCTTTTATTCAATTCAGTAAAAATTTTTTTTCAATTCAGATATTATTGGCTGAATGGAATTCTGATCAACGGAATAATTTTTTTTACAGCTGCGATTTTAGTTTACACAGATGATAACACTCACTATAAGAATTGCATTAAAAATTGTTACGAAAATAATGATGTGATTATTGCAAAACTTGATGAACCTCTTTCTGAAAAAGAAAAAACTTTCAAGGTTCAGGCAACGGTGGAATCTATTATTAAAAATGATAGCGCATATTCTGCAAAAGGATCCATCATTATTTATTTTCAGAAAAGCAATTTATTATCTCAGCTTGACTATGGTTCGCAAATCATTTTTAAAAAACCTTTGCAACTGATTAAAAATTCTGGCAATCCTGCCGCTTTCGATTATCAGCGTTATTGCGTTTTTCAGGGCATCTACCACCAGGTTTATTTAAAGACATCCGATTTTATTATTACCAGGGATAGGAAAGAAAATTTTATAGAAAAGTTTTTACTTTATGCGCGCGCAAAAACGGTAGCTGTTTTTCAAAAATATCTTCATGGCGAAAAAGAAAAAGGATTAGCTGAAGCATTATTAATCGGCTACAAAGATGATTTGGATAAAACTTTAGTGCAATCATACACTAATACCGGCGTCGTTCATATCATTGCAATTTCAGGAATGCAACTTGCATTGATTTACGTTTTTCTATTATTAATATTTAAACCATTTTCAAAATTTCGTTTTGTAAAATTTTTAAAACTTTTTACAATTCTTGCAGCATTATGGTTGTTCAGTTTAATGTCGGGTGCATCTGCTTCTGTAATTCGCGCGGCAGTAATGCTTACCTGTATTGTTATTGGCGAAAGCTTGTCGAAAAAAACTTCTATCTATAACAATTTAGCTGCATCGGCGTTTTTGCTATTATGCTATAACCCTTACTGGCTGTGGGATGCGGGCTTTCAGCTTTCTTACATTGCTGTGCTTAGCATTGTAATTTTTATGAAGCCTGTTTATAATCTTTTTTATATTCAAAATAAAATTTTAGATTTTATCTGGCAGTTAATATCTGTAACAATTTCTGCTCAAATATTAACTACGCCCGTCAGCATTTTTCATTTTCATCAGTTCCCGAATTACTTTTTATTAACCAATCTTGTTGCAGTTCCTTTATCAAGCATAATTCTTTTCGGAGAATTAATATTATGTGCAGTTGCTTTTATTCCATTTGTTGCAAAAATTACAGGAATAATTCTTTCGTGGCTTATCTGGCTGATGAATAGTTTTATTGAGCACATGGAAACTTTGCCTCATTCAATTTGGGGCAATCTTCAAATTAATGTTATGCAACTCATTTTTTGTTATGTTATTATTGCGGGAATATCCTTATGGTTATTTTTCAAAAATAAATCAGCATTATTTATTGCATTATCAGCAATATTATGTTTTGCAATGTTGCGAACTTTTTCTTTCTGGCAAACTTCACAGCAGCAAAAACTAATTGTGTACAATGTTCCGCAACACCAGGCAATTGATTTTATTTGCGGAAGAAATTTTTTATTTAAAAGTGATAGCGCGCTTCATGAAAATACTTCTCTCCAAAATTTTTATCTCAAATCTTCGCGCGTCAGCCAAAGAATTTTAGCAGGAGATTCTCTCCCGTCATTTTATTTTGGAAACAGTATTTTTCAATTCGGCTCAAAAAGAATTCTTTTGCTGGATCAATCCATAGCCTTTCAAACGATGAAAAATAAGATTGTGGTTGATGTAATTATTATTTCCAAAAATCCTAAAATAAAAATCACAAATCTTACTGCAGTATTTGATTGCAAGGAATGGATATTCGACGCCTCCAATGCTGGTTGGAATATCAATAAATGGAAAACGGAATGCAATGATTTAAATCTTTCTTATTACGACGTAAATGAAAAAGGCGCTTTTGTGATGAATGTGGATTGATGTAATTTTGCGACTTCAAAAAAATATTCTCTGCAAACATTCTGCTATGGCAAAAAAAATTAAAAGTGCACTCATTTCCGTTTTTTATAAAGAAGGATTGGATGTGATAGTAAAACAACTTTTCGATTTAGGAATTACTATTTATTCAACCGGCGGCACGCAAAAATTTATTGAACAATTAAAAATTCCATGCATTGGCGTGGAAAATCTCACTTCTTATCCTTCCATTTTAGGTGGCAGAGTGAAAACCCTTCACCCTGCTGTGTTTGGTGGTATTTTGGGCAGACGCGAAAACGAAACCGATCTAAAAGAAATGAATCAATATAATATTCCCGAAATTGATTTGGTAATTGTTGATCTATATCCGTTTGAAGAAACGATGAACAAAACAACCGACGAAAAATTAATCATTGAAAAAATAGATATCGGCGGAGTTTCATTAATTCGCGCAGCTGCGAAAAATTATAATGATGTTTTGATTGTTGCATCTACGGAATCATACAGCGATCTTGAAAAATTATTAAATGAAAAACAAGGGAAATCTGCAATTGAAGATCGCAGATTATTTGCAGCGAAAGCATTTGAAGTATGCGCGCGTTACGACATTGCCATTTCAAATTATTTTAACAAAGAAAATAAAATTGAAGTACTCAATTTTGATAATAAAAAATCTTTGCGCTATGGAGAAAATCCGCATCAGCAAGCTGCTTTTTACGGTGATTTAAGCAAAGTGTTTACCCAACTTCATGGAAAAGAAATTTCTTACAACAATCTTGTTGATATAGATGCCGCTATTCAGCTGATAAATGAATTTACAGAAACAACATTCGCAATTATCAAACACACAAATGTGTGCGGAATTGCTTCGCGCAATATAATTAACGATGCGTGGAAAGACGCGCTCGCCGGCGATCCGGAAAGCGCGTTTGGCGGAGTGCTTGTGTGTAACGGAACAATTGATAAAGCTACTGCTGAAGCGATAAGTGAAATATTTTTTGAAGTGTTGATTGCAAAAAATTTTACTGAAGATGCGCTTGCAATTTTGAAATTGAAAAAGAACAGAATTTTGCTGCAATATCTTGGAGATAAAAATGCAAACGCAAATATTTATAAAAGCATGCTCGGCGGCACTTTAATACAAAATAAAGACGAAGGCAATTTTATTGAGTGGCAAGAAGTTGGTGGCCGGGAAACTAATGCTAATGAAAAAACCGATCTTATTTTTTCGAACATTGTTTGCAAACATCTTAAATCAAATGCGATTGCTTTGGTGAAAAATAAACAACTTATTGGAAAAGGTTGCGGACAAACAAGTCGTATTGATGCTTTGCGAAATGCCATTGAAAAAGCAAAGCAGTTTAATTTTGATTTGCATGATGCTTCACTCGCTTCCGACGCATTTTTTCCTTTTGATGATTGTGTTCGCATCGCTCATGCAGAGGGTATAACATTGTTTATTCAACCCGGCGGTTCAGTGCGTGATAAAGATTCAATTGATTATTGCATAAAAAATAATCTTGCAATGGTTATAACAGGTATGAGGCATTTTAGGCATTAGAAGAAGTCGGGAGTCGGAGGTCCGACGTCCGGAGTCAGAAGAAAAAATTCATTTTTAGTTTTGCAAAATCAACCTCATACTTCCTACCCCCGACTCCGGACTCCCGACTTACAGACTTCCTCACATATCCCAGTAAACTTCCTCTTTTAAAAAAATTTCATACACTTCTTTCCATCCGGCAAATTGTTTATCTGTTCCTAAAAAATTATTATGCCAGATGGTTATCATCAATCCATTTACCTTTTTTGCTAAACGATAATAATGCAATAACTCTTCCATTGCCTGCTGTGCATTATATTTTTGTTCGTAAAAGGAATTAGCATCCATAAAACAAAATGGAAAAATTTGCAAACTTGTTTGTTCTTCTTTTTCCAGGTCGTACCAATAAAATGAAGATGCTACTGAAGCTCTGAAACCGTTGATGCTTCCATATCCCATCGAAAAATCTTTTTGAATTCCTGCGTCTATAAGCCGCCGGTAAGTTTCGGGTAAAATGAATCGTATATAATGTTGACGGCTGCACAAAATTTTTTTCTCTGCAATATATTCAAGCCATTCAATTTCTTCTTTCAATAAATTTTTTTCGTCGCTGCTTTGCCACGAAGGATGAATTCCTACAAAACTTCCTGACGCCTCATATTGAATTAAATCCTGCAATGCGTTTTCGTTTGGAGAAATATTTTTATCATAATCTTTTTGTTCTTTCGCCACTAAAAAAAAGTAATACGGTTTTACTCGACAATATAGGTGCAGTGAGTCGAGCCATTCATAAGCATCGTACGGATCATTTTTTTTCTTTCTCAGAACATTTATTCTTTCATTGACTGTTGACCATTCACCATTCACCACGGACAATATCAATCCGCCGATATTTCTTTTCCAGCCTTTATGTAAATAAGAATATGCCATATCAATATCATAGGTTGGAATAAACCGAAAAAAATTCTTTTTGAAAATGATTTGCGGAAATTTTTGTTGCAAAGATTTTTTTAACTCCTGCATCCAAATATTAATAACAGGCGTTTGCAGAAAATTTTCTTTATAGGCTAAAGAATTCGTATGTGCATACCTGTTATATTCGTCTTTTTTATTCGGCAGATATTCTTCATATCGGCTTAACAAATAAAAACCTGCAGCAAAAATATCAAAAGGAAAATCTCCATGGGTCTGGAAAAAAGCCTTGTGATAATTTAGTTCGAAGCAATCTATCTTTTGTTCTTTTATTCCTGTTTCAAAAAGAAGTGGCGTTCTACAGATGAAAAATTCCTGTTCAGAAAATTCTTCTTCTGAATAATTTATTTTAGGATCGTTGTTTGAAATAAATTCATTTTTATTTTCGGTGATGATGATTGGTTCGTCAAATAATTCTTTGCCGATAAATTCAACAATATATTGTAACCGCGGAGTGATATGCTGTGTATATAAAAGCATGCAAGAATTAGTTCAATAATAAAAAAGCCGGTATTTAACCGACTGAAAAATATTACCTAAGATAATTTATTTTTAATGCTGACTTTGTTCTTTCCACATTTCATTAAAAGTTTTTTTAGAAAAATCAAGATCAGCGCGGTGCGCCGTCCACCCTTTAAACACTTTATTCACCATCCAATTTTTTATTTTTTGATTTCCGGCATTCATCAACTTTCTGCTTAGGCTCGCTTTTCTCCAAACTTTCCATGCGATTTTTTCACTCCGGCTGGGGCTGTTACTTTGTACAGCTTCATATCTATTTTCAAGCAAAAGTTCATGCAAATTTATTTTTACTGCGCATACTTCAGTGCAATTGCCGCATAACGATGATGCATAGCTCAAATGTTTCCAGTCGTTCATTTCTTTTAAATGCGGAGTAATAACTGCGCCGATTGGTCCGCTATAAGTGCTGCCGTAACTATGCCCGCCAATATTTTTATAAACCGGGCAGGCATTCAAACAAGCGCCGCAACGAATGCAGTACAAACTCTCTCTTGTTTTTTCATTTGCAAGAATATTCGTTCTGCCATTGTCTAACAAAATAACATACATTTCTTCGGGACCATCAATTTCGTTTGTTTGTTTCGGACCTGTTACAATTGTGTTGTAAACTGTAAGCTGCTGACCGGTTCCATAGGTTGCAAGCAAAGGCCAGAACAATCCCAAATCAGTTAAAGAAGGAATTACTTTTTCAATTCCCGCAATTACAATATGCGTTTTTGGAAAAGCGCAACTCAATCTTGCATTGCCTTCATTTTCTGTAACGGCTATAGCTCCGATATCAGCAATAATAAAATTCGCTCCTGTAATTCCGATTTCCGCAGCAACATATTTTTTTCTTAATTTTCCCCTGGCAACTAAAGTGAGTTCTTCCGGTGAAAGATTCGGCGCGGTATTTAATTTTTCATAAAATAATTTTGCAACATCTTCTTTGCTTTTGTGCATTGCCGGCGTTACAATATGGTACGGAGCTTCGCCATCGAGTTGCTGAATATATTCGCCCAAATCCGTTTCTACACTTTCAATATTATGTTCTTCCAAAAAATCATTCAACTTGATTTCTTCGGTAACCATGCTTTTACTTTTCACAATGCTTTTGCAATTTTTTTGCCCGCAAATAGAAAGAATTTCTTCAAGCGCCTGCGCTGCATTTTCTGCCCAAATAACTTTTCCGCCGCGTTTTGAAAAAGTCTTTTCAAAATTTTCCAGTTGCTGATCAAGTGTTTCAATTGCTTTCCATTTTATATTTTTTGCACGTTCGCGCGCAAGATGCAAATCGGTAAACTGCATTTTTCCCTGCACCACCGCATTATTATATTTCCCGATGTTGAAATTAATTTTGCGACGATGATCAAGATCCTCGGATTTGATCGTGCTCTTAGCAATAAAAGTTGTGCTATTTTCTGTCATAATAATTTTGTGTTACCAACATTTGTTCTCTGTTCAACATTGTTGTGTCACTCACTTGTACTGCAACAATTCTGTTCACCTATGGTTTACTAAATGGAACTGTCATCAATTTTCCATTATCAATTATTCATTCACTTCTTTCTTATTCGCAAAATAATTCTCTGCAATTTGTTCCAGCACCGAATAAAAATCTTCTCCAAATTTTCTTATCAAAGCTTCCTTCAAAAAAACATATGCCGGAGTTTTTAATTTTTTTCCTAACGCACATCCGGGATTGCATAATGTTTCTCTCGGTTCATAATTCACCATTTCATATTCTTTGCTTTTTTTAACCTTAACAGGAAATAAATGACAACTGATTGGTTTCTTCCAACTTATTTTTCCATCTATATAGGCCTGCTCAATGCCACATTTAATAATTCCGTTTTTATCGCGAAAACCATAAGCGCACATTTCATTTTCAATAGTTGTCGTAACCCATCCAAACTCTTTATGATATTGATATCTTCCTCTTCTTTCAATAGCTTCAATGCCTTCTGCAGTGAGATAAGGTTGAACAATTTCGTACACTTCATTGAGCCGATCCAATTCATCATTTTCCAATGGCGCACCCGCATCGCCTTCATCGCAGCAACCACCTTTGCATTTTTGCAAATCGCAAACAAATTGTTCTTCAACAAGCAAATCACTCACTAAAATATTATCTATAGCAATCAAAATTTTTCTTTTTTGTGCAACAAATATAATTGAATTGTGGTGTCTGATAAATCAGTTGATGGTTAAAAATTGAATGCAGTGAGTTTTTTACTGTGACCTATTGACTATCGACAGTAGACTTTTTTCAATTCTTCCATTGCAGCGTGTTAATAATATGCCGCATATCTTCCTGCAAAAATTGATTTACAATTCCCAGAGAATCTTCGTTTGGAGTTGTGTTAAAATACAATGCGCCGCGCAAAAAATGTTTTGTGGAATCCGTTACGTAAAATTGTTTTGCAGTTGCCGCGTTTCCGCCAACGTTAAAGAAAACTCCTGAAACACCAAGTGGTGTTTTCATTACCGAATCATCAATTGAAGTTGCTTTGTAGGAATGTTTAAAAGTCATTTTGTAGGCATCGTCTTTGAGTTTATCAAAACTGTTAGGTCCGATTTCTTTATAGCTTACATAAATACGCGCATTGAATTGCGGAAAATCAATGTTGATCCAATATGGATTTTCCGGCTTATCCTCAAAAAAAGTTGTGTCACGAATTATATTTGCATAAACGGGATATTCAAAAGTGTATGGAAATCCTTTTTCCCGGAATTGCTGATACTGATGTTTGGGAAAATCTATTTTATAATAACCGGTTGGTTTTGGCGTGTACGAGCTGTTGCAGGATGATAAAATATTTACAAGAAGCAAGATGCAAGAAACAAGTAAGAAGGAACGAGAAACAACTGTATTCTTTTTTTGAGTATTCAATTCCATTTTATGCGAAATTAATTTTGTCTCATTTTTATTGCAACTTTTACTTTTTTTACCCGGCTTCTGTCAGTTTCAAGAACAGTGAATTCAAAATCGCCACAGGGAATTACATCATTAACTTTCGGAATTTCCCCGGCAAGCTCCAATAATAATCCTGCCAATGAATCGCTTTCTCCTTTGACATTATCAAAAGTTGAGGATGGTAAATTCATTATTCTACATACATCATTGATCATTGTTTTTCCTTCAAAAATATAAGTTCCATCTTCTAACTGCATGTTAATATTTTCTTCTTCATCAAATTCATCTTTTATATCGCCGATAACTTCTTCCAAAATGTCTTCAAGAGTTACAATGCCGCTTGTGCCGCCAAATTCATCAACTACAACTGCAAAATGAATACGTTTGCTTTGAAATTCCTGCAGCAAATCTTCAATGAGTTTATTTTCGTGTACGAAATATGGTGTTCGCAATAAGGAATGCCAGTTAAAATTATCCTCTTCATTGAGATAAGGGATCAAATCTTTTGTATGAATTATTCCAACAATTTCATCAAGACTGTTTTTATAAACCGGAAAACGTGAGTAATGCAATTCATCCACTTTGCGTTTCAATTCTCCAAAAGAAATATTGTTTTCAACTCCGTTCACATCTAATCTTGTTTTCATTACCTGTTTTACACTGATGTTTCCAAACTTCAATACACCTTTTAAAATATTTTTTTCTTTTTCGCTGGCATTGTCTGTTGTTAAATCAATAGCCTGATCTAATTCTTCCAAACTTTGTTGTGCGGATTTTTTACTTCCAAAAAAACGTTCGGCTATTTCTGATTTGTTGATCATCCAGGCACTCATTTTTGAAAAAAGAAGATTAACGATTTCAACAATACCCGAAGTATAATAAGCAAACTGCAAATTATTTTGTGATGCCCAAACTTTTGGCATTACTTCTCCAAACAACACCAACACAAAAGTTACTAAAATCACTTTGATGGGAAACTCGATCCAAAAACTTTGTCTTAACGGCGTTACCTGGTCAATTAAAAAATTGGATAAAATAATGATAGCAATATTTACAAGCGTGTTCGCAATCAATAATGAGCCTAATAATATTTTTGGTTCCTGGAGTAAATTAACAATGCGCTTCCATGATGCATCTTGCTTTGTTTTCAGATTGTTGATGTCTTTATTTGTGAGAGTGAAAAAAGCAATTTCAGAACCCGCAACTACAAAAGATATAATCAATAAAAAAAGAATTATGATGGCCAGAATACTTGTTGCCTGTGGGTTAATGGCCAAAAAATAATTTAAGAAATTGTGGTTAAAAACAAGAAAATAACTCAAAGCAATTAAGTTTCGTTAACAATGTCTCTCCAATTATAAAGGCAGGTCAAAAAGGCCTGCCTGTTGTTCGCTGATGCAAATTTAATAAATTGTTTGTGCAATTTTAAAAAGGTAAATCTTCAGAAGGCGGCGAACCAATAGCTGGCGGCTCTGTATGTCCCGCTCCTTCGCCATTATCGTGTGGCAAATGCGGATGCGAGCTGCCATCTGAGCGTTTGTCAAGCATAATTAGGTTATCGCCTACTACTTCTGTTGCAAATTTTTTATTTCCTTCTTTATCTTCCCAACTGCGCGTTCTCAGGCGTCCTTCAATATAAACTAAGCTCCCTTTGTGAAGATATTTTTGTGCGAGTTCAGCGAGTCCGCGCCACAGCACAACGGTGTGCCATTCAGTTTGAGAAATTAATTTGCCGGCTCTGTCTTTAAATGTTTCTGTCGTTGCCAAGGAAAATTTAGCAACCCCAATGTTGCCTTCGAGATACTGTATATCCGGATCCTTACCCAAATTTCCAATTAGCATAACCCTGTTTACTCCTCTCATACACTTAAGTTTGAAGTTTATAAATCACTGGAAAAATTTTCCTTTTAAAGTTAAATTTTTTCGGGCAAAAAAAGATAAAATTTCTGATCCCTTCGGTTGAAATTAACAGTTGTACTACTATCTATACGTTTTTTTGTAGGTAAGAAGTAATTATTTTAGGAAAGGCATATTGATTTAATTTTTCTTTAGGAACCAGCAAATAATTTTTTTTTAGTAGAGAAGGAATCGTTTTTACTTTGAGTAAAAAAAATTGCGCATGAATTGTTTGATGTGTTAGTTGTTGTTTGAAGTTCGGAGAAATTTCTGTTGTGGCTTTTTTTGTATTTTTAAAAAACTGCTGAATTTCTTTCGTTTTTAGTAATTCGTTTTTATCAACAGCGTACTCTCTTTCTAATAAAAAAAACTCAAATAAATTTTGCCAGATGTCTTTTTCTTTTCTTTGTTTTATGTAAACAGCATTTTTGTTTTCGATAATGAAATAATAAAACCAGCGTTGTTTTTTTACAATCTTTTTTTCTTTTACAGGTAAGATGTTAACCCAACCATTCTGAAAAGCCTGGCATTCTTTTTTTTGCACACATTGATTACATAATGGATTTCGCGGTTTACAAATAACTGCTCCAAAATCCATTATTGCCTGATTATATATTGCAGCATTTTCTTTTGGTAATAAAGATTGTGCAAGTTCTGAATAAATTTTTTTTCCTTGTGAGGTATTTGCCGGTGATGTTATTCCAAAATATCTTGATAAAATTCTTATCACATTTCCATCCACAACTGCATAAGGAAGATTATAGGCAAAAGACGCAATTGCTGCTGCGGTATATGAACCTACTCCCTTTAAACTTTTTATTTCGTTGTACGAAAAAGGAAATTTTCCGTGATAGCGATTTGAAATTATGGCAGCAGTTTCGATCAGGTTTTTGCAACGTGTATAATAACCCAAACCTTCCCATAGCTTATAAACTTTTTGTCGCGGAGCTTTGGCAAGATGAATAACCGTAGGAAATTCTTTTATAAACCGATTGTAATAATTTAATCCTTGCTCAACTTTTGTTTGCTGTAAAATAATTTCACTCAGCCAAATTTTGTATGGATCTTTTTCACCTTTCCATGGCATTAAACGTTTATTATCTGAAAGATTCCATTGGAACAGCTTTTTTGTAAAATCGGATTTCATTTTGCAAATAAACTTAATTGTTAATGATAATATTCGGACACAAATAGCGTTGTAATATTATTAAATGCTTAAAATCAATATTTTAGATTTTAAATATTATATAATGAATTGATTTACAATAGCAAACTATAAAGTTTTATAAAGAAGCTTGTAATTCAAAAATATTGTTATATATTTAGAATCAGAAACTTATAAATTAACACTAAATGAGAAAGGCAGACCTTGTTAACCAAATTTCGGAAAAAACGGGTATACCTAAAATTGATGTTTTGGTAACGTTAGAAACCATGTTTAAAGAAGTTAAAGAAACATTAGCAAAAGGGGAAAATATTTACGTTCGTGGTTTCGGCAGTTTTATTACCAAAAAAAGAGCAGCGAAAATTGGCAGAAATATCAAAAAAAATATCGCTGTTCACATTCCCGAGCACTACATACCCGCTTTTAAACCAGCAAAAGAATTTGTTGCTGAAGTAAAAAAGATACAATCAATTAAAGAAGATCAACCAAACCCCGACGAAGAAGCGTAATTTTGCAGCTCTAATAAATGTGATGTGAAAAAACCGCAGCTTATTTTAATGGGCGCAGGGGTATTGTTATTAATTTTTGTCTACCTTTTTGGGCAAACAACTCCACCTAAGAAAGATATTTCAACTCAGAAAACTGATTCTGCAACTGTTGTTGCTAAATCTGTAACTACTCAAGATATTCTGCAGTCATTTAAATCTCAACTTACTCCTTTACAATTATCTCGTGTAAATAGTTTGGAGCATAGTGTTGTGCGCGGGGATGTAAAAAATCAGCAAATTAATTCGTTCATACAATTGGCCGATTTCTGGAAGGATTCAGTGAAAGATGGGTTTCTTCCTTACGCATATTATGTTGGAGAAACCGCCAAATTGGAAAATTCAGAAAAAGAACTCACCTTTGCAGCCCAATTATTTTTAGATAACCTGCGTGGGCAAGATGATGCAGGAGTAAAAAATTGGATGGCAAATAATGCTAGGGAGTTGTTTGAAAAATCTTTGAAGTTGAATCCGAATAATGATTCTTCCAAAATTGGCTTGGGTGCGTGTTATATTTTTGGAAGTTCAGCAAATACTCCGCAGGAAGTAATGCAGGGAATTCAACAGATATTAGAAGTTGCTCAGCGCGATAGTAACAATATGTATGCGCAGTTTATGCTTGGCTTGGGTGGTGAGGTTTCCGGGCAATTTGATAAAGCTATTGAACGTTTATCAAAGGTAGTTCAACATCAGCCGAACAATATAGAAGCGATTTTGACTTTAGCAGATATTAATGAAAAGAAAGGAAATAAAAAAGAAGCGATAAAATGGTATGAGAATGCAAAGGGTTTGATTAATAATGAAAATCTTATTAAAGAAATAAACGAACGCATTAAATTATTACAGTAAAGCTTTTTAACGAAAAGCGTTTGAATGAATTCAATGAAATTAATTTTTTAACTTAAAACGAATTTTATTATGCCTTGTGGGAGAAAACGTAAGCGCCACAAAATTGCTACACACAAGCGAAAGAAGCGACTGAGAAAAAACCGTCATAAAAAACGAAACAAATAGTTTTATTTCCACGCACAAAACGTGGTTTCTTTTCCCATAGCTGTTTCTTTATTTATTATTATCACAAGATTGCTTGCATGATAACACTAAATAAAATTTCTTCAACGGCTTTTTTATTAATGATGTTTTTTTTTGGATGATAAATGAAGTTTTCGCTTGAATAAGGAACTAATTATAAATGCAGCCCCACAAGGCGTAGAAATAGCCTTGCTGGAAGATAAAAAGCTGGTTGAATTGCACCATGAAAAAGCCGATGCCAGTTTTGCAGTGGGCGATTTGTACCTGGGGAAAGTAAAAAAACTAATTCCTGGTTTTAATGCCGCTTTTGTAGATGTTGGTTTTGAAAAAGATGCTTTTCTTCATTATACTGATCTAAGTCCCTATGTACGCTCTCTTTTGAAATTTACTCAACAAACTATCGCCGACAATAATCAAAACGGCGCCGATTTTGCATCATTCCACGTAGAGCCCGAAATAATTAAAACCGGAAAAATTACTGAAGTACTTAGTGGCAAACCAAATATATTGGTACAGATTTTAAAAGAACCTATAGCTGCAAAAGGCCCACGACTTAGTTGCGAAATTTCATTGCCCGGAAGATTTGTTGTAATCACTCCTTTTAATGATATCGTTGCAGTTTCACGAAAAATTCATTCATCAGAAGAACGAAAACGACTACAAAAAATAATCGAAGCAATTAAACCAAAAAATTTTGGTGTAATTGTTCGAACAGCAGCAGAAGGAAAAAATACAGCTGAATTGCATGAAGATCTTTCTGACTTAGTAACCACCTGGAAAACGATTCAAAGTAATCTTAAAGGAGCAATTGCACCAACAAAAATATTAAGTGAGCAAACAAAAACAACAAGTATGCTTCGTGATTTGTTGAATGAAGATTTTAATAAAATAGTTATTAACGATAAGAATATTTACAACGATACAAAAACTTATATTCAGCGGATTGCACCAGATAAAGTAGATATTGTTTCTTACCACCATAATGGCTCGCCTATATTTGACAGTTCGGAGTTACCAAACAGGTAAAAGCTGCATTTGGAAAAACAGTGAATTTGCCCAGCGGCGCTTATCTTATCGTTGAGCATACAGAAGCATTACATGTAATTGATGTAAACAGCGGTTATAAAAGTGTTAGCAATAACCAGGAACAAAATGCTTTTGAAACTAATCTTGAAGCCGCTGAAGAAATTGCAAGGCAATTACGATTAAGAGATTTGGGAGGTATTATTGTTGTTGATTTCATTGATATGAAGTTGCTGGAAAATAAACGAAAACTGGCAGAAGCAGTTGAGAATTTTATGCGTACCGATAGGGCTAAACATGCAGTGCTGCCCATTTCAAAATTTGGGTTAATGCAAATTACCCGGCAGCGTATGAAACCGGAGGTAACAATCAATACCCAGGAAATTTGCCCAAGCTGCAATGGAACCGGCAAAATTTCTTCAGCATTGATACTGGAAGACGAAATTGAAAAGAATTTCAGCTATCTCCTTAACCATCAGCATAAAAGTCTTACTTTGTAGTTCATCCTATCATGTATGCTTATCTTACAAAAGGGGGTATTTTTGGTTCAAAAAAATGGAAATGGAGATGGAAATATAAACAGACAGTCAAAATAAAACCTAACACCAATTATCATCTCACGGAGTTTCATTTCTTTGACAAAAGGGATGAAGAAATTAAACTCTAAAGCTTCTGTTTTTGCGTTGATTATCAATTCTTAAAAAAATATTTCGTCTTTTTTATTTTGGCTAATTAATTGATTTTTAAAATCTTACATTATGTTTTTGGCTAACTCTCTTTGGCATAGTTTAGGTCGAAAGTTATTCACACCACAAAAAATTAATTTTGTTATGTGGCGCTAATTTGTAATTTAGTGCAAGAATTTAATGGGTTAGTAAGTAAGGGGTCGGCTGAATAGCTGACCCTTTTACTTTTAAAAATTATCATCGCTTATTTGAATTGTTTGTTGTGATAATTCTTTTAACTGTTAATTTTTTTTCTTCATCGAATTAATTCTACAAATCATCATTTCATTTTTTTGTTTTCTTGATCAATACCAATAAACAATAACTTTATTTAATGAGCAAAGTTAAAACTGCATTTTTTTGCAGCAACTGTGGTTTCGAAAGTGTAAAGTGGTTGGGCAAATGTCCATCGTGCGAACAATGGAATACTTTTATTGAAGAAGTTATTGTTAAAGACAGTAAGATCGAAGAATTAAAAAGAAAAAGTTTTTCAAAAGAAAAAAAAGAAATAAAAATTATTTCTCTCAGCGAAGTAATAAGCAGTGAAGAAAAAAAAATTATTACTGCCGACGCTGAATTAAACAGAGTGCTCGGCGGAGGAATAGTTGAAGGAAGCATTGTGTTAATTGCCGGCGAGCCTGGCATTGGCAAAAGCACATTATTTTTGCAAAACGGATTGCAGCTGAAAAATATTACTACATTATATATTAGCGGTGAAGAAAGTGAACAGCAAATTAAAATGCGCGCGGATCGTTTGAAAATTCAAAATGAAAATTTTTATTTACTAACAGAAACTTCCACGCAAATAATTTTTCAGGAGATAAATAAATTGAATCCTCAGTTGATAATTGTTGATTCAATTCAAACCTTACATTCATCTTACATCGAATCACCGCCGGGCAGCGTTTCTCAAATCCGTGAATGCGCCGCTGAGTTTCAGCGTTTCGCCAAAGAAACAAACACCCCTGTTTTTTTAATTGGTCATATAACTAAAGATGGAACAATTGCTGGTCCAAAAATTTTGGAACATATGGTTGATACTGTGCTTCAATTTGAAGGCGACAGGCATTATGCTTATCGTATTTTACGAACGTTAAAAAACCGCTTTGGAAGCACAGCTGAATTAGGAATTTATGAAATGACTGATGAAGGAATGCGACAGGTTAGTAACCCGAGCGAAATTTTAATAACCCAAAAAGAAGATCAGTTAAATGGAATTGCAATCGCTGCTACTATCGAAGGTGCGCGGCCATTGTTAATAGAAGTGCAGGCATTGGTAACGCAATCCGTTTACGGAACCCCGCAACGAACCGTAACCGGTTTTGATTTAAGAAGACTGCAGTTGTTGTTAGCTGTGCTTGAAAAACGCGGCGGTTTTCATTTTGGAGTGAAAGATGTTTTTTTAAATATAGCTGGCGGATTAAAGGTTGAAGATCCTTCTGTTGATCTTGCTGTGCTTTGCGCCTTGTTGAGTTCTTTTGAAGATGTTTCACTTCCGCAGCACATTTGTTTTGCAGGTGAAGTTGGATTGAGTGGAGAAATACGCGCAGTGAATCGCATTGAACAGCGTATTGCTGAAGCCGAAAAATTAGGATTTGAAAAAATAGTTGTTTCAAAATACAATCAAAAAGTATTGAGAAATCAAAAGTTCAATATTGAAATCGTAAACATGGGCAAGGTAGAAGAATTGTATAAATATTTATTTTAGAATTATGAATGATGGACTATGCTTAAAATTCTTCATCATTCATACCTTATAGCTAACAATAAATGCAAACCACAAAAAGTATAATAAACAGTTTCTCTCATCTTTTCTTTCCACATACCTGCGTTGGTTGCGGCAATGATTTAGTTGGCCAAGATCAACTTTTATGTTTGCATTGTTTGCACGATTTGCCTTTTACAAATTTTCATTTATTTGCAAATAACCCCGTGGAAAAAATTTTCTGGGGAAGAATAAATATTGCCAGTGCTGCGAGTTTATTATATTTCACTAAAAATTCTGCGTTGCAAAATGCAATGCATCAGTTTAAATACAAAGCAAAAAAAGAAATAGGTTTTTACTTTGGAAGAATGATGGGAAAGTCGTTGATGGAATCAGACCGCTTCAAAAATATTGATGCAATTATTCCTTTACCTCTTTTTAAATCAAAAGAAAAAAATAGAGGGTACAATCAGTCTGCAATTTTGTGCGAAGGAATTTCAGATATAATGCAGAAAGAAGTTTTTAATAACGTTGTTATCCGATCCGTAGCAACAGAAACACAAACAAAAAAGAACCGGATTGAACGCTGGATAAATATTGAAGGGAAATTTGAATTGAAGAATGAAGAACTGTTACAGAACAAACATGTTTTACTCGTGGACGATATTATTACAACTGGCGCTACATTCGAAGCGTGCGCTGCTGTTCTTCAAAATATAAATAACATTCAAATTAGTGTTGCCACCCTTGCATATACGCTTCTTTAGATAAACAACTTTTATCGCAAAGTTTCGTTATTACTATTATTCTTACACTTAGTATTTTTGAGTACGATGAACAAAGCCTTACTGCTGATACTATCTTTAGTTTTGATTTCCATTTCATCTTGCAAAAAAAATTCCTTTATTACCGGCAGCGATGCTTTAATAAATTTTTCTGCCGATACAATTTACTTTGATACAGTATTCACAAGCACGGGTTCAATTACTCAATCCGTAAAAATCATCAATGATAATAATCAGAAACTATTGTTAAGCGATGTTAAGCTAATGGGCGGAAGCAATTCTGTTTTTAAAATAAATATAGATGGTAATGCCAGTTCAAGCGCAACTAATATTGAAGTAGATGCTAACGACAGCATTTATATTTTTGTTTCTGTTTACATTAATCCTTCGGCAAACAATTTGCCTTTTATTTTGCAGGATAGCATCCAGGTTTCTTTTAATGGTAACACTCGTTATATTCAATTACAAGCATACGGACAAAACGCACATTTTTTTACCAACAAACTTATTTTCGGGAATGTTTCGTGGACGAATGATTTACCCTATGTAATTCTTGGCGGCTTAGCTGTTGATACAAATTCTACATTAACTATTCAACAAGGATGTAAAATTTATTCGCATGCTGATGCTCCGTTTATTGTTAATGGCACTTTACTTGTTCAGGGAGAAAAATATGATAGCACGCGCGTTTATTTTCAGGGCGATCGGCTTGACTTGCCCTATAGCGCTTATCCTGCAAGTTGGCCGGGAATTTATTTTGCACCGAGCAGCAAAGACAATGTTTTTGAATTTGCAGTAATTGATAATGCTTACCAGGCAGTCGTTGCTTTAGGTCCATCGCCCGATGCGAACCCGAAATTAATTTTAAATGAATGCATCATCAATAATAGTTACGATGCGGGAATTTTAACCGAGCAATCAAGTGTGCAGGCGCGCAATTGCCTCATCAGTAATTGCGGAAAAAATATTGAAATAACTTATGGCGGAACATACAATTTCAGTTATTGTACAGTGGCGAGTTATTCAAACGAATTTATTTCTCACACCGTACCTGTGTTAACTATTAATAACGTTTCATCAGACGGAACAAATTCTACCTATCCTCTTACTGCAAATTTTACAAACTGTATTTTTTGGGGTGATGGCTCACTTGCAAATGAAGTTTCGGTTTCCGAACAAACAACATCAAATAGTTTTTCCGTAAATTTTAATTATTGTTTGTGGTTAGAAAAAAATAATCCTTCAAGCACCAATTCATCAAATATTTTAGCAACCGATCCGATGTTTGATAGTGTTAATAATCAAACAATGTATTACGATTTTCATTTGAAAAATTCTTCTCCTGCAATAAATTACGGAACAACTGCCGGAGCTCCGCCTTTTGATTTGGATGGCAATGCACGCGTTGTAAATGGCTTCACCGATTTAGGCTGCTTTCAAAAACAGTAACACGTATTTTTTACCGGCTATAAACCTTTTAAATAAAAAAACGTTTATTAACTTAACTTGCGTTTGCTTTTTTAATCTTTAAAAATATTTTTATGTTACGTGCAGCAATTCTTTCTATTATTTTGGTTGGCTCAATGAGCATTTACGATTTTAAAGTGCCTGGTTTAACAGGAGGCACAATTGATTTCTCTAAATTCAAAGGCAAAAAAATTCTGATAGTTAATACTGCTTCAAAATGTGGTAACACTCCGCAATATGCATCTCTGGAGAAATTGTATGAAAAATATAAAGATAAATTAGTGATAGTTGGATTTCCTGCAAATAATTTTGGTCAACAAGAGCCGGGAACAAACGGAGAGATCCAGGAATTTTGTAAAAAGAATTACGGCGTGAGTTTTCCGATGGCAGAAAAAGTTTCTGTTAAAGGAGATGATATCGCTCCTTTGTTTAAATACTTAACAGATGAAGCGGAGAAAAAGGGTTTTCATGATCCTATAAAATGGAACTTCACCAAATTTCTTCTCGACGAAAATGGCAACCTGATAACTGTTATCTTCAACAAGGTTGATCCGATGAGTGATGAAGTGACAAAATATTTGAATTAAGAATTCGGCAATGGCTCAATGTGAAAATTGCTCAATAGCTCAATGCTATAAAGAGTATTTCCATTGAGCCATTTTGCAATTCGGATATTTTCACATTGCTTACATTTGCGGGATGTCTTTTCAAAACGTAATCGGCCAAAAAGAAATAAAACAACATCTCGTTGAATTAGTTCAGCATAACCGGCTTAGCCACGCATTGCTTTTTTTAGGATCGGAAGGAACCGGTGCGCTACAGTTGGCAATTGCATTTGCGCAATATGTTGTTTGCGAAAAAATTTCAGGGCAACAAAATACTGAGCCATCATTATTCGGAGATGAACTTCAAACTTCAAACTCCAAACTCCAAACTCTCACAGATGCTTGCGGAATTTGCAGTGCCTGCATAAAAGCGCAAAAACTTATTCACCCCGACATTCATTTTTCTTACCCCGTTATTCCAAAAAAATCAGGCGACAAACCGGTGAGCGCTGATTATATTAATGAGTGGAGAGAATTTATTTTACAATATCCTTATGGTAATGTGTACGACTGGCTGCAATTTATTGGCGCGGAAAACAAGCAGGGAAATATTACCGCGCAGGAGTGCAGCGAAATTATTCACACACTTAATTTAAAAAGTTTTGAAAGTAAATACAAAATACTGGTGATGTGGATGCCGGAATATTTAGGTAATGAAGGAAACAAATTGCTCAAACTGATTGAAGAACCTCCGGCGAATACATTATTTATATTGGTGGCAGAAAATGAATCATTAATTCTTCCCACAATAATTTCTAGGACACAACTGATAAAAATTCCTTCGCTGGAAACAAGCGATGTGGAAAATGCATTAATAGCAAGAGCAAAGACTCCGGAAATTCAGGCGAGACAAATTGCAAGTATTTGCGAAGGCAACTACAGGGAAGCTTTGCAGTTTTTACAGCATGCAGAATATGACTGGCAGGAACTTTTGCGCGAATGGCTAAACGCAGTTTTAAAAACCGGGCCTATAGCACAAGTGAAATGGATTGATGAAATAAGTAAGATCGGAAGAGAGAAACAAAAACAATTTCTGCGGTATTTTAATCATTTGCTGGAGCAGGCAATCCGTATCCGGATAATTGGCGATGCCGTGCAATTACAAATTCCGCCGAACGAAAATGATTTTACAGTCCGGTTAAATAAACTTGCAGATATTTCGCAGCAGCAAGCTATAATTGAAGAATTAGATAAAGCAACTTATTATATTGAACGCAACGCAAATGCAAAATTGCTGTTTCATGCGCTTACAATTAAATTGTATCACATTATTGCAAATAAAGAAATTGTAGAAGTGCTTTAATAAGTAAAAAATGAAAAATAAAAAACTCCATTATCATTCTTCAATAAAATCTTTATGAATTTTTCTACCATTATTGGCTCGCTGGGAGTTGCTTTGTTGTTGCTGGCTTTTTTTCTTAATCTTTTTAAATTTGTTAAGGAAGATAACAGCGCATACATTTTATTAAATATTCTGGGTGCGGCATTATCGGGTTACGCCTCTTTTCTTATTAATTATTTGCCTTTTATTTTGCTTGAAGCTGTTTGGTGCCTTGTAGCAATATTGGCGCTGGCTAAAAAAATGTTCGCGGGGCAGAAATAGCAAAGTGTGGTATTTCGTTAGTATATTTGTTAATAACCCAGTTTATTTGGGTTGATGAAAAGAGGGAATTTTGGTTTTGCCGGATACTAAGAAAAATGTGTGGAGTGATGATGAAGATGGAAATTAATTGATTCTAATTGTACGAACATATTTAACACGCAGCCATAGTTCATGGCTGCACTACAGTACAAGAGTGCGACGCAACGATGCTTAATAGAAATTCTGTCGCCGGCTCCATAATTCTTCTTTTCTGAATTTTATTAATTCCTAATTTTTAAAAATATGGGATGCACTAATTGCGGCACCGAAAACGGCAAGCCCAATGGTTGTAAAAGTAATGGCGGATGCAGCACCGGTGGTTGTAACCGCATGAATGTACACGATTGGCTTGCCAATCTTCCGTTCAGCGACCCCGAAAGCGGCTGCAGAATTGTGGAAATAAGTTTTAATAACGGAAGCCGAAAAGATTTTTACCGTAACAGCACAACACAGATTTTTGAAAAAGGGGATATGGTAAGTGTTGAAGGAGTGAGCGGTTTTGATGTTGGCATGGTAAACTTAACTGGCGAAACCGTGCGGCTGCAGTTGAAAAAGAAAAATATTGATGAAACTAACCCGGATATAAAAAGAATTTTGCGGCGTGCGAATGATAAGGATTTGGAAATTATGGAACAGAACAAAGCGCGCGAAAAAAATGCGGTGGTAAGAGCAAGGGCAATCGCCCGGCAACTGAAACTGGATTTAAAAATGAGCGAAGTGGAAATTCAGGCAGATGGAAGAAAGGCGACTTTTTTTTATATAGCTGATGATCGCGTTGATTTTCGTGAGCTAATAAAAATTTATGCTTCCGAATTCAGAGTAAAGGTGGAAATGAAACAAATCGGCGCAAGACAGGAAGCTGCAAAAGTTGGCGGTATCGGAAGTTGCGGAAGAGAATTATGCTGCAGCACCTGGCTCACCGATTTTAAATCCGTTAATACAACGGCAGCGAGATATCAGAATCTTTCGATCAATCAAAGCAAACTTAGCGGACAATGCGGCCGGTTGAAATGTTGCCTCAACTATGAATTAGACACTTACCTGGATGCACTCCAATATTTTCCTGATAATGCCGACACATTGCAGGTAGCAAAGGGAACTGCTTTTCTTATTAAAAAAGATATTTTCAAAAACCTGATGTGGTATACCTTGCCGCAAAGCAGTCGCCAATATCCGTTGAGTTTAGAAACGGTAAAGAAAATAAAACAACAAAACTCGCAGGGAGTTATTCCCGAAGAATTGGAAACGGTAGAAATCCACGGCAGCAAACATGCTGAGCCGGAACACGAATTTGTTGAGTTGGTTGGGCAAATTAGTTTAAAAAGTCTCGACAAAAACGACCGCAAGAAAAAATATCAGCAACCGAGGCAAGGAAACCAACCGCCAAGGAATAGAAATAAATAATTTTTGGAGTCAATAGTTAACAGCTAATAGCCATTAGCTAATAGCTGTTAGCTATTGACTGTTAAATTTAATATAGAAATAATCCAACTCGCCTGGTCAGTTGTAATAAGTAATAGTATTTCGTAACTTAGCAAACTCTAAAATTTTAAACTATGGAATTATTTAAATCTGGTAATCCAACCCTAAATGAAAAAATATTTCAAAATGCAGGCGTTGCTTCCGGTGAAGTAATGACAGAAAGAGGAACGCTTAACAAATTCTTCTTTATGTCGCTGATGCTGATGGTTTCGGCATCTTTTGCATGGAGTGCGTTTTATCATGGAAAAGATATTACAGCGTGGATATATGGCGGTGCGTTCGCGGGATTTATCGTTGCATTGGTTATTACATTCAAAAGAGAATGGGCTGCTTATCTATCTCCTGTTTATGCCTTGCTCGAAGGTTTATTTATCGGCGGTCTTTCTGCAATTGTGAATAACGCGTTTGCAAAATCGTATCCCGGCATTGTAACGCAAGCCGTGCTGCTAACATTTGGTGTGGTAATAGCTATGTTTTTTTTGTATCGTTTTAAAATAATTAAAGCAACGCAAAAATTTAAAGCGGTAGTTATTTCTGCAACATTAGGCATTGCTGTTTTTTATTTGCTTGCAATGGTATTGCGCTGGTTTAGCATTGATATTCCTTTTTTGCACGAAGGCTCCGGCTTAGGAATTATTTTTTCTTTAGTTGTTGTAAGCATTGCCGCTCTTAATCTCATTCTTGATTTTGATATGATTGAGCAAGGTGTTACCATGGGCGCGCCAAAATATATGGAATGGTATTGCGCGTTCGGATTGATGGTAACAATTGTTTGGTTGTATATTGAAATTTTGCGACTGTTAATGAAAGTTGCAAGCAGAAGATAATTCGATTTAAGATTTAGGATGTTAGATGTGCGATTTGTTTAGTTTCGATTATCCATTACTGTTAGAATGCTTCTAAATAAAATTAAAAAATCCGAAGTTCTTGCTTCGGATTTTTTATTTGCTATAATTTTTTACTTTTTATTTTTTGTTAGCCAGCTTCAATAATTCTATTAAACATTCTTGCGTCGCACCCTTGTACTGTTGAATCTTTATTCAGCGGCGCATTATCGGTTAGTCGTTATCAATTCGGGAGCCTATGTTTTCTTACAACCAACTTCCAACTATTGCTTTTGGCGCATCAGGTCCAAGTCTTCTTCTTCTCTTTGCTACTTTACTATTGTGAACAAATATGGTGATAAACATCAGCGGAATGAATAAAAGTGTCAGCGGTGGAATTCCAAGCATCGAAATCCATTTGCCGCCATACATTTTTCGCATAGGTCGTTTTAATCTTAGCGCAATTAAATACATGCTTGGCACAATAACTAATGTCATAAAAAATGCAAACGCCAATCCAAAAATAATTGTCCACGATAAAGGTTTCCAAAATACGGCGCTAAATCCACCAAAGAAAATATGCGGATTAAAATCGGAGAGCAGCGTTACAAAATTCAGGTTCAATCCTATTGCAAGTGGTATCAATGCTAATATTGCGGCTAAAGCGGTAAGCATTACAGGAATAATACGCGTTTTTCCGGCTTGTATAACGGCCTCGCGTATACGTAGCCCGCGACTGTGCAATTCGTCTGCAAACTCAATTACCAAAATTCCATTTTTTACAACAATACCTGCGAGCCCCACAATTCCTAATCCTGTCATCACCACCGATATTTCCATTTTTGAAATACCAAAACCAAACAGAACACCAATAACACTGAAAATAATTTCTGTCAGAATAATTACTGATTTACTAATAGAATTGAATTGAAGAACAAGAATAAATAAAATCAGCATTAATGCAATGACCAATGCTTTTCCAAGAAACGCTCCTGTTTCTGCCTGTTGTTTTCCTTCTCCGGTTTGTGTAATAGTTACGCCCTCTTCTTTTCCCAGGAACCTGTCAATCGCTTTTTTGATATCGGCATTTACTGCTGTGGGCGTATACCCATTGAGTACGTTGGAGAATAAAGTAATCATGCGCTTTTCGGATTTTCTTTTTATGCTTCCATAGGTTGTAGTGTAATCAATCGTTACCAAATTGCTGATGGGAATATTTTTAAAACCACCCGTTGCCAGATCTCTGAAATATACTTTCATGTTTAGCAAATCGGAAAGATTATTTCTCTGTAACACGTTATTGCGCAACTGAATTTTATATTCATCCTTATTTTCTTTTATTTTCGACAACTCTCTTCCAAACAATGCGGTTCTTATTTCTGTTCCGATTTGTTGTGTGGAAATTCCTTCAATCATCGCTCTTTCACGGTTAACCTTTAACGTTATTTCGGGGTTAGTGAGGTCGACATCCATTTTTAATTCTTCTATTCCCGGAATTTGTAGTGAATCAAGATAATTTTTTAATCCAACACCGGTTTTTGTAAGGTTATCAAAATTATCGCTGGCCACTTCAATATTGATTGGTGGATCGGTAGGCGGGCCGTTCTGCTCCTGGTCTACACTGATAGTTGCGCCGGGAATTCCTTTCATCGCAGCCCGAACTGAATCAAGGTAAGGTCTTGTAGATTTTCCATCACGTTTCTCATATTCAACAAATGAAACCTGTATACGGCCTAACTCCGGGTGCGTACTTCTGTCGCCGCTGTTTGGATCGTTTGCGCCGATTGCTACATTGGAGATCACACTTGCCACCAGGGGATTTCCTTTTCCTTGCAACGGATCCATGTCGAGCACTTTGTACACACGATTTTCCAGAGAATGTGTTATGGAATCAGTATAATCAACATTGGTGCCGATGGGTAATTTTAAATACACGTAAATAAAATTGGGATCTCCTTTCGGGAAAAACACAACAGGAACTTTTCTTGCCACAATAAAAAATATGGAAGATATCAGCAACAAAAAAGTGCAGAATAAAAGCCATGCCGGTCTCCATCCTTTCAATGCCCAGCGTAATAATGTTTCATAATGACTCATTATCCACGGCAATGTTTTGTTTTGAAATGAATGAATCAACCCGTCGAAAATATATTTATTTATCACCATTAAAATGGCGAAAAGTATAAGCAGGTTTCCAAAAAATGATTGATGGCTAAGATCTAACATTATACCTACGCCTAAAAAAATCCAGAACAATGGCTTTTTAAAAATGTCTGATTTTTTTGATTTGCCATGTTCAGAATGATTCATGAAATCCACAGCAAAAACCGGGTTCATAATAAATGCCACAATCAGCGAGGCTGATAAAGTAAAAATTAACATAGCCGGAAGATATATCATGAACTTACCAATGATACCCGGCCAAAATAATAATGGGAAAAATGGAGCAAGTGTTGTCAGTGTTCCTGATAATACCGGAATAAAAACTTCGCCGGCAGCAATCCTTGCAGACATCGTTGAAGTTATTTTTCCCTGCGCCTGTGAGAATATGCGGTGGGTATTTTCAATTACTACGATGGCATCATCAACAATAATACCCAACCCGAAGAGTAATGCAAATAACACCATGAAATTTAATGTAACATTAGCGCCAATGATCAGGTTGGCGGCAGGCAAAAAAACAAATGCCACAAACATGCTTAAGGGAACAGATAGTGCTACAAAGAATGCGTTGGTAACGCCCATGAAAAACATTAAGATGAGCAGCACGAGAACGAAACCGATAACAATAGAGTTCACCAGGTCTTTAAATGAATTTCTTGTATCAGTGCTTGTATCCCCGGTGATGACCAATTGCAAATCTTTAGGTAATTGCTCCTGCATTTCTTTGATTACTTCTTTAACGCCATCAGTTGTTTCGATGAGATTTTCACCGCTGCGTTTGATGATGTTTAATGTAATCACATTCTTTCCCATCAAGCGTGCATAGCTTTCACTTTGCTTAACCGTGTCTTTGATCTGGGCAATATCTTTTAAATAAATTGGCGCTCCGGATGTATTACGTAAAACAACTTGCGCTATATCATCCGCTGTATGAAACTGACCTTTTAACTGCATGGTGCGTTTCATATTTCCTACTTCAATTAAACCGCCGGTAATGTCCATGTTCTCGCCTGCAACGGCAGTGGCAATATCATTAAAAGTGATATTGGCGCTTTGCATTTTATAATTGTCAACGTTTATCTGGAATTCTCTTTCCGGCGCTCCTACTTCATCAACGCGGTTGATTTGAGAAAGATCTTCTAATTTATCTTTTATATCATCTGCATATTTTTTCAAACGTTGCATATCATAATCGCCACTTACATTCACATACATTATCGGCTGATCGGAAAAACTTACTTCCTGAACATCGGGTTGTGTAGTTAGATCTGTTGGTAAATCAGTTTTAGATTTATCAACAGCATCTTTTACTTTTTGCAAGGCAACATCTGTTTGAACATCAGTTTCGAATTCTACTATTATGGCAGAATAATCCTGTACAGAAGTGCTGGTGAGTTTGTTTATTTTAGCGCCGGTAATACTTTTAATTTGTTTTTCTATCGGGCGTGTGACTAAATTCTCAACATCTTTTGGCGAATTGCCGACATAAGTTGTGGAAACATAAATAGTGGGAATAACAATATCAGGAAACTGTTCTTTCGGAGTTGTTACGAATGTAAAAATTCCCCATCCGGAAACAATCAGCATCAAAAGATAAATTGAGGTTTTATTTTTTATTGCCCAACTGGTTGGACCAAACTCTTTAAATTTCTCTTTAAAATTTTCTAATACACTCATACAATTAGTTTATTATTTTGTATTCGTCGGTTGTAACTCTGTTTAACATCGTTTCATCAAACAGCAGACACTTGTACTGTTGAAACAACTAAGATTTTTTTAGTTATTGTGCAGCAATTGTTATGGGCAATCCATCATACAATCCCTGGGCGCCTTCAACAATAACAGCGTCGCCAGCCTGCAAACCGCTTTTGATTTCAATTTTGTCTGCATATAATTGGCCAATTTCAACAGGTTTTTTACGGGCGACCAATTTGTCTTTTTCTTTTGATGCAACCAGAACATATTTTCCTTTTTCATCGTTTTGAACCGCGCTAACAGGAACTGTAATTGCATTAGGAACCGAATAATCCTGAATTTTTATCAAAGCAATTTGGTTAGGATGAAAATCTTTGTCGTATGGAATTTTTGCTTCAATATAAAAACTCCTCGTATTTGGATCAATTAGTTTTCCGGCAACCGTAACTTTTACATTCAGTGTTTTATTATTCAGTTCAGGTACAATAACTTTTACATTGCTTCCGACTTTTACTCTGCCTAA
Organism: Chitinophagia bacterium; assembly: GCA_963774065.1. GTDB lineage: Bacteria > Bacteroidota > Bacteroidia > Chitinophagales > Chitinophagaceae > Puia. Next base: position 1,709,356 of record CAVZDO010000003.1, read on the forward strand.
ATAATTTTCAGGAACCTGCGCAAGAGCTTTCAAGTTTTGCATATTAACGATGCGTATCTGTGGATTGCTTGTGCCGGGCACAACACCTGTAAAAACTTCTCCCAATCTTACGTTCACCTGATCCACAACTCCGTCTATATCTGCAGTAACATTGGTAAGATCAATTTGCTGCCTGATAATATTAATTTGTTTTTGCGCCTGGTCAACACTGTTCTTCGCATTGATCACATCCACCTGCGTTCCGATATTTTGTTTCCACAAATTTTCTCTTCTGTTATACAAATCTTGCGCAAATGCCAGTTGAGTTTCTGCCTGGTCTAATTGCTTTTTTAAAACTGCGTCATCTAATTTTAAAAGCAGTTGTCCTTTTTTTACAACATCGCCATTCTTCACATAAATTGCTGTAACCAATCCGCCGGTTCCGTTGCGAGGTGCAACGATCACCACATTCAGCGCATCAATTCTTCCCTGCAGATCTATATAATGAGTAAAGCTGACGGGGGTTAATGTATCAATAGCTACAAGTTTTGTTTTTTCTTTTTTTGTTGCCGATGTATCAATCTTGGCAATATCATCTTCCAGTTTTTGAATATCGCTGTTCAATTTTGTTTGCTGTTCTTTCAATTGCTCCAATTGAGCTTTTTTTCCGTTCAATGAATCATCTCCTTTTGGAGTTGATGCACCGCACGATGCAAGAAAAATAATCATTACTGCTATTCCGATGTTTGCCATTTTTTTCATGATAATATATTTGATCAGTTGAATTAATATTTTAGTTTGCCGATTGCTTTTTGATAATCCACTTTTGCAATTACTGCATCGTACAATGCACTGATAAAATTCGTTTGCGCAGTGATAAGATCTGTTTGTGCATTGGTTATATCTGTGTTGGACGCAAGCCCTGATTCATATTTCTTTTTTGTTTGATCATAAACTGATTCTGCCAGTTCCATATTTTTCTTTTGAAAATCCACAGTTAAAATATCCGAGCGAAACTTATTCTGCGCCTGTGTTACGTCATTATCAATAGAGATTTTGAGATTGTCAATTTGGTTTTGAACCTGCATCAATTGCAATTTTGCTTTTTGCAGATTAGCATTTTTTTGGAAGCCGCTGAAAATAGGAACATTAATATTTAAACCTGCATAAGAAGTGGTATACCACGTTCCATCTTTACCAAAAAAATTATAAACATTGGCGTAAGCATTTTTCTGGTATGAACCGGTAAGACTTATCACCGGTAAATAAACATACTTGTATCTTTTTACATTGTATTCATTTAACTTTTCGGTCAGGAGCAAACCCTGAAAATCATTTCTGTCGTCATACTTATAAGAAGTATTATCAAGCACACCGCTTTTTAAATCATCTTCAGTAAAATTATCTGCCAGAGACAGTGAATCTTTTACAGGCATTCCCATTAAATATTTTAAACCGAGGTAACCATTATCAATTGTTATTTGTGCAGATTGTTTTTGCGTTTGCAAATTTGCAAGTTGAACGGTGGCTTTGTCAACATCTAATTTTTCCGAAAAACCATTTTGATACATTACGCCGGCATCATGCAGTAATTTTTCCGCACGGGAAATATTCGCATCAATCTGCTTCATTTGTGTTTTACTAACCACGAGTTGATAATACACTTTGTAAATATTTACAGCAATATTTTCCTCGGTTATATCAATCGCTTTTTGGTAATAATCTATTGATGCTTTTCTTGCCTGTAAGCCAACAAAAACCTGCCCGTCGAAAAGGGTTTGTGTTAATTGCAAATTTGCGCCTGCAGAATATTTTGGTTGAAAACTTACTGCAGTGTATTCACCGGGCGTGGTTCCGGGAAAAAGTCCGCCGGGAATTAATGTAACAGGCGTTTGAAAAAAATCAGTTGTTGATCCAACGGCGCTTATTGTTGGCAATGCTCCTGCAGTTGTAGCTTTATTACTTTGTTGCTGAATTTCCAGGTCGAGCAGTGCATTTTTTACCTGCACGCTGTTTTTCTTTGCATAGTCCAAACATTGCTGAATTGAAAATTCGTGAACCGCCGGTGTTTGCGCATAGGTTGCAACAAAAATATTTGTAAATAAAATAGCCAATATTATTTTTCTCATGTTATTCATACAATCCATGTTTGTTTTTTTGGACATTTTTTTGCATATATTTTTCAATCATTTTTCTTCCTTTTATTGTAGTAACGCTGTACAAAAACAATTGAGCTATTTCTAAAAGCACATCACCCATTTTATATTTATTGTGCGGAAATAAATCCTGGTTAAAACTCATAAATGCGGATTCGATGCGGTGTTTGGCTACAATGTCAATATTAATTTCAGGTCTGTACAATTCTTCATTTATTCCACGCTGCAGGTTTTCTTTTATTTCTTTATACAAAAACTGGTATTTAAAATCTTTAAACCTTTTGAATGATTTCGGATGATGTTTTTCCAAATCATACATTATTAAAGGGTTCATAGCACTTAACATTTCTTCTGTTTCTTTCACTGCAATAAAAATTGCATGAACTGCATTTTCGGAATTAGTGCGGAACTCTATACACTCGAGTTCGTTTTTTTTACATTCCATGCTCACTACTGCTTCCACTATTTCATCTTTATCAGTAAAAAACTGGTAAATTGTTTTTTTGCTCATACCAAGCTGCGCGGCAATCTCATCCATGGTGATGGAACGAATGCCATAGCGCATAAACAAATCAGTAGCTTTTTGCAGAATTCTTTCTTTGTTATCCATATTTTCTCTCTTAACCGGCAGCAAAACTATGGAAACTTTTTTTGTTACCAAAGTTTCCGCCAAGAAATTAATATTTTCTTTACTTGCGGCAATTTATTTAGATGAATGGCGAAGATTACAATTGATTAATTTTAATATCTAAATAACCAGGTATGAAATTCAAAAAACTGCTGGGAAAACTTTTTCAATATTTTTTGCAGGGATTGATTATTCTTGCTCCGATTGCTATAACTGTTTTTGCTGTTACGTCTTTGTTCAGTTGGATTGACAGTATTTTGCCTAATTTGATTCATAAATTATTTCCGAACCTGTTAGGTGTTGATGAAAACGGGGAATTGAAACACATTCCCGGGCTTGGTTTTATTGTAGTTATTATTTTAGTGCTGCTTGTAGGTTATATCTCTTCCTCGTTTGTAGTAAGTAAGCTTGTTGATTTGTTCGACAGTGTTTTGGAAAAAACGCCGGGCATAAAATTTATTTACTCTACCGTAAAAGATTTTCTTGAAGCCTTTGCAGGTAACAAACGCAAATTTGATAAATCTGTTTTGGTAAGCATTGATGCAGTGGATATCTGGCGAATTGGTTTTATTACTCGGGAAGAACTGGAAGAATTCGGATTGCAGGAATATGTTGCCGTATATGTTCCGCAATCGTACGGGTTTGCAGGAAATTTATTTTTTGTAAAGAAAGAACGCGTTCGGATTTTAACGGATGTCAGTTCTGCAGAAGCTATGAAATTTGCAATTTCCGGCGGAGTTACGGAGATTGAAGAAGAAGATTAAACAATTGATAATTGAGAATGGATAATTGATAATTGTGTTGTTGCAATTGTGAGCGAAAGCTGAATAGAAATTCAAAAGTACAAGAGTGCGACGCAAGGATGATGCTATGAAAAACAAATGCTGGAAACAAAATGAAAAAATAAGTTACAAATAATGAACAATGATACTAACAGTAATGCATAACCGGGAATAAACAAATCGTACATCGTACATCTAAAATCGTACATACTTTAAACTTTATCATGAAAAAAATATTTTTGCTCTCTGCATTTATTTTAGCATTTCAGCAAAGCTATTGCTGGGGATTTTTTGCACACCAGAAAATAAATTATTACGCTATTTTTTTATTGCCGCCAGAAATGATGGTTTTATATAAACCGAATATTAATTTCATCAGCGAGCATGCCGTTGATCCGGATAAAAGAAGATATGTTTCAGCAACAGAAGGCGCACATCATTATATTGATATAGATCATTACGGAAAATTTCCTTTTGCAGAATTGCCGCATCAATGGGATGAAGCAGTGAAAAAATTTTCTGAAGATACTTTGCGTGCGTATGGAATTGTTCCATGGTGGATTGATATTATGCAATCGAGATTGACAAATGCTTTCAAAGAAAAAGATCAGGCAAAAATTTTAAAATTATCTGCAGAGATCGGTCATTACATTGCCGATGCGCACGTTCCGCTGCACGCATGTACAAATCATAACGGACAATTTACAAATCAGCAAGGCATTCATGGTTTTTGGGAATCAAGAATACCAGAATTACTCGCTGATAAAGAATGGAATTTTTTTATTGGCAAAGCAGAATATATTCCGAACACGCACGATTTTATCTGGAAAAGAATTATAGAAAGCGGCGCTGAAGCAGATTCTGTTTTGCGCATCGAAAAAGAATTGAGCAAAGAATTTCCTGAAGACAGACGATTTGGATTTGAAGAAAGAAATGGAATTATTGTTAAACAATATTCTTCTGCATATTCTATTGCTTTCAATAAAAAATTAAATAACATGGTTGAGCGAAGAATGCGCGAATCAATTTTTGCTAGTTGCGTGTTTTTGGTACACTGCATGGGTAAATGCAGGTCAGCCGGATTTAAAAAATCTTGTCAATAAAAATTTTTCTGAATCGGAACAAAAAGAATTTGATGAATTAAACAAACAATGGCGAAATGGAAATATTAAGGGAAGGGAAGAGTGAGTTTAAGTATGAGGTATGAACTATAAACTATGAAGTATTAAAAAGAATTTTGCGAAACTTCACACCTCACACTTCATAGTTTATAGTTCATACTTAGTTTTATTACTTTTGCACAATGACAACAAACGAAATAATAGTGATGCACAATTTTAATTCTGGTCCGAGTGTTTTGCCTAAAGAAGTATTTGAACAGGCAAGCGAAGCGATTATCAATTTTAATAACACCGGATTATCTATTCTTGAGATTGGGCACAGAACTTCATTGTTCCAGGAAGTGATGGATGAAGCTATAGCAACAGCAAAAGAATTAATGAAGCTGGATGAAGAACATGAAGTGTTGTTTTTGCATGGCGGGGCTTCCACGCAATTTTTTCAGGTGCCGATGAATTTGCTGAACGAAAATGAAACTGCTGCATACCTCGATTGCGGAACATGGGGAACAAAAGGAATTAAAGAGGCAAAAATTTTTGGCAATGTAGATGTTGTGGCTTCATCGAAAGATAAAAACTATACGTACATTCCAAAAAATTATATCATTCCTTCCACCGCAAAATATTTTCATTACACAACAAATAATACCATTGAAGGAACGCAGATGCATTCCATTCCGGGAACAAATGTTCCGCTTGTTGCAGACATGAGCAGCGATATTCTCAGCAGAACGATTGATTTCAACAAGTTCAGTTTAATTTATGCAGGCGCGCAAAAAAATATTGGCGCCGCCGGAGTTAACTTGGTAATTGTAAAAAAAGATATTCTTGGTAAAGTTTCCCGCAAATTGCCAACGATGATGGATTACAGAAACCATATTGAAAATGGTTCCATGCTAAACACGCCACCAGTTTTTGCAGTGTATGTTTGCATGCTTACGCTTCGCTGGTTAAAACAACAGGGAGGTATAACCGAAATTGAAAAACTAAATGAAAAAAAATCAAAACTATTGTACGATACGTTAGATGCATTACCAATTTTTCGTCCAAAGGTTGCCAAAGAAGACAGAAGTAAAATGAATGTTGTTTTTGTGATTGATAATGAAAATTTGGAAAAAGAATTTTTAACAGAATGCAAAGCAAACGGAATGGTTGGCATTAAAGGACATAGAACTGTTGGCGGTTTCCGCGCGAGTTTATATAATGCGTTGACTTTAGAAAGTGTTCAGGCATTGACAGAACTTATGGAAAATTTTAATAAAAAACACGGCTGATTAAAGTCAAAATCAAAAGTCAATGGCTGTTATCAAACCGTTTAAAGCGCTACGACCGGCAAAAGAATTTTCTGCAAAAGTGGCTTCCCGCCCCTATGATGTTTTAAATTCTGAAGAAGCAAGAATTGAAGCTAACGGTAATGCATACTCGTTTTTGCATGTTACCAAATCAGAGATTGATCTTCCTGAAAATATTGATACGCATTCTCAACAAGTATATGACAAAGCGAAAGAAAATTTAGAAGATTTTCAGCAGAAGGGAATTTTATTTACTGATGAAAAACCATGCTTTTATATTTACCAGTTAGTAATGAATGGAAAAAGTCAAACAGGATTGGTTTGTGCAAGTTCCTTGGATGATTATGATAATGATGTTATAAAAAAACATGAGCTTACAAGACCCGACAAAGAACTTGATCGTATCAATCATATGAAAACAATCGGTGCGCAAACCGGCAATGTTTTTCTTGCTTATAAAACCGACGAAAGAATAAATAAAGAAATTGAAGACTGGAAAGCGAGCCATCATCCTGAATATGATTTTACAGCGGATGACAATATAAAACATATTGTTTGGGTAATTAATGATGATGCAACTATTGATTGCATCACAAAAAATTTTGCGGAAAATATTCCCGCAACATATATAGCCGATGGTCATCACCGCGCAGCGTCGGCGGCAAAAGTGAGAAAGCAATTGAGTGATGCTTCTGAAGAATCTAATTATTTTCTTACCACATTATTTCCTTCTGATCAATTGCATATTTTGGATTACAATCGTGTGGTAAAGGATCTGAATGGGATGACATCAGAAGAATTTTTAGACAATCTGCAAAAAGAATTCATGATCGGTAAAGTGGATGAAGCATTTGCTCCGCAACAACTTCATGAAATAGGAATGTATCTCGAGCGTGATTGGTATAAATTAATTATTAAAGAAGGAACATACGCAAACGATCCTATCGGAATTCTTGATGTTACCATTTTACAAAATAATATTCTCGATAAACTTCTCGACATAAGAGATGTGCGCACGGACAAAAGAATTGATTTTATCGGCGGCATTCGCGGACTAAGCGAATTAGAAAAAAGAGTGAACAGCGGCGAAATGAAAATTGCTTTCAGTCTTTACCCCGTTAGCATTCAGCAATTATTTGATATTGCCGACAGCGGAAATATCATGCCGCCAAAAAGCACATGGTTTGAACCGAAATTGCGCGATGGATTATTTACGCATTTGATCTGAGAAAAGCTATGAGCTTTTAGCTGCGGGTAAGCTCATGGTTCACAATACTCAGCTCAAAGCTGAATTTAATAATTATTAACCAATCATTGACCATTTACAATTCATCATTCACCACAATATTTTATCTTTGCCAGTTATGAAGAAAATTATTTTTTGTTTTTTCTTATCTGCAATTTGTTTGTGTGCGATTGCGCAACAAAATTCTTCTGATGAAACTGCTAAAACATATATCCGGCAGGGAGATTATCAAAATGCAATTCTTGTTTTGAGCCAGGCTTTGCAAAATGATAAACAAAATCTCGAAATGCTGAAAGACCTTGCCTTTGTATATTACCTGCAAAGAGAATTTGATAAATCACTCGCTGTTGCAAAACCATTGGTAAGCCGCGCCGACGCTGATGTGCAGACTTACCAAATTCTCGGACTTGTGTACAAAGCCATTGAAGAAAAAAAAGATTGCGAAAAAATGTATAAAGAAGGATTGAAAAGATTTCCTAACAGCGGCGTTTTATATAATGAATATGGAGAAGTGATTGGAACAGAAAACGGAAACGAAGCAATAAGATTATGGGAAAAAGGAATTGAAGTTGATCCGAATTATTCTTCTAATTATTATAACGCAAGTCTTTATTATTATTCGAAGAATGAAAAAGTGTGGAGTTTGATCTATGGAGAAATTTTTATTAACCTGGAAAGCTATAGCTCGCGGACTGGTCATATCAAAGATTTACTTACCGAAGGATATAAAAAACTTTTTGCAGATGCAGTGGTAATGAAAAATCAAAACGTAAAAAATAATTTTGTAGAAGCATTCATCAACGAACTGAATATTCATACCTCGATTGTTGCGCAGGGAATCACGGTGGAATCATTAACATCTGTAAGAAGCAGTTTTATTTTAAGCTGGTTCGAAAAAAATGCGCAGCAATTTCCTTTTCATCTTTTTGATTACATGCAGCAATTGGCAAGGCAGGGAATGTTTGTTGCGTACAATCAATGGGTTTTTGGCGAGTCGCAAAATCCAACCGATTTTAAAAATTGGGTAAGCACGCATACTGATGAATATAACAAGTTCATAAACTTTCAACAAAATCGGATATTCAAATTGCCGGCGGGGCAGTATTACCAAACGATGAGTAATAAGTAGTGAGTAGTAAGTCAAAAACTAATACTCATCATAATTAATTAATTCTAAATTGTCAATTCTTAATTTTTTTGATACCAGCTTGAGTTTTTCATAGCATCATCGTTGCGTCGCACTCTTGTACTGCATTGCCCTATTCAACTGCGGGCTGCTATCGGTAATGAGTAAGTAATTATAAGAGTTTTCAGTTTATATTTTACAGTATACTGGTACTATTTCCTAATTTTCAAATTCTTTCTTATATTCATTTCGGAATTATCAATTTTCCATTATCAATTCTCAATTATGCGATTGTTCGATTGCCTCGCTTATCAACTGGAAAAATTTCCGAAAGAAGATATGCTTGCCGCCAAAGAAAATGGCGAATGGCGAAAATATTCTACAGCAGAAATTCAGCAAACTGCAAACCGCTTAACTGCAGGTCTTTTACAACTTGGCGTTTCCGGTAACGACATGACGACAGAAAAAAGAGATAAGATCGCTATCATTTCCAATAATCGTCCCGAATGGTTAATTACAGATTTAGCTGTGCAGCAATCGGGAGCAATTTTAGTTCCGATTTATCCCACAACAAATCCTCACGAATTAGAATTTATTTTCAACGACGCAGAAGTAAAATATGTTTTTGTAAGCAGCGACGATTTGTTGAATAAAGTAAATTCAATCCGTGCAAACATTCCATCTTTAAAAAATATTTACACGTTCAATATAATTGATGGTGCAGATCATTGGTCAAAAATAATTGCACCGGATAATTCTTCACTTGCAAAAGTAGAAGAAGTAAAAGCAAAAATTGATAAGGGCGATTTGGCAACTATCATCTACACCTCAGGAACGACGGGCGTTCCAAAGGGTGTGATGCTTAGCCACAATAATATCGTTACAAATATATTTTTTGCAAAAGAAAGTTTTCCTTTTGATGATGCTCCGGAATTAAGAGCGTTAAGTTTTTTGCCGCTTAATCACATCTTCGAAAAAACAGTAAGCTATGTATATATGTTCAGCGGTATAAGTATTTATTATGCTGAAAGTTTGGAAACGATCGGCGCAAATTTGCTGGAAGTAAAACCAAATATATTTACAACAGTTCCGCGATTATTGGAAAAAGTGTATGAACGCATTATGTCGAAAGGAGCCGAACTTACCGGCATCAAGAAAAAATTATTTTTCTGGGCGGTGGAATTAGGAAGAAAATATGATAACAGAATAAGCGGTGGTTTTTTTTACAACATGCAATTATCCCTCGCTAATAAAATTATTTTCAACAAATGGCGCGATGCGTTGGGCGGAAACATTAAGTACATTGTTACAGGCGGAGCAGCTTGCCAGGAAAGATTAATGCGCATTTTCAACGCGGCAAAAATTCCGCTATATGAAGGGTATGGGCGAACAGAAAACTCACCTGTGATATCTATAAACGGTCGGCTCCCCGGCAGACAAAAATATGGAACTGTTGGGCCGGTTATTAAAGGCATTGAAGTGAAGCTTGAAGAAGACGGAGAAATTTGTGTGAAAGGATCTACGGTAATGGTAGGTTATTATAAACGTCCGGATTTAACCGCCGAAACAGTTATTGACGGATGGCTGCACACCGGCGATATCGGCGCTTTTGAAGATGATATTTTTTTACGCATTACCGATCGAAAAAAAGAATTATTTAAAACGAGTGGCGGAAAATATGTTGCGCCGACAGCCGTTGAAAATAAATTAAAGGAATCAAGATTTATAGAACAGGTAATGGTTGTTGGTTCCGAAAGAAAATTCGTTGGCGCTTTGATTGTTCCCTCATTTTCTAATTTGAAAGATTGGTGCAAACAAAATAATATTGAATATACTTCTGCTGCTGAAATTATTCATCACCCTAAAGTGATCGAACTTTTTAAGCAGGTAGTGGAAACTGCAAATGAAAATTTCAATCATGTAGAGCAGGTAAAAAAATTTGAATTACTTCCAAATGAATGGAGCGTTGAATCAGGCGAAATGACTCCTAAGTTGAGCCTCAAACGAAAAGTTATCATGGAAAAATACAAAGATGTTATTGAAAGAATTTATGCATGACGCTTCTTCACAAATCAACTACTCTCAGTTAACAAATAAATAACAGCGCAGGAAATACACAATTAAACCGGCACGTTAAAATATGGTCAAAAGGTTTCAAATTTTGGCTTTGTATTGCGGTTTGTAAACTATTACCTCATAAATCACGTTACTAAATAAAAACTTTATGCGAATTCGAACAATGCTCCTTGCCTCCATGTCTTTTTTATTTTTGCTCAGTTGTAGTAATTCAAAAAGTATCGTTTCTAATAAAAAATATGTTCCTTTCACCCGTCAATTGCAGCAAAGACTGGAAAGAGATAATGTTGACCTGCATCAATTGCAATTTTATATCGACCAGGGATTGGTTATGTCGAGATATGTAGGAAGTGAAAAAGCGCAGGTTAGTTCAGGCGTAATAAAATTTGATAACGGACAATATATTAATGAAGTCATTATTCCTTCTCTTACTCCCGGTGTTTGTGAAGATGCAAGCAACGGTAAACTGATGATAAGTTTTGAAAAAGGAAATAATAATATCGCATTTGGCCCGGGCTCGGGATATTCCGCCGATGATTTTGTGTTGTATGCAACCGACTGGAGAAACGGAACCGCATTAATTACATACGATGATAATAAATTTCGTGTTCATTGCAGCACCTGCTCCGATGTTGCCACTGCAAGATTGATGGTGAAAAAAAGTGAGGTGGATAAAATAGAAAGAAAATCTCGTGTTGTACAGGGGCGAACAGTAAACGATAAATAATTTCTTACAAATATTTTTTTAGAAGAGCCACACAATCGTGTGGTTTTTTATTTTTATTAAGGAACTTGCTCCGGAGAAAACAGTAATTTTCCGTATTAAATAATTAAAAAGAGAATTAGATGTAAACTTTTTGTTTTGACTTTTTAATTTTTACCTGATAAGAAATCTTACACTGAAATTATATGAATACAGAACAACAAAGACTTCAAAATAAAGATTGGAAAAAATGGGGACCGTATGTGAGCGATCGACAATGGGGAACCGTGCGGGAGGATTATAGTGCAAATGGCGATGCGTGGTTATTTACAACACACGATATGGCGCGCAGCAAAGCCTGGCGATGGGGAGAAGAAGGCATCGGTGGTATTTGTGATGACAAACAGCAGTTATGCTTCGCCGTTAGTTTGTGGAATAAAAAAGATCCTATTCTTAAAGAAAGATTATTTGGACTTACAGGATATGAAGGTAATCATGGCGAAGATGTGAAAGAGTTGTATTATTATCTCGATTCCACGCCAACGCATTCGTACATGAAAATGCTCTACAAATACCCGCAGGCAGAATTTCCATACGCATGGCTGTTAGAAGAAAATAAAAAAAGATCAAGACTTGATCCGGAATTTGAATTGATAGACACAGGCATTTTTAATGACGATAATTATTTTGATGTTTTCATTGAATATGCAAAAGCTACGGAAGAAGATATTTTAATTAAAATCACTGTAAAAAATCATGGCAAACAAGATGCTTCACTAAATGTTTTACCTACCGTATGGTTTCGCAACACATGGGCGTGGGGTTATGATGATTATAAGCCAACAATGTTTGCAATAAATGATAATGCGATAGAAATTCAACACAAAATATTGGGCAATTTTAAATTGTATTATGAAAACAGCAATGCCCTTTTATTTTGCGATAATGAAACCAACAACCCGAAATTGTACGGATATGATGATGAAAAAAAATATTATAAAGATGGTATCAACGATTTTATTCTTCATAATACCTCAACTATAGATCCCGACCGTGGCGGAACAAAAGCATCTGTAAATTATGATATAACTGTGGGTTCAAATCAATCACAAACAATCAGGCTACGGCTTGCAAATAAAGATCACGATAATGCATTTGCAGATTTTGATAATATTTTCAGTCAGCGCATTGATGAAACAAATGCATTTTATGAAGAGGTGCAAAAAAATATAACTAATGATGATGAAAAAAATGTGCAGCGACAGGCGTTTGCAGGAATGTTATGGAGCAAACAATTTTATTATTACGATGTAGAGCAATGGCTGCAGGGAGATCCATCGCAACCTAGCCGCCACCGGAACGTTTTAAGGGAAGGAATAACGACTGGAGGCATTTGAATAATGAAGATATTATTTCGATGCCGGATAAATGGGAGTATCCGTGGTATGCTGCGTGGGACCTCGCTTTTCACTGCATTACACTTGCATTTATTGATGCTGATTTTGCAAAAAAACAATTGGTATTGCTAACGAAGGACTGGTACATGCATCCGAACGGACAATTTCCGGCCTATGAATGGTCTTTTAGTGATACAAATCCGCCGGTGCATGCATGGGCTGCTTGTCGTGTGTATGAAATAGATAAAAAAAATACAGGCAAAGGCGATAGTGCTTTTTTAGAAACTGTTTTTCATAAACTGATAATAAATTTTACATGGTGGGTTAACCGAAAAGATGCCGAAGGAAATAATATTTTTGAAGGAGGTTTTTTAGGAATGGATAATATCGGTTTATTCGATCGTGATATGAAACTGCCGGATGACGCACATCTTGAACAGTCCGACGGTACAAGCTGGATGGCGATGTATTCTTTGAACCTGATGCGGATGGCACTAGAACTCGCAAAAATAAATCCGGTATACCAGGATATGGCAACAAAATTTTTTGAACACTTCCTCTATATCGCCGGCGCTATGGCAAGCATGGGCGAAAACAATTCAGGATTGTGGGATGATGAAGATGAATTTTTTTATGATATAATCAGGCTTCCCAATGATGGCGTTATTAAATTCAAGATTCGTTCAATGGTAGGATTGATTCCTTTGTTTGCTGTTGAAATTTTGGACGATGAATTGTTGCAGTCTCAACCTAAGTTTGTAGAACGCATGCAATGGTTTTTAGATAATCGCCCCGACCTTGCTAGCTTAGTTTCCCGGTGGCACGAAAAAGGAATGGATGAAAAACATTTGTTGTCATTGTTGCGCGGGCATCGCATGAAAAGGATTTTGTACCGCATGCTGGATGAAACGGAATTTTTGAGCGATTATGGTATTCGCGCCTTATCAAAATTTCACGAGCAGCATCCTTATGAATTAAATGTAAACGGAGAAATTTTAAGTGTTCAATACACGCCCGCAGAATCAACTATTCCATTGTTTGGCGGTAATTCCAACTGGCGCGGTCCAATATGGATGCCTGTTAATTTTCTCATCATTGAATCATTACAGCGTTTTCATTATTATTATGGCGATGATTTTAAAGTGGAGTATCCATCAAATTCCGGTCAGTATTTATCACTGAATGAAATTGCAAATGAATTATCAAAACGATTATCAAAAATATTTTTGCGTGACAATAAAGGAAGACGTGCCGTATTTGGGAGCAACGACAAATTGCAATTTGATCCGAATTTTAATGACTACATTTTATTTTACGAATATTTTCACGGCGATAATGGGAGAGGAGTTGGGGCATCACATCAAACAGGTTGGACAGGCTTAGTTGCGAGATTACTGCAGCCAAGAAATTAACTTTTTGTTTTTGACTTTTTAATTTTTACTTGCATCAATGCAAAATATTATTGAAGATATAAAAACATTATTCGCATCCTATAGCAACGAACCAATCATCAGTGTTGGAAAAATTCCGCAGTCGGGCAGCATTCGTATTTATTTTAGAATTGTTACAGCGGAGAAATCTTTTATTGCCACCTATGGAGACAATATAAGAGAAAACGAAGTTTTCATCAATTTCAGCAGGCATTTTAAAAAATATAACTCCCCGGTGCCGGAAGTTTATGCCGTTAATAAACAAGAAACAATTTATATACAGGAAGATTTTGGCGATATTTCACTGCTATCTGAACTGGAAGAGCACGGATATAACGGTTATGTGTATGCGCTTTTTAAACAAAGCCTGAAAGAACTTGCGCATTTACAAATTGAGGGTGATAAAGATCTTGATTATAATTCTTGCCTTACTTCAAAGGAATTTGGGAAGCAGGCAATACTGAGCGATTTGCTTTACTTCAAATATTATTTTTTAGATACGCTTCAGCTTCCTTACGATAAGGAGCAATTGATTGACGACTACGAAGCATTGAGCAATTATCTCAGTCATGCAGATCATAAGTATTTTATGTTCCGCGATTTTCAAAGCCGTAATATTTTAATTAAAAATGAGAGGGTTTTTTTTATAGATTACCAGGGCGGAATGAAAGGCGCTTTGCAATACGATGTTGCATCTATGTTATGGCAGGCACGAGCGGCATTGCCTGAAGAATGGAAAAATAATTTGCTTGATTATTATATGGATTGCGTGGAAGAAATGCTGCAAAATAAAATTGACAGGGTACGCTTCATCAATCAATACAATGGTTATGTACTCATAAGGTTATTGCAGGTACTTGGTGCATATGGATTTCGTGGTTTGTTTGAACGCAAAGCGCAATTTCTTACAAGCATTCCTCTTGGCTTAAATAACCTGAAACAATTTTTGCTGAATATAAAAATCGGAATTGAATTGCCGGAGTTTGAAAGATTGCTTTCATTAATTACTGAAGATGAAATTATCAGCCGCTTTGAACCGGTAAAAGCAGATGCTGAAACGCCATTGGTTGTTCACATAAACAGTTTTAGTTTTAAAAAAGAAATGCCGGCTGATGAAAGTGGTAATGGTGGCGGGTTTGTGTTTGATTGCCGCGGAATTTTAAACCCCGGCAGGTATGAAGAATTTAAAAAATTAACCGGCAGAGATAAACCTGTAAAAGATTTTTTAGAACAGCAAACCAAAATGCCGGAGTTTTTAAATAGTATTTTTGATATTGTAGATATTGCTGTGGAAGATTATATAAAAAGAAATTTTGCAAGTTTGATGGTGAACTTCGGATGTACTGGTGGTCAACATCGCAGTGTGTATGCAGCTGACGCATTAGCGAGACATCTGCGAAATAAATTCAAAGTAAAAATCGAATTGCACCATGTTGTACAGGAGAGCAAAAATTGGGTGAACAAATAATTAGTTGCCGGTAACCAGTTACCAGTGACCGGTACTGCGAGACTCATAGGGTTTTCAAAACGGTATAGGTCTTTTGGGAATTACTAATTATAAGCCGGAGTTTAATAGTAGCACAACAGATGAACGGATTGCGACGCAAGGATGATGCTATGAAAAACTGAGGCCGGTATAAAAAAAGTTAAAAGTAAAAAATAAAAAGTAAAAAAGGAATACTAACAGTGATGAATAACCGAAATTAAACAAATCGTACATCAGTTCAATACGCTTTTTTCTTTTTCAATTTTGATATTTTCCTGCTCTTTGATCTTATCCCATCCGCCGGAAATGTTGCGGAGATTATGAATTCCCTGGCGTTTTAATAATGAAGCTGCAATAACACTGCGGTAACCGCTTGCGCAATGCACGTACAAATTTTGATTTTCTTCCAGCATAGCTATTCTTGCCGGATCATTCATTTCATTCAAAGGTATGTTGAATGCATTTCGGATATGACCATCTGCAAATTCCGTTTCGCGGCGTACATCTATTATTACAAGACGCTCGTCGAAAGGAATATCCATAGCTAACTCATCGGGTTCTATATTAATTATCAAATCAGTTTCTTCTCCGGCATTTTTCCATGCTTCAAATCCGCCATCAAGAAATCCCTGCATTTTATTAAATCCGACTCTTGCCAAACGCACCATGCTTTCTCTTTCTCTTCCTTTATCTGTAATTAAAATGATCGGCTTATCAAAAGGCAATAAACTTCCTGCCCATTCTGCAAAACGTCCATCCAAACCAATACTTATTGAACCCGGAATAAAACCATCTGCAAATTCAGTTGATATTCTTGTGTCGAGCAAAATCATATCATCCTGGCTTGCTAAATTTTTAAATTCTTTTACAGATAATGGTTGCAATCCATGATCCAAAACTGAATCAAGGCTATCATATCCTTCTTTATTTATTTTAGCATTGATAGAAAAATATTGAGGAGCCGCAGTTAATCCGTTTGTAACGGCTGCAATAAATTCTTCTTTGGTTTGATCGTGCAAGGCATAATTATTTTCCTTTTCATCGCCGATAGTGCTGTAAGTATTTGGGCCGATATTTTTTCCGCAGCTGCTTCCTGCGCCATGCGCGGGATAAACAATTACATCATCTGGCAACGGAATAATTTTATTTCGCAACGAATCATAGAGCATCGAAGCCAATTGCTCCGAACTTAAATTTCCGCTGCTTAGATCCGGTCTTCCAACATCACCAACAAATAATGTATCGCCGGTAAATATTGCATTTGGTTTTTTATTTTCATCAAGAACCAGGTAACAGGAAGATTCAACGGTATGACCAGGGGTATGTAAAACTTTAATGGTTATATCTCCTAATTGAAATAATTCTCCGTCGGCTGCTTTATGAATGGGAAAATTTGTTTCAGTATCCGGGCCGTAAATAATTTGAGCGCCGGTTGCTTTGCTTAGATCAAGATGGCCGCTTACAAAATCTGCGTGAAAGTGAGTTTCAAAAATATATTTGATAACAGTTTTGCGTTTGTGCGCTAATTCAATATAACTTTCGATGTCGCGCAAAGGATCTATTATAGCTGCGTCTCCGTTGCTTTCAATATAATATGCAGCCTCACTTAAACACCCAGTGTATAATTGCTGAATAAACATTCTGATGCTTTTCTGCAAAGTTAAGCATCAAAAATGTAAAATGCGAATAGACACTTCTGATAAGTAAAGTGCAACCGAAATAACTATGATGCGGAATTTATATAATCAAATCCTCTGCGCATTTTGTTATCTGACGCAAGCGCTCATACCCAACGGTATAATAAATAAATTTTCCTTCGCGCTCAGTTCTTACTACACCAGCCCGCCGCAAAATGGCAAGATGTTGCGATGCCACAGATTGCTCAAGCCTTAACTGAATATAGATTTCAGTTACGGTGAGTTTTTTGTTTTCATCGAGTAGTTTAATAATCTGCTGCCGCAGTTTGTGATTGAGCGCGCGTAAAATCATCGCGGCTTTTTTAAGATTGATGAAATCAATTTTGACAGATTTCCCGTCGGAGCCATGCTCGTTTACGATCATCCAGTAATTACCGGAACTTGTAGTTAAACTCATTACACATAAGATTTAGGTTTGTAAAAACACAACAAATTTAAGACGCTTCGCCAAATTAAAGAACTTAATTTATCATATAACATGTTATAGTGATTTGTTTGGGTGAGTGTAAAATTCTTTTATATAGATGGGTTCGCAATAAATAATATCCGTAAATTTTTTTTCTGTGAATTTTTTATAAGAAAGAATAGAGAGATAAGATGCATCAACAATAATATTTGCAAAAAAAGCATTGGCGTGTTTTGTGATTGATTTCCATTTTTCACTTCCGCTTCCAAAAAAAATAATTGCATTATCTATAAGATAATCATCAAAAGATTGCTCATGTAAAATAATTGCAGACGGCGAAATTATTTCTTTCAGTTCATCATTATATAATGCAGTGAACACTTCCATGCGGCGGGCGTCGATCATAGGGCAGTATAATACATTTTTATTTTTGCTTTGTTGTGTGGCAGCAAATGCCATCATGAATAAAGTGTTTTCTGTAATTAATGGAATGTTCAATGCGTAACAAAATCCTTTCGCAGCTGCCATACCTACACGAAGTCCTGTGTAAGAACCAGGCCCGGCGCTAACTGCAACAGCATTCAAATCTTTCATTTCATATTTTTCTTGTTGAAACATTTTTTCAATGGCAGTATGTAACCAAGATGCATGATCCTGTTGCCGCTCATTATACATCAACGATAATTGCTTGCCATTTTGAGCCAAACAAACGCTGGCCTTTTCCGTTGCGGTATCTATATTTAAAATGAGAGACATTATTGGTTAACTTCTTTTTCCAAAATTTTTGAAATTGTGTAACGCGTTTCTGTTTTGCCCAGCCTTAATAATAAGTTGTAAATATTTTTCAAACCAATTTTTTCCGACCATTCAAAAGGTCCGTAAGGATAATTAGTTCCAAGTTTCATTGCAATATCAATTTCATTTTTTATGCTCACATTATCTTCAAAAGTGTAGTAAGCTTCATTTATTATCATAGCTATTATTCTTGCGCTTATCATTCCGGGTTCATCTGGTATAAACTGGTAAGGCCATTCTAATTTATCAAGAATTTCCGTAGCAATTTTTTTTTCATTTTCATGCGCAGAAATTTCGCAAATATTTCTTTTTAAAAAAGTTGGCCATGCATTAATGCGAATGAAAGGTTTATCAATTTCACTCAACGTGTTGATCACTGAATTAACAAATACAGGTTTTGGCAAGAAAGAATGTAACTGCCGAATTCTGTCTTTATCAAATTCAAATTCAAAATCGAAATATGCATCCGCATCTTTGATAAGTAAGAATTGAGAAAACGAATCAGCCGTTATCAATTCAATGGATGAAGGAATTTTTTTAGAGAGAAATTCTTCTTTCAAAACATTATTTGCCAGCACGGCAATCTTCATACAATATATTTAAGCAAAGAAAAAACATTTATTATTAAATGTATGCCTGCTGCATACCGAAGTTTTTTATTTTTGGTGAATGGAAACAAAAATCATACAAACCAACAACGCTCCCGACCCGATTGGGCCATATAGCCAGGCAGTAAAAGCAGGGGGTTTTTTATTTATTTCAGGCCAGGTTGCTATCAACCCTGCAACCGGTAATGTTGAAGCGAAAGACATAATTGATGAAACGCACCAGGTAATGCACAACCTGAAAGCGATTTTATCTGCTGCCGGATTGGATTTTAACAACGTAGCAAAGACAACTATTTTTTTGAGTGATATGTCGCTGTTCCCAACAGTTAATGAAGTGTACGGAAAATATTTTAATGGTCACTTCCCTGCGCGTGAAACCGTTGCTGTTAAAGGATTACCTAAGAATGTGAATGTGGAGATTAGTATGATTGCAGTAGAGAGTCCGAAGACGGGAGTCTGAAGTCAGAAGTCCGAGGTCAGAGGACCGAAGCCGAAAGCTTGAGTAAACTTTTTCTAACTTCCGACCTCGGACTTCGGTCTTCCGACTTCTGACTCCAGACCCACCACTCCCAACTCTTTCCCAACTTTCGTGAACGCAGCAATTGCTTTATCCAAATGATGCTGTTCGTGCGCGGCGCTTAGTTGCACACGAATTCTTGCCTGACCTTTTGCAACCACCGGAAAGAAAAATCCAATTACGTAAACACCTTCATCTAATAATTTAGCTGCGAAGTTTTGCGCTATCACAGCATCGTATAACATTATCGGAACAATAGGATGATCGCCGGGCTTGATATCAAAACCCGCTTCCGTCATTTTGCTGCGAAAATATTTTGTGTTGAATTCTAATTTATCCCTGAGAGTTGTTGTTTCACTAAGCATATCTAAAACTGCAATAGAAGCTCCAACAATTGAAGGAGCAAGGCTGTTGGAAAATAAATACGGCCGGCTTCTTTGCCGGAGCATTTCAATAATTTGTTTGCGGCCGCTTGTAAACCCGCCACTGGCGCCGCCCAGCGCTTTTCCTAAAGTTCCGGTGATGATATCAATTCTTCCCATCACTCCGCGATATTCGTGCGTGCCGCGGCCTGTTTTTCCAAGAAAGCCTGAGGAATGACATTCATCAATCATCACTATCGCGTCGTATTTATCTGCTAAGTCGCAAATTTTATCGAGCTGCGCAATTGTTCCATCCATGCTGAAAGAACCGTCCGTAACAATAATGCGGCTACGCAAATTTTGCGAAGCTTTTAATTGTTCTTCCAGGTCGGCCATATTATTATGTTTGTAACGAAAGCGCTGCGCTTTGCACAAACGGACGCCATCAATAATAGATGCATGGTTCAACTCGTCCGAAATAATTGCATCCTGCTCATTAAATAGTGGTTCAAAAACGCCACCGTTAGCGTCAAACGCTGCGGCATATAAAATGGTATCTTCTGTTCCGAGAAAATCTGCGATCTTTTTTTCAAGTTCTTTATGAATATCCTGCGTTCCGCAAATAAAACGAACGCTGCTTAATCCATAGCCGCGCGAATCAATTACCTTATGTGCAGCTTCAATAACCTTAGGGTGCGATGATAAACCAAGATAATTATTGGCGCAAAAATTCAATACTGTTTTTCCGTTTACAATTATTTCCGGGCCCTGCTCGCTGGTTATTATGCGTTCGGATTTAAAAAGCCCGGCATTTTTTATTTCTTCCACTTCGGTTGTAATGCGGCTGACAAATTTTTCGTTCATAAAGATGTATTATTGATGCAAAGATAATTGAGCTATTATGAAAATGAATTGATAATGGATAATTATGTTGCTGTAAATTTTGAGCGGAAGTTGAATAAAGAACTAATAGCACAAGAGTGCGACGCAAGAATGCTGATAAGAGAACTAATGCCGGAAACAAAAAAATTAATAATTAATAATTACAGTGAACCCCGGAATTATTTTTTAATTTTTGCTTAACAAGAATTCGATAGCTAAAAAAACCTTGTAACCTTTTTTGTATAACTTCGTCTAATAATAGGAAAACAACTTTCATGCAAACTTCAGGCTATACCAAAATTTTTGTTTTGCTGCTGGTAGTTCTAAGTGCACTTGCGCTTATTTCCTATTCCCGCGCAAAAACTACCTTAGTAAAAGAAGAATGTTCAGGTTCAGCTAAATGTGGCGGCAAAAAGATTCAGAACGAATACATAATCTGGGAATCTTTTTCTACTAATCTGCTATCCGGCGCAACCGGCTGCAACGAAAATTAATCACTTTCTCCCGCACTAATTTACTTTTGGGTGTAACTTCTTTTTAAATCAATCGTTCTACTGTAAAATTCATACAACTAAGGCAGGCAACTAAAACTGTTTATGACAGACAAGGAATACAACGAATGCGTAACCAACTATGCGGATAATGTGTACAGGTTTATTTTAAAAAACCTGCGGCATGAAGATGACGCTAAAGACGTGGTGCAAACTGCTTTTGAAAAATTGTGGGTTAACAGAAAGGGGATACAATCTGAAAAAAGCAAGTCATATCTTTTTACTGTGGCTTATCATCAAATGATTGACCATATAAGAAAAACAAAAAGGATTTTTTTAAAAGAAGAATTTGTGGAGGATATGCGGATAGTTGACAAACCTGCCAACAACATTAAAAAATTGCTGGAAGATGCTTTGTCGAGATTAAATGAAATGCAACGCTCGCTGGTTTTGCTGAAAGATTATGAAGGATATTCTTATGAAGAGATCGGAAAAATTACCGGGCTGAATGAAAGCCAGGTGAAAGTATACCTTCATCGTGCACGGTTACAGTTGAAAAATTATTTAGTAAAACCCGAAAATGTTTTATGAAAATGATCACGCGGAATAATTATGAAGAATATTTTTTGCTGTATGCAGATGATGAATTGTCTGCCGCAGAAAAAATTGCCGTAGAAGAATTTGTTATGGTAAATCCCGATTTGCGTGAAGAGCTAATAACGTTACAGCAGTTGAAAATTAAACCTGAAGCAAATATCATTTTTGAGAACAAGAATTTATTATTCAAACAATCCAACGAAAACTCATTCATCAATAATAATAATTACGAAGAATATTTTATACTATATGCAGATGATGAACTGAACCACGAAACAAAAATAGTTGTAGAAAAATTTGTTCATGCAAATCCATCATTGCAGCAGGAATTTGAATTATTATTAAGCGCGAAACTTCAGCCAGATAATAATATTGTATTTTCCGATAAAGAAATTTTATATAAAGATGAACGCAGAAAAATCATATTCCTGCCATGGATGCGCGTTGCGGCTGCTGCAATAGTGTTATTGCTGATTGGATTATTTGTATTTAATAATGTAAGAAAAAATTCAGAACAAATAATTGTTAGAGCCAATCCTAAACAAAATGCTGATCAAAAAACAGTGGCAAATAATGATAACAATAATAAAAAAATTAAACCGGTTGTAACTTCTGCAGCAATTGATTCGTTACACAATACAGATGTATCAGTTAAAAAATTAGCAATTAATAAATCGGTTACAAAAATGAGATCTGAAAAAAAGAATAGCGCTGATAAGAATAATAATGAAAAACAAAGCCAGGAATTAAATCGAGATGTTGCTTTTCAAAATATAGATTCTTCAGAACAAATTGCCAGCGCTAAAATTAGTAAGTCAATTCAAAAAATAAATGATTCAACAGTGAATGAAATTACGGCGCCATCATCATTAACTTCCAACACAACTAATCTCGTTGCATATACATCAACTAAAACTGACGATAATGCTGATGGAGAAAATATAGATCGGGAGGATAAATTTTATATTGCCAACACTTCCGCTAAAAAAAGTAAGTTCCGCGGTTTTTTCAGGCAAGTATCGCGGGCTTTCGCTAAAACCGCTCATGGTAATGATAATAACGATGCAGTTTTGATTGGAAGCTTCAGGGTTGCATTAAAATAATTTAAACAAAAAAATTTAATAAATTTTTGATTATGAAGAGTAGATTTTTACTTGCAGCTATGCTATGCCTTTCCGTTGCTGCATCAGCGCAAACAGACACAACAATAAAAAATAATTCAACCGATACAATTCATGTCGGCGATATGATCATCCTTAAAAAAGGCGGAGAGAGCAATGATTTTAATAATAATCTCCACCTTAGCAGGCGTCATTATTACAGACCATCAAATTTCAGCACCAATTGGGTGATTATTGATATCGGTTTTGCAAATTATAACGACAAAACAAATTATTTGTCAGCCGGCGCACAGCAATTTGCACCGGGCTCAACAAGCGATTGGTTCAACCTTCGCACAGGTAAATCGGTTGATGTAAACATCTGGCTTTTTATGCAGCGGTTAAATCTTATCAAACATGTGGTGAACCTGAAATACGGCCTGGGGATTGAATTGAATAATTATCGCTACACGTCGCCAATTCTTTTTTATGAAAGCCCTTCAACCAAAGTTGTTTATGATACAGCGCGACAATATAAAAAGAATAAACTTGCTGCAGATTATGTAACAGTTCCTTTTATGCTAAACTTTAATTTTACGCCGCATCGCCGGGAAGGTTTTGGGTTGAGCGTTGGTGCAAGCGTAGGATATTTATATTCTTCCCGCCAAAAAACAATTACAAGCGAAGATGGCAAGCAAAAACAACACAACGATTTTGATTTGGATCCGTGGAAAATTTCCTGGGTTGGAGAATTGCAATTAGGCCCCGTAAAATTATACGGCTCTTACGCTACGCAAAGCATGTTTAAAAAAGGATTGGATCAAACGCCCTACACAGTTGGCATACGATTGAGCAACTGGTAAAATTTCCCGATAATCTATAAAAATAATTTTAATAAGCTGCAATTTTTTGCAGCTTATTTTTTTATTTTTAAAGAAATAGTTAAAGCGACTCCATGTTAAAATAAACCTCGCAGTAATACGTTTGTCAAAGAGGACAAATATTGTGCGGTATGCTTTCAAAAAAAATTTTTTTTATAAGTCTTTCGGCTTTAATTCTTTTTTCTTTCAAGGATGCTAACACAAGGTTAGCGCACAAAAACATTCTCCGCAAAAAACCCGAAGGCGATATTTACATTGTTATTGTTAAATCGGATTATGAATTGAAAGTATACGATAAAGAAGGATGGTATGCAACATATCCCGTAGTTTTTGGAAGTAAATCTTTAGAAGATAAAATGATGGAAGGAGATAGAAAAACGCCCGAAGGGACTTATCATATTGTTACAAAACGCATCGATCCGAAATGGGACAGAATGATGCTGATTGATTATCCTACCAAAGCAGATTATGAAAAATTTAATGAACGAAAAGCTGAAGGATTAATTCCAAAAAAAGCTAAGATTGGCGGCGGCATTGGCATTCACGGCACATGGAATCATGATGAGATTGCAGTTGATCTTTATCAAAACTGGACGAACGGATGCATTTCATTAAAGCGCGAAGACGTGGAAGAGTTGTACGATCTTATTCCGATGGGTACGAAAGTAACTATTCAGAAATAGTTTTTTAACCAGGATTTTCCTGGTTTAATTGATTGAACTGATTTAGAATTTTGATTGAGATCATTAAACATTTGCGATCCAAAAATTATCAATTATCCATTCTCAATTATTAATTAGCTCACACTTTTCCATTTTTTATTTCTTCAACAACAGCCGGATCAAGCAATGTAGTTGTATCACCAAGATTTTGCGTTTCTCCTTCAGCGATCTTTCTTAATATTCTGCGCATTATTTTTCCGCTTCTTGTTTTTGGCAAGCCCGGCACAAATTGAATTTTATCCGGCTTTGCAATTGCACCTATGATGCGCGCAACCGTTTGCGTGATATCTTTCTTTGTCATATCCGCATCCGAATTATCTCCGTTAAAAATTACATAAGCATAAATGCCTTGTCCTTTTATATCGTGCGGATAGCCAACCACGGCGCTTTCCACAACGCCGGTGTGCATGTTGATCGCATTTTCCACTTCAGCAGTGCCTATGCGGTGGCCGCTTACATTCAGTACATCATCAACGCGGCCGGTGATTCGGTAATTTCCTTTTCCATCTCGCAATGCGCCATCACCGGTGAAATATAAATTTTTATATGTGGCGAAATAATTTTGCCTGCATCTTTCGTGATCGCCATAGGTAGTTCTTATAATTGAAGGCCATGGAAATTTTATGCAAAGATTTCCGCCAACATTATTACCATGAATTTCTTCTCCTTTTTCATCAACCAAAATTGGCTGCACGCCCGGCAATGGCAATGTTGCGTGTGCTGGTTTTGCGGCGTAACATTTGCAAGATTTGAAATTAATATTCCGCCTGTTTCTGTTTGCCACCATGTATCAACTATAGGGCATTTTCCTTTGCCAATATTTTCATGATACCAATGCCACGCTTCTTCATTGATCGGTTCACCAACAGTTCCTAAAACTTTTAATGAGGTTAAATTTTTTCCGTTCACATAATCCAATCCAAAACCCATCAGGCTGCGAATGGCTGTGGGCGCAGTGTACAGAATATTCACTTTAAATTTATCAACCACATCCCAAAATCTTCCTGCATCCGGCCAGGTAGGAATTCCTTCAAACATTAAAGTGGTTGCGCCTGCACTTAACGGGCCGTAAACAATATAACTGTGCCCGGTTATCCAACCTATATCTGCAGTGCAGAAATAAATTTCGCCGGGCTGATATTGAAAAACATTTACGAAAGTATAAGTTGTGTACACCATATAGCCCGCACAGGTATGCACAACTCCTTTTGGTTTTCCGGTGGAGCCGGAAGTGTACAAAATAAAAAGCATGTCTTCTGCATCCATTACTTCCGCCGCACAATCCGGATTTCCCTGCTCTTCAACTTTTTTAATTTCATCTTGCCACCAGCAGTCTCTGTTTTTTATCATACTAACGGGCATGTGTACACGATTCAAAACAATAACTTTTTTTACAGAAGGGCAACGTGTTAATGCATCATCAATTACAGATTTAAGCGGAATTTCTTTATTGCCGCGATAAGCTCCGTCTGCAGTGAGAACGATATTGCATTGCGCATCCAAAATTCTGTCGGAAATACTTTGTGCACTAAAACCGCCAAACACTACCGAGTGAATAGCGCCAATTCTTGCACAGGCTAAAACTGCAATGGCAAGCTCCGGAACCATCGGCATATAAATACAAATGCGATCGCCCTTTTTTGCGCCGTTATTTTTTAAAACATTTGCAAACTGGCAAACTTTAAAATGCAATTCTTTATAGGTTAATGTTCGGTATGCTTCATCCGGATTATTTGGCTCCCAGATAATTGCTGTTTGATTTGCTTTGGCTGCAAGATGCCTGTCGAGACAATTTTCTGTGATGTTTAGTTTTGCGCCTTCAAACCATTTTATTTTTGGCTCTGTAAAATTCCAGTCCAAAACTTTATCCCATTTGCGATTCCATTGAAAATTTTCTGCAATCGCTGCCCAGAAATTTTCCGGTTCTTCCACGCTTTTTTTATACGCAGCCTCGTATTCTTCAAATGATTTAATTTGATATGGATAGCTCATATGGCAAAAAATTTTGAGAAAGTAAATTTACAGGTTAATTGAAAATAAATTATTGGTCATTTACTGAAATTTATGCCTAATTTTTCCGAATCATTTTTTTATGAAACGATTACTTGTTTATTCATTTATAATTTGCGGCGTAAATCTTTCCTGCAATAATCCAACTGCGAGCTCATCAGCGGATAATTCTAAAAAAAATATTGATAGCCTCTGGACATTAACTCCTTTTGCAAAAATTGATTCCGTTAATCCGATCATGAAACCAGGAAATGGTTTTTTTCAATGCCCGATAAAAAAAGAAAAAATATTTTGGGAAGAAAAAGATGTATTCAACCCAGCAGTTGTAGTGAAAGATGGAAAATTTTTTATGCTGTATCGCGCGCAGGATAAAACGGGCACATCAAGAATAGGATTGGCTGAAAGTGATGATGGTATTCATTTTGCAAGAAATCCCGAACCGGTTTTTTATCCAGATAATGATGCGCAAAAAAAATATGAATGGGAAGGCGGCTGCGAAGATCCAAGAATTGTGGAAGACAGCAACGGCACATATTACATGACCTATACAGCCTTTGATGGAAATCTTGCGCGATTAATGATCGCTACATCCAAAGATCTTTTTCACTGGAAAAAATATGGACCTGTTTTTGCAAAAGCATACAACGGAAAATATTTAGACAAATGGTCAAAATCCGGTTCGATCATTTCTACCTATAAAAATGGAAAAATAATTGCAACAAAACTTAATGGAAAATATTGGATGTATTGGGGAGATCAAAATATTTGGGCGGCAACTTCGGATGATTTGATAAACTGGGCTCCTGTTGAAATGCAGCCCGGAGAAAAACCTCCAATCGAATTAAAAGGGCAATCGAAAAATATGCCCGAACTAAAAGTTGTAATTCCCACACGAAATAAAAAATTTGATAGTGATCTTGTTGAATCCGGTCCGCCTGCAATGATCACCGATAAAGGAATTCTTCTTATTTATAATAGTCGTAACATTCCTTCAATCGGCGATACATCTTTACCCGAAGGAACCTATGCAGCTTCGCAGGTTTTGCTGGATAAAAATGATCCAACAAAAATTTTAAAAAGAATGGATACTTATTTTATCAAACCCGACAAAACCTATGAAATGAACGGACAGGTTAATAATGTTTGTTTTGTTGAAGGGTTGGCAAATTTTCACAACAAATGGTTTTTGTATTACGGCACTGCAGATTCAAAAATTGCTCTTGCAGTAAAAGAATAATTTTATTTACATTCATAGCGCCAAACTAATCGCTTCTTGCTATGCCATCTTC
The DNA here is from genome assembly GCA_963774065.1 of Chitinophagia bacterium. Taxonomy (GTDB): domain Bacteria; phylum Bacteroidota; class Bacteroidia; order Chitinophagales; family Chitinophagaceae; genus Puia. Next base: position 1,737,132 of record CAVZDO010000003.1, read on the forward strand.
TTCACCAACATCAGGAATCTGGAAAGTTATCACCGCTTCATCTGTCGGCACACTCATAGAATGGTACGACTTTTATATTTTCGGAAGCTTAGCTACAGTTATTGCTGCACAATTCTTTCCCAAAGGCAATCCTACAGCGGCTTTGCTGTCGGTGCTGGGAACATTTGCCGCGGGATTTATCGTCCGTCCGTTTGGCGCATTGGTGTTTGGAAGATTAGGGGATTTGATAGGAAGAAAATATACTTTCTTACTAACGCTCATCATCATGGGCACTTCAACTTTTGCAATTGGTTTGGTACCCGGTTATGCAAGCATTGGCTTTGCTGCGCCATTGATAATTTTATTATTAAGATTGTTACAAGGGCTCGCACTCGGCGGTGAATATGGCGGCGCGGCAACTTATGTTGCCGAACATTCTCCAAAAAATAGAAGAGGATATTTTACATCATGGATTCAAACCACTGCAACGTTAGGCTTATTCGTTTCCCTCGGAGTTATTTTATTAACACGGCATTTGCTGGATAGTGATCAAACAAAATCCATTGCAAAATTTAATAATTGGGGTTGGCGCATTCCGTTTTTGATTTCAATTATTCTTGTTATCATTTCTATTTACATCCGGCTTAAAATGAAAGAGTCGCCGATGTTCGCGAAAATAAAAGCTGAGGGAAAAACATCTGTAAATCCGTTGAAAGAAAGTTTTGTTCACAAAACAAATCTTAAAATGGTTTTGCTTGCTTTGTTCGGCGCAACAATGGGGCAGGGCGTAATTTGGTATACAGGGCAATTTTACGCGCAATCATTTATTGAAAATGTTTGTAAAATAGATTTCGATCAGTCAAGAACAATTCTTATCTGGGCAATTTTATTTGCCACACCTTTTTTTGTTGTGTTTGGTAGCTGGAGCGATAAAGTGGGACGCAAGTGGATAATTATTGCGGGAATGTTGCTTGCTGTAACAACATATGATTTTTTATTTCAGCAATTACTGAATATTTCAGACACAAAAAATAAAACTGAACTGGCAGAAAAGAAAGAACTCAATACGACTTTGTCTATAATCAACAATTCGAGAAATGCAATAAGAACAACTATAGCAAAATCTTATTTTGATGATGGAATGATAGTTTCGGAAACAAAAAAAGATACATTGTATGAAAATCCCGCAAAAACAACTCTCAAACCCGAAAAACAAATTTCAAAATCCTTAGGTAATGCTGATTACTGGAAAATGGTGCTGATTGTTTTTATAATGATACTATATGTTACGATGGTTTACGGACCGATTGCCGCGTTTCTTGTTGAATTATTTCCAACAAAGATCCGCTACACATCCATGTCTCTGCCATATCATATAGGTAATGGTGTGTTTGGCGGGTTGACTCCTTTTTTCGCAACATTACTTACAACAATTTACACCGGAAATAAATTAGTAGGCCTGATGTACCCAATCATTGTTGCATCAATTTGTATTGTTATTTGCATTTTGTATGTGAACAATAAAAATAATTTATCTCTTGAAGATGATCGCTAAAATATAAATCGTATTTATGAATTTAATAAAAAGAGCTGCCGGATTTTTATGGATAATTGCCGGACCTTTTGCTATTTATTATCTCGTAACAACTGCAATAAGCGAGATAAATAAAAACCCCGCAATCAGCACAAAAATTCAGTGGATAGTTTTTGTTGGCGTATTTATTCCTATTGCAATCGGCATGATCATTTTTGGATATTATGCGTTGAAAGGGGAATACGATGAGCAAATGTGAAAATGTGGTAAATATGATGAATGTAGAGAGGAATTAAGAGTCTTGATTTTAATTTTTCACATTTGCCACATTTTCACATTTATCCACATTACTTCCGCATTTGCAAATTGATTACTTTCGCAGCGTAATTCGCTATCATGTCAATTGAAGTAAAGGATCTCACTAAAATCTACGGAGAACAAAAAGCGGTTGATAACATTTCATTCAGCATCAATAACGGAGAGATTGTTGGCTTTCTCGGTCCTAATGGAGCGGGCAAATCCACCACTATGAAAATTATTACCGGTTATCTTCAACAGGATGCGGGCGAAGCCTGGGTTTCCGGAACTAACGTTAATGCACAACCGATGATAACAAAAAAGAAGATCGGTTATTTGCCGGAAGCAAATCCGTTGTATAATGACATGTATGTGAAAGAATACTTGGGGTTTGTTGCGGAAGTTCATTCGGTCAACGGTCAACGGTCATCAGTCATCAACAAAGTGATTGATACCGTTGGATTAACTCCGGAAGCGAAAAAGAAAATTGGTCAGTTATCTAAAGGATATAAACAGCGTGTTGGATTGGCAGCTGCTCTTATTCACAATCCGGAAGTATTAATATTAGATGAACCGACGAGCGGACTCGACCCAAACCAGATCATCGAAATAAGAGAAGTGATAAAAAATTTAGGTAAGAATAAAACTGTTCTTTTTTCGTCGCATATTTTGCAGGAAGTGGAAGCAATTTGCGATCGCGTGATTATTATTAATAAAGGAAAGATAGTTGCAGATGATAAAGTGAGCAATTTGCAAAGCGCAAATAAAAGCAATCATGTTGTGTTGGTACAGTTCAAAGAAAATGTTGATTCTGCATTATTAAATCAGTTACGTGAAGTAATCAATGTTAATCAACTCGAAGCCGGAAACTGGAAACTCGAAACCCGAAACTCTGAATCTGTTCGACGGCAACTTTTAGAACTTGCTTTGCAAAATAATCTGAACATTGTTTCTTTGCAAAGTGAAAATCAAAGTTTGGAAGATGTGTTCAGGAATTTGACGAAAACAATCGAGAATGGATAATAGCGCTGTTGCAATTGTGAGCGGAAGTTGAATAGAAATTCAACAGTATAAGAGTGCGACGCAAGGATGTTGAAGAGAGAACAAATGCCGGAAACAAAAAAATTAATAATGAACAATTAATAATTAAAAATCCGGAAGCAAAATCTGAATATAAGAAATCGTACATCGTAAATCTAAAATCGTAAATCATTATGAGCTACATTGATGAAATTCATGCAAGACAAATTCTGGATAGTCGTGGTAACCCCACTATAGAAGTAGATGTAATAACCGATAATGGTTTTCTTGGAAGAGCTGCCGTACCATCGGGCGCTTCAACTGGCAAACATGAAGCGGTTGAACTTCGCGATAACGACAAGAGTAAATACATGGGCAAAGGCGTTTTGCAAGCTGTAAACAATGTAAATGAAATTATTGCCGACCAGGTAATTGGCGTCGATTCCATGCGGCAAACTTATGTTGATTCTTTATTAATAAGCATTGACGGCACTGAAAATAAAAGTAAGCTCGGCGCAAATGCAATGCTGGCAGTTTCTATGGCTGTTGCGAAAGCAGCTGCACAGGAAGCCAATTTGCCATTGTACCGTTATCTCGGCGGCGTGAACAGTTCTACATTGCCTTTGCCATTAATGAATATTTTAAATGGCGGCGTGCACGCTGATAATAAAATAGATTACCAGGAATTTATGATTGTGCCTGTTGGCGCAACATCATTCAGCGAAGGGCTAAGGTGGGGAGTTGAAGTATTTCACAATTTAAAATCAGTATTAAAGAAAAAAGGATACAGCACTAACGTTGGCGATGAAGGAGGTTTTGCTCCCGATATTCAAAGTAATGAAGAAGCTATAGAAACAGTTTTACTTGCTATTGAAGCTGCGGGTTATAAAGTAGGTGAGCAGATTGCTATTGCGCTGGATGCCGCAAGCAGTGAAATGATGCAGGATGGTAAATACAAATTCTATAAAAGCAGCGGCAAAATATTAACGAGCGACGAGATGGTTGCTTACTGGACCGAATGGGTTAATAAATACCCAATCGTTTCCATTGAAGATGGAATGGCTGAAGATGATTGGGATGGATGGAAAAAATTAACTGAAGTTCTTGGCCATAGGGTGCAATTAGTCGGTGATGATTTATTTGTTACCAACACAAAAATTCTGCAAAGAGGAATTGATAATGGAATTGCTAACAGCATTCTTATTAAAGTAAATCAAATTGGCACAATAACAGAAACAATCAATGCAGTTCAATTGGCGCAGACTAACGGTTATACCACCATAATGAGCCATCGCAGCGGCGAAACAGAAGATACGACCATCGCAGATTTAGTTGTTGCCTTGAACTGCGGCCAAATTAAAACAGGTTCAGCGAGCAGAACAGACCGGATTGCAAAATATAACCAGTTGATCAGGATTGAAGAAGCCCTCGGCCCAAATGCAGTTTATCCAAACGGGCATGTTGTGTTCAAAAGGAAATAGAAGACCGATATTTTACTTACTCACAGGTTGCACAGATAGCCACAGAGATTTTTTATTTTTCTGCGATAATTTGTGAAATCTGTGACGATTTTCTTTATATTTACTACGCGAAATTCTGAAACCAAACAATGAAACTTCTTACCCGCATTCCATCTTTTCTTAAAAATAAATACCTGCTTACCGGAGCCGGATTTTTAATTTGGATGCTGTTTTTTGATGAACGTGACTTTATTACTACTTTTTTCAGGCAAAGACAAGAGTTAAAAGCGTTGGAAAAAAGCGAAAAATATTATAACACCCAAATCGCTACCACCAAAACTGAACTCGAAAAGTTGAAATCAAATCCCGCGCTGGTTGAAAAATATGCCCGCGAGAAGTACCTGATGAAACGGGATAACGAAGATTTGTTCCTCGTACAGGAAAAATGATGAGATTTTTGATTGTAGCTTTGGAAAATCATACCTTTTATTAAACTACAAAACGTTTTTTTGGAAATTACGCAATAACGATAAGCTAACTGCGTTTTTATTCCGGACGTTTCAGGTTACTGCTTCGAAAAAATTTGGACATTAAATGGTTTTGCCTATGACACTCTTTACGCCAGAGGATCTTCTGTTGTATTTATACAAAGAATCTTCTCCAGAGTTGACTAATGCAATTGAAACCGCACTAAACGAAGACTGGACACTTCGCGAAAAAATGCAGGTTCTGAATGCATCAGTTGAACAATTAGATAAGATAACAATCGCCCCGAGCGTTGAAGTTATTCTTAAGGTGCTTAATTATGCAAGAAATACATCTCCTGCAGAATCTATAAGCAACAACCCCCGGTAAATTCTATCGTTGTAAATTCGTGGTTACTATTTTAAAATGACCAGGAAAGAACGGTATGCATTTGTTCTGAACTATTTTCAGCAACACAACCCCAACGCAGAAACAGAATTATTGTACGATAGCCCGTATCAACTACTGGTTGCCGTTATATTATCTGCCCAGTGCACGGATAAACGCGTTAACATCACCACCCCCGCAATTTTTGAAAAATATCCCGACGTTGAAAGCCTTTCTCATGCCAGCATTGATGAATTATTTCCGTTAATAAAAAGTATTTCTTACCCCAATAATAAAACAAAGCACCTTATAGGTATGGCTAAAATGGTAGTGGAGAAATTTAATGGTAAAATTCCGCTGACTGTTGATGAATTAATGCAATTGCCTGGCGTTGGCAGAAAAACTGCCAATGTAATAACTTCAGTAGTTGATGAACAACCGAACATGGCCGTTGATACGCACGTTTTTCGTGTGGCTGCCCGAATTGGATTAACGGTTAATGCCAAAACAGCTTTTGCTGCGGAAAAACAATTGATACATTTTATTCCAACCGAATTTATTCACAGAGCACACCACTGGATAATTTTACACGGCAGGTATGTTTGCGTTGCCCGAAATCCCAAATGCGAAATCTGCGGATTAAAACCGGCATGCAAGTATTATAAGAAAGTAGTTCTAAGTAATAAGTAGTTAGTAGTAAGTAGCAATTTTCATCAAACTCTTTGCTGGTATCTTTGCATCTCAATCATACTTATTACTAAATACCTATTACTTAGTTCCTGACTGATGGATTATCTAAAACAATACAAAAGTTTTGTCAACAGTTATTATCTCGCAGAAGGAATCCGCATCACAATTGGTATTACTTTACCAGCAATAGTTTTAAGTTATTTCCATAATCTTTCTGCCGGCATTATGGTATCTATCGGCGCATTGTGCGTAAGCATTCCGGATAATGCAGGACCTATTCAACACCGCCGCAATGCCATGTTTATCTGCGATGGAATTATTTTTTTGGTAGCAGTTTGCTCCGGCTTTGCAACAGCATATCCGGCAATACTCGCCGTAATGATTTTTACTTTCTGCTTTTTGTTTGCAATGATTGGCGTTTATGGTGCAAGAGCTTCTTCCATCGGGCTTGCAGCATTATTTGTTATGGTATTAAATATCGATCGCCAGCAACACGGCTTGAATATTATTATTAACGCAGCATATATTTTTGCCGGCGGAATCTGGTACACGATTTTAAGTTTATCACTCTATAGTTTTCGGCCGTATAAATTAGCGCAGCAGGTTCTTGGAGAATGCATACAATCTACCGCAGATTATTTACGTTTGCGCGCCTCTTTTTATGCAAAAAATAATGATTACAGTAAAGTGTATGATGATCTCCTCGATGCGCAGAGTAAAGTGCACGAAAAGCAAGAGATGGTTCGCGAATTATTATTCAAAAGCAGGAACATAATTAAAGAATCAATAAATACCGGAAGAGTGATGATGATGATCTTCCTTGATGTTGTTGATCTTTATGAAAGAGTTATCACTTCTCACTACGATCACAAAACACTGCACAGCTTTTTTGATGACACGGATATTTTACAAAGGTTTGAAGAAATGATTCTCTTCTTAGCAAATGAATTGGATGAAATAGGAATTGCTGTTAAAAACGGGGAAGCTCTGAAAAAAAATACAGAACTCAACGCGCGCATTAAAAATTTGAAAGAATATTTTGATCAATTCAGAGATGAAAACAGAAATGCGGATAATGTAGAAGGAATCATCAGCCTGCGGCAGATACTGAATAATATTGAAGATATCGCCGATCGCATTTACACATTAGAAAGCTATACCACGTACGATAAGAAATGGAATAAATTTGACGCTTCTATAGATTACGATCAATTTGTAGTGCATGAAGACATTGAACCGAAATTATTCTTCGAAAATTTTTCGCTGCAATCCAACACATTCAGGCATGCGCTCCGGCTGAGCATCGCAACCATTACGGGTTATATCGTTTCTAAATTCCTTCCCTTCAGTCATAGCTATTGGATATTGCTTACGATAGTTGTAATTCTGAAACCGGCCTATAGTCTCACAAAAAAAAGAAATTATTACAGGCTCGCAGGAACAATAATTGGCGCATTGTTTGGCTTTGCTATTTTATTTTTTGTAAAAGATAGAACCGCAGTTTTTGTAATAATGGTTTTGCTTATGATAGGTGCATATAGTTTTATGCGCACAAAATATCTTGTTTTTGTTTCGTTGATGACGCCATATATTTTGCTGCTGTTTCACTTGCTTAATCCAAATAATTTCCGTTCGGTGGTAAGCGACAGAATTATTGATACTGCCATCGGCTCTGGAATTGCATTCATTGCAAATATTTTTTTATTGCCAACATGGGAGCACGAGCAGGTTATGGATTATATGACTAAAATGCTAAAAGATAATCTTCAATATTTTTCGGATGTTGCGTCCGTTTTTTTGAATAAAACAATTTCTGTTAATCAATATAAGCTATCGCGAAAAAAAGCTTTTGTTTCTCTTGCAAATTTATCGGATGCGTTTAACCGCATGTTATCGGAGCCAAAAAATAAACAAAAAAATGTGCAGCAGGTGCATCAGTTTGTTGTTGCAAATCATATGCTCACTTCGCATATTGCAACGCTGTCTTTATTTACGCAGCCGCTGGCAAAACAGGCAAACAATATTTTTTTACCGGCTGTTAATGCAATTGCTGATAAGCTGAATAATGCAGATAAAAACTTGCAACATCTCGCAAATACAAATCCGGAAAATAAAACTGCCATGCGTGCATTAAATGAAACGGTGAATGATTTGCTTCAAAAAAGAAAAACAGAATTAGATAACGGCATTATCGAAAGCGATACACAAAAAAATTTGTCTGCCATCAAACCAATTGCCGACCAATTTAATTTTATTAATAACGCGGCTTCTGATGTAGAAAAGTTGAGCGCTGCTCTTGCTCAATAAGATGCCATGCATGCAAAGAAGTATGGCAAAACTATAAAGGAAGATGGCGATGCTGCGAAGGAGGATGATGGAACTGCGAAGGAGGATGATGAAACTGCGAAGGAGGATGATGAAACTGCGAAGGAGTATGATGAAACTGCGAAGGAGTATGGCGATGCTGCGAAGGAGTATGACGATCCTATAGAGGAGAATGCCGCAACTTGTATGCAGTTGTTACAGGCGTAAGCCTATATAATCCAATAAATTAAGGGATATGTGCGGTAGCCCGTCAACTGTCAACAATCGCCTGCCGACTGTTTTATAGACTCGCTTTCAACTCCAGTAAAAAGTTCTTTACCTGCTCCAGTTTGCGGATGGTTGCAAATTTTTCTTCTGCCTTTTTACTGTTTTTTAAAAAATCTTTCGCGCCTTCGATAGTGTATTTGCGCTGACGCAATAAATGATAAATGAGATGGAGATTTTTTATATCAACTGGTCTGAAATAGCGATCGCCTTTGCGATTTTTTCTCGGTTGAATAATATCAAATTCGTTTTCCCAAAAACGAAGCAATGAATGATTGACGCGAAACATTTCTGCTACTTCACCCATCGAATAATATTGTTTTTGAAACAACACTTCATCTTCGGGTATCTCAATTAAATCCGCTTCTGCTTCAACCTGCTTGATGGATTTTCGTCCGCGTGTTGATTTTATTTTTTTATTTTTTTCAGATGGTGTAACTGGTTCGGCAATTATTGGCTCAGCAACAGGCGCGGCATTTTGTTTCAGCGCTTTAATTCTTACACCAACATTAACAGGTTGCTCTTCCTTAGCCGGAGTTACTTTTTGTTCAGTAGTTGATTCTTCCGCAAATGCGAGGCTTATTTGATTGAGTGGTTCCATAATGGGATAATTATTACAAAAACTATTCCGATAAATAAAGATACGAAAGTACGCTTGTACGAAATACTGATGTTGAGTAATGTGGAAAACAAAGTATGAAGTCGGAGGTCCGAAGTCCGAGGTCTGAGATGCAATTGTATAGTTGAAGATCTCGAATCTAATACTTCATACTTCTGACTTCTGACCTCCGACTTCTGACTTCTAATCAAAACTCTGATTACTTGAAGACGCAAGTTTCAGCAACCTGTCGTATTGTTCGGGAGTGATGTCGTTATAAAAATAATAAACCGGATCAACGGGATCTCCGTTGCGATGCACTTCATAATGACAATGCGGCCCGGTACTTTTTCCTGTGCTGCCAACCCATCCGATTACCTCGCCGCGTTTTACTTTTTGTCCATCGCGCACTTTTACACGAAACATATGACCGTACAATGTTTCATATCCATAGCCATGGTTGATCACAACATGATTGCCATAACCGTTGCCGGTATTGCCTGCAGTGATAACCGTTCCGTTTGCAGTTGCGTAAATCGGCGTTCCCTGTGGCGCAGCAAAATCAAGCCCGGCGTGAAATTTAGTGGTTTTATAAACAGGATCGATACGATAACCAAAGCCAGATGCAATGCGACTGAGATCTTTATTACTCACCGGCTGAATCGCAGGTGTGCAAGCTAAGAGTTGCTCTTTATTTTTTATGAAGCCGTCAATTTCATTGTAAGATTTTGTTTGATGAGCTATTCGCGCAGAAATATTATTCAATGCATTTGCGATGGATTCAGCGAGATTTTCCTGGTCCATACCTTGCACTAATTTAATTTCTTCCTGTTCATGCATAGCTTTTGCCCGCGCACTATCGGGAATAGGATTGGCTTCAAAAATTTCGCGGTACACATGGTTATCTCTTTTTTCCAGGTCGCCCATCTGATCCTGCAATTTTTTTACTTTTTCATTCAGCACATAATAATCATCTTTCAATGCTTCATTAGTTTGCATTAATCTTTTTTCATTAACCGACGGAAAATATTTGTATGCAAGCGAAACAAGAATAAGTGCGGTAACAAATGCGGCAGATAAAAAGCCAAGCAATCGCAGCAGCTTTACGCGAAGCGGCGTTTCCAGTTTTTCGTACCGGAGGGTATTGGCGTTATAAAAATATTTTATCTTTTTCATGCAAGCCTTCCTTCAAAAGATGCAAGTGTAAAAAATTCGTGAATTGGCTACATTTGCACAAATGTAAAAAGCACAGAGTACAAATATAATTTTTTTAGCCCGAATAATTCTGCAAAAACGGAATATGGTTATGATGACAAGCACTGAGATAAGGCAAAAGTTTCTGGATTTTTTTAAAGAAAGAGGACATGAAATTGTTCCTTCCGCACCAATCGTTGTTAAAAACGATCCCACGCTGATGTTCACCAATGCCGGAATGAACCAGTTCAAAGATTATTTTTTGGGAAATAAAAAACCTCCAATACCCGCGCGTTGCCGACACGCAAAAATGTTTGCGCGTAAGCGGCAAGCATAATGATTTGGAAGAAGTGGGTGTTGATACCTATCACCACACCATGTTTGAAATGCTCGGTAACTGGAGTTTTGGCGACTATTTTAAAAAAGAAGCCATTGCATGGAGCTGGGAATTGCTGACTGAAGTTTATAAAATACATAAGGACAGATTATATGTTACCGTTTTTGAAGGCGATGAAAAAGAAGGTTTGCCGAAAGATGATGAAGCATATAATGAATGGAAAAAATGGATTAGCTGAAGACAGAATTTTATTTGGAAATAAAAAAGATAATTTTTGGGAGATGGGCGATACAGGTCCATGCGGACCGTGCACCGAAATACATGTTGATTGCAGAAGCGATGAAGAAAGAAAAAATATTGATGGGAAAACTTTGGTGAATAATGATCATCCACAGGTGATTGAAATATGGAACAATGTATTTATCCAGTTCAATCGTATAAAAGATGGCAACGCTGGAACCATTGCCGGCAAAGCATGTTGATACAGGTATGGGATTTGAAAGATTAGTGCGCGTGTTACAAAACAAACAAAGCAATTATGATACGGATGTGTTTACCGGAACGATTGATGCAGTAGAAAAAATCTCCGGAAAAAAATATACTAACAGCAGAAAGTAAGCAGGACGTGTGCTTTCCGCGTTCTTGCAGATCACATTCGAGCAATCAGTTTTCGTATTGCAGATGGACAACTTCCTTCAAACACAGGAGCAGGTTATGTTATAAGAAGAATTCTGCGTCGTGCAGTTCGTTATTATTATTCTTATCTCGATTATAAGCAGCCATTATTATTTCAATTGGTTTCAGTAATTGCAAAACAATTTGAAAATGTTTTTCCTGAATTAAATCAGCAAAAAGATTTTGTAACGAAAGTTGTGAAAGAAGAAGAAGAAAACTTTTTAAATACGATCGAAAAAGGACTCGATCTAATTTATGCTTTTATTGACTTTGGCAAAAGCGAACGAAAATATTTAGATAAAAATGAAACAGTCATAGATATGTCTCTAATTAAGGTTCGCCCTGCGTTAATGGAATTTATTAAAGACTCTGAAGGAACTGTAAGCATTTTGCATGGTAATGACAAATACAAAATGAATGTGTTACCTGGGAAACTTTGTTTCGTGCTGCATGACAGATATGGATTTCCCGTTGACTTAACAAAATTAATTGCAAAAGAAAACGGCTTTGAAGTCGATGAAGAAGGTTTCAATTCCGAAATGCAAAAACAAAAATCCCGTTCTCGCGCAGCAACAACGGTGGACACAGAAGATTGGATAACATTAATAGAAAATCCCGTTGCAGAATTTGTAGGTTATGATTCGCTGGAAGTAAAAAGCAAAATTGTAAAATATCGCAAAGTAAAAAGTAAAGGCAAAGAATTTTTTCAGATTGTTTTGGATGTAACACCTTTTTATGCCGAAAGCGGCGGACAAGTTGGAGACACAGGAAAATTGATAATGGATAATGGAGAATTGATAATTGAGGACACGAAGAAAGAAAACAATCTTATCGTTCATTTTGCAGAAACGCTGCCGGAAAATTTAACCGGCGAAGTAATTGCAAAAGTAGATGCAGATAAACGGCAATCGGCAGCTATACATCATACGGCTACGCATCTTCTCCACGCTGCATTAAGAAAAATTTTAGGAATGCATGTTCAGCAAAAAGGTTCGTTGGTTAATGATGAACATTTGCGTTTCGATTTTTCTCATTTTGCAAAAGTCACGGATGAAGAAATAAAAAAGATAGAAGAATTAGTGAATGAAAAAATTCGCGAAAATATTCCTGTCATTATTAAAGAAATGCAAAAGGATGAAGCGCTGAAACTTGGAGCTATGGCTTTGTTTGGAGAAAAATATGGAGATATTGTTCGCGTGGTGATCATCGATCCGGATTATTCTGTGGAATTATGTGGCGGCACACATGTTGGCGCAACCGGCGAGTTGGGATATTTTAAAATCACGCACGAAACTGCGGTGGCTGCCGGCGTTCGTCGTATGGAAGCAGTGAGTGGCAAAGCTGTTGAAAAATATATTGAAGAGCAATTCGCATCTATTCATCTTATAAATAATTCATTAAAAAATCCGAAAGATTTATTAAAGGCGATTGATAATTTGTTGGTTGAAAATGCAGAACTAAAAAAGAAAATAGAATCGCAGGAAGCGAAACAATTAATTTCAATCAAAAATGAATTGCTCCAAAAAGCACAAAAAATAAATGATGTCAATTTTATTGGCGCAATAATAGATATAGCTAATGCAGATGCTCTCAAAAAACTTTGCTTCGATTTAAAAAGCGAATTGACAAATTATATTGTAGTTCTCACGGCAAATATTGAAGGCAAAGCAAGTGTTGCAATATTATTAGATGAACAAATTGCCGCGGCTAAGAAATTAGATGCCTCAAAAATTATAAAAGAAATAGTTGCTCCGATAATAAAAGGCGGCGGCGGCGGACAAAAGACTTTAGCCACAGCCGGCGGACAAGATGCAAGTAATTTGCAAGCAATTATTGATAAAGTGAGAGAGTTATTATAGAATCAAATATTCTTCGGACTTCCGACCTCTGACTTCCGGACTAAAATTAACATTTCCGAAAAGTTTCGTATTTCAAAAAAGTTATTATATTTGATGTACGAAAATTAACGTAGACATCATTCATTAAAAATTTCAGTATGAAAAAATATGTATTAAAACTCTCCGGATTGGCAGCTCTACTGCTGTTATTAAACTCATTTGCATTTGCCCAGGATGAAAAGCCCGAAGTAACCCAGGATCAAATATTAAAAGATAAAATGGAAAAGCTAAATGGCGGCGATGAAATTGTTATAAAACGCAAAGGCGATAAAGATATTAAAGTAACTGTTGAAATAAAAGGCAACGAAGTTTATGTAAATGGTAAACCAGTTACTGAATTCGAAGATTCAGATGTTGTGATTAGAAAAATGAAAATGCCTTTTTTTGATCAAGATGCTATATCGATAATTGGCGCTCCAAGATCGCCATTTCGTGGGGGCTGGAGTTACAGCGATGATGGTAACAATAGCTTTATAATTAATGATAATGCAAAAACTGCTTTTTTAGGTGTAAACTGGGATGATGTGGATAATGGCGCTAAAATAACAGAAATAACAAAAGAAAGCGCTGCAGAAAAAGCCGGATTAAAAAAAGGAGATATTATAACTAAGATAGGCGATACAAAAATTGGCGAAGGAGAATTAGCAGATGTTATTCATAAATACAAACCCGAAGATAAAGTAACCATAACTTTTTTACGCGATGGAAAAGAACAAAAAGCTACGGCAACATTAGGCAGGCAAAAAACAATGAAAATTAAAACATTCAATCTGGCTATGCCGAAGATGAATGAGAATTTTAATTTCAACAATGGTGATAATGTTTATTCTTATTCATATGGTAGACCGAGGTTAGGAATTAAGGCGCAGGATTTGGAAGAAGGCAAAGGCGCAAAAGTGTTAGATGTTGATGACGAATCTCCCGCTGATAAAGCTGGTATTAAAGAAGGAGATATAATTAATGAGTTTGATGGTAAACCAGTTGAAAATGCTGATGCTCTTGCAAAATTTGCACGAGAAAACAAGGAAAAATATACTTACAAAATAAAATTGACGCGCGATGGAAAACCGCAGGAAGTTGAAGTAAAAATTCCAAGAAAACTAAAAACCGCTGATTTATAAATTGTCAATGTGATGATTTTGGTGAAGAGTCGCTTGCAGGCGACTCTTTTTGGTTTTATGAACTTCAACCGTTTGTCATACAGCTAACAGGAAATACGGAGCTAAAACAATATTTTTGCAGTTGGATTATTTTCTCGCAGCGACGCGGAGACGCTACGTAGCGGCGTTGCGTCTTCGCGAGAAATTTTTCAGACAAAAAACTAAAGCAACTTGCCGATTGTAATGCAGAGCTGAATAGAAAATTAAAAGCACAAGAGTGCGACGCAAGAATGATGCTATGAAAAACTAAAGCTGGTTACAAAAAATTGAAAATTAATAATTGAGAATTGATAATTGAGGAAGTAAACTTCGAATTGAAGAAATCGTAAATCGTACTTCATAAATCGTAAATAAAGATTGAACAACTATAACAAATACGAAATTGTAATCGGGCTTGAAGTGCATGCGCAATTATTAACGCAAACAAAATTGTTTTGCGGAGACAGCGCTGCGTTTGGCGGCGAACCTAACACGCATGTTAGCGCCATAACATTAGGGCATCCCGGAACTTTGCCTGTGCTTAATAAAAAAGCAATTGAATTTGCTATCAAAACTGGCTTAGCCTGTCACTGCGATATTGAGCGCGTAAATTATTTTGCGCGTAAACATTATTTTTATCCTGATCTACCAAAGGGTTACCAAACTTCGCAGCACACTACGCCGATTTGTAAAAACGGGTTTGTAAAAATCAGGGTTAACGATGAAGAAAAAAATGTAAAACTAAATCGCATTCACCTGGAAGAAGATGCAGGAAAAAGTATTCACGATATTGATGATGAAAATACAAGTGTGGATCTGAATCGCGCGGGCGTTCCGCTGATTGAAATTGTAACAGAGCCGGATATGCACAGCGGTGACGAAGCGTATCAATACCTCACGGAGCTAAGAAAAATATTGCGCTACCTCGAAGTTTGCGATGGAAATATGGAAGAAGGAAGTATGCGATGCGATGCAAATGTTTCTATAAGAATCATAGGTGAAAAAAAACTTGGAACAAAAGTGGAAGTGAAGAATCTGAATTCGATCCGGAATGTGAAACGCGCGATTGATTACGAAGCAAACCGAATGATGGAGCTTACGGAAAATAATGAAACAATAATTCAGCAAACAAGAAGTTTTGATGCGTCAACAGGAACAACTTTTGCGTTGCGCTCAAAAGAAGAAGCTAATGATTACAGATATTTTCCCGACCCGGATTTGCCGCCTTTTTACGTAACGGATAAATTGCTGCAAGAAATAAAAAATTCCATTACTGCATTGCCGGAAGAGTTGATAAAAAAATATACAAGTGTTTTGCATTTACCGGAATATGATGCGTATGTGATTTGCGACGATAAAGAATTGTGCAATTACTTTGAACAATTAATAAAAGAAACAAAAAATTATAAAGCGGCGGCAAATTGGTTGCTCGGTCCGGTAAAATCTTATTTGAATGAAAAGCAAATTTCTGCAAAAGAATTTTCGTTAGCGCCGTCGACTCTTGCGCAGTTAATACAGTTAGTGGATGAAGAAAAATTAAATTTTTCCATTGCATCATCGCGCGTTTTTCCTGTATTAATTAAAAGCGGAAACGCGCATCCATTGCAGGTTGCAACGGAATTGAATTTATTGCAAAACTCAGATGCCGATGAAGTTTCTGTTTGGGTGGAAGAAGTGCTTGCAAAAATGCCGGATAAGGTAACGGAATACAGGAAAGGGAAAAAAGGATTGATGGGTTTGTTTGTTGGAGAAGTAAAAAAAATTTCGAAGGGCAAAGCAGATTTAAAATTAACCAATCAGCTTTTGTTGGAAAAGTTGGATAAGAATTAAATTATTTTAAAGAATTCAATCATAAAATCATGTTTAAAAAAATCGCGTATTTATTAATATTAAGTTTATCATTATCAGTTTACTCATGCAAACAAGGATCGAAAGCGAAATTGCAGATCACATGCACTTATAAAAATGCCGGCAAATTATTTCCATCACCTAACACCAAGGTATATCTCGAAGAAATAACAACAGGAAAAGATCAGCAGCCGGTAGCGCTGGATTCAACTAAACTTTCTGCCGGCGATGGAACGTTCACACTATCTGCAAAAACAAAAAGCACAGACCAGGAAATTTTTGAACTAGTTTTTGGAGATAATATTTTAGCGATCCCGGTTATCAATGATGTTTCGGAAATGAGCGTGGATGTTGACTTAGCTAAGAAAGACGAATTTTATTCAGTCAGCGGATCCGATGCAAGCATGCAGTTGAAAGTATTGATTGATAACATCGGGAAAAAGAATTTTGCGGTTGAAAAAAGTTTTTCAAAGTTAGACAGTTTGAAACGCGCTAATGCTTCCGATAGTTCGTTGCTTGCGGTTACAACAGAAAAAAATAATGCTATCAGCGATTTTAATAATTATCTCAAAAATTTTATTGAAACAAACAATAATCCAACATTAACCGCGCTGGCATTGGGCTGGTCGTCGCGGAGTCTTTCACAAACTGATTTCGAAACAGAAATGAATAATCTCATCAAAAAATTTCCTACGAATAAAATATTGACAGAAATGAAAAAAACTTACGACATGCAAAAAGCACAGATGGCTCAAATGCAGCAGCAGCAAGATAATTCGTGGGTTAACAAACAAGCTCCTGATTTTTCCATGCCCGATGCCAACGGAAAAATTATTTCTCTTTCTTCTTTCAAAGGAAAATATTTGCTGGTAGATTTTTGGGCGAGCTGGTGCAGTCCGTGCAGAATGGAAAACCCGAATGTGGTAAAAGCTTACAATGAATTCAAGGATAAAAATTTTGCTGTTCTTGGCGTATCTCTCGATAAAGAAAAAGATCCATGGCAACAAGCTATATTAGCTGATAAACTCGCGTGGACGCAAGTGAGCGACCTGAAATACTGGAACAGCAAAGCTGTTGAAGTTTTTAAATTCGAAGGAATTCCTTTCAACATATTAATTGATCCGCAGGGAAAAATAATTGCGCAGGAATTACGCGGAAACGATTTGGAAAATAAATTGAAAGAAATTTTGCAGTAAAGTTGGATGTACGATTTCTTATTAAGTAAAAAGTCAAAAGCAAAATCTAATATTCATTGCAATTATTAATTCTTCATTCTTAATTTTTTTTTATTTCCAGCATTTGTTTTTCATAGCATCATCGTTGCGTCGCAATCCGTTCATCGGTTGTGCTACTATTGAGCTATGGTTTACAGTCTATAAATTCTCCAATAAAAAATTTGTGTAAATCTGCGAAATGCGTGAAAAAAATTATTCTCTCTTTTTTTTAGCCAATGTGATCAGCAATGCAGGTAAGAAAATTAAATTCGTTAGTGTAGCCATTACCAATGTGAGCGAAGTGAGCCAACCTAAGGATTGTGTTCCTCCAAAATCACTGAAACAAAAAATCACAAAGCCTGCAATCAACACAAGCGAAGTGTAAATAATACTTATTCCTGTTGTATGAATTGTATTGATCACTGTTTGCTTTTCATCGTTATTATTATTTCCAAGTTCCTGTTTATAATTTACAAGAAACCGAATGGTTATATCAATTGCAATTCCGAGCGCAATGCTGAAAATGAGTACTGTAGAGGGTTTCAGCGCAATGCCTTTCCATCCCATAATTCCTGCGGTAATGATGAGCGGAATGGTGTTGGGGATCAAAGAGCATAATAAAATTTTCACCGAACGAAATAAATACAACATGCAAACAGCTATAAGCACAAACGCCCACATGATACTTGTCTTCAAACCATTAATAATAAACCGGCTTTGTTCTAAAAAAGTAACGCTGCTGCCGGTTAGTTCAATATTATAATTTGCTGAATCAAATAATTGAGCGGATCTTTTTTCAATCTCGTGCAAAATATCCGGCAATTTTTTACTGCCAACATCGGCAACATTAACGCTGATGCGGGTTTCTTGCTGGTTACTGTCAATAAAAGATTTTAGTAATTGCGCAATATTAGTTTTGTTGCCTTTGCTGCTCGTGCTGTCGGTTTTGAATTTTAAAAGCGGCGCGATCACACCTATGTCAAACTGATTTGGCAATGCGTAGCTCGAGCTGTCGCCGTCATAATAAGCCTGGCGCGCAAATTTCAATGCTTCTATAACTGATAACGGGCGTGCCATTACAGGACTTGCAGCAATATATTGCGACAACGAATCTATACCCGTAAATGTTTTCAGCAGGTTGTTTCTCAAACCATTTTTTTTCTTTGTATCAACTATTATTTCCAAAGGCATCACACCTTTAAAATTTTTTTCAAAAAATTTCAGATCGGTATATATAGTATTTGTTTTTGGTAAATCGTCAACAATAAAACCTTCCGAGCGTAGTTGAAAAATTCCGATCACAGAAAAGATGATCACCACAACAGTTACAGAATAAATAGTTTTTCGGTGATTCAAAGTCCATACTTCCAGCTTATCTAAAATTGCAACAAGCCATTTGTTGTTAAGATATTTTGTGTGCTTCGCTTTCGGATCCGGAAGATAGCTGAGTACAGCAGGAATAAAAATAAAAGAGATGACAAACAAAAGCATGATGTTAGTGCCGGCAACAATTCCAAATTCATTTAATACCGGGCTGCTGGTTAATGCAAACACGCCAAAACCAATACCAGCGGTGAGATTGCAAAACAGTGTTACAATTCCCATTTTCCGTATCATTTCAAACAGCGCTTTATTTTTATCACGGGTATCCTTATACGAAGAGTGATATTTATTCAAAAAATAAATGCAGTTGGGAATACCTATAACAACCACCAGCGAAGGTATCAATGCGTTGAGCAATGAAATATTATATCCTAATAAATTCATTATTCCCAAACTCCACAAAACGCCCATTATCACAACAAGAAGAGACATGATGGTTGTTGCAACACTTCTGAAAAAAATAATTAAAATAATTGCAGATAAAAGAATAGAGCCAATCAAAAAGATTTTCATTTCTTTTTTTATCATGTCGCTCATTGTTGTGCGGATAAAAGGCAAACCGCTGTAATGCATTTCAATATTATTTCTTTTTCCAAAAGCATCTCCGGCGCTTGTTATTGCTTTTACAGCTTCGGTTCTTTTGGATGAATTAAATAATTCACGGTTTACATTTAATACAATGAGATAAGTTTTTGTTTCGGGGTTATAAATTAAACCTCTGTAAAAAGGAAGATTGAAGAATATTTTTTTGCAGCTGTCAATTTCCTGTTGCGATAAAGTATGATTAGGAAAAATAGATACCGCTTTTAGTTTTTCTGTGCTGTCGGTTTGCTCTTTAACAAAATTCACTAAAAAAGGAACGCTTAAAACCTGTTCAACTCCGTCTATTTTTTTTAATTGTTTGCTTAGATCTATATAATCATTAAAAACAGGTTGCGTAAAAAGTTTGTCTGTTTGAACAGCTATCAATAATAAATTGCCATCGTCGCCAAATTTTTTTTTGAAATTTTGATAAGAAACATATTTCGGATTATCAATAGGAACAGCTCTTGCAAACTCGTATCCTATTTTTTCTTTAGAAGCGCGGTACGCCATAAATCCGGTGGCGGCAAGAAGCAGAATTAATAATACCAGGCGGTTTTTTAAAACAAATCGGGCTATTGATTCCCACATAATTTCAGCATCAGTTAAGTAAAATAATAGTGCAAAGAAACTTATTTTCATCCGGTTTTCCATCATGGCGAAATCAGATTTGACATTACCTTTGGAAATAAGTGAAATGCATTATCAATTATTAATTATCAATTACATTTTGAATCTTCATAAAACCAAAGGAATTGTTTTGCGAGCGGTAAAATATGGCGAAACGAGTGTGATTGTTACCATATTTACGGAATTATTCGGCATTCAGTCTTACCTCGTAAATGGCGTTCGAACCTCATCAAAAAAAACACAATCGAAAACAAATTTGTTTCAGCCTGCTGCGCTTTTGCAGTTAGTAGTTTATCACAACGAACTAAAAAATTTGCAGCGTATAAAAGAATCGGGTTGGGCTTATCTGTATCAACATATTTTTTTTAACGTATCAAAAAACGCAGTGGCAATGTTTATTGTGGAGATGCTTGTGAAATGTTTGAAACAGCCGGAAGCGAATAATGAATTATTTCAGTTTGCCGAAGATGTAATGATGCATTTGGATAAAAGTGATGAAACCGAAATGGCAAATTACCCGTTATTTTTTGTAACGCATCTTGCAACATTTCTTGGTTTACAGATCAACGATAATTATTCTGAAAAAAATAATGTGCTCGATTTGCAGGAAGGATCGTTTGTTGCAAATAAACCGGAACACAGATATTTTTTGGAAGAACCATTCAGTAATCTTTCTTCGCAATTATTAAAAATTATGCAACCACACGAGTTGCGGCAAATAAAAATGAATAAAGATGCGAGAAGAAGTTTGCTAAATGCATTTCAGAATTATTATGCATTGCACATCCAGGATTTTGGAACAATAAAATCACTTCCGGTTTTGCAAACTGTTATTTCCGGATGAGAGCAATGTGAAAATATGAAAATGTGGAAATGAATACAGATGTGAATGCATAGCTAAAACTGAAAACTCGAATCAAATATAATCGAAGTTAACGGCAGTTTAATTATCACATTTTCATATTTCCACATTTTCAAATTACCTCGCTCTCTCCGGATTTTTCTTTATAAAATCTTCCCAGCCATTTAATTTTTTTGAGGCCGATTTATTCAAACTATTATTTTGAAAATGGTGACAAACCGCAACAGCGAGCGCGTCGGATGCATCGTAATATTTTATTTCTTTTTTCAGAAACAAAATAGTTTGAAGCATTTTCCAAACCTGCTCTTTATCGGCATTGCCATTTCCTGTTATTGATTGTTTTATTTTTTTTGGAGAATATTCTGTTACCGTTAATCCAGCCTGCATAGCTGAAGCAATCGCTACACCCTGCGCCCGGCCAAGCTTTAGCATGCTCTGAACATTTTTTCCGAAGAAGGGAGCTTCAATTGCAAAATCGTGCGGATGAAATTCTTCTATCAGCTCTTTTACTTTTTTATGAATCAGCTGCAAACGTTCGTGCGGATCTTTTTTTGAAGATAATTTTAGCACACCCATTTCCAATAGCATTACTTTGCTTGAGTTAATTTTAATAATACCGAATCCCATCATCAGGGTGCCGGGGTCGATGCCTAAAATTATTTTAGATAGCTTTTGCAAGAGTAGATTTATTTTTGACGAATTATGCCGCTGAACAAAACTATTAAAATATTAATCAACTATTTTTTTGGGCCGATAGTATTTCTGCTTCTCGCATATTTTATTTATCGTCAAATATTGCATCAGCATAATTGGAGGCAATCATTACAAAATGTAAAAGATGCGATTTACAGACCGCAGCAATGGAAAATATGGATAGTTGTTTTGCTTATGTTTTTTAACTGGGGATTGGAAGCGAGAAAGTGGCAATTGGTTATTAAATCTGTTCAGCAAATTTCTTTCTGGAGAGCTTTCAAAGCAACATTAACCGGAATCACTATGGCATCTTTCACGCCAAACAGAACCGGAGAATATTTTGGAAGAATGTTGTACATAGAAGAAGGCAAACGCGCGCAATCTATTTCTCTCACTATATTATGCAGCTTTTCGCAATTGATTATTACATTGATAACGGGCTGCGGTGGAATTATTTTTTTGAAATACTATGTGCATTCGCCATCAATATTAAATTGGAAACTTTTTTATTTATGGTTGAATATTTTACTTGCATTCACTGTTTTCATTTTGTTAATTTTCCTGCTTTTTTATTTCAGAGTTTCCTGGCTGATAAAATTTTTCGGAAAGAAATGGCTGGCGTCAAAATTCTTTTCGTACGTAAAAGTTTTAGAAGAATTTAACGCAACCTTTCTTCTCCGTATATTGTCTTTATCGTTACTTAGGTATATTGTATTTATAATTCAATATTATCTGCTGTTTTCCGTTTTTGGATTATCATTGTCGTTCACGGAAACATTGACGGGCATGAGTGTTGTGTTTTTAGTGATAGCTATTGTGCCCACTTTTACTTTTCTAACGGAGTTGGGTGTACGCTGGGAAGCATCTATTCAGGTGATGGAATTGTTTGGAGCAAGTACGGTTGGAATATTAACCGCTTCTTTTAGCATTTGGCTTGTTAATTTAATTATACCTGCATTAGTTGGCAGTTTATTAATTTTAGGAATAAAATTATTCAGAATTAAATCTTAGATGAAAATATTTACAATAGCATTCGTTTTATTATCAACAGCCTTATCGCTTCCCTTACTTGCAGGTGAAGATCCCTGTACTACGCGCAATACTGCTTTCCAGGCGGGCGAGTCAATTACTTACAAAATATATTACAGGGTGGCTGGTGTTTATGCAAGCGCGGGCGAAGCTGTTTTTACTTCTGCCTTAGATCAGCTATAT
Organism: Chitinophagia bacterium; assembly: GCA_963774065.1. GTDB lineage: Bacteria > Bacteroidota > Bacteroidia > Chitinophagales > Chitinophagaceae > Puia. The sequence continues at coordinate 1,759,818 of CAVZDO010000003.1, forward strand.
GATAAACCTGTTTACCATGTTACCGGCAGCGGTAAAACAAATAGTTTGTTCGATGACTTTTTTAAAGTGAGAGACAAGTACGAATCTTATATTGATACCACAACATTGCAGCCTTATAAATTTGTACGCAACGTTAATGAAGGCGGGCACACAACGTATGAAAACGTAACGTTTAATAAGGTAACAAATACGGCACTCACCAACAAAGGAGTGTTCAAGGTTCCGGAGTGTGTGCAGGACGTGGTCAGTTCCATGTATTATGCGCGCAACGTAAATTTCAGTCGCCTGAAAATAAATGATACAATTCCTTTTTCGATGTTTTTGGATAATGAAGTGTATCATTTGTATATCCGTTACCTCGGTAAAGAGACAGTGAAAACAAAATATGGAAAATTTCGCACAATAAAATTCAAGCCATTACTAATTAAAGGAACCATATTTGAAGGTGGAGAAAAAATGATTGTTTGGGTAAGCGATGATCCAAATCACATTCCGGTTCGTGTAGAAAGTCCAATAATTGTGGGAAGTATAATTGTAGATATGGTCGATTTTCGCAACCGACGGCATCCGTTAAGCTCATTGATTGATTTGTAGATTAAGTATGAACTATGAACTATAAAATATGAGGTATGAAGTATTGCAATTCTGAAATTTACTTTGTATTTCATACTTCATACTTCGCTCAGCATAAAAGTTTCCTTACTTCGTATACCCCTATCCGTTAGTTGCACTGTGCAACATTCATAAAGCGGATCGTGCTCAAAAAAAAGAATATAATTATTATCAACAGCTTCTATTAAAAAAGATTTTTTTTCCTGCATTGTAGTTAATGGAAACATATCATATGCCATTACATAAGGAAGTGGAATGTGCGCGATTGAAGGAAGTAAATCTGCCATGAAAACAATTGTTTTTTCTTTATAAGAAATTTGAGGAAGCATCATTGCGGCAGTGTGGCCGTTTACGAAACGCAAAGAAATGTCTGAAGTCTGAAGTCCGAAGTCTGAAGAATGTTCATTCACCATTCTTAGGTGTCCACTTTCTTTTATCGGCAAAATATTTTCTTTTAAAAAAGATGCTTTCTCTCTGTCATTCGGTTCTGTAGCCCATTTCCAGTGATCTTCATTACTCCAGTAAATTGCATTTTTAAATGCCGGAACTAATTTTTCTCCTTCGCGGATAATACTTCCGCCGCAATGGTCAAAATGCAAATGCGTTAAAATAACATCGGTGATGTCATCGCGGTTAAAACCACATTTTGCAAGCGATGAATTCAATGTGTCATCTCCGTGCAAAAAATAATGACTTAAAAATTTTGCATCCTGTTTATCTCCGATCCCGTTATCAATTAAAATCAGTTTGTCTCCGTCTTCAATGAGCAGGCAACGTAATGCCCAATCGCATAAATTATTTTCATCGGCAGGGTTTAGTTTATTCCATATTGATTTTGGAACAACGCCAAACATAGCGCCGCCATCTAATTTAAAAAAACCGGTATCGATTGCGTATAAATTCATGTGCAATTTGTTGTTAAGTCAAAAGTTAAAAGTAAAAAGCTAAAACTAATTCACCATTCACCATTCACCACTCACAATTAAACATTCACCATTGACAATTCACCATTCACATTTTTCATTTTTACAAACCTCAGCAAAATAAAACCAATTATAAAAAAAGTCATCAGAGCTAATACAGAGTTGCGCATACCGCCGGCAAATTCTGCAACTGATCCAAATGATAATGTACCAACAACTGTTCCTATTTTATCGCACACATCATAAAAACTAAAGTAAGATGCAGTGTCGGTTGTTTCGGGAAGCAGTTTGGAATATGTGGAGCGCGACATGGATTGAATGCCGCCCATTACCATACCAACAGTAAATGCAACGGCGTAAAATTGCATTACCGTGTGCGTGAAATAAGCGCCGATGCAAATTCCTATCCAGATAATAATTAGAAGACTTAGCGTAAAAATATTGTTTGTTTTTTTTGAAATAATTGAAAATAAATATGCGCCAAGAATTGCTACGAGTTGAATGATGAGAACTGTAATAATGAGTTCGGTTGATTTCATTTTTAATTCGTCCGACGCAAAATAAGTTGCCATGTACATTACCGTTTGCACGCCCATATTGTAAAAGAAAAAAGCAACCAAATATTTTTTTAGAACCGGATAATGCTGTAGTTGGTTCCATACCTTTTTTAATTCATGAAAACCATTTGTGAAAATATTATGCTCAGGGCGTTGCTCCGGTTTTTTTGATTTTGGAAGAACGCTAAAAGTGATTTGCGCAAAACCCGTCCACCATAAACCAACAGAAAGAAAAGTTATCCGCACCGGCAAAGTTCCCAACCCCCAATGTAAATTATCGTTCATCATAATAAAGGCAAGACAAATTATCATTTGTAAAACACTTCCAACATAACCTAATGCAAATCCTTTTGCGCTAACGCGATCCTGGTCTGCTTCATCTGCAATTTCGGGGAGGTATGCGTTATAAAAAACAATGCTTCCGCAATAACCTATAGATGCAATGATGGAACATATCAATCCAAAATCGACATAAGAATTTGGAAGATAATCTTTGGAAAAGAAAAACATTCCCGCGCAGGCCAGCGAGCCGAGATAGCAGAAAAATTTCATGAAGGCTTTTTTATTTCCTTTGTAATCTGCAATGGAAGAAAGAACAGGTGAGAGAAATGCGATTACTAAAAAAGAAAATGAAATAGCGTAAGATGCAAGCGCCGCACGATCAAATGTTCTTCCAAAAAAATTTACGCGCTGACTTACAATTGCAGTATAATATGCCGGAAAAATAGCCGAAGTGATGATCAACGAATAGGAACTATTCGCCCAATCGTACATTGCCCATCCGGTGATTATTTTTTTAGGTGCAGTAGGCATTGCGGTAATTAATAATTGATAATTGAAAATTGATAATGGTTCATAGCAAAAGATTTGATGCTTAGCTTTCCGGTGAACTATTAACTACGAACCAATAACACCTTTCCATATCAAAAACAGCAAAACTATTCCGGCCAAAATTCTGTAGTAGCCGAATAATTTGAATCCGTGTTTTTGCAAAAAGCCGATGAAAAATTTTATTGCGATCATCGCAACAACAAAAGCAATAACATTTCCTAAAAGCAGTGCGTGAATATTTGCATGACTATGCAATAACTCCGGGCTTTCTTTATATGCTTTGAATAATTTGTAACCTGTTGCTGCAAACATTGTAGGTACGGCAAGAAAAAAAGAAAATTCTGCGGCAACCTGTCGTGTAAGTTTTTGCTGCATGCCGCCAACTATGGAAGCGCCGCTGCGGCTAACTCCGGGAATCATTGCGAGGCATTGCCATATACCGATTATAAAAGCGCGTCGCACACTTATTTTTGATTCATGATTAATAACCGGCGCATTAAAAATATTATCTACAAAAAGTAAAATAATTCCACCGGTTAATAAACTGATTGCAACTGTGAGCGGACTTTCCAGCAACGCATCAATTTTTTTGGAGAATAAAAATCCTAAAATAATTGCGGGTATAACTCCGATTATCAGCTTTACGTAAAATTTCAGTCTTCCAAAATCGAAAAATTTTTTCCAGTAAAAAACAACAACAGCGAGAATTGCGCCGAGCTGCACAGCTACTTCAAATAATTTGGTGAACTCATCTTTTTCAATTCCCATAAAACTGCTGGTAATAATAAGATGACCGGTTGAGGAAATAGGAAGAAACTCTGTTAAGCCTTCAACAATTGCAAGAATTATGGTTTGAATTGTGCTCATGCAGTTTTGGTTTGGTATGGAGTAAAAATAAGAATATTAAGATTCAAGACACAAGATTCAAAGAACAAGGTTGAAATAAAAAAGCGACAGCTATTGCTATCGCTTATAATTTTAGTTGCTTTCTTTTTTTCTTTTGAAGAGTGCATATATTTCTATTCCCAACCCTATCAAAATTAATATTGGCGCAACGGTTATGCGCGTGAAGCTATAAACCTGGTTTGGGTCAAAAACATTTGGGTCCTTACTTTTTCCACCACCCATCAAAATCAATCCCAATCCAACAATTACAATTCCGATGATCATCCAACGATAATTTTCTTTTCCGAATAAAGGTGTTGTATCGAAACTTTGTTTGGAAGAAATTTTTGTTTTTTTAGTCTCTGCCATATTTTTCAAAAATTGAGGATGCAAGATAAGGAAAAGTTGGGAGTCGGAAGCCCGAGGTCGGAAGTTAGAAGTTAGAAGTATGAAACTGAAAAGTATTTTATGATGCTAAGCTCTTCAGACATCCGACACCCGACTTCTGACTTCCCGACTTCTTAGTACAAATCATCCAATTTCATTTTCAAATATTTTATTACGCTGCGATGCGTGCTACCCAATGAAATTAAAATGCCTAATAAAATCATGGCGGTAAATAATACAGAGAGCATGGCATAATCGCGCAATGCTTTTATTTCGGGGATCCATTTTTCGGTTAAAATAATAATTGCTAAGATTCCGCCAACGGCAATTAGTCCGCTTATTAAACCATTTATGAGAGCGCGAATATCCATTGGCTTTGCAATAAACCAACGTGTGGCGCCAACCATTTGCATTGTTTTAATAAGAAAACGATTGCTGAACATTGCAAGCCGGATGGTGTTGTCGATAAGAAAGATTACGAGCACAGAAGTGAGTATAGCAACTATCAGCAACACGATACTTATTTTACTGATGTTATTGTTGAGACTCATCACGAGAGATTTGAGGTAATGAACATCGCTCACGCTCATATTTTGCGCAAGATCATTTTGAATTTTTGTGAGTGAATCAACTGAAGCATAGTCGCTTTTTATTTTAAAATTTACGCTCGCCGGCAAAGGGTTTTTATCTAAAACATTTCCCCAGTCTTTGTTGCCATCCTGCAGGTATCTTTTTTTCGCAACGTCTTTTGTGATGTACTCGTAAGATTTTATGTAAGGTTGCGCGGCTATATATTGCACAAGCGCAGCGCTGTCTTTAGCGCTGATATTTTCCCTGACGTAAACCTGAACTTCAATATTTTCGCGAAAAGTTTGTCCGAGTTTATTTGCGTTGATAACTACCCAGCCGAGCATGCCAAGAAAAAATAACACCAGCGAAACGCCAAGAATAACCATAAAATAAGAAGGCTTGGAGCGTTTAGCAGAACCTTTACCAAATTGCGCCATGTTGAAAAACTTTTCTTGTTGTTGGAATTACATCTCGCAGCAGCGCAACGACGCTACGATATTTTTTTCTTTGCGTCTTCGCGATTTTGCGGGAAATGTTGTTGCGCAAAAATAACAGATTTCGCAGCACAATCCGTAATTTTGTTGCCTTCTAAAACGAGGTAAGTATTTTGTTATTTTGAAAGGAACAGGCTTTAACTTTTTCCCAACCTTTTGCGTTCTCAGCCATAGCTCAATAGAATATCAACTGTTGAAGAGTGCGACGCAACGATGTTGAAGAGAGAACAAATGTTGGGAACAAAAAAGCTATCAGCTAATGGCTAATAGCTAACAGCTAAAAATAAGAAATCGTACATCACACATCTAACATCGTACATAATAAATCATGGAATATAATTTTAGAAAAATAGAAGAATACTGGCAGGGCAAATGGAAACAAGATGGCGTTTACACCGTAAGCAACGATTCTTCCAAACCGAAATATTATGTGCTGGATATGTTTCCATATCCGAGTGGCGCAGGTTTGCACGTTGGGCATCCATTAGGATATATTGCCAGCGATATTTTTGCGCGCTATAAAAGATTGAAAGGTTTTAATGTGCTTCACCCGATGGGCTATGATGCGTTTGGTTTGCCCGCGGAACAATATGCAATTGAGCATGGCATACACCCTGCCGTTAGTACGGAACAAAATATAAAAAATTTTCGGGCACAGCTGGACAAGATGGGTTTTTGTTTCGATTGGAGCCGCGAAGTGAACACCAGCAAACCTGCATATTATAAATGGACGCAGTGGATTTTTTTAAAGTTGTTTAAAAGTTTTTATAACAGAATTGAGAAGAAAGCAGATAGCATAGAGAACCTTGTAAAAATATTTGAACGCGAGGGAAACGTGAATCATCCGATACCGGTTTCCGGTTTCCAGATGCCGGTTACCAGTATTCAGCAACCAGCATCCGGCAACCAGTTCACTCCCGAAAATTGGAATTCTTTCGACGAAAAAACACAGCAAACAATTTTGATGGAATATCGCCTTGCTTATTGCGGCTATGGCGAAGTGAATTGGTGCGAAGCCTTAGGTACTGTTTTGGCAAATGATGAAGTTATAAATGGAGTGAGTGAACGCGGGGGATATCCTGTGGTGAAGAAAAAATTACGGCAATGGTATTTGCGCATCACCGAATATGCAGATCGTTTGTTAGAAGGATTGGAGCAGGTTGAATTCAGCGAAGCGATGAAAGAAATGCAAACGAATTGGATCGGGAAGAGTTTTGGAGCAGAGATTGATTTTTCGGTTAACGGTCAACGGTCAACGGTCGACTTGCGCGTTTACACTACTCGCCCCGATACAATTTTCGGCGTCGACTTTATGGTGATTGCTCCCGAACATGAATTGATTTCTTCCATTACTACAAAAGAACAACAGCAAGCGGTGGATGAATACATCACCTATGTAAAAAGTCGTAGTGACAGAGAACGGCAAGCGGAGAAAAAAATCACCGGATGTTTTGCGGGAGCTTATGCAATAAATCCATTTAATAAAAAAGAAATTCCGATTTGGATTTCTGAATATGTGCTTGCAGGCTATGGCACAGGGGCTATAATGGGCGTGCCTTGCGGCGATGAGCGCGATTTTAAATTTGCGAAGCATTTTAATATTCCCATCACAAATATTATCGGCAAATATTTTAATGGCGAAGAAGCAAACCCAACTAAAGATGCGATTTTAGAGAACAGCGATTTTTTAGATGGCTTGCTGATGCGCGATGCAATAGAAATTGTAAATAATAAAATTGAAGAGCTCGGCATTGGAAAAAAGAAAGTGAATTATAAAATGCGCGACGCTGCATTTAGTCGCCAGCGATATTGGGGCGAACCTTTTCCGATTATTTGGAAAGATGGAATTGCATATCCGCTCGATGAAAAAGATTTGCCGCTTGAGTTGCCGCACGTTGACAGTTACAAACCCGGGCCAGAAGGTGAAGGTCCGCTGGCAAATATTAAAGAATGGTCCCTCATCCCCGACCCTTCTCCGCAGGCGGAGAAAGGAGTCTTAGGTGCGGCAAACGTTCCGAAATATAAAATTTCTGCACCTGTTCAATATGAGCTTGCGAAAGAGATGAGAAAAAATCACACGGAAGCGGAAGAAAAATTATGGGATGTATTGAGAAATGATCAGCTCGGCGTGAAATTCAGACGGCAGCACCCTATTGATGCATACATTGTTGATTTTATTTGCCTGCAGGAAAAATTGATCGTGGAAGTTGATGGCGGCTATCATGAGAACGAACAACAAAGATTGTACGATGAAAACAGGACAAAAGTGCTAAGCGAAATTGGGTTTGAAGTATTGCGATTTTCAAATGAAGAAGTGTTGAAGAATGTATTTGCAGTAAGAGACAAAATAAAAGAGCATATCATTTCAAAAAAGAAAAGCAACACTAACACATCTGATACAATTAATCGTGAAGATGCACGCACCCCTCTCCACTTGTGGAGAGGGGCAGGGGTGAGGGAAACCAACACCATGCCCGGTTATGCCGGAAGCAGTTGGTATTTTTTGCGCTACATGGATCCGCATAACAATGCAGCATTTTGCGATAGAAAAGCAAGCGACTACTGGAACCAGGTTGATATCTATATCGGCGGAACAGAACATGCAGTTGGACATTTATTATACAGCCGCATGTGGACGAAATTTTTATTCGATATTGGTCTATATCGGTTTTGATGAGCCATATAAAAAATTGGTGAACCAGGGAATGATACAGGGGAGTAGCAGATTTGTATGGAAATTTGTTCCAACTCCAGTTGAGCCTAGTGGTGATGAAGTAATTCATAAAACAAAATATTCTTTCGCTCCTATTTTTATTTCATCTTATTATAATAATGAAATAAGAAAAGACTATGGAATGCATCCAAAGGAAGTAATTCCAGATATATCTAAAAAGATTTCCCGAATTGAATATTTCTGAAGAAGAACTTACATTTTATAGTTTCGATGTTTATGGAATAATGCATGTTGATGTCAATATTGTTGATGGAGTTGAATTAAATATTGATGAATTTAAAAAATGGCGAAACGGAGAATATGCTGATGCGGAATTCATTTTAGAAGATGGAAAATATATCTGCGGAGTTGAAGTTGAAAAAATGTCCAAATCAAAATTCAACACAGTTAATCCTGATGATTTAGTAATGAGATACGGTGCCGATACTTTCCGCATGTATGAAATGTTTCTCGGTCCGGTGGAGCAAAGCAAACCATGGGATACAAAAGGAATTGAAGGTGTTCATCGGTTCTTAAAAAAATTATGGAGATTATTTTATGATGATATAAAAGGAAAAGTTTGGAACGATGACAAAGCAAATGATGCCGAATTAAAAGTTCTTCACAAAGCCATTAAAAAAATTGAAGAAGATACGGAACGCTTTTCTTTCAACACAGGCGTAAGCGCATTCATGATTGCAGTAAATGAACTGAGCGATTTAAAATGTCACAAAAAAGAAATTCTCGAACCACTATTAATTTTACTCACACCCTATGCGCCGCATATTTGTGAAGAATTATGGCGTGTGCTCGGCAACGAGTCAACAATTTTAAATGCAGCATATCCAAAAGCAGAAGAAAAATATTTAAAAGAATCAACTAAAAATTATCCCGTCGCATTTAATGGCAAAACAAGAGGTGAATTGAATATCTCACTCGATGCAACACAACAACAAGTGGAAGAAATTATTCTTTCCAACGAAACATTAAAAAAATGGTTTGATGGAAAGCAACCTAAGAAAATCATTTATGTAAAAAATAAAATGATCAACGTGGTGATTTAATTCATAATTATTAATTAATAATTATGAATTAATATCCCGAAAACTGGCTGTCATAGTTTTCGGGTGTGCTTTTTTGGTTCTTTTTTGCACAAGCAAAAAAGAACAAATAATATTTACATCATGCAATTTTCTTCAAAAATAATATCAACTCTAAAAAATCATCAGCAAAAATTTCATCCTATAGTTCCATTCAATCCGCAAACAGATAAATTATTTCCTTTCGATTTTACAGAAAACAATAAAGAACTAACTGCAGATCAAATTGCCGACACAGAAAAATTTGCAAATTATATTAATCAACAATTAAAAAAATATTCTTGTAAATACGGAATCGGCGGCTATAACGAACATCGCACATTATATGCGCGCAGCAAACATTTTGATTCAGGTGAGGAGCCGAGGAGACTACATCTCGGCACAGATATTTGGGGAGAAACAGGAACAAAAATAATGTCGCCGCTCAATGGCATTGTGCATAGTTTTGCATTTAATAATAATGACAGCGATTACGGCGCAACAATTATTTTAACGCACAATATTGATGGAATTTCTTTTCATACCCTATACGGACATTTAAGTTTGAACTCCATAAAAAATTTGCACGAAGGAAAAAGAATAACTGCCGGAGAAGTGTTCACGGAATTTGGAATGCGTTTTGAAAATGGTAACTGGCCGCCGCATCTGCACTTTCAAATTATTATAGATATGGAAAAATGGCAGGGAGATTATCCCGGTGTTTGTAAATTTTCAGAAAAAGAAAAATGGTTGCGAAATTCGCCCGACCCGGATCTGATTTTAAAACTCAATAAATATATTTCTTAGGCGTTCAAAAAAAATTCTACAATTTCTTCCCACTCTTTTTCCAGGTCATAATCCGGCATCAACTTTCCGGCTTTGTGATACCAATATTCTGCATTCCACAAATCGCCTTCTTTTCGGTGCAGGTATGCGTGAATCAGCGAGCCATTTTTATCGTCAATATTTTGCGCAATATCGTGCGCGCGCTCCCAATTATTTTTTCCATCATACCACATTGCCTTCAGGTAATTTGATAAATCGCCCGGCGGGTGCGACGATGATAACGATGATTTGAAATTTTCTAAAGTCAGCACTTGTTGTAAATGGAATCAGTTATTAATAAATCACGCACTAAGTTCACAACTTTATTTTTTTACAGAAAATATTTTTTTGTTACCGGCATTTTATCTTTCTTCAGCATCGTTGCGTCGCACTCTTGTACAGTTGTGCTACTATTAAGCAGTGGGTTTAGCTAACAGCTATTGGCTAATAGCTATTAGCTAATAACTCATTCTTACTTTTAGATTTTAGTTTTAACTTCGATGAATGCCGAATGCCAACATAAACAATGAAAAGGAATTGCTGAGTCCCGCCGAAAAAGAATTTGAAAATAATATTCGACCTGCAGTTATAGAAGATTTTTCCGGGCAGAGCCAGATAATTGAAAACCTGAAAATATTTATCAAAGCTGCAAAGCAGCGCGGAGAAGCATTGGATCATATTTTATTTCACGGTCCGCCCGGTTTAGGAAAAACAACGCTAAGCAGAATTGTTGCAAATGAGTTAGGCGTTAACATCAAAGAAACTTCCGGGCCGGTAATTGAAAAACCCGGCGATCTTGCAGGCTTGCTCACTAATCTTGAGCCGCACGATGTATTGTTCATCGATGAAATTCACAGGCTCAGCAATGTTGTAGAAGAATATTTATACGCAGCTATGGAAGATTACCGCATCGATATTATGATCGACAGTGGACCTAATGCGCGCAGCATTCAAATCAACATAAATCCTTTTACACTTGTTGGCGCAACCACGCGAAGCGGATTACTAACAGCGCCATTGCTTTCCCGCTTTGCGATTAAATCGAGATTGGAATATTATAATGCCGAAACATTATACACGATTATTGAGCGCTCTGCAAAAATTTTGAATTCAAAAATTACTTCCGACGCGGCAAATGAAATTTCTCGAAGAAGTCGCGGCACACCAAGAATTGCAAATGGTTTGTTGCGCCGCGTGCGCGATTTTGCGCAGGTGCTTTCCAATGGCGTGATCGATCTTGCAATTACACAGCACGCATTGCACGCGTTGAATGTGGATGAGCATGGACTTGATGATATGGACAATAAAATCTTACTTACCATTATTGAAAAATTTAAAGGCGGGCCGGTTGGCATTACAACAATTGCAACCGCTGTTGCAGAAGAAGCCGGAACATTGGAAGAAGTGTACGAACCATTTTTAATCCAGGAAGGATTCATCAAACGCACACCGCGCGGAAGAGAAGCTACTGAAAAAGCTTATAAGCATCTCGGAAAAAAAGTTGAGAGAGATGAAGAAAATCTTTTGTTTTAGGAGAATATTCAACACTCAACATTCAATAATCGATTTTCAAATTGAGAAAGCAGAAATAAAAAAGGATTGAATTTTCAATCCTATAATCTTTTCAATCTTTCAAAATCCTTGTTTAGACAATCCCGGTTCAAACTGGCTGCACCACAAGCCTGAAACCATTTCCGTGAATGTTGACAATTTCTATGTTAGTATCGTCTTTTAAATATTTGCGAAGCTTTGCGATGTATACATCCATACTTCTTCCATTAAAGTAGGTGTCGCTGCCCCATATTTTTTTCAATGCTTGTTCTCTCGGCAATAAATCATTCAAATGTTCTGCAAGCATTTTCAGCAATTCATTTTCTTTTGGAGATAATGTTTGCATCTGCCCTTTATGACCAAGCTCTCTTAGCTTAGGATTGAAATGATATGAACCGAGATCGAATTCTTTATTTTCAGATTCTTTATTCAAATCTTCATTGCGTTTCAGGATCGCTTTTATTTTTAACAGCAGCACTTCACTGTCGAAAGGTTTTGTAATATAATCGTCGGCGCCAAGTTTGTAACCCTGAATGATATCTTCTTTCATTGTTTTTGCGCTTAAAAAAAATAAAGGAATATCAGCATCTACATCGCGGATCTCTTCAGCCAAAGTAAAGCCGTCCATATGCGGCATCATTATATCCAATAAACAAAGATCAAATTTTTCGCGCTGAAATGCAGCGAGGCCAAGTCTTCCGTCGCGCTCGAGTATAACATCAAAATCATTCAACTCTAAATAATTTTTCAATACCATTCCAAGATTCTGATCATCTTCACACAATAATATTTTAGGTTTTTTGCCTTCCATGTTTTTTAATTTAGTACAAATAAAATTAAATCATTTGCGGTTATGAAGATTGTGCGGCTAATATTTTGTTAATAAACGTTATCATCTGCTGATTGCAACTATCATAAACAATCAACATTCTATTACACGATTGATTATTTTTGCATTTCGAAATAATACTTATGGCGCTTCATCTTACTTCCGATATTAAATTTAAAAAACTTGTTGTCATAGGCGATAGGGTATTAATTCGTCCATCAAAGCCAAATGAAAAAACAGACAGCGGATTATATTTACCGCCGGGTGTTCAGGAAAAAGAAAAAGTGCAGCAGGGTTATGTAATCAAAACCGGCCCGGGTTATGCAATACCTATGCCTGTTGATGATGAGCCGTGGAAGAACCAGGATGAGCAGGTTAAATATGTACCGCTGCAGGCGCGCGAAGGCGATATTGCAATATTTTTATTGAGCGGCGCAACAGAAGTGATTTATGAATCGGAAAAATATTTTATTGTTCCGCAAAGCGCGATATTGATGCTGGAAAGAGAAGAAGAAATTTGAATTTCGTTACCAGCTACCGGTTACCAGTTACCAGCAACAAACCTTATCTTTGTCGGCTCTTAATAAAAAAGAATGGATAGTATTTTTCAGTCACACAAACAACATACTTTGGGATCGGCAGTGAGCATTTCCGGAACGGGATTGCACACAGGCATTAATGCAGATATGACTTTGAAGCCGGCTAACCCCGGATTTGGATTTCAATTTCAGCGTATTGATTTACCTGGCCAGCCTTTGATAAAAGCAGATTGCGATCTTGTTACCGACACTTCCCGCGGAACAACTTTGGAAGATAACGGCGCAAAAGTTTGCACCGTTGAACATGTACTCGCAGCATTGGTCGGTATGGGCGTTGATAATTGCCTTATCGAGGTCAATGCTCCTGAAATGCCAATTATTGATGGCAGTTCTCAACCCTTTGTTGAAATGATAGAAGATGCAGGAGTGGTTGAACAAAACGCGGCCAAAGCCTGGTACAGCATTGATTCTAACATTTCGCATTACGATGAAAAGAAACGCGTGGAAATGATCGCAATGCCTTCCATGGAATATAAAGTAACTACACTTATTGATTTTAATAGCCCCGTTCTTGGAACACAACATGCTGGCTTAAAAACCATGCTCGATTTTAAAAAAGAAATTGCGCCTTGCCGCACGTTTTGTTTTTTGCATGAACTGGAAGCGCTGATCGATAATAATCTCATAAAAGGCGGAGATGTAAATAATGCAATTGTTGTTGTAGATAAACCCGTAACCGAAGAAGAAATGACCAGGCTGGCAAAAGTTTTTAAAAGAGATAAGATCGAAATAAAATCAGAAGGCTATCTGAATAATCTTGAACTGAGATTTCCCAATGAACCTGCAAGGCATAAACTTCTTGATGTGGTTGGCGATCTGGCTTTGATCGGCTACCCGATAAAAGCCCACATCATTGCAAATCGCCCGGGACATTCTACCAATGTAGAATTCGCAAAAAAAATCAAACAATATCTAAAAAAAAACAAACACGTTAAAAATATTCCAGTCTATGATCCCAACCTGGCGCCGATCTATACGGCTCAGCAAATTGAAAAAACATTACCGCACCGCTATCCTTTTTTATTGGTAGATAAAATCATTGAATTATCGGATAAGCATATCGTAGGCATCAAAAATATTACTTTCAACGAACCATTTTTTGTAGGGCATTTTCCCGGAAACCCTGTAATGCCTGGTGTGCTGCAAGTTGAGTCGCTTGCTCAAACGGGAGGAATTTTAGCCATTAATGCAATGCCGCCGGGAGAATACGATACCTATTTTTTAAAAATTGATAATTGCAAATTCAAGCAAAAAGTGGTTCCGGGCGATACAATGATTTTACGGTTGGAATTGCTTTCACCTATTCGCCGGGGCATTTGCGAAATGCGAGGAACAGTATTTATAGGAAATAAAATTGCCACTGAAGCTGATTTGGTAGCTCAATTGGTAAAAAGAAGTTAATGTAAAAAACTTGGCATAATTAAACCTATTTTTGTGAAATGCTGGGGTATCTCGGCATTTTTTAATGAAGAAAAATATATTATACAAAGTAGAACCTGATATCACGGAGAAACCGACTAATCAACCAATTGATCATAGAATGATTCACCCGCACACTTATATTCACCCGAATGCAAGGTTAGCTACTAATGTAAAGATTGATCCTTTTACCGTAATTCACCAGGATGTTGAAATTGGTGAAGGAACGTGGATTGGTTCGAATGTAACTATCATGGAAGGCGCGCGGATTGGAAAAAATTGCCGCATTTTTCCTGGCGCTGTTATTTGCGCCATCCCGCAAGATTTAAAATTTCAAGGTGAGTATTCCAATGTTTTTATTGGCGATAATACAACTATCCGGGAATTTGTTACCGTTAACCGCGGCACTAAGGATCGTGAAAAAACTGTAATCGGAAAAAATTGTCTTATCCAGGCATATTGCCATTTGGCCCACGATTGTATTGTAGGAGATAATTGCATTCTTAGCAATAACACACAGGTGGCTGGACACGTAATCATTGATGATTGGGCAATACTCGGTGGCATGTGTGCAATTCATCAGTTCATACATATTGGTCATCACTCTTTTTTAAGCGGAGGCTCTTTGGTTGGTAAAGATGTTCCGCCTTATGTTAAAGCGGGCCGGCAGCCATTAAGCTATGGCGGCGTCAATTCCGTTGGTTTAAAAAGAAGAGGTTTTACAGTAGATAAAATCAATCACATACTCGATATATACCGCGTTATTTATAATAAAGGATTGAATACTTCGCAGGCGCTTGAATTTTTAGAAGAAGAATTTCCTGCAACTGATGAGCGCGATGAAATTGTAACTTTCATAAGAGAAAGTAGTCGCGGTATAATTAAGCGCTTTACAAAAAACAGCATGGATGAGGATTATACTAACTGATGTTGGAAAACGCTTCAACCGTGAATGGATATTTCGCCACCTGAATTTTGAATTTACTAACGGAAATGCATATGCAATTACTGGGCCTAATGGTTCGGGCAAATCAACTTTGCTGCAGGTTATTGCCGGCGCAATGGCGGAAAGCGAAGGAAAAATCATTTACGAGTTGCCTGTTGCAGGTAACCAGTTTCAAGCTACAGCCAGCAACCGGCAACCGGCAATCATCGATCCCCCGACTTCGGATTTCGGACTTCTGACCTCCGACAACTTCTACCAGCATATTTCTCTCTCAACTCCCTATCTTGAATTGATTGAAGAAATGACAGTGACGGAATTTTTTCAATTCCATCAAATCTTCAAACCATTCTTTGCGGCTATAGGTATTGAAAAAATAATTTCTGAAATCGGTTTAGAAAGAGCTGCGCATAAGCAAATCCGTTATTATTCGTCGGGAATGAAACAAAGAGTAAAACTTGCGCAGGCAATTTTTTCAGATACTTCCGTTTTGCTTTTGGATGAACCCACCACAAATTTTGATGAAGAAGGAATTGAATTATACAATCATCTCATTAAAAATTATTCTTCAAACCGTATTGTAATTGTCAGTTCAAATGATGCGCAGGAATATGATTTTTGTACAGAAAAAATAAATATTCTTGATTATAAAAGATGAATCTCTATCTCTGACTTGCAATCAGCAAATTCAAATCGGTATATTTCAAATCAAATCTTTGGCTGAGATGAAAATTAGTGAGCGCGCCTTTAAAAAGATAAATGCCGCTGCGTAAATGCACTTTATGCCAGACAAGATTTTCAAATCCGCCTTCATCGCCGGCTTCAAGTAGTAAAGGCATCAGCACATTGCTCACAGCCTGGGAAGCTGTTCTTGCAAAACCTGATGGAATATTCGGAACGCAATAATGTATCACTCCGTATTTCAAAAAAACCGGGTGCTCGTGCGTAGTTATTTCTGAAGTTTCAAAACAACCGCCGCGGTCAATACTAACGTCGATGATCACACTACCCGAACGCATATTACTCACCATTTCTTCCGAAACAACAACCGGTGTTCTGCCGCTTTGTGACGATAATGATCCAACGGCAACTTCGCAGGTCTTCAATTGTTTTGCTAAAATGCGCGGCTCTATTACAGATGTCCACATGCGCTGCCCGATATTATTCTGCAATCTTTTTAACCTGTACACACTGTTATCAAAAACTTTCACCGATGCGCCAAGCGCAAGCGCAGCGCGTGCTGCAAACTCGCCAACAATTCCTGCGCCGAGAATGATAACTTTTGTAGGAGGTATTCCGGAAATGCCTCCGAGCAAAACTCCTTTTCCATGATTGGATGAACCGAGATATTGCCCCGCAATTAGCATTACTGCGCTTCCTGCAATTTCGCTCATGCTGCGAACGATGGGATAGGTGCCGCTGTCATCTTTTAAATTTTCAAATGAAATTGCCGTGACGCGTTTCTCCATCATCTTTTCCAAAAGTTCCGACTTCATTGCAGATAAATGGATCGGCGATATGATTATTTGATTCAATTGCAGCAACGGCAAATCTTCTTCCACAACTGGCGCGCTTTTTACTAATAACGGAGCTTTAAAAACTTCTTCCCTGCTATAAACAATTTTTGCGCCTGCTTCACTATATTCTTTGTCGGTATAATGTGTTGGCTCGCCGGCGTTGTGTTCAATCACTACAAAATGACCATTGCTGACAAGCACGCCTACTGCATCCGGCGTTAGCGCAATTCGATTTTCCTGGAAAGCTGTTTCTTTCGGAATACCAATATGCAATTGCGCACCTTTTGGTTTAATATCAAGAGTTTCTTCTAATGTTTCGTAACTGAAGGAAGTGCTGATGATTGGTTTTTGCTGCGACATGTTCGGGGCTTATCTATAACTTTTTTTGCAATAAGGATGTAACAGTAAATTACAATTTTAAATTGAATTGAAAGTTTTTCTCTTTCAATTAATAATAATTTTTCTTTTGCTCGCATCAATCGTATCTATAAAAATTTTCACTGTATTTTCGGGAAACAAACCCAGAGCTTTTTCCGCCCATTCAATCAAACAAATTTCTCCGGAATACATGCAATCTTCAACGCCGCTTCGTATAGCTTCATCTTCGTCTTTCAGCCTGTACAGATCAATATGAAAAATTTTTCCGCCGTCGTAAGTGTATTCATTGATAATAGAAAATGTAGGACTTCCAACTCTGCTGCTCACTTGTTTTGCATCGCACAAAGCATGAATGAATGTTGTTTTTCCTGAACCTATGCTTCCGTAAAAAGCGAAAATTTTTTTATCGCCAACATGTTGCCAAAATTTTTTAGCAACGTCGCGGATATGTTCCAAATCAAAAATCAATTCCATTTTGCAAATATAACTTTCCAGCTCGATGACTTATAGGGTTCAAATAATTTTGTACTAAGCAGATTGCTACTATTAAACATCGTTGCGTCGCACTCTTGTACAGTTGTAAGTCTATTCGGCAAAGCGCAAGCCGCTAATTATTTTTTAGCCGGCAAACAGTCAGGTAAACTAAATTTGTACAGCATTTGTTGTTACTATTAATAAATCAGAATAATTGTGGAAACCGTAAACTGGAAAGTAGAAGGCATGAGTTGTTCCAATTGTGCATTGACCATTGGAAATTATCTCAAAAAAGAAGGATTGCAAAACGTGAAGGTAAACCTGATTGGCGGAGATGTAAGCTTTGATAAGAATGGAGATACTTCCGAACCAAATATTGCCAAAGGAATTGAATCTCTCGGCTATCATGTTCATACAAATGATGCAGGTATAACGGGGAAGCATAAACGTTTTTTGCAAACACATTTTCAAAAATTTCTTTTCTGTTTGATTTTTTCGGCGCCGTTGATGCTGCATATGTTTGATAAATGGATTCATTTTCATTGGCTGATGAATCCGTTGCTGCAACTGGCTTTGTGCCTGCCCGTATATATTGTAGGGATGAATTATTTCGGTAGAAGCGCCATACAAAGCATTCGCAACAAAATGCCGAATATGAATGTGCTGATCACTATTGGCGCAACAGCAGCATTTGTTTACAGCCTGGTTGGAACAATTTTTAATCTCGGAGAAAATTATTTGTTCTATGAAACCGCAGCAATCATTATCACACTAATATTTTTTGGAAATTATATTGAAGAAGTTACTATCCAATCCACACAAAGAGCATTAAACAGTTTGGCGAAATCGCAAAAGGTAATGGCGAATATGATTGCTTTTGATGATCAACACCATGAACAAATTTTTCCTGTTGAAAATTCGCAGTTGAAAAGCGGCGATTTGATACTGATAAAATCCGGCGAACAAGTTCCGGCAGATTGTAAAATTTTATGGGGAGATGCAAATGTGAATGAAAGCATCATCACCGGAGAAAGTATGCCAGTTGAAAAACATGCAAAAGATAATCTCATTGGCGGAAGCATATTAAATGATGGAACTATAAAAGCGCAGGTAACTGCTTCTGCAAATGAATCTCTGCTTTCAAAAATTATTAATCTTGTAAAACAAGCGCAGGGAGAAAAGCCGCCGGTTCAGCAAATGGCAGATAAGATAAGCGCCATTTTTGTTCCTATTGTTTTAATCATTGCGGCGCTCACATTCATAGGTAATTATATTTTTGTTCATGAACTAACGGTGTCGCTTATGCGTAGTATCGCGGTGCTGGTAATTGCTTGTCCGTGTGCAATGGGATTAGCAACGCCTGCCGCAATTGCTGTAGGACTTGGGCGTGCAGCGAAAAGCGGCATTTTATTTCGCAATGCAAAAAGCTTGGAATCATTTAAAAATATTAAGCAGGTAATTTTTGATAAGACCGGAACTTTAACAACAGGAGAATTTACAGTCGACAGTTTACAGTTAACAACTGATGGTTTGAATGAAGATGATTTTAAACGAATTGTTTTCTCCCTCGAAAAATATTCAAACCATCCGATTGCAAAAGCCATTGCCGCTGCATGGAAAACGAAAAATGAAATTCGCTGGAAAAAAATTCAAGAAATAAAAGGATTAGGTATGAAAGCGGAAGATAAGGATGGGAATATTTTTATAGCAGGCTCTTATAATGCAGTATCAGCAATAACTGCAGACGATAAGCATAATGTATACGTACTAAGAAATAATGAATTGATTGGTTGGATTAATGTGCAGGATGAAATTCGCCCGGAAGCAAAAGCAGTCGTTGATTATTTTAAGAACAAAAATATCAAAACGATTTTGTTAAGCGGCGACAGAAAAGAAAAATGTGAATTGCTCGCGCGACAATTAAATATTGATGAAGTAATTGCTGAACAAACCCCTGAGCAAAAGTTGAACAAGGTAGAAAAGCTGAATGCAGAATCTCCGGCTGCAATGATCGGTGATGGAATTAACGATGCGCCAGCATTTGCAAAAGCAACAATCGGAATTTCCATGAGCGATGCATCGCATATTGCAATGCAAGCTGCAGATGTAGTTTTAATGAACAACGGAATAAAAAATTTTCCCCTCGCATTAGGATTGGGAAACCATACTTTTATTACTATCAAACAAAATTTATTCTGGGCTTTCTTTTATAATGTAATTGCAATTCCGATTGCCGCACTTGGTTTTCTTTCTCCTGCAATTGCCGCGCTGGCTATGGGTTTGAGCGATGTGGTACTCGCTGCGAATTCAGTAAGATTGTTTGTAAAAAAGGTTGTTTAATTTAGCGCGATGGTGAATAGTGAATGGTCAATTGTGAAAAGTGAAGCATCGTTTACTTTTGCTGTTGCACATCGCTCAATAGAATTGTTATCGTACAAGAGTGCGACGCAAGAATGGTGAGAAGAATTACTAAAGCTGGTTACAAAAAATTAATAATTGATAATTTAGAATTGATAATTAGGAAGCAAAATTTGAATATAAGACATCAGACATCATTAAATCAGAAATACTAACAATGATGTATAACCGAAAATATGAAATCGTACATCGTAAATCTAACATCGTACATTAATGCTTTCTCCGCTTGATATACTAAAACAATATTTCAAACACGATTCATTTCGTCCGCTGCAGGAAGATATTATTAATGCAGTGCTGCAAAAAAAAGATGTACTTGCTTTATTGCCAACGAGCGGCGGAAAATCTATTTGCTTCCAGGTGCCTGCAATGATGAATGATGGTTTGTGTTTGGTGATTAGTCCATTAATTGCGTTGATGAAAGACCAGGTGGAAAGCCTGCGCAGAAAAGGAATTACGGCGTTTGCGGTTTACTCCGGCATGAGCAGGAAAGAAGTGATGAACACGATGAAGGTTGCGGCGGAAAGTAATTGCAAATTTTTGTACGTGTCTCCGGAGAGATTGGAAACGAATTTGTTTAAAGAATATCTTCCATCGTTTAATATTAGTTTGATTGCAGTTGATGAAGCGCATTGCATTTCGCAATGGGGCTATGATTTTCGTCCGCCGTATTTGCGCATAGCTGCTTTGCGTGACGAGTTGCGCGGTGTGCCAGTGCTTGCGCTCACTGCGTCTGCAACAAAAGAAGTGCAGCAGGATATTTGTGAAAAGTTGCAATTCAAAAATCAAAATATTTTCCGGCAATCTTTCGAGCGAACAAATCTTTCTTACAGTGTTTTTTCAGTTGACGTAAAGATTAATAAGATAAAAGAAATTTTAGAAAAAGTTTCGGGAAGCAGCATCGTGTATTGTAAAAGCCGCAGGCGAACAAAAGAGATTTCGGATTTACTGAACATGCATGGTATTGATGCAGATTATTATCACGCGGGGCTAATGAGTGATGAAAGAAATAAAAAACAGGAAGCCTGGATAAAAAATGAAAGGCGTGTGATCGTTTGCACTAATGCATTTGGAATGGGAATTGATAAGCCTGATGTAAGAACGGTTATTCATGCGGATGTTCCGGATAGCCTGGAAAATTATTACCAGGAAGCTGGACGTGCGGGGCGCGATGGAAAAAAAGCTTACGCCGTTTTATTATACGCTGCAAAAGAAGTGGATGAGCTGAAACTATTGCCTGGCGTGCATTTCCCTGCGATGGAAAATATTCGTATCGTTTATCAGTCGGTGATGAATTATTTGCAAATTCCTTCCGGAAGCGGCGAAGGAAATTATTATGATTTTGATATTACAGATTTCATAAAAAAATTTAAACTCGATACACAATTAGTTGTGTATGCATTGAAAGCTTTGGAACAGGAAGAATTATTATCTTTTAATGAACAGGTTTTTCTTCCGTCTCAAATTGTTTTTACTGCGAACAAAGAATCAATAAATGATTTCGAAAAAAATAATCCACAACTCGAACCTATTATAAAAGTTTTATTAAGAACTTATTCCGGGATTTTTGATCAGCTTGTTTCTATTCATGAAAAAACAATTGTCTTTTTATTAAAGAAAGATTTGAATGATGTAATAAATGATCTGAAAAAATTACACAGCTTTGGCATCATTCAATATATTCCGCAAAAAGATTCTCCGCAATTATATTTTATTCAGAACAGAACAAAGGCGGAAGATGTAAAAATAAACCGGGTAAATTATCAAAAAAGAAAAGAACAATATAAACGCCGGATAGAATCTTTATTAGAGTATGTAGAAAAAGAAACGACATGCCGGAGCCAATTTATTGCAAATTATTTTGGAGATGAAGATGCCAAACCATGCGGCGTTTGCGATAATTGCCTGCGACAAAAAAATATTACCATTACTGAAGAAGAGTTTGAAAAAATTCATCAACGCATAATTCATACTGTTCAATTGCAAAATATAGATGCAATACAGTTATTGCAGCAACTTACCGGTATCAATAAAGAAAAAGGCTGGAAAGTGATCAATTATTTGCAAGGAGAAAATAAATTAGCGGTTGATAAAAACGGAATTATAAAATTAAGTGAGTAGTGAAATCATACCCTCTCTGCAAGCAATTGTTTAATTAAATTTTCTAATTCTTTTATTCTTTTTTCCAATTCAGGCAAGTTACGGTATAAAGCCTGGCTGCGTAATTCACTGATGTTATCCTGCGCCGGCGAACCTGCAAGCGTCGTTTTTGGTTTCGTTGATTTAGAAATGCCGCTCTGGGCGGTAATTTTATTCGCATCACCAATTTGTAAATGACCTGCTATACCAACTTGTCCGCCGATCATTACATTATTGCCGATTTTTGTGCTGCCACTTATGCCGGCTTGCGCAGCTATCACAGAGTCGTTCCCGATTTCAACATTATGCGCAATCTGGATCAGGTTATCAAGTTTTGTACCTTTTTTAATAATTGTTGATCCCATTGTTGCGCGATCGATAGTAGTGTTGGCGCCAATTTCGACATCATCTTCAATAATTACATTACCTAACTGCGGAATTTTTTTATAGCTCCCATCTGCCTGCGGCGCAAATCCAAAACCATCGCTGCCAATAACTGTTCCGGCATGAATAGTAACATTGTTTCCGATAATACAATCGTTATAAATTTTTACTCCCGCATGTACAATGGAATTGTTTCCGATTTTTACATTATTGCCAATAAAACTGTTTGGAAATATTTTTACGTTGTTGCCAATCTTTACATTTTCGCTGATATAACTGAATGCTGCAACAAAAATTTTTTCACCTAATTGTGCGGTTGCAGAAATATAAACAGGTTGTTGAATGCCGTTCATCTGTTCAACAATTGTTTCCTGGTATTTTGTAAGAAGAACAGCAAATGCAGAGTACGCATCAGGAACACGTATGAGCGTTGCCGTTAGTTTATGTTTTAATTCGAACGATTCATTGATCAAAATAACAGAAGCGCCGGTGGTATATAAATATTCCTCGTATTTAGGATTGGCAAAAAAACTCAACTGCCCTTGTTTGGCTTCTTCAATTTTGCCAAACGAGCTTACAGTGACTTCAGGATTTCCCTCTATTTTACCTTTTACTAAAAATGCAATTTGTTGTGCGGAATAATTCATAGTTTATAGTTCATAGTTCATGGTTGATGGTTCATAGTTCATGGAGTTCAGTTCTTGTATGAACACTGAACTACTCTCTTATATAGCAAATATAAAATTTTTTAACGGTGCTCGACAGGCTTTGCTGTATTAGTGCATTGTCTACCTGCGATATGTCTTTAACAGTTCCGTTTTTAAATAAAATATTTATCCGTTCATCATACGGATCGTAAGTTGTGTTCGTTGCCTCGCCGGTGAATGCTACATAATGCGTTTCATCTTCTGAAATGTTTAATTCTTTCGCCGCATGTTTTCTTAATCTTTTTATTTCTTCTTCATCAAAAGCATTTGATCGCAATTCAACTTTTAACAGGCGCCGGTCAACTAACGACCTGCATAAATAAGATAAAATTTTGTCTTCATGAAACATCCAGTTTTTTACTGTACTCATCACATCATAATCATCAATCAAAGAAAATGTGTTGATGTGTTCATTAATAGACGCTGCTGTAACATTATCATGCAAAAATAAATCAAGCTTTGATGTGGATGCAATAACAATAACACTCTTACTTATTAATTCTTTTGCGCGCTCAATTATTTTTATGAGCATTTTTTCTGCGCACAAAACTGTTTTATGTAAATAAACCTGCCAATACATTAATCTGCGCGACACTAAAAATTTTTCAGTTGAGTAAATAGCTTTTTCTTCAACCATTAATTCGCCATCATGCACAGTAAGCATTTTAATAATTCTGTCGTAACCAATCACGCCTTCGGAAACTCCGGTAAAAAAACTATCGCGCGTTAAATAATCCATTCTGTCCACATCGAGTTGGCCGGAAATTAATTGATGCAAAAAAGGTTTGGGATGATTATCCGTGAAGATATCTATAGCTGTTTGTAATTGTCCATTAAATTCTTCGTTGAGCAAATTCATTATCCGCAGCGAAAGTGTTTCGTGGTGGACATTTTTTATAAGAACATTTTCCAGCGCGTGAGAATAAGGTCCGTGACCAATATCGTGCAGCAAGATGGCAATCTTCGAACCTAATTGTTCGTCCTCAGAAATTTCAATTCCCTTACTTTTTAATTCCGTCAGTGCGTTGCACATTAAATGATAACTGCCGAGCGAATGATGCAACCGCGTGTGCACAGCGCCGGGATAAACTAAATGCGCAAAGGCCATTTGATAGATGCGGCGCAATCGCTGATAGTAAGGATGAGCGATGATTTGCAGCAATAAAGAATGATCCACAGTGATGAAACCATACACCGGATCATTAATTATTTTCCTCTCTGTCCCAAATTGTTTTCGCTGCATCACTTGTTGTATATATTTGTTAAAACGACTGAAAAACGATTTGCAAATTTAGCAATGCAATGCGGATAAATTAAATTTGATTGGACTATAGAGTAAACAGTAAGCAGCAAACAGTGAACGGATGTTGAATAGAGTTGTTGACGTACAAGAGTGCGACGCAAGAATGTTTAATAGAATTACTGAAGCTGGAAACAAAAATTTATAACTGATAATGGATAATTTATAATTGAGTAAGCAAGATTAGAGTTTCAGAAATCGTAAATCTCAAATCGTAAACCTAAAATCAAAATGGCATTAGCAAAAATTCTTTGGGTAGATGATGAAATAGAAAGTTTGCACTCGCAGATTTTATTTTTAGAAAATAAAGGATATGAAGTAAGTTCCATGACCAATGGCTTTGACGCGATTGATTTTGTAAAAGATAATTTTGTTGATGTTGTGTTGATTGATGAAACGATGCCGGGAATTACCGGACTGGAAACGCTTGCAAAAATTAAAGAAATCAATCAACAGATTCCCGTTGTTTTAATTACAAAAAATGAAACGGAAAATTTAATGGACGATGCCATAGGCAGCCAGATAACGGATTATCTTATCAAACCAGTTAATCCAAACCAGGTTTGGCTGAGCCTGAAAAAAATTATTGATAATAAAAGATTGGTTGCAGAAAAAACTACAACAGCTTACCAGCAGCAGTTTCGAAATTTATTTATGGCGCTGAACAGTAACCCCGATTATAATGAGTGGATGGATATTTATAAAAAATTAGTGTATTGGGAATTGGAAATGGAAAAAAGTGATAGCCCTGAAATGCGCGAGGTGCTTCAATCGCAGAAGCAGGAAGCAAACACAGAATTTTTCAAATTTGTGTCGAGAAATTATGCAAGCTGGGTAAAAGGAAAACAAGGAAGCGTGCCGGTAATGTCGCACACATTATTTCAATCAAAAGTTTTTCCAAATGTTGAAAAAGGAATTCCAACATTTTTTATTTTGTTGGATAACCTGCGTTTTGATCAATGGAAAACAATTCAACCAATTTTTGCAGAGAGTTTTCGCATCTTGGAAGAAGATACTTTTTACGGAATTTTACCAACTGCAACACAATACAGCCGTAATGCAATTTTTGCCGGATTAATGCCCACAGATATTGAAAAACAATTTCCGCAACAATGGAAAAATGATGATGAGGAAGGCGGAAAAAATTTATTTGAAGAAGATTTTTTTCGTTCGCAATTAAAAAGATTAAGAAAAGATAATCTGAAATTCAGCTATACCAAAGTGGTGAATTTTCAGGCCGGGCAGGATTTGATGAATAATATTCATAACATGCTCGAAAATGATATTAATATCATCGTGTACAATTTTGTAGATATGCTGAGCCATGCAAGAACAGAAATGGAAGTGCTGAAAGAACTTGCCAGCGATGAAATAAGTTATCGCAGTATTACTGCAAGCTGGTTCGAACATTCTCCGTTGCACCAGGCGCTTAAAAAAATTGCTGATAAAAAAATAAATCTCATTCTTGCAACCGATCACGGAAGCGTTCGTGTAAAAACTCCTTATAAAGTTATCGGCGATAAACAAACAACAACGAATCTTCGCTATAAACACGGGCGCAATCTTAATTACGAAGCGAAAGAAGTTCTCGCATTTCGCGATCCGCGGGAAATTGGTTTGCCTGTGCCAACAATAAATTCATCTTTTATTTTTGCAAAGGAAGATGGATTTTTATGTTATCCGAATAACTATAATCATTATGTAAATTATTACCGCAACACATTTCAGCATGGAGGAGTTAGTTTGGAAGAAATGATCATCCCAGTTATTAAGATGACGAGTAAGATTTAGTGCGAGAAATGTGGAAATGTGCTGATGTGAAAATGAAAATCATGTCTCAGGATTATCTTATTTTCACATTTTTATATTTCCACATTTTTCACATTACCATCATGAAGTACACACAAACCACATTAGAAAAAATAGAAAAAATTTTAGAAGAAGGAGAATATGTTATCCGGTATGAAAGAGGAACTTTTCAAAGCGGGTATTGTATTCTTGAACAAAAAAAAGTTGTTGTGCTTAATAAATTTTTGCAAACAGAAGGCCGCATTAATGCGATGATGGATATCATACCTCAGTTAAAAATTAACCTTGATTCATTAACTCCTGAAACAAAAAAAATTTACCTTGAAATTGTTGCGAAGCAAACTAATGAGATAATGTGATAAGCAATGTGCAAATATGAAAATGTGAAAATGGCTCAATGGAAACGCTCATACTTCATAGCTCATACTTCATACTTCAACAACGCTTTCTTATTTTTGCTCCGTGAACTATCCTTCTTTAAAAATTACATTTCTCGGAACCGGCACCAGCAGCGGCGTGCCAATGATAGCCTGCGATTGTGAAGTATGTACATCTGCAGATAAAAAAGATAAAAGACTTCGCTCCAGCATACTCGTTCAATCTTCCACAACAACTTTAGTAGTCGACACCACTCCCGATTTCAGATGCCAGATGCTGCGCGCAAACGTAAAAAAATTAGATGCTGTTATTTTTACGCATCCGCATAAAGATCATATTGCCGGGCTCGATGACATCCGCGCTTTTAATTTTTTTATGCAAAAGCCAATGGATGTTTATGCAAATGAAATAACGCAGGAAACAATTGTGCGGGAATTTCCTTATGCATTTGCTGCGCTGAAATATCCTGGCATTCCTGAAATTAATTTTAAAACTATTTCTAACGAACCATTTGTAGTTGGCGATATTCCGGTCGTTCCTATTTTAGTGTGGCATTTAAAAATGCCGGTGCTTGGTTTTCGTTTTGGAAAATTTACTTACATCACAGATGCAAACCGTATTGACGATGCGGAAAAAGAAAAAATAAAAGGCAGCGAAATAATTGTGTTGAATGTGCTAAGAAAAGAAAAACATGTTTCGCATTTTAATTTACCTGAAGCCCTCGATTTAGTTAATGAATTGCAAATTCCTGCAGCATATTTTACGCATATCAGTCACCAATTAGGTAAACATGAAGCTATTAATCCAATTCTTCCTGATGGCATCGCACTTGCTTACGACGGACTTGAATTATTTGTTTAAACTTTCAAGATAAAAAACAGTCTCATTCTCCTGTTATTTTAATTAACGAATCATTATTAACAGTCAGGAAATTCTCTTTTTAATTTTGATAACCGTGCTTAAACAAAAATTATTTTGTATGAAAAAAATTTCAATGATCGTTTTGCTTACCCTGGTTACCACACCTGCAATTTTTGCGCAAACAACAATTGATTTTATTCCTTCCGGAGGCTATACTTTTTCTAACCGCACTAATTTTGGCGATAGTTATTCCAGGATAAATGGCGCGGCAAATTATGGCGCTTCGTTAATGTTTAATGTTAATCGCAGGTTTGGTGTAGAACTTCAGTATGATCACATGGGCACTACATCAGGATTATATTCTTACGGAGAAGGAATCACAATAAGCAGGGGAAATCTTTCTGAAGATTATATTCTTTTAGGATTAGTTCCTTATCTCGGCGATCCGAATGCGCCTGTGCGTCCGTTTATTGGTGGATTAATTGGCGCAGGAGTTTTTACTCCCGGCGTTGATGGTTCTCCAAGCGATACAAAATTTACATTAGGCGCCGAGTTAGGAACCGACATGTATGTTACGCCGCGATTTGGTTTCAGAATCAAGGCGCAATTATTATCTCCTATAGATAATGGAGAAGGTTATTACATCGGGCAAAATCCTTCTATAGGCAATTCCGCGCCATCCAACGTGTATCAATTTAGTTTGAATGCCGGAGTAATTATTGGCTTAGGCAGAATATTGCCGAACGAGCAACGCAGAGTGATGTACAGACGCCCGCGCCCGCGTTATTATCGTCCGGCACCCTATCCGTATTATTAGTCGACGGTTGACTGTTGACAGTCGACAGTTAATAGTTCATAGCAAAATAACCGAAGTTGATTTGAAATGTTGAGAGTTTTGTAACTTGGCGTTTTACTATGAACTATTAAACCTTATGCTGCCTGAAAAAATAAAAGAATATTTTTCTTTTTCAAGAAAGGAAAGAACAGGAATATTTGTTTTGCTCACGCTTATCGTTATAATTTTTATTCTTCCTTATTTTTTTTCTTCACCGAAAGTTTCATCCGATCGTAAACAGTTTGAACAATTCAAAAATGAAATTGCACAATTAAAATTGCAAAAAGATTCTGTGCATGATTATGCAAAAAATTATGAACAGGATGATGATGTGCATGAAGAATATCATAAGCCATCACATATCAATTCAAATAACGCAGCGACTTTATTTTATTTTGATCCAAATACTGCAACCAGCGATGAATGGAAAAAATTGGGATTGCAGGATAGAATCATCCGAACGCTCAATCATTATATTTCCAAAGGCGGAAAATTTCGCAAAGCGGATGACCTGAAAAAAATTTATGGATTGAGTGAAGAAGAATACAATCGCCTGTTTCCATATATCCGAATTAAAAATGCCGACAGTGTTGCATTGAAAGAAAAAACGACGACACATTTTTTTACGAATCCTTCTTTTTCAAAAAAAAATTATTCTTCTGTTGATATAAATACAGCGGATACTTCTGCATTCATCGCGCTACCCGGCATCGGAAGTAAATTGGCAAACCGCATTATAAGTTTTCGGGAAAAACTTGGAGGTTTCTATTCTGCAGATCAAGTTGCAGAAATTTATGGACTGCCAGATTCTACTTTTTCAAAAATAAAATCTTACCTGGTTGTAAATAATTTTTCTGTAAAAAAAATTGATATCAATATTGCTGATGTGAATTTATTGAAGCAACATCCATACATCAAATGGAATCTTGCGAATGTAATTGTCCAATACCGGCAACAGCACGGCAATTTTAAAACTCTTGATGAATTACAAAACATTGCTTTGATAACTCCGGAAATTTATAAAAAGATTTCTCCTTATTTAGAAATAAAATAAATTTGCAAAAAAACTAACAGTTGTTAGTATTGCGAATAATATTTTATATCTTTGTACTGGCATAAGGGCGGCAGCCCGGTAGTTTGTTTTTCTAACGATTGTTTGTCAGTATAACCAGGCGGTAACATTTAGTTTATTGCCTGGTTCTTTTTAATTTACCTCTGAAAAAAATTTTCATGAATTTTTCTATTGACGAATTAACCCAGCAGGTGGCGCATACAGCCAGGGATTTTTCTTTGCAATATATCAAGCCGCACGTAATGGATTGGGATGAAGATCAAAAATTTCCTTTGCATATTTTTAAAGAAATGGGTAAGCTCGGGTTGATGGGCGTTGTTGTGCCGGAACAATATGGAGGAGCAGGACTTTCTTACACCGAATACGTTCACATCATTATTGAAATTTCCAAGGTTTGTGGTTCCATAGGTCTGAGCGTTGCTGCACATAATTCACTTTGCACAGGTCATATTTTGGCATTTGGAAATGAAGAGCAGAAGAAAAAATATTTACCAAAACTTGCAACGGCAGAATGGATCGGCGCATGGGGTTTAACAGAAGCAAACACCGGCAGCGATGCAGGCAACATGCAATGCACCGCAAATAAAGATGGAAATGAATGGATAATTAACGGAACAAAAAATTGGATAACACATGGCATAAGCTCAGATGTTGCCGTTGTAATTGCACGTACCGGCGAACCGCGCGCGAAAAATAATGCCACAGCATTTATAGTAGAACGCGGCGTTGCAGGATTCACCGGTGGCAAAAAAGAAAATAAACTCGGAATGCGCGCCAGTGAAACCGCAGAAATGATTTTTGATAATTGCAG
This sequence comes from Chitinophagia bacterium, assembly GCA_963774065.1. Taxonomy (GTDB): domain Bacteria; phylum Bacteroidota; class Bacteroidia; order Chitinophagales; family Chitinophagaceae; genus Puia. The sequence continues at coordinate 1,790,118 of CAVZDO010000003.1, forward strand.
AATTCCGGATGCAAACCGAATGGGAAATGTTGGTGAAGGATTCAAGCAAGCGCTGTATGTTTTGGATGGCGGAAGAATTTCTATAGCTGCACTTTCTGTTGGCATTGCAAAAGGCGCTTACGAAGCGGCTTTGAAATATTCGAAAGAACGGCACCAGTTCGATCAGCCGATCTCAAATTTCCAGGGAATATCTTTCAAACTCGCGGATATGTCTACAGAAATAATGGCGGCAGAATTATTAACTCTCCAGGCCGCCGACAAAAAAAATAGAAAGCTCAACGTAACCAAAGAAGGAGCTATGGCAAAATATTATGCCAGCGAAGTTGCAGTAAAAGTTTCTAATGATGCTGTGCAGATATTTGGCGGGTATGGATACACAAAAGATTTTCCGGTGGAAAAATTTTACCGCGACAGCAAACTTTGTACAATCGGCGAGGGAACAAGTGAAATTCAGAAGATTGTTATTGCCCGCGAAGCGCTTAAAGATTAATTTTCGTATATCCTATTGCAATTTTGAATAATTATTTATACGTTTGTTCCACTTCTTTTACAGAAGCCTCTGATCATTCCCACTAAAACATAAAAGCAAAGTACATTTTGCTTCCGTTCACTCTAAGAAAATCCAGTCTTATAAATATCACTCATTTTTTGTTGTTTTATTTACCTCTTTAAGCTAAAAGCATACTTAATTATGTTTTGCAGAAAATTTCTGTATTACATGTAATGCTACCTCTAATCCATTCTTATAAATTTCCCCGTTGCATTAGCCCACGCGCTCGTAAAATTTTTATTATCATAAACAGCAAAACAATGAAACACGCTTTACCTTTATTCAGAAGCCTTGTGCTTACAATGATTTTGGCGATGGGACTTGCATCTGTAACATACGCGAATGTTACAGTTACAGCAGCCACAGGAGGTACTAATATCAGTGCCGACAAATCTTTAACAGCGCCTGGTAGTGGTACTTATACAGCTCTTGGTAATATAGTTGTCTCTGACAATTTAAATACTGATTTTAAAACAAATCAAACTAACGTAACCTTTGTGCTCACCGCTCCGGCAAACTGGAATTTTAAAGCAGGTACTGGATCTGTTACAAGAACAGGGTCATCAACTGTTTACGCAGCATCAATAGTGGTAACGACTACAACAATCACTGTTACGTATAGTACTAATAATACCGCAGCTTCTAATAACGTCATTACAATAAGCGGAATTCAGGTTGCTCCAATTGACGGAACTCTTGTGCCATCAACCGGAAATATAACAAGAACGTCAGGCACCGGCATAATTGCCGGATTTAGTAATGGTGGTGGAACTAATTGCGGCACTCTAAGTATGACTGGCGGCGCTCCTACAACTCTAAACATGAGCGCTATTTCAAGTCCGCAATCTGTCAACAATAATTTTTCAATTACTGTTACCGGTACGGATCAATTTGGCAATGCAGCAAGTGGTTCAGTGGCTTTAACAACAAGCGCCGGGGCAATAACTCCTACAACTGCTACAATAGGAACTGCAACAAATGTGAGCGAAAATACTGTAGGTACAAACAGAACTATAACTGCAACTGCCGGCAGCGTTTTTGTTACCAGCAATCCATTTGATGTTCTTTCAACCAGTGCAACAGATTATTTTAGATCACAGGCATCGGGCAACTGGGGTACTGCTGCAACATGGCAAAGTTCTCACGATAGCAGCGTATGGTTTACTGCAACTCTTGTACCTTCTTCAAGCGCTAAACGCGTAACGATTCAGGGAACTAATAATGTTGCAATAGCAGCAAGTTTAAGTGCTCCAAATATAATTATCAATTCCGGCGCTACATTAACAGTGAACAGTGGTAGAACACTTACATTAAATGCAGGCAGCGATACTTCTTTATATGTTTTGGGAACATTAAGTAATTCAGGTACCATTACTCTTGGTTCTGGTGCATTGATTGGTATTGATAATGGTGGTACATATAATCATGCACAGAACGGCGGAACTATTCCATCTGCTAATTGGGATAATAATTCAACTGCTATTATTAGCGGCATTACCAATACCGTACCGAGTGGTTTAGGACAAGCTTTTGGTAATTTTACATGGAGCAGCAGCCAAACAGGTATAATCGATTTGCTTGGAGCTTTAAATACTGTAAATGGAACTTTTACTTATTCATCAACTTCTGCGTTTAGTTTAAGATTAGTAAGTACAGGTACATACACATTTAATGTTGGCGGCGATTTTGTAGTAAATGGTGGAGGTACAATAAGATTTACTGATAATACTTCTGCACCTACAATAAATATAGCCGGAGATTTAGATATACAGGCAGGAACATTAACTTTTGATGATGGTTCAAATGGTATAGCTACAGCAAATATTTCAGGCAATGTAAATATTACTGGCGGAACACTTGATCCGAATGTGAGCGGCGCAGTTGCTCACATAATTAACGTTGGTGGCAACTGGACATTAAACACCGCAGGTACATTTACTGCAGGTTCGGCCGGCGTAACATTTAACGGTTCTTCTTCTCAAACAATCGGTGGTACAAAAGGTACAACATTTAATAATCTTACAATTAATGGCGCTGGAGTAACTATATCAAAATCGGCTACAGTAAGTGGAATTCTTAATTTAACTAACGGTATAATAAATACTGCAACTGCTACTCTTCTTACCATTAATAATGGTGGAAGTGTAACTAATGCATCAAACAATAGTTTTGTAAATGGTCCGATAACTAAAATAGGTAATTCAGCATTTACTTTCCCTGTTGGTGCAACAGGAACGGGTTATGTGCCCATCGGTATTTCTGCTCCATCAAGTGCTACGAGTGCTTTTCTTGCACAATATAATCGCGGAAGTGCAGCGGCATTAGGTTCAGTAACAGCAGTAGGGCTTGATCACATGAACGTTTGTGATTACTGGACGCTCAATAGCACAGCTACACCATCTGCAGCTATAAATGTTATTGGTTACTGGAATACAAGCAGCCCATGCAATGCCGAATCACTTAGTTATTACATCAATGATATAAATCACGTAGCTCTTGCTCATCTCGTTGGAGGAAGTTGGAGCGCATTCGGCAATATTTCTATTAGCGGAGATAATGTAACAGGAGGTTCAGTAACATTTAACGGTGTAAGTGCATTCAGCGCAACTACTCCTTTTGCTATCGGATCTACTACAAAAGCAAATCCGCTTCCTGTAACATTAATTAATTTCAAAGCAATATTAAACAGTGATAATACAGTAAGCTTATCATGGCAAACTGTTGAAGAAGAAAATTCAAATTATTTTGATGTTCAGCGCAGCGCAGATGGCATCAACTGGAGTTCAATCGGAACAATAGATGCACAAGGTAATTCTGCAGTGTTAACTAATTATTCTCTCATGGATCTATCTCCATTAAAAGGCGCAGATTATTATCGCCTGAAAATGGTGAGCACAAATGGTGCTGCCAGCTATTCTGATATTAAAGTTATAACCATGGATGCCATTGCAGCATTCAGAATATTCCCTAACCCGGCAACGGATTATGTGAATGTTTCCTTAGGTCATATTTCTAATAACGCTGTTGTTCGCATGTTCAACCTGAGCGGTCAGGTAGTGTTTTCACAGCAGTTGACGAATGCAAGCGGAAACACAATTTCCGTACCTGTTCACAACCTTACCGAAGGAACATATACTTTACAGGTTATAGGTTCGGATGGTTCGCAGCAATCAGGACGAGTTGTAGTTATCAGATAATAATAGCTTAAAATAAATTAACCAGATTTTTTAAGGCGGTCTAAAAAGGCCGCCTTTTTTATTTTTGATTTTTTTGAAAGATGAGAATAATTAAAATGAGAAATGAGAAAAGTGAATTTCTTTCCGTCTTTATCAACTTCCGGACTTTCCGACTTTGACCTATGCAACTTTCAGCAAACTCATTTTGCTTTTATCGAATTTCTTTTTTGCATACTCCAGTGTGAGATGAAATTTATTTTCTTTTGAAGAAGGCAATTCAAACATTGCATCGGTAAGAATGCTTTCGCAGATGCTGCGCAATCCTCTTGCGCCAAGTTTATATTCGAGCGCTTTTTCAACCATAAAATCCAGCACATCATCATCAATTGCCAGATGAATATTTTCCAGCTCAAATAATTTTTTATACTGGCGGATAAGAGAATTTTTTGGTTCTGTCAGAATAGAACGCAATGTTGATTTATCTAACGGGTTTAGATGTGTAACAATAGGTAAACGTCCGAGCAGTTCAGGAATTAATCCGAACGATTTTAAATCCGGAGCATTTACAAACTGCAATAAATTTTTCTTAGCAGATTCCTGGTGTTCTTTATTTACATTGAAACCAATTGCGTTGGTATTAATGCGCCTTGCAATTATTTTATCAACGCCATCAAAAGCGCCACCACAAACAAAAAGAATATTCTGCGTATTTATCTTCACTAATTTTTGTTCGGGATGTTTTCTTCCACCTTGCGGCGGTACAAGCACATCGGTGCCTTCAAGCAATTTTAATAAACCCTGCTGAACACCTTCACCGCTAACATCGCGGGTTATGGAAGGATTATCTCCTTTGCGGGCAATTTTATCAATCTCGTCAATGTACACAATTCCTCTTTCGGCGGAGGGTACATCGTAATTGCAAACCTGCAATAATCTTGTTAAAATGCTTTCAACATCTTCGCCAACATAACCGGCTTCTGTAAAAACAGTGGCATCAACAATTGCGAAAGGAACATTTAATAATTTGGCAATTGTTTTTGCGAGCAAAGTTTTACCGGTTCCCGTTTCACCAACCATAATGATATTGCTCTTTTCAATTTCTACTTCAGTATCATTATTTTTTTGCTGTAATCTTTTGTAATGGTTATATACTGCAACGGCTAAAACTTTTTTTGCTTCATCCTGACCTATGACATATTCATCCAAAAATCTTTTTATTTCCGCAGGTTTTTTTACGGTGAGTTTGAATGAAGAATTTCCGGCAGGATTTTCATCACGAATAATTAATTCCTGCTGAATAATTTCCTGCGCATGTTCCACACAATTTTCGCAAATATGTCCTTCCTGTCCGGCGATAAGAATTTTTACTTCGTCGCGGCTGCGACCACAAAAAGAACAATGTAAAGCGTTTTTTGCCATCTTAAATAGTAATCACAAAGTTATTCAACTTATTTACCAATAACAATTCAAAATACCTAGATCAATACAATAACGCTTTAAAGCGGATTTTGGGATGTTTAAATTGAAAAACTAATTATATTTTTTCAACCACCTGATCTACGATTCCGTAATCAACAGCTTCTTTAGCGTCCATCCAGTAATCGCGGTCGAACTCTTTCATTATCTGTTCTATTTTTTTGCCGCAATTATCTGCAAGTATTTTTGCGCCGATCTCTTTTGTTTTCTTTATTTGCTTAGCCTGTATTTCGAGGTCGGCGCTTACTGCCTGGTAATGGCCGCCGATGCTTGGTTGGTGAATCATCACTTCTCCGTGCGGAAAAATAAATCTTTTTCCTTTTACGCCGCCGCTTAATAAAATGGATCCCATTGATGCGGCTAATCCTATACAAACTGTGCTCACAGGGCTTTTCAGCATTTTCATAGTATCGTAAATAACCATGCCGCTTGTTACCATGCCGCCCGGACTGTTAATATAAAATTTTATTTCTTCACCGGGTTTGTCTGCATCTAACAATAATAATTTGTTCACAATATCTTTTGCCGAGCGATCATCAACTGCTCCCCATAATTGTACGATTCTTGTTTCGAAAAAATATTTTTCTAATTTTTTCATCAGCATGCCCATATCCCGTTCTTTTTCTTCCTTAGGCTCCTGTTCCGGTTCATCCGGTTCATCGTCATCCATTCTAAATGGCTTTACTAAATATTTCGAATTCATGTTTTAATTTTTCAATTATTAATTATCAATTATTAATTGTGTTAGTCTTTCTTTTCTTTTCTCGGATTTAATATCAGTACTTCATCCACCAATCCGTATTGTTTTGCTTCGTCTGATGTAAGCCAGTAATCTCTGTCTGTATCTTTTTCTAATTGCTTTGCCGTTTTTCCTGTGTGAACAGCATATATATCGTGCAATTCTTTTTTTACTTTTTTGATTTCATTTACGGTGATCTCGATGTCGCTCGCTTGTCCGCCGATTGCTCCTGTAGGTTGGTGAATCATAATGCGGCTATGCTTAAGCGCGGTGCGTTTTCCTTTTGTGCCGGCACATAATAACACGGAGCCCATAGATGCTGCCATACCTATACAAATTGTTGAAATATCGGGGCTGACATATTGCATAGTGTCATACATTCCCATGCCAGAATATACACTGCCGCCGGGGCAATTAATATACATCTGGATATCGCGATGGCGATCTGTGCTGTCGAGAAATAATAATTGTGCAATTACAATGTTGGCTACTTCATCGTTGATGGGGTAACCTAAAAAAATAATTCTGTCCATCATCAGGCGGCTGTAAACGTCCATCACAGCAACGTTCATCGGGCGTTCTTCAATGATGTTGGGAGTAAGATTTGTTACTTCGTATTTGTTGTAATCGTTTAAAGTGTTGCTGGAAATGCCTCTGTGCTTTATAGCGTATTTTTCAAATTCATTTTGAAATTTCATATATCAATGTTCGGATTTAGATTTATAATGAGAATTATTTCTTTTCAAATCTCTGTCCAAACTTTCAAATTGCCAAAAAACTGACAGACTTGCAGAAAAGTGTGAAGATATGAAACTTGCGGTTTCAGTTACTACAGGAATTAAGGAACATTGAGCAACGTTATTCAAATTGAAAACGTAATTAATGATGGTGCTGATGTTCATTCTGCATTTTTTCAAAATCTTCGCGGCTGATTTCTTTTTCTTCAGGTTTGGTTTGTGTTTCAGCCCAATCGAGCACTTTATTGGTTTGAATACGGTGAACTGCATCTTCAACAAAACGTTTATCCTGCGTCATCCGGTTAATATAATCGGTAACCCACGGCTGATTTTCATCAACAACCTGCCCGCCCATATAACTGAACAATTGTTGTTTTGCAAATGCTTTGATATCATCTGGAGATATATCTATATTATTTTCGCGGATTATTTTATCAAGAATTAACGTCCACTTCAATTGATTGGTGAAGACAGGAAATTCGCTTTCCACTTCTTCTTTTTGTTTTGGTTTTTCTCCGCTTGTTGCAAGCCAGCGTTTGAGAAAATTTTCCGGAAACTCAATTTTTGTATCGTCGAGCAAAACATGATAGATGCTGTGCTGCAATTGATTTTTGGTTTGAACATTCCAGGTTTGTTGAATTTCTTCCTTGATTGCACTCCGAAATTCTTCTTCTGTTTTTATTTCTTTAGCAGGAAAAATTGTTTTGAAAAATTCTTCGTTCAATTCAGATTTTTCAACAAAACCTAATTTTGTGATCAGCACTTTAAAATATTTTTCCGCAGCTTCTTTATTTTCTTTTTCAAAACCAAGATCATTCAAAATCCATTCTCTTTCTTTATCATCAAATGCGGTTGCTAATTGCAATACAATAAAATCATCTTTCCTTTTTACCGATCCAGTTTTTGCGAAAAGATTCGGCAAAATATTTTACCAATAGAGAATTATCTTTTGTAATTCCGCCTTCGGTTGTATTTCCATCAGCGTCGCGTTTCAATAAAAGTTACATTCAGCACATTATCATCTCCGGAAACTTCTTCGGGTTCTGTCATTTTTCCGCTGCGAATTTGCAATCTTTCCAATTCCGAATCAACCATTTCGTCCGTTACGGTTACTTTGTACGTAGTGAGATTAGCTTTGCGTAAATCTGCAATATTGAATTCAGGTTTCAATCCAACTTCAAAAGTAAAAGCATATTCGGAAGGGTTGCTCATATCCAGGTTGCGCGCATCATTTTCAGCTAACGGTAATGGCTGTGCAAAAATTTCCAGTTTTTCATTTGTAACGTAAGTGGTAAGTTCTTTTTCAACAGAACGCAGCACTTCATCTGTAAAAACGGAATTGCCATACATTTTTTTTACCAGACTTGCCGGAACCATTCCTTTGCGAAAACCGGGAATGTTAGCTTGCTTGCTGTATTGTTTTAATGCTTTTTCAAAAGAAGGCAGGTAATCATTTTTTTCAACTTTCACTGTAAGCTTGTCGTTCAACAAACCAATATTTTCTCTCGTAACTGTAGCCATGTTTATTAAAATTTATAGGGCTGCAAAGGTAAGATAATTTTGTAAGAAAATATGCTGCAGAATTATTCTTTATCATGCAAAATGAGCAGAGGGATTTTTGTTTCATTAGCTACTTCTTTTGTATAATTTTTTCCAAAAACCCTTTCAATAAAATTGTGTTTGTGCATGGTCATTACCAAAAGTTGTGTGTTATTTTTTTGTATGAATTCATTAATTCCATGCATGATGCTTTCTGCATCAATAATGCTGAATGTGTGAGGAATATCTTTAAAAATATCATCGAGTTTATTTTTTGCTTCATCACTATTTTCTGTTTTCTTTTCTGTTTTTTGAATATGCAGAATATGTAATTCCGAATGGTATGTTTCCAGAATATTTATTAAAACGGTAAAGGAATCGGGGTTGGTGAGGTAAGAAAAATCTGTTGCATAGGTGATGTTATTAATTTCACTAAACACGGCGCTATGCGGTACAATCAGCACCGGCTTTTTAATTTTTTGAATAGTGCTCAGCGTAGTGCTTCCTAAAAATTTGTTCGATGCGCCTTCGCCCCAAATTGCCATTATTACGAGGTCGGCATTTTTTTCTTCGGCAAGTATTTTTATTTCGTCGGATGGAATACCTATGCGCACAAGCCATTCCACTTCAACGCCAAAATTTGCAAATAGTTTTTCTGCATCTTTTTTAATTCTGTCTTCATTTTCTTTTTGCATTTCTTCTGCAGATACCATCATAAAAGCGATATCGGTAACTGAAGTAGGAATACTATATGTGTGAAACAAAATTATTTTTGCATGCATTTTTTTAGCCAAATAGCCGGCATAGGCCGTTGCATTGCGCGCAACTGCGGAAAAATCTGTGGCAACAAGAATGGTTTTCATCTGAAAATATTATTCAGGAAAAGGTAACAAAAATCGGGCAGGGAAAATATAATTTCAGTAAGATTTTGGTGGAGAAAAAACGAATCAATCTTAAGTGCGGGTGATAGGGGTCGAACCTACATGCCTTGCGGCGCCAGATCCTAAGTCTGGTGCGTCTGCCAATTTCGCCACACCCGCATAAATAAGGGCAGCAAAAGTAATACATTTCTTCTAACGGTCAATAGTCAGACTGGTAACTGTCAGCCGTATTTCGTAAATTCGTATAGCATGGAAACTGTAGAGGCAATACCACAATACAATCTTACACAAGACCAGGAAAAGAAACTGATCCTGCGGGAATATCGCTCTTTGTTACGTTCTTTAAAACCTAAATTAAAACCGGGAGATAAAGATCATCCCGACGATAAGGATTTGGTTCGCCGAGCTTTTGAAATTGCCGTAGAAGCTCATAAAACAATGCGGCGAAAAAGCGGCGAGCCTTATATTTTACATCCGTTAGCTGTTGCAAGAATTTGTGTTGAAGAAATCGGGCTTGGCGTGCGTTCCACTATTTGCGCGCTTTTGCACGATACTGTTGAAGACACCGACGTAACGCTCGACGATGTTGAAAGAAACATTTGGCGTGGAAATCGCGAGAATTGTTGACGGGCTCACCAAAATTTCTAATGTAATTGATGTTAACGCTTCGCAGCAGGCGGAAAATTTCAAAAAAATATTACTTACACTCACCGATGATCCGCGAGTAATATTGATCAAGCTGGCCGACCGTTTGCACAACATGCGCACGCTCGACAGCATGAAGCGTGAAAAACAATTAAAAATTTCTTCAGAAACAGTTTATGTATATGCGCCGTTAGCGCACCGCATGGGTTTGTATAATATTAAAACGGAGTTGGAAGATCTGGCGATGAAATATCTTGAGCCGGAAGAATACAAAGAAATCGCGCGCAAATTATCTGAAACAAAACGTGAACGCTCGAGATACATCAATGAATTCATCCGGCCATTAAAAGAGAAATTAGAAAAAGGCGAATTTGATTTTGAAATTTATGGTCGCCCGAAAAGCATTCATTCTATCTGGAATAAAATGCGAAAAAAAGGCGTGACGTTTGAAGAAGTGTACGATTTGTTTGCCATTCGCGTAATATTAAATTCATCTCCGGAAAAAGAAAAAGAAGATTGCTGGAAAGTATATTCCATGATCACGGATGAATACACACCATCGCCGGAACGTTTGCGCGATTGGTTAAGCAATCCAAAATCCAATGGCTATGAAGCGTTGCACACAACAGTGATGGGGCCGCAGGGAAAATGGGTTGAAGTGCAGATACGTACAAAAAGAATGAATGAAATTGCTGAAAAAGGATTGGCTGCGCATTGGAAATATAAAGAAGGAACAAACGATGAAAGCCGCTTTGACAAATGGTTTCAGCAGATCCGCGAAGTGCTGCACACGCAGGATAATGACTCTGTTGATTTTCTGCAGGATTTTAAAACCAGTTTTCTTGCCGAAGAAATTTATGTGTACACACCTAAGGGTGATGTAAAAATGTTGCCGGTAGGATCGACGGCACTTGGATTTTGCATTTTCCATTCACAGTGCAGTTGGCGTGCAATGCATCGGTGCAAAAGTGAATCATAAACTGGTTCCGCTCGGGCACAAATTACGCAGCGGCGACCAGATAGAAATAATTACTTCCAGCAAACAGAAACCCACAGAAGATTGGTTGAATTTTGTTGTAACTGCAAAAGCAAAAACCAAAATAAAAGATGCATTAAAAGAAGAAAAAAGAAAAATTGCCGATGAAGGAAAATATATCGTGCAAAGAAAGCTGGAAAATTATGGTGCAGTTTATAATCAGCATAATATTGATATTCTCGTCGCGTATTATAAATTGAGTTCTTCACTCGAATTTTTTTACCAGGTTGCTGTAAAAAATATTGACTCTAAAAGAGCTCAAGGAATTTCATTTGCTGGGCGACAGGCTGGAACCTCCGAAACCTGTGAAACCAGACAACAGAAATCAAGATTGATTTAAGCTCAACAATGTCGGACAAAAAAGATGCAGAACTTATTATTTTCGGGGAAAGCAGCGACAAGATTGTTTACACGCTTGGCAAATTGCTGCAAGCCTATTCCCGGCGATGATGTGTTTGGTTTTGTTACTACCGGAAAAGGATTGACTATTCACAGAACCAATTGTCCGAATGCAGCCAAGCTTATGGCAAACTATCGGGCATCGCGTAGTAAAAACAAAATGGGCAAAGAATAAAGAAATTTCTTTTCTTAACCGGTGTTCGCATTGTGGGTATGGATGATGTTGGTGTGGTAAATAAAATCACCAATTTGATTTCCGGAGAACTGAAACTTGAATATCAACGCAATTACCATTGAAGCAAAAGAAGGTTTGTTTGAAGGAAATATAAAAATTTATGTTCACGATAAAGAAGAGCTGGATGAACTTAGTGGTCATCGTTTAAAACAATTCAACGGCATACATACAGTCGACAGGTTCGATAGCAGAAAATGTTTAAATCATCTTAAAAAATCAATTCGTTCATCCATTTCATTTCTCCTATTTTTGCTTCGCTTTCAAATTAGTAAATTGCAAATTATTCATGGTTGATGTTATTTTAGGTCTTCAATGGGGCGATGAAGGGAAAGGAAAAATTGTAGATTTTTTTGCTCCCGAATTATGATATGATCGCACGATTTCAGGGTGGGCCAAATGCCGGCCACACATTATATGTACAGGATAAAAAAATAGTTCTGCACCAGATACCTTCGGGAATTTTTCATGAAAACATAATTAATCTCATAGGAAATGGCGTGGTTCTCGATCCTGTAACTTTAAAAAAAGAATGCGAAGCTGTTGCGGCATTTGGAGTTGATTACCAAAAAAATTTATTTATCTCGCAACGCACGCATCTTATCATCCCAACACATCGCGCATTGGATAAAGCATCTGAAGTATCGAAGGGGAATGAAAAAATCGGTTCTACCTTAAAAGGAATTGGCCCGGCATATATGGATAAAACAGGAAGAAACGGTTTGCGCGTGGGCGATTTGCTCGATAAAAGTTTTACTACGCAGTACATTAAACTTCGGTTGAAGCATCAAAAATTATTGGATGGATTAAATTTTCATGAAGATATTACTGAATGGGAAGAAGAATTTTTTGAAGCGCTGGAATTTATGCGTTCAATTTAAAATTGTAAACGGAGAATATTTTATTAACGATAAAATTCAGAAGGATAAAAAAGTATTAGCCGAAGGAGCGCAGGGAAGCATGCTGGATGTGGATTTTGGAACTTTTCCATTCGTTACTTCTTCCAATACTACTTCTGCAGCGGTTTGTACGGGCTTGGGAGTTGCACCGCAAAAAATAAAAGATGTGATTGGTGTTAGCAAAGCTTATTGCACAAGAGTGGGCAGCGGACCATTTCCCATCCGAATTAAATGATGCGACTGGAGAGGAGCTTCGAAAAATTGGCAATGAATTTGGTGCAACTACCGGCAGACCCCGCAGATGCGGATGGATTGACTTGGTTGCATTGAAATTTGCATGCATGATCAATGGCGTTACAAAAATTGTAATGACTAAGGCGGATGTGCTTGATGCATTTGAAGAATTAAAAGTTTGTACAGCCTATAAAATCAATGGGCAAACAACAAATGAAATACCTTTTCAAATGAACAAGTTAAAATTGAACCGGTATTAAAATCATTTTCAGGCTGGAAAACTGATATTACAGCTTAATTAAAAAAAGTGATAAGTTCCCTAAACCTATGAAAGAATACATTGAGTTTATCAACAGATTTCTGGGAATTGGCTCGGTATATATTTCGAACGGACCGGGCGGGAGATCAGTTGATTGAAAATATGTAATAAACTATTCAAATTGTTTCAAAAAAATATTTAGAAAAAAATTTGGCTAATTAAAAACTTCGCTGAAATTTTACAACACTAATCTTATTCAGAATATGGCATCGAAATCTGATAAGGACAAAAAAAACATAAAGAAATCTGCACCTGCAGTCTTCAGAAGGAAATTGCTGAAAGCATCTTCAAAATCAAAAAAGAAAATGGAAGATGATGATGAGGATGATTGGATGAGGAATTGGATGTACCCAAAAACTCCTGCTAAAAAAAATGCAAAACCATCTTCAAACAAATAAAGAAGGATGATGAAGATGATGATGATTTGGATTTAGATGATGAAGTGGATGAATGGAATAAAGTAGAAGAAGAAGAGGAATGGGATCCCGACTTCGATGAATTTGATGTGCCTAAATCAAAATCAAAAAAAAGCGCTCCGGGCGGTGGCACAAAAAAAGCAGGTAAGGAAGAGGAGTTAGATCTTGATGAAGATTTCAAAGATTTGGATTTATTTGGCGAGGAAAGATTTGATGAGGAAGAGGAGGATGACTTTTAAAAGTCTTACTAAGCGCTAAATAGTGAAAAGAATATTTGTTTCCTTTCCGATCAATGATTTTTCAATAACGAAATTAAAAATGTTGAACTGGGTTAACTCGTTCAACATTTTTTGTTTTTTGGATAATCATCATTATCAGTCAGCTTATCATTCACATGAATGTTTGCTTGCAGCAGGTGCAATAGATTTTTTACAACTCGATGCAGGAAATGCTTTTAACGAGCTAAAAAAATTTTCGGATAAACATGATGATTGGATGTTTGGTCATTTTGGCTATGATCTGAAAAATGAAATTGAAGATCTTGTTTCGGAAAACGAAGACAATATTAACTTCCCAGATTTATTTTTTTTTGTACCCGAAATAATAATTGAGCTCAGCAATGATAAAATCAGTATAGGTTTATTTGGGAATAATCAAAATGATATTCTCGGCGAAATTGAAGCAAGCGAATTTGCGGATTATAAAAATCAGGTTCCCCCCCAAAAAATTATTCAATCTAAATTTAACAAAGAAGAATATATAGAAATAATTGAAGCGTTAAAAAAACATATTCTGCGCGGTGATTGCTATGAAATAAATTTTTGCCAGGAATTTTTTATTGATGATATACTAATAAAGCCATTAGCTGTTTATAATTTGCTCAATTCTGTTTCGCCAAATCCTTTTGCTGCGTTTTATAAAATCAAGGATAAGTTTCTTGCATGCTCAAGTCCTGAACGATATCTAAAAAGAAAAGAAAATAAAATTCTTTCACAACCTATTAAAGGAACATGGGAAAAAAATTCTGTCGATTTAATGCAGGATAATCTCAACAAAGAAAAATTAGTAAACAGCGCGAAAGAACGTTCAGAAAATGTGATGATTGTTGATTTGGTTCGTAATGATCTTTCAAGAATTTGTAAAAAAGGCTCTGTAAATGTGGAAGAATTATTCGGAGTTTATAGTTTTCCAAATTTGCATCATATGATTTCTTCCATAACCGGTGAGTTGCAAAGCAAAATGCATTGGGTAGATATTATCCGGGCTACTTTTCCAATGGGCTCGATGACGGGAGCGCCGAAAAAAAGAGTTATGGAGTTAATTGAAAAATATGAAAAAACAAAACGCGGAATTTTTTCTGGCGCAGTTGGATATATTAATCCCGAAAAAGATTTTGATTTCAATGTAGTGATAAGGAGTATACTTTATAACCGGTCGAAAAAATATCTTTCCTTTTCCGTTGGCTCCGGCATTACGTTTTACAGCGATTCAGAGAATGAGTATGAAGAATGCATGCTGAAGATGTCATCAATAAAAAAAGTATTGACTATATAAAACAGCCAATACTTTTTTATTCAGAAATAATTATTTTGATGATACTACTGCAGCTAAATTTTTTTGTTCTGTGCTATCCTGTTCTGAAGGAATTCCATTCAATAATAATTGAACAGATTCATTTAAAATCTGGTATTTGTTTGATGTAAACAATTGCATTTTATCAGCAGGCAACTTTAGATCATAGGTGTTATTAGTGCCCGCCATTATTTTATCAAAATCTGGATTGTACCTGTTGAATTCATCAAGATCCATCAAAACGTAACGCGCAATAATAAAGGAGTGATATTTGCCTGAAATAGAAATCGTTTTAGAATTACTTGCTTCTTCGTTTGAAAGATCTCTGTGAAATACATACATGGATGATCCAGATAATTGTTGCGTTGCTTCTTCTTTTGTTAAAGTAGTTACTCCACCCTGACCTTCAAAAATATAATGTGTAGCTATAAATTTTTTTACATGATTTCTGGATTCTGCAGGCAGGTAGTATTGAAGATCCCAGAAGTTTCTGCTTCCGCTACGTTTTATTGCATTATAAACATGAGCTTCTCCTCCATTATAAGCTGCGATAACGAGCAACCAATCTCCAAACTCATTGTATAAATCCCGCAAATATTTAGCTGCCGCTATGGTGCTTTTGTTATAATTTTTCCTTTCATCATAGCGCCTGGTAACTTTTAATCCCAACTGACGGGCAGTTACAGGCATTAATTGCCATGGACCCACGGCGCCTGCCCATGATTTCGCCGTTGGTTTCAGTTCTGATTCTATTACTGCAAGATATTTAAGCTCAGAAGGCAATTCGTATTTTGCTAAAACACGATCAATAACATTAAAGTAGGATTTACCCCAGCTTTTCATGTTTTGAAGATCTTTTGAATTTTTTTCCATATAATCCTGAACAAAGCTTAAAGCTTTAGGATTAAGTTTAGCGCCCGAACTTCCTACCATAAAGCTGGTAAGAAATAGATCATTAAATCCATTATTAGATTTTACAGAATCTGAAAAATCATGCGTCGATCGATGCGTGTATTTTTTATGAATAGGAGAAGTTGTCTTAGCTTTTTTAATGCCATCTTTAGCATTTATAAAAGAAAAACAAGACAACATAATGCCTAACAATAAAAGTCTATTGATATTCATTTTCAACATTTTAATGATACAATAATTCAACCGTTGGCCGTCGTATCATTTTTCATAGTGGATTAAAAAACTCGAATTAGTAGGTACAACCGATGTTTAATTTCCTGTTCTCATAAAGTAGGATTTTCGTAGGACTTATATTGTTGCATCAGCAGATGCGAGAACTGGAACAAAGATAACTCTTTAAATCGGCTGGTCATAGCTTGTATACCAAAAGGCATGCCATTTGAATGAAGAAAAAGTGGGAGAGAAATAGCGGGAATTCCGGTAAGATTTGCGTAAACTGTATATATATCAGCGAGATACATGGCTATTGGGTCGTTAATCTTTTCACCAACTTTAAATGCGGTGGTAGGAGAAGTTGGCAAAATTAATATATCTAAATTGTTGAAAATCAATTCATTTTTTTCAATTAACATTTTTCTAACCTGTTGGGCTTTGGTAAAATATGCATCATAATATCCTGCGCTTAATACAAAGGTTCCCAACAAGATACGTCGTTTTACTTCTTTGCCAAAGCCATCGGAACGGGTTTTTTTATAAAATTCTTTTATTGGAAGTTCTTTTGGTTTAGCACTATAGCCGTATCTTATTCCATCAAAACGCGAAAGATTGGAAGATGCTTCAGCAGTAGTTAAAATATAATAGGTAGGGACAACGTAGTTAATATATTCAAAATCAATTGGCTCAACGACATAACCATCTTTTTCAAGCGCATTTATCAAAGTACTTAATTTATTTTTGATTTCTGGGTCCAGG
This sequence comes from Chitinophagia bacterium, assembly GCA_963774065.1. Classification (GTDB taxonomy): domain Bacteria; phylum Bacteroidota; class Bacteroidia; order Chitinophagales; family Chitinophagaceae; genus Puia. The sequence goes on from CAVZDO010000003.1 coordinate 1,806,852, forward strand.
GATTCATGTTGGAATGCGTCTTTAAAATATCCGATTCGAAGCTTTTGATTCGATTTTTTTTCAAATTGTTGAAAATCGTCTTGCTCAATTTGTGAAGATGTGCTGTCAAGTCTATCATAGCCGCCGATAATTTGTAAAAACAAGGCTACATCAGCTATGCTTTTTCCAAAAATGCCAATTTGATCAAAGGAAGAGCCATAGGCTATTAATCCGTAACGCGAAACCCTTCCATAGGTTGGTTTTAAACCAACAATACCGCAAAAATCTGCAGGTTGTCTTACCGAGCCACCCGTATCACTTCCCAAGCTAACCATACATAAACCTGCTTTAACAGCAACCGCAGAACCACCAGATGAACCACCAGGCACTCTTGTTTCATCCCATGGATTAAGAACTTTTCCGTAAACAGAATTTTCATTTGTAGAGCCCATTGCAAATTCATCACAATTATTTCTCCCGATTATTATTGCGTCTTCAGCCAATAGCTTTTCTACAACAGTAGCATTATAAATAGAAGTGAAATTTTGCAAAATTTGAGATGATGCCGATAGCCTATGATCTTTGTAAGAAATAATATCTTTTATTGCGATGATAACTCCGTGAAGTTTTCCCAATTCTTTTCCGGATTTTCTTTTTTCATCTAACAACTTCGCTTTTTGCAATGCTTCTTCTGCGAATACTTCCACAAAAGAATTTAGATGCTTATTCTTTTCGATTCGAAGACAAATAGTGCTTTACCGCAATGCTGCATCCATCCGGATTGTTGGCTAAAAAGGTATGATAGTTTTTTATCGAACTAAAAGAAAACAAGATCGGAAATTTAATATTTAGTATTTAAGATTTCTGAATTTCGGATATGCGTCACTGTTAGTATTTCTGATTTCTGATTTTATGATGTCTGACTTCTCTCAATGATACATTCATTAATAATTCTCAATTATCCATTCTCAACCTTCATTTTGATATTATCAAATCACCTCCATTCCGCTTCTTCCTTCAATTTCTTTTTTTCAACTCTTACACAAAGCCAAACGCTTATTTCATACAAAAGCATTAAGGGAATCGTACAAACAATTTGGCTTAGCATATCTGGCGGCGTAATTATGCCGGCAACTATAAGCATAATAAGGATTGCATATTTGCGCACACGTCGTAAATATTTTGAACTTACAACACCAACCTTTGCAAGAAAATACATTACAAGCGGAAGCTGAAATGCGAGACCGGCGCCTAATATAAGAGGTGTTATAGTATTAAAATAACTGGTAATTGTCCAGATGTTTTGAATATTATCATCAATTGAAAAATTGGCGAAAAAGTTAATGGTATATGGAGCTATAATAAAGTATCCAAAAAAAACTCCGAGGAAAAAAAGTAAAGAAACCCAAAAAATTACACCTCTTGTATTTTTCAGTTCTTTTTGTGTTAATGCTGGCTTTGCAAATTTCCAAAACTGCCAAAATACATAGGGAAACGCGAGAATAAAGCCTCCTATTAAAAGTATATTAAAGTATATGTCAAACTGACCAGCTACAGCAGTGCTTTGCATCTTTACATTTATCTGCGTCATGCAAAGTTTATTACCAAGCCCTAAGCGCTGACTTAGATGGCACAAATAGCCATAGGTCGGAAAATCCTTGTGTGTAGGTCCCATCAATATTTTTTTTACAATAAACTTATTGTAAACTGCCATTACAATTGCACCTATTACAACAGCAATAGCAGATTTAAAAAGATGTCCTCTCAATTCATCTAAATGTTCGATGAAAGACATCTCCGCCCTTGACCCGCCTTTTGCATTTCTATTAAATAGTTTCATGAAAACCGAAATACGTAGAATATAAAAATATTGCAAATAAAAAGAAAACCCCGCATAAATTAATTGCGAGGTTTTACTACCCAATAATGAGTAGAAAATTAATTATTGATAGATGAACCAGACGAAACTTGCTTATTGGATGATGAGCCTGAATCATTCTTTCCTGAATTATCATCGTGCATATGATCTTCAATTTCTCTTTTTACATTGTCTTTAGCATCTTTAAATTCCCTGATACCTCTTCCTAAACCACGCATCAACTCCGGAATTTTTTTACCTCCAAATAAAAGAAGCACTACTAATGCTATAAGAATAATATGCGGACCACTGAATAAATCTCCCATAACCTAAATTTTAAAGTGTTATATAAAGGTAAATAAGAAAATCAATAACTACAATCATTTAACAGTATCATTCTGCTAATGTTCGATGAAACCAGACTAAAATCTTTTTTCTTTGATGCGTGCAGTTTTACCGCTTCTATCGCGTTGAAAATACAATTTTGCTCTGCGAACACGCCCTGATTTATTTAACTCGATTGATTCGATGTTAGGTGAAAGTAGAGGGAAAGTTCTTTCAACGCCAACTCCATCTGAAATTTTACGAACAGTGAAGGTTGCTGTAAAGCCAACTCCCTGGCGCTTGATTACATCTCCTTTAAAACCTTGAATTCTTTCTTTATTACCTTCAATGATTTTATAATTGACAGTAATATTATCACCGGCTTTAAATTTAGGAAGTTCTTTTTTGCCAGATAATTGTTCATGTACAAAAGCCACAGCTGCGTTCATAACAAAATTTTTAGGACTGCAAAGGTAACGAGCTTTGAATAAAGTGCAAAATGATTATGCCTGATTTCTGATTTTTAAGATCAAAAATTATCTCGCTACGGTAACTGTTCGCTTTTCTCTGATGACCGTTACTTTTATTTGCCCAGGATAAGTCATTTCCGTTTGAATTTTTTGCGCGATCTCAAAACTCAATTTTGCGCTATCAACATCGCTCACTTTATCTGCTTCGGCAATTACACGTAATTCTCTACCGGCCTGAATAGCATATGCTTTTTCAACTCCGGGATATGTCATTGCCAGATTTTCCAGGTCTTTAATTCTTTGCAGGTATTGTTGCATTATTTCTCTTCTTGCACCGGGGCGTGCGCCGCTGATTGCGTCGCAAGCCTGAACGATTGGAGAGATGACATATTGCATTTCCACTTCATCATGGTGAGCTCCGATTGCATTTACCACTGCAGGATTTTCGCCATATTTTTCAGCCAGCTTCATGCCTAATAATGCATGGCTTAGTTCTGTTTCTTCATCTGGCACTTTGCCTATGTCATGTAATAAACCCGCACGTTTGGCGAGTTTTGGATTTAATCCTAATTCAGTAGCCATTATTCCGCAAAGATTTGCTACCTCGCGACTATGCATTAACAAGTTTTGTCCGTAAGAAGATCGAAAACGCATTTTGCCTACAATACGAACTAATGCTTTATGCAAACCGTGGATGCCCAACTCTATTACGGTTCGCTCACCGATTTCCATTATTTGTTCTTCGATCTGTTTTTTTGTTTTTTCAACTACTTCCTCAATTCTTGCAGGGTGTATACGACCATCGGCTACTAATCTTTGTAAAGAAAGCCTGGCTATTTCTCTGCGGAGCGGGTCAAAAGATGAAAGCACTATCGCTTCCGGAGTATCATCAACAATAAGATCTACTCCTGTAGCTGCTTCTATTGCGCGGATATTTCTTCCTTCACGGCCTATGATCTGCCCTTTGATTTCATCGGTTTCCAAGTTAAAAACCGTAATTGAATTTTCAATTGCCTGTTCAGCGGCAGTTCGTTGAATGGTTTGAATGATAATTTTACGGGCTTCTTTATTTGCCTTTTGTTTTGTTTCTTCAATAATTTCCTGTTGGATACTTAAGGCTTGCGTTTGCGCTTCTTGCTTAAGACTTTCAATTAACTGCGCTTTTGCTTCTTCCGCGCTTAGAGCAGAAATTTTTTCCAGGCGGCGAATATGTTCTTCCTGGTGTTTTTCTAATTCAGTTCTTTTTTGATTTACAACTTCAATTTGGCGGTTGAGGTTGTCCTTGATAGCCTCATTTTCTTTTAGCTGTCGATCAAAATTTTCTGATTTCTGGTTGAGGCTTTGCTCTTTTTGCCTTGCACGTGTTTCCGATTCGTTGAGTTTCCGGTTTCTTTCCAGTGCTTCTTTATCGAATTCGGATTTAAGCTGAACAAATTTTTCCTTGGCTTCGAGAATCTTTTCTTTTTTTATGTTTTCAGCGGAGATTTGAGCTTCGGAAATTATTTTTTTGCTTTGAGCATCTGCTTCTTCTACCTGTTTTTTTGTATTTTTTGCGAATATAAATTTACCCGCTACAATTCCAATAATTAGAGCTGCGAGTCCAATTATGATGAATAATATATTTGAATCCATTAAGTTTGAAATTTAATAAGTTTATAATCATATGGTTTCCGTTCATGTTCATGAAGGCATAAAATGTCATAGCTGACGAAGTTACAAAATTTCAGGAAGCTGTTATAAACTAAAATTGAATATCAGGATGCTTTTTCAAGCTGAGTTTGAATTTTCCTTATTATTTCGTCAATTGCCGGAGTTTGGGCATTTTGCTCTTCAGATGTAAGTTGAGTGGCGTACCATAGCAAAACCATAGCTACGTAGTCCTGCATATCTTTTCCGGAAAAATTAGTTTTGAACTCGAGAATTTTGTCGTTAATCGTTTTTAGTGTCTTTCTCACCATCTCTTCGTCCTGAGTTTGAATTTTTATTCGGTAAGTTCTGTCTCCGATCAGAACATTTATTGGAATTAATTCTTGCATAGTTAAAATAGTTGTTTTAAATTTATCAACAGGTTATTAACATGAACATAATCGTAGAAAATATTTTCAAAGTTAAATAACTTTTAAAGGAGTTAATTAATTTATTATCCGATGAAAAAAATTTTGTTGCATTATATAAACCCCAACTAAATCATGTTAGTGAAAATCAAATCATCGGTATTTATTGACCGATTGACATTTGAAGTTGACAATCCACAAAAATGCTTGTTAAAAGCTGTGCTTAAAGACGACAAAGGAAGTGTATGCAGCGCATTGGAAACAGAAGCAGCAAATGATCAGCAAATTTTTAACTGGAATGGCCTAAACGATTTGCCTTATGGCGTGTACACTCTTGTAGTTTCAAGGGGCGCTGATGAAGGTAAAATGCGATTAGTGAAACGCGTTTGAAATTATTCGTTCAGCAATGCTATGCAGCGGTCAATTTCTTTTACGTAATTATTGAGGCGTTTTTCGAACGCCTTTTTTTCTTCGTGAGTCATTTCGCTTTTTGCTGTTTGCAATATTTGTGTTCGTTGGCGAAGCCGATCTAATTCTTCCGCATCAACTCCGTGATGAGATTTGAATTCTTGAATTTCCTGTTTTAATTTATTATTTTCCTTTTGCAATGAATGATATTGTTTCAGCAATTGCTGCAACTTTTCATGAATTTGTTTTAACTGTTGTTCCAGGTCGCTCATGTTTCAATGTTTTGAATTATTTTCTTATTTCCGCTGTCAGATTGTTTTCTAAAGTTAGCATTATTTTACTCATCATTGTTTCAACTTGTTCATCAGTGAGCGTTTTTTCTTCATCCAAAAAAACAAAACTCAACGCAAAAGATTTTTTATCTGCTCCCAATTTTTCGCTTTCAAAAATATCGAAAAGTTTAATGCTGTGTAATTTATTTAAGTTGATTTTATGAATAGTTTTTTCAACATCGGCATATGGTAAAGATTTATTTACAACTATTGCAAGATCTCTGTGAACAGGAAGTTGTTTTGGAAGTTCCTGAAATTCGATTTTAATATTATTCAGGTGATTTATTAATCTATCCCAATAAAAATTTGCAAACAGAACCGGTTGCTTTATGCTGAACAATTGCAGAATTTTTTGTTTGATGATTCCTATATGCAAAACAACCTGCCCGTTTATTTTGCAGGATAATTCACTTGAAAATTTGTCGTCTTCAGTAATGATGAAATCCGGAGTTTCTGTGTTTAATAAGCCGAATATTTTTTCGCAAATCCCTTTGAGATAATAAATATCAGTTTGTGTTGCTTTTGATTTCCACGATTCATCTCCAAGAGTTCCGGTTATATACAAACACAAATGCTCGTCTTCAAAATATTTGCCAACGCCAGAAGTCTTATATGTTTTTCCAAATTCAAAAAAACGCAGGTCGTTATTTTTTCGGTTAAGATTATACGCAATAGATTCAAGTCCTGTTTCCAGCATGGAAGGCCTAAGAATATTTAATTCGGCGCTGAGATTATTGATCATTTTTATCGCACTCTCCATTTCGGATTCCGTAAAATATGCACTGTTGGTAATTGAGTTGGTGAGTATTTCATTAAAGCCTGCAGAACTGAGATAGTTGCTTATCTTTTCTTTATACGCTGCTTTATTAATTTCTGTTTCTGTTGACGGAGAAATAGAAATTGTTACCGGAATTTCAATATTATCATAACCGTCAATCCGCATAATTTCTTCCACAACATCTGCTGGCAAGGTGATGTCGGGTTTATGATAAGGAGCGGCAAGATGCAAATTATCTATCCCGTCTTTTATTATTTCAAACCCCAAGCTCAGTAATATTTTTTTTACAGTTTCCGGGTGATAATTTTTTCCGCTTAATTTTTTTATGTACTGATATTTTAATGCCACTTGTTGTTTTTCTTTTGGATGCGGATAAACATCAATAATATTTGAAGCAACTTCTCCGTTTGCTAATTCTTTAATTAAAGCAGTCGCTCTTTTTAAAACATTTACAGTGTTAGAAATGTCCGTTCCTTTTTCAAAATGACTTGCGGCATCTGTACGTAACCCATGCCTTACAGAAGTTTTACGGATATCTGTTGGATTGAAATATGCGCTTTCTAAAAAAATGTTTTTTGTTGAGCTTTTAATGCCGCTTCCCAAACCGCCAAATACACCGGCAATACATATTGGTTCATCGCCGTTGCAGATCATTAAATCTTCGCTGCCTAATTTTCTTTCTTTGCCATCGAGTGTAATAAAAGGAGTTCCTTCCGATAAATTTTTTACAACAATTTTTTTGCTGCTGATTTCATCGGCATCAAAAGCATGCAACGGCTGTCCTGTTTCGTGCAATACAAAATTTGTGATGTCCACAATATTATTTATCGGGCGAACGCCAATTGCATTTAATTTATCCTGCATCCATTTTGGCGATTCCTTTATCGTAATATTTTTTATGCTTATTCCGGAATATCGCTGGCATGCCATATCGTTTTCAATACTAACGGTTATGGATATGCCATTATCATCAGTCTTAAAATTATTAGGGTAAGGATATTTTGGTTTTAATTCTTTGTTTTCGTGATGAGAAAGAAATGCGCATACATCACGCGCAACACCGATATGGCTCATCGCATCCATATGATTTGGCGTTAACCCGATTTCAAAAATATAATCTTCATAAGGCTTGAAATAATCTGCAACAGCTGAACCTGCCGGAATATTTTCAGGAAGAATTAAAATTCCTGCATGGTTTTCACTCAAACCAATTTCATCTTCTGCGCAAATCATTCCATAGCTTTCAACTCCTCTTATTTTTGCAACATTAAGGGTAATCGGTTTATTTGCGAATGGGAAAATTGTAACGCCCGGTTTTGCTACGATCACTTTTTGTCCAACAGCAACATTAGGTGCGCCACAAACAATTTGTAAAACATTATCTTCTCCAACATTTACTGTTGTAAGTTTTAATTTATCTGCATTAGGATGTTTTTCGCAGGTAAGAACTTCGCCAACAATCAATCCGTTCAAACTTCCTTTTATAGATTCATATCTTTCTAAACTTTCCACTTCAAGCCCGACTGAAGTTAGTATTTGTGATAATCTTTCGGGATTGATTTTTACAGGTAAATATTCGCAAAGCCAATTGTAGCTGATAGTCATTTATATTTTTTTCTTGGTGTGCAAATATAATTACGATTTACTTCTGATTGAATCATTTTAATCATCTTAATCAGAAGTGTGAAGTGATAAACAAAAGTTAAATGCAAGTTGTGGTATTACACTTACTGTTTTTTACAAAGTCTGAATAGTAATTACTCACTTAAAATTTGAATTATGAAAAAAATTATACTCTTTGGATTAATTGTTACAGCAATTCAATTAACCTCGTGCAGCACCTATAGCCAGGTTTCTGCATCAGACGAATATCAAACTTACCAGGATGATAATTCTAATCAACCTGATATTTCTTACCAAACATTTTATGATGATTTGAGTCCTTACGGACAATGGATCAACTATCCAAACTATGGTTATGTTTGGCAGCCTTCAGTTGGCAGCGATTTTAAACCTTATGCTACAAACGGACATTGGGTTTATACAGATATGGGATGGACATGGGTTTCTGATTACAATTGGGGATGGGCTACATTCCACTACGGTCGTTGGTTCTACGATAGTGACTATGGATGGATGTGGGTTCCGGGTTACGAATGGGCGCCTGCATGGGTTAGCTGGAGAAGCAGCAACGATTATTATGGATGGGCTCCATTAATGCCTGGTATCAGCATTGGTGTTTCGTTCGGTTCATATAACCCTCCGGTAAATTACTGGTGCTTTGTTCCGCACGAATATATTTCAAACATGCGCATTAATAATTATTACGTAAATGCGGGCAGAAACACAACCATTATTAATAACACTACAATAATTAATAATCGTTACGTAAATAATAATAGATATTTTGCTGCGGGACCTAACCCGAGAGAAGTGGAACAATTTACGCACAGTACTATTCGTCCGTTAACGATCAGAGATAACAATCGCGCGGGAAGTGTGCAGATAAACAACAATGAGTTGCGTATTTTCAGACCAAGAATAAATACAACTGCCGTTGCTAACAGAACACAGCAGAGATTTACTCCTGCAAATGTTCAACCGTTTAGAAGTTCAACAACTGTTATTAATAATAACAACGTAAATAATCATCCTGCCGCTTTCAACGATAACAGGGTGCAGCAAAACAATAACAATGTTAGTGTCAGACCAAATACAACGCAGAATAATAATTCATTCTTTACAAACAGAAGAAATGAACCTGTAAATAATCAACCTGTGTTTCAGCGCCAGGCGCCGCAACAAAATATAAATAATTCCCGGCCGGCATTTCAATCTCCTGTTGCGAGAACAATGCCAGTGAACAGACCTAACGGTAATGCATATCGTCAATCGCAACCTGTTCAGCAAAGAACGATGGTTCAGCAAATGCAACCTAATAACCGTTCATTTGCCCAGGCACCCGCGAACAGATCTTTTGGAGGTAACAGATCATTTAACAGGAAATAAAAAACAGGATTTATAAATTGAAAAGAAACGCTTGTGTAACTACAGGCGTTTTTTGGAAGATTTGAGATTTGAGATCTGAGATGCAGGATTCGGGATACTGGATCATCCAATAATTTTTTTGCCTGATTTTTGTTATAATCAGATGTTAACGTTAGTTAACTAATAATTTTTAGCATGAATAATGCAATCACTACTTTTGAAAAACTTAAAATTGATTTATGAAAAAATACCTTTGCACAATTGCCGCGCTTATCATTGCGCTTACCAGTTGCGGACCCGTATATGTTGTACAAAGTACACCGCCAACTCAGGCACCGGTAGAAGAAGCTCCTGAAATAACTTATCAAACGTTTTATGATGATCTCAGCCCATATGGTCAATGGATAGATTACCCCGAGTATGGTTATGTGTGGATGCCAAATGTAGGGTCGATGTTTAAACCCTATGCAACAAACGGGCAATGGGTTTACACTGATGAAGGATGGACATGGTCTTCTGGTTACAATTGGGGATGGGCTACTTTCCATTATGGAAGATGGTTTTTTGATCCTAATTACGGATGGATGTGGATACCCGGTTATCAATGGGCGCCGGCATGGGTTAGCTGGAGGCAAAGCTCAGACTACTATGGCTGGGCTCCTTTAGGCCCGAATGTTACAGTTGGCATTGCAGTTTCATCATATAATCCGCCTGCAAATTATTGGTGCTTTGTTCCGCATCAATATGTTTCAAGTCCATCTATGAGTAATTATTATGTGAATGAAACAAGAAATGTAACCATCATTAATAACACAACGGTTATCAATAATACCACCATCATAAATAATAACACTACTAATAATCGTGTAAACAACACAACAGTTAATAATAATGTGCGGAATAATAATTTTGTTGTAGGTCCGGATCCGCGCGAAGTTTCCCGATTTACCGGAAGCACGGTAACGCCCGCAGTTGTGCGGCAGTCAAGGACTCCGGGTGAACAATTTAATAACGGGCAACTAAATATTTATCGCCCGAGAATAAATTCGAATTCCGTTAATAACAATAACAGCTCGTCGAATAATAACTCACAACAAAGAATTGCACCGTCGAGAGTTGTTCCGCTTAGTAATGCAAGACCAATGATTAATAGGCCGGCCAATTCCCAACAAACAACAAATAATAATGAACCGAACAATAACAACCAATTTAATCGGCCGAATAATACAACTAACCAGAATAATAATGTAAGACAAGAACCGCCGAACAATAATTTGCCTGCTAATAATCCGGCGAATAATTCTAATCAGCAAAATAACCGGCCGAATAATTTTAATAATAATCAGCAGCCGGCCAATAACGCAAATCAAAATAATGAAAATAACAGGCCTAACAATAATGCACCTGTAAGACCAACAACACAACAACCGGCGAATAATAATCCAAACAGGGTTAACAATAATAATCAGAATCAACAACCGGCGAATAATGCCAATAACAATTCGGGCAACAGGAATCAGAATAACAGGCCAAATAATAATCAACCTCAGAATAATAATCGAGGCAATAATTCAAATAATCCAAATCAAAATATCAATCGTTTAAACAAGCAAAAACAAGATTCAGTCAACCAGGCAAATAAAAAATTTAAAAGAATATCGGATAAATAAAAAGATCAGAACAAAAACAAAAATTAGAATGAACGATTTGATATAAAACATTTTTTCGGTTTCACCAACAGCCCGCAAATGCAGCGGGCTGTTGCATTTGAATAAAATGATAAATTGCAAAATCGCCCGAAAGTCCATTCTGTTATCTCTTCAATGTGGCAAAATTTTTTTATGATTTTTCTTTGCACCGGATGTGTTTATTTATAAAAGGAAAATGGGAAAAACTTTTTTAAATTGTGGAAAGGTTATAGAGTGATGTGCAAAAGCTTTGAATTAGTATGAATAACTATGTTAACTTCTTTGGAAAAAATATTAAAACAAAAAATTTTTTTGTACGAAGAATACAAGTTTATATTCGTTATCCCGACTCAAGGGTAACATTTCGTTCATAGTTCGGTAATAATTTCTTAATACAAAGCTGGAACACCACCCAACGAGCCTGGTTAAAAATTTTGACGATTTAACCAAGTAGGAAAATCGTCGGCATAAAGGAAAGCTGATAGTAGTAAACGCGTAGTTGAATAGAATTGATACAGTACAAGAGTGCGACGCAACGATGATGCTATGAAAAACTAAGGCTGGAAGCAAAAAAATAATTCGAAAATGTAAAGATGTGAAGATGTGAAAATGAATAGCTAACAGTGATGCATAACCTAAGACAGACAATCATATTTATAATTCGTAATTCGCAATAGATTCAATGGATATTACTAACCTGAGCGACCGCAAACAAAGACGCAGGTCTTCTGTTGACCTGACTACGATGGTTTATGGCAAACTGCCGCCGCAAGCCAAAGATTTGGAAGAAGCAGTTTTGGGCGCGATAATGCTTGAGCAAAGCGCTTTTGACACCATAGCTGAAATATTAAAGCCCGAACATTTTTATGTTGAAAGCCATCAGCTGATTTTTAAAGCGATGCAGGCGCTCACGCAAAAAAGTCAGCCTATAGATATTTTAACTGTCTCCGAAGAATTAAAAACAAGAGAAGATCTTGAAAAAATCGGCGGTGCATATTATGTAACACGGCTAACAAACGCTGTTGTTTCCGCAGCAAATATTGAAGCGCATTCGCGCATTATTTTGCAAAAATTTATTCAAAGAGAATTAATTCGTATAAGCGGAGAAATTATAGGCGATGCCTATGAAGACAGCACCGACGTTTTTGATTTGCTCGATGATGCCGAAAGTAAATTGTTTGAAATAACCAACAACCATCTCCGCAAAAATTTTGACAGCATTGACACAGTGCTCGTAAAAACTATTCAGCGCATTGAAGACATGCGCAATAAAAATGAAGATGTAACCGGCGTGCCTACCGGTTATGCAATGCTCGACCATATTACCTATGGCTGGCAACCAACGGATCTGATTGTTCTTGCTGCGCGCCCATCGGTTGGTAAAACTGCATTCGCATTAAATCTCGCGCGCCATGCTGCATTGCATCCAACCAAATCAACAGCTGTTGGTTTTTTTAGTTTGGAAATGAGCGCCGGACAATTGGTGCAAAGAATATTATCTGCAGAAAGCGAAATATGGCTGGAAAAAATTGCGCGTGGAAGATTGCAGGAGCATGAAATGAAACAACTTTACGCAAAAGGCATTCAACGATTGGCGCAGGCCCCGATTTTTATTGATGACACTGCCGCGCTAAATATTTTTGAACTGCGCGCAAAATGCAGAAGACTGAAAAATAAACACAACGTTGGTTTAATTATTATCGACTATTTACAATTGATGAGTGGCACCGGGGAAAACCGCAATACAAACCGCGAGCAGGAAATCAGCCGCATATCAAGAGACTTGAAAGGATTGGCGAAGGAATTACAAATTCCCATCATCGCTCTTTCGCAATTAAGCAGAGAAGTGGAAAAAAGAAAAGAAGGAAGCAAGATGCCGCAACTCAGCGACCTTCGTGAATCCGGGGCAATTGAGCAAGATGCGGATATGGTAATGTTTTTATATCGCCCGGAATATTACGACATCACTGCAAATGAACTTGGTGAGAATAATAAAGGAGAAACGCATGTGCGCATAGCTAAGCATCGTAACGGTTCGCTGGAAACAATTAAACTGAAAGCATTGTTGCATATTCAGAAATTTATTGAAGAAGACGGAAATAATTATTCAACGCCGCCAACGGGCAACTGGCGACCTGTTCAGGATGATGAAGGCGGCGGCGCAAAATTATATATACAGGCAGGAAGTAAAATGAATGATCTTCCGCAAGGAGATGATGAAGAACCGCCGTTTTAAATTTCTGATTTTGTGATGTATAATTTTTAGATTTGATGATGTTAAAAAGTTGGAATAAAATATAGAAATTTCTAAATTCCAAAATCAGAAATCATCCAACTACCCGCATCTTGCATAAAATGGGACTTCCTTTTTTTTATACAGAAACTACCGGTGATGCACATACGTTTATTACACTTGATGAAGATACCTCTCAACATGTAGTGCAGGCGCTGCGTATGAAAAATGACGAACAATTATTATTAACTGATGGCAAAGGAAATTTATTTACCTGCGTTATTACGGATAATCATAAAAAAAAATGTGCCGTTAAGATACTCGATAAAAAATACAAGGCACAAGGAACAAGAAAAATTTCTATTGCAATTTCACTTTTAAAAAATACAAACCGCTTTGAATGGTTTTTGGAAAAAGCAACTGAGTTAGGTATAACAGAAATTATTCCGCTCATTTGCGAACGAACTGAAAAATTGCGTTTTCGCAGCGACAGGATGAAAAATATTTTGATTAGTGCGATACTGCAATCACAACAGGTATGGCTACCCGAAATGAAAGAGCCTGTTGGCTTTGACAGAATTGTAAATAGCTCACACCATGCGCAAAAATTTATTGCTCATTGTGCAAATGATGCAAAAGTTGATTTGGCTGAAGCTATAAACAGCGCAACAGATTCTCAGATCATTTTAATTGGGCCGGAAGGAGATTTTACCAAAAAAGAAATTGAACATGCTACGAACCATCATTTCGTTGCGGTAACATTAGGTGAAACAAGATTAAGAACAGAAACTGCGGGAATTGTTGCGGCAACATTACTAACAAGACGATAGTAATTGAAAATTGATAATTCTTTTGCGTAAAATGAAAGATTGAAATTAATTAAGCGCTGAATAGACTTGTTGCAGTACAAGAGTGCGACGCAACGATGCCAAATAGAAATTCCATCGCTGGTTACATAAAATATCACATCGAAATACAATTTTTTTTAGTGATAAGAGTTATTAAGCAAACAAAAGCTACCCTATCGAAATCAATTCTACGCTGAACACAACCTGTTAGTAATTGCACGATGCAGGTTTATTTCCTGACCTTTTGAAAATAAAAATTATGAAGCGGTTCATCGTAGTGCTGGTAATTCTTTCCATTGGCAAATTACATGCACAATCTTCCGAAAACGAAACATCAATTAAAGCCGGAGTTGGCTATACGCACGACTTTCCGGGGTTGAACGGATACACCGCAACTGTGGAATATATATTTCCGGTTACCAAAGATTTTCAGGGAGCGATGGGTGCAAAGCGCGCAAACATTACCGGCTACCCGCGAACCAACGAGGTAGAAGAATTTACAAAAGCGACAACGCTCGATATTAATTTTTACTGGTTACCGCTTCATACAGAAACAGGATTATTCAGAATTGGATTGGGATATTCATTTTCTTTTTACAATATCAAAAGAGCATACCCGCTTATTGTAGATGATGGCGGAGCAAAACAAACAACCTGGCCATCTTCCGAAAATAAAGGAAGAACACGCGGTATAAATCTTATTGCAGAATATGAATATAAAATTCCCACTACAATACTTTCAATCGGCGTGCGCGGCGCTATGTACAAAGCATATACAGGAACTTATTTTATTGGCCCGATGCTGGGATTTCAATTGTAAAGAAAGCTGATAGCTATTGGCTGTTAGCTAATAGCTATTTGCTAACAGCCAATAGCTTGAGTTCCGATCCCTCACATTTTCTTCAAAATATTTTTTACAATCGCCGGTCCTTCGTAAATGAAGCCAGTCCAAACCTGTAGAAGCGATGCGCCTGCATCAATTTTTTCTTTTGCATCAACGGCGGTAAAAATTCCGCCGGAAGCAATTATAGGGATTTGCCCTTTTGTTTTTTGATGAATATATTTTACCATTTCAGTAGACTTTTTTTTTAATGGCAAACCGCTTAATCCGCCATCTCCAATTTTTTTTATTTTCTCTTGATCTGTTATCAAATGCTCACGACTGATTGTTGTATTTGTTACAACTAATCCATCAAGTTTAATTTCCAATGCTATATCAATTACATCGTCAATTTGCTGAAGAGTTAGGTCCGGCGCTATTTTTAATAAAAGTGGTTTTGGTTTTTTTTGTTGTCGATTAATTGTTTGCAGGTGTGAAAGAATTTTTTTCAAAGATTCCTTTTCCTGCAATTCACGTAGTCCCGGTGTGTTTGGAGAACTGACGTTCACCACAAAATAATCAACGCAGTCAAACAATTCGCGAAAGCAAATTTCATAATCATTCCACGCGTCTTCGTTGGGAGTTATTTTATTCTTACCAATATTTCCACCAACAATCAGTTGTCTATTGGCAGTTGACCGTTGTCTGTTTTGCAATCTTTCCGCGATTATTTTTACGCCGTCATTATTAAATCCCATGCGATTGATAAGCGCCTTATCTTTTTTCAATCTGAATAATCTTGGCTTATCATTTCCGGCTTGTGGCAAAGGTGTTACTGTTCCTATTTCTACAAATCCAAAACCTAATGTTTCGAGTTCATTAAGATATAATGCATTTTTATCGAAGCCTGCTCCAAGCCCGATTGGATTTTTAAATTTCAATCCGAATAATTCTTTTGTGAATTGTGAATGTTGAAATGTGAATTGTGAAGAGATGAATTTTTTCAGAAGACCAATCTTGCAAATAAATTTCAAGCTTTTCATAGAAAAGTGATGCACAGCTTCTGCAGGAAATAAAAATAAAATATTACGAAGCAGTTTGTACATAAATTGCGCGAAGATACATCAGTTTTAACGCAAGGGTTTCTATAAGTAAACAGAAAATTTTATCTTTGATAAAGAAAGTTGCATAGACAACCAAATGGATTGTGGATTGTTATTTAAATTGAACTCAAAATTATTTTTATGCAGGAAGCATATATCATCGCCGGTTATCGCACAGCTGTTGGAAAATCCAAACGCGGCGGTTTTCGTTTTTATCGTCCGGATGATTTGGCAGTTACCGTAATAAAAGGATTGCTTGCATCCGTTCCCCAACTCGATGTAAAAAAAGTTGATGATGTTATTGTTGGCAACGCTGTACCTGAGGCTGAGCAAGGGTTGCAGGTCGGCCGCATAATTGCAGCGCGCGCGGTTGGTATTCATGCGCCCGGTGTTACGGTGAATCGTTATTGCGCAAGCGGATTGGAAACTATTGCCATCGCAACTGCAAAAATTCGCAGCGGACAAGCGGATTGTATTATTGCCGGCGGAACAGAAAGTATGACGATGGTTCCAACAGCAGGATGGAAACCGGTTCCCGCATATTCGATCGCATCCGAAGAACCGGATTATTATCTCAGCATGGGTTTAACTGCCGAAGCTGTTGCGAAAGAATATAATGTCAATCGGGAAGACCAGGATAATTTTTCTTATCAGTCACACGTCAAAGCAATTAATGCAATTAAGAACGGATATTTCAAAAACGGAATTTTACCAATTGATGTGGAAGAAATTTATGTAGATCCAAAAGGAAAAAAACAAAAAAGAAATTTTGTTATGGATACTGATGAAGGTCCGCGCGCAGATACATCTTTATCTGCATTAGCAAAATTAAAACCAGTTTTTGCAGCAGGTGGAAGCGTTACTGCAGGTAACTCTTCACAAACCAGCGATGGCGCAGCTTTCGTAATTGTAATGGGTGAAAAAATGATGAACGAACTCGGATTAAAACCAATTGCAAGATTAGTTGCCTGCTCAAGCGCCGGCGTGCATCCGCGCATCATGGGCATAGGTCCGATCGAAGCGGTTCCAAAAGCATTGAAACAGGCAGGTATGAATCTCTCACAAATAGATTTGGTAGAATTGAATGAAGCATTCGCATCGCAATCACTCGCCGTTATCAGAAAACTGGAAATTAATCCAGACATTGTAAATATCAATGGTGGTGCAATTGCCTTAGGTCATCCGCTCGGTTGCACGGGTTGCAAACTCACTATTCAAATAGTTAACGACATGAAACGGCTCAACAAAAAATATGGAATCGTAACGGCTTGCGTTGGCGGCGGACAAGGTATTGCAGGCGTTATTGAAAATTTGAATTAAGATTTTTTTTTTGATACCAGCTTCAGTTTTTCATAGCATCATCGTTGCGTCGCAATCCGTTTATCGGTAGTGCTAATATTGAACTTCAGGTTCAACTTTTAAATCTCTAATAGCAATTAATAACACTCAATAATCAACATTCAACATTCAATTTTCAGTTGGAAGAAACTTCAATGAACGAAATATCTTTTAATAATGCAAGTCGGAATATTAGCGTTGATAAATGATATAATGTCGAGGTTACAGTAGTACAAATGTTTAATCAGGGAATAATCCCGAAAATGGGTTGTTATCATTTTCGGGTGTGCTTTTTTTGTTCTTTTTTGCACAAACAAAAAAGAACAAAAAATCTCACTTAAAAAAACTAATTTGCAACATAGTAGCAAATTGTTTTGTCAACAAATCAATCCATAAAAAAAATATTGGCAGCATTAATGCTGGTGTTGTTTGCATTCAGCATTACTCCAAAATTATTACTGCATAATCTTGTTGCAAATCATAAAGACACTCCGCTTAAAAGCAGCACAAATAAAACCCAGCAGTTTGATGTTGCAGGTTTTAATTGCGGATGCGACAATCTCGTAGTCGAATCTCCTTTTGTAGAAAATTTTATTGCAGCCGAAATAGTAGTTCCTTCATTTTTTTCTCTGCATATCAACCCGGAAATAAAAAATTTCATTTCTGTAAATCAATTCTACGTCGGGCTTCGCGGACCTCCTTCATTGGCATAATATTTACACTCTACATCAATGATTCTTGCCCAAAAAAATCAGGCAACAATTATTACATAATATTAATCGTCAAAAAAATATCGGAATCAAAAAAGTAATTTATGAATGGAGACAAAATTTATCAATCAATATTTCTTATCATTATTTTATTTTTTTCAGAAAAAATACTTGCGCAGGATTCTGCCGCTGTGCAAAAACAAAATAATAATCGCTCAGTGATCGGTTCATTATCCGGAAAAATTATTTCAAATAATAAATCATCTCCGGTTGCAGGCGCATCTGTTTACATTGCAGATTTGAAACTTGGCGCCATTGCAGATTCCAACGGTAATTATTCTTTCAAAACATTACCCGGAGGTTCATACCTTATCGAAGTGCAATCCATAGGATATAAAACTCTTGCAAAAAATATTTTCATCAAAGGCGCTACCACAGCAGATTTCCAGTTAGCTGATGAATATATTGAAGAAAGTCCGGTTGTTGTTACAGGCTTATCAAAAGCTACCCAAATAAAAAGAAGCCCTGTTCCGATTGTTGCAATCAGCCATGATTATCTCGTAACAAATATCAGCACAAATATTATTGATGGCATTGCTAAAGTGCCGGGCGTATCTGCAGTTACAACCGGACCTAATGTATCGAAACCATTTATACGCGGACTTGGTTATAACCGCGTGCTAACATTATTTGACGGTGTGCGACAGGAAGGTCAGCAATGGGGAGATGAGCATGGCATTGAAGTGGATCAATATGGAATTGACAGAGTGGAAGTGATAAAAGGCCCTGCGAGTTTGACCTATGGCTCGGATGCATTGGCGGGAGTTGTAAATCTTATTCCAACTCAACCTGCACCGGATGGAAAAATGATCGGTGATATTACCACAGAATATCAAACCAACAACAGAATGTTTGGCGGCTCTGCAATGCTTGGCGCAACAAAAAATGGATTTGAATGGATGGGAAGATTTTCTCACAAAGAGGCAACAAATTATGAAAACAAAATTGATGGGCGTGTGTACAATACAGCGTTCAATGAAACCGATGGAAATATTTCTTTAGGATTGCATCGCAAGTGGGGATATTCTCATCTTAATCTTTCTATTTTTAATGATCTCCAGGAAATTCCTGATGGCAGCAGAAATTCTCTCGGGCAATTCACTTATCAAAACACAGAAGCAGATACTTTGCCAAGACCAGTTGTGCCGCAATCAGAATTGACTTCTTATAAAATGACTGTACTTCATCAGCACGTGCAACATTATCGCGCATACTTCACTAATAATTTTGCGATAGGAGATGGTCATCTTATTGTTAATCTCGGATTGCAAAGAAGTGTTCGTCGTGAGTTTAGTCATCCCGAAGCTCCTTACCAGGATGTTGCCGGATTATTTTTGCAACTGAATACATACTCATACGATTTGAAATATTCTTTTCCTGAAATTAACGGATGGAATATTACGACTGGAATAAATGGAATGTATCAAACTAATGATGTAACAAAAGGAACTGAATTTGTAATTCCTTCTTTTCATCAATTTGATTTTGGGCCGTTTGCGATGGCGAAAAAAAGTTTTGATAAGCTGGATATTTCCGGCGGTATTCGTTTCGACACTCGTTCATTCACCAATTCTCAATTGTACACAAAACCAGATCCTGTTTCTGGTTTCGATACGCCAGTTTATGGTTCTGATACTGTTGGCGCAGATAAACCTTTTTCTAATTACAGTCATGTGTTTTCCGGTTTTTCAGGAAGTATTGGCGCAACATATAATTTCACGGAAAAATTTTCAGTAAAAGCAAATCTTTCTCGCGGATATCGTGCACCGAATATTTCAGAAATTTCTGCAAACGGGGTTCATCCCGGAACTGGTTTTTTTCAAATCGGCAATCCTAACTTCCAACCTGAATTTAGTTTGCAGGAAGATATCGGCGCAGCTTATTCTTCCAAATATGTTGTTATTGATTTCAGCATTTTTAATAATGAAATTTCCAATTACATCTACAACCAAAAATTGCTAAGTGTAAATGGCGGCGATTCTATTTTGCAAAATGTTCCTGCATATAAATTTCAGCAGGGCAAAGCGCAATTGTATGGCGGAGAATTAAGCATAGATATTCACCCGGTAAAAGAATTGCATTTCGAAAATAGTTTGTCGGCTGTGTATGCATTGAATAAAGGCATACCTTCAAAATTACTAACAGACAGTAATAAATATCTTCCGTTTATTCCGCCGGTGCATGGAATTTCAGAACTGCGTTTCAATTTTGATAATAAATCGCACAGCAGTTTGATAAATGCTTTTGTGAAAGTGCAAATTGCATGGTATGCTGCGCAAAACCGCGCCTATCTTGCTTATGGAACAGAAACGCCAACTGCGGGATATACATTATTCAATGCAGGGTTGGGCGGAGGAATAGCAAATAAAAAAGGAAAAACAATTGTAAATATTTATGTGATGGGAAATAATTTGTTTGATGTTGCATATTTCGATCATCTTAGCCGGTTGAAATATTTTTTATACGGACCTGATGATACAAATCCTGCGCATGGCATTCATAACATGGGAAGAAATATTTCTTTTAAATTAGATTTTCCGCTTGATTTTAGTTTGAAAGAAAAAACCCTGGGCAATGAACAATGAATAATGAACAGTGAACACGAAACTTTAATTAGTAAAAATTATTTTCTATTTTCAATTATCCATTCATTGTTCATTATTCATTGTTCAGTGTTCATTATTCCACATACTAAACAACATCATTTCGTCGTTATAAATATCTTACTAACCCGAAATTATATATCGGAAACAAAAGCCCCGCAAATTTGCGGGGCTTCGTTTTTTAAAAAGTTTACTCTTTATCTTTCTCCGTATAATAATCTTCCGATTCATAATCGAATTTTTTTGTGCTTGTGTTTTTATAATCCGGATCGTACTTAACAAAAAAATATAAATACACCACGCGACTTAATCTCGTTATCCATGGCTGCAATAAAAATATTCCAACACAATTAATTCCCATCCACCAAAAAAAACGATTATCATCTGTTGACATGCCAATAAAAATCCACCACAAAGCAAAACTTACAATAAAGAATATAACATCAATACCATAACTTACATAACCAGTTCCATACCAAAAACCAACTTCCAATTCGTAACGTTGCCCGCATTCCGGGCACTTTTCATACATCTTAAAAGTTTGTCGCAACTTCCACGGGTTATTATTTTTAAACATTTTTCCTCTGCGGCATCGCGGGCATTTCATCGTTAAAAGACTCCACCAGTAATTCGGTTTATTTTGAGTTGACATTTGTAAAGTAAAAAATAAAAATTAAAAAATTATTATGACCCAAACTGAAGTGCTACTATTGAGCATCGTTGCGTCGCACTCTTGTACGATTTGTACATTATTCAGCGCAAACTAAACGCAAAGCTAACTATAATTAAAAAGACCTATAAGATTTTTAAAACCTTATAGGTCTGCAAATTTCTTCTCTGCGCCTTTGCGTCTCTGCGTGAAAAATATTTCTACACCGCAACTTTCGCATGTACATTTTTTCTTTCGCCAATTTGCTGACGCCACATTGCATAGTACAAACCTTTTTCTGCCAGCAAGCTTTCGTGTGTTCCTGTTTCAGCTACTTCACCTTTTTCCAAAACATAAATTCTGTCGGCATGCATAATTGTAGATAAACGATGCGCAATTAAAATAGTGATCTGGTTTCTTTGCGATGAAACATCTCTGATCGTTTCTGTAATTTCTTCTTCTGTTAATGAATCAAGCGCGGAAGTTGCTTCATCAAAAATTAAAACATGTGGCTTACGCAACAATGCGCGCGCAATAGATATGCGTTGTTTTTCTCCGCCGGATAATTTCAATCCGCCTTCGCCGATCATTGTTTCCAATCCTTTTTCCGCTCTTGCCAACAAACTATTACATGCTGCTTTATTAAGAACATCGAGCAAATCTTTTTCTGTTGCAGATGGATTTACGAACATCAAATTCTCGCGAATGGTTCCGGAAAATAATTGTGTATCCTGCGTTACAAAACCAATTTGATTTCTCAGATCATCAAACAAAATTGAATTTTCATCAAGATTATTATATAAAATATTTCCTTCCTTAGGCCGATACAATCCAACCAATAATTTCATCAGCGTTGTTTTTCCGGAACCCGAAGGACCAACAAAGGCAATAGTTTCACCGGTTGTTACTTTAAAACTGATATTATCAATTGCATGATGTTGCGCTGTTTGATGTTTGAAAACAACATTCCGAAACTCCAGCGTTTCAACATTGCCAAGATGCCGCGGACTTTTCGCATGCGGTTCCGGTTCTTTTTTCATTAATGCATCAAAATTATTCAGCGATGCTTCCGCTTCGCGATAAGCGAGAATAATATTTCCGATTTCCTGTAGCGGCGAAAAAATAAAAAATGAAAAAATTTGCATTGTCACCAACTGTCCGGCATCCATAAACCTGCGAAATATCAGCCACATTAAAATAAATAAAATCACTTGTCTCAGTGTGTTCACCATTGTGCCCTGCACAAAACTGACGCTGCGAATACGTTTTACTTTTGTAAGTTCAAGCCCAAGTATTTTGTAAGTATTTTTATTAAGACGGCCAACTTCCTGGTGTGTCAGGCCTAAGCTTTTTATCAATTCAATATTGCGCAAAGATTCTGTTGTAGAACCTGCAAGCGCATTTGTTTGCGCAACAATTGTTTTTTGAATGGATTTGATTTTCTTGCTTAACGTATTGGTAATTGCAGTCAATAAAAAAATTCCTACTAAATATGCAATCGGAACGCTCCAATGAATAAAAATAGCGGCGTATATAAAAACAAAAACTATTCCTACAAGAACGCCAAAAAGGATATTGATAAAACTGGTGATGAATCTTTCTACATCTGTTCTCACTTTTGTAAGAATGGAAAGTGTTTCGCCGCTGCGTTGATCTTCAAATTCCTGGTAAGGTAATTTCATTGCATGCTGCAATCCGTCTGTAAAAACTTTTGCGCCAAATTTTTGAATGATAACGTTTGAAAAATAATCCTGGAAATTTTTTGCAATGCGGCTTATCATCGCAACCGTAATGGATGCGAGCAACAACCAAACTATTCCGTATAAAACTTCCGGTTTTTTATTTGCATTCAGATAATGAATTTTCATGAACAAATAATCATGCCAGGTGAATTTGCTTGCAGGCGGCGGTATGGATTGATGAACATTTGCAAGATTTATTAGCTTTCCAAAAATGATTGGATCAGCCAATGAAAAACCTATGTTGACCGCAGCCAGAAAAAGAGTAAGAATCACCAGCAATTTGTAAGGTTTGAGATATACGAGCAGAATTTTCATAATAGTTTCTTATAACAACAAAATAGATTGAATGTTTAAACATTGCAATTACTGTACAAGTTCGCAAAAAATGACAAGATTGCAGGGAAAACTAAAAGAGAAAATGCAGAAATAATATGGAAAAATCTCAGCAAGATTTCAAATCCATTTATTTTTATAGGCCAGGTTCATCATTTGCATGTTGCTGTTTACGTGAAGTTTTTCGTAAATGTTGGCGATATGTTTTCGCACTGTGTAAATACTGATAAATAATGAATCGGCAATTTGTTTTGGGTTGGATCCTTTAATGGTGTGCAGCAAAATTTCTTTTTCTCTTTCGGATAATAAACTGTCGAGCGAAGATTCTTTGTTGCCTGGCTGAACTGATGTTACCGAAGCTTTGCTTAATATATCAAGCGCTTTGCGTGCGATAGAAGGACTCATAGGTGCACCGCCTTGCTCCAACGAATTGGTAATTGCGTTGCGCAGTGAAATAGCGTTATCATCTTTTAATAAATAACCGTTTGCACCTGCTTTAATAGCTTCAAAAATTCTTTCATCGTCATCAAAAACAGTGAGCACAATAAAATGTAAAGCCGGGTATAACACTTTTGCAATTTGTATAAGCTGAATGCCGCTCATGTTTGGCATTTGCAAATCAACAAATAAAACCTGCGGCATTTTTTCCGGCGATAATTCTTTTAATTGTTCAAGACAAACATTTCCGTTGGGAGCAACGAACACAATTTCCAAATCATCAAAGTTTTGAATTTTTCGTGTAAACGTATTTCGGTTCACCATATTATCATCCACGAAAGCAACTTTTACAGGCATATAGGTTTTTAAAAAATAAAGTTCAGATATTAATTAAGAGAAAACAATACTTAGTTTTTGTTATTTTTTATTTTATTATTTCTCAGAGATTTCACATAGACACACAGATTTTTTTAGTTTATAAGAAATGAATTTATCTGTGTAAATCCATGAAATCTGCGAGATTTTTTTTTATTTTCCTGAGATCAAAACTTTCGTTCCCGTTGGAATAGTTTTTTCAAATGAAAGAATAAATCCAGCTTCTCTTGCGCGGGTTTTCATATTCAGTAAACCATTACCTGTTTGTTGAACAGTTTGCGGATCAAATCCATTTCCATTGTCTTCAATGCTGATGTTCGCAAAATCAGTGTTGCTGATAATATTTATCGTTACTTTATTGCAGTTGCTGTGCCGGAGTGCATTTTGCAATGCTTCCTGAACAATTCTGAAAATATGTAAAGCCTGAACCGGCGATAATTTTTTTTCTTTAGAAATATTTTCTTCAACGCAGATTTGTATTTGCGGATAAGAAGGCTGAATTTTTTGAATGTAAATTTTTATACGATCGCTGATGCCGGTTAATGTTATCGATTCTTTATTGAATGCCCAGATTGTATCGCGCAATGAAGTGATGATTTCCGTTGCATTGTTTTTAAGATTATTTATTGATGAAGTGTCCGAGATCAATTTTTTACTTTCAATTTCATCAACACCCGCGCTGATTGCAGAAGCATAGGCTCCGATATTATCATGCAAATCCGCGGCAATTCTTTTTCGTTCTTTTTCTTCGGCATCTGCTAATGCCATAAGTTGTTTGCGTTTGTTTCGGCGGTATAATAAATAAGTTGACACTGCGATCAGAAGTATAACAAGAATTGAAGCGCCGATCCAAATGTTCTTATGCAGCAATTCTAATTTTTGCTTTGCAATAAAAGCTTCTTTGCTGCTAACATCGTACTGCGCTTCTAACTTTGCCAAATCTTCTGCTTTGCTTTTTTGATACAAAGAATCCTTAATCATCATCAACGTATCCATTGTTTCTCCGTAAGCGCTGTAATTTTTTATTTGCTTGTAACATTCAGCCAGGTCTCTGTAAAATGAAAATACAATCGGCTCATGATATTTTTTTGAATACGCTTGTGCTTCTCTTATGTATTCAATTGCTTTGGTATAATTTTTTTCATTTGCATAAAATGTTTCCAAAGCATCCAATCCTACAAGAATATATTGCACGTTTCCCATTTGTTTTTGCATGGCAACTGCTTTCTGCAGCATTTGCTCTGCTGAATCTGTTTTGTGCAGCTCGGAATAAACCAATCCTTCTATATTGTAACAATCAGATTCAGTTTTTAAATTTTGATTTTTTTTTGCAATAGCATAGGCCTTTCTCAAAAAATAATATCCCGAATCAAGATTGTTATGATAGAAATACATGGCAGATAGATTAATGGACACATTTGCGCATAAATTACCAAATGGAAGCGACGCATTTTTAAGAACACTATCGTAATTAATAAGATGATAAGCTTTGTTTTCCCAGCTCAATGCTTCGGTGCGGTTTTCTAAAATATTATTATTTACGCCAAGAGTATTATTTGCCAAAACTTTTCCGGCGAGATCATTAAATTTTTCCGCTTCAGTCAAAAGCCTGAAATCTTCATCAATTGATTCTTTTATTTTGCGCAGCTTGGTAAGACAATTTATTTTCACCCGCATAAATTCCCTGTAACTTTCGTACATCGAACTTATATCTGTTATTTGTTTAAGTCCATTATTACATATCTGCAACGCTGTGTCTGCTCTTCCTTTTAAATAAAAACTGCGGGCAATAAAAACTTCAGCAAGAAATTTATGTGCGTTATCATTATTTTGAATGCTGATCTGTTTTGCTTTTTCCGCCAGCATAATTACTGTATCCGTTGACATAGATTCTCCCCGCCAGCACAATTCAAAAATTGTTGAGAGTTTGTCCGTCGAAGTATTCAGCAAACTTTTTTTCAAACTATCTATAGCCGGGGTTTGCGCATATGATCGGAAAAATATTCCTGCAGCTAAAAAAGAAATAATAAAAAATAATTTCAAAATGCAGAACGATAAAAAAATATTTTTTTTATCATAACCAACTGTAATCTTTTTTTCTTCTTTACAAAAAAGAAAAATTGTACTGTTCATGAAGTAAAAATTTAAAAAAGAAAATTTCATTGAAAGCACACTTGCTGTTACGATTTCAAAGGTGAAGGAATTACCGGTTAGTTAAAATACTAAAATTTAGTTATTGTGTACGCTTTATCAGCCTGCTAATTTTATCTCATCAAATTTTCTCTTAAAATAAAAATTGTGTTATGAAAAATTTATTAAAACTTTCATTCTTTTTATTTGCACTAAGTGCATTTGTTTTCACAATCTCCTGCAAAAAAAGTAATGCCAAAACAGTTCAATTCAGTACGGGAACAGCCAGTATTACCGTTGATAATATCACATTCACAACCAATGATACTTTGGGAGCAGACTTCGTCAATTCAGGTAGCGATCTTACCCTCTGGCCAACCGGAGACCCTACTGGTAAAAATCTTTTATTCATTTTTGATATCCCCACTCAAAGCTCCGGCACCGTAGCAATTGGTGCGGTGAGCAATAACAGTACCGTCGTTCCGTCTGTGACAGGATATTTTGTTAATGGCAGCGCTTCTGTTCATTATGCGTCTTTTGCGGGAAGCGGGAGCATCACAAAAAACAGCGCAACCTCATTTACATTTTCCTCTACAGTAGTGGATCAAAATAATCCATTAGACTCGTTCACTATAACAGGTAACGGAACTTATTGAGTCTATCATTCAAATAAAAATAAAAACATGAAAAAGAAAATTTTTGTCATCACCATTTCTCTGATTGCAATTTGCATAACAAAAGCAGTGGCACAAAAAGAAACAAAACAAAGCAGCGTTGGATTTGGAATTGAAGCTGGCGTGCCAACAGGAAATACTTCAAACCTATACAGCATAGCTGCGGGATTAACTATTCGTTATTCATATCATGTAGGTCCGGGTTTTGCCACGCTAACAACCGGCTTGCTTGGATATGCGCCTAAAACAAATGTAGATGTTCCAAAACAAGCAGCTATACAAATTCCGGTGAGAGCGGGATATAAATATATAATCCAGCATCATTATTTTATAATGGGCGAGTTGGGATATTCTTATTTCAAATATTATTATAATAATAACGGAGATGTGGCTTCTGCAAATAGAAATGCGATGACGTTTGCGCCTTCTGCAGGTTTTCAGTTTAATGCTTTTGAAATAGGAGTGCGGTATGGCGTTAACCTCACAAACAGCGATGGTGGTTTTTTTGCAGTAAGAATCGGATTTAATTTTTAAAGAAAAAATTTCTCAGCCAACTTCTTCAAATAACAATGGGAAAAATTGACCTTCCATTTTTTCTCCCTTATGAATTATTGGTACGCCGTTCAATAAACTGTCATCAGTATCCGATCTAATACCATCAGCAAAAACATTAATGACAAAAGCGCGCCGCGGTTGGGCGCTTTTATTTTCGCCGGAACCATGCAGCGCAAGCGGATGATGAAAAATTGCTTCGCCAGCTTTTGTTTGAACATATACGGGATGAAATTGCGATTGCTGCTCCCGCGTTAAATATTTTGTTATACCTGTGAGATTTCCCGCAAGCTCAGGTTTATCGAGCAAACCCCACCTATGACTGCCGGGAACATATTGCAGACAGCCATTTTCAATAGTTGAATCATCCAAACCACACCAACAAGTTAAATGTGCAAGAGGTTTTGTTCTCGTCCAGTAAGAATAATCCTGGTGCCATGCAACAACGCCACCTTTTTTTGGAGGCTTACAAAATAACTGATCATGCCAGAACCGAACAGGCATATTTCCAAGAAGCTGACTTGCCGCCATCACAAAACGAGGATTCCATAACACATCATGAAACGCAGGGCCGGCGCGCCATGCGCCTAATGCGTGAAATAAAATAGTGTCAGGATCTGATGATTCGTTGCTGTGAAATTCATAAAACAAATTATGTGCAGGATGATTTATATCTGCCAACTCATTCAATTCTTTTTTTAACTTTTCGATTTGATTTTCATCGAGCATTTTTACGCCGCTCAGATAACCATTCTCATTAAAAAAATCAATTTGCTTTTTTGAAAGCCTGAATTGATTCCACTCGGCGGTAGTTTTTGGCCATTGAAACAAATCGGAAATCAAGTTCGTGATATATGCTTAGATCATTTACCGGCATAAAAAATTTTCTTTTATAAAATTAATAAAGAAATGATGGCGGAAGGCTGGTAAAAAATGAATTCACAATTGTTTGTTCCATACCAATCAAATGCTTAGTTTTGCGTCCCCAATTTCATCGGCGTTGAGATGAAAAAAAAGTTCGGGGCGTAGCGTAGCCCGGTTATCGCGCCTGCTTTGGGAGCAGGAGGTCGCAAGTTCGAATCTTGCCGCCCCGACAAAAAAATGAAACCCATTCGGGTTTGGTATTTTGAATTTAAACCGGTTGATAATTCCTGTCATGACAAAAATCCAATCAGCGGGAACTCTTATTGCAGCAAATAACCAAATGTTGAAAACATTAATCGGGATTTCTTATTTTTGCCAAGCCAATTGTTAAGTGCAGTAATTCTATTTTAGCCACTCATTTCTTTCCTTTATCAAACTATCAATATTTGGCAATTTTCGTTCTTTCTTTTCATTTACATCTTTTTCTATATCCTGAGGATTCCTTTTCCATTCTGCTATTTCATCTTCAGTAAATTGCCTCATGTTAGTGGGTACAAATCTCGCTAACCGGTATCTTCTAAAAAACTCATCAAGAAATGTTGAATCTAAAAAGCCAGGAACTCCAGTGATTAACTTTTGATCTTCGATCGGGTTATAGAATACAAAGCCGGTAAATACATCCTGGTACGTGAATCCTGCATTACCGGGAGCCCAAAGATCAAAACTGTCTTTGCCAAAAGGAGTGTTCATAAAATTAAACCCTAAAGTTTTGTTGCCATTTGCAGCAAAGACAGCATCCCATTTACCATGCTGTATCAATAAAGAGCTATCTTTCATATCAAACCAGTTGCAGTTCAGTAAAACATTAGCCACATTATTGCCATATCGCTTGAACAGGAACCATGCTACGTTCTTTATCTGCCTACCATCATTCATATAGAAATTATTATTGAATGCGTGTCTGTAGTTCATAATGACTAATGCTTTTTTATGTGTGGAGGAAGAATTTTTAATTATATCAAACTGACGGATAACCTGGGAAGCAATAATGCTATCTCTGTTTTTTATTAGTGGAAGCATTTCAGTTTTAATATAAAGACTGTCAGCTTTCTTCCAGACAAATGGAACATCAGATGGATAGAGACTAACAGCTTCGTCTGCGGGCAAATTGTTGTTTAAATCATAAAGACTTTCCAACAAATAAGTATAGTTGGAAGGTTCCCACAATACGCTCCACATCAAATCTCTTCGATAAGTAAGTATTTGTTCATTCTGTTTTTCCTTTGATAGATGTTTAGTATGCAAGAAAATATTCAGTGAAGGATTCAAGCTGCTTACACCTACTTCAGTGAAAATGTTTCCCACTTCATTGGTGAATCGTTTATCGCTAATAATGTCCATCAGAAAATTATACTGAGTAAATTCTGAATGCATCCTCTCACAAATAATAACAAGATCATGTGTCTTGAAGAGGGTAAATATATACTCTTTAGCAGAATTGCTATTACTGCTCAAATAATTTACATAAGGAACAATAGCAGGATTGGTTTGCGCTGGGGAAGGGTTTACATCAAGAAGCATAATTACAGCAAGAAGAAGTTTGAAACTTTTCATAATTGAAAATTTATTTCAAACCTATTCCGTAAAAGTTTTAAACTTGCTGATTTTAATCAGTTAAATGAATGACATTTCTGAAACCGGGCTTACGCTACGTAACAATCTAATTTAAAATTTTCGCTGAAGTTTGTTAAATTTCTCTTTTGAAAATCGATAATTTAAATTTATACATTTTGTATTGTTGTTAGGACAACACGATGTGAATATTTTCTGCAAATCGTCAAAAAATGAAGTTAGAACTCAGGCTACCTAAGCCGACTAAAATTATCAGATAGCTGTGTACAGAAACCTTACCAAACATTATTTTTCAACAGAAGAAATAATTAGTTTGATAAACTCATTCAGATCTGAAGGCTCAAGCCATCGGACAACCAATACAAGATCGTCTTCATTATCTATAACAATAAAATTTCCTCCAAATCCTTCTGCCAGGTAAATATTTTTTGGCGCATCTTTATATCTGCCGTCCGCATTGAGCCACCACATAAACCCATAAGATTTATTTGCGAAAGAAGGTTGTTGCACAGATTTCACCCAATTTTCAGAAATGAGTTGCTGATTTTTCCATTTTCCTTTTCTTAAAAATAAAAGACCAAACCTTGCCTGGTCGATTGCGCTGATAAAAAGTCCGCCACCAAAATGGCCGCCACCGCTTACCGATTGCATCATCAATCCATCAATGTTCACGAATGAATTGTCGTATCCATACCATCGCCATGTTACAGATGCCTCGATTGGATCCATAATTTTTTCTTTCAGCACAACCGGCAAAGGTTTTCTCCACACCTGCAACAATGAATAGGCGAGGAGGTTAACTCTAACATCATTGTATTTAAAATGCGTTCCCGGTTCATAAAGATTTCTATTCTTCCAAACATCAATGCCGCCGTTTTTTGGAACTGGCCTATCTGCCCAATCATACAGGCCGAAAAGACAACCAGACCAGTCGGAAGATTGCGTTAGCAAATGCCTCCAGGTAATTTTAGCATTGTGAACGCCATCAAATGTATTGTCTGTTACATACTCATTCACGTTATCATCGATATTTTTAATAAGGCCTTTGTCTGTTGCGAGCCCCGCTACGGTTGATAAAAAACTTTTTGTAACACTGAAAGTCATGTCCACTCTTTTAACATCGCCCCATTGCGCAACTATATATCCGTTTTTGATAACAAGCCCTGCTGGCTTGCCTCTGTCTTTTGTAGGTCCTAATATTTTGTAACCGGGTTCATCAGCATATGCTTCAAAGTTCGCGATGCGCAGATCATAATTTGTTTTGCTGTCGTGATGCACAGCGAAACTGACAGCGCTATCCAATAACTGCGCATTCATTTTTACATCGGCAGGTTTTTTTGTAAGCCAAACCGAGTCGGGATAATAAAGCGATTGTGCAGAAACAATCTTCGGAGAGAATAAAATAAAAAAATATAAAAGAAGTATCCGGTAGTTGGCCTTTCTCATAAATATGTTTGATAACAGAAAAATATTTAGGCAGTTTCATAAATATACTGAATGGTGAGCAAATTTGTGCGGGATAATCTTTTTCACACGTGAGTTTATAGGAAAGAATATGATGTTAGCGCAGAAAAAAGGTTATCTGACAGCTTAGTGTCTCCAATGCACGAATCTAACGGTAAAGGATAAGTGAAATTATTCGTGAGAAGATATAAAAGATAATAATTATTAAAATTTTGTAAAAAATTTTTGGGTATATGAAATTAATCGTATTATTGCGATTGATATGGGACTTACTAAAACTGAAATATTCTCAGATAAGCAAAATAAGCTGGCTATTATGATGAAGGCGCTGGCACATCCTGCACGCATTGCAATCATCCAGCAGTTAATAAAAACAAATGCATGTATATGCGGAGACCTGGTTGATGAACTTGGACTCGCGCAGGCTACTATTTCGCAACATCTGAAGGAACTCAAAAATGCAGGACTCATAAAAGGAACAATCGAAGGAACAAGCGTCTGTTATTGCATCGATGAAAAAGCATGGAAGCAATACAGAAAAGAAATGGAAAATTTCTTTGTGATTTTTGAAGGGAAGAATAATTGTTGTTGATTTTTTTTGTTTTGTTTAATCGTTATATTGCTATAAAACAATTAATTTTAACCATGTCAAACTTAAAACATAAAATCCTGTTCGTATGCATCCACAATTCTGCTCGCAGTCAAATGGCGGAAGCATTTCTAAAAAAATATGGTGGCGAAAACTTCATAGCTGAAAGCGCTGGCTTAGAACCAGGCAAATTAAATCCCAATGTTGTTGAGGTTATGAAAGAAATCGGGATTGACATCAGCAACAAGGGCACTCAAAGTGTTTTTGATTTATTTCGGAAGGGAAAGCTTTACAATGCAGTTATTACTGTTTGTGATGAAGCCAGCGCTGAAAGCTGTCCTATTTTTCCCGGCCGCGTGAAAAGAATTGCATGGTCTTTCGCAGACCCGTCATCATTTACCGGAAGCAAAGAAGAAATTATAGAAAAAACGGCGCAGGTAAGAGATGATATTGAAGAAAAAGTTTTGGAATTTATTAATGAAGCTAAGGAGTTGGCTTATTGGATATGATTTTTCATTCTTAAAAAAAATAAATATGACTACTAATGAAAACGAACTAAAAGAAATTGTAAGACGGAAATACAGCGAAATTGCTCTGCAGGATAAAGAAACAAATCAATCTGCCTGTTGCGGATCTGGTTGTTGTTCCGATGAAGCGTACAATATCATGAACGATGACTACACTTCACTCAAAGGATATAATCCTGATGCTGACCTTGGCCTTGGTTGCGGCTTGCCCACACAATTTGCAAAAATAAAAAAAGGTGATGTTGTAATTGACCTGGGCAGCGGCGCAGGCAATGATTGTTTTATTGCCAGGGCGGAAACCGGGGAAACCGGAAAAGTTATCGGGATTGATTTTACAACTGCTATGATTGATAAAGCAAGAGCTAATGCTGAGAAACTCGGGTTTCACAATGTTGAATTCAGGCAAGGTGATATAGAAAAAATGCCTGTTACTTCAAACATTGCTGATGTGATTGTGAGTAACTGCGTATTGAATCTTGTACCGAACAAAGATGCAGTTTTTAAAGAAATTTTTCGTGTATTAAAACCGGGCGGACATTTCAGTATTTCTGATATTGTTATTATCGGCAACCTTCCTGAAAAAATTCGCAAAACTGCAGAAATGTATTCAGGCTGTGTGTCTGGTGCAATTCAAAAACAAACTTACCTGGAATTGATTGAAGTTAATGGGTTTAAAAATATCACCATCCAAAAAGAAAAAATAATTGTTGTGCCGGATGATATTCTTATCAATTATTTATCTGAAGAAGAAATAACTCAATTTAAAAAATCAGGTACCGGTATTTTTAGTATTACTGTATTTGCAGAAAAAAATGCCGAAGCATGTTGCGCTCCCGGGTGTTGCGGAAATTAATTGTATGCTTAAAAGATTAACAGGAGAATTTTTAGGAACATTCGCTCTTGTGTTTTGTGGCACAGGTGCGATAATTATAAACCAGGAATCCGGTGGTGTAATAACACATGTAGGCATTGCAATTGTTTTTGGCTTGATTGTGATGGCTATGATTCTCTCCTTCGGTCATATTTCCGGTGCGCATATTAACCCGGCAGTAACAATTGCTCTAAGCGTCGCAAAAAAATTCAAACGGCAAAACATTGTTCCGTATATAGCTGCTCAATTAGCCGGTGGATGTTTTGCAAGTTTTATCCTCAAATATTTATTTCCTCTCAACGAGTTTTTGGGAGCAACAATTCCAAAAGGTTCTGATGTACAATCTTATGTTCTCGAATTCATTCTTACTTTTTTATTGATGCTTGTTATTTTAACAAGCACACAAAAAAAAGATCACTCCATTTTAGCGCCAGCTTTAGCCATTGGCGGCACAGTTGGATTGGAAGCTTTATTTGCAGGACCGATTTGCGGGGCATCAATGAACCCTGCGCGTTCGATAAGCCCGGCATTGATTAGCTTGCATTTTGAATCACTCTGGGTTTACATTTTTGGACCGGTGATGGGAGCTTTAACAGCAGTATTCGTGTTTGCGATTCTTAAAGAAGATTATCACAAAAATTAATTTTCAAATTATGAATACTTACACAACTTACATAAGCTATGTTATCCAAAATGAAAACATGCATATTCATAAATCTGAAGTTGTAGATTTTTCTTTGCCCAGGTATTCTTTTTATCTTGACAATAGCTCTCAACAAATAATAAAATGGGCTGAAGAAAAGCAACAAAGTTTAAATGCAAATGAGAAAATAGTAATCATAAATTTTTTCAACATTCAAATGTAAAGTGATATGAGGATAGCATTATTTTCCGACATACACAGCAATTTTCCGGCGCTGGAATCAGCGCTCGCAGATATTGACAAAAGAAAGCCCGATGCAATTTATTGCCTCGGAGATTTAGTAGGATATAATATTTGGCCGAATGAAGTGATCAATGAAATCCGCAGCAGACAAATACCTACTATCGCTGGCAATTATGATTTTGGAATTGGAAGAACGAGCGATGATTGCGGATGCGCATACAAAACAGATACAGAAAAAGAAATGGGAAAAATTTCCATTGCTTACACAAATTCGGTTGTAGAGGATGATGAAAGAAAATATTTGCGAACATTACCCGCACACATCAAAGTGGAATTTCAACTGAACAACGATAAATTGAATTTGCTTTTAGTACATGGCAGTCCGCGAAGAATAAATGAATATCTTTTTGAAGACAGAGATGAAAAAAGTTTACTTCGGATAATTGAGCAGGCAGATGCAGATATCATGTGTTTCGGTCACACACATAAACCGTATCACAGAATTTTAAATTCGCCAACAGAAAATAAAAATCATTACCGGCATGCAATCAACATCGGCTCGGTAGGAAAACCAAAAGACAATAATCCAAAAGGATGTTATGTGATACTAACGATAAATGAAAATTCCGGTATAGAAAATAAAGATTCAGTGAACGCAGAATTTATCCGGTTTGAATATGACGTAGAAAAAGCGGCGAAAGCAATTGAAGAAAGTCCATTACCAAATGAATATGCAGAAATGCTCAGAAAGGGCTACTAAAAAAACAATAAGAATTCTGAATATAGTTTGCATCATTCGCATCTTGTTCTGTCAAAATACAAATTGCTATGATCAATTTTGCATAGCCCATTCCATTCCGTCGGGACCTCCAAGATCAATATGACCTGTAATTTCAAATGTTTTCAGATCTATTATCGCAATATAATTATCACCTGTGCATGCAACAAAAGCGCGCTTGCCATTTGGGTCCATTAAAATACCTGCTGCACCGTGGCCGATATTCACACGCTTCAATTCTTTTCGAGATGCTACATCATATATGAACAGTTGTCCGTCGCGCAAACTGGATATAAACGCAAGTTTGCCATCTGGTGTAAACTTCAGCCGGTTAGCGCCTATAACTTTTGCATCAATACTGGCCTTTAATTTTTTTGCATTGAGATCAATAATAGAAATTGTACCGTCTTCACTTGCGGCAGTCCATAATTCATTACCATCCGGTGAAACATCAAATCCTTCAGATCCTTTGGCTGTTGGAACAACAGTTATACTCCATTCTTCGTGTGGTTTGGCATCAGGAGGACCAAATCTTCCCGGCTGAACTAATGTTTCTGTAATAATACTAACAGTTCCGGAAGAAACATTTGTTGTGTAAATTTTTTTTGCGTCAGCGCTAACATAGATCATATGCGTTCTATCCTGACCTGTTCCCATGCTCCAGTCGAGCTTGCCTGTTGCAGGATCGTAGCGGCCGATAGATTTTGAACCTTCCGCCGTAAACCACGCCTTTCCATTTACAAAAGTTAAACCATGCGGACCAAAGAGTGGTCTTGTATCAACATTGAGCAAAGGTTTTTGCGCAACAAGATCAATTACATTTAGCTCATGCAAACTGCCGCCGCCATAAATGGAAACGTATGCCGTTTTTCCATCGGTGGAAGCAACAACTTCGTGCGGATCTTGTCCAACAGGTATGCGCGCAATAATTTTTAGCGAAACCGGATCTATAATAGCCAACACATGATCTGCC
Source organism: Chitinophagia bacterium (assembly GCA_963774065.1). GTDB lineage: Bacteria > Bacteroidota > Bacteroidia > Chitinophagales > Chitinophagaceae > Puia. The sequence continues at coordinate 1,842,923 of CAVZDO010000003.1, forward strand.
TTTGAAAGAGCGAGTAATGACAGATGCGGAGTTGACTGCGCAACACAAAATGAAGATGACAAAACAAAACTGCTGATGAAAAATGCGATCAATATTTTTAACCGGCTAACCGAATTCAGCTTGTGCGCGAAAAAAATTGTGTTCATACAAAAAAAATTAAGTGATGAATTGCTATGGGATTTTGAAATTGAATCAAAATTATTGGTTTGATATTTTTGAAAACTTACATAAAGCTAAGTTGAGCTTGCGAAACTTTGGCATACATTGAGGCGAAAAGGCTAAAATTTGCGATGAACACCGAAAACCACCATAGTTTTATCTTACAATATTTTTCCTTCTTCAACTGAAAAGAATATAAGTTTTCAATTTGATAGCAGAATTTTTACTGTTTGCATCATTTCGCCAAAAAGTATTCTCAACAATAATATTTTCGTGTTGAAAAATTCAGTCCAAAAAAAACGTTATGATTAAAAAAATTTTGTTTGGAGTTGTAATAATCCTTATCATTATTCAATTCATTCGGCCGGCAAAAAATTTATCGGGCGATGCATCCAAAGATATCAGCACAGTATATAATACGCCTGGTGATGTAAAAGCTATCCTGGAGCGATCATGCAATGATTGCCACTCCAATAAAACTGCATATCCCTGGTATGCAGAAATACAACCCGTGGAATGGTGGCTGAATAACCATATTGTGGATGGTAAAAGACATTTTAATTTGAATAATTTTAGTGCCTTAAAAGTTGCTGTTCAAAAAAAGAAAATGGAAGAGTTCATGGAGCAAATCAAACATGACGACATGCCGCTCAGCTCTTATACATTGATCCATAAAAATGCTGTGCTGAGCGAAGCAGATAAACAAATCCTAAACGCATGGTGTCAGCAGATCATCGACACACTTAAAGCAAAATATCCGGCGGATAGTTTGATTCTAAAAAAACAAAAATGGGACTAACCCAATAGAATCACTGAATAAAATAAAATCGCAACCCGGTAAAAGAATTTTGAGTTGCTTTTATTTCACAGGATTTTGGAGACTGAAAGGTCCTCTCAAAACATGATTGCCGATAGCTAATGAATCAATTGCTTTCTCAATATTCCGATCCCAATCGGAGAGCTCCATTTTTAAGCTCAACGAATAAGCAATAGTATCGGATACAGAAAATTTATTCATTTTGCGAACCGTAACTTTATAAATCGCGCGGTAGCCAATTGGTGTTAGGGAATCGGCTGAAGACAAAAGATTATTTAAAGAATCAATTTGCGTATTCACATATTTTTTTTCATCTTCAAACGTATTCAACTGTTGCAAGTCATCATAGGATAATTTGTTCTTTTCATTATCCACCAGCTTCTGCATACTATCAATTTGTTTATTTAGATGTTCAAGAATATGGAAATACGGGAATCGCTGATGAACTATTGAGCTTTTTGTTGTCATGGTATCAATACCAACCAGGTAAAATGAATCTATTAATAAAGAAGAATCTTTCTGCAAAAGTTGATAGCTGAAAGAAGGTTTGAGATTAGGAAGCGTGATGGATGTTTGTTTTTGTTCGCAAGCCCAAAGCATTGCAAGACCCGAAAGAAATATCTGGAATTTTTTAAGCATACTATTCTAATTCAAGAGCGGCTGAATGATTTTATCTTATATTTACTTTCCCATTTCGAAATTAATTTAATCTCCAGGTAATCCAAAACAATAATTTGTTTTTGTCTTAGGTTAGAAGGTTTCAATCCTACCATATCACATTAATTCCTGAGAAGAATCTTTGCAAATTGCTTCGAAAGAAGAAGGGAAAATTCCATTGCAAATTTTAAAGCCTAAAATAAACTATTATGGAAATTATCGAAATCAAAGTTTATGTTGTTATAGGTATTGCGGGAATTATTATTGGTGCACTTATTGGTTATTTTTTTAGAAAAAGCAAACTCAGAAAAAGGTATAACCGCATTGTACGGTTAGAAGAAACTAACCAGGAACGTGATTTTGAGATTTTGCATTTGCAGAAAGAAAACATAGAATTAAAACAGTTGCTAAAAGAAAACTATGATAAGATAAAATAAAACAGGAGCGGAATGAACGGAAAAATAGTTGATTAACTTTCAGGATGCAAATCAGGCTGAATTGTACTCAACAAAAAAAGCGATTAATAAATTTTAAATTTTATTGAAACTAATAATGAATGTTGTTCCTTCGCCAAGGTTGGTTTTAACATCAATCCGGCTTTTGTGCGACTGAAGTATTTTGAAACTTGAAGAAAGACCAAGCCCCAATCCATTTTTTTTCATTGTAAAATATGGCTCAAAAAGCCGTTCAATATTTTCTTTACCGATTCCGATTCCATTGTCGCTTATGCTCGCTAAATATTCTGTATTATTTTCTCCGATGGAAATATTAATGCGTCCGTTTTTATGTATTATAGCTTCTATCGCGTTAATGATAATATTTAAGAGAGCGATTTTTAATTTTTCTTCATCACCCATAATAAATGCGGGATGATCGGGGTAAGAAGTATTGATGCGGATTTTTTTAAGTGTTAGCCTGTCCTGCGCCATTGCGATGGTTTTGTCAATCACATTTTGCAAACTTATTTTCTCTAATTCAATTTCTGTAGGCAGGGATGAATTGAGAAGTGCAGATATTAAATCGCCAATCCGTTTGGTATTTCTGTTTATGATATCAAGATATATTTGCGACTGATCAATATCTTTTTCTAAAATCATCATGTCTACCGAAAGGTTGATATTATTGAGCGGGTTTCTTACTTCATGCGCTAAAGTTTGCATCAAACGTCCGGTGGCGTTTAATTTTTCTGTAAGAAATGCGGTCCTCTCCGCTTTTTTTAAAGTTGTAATATCATGTATTATTCCCTGGAAATATTTTTCGCCTTTCTGATCAATTGCAAGAGTAACAGAAACCACGCAGCTCAGTATTTCTTTATTTTTTGTAGATAATTCAATTTCTTTATCGTTGAGTTCTCCTTTTTCTTTCAGCTCTTTTTCAAATAATAAATGATCTTTTTTATGAGAAAGTAAATCGAATAAACTTGTCCGCAAAAGTTCTTCCGCTGAATAACCAAACAAATCCGAAACCGCCGGATTTACATCTTTGAATATTAAATTTTCATTGGCGAGAAAAACAGCGTCTTTGGATTTTTCAAAAATAGTTCTGAATTTTTTTTCATTCCGTTTCAGCGCTTTTATAGATGCAGATTGATCAAGCGCATACCTTATGCTACGTTCAAGTTTTTCTGTGTTCAAATCATTTTTTACTAAATAATCCAGCGCGCCGGACTGCATTGCTTCAATATCAATTTTATGACTCCCTTTTCCTGTTAATATAATTATCGGCTCCTCACAAAAATTGCGCATTGCATCTTTGAGTAAGTCAAGGCCAGTTCTAACTCCCATGCGGTAATCAATAAAATACAGATCGTAATTTTTGCAGCAAATATGATTCAATGCTTCTTCGTAACGAAAGCACCAGTCAATCACAAAATTTTGTTCAGGTATATTTTTAATGTATTCGCTGATGATGAAAAAGTCATCTTCATCATCATCTATAATAAGAATTTTAACTTGAGAAAGTGAAGAATACACAATCAGTGAGTTTGGTTTTTTAAATTCAATATTATTTAAAATAGATTGTCGGCTATGCTTCTTTACTAAAGTTAAAACAAACTTTCACCTATATATGCATAGGTCTAAGCTTTTCTTTGTTCGGGAAAAATTATTTCTTACTGATATTGAATCCTTCCGGGAAAAGAATTTGATTTGCTGCTATGATGAAGAAATGCAAATTTTGATTGACTGGTTTCAAACAGAAAAGTGTAAATATTTTTTAAAATGCTATTCCATTCCGGTTTAGATAGTTCCTCTTTATGTTTTTGTTCAAAATAATCCGCATAATGAATTTTTACTTTTATCAGCATCAATTTACCGCTTAAAACTTCCATTTTCATTTCATTGCCTGCCCAGGAAATGTTATTTATTTCTTCGGGGTCGTTAACAATAAATGCTCTTCCATTTATTCTTACATGAAATTTTTTTCCTTTTTTAAAAAATTGAAGAAGCGAAGGAAACTGTTCTTCAAATTCGTTGATGAAACCGCCATGAACCGGCATGCAAAACCATATTTGTCCGCAATCATCTGTTGTTAACGCGCGAACTACTGTTGTGGGAACTTTAAAAACGGAAGAAGAAAAATTGTAAAACAGTGCAGTTTGCAGTTCATTGATTTTTTCCTGCAAAAAAAACAGAGGTAGGTAAGTTACCATAAGGTGTAATTTTTAAAATAATCTTCAAAAGAAATACCACAAACCTGCCGTTGGTTTTAAAATGAAAAAAACAATTCAGATTGTTGGTATTTGCTCTGATGTCAATAAATGATGGCGAGCAGATGTAGGAATATTCTGATAGGATGGTTGGACACACAAAAATATCAATTTTATTTCGTGTAAAAAATTCCACGTTTTTTGTTAACAAAATAACGCGGGGCGGCAAAAAGATTTTATTTTAAAAGATTTTGATTTGTGAAAGGGTTGTTTACTTTTACAATTCAATTTTTTTTCGGGATGTAGCGCAGCCCGGTAGCGCGCTTCGTTCGGGACGAAGAGGCCGCTGGTTCGAATCCAGTCATCCCGACTAATAAAATAAACCCCGCTTTTATGGGCGGGTTTTTCTTTTATGATTTATACCGAGTGATAACATCCGGTCACCAATAATTACCAATAAAATTTACGGCTGAACTTATTGCATAAAACCTGGTACTAACGCCTATGGTTAAGTAAAATTCATGTTGCCTGATTAGTTCATCATCTGCCTGCAAACCTCCGGCTTAATGCTGCTTTTCTATATAAAATTTTCATTTCTCATTATTTTTTATAACAGCTACCCGGGTTAGCGAAATAAAAGGTTACAATTTTTTAACAAACAGATAATATTAAAATAAAACTGCTTTGGCAAAATACTAACTTAATAACTTTTGATTTGCATTCACTAAAAACTCCTAATTATGAATCAGAATTTTCTAAATCTAAAAAACTCTATTGCTGCAGTTGTGGTTTTCGCCGCACTGGCAATTAGTATGATTCCGCCAGGGAACAATTATCTTGTTTCTTCGAACCGCGCTGCCAACTCCGATATTGCCGGGCAGGATGATAATGAGCTCATCGGCGCAGGCAGTTCATTCGACAACCCTCTCTTCTCAAAAATGTTTGCGGATTATAATGCACTCAAAGGACTGAAAGTAAATTATCAGTCTGTAGGATCCGGAGCAGGAATTTCTCAATTAACTAGTAAAACTGTTGACTTTGGCGCATCCGACGCAACTTTAAACGGGAAACAGGATTCTGCATTATCTGCGCCAGTTATACATATTCCTGTAACGGCGGGCGCAGTTGTATTGAGTTATAATTTACCAGATGTACATGGAGTATTGCAATTGACCCCAGCTGTATTGGCAGATATTTTTCTGGGAAACATAACCGTTTGGAACGATAGCAAAATTTCGGCAATTAATAAAGGAATGCAACTTCCTTCCACGCCCATCCTAATCGTGCATCGTTCGGATGGCAGCGGTACTACCAATATTTTTACTACATATCTTTCCCAGGTGAGTCAGCAGTGGAGCTCGAAAGTAGGAAAAGGATCGGCGGTAAATTGGCCTACAGGTCTTGGCGGAAAAGGAAATGAAGGCGTAGCAGGTTTGATCAAACAAACACCTGGCGCAATCGGGTATATTGAACTGGCCTATGCAATACAAAATAGCATGCCCTATCCAAACATAGAAAATAAATCAGGAAAATTTATTACTCCCACCATAGCCAGCGTTACAGCAGCAGCGAATGTTCGAATTCCTGCGGATGCAAAAGTGTTGCTTACAAATACAGACGCTCCCGATGGCTATCCGATTTCAGGATTTTCGTGGGTATTAGTTTACAAAGAACAAAATTATAATAACCGTTCGATGACTAAGGCGACTAATCTTGTCAAACTCATTTCGTGGATGATACACGATGGTCAAAAATTCAGCGCTCCATTAAACTATGCGCCTCTGTCTCCTGCAGCAGTAAAAGTGGGAGATGATATTCTTAAATCAGTAACATATAATGGTAAGCCGATTTTGAAATAGGCAGAGTTAATAAGGATTAACTGTTTTTTGAATAATGTACTGATTGCTGATTGTTTTCTTTTAATATTTCCCATATAGACCCACAGGGCGTATGGCTGTGCCTGCGCCCTTTTTTAATTGAGTGTTTTTGTCAATTGAATGAATGCCTGAACTCCAAAGAAGAAAAATGAGTTTTTGTTTTGAATAATTTGCAGCAATTTTTTTATGCAGCAAATGTATAAGATAATTAAACTGTCTCCTGCAAGGCTGTGTGTAATAGTATTTTTTTTATCAAAACGATCTGTCCTAAATGATAATAACAATGTTCAATAACGCCATGAATATTTTTATAGTAGTTGCCGTATTTTTCATCCGAAAAAATTTCCCAGAGTTTTTTCTCCGGCAATTGTTCAACCAGCTTTGCAAACTTTTCGGCATCAGCCCAGGTTTTATTTAATAATTTTTCCCAATCCTGCTGGGACAGGATTAGCGGAACATCAAAACTATATTTATCACTTGCATAAAGAGTTTCTTCCTCTAAAACTTTTAATACTGCGCTTACATAATAATTCATATGGAAAACGAGTGCGGCAATGGTATTAAAAGAATAAACTTTTGCTGTAGCCTGTTGCCATGTAACATCTGCCAAAGTTTCTTTGAAGTTCACTCCGGTCCAGTTGTCTCCGTAATAAAAATCTTTAAAAAGTTTCGCTATTTGTGCAGCTAAATTCATTATGCTTTTTATCTTCCGTTTGCGCGCAAAACTGTTATTTCTTTTTTATCATCGTCATCGTAAGTTTTTTTAACGATGTAATGCCATTGTTTTTCGGAAACATCCACATAAAAAATATCGCCTTTTTTATGATTTTTTACTGCATCCTGAAATTCTTTCGGCATCATCTCTTCTCCAAAAAACCAGCCGGTATCTCCATGCGTTGTGTTGCCATCCATTGTGAATTGATCAGAAAGCTGATCGAACGTTGCACCTGCAGCATATTTTTCCTGGACAAGTTTTTTGAGACTATCAATCTGCGGCATCGTCAATGTTGTACCGTCAAGAAAAATATAGCTTGCTCGGTAATTAACTGTTTCCTTTGCTTCGAGCACTTTATAAGTTACATATCCAACAGAAAAAATATCTCCTTGTGATTGGCGTAATAATCTTTTGTCTATAAGGCTCGAATCTTTTGCATAAGATAAATGGAGCAATGCCGGTTTGATTGCCGCATTAGCTTCAATAAATTGTTGCGCTTCTGCAACTGTATTGATCTTTTGAAATTTCTCAGTTAACGTTTGCTGTGCGAAGGTTGATAAACCGGCAAATAATAATAAAATCAGAAAACTATTCTTCATATTTTGATTTTTAAATTGAATTTAAAAAATATCAGAGGACGACAAAGGTAATTAAACGATAAATGAATTTGAGGTGCATTCTTTTTTTCGGTCTTAATTTAATACTTTAATAAGAAATCAAAAGTTCATCTCAAAATAAAAAAATAAATGGCAAACAATTATACGTAGGATAAATTAAAAAGGATGTTTTTGAATTGCTAAAATTAAATTTATTTTCCGGCAATGCACTTTCATTTGCAGAGATAATCAGCTTGATTTTATTTGCAATTTATTTTTCTTAAAAAATTTAATAGCCAAATAAATCATAGAAAAAACAAAAATAAAAATTGCAATGCCGATAAATTCAGGCCTTGTCAAACTTGAGAGTAACCATATAATTGCACAAGCCGCGAGAATTGGAATAATGATTCCTCCTGGAACACGAAAAGTTTTTTCTGTTGATGCCGCATTTTTTTTCCTCAACTTTGCAGCAGCAAGCGCAACTCCGAGATAAACCATCAATGTAGCGGTGCTGGATATAATAGCCAATTGCTTAAACCCACCGGAAACCGCAAGCAAAAAATCCAAAGAAGCATAAAATATAACAGCAACGTGAGGGGTAGAAAACTTTGGGTGTATTTTTCCCAATACTTTTGGCATGAGTCCATCTCTTGCTCCTGCAAAAAGTATGCGCGGAATGGAAAGTATTTCTCCTCCTAAATTGCCAAGCATAGATATTGCAGTGGCAAAAACTATCAATACAATTCCTGCTTTACCAAAAATAATTCCGGCCACTGTGGCCAATGGAGCATCTTTATGCGCTGTGATGGTTGAACCCAAAATTCCCTGCACAACTAACTGGATTGATATATACAAAATCAGTACGCTCAGAATTCCGAAAAAAACTCCGAGCGGCACAGTTCGTTTGGGGTTTTTAATTTCGCCGCCGTTGCTTAAAGGACCATCAAGACCTATGAAAGCAAAAAATAAAAGAAGCGATGCCGCACCAACATTGCTAATGGTGGGAAAAGAAACCCACAATAAATTTTTTGTTGAAACAAAAGCTGTTCCTGCAATTACCAGCGCAATTAACGGAATAAGTTTTCCAAATGCTGCAAATTCAATAAACCGCACACCATGTTTTACGCTTCTGATATTGAGCAAAGCGAAACCTCCGAAAAGAAAAAGAAAAAATGATACTCTGAAAATTTCATTGTTGAGAAACGGGAAAAAATATTTCAGGGTATCAGCAAGCGCGTTTGCAACAGCCGCATCTGCGAATACGCAGGCGCCAAGCCAGTATAAATTATTTGCAATAAACCCGGTGTACTTGCCAAATGCGGTTTCAATATAGGTATAAACTCCTCCGCTTGCTGTAGTTTTGCTTCCTAATTCAGCGAAGCATAAAGCAATTAAAAAAATCAGCACTCCGCAAACCAAATAAGCAACGATAGCAGCTGTGCCGAGAGTTTCGGCAATAATAGCGGGAATCACAAAAATTCCCGTACCAACTGTAATGTTCAATATCGCCAGCGTAAGCGCCCGCACCCCGATTTCTCTTTTAAGATTTTCTTTTTTTGAAATCGGATCCATGCCCCTGTAAATTATTTTATTTTTTTAGTAGTGATGCGGCGAGGAATAATGCATCAGCGAAAGCGATTAAATAGTGTATGATTATTTTCGTCTGATTTACTAAATGCAAAAGTTCCTTATCTGAAGATAAGGAACTTTTTAAGGTCTAATGGTCTTTACTTTTTTTACAAAATTGAAGTGCCCTTATGAAGCCAAAGTAGGATTTTGGAAAATTGTACTTAACTATCTTTATTCGGTTTGCCGTTAATTTCTGAAATTAATTCTAAGATTTTAATTGTTTAATTGCAGTTGCCCAATCTTCGAGATGATGAACGGTTCTCAATTTTTCATTTTCAATGGTGTGAATGTCGATCGTCATTATTTTGAATGACTTTGTGCCGTTTGTTGGTAATCCCATAAAATCGCCATTGGGTGTGCCGGTGGCTATGCTGCGAATCATATATTTGTTGCCTTCGTTTATCATTTCCTGCGGCTCCCATTTAAGATCGGGAATGAGTTTCCAAAAAAAACTGATTTGTCCAATCAATTGTTCTTTTGTTTTGCTGTCTGCAGAACCGTTGGAAACAAAATTGTCGGAAAGTATTTGATTTAATATTTCAGAAGCGTTGATTTCCGGATTTACGGTTAAACATTTTCTGTAAAATGCTGTCAGTGTCGCCCTGTTCTTGTCCACCTTATTAAATTTTAATTATTATAGAATAAGCAGCAAGGTGAGGGAATTTGAAAACTTTGACAATGGACAAATCGTCCTTTGCATGGCACTTTTGAGACAAGATCATTCTTTCGGATAATTTCCCCGAAATTCTGCAGGCGTGATTTCAGAATTTTTTTTGAAATAGCGAACAAAATAAGCAGGGTCTTCAAAACCCAATTGCTGACCGATTTCTTTTATAGATAAATTGGTATGAACTAATAATCGCTTGGCTTCTAACAAAACTCTATCGTTAATGATTTCTTTGGGTGTTTTTCCTAAAATTTGTGTAGTTGCCTTACTTAATCTTTTTTCCGAGATGCAAATTAGTTTTGCATAATCGCTGACCGCTTTTAATTTGGTATAATTTTTTTCCAACAGATCTCGCAGGAGTAAAACATAATCCAGGTCAATTCCTTTTTTCTTCTCTGTAAATCCCTGTTTGCGCTTTTCTCTGTCGGCAAGTAATAAAAAATTCTGAAGAAGGTTTTTTAATAAAATATGTTTTGAACTATCTAAAGGCAAATTCAACTCTTCCCTGATATTTTCGCAAAGAGATGCAAATTTTAAAAAATCATTTTTATCAAGATTGAGAGATGGATGGTTTGAAAGTTCGTTAAATAAAATAGAACCTCTTAAAAATTTTGTATCATCTTCTGTTGTACAAAAAAAATTTTCTGTAAAAACTAAAATATGTCCAACATAATTCAGTAGCTGATCAAACTGGTGCACCCGATCTTTATCAATAAATAATAAAGAGTATGGTTGAATTTTTACGGCTTCAAAATCCACAAGATGTGTTGGAGAACAATCTTCAAACAGAAAAATGTGATAAAAATTTGTTCGATGCGGGCTAATCAGGTAATCTTTCTTAACTCTTGTCAATGTTTCTAAGGATACAATTTCAATTTCTACATTTACATCGCTCCTGAATTTGTGTTTCATTATTTCATCTGGCATCGTTCAATAAAATTACAAACCTTCAGCGGAAATTCTATTGAAAAGTTCATAATTTATAGAGATAACTACCGGTTATGGACAGGTAAAACGACATCATATTATTTTTATTTTTTATCTGGAAGCTTTTGGAGTATCAAAAAGTCATTGTTATGATAATTTTGACCTTTCGTGTTTGATTTTCATTGTTTGTATTTGGCAGAAAAATTTTCATCATCAGGCATTCCTTTTTGTTCTGTTAATAGTTTGTACAAACTTTTTCCTACATAATGATTCCATCCTCCGCTGCAATCAGTAAAACATTCTAATTCGGGAACCAAACCAATATGTGTAAAACTTATTTCCGTTAAATTATTTTTGGTTGAAAATTCCCAAAGCATTTTAGTGTCCTTCCATTCTTTTTTATTTTTAAGAAGATGAAGATTGCAATCAATAGTAAGCCACAATATTTTTTTGCCGGGAATAACTTCGATAATTTTATATGTTCCAAAAGTTTCTCCGAAACGCACTGTAAAAATATCGTTGAGGTTTTGTGAACTGCCTTCAAAATTTTTTGTCCACCATTCCGGAACACGCTTGCTAACGCCTTCAAATGCATCTTTAATAGAAATGTTTGCTGTAATGCTGCAATGAAAGTTTTGCTGAGTCATTTTATTTTTTTGTTTAAAATTGTTTCTAATTTTTTCAGTTTGGAAACCCAGAATTTATCAAAGTAATTTATCCATTGCTGCAACTCATTAAATCCATCTTGCTTTAATATGCAATGTCTTTCCCGGCCAATATCCTGGATAGAAATAAATCCTGCGTTGTATAATATTTTTATATGCTTGGAAACTGCAGGGCGACTCATTTCAAAATTTTCGGCCAAACTATTTATCGTTAAACTGTCTTTTGAAAGTAGTCGCAACATTTGCCTTCTGCTTGGGTCGGCAATTACCTGGAATGCATCAAGAGTTTGTTTTGTCATGTTTTGCAGCGTTTATATTTTCGGCAATTCTTTGTATGTGCTTAGGCCAGCCTTCTTCCATAGCTGAGAATATTGCAAAGTTTTCCATTTCTTTAAAGCCGGTATTATCCAGCAACAATTCTGTTCCGTTATCTTTTGCAATTAAAGTCCACACAACAAGAGAGTCGACTGTGATCTTACCATTTCCCGGGCCGCATTTCCATGAATAAGAAAGTTTTTTAAAAGGAATTATTTCCAATACCGTACAATAAACGATTCCGTCGAAATCAATTGACGGCGCAGGTTTTGATCTGAACTGGAACTGATGCCCAACAACCGGTTTGAAATCATTTTCCATTAACCATTCCGAAATTAATTCGGACTTAGTTAAATATCCCCAAACCACTTCCGGCGGATGAGAAAAGAAAAGTTTGTGATGAATGCTCTTTGTCATAATAGGTAACTTTAAAGTTACTCAAATATATAAGTAACTTTTGAGCTACCCAAATATTTTTTAGATGGAAATTTTTTTGATCGTAACCAGAAGCAAAATCTATTGTTTTGATTTGAGCAAATTATAAGCTGCCACACTTGCCAGGGTAATACCAATAACTAAAAGAAGGATGTTTCGTTGAGTCGGCGTCATTGCTTTTTCTTTCTCTTTGTCTTCAACTATTGCTGAGGTTGTCATAACATTTTGATTTAACAGATGAAAAACGTACTCTATTTTTGATTAGCTGCTGTAAAATTCAGTTTTTTATTTTTAAATTTATTGATGATGAATCGCTCCCTCCGATAAACTGCGAAACATTAATGCTAATTTATTAAAACAAATTTTATGAGTCCTCAATCACGTCGCTTTGCCGGTATTTTATTAATCGTATTACCAACTGTTATGTATGGTGGAGTAAGCCTTCTTTATTTTCTTTATAATGATCCGCAATACATGCAAAATCCGTTGCGGCAAAATTTATTCCGGGCCGGGCATGCGCACGCGGGTGTGTTGCTGATTCTTTCGTTAGTTGCGTTGCGATATGTGGATGAAGCAAATCTCTCCGATGCATGGAAAAATGTTGTTCGGAGATTTATTCCTTCTGCCGCAATATTAATGCCTGCTGGTTTTTTCTTTTCTGTATTAGAACCAACAGCTGCTGCACCAAATGCTTTTATTTATCTTACTTATGTAGGTGCTGTAATTCTTGCAATCGGTGTTCTAACACTTGGAATTGGACTTGTAAAAAAGCCTTCATAAAAAATTAATTGTTTATTTATGAAGATGAAATGCTTCTTTTTATGCCTCATTATTTTTAAAAACAAATTTTATGAATCCGAAAGGAGTTATTATCAGTCAAAGCCCATTTTTAGTAAAGGAAACAATTGATCGCGTAGAAAGATTTTTAAAACAACATGGAGCAACTATATATGCGAGGATCGATCAGCAAGCTGAAGTGAGTGCTGTTGGACTAAACTTATCTCCACTTGAATTCGTTTTGTTTGGAAATCCAAAAGCCGGTGGACCTATAATGATTGAAAACCCGTTGGCTGCACTTGATCTTCCATTAAAAATAATTGCGTGGGAAGATGACGAAAAAAAAGTTTGGCTGGCTTATAATGATGTTTCTTATATCGAAGAAAGATATTTCTTATCTCATAATCCAAATTCACCGCTGAAACTTGATCAATTAGTTTCGTTGGCCTTGAGGTAATGCATAAGAAAGAACTAAATTATTTCCAGTCCCAAATTACAATGCTCCATTCGGTGCCAGCAGCATCAACATATCTGTGAATTTCAAAAAAACCTATTCTCTTATGTGCGGTTATTGAGCGCGTGTTTGTTATAGCAATTTCTGTTATTGCGAAATCGTATTTTTCTTCAAAATTTTTTTTATACGCTTCATAGCTGTTGTCGAGCAAACCCCGACCGCGATAATTTTTATCAATGCAAACCTGACCAACAACTGTGTAATTATATTCTGAAATCAATTTCTTTTTAAAATGTATTCGATCAAAAACTTCAAACATCGGGATCAAGACAGGAATATCATTCTTTGAATTTTTTGTCATAGCAAGCAAATAACCGACTACTTTATTTCCATCTTTGATAATTAAATGTTGTTCGTAGGTATTTAATTTTTTCAGATCTTGGAAACTGTGGCAGACTGTAACAAACCCCTGGCTTTTAATTTCACTTTCTGATAAATTTTTCTGAAGATTATTTTTTTGCAAATCCAGAATTTGAAAAAGTTCTTCGTCTGTTTTTGAAGTTGTATAAATAATCATTAGCAAAAAAAATGAGCTAATAAATATACGAGATGATTTTTAGATGATTTTATCCTGCCCAACCTTCTCTGTCCAAACTTCTGTATTGAATAGCTTCAGCTAAATATTCGGATTTAATATTTTCGCTTTGCGATAAATCAGCAATGGTTCGGGATACTTTTAAAATTCTATCGTAAGCGCGTGCTGAAAGATTTAATTTTTCCATTGCAGTTTTCAACAAGTTTTGTCCCGCCTTATCAATCACACAAATTTCTTTCAGCAGCTTGCTGCTCATTTGGGCATTGCAGTAGATGCCGGTTTGCTCTTTAAATCTTTCAGTTTGTATTTCTCTTGCCTTGATCACACGGTTACGTATAACCGAAGAATCTTCTCCTACAATATGAGATGATAGTTCAGAGAAAGGAACAGGTGTTACTTCAACGTGCAGATCAATTCTGTCTAACAATGGCCCGGAAATTTTATTAAGATATTTCTGCACGGCGCCGGGCGGGCATGTACATTCTTTTTCGGGATGATTATAAAATCCGCATGGACATGGATTCATAGAAGCTATGAGCATAAAGCTCGCCGGAAAATCAACTGCAACTTTTGCACGGCTGATGGTTACTTTTCTTTCTTCCATAGGTTGACGCATCACTTCCAAAACGGCGCGTTTAAATTCCGGCAACTCATCTAAAAATAAAACGCCATTATGTGCAAGAGAAATTTCTCCGGGCTGTGGAATGCCGCCACCGCCAACTAATGCAACATCACGATATAGTGTGATGCGGCGAACGAAACGGGCGTTTTGAAATGAGCGTTGCATTTTCCGGAAGCTTGCCGGCAACGCTGTGAATTTTTGTTGTTTCCAATGCTTCAAATAAACTAAGCGATGGAAGTATTGTTGGCAAACGCTTTGCCAGCATAGTTTTGCCGGCGCCAGGCGGACCAATTAAAATTGCGTTGTGCCCGCCAGCCGCTGCAATTTCCAATGCACGTTTAATATTTGTTTGTCCTTTTACATCATTAAAATCCAAATCATAATCGTATTGTGTCGAAAAAAATTCGTCGCGCGTATTTACGGTTATGCATGACAGTGAGTCCTCATCTCTAAAAAAATTGATCACCTCATTAATATGGGTTACACCATATACTTTTAAATTATTCACCATCGCAGCTTCGCGTGCATTTTGTTTGGGAATAATCAAACCTTTGAAATTTTCTTTGCGCGCCTGGATGGCAATTGGCAATGCACCTTTTATAGGTTGAATACTTCCATCAAGACTTAATTCACCCATTATCACATAATCTTTCAGCGCGTCAACATTTTCAATTTGCTCTGTTGCGCCTAAAACGCCAATTGCAATTGGCAAGTCGAAAGCCGAACCGGATTTTTTAATATCTGCAGGAGCGAGGTTTACCACGAGTTTGGTTCGCGGCATATAATAGTCGTTACTTTTTATGGCGCTTTCAACACGCTGTATACTTTCTTTTATCGCACTATCAGGCAAGCCAACAACAAAAGTAAATTGCCCTGATGTTACATTCACTTCAATAGTTATGCTGATAGCTTCAACTCCATAAACAGCGCTTCCAAAAGTTTTAACGAGCATAGATAAGGTTTGATAATGCAGTGAAGTTAGAAAACTATTTCTTTCTTCATTACATTATTTAATTTCTTTTACGGTTGCCTCAAATAATAAATTGATTTTGGGATCAGCAATTAGTTGCGAAGGTTTTGATTTCATTGGAAAATCAACAGTTGTTATTTTTTCTTTTATATTGATTGAATGCAATTCCTGTTCAGCATTTTTTTGGAAAGAAAATTGCAAAGGAAAATCAAATAATGAAGACTGCGTTTGCTCCACAATAATAGTAGCTATTTTTTTTGGTTCATTATATTTCCATTTGATATTCAGTTTTGGATAACCGCCGGTGTACAACCATTGTTTAAAAAAAATATTCAAATCAGCACGACTTATTTTTTCAATAACATTTTCCAAATCTTTTGTATTTGCATTTTTGCCGCCATATTCTGCATAATATTCTTTTATACTTTTCCAAAATAGATCATCGCCAATTTTTCTGCGAAGCATATGTAATATCCATCCACCTTTTTGGTAACTGTTTGCATTCAATAAATCCATATAATTTGTGGTGAAAGTATCGACAACCGGCGTTTGTTTTTGTTTTGCAAATTCAATAACCTCCTTTCTTTGCTGAGAAAGCATTTTGTTTAATGTATCTATTCCATATTTATGTTCGAAATATAAATCAGTCATGTAAGTTGCAAAACCTTCGCTTAACCACAAATGGCTGAAATCTGTTTCTGTTGCATAATCTCCAAACCATTGATGAGCGATTTCGTGCGTGAGTAAACTTTCTGATTTTCGATCTCCGCTCACAGAATTTTCATAATAAAAAATTGCGCTTGCATTTTCCATACCACCAAAAATTGTTTTTGATTGTACGTTTGCAAGTTTTGCAAAAGGATAAGCGCCAACATTTTTAATAAAGAATGGAAGAATTTCCATAGCCTGGGCGTAATCAAAAAACCCTTTTTCTTTATTTTCAGGATACACCCAACTGCTCACCGGAATGTATCCAACACTTCCTGCATAATTCACCGCAAAATCTGCAACACCAATTACCATAACTTTTGTTGGTAATGCAATATCTTCTTTCCAATGTGTGATTTTTTTTGTACTATCGACATTACTTTCTTCTACCAAAATACCGTTGGAAATAACTTTGTAATGCAGAGGTGCAGTAACAATAAATTCTACAGAAGCTTTATCCGCGGGTTTATCAACGCATGGAATCCAGTGGTGAGCGCGGTTTGGCCAATTGTCTGAAAAAAAAGTGCGGTGATGATATTTATTTTTTGCAATGATCAATCCATCATCCGGAATTCCTGAATAATAAATTTCGAAACTTTTTGTTTGATTTTTTTCTGCGTCGGATGAAAGATGGATCGTTATTATATTATTGCTGTGTTCAAAAATCAGTTCTTTGTTGTTTTCAATTATTTTATTTACAGTCATACCTTTTCCGCCAGTATTTTTATTCACTAAATCCAATTGAAAAGAAGATGTGCGTTTCAGAAATTTAATATCAACAGTTGTTTTTCCAATTATGTTATCTGTAGAATCTGATAATTGCAAATCGAAAATATAATGCTGTACATCAATTACAGAAAGCTTAGCCTGTGAAAAACAATTGCTCGCAATAATAAAATAAAAAAGCAGCAGAGATATTTTTTTCATGCGGAAAAAATAATTTTATTTTTTAGGAGAATACATGGTGCTGTTTGGATGAAATGTTTGCCACGAATGCCAGAATTGCTGGTAAGATTGAACGGGAGTTAATGATGAATTTTTAAGAGCGCCATCCATGCAAACTCCATCCCAGTTCCATGTTGAATGCGTATTATCATCCTGCAATATTTTTAAATTTTCATTCCAACTAAACTGCAATACATGGTTGTTTATTGTTCTGTCAAACGCATGAAAAGTCATGGTATCATTTTCAAGAAACAAAACAACAGGAATAGAACGCAACGTATCATTAATAATTTTTTGTTTGACGAGATCATTCCAATCATACACTTTTGCAAAACCGTTTTGCACAATGCCAACTACCCACGATTTCTTTTTCCATGAACTGCTGTCTCTTTTTTCAAGACTTCCTTTAATTGTTCCCGAATCGTAACCTTGCAAATCATCGTATTCTTTATTGAAGATTGTATCTGGTTGTAATATTAATGTATTAGGATGTTCGCGGATCCACACTGCCAGCCGCATTTGCGATGACGGTAATTCTTTAAGTGAATTTCCTTTTAATGGTCCGGCAATAGCTTCGCCATTAACCTGCCGCCACCAGCTTTTTGTTTTTTCATCTTCGAACATTGCATTGAAATGATCCATCCCGACCAAACGGAAATGCTGGTAAATATTATTTATGAAAGGGCTGAAAACTGCGCCTGTTCTGCAAACTGTGCAATAGGTAATTATTACTGGTTCGTTACCGATAGTATCCTGAACCTGGTGATGATAACCTATGATCTCAATAGGATAAGCCTTTGCCTGCCCGTTAATGGATGCGCCGATAATAAGTTTATTCGTGTCAACTTTATTATCAGCAACGGACGCGAGGAATTTATTTTTTGGCTGATAAAACATTTTATCTGCAAGAAATTTGAAATTGAACATGTAAAAAATAAAAAGATAGAATAGAACGATAACAGACAATATTATTTTTTTCCAGAGACGACCGTGTTCAAAAAAAGAAATCAATGGAAAAATTACTACCAGCAACCCGATTGCGCGCAACCAAAAAATATTTTTACTGATGAAGTACGCGAGACCTATAGTGTTGCTTTGCTGGCTGCCGGGGAAAGGCATTATAAAATACACACGAAGAATTTCTGTTGCAAAAAGCAAAAGGAATCCGAGAAAAAGTAAAAAGCCTTTGGCCATATACTAAGAATTAATAGTAATCAATTTACAATTTCTCCAACAACTCCACTACTTTTTCTCTTTTTAAAATCAAATATCCTAAGCGGTCGTTACTAATACCATCTTTTAATTGATAATTAAAATCGAGCTGATCATCTTTTACCGAGGTTTCAAAATATTTGAAAGATATGTTGGGATATTGTTTCAGCTCTTCGCCAATTTCATACAAATGAGTGGAAAGTATAAAGAGCGAATTTTTAATTTTTATCAATCCTTTTATCACTGTTGACGAGCATTTCATAGCATCCTGCACATTTGTTCCTTTGAACAATTCATCAATCAGTACAATCCATTTTCTATTATCGTTTATTTTGAGAATAGTATTTTTTACGCGCTGCACTTCATTAAAAAAATAACTTTCACCTTTTGAAATATTGTCTTCGATATTTATGTTGCTCAAAATTCCATCAAATAAACTCAATTGCATTTGCTTTGCAGGTACGCCCATTCCCAAATGCGCTAAAAAAATAGATATACCTATAGCTTTAATGAACGTACTTTTTCCCGCCATGTTAGCGCCGGTTAAAAAAAGAAAATTATTTTGTTGGTTCAATTCAATATTGTAGGCAACAGGCTCGGCCAATAAAATATGATACAGCGATTCTGCGGTTATACATGGCTGTGAGTCCTCAACAAAAACAGGTATAGCAAGCCTATAGCTTTTTGTAGCCATCGCCATGGAATACCATGCATCTAATCTTCCATAAATTTCAATCAGCTCAAGCGCAGCACTTTTAAAACGGTTGCGAATATAATTTCCATAATGCACAACCTGCAACGGGAGGATTTTTTTATTTTTATCAATAATATTTAGTGAAAAAAGTATTTCATTATTCAATAAATTTTTCGCTCTTTGCAAATAGGAGCGAAGCAGTTCCGGCGATTCATCGTTATCTAATAAATTTATCAAAAAATTCATTCCTTTAATAAAGTCTGCAAAATGCGCGATAGAATATCTTATTAATGAGTGATCCGCTTTGTGAAAAAACTGGTATATAAATGAATTAAAAAAATCATGATGTTCGGGAATTTCGTCTATAGGTGATTCATAAAATCTTTCCATTACCATAATCGTTCCATTGCTGATGGAAATCGGCCACTGATTTTCGTATTGAATTATGAGCGAAATTATTTTTTGCGTTTCCGTAATTTTTTTTAAATCGCTGAAGGGTTGACTTAAATACTGTAATAGCCAATTCTTTCCCGCGCTGGTGCGTGTGAAATTCAGTTTATGTGAAATAGAAAACTCTTCTTCTTTATCAAAAACAGAAAGGTCTTCGTATGTTACTTTGTCTATTTCCATTTCGATTTAATATTGTGGATGGAATATTTAATATTGACGGAGCGTTGAATATTTTGCGGGCAACAAATATTACATCTTCAATATTACCTATCAAATTCCAACCGCTGCCCTCTAATAGATTCATCGAACACATTATTTCCATAAACTAAATGCCCGTTTACAAAAGTATGTGTGATAGCTGCCGGAAAAGTAAAATTTTCCAGCGGGCTCCATCCGCATTTATATAAAATATTATTTTTTGAAACTGTTGTCGGCTGGTTCAAATCAGCAATTACCAAATCGGCATAATAACCTTCGCGTATAAAACCTCTTTCAGAAATCTGAAAACATGTTGCCACCGCGTGACTCATTTTTTCAGCAACCTTTTCCAAACTTATTTTTCCTTGTTTTACATAATGCAACATCAGCAATACAGGGTGCTGAACCAAAGGCAAACCAGCGTATGCTTTTTCATAGGGCTCATTTTTTTCTTCCCATGTATGTGGTGCATGGTCGGTGGCGATCACGTCCAAACGGTCGTCCAACAGGGCTTTCCACAGGGCTTCTTTATTGTTTGGCGATTTAATTGCAGGGTTACATTTTATCAGGTTGCCCAATTTTGCATAATCATCACTTGTAAAATGCAAATGATGAACGCAGGCTTCTGCAGTGATGCGTTTATCTTTTAACGGTAATAAATTAGTGAAGAGTTGCAATTCTTTTTCTGTAGATATATGAAGAATGTGCAAACGCGTGTTGTGTTTTTTTGCGAACTGAACAGCTGTGAGTGAAGATTCAAAACATGCATCTTCATTTCTGATTAGCGGATGATCTGCAGCAGTTAATTCTTTTTTTTGTTGTTTTATTTTTTCAAGATTTTGTTTAATGATCTTTTCATCTTCACAATGTGTTGAAATAAGCACTTCGCTTTCGCGGAATAATTTATCCAGCGTAAGAAAATTATCAACCAATAAATTTCCGGTTGATGAACCCATAAATATTTTAATGCCGCAAATGTTTTTCTTCTTATCATTTGTTTTCAAAACTTCATCTGCATTATTGTTGGATGTGCCCATGAAGAAAGAATAATTTGCAAGAGAATTTTTTGAAGCTATGGTATATTTTTCTTCCAATAATTCCTGTGTGAACGCCGGCGGAATGGTATTTGGCATTTCCATAAATGAAGTTACTCCGCCAGCAACCGCTGCTTTTGCCTCAGTGTAAATAGTTGCTTTATGTGTTAATCCTGGTTCACGAAAATGCACCTGGTCGTCAATTGCGCCGGGCAATAAATATTTTCCTTCGCCGTTGATTTCCGTAACCAAAACAGTTGGTTGTATATTCGCAGAAATTTTTTCGATGCGATTATTTTTTATGAGAATATCACCAACAATTGTTCTGCCTTCGTTAACTATGGAAATACTTTTTATCAGGTAATTTTGCATATCTTGAATTGATAATAACTAATTCGCCAACATGACGCAATTTATAAAAACCCGTGTAAGACCTCTTATTATTTTATTATTCCCGTATTTTAGTTTTGCTCAATCATCTTTTTTACCGCAGGAATCGAAATCTGATCATTTTCTCGACAGGATGGAAATTTTGTTGCAAACCAATCCTGATTTGAATATCACTACCGTAAAACCTATGAGCCGTAAATTGGCTGTAGAAATTGCCGATATTTCAGATTCTCTCCACCATCAATATCCTTACGATTATTTTTATCGTCTTTCAAAAATAGATCAATACAACCTGCACGATCTGCTGATGAATAATATCGAATGGTTTCACGGAAATAAAGATAGTTTTTTAAGCAGTAATAATTTGTGGAGCACTTTTTATATTCATAAAGCAAATTTTTATGAGGTACATGAAAATGATTTTTTTATGGTGATCGATCCGGTGATACAGCAAATACAATCTGTTGAAACAGGAAATAATCAACGCGTATTTTTAAATTCGAAAGGATTAACGATGAGAGGAATGATTGCAGACAAAGTTGGTTTTTCGGCATACCTGACCGACAACCAGGAAAGAGGTCCGCAGTTTTTTCAAGATAGAGTTACCGCTTCGGGATTTCCCGCTGTTCCGGGTTTTGGTTATTACAAACCGTTTAAGAAAACTGCTTTTGATTATTTTGAAAACCGCGCTTCCATTTATTTTAAAGTGTGGAAATATTTTGATTTTCAATTTGGATATGATAAGAATTTTATCGGCAATGGATACAGAAGTTTATTTTTGAGCGATTATTCCGCGCCATATTTATTTTTAAAAATTGATACTAAAATATGGAAGCTGGATTACCAGAATATTTTTATGGAATTAGTGAGCCAGCATCAATTGGGCGATTATCAATATCCAAAAAAATACGCCGTTGTTCATCATTTAAGTTTTAATGCGGCCAAATGGCTTAATTTAGGTTTGTATGAAAATGTGGTATTCAGCCGTCAAAATTATTTTGATTTTTCTTACCTGAATCCTGTAATCTTTTTAGTTTCTGCCCAACAGCAAAACGGAAGTCCGGATAAAACTACAGTAGGATTTGATTTTAAAATGAACGCTGGTCATTCCACACAACTTTATGGACAGTTACTCATTAATGAATTTATATTGAACCAGGTTATTCATTATAAACGCGGATATTGGGCAAACAAACAAGGATTGCAATTGGGCTTAAAATATATTGACGCTTTTAATTTAAAAAATTTCGATTTGCAATTTGAAACAAATATTGTGCGACCTTACACTTACCAGCATAATGATAGTGTTTCCAGTTATTCAAATTATAATCAGCCATTGGCTCATCCGTTGGGCGCTAATTTTTATGAGTTGATTACTATTGCGCGTTACCAGCCAACTCCTAAATTAAATTTTGAAGGGAAAATTATTTATTACAAGCAAGGACTTGATTCTGCCGGAGTAAATTTTGGAAGCAATGTTTTGGAAAATTATGATACGCGGCCAAAAGATTATGGATTTAGCATTGGCTCGGGAATTTCTTCAAATTGCGTTAATGCATCTATCGCTGCATCCTATGAACTGCGGGAAAATTTATACATTGATGCGTCGATGATGTACAGAAATTATTCTGTGAGCAATCCGACTGCTGCGGGAGTTTCAAGTTCTAATTCTGCAATTTTCAGTATCGGAATAAGATTGAATACTTTCAGAAGGCAGTACGATTATTAATGTGCTAATAGGATAATGTGGAAATATGATAATGCTTTTCAGCTAATAGCTATTAGCCAATGGCCATTAGCTGAGTTAAATCGGCGATACTAACAGTAATGAATAACCGAAGATAGTAAGGCGTTGAATAGAATTGTTACAGTACAAGAGTGCGACGCAACGATGGTGAAGAGAGAACAAATGCTGGCTACAAAAAAATTGATAATTGAAAATGGACAATTGATAATTCTTCAGGATGCATAACCTAAAGAAATCGTAAATCCCAAATCGTAATTCGTAAATTGATTTATCCTTCAAAAATAATTGAGAACACAACCATTCTTGAATTTAGCTTGTCAATAACATTGGAGTAAATCAGGCTTGGGTCGCGGCTATGCACATTAATTATTCCATCGCTGATTTTGAGTTCAGGAGATAATATAAAAACAGGAAAAAATATCTGGCAGCCAACTCCGGCTTCGATGCTGAAATCGTAAGGTTTTAATTTTACCAAATCCTGCGCTTTGCGCGAGCTTGCGTTTGATGCGAGATCGTATTGATAGTTAACTCCGCCGAGCATGTAAATTCTGAAATTATTAATACGGTCCGATAAAAATTTTACCTGCAACGGAAAACCAAGAAGAATTGATTCCACCTGTTTTGTTGCAACAGGTTTTTCGCCGTTTTGCGGATAAGAAATGCTATAAGTAAGATTTTTGTACGAGAACATTAATTGCGGAAAAACAATCCTTGCTTCCCAGTGCGGAGAAAAATGAAATGTGTGCATGCCCGCTAATCCAAAACCACCGGTGTTTTCAGGGTTTACATACATCACACTGTCGCTTTGTAAAAATTTTGGATGAGCGCTTACCTGGAAATGTGAATTATTATAAATAAGCGCGATTCCGAGATGATAAAATTTTTCGTCGTGATCGGGAAGATTAATTTCGTCGCGCGTAAATTGTGCGGATACATTTAATGCAAATGCAAGCAAGCCACAAACAATTGAAAAACGGGTAAGCATTTTTATTTTGTTCCGCAATAAATAGTGCATATTCCTAAGCTTAGCTTTTTAAAATAGATATTTCTGTAACCGGTTTTTTGTAAAATATCCGCAAAATTTTTTCCTTCCGGAAATGCGTTCACCGACTCCTGCAGATATTCATAAGCCTCACAGTTTTTCGCCACCCATTTGCCAACTCCCTTTGCTGCCATACGCATGTAAAAATTGTACAGCCTGCGAAGAAAAAATTTTTGGGGTTTTGAAAATTCGAGCACGACTAATTTGCTTTCGGGCTTTAGCACACGCAATATTTCAAGCAGTCCTTTTTCGAGGCTTTCAAAATTGCGTACACCGAAAGCTACGGTTACAGCATCAAACGTTTCGCTGGGAAAGTTTATTGCTTCGCTATCGCCGGTTTGGAGTTCAATAAGAGCATTTAACTTGTGCCTAACAATTTTTTTTTTGCCCAGCTCAAGCATTGCTTCAGAAATATCTATGCCGATTATTTTTTTTGGATGCAGATATTTTGCCATCATAACAGCCACATCGGCAGTGCCAGTCGCTACATCCAAAATTATTTGCGGATTTGCGGAAACTAATTCCTTAATTGCGCGTTTTCTCCAGTAAACATCAATGCCGGCGCTTAAAAAACGATTCAAAAAATCGTAACGAAAAGCAATCCGGTTAAACATATCTGCAACCTGTTGTTTTTTTCGTAATTCAGAATTTTTAAACGGCATCACATCATCGTGAGAATATTTTTCCATTGAGCGAAGTTATGTACGATTTTAGATTTACGATGTACGATTTCTTCAGGTGTGACATGGATTAGTAATTTTCAATTGTCAATTTTTTGCAGATTCCGCCTTTGCTTCTTTGCGAAAAAATAAACTCGAAACCTCAAACTGAAAACTGTTGTTATCTTGCAGCACAAACGGTCGACTATCGTCTGTTGTCCGTTGACCGATCAAATGCAAATAAATTCAGCAAAATACATTATCAGCAGCCCGGATTATGCAAAATGTCCTCCGCCAAATAAACCGGAGTACGCATTCATCGGCAGGAGTAATGTTGGTAAATCATCTCTTATCAATATGCTCAGCAATATTAATTCTCTTGCAAAAACATCGCGCACGCCGGGCAAAACGCAATTGATAAATCATTTTATCATCAACGATGATTTTTATATTGTTGATTTGCCCGGTTATGGTTTTGCAAAAAGATCGCTAAAGCAAAGAAAAGAATGGGAAAAAATGATTGAAGATTATTTGCGGAAAAGAGAAAATTTAATGAATGTTTTTATATTGATAGATAGTCGCCACAAGCCGCAAAAACTGGATATTGATTTTGTAAACCAACTTGGCAAATGGCAAATTCCTTTCAGTATCATCTTTACAAAATCTGATAAAGAAAATCAAAAAACAGTGAGCGCCAACGTGAAATCTTTTTTAAATAAAATGAAAGAAACATGGCAGTTTTTGCCAAATCATTTTGTAACAAGTGCAGTGAAAAAAACCGGCAGAGAAAAAATTTTAGAATTCATAGGTGAGGTGAATGAAGAATTTAAAATTGATAATTGAAAATGGATCAATTCAAAAATACTGATGCGGTTGCCGATGATGAACCATAGCTCAATAGTAGCACTACCGATGAACGTAATGCGACGCAACGATGGTGAAGAGCGAACTAATGTTGGCTACAAAAAATTGATAATTGATAATAGACAATTGAGAATTAGTGATGAATCTGACATCTGAAGAAATCGTACATCGTAAATCTAAAATCGTACATCAATTCACCACTTTATTTGCGCAACTGCTGCTGGCAAAGGCTTCTGGCTTGGCTTTGAAGGCAAAGCCCATTCCGAGAATATAGCCCATCGCTTCTTTGAGCGCGTCGTTGCTTTTAAAATGCGGATTGGTGTTGATGTCGGCATGAACTTCCATATCTACATTGTACTTTGTAAATAAGTCGCAGAGTTCAAAAGCAATTTCAATGCTTTTTGCAACTTCAACAAGCATACGTTCTTTGATGCTGAATTTTTGTTTTGTTTTTTCATTATGAATAAACATAAAACCACCACGGCCTTCGCGAAGAAAAACAATAACTGTGGCAAATTCGGTTTCAACTCCTTTTACCTGGGAGTCGGTGCCGATGCAAACTTTGAGATGATGTCCCTTTTCGGTTTCGAGGCGTATGGCATTTTCAACAGCATTAAGAATGGGTAATTCGATCGGGTCGCCATTAAATTTTCTCCATAACATAAAATAAAAATGGGTTTTTCGAATTTAGCGAAAAACCCATTACCGGCAAAATTATACGTGTTACGGTTTTGTTTTTTGCGCGGCTGTAGTTGAGTTCTGATGTGTTTTCATGGGTACAGATTGCAGCATAGGGTTTAGGGTTTGGGATTAAAATCGGGTTATTTTTATGCGGTTATGCATTAACGTTAGACGCCGGTCTGTACTTATAAGCAACGGCGAAATACTAATATTTTTTGATTGTTGATGATTGAACAATTGTGGATTCAGCAGATCGGAAACTGACTGAAAAAAGAAAACAGTTTGGGAAAATGCTTTTGCAATGAATGACTTTGCGGAAAATAAAATAGCGTGATTGTAATTCATTGGATATAAACTGGATTTTTAATTCTTAGGATAGGCCGCGAAAAATGCGTTCAAAAATTCTGTTAATAAAAACGAAAAACAGATATGAATATTGTGCTAAAATTGATGCGTGCTTAGCAATACAAGGGTGCATGCTTCCAAAGGCTTGATGCCATTGGCTTTGGCGAGATTAAATAATTCTTCATTTTCTGCGCCGGGGTTAAAAATTATTCTTTTGGGATGGAGCGATAAAATATAATCGTAGTATTCTTTTTGATTTGCAGGATTGATATATAGTGATACAGTATCAATATCTTTAAATTCTTTTTTTTCTGTTTCAACTTCAATATCGGCAACCTTCACTTTTTTTTTGCCGATGCCAACAACCGGATGATTATTTTGCCTCAAGCGATTTACAGCAAGATAACTGTATCGCGCCGGATTATCCGATGCGCCGATGACTAATGTTTTCTTTTGAATGGAATCGCTCATAGAAATATATTACAATTGAAACCATGATTTGTTTCAAAAATAATATTAATACTTCGGACAATCCAATCGTTTATCTATTCGAACTTTTGTATTTTTTTTGGATCTGATTACTACTGCAATGTAGCCGCCTCCGTTTTGTACATTTTTTTTAGTGAAGATATTTGCCCAGTTGTGAACTCCTAATAATAGCGGACCGGCTTTGATCGCACCCCCGATCCAAAATTGATGCTCAGTATTATATTGCATCGGAAAGTACACGCCCCATTTTAACGTTTCCCATCTTGGCGTGACCGTTAATAAATTTAATGATTGCGTATAAAAATTTGATATGCCGCCAAATTGCCGGAGTAGATTAAATGATAACTCTGCATTAATATAAAAGTTATTATTCAAAAATCTGTCAGCATTTATTATTATTCTTGTTGGATTGTAAATTTTAAAAATCCCTTCGAGCGGTGAAATATTATAAACAATTGAGGCGACGCTGTTATTTGCTGCGGACAAACTTCTTACTTTATTAAATTTTTTATCGAGAGTTGTATTTAAAACATTTTTTGGATCGCTAATTATTTTTCCCTCAGTGCCGTATTTATATTTGTTGTATCCCACATCCAATAACGCAACGCCAATTTTCCAATCGTAATCGTAATAACTCTCGCTGGGATTATAATAATCGCTTAATGTTACCGGCTTTACTAAATATTCAAAACCTATATCGCCGGAAAATCTGCCGCGTGTGTTGTTAAGAAAATTATCCAGGTTTTCAGAAAATGAGTTATTTTTTTTCCAGTCGTCGATATTGTAAGAATAACCATACCTCGCATTTGCAGAATTTAATTTATATACAGTTTCATTCGCATTGTTGACAGAGGATGTAAAAGTTGCACCTTGCATTTCGGCAAAAGCACCTGCAACTCCGCGCATAGCTCTTAGTGTTACACCTGTATTCAAACGATGATTTCCATCATCATAAATTGTTCGGCTATACGTGCCAAAAATTTCCAGCCAGCTGCTTGCGGTAAAATTTCCGCTTAAAACATTATTCTGAGTATTGATGGAAAAAAAATCATAGGCATTATGGATAGTGTCGACGTAATTATATGGCTCGGTTTTTAGACGTCCATAACCAACTAAGTTCATACCAAAACTAATTGCCTGTTTACGATCCAACGCTATTCGTGCATTTACTAAATGCAGATTGAAATTGACATCTGTAAATCGTTTGTAATCGCCGGGGTTAAAATAATATTTCAATTTATTTGGCGAGGAAACAAAAGAATAGTCAACGATAGTATACAGGTTGCTTGCGCTTTTGCATTGCAGAGAAAAAATATTAACGTCCCATGCAAACGGTGTGTTTACTATCGAAGCAGGATTATCAGATACACCCAAACTACCAGCTAACGATGAACCCTGAACAGCGTGATAATCCTGCGCAGATAAAATGTAGCAGAAAAATTCCATCAATACCAGCAGAAAAAAATTTCTTTTCTTTTTAAAATACCCCGCCATGCGTTTCCCTTATAAGAAATGAAATGAATTTTGGGAAAGGCTTTACTGAACTAATCAATAAATTGGATAAAAGCTCATTCCCAAAAAAACCTTGAATAATTTTTCCGGTGCGTAATCGTTTAGCAAACGATTTTTTCCATTCATACTCATAATTATTCTCCATTTCGTAGCGGGTAGTTCTATGCTGAAGAAAATCATTGATACAATTAAAAGCGATTTTGGCCGCGTGCAATGCCATGCTCATTCCGTTGCCGCATAATGGGGTTATCATTCCGGCAGCATCACCTATAAATAAAATATTATTTTCCACCTGCGCTTTTTTTTCAAAACTTATTTGTGAAATAGTAAGCGGTTCGGAAAATAAAAAAGTTGATTCAGAAAATATTTTTTTAAGAAATGGATTTTTTTGCAAAATAATTTTTTCCATCTTTTCGATAGAATTATCATTCGACTGAAGATTTTGTGCAGTAGTTAAATAACAGAGGCAAGATTTATTTTCTTCAATTTGTGAAATCCCGCAATAGCCATTTTTAAAATTGTGTAATGCGATAAGATCGTTTGGAAAATCTGTTTTGATATGATATTTCACCCCGATATAATTATTGAATTTTTCGTTCTTCTTCATTATAAAATCTCTTTTCCACTTTACATCAAGGTTGCTTCTTTTGCCGAAACTCCCGCAAATAATTTTTGCATCAATATCATCCTTTGCATTTTTTACGCTGAATGATGATCTCTCATTAACAATATCATTTACTTTATTTTGCTCGGATAATATAACTCCGCAATTTTTCGCAATATCTGCCAGCGCTGCATCTAATTTATACCTGCTTATTCCAAACCCACCTAATGGCAAATCGTGTTTGAGATATTTTCCGTTAGGAGAAGAAATCATTAACCGCCTGATGGTGGGTAAATCCCAATCGCTTAACGGAACACCTAACTCCTCTAAAAAATTCCAGCTTTCAAAACTTATGTATTCACCGCAAACTTTATGAAACGGATATTTTTCTTTTTCGCATAGGCATACCCGGTAGTTTTCCTTTGCCAATAAAATGGCGAGCGACAAACCAGCCAACCCTCCGCCAATTACTGCAACATCATATTGTTCGCTTGTAGTTTGCATTGCAAATTATATTGTATGCCTAATTACAAGTAACCAACGGAAAGCCCATCTCCATTTCAAAGAATAGTTTTGAAGACCTGATTTTTCTAAAAACAATTTCCAATCTTTTTTTGTAAATCCTCTTAATACAGATAACGGCGCATCATTCTTTACAAGGTATGAATTTGAAAAAACTCTTGTCAAAAATTTTATGGAATGGTATGCGAGTGCGTTTCTATGTAAATCATTGATAATGATTCCAAGTTTTGCATTTTTCATCATCCATTGTAAAATTAATTCTACTTCTTCGTCTGCGAAATGATGACAGAATAAGGATGAAAAAATAATGTCGGGTTTGTTATTTTCAAAATTCACCAACTTGTAATCCGAAGTGAAGTATTTGAAATTTGAAATTTGAGATTTTGAATTTGCGTAAGCAATGCAATCTGCATTAATATCAATACCAATAAATTTTACTTTGATATTTTTCTTTTTGCACCACTTGTAAATCGCCATTAAATTATCGCCGCCGCCACATCCGATTTCGCAAACAATAATTTCCTTTTTATTATCGAGTAATTTTTTAAAACCTTCTATAGTTATTGAATGCCCGCCAAGATATTTGTTGATGAATTCCAACTCTTCCATATTTTGTTTGATGGCATCAAATGGAATGTCATCGAGATCAAGTAATTCTTTTTTATCTGAACGAGTAGAAAAATCCATATTTCAATTTAATGGAAGAAATAATATACCTATGAATTAGTTTTTACAGAATTAAGTTTGTGCAGTAAATGTTTCTATCGTTAACCCCGGGCCAAAAGCTGTACTGAATATGGTGTTCGTTTTTTTGTAATCGAAATCTTTCATCATTTTTTTCAGAACAAATAAAATTGTTGGCGAAGACATATTGCCATACTCCCGTAATATATTATAACACGTTTCAAGTTGTGGTTTCTCTATTTCTAAACTTTTTTCTGCAGCCTCTAATATTTTTTTTCCGCCGGGATGGATGCACCAATGTGTAATATCTTTTAAGTTCAGATTATTTTTTTGCAGAGCATTCAACGCAAATCTTTTAAAATTTTCTTCTATCAGATCGGGAATATAATTACTCAACGTCATTAAAAAACCTGTTGATGATAATTCCCATGCCATATCTTTTTTTCCTTTGTACAAAATTTCAGAGTAAAAATTTTTCAGATGAATTCCTTTTCGATTATCATTATCTCCTGTTATTAATGCGGCGGCTGCACCATCAGAAAACAAAAGACTTGAAGCAATATTATCCATCGTAGGTTCGTGCTGAAAATGAAGTGTACACAATTCGGTGCAAACGATCAACACTTTTGCAGATGGTTCGGAGATACAAATTGCATTTGCCATTTTCAATGCATGGATAGCTGCATAGCAACCCATAAAATTCAGAGACGTGCGAAAAATGTTTTTAGATAACTGCATTAATTCAACAACCTGTAAATCCAAACCCGGTGCGCTCATTCCAGTGCAACTAACTGTAATCAGATGCGTGATTTCTTCACGATGAATTTTGCCATCAATACATTTTCGGATGGCATCTACTGAAAGTGGCGCCGCATATTTATTATACCACATCATTCTTTGTTCCAGCGACGGAAATGGTTCAAGATTTTCTGACTGCGGATAAAATTTCCAATCTTTAATATTGAGGCTATAATCAGGAATAACAGAATAACGAAAATCAATGGCGCTTTGCTGATAAAGAAATTTTAATTTTCTTTTATCACTTTCATTCATCGCGTAGACTTTTTGCATGAATTGTAAAATATCATGTTGCTCATGCCTGAATGAAGGAACTGCAGTGCCAATCGAAATAATCTTGCTCAAAATATTTTTTCGTTTATTTAAAACCTATTCTATTAAATAATTTATTTTATCAACAGCACAACAATAAAGCCAATGTTCGTAAACAAAGAAGCTATGATGTTCATCCGCATTGTGTTTGAAAAATTTGCTTTATCATTATTTTTCCAAACTTTTATTGCCCATTGTATAAAATATACGATAACGGGAAACATAACAGTTGAAAAAACAAAAAATTCTTTTTTATGCATTGTGTTAAAAAAATAAAATGCAAGCGTTGCAAATGCGGCGCAGTAAATAATTGCACAAAAAATAAAAGTGCCGCGGTAACCTAATAAATAACTAATGGTTTTAACATTATCCTTTGCATCAGCATCATGCTGATAAATTTGCGTGAGAGGATAAAAACCACCAATCAATAATAAACTTGCCAGCAGGCACAGCACAGGCACATGCAAAGTTTTATTTGCTGAACATCCGTGATAAACTAAAAAGAAAATCACAGCGCCCTGGAAAATAATTACAGTGAGATAACCTATAACGGCATATTTTTTCAGCCGGATCCCCCTGTAACTATAAGCCCTCGATATTAGTATATACGTAAAAATTCCAACAGCGAAATACACGCTCACAAAAAAACTTAACAGCACCGCAATCGCGTCCATCAAAACAGTAAAATAAAAAAGTTGTTTTGTAGGTTGCGATGGATTTTTCAATCCGCCGATGCTCGTTTCATCTCTATCCATATAACTGTTATATCCATTGCTCGCGGGGTAAACCAATAGGTGAAGAATAATAAAAACAAAAATTGCCGAACTGATTTTTATTTCATCAACCTGGCTCAGCGCAAACCAGTAGACAGGCATCAAAAAAAATGAAAAATGAAAACGAAGCAATTGCAGAGTGGAGCGACGAAGCATGCCTTAAGGTAAATAAATATTTTGTAACCAGCATCAGTTTTCATAGCATCATCGTTGCGTCGCACTCTTGTACAGCATCAATTCTATTGAGCCTTAGGTTTAAAAAATTATTAGTTGCGTATATTTGAGAGTTTAAAACACTAAAAAGTTTTCATGGAAATTAAAATTGAAAAAAAGGTCGATGATGATTTAATCAAAGAAGCAATTGTTAAGTGGAATTTTGCCGCTAAAAAGAATTTTATAGCAATAGGATTTTGTTTTTTGATAAGCATTATTTTCTTCTCTATTGGATTATTATTTTCAGTTGGAAATTCATTTTGGGGTTTTGCAACCTGTATGGGATTCTGCTTCGCTATTTTGTCTATAATTTTTGCAGACTTATTGTATAGGTCCAGATTAAAATTGATTGAAAAGACTAAGGATTTTATTAAAAACAGGAACGATAAATCACCAATTAAATACGTTTTTACTGATGAAATGGTTACTATAAGCGGTTTTGAATCGTATGCAGAAATTAATTGGTCTGCATTTACAAGTTATAAACTGCACAAAAACTATCTTTTTTTATTTCTACGTTCATACGAAACAAGTAGCATTACTATCAATCAAGTTGATCTTTCCGAAAATGATTATTCAACGTTATTTTTATTCATAAGTAATCGATTTCGAGAAAAAAATTAATAATCCATTTAATCAGCGATTCAAACAATTGCTCAATAGAATTCTTACTGTACAAGAGTGCGACGCAACGATGCTTAATAGTAGCAATACAGCTAAGGACATAAATAAAAAAATCCCGCTCACCGCAGGATTAATATTTTCACCATTCACTATTGACAATTCACCATCACACCATCATCCGCAAAGGCTCTTCCAGTAAGCTTTTCAGCGTTTGTAAAAATGCAGAACCTGTCGCGCCGTCAACAACGCGATGATCACAACTCAACGTAACTTTCATCACATTACCCGGAACAACAGCTCCATTTTTTACAACAGGAATTTGTTGAATAGCACTTATCGCCAAAATGCAAGCATCCGGTGGATTAATTATTGCAGTGAATTCTTCAATGCCAAACATACCAAGATTAGAAATGGTAAATGTGCTTCCCTCCCAATCTGCAGGTTGCAGTTTTTTATTTTTTGCTTTTTGCGCGAGATCTTTTACTTCTGCTGCAATTTGCGATAAAGATTTTGTATCTGCGAAACGAACAACCGGAACCAGCAATCCATCTTCCACTGCAACAGCAACGCCAATATTTATGTGGTGATTGATTCTTATTTTATCTCCAAGCCAACTGCTGTTTACAAACGGATGTTGTTTCAGCGCAACAGACACAGCTTTCAAAACAATATCATTAAAAGAAATTTTTACCGCAGAAATTTCATTGAGCTTTGGTCTTATTGCAACAGCATTGTCCATGTCAATGCTCATGGTTAAATAAAAATGCGGAGCAGTGAATTTACTTTCTGCCAAACGTTTTGCAATTACTTTGCGCATTTGCGAAACCGGAACTTCATCGAAGCTGACGACTCCTGATGGGGAATAAGTTGTTGCAGGAACTGTTTTTGCTGTCGACTGTCGACTGTCAACCGTCGACGGCTTGTAATTATCAATATCACTTTTTATAATTCTTCCGCCATCACCACTTCCGGAAATTTGAGAGATGTCAATTCCTTTTTCCTGCGCAAGTTTTTTTGCAAGCGGCGATGCTTTAATTCTTCCATCTCCGTTAAGAGAATGATTTGATTCTTCTGTAACAGTTACTGGTGCAGCGTTTGGAGCAGCTTGCTGTTGCGAAGTTTGTTGTGCAGCAGGTGCAGCACTTTTATTTTTAGAAGCTTCAACAATTTTTTTCACGTCAACTTTTTTCTCATCGCCAATAATCGCGAGCAGATCATTCACAATAATTTTTTCTCCTTTTTGTGCGCCAACGTATAATAATTTTCCCGTCTTATAGCTTTCTAATTCCATCGTTGCTTTATCTGTTTCAATATCTGCGAGCACATCACCTTTCTTAACATCATCGCCAACTTTTTTATGCCATTCGGCAATCACACCTTCTGTCATTGTATCACTCAATCGCGGCATTAATATTACTTCTTCCATTTTGGAAATATCCATTGCAGTTGACTGTCCACTGTCGACTGTCGACGGTTTTGGAGTCTCATCTTTTTTAGTTTCTGTTTTAGCAGGTTGTTCATTTGCAGATTTCGCCGCGCCTCCGGAGTTATTTTTTATCAGCGAAGAAATATCTTCACCAGGTTTGCCAATAATTGCAAGCAGGTCGTTCACCTGCAGTTTGCTTCCTTTAGCTCCACCCAAATGCAACAGCGTTCCATCTTTATAACTTTCCAATTCCATCGTTGCCTTATCTGTTTCCACATCAGCAAGCAGGTCGCCTTTTTTAACCGGGTCGCCAACTTTTTTATGCCAGTCGGCAATCACACCTTCGGTCATTGTATCACTCAATCGAGGCATCAAAATAACTTCAGCCATAATATCTAAAATGATTTTATTAAAAGTAAACCCGAAATTAGGGAAAAAGTCCGAAGTCGGAGCAGCAGGTTTTCAGAATTACGATTTTAGATTTACGATGTACGATTTCTGTTGTTCGGCTATTAATAATATTAACTATTAATTTTCTTTTTTGTTTCCAGCATTTGTTCTCTTTTCATCGTTCTTGCGTCGCACTCTTGTACTGCAATAATTCTATTGAGCTACGCCCTACAACCAGCAATTCGTTTTTTGTAAAAAGGATGGAACGCAGATTTATTATGATGATTAAGATTTTTGAAGATTAATCATTGCTTATCATATACCATCAAAAAAAATCTGCGTTCCAATATTTTCAATTATCAATTATCAATTATCAATTATCAATTATCAATTATCAATAAGCTATGCTCTTACCGGCGTAATATCTTTTACATTACCTGTTCTTTTTAAAACGCCCCAGTGTTGCAGCTCGCCTTTAAATGCACGACGAATAGATTTGAATAGTACAAACCACATTAACCAGCGCCATACAAGTCTTTGCGGAATTAGCCATAATAATTTCCATTTGTTTTCTTTTTCAAAAGCAAATGCAAGCAAAGCAACTGCAGCATCAACAACCATGAAGAGAATATAGTATGGCAAAATTTTTTCTGTGTTGCCAGTCCACAACCCGATGAACATAAAAAAATCTGCGAGAGGAATTATTGATGGAATAATAAATTGAAAAATAAGAATATTCGGTAATGCTGCCCAGCCGAGCCATTTGTATTTCCAGTTGAATAATGAGTCGCGGTTTTTCCAGAAGGTTTGCATTACGCCATAGCTCCAGCGGAATCGTTGTTTGAAAAACATTTTGAACGTTTCCGGAGATTCCGTCATGGCAATAGCGTTCGCTTCGTTGTCAACAATATAACCGCAGCGTAAAATACGAACCGTCAGGTCGCAGTCTTCGGCTAAAGTATCTGTTGTAAATCCGCCGGCATCTTCTAAAGTTTTTTTTCTGAATGCGCCGATTGCCCCCGGCACAACTGTAATTGCATTCAGATATGCGAAAGCTTTTCTGTCAAAATTCTGGCTGCTTACATATTCTATAGCCTGCCATTTGGTAAGAAGATTTACCTGGTTGCCCACTTTAACATTACCAGCAACAGCGCCAACTTTTG
This sequence comes from Chitinophagia bacterium, assembly GCA_963774065.1. Lineage (GTDB taxonomy): Bacteria > Bacteroidota > Bacteroidia > Chitinophagales > Chitinophagaceae > Puia. The sequence goes on from CAVZDO010000003.1 coordinate 1,878,929, forward strand.
TAAACTGAAAATGCATCATGAGTTTTGAAACAGCATCAGGTAAAAGTTTAGTGTCTGCGTCAATGCAAATAACAAACTCTGCGCCCGAATGCTCGATGCCGTAATTTAATGCAGATGCTTTTCCGCCATTTATTTTACTGTAAACTTTTACTTTGTTATTATTTCTGAATGCTTCTGTTACTTTATTAAAAGTGTTATCCTTACTTCCGTCATCAACAAAAATTATTTCGAAGTTTGGATAATCGGTCTGCAGCAAATTATTTAATGAACTTACTGCATTCACTTCTTCATTATACGCCGGAACAATTATGCTTACCAAAGGCGCATCATTTTTACCGGGCGACCAAAATGGTTGCAATGCATATTTCTTTTCCCATAAAAATTGTTTGGTTGCGATCAGCGCAAAGATAGCGATGCGCCCTATGGAAAGAATAATAAATACAATAAATAAAGAAGATAAAATATTCCCGCCCCAATATCCAAATTCTGCGAGATAATAATTTATTTGTAAAAGAAAATATCCGCTTCCTTTTTGAACCGGCGGCATCAAATCATCTTTTTTCTTTCCTATTAAATCGGCAACTGTTGTAAATGTATATCCGCGTGCTTTGAAATAATGAATGATTTGCGGCAGTGCTGCAACAGTGGCGGCCCTGCTGTCTCCGCCTGCATCGTGCAGCAAAATAATACTACCGCTCAAATCCTGGTTAGTCATATTTTGTTTGCCACGAATTACTCTTGCAACAATAGAATCCGGAGATGTTCCGGGTTCCCAATCGAGCGGGTCAATAGATTCACCTATGTCGAGATAATTTAATTGCCGTGCTATTGCAACAGGAATTAATTCTTCCTCAGTTTGCGGTTCAAAATCGGCGTTGTACGGGGCGCGAAACATAATTGTTGAATGACCGGTGATACACTCAATCAACAATCGGGTTGATTCCATTTCAAGAATTGCGCGCTTTCGCCCAACCTTTGCAATATTCGGATGCGTGAAAGTATGATCGCCGATTTCGTGACCTTCACGATAAATTCTTTTTACTAATGGAATATTATTTTCCGCGTTGATACCTATAAGAAAAAAAGTTGCGGGTACTTTCTCACGGCTAAGGATATCTAAAATTTGCGGAGTATATTTTGGATCGGGGCCATCATCAAAAGTCAGCACTAATTTCTTTTTATCTTTCGTTCCGTATTTTCTCGCTACCCATTTTGAAGGAAGACTGTCATATTCTTCTTCACTTATTAAAAGCTCACTTGTATCAATTTCAGGAGTTATTTTTCCGCTGAGTGGTCCGCCTACAATATCCAACACTTCACCTTCACCGTGGTATGCCGGAACTTCTCCTTTGTTGAAAGATTTTATTATACTGAAATTTGAAAAGTCGAAATGTTTAATACTGTCTTTGCTCATATCTCTATCATAAAAATCCCACATGCGCGAATCTTCTGAACCAAGCCTCCACAGCGAAACACCGCCTAATCCATATTCTACTGCAAAACGTAATGAATTGAATGTGGTAGCAGCATCAGTAAAATGCACTTCATGATCGGCTCCTCTGTCGTCGCCATAAGCAAAATGCAAATTGTATGAGTCATTATCAAAGTCAATATCTTTTTGTGCATCATAGCTCGTTGCGAGTGATAAAGCTTCCTGGTAAGTGACTGCCCGCGTTGAATCAGGTATCGGTTTTTCTTCCGAATTTAATTTCCAGTCGTAACCAAAACCTGCAATCGCCAGTATTATTTTTTGTGGAGGAATTTTTCGGGCAGCCTGATCAACTGCAGCTTCAATCCATTTTTGATGACATATCGGACCGGGAGCTGTGCTTTCCGAAGATTGATCATAGGCCATCAAACAGAGGTAATCATTATATTTTGCGAGCTCGGTTAAATTATAATCGTCGTTGAACGGTTCTATATCCTGCGTAACCAAAAATCCTTTTGCGTGTAATTTTTCGTACAGTTCTTTTTGAAATAAAACCAGCGTTTCATTTTTTGATTCTTTCAATTCTTCAAAATCAATATTAATTCCGTCGAGACTATCCTTTTTTAAAATGCTGATGATGTCATCAATCAAACGCTCCTTTTTTTTCTTGTCGGTAAAAATTCTGTGCAACACATCTCCGTTAAAATTTCCTTTTATATTATTGGTGAGCAGTGGTATTATCTTAACTCCGGATTTGCTCATCATATCGAGCGCTTTTTTGTCAATATCGGTGCGCAACGTGTCGGTATTGGGATCGAAAAAAAACCATTCGGGAATCACCATATTCAGGTGAGAAATATTTTGCTGCAGAGAAATAAATGATTCCGGAGTCCAGTTAACATAAAACGCAGCGCGAATACCTGTTGTAAATTTTTTGAATGAATAAAAACTTGAATCGGCCTGCACAATAACACCATTCTTTCTCCGAAACCTTTTTGGTATAGGATAGTTGCCGGATTTGTATGCAACTTTTTCAGTAATGTAATTTCTAAAACCATCGTATTGTTTAAGAATTTTACTCTTTTTGTTTAGCCAGCTGCTATTGGTATCAAGCAATACTTGTTTTTCCTGTGCATTTGCAAAATGCGGAAGATCGGGGATATTTGTTTTTGATAATGTTATAACGATAACAGCTATGCCAAGCAAAAGTAAAAATAATAGAAAACGACCGGCCCATTTAAAGCGTTGCCATCTGCCGTTTGAGCTCGTTTGAAAAATCTGGTATGATGAATTAGCCGCCATGGTGTTTTTTACAGACTTGCAAATTTCCGACCATTTATATTCATCTCAAAATTGTAAGCCGTAATTTAACAGTCATAAAACATAAGAAGCGCGCTTAATTTAATTTCTTAGAATTTTTTTGTAGTCGGCATTTGTTCTTTATTCGCCATCCTTGCGTCGCACACTTGTACAGTAGTGCTTGCATCAGCTTCAGGTTTATTAAATGAAACAAACTTTAATTTTCAGGTTTCAGATCTCACGTTTCACGATTTAATAATCCAATTCCAGTTTCAAACGCTCTTTGAGTTGTTCTACAAGCGGGTATTGCTCAACAATTTTTTGATACTGATCTCTTTTGCTGAAAGTTTGTTGCTGCATTTCCGAAGCAGTTCCGTTTTCCCGGATATTTATTGCAAAGCTGATCTTTTTATTATTAAATCCTTTTTGAAGAAATTCGCAGAGGATACGTTTTTCCTGTTCAATAAATTTTTGTTCCAGGTTATTGTTGGATGTAACATCAAAATTATTTTCGTCTCTTATTATTAACGTTGCATACTCGAAACTTTGCGTCGCAGAATTTTTATTTTGCCGCAACTGAACGGTGTATTGCTGCCATAAATCTTTCAATTTTTTTTCTTCAAGCGGCTGGCAAATATCTTCAACTATATTTTGATGTCGGTTTGCAAGTTGCTCGCGTATTTTTGATAATGTACCAACTGTTGTTGCAGGTTTTGTTTGCAGTTGATTGTCAAATTTTATTTCTTCTTCCTCAACTATTGTTGTTTCCAAAAGTAATTTTGCCGGCTCATTTTTTTCGGGCTTCGCGGCAATATTTTTTGTTTCCTGTTTTGGTTTTGTTATTTCAATCGGCGTAATATTTTTAAAAGCAACCGGCCGAACAGTATCAGTTATTTTTTTTTTACTTAGCTCGCTGCCGGAAGTTAATTCAATAGCTTGTTGCAGGTAACAAAGTTTAATGAGAGCTAACTCAACATGCAATCTTTTGTTTCGGGCGTTTTTATAATTAATTTCCGATTCATTTAAAATATTCAATGCGCTGATAAGATATGAAGCATCTGTTTTTTGCGCAACGCTCATATATTTTTCACGAAAACTTTCTACAACTTCTAAAAGTCTTGCAACTTTTTCATCTTTGCAAATAAGCAGGTTGCGGATAAATTCGCTGAAACCATTTATTACCAAATCTCCTTCAAATCCTTTTCGGTTGATGTCATCATACAAAAGCATAACCTCCGCGAGATGCTGGCTCAGCATAGCTTCCATCAATTTAAAATAATAATCTGCATCGAGAATATTAAGATGCTCGAGTGTGTTTTGATATATCACTTCGCCGTTGGTGAAGCTCACAATTTTATCCAGTATGCTTAACGCATCGCGCATGCAGCCTTCACTTTTTTGCGCTATAACCTGCAATGCTTCCTGCTCGGCATGAATATTTTCTTTGTCGCAGATTTCTTTTAAATGGTTTATTGTATCGTGAATTGTTATTCTCTTAAAATCAAAAATCTGGCAACGGCTTAAAATGGTGGGAAGAATTTTATGTTTTTCCGTGGTTGCCAAAATAAAAATTGCATAGGGCGGCGGCTCTTCCAGCGTTTTTAAAAACGCGTTGAACGCGGATGAGCTAAGCATGTGTACTTCATCAATGATATACACTTTGTATTTTCCGGCTTGTGGCGCAAAACGAACCTGTTCAACAAGTGTGCGGATATCATCAACAGAATTATTGGAAGCTGCATCGAGCTCATGAATATTTAATGATGTTCCTTCATTAAAAGAAATACAGGAATTGCATTTATCGCAGGCTTCGCCATCGGGCGATTGATTTTCGCAGTTGATGGTTTTTGCAAGAATTCTTGCGCAGGTTGTTTTTCCAACTCCTCTTGGCCCGCAAAATAAAAATGCATGGGCAAGCTGATCGTTTTTGACAGCATTTTTTAAGGTAGTAGTAATATGAGACTGACCTACGACGGAAGAAAAATTCTGCGGTCTGTACTTTCTTGCTGAAACAATAAATTTATCCATGATTAATATAACATCTGAAGCGTGAAATCAGTTCTTCAGTTTTGCAATAATAATGAAGTTTTTCTTGCGATGATTTTTGTTTATGCACATTTGCATTTACAATATCGGATGACGTTTAAATTCTTTTGTTCTGTCGAATAAATAACGATAGGTGGTTAATATACGGCTTCGATTTGTGGGAAGGTTTTCTGCAATGTTTATCATTTTAGGATTGAATTCCCCGATCCATTGCATTTCATATTTTTCGTATAAATTTTCGTCCTGGATAACCTTCGCACCTTCCATGATCATATAGCTATCCACGCCTTTTCCCTGCCACTCGGGAACGAGCCCAAAAGCAAGCCCGATAAATTTATCGCACTTTTTTATTTTCTTCATCCATAAAAATTTCAATTGGTGCAGCAGTGTAAATTTTCCGTTGAGATATTTGAACCATTGATTCAGATCGGGCAGGTTTAGCCACATGGCAACGGGCTCATCTTTATAATAAATAAACCAACTGATTTTTTCATCGATCACCGGTTTCATGGATTGAAACATTTTTTGCACTATTGGTTCCGCCATTTCTTTCATTCCGCCATGACCGGCAAACGATTTATTATAAACGGTCGTAAAATCTTTTGCAAATTTTTGGAGCTGACTTTTTTTGATGTGCACTGCGGAAAAATTTGGATCAGCAGCAATTGCATCGCGCCTGTCGTAAAATTTTTGATGAACTCTATCTGCCACTCTCAATCCAAAACAAACCTGGTTAAAAAAATTTTTGAATCCATAGGTCTCAAATAAATCCTGGTAATAAGGCGGGTTATAATTCATGCAATACAAAGGCGGATCGAAACCCTGCACCACAAGTCCCCACCAGCGATCTCTTTCGCCAAAGTTTATCGGCCCATCCATAGCCTGCATTCCTTTTTGTAAAAGCCAATGTTTGGAAACATCAAAAAGCATATCGGCAGCGTCCTGGTTGTTGATGCAATCAAAAAAACCAATTCCGCCAACCGGCACGTCATCTCCTTTATTTTTGTATTTTTTATTTATGAAGGCGGCAATTCTTCCGATAAATTTTCCTTCGTCGTTTTTTAAAATCCATCTTTTGCATTCGCCAAAGCGAAAAGCTTTATTTTTTTCAGGATCAAAAACTTCATTTACATCCTTATTTAAGGGTCGGATATAATTCGGGTCAATGCTATGTAACTGAACATTGACTTTTATAAAATCTTCCGCGGTTTTTTTGTCGGTAACTTCTATTAATTGCATGGTATTATGGCAAAAGTAAAAAGTAAAAAGTAAAAAACGGCGGTTGTTTTCATTTGCAGATCATAGGCTTTTTTAATTTTGAAATTATCACATTTTGAAATTTTCAAATTACCTTCCACTCCCTTACCTTTGCACCCATTTTTAAAACCTAACTATATGGCGAAAGCTGGTAAGATAAAGCAAATAATCGGAGCGGTTGTGGATGTACAATTTGACGGAAAACTTCCTGATATCTACAACGCACTGGAATTAAAAAAACAAAACGGAGAAAAATTAGTATTGGAAGTGCAACAGCATCTTGGTGAAGACAGCGTGCGTTGCATTGCAATGGATGGAACTGAAGGCTTGGTGCGCGGAACAGAAGTTGTAGATACCAATATCGCGATTACCATGCCGATTGGCGAAGATATTAAAGGACGATTATTTAATGTAACCGGAGATGCGATTGATGGTTTGCCCCAGGTTTCGAAAGCTGGTGGTAGGCCGATTCATAGCAAGCCGCCGGCTTTTGAAAACCTAAGCACATCAAGCGAAGTATTATTTACCGGTATAAAAGTTATTGACCTGATCGAACCTTATGCAAAAGGTGGTAAAATTGGTTTGTTCGGCGGTGCAGGTGTAGGCAAAACTGTATTGATTCAGGAGTTGATTAATAATATCGCGAAAGCTTATTCAGGATTATCTGTGTTTGCCGGCGTTGGTGAAAGAACGCGTGAAGGAAATGATTTGATGCGCGAAATGATCGAAGCGGGAATTATGAAATACGGCGATGAATTTAAACATAGCATGGAACATGGCGGATGGGATTTGAGTAAAGTGAATATGAAAGAACTGAGTGAATCAAAAGCGACATTTGTTTTCGGACAAATGAATGAACCGCCGGGAGCCCGTGCCCGTGTGGCTTTGAGTGGATTGACAGTTGCAGAATATTTCCGTGATGGTGATGGAAAGGGAAGAGGCAGAGATATTCTTTTCTTTGTTGATAATATTTTCCGTTTCACACAGGCTGGTTCTGAAGTTTCTGCCCTGCTCGGTCGAATGCCATCTGCAGTTGGATATCAGCCAACACTTGCAACGGAAATGGGATTGATGCAGGAAAGAATTACTTCAACAAAAAATGGTTCTATCACTTCGGTGCAGGCAGTTTATGTACCTGCTGATGACTTAACCGATCCTGCTCCTGCAACAACTTTTGCTCACCTTGATGCAACAACGGTGTTGAGCAGAAAAATTGCCGATCTTGGAATTTATCCTGCGGTTGATCCATTGGATTCTACTTCACGAATTCTTACTCCTAAAATTGTTGGCGACGGACATTATAACTGCGCAAACCGTGTTAAATTAATATTACAGCGTTATAAAGAATTGCAGGATATCATTGCAATTCTTGGGTTGGATGAATTGAGCGATGAAGACAAACAAACAGTTTCACGCGCAAGAAAAGTGCAGCGCTTTTTATCACAGCCTTTCCATGTTGCTGAAGCGTTTACCGGTTTGAAAGGTGTGCTCGTTCCGATTGAAGAAACGATTCGCGGATTTAATATGATTATGGACGGCGAAGTAGATGATTATCCTGAATCTGCTTTCAATCTTGTCGGTTCTATCGACGATGCAATGGAAAAAGGAAAAAAATTATTGGCTGAGGCAAATGCATAAATTTTAGTTTCCGGTTCTGCGATTTAAAATTCGCAATGAAGGCTAAATTAACTGAACTGCAAACTGTAAACTGCAAACTACAAACAATGAATCTCGAAATATTAACACCGGAAAAAAAATTATTCAGCGGAGATGTATATGGTGTGCTGCTTCCGGGAATAAATGGTTTTTTTGAAGTGCTGGAAAAACATGCGCCTTTAATCAGCGCGTTAAAAACCGGCCGGTTGAAAGTTTTGAAAGATAAAAATAATCATCTCGCCTTTTTTGATATTCAAAATGGATTTGTTGAAGTGATAAACAATAATGTAACTGTGCTGGTTGAAGGAGCGAAAGAAGTTAATAATTGAGAATAGATAATTGACAATTGATAATTAGTTGAATTCACATTTCCACATTTCCCACATTAGCACATCATCACATTAGTTCAAGGTAGGATCTATCGGGTAATTAATCATCGTTTCGTAATCGCCGCCAAGTTGGCGCAACGCATCTTTCCAAATTTCATCAGCTTCTTTATGAAAAACTAATTTTCGTGTAGCCTGTACCGTTAGCCACGATTTTTCTTTCAACTCATCATCCAGCTGACCTCCGCCCCAACCGGAATAGCCAATAAAAAAACGGATTTTATTAATGTCAATTTCTCCGGAACGAATCATATCTATTGCTGTTTCAAAATCTCCGCCCCAAAAAACTCCATTGGTAATTTCATAGCCACCGGGAATTTTATCAGGATACATGTGCAAAAAATGAATCGTATCCATCTGAACTGGTCCTCCGAAATAAACATTGATTTTTAAATCTTCCACACCGCTTACTAATTCATCCAAAGTGTAATCATAATTTTTGTTCAGCACAAATCCAAAACTTCCTTCTTCTTTGTGTTCGCACAAAAAAATTACACTCCTTTTAAAATTTGGATCTTTCAAAAAAGGATCGGCGATCAACAATATACCTGCACCCGGGCTATCCATACCAACTAAATTAATTAGAAAAATACAAGTGCACAAATTTTGCCTGGTTACATGAGCCGGCAACTTTATCAATTTTATTCGTGTAACTCCTGTTACCTGTCAGGTTTTGTGAAACCTTCGTTAAATAGCCTCATCGCAACTACATAAAAACTCGTAAACCTTATACCATTTTAATAGATTTGTATAGGATCAGGCAATAAATAACCAGAGCTTTACTGTTTTTAATTGTGTAAAAATTATTGTAGCATAAAATTGTATCGGTGAAAAAAATTTTCCCTGTCATTATTTTGTTGATCACTTTGTCGCTCGTAGGCATTATTTACATCCAGGTAAATTGGGTGCGTACTATGGTTGAAAACAAGGAAGATCAATTGCTGCAAAAAGTAGAATATGCCATGAACGATGTAGGGCAGGAATTGATACAACAAAGATCGCTTTTGCCTGGCATAAGAAATTTTCGATTCAAACCGGGCGAAACATTTCATCCAACAGATCAGATATTATCAGAGTTATTAAAACCAACAACCATTGCGCAAAAATTTAACGTTAGTGATATCGGCAGTAAACTTCAAAAAGCTTTTAATAATCATGGTTTACAAAATACAAAATTTGAATTTGGAATAAGTGCAGACGTAAATCTTATCACTTACGAATTGCAATCATCAAATTTCACGGGGGTTGTTGAAGACACAATTCATAATCACGCATTCGTTTATCCGTTGCAGGAGCCAAGCGGAACTTCTTTAAATAATTTAACGCCGGCGGAAACTTTATGCGTTGTTGTTCCGAACTATAAAAATATTGTTTTGAAAGAAATGAGCCTGATGATTTTTGTTTCGATCTTTTTTACATTAATTATTATTACTGCGTTTTATCTTACTATTCGCACTTTGCTTCAACAAAAGAAGATAAGCGAAATAAAAAATGATTTTATCAATAACATGACGCACGAATTTAAAACTCCGCTCGCAACAATTTCTCTTGCAGTAGATGCTTTACGTAATGAAAAAGTTTTTCAGGATAAGCAAAAATCAAATTATTTCAGCAGCATAATAAAGGAAGAAAACAAACGGATGAACAAACAGGTGGAAAGTATTTTACAAGCTGCATTGCTGGATAGAAATGAAATGGAACTGAATCTTTATCCTTTGCATGTTCATGAAATTATTAAAGATGTTGCCGACAATTTTAAATTGCAATTGGAAGAAAAACACGGAAAAGCTGATTTGCAACTCAATGCCGCCAACGATTATATGATGATTGATGAAGTTCATTTCACAAACCTGATTTCTAACCTGATTGATAATGCTGTAAAATATTCGAAGGATCATGTGACTATAAAAATCACAACACACAGCACGAGTAAAAATTTTATTATAAGAATTGAAGACAATGGAATTGGTATGAGTAAAGAAACGCAGCGTCGCATTTTCGAAAAATTTTATCGCGCACATACGGGAAACGTGCATAATGTAAAAGGTTTCGGATTAGGATTGAGCTATGTAAAAACTGTAGTGGAAGCGCATCATGGAAAAATAAAAGTGGATAGCACTGTCGGAAAAGGAACAACTTTTACAATAGAGTTTCCATTCAAAAATGATCATGAATTATCTCTGAACAATAAACAAACGTCTCCATAACTTAAAAATCGGAAATCATTCTGCAAAGCATACTCATATATTTTTTTCCAAACTTCACCTATAAAAGCCGCAACCAGCAATAGTAATGTGGATTTTGGCTGATGAAAATTCGTAACCAAAATATTTACTATTTTAAATTGATAAGAAGGCGCTATTAATAATTGCGTTTTGGTGATTATCTTATCAAGCTTATTTTTTTTCATCCACGCAATTAATGATTGCAAAGATTCTTTTACAGAAATTTTATGTTCTGATAATTCATAAGCGTCCCATTGCGAAACAAATAAATTTTCTAAGTTCTCCGGAGAAAATAAAATCGTCTTTAATCCAAGCCAGTACAGACTTTCAATGGTTCGCAGCGATGTCGTGCCTATAGCAATAATATTTTTTTCTAAATTATTAATGATAGAATTAATTGTTGTTTGGTCTACTTCAATAAATTCGGCGTGCATTTCATGGTCAGATATTGTTTCAGCTTTTACCGGTTTGAAAGTTCCCGCTCCAACATGAAGAGTTATAAATTCGCGCTGGATATTTTTTCTCGCCAATTTTTCAAAAACAGGTTCTGTAAAATGTAAGCCTGCAGTGGGCGCAGCAACTGAACCATCGTGCATTGCAAAAATTGTTTGATATCTTTCTGCGTCTTCATGCACAACTTCGCGTTTAATGTATGGTGGTAATGGAATTACTCCAAAATGGTGAATGATTTCTGCAAAAGATAAATCCACCGGCGTCCACGAAAATTCAATGATAAAAGATTCATTTAATTTTTCAATGAATGATGCAGATAAAACGATTGATTTATCATTGATAAAGATTTCTTTCGTTAGAATTTGTCCATGCTTCCATTTGGAAGCCCCGCCTATCAGGCATTTCCAGTAAACTGTTTTTGTCTGATGCATTGCAAAACTAATGTCCCTGTATTGTTCATCCGGCTCAAGACAAAAAATTTCAATTGTGCCACCAGTATTTTTTAAAAATTTTATTCTTGCTTCAATAACTTTTGTATTGTTAAAAATGAGTAACGAATCATTTGGAAGATGATCAGAAATATTTTTGAAAATTGCAGAAGAAATTTTTCCTTCTTTATACAGTAATAATTTTGAATCATCCCTTTGTTGCAACGGAAATTTAGCAATGCGGTTTTCGGGAAGAGAATAATTGAAATCGGAAATGGAAATATTTTTTATGTTCATAAAAATTACAGCTAACTGCTGTGTTTTTAATAAAACAAAATTACAAGAAGTAGCTGGCAATACGCTATTTTAATCGTGAAACGATAAATGTGAAAACTATCTTTTATTTTTTGGAACAACAAGTTTCAAGCCGCTCCAATCATTACTTACAGCACACACTTTGATATCAACCAAATTATTTTGAAGCGCATAATTGCGGATTACATGCTCGGTCATATCTGTTGTAATTCTTGAACTTTTTTTATACCATGAAATCCAGATAATAATATTTGGATTAGCTGTACAAATTTTTTTTAATTGTTTCATCTCTTTTAGAAAATCAAGATTTTTTTTGCAAAGAGGTGTACAAAATCCGGCGTTGTGTTTTTATCGCTTAGTTGTTTCTGAATATTTTTTTCAAGCAGATCGAAATAATTTTCAGGGGCATTAATCACAAAATTTTCATGTTTTCATTAATGCCTAATTTCTTAATTAAAGGCGTGCCTGAATAACCTGCAGCGGGCATTTTTTTCGTTTAATTATTTATGCAATTAGTTTATGCACATCAATTCACCATTATCAACAGAAAACTAACATCAAATTTCTTCTTAAAATCACCGAAACCCTCATTGAGACAATCTTTCAAGTTAAAAATTTAGTGTGGAAAAATTAAATTTCAAAAAATTCGTTTGGATTGTGGTAAAAAAGGTTATTTTGTGGTGAATTGTAGGAATTTAAGGCAAATTTGAAAAAATCACTTTGTAAATGGCTGGTTTTCTTGGCGAATACGAAGCAACTCTGGATGCAAAAGGTCGCTTCCTTCTACCTGTCGGCTTTAAAAAGCAGATAGAAGAAGAAAGCGAGAAACGCTTTGTTATCAACCGGGGCATGGAAAAATATTTGAGTTTATACCCCTGGAAAACCTGGGAAACCATATTTAATGATTTGAATAACCTAAGCGATTTTGATCCTGAAATCAGACAATTTAAAAGATATTTTTTGAACGGCGCCACGATAATGGAATTGGATTCGGCCGGGCGCTTGCTGGTGCCGCAGAATTTAAAATCTCACGCCGGTTTAGAAAAAGATATAGTGCTTTTGGCAACGGGAAGAATAATAGAAATCTGGGATAAAAGTAAGTACACAAAGTTCTTTGCAGAATTTCCGACTGAAACAGTCAGCAGCATGGCCAATAAACATTTGAATAAAAAGGCAGGCGAAACAGGCAATCAATAATCAGGAATTTGTAAGTAATGCGCTTATGAACAAAAAAGAAAACTCCGGATTATCAATTTCCGTTTCGCAGGCAGGAGTTTATCACGTACCGGTGATGTTGAATGAAGTGTTGGCCGGATTGCAAATTCAACCGGAAGGTGTGTATGTAGATTGTACGTTCGGCGGCGGCGGTCATTCATCAGCCATTTTAAAAATGCTGAATGCAAAAGGAAAACTTTTTGCATTTGACCAGGATTTAGACGCAAAACGAAACTTGCCAGATGACGAAAGGATTGTTTTTGTACCACAAAACTTTCGCCACCTGCAGCGTTTTTTGCGCTTGAATAATGTAACAGCGGTGAATGGAATTATCGCAGATCTCGGTGTAAGCAGCCACCAGTTTGATGAATCGGAGCGCGGCTTTTCTTTTCGCTTTGACGGACCCCTTGACATGAGGATGAACAAACAGCAATTGCTTACTGCAGCAGATGTAGTTAATAGTTATGATGAACAAAAGCTGCACAAACTTTTTGAGCAATATGGTGAAGTAACAAACGCAAAAACATTAGCCCGGAAAATTGTTGAAGAAAGAAAGAAACTAACGGTAACAACTATCCGAAGTTTTATAAATGTGGTAAGCGCAGTTGTAAAAGGAAATCCAAACAAATATTTAGCACAGGTTTTTCAGAGTTTACGAATTGAAATAAATGACGAATTAGGAGCATTAAAAGAAATGTTACACCAGGCAACTGAATTGTTGAAGCCGGGCGGAAGGATTGCAGTGATCACATTTCATTCTCTTGAAGACAGGATAGTGAAAAATTTTTTTAAAAAAGGATTGACTGAAGAACACACGGATCCTTTTGGACAAACTATAAAACCTCTTTTACATGTAATAACAAAAAAACCAATTGTTCCTGCAGATAAAGAAATAAAACAAAACCCAAAATCGAGAAGTGCAAAATTGAGGATAGCGGAGAAAATTTGAAAATATGCAAATGTGAAAATGGCTCAATTCTGCAATTTGAAAATAAATGATCTAATAAACGCTGAGCTGCAAACAGTGAGCTGCCGCTGATTGTAGCAATGCTGTACAAGAGTGCGACGCAACGATGTTTAATAGTAGCACAAATGTTAGAAACAAAATAAAAATGATTTTTTAATGAGCGGTGAAAATCAGAATAAGGAATTTAAAAATGAATTGAAACAAAAATTTACCCATCGCATGATGGTTAAAAATGTTCCGTTCTTTTTATTTCTGGCATTGCTGGCAGTTATATATATATACAACGGGCATTATGCTGATAAAAGCATGCGCAACATCAGCAATGCGCAAAATCAACTTAAAGAATTGCAATACGAATACAAAACGCTAAAAAGCGAAGTGATGTTCAGAAGTAAAGAAAGTGAACTGGCTAAAGTTGTTCAATCTTTTGGATTGAAAGAATTAACTGCGCCGCCGATTGTGTTGGATGATAGTGTGAAGTGAGATGTGAGAATAAATATCAATTAATAAAGATAGAAAATTGGAAATAAAGCGCGACATATTATGGAGAGTGTATTTATGCTTTATAGGTATTGCATTAATATGTTTTTTTGTAATCGGCAAGGCTTTTTATATTCAGCGAATCCAGGGAGATTACTGGAAAAAATTAAGCGACAGCGTTCATCAAAAATATGTTGAGCTGAATGCCGACAGAGGAACTATTTACAGCGATGATGGAAGCATGCTTAGCACTTCAATTCCTTACTTTGACATTTATATTGATTTCGGAGCGGATGGCTTGCGCGAAAAAAATGGAAAAAGATTTAAAGAGAATTTGGATTCTTTATCACTTTGTCTTGCCAATTTATTTAAAGATCAAACTTCGGCTACATATAAGCGTGAGTTGCTTCAGGGCTATCGTCTGAACGACAGATATTTTTCTTTACAGTCAAATATTTCTTTCGATCAATATAAAATATTGAGAAATTTTCCTTTGATAAGATTGGGAAAAAATAAAAGCGGCTTCATTGTAAAAACAAACAGTAAAAGATTAAATCCATTCGGATTACTTGCAAATCGCACCATTGGTCTTGCAAGAGAAAACTCTCAAAACGTAGGACTGGAGCGCACTTACGATACTGCACTAAAAGGACAAAACGGAAAACAATTAGTACGATATATCGCTGCAGGAAATTATGTTCCTGTTGAAGGATATGAAATTGATCCGGAAAATGGAAAAGATGTTGTTACAAATATTGATGTGAATATTCAGGATATCGCAGAAAATGCTTTGCTGAAAAGTATGAGCGATAACGAAGATGAGCAGGGAACATGCGTAGTGATGGAAGTTGCAACCGGAAAAATAAAAGCTATGGCGAACCTAAGTCGTCAGCATAATAATTCCTATTGGGAAGATTACAATTATGCTTTACGCGCTACTGAACCCGGCTCAACAATTAAAATAGTTACGCTGCTTTCTGTTTTGAGTGAGGGAAAAACAACATTGAATGATATGGTGAATGTTGGCTCTGAGGGAAGAGAATTTGTTGGCGTAAGGATGGTTACCGATGCAGAACGAGCCCCCAAGCCAATATTAAATGTTAAAGAATGTTTCGCGCATAGCTCAAATGTTGGCATGAGTAAGTTGGCCTATCAAACTTTTGCATCGCAGCCTTTGCGTTTTTTAAACTACCTGCACAAATTTCATCTCGATAAAAAAACAGGTGTTGATCTTATGGGAGAAGAAAGATCTGTGTTGCCAAAAATGAAAAGCAACCATGAAGGTTTGCACGCTATGATAACAATGAGTTTTGGCTACGCGATTGAAGTTACGCCGTTACAAACTTTGATGTTATACAACGCTGTTGCCAACAATGGAAAAATGATGAAGCCTTATTTGGTCAATCGCATACAAAATAACGGATTTACAGTAAGAGAGTTTGAACCGCAAGTTGTGGAAGAAAAAATCGCTGATAGTTCTATCATAAAAAATGCACAGGAATGTATGCTTGCTGTAACTAAAATCGGCACGGGCAAAAAACCTTTTGAAAATGCATTATACAATGTCGGCGGAAAAACAGGCACAGCGCATGTTGCAGGAAGAACATCAACCGGCGCAAAAATAAAATATGATGATGGAATTTACCAGGCATCTTTTGTTGGATATTTTCCTTTTGAAAAACCGCAATACAGCTGCATTGTAGTTATAAGAACAAAACAACATCCTGCCAAGCATATGGGCGGAGAGGTTGCTGCGCCTGTGTTTCGTGAGATCGCGGATAAATTATATTCAACAAGAATGAATTTGAATCCTTCACCGGTTACAACAAATTTAAAAAAAGACAGCACTCAATTTTATTATGCCGGCGCAACGCGCGATATAAAAATGGTAATGCAAACTTTCGATATGAATTATAATGATTCATCTGCAAATAATAATTGGGCAAGATTATATGCAGGCAATCATCAAACAGTTTTGAATAAAGAAACAATTACAAAACAACAGATGCCCGATGTTAAAGGTATGGGACTGAAAGATGCTTTGTATTTATTGGAAAGCATGGATATGAAAGTAATGGCAAAAGGAAAAGGAAGAGTGAAGATGCAGTCGGTGCAGCCGGGAACAGTTTTAAATAAAAATCAAAACGTAACACTCGAACTGAATTGATGCATACGCTGCAGGATATAATATATAAGGTCAACATCAGGTCTGTGCACGGAAATCTTAATGCAACAGTAAACGATTTGCAGGTGGATTCCCGGAAAGTAAATAAAGGTTCTGTTTTTATTGCAGTGAAAGGCGTTAGTACAGATGGTCATCAGTTCATTCAGTTAGCAATTGAAAAAGGCGCCATAGCTATTGTTTGTGAAGTGTTGCCTGATGAATTGAACAATGAAATTATTTATGTGCAGGTTGAAAACAGTGCGGCAGCAGCAGGTTTTATGGCGCATAATTTTTACGATCAGCCTTCGGAAAAATTAAAATTAGTCGGCGTTACCGGAACAAATGGCAAAACAACTGTTGCCACATTATTATATAAGCTCTTTACATCATTGGGATATAAAAGCGGATTGTTAAGCACTGTTCAAAATGAGATAGGCAACACCGTTATACCGGCAACGCACACAACACCGGATGCGATTAGTTTGAACGCGTTGTTGAAACAAATGGTAGATGCAGGCTGCACGCATGCTTTCATGGAAACAAGTTCGCACGCAATTCATCAAAACCGTATTGCCGGTTTGCAATATACAGGTGCAATTTTTACAAACATCACGCACGACCACCTGGATTATCACAAAACATTTGATGAATACATCCGCGTGAAGAAATCTTTTTTTGATTCGCTTTCATCATCGGCATTTGCAATATCCAATGCAGATGATAAACGTGGAAAGATCATGTTGCAGAATACGAACGCAAGAAAATATTTGTACAGTCTGCAAACGATGGCTGAATTCAAAGGAAGAATTCTCGAAAATAATCTGACTGGTTTGATAATGACAATTAATGATCAGGAGGTGCATTTCAGGTTGATCGGAGAATTCAACGCATATAACCTGCTCGCTGTGTATGGAACAGCTATTTGTTTGGGAGAAGATAAACATGAAGTGTTGCGTTGCCTGAGTGTGTTAACCGGCGCAGAAGGAAGATTCGATTATATGATTTCTGCAAAAGAAAAAATAATCGGCATTGTAGATTATGCGCACACACCGGATGCTTTGGTTAATGTTCTTACTACAATTCAAAAATTAAGAAAAGGCGATGAGCAAATTATAACAGTTGTTGGATGTGGTGGCGACAGAGATAAAACTAAACGACCGATAATGGGTGAAGTTGCCTGTAAGTATAGTAACAAAGCAATTTTCACTTCGGATAATCCGCGAAGCGAAAACCCAGAACAGATATTAAAAGAAATGGAAACAGGATTAAGTGTTTCCTCGAAACGAAAATATATTTCGATCGGCGACAGAAAGGAAGCGATCAAAACAGCTGTGAGTTTGGCAATGCCGCAGGATATAGTGTTGATAGCAGGCAAAGGACACGAAAAATACCAGGAAATAAAAGGAGTGAAATATCCTTTTGACGATAAAGAAATTTTGAAAGAAGTATTTGACGTTTTAGGAAAGTAAGCAGTAATGAATTGTTCATTGTTAATTATTCATTGGTCATTATCATGTTGTATCAATTGTTCGATTGGCTAAAACAAACTGGCGTAAAAATTCCCGGCGGGAGTTTATTCCAGTTCATCACTTTTCGTGTATTGCTTGCCGTTATACTGTCATTGATCATTTCTGCTGTTTACGGAAAAAAATTAATCAGCATACTAACAAAAAAACAAGTTGGAGAAAGTGTGCGGGAATTAGGTCTTGCAGGAGAACAACAAAAAAAAGGAACTCCAACAATGGGCGGAATTATAATCATCCTGGCAATTTTAATTCCAACATTATTACTCGCTAATCTTAACAAAGCGTATATCCGCCTTATGATATTCAGTACTGTTTGGCTCGGCTTCATTGGTTTTATTGATGACTATTTAAAGCTAAGAGCAAAACGTATTGCGCAGCAAATGGGCGTACAATATAAAAAAGGAGACAAGGATGGATTGGCAGGATGGTTTAAAGTTCTCGGGCAGGTTGTTCTCGGTTTTGTTGTGGCGGCAACATTATATTTTAACAGCAACACAAAAGTTTGGCGTGAATATGTTGGAGATAAAAAACCCGTTGATACGGTTGGATTGAAAACTGTAGTGCTCGATGGCAAGGAGAAATATTTTGCAGAAGCGAAAGAACCCATTGCTACAATTCCATTTGTAAAAAATCATGAATTCAATTATTCAAAATTATTACCACCGGCAATTCGTGGTGCTACATGGATATTGTACATCATCATTGTGATTTTTATTGTTACTGCAGTTTCCAACGGCGCCAATATAACAGATGGTTTGGATGGATTGGCAACGGGCGTGAGTGCAGTGATAGGAGCTTGTCTTGGTGTGTTTGCATATGCAAGCGGCAACCTGCGGTTTGCAGAATATCTGAACATAATGTACATCCCGAATTTAGGCGAGCTATCCATTTTTATTGGCGCGCTTATCGGAGCCTGTGTTGGCTTCTTATGGTACAACGCTTATCCGGCACAGGTTTTCATGGGCGACACAGGGAGTTTAACATTGGGCGGAATCATAGCAGCATTGGCAATCATTGTGAGAAAAGAATTGTTGATACCAATTTTTTGCGGAGTGTTTTTAGTAGAAAGTGCGAGTGTGGTGATACAGGTTTCCTATTTCAAATACACAAAAAAAAAATTTGGCGAAGGAAAAAGAATTTTTTTGATGAGCCCGTTGCATCATCATTATCAGAAGTTAGGATATAACGAAAGTAAAATAGTTACAAGATTCTGGATAGTGACAATTCTTTGTGTAATGTTCTCTATTGTAACATTAAAAATTAGATAGGCATAGGTGTGAGACGATAGACGTTAGATGTAAAATCAAGTATTAGTTTTTGACGTCTATCGTTTCACTTCTCACGAATTACAAACCCTCCATTGAAAAGTTCATAAATCCTTACCGTTAAAAAAAGTTTTTATTCATTACAGAAATGAGTAATCGTATGGTAATACTCGGAGGTGGCGAAAGCGGAGTGGGCGCGGCTTTGCTGGCAAAGCAGCAAGGGTATGATGTGTTCGTATCCGATAGCAGTCTTCTCAAAGAAAATTATAAAAGCGAATTACAGAAACAGCAAATTGATTTTGAAGAAGGAAAACACTCAGAAGAAAAAATTCTTAATGCTAACGAAGTGATGAAGAGTCCCGGCATTCCGGAAAAAAATGATATGGTAAAGAGGATAAGAAACAAAAATATTCCCGTCATCAGCGAAATAGAACTGGCTTACAGGTATAAAGGCAACAGCAAAATAATTGGCATCACCGGCAGCAACGGAAAAACAACAACAACTGCGATGACGCATCATATCTGCAAACATGGCGGACTGAGTTGTGCACTGGTAGGAAATATAGGTTATTCATTTGCGCGGCAGGTTGCTGAAAACCCGAAACCATGGTATGTTGCAGAGATCAGCAGTTTTCAGCTGGATGACATAAAAAAATTTAAAGCGGATGTAGCGATACTCACAAACATTACCGAAGATCATCTCGATAGATATGATTACAAGTTTGAAAATTACATCCACAGCAAATTTAAAATTGTAATGAATCAAACGCGCGATGATTATTTTATTTATTGTGAAGATGATGCCGTTACAAAAAAATATATCTATCAATATTCTCATCATACTAACCCACTACCAATTACTATGTTACATGAAACCAACAAAGGAGGCTTTATAAAAAACGGGCAGATGACGCTCGTCGCGGGAAGCGAAAAAATGCAGATGAGTATTTATGATTTTGCATTGAAGGGCATTCACAACCAGTACAACACAATGGCAGCGGGGCTTGCAGCGCTTACTGTTGGTATTCGCAAAGAAAAAATCCGTGAGGCTATTCAGAGTTTTGAAGCGCTCGAACATCGCATGGAATATGTGTCGACGGTACGTGGTGTGGAGTTTATTAACGACAGCAAAGCAACAAATGTAAATTCTGTTTGGTATGCACTGGAAAGTATGACGAAGCCAACAATTTTGATTTTGGGTGGAATAGATAAAGGAAATGATTACTCGCTTATCCGAAATCTTGTAAAAGAAAAAGTGAAAGCGATAGTATGTATGGGATTGGATAATCGCAAAATACATGAGGCATTTCAAAATGATGTTCCGATGATGATTGACACTAAGAGCGCAGAAGAAGCAGTTAATGCATCATTTCGTTTTGCAACAAAAGGCGATGTGGTTTTATTAAGTCCGGCTTGCGCAAGTTTCGATTTGTTTAAAAATTATGAAGACAGAGGAAGACAATTTAAAGAAGCAGTAAAGGATTTATAATTAATAATTGAAAATTGATAATGAATACCTGGTATGGAAGAAATCGTAAATCATAAATCGCATATCGTACATCGTTTCGGTTCACGCACCAAAGGCGATAAAGTTATTTGGGCAACCGTGGTGTTGCTTGCATTGATTTCTTTACTTGCTGTGTACAGCTCAACTGGTTTGCTTGCATACAAAATGTATAAAGGCAACACAGAAATTTATTTGTTCAAACAATTTGCATTTATCGTTATTGGCGTGCTCATAATTTATTTTGCACACCAGGTCAATTATATAATCTATTCAAAAGTTGCAAAAATTTTATTTCTCTTATCCATTCCATTATTAATATACACTTTATTTTTTGGTGTGAAATTAAATGAAGGCAGTCGCTGGATAAGGTTGCCGATAATCAATCTCACTTTTCAAACTTCAGATCTTGCCAAACTCGCACTGTTCATGTTTTTGAGCAGGCTGCTGAGTAAAAAACAAGACGTTATAAAAGATTTCAAAAAAGGTTTTTTGCCGGTGATGATTCCGGTTGCAGTGGTTTGCATTTTGATTGCACCTGCAAATTTATCAACAGCATTATTAATCGGTGCAACAAGTATGATGCTTATGTTTATTGGCAGGGCAAGAGCAAAACACTTACTCTTAACCGTTAGTTTGGCATTGATCCCGGTTGTAATACTTGTGTTCGCAGCAATCATTCGCCATAAATCTAATGATGGAGCAATTGAAACAGTGAAGACGGAAGGCAGATCGCATCTATTTGTTCGTGTGGATACTTGGATCAATCGCGTAGAAACTTTTATATACGGCGGTAAAGAAAGTAATGATGAAGACAGTTACCAGGTTAACCAGGCAAAAATTGCGATTGCAAAAGGCAGCTGGATCGGCTTAGGCCCGGGAAATAGTCAGCAGAGAAATTTTCTTCCGCATCCTTATTCGGATTTTATTTATGCGATAATCATTGAAGAGTATGGATTGATTGGTGGCGCTTTTGTTATTTTCATTTACTTATTGTTTCTATTCAGAAGCATTCGCATTTTCAAAAAATGTCCTTTTGCATTCGGCGCATTTCTCGCACTGGGCTTGAGTTTCACATTAGCTATACAAGCGTTGGCAAATATGGCGGTTAACGTAAATCTTTTTCCTGTCACCGGTGTTACGCTGCCTTTGGTGAGCATGGGCGGAAGTTCATTTTTATTTACCTGTCTTGCTATAGGTATCATATTAAGTGTTGCGAGAAATGTGGAACAGTTGGAAGGACAAAAAACGGACGAAGAAAAACAAGTACAAGTTGAAAGCTAAATAAAGTGAGTAAGCGAATAATCATTGCAGGCGGCGGAACAGGCGGACATATTTTTCCGGCAATTGCTATTGCCAATGCACTTAAAAAAATTGACAACGGTATTGAGATATTATTTGTTGGTGCAAATGGAAAAATGGAAATGGAAAAAGTGCCGCAGGCAGGATATAGGATTGAAGGAATTGATATCAGCAGTTTTAACAGGAGTTCTTTGATAAAAAATATCGGGTTGCCATTTAAGTTGGTGAAAAGTTTTTTCCAGGTAAAAAGAATAATTAAAAATTTTAAACCGGATGCGGTTATTGGCGTTGGCGGTTATTCTTCTTTCCCCGTGTTGCGCTATGCGCAATCAAAGCACATTCCCAATTTCATTCACGAATCCAATTCGTTTGCGGGCAAGTCGAATATTTTATTAGGGAAGAAGGCAACAAAAATTTTTGTTGCAAGCGATGGAATGCAAAAATTTTTTCCCGCAAATAAAATCATGATAGTTGGAAATCCGGTGAGAAGCAATATTGTAAATAACAATGTGAGCCGTGAAGAAGGAATAAAATTTTTCGGATTAGATCCTACAAAAAAAACAATATTCTCAACGGGCGGAAGTCTTGGTGCGAAAGGAATTAATGAAGCAATTGACGCAGGCATTGATGAATTTGAAAAAAATGATTTGCAGTTGATATGGCAAACCGGAAAACCGTATGCAGCAAGAGCAAAACAAATTTGTGCAGGCAGAAAAAATATCTGGACAAATGATTTTATAAATCAAATGCAGTTTGGATTTTCTGCAGCAGATGTGGTGATATCGAGATCGGGAGCAATGTCAATTGCGGAATTGTGTGTCGCGAAAAAACCAGTGGTATTTGTTCCCTTTCCATTTTCTGCGGAAGATCATCAAACAGAAAATGCAAAAAACTTAGTGAATAAAAATGCGGCGTTGATGATAAAAGATGGTGAAGCAAAAGAAAAATTGATAGCAACCGTAATCGCATTATCAAAAGACGAACACAGGCAAAATGTATTGAAAGAAAATATTGCAAAGCTGGCGGTAACAAATGCAGATGATGTGATAGCAAAAGAAATTTTAAAGTTGATGAGTTGATCCGATACAAATAAATTGACATATACATAAGCGTTAGTTTATTTTTCACGATTCACTTTTCACGATTCACGTAAAGAATGAAGGATATAAAAGACATACGAAAAATATATTTCATAGGCATCGGGGGAATCGGGATGAGTGCGCTGGCAAGATATTTTAAGTTTCGCGGTTGCAGAGTGAGTGGTTATGATAAAACAGAAACTGCATTAACGAAGCAACTGGAAAAAGAAGGAGTGGAAATACATTATACAGATGATGTTTCTCTGATTCCGAAAGATGTTGAGTTGGTTGTGTACACACCTGCGGTGCCTAAGGATCATAAAGAATTGATTTTTTATCAGCAGCATAACTACAACATTTTAAAACGTAGTGATGTGCTTGGCGAAATAACAAAAAGTTCTTTTAATATCTGTGTTGCAGGAACGCATGGCAAAACAACTATCACCACTATGATAGCGCACATTTTGCGGCACAGTGGTTATGGATGCAATGCTTTCTTAGGTGGCATTGCAGTGAATTACAACAGTAATTTTTGGAGCAGTGAGCGCAATGTTTGTGTTGTGGAAGCCGATGAATACGACAGAAGTTTTTTAAAACTTAATCCCGATATCGCTGTGATAACTGCAATGGATGCCGACCATTTGGACATATATGGAACTGAGGAAGCAGTGCAACAGGCATTCGTGGATTTTGCAGGGAGAATAAAACATGATGGTTTGTTGGTTAGCAAGATTGGGTTAAAAAAAGAAAAAGAATTTAAAACGCCGAACCATGAAACATACAGTTTGAATGATACTAACGCCGATGCATATGCAAAAAATATTCGGATTCAAAATGGAAGCTATTGGTTCGATATTGTGGTGAAAGGCTGGCAGCTCAATGATGTTCTTTTAAATATGGGCGGAATGCATAACGTGGAAAATGCAGTGGCAGCAATAAGTATAGCGCATTACACAGGAATTGAAGACGAGAAAATTAAAAATGCAATTGCTGCATTCAGAGGTGTTAAAAGAAGGTTTGAATACATAATACAGAACTACAGACAGGTTTTTGTTGATGATTATGCGCATCATCCGGAAGAGCTAAGAGCATTGATACAGGGAGCGAGGGGTCTATTTCCGTTAATGCGGTGCACAGTGATTTTTCAGCCGCATTTGTATTCGAGAACGAAAGATTTCGCGGATGGATTTGCGAAAAGTCTTGATTTGGCAGACGAAGTAATTCTGTTGCCCATTTATCCGGCAAGAGAATTACCAATTGAAGGCGTTACAAGTAAAATGATTTTGGACAAAATGAAAATAACAGATAAAAAAATATTTAGCAAAGAAGATTTGTTGAATTGGATCAAAACGAAAAGAGTGGAATTATTAATTACGGCTGGTGCAGGAGATATTGATGCGTTGGTGATGCCGATAAAAGAAGAGTTGGAAAAAAAATACTAACCCATATTGTGTCTGGGAGATTTTTTACCCTGGCATATTGTACCCATCTGACGGTCAAAACGGGGCCGTTGGGTGGGTCTCAACTGAAGCATCCCGGCGAACGAATTAAAGTTCGTCGGGATGAAAAAGTAAAACGTAAAGAAAATGAGTATTAAAGATAACATCAGGAAAATACTTTTTGTAACGATGTGGTGCGTTGCCGGAACGGGCATGCTTGTACTATTAATTGCAGCAATCAAGAGCAGAAATGGTAAAGCATGCACGGGCTATAAAATTGTTATCAGCGGAAACAATAATCATTTATTCATCAATAATAAAATAGTAGAAAATATTATTACAGATAGTGGCGCAGAAAAATTACAAGGCAAGCCGATCTCATCATTTAATTTGAGTAACACCGAAAGCAAATTAAAAAAGAACGTGTGGATCAAAAATGCTGAGTTATTTTTTGATAATGATGAATTGTTGCGCATTAACATTACCGAAAGAGAACCTATAGCGCGGGTTTTTACTGCAGCCGGCAACACATTTTATATTGACAGCAACGGAATACAGTTACCTGTTCCTGCAAAATTGCCCGTGAAACTTCCTGTATTTACAAATTATCCTTATCAAGAAATAAAAACGCACGGAGCAGACAGCATTTTGCTAAATGATATGACAACCTTAGGTAATTATATTTTGAATGATTCTTTCTGGATGGCGCAAATTGATCAGATAGATATTACAAAATCCAACACGTTTGAAATGGTTCCGGTTGTAGGAAATCATACAATTGAATTTGGCGACGGAAGTAATTATAAAGCAAAATTTGCGCGGCTGTTTATTTTTTATAAAGATGTGTTGAGCAAAACCGGGTTTAATAAATACGCAAAAATAAATGTGCAATACAAAGGACAGGTTATCGGAACAAGAAGAGGCGGCGAAATGATAAAATCAGATTCGTTGCAATTTATTAAAGATGTAAAACAGTTAATAAAATCTGCGCAGCAGATACAGGCAGATACTGCAAAACAAAATATAAAACCATTGGAAAATGATAGTCCGCAGGAGCAACTTAACGGAGACGACGAATTTAACAAGAAGGATAGCAGCGATGAAAAAAAACCTGCAACAAAGCAAACGATGAAACCGAAGGCTGTCATGCCAAAGAATAATGGAAACAAGAAATGAGGAAGTGGGTAAGCGATGATAGAAATTAAACCTGAAGATGAAAAGAAAAATATCTGTACAAGAGTGCGACGCAACGATGATGAATAGAGAACAAATGTTTGTTACAAAAAATTGATAATGGATAATTGAAAATTGATAATTGCTGATGAATGTAAAACATAAAGAAATCGTACATCGATTCACTATAAACAACAAAAACAAATAAACTATGAACCACGAACAACCCATTATTGTAGGGCTCGACATTGGTACTACTAAAATTGCTGCTATCGCCGGGAGAAAAAATGAATACGGCAAACTGGAAATTTTAGGATTTGGCCGCGCTAATTCCAACGGCGTTAAACACGGACAAGTGCTGAATATTGACGAAACAATCAAAGCGATCAAAATGGCGCTGGATAACTGTTACGCGTCAAATCCAAATCTTGAAATCAGCGAAGTATATGTTGGCATCGCAGGTCATCATATAAAAAGCTTGCAAACACGCGGCGATATAGTTCGTCAGAGTACAGACGACGAAATAACGCAGCGCGAAATTGATCAGTTAGTTGCTGATCAATACAGAACATATATTCCGGCGGGAGATCAGATCATTGATGTGATACCGCAGGAATTTACTGTTGATAATTTTCAAAATATTCCGAATCCTATAGGTTATGGCGGTGTAAAAGTTGGCGCAAATTTTCACATTATAACAGGCGATAAAAATGCGATAAGAAATATTAATCGCGCTGTTGAAAAAAGCGGGTTGAGTACAAAAGATTTAGTGTTGCAACCATTGGCATCTGCGGCAGCCGTGATGGGACAGGAAGATCTGGAAGCCGGAGTTGCAATTGTTGATATTGGTGGAGGCACAACTGACCTTGCAGTTTTTTATGAAGGAATTTTAAAACACACTGCTGTTATTCCGTTCGGCGGTGAAAACATAAGCAACGATATTAAAACAGGCTTAGGTGTTTTGAAAACACAAGCGGAGCAAATGAAAGTGCAGTTTGGTTCTGCATTATCGAATGAAGCAAAAGCAAATGCATTCATCACCATTCCGGGTTTGCGCGGAATGCCTGCAAAAGAAATCAGCGTAAAAAATCTTGCAAATATCATTCAGGCGCGCATGAGCGAGATAATGGATTTTGTGATCTATCATTTAAAACAAGTTGGATTAGATAACAAAATGCTCAATGGCGGAATTGTTTTAACAGGTGGTGGTTCGCAATTGAAACATTTAATTCAGTTAACAGAATATGTAACTGGTCTCAACGCGAGAATTGGTTTTCCTACGGAACATCTTGCTGCAGGGCATATTGAAGAATTAGCGAAGCCAACTTATTCAACTTGCATAGGATTAATATTGAAAGGATATAGTGATTATGAACACAACCGCAAACAATTTGAAACAGAATATAAGAAGATTGCAGTTCCGGATAATTTGAGAAAACAAGAAATGGTTGAAGAAACAATTGCAACAGAAGAAATGGTTCAGCAGGAAAAAATAAGAAACAGGAAAGGAATAAAAGATTTCTGGGGCAAATTCAAAGATGGAATTATTGATTTATTTAAAGAAGAAGAAGATCATGCTTTGTAAGTAGTGAGTGAAAAGTAATAAGTATAAGTAAAAGAAATTTCTCTCTGCTTATCACTTAAAACTTACTACTTAAAACTTTATTTACTAATCCAAAAAATTCAAAAATGATTCATTTTGATTTACCCAAGGAGCAATCATCAATCATTAAGGTGATTGGGATTGGCGGCGGTGGAAGCAATGCAGTAAATTATATGTTCAGTCAGAGTATTGAAGGCGTAAACTTCATCATCTGCAACACCGATGCGCAGGCAATTGCGCAAAGCCGCGTTCCAAATAAAATTCAGCTTGGTCCGCATTTAACGCAAGGACTTGGCGCCGGCGCTAATCCTGATATCGGCCGCCAGGCAACTGAAGAAAGTCTTGACGAAATAAAAAGAATTCTTGAGGTCAACACCAAAATGGTTTTCATAACTGTTGGCATGGGTGGTGGAACAGGAACGGGCGGCGCACCAATCATTGCAAAAATTTGCAGAGATCTCGGCATACTTACGGTTGGCATTGTTACCACGCCATTTTCTTACGAAGGAAAAAAACGTCAGTTGCAGGCAGAAGAAGGAATAAAAGTGATGAAGCAATATGTAGATACGTTGCTTGTGATCAGCAACGATAAATTGCGGCACCAGTTTGGTAATCTGAAAATGAAAGAGGCATTTTCAAAAGCAGATAATGTTTTGGCGACGGCAGCAAAATGTATCACAGATGTTATCAACACAACAGGGCAAATAAATGTTGACTTCGCAGATGTTTGCACCGTAATGCGCAATGGTGGTGTTGCAATATTAGGAAGTGCAGTTGCACAAGGCGAAACCCGTGCCCAGCAAGCGATTGAAGAGGCTTTGAATTCTCCGCTGTTAAATGATAATGATATCAGCGGCGCAAAATGGATTCTCATCAACATCAATTCTGCCGAAGGCGATCATGAATTTACGATGGATGAAGTGGAAGTGATACAAAACCATTTGCTTTCACGCGCGGGAGAAGATACGGATATTATTCTCGGACTTGGCTATGATAATAATCTTAACGATAAAATTGGAATAACATTAATAGCAACGGGGTTTGAATACAAAGACCCTTTTGTAAAATCGCAACAAAAAAAATCCGAACCTAAGAAAGAAGAAAAAGTTGTTATGACCTTAAGCATGCCTGCAGAAAAAAAAGAATCGGAAAACCGGCCTGCGCTTATCTCACAAAATGATACCACAAAAAAAGAAACGGCAATTGCTGCATCCGCAGTGGAGTTATCAGAATCATTATTGCCGAAACTGGTTGATGAACAAACTGAGGAGTCTTCATCGCCAATAGTGCTTTTTACGAGTGAAGAAATTAGTAAAACTACTGTGAACAAAAAAGTAGAGCAAAAAGAAACAAATGAAAGGATAGAATGGATATTTTCGCAGGAGACTACTTCTGCTTCTGCACAAAAAGAAAAAAATCCCGTAAAAAAAGTTGAAACGAATTCTCCGGCGTCTGCAGCGTCTGGAGGATACCTTGCAAGGCCTGCCAATATTTATGCAGAAGAACCGCGGTCAGAACATCAATCCTTCCCTGAACACATACCTGTGAAGGGACCGATCTTAACTACCGATGCTATTAATCCGATTCAGGAAGATGAAACTTCCCCTGATATGCAATTGGTATTTAAAGATGAAATTCCAGCGGCGGACGAGCCTTGGGCCCATCAAACGCAAAATATTTCGATGGCGGAATTACCTGCTGAGGAACCTGCGATGCAGGACGAAGCGGAAGAACAAAAACGCCGTGCAGCCGAGAGAATACACAAGTTGCGAAACTTGTCGTTCAACATCAACGCTGCTGATCCGAATAACGAGTTTGAAACTGTGCCGGCATATGTCCGCCGTAATTTGGAATTGTACAATACCATCTCCAACGTAGAAAATTTTTACAGTAATTACGAAGTAAGGGCTGAAGATGAAAATAATAATACATCTATCAGTACAATCAATACATTCTTAGACGGTAAAAAACCGGACTAACGGTAAAGTATAACCGAAATTCAGTTTGTTTTTTAGTTGTTTTAGTCGTCCCCCGTTTTTCTCCGGGGGATTTTTTTTGGTCCTTAGCTAATTATTTCTATTAAGCATCGTTGCGTCGCACACTTGTACGGTAACAATTCTATTGAGCGCCTTCCAGGCATAAATATTCGCTTCTTTTGAATTTTGAAGGTCAAAAATAAATTACTTACCTTTGGCGTTAGTATCTTAAGACAGGAGTAGTATGATTATATCATTTGGCAATTCTGAAACAGAAAAAATCTGGGATGGCGAAAGAGTAAAAAAAATACCAAATGAAATTCAAAATGTTGCCGCAGAAAACTTAGAATGCTTAATAATTCTGTTGATCTTTTGGACTTGAGGATACCTCCTTCAAACAGGCTCGAAAAACTATCAGGTAAATTGAAAAATTTCTATAGCATCAGAATAAATGATCAATGGCGAATTGTTTTCCAATGGAACGCAGGTAATGCTTCTGAAGTCGAAATTATTGATTACCACTAAATTTTTTTAAAATGGCAAAACTTAAAAATATTCATCCCGGAGAAATACTTAATAAAGAATTTCTCATTCCTTTTAATTTAACTGCCTATAAACTTGCAAAAGATGTTGGCATCCCGCAAACAAGATTATCTGAAATTATTAAAGGCAATCGCAGAATTACGGCTGACACAGCTTTGCGGCTTAGTAAATATTTTGGCAATTCTGCTAAATTCTGGCTTGGATTGCAGGATGATTTTGATCTGGAAGAAGAAAAATACACAAAAGCATCTTCACTAAAATCTATTAAATCTTTAAAGGCAAGCGCGGCATGAACATTTCCGAAATCATTTCTCATCTTGAAACTATTGCTCCGCCTGCATACCAGGAACATTACGATAACAGTGGCTTACTAACGGGCAGCTATAGCCGGGAATGTTCCGGCGTATTGATTTCGCTGGATGCAACCGAAGAAGTCGTACATGAAGCAATTTCCAAAAAATGCAATCTGATCGTCGCACATCATCCAATAATTTTTGGCGGATTAAAAAAAATAACCGGAAGTAATTATGTTGAGAAAACAATAATCACAGCAATTAAAAATGACATTTCGATTTATGCCATTCACACAAACCTGGATAATGTTTTTCACGGAGTGAATGGAATGATGGCGGATAAACTCGGGTTAGTCAACCGGAAAATTTTATTGCCAAAAGAATCAACATTAAAAAAGCTATACACTTTTGTGCCAACTGAATTTGCAGAAAAAGTGAGAAGCGCAATTTTTAATGCCGGTGGCGGAAATATCGGCAATTACAGCGAAGTAAGTTTTAATGCAGAAGGCACCGGAACTTTCAAAGGTGGTGCAGGAGCTAACCCATTTGTTGGAGAAATGGGAAAGCGGCATAACGAGCATGAAATAAAAATAGAAACAATTTTTCCGGCGTATTTGCAAAAACAAATTATTGAAGCGCTGATTAATGCGCATCCTTACGAAGAGGTTGCTTATGATATTATTGATCTGGCAAACACAAATTCGTTAATCGGCTCCGGGCTGATTGGAGAATTGTCCGAACCAACAGATGAAGAGGCTTTTCTTAAAAAAATAAAACAATCGTTCTCGCTGGTTGTTATTAAATATACAAGGCTGTTGAAAAAACCGGTTAAAAAAGTTGCTTTGTGCGGCGGCGCGGGAAGTTTTCTGATTTCAAAAGCATTGGCAGCGGACGTAGATTTTTTTATTAGCTCCGATATAAAATACCACGAGTTTTTTGAGGCTAACGATAAAATGGTGATTGCAGATATCGGACACTTTGAAAGTGAACAATTTACGGTTGATTTAATACATGAAATTTTGCTGAAAAAATTTCCTACCTTTGCCGTCCTAAAATCAGGAACAATAACTAACCCGGTAAAGTATTTTTTGTGAGATAAGGGATTTAGAATTTGAAACTGAAGACGAGTAAAGAACCAAAAGTACAAGAGTGCGACGCAACGATGTTGAAAAAAGATCAAATGCTGAGTACAAATATTAAACCTGAAATATTAAATCTAAAATAAAAACATGGCGCAAGTAAAAGAATTTTCGGTTGAAGAAAAACTGGCTTCGCTGCTTTCTTTGCAGAAAATTGAATCGAAGCTTGATGAATATAAAATTCTCAAAGGCGAATTGCCGATGGAAGTTAGCGACCTTGAAGATGAAATTCTTGGGTTGCACTCGCGGCAAACGCGCATTGAAGAAGAAATTAACGGCATACAGGAATTTATGAATCAAAAAAAACAGATCATAAAAGATTCTGAAGCGTTGATAAAAAAATATGAAAAGCAAAGTGAGAATGTGAAGAACAGTCGCGAGTTTGAAGCGATTAATAAAGAAATTGAAATGCAGCAGCTGGAAGTAAAGCTTGCAGAAAAACATATCAAAGACGCGAATGAAGAAGTTGCTGAAAAAGTAGTGTTGCTTGAAAAAGCTAAGAAAAATATTGCTGCTAAAGATGGTGTGCTGAAAAATAAAAAAGAAGAACTCGATAAAATTATCGCTACTACGGAAAAAGAAGAAAAACATTTTGGCAAATTATCAGCAGAAGCGAGAGAAAAAGTTGAACCACGTTTATTACATTCTTACGATCGTATTCGCAAAAATTATCGCAATGGTTTGGCTGTTGTTCCGGTTTTGCGCGATGCATGCGGAGGTTGTTTCAATGCTATACCTCCACAAAAGCAAAGTGAAATCCGCCAGCATAAAAAAATAATCGTTTGTGAAAACTGCGGAAGAATTTTAGTGGATAATGAATTGAATGATGCTGTGGAAGTGAAGTAAGTGAAGTAAGTAGTAAGTTATAAGTCAAAAGTTATAAGTGGCGCTCCGTGGAGCGCTTTTTTTATTTTATGGTGGTGAACTATATTGCACTTATGAAAAATTATGTCAGGGGCTTAGTGATACGAAGATCACTGTGTGCGTTATCTCTCTCGTTTTTATTATTTATTTCTCCCAAAAATATTTTCGGACAAAAAGTTTTCGATTTTAACGCACAATGCCGGCAGGCCTATAAAGAAATTATAAAACTGAAATTGGATAATGGAAAAAAAATTATCGACGCGGAAAAACTGCAACATCCAAATAATCTCATTCCTTATTTTTTAGAAAATTATATTGATTTTTTTATTCTTTTTTTTAATGAAGATCCTTCCGAATTCAAAGCGCGCGAAATAAATCTTGAAAAAAGAATTGAGTTAATGGATAAAGGTCCCGAATCATCGCCGTTTTTTCTTTTTACAAAATCCATAATTCATTTTCAATGGGCAGCTATAAAAATAAAATTTGGAAATAACTGGAACGCCGGCTGGGGTTTTCGCCGTTCATTTTTACTGAGTAAAGAAAATCAAAAAAAATTTCCATCATTCGCACCAAATGATATGTTGTACGGAGCTATGCAGGTTGCAGCAGGAACTATTCCGGACGGGTATAAATGGCTCAGCAATTTACTCGGAATAAAAGGAAGCGTGAAAACCGGCATGCTGCAGCTCGAAAAATTTTTAGCCGCAAATGATGAGTGGGCGCAGCTTTATCGCGATGAAGCGGTTTTTTATTATCTCTATCTTAAATTTTATATCGAAAATAAAAAAGATGAAGTGTTTAAATTTATCACGCAAAAAAATCTTGATGTAAAAAATAATCACCTGTTTACTTATCTCGCTGCTAATCTCGGAATAAATAATCAGCAATCTGCCTACGCGATAACTGTTCTTGCACAAAAAAATAATGATACTGATTATTTAAAAATGCCTGTGTGGGATATGGAAATGGGATATGCAAAATTAAATCATCTTGAACCGGATGCTGCTATTTATTTGAACAGGTTTGTGCAAACTTTCAAAGGGAAATTTTATGTGAAAGATGTTTTGCAAAAATTAAGCTGGTTTTATTATTTGCAGAGCGATCAGAAAAGAGCAAACGCTATTAGAAAATTAATTACGGAAAAAGGAGCATCCGAAACAGAAGCAGAAAAGCAAGCGCAAAAAGAAGCATTGTCGGGCCTATGGCCTAATAAAATATTATTGAGAGCAAGATTGTTAAACGACGGAGGTTATCACGCTGAAGCATTGCAAATTTTACAGGGAAAAACTTTTTCAGATTTTTTATTGACTGAAGAAAAACTTGAATTTGCATATCGTCTTGCAAGAATTTATGATGACCTCGGAAGAAAAGATGAAGCTATCGCCGGGTATCTTGAAACAATTAAGTTAGGAGAAAACAGGAAAGAATATTTTGCAGCGCGCTCTGCTTTGCAAATTGGATATATTTACGAAACAAAAAATGAAAAAACGAAAGCCATAACTTATTTTCAAAAATGCATTGACTTTTCAAATCATGATTATAAAAATTCACTTGATCAAAAAGCAAAAGCGGGAATTGCCCGGTGCACCAATCAATAATTAAATCAAACCTAATTTGTAAATTGCTTTCTTATAATCATGCTCAAAAAACTGCAAATATCTAATTACGCAATTATTGATGAGATCAGTATTGAGTTTTCAGAAAATCTCAATGTCATCACAGGAGAAACTGGTGCGGGCAAATCTATTTTAATGGGAGCATTGTCATTGATTCTTGGCGACCGTGCCGATACTTCCGTGTTGCCCGACCGCAATAAGAAATGCATTATCGAAGGAACATTTCATACCGAAAACAACCAGGCTATAAAATTTTTTTTAAAAGAAAATGAATTAGACGCGGATGATGAATTAATGATGCGCAGAGAAATCGGCACTAATGGAAAATCAAGAGCGTTTGTGAACGACACGCCTGTAAACTTAGACCAGTTGCGGGTTTTAAGCTCTCTTATGGTTGACCTGCATCGGCAGTTTGATACATTGGAATTGGGTGAATCTGATTTTCAACGTGAAGTAATTGATGCGTTTGCAGCACATAATGATCTGTTGAATAAATACAGCACAACGTTTTTTACATTCATAGATGAAAAAAAAGAATTGCAATTATTGCAGGAAAGGAAATCGCAATTCACTAAAGAATTTGATTACAATAAATTTTTGTTTGATGAACTGGAAAAAGAAAATTTTTCTGAGAATGAGTTGGAAGATATGGATGCGGAATTACAATTGCTCAGCAGCTCAGAAGAAATAAAAAATGTTTTAACAAAAATTAATTATGAATTGCAGGAAAGTGAACAGCCGATTGTTCAGCAACTGAAATTATTATCCAACCAACTGCATGCTTTTTCTTCTTTTCATCCGCAACTTGTTACTGTGCTGGAAAGATTGCAATCTGCTCAAATTGAATTACAGGATATTGCCGGAGAAGTGGATCAGATCAATGATAAAATAAATTATGATCCCGAAAGAATTGAACAAATAAATGAACGCATTTCAGGCGGATATAAATTGCTGAAAAAACATGGAGTGAAAACAACAAACGAATTGATTGCCATTCAGTATTCGTTGCATGATAAACTGCAATCTGTTTTGGATATTGATGAAAATATTTCAGCAAAAGAAAATGATGTAAATAAATTATTCCAACAAGCAAATGAAATGGCTGAGGCTATTTCCAAAAACAGGCATGCGCAAATAAAGCCATTGGAAGAAAAAGTAAATCGTTTATTAGTGCAGGTAGGAATGCCAAATGCGAAACTGAAAGTGCAGATACAAGATGCGGCGTTGAATAATTACGGAATGGATAATGTGGAATTTTTGTTTGATGCAAACAAGAGCAACAAATTCGAACCTCTGCGCAAAGTGGCGTCTGGCGGAGAGTTGAGCAGATTGATGTTATCCATTAAATCACTTGTTGCGGAATCTGTTGATTTGCCAACGATGATATTTGATGAAATTGATACCGGAATTTCCGGCGAAGCTGCGAAACAAGTTGGAATAATTTTAAAAAAATTGGCTAAGAAACGCCAGGTAATTTGCATCACACACCAACCGCAAATTGCCGGCAAAGCCGATGCACATTATTTTGTTTATAAAGAAATAAAAGATTCAGCAATTAAAACCAGCATTAAATTACTTACGCATGATGAACGCGTAGTTACCATTGCCAAAATGTTAAGTGGTGAAAAACCCACAGCCGCAGCAATCGAGAACGCAAAAGAAATGGTTAACTGATTTTATACACGAATTTAGAACACGAATGAATTGCATTTTATTTTGAATTCGTGTAATTCGCTGAAATTCGTGTAATGTATATCTTCGTAAATTTTAAAAATGAAAGCGCAGCGGTTTATCATATTATTTGTGATCCTGGTTTCTGTATTCACGGTATTTTATATTAACAGGTTTCTGCAAAAAAAAATTAAACCACGTAAATCATTTGGTCGTCTTTTCATCTACATTATTTCAGCCTTTGTAATTATTTTCTCGTACACTTTTTTATTAGTTTGGATAATCGCTCATTTATTCCCTGTTACGAAATAATAACTTCTTATTTTTGATTCCTAAAAATTAAAACGGTTTCTATGTCATACAATTTATTGAAAGGAAAAAAAGGAATTATTTTCGGCGCTCTCGATGAAAAATCAATTGCCTGGCGCACTGCATTGCGTTGCCATGAAGAAGGCGCGCAACTTGTTTTAACCAATGCGCCGGTTGCGTTGCGCATGGGAGAAATAAATAAACTTTCTGAAGCGGTTAATGCTCCTGTAATCGGCGCCGATGTTACCAATATGGACGATTTAAAAAAATTATTTGAAGAAGCTATGAAACATTTTGGCGGCGGAATTGATTTCATTTTGCATTCCATAGGTATGAGCGTGAACATGAGAAAAGGCAAGCATTATACAGAATTGGATTATGGCTTCACTCAAAAAACAATGGATATTTCTGCATTGTCTTTGCACCGCGTGTTGCGCACAGCTTGGGAT
The DNA here is from genome assembly GCA_963774065.1 of Chitinophagia bacterium. Classification (GTDB taxonomy): domain Bacteria; phylum Bacteroidota; class Bacteroidia; order Chitinophagales; family Chitinophagaceae; genus Puia. The sequence continues at coordinate 1,915,000 of CAVZDO010000003.1, forward strand.
ATGGATGCTCTTAACGAATACGCGAGCGTTGTTGCGCTTACCTATATTGCCGCGCAAAGAGTTTTTCCGGATTATAATGAAATGGCCGATGCAAAAACTTTGCTCGAGGGAATTACAAGAAGTTTTGGTTATCATTATGCGCTGAAGAAAAAAGTTAGAGTGAATACCGTTTCCCAATCCCCAACGCGCACAACTGCCGGCAGCGGCGTAAAAGGTTTTGATGGATTTATTACCTATGCAGAAAAAATGAGTCCGCTCGGAAATGCTACCGGCGATCAATGCGCCGATTACTGCGTAACATTATTCAGCGACCTTACAAGAATGGTAACGATGCAAAATCTTTTTCACGACGGTGGTTTTTCATTTACCGGTGTAACGGAAGCAGTGATTAACCAGATGGAGAAATGAGAGCAATCTGAAAATGGCTCAATATGAAAATGTGAAAATGAAAAACAATTGAGAATTTATAATGGATAATTGATAATAGAAAAATCAGGCATCAGCAAATTACCAAATCAGAAATCAATATTCATCTTCATTAAAAAAGAAATCTGCCTGCGAGGGATAATCTGGCCAAATATCATCTATACCTTCATAAATCTCACCTTCGTCTTCGAGCTCCTGCAAATTTTCAACAACTTCAATCGGCGCGCCGGAACGGATGGAATAATCAATCAACTCGTCTTTTGTTGCTGGCCAGGGAGCTTCTTCAAGATAACTGGCTAATTCAAGTGTCCAAAACATCTGTGATAATTTTAATTTTCGGATTAGTTTTTTGATAAGTCCGGAAAAATTATTTGTTCATTTTAAGCCGTTCTATCAATTTCTGTTCAACCCTAATTTTTCGCAAAAGTAGTTTTTAAAACGAAAATTCCAAATCTATTGTTTTGTGCGGGTAAAAACTATTTCTTAAAATTATTTTAAACAATATTCAATACTTATATCAGGCACGAACCTGTAGGTTTGTAAAAGAGCGAATAAAGTTCAATTTTATTGCATGCTAACAGCAAAAGGTATTCAAAAGTATTATGGCGATTTATGGGTGTTGAAGGGCGTAGACGTAGAAATAAAAAAAGGGGAAATTGTGAGTATTGCCGGCCCGTCTGGTTCGGGAAAGAGTACATTACTGCATATTTTAGGCACGCTTGATAAACCAGATGCCGGGGAAATTTTTTTACAGGAGAAAAAGATGAGCGATTTGAAAGGTAAGGCGCTTGCTTCTTTCAGGAATAAACATATTGGTTTTGTTTTTCAGTTTCATCATTTATTGCCGGAATTCAGCGCGCTGGAAAATGTTTGCATTCCGGGTTGGCTTGCCGGGAGAAGAAAAAAAGAAGTGGAGGATAAGGCAAAAGAATTGCTAACCACTCTCGGAGTTGGCGAACGTTTGGAAAATAAACCGAATGCTTTATCCGGCGGTGAGCAGCAACGCGTGGCTGTTGCACGGGCATTGATAAATAATCCAGATATTATTTTTGCCGACGAGCCAACGGGAAATCTTGATTCGGCGAATGCTCGGGAATTGCATTTGCTTTTTTTTCATCTTCGAGAAAAATTTCAGCAAACATTTTTAATTGTTACACATAATGAAGAACTCGCGCAAATGAGCGACAGGATTTTGCATATGAAAGACGGAAAGCTACTTTGATGTACGATTTTAGATTTACGATGTACGATTTGTTTATGTGTAAGATGCAATCCTGGTTATCATTTTTATGAGTTAAAACGTGGGATAAATAAAATAAACAATTTTGGATAAAAAGAAATCGTACATCGTAAATCCAAAATCGTACATCATCAAACTCTCGGTTTCCACGGAATTTCTTCCACATGCAACTGATGCGCAATAAATCTTGCCAATACAAAAAGATAATCGCTCAGGCGATTGAGGTATTTTATAACAAGTGGTTCAACAAATAATTTATTTTCCTGCATAGCTACACAAATTCTTTCTGCGCGGCGGCAAACGCAACGGCATATATGCGCTGTGGAAACAGCAACATTACCTCCCGGTAAAATAAATGATTTCATTGGCGGCAATGATTCATTCATTTTATCAATTTCTTTTTCCAAAAGTTTTATATCTTCTTCTTTCAGATCCGGGATTTTCATTGAGGGCATTTTTTCAGGATCGCAGGCAAGTGAGGAGCCGATGGTAAATAATCTGTCCTGAATTTCTTTCAAAATTATTTTGCTGTGCGCATCGCTGATATGATCATTAAGTAGTCCTATGAAAGAATTCAGTTCATCTACAGTTCCGTAGGATTCAATCCTGATATGGCTTTTAGGCACTTTGGTTCCGCCAAGTAAACTTGTTTTTCCTTTGTCGCCGGTTTTAGTATAAATTTTGAGAGCCATTTTTATGCAGGTTGATAAGCTTCTGCACTGCGTTTGTCGCTTTCAATAAGTCCATCGCGAAGACGAACAACACGATGCGCATATTTAGAAATATCTTCTTCATGTGTAACCAGCACTACAGTATTTCCTGATTCCTGAATTGCACCGAATATATCCATGATTTCGATAGAAGTTTTTGTATCCAGGTTACCCGTTGGTTCATCCGCCAAAATAATAGCAGGATTATTTACTAATGCGCGTGCAATTGCTACACGCTGGCACTGACCACCCGATAATTCGTTTGGTTTATGATGACTTCTATCAGTTAAACTAACTTTTTCCAACACCGACATGGCAATTTCTGTGCGGCGTTTTCTTGATAAACCTGCATATACCAAAGGCAATGCAACATTTTCAAGAGCAGTCAAGCGCGGCATTAAATTAAATTGCTGAAATACGAATCCGATTTCTTTATTGCGAACATCGGCCAAATCATTATCCGGCATTTGGCTAACATCTTGTCCGTTCAAAATATAGGTTCCGCTTGTTGGCGAGTCGAGGCACCCGAGAATATTCATCAACGTGCTTTTTCCTGAACCCGATGGTCCCATTAAAGCAACGTATTCATTCTTAAAAATATTTAGTGAAATGCCTTTCAGCACTTGCAATTCCTGCTTGCCCATAAAATAACTCTTGTTGATATTTTCTATATGGATCATTGATGTGCTCATAAATTATTTTTTTATAGGGTTATTTTTGCGACGGATTTTTTATCACCTTAGGTACTTTAAAATAAATTCCATCTGTTAGCGGCGCATTTTTTAATGCTTCTTCACGCGTTATTGAACCTTCCAAAACATCATCTCTCAGTATATTTATTTCGTCCGTCATATGCAATTGCGGTTCAACTCCGGTAGTATCCAGTTCGTTGAGTTTGTCAATAAATGCGATCATTCTTTCCAAATCTTTTTTTATCTCTTCTTTTTCCGAACTGGAAAATTCGAGACAAGCTAATTCTGCCAGGTTATCTATCAACTCATCATTCACTTCCATACAAAATGATTATAGACAAAAATAACGGATTCGTTTAAACTTTTCAGTGCATTCGTGTAAAAAGATGAAGATAGAAGATAGAAGAAACAAGATGCAAGGTACAAGAAGAGCCCCTACCAATTCTTGCCTTGTTCCTTGTTTCTTGATTCTTTTTTATAAATTCAGAACTGAAAACTCCAAACTAAAAACTCCAAACTGCTTCTTATCTTCGCCATCTTATGAATAATCAGGAAATAGTAATGAGCGGCATTAGGCCAACCGGGTTTTTACATCTCGGAAATTATTTTGGCGCAGTGCAAAATTATGTGCGCATGCAAAATGAATATACCTGCTTTTTTATGGTTGCCGATTTGCATTCATTAACCACTCATCCCGATACAAAAGAATTAAAAGAAAACGTGTGCAGGGTTTTGGCAGAAAATATTGCCTGCGGATTGGACCCGGATAAAGTTGCGCTTTATTGTCAAAGTCATGTGCCGGAAACTGCCGAGCTATACCTTTTTTTAAATATGGTTGCCTATAAAGGCGAGCTGGAAAAAACAACTACATTCAAAGAAAAAGCAAAACTGCAACCCGATAATATTAACGCCGGCTTATTAACTTACCCGGTTTTGCAAACTGCCGATATTATTTTACATCGCGCGCAATTAGTGCCCGTTGGCAAAGACCAGGAACAGCATTTGGAAATGGCAAGAAATTTTGTGAACCGATTTAACCATCGTTACGGAGAAGTTTTTCCCGAACCTTATGCATTTAATTATGGAGAAGAACTTACTAAAGTGCCAAGCCTCGATGGCTCCGGCAAAATGAGTAAAAGCGAAAACCAGATGGCTACTGTTTATCTTTCGGATAATGATGAAACAATTCGCAAAAAAATTATGAAAACAAAAACGGATAGCGGACCTACAGAAAAAAATTCTCCCAAACCGGACTATATTCAAAATTTATTTTTGCTGATGAAATTGTTCAGTAAAAAAGATGTGATAATTAAATTTGAAAATGATTACAATAATTGCACTGTTCGCTACGGAGATATGAAAAAACAACTTGCTGAAGACGTTATTAATTTTGTTAGGCCTATAAGAGAAAAAGCAGAGGCAATTTTTAACAACGAAAAATATTTACGCGATGTAATGGAAAAAGGCGCTGATAAAGCAAGGCATAGCGCAAAAAAAACTATGCAGTTAGTAAAAGAAGCGATAGGTTTGAAATATTATTAGTCTGAACTGTGGTTTATATGATTTTTGGGATTTGTTTGATTAGTTAGCAGAAATACTTTCTTTAAAAATATTTTTAGATTTTAGAATTTAGATTTTACATTTAGGTAATGGCAAAAACCAAAAAACCCAAACATATAGCTGTCGCAGGAAATATCGGTGCGGGAAAAACTACATTAACGCAGTTGCTAAGCAAGCACTATCGCTGGATTCCGCAGTTTGAAGATGCTGATCACAACCCCTACCTCAACGATTTTTATGAAGACATGCCAAGATGGAGTTTTAACCTGCAGATTTATTTTTTAAACAACAGGTTAAATCAATTATTGGAAATTCAAACCGGCATGGAAACAGTGGTGCAGGACAGAACAATTTATGAAGACGCTCATATTTTTGCTCCCAACCTTCACGAAATGGGATTGATGAGCAAAAGAGATTACAATAATTATTTCCAGTTTTTTCAAACATTAAAAAGAATGGTGCAACCGCCCGACCTGCTTATTTATTTGCAGGGCTCCGTGCCAACGCTTGTTGCACAAATTCAAAAACGCGGACGTGAGTATGAAGAAAACATCAGGCTCGATTATTTAAAACGCCTGAATGATTATTACACCAAATGGATCGATAGTTATAAAGAAGGACCACTGCTTATTGTAAATATTGATAAAAATAAATTTCCGGAAAACGAAGAACATCTTGGAGAAATCATAAGTCGAATCGACTCACAACTCTACGGACTTTTTTAATTATAATTCGCGTACGCTTCCGTTGCTTTTAATTCATCACTGATTTTTTTCAGCCATTCTTCCTGTTGCGGTTTGTTTATGGAAAAATTTGTTTCCTTATCATATTCTTTTTGTCTCTCTTCGTATTCGCGCGTTATATCCTGGTAAATTTTATTGATATCTTTTTTTATGTTTGGAGTTGGCGTGTATTCTTTAAATGCCTTATCTAATTTTCGCGCAAAAATTTCTGCAATATCAAAATGACCTTGCTCATGCGAAAGAATGTAATCTGTTTTTGTTCTTCCCCACGAATTATTTTTATTGAACTGGCAATGAATATGAAATTTCAATCCATCAACGCTGCTGTATCCGAAATTATAATTTATGATTGTGCTGGTAAGCGCAGCGTTTGGAGAACTTGGATCGGGTTCTTTTTTAAAATCATTCCAGCTGAGTTTTTCGCCTGCTTTCCAATCTATGAGCGAATTATCCTGCGAAGGAAAAAATGTTTTTAGAAAAATAATTATCGCTAACGAAAAAAATGTTTGCATCTATATACAACTATAATGATCAAAATAAATTGTAAGAAAAGATCAGTTTTAAGAAAACAAAAACTCCATCAAATCAATCATTGATGGAGTTTGGTTTGGCAAACAATCTTAGAGACTCATCAAAACAGTTAAATTTCGTCTGCCAATTTCAGGAAATTATTTAGATTTCTGAACTTTTTGTTAAAAAATATTTTGAAAAGCCGACCCGATAGCCCAATATCTTTTAAATTTCCCTGTTTTTTGCAAGATTATTTTAACGAACTTGGGCAAATAAATCATTTCTTATTTTCACACCGCAATTTAATAAGTAAACGAAGCATGAAAAATCTCCCCCTTAACCCGCAAATTTTTATTCAAAACCGGCAGCGTTTTAGTAAGGAATTATTGCCAAACTCCATTGTCATTATTGTTAGTAATGATGAAGTCCCTTCCAATGGCGACGCTCTGTATCCTTTTAAACAAAACAGCGACTTGTATTGGCTCAGCGGCATTACGCAGGAAGACAGCATGGTTGTTCTTTATCCCGATCATCCCGATCCAAAATACCGGGAGGTGCTTGTGTTGGTTCGCCCGGTTGAACTTAAAGAAAAATGGGATGGAAAAAGATTGCGCGCCGACGAGGCAAAAAAAATGTCGGGCATTGAAACCATAGTCTGGCTCGACAGTGCCGATGCGTTTTTACAACCATCAATTCATCTTGCAGATAATGTTTACTTAGATTCCAATGAAAATGACCGGAAGGCAAGTCTTATACAAACACGCGATTACCGTTTTATTTCGGATATGCATAGCCGTTATCCTCTGCATCATTATCATCGTGCCGCAAAAATTATGAAAAGATTGCGTGCAATAAAAACTCCGCTGGAAGTGGAAGTGCTGCAGCAGGCAATTGATATCACACAAAAAACTTTTGAGCGGTTGCTTAAATTTATCAGGCCCGGAGTAATGGAGTATGAAATTGAAGCGGAAATTTTGCATTCATTTTTATCGCAGCGCGCAACAGGGCAGGCCTATGGAAGCATTATTGCCAGCGGCGATAGGGCAAGAACGCTTCATTATGTTTCCAACAACCAGGAATGTAAAAGCGGCGAATTGATACTGATGGATTTTGGCGCCGAATACGGAGGGTATTGTGCAGATTTAACAAGAACAGTTCCGGTTAATGGCAAATTTTCCCGCCGCCAAAAAAGGGTTTATGATGCATGTTTACATTTGCACAATTACGCAAAAAGTTTATTAAAGCCGGGTATAACTATTGCTGATTATCATAAAAAAGTCGGCGAAGAAGCAAATCAGATTTTTTTAAAAATAGGATTGTTAAGAAAATCGGATATTAAAAATGAAACGCCCGAAAATCCGGCTTACTTTAAATATATGTATCACGGAATTTCACATCATCTCGGAATAGATGTTCACGATCTTGGAACAAAAACAGAACCTATAAAAGCCGGAATGGTTTTTACTGTTGAACCCGGAATTTATATTGAAGAAGAACAAATGGGAGTGCGCATTGAAAATAATGTTTGGATTACGCGCAACGGCAATAAAGACCTGATGGCGAATATTCCGATTACCACAGAAGAAATTGAAGCGATAATGAAATGACGACAGTTGACTGACGATAGACTACTGCATTTTCATTGTTAAATATTAAACCTTATCATGGCATTTAAATTTGAAAACTTAAGAGTTTGGCAATTGGCTTTGGAACTGTCTGGCAAAATTCACACGTTAACGACCACTTTTCCAAAAGAAGAATTGTTTATTTTATCTTCACAAATAAAAAGGGCGTCGGATTCTGTTGTTTTGAATATTGCAAAAGGTTCTACATTACAAACAGACTCTGAGTTTAAAAGATTCTTGATATATGCCAACAGATTCGCGCTTGAAGTAGTTTCATGTTTATTTGTTGGTAAAGCAAGAAACATTGTTTCCAACGAAGAGTTTAAAAAATTCTATGAAGAATATGAAAAATTAATAGTGATGATTCAAGCTTTAATTCGCTCAATTAAATAATTTCGGTTTCTGCTATCGACTATTGTCTGTCGACTGTGGACAAAATAATTAAATGAAACATCTCCCCAACCTTTTCACATTGATCAATCTCGTATTTGGCTCGCTTGCTATTATTTTTATTTTACAAACCGGCGAAAGTTTGGTAACAGTTAATGATGATGTACTCAATATTAATTTACCCGAAAAAATCTGGCTTGGTTCATTGTGCATCGGGTTTGCTGCTTTAATAGATTTTTTAGACGGATTGGTTGCGAGAATTTGTAAAGCAACTTCACCACTCGGAAAAGAATTGGATTCGCTTGCAGATGTTGTGAGTTTTGGTGTTGCACCGGGAATGATATTGTACCAGTTTCTTCGCATGAGTTTTGCAAAAGAATTAAATGGTTTGGATGTTTCTATTTTGTGGTTGCTTCCTGCAATTCTTATTCCATGTGCTGCGGCGTACAGGCTGGCAAAATTTAATATAGATAACTCGCAGCAATATGGATTCAAGGGGGTTCCAACTCCGGCAACAGCTTTATTAATAGCATCGCTTCCATTTATTTTTTGGTACAGCAATAATGAAACAATTACTTCTTTATTGCTTAATAAATGGATATTATACGCGCTGATAATTGTGTTGAGTTATTTAATGGTAAGCAACCTGCCGTTAATGGCTTTGAAGTTCAAAGATTTTTCTTTGCAAAAAAATATTCCAAAATTAATTTTATTGCTGATCGCAATTGTTGCGGTATTATTATTGAAGTGGCTTGCAGTTCCGGTTATTTTCATTTTTTACATTGTACTATCTTTGGCATTTAAAAATAAAACAACATGATTTTTTCTGTGCAGGTAAAAGTTATGCCTTTAAAAGAACTTCTCGATCCGCAGGGTAAAGCGGTAGTAGGCGGTTTGCAAAATCTTGGTTTGAAAAATATTAATGATGTAAGAATCGGGAAAAATATTTCATTGCAGATAGAAGCCGATTCTTCTTCGCAGGCAAAACAAATTGCAGAAGAAGCAAGCAAAAAATTATTAGCTAACCCGGTAATGGAATATTTTGAAATTTCAGTTAATTAATTGCGATACGAATGTGAAAATGTGAAAAATGAATGTGAGTGAAATAGTAAATTGAATTATCCGGTTTCTGCATTTTCACATTTCCCCATTTCCACATTTTCACATTAATCATGCTCTACATCGTTCCATCTCCAATCGGTAATTTACAGGATATCAGTTTTCGCGCTGTGGAAGTTTTAAAAAAAGTTGATCTGATTTTGGCTGAAGACACGCGCACATCAATAAAACTTTTGAATCATTATCAAATCATCAAACCATTATCTCCTTATCATCAGCACAACGAACATAAAGTGCTGCATCATTTAACAGACCAGTTATTGCAGGGAAAAAAAATGGCATTACTCACGGATGCAGGCACACCGGGCATTTCCGATCCTGCATTTTTATTGGTAAGAGAATGCATAAAAGTTGGTGTGCAGGTTGAATGTTTGCCCGGCGCAACTGCATTTGTTCCCGCGCTGATCAATAGCGGACTAACAACAAACCGTTTTGCATTTGAAGGTTTTTTGCCGCTGAAAAAAGGTCGTCAATCTTTATTAAAAAAATTAGCGGAAGAAGAACGCACTTTGATTTTTTATGAATCACCTATGCGATTATTAAAAACTTTGAAAGAGTTTACAGAATATTTTGGAAAAGAACGGCAATGTTGTGTAAGTCGCGAGCTTACTAAAGTTTTTGAAGAAAACAAACGCGGAACATTGGAAGAAGTGATGAATTATTTTGCGGCAAAAACAGTGAAAGGAGAAATTGTGATTGTTGTTGATGGCAAGAAATAAATTTTAAGTTTTTGTAAAGAGGATATTAGTTGCGAAAGAAGCATCTTTGCAAAAGCTAATAGCTATCAGCTAATAGCTTTTAGCTTAAACTTAAAAAGTATGAAAAAGATATTGGGTATTGCCTTCTTATTAATATTGATTAGTGCATCAGCAACTCCTTCGTTTGCGCAGTTTCGCAAAGTTCCGGCAGAAGTTACGGAAGCATTGAAATCAAAATATCCTGATGCAAACAATGTTTCATGGAAAGATAAAATTTCTGTTTTTGTTGCAAGCTTCGACATGGATAATGGAAAATATGAAGCGCGTTTTGATGAGAAGGGCGACTGGAAAAGCACCACGAAAGAAATTGAAAAAGATGAACTACCCGAACAAGTGAAAGACGGTTGGGAAAAAAGTAAATATGCAGACTGGGATTTGACATCTATCTATAGCATTGAACTCCCTGATGATGTAATGCAATATCGCCTCCAGGTTACAAAAAGCGACATACAGAAAAAAAACCTTCTTTTTAACAGCGATGGTAAATTGCTGAGAGATAATCTCACGTTGTAATTAAATTTCACGCAAAGGCGCAGAGAATAGATTTAATTTCTTTATCTCCGGAATAAGATTGAAAAGTTTTCAGCGCACATCAGCGGAGGAAAATTAATTTTCTTTTCAAATATTATTTGTATTTATCTACATTCGTCCATTATAAATTCCCACTAAACCATGTACAAATTTTTATTTCTTTTTTTATCTCTTCTTTTTTTTCAAAATATTTTTTCTCAGCCAAACCGCTGGCAGCAACGTGTTAAATATGCAATGAATGTTGACATGAATGTTTCCACCAACCGCTTTTCCGGGAAACAAAGATTGGAATACACTAATAATTCGCCGGATACTTTGTGGCAGGTATTTTATCATTTATACTGGAATGCATTTCAGCCAAACAGCATGATGGATACACGCAGCCGCGAGTTGGGAAAAATTTTAATCGGCGGAAGACGCGGTGAAGGTCAGCCCGATTGGGATTCGAGAGTTAAAGACAGAATATTAAATTTAAAACCAGATGAGATAGGTTATCAAAAAGTGTTGTCATTAAAAATGAATGGCGTTCCGCAATCGTATAAAGAAGAAGAAACAATTTTGCAGGTTAAATTATCAAAACCTATTCTTCCTAAAACAACTGTTGTTTTTGAAATGGAGTTTGAGGCGCAGGTGCCTTTGCAAATTCGTCGCAGCGGAAGAGATAATCCGCAAACTGGTGTGCGATATTCCATGAGCCAATGGTATCCGAAAATGTGTGAGTATGATTATGAAGGATGGCATCCGACGCCTTATGTGGCACGTGAGTTTTACGGAGTGTGGGGAGATTATGATGTAAATATTTCTATCGACAAAAATTATATTTTGGGTGGAACCGGTTACCTGCAAAACGCAAATGAAATCGGTTATGGATATGAAGCCGCCGGAACAAAAGTTGTTCGTCCTGCGGGAGATAAATTAACCTGGCATTTTATTGCGCCAAACGTGCACGATTTTATGTGGGCTGCAGATCCGCAATACAAACATTTGGTAAGAAATTTACCCAACGGGAGAATAATTAATGTTTTGTACAAGAATAAAAATAATGATCCGAAACAGGATACTGCATGGAGCACACTTGCCGATGCAGCGGTAATTGTTCTTCCATTTATGGAAAAAAGTTTTGGCAAATATCCTTACAAGCAATATTCATTTGTTCACGGCGGCGATGGCGGAATGGAATACCCAATGAGTACATTGCTTAGCGGGCCGAGCCTTGGCGCTGCATTTCACGAGTGGATGCACAGTTGGTACCAGGGAATGCTTGGAACAAATGAATCGCTGTATGCATGGATGGACGAGGGTTTTACGAGCTATGCAACCGGCCTGGTGGAAAATTATTATTATACCTATGAGTTAAAAAAACATCCGGATAATGCAGGGCTCGCAAAAATTGTTAACCAGGAAAAGGATGAATTGCCTTCTAATCATGCAGGAGCCTATGGCGGATATTTTTATTTAGTTAAAAGCGGATTGGAAGAACCACTTTCTACACACGCGGATCATTTCAATACAAATTTTGCATACAGCATCGAATCATATTCAAAAGGAGAAATGTTTTTGGAACAACTCGGATACATTGTTGGAGCGCAGGTGAGAGATAAAATTTTATTAGAGTATTATCGTTTGTGGCGATTCAAACATCCTAATGCGAGCGATTTTATTCGCGTTGCAGAAAAAGTAAGCGGCGTGCAATTGGATTGGTATAAAGAATACTGGATCTATTCTACCAAAACTATAGATTATGGAATTGATAGTTTGTGGGAAGATGGCGGAAAAACAAAAATCAGGTTACGGATGATTGGAAAAATGCCGATGCCGCTTGATGTGCAATTGCAATTTAAAGATGGAAGCAAAATGCTCGCATATATTCCGCAGTACATAATGTTTGGTGATAAGCCGGTTGAAGATAAAAATATTCCGCGCGAAGAATTTGAGCCATGGAAATGGACGCATCCTACTTATATTTTTGAAGTCAATCATCGGCTAACAGATTTGAAAGTCATCGAAATCGATCCGACACAACGAATGGCCGATGTGGAAAGAAAAAATAATAAACTGGAATTAAACTGGGATTCTGTAAAACCTCCTGCCGGAAATTAATGAACTAAAATTATAAAGTCACCCTTATGCAGAATGACTTTATTAGATTGCTAAAGATAAGGACCAACTGCGAGTTTATAATTCTCTTAGTACGGATGGAAAATGGTAATAAAATTTCATAGTCAGTGGCGCAAACATTTATCCAAAATTAAGTGTAGTTCAGAAGCAAGCCAATACCACTTTCGTGGTATTTTTTTTATCAGAATTATTAAGTGTAAATATTTAGGTTACTCACTAACGCCCGAAAAATTTATTGATAGCTTCCACTCTGTTGTTAACGTGTAGCTTTTCATAAATGTGGTACACATGTTTTCTAACTGTTTCAGGTTCTATAAAAAGATTGGCTGCAATTTCTTTATAGATAAGACCTTTGGCGAGGAGCACAAGAATTTCATTTTCTCTTTTTGATAAAACGCTAAGCGGTTTTCTTTCAATATTATTTTCAATAGCAGATTTATTATGAAAAGCGGCAACTACTTTGCGTGCAATTTCGCTGCTCATCGGAGCGCCTCCTTCGTATAATTCTTTAATTGCTTCGAGCAATTTTGCCGCAGCCGTTTTTTTCAATATGTAACCATTGGCGCCAGCTGCTAATGCTTCAAATATTTTATCATTCTCCTCGTAAATTGTACACATCATAAAAAGTATTTCCGGGTTTTGCTGCTTCAATTCTCTTACACATTCTATTCCGCTATAGCCTTCGCCAAGATTAATATCCATCAATACTATATCAGGATTTAATAAAAGAATATTTTGCAGCGCATCATCAGCAGTTGAAAAACTTCCGCTCACATTATATCCGTCAGACATGGAAATGATTTGTTCCAACGCGGAGCGAATATCATTGTTGTCTTCTACTATGCACACATTGATTGCCATAACGCAAAGTTCCGAATCATTTCTTTGAAAAAAAATACCACTTTGCGGTTAGTGGCATTATATGTTTTTACTTACCCGGTAAAATGTGCAGCAAGTATTTTTCATGAAAATATTCAAGCGGAAATAATTTTTCAATCTCAGTTATTACAGGCTTGCAATTGCATTCTTTAATTTCTTGTTTTAGATCGCCGCCTTTCAAACAAATTAATCCGCTGGCGGTACTTCTGTCAACTGTCGACCGTACACTGTCATCTCCTTTTCTTAACAACGGCTTCGACCATCTCCATAATTCTTTCAGCGGCGCAACAGCTCTTGAAACTATTGCATCAAACTTTTTATTTTTTATTTCTTCAACGCGAATTTGCTGAGCAGTAATATTTGATAAACCAATTGCTGTTGCAACAGCTTCAACAACTTTTATTTTTTTGCCGATGCTATCAACCAAATAAAAATGAACACCCGGAAAAAAAATTGCAAGTGGGATACCCGGAAACCCGCCACCAGTGCCAATATCCAGCACCGATGTACTTTTTTTGAAATCGAAAACTGCGGCAATACTTAAGGAATGCAACACATGCTTTTCATATAAGCTGTCAATATCCTTTCGGGAGATAACATTAATTTTGCTGTTCCATTCTTTATATAAAGAATCCAGCGCAGCGAATTGTTCTAATTGTTTGTTAGAAAAATGAGAGAAATATTTTGTTATCAGTTCCAGCTGGGCGGAGGTTTTTTCCATAACGCAGGTACAAATATCAAATAATATAAAAACATCCACACATCAAAAAGCCACCACCATGCAAATAAATCTTTTTCGTTTAATTTTTTCATCGTTTTAAAATAGATGAAACCCTGAATAAAAAAACGCACACCAAAAACGATCAGCGCAAATTTCCAGTTAAAAAAAATAATGCTGAGAATAAAAAGCGGGTATAATAAAAATTGAGTGATGGAATATAGCCCGAGTAAAAATTTATGTTTCGGTTTGTAAAATTTGGAAGCGCTATAGTGACGCGATTTTTGTTTTATCCATGCTCCAAAAGTTTTTTTAGATTCAGAAAGTGTGAACGTTTCCGGGTCAACCACAATGGCTGTATTTTTTTGAGTAGCTACTTTATTAATAAATAAATCGTCATCGCCGCCGGGCAAATGATTAATTGATGAAAAGCCTTTGTTTCTGAAAAATAATTCTTTTTTGTACGATAGATTCCTTCCAACACCCATATACGGCGTGCCGGCTAAGGCATAGGAAAAATATTGCAGCGCCGCATGAAAAGTTTCAAAGCGGATAAGTTTATTAAGCAGCCCGGGTTTTTTATGATAAGCGCCATACCCAAGAACAATTTCAATTCCATCATTATAGGCCTGCTGCATTTTTTCAATCCAAAACTCACTTGCCGGAACGCAATCTGCGTCAGTTAATAAAACTATTTCGTATTTCGATTCTTTAATGCCAACAGACAACGGATATTTTTTTCCGGGAATTCCAATTGCGTTTTGCTGCAAATTCACAATGTGCAATCCTTTAAAAGTTTTTTTTAATTCATCGAGCAGGTAACGCGTGTCATCTTCGCTGGTATGATTAACTACAATTACCTCATGTGTTGTTGGGTAAGTTTGCACGAGCGCGCCGGGCAAATTTGCTGCTAATTTTGCGGCTTCATCTTTTGCGCAAATAATAACACTAACGGGATGTTGCTGAGATTTATCTCTCGCTGTTGATTTAAAAAAAGCCAGCCTGCTAAAAAACCATAAATAATAAAACAGTTGAACAACTACAACAAAACAAAAAGCGCCAAATAATATTTGTTGCCATTGTAAATTAGCGAACAATGTCTCCATAAGCGTTTGTAAGAGCGGGCTCTTGGGTTTGGTTATTTACGCGAATGTATAAGTAAAAATCAAAAAGGCAAAAGTAAAAAAACAAAACGCTGTCTTTTACTTTTTACTTTTTACTTTTGATTTTATGTCTGCATTACAATTTACATTGGAGAAAACAGAAGAAAGTTCAAAAGCGCGTGCCGGTAAAATTATTACTGACCATGGAGAAATAGAAACGCCCGTTTTCATGCCCGTTGGCACAGTTGGAAGTGTTAAAGCAGTAACGCAGCGTCAGTTGATGCATGATGTAAAAGCAAAAATTATTTTAGGGAACACGTATCATTTATACCTGCGCCCCGGTTTGGAGGTTATGCAGGAAGCCGGCGGTTTGCATAGATTTATGAACTGGAACAAACCTATACTCACAGATAGTGGAGGCTACCAGGTTTTTTCATTGTCAGGTACAAGAAAAATTACGGAAGATGGAGTGATGTTTCAATCGCATATTGATGGTTCAAAACATTTGTTCACTCCGGAAAATGTTATGGATATTCAGCGAACCATCGGCGCGGATATTATTATGGCTTTTGATGAATGCACTCCATATCCTGTTGAATATGCCGATGCCCAAAAATCAATGCAACTGACGCATCGCTGGCTGGAAAGATGTTTTAAACGATTCAATGAAACAACTAACGGTTATGGATATGCGCAAAATCTTTTTCCGATTGTGCAGGGAAGTGTATATAAAGATCTTCGTAAAGAATCTGCAGAGTATATTTCTTCTGCAAATGCCGCCGGCAATGCAATTGGCGGATTAAGCGTTGGTGAACCTGAAGAAATGATGTATGAAATTTGTGAAATTTGCTGTAATATTTTACCGGCACAAAAACCTCGATACCTGATGGGCGTAGGAACGCCGTGGAATATTTTAGAATGCATTTCTCTTGGCATTGACATGTTTGATTGTGTGATGCCAACCCGTAACGGGCGCAACGCAATGTTGTTTACAACAAAAGGCGTCATCAATATCGATAATAAAAAATGGGAAAAAGATTTTTCTCCGATTGATGATGGTATCGACTGCGAAATGAGTAATAATTATTCCAAAGCGTATCTCCGGCATTTGATGAAATCAAAAGAAATACTTGGATTAACTATTGCCAGCGTTCATAATCTTTCGTTTTATATTCATTTGGTAACAGAAGCGCGACAACAAATTCTTCAAAATAATTTTTCAAGCTGGAAAAAACAACAGGTTGAAATATTACAGCAGCGATTGTAAAAATATTTTCAAATTTTTTTGCAGAAATTTAAAGCAGATAATTATTGCGTAGCATTTTTATTTTGAGCATGCGCCTGTGCAATATCATATTCTAATTCCGGATCAATATTTTGCTCTTCCACTTTTTGGGCTTTCTCCATTAATTGTTCGTGGTGCGCTTTAAGCCATTCCAATTTTTTCTTACCATAAGAAAAGCGTGTGAACAAAACAAAGAGAACCGGAACAATGAAAATAGAAATTGTGGAAGATGCGATCATTCCGCCAAAAACAGTTACGCCAATTGTATTGCGCGATGCGCCCCCTGCTCCGGTTGCTAAAGCAAGCGGCAGAACGCCGAGAATAAATGCAAAAGATGTCATTAAAATTGGCCGCAAACGTAATCGCACTGCTTCGAGTGTAGACTGAATAAGTTCTTCACCGCGATCAACTCTTATCTTGGCAAATTCTACAATCAGTATTGCATTCTTTGCAGACAAACCTATCAACGTTATCAGTCCGATTTGCGCATATACGTTATTAGTTAGTTTAGGAATCATAAAAAGAGCAACTATAGCCCCGAATGCACTTATCGGAAATGCAAGCATAACTGCAAGCGGCACCGACCAACTTTCATACAGTGCAGCAAGAAAAAGAAAAACAAAAATAATGCAGAATGCAAAAATGTAAACAGTGAGAGAGCCTGCTTTTATTTCTTCATAACTCAATCCTGAAAAATCATACGTGTAGCCGCGCGGTAAATATTTTGCGGCCAATTCTCTCAATGCATCAATGCTCTGTCCGCTGCTGTATCCCGGCGGAATGGAACCATCAACTTCTGCGGAGCGAAAAATATTAAAATGTGCAATGAGCGGAGCAGCAATATCCGGTTTATAACTTATCAACGTGCTAAGCGGCACCATTGAACCGCTGCGGTTACGCACATAATATTTGTTCATGTCGGATATCAGCGCTCTGTAAATAGTGTCGGCTTGTATTACCACGTGGTAAGTTTGATGATACAGTGTAAAATTATTTACAAACAAACTTCCCATATAGGCCTGCATGGTTGTAAAAACATCTGAAATATTTACACCGAGTTTTTCACATTTTTCTCTGTCAACTGAAAGATTATAACTCGGGGTATGCGCAGAAAAATAACAAAACGCAGTTGAGGTTGCCGGATTTTTTTTCGCGGCGGCAACAAATCTGTTTACTACTTTTTCGAAAGTATGAATATCATCTGTTGAATTACCCTGTTCAATTTGCATGCTAAAACCAGCCGCGATTCCTATTCCGCGAATTGGTGGTGGTTGAATGACAACAATGCTTGCATTTTTAATTCCTGCTTTCGCTATTCTTTTTCTGAGAACATCCATTAGTCCCGGCACCTGTAATGAATCTACCGTTCGTTCATCCCAGGGTTTAAGCATAACAAACATAGAGCCGGAATTTGAAGTAGCTCCGCCATTTAAAATATTATAGCCGGATACTGCGGTATAATGCAAAATGCCTGGTGTTTCGCTAACAACTTTCATCAACTTTTCCATCACATTTACTGATTGTGTTGTTGCAGAAGCATCGGGCAACTGATAAGTAACGAACAACCTTCCACCATCTTCTGGCGGAACAAATCCGGATGGTTTGCTTTTAAACAAAAAATAAGCTCCTGCGCAAATACACAATAATATAATGACAACAAGTTTTGAGTATTTAATGCTTCTTCTCACACCATTTGTATAGCTGTTGGTAAATTTTTCAAACCATTTATCAAAGCGATAAAAAAATTTATCCAGGAGATTTGATCTTTTATCTACAGTTGATGGCTTTAATAATAATGTGCACAGCGCAGGAGTTAACGACAGCGCAACAAATGCAGAGATAATAACGGATATCGCAATAGTGATGGCAAACTGCTGGTACAATCTTCCCACAATTCCGGGAATGAACCCGACTGGAACAAATACGGCGGCAAGAATTAATGCAATGGCAATTACCGGCGCAGAAATATCTTTCATTGCATGATAGGTTGCTTCTTTTGGCGACATTTTTTGGTCATCTATATAATGTTGAACCGCTTCCACAACGATAATTGCATCATCAACCACAATTCCAATGGCAAGCACAAAACCAAACATGGTGAGTGTGTTTATCGTAAAACCTAAGGGAATAAAAAAACAAAATGTAGCAAGAATAGAAACAGGAATTGCCAGTATAGGTATTATCGTTGAACGCCAGTTTTGAAGAAATAAAAAAACAACTATTGCAACCAGGCCCAGCGCTTTTAACAAAGTGCCTACTACTTCCTGCATGGAAACTTTTATAATAGTTACTGATTCGAAAGGAACCATATAATCTACATCCGTTGGAAAAGATTTTTTTAATTGTTTCAAAGCTGCATAAACATTGTCGGCGGTTTGCAGAGCGTTGCTTCCCGGAGTTTGATAAATCATGAGCAGAGAGCACCTGTTTCCGTCAACAAATGCGTTGCTGGAAAAAGTGAATTTGCCGAGTTCAACTCTGGCAACATCTTTCAGGTAAACCAATTCGCCGGTTGACGGAATTGTTTTTACAATAATTTTTTCATACTCTTCGGGTTTGCTAAGCATTCCGTTTACGAGAATTCCTGTTTCATTTGTTTGTGCAGACTGCTGCGGCGGAGCGCCAACAGCGCCTGCAGCCACATAAACGTTTTGTGCGTTTAACGCTGCAGTAATATCAGAAGGAGTTAAGCTATACGAAGCCATTTTTTCCGGGTTCATCCAAATGCGCATGCTGAATTGATCGGTGCGCGCGGATACATCTCCAACACCAGGCACGCGGAGTATAGCATTTTCAATAAACACATTTGTATAATTATCCAGGAAGGTTATGTTATGTGTTTTTTTAGGAGAATAAATTGCTACGAGCATCAACTGATCGGGATTACTTGCACGCACATTTAAACCTAATTTACTTACTACCGCCGGCAGTTGAGGCTGCGCAATTCCAAGCCTGTTTTGAACATTGAGCGCTGCAATATGCACATTGGTGCCAACATTAAATGTTACCCGGATGCTGACGCCGCCGCTATTGGTGCTGGTGCTCGTCATATATTCCATACCGGGAGAACCGTTCACCTGTTCTTCAATTGGAATTGCAACTGTTTGTTCAACGGTTTCTGCGTCTGCGCCGGTGTACGATCCGTAAACGGAAACACTTGGCGGAGAAATATTCGGGTATTGATCAACGGCTAAATTGAAAATGCAGATAATTCCTGAAATGATCAGCACTAAAGAAATTACTATTGCAGTAACCGGTCTTTTTATGAATGTGTTGGCAATCATTTTTTCTTTCTTACACGAATTATGCTTTTTACACGAATTGCGCGAAGCTTGTTATCAGTCTGTTTACTAACGGCAACGCACAACCGAAGTGGCATTAAAATCCCTTTCCTTAGCCTCTAACTTCTGTCTTCTTTATTTTCGTCTCTCGATTTTTGAATTTCATATTCCAGCTCTGCATCTATATCCTGCTGCTCTACTTTTTTTGCTTTCTCCATTAATTCATTATGATGTGCTTTCAACCATGCTAATTTTTCCTTTCCATAACTGAAACGTGTAATAACAACAAAAAGAACCGGAACAATAAAAATAGCCAGTGTTGAAGCTGCCGTCATTCCGCCAAAAACGGTGAAGCCGATTGTTCTTCTCGCAACTGCGCCCGCGCCGGTTGCCAACACCAATGGCAACACGCCTAAAATAAATGCGAGTGAAGTCATGATGATTGGCCTCAAACGAAGTTTCACGGCTTCTAAAGTAGATTGAAGAAGATCTTCGCCACGATCGACGCGTATTTTTGCAAATTCAACGATCAATATTGCATTTTTTGCAGCGAGACCGATCAATGTAATCAAACCAATTTGGGCATAAACATTATCTGTTAAACTCGGAACAAATTCCAACGTAATAATTGCGCCGAATGCGCCGATAGGCACTGCAAGTAAAACTGAAAACGGAACCGACCAGCTTTCATACAATGCTGCGAGAAAAAGAAAAACGAATGTGATTGAAAATAAAAAAATATAAATAGTGGTAGAACCTGCGCGGATTTCTTCATAGCTCAATCCCGAAAATTCGTAATTATATCCTTGCGGAAGAACCCTGTTGGCAATAGCTATGAGTGTATCTGTTGCCTGCACGCTGCTGAAACCTGTTGCAGATGCGCCGTCAATTTCTGCGGAGCGAAAAATATTAAAATGCGAAATCAGCGGCGCGGTTTCCGTTGGTGAATAACTGACGAGTGTGCCCAGCGGAACCATTGCACTGTCCTGGTTTCTTACATAATATTTATTGATGTCGGTTATTAATGAACGATATGCAGTATCCGCCTGCACTACAACATGAAATGTTCGGTTGTAAACAGTGAAATCATTGATGTATAAACTTCCCATAAATGCCTGTATGGTTGTAAATACATCTCCAACATTTACTCCGAGTTTCTCGCATTTTTCGCGGTCAACAGTTAAATTAATACTTGGCGTTCGCGCGGTATAAAAAGTGAAAGCATTATTTATTGCAGGATTTTTGTTTGCATCAGCGATAAATTTATTCACTACATTTTCAAACGCATGCAAATCATCATTAGTTGCGCGTTGTTCAATCTGCATGCTAAAACCAACAGTTTCTCCAACACCGGGAATTGGCGATGGTTGTATCACTTCCACATTTGCATTTTTTATTCCTGCATCCACAATTCTTTTTTGCATTACGTTAATAATGCCGGGAACCTGCTGATCTTTTTCGCTGCGATCATCCCATGGTTTTAGTTGCACATAAATTGTTCCGGCGTTTGAGTTGGTTGCATTATTCACCACGTTCAACCCGGATAATGCTGCATAATGCGCAACACCAGGAGTTGTGGTAACAACCTGCATCAGCTTTGTCATCACGTCAACAGATTGTGTTGTTGATGATGCAGGTGGCAACTGAAATGTTACATACAGGTTACCGTCATCTTCTGAAGGAATGAAACCTGTTGGCTTGTGTTCGAATAAAAAATAAGCGCCTACACATAAGCAAACTAAAAATAGTACGACATACCTTGCCGCTTTGATACTTCTTTTTACGCCATTTGTATATTTTTCTGTAACCCTGTCGAACCAATTATTAAAACCTGTGAAAATTTTGTTGATGCCTTTATTTTTTCTATCCGGATCGTGGGGTTTTAATAATAGGGTACACAACGCCGGTGTTAATGATAATGCTATGAATGCAGAAAGTATTACTGAAATAGCAATGGTGATGGCAAACTGTTGATACAATCTTCCGACAATTCCGGGAATGAATCCTACAGGAACGAATACAGCAGCAAGTATCAGCGCGATGGCAACAACAGGCGCAGAAATATCTTTCATCGCGTGATAGGTTGCTTCTTTTGGCGACATTTTTTGTTCGTCAATATAATGTTGAACCGCTTCCACAACAATGATCGCATCATCAACCACAATTCCAATAGCAAGTACAAAACCAAACATGGTGAGTGTGTTGATCGTAAATCCTAATGGAATAAAAAAGCAAAACGTTCCCATGATCGAAACCGGAATAGCAAGAATCGGAATTAATGTAGAACGAAAATTTTGCAGAAATAAAAACACAACGATCGCAACAAGACCTAATGTTTTCAATAATGTTCCCACAACATCAGCCATCGAAACTTTTACGACAGTTACAGCTTCGAAAGGAACTGAATATTCCACGTCGGCAGGAAAAGATTGTCTTAACAATGCAAGTTCTTTATAAATTCCTTTTGCAGTTTCCAGTGCATTACTTCCAGGCGCCTGGTAAATGCGCAAAAATGAAGCACGATGTCCGTCAACAAAAGAATTACTCGAAAAAGTGAACTTTCCTAATTCAACGCGCGCAACATCTTTGAGGTAAACAAGCTCGCCCGTTGCCGGCAAAGTTTTCACAATAATATTTTCAAACTCTGAAACTTTACTCAGTCTTCCGTTTACAAGAATTCCGATTTCGAAAGTTTGCGTTTTTTGTTGCGGCGGAACTCCCGCAGAACCGGCAGCAACCTGTACATTCTGCGCGTTCAATGCAGCTATGATATCAGAAGGCGTTAAACTATATGATGCCATTTTCTCCGGGTTCATCCATATGCGCATGCTGAAATCATCAGTAAAACGATTGATGCTGCTTACTCCCGGCACGCGCAACAATGCGTCCTGTATAAAAATATTTGTGTAGTTATCGAGAAATGTAATATTATGTGTTCCTCTCGGCGCATATACGGCAACCATCATCAGCATGCTTGGATTGAGCGCTCTAACGGTAATGCCTAACCGACTTACTACTGCAGGCAGTAAAGGAGATGCAATGCTAACACGGTTTTGCACATCAAGCGTGGCAATGTCAATGTCTGTGCCGATGTTAAAGGTTACGTTCATTGACATCAATCCATTATTGGTGCTGTTGCTTTGCATGTATTCCATTCCGGGGGTTCCGTTCACTTGTCCTTCAATTGGTGTGGCAACAGTTTGCTCAACAGTTTGCGCATCTGCGCCGGTAAATTGTCCGTTAACCTGAACAATCGGCGGAGTGATATCGGGATATTGATCAACAGGCAAACTTAAAATACAAATAGCGCCGGCAATAACTAACACAATTGAAACAACCATTGCTGTTACCGGGCGTTTAATAAATGTATTTGCAATCATCTTTCTTATTTAATTGCACGAATTAAAACCGAATTACACGAATTATTTATTGATGAAGAAATTCAAATTATCTGAATTCGTGTAATTCGATCTGACTCGTGATATTTTTTAGTTTTTATTTTTTGTTTCCGGCATTTGTAACTCTATTAAGCATTCTTGCGTCGCACTCTTCAACTGCAACAATTCTGTTGAGCATTTGTCTTAACCACGATCTGCCTGATTTATTTGATTTTCCTGATTTTGAATTTTCATTTTTAGGGTGATCCGTTTAATTTTTAAAATCGAGATTCGGACAAAAGTTGAATAAAGAACTAAACGTACAAGAGTGCGACGCAACTATGCTTAATTTTTATTCTGTCGCTGGTTACCAAAATTTATTTAAAATATTTCAGCATTTAGATTTTATAATTTTTGTTCCGTATCGCAATTATCAATTTATCAATTATTTTTTCCCAGCGCCGGCAGCAGGCTTGGAAGATGCATTTATTTCGGAGCCTTCGTGAATTGCCTGCACGCCATCAACAACAATCTTATCGCCTGCATCAACTCCGGATTTTATAATAACATTCGCACCGATCGTTTCTCCGAGTTGTACTTTATATTGAAATGCCCGGAGCTTAGGAGTATTTTCTGCAGTATCTGTTTGTTTTTTAGAACCCGCATCAGCAGTATTGTTTACGACAGTATCTTTCGCAACAAAAACAAAATATTCTCCCATCTGCTCTACAATTGCTCTGCCCGGCACAACTAATTGCGGCGCGGCTTCCTGGTTGTGTACACGCAAAATGCAACTCATGCCTGCACGTAAATTGTGCTGGGGATTTGAAAAAACTAATCTTACGCGTATTGAACCTGTTTGCGGATCGACAGCGCGATCTATGACAGAAATTTTTCCTGTTCCCGGGTAAAGAGAATGATTTGGAAGAATGATCGTAAATAATGAATCAATTGTTTTTTGTTTATTTTTTTCCAGTTGTTGAAAAAATCCTAACTGCGCTTCATTAATTAAAAAATCAACAGCCATAGGATCATCAGTTGAAATTGTATTGAGAACCGTTGTTCCAACAGAAACCATATTTCCCAACTTCACCTGGCTAAACCCGATAGTGCCGCTGAACGGCGCAGTGATGATGGAATAGGTGAGGTTTGTTGCTGCTGTTTTTAATGCCTGCACTGCAGCCTGCGTTTGATCTTTTGCGCTTTGCAATGCAATCACTGCATGATCTAAAACTTGTTTTGCAACCGCGTTATGTTCGTTCAAATAAGTATAACGGTCCGCATCTTGCTGCGCTTGCTTTTGATTGCTTTCTGCAACTTTTACATTTGCTGCGGCAGCATCATAATTTGCCTGGTACAAACGCCTATCTATTTCGTACAACTTTTGTCCTTTCTTTACCGAAGTACCTTCAATGAAAAATATTCCGGTAATATAGCCCTGCACTTCCGGCCGAATATCAACCTGGCTCAACGCTTGTGTTGTTGCAGGATATTCATCATAATATAAAACGTGTTGCGCTTTTACAGTGTATAAATTAACCGGTACCGGCGGAGCTGGCGGTGGAGTTTTGGTTTTGCATGCCGGGAAAGCAAAAACAAATAATAACAGGTAATTGAAAATGGATAATTTATAATTCATAATTAATAATTCATAATTTTTTCCCGCATCCCGCATCTAATATGTAATCACTCCCATTGCTTTTTCAAGATCGATTTTACTTGACAGTAATTGAAAAAGCGCATTTACGTATCCTATTTCCGACGATATCAAATTTGATTCTGCAGTTATCACATTCAGATAAGCAACCGTTCCCTGGCTGTATTGAAGTTGCACAATTCCATAAACACGCTTTGCTTTATCTTCATTGTCTTTCATTATATCATAGTTATACAAATTGCTTTTATAATTAGCTAACGCTGATGTATAGTCGGAATAGATCTGGGATTTAAGATTCACCTCATCCCAATCGAGCAGCCTTTCCTGCAGTTTGGATCTGTGAACATTTTCAAGACGAGCAAAACCCGTGAACAATGGCACACTAACGGATAAGCCTATGTAAGAATATGGATAAACATTTGAAAATAAATCGGGAATTGTATGACTTTCAAATTCGGGTGTATAATTAAAAACAGCCGATAAAGTCGGAATAAAAGCTTTTTTGTAATAATCAGTAACCTGGCGCTGTAAACTTTTTGCAGTTTGCAGTTGTTGAAATTCTATCCGCTTTTGGTATTGCAGTTGCTCTGTCGTGTCGAATGCAATATCCCGCATCATTTGCAATGTATCAAAGCTTACGTTGAATTGTTTTTGCGGCGGATATCCCATCACCTGTTTCAGCATCGCATATTGCGGAATAATGCTTTCCGTTTGTTGTTTCAATTGCGCTTTCGAATTATTCAGTGAAATGCCAGCTTCATCATAATCTGTTTCGTCAACTGTTCCGGCAATATATTGATGATATGTATCGCTGAGATTTTTATTAAGTCGTGCCGTATCTTCTTTCAAAACATCAATCTGTTCAAGAGTTTGAAGAAGATTGTAAAAAGATTTGCTCACAACTGATACAAGAAAAATTTTAGTGCTGTCTGTGATTTGCTGCGCCTGTTGCACATATAAAGGCGCGCTTTTGTACGCATACAATAACGTTGGGCTAAAAATTGCCTGCGTAACCGTTAGTGCCGGAACGAACGTATTTGTTACACCGGTTTTTATAACTTTTCCACCGGTTGAATCTGATATTGCGGATGGCAGCTCGAGGTAATGAATAAAATTTCCTGAAACGTAAGCCTGCGGCAGCCATCCAGCTAAACTGATTTTATTTGTGCTTCTTGTAATATCCACATTAATCAATGATTGCTGCAACAGCGGCTGATGTTTCAAAGCGTAATCAATGCATTGGGGAAGCGTGAGCGATTCAATTGTATCGGAGGTGCTTTGTGAAAACGCGTTAATGGAAAAACTGAAAAAAATAATGGTAAGAAAAAAAATAAAAGTTGCTTTAATTCCTTTTGCAGCGTTCTTCATATTAATACACTGTTTTGTTTCCTGTATATATCTTTTTTTAAAACAAATATTTTTTGCAAACTGCATTAAATCCGGAATGTGTTTAATAATTACTGTTCGTTTAGCTGCAAATGATTTAGGAGGCGTTTTGAGCTGTAGGTTGCAAACGCTTTAACGGGTTAAAGCAAAAGTGAAATTAAATTATTTTGAGGAAAGAGAAAAGCGATTCTTACCAGTGGTAAGTAATTTGGCCTGATTGGGTGAATAAAATTCGTGAAATGTGTGACGTGAATCCTTTTTTGATACCAGCTTCAGTTTTTCATAGCATCATCGTTGCGTCGCAATCCGTTCATCTGTAGAATATGAATTGAGCGCCTCATTGCTAATATCCTCGAAATTATTTTTTTCCCTTCAAAAAAAACAACACCTTTGCGCATCTTAACTCCACGAATATGAAATTGTAATATTGGCTTTGCTACCCGCAAAGCAGCTTCTCCATAAAATGTAAGCATATCGCTCTTCATTTCTTTCTTTTATTTTATTATCCGGGATTTTTTTTAAAACAGGACTTGTATGTCATCATCAACAAATAATATCAGCATAAAATCTTTATACACTTTATTTAAGCAATCGCTTTCCGGCGAACAGCAGGATTACACAATGGGAAGCATTCGCAAAGCAATATTTCTTTTATCCATACCTATGATTTTTGAAATGTGCATGGAATCCATATTTGCAGTGGTCGACATTTTTTTTGTTGGCCGCGTTGGGCAGGAAGCTGTGGCAACAGTTGCATTAACAGAATCTGTACTCACAATTGTTTATTCTGTAGCCATAGGCCTAAGTATGGCAGCAACAGCGATGGTTGCACGACGCGTCGGAGAAAAAAAACCGGAAGAAGCGTCGCGATCTGCAGTGCAGGCAATTGCTATTTCGCTTGCAGTTACTGTTGTGGTAAGCATTACGGGATTTATTTTTTCTGCAGATATTCTCCGCGTAATGGGCGCTTCGCAACAAGTGGTTGAAACCGGCGCTCCTTATACGCGGATAATTTTTGGCGGAAGCATTGTTATTATGCTTTTATATCTCATCAACGGAATTTTTCGCGGCGCAGGTAATGCATCAATAGCAATGTGGACTTTGTGTTTGGCAAACGGATTGAATATTATTCTTTGCCCGATTTTGATTCATTATTACGGAGTGCGTGGCGCGGGTATGGCAACAACAATCGGCCGCGGCGCCGGAGTTTGTTTTCAGCTTTATCATTTATTTAAAGGCAGCGGAACAATTCATATTTTGAAAAAATATTTTGCTCCGGATTGGGAAATCGTAAGATCTATTTTAAAAATTGCATGGAGCGGAACCGCGCAATTTTTGATCGGCTCGGCAAGCTGGATAATAATGCTCCGAATTATTTCACTGTTCGGCAATGCAACAATTGCAGGTTACCAGGTTGCAATAAGAATTTTATTATTTTTTTTATTGCCTGCATGGGGAATGAGTAATGCAACTGCAACATTGGTCGGGCAAAACCTCGGAGCAAAACAACCGCAACGCGCGGAAGAATCTGTTTGGAAAACGGCAAAATATAATGCAGTTTTTATGGCGATCATCACGCTGTTATTTTTAGTTGCTTCAAACCCGATTGTTACTTTTATGAATCATGATGAAGCGGTGCAAAAAGTTGCGATACAGGTATTGCATATTGTAACTGCAGGATATATTTTTTACGGAGTGGGTATGGTGCTGATGAATGCTTTTAATGGTGCGGGCGATACAAGAACACCAACAATCATCAGCCTATTTTGTTTCTGGGCTTTTCAAATACCTATAGCTTATTTTATGGCAATTACACTCGGCTTCGGACCTAAGGGAGTTTTTTGGGCAATTATTATCACCGAGACAACTGTAACGATCGTTTCATATATTATTTTCAAAAAAGGCAGGTGGAAGAAAACGAAAGTGTGAGTGAGAGTAAGATGTAAGATGTAAGATGTAAGATGTAAGATGTAAGAGCTTGCCGAGAACGCAATTTACAAAAAATATGCACGTCGGATTTAAAGAAATCGTACATCTAAAATCTTAAATCGTACATCAATTCACTGTCCTGCGTAAATCAATAATCCCAATCCCGCAATGAATAATACAAACATTGCAGCGATCAAATTGTTGGTTCCTTTTGGTGCGTTTGTAAATTCTTTCCAAATGAAAACTCCCCAAAGCGCGGCTACTAATGTTGCGCCTTGTCCGAGACCATAGGAAATTGCCGGACCGGCTTTTCCTGCTGCAATTAAATTGAATGAATTTCCGATGCCCCAGATTAATCCGCCGAGAATGCCAACCAAATGTATTTTGAATTTGCCGGCAAAATAATCAGTATAACGGAGAGGCGTACCCGAAAATGGTTTTCGGATAAGAATAGTGTTGAATAAAAAATTGCTTATAAAAATTCCTATGGAAAAAATAAATACAGCAGTATATGGAGTCATTTTGCCTGCAGCCGGATGATGAAAATCTTCCAAATCCATACTAACGGCAATAAACCTGTAAAAGAAAGACATCATTATACCGCCGCCAATCGCTAATAAAATTCCTTTTTGAGAAACCGATTTTTGCTCTCTATTTTTTTTATTGTAAGCGATTGCATTAAGAACAATAGCAATCGCAATAAGAATAACTCCTGCAAAAATAAACCATGCATTTCCTTTTGCCGCAATTATAAAATTAATCAGAACGCCAAGAATTAATGCAATTCCGATTCCGACAGGAAAAGCAACTGCCATTCCTGCAATAGCTATTGCTGCTGCAATTAAAATATTTGCTGCGTTAAAAATTATTCCGCCTAAAAAAGCGCTCGTTATGTTTGAGATATTTGCCTGCGAAAGATCCTGCAAAAATGGTCTTCCGTCATTTCCAAAACTTCCTAATGTAAATGCGCTGATGATGGAGAATATTAAAATTCCGATCACATAATCCCAGTAAAATAATTCAAAGCGCCATGTTTTGCCCGCGAGCTTTTGTGTGTTAGCCCAGGAACCCCAGCATACCATGGTGATGACACAAAAAATAACGGCGACTGCATAATTTTCTATAATGAACATAAAAATGTTTTTGGCAGTTTATTTAAAAGGTTTGTCTGAATAGATAATATAATCTGAGCTATGCACTTCGTAATTGTCATTTGGATTAAGAACTTTTATAGATACAGTATGTTTTCCTTTTGGCAAAAGATATTTCCAGCACAAATCATGACGGCGCGTTGTAAAATTTGTTGGCCATTTTACATTTTCTGTTTGCTGACCGTCGATAGAAATTGCTGCTTCAAAAATATAATCAGCATCGGCATTATTTTTTTTCACGGCTTCACCTCTCAACACAAATCCGGTTCCTTCAAAATCAAAAGAAATTTCTTTTATATCGCTGCTGTCAAAATCTTTTTTCTCAATGGGAAACAAACCCGTGAATCCTTGTTCAAATTTTACTGTTTTTGGTGATTGCACCGGGATGATAATTTTTTCATCGCTGATCTTTCCGCCATTTCTTTTTATATTTTCCAGCGCATGTTTATAGCTGATGTCATAAACTTTATTCAGAGAAATATCTGTGTATTTGAAATTGATATCTTCCGCTTCTTTCAATCCCATTTTCCAATACGCGGGAATATTTTTATAACCGAGTAACGCTCCTAAAATTCCGCCGGCAGAAGATGGATTGCAATCTGCATCCTGCCCAACTCTTGTTGCTACTTCAAGCGTTTTGGAAAAATCTCCATTACCATAAAGTAATCCCATCACAACATATGCTGAATTTATTTTTGAATCAATATCGAATGGAGCGAACACGCCATCCGGACAACCAATATCGCTCGACCATTTTTTTTGTAACTCAAACCATGTTTGATGCCAGTCGTTCGGATATTGCTTATGCCATTTTACAACATCGGCTATGCACTGATGAAATTTACTTTGTGCAGGAATTGTTTTCAAAGCTTCGTCAATAATAAAATTAATATCGCCATAAACAAATGTAAGTGTGTACATCGCGCCGATAAAAACTCCGCCATACCAACCATCGCCGTAATTCATGATGTGACCGATTTTATCGCTTATCGCAGATGCAGCGTTTGGCATTGCAGGTGACATTAATCCTGCATAATCAGATTCAATTTGATAATCTATATCATCGGAGTGCGGATTGTTTTGCCAGAAGCCAGACTGCGGCGCTTTGATGCCATTTAAAATATTATACCGCGCTGCCTGGTTTGCGTGCCATAGCATGTAACCCGCATGGGCAAAGGCGTTGGCGAAAGAATCAACGGGAGCATCCAGTCCATATTTTTCAAACACATCAACAAAAGTCAGATCCATATATAGATCATCATACAATCCCGGATCGTTGATCATTGTTTTTTTCAGGTAACCATCATACCATAATAACGGCTCATAATTTTGGATGAAAGTTCCTTCAAAACGAAATTCATATGGTCCGCCAAATGTAACGCCAATCGTTTGCCCGGCCCATCCGCCCATTATTTTATCTTTCAATTGCTCTTTGGTGAGCGTAATTGTTTTTGGTAATGTTGATTGAATCTGCGTATATGCGACACCGTTAGTTAGTAAACAGCAGAAAAATATTTGTACTATTTTTTTTCTCATACAGTTAGTTTTTGCAATCGTGAAAATTAATTTTATAATCAGCCTTCGTTATTGATTTATCTCATGCCGGTACGGCGCTGATGCCTGCGCGCCCAATCGTGTTACGGAAATGGAGGCGGCTTTGCATGCAAAGTCAATCGCTTCTTCCAAAGATTTTTTTTCAGACAACGCTACTGCCAAGGCTCCGTTGAATATATCTCCGGCTGCAGTTGTATCTACCGGGTTCACTTTATAGCCTGCAATATGAACCACTGAATCCCGGTTTAACAATAGAGCGCCTTCTGCGCCCAATGTAACAATTACCGTTTCAACACCACGATCATAAACGGATTTTGCAGCCTGTTCTGCAGTTCGGATATCCGTTACCGTTATACCGGTTAATTTTTCCGCTTCATTTTCATTGGGCGTGATGATGCTGATATTTTTAAGCAACTCATCCGGCAGTTCGCAAGCCGGCGCCGGATTTAATATCACCGGAATTTCGTTTGCAGCAGCAAATTCTGCAACATGAACAACCGTTGACAATGGAATTTCCAATTGCATTAATATTATTTCTGCCTGTACAATAAAATCTTCAATTTCTTCAATATCGCCAACATTCAATGCTGCATTGGCTCCCGGCGCAACGACAATGGAATTCTGTGCATTTTCATCAACAGTTATTAATGCAATGCCGGATGGTTCTTTTCCATTAGTAAAAATAAAATTGGTATTGATGTTTTCTTTTTTAAAAGATGCGATAGCTTCTTTGCCAAAAATATCATTGCCTGTTTTGCAAATTAAACTAACGGTGCCGCCTAACCGAACGGCAGCTACAGCCTGGTTAGCGCCTTTGCCTCCGGCGTTCATAAAAAAAGTTCCGCCTAAAACAGTTTCTCCCGGAGCGGGTATCTGTTTTGTTTTAATTACCATGTCGGTATTTGAACTACCAACAACAACTATCTTAGGCTTCATGATTGTGCAATTGTTTCAATGCTTAATAATATTTGAATTTATGAAAACTGCCAGATTATCTTAAAGAAAAGTTTTGCGTAATTGCAACGTGTCAATTCCCAAGGCTAACCGGGAACTGAATCGAGATCTTTTATTTGTTTTTTATATTTCGATGGCAATATCACAGACTTCACTACCCATGATAGTTTTAGCTTGTCTGATAATTTATAAACGGGCAGGATAGGAGATAAGAAAGAAACCTTTCCGAACTGTAATAATTCATTAACGCGTTTAGGAACAACCATTATTTGCGCCTGCTTTAAAATATAAAAACGAAAATTTCCAAGATGTTTTTTGTATTGCGAAATAAGATCGATGCTTAATTTGCTTTTTTCAAGATTTTGTTGAAGATGTTCTTCACGCGCAGGCAACCACGCTGTATAATTTGATGGCAGATCTTTTAACTCAAGCCTGCTTCCTAATCTGTAAAATGTATCAAACACTTCTTCTTTTTCTTCATAGCTTAATTTTCTTTCCAGCAATTCAAACGACGCAATTGAATAATGGATAAGCATAAAAAGAACGTCGCGGTAAGCCCAATCGGGAATTTTTGCCCTGCGATTTTCTTCTACTGCAGAATGAATAGCGCGGATTTTATCAATTGCGGCGTTTGCTTTTTCTTTTTCTGAAAAAACTATTTGACGCGCATAAGCAACTGTGGAAAATAATCTGCCGATAGGGTCTGCAGGAAGTTTGCCGGTAAAATATAACCAATCCACCGCTTTGTTTAATGCAAACTCTGCGGCGGCGCCGGCGAAAATAAAAAGAATGGTATCGCTCTTGCCCCAGATTTTTTTTACGATCGAATTTTTTTCTACAAAATATTCCATGATGATTTTACTGGAACAAAGTTCATATTTAAAACAATGTGGAAATGTGAAAAATGTGCGAATATGATAATGAATAATGAAGATGATGCCGATTCTAAACTATAGCTGAATAGAAATTCTTTAGTACAAGAGTGCGACGCAAGGATGACGCTATGAAAAACTGAAGCTGGAAACAAAAATAATTTGAAAATTTGGAAATCTGAAAATGAGAAATTTATTTTTGACCTGGCATTAAAGAAATCCTACATCGTACATCGTAAATCGTACATTAGATTTATTTTTATTTATTCATGATTTTAAAAAAACCATCTTCCCGCAAGAGACTTCGGGTTTTACAATTGGCGGCGGTTATTTTTTTTACTGTTTCCGGCGGACCATACGGCATTGAGCCGCTTTTTACTTATGCCGGAGAACATGCGGCGCTGTTAATTTTAATGATCGCGCCTTTGTTGTGGGATGTGCCGACAATTTTAACGGTGCTGGAACTGAATGGAATGATGCCGGTTAACGGCGGTTATTATCAATGGGTGAAACGTGCGCTGGGCCTGCGTTGGGGTTTTTTTGAAGGTTACTGGACCTGGCTTTACACTTTTGTTGATCTTGCAATTTATCCTGTTCTTTTTGTAGAATATGCATCTTTCTTTTTTCCGCAATTGCACGCATATAAAATTCCGGTTTGTTTAATTATTATCTGGTTGAGTGCGATACTGAATATTCTCGGCATTGTGCCTGTTGGAAAAATTTCCATGCTGCTTGGCGCAATTGTGCTGACGCCATTTTTTATTTTATGGATAAATATATTTTTTCAGCATCATGGTTCATTATCATTTCCGCATCTTAGCTTAAAGGGAGTTGGTTTTTCTTCGCTCGGCATGGGATTATATACGGTGATGTGGAATTTTTTTGGTTGGGATAATGCAACGACCTATGCGGGTGAAGTTGACAAGCCGATACGATCGTATATTGTTTCTTGTGCGATTGCTTTTTTTACAATTTTTGCGATGTATATTCTTACATCACTTGCCGTGCTTCATTCAGGAATAGATTTTACAACTTTGAGTGAAAACGGATTTCCATCGCTTGGATTATTTGTCGGAAAAAAATGGTTAGGTACATTATTAGCTATCGGCGGCATGGCAAGTGCGATCGGATTATTTTCTGCAGTGTTGCTTTCCGTTTCGCGTGTGCCAAAAGTTATGGCGGATGATGGTTTGCTGCCAAAAAAATTCAATGCTCTTCATTCAAAATTTCAAACGCCTTATATTTCAATAATCGTTTCGGCAGCAGTTGTGAGCGTAATGATTTTATTTACATTCACTGATTTGATAATTATGGATGTTACTTTATACGGCGCCGGATTGTTTTTAGAATTCATCAGCATTATTGTTCTGCGCGTCAAAGCGCCGGATGAACACCGTCCATTTAAAATACCGCTAAAAATTTTTGGATTGTGTGTGATGTTTCTGCTGTCATTTTTTATTTACATCTTCGGACTCACAGGCGCATTTTTTCAATCAGACAAAACATTTATTGCTGCATTGTCGGCAGTTGCTGCATTATTAAGTGCAGAAATTATCTGGCGCATCATTATATGGAAAAAGCCACAGCTGGCTTTGAAAAAATAATAGTAAGGATATTGAACGATGATTTTTCTTAGGCAAATAATTTTAATGACGGCTTCTCACAGTTGACGTTGGATTTTGTAGGATTATTTTTACAACACTTTCATCTGAAATAACTGCATAAATTTTTCACGGAATCGTTATAGCACTTAGATAAAACCATTTCTTCCGAATCGCAAATAGCGGTAAAAAGTTTGTGAAAACGATTTTATACAGCTATTTTTTTACGATGGAGAAAGATGCAATTTATTTTCTCATTGCGTTATTGCGACACAATGATAATAATTTTTTCTTTAATTTGAGTAACAATAATGAAAGAAGACAAAGAATTATATGATTTTTTTGCAAAAAGCGAAAAGCTTTTTCAGCCCGGATTATCTATAGATTCAGTCATTTTTGGATTTCATGATAATGAGCTGAAAGTGCTATTGACCAAGTTAAAAAATACTGACCTATGGTCGTTAGCAGGAGGATTTGTTTATAAAAATGAACATGTGGATGATGCCGCAACAAGAATATTACGCGAGCGAACGGGGCTAAGCAATATTTTTTTGCAGCAGTTTTACGTATTTAGCGATCCGAAACGTTCGGATAAAAAATTTCATGTAAAAAGAATGCAAAATACCGGTTGGCCGGTTACAAAAGGCTACTGGTTATTGCAGCGGTTTATATCAGTGGGGTATTATGCGCTGGTAGAATTTTCTCATGTAAGCCCGACTGTTGATTACCTGTCGGACCTATGCGATTGGTACGACATTCATAATTTGCCTCCGCTGATCATGGATCATGGAGAAATTTTAAAGAAAGCGCTAGATGTTATTCGCGCACAACTTAAATACCAGCCGGTTGGTTATAATTTGTTGCCGAAAAAATTTACCATGCCCGAATTGCAAAAATTATACGAAACTATTTTGGACAGAAAATTAGACAGAAGAAATTTTCAGCGAAAAGTTCTTGGATACAGAATTTTAAAGCGATTAGAGAAGCGCCGCAAAGGTGGCGCGCATAAAGCGCCGTATTTATATTCATTCGATTTGCGCAAATATCACAAAGCGTTGGAAGAAGGATTATATGGTGGCTGGTAATTTATTTCTCGCAACGGCGCAGCGAAGCTAAGTTTGATTTTCTTTTTATAATTATAAATTATTTCTTTGCGCCGTTGCGTCTTTGCGAACACTTCTATTTCAGTAAATTTTTAATTTCATTCAATTTCAATAACGCTTCTACGGGAGTTAAACGATTAATATCTGTTTCTTCAAGTAATTTTCTCATCTCCTTAAAAGTTTCTGTGTGTGTATCAAAAATGGAAAGCTGTATTTGCGGCGCAGATAATTTTTTAATATTATTCTCTAATTTTTCTTTTGGAGTTTCATTTGTTCCGCGGCTATCTTCCAGTTGTTTTAAAATATCATTGGCGCGGCGAATGAGTTCCGACGGCATACCTGCCATTTTTGCTACATGAATTCCAAAGCTGTGCGTGCTTCCGCCGGGGGCGAGCTTGCGTAAAAAAATAACTTTGTTGCCAACTTCTTTATTGGTGATGTGATAATTTTTTATTCGGGATAATTTATTTTCCAGCTCATTCAACTCATGATAATGCGTGGCGAATAAAGTTTTTGGTGTTTGTGGCGAGTTGTGCAAATATTCCGCAATGCTCCACGCAATAGAAATGCCGTCATAGGTAGAAGTGCCGCGACCAATCTCATCCAGTAAAATCAAACTTCGCGAAGTGATGTTATTAAGGATGCTTGCGGTTTCATTCATCTCCACCATAAATGTTGATTCGCCGCCGCTGAGATTATCTGAAGCGCCAACTCTTGTAAAAATTTTATCTGTGAGCGGAATTTTTGCATCATCGGCTGGCACAAAACTTCCTGCATGTGCCATTAGTGTTATTAATGCAGTTTGACGAAGCAGTGCGCTTTTACCGCTCATATTAGGCCCGGTGAGAATGATTATTTGCTGGGATGAGTTATCAAGAAAAATATTATTCGCGATATAACTCTCACCAATAGGTAAAGTTCTTTCAATAACAGGATGGCGGCTTTCTTTCAATATCAATTCAGTTCCTTCATGCAGTTGTGGTTTTTTATAATTATAATGAAGCGCATTATTAGCAAAGCAAATCAGGCAATCGAGTGTTGCAAGAATATTTCCATTCACTTGTATTGGCGCAATATAATCCTGCAATTCCAGCACTAATTTTTCGTACAACGATGATTCAATAGCAAGAATTTTTTCTTCTGCACCTGTAATTTTTTCTTCGTATTCTTTTAATTCAGGAGTGATGTATCGTTCAGCATTGGCAAGTGTTTGCTTGCGCATCCACGCTGCTGGCACTTTGCTTTTATGAGAATTAGTTACTTCAAGATAATAACCGAAAACATTATTAAAACTAATTTTCAGCGAACTTATTCCTGTTGCTTCCGCTTCCTGTTGCTGAAGTTTTGCGAGATATTCTTTTCCGCCTGTTGCAATATTTCTTAGCTCATCAAGCTCGCTGCTGACACCCGGTTTGATAATATTTCCTTTGCTGGAAGTTGACGGAGGGTTTTCTGCTATTTCTTTAATTATTTTTTCAGCAATATAAAAACATGGATTAAGCGCATCGGATAATCTTTTTAAATAATCGTTAGCTGCGGATTCGCAGATTATTTTTATTTGACTGATATGCTGCAATGCTTTTGCAACATGGGCTAATTCGCGCGGATTTATTTTTCTTATAGGTATCTTGCTTACCAATCTTTCCAGATCGCCGCACTGTTTTATATGATGTGTGAGTTTGTTTCTCAGGTCAACTTCTTTTATTAAAAATTCTACGAGATCTAATCGCTCATTAATTTTACGTATATCCATCAACGGTAGTAACAGCCATCTTTTTAATAATCGCGCGCCCATTGGAGAAATGGTATTGTCGAGGGATTTTAATAATGTTTCACCGTTTGTTCCTGTTAATTCGAGATTTCGCATCGTGAATTTATCCATCCAAACATAATCATCACGATCAATTCGCTGAATAGAAGTGATATGCTGCAAATTCGGATGTTCCGTATCTTTTAAATAATGAAGAATTGCACCTGCTGCAATAATTCCTTCATGAAATTCTTCAATGCCAAAACCTTTCAGTGAATGTGTTTGAAAATGTTTTAAAAGATTTTCAGTCGCAAACTTTTCATCAAAAATCCAGCTCTCGAGTGTATAGATATAAAATTTCGATCCAAAAATTTCTTTGAAATGTTTTTGCAGACTTCTCTGAAAAATTATTTCAGCCGGTCTGAATGTTTGCAATAATTTATCAGCGTATTCTTTATCACCTTCTGCAACAAAAAATTCTCCGGTAGAAATATCCAGGAATGATATTCCGATTTTCTGTTCACCAAAATGTAATCCTGCTAAAAAATTATTGCTGTTATGTTCCAGTAATTTTTCATTGGTTGCAATTCCGGGAGTAACCAATTCTGTTACTCCACGTTTTACAATTCCTTTTGCAAATTTTGGATCTTCCAATTGATCACAAATTGCAACGCGATAACCTGCCTTAACTAATTTATGCAAATAAGTATCGAGCGCGTGATGCGGAAAACCTGCAAGATCGCTGGAAGAAGAGGCGCCATTATTTCTTTTTGTTAATGTGATGCCTAAAACACGCGAAGCTATGATAGCATCTTCTCCAAATGTTTCATAAAAATCGCCAACACGAAAAAGCAAAATTGCATCGGGATATTTTTGTTTTATCGCGCGATGTTGCTGCATCAAAGGGGTATCGTTAAAAGATTTTGCCATGATTGATTCAAAAGTAAAAAGTAAAAAGTTAAAACTGCTTTCTTTTTTGCTTTTGCCTTTTTACTTTTTACTTTGCAGGATGCGCAAGTTAACGATGAATGAATTGAACAGGAAATCTGTTGATGAATTTAAAGTTGCAGAAAAAATTCCGGTTGCAATTGTGCTGGATAATGTGCGAAGCATGCACAATGTGGGAAGCGTGTTCAGAACAGCGGATGCTTTTTTATTAGAAAAAATTTATTTGTGCGGATATACGCCGCAACCACCGCACCGCGATATTCATAAAACAGCTTTAGGCGCAACAGAAACTGTTGAATGGAAATATTATCCAAAATGTGTTGATGCAATAAATTTTTTGAAAGATAACGGATATACCATTATTGCGGTTGAGCAAGCAGAGCAAAGCATTTTTCTTAATAAATTTTCTTTTGAAAATAATAGCAAACTTGCTGTTATATTTGGCAATGAAGTGAGCGGCATTGATGAAGAAGTATTAAAATTGTGCGATAGCTGCATTGAAATACCGCAAATGGGAATGAAACATTCGCTGAATATTTCTGTTGCAGCGGGAATTGTGTTATGGGAAATCGTAAGAACCGGGATATAGAAAGATTATTGGGATTTATCGGAAAGTTTGCAGTAAAAATTGAAATTAAATGCCAACAGTAAAAAATTATTTATCGCTTATAAAATTTTCGCACACCATTTTTGCAATGCCATTTGCGATGATTGGATTTTTTTTGGCATATACCAATCAACAAATAAACTTATCAACTCAGCAACTCGTTGTAAAATTTTCATTGGTATTATTTTGTATGATAACCGCGCGCAGCGCAGCAATGGCTTTTAACCGTTATCTCGACAGAAATTTTGATGCAAAAAATCCTCGCACAGCCATTCGTGAAATACCTAAGGGAATTATTTCTGCAAACAATGCTTTGGTATTCACTCTCGTTTCTTGCATCTTGTTTCTTGTCTCTTGTTTCTTCATAAACAGAATTTGTTTTTATCTGTCACCAGTTGCTTTGTTCGTTGTATTATTTTATAGTTATACAAAACGTTTCACCCCGCTTTGTCATTTGATTTTAGGAATTGGTTTATCGCTCGCACCTATCGGCGCTTATCTCGCAGTAACCGGGGCATTTGCATTGTTGCCGATTTTATTTTCATTCACGGTAATTTTTTGGGTAAGTGGTTTCGATATTATTTATGCGTTGCAGGATGAAGAGTTTGATAAATCGCAACAGCTATATTCCATGCCATCGTGGTTGGGAAAATCAAAAGCTTTGCGCGTTTCAGAATTTTTGCATTTGCTAAGCATTGCATTGCATAGTTGCCGCCGGGTTTTACGGACAATTCGGGTGGTGGTATTGGATCGGCGTGATAATATTTATCAGCATGCTTATCTATCAGCATTCGGTTGTAAAACCAAATGATCTAAGCAAAGTGAATCTTGCATTCATGACAGCAAATGGAATTGCGAGTGTTGTGTTTGCAGTGTTTGTCATAACTGATTTGCTTACTCACAATGGTTCATAGGAAAAATGCAAGTATGAACTATAAACTATAAACTGAATTATGCCGCGCATCATCGCCATTGATTACGGATTAAAAAGAACCGGACTTGCAGTTACTGATCCGCTGAAAATTATTGCAACCGGTTTAATAACTGTGGAATCATCTAAACTCATTTCTTTTTTAAAAGATTATTTTAAGAAAGAAAATGTTGAACTCATTTTAATTGGCGAACCAAAAAATTTGGACGACAGTGATACACATGCAACACCGTTAGTAAGGCAAATAATAATCAAACTGCAAAAAGAATTCCCTTCTATACCTATACAAACTGTTGACGAACGCTTCAGTTCCAAAATGGCTTCCCGCGCAATGATTGATATGGGAATGAAAAAAAAGCAAAGACAAAATAAAGCTTTGGTCGATGAAATTTCTGCAACTATTTTGTTGCAGGCATATCTTGCCAACAGTTGAACGGAGCCAGATGGCCGATGAGCGATAAAATCATTTATTTTTGCAGCAATTTTCAGCAATATGATTCTACCAATAGTTGCATACGGCTCTCCGGTTTTAAGAACAGTGTGTAAAGATATTACTGCCGATTATCCCGATTTGCAAAAACTGATTGACGATATGTGGGAAACGATGTACAACAGTTCCGGCGTGGGTTTGGCAGCTCCACAAGTGAACAGGGATATACGTTTGTTTATTATTGATTCCACGCAAATATTCGCTAACCAGGATGAAGAAGACAAAGGAAAATATCCGGACGCACCAGGCACTAAACAGGTTTTTATCAACGCGCACGTAAGAAAATTAAATGGAGAAGAATGGGCCTATAACGAAGGTTGTTTAAGCATTCCAAAAATCAGGGAAGATATATTCAGGAACGAAGAAATAACGCTGGAATTTGTTGATGAAAATTTTGAACCGCACACAAAAACATTCAACGGCATTACTGCAAGAGTTATACTGCACGAATACGATCACATCGAAGGAAAATTATTTATTGATTACCTGCAACCGTTAAAAAGAAAATTACTCAAAAGTAAATTGGATGATATCTCAAAAGGAAAAGTAAGCGTTGATTATAAAATGAGTTTTCCGAAATGATGTTCGAAGTCTGAAGTAAAACGAATGTTGAAGAATTGTTCGGAACTTTCAGCATCGGACTTCTGACTCCCGACTTTCTATTTCACTTTCTTCAGCAACAACACATAGCCGCACAATTTCTTTTTAGTTTTATTAACCTGTACAGGTTTTATCATATGGTATTCCGAAAATTCCGGAACATAAGAGTAGCTGATAATATTTCCGTCAACATCACCCCACTGATTTTTTTTGTACACAACTTGTTTTTCATTCCAGTCGTACATTCTCACTTCATATAATTTCGATGTAGGCTCGCCAATAAAAACAAACTCATATAAACTGCCCTGGTTCATCGGAACAATAATCGGCATTTCGTATTCGCTTTGCATTGCCATAGATGCTTCACGTAAAATAATAAATCCCTGCGAAGTAAAAACATTTTTTAGACTGTCTATTTCAGTGCGAAACGGAGTGATATCACAGCTTTCCTGTTTAATAACTTCTTGCGCATCCACTGTAAAAGCGAAAGACAAAACGAGTAAGAAAAAAACGATGTTAGGTAGTTTTATGGACATGTTCGTTTTTATAGGATGACGGATTACTAATTAGTGATTTAAAAGTAAGCAATGAATTTCAGATTTACAACAGAGGCGCAATTATCATACCGCGCTGTAGTTTTATAGTATTATTTTGTTAACCAACTTTTGGAATTCTATTAAGCATCGTTGCGTCGCACTCTTGTACACAAGAAATCCTATTCATCGCTCTATAAAATGCGTCAGACGTGAGAGGTGAAACAGTAATCATGAAATAATTCATGTATCACTTCTCACGTTTCACGCCTCACCATTTAATAACGAAATTTAACTTGTTTTCTTATAAAAATATATCGAATCCGCTTGTGCAGTACAGGTAATTACAAGATCATTAATGCAAACATGTGGCGGAAGAGAGGCGCAATAAAATATAGTATCTGCAATATCTTCTGCATGCAAAGGTTCATAGCCTTCATAAACTTTTTTTGCAAGTTCTTTATCACCTTTAAAACGAACATCGGAAAATTCAGTTTCCGCAGCGCCGGGATGAATTGCTGTTACTTTAATTCCGTGTCTTAATAAATCTATGCGCATAGATTCTGAAATAGTTTCCACCGCTCTTTTTGATGCGCAATAAACATTTCCTTTTTCGTACACTAATTTTGCCGCAACAGAACCCATATTAATAATGTGTCCTTTTTTTTGCGCAATCATAAAAGGCAGCACAGCTCTCGATACATACAACAATCCTTTTACGTTGGTATCAATCATCGTTTCCCAATCGTCCATATCTGCGTTTTCAAAAAAATCTCTGCCCAAAGCCAATCCTGCATTATTGATCAGTAGATCAATTTTTTTCCATTCATCCGGAATATTTTCAATAGAAGAAAAAACAGATTTCTTATCCCGAACATCAAAATCCAACGCCAGTGTTTTTATGCCGAATTCTTTTTCAAGATTGATTTTTAATTCTTCTAATCTTTCTTTTCTTCGTCCGTTAATAATAACATCATATCCGTTCGCCGCAAATTTTTGCGCGCATGCTTTGCCAAAACCAGATGTAGCTCCGGTTACAAAAACAATTTTATTCATGTTTGTAAAGTTAAAAGATAGAAGTGAAATGCAAGAAGAGAGAAGTTAGAATTAAGAAGCGAAAAAATTAAAGTTCGCAGTCGACTATTGCAAGGCGGCAACTATTAACTATTCAACTTGGTATCTATCTTATCAGAACCATCGTACCTTTTCTGGTAACAATTTTTCCGGTATAATCAACTCCTTGTACCATCCAAACAAATGTGCCACTGTCTTGCGGTCTTCCATCAAGCATGCCGTCCCATCCTTGTCCGGATTGCGAAGTTGAATACACTAATTGCCCCCAGCGATTATACACTCTGAAGTATTTTAGAGAAGAAATTCCTACAGGAATTGGCCTGAAAATACTGTTTATGTTTTTGCCGGGCGTAAATGCATTGGGAACAAAAATATCCGGCGCTGTTTTGAAAACGCGAATAGAGATTTTTCCTTCGCCATAACAACCAAGTACATCAGTTGCTCTAACTGTGTAAGTAATGGTGTCCATGCTTGCATAATTGCCGACTGGATTTGGAATGTTTGGATTAGTCAAATCAGTTGGCGGCGTCCATGCAAAAACATCTTCTGTAGTGTCATTCGATACAGCATTAAATTGCAAAGGTTCACCTATAACAACAGATGTATCGTTACCAGCATTTACAATTATTTGCGGAATAACATTTATATGGAATGTATCCAATAAAAAATTAGGGCAGCCATTATTTTCTATACTTAAAGTATAATTGGTAGTTTTTAAAGGGTATGCAAGGGCGGTGAGCGAATATGGCGTTGTGCCGATAACTCCATTACCCGGGTTTTGCAAAGAATCGGTTTTTGTCCATGTATAGCTTGTTCCAATCGTGATTGTAGTATTCAAGGGAGCAACAGTTCCATAGCAGATAGTTG
The DNA here is from genome assembly GCA_963774065.1 of Chitinophagia bacterium. GTDB lineage: Bacteria > Bacteroidota > Bacteroidia > Chitinophagales > Chitinophagaceae > Puia. The sequence continues at coordinate 1,958,072 of CAVZDO010000003.1, forward strand.
TATCCGCAGGATCGAAAGTTGACTGAGGGAATGGAGTAGTGTACAATTTAACGCTTGCAACGGAGCTGGTATCAGCAGCGCAAACTCCATTTTTAACAATGGAACGATAATAAGTTGTTGAATTAATATTAAGCACATCATAGGTAGAATCTGTATTAACAGGAGCAAAACTTTGCCAGTTAACACTGTCTTGCGAAGATTGCCAGTTAACTATTTGTCCGTTGAAATTATTCAGATTTAAAATATCCGCTACAGTTTGGTTTGCACAGAAATTAGTGTTTGGAGGACTAATTTTTCCTCCCACACTTTTTTGAAATACGGTAATTGTTGCTCCTGAACTTGTATCAATAGGGCAGGTACTTCCATTTTGTACTAACGCTTTGAAAACTGTTGTTTCAGTTAAATTACTATAGGTAAAGGAAGAAGTAGTATCTGCAATAACTGAATTTACACCGTTGGAGGAAGCGACCCAACTTACAACATTACCTATGTTTCCGCTTAGCAATAATGTGTTGCCATTACCCGTTGCACAAACGCTTGCGTCGCTTGTAACATTGCCGGGAATTGTTGGCGGAATTGCGGTAACCTGGATAGTGTCTTTGAGATTGGCACAACTATTCACCTCATTTGCTATTACTGCACCACCAGTTGCTCCTGTAGAAACATTGATAATATTTGTACTGTTTCCGGAATTTATTGTCCATCCTGCCGGAACAGTCCAATTATAACTTGCATTTGCAAGTGCAGGAATGGAATAGGTAAAGGTGCCATCAGCACATGCAGCTAAAGGCCCACTGATGTTTAAGCCAGAACAGGTATTTCTCAACGCAACATATGCATAAGCAAAATGGCCGCCCGGAACGCAGTTGTCAGCTTCAAAAGTCAACAAAACTTGTTGGCCTCTGTAGGGAGATAAATCGAAAGTAACTTCGGTCCAGCCTTTTGTCCAAACATCCTGCAAATGCTGAGGATTGGGATCGTTTTGCGGTCCGTTTGGATCCGGGTTAGGAGATAAATGCGAACTCACTGAAAATCCTTCCGCTTTTGCGGTAGCGCTGTCCAATTCTCCATTGCCGCCATTTACATTTGTTGAACCAATAATTGTAGGAAGAAAATATTTTGGAGAAGCACAGCTAATGACCTGTTTTTTGGAAATACTATATAAAGTTGCTGAAAACAAAGGTTGGTCGTTTGATGGGTGCCTGCCATTTTCTAAAACCATTGCATAAGCATAGGTCATAGTATATGGTTGTCCTACCGGAGTTGCCGGTACATTGATTAAATAACTTACGCCTCTTACATAACCACCAGCAACTGTTCCGTCATTTGAGCGTGAAATGGACGTTGATCCTAACAAAATAGAATAGTTATATGCATATCCATTGATGGTTGGTATTTCCTGAAACCCTCCGAATAAATCATTTCCTTGGTTGGTTATAATTTGGATGCCGGGAACGCTTGGGAGGTTAAATTCGTAAATAGTTTTTACATTAATCGTTCCGGTTGGAGCAGTTTTTGTTGAATCGTAATATAATCTTGTTTGATTCGAATTGCCATTCACATTATTTCCTGTATATGCTTCCCAGTGCGTGAGATTATCTAACGCAAAATTAATATTGAGTGGGCAGGTTTGTGCTTGTGAAAATGCTTTTGGGCAATCAAAGAAACAAAAGCCAAAAATCAGTATAAATAAAATATTCTTCATAAAGTGTACTGATAAAAAACTACAATCAGAAATTTATTCTGTTACCTCTTTTAAAAATTCATTTAAAAATTCATTACTTCGGTTTCTGCTTTCGAACATGCCCATGTGCGCTGTATTTTCGAGAATATGAATGTAACATAATTCCGGTAAAAAACTTTGCTGCATGCTATGTTCAAGAGGTACTGCACTATCTTTTTTTCCAATGATAAATAAAACTGCTTTTTTAAAATCTTTCAATACGTGAGTGCGATCAGGTCTGTCCATCATGGCATTGTAATAGGATACGAGAGAACGAGGGTTAAAGTTGTTATATCTTTCAATTAATTCCGACACTGTTTCCGGATGATCTTTCCTGAAATTTTCTGTAAATAAATTAGGAACGGATTGTTTGATAAATTCATAAGAACCATATTTCTCAATAAACTCAATTCCTTTTTTGCGTGCGGATTTTTTTTCTTCGCTGTCGGCATAAGCCGTTGAATGAAATAATCCGAATGCTTTTAATTTTTCAGGATATTTTTCGGCAAACGCCAGCGCAATATATCCGCCCATGCTATGCCCGATGATAATGCAGTCAGAAATTTTTTCTTCATCTGCAATAAATTTTATGCATTCAGCATAGTCGTCAATTTTTTTTAGCTGAGGGTAGAACGTTGATTTGCCGCTTCCGGGCAAATCGGGTATGATCAGTTGGAAATTTTTTGCGAGATAGTCAATTTGATTTTGCCATAGCATTCCGTCTTCTGCAAAACCATGAATCAAAATTACCGGGTAACCATTTCCTTCAATACGATAAAAAATCGCAGAAGATCGGTAATTGATGATTTTATCCACGCTTTAATTTGCTCTTGATAATTGCAATCAGATCCCAAATTACAAGAAGAATTGCAAATGTCATAGCGAGTTTCGAAATAATATCGCCGTATTCCACATAAAATGTTTCTCCGGCATCGGAAGCAGGAACATTTAATTTGATAGAGGCAACTGTATTATACGGCTGCGGATTTATCACTTCGCCGTCAGCATCTATAAAACATGAAACCCCGGTGTTTGCACTGCGCACTACCCAGCAACGTGTTTCAATGGCACGCAGCCGCGCATAATTTTCATGCTGTTTGTAGCCGCTGGTATTTCGCCACCATCCATCGTTTGTAATGATTGCAATCAGGTTTGCGCCGTTGTGAATATATTTCGACATAAATTCTCCATAAATACTTTCATAACAAACTGAAGGAGCAATTTTATAGGTGTTGTTATAGGTTTTTAAAACTGTACGCTCATCTTGTTTTGCATAACCGCCTGTTGTACCGCCAAACTTGTCGAACAAACCTGCCATGAATTTTAAAAAAGAAGGCAACGTTTCTGCGCCCGGAACCAATTTGGATTTATGATATGCCTGAAACCCGCTGCTGTCCATTAACACAGCGCTGTTGTATTCATCATAATATTTATTGGTGTTGGGAATTTTTTGCGAATAAGAAGTTTTATTTTGTTCATCGTAAATACGAAAACCTTCAATGCCGGTTAGCAAATTTATTTTTGGATATTTTTTTAAAAAATCCCAAACAGGCTGAATGAAATAATTTGTTTTCATCGAATCTTCATCAACAGGAACGGGAACTGCAGTTTCCGGCCAAACAACTAATGCTGTGTTGGAATCCATTTGCGATTCGCTGAGTTGAATTAATTTATGAAGTTGCGCTTCTTCTTTTCCGGCAACAAATTTTTCATCCCACGGATCTATATTTGGCTGAACAATTACGATGTTTGGAGTTTGCGTTTTAGAGTTTGTATTTTGATGGTTGGAAAATTTGATTACGAGGTAAGAAATAAAAAATGGAATTAGCAAAGAATAGGTGATACGAATAGCGTACCGGATATTGAATGTAGAATTTTGTATTTTGAATTTCAGCTTTTGACTTTTATTGATCAACTGAAAAATAAAAATGTTAATAATTAGAATCCACAAAGTTCCACCGCTTGTTCCGGTATATTGATACCATTGAACCCAGTTGGGATGCATTGCAAAAACATTTCCGAGTGTTAGCCATGGCCAACTTAATTCCCAGTTGAGATGAATCCATTCAAACGTTAGCCAGAAAAAAATCAAAGAAAAATAACCAACGGTTTCGCCTAATCTTCTTTTTATATTATAAAATCCAATCCATGGAATGCACATCAGCAAAGGGTTTAGCACGATCGCTAAAATGCCACCGGGAATTGTTGAATTGCAAACCCACCATGTTGTGGCAATATTCCATATTAATAACGCGAGATAGGTGAACCAAAAAAAACGCGCTCTTTTTTTTACTTGCGTTTCAATAAATAATATAGGAACAAAACCTATGAAGATAAAAAACGTGAAAGGCGAAACCGGCCAGGAAGCATATAATAATAAACCCGATAACAGCGATAAATAGAACGGATGAATTTTTTTCAAAAGAAATTTTTGTAAAAATAGAAGATTTCACGCAACGCCGCGAACACTCGATAATAACTTTGCGCAACTTTATTTTTTTAAGGTAAAAATATTTCACACAGAGACGCGGAGAAAGCGAAAGGGAAGTTTAATAGTAGCACAACAGATGAAAGGATTGCGACGCAACGATGCTCAACCGGAGTTGCTGAAGCTGGTATCAAAAAATTTAAAATTAAAAAAGAATGCTAACAGTAACGCATATCCGAAACTCAGAAATCGTAAATCCAAAATCTAAAATCGTAAATTGTTATTGTCTGCTGTAATTCGGCGCTTCGCGCGTGATTTCTATATCGTGTGCATGACTTTCCTGCATGCCTGCGTTGGTAATTTTTATAAACGCAGCCTGCTTGAGTGCGTTGATATCTTTTGCTCCGCAATATCCCATTCCTGCGCGCAAACCGCCGGTGTATTGGGTTACCACTTCATTCAAATTTCCTTTAAAGGCAACGCGGCCTTCAATTCCTTCGGGAACTAATTTTTTAATTCCGTCTTCAACATCCTGAAAATATCTGTCGCTGCTGCCTTCTGCCATCGCACTTATAGAACCCATTCCGCGATATTGTTTAAATTTTCTTCCATCATAGATAATTGTTTCACCCGGACTTTCTTCAACGCCGGCAAAAACACTCCCCATCATTACCGTGTCGGCGCCTGCGGCTAATGCTTTAACCATATCGCCGGTATAACGGATACCACCATCCGCAATTAATGGAACGTTAGCAGAACTCAATACAGACGCGGCTTCCATGATAGCTGTGATTTGCGGAACACCTGCGCCGGCAACAATTCTTGTAGTGCAAATTGAACCGGGACCTATACCAACTTTCACAGCATCCGCGCCGGCATCAACCAACGCTTTAGCGCCTGCTGCAGTTCCGATATTTCCGGCGATTACCTGGAGTTTTGGAAAATTCTTTTTTAATTTTTTTAGTGAATCAATTACACCTTTGCTATGCCCATGCGCGCTATCGAGGCAAACAACATCAACGCCTATTTGTTGCAAAGCAGAAGCTCTTTCATTTATATCAACTGTAATTCCCAACGCCGCGCCAACTAACAGTCTTCCATAACCGTCTTTAATTGCATTAGGAACGCTGGTTAGTTGAAGAATATCGCGATAAGTGATCAGTCCGATCAACTTGCCAGATTTATTAACGACCGGAAGTTTTTCAATTTTATATTGCCGTAAAATTTTTTCTGCTTTTCTTAAATCGGTGCCTTCAGGCGCAGTGATGAGATTTTCTTTTGTCATTACCTCGCTTACTTTGCGATGTTTGTCATCTTCAAAACGTAAATCGCGGTTGGTAAGAATGCCAACTAATTTTTGATTGCTATTAACGATAGGAATTCCACCGATTTTATTTTCTTTCATCAATCGCAAAGCATCGCCGATGGTTGCATCAATGCGTAAAGTTATCGGGTCGATGATCAATCCGCTTTCACTGCGTTTTACTTTTCTGACCTGCTCAACCTGTTTTTCGATGGTCATGTTTTTGTGAAGAATTCCGATACCGCCTTCTCGCGCCAAAGCTATAGCCAGCGTGGCTTCTGTAACGGTGTCCATTGCTGCAGAAATCAATGGTATGTTTAATGAAATTCCTTTTGTAAGTTTTGTTTTGATGTTCACATCGCGCGGGAGTACCTGCGAAAAAGCAGGTAATAACAAAACATCATCGAATGTTAATCCTTCGCCGAAAAATTTTTTAGGGAGATTTTCTGTCTGAGAGTTAATTATTCTTGCCATGTGCAAAGATAAAGCAGAGGAATAATATGAGACAAATTTTAATTCCGGTTGCTCGTTTACAGATGCTTGTTGCTGGTTTGTGGCTGAGAATTAAGTCTCTCTGGGTTTCCAGTTAATTTCAACCCATTGAATAAACTTATTGATCTTTTTGCTTTGTTGTTCATAACCATCGCGAAGTTGTTTGTATAAATTTCCATTTAACAATGAGCCTGTTTTGAAAAGAAAATCCAAATGAACAATTGTTTCATCGTTTTCAGTAATTGCGATTATGAGAAATTTGATAAAATCTTTTTTATAATTTCTTCTTCCATATCCTTCAACAATCGCGCTGGTAACTGCTTTTGAAGATCTTCTGATTTGACTGCCTTCTTCATACATTTCGAACTTTGGCAATGCTAAAGTCATTGTATGAATTTTAATAGCTAGTTCTTGTGATGAATTATAAATTTCAAGGTCACGATATGATTTCATAAAATAAAGTTTAGTCAGCGAGTTATTAAACCAGAAACCGGCAACTTGCAACCAGCAACTAACTCATCTTATACATTTTCCCCGGCATTGCCATAATCACATTTTGAAACTCAAGATTTAATATTGCCGCTGCCACGGCGCTGCTGCTTAACCCGGATTTTACATTCAGTTCGTCAATAGGTATGATTTCTTTTTCTTTAAACATTTCAATAATAATTTTTTCATCGGGCGTCAATTCAATAAATAATTCTTTTTGTTTTTTGGCTTTTGTTTTTTTGTTTTCTTCCCAACCCATTATTTCTATTAGTTGCTCCGCGTCGGTGAGTAAAATCGCTTTGTTATTTTTAATAAGATAATTGCAGCCAACGCTTTTTGCATCGGTAGTTTTTCCGGGAAATGCAAATACATCTTTATTATAGCCGTTCGCTAATTCTGCGGTTATCATGCTTCCGCCTTTAATGCCGGTTTCAATTACAATTGTTGCATCGCTCATGCCTGCTACAATGCGATTGCGAATGGGGAAATTATGTTTGTCGGGTTTTGTATTGCTTGTAAATTCTGTTAGTAAACCACCGTTCGCAACCATTTCTTTTGCGAGCGATGTATGTTCCGTTGGATACATTTTGTTCAACCCATGAGCGAGCACGCCAACAGTTGGTAAATTATTTTTTAACGCAGCTTTATGCGCGATAGAATCAATTCCAAAAGCAAGTCCGCTCACGATAAGAATATTTTGAAAAGGTAATTCTTTGATTAATTTTTCGGTAACCTGTTTTCCATAATCGCTGTTGTTTCGCGTGCCAACTATCGAAATAATTTTAGATGAATTCAAATCGGCATTACCGCGGTAATATAACATTGCCGGCGGATCGTAACAATGTAATAGCCGTTGCGGATAATTTTTATCCGTAAGAAATAATGGCTGGATTTTATATTTCTGAATGAACTCTAATTCTTTTTCTGCTTCAGCAAAATTTTTACATTGTAAAATGATTTTTGCTTTTGTTGTGCCGATGCCACTTACATTTTCCAGCGCCGATTTTTTTGCTTTAAAAACGGAAGATGCGTTTCCGAAATGGTCAATTAAAAATTTTATTTGAACCGGTCCGATTTGCGGAATAGAAGTAAGAGCGATTTGATATAATAATTCATTCGTCTGAACCGGGATTGGGTAAGATTGATGAGATTCAATTTTCATGGAATAAAAAGGTTTTGTCAAATGTAATGTGGAAATGTGAAAATGTGAAAATGAAAAAAGCCATCAGCTAATAGCCATTAGCTAAGCTAACAGTAATGCATAACCGAAACTCAGAAATCGTACATCGCAAATCTAAAATCGTAAATCTCTATTGTCCGATTACTTTCAATTCTGTTCTTCTGTTTTGTGCGCGGCCGTTTTCGGTTTTATTATCTGCAATTGGTTTTGTATCGCCAAAACCTAAGGAAGATAATCTTATCATATCAATTCCTTTTGATGAAAGATAAGTTACCACTGCCTTAGCCCTGTTTTGAGATAATATTAAATTGTCTGCGGGTTTTCCAACATTATCAGTATGTCCGCTGATTTCTATTTTCAATGTTGCATTTTCTTTCATCAGCTGAACCACTTTATCCAATTCAATTTGCGATTGCGGTTTCAAATCATATCTCCCAACATCAAAAAAAATATTCTTTAAAATAATTGTTGCATTAATTTCAATCGGCTGCAATGCTATATCAATGTTGTAAACAGAATCGGGTTGTTTTTGACTGAGCGAAAAATTATAAGAAAAGAAAAGATAATTTTTGCGGTTAACATTAAATGCATAATCTTTTCCAACCGGAAGTGTCACCAAATAATTTCCGGTTTCATCTGTTTGTACTTTACTTATTATTTGCTTCGTCGCTAAATCAGTTAGCTCAACTGCAGAAGGCAAACCTTTTTGGGTTTTCATATCATACACTTTTCCTTTAACCCACAATGTTCGTATTGGACGAACATCACTTCGCAATTCGAATGTGTAAATATCCAAACCACCGCGGGTATCTGCACGATCACTTGCGTAGTATGCGGTTTTACCATCGGCAGCAACAACAAGCGTTCCTTCATTTTCTATTGTGTTGATAGGGTATCCGAGGTTTTCAGGTTTCGTCCAATTTCCTTTTGCATCTTTTCTTGATAAAAATAAATCATCGCCGCCATAACCAGGATGCCCGCTCGATGTAAAATATAAAGTTTGATTATCCGCATGAATAAACGGAGCCGTTTCATCTCCGCCGGTATTAATTGTTGGACCTAAATTTTCCGGTTCGCTCCATTGCCCGTTGCTGAAATGACTTACATAAATATCGCTGCCGCCATAACCGCCGGGTCTGCGACTTGCAAAATACAAATCTCTTTTGTCGGGAGAAAGTGATGGCGCAGCTTCCCAAAATTCTGTATTAATATTTCGCCCGAGATTTTCGGCGGCGCTCCAGCCATCGTTTGTTAAATAAGAAATGTACAGGTCGCAACTTCCATATCCATTTGGAAAATCGCAACCATCGAAAACGAGCCATTGACCATCCTGGGAAATATTTTGCGCCGCTTCGTTATAGTTTGTATTGATTTCGCCGGGCAAAATTTTTGCTTTGCTCCATTTTCCGTTAATGAAATCCGATTCATAAAAAGTTTCATTAGCATCTCTTCGCGTAAATATTAATTTGCTTCCGTCAATAGTTATAGTTGGATAATATTCCAGCTTGCTGGTGTTAATGCTATCTCCTAAATTTTTCGGCTCGAATACATAATTTGTTTGCGGTTTGCTTTTTGCATAATCAACAGCGAACGTGTAACATTTTTTTCTGTATTCGCCGGCTTTGCGACTCGTTTCATTCAAATTGGTGATGGTTAAAAATTCATTTATGGCAGCTAATGCTTTATCAAACTCACCTATCCCTGCGAGACAAATGGAATAAGAAAGATTATAGTCAATGAAAAAGATGCTGTCGATATTTCTTGCTTTTTCGTAATTGAAGATTGCATCATTATAGTTTTTCATTTCCTGGTAAATGCCACCTAAAGAAAGATAAGCTTCTTCATAGGTGCTGTCAGTTTTAACTGCCAGCTTTAATAGTTGTATAGCTTGCGGAAAATTGTTGTGATCACTTTCGGCAAGGTTCTGCGCTTTAGAAAATAATTGCAAAGCTTTTTTTTGAACCTTGTTGGGATTGTATTGGCTTGTGCAAAGGAAAAATAAACATAATAACAAAAGTGAAACATTTATTCAGAACGAATCACTTGACATTAAAATTTAAAGAAAAAAAAAATCTGATTTTTTAGATTTTCAGATGTGATTTTAATCGTAAACACAAAACTTTAAACTGAAAACTCAGGGAACAGAAATGTATTTATGCAATTGTAATGAAAATTCCCAACGTGGATTTTGTTTGATATAGTCAATTATTAACGGAGTGACAACTGATGATTTTTCCCACTCAGGTTGTAAGTAGAGTTTGCACGTTGAAGATACAAGGGCTGCATATTTTTCTGCCCAATCAAAATCGCTTTTATTAAAGATAACAATTTTTAGTTCGTTGGCAAAGGGTAAAATGTCTGAAACCGGAGCTTTGAATTTTTTTGGTGAAACACAAATCCAATCCCATTTACCACTTAATGGATATGCGCCGGAAGTTTCTATATGTGTTTTAAAATTTGCTTTGTGAAGTTGGGTTGTCAGCTCCGAGCAATCGTGCATCAGCGGTTCGCCGCCGGTGATGACAACGATGTCGGAAGTCGGAAGTCGGAAGTCGGAAGTCGGATGACTGATGACGGACGACAGTCGACTGTCAACTGCTTCTCCAACTATTTCTTCAACAGATTTTTTAGGATGAATATCTGCATTCCAACTTTCTTTTACATCACACCAAACACAACCAACATCGCAGCCGCCGAGCCGGATAAAATATGCGGCTTTGCCCTGATGAAAACCTTCACCCTGAATTGTGTAAAAGGATTCCATCACCGGTAATGTTTGTATTTTATTTTTAGTTGCTGTTTGCATGAAGTGCAAAGATCATATTTTTTGATGAAATAGTTTTGAGCTTTTAGCTATTAGCTGATAGCTGTTAGCTGGGTTTCTTTTGAAATTGCCGTTTGTAAACCACTGCTTAATAGTAGCACAACAGATGAAAGGATTGCGACGCAACGATGATGCTATGAAAAATAAATGCTGGTATTAAAAGAGCCAACAGCTATCGGCCAATAGCTAACAGCCAATAGCTCTCCGCTTAATTATTATCTGTGCAGGCTTTAAAAGTATTTTTCATCAAAGCCGCGATGGTCATAGGTCCTACGCCGCCGGGTACAGGAGTTATATAACTGCATTTTGGAGCAACTTCTGAAAATTTTACGTCACCTTTCAGCGCAAATCCTTTTTTCTTTGTGGCATCTTCAACGCGGGTTATTCCAACATCAATAACAATCGTATTTTCTTTAACCATATCTGCCGTAACAAATTCCGGTTTACCTAAGGCTGCAACAATTAAATCTGCCTGCAAACAAATTTCGCGGAGATTTTTTGTGTGCGAATGACAAACAGTTACTGTGCAATTTCCGGGATTAGTGTTGCTGTTTAATAAAATGCTGATCGGTCTGCCAACAATGTTGCTGCGGCCTAAAACAACAGCGTTCATTCCTTTGGTATCAATTTTATAATGCTCGAGCAACAACATAATTCCGTGAGGCGTTGCGGGAACAAAAGTGGATAATCCCTGCACCATTTTTCCAATACTTATCGGGTGAAATCCGTCAACATCTTTTGAAGGATCGATTGCATTAATAACTTTTTCGTCGGAAATATGTTTGGGCAAAGGCAATTGCACAAGGATGCCATCTACATCCATATCTTTATTCAGTTCTTCAATTACATTCAGTAATTTATTTTCACTGATCGATTCGTCCAATCTTATTAAGGTGGATTTAAAACTTATTTCGGCGCAGGCTTTCACTTTTGCATTTACATAAGTTTCGCTGGCGCCGTTATTACCAACCAAAACTGCAGCGAGATGCGGTGCTTTTTTTCCCTCTATTATTAATTGAGTAACTTTTAATTTGAGTTCGTTTTTTATATGCTGCGAGGCTAACTGTCCGTCTAAAATTTGCATGCGCAAAGCTAATGTGAAAATGCGGAAATATGATAATGTGCTAATGTGAAAATATAATGATCTGATATTTTCTTTATTTTCAAATATTCAAATTAAATTCGGCGCTCAAAATTAACTGTGTGAGAAAAAAACTCCTGCAGTTAGCCTTATTCCTATTAAATATAAATTGGTGTGCAGCGCAAATCATTCATTCACCAATCAAGGCTAACTATATACAAACCGGCGCTTACAGCAATAATTTTACCGATGCATTTTCTTTTACAAATAACCAGGCTGCATTAATTTCTCAAAAAGAAACGAGCGCAGGAATTTATTCTGAAAGAAGATTTTCATTGCAGGAGTTGAGTAATTATACAGCAGCAATTGCTATTCCCACAAATGCCGGAGGTTTTGGAATACAAACAAATTATTTTGGATTCAGCGATTATAATGAATCGCAAATTGGAATTGCCTATGCAAAAAAATTAGGACGGTTCATTAATATCGGCGTTCAGTTTAATTATTATTCTATTCATATTTCTGAATATGGAAATGCAAACACAACAAATTTTGAAATAGGTTTTATCATTCATCCAACAGAAAAAATTACAGCAGGTTTTCATGTTTATAACCCGATTGGCGGAGATTTTGGAAAAAACACAAACGAAAAATTAGCGTCAATATATAATGCGGGTTTGGGTTATGAAGCCTCTTCGCAGGTTTTTATAAGCGCTGAAATTATTAAGGAAGAAAATAAACCTGTAAATGTGAATGCAGGTTTGCAATACATTTTTGCCAAACAATTTTTTGCAAGAATGGGAATAGTTACGGAATCAACTTCCCCATATATTGGTTTTGGATTGCACTGGAAAGAGTTTCGGTTAGACGCGACCGTTAGTTATCATCCTCAACTCGGATTTACTCCAGGTTTATTATTTATTTATGATTTCGGAAAAAAAGAATAGCGATTGTGAAGAAATGTTTTTCTATTTTATTCTTATTAATAACAGTTAAAATTTGCGCTCAAACAGAACCTGCAACTTTAACACAGCAACAGCAGCTGGAACAACTCAGCGAGCGGCAAAAAGATGATATAACGGATGATTCTTACTTGCAGGAATTAAATGCATATCATAAACATCCCATCAACCTGAACACTGCGGATGAATCTGAATTGCGCGCATTGCAAATTCTTACAGATTTGCAGATCTATAATTTTTTAAAGTATCGGCAATTAATGGGAAATCTTATCAGTATTTATGAATTGCAGGCCGTTCCCACATTTGATTTGTGGAGCATACAATTATTATTGCCTTATGTATCGGTAAAGCAAAATGATTTTACGAAAGAAAATTTTGCTAAAAGATTTCATGGTGGCGAACATGAATTGCTGATGAGATCTTCCGAGCAAATAGAAAAATCTGTTGGTTATGAAAAACCCGCCGACACCAGCTCATATTATTTGGGAAGTCCGGAAAAGATTTTTTTCAGATATAAATACAGCTACAAAAATTTGCTGCAATATGGATTGCTTGGTGATAAAGATGCAGGCGAACAATTTTTTAAAGGCTATCAGAAATATGGATTTGATTTTTATTCATTTCATTTTTTTGTAAGAAACCTGGGCGTAATAAAATCATTAGCGCTTGGAGATTTTACGGTGAATATGGGACAAGGATTGATACAATGGCAAAGCATTGCATTTACCAAAAGCGCAGAAGTGCAATCAATAAAAAGACAAGCGGATATTCTTCGTCCGTATAATTCATCCGGCGAATTTTATTTTCATCGTGGCGCTGGAATTACATTGCAGCAAGGCAAATGGCAAACAACGGTTTTTTGTTCAATTAAAAAAATCAGCACAAATCTTAACACGGATACTTTAACGAAAAAAGATCTTATTTCATCTTTTGAAACCTCAGGTTATCATCGAACAAAAATCGAAAATGAAGACAAAAATAATGTGTTACAAAAAGCTGTTGGCGGAAATCTGAGTTTTACTCAACAAGATTTTCGGTTAGGCATTAGCGTTATCCATTATCAATTTTCAGATGGCATTCAAAAACAAAATGAGCCATACAATTTATTTGCAATCACAGGAAATAGTTGGACAAACATTAGCGCCGATTATAGTTATACTCACCGCAATTTTCATTTTTTTGGAGAATTTGCTCAGGATAAAAATTTTGCAAAGGCAACAGTAAACGGATTGCTGATAAGCGTACATTCCAATGTTGATGTTTCTATGTTGTACAGAAATATCGCAAGAAATTACCAGGCACTTTATGCCGACGCATTTACAGAAAACTCAAACCCGACAAACGAAAAAGGAATTTATGCAGGAATTACCTTGCGTCCTTTTTCAAATTGGCGGAGCAACATTTTTTTTGATGTATATAAATTTCCGTGGCTAAAATATGAGATAGACGCGCCAAGTTCGGGCAGAGATTATTTTGTTCAGCTTTTATATAACCCCGACAAATTCTTTAATATTTATACGAGATATCAGAATCAGTCAAAACAACAAAATATGTCGAACTCAACCGCTGCAACTCATCAGTTATCATTTGTTACACAACAAAACTGGCGAACCGAATGGGAATTTAGTTTTAATAAAAAAATTAGTATCAGAAACAGAGTTGAATTGGTTTGGTATGATAAACGCAACCCCGATTATTCTCAAGGCTTTTTAAGCTATGTTGATTTTTTTTATAAAACTCAAAAGCTTTTTGGAGGAAATGTAAGATTGCAATATTTCGAAACCGGCGATTATAATTCAAGAGTGTACGTTTATGAAAACGATGTTCCTTATAGCTTCTCTGTTCCCTTTTATTATGATAAAGGATTCCGTTACTATTTTAATTTGAATTGCAATCTGAAAAAATTATTTTCTGCAAACCGGTCAAATAACTTTAAAATTGAAGCATGGGTACGATGGACTCAAAGTATTTATAGCGGCACGAATTCGATTGGTACCGGATTAGATGAAGTAAAAGGGAACAAAAAATCAGAAATAAAATTGCAATTATTAATTAGCATGTAATTTTTTTTGAACAATTGCAGCATTTTAATAAGGAAAATTGTCTTGCCACAAAATGGAGCTTTACTTTTTAACATTTTTTTTGATAAAATTTAAAAGTTCCTATATTTACGGCTTCTAAAAACCAAACTCACGTCACATGAGAAAATTTCTATCACTGATTGCAGTGCTGTCATTCTGTTTTGCAGCATTTGCACAAACCAAAAACGTTACTGGGAAAATTACTGATGAACAAAATCAACCTGTTCCATTTGCTTCTATCCATATTCAAGGAAGCAAGCAGGGGTTCAGCGCAGATGCTGATGGTAACTTTTCTTTTAAAATTTCAAAACCTGTAACCCTTATTATTTCCGGAGTTGGAATGATTGATAAACATGTATCAGTAGATCCTAACTCAGGATTTTTAACCATTCAGGTTACACGCCAGCAAAAAACTTTGAGTGAAGTAGTTGTTACAACTGCATCGGGCGTAAAAGTTAGCAAGCGGCAGCAAGGGTTTGTTACTACAACCATAAGTGCGGCTAGCGTTACCGAAGCAAAACCAACGGTTTTAGCCAGCGCTTTAGCCGGTAAAGTTGCGGGTTTGCAAGTAATGGAAACCGGCGGCGGTGTAAATCCAACCTTTAGGTTGGTTTTACGTGGACAAAGATCTTTTACAGGTAACAACCAGCCATTGCTTATATTGGATGGTAACATTGTTACTTATGATCTGTTGACTAATATCAGCCCCGAGGATGTAGATAATGTAAACGTATTAAATGGTCCTGCGGCTGTAGCGCTCTATGGCTCACAGGCTTCTAACGGTGCGCTTATTATTACAACCAAACGCCCTGCGGCGGGTACGCAAACGGTACATTTAGGTCAAACAGTTACTTTAGAGCATGTAGCCTACAATCCTAAAGAGCAGACCCAATATGGATCTGGTGGTAGTGGTTATGGAACAGACACAACAGGTCAACCTTATTATTCTCCTCTTGAAAATGAGTCTTACGGACCTAAATTTGATGGCTCGATTCGCCCTTTGGGCAATCCATTAGAAAATGGAGATCAATTGACAGCACCATATAGCAACTTTAAAGACAGAAATAAGTTCTGGCAAACAGGTGTATCAAGTCAAACAGATGTATCATTGTCTTCAGCTGATGAAAGATCGTCTTTTTATCTTGCTGCTCAATACCTTACCACTACTGGTACAATGCTTTGGGATCAGTTTAACAGGGCATCCATAAGATTAAACGGAACAAGAAAAATAGGAGATAAAGTGCGTGCAAATTATGGGTTATCGTATTTGCAGAACAGATATGACGTTACTTCAGCCGAAACATCAATATATGATGAGTTTTTAAATATGCCAGCTGAAATACCTATTACTAAATTTAGAAACTGGCAAACCAATGAGTACGCTAATCCCAATGGATATTACAATCCATGGTATGGAAACCCTTATTTTACGGCTGAAAATAATCGCTCACTAACTAATAATGATTATATTACTGGTAGTTTGGAGTTGCATTACACACCTTTAACATGGTTGGATCTTATGTCATCTACAGGATTGACAATGAGAACTCAGAATGCAAAAACTTATACTAACTCTTTCAATTATACTCCTTATGCAACAGCTTCAAGTGGTGGTTTTAAAACCACTATACCAGGTGGTGATGCAGAGTCAAGCCAATATTACAATGAAATAATACAAAACCTGAAAGCAATCATACAAAAGAGATTCGGAGATTTTTCTTTAAATATTATTGGTGGAATTGCATTCCAGCAAGACGCACAGAACAATTTGGGTGCTGGCGTTGGTTCATTAGTGCAAGCCGGGATATATAATCTTGGCAATACACTTGGTTACCCTTCAGCAGGTAATTCTATATTTAAGGCAAGGCAGTTTGGCGCTTATTACGATGTTCAGTTAGGTTGGAATGACTTTATATTCCTTCATACTACCGGACGTCAGGATCAGGTATCTGTTTTGAACCCGAATAACAGCAAATTCTTCTATCCTTCAGTAGATGCATCAATAATTCTTACCAAAGGTATCGCCTCTTTGGGCAATTCAAATTGGCTTGATTACTGGAAAATAAGAGGAAGCGTTTCTAAAGTGGGTCAGGTAAATTTAGGTCCTGCTTCTAATCCTTACGGGGCTTATTCTTTGTTGCCAACCTTTGGTCAGGGAAATGGTTACCCATATAATAATGTTGCGGGATATGCTTTAAGTACCACTTTAATATCTTCTGATTTAAAACCTGAAATTACGAAGGGCTGGGAAATAGGTACTGACTTTAGATTATTTCATAACCTAATAGATGCATCAGTTACATGGTATGATGAGCATACTACAAATCAAACTTTAACAACTACAGTTTCATGGGCATCTGGATTTGGTAGTTTGCTGACAAATGTTGGTGAAACAGAATCAAAAGGATTGGAAACATCTGTGAAATTTAATTTGGTCAACACCAGATCATGGACTGTAAGCATTGGAACAACTTACACATATAACGATAACAGGGCGCTAGCTATAACACCGGGGTTGGATAAACTGCAATTAGCTACTTATGGTGGCGGTACCGGCACTTATGCTTTGCCTGGGTATCAATGGCCGGAAATCATGGGATATGATTATGAGCGCCATGATGGAAAGGTTGTCGTAAATCCATCTACAGGAATGCCTGTTGTTAATAATAGCGCAATTGTGCCTTTAGGCAATGCTAATATGAGAAACATGGTTTCTTTTAATCCATCAGTAACATACAAATCGTTCACTATTGCAGCGGTACTTGAGTATCGCGGAGGCTACAAGCGCTATAATAATATAGGGTTTGATATGGACTGGTCTGGGATGGGAATCCGTACAGTTGAATTCAACCGCCAGAGGTTTGTGTTCCCTAATTCCACATACATGGATGCAAGTGGTAAATGGGTAGATAATTCAACTGTGCTCATTAGCGAAAACGGAAATGGAAACGCTGGTTTCTGGACAGATGCCACTGAAAATTACAACGTAACTTCCAACTATGTAACCAATGGCGCTTTTTGGAAACTTAGAGAATTATCTGTAACATATAATTTGCCTTCGGCACTTTTAAAATCAACCAAATCTATCAAGTCGGCTTCTATAAGTTTAGTTGGGCGTAACTTATTTATCTGGTTGCCCAAAGATAATTTATATACAGATCCTGATTATAGTGATGCTGGAAGCACTTCAAATGGGATTGGTCTCACAGGGTATCAAACACCTCCTTCTCGCTATTATGGTGTTAACTTATCTGTCAATTTTTAATTATTTTAATTTATCAAAGTATGAAAAAAATAATATTGCTTTTTACTATAATTGTCGCGTTGGGAAGTAGCTCTTGTAAGAAATATTTGGCCGTTAATAGTAATCCCAACTCACTTACAGCCGCAAGTCCTAACCTCGTTTTGCCATTGGCTATTGTCAATACGGCTAGTTTGGTTTCAGCCTTAAATGATTATGGAGGTCAAACAGTTGGATATGCAGCTAATGCCGGTGGTTACGGTGGTTTTGGCGCTTCATGGACTTATGATTACCCTAATTCTACAGGCGATGGTTATTGGAGTTCAGCATACTCGACATTGGAAAACTTTAAAGTCATTATTAATGGTACGGAAGGAAGTGATGTGAACTCTTACTACAATGCTACAGCTAAAATTATGAGCTCCTATGTCTATCAAATGTTAGTAGATGAATTTAATGATGTTCCATATACAGAGGCACTTAAGGGAGACACAATTTTAAAGCCTAAGTATGACGACGCTGCAGGTATATATGCAACCTTGGCATCGACCTTGGATACCGCAATAAATGAGATCAATAATGCTCAGGCGCCTACCGCATTAAATGCGGGTACAGATCCTTTATTTGGAGGTAATATGACGAGTTGGAAGAAATTTGCGAACACATTAAAGTTGCGGTTAATTATTCGAGCTTCCGGCGCTGCACAGTTCGTGAATACAAGTTTTTCTTCAGATGGCTTTTTAACCAGCGATGCGATAGTTAATCCTGGATATACCCAGTCAACCGCTACATCAGGCTCTCAAGTAAATCCATCCTGGAACACATGGGTAGCCAACTATGCGGGCTCAAGAGAAGGGAATGCATGGATTCCCGCGACTTATGTTTTTGGCTATTATGATGGGACCAAATTAACTGATCCTGCCCGTGGTGCAGCCATTTATAATGGATTTAATAGTTCTTCCAGCCCCACTCCTTATAACCAATTGGGAGTTCAACCTCCAAATAATACACTTACTTCTCCCTCAAGTGGTGGTGCATGGTATTCAGGTGGTGGCAGCACCGGAACTTCTTGGGGAAATGCCGACGGAGTGATGAAAGGCCCTAATATGGGTGAACCATTGATTCTTTTGGCAGAAAGTGATTTCTTGCAGGCAGAAGCTGATGTAAGAGGCATTTTGAATCAGGATGCAACTACTGATTTTAATAACGGGATTTTGGCATCTTTCACTTATCTGTACGAAGGACCGGATAACGATCCTACAAATCTCATAGGGGGGGATCCGGTTGCCGATGTTGCAACTTATGCTACAGCAAATTCCACAAGCTATTTGGTTAACTTCAGTTTAGCAACAACAACTGCTCAACAAACGGAAGCAATTATAACGCAAAAATATATTGCATTGAATTTTATACACGGACAGGAAGCATGGAGTGAATATCGCAGAACAGGATACCCCGTAAATTCACCAACGGTAATTAATAATCCTTATGGATCGTTTACGTCAACACAATCGCAGGCAACAAGACCAGATAAATTACCTACAAGGTTACCTTATCCGGATATAGAAGTTGCAACGAATGGAGCCAACGTTCCACAAGGGACGGATATTTATACGTCTACCATTTTCTGGGCGCATTAATTCATTAGAACTAAAAAATATTATAATATGCAAAAGTTTAATATGAAAAAATATATCAATAGTTGTATTGTTCTTGCTGGGTTATTCATCAGTATGGCATCATGTTTAAAAGAAAATAACTATCCGCCGTTGTATGGACGTAGCTCACCTAATGTTATCTCTTTCCAGGATAACGGAGGATCTAATGGCGCAGGAGCTGGATTTGGATCTACAACTACGCCATATCCTTTGTATCAATTTTCGTTTAAGTTGGCTGCGCTGAATGATACTACCGGGTTTGACGGAATTGTGATCTATGGACCAAATGGAGGGGCGCCTGAAGATATCACATTGAATATTACAGTTGATCAATCTGCGTTAGATTCTTTTAACAATTCAAATAGTACAAGTTATACTATTCCGGATCCTTCAATTTTTAGTGTTCCATCTTCTGTTGTTATTCATAAAGGACAGTCTCAGGCATACGTTCATATGACAATAACTCTATCTTCCGCCTTTGATTTTAATGCCAGTTATGCAATCCCATTAACAATCACTTCCGCTTCATCAGGAGCAATTAGCGCAAATTTTGCGTCGGAGATTAATGCTTTTGCTGATGAAAACATATATGATGGAAGTTATACTTTGAACATTCAAACAATTGGCTGGGCTGCTTATGGGATTTCAGATGGAGATCCTGGTACTTATCCAGGAAATATCGGATTGGTAACGCAAGGCCCGAATAGTGTATCGTTGAATGTTCCTAATTACGGAGGGCTTGAGCCTGCCTTTACTGCTGGCAATGCTGGGGGTACGGCTTTTGGAGCTACCACACCGTTATTCACTTTTGATCCAACAACTAATGACCTAATTAGTGTTGTTAATACGACTCCCGATGATGGTAGGGGTAGAACTCTTTATCTAAATCCTGCAGTAACAGATAGCCGTTACGATCCTACTACCCAAACTGTTTATGCTGCTTATATTATGACTCAAAATGGTAGGCCAAACCAGCAGATATTTGATACTTTGGTTTATAAGGGACCAAGATAATTGTGATAATATTTATTAATCATAATGATTAAAATAAAAGAGGCTGTATTGAAACAGCCTCTTTTTAATTTGATGTATGCCACAACAATATTTATTTGCCATATCTTGAAGAGGGTACGAAATTATATGTTCCGAGAAATAGCAAATAGATTGAAATGGGACGCTAATACGAAAAACGCATTGCAATGATATAGTCATAAATTATATGGCGAGATATTTTTACTTTAATTTTGTTGTAAAGATTCAAAAAAAATTTTTTATGCCCGATCAACAGCCCGCAAATCAGCTAAATATTGAATTAAGTGAACAAGTTGCAGAAGGTGAGTACGCCAATCTTGCTATTATTACTCACTCCCACGCAGAGTTTGTAATTGATTTTGTTAACGTGATGCCGGGCACTCCAAAAAGCAAAGTAAAGGCACGAATTATTTTTACTCCTCAACATGCAAAACGCTTTATGAAAGCACTTACTGAAAATATTGCCCGGTTTGAATCTTCGAACGGTAAAATTCAAGACCTCGAAGAAGTTCAGTTGCCATTGAATTTTGGCGGTCAACAGCACAAGCTTAAGATAAATTTGCCACTCAACTAAAAGACGTCTTAATTTTATTTTTTAAGATATGCTCTACACGCAATTAAATTATTCCTTCATCAGCAAAGCTATAATAACCTTCTTCGCTCACGATAATGTGATCAAGTACATTGATATCAAAGTATTTCGCAGCTTCTTTTATTTTTAACGTCAGTTGTTCATCTGCGCGGCTTGGTTTCAAACTTCCGGATGGATGATTATGACATAAAATAATACTCACGGCATCTTCTTCAAGCGCTTTTTTCAAAATTATTCTTGGGTCGGCAACTGTGCCGGCAATTCCTCCGCTACTGATGATTTCAAAGTGATTGATTTTATTAGCACGATTTAAAAAAACAACAGCAAATACTTCATGTTGATGATCACGAAGTATTGCCTGCAGATAATTAGCAATTTCGCGACTGTCTTTTACAATTGGTTTTTCGAGCGATGATATTGCCTGTCGTCTTCTGCCGAGTTCAAGAGCGGCGGAAATGGTGATGGCCTTAGCTTCACCAATTCCTTTTATCTTCATTAATTCTTTTAGTGATAATTTTCCTAACTGGCTAAGATTATTCTTTCCCAACTCCATAACTTCTCTTGCTAATTGAACAGCGCTTTTATTTTTTGTGCCGTTATTAATCAAAATTGCCAACAATTCTGAATCGCTTAACGCCATAGGGCTTTTACTTAGCAATTTTTCTCGCGGGCGATCATCTTTGGCCCAATTTTTAATTGAGTGGTTTTGCTCTTGCATAGATAAGGCTTTACTTTTACTTTCAATGTATAATATTACTGATAAACTATAATATTTAGGTAGAGTATCCGTTAATAAAATTAGTTGATAATTACCCATAATCTGTGAAAACTAAATCCATGATCCAATGAAATCTCAAAACTTTTCTGCCATCGGCGGCTGGCAATCTCTTATGTTTTGCGCCGGCATGTATTTTGTCGCACTTTTCTTTTCTATTTTTATTTGTTCTTCTATTTTTTATGCTGTGAACGCAAATAGCAAAAACGCGAAAAGTAATCTTGCTAAAGCAACATCTGCCAACACAGAAAAGCAAGTGTTAGCTTCTGTTACGAAATAATGCAGCGTTATTAAATCAGTCCTGCAAATTTTCAATCAGTAATCATCTTATTAACATGATTAGTTGATAATTTTTTTTAATTGCCCGTTTCCGTTTTTCTTTTTGGTCATATCTTCGCCGCACACTTTTTCATATGGATTCCAGCGCCAAGATATTTTCGGGAACTGCATCTGAATACCTTGCGGAAAAAATTACGCAACAATTTGGGAACACACCCGGGAAAATAACCATTCAACATTTCAGTGACGGTGAAATTCAACCTATATTCAATGAAAGTATAAGAGGAGATATGGTTTTTCTTATACAAAGCACTTTTTCTCCAACAGAAAATTTATTTGAATTGTTACTAATGATTGACGCAGCCCGGCGTGCGTCAGCTTACAAAGTTGTAGCGGTAATTCCTTACTATGGCTATGCACGCCAGGATAGAAAAGACAAACCGCGTGTAGCTATCGGCTCTAAATTAGTTGCTAACATGCTTGTCGCTGCCGGTGCAGACCGAATCATTACTATGGATTTGCATGCTCCGCAAATTCAGGGGTACTTTGATATTCCCATGGATCACCTCGACAGTTCCGCTATTTTCATACCATATATTGAGCAACTTAAACTGGAAAACCTTACCTTTGCCGCCCCCGACGTGGGAAGTGCTAATCGCATACGTGAAATTGCTTCATATTTTAATGCAGAAATGGTTATTTGCGACAAGCACAGAAAGAGGGCTAATGAAATAGCAAGCATGGTAGTTATTGGGGATGTTGAAGGGAGAGACGTGATTTTGATTGATGATATTTGCGACACTGGCGGAACTCTTGCAAAAGCAGCAGGATTAATAAAAGAAAAAGGTGCAACAAGTGTTCGGGCATTATGCACTCACCCTGTGCTCAGCGGAAATGCTTACAGCAATATTGAAAACAGTGTTTTGGAAGAATTAGTTGTTTGTGATACAATTCCATTACGCCAGGAAAGTTCAAAAATAAAAGTGTTGAGTGTTGCAGAACTTTTTGCAGTTGCTATCCGAAATGCTTATGAAAATAAAAGTATCACCAGTTTGTTTATTCATTCGCAGTTGCGGAACAAGTAAAAAAATTTTTTAAACAGATATAAAATGAAAACAATTACAATCAAAGGACAACTCAGGACCGAACATGGCAAAACAGCCGCCCGCCAGCTTCGCTCTGAGGAAAAAGTGCCGGGTGTAATTTACGGGGGTGCAAAAGAAATAAATTTTTCAGCGCCGGTTACAGCCTTTAAAAATTTGGTGTACACACCGGATTTTCAGTTTGCAGAAGTAGAATTGGACGGACAAACCTACAATTGCATCATGAAGGATTTACAGTTCGACAAAGTAACTGATGAACTCATTCATATTGATTTGCTCGAACTGGTTGAAGATAAAAAAGTAATCGCTACAATTCCCTTAAAATTTACCGGAACTCCCGAAGGAGTTAAAGAAGGCGGAAAGCTTAATATTAAGATGAAAGCCCTCAAAGTAAAAACTTATCCGAAATATTTGCGGGAAAATATAAAAGTAGACCTTACAGATTTAAAACTTAACGGCAACGTACGTGTGGAAGACGTGAAAATTGAACACTATGAAATATTGAATTCTCCACGCATTCCAATTGCATCTGTAGGATTGACCCGTGAATTGAAGCAGGAAGAAGCGACTACTGCTACACCAGCTGCTGCTGCTGCAACTCCAGGAGCTACTCCTGCCGCTGGTGCACCAGCTGCTGCTCCGGCCGCAAAAAAATAATTCTATTAATGTTAGTAATATAACCCGGCATTGAGTCGGGTTTTTTATTTTATGTTTTTACATTTTGAAAACGTAAGCTAAATAGTAGCACTAACGATGAAAGGATTGCGACGCAACAATGTTGAAAAGAATTACTGAAGTTGGTATAAAAAAGAAAATAGAAAGTAAAATTTAAAAGCAAAAAATTAATTAGCAATCTTACTTTTATCTTTTACCTTTTTACTTTTTATTTTTGACTTGTTTATGAATAAATTCTTAATAGCTGGTCTCGGAAATGTTGGCGCTGAATATGCCGGAACCCGCCACAATATTGGCTTTGATGTAGCCAATGTTTTTGTTCATAAACATGGTGGCAATTTTATCAATCAACGTTATGCGGGCGTTGCAAAAATAAAAGTAAAAGGCAAACCGGTGGTTTGTATTGTGCCAACTACATACATGAATTTAAGTGGCAAAGCAGTTAAATATTGGCTGGATAAGGAAGAAATATCTGTGAATAATTTATTAGTTATTGTTGACGATATTGCCGTACCATTAAATAAACTTCGTTTGCGGCCAAGTGGTGGAGATGCAGGTCATAATGGACTAACAAGCGTTCAGGAAGCTTTAAACACAGAAAATTATCCGAGATTAAGATTTGGCATTGGAAATGATTTTCCAAAAGGTATGCAGGTAGATTTTGTGCTTGGCAAATGGTTTGAAATAGAACTCCCGCTTATTAAACTCAAAATTGAAAAGGCGGTTGAACTTATTGAAAGTTTTATTACCGTTGGATTGGAGCAAACAATGAACATCTATAATAAATTAGAGATAGCACTATGATTTGTAAATCGGAATCTTTATTTTCGCACATATTAAAAAAGCCTTATCTTTCTTGATATATATTTTGCATTCAATTTCCTATAGCCAATTAATCACACCCCACGATCGCGTTAGTCCGAATGAAAAAATTAAAAAGAATTTTCTATTTAAAACCATTATTTGAATATGAAAATATTCTGTCTTGGCCGTAACTATGTCGCTCACGCCAAAGAGCTTAATAATGAAATTCCTGAAGAGCCGATCATTTTTATGAAGCCGAAGAGCGCTTTGCTCCAGGCTCATACGCCATTCTATTATCCTGAATTTACCAATGAGTTGCATTATGAATGCGAGCTTGTTCTCAGGATATCCAAGAACGGAAAATATATTCAGGATCGTTTTGCCAACAAATATTATGATGCAGTAACTGTAGGTATAGATTTTACCGCGCGCGATTTGCAAAATGAATTAAAAGAAAAAGGTCTTCCCTGGGAAAAAGCAAAAGCATGGGATAATTCTGCAGCAATCGGAAAATGGATTCCGATGCAAAATGTCAAAAATAAAAAAGACATTAATTTCTGCCTGTATAAAAATAAAGAATTGGTGCAGCAGGGAAGCTCGGCTTTAATGATCAACAGTTTTGATAAAGCGCTTGCATACATCTCAAATTATTTTTCGGTTAATATTGGCGATTTGGTTTTTACCGGAACGCCGGCAGGAGTTGGAGAATGTGTTGTTGGAGATGAAATGGAAGCTTTTATTGAAGATGAAAGTTTGCTTACGCTCGAAATAAAATAAAATATTTTTTCTGATTTGTTAACCATCCTGTTTTGCAGGATGGTTTTGTTTTTAATAAACAATCATATCTTTTACATTTGCTCCAAAGTTTTTGCTGATGATTAATTCTCAAATTTTAGAAAAGGCCTATCGCCTTATGTACACCGCAAAAGCGATGGCTGAAATTTATGAAAATAATCGTGCTGTTTGCAAATACGTTCACTCAACTTCACGAGGTCATGAAGCAATTCAATTAGCTACTGCATTCAATCTTTTGCCTTGCGATTTTGTTAGCCCTTATTACCGGGATGAAAGTTTATTATTAGGGTTAGATTTTTCGCCATACCAATTAATGTTGCAATTACTCGCAAAAGCAGATGATATTTTTTCCGGCGGTCGTGAATATTATGCGCATCCCAGTTCCCGCGAAAATAATAAACCTACAATAATACATCAGAGCAGTGCAACAGGCATGCAGGCAATTCCTTCAACAGGCGTTGCGCAGGGAATTCAATACCTCGAAACGATTAAATCATCTTTATTAAAAAAAGGAAATAATAACGAACTGCCGGTTGCTCTTTGCTCATTGGGCGATGCAAGTATTACCGAAGGTGAGGTGAGTGAAGCCTTTCAGTTTGCGGTGCTCAAAAAACTGCCGGTAATTTATTTGGTGCAGGATAATGACTGGGGCATTAGCGTTAGTGCAGACGAAGCAAGAAAAATGGACGCCTTCGAATACGCCGCAGGTTTTCCCGGCATGGAAAGAATCCGGATTGATGGAAGCGATTTTGAACAAAGTTTTGAATCTATGAAAATGGTTATTGATTATGTTCGTAAAAACCGAAGCCCTTATCTTGTTCAGGCAAAAGTTCCATTACTTAATCATCATACAAGCGGGGTTAGAAAAGAATCATACCGGAGTAAAAATGATTTAGAAAAACATCTTGCAAACGATCCTACACCAAAATTAAAAAAACGATTGCTTTCATCTTTTTCAGGAAATGATTTATCTGCGATAGAAAAAAAAGCAGCCAGTGATGTCTCTGAACAATTTGCAAAAGCAGTTTCAGCAAACGAACCGGATATTAATACAATTGAAGATTTTATTTTTGCAAAAACTCCTGTAATTGATGAAACAGGATCGCGTAATGCCGGAGGAGAAAAAGTATTGATGGTTGATGCGGCTTTGCATGCTATTGCTGAGATTATGGAAGAATTTCCTGAAGCTGTATTATATGGACAAGATGTTGGGAGACGCCTTGGTGGCGTGTTTCGGGAAACTGCAACACTCGCAGAAAAATTTGGCGACCATCGCGTTTTCAACACTGCAATTCAGGAAGCATACATCATAGGTTCAACAGTTGGCATGAGCGCTGTTGGAATAAAACCAATTGTTGAAGTTCAGTTCGCCGATTATATTTATCCCGCGATAAATCAGCTTGTAACTGAAATTTCAAAATCCAGTTATTTAAGTTGTGGAAAATTTCCCGTGCAAACTTTAATTCGTGTCCCTGTTGGCGCTTACGGCGGTGGCGGGCCTTATCATAGCGGAAGTATTGAAACAACGTTATTATCCATCAAAGGAATTAAAATTGCATATCCTTCAAACGCTGCAGATATGAAGGGTTTGATGAAAGCCGCTTTTCTTGATCCTAACCCGGTAATTATGCTTGAACATAAAGGCCTATACTGGAGTAAAGTTCCCGGAACTGAAGATGCAAAAACTCAGGAACCTAAAAGCGACTATACATTACCGTTAGGAAAAGCAAATATTATTTTACGCGCCGAAGAGAACAGAATTTTTTCCGGCGAAACCTGTTGTATCATCACCTATGGAATGGGGGTTTATTGGGCAAAAGCAGCAGCAAAAAACTTTCCCGGGCAAGTTGAAATTGTTGACTTACGCACATTATTTCCTTTAGATGAAGAATTGATTTTTGCGTCGGTAAAAAAACATGGCAAATGTCTTGTGTTAACAGAAGAACAGCAGAATAATTCTTTTGCAGAAGCGCTTGCAGCGCGCATTTCCAAAAAATGTTTTTCTTATCTTGACGCGCCTGTGGAAGTGCTTGGCGCATTAAATCTTCCTGCAGTGCCTTTGAATATTTACCTGGAAAATGCGATGCTTCCAAATGCAGAAAAAACTACCGGTAAAATAGAGGAGTTACTTTCTTTCTAAACTTTCTGTTATTAATTTTTCGAGACCTAATTTTTTAGCCTATTATTGAATTTTATCGTATCTTGACCGCCTTGTTAAACTCATTCTGACATGTCCAAAAAAAACGACTTTGTTTATTCCGTACAATGCGAACCACATAGATTGCGCACAAAACAAATTCTAAAACAACATCCCGAAATTCGTCAGCTCATCGGCAAAAATCCAAAAACATTTTTTGCAATTTTTGGTTTGGTCGCTTTCCAGGTTGCTATGGCATGGCTCGTTTCCGCTCAGTCGTGGTGGGTTGTTGCAATTGCCGCTTATTTGCTCGGAGCATTTGCAGATCATGCATTGTTCGTAATGATTCATGAGTGTGCACATAAATTACTTTTCAAAAGTCAAACTGCAAATCGTTTGGCAGGAATTCTTGCTAACCTTCCGCAAATTTTTCCGAGTTCTGTTTCGTTCGAACGTTATCATATAAAGCATCATTCATTCCAGGGCGTGCATGAATTAGATGCTGACCTTCCCAATCGCTGGGAAGCAAAACTGATCAATAATTATTTTATCGGAAAAATAATCTGGTTGCTTTTTTATCCGCTATTCCAGGTGTTTCGCATTTCGCGTTTAAAAGAAATCAAACCTTTTGATAAATGGATAGCGCTGAATTTTGCAGCAGAAATTATTTTCACCGCAGCAATCTGGATGCTGTTCGGACCAAAAGCAATTATTTATTTGCTCGCGAGTTTTTTCTTTTCTGTTGGTTTGCATCCGCTCGGCGCGCGATGGATCCAGGAACATTATCTCACTTACAAAGAACAGGAAACATACAGCTATTACGGTACATTGAACACCGTTGCTTTTAATGTAGGTTATCATAACGAGCATCACGATTTTCCTTCAATTCCCTGGAATAAACTTCCGAGAATAAGGCAAACAGCGCCCGGTTTTTACAACAGTTTGTATTATCATACATCATGGTTCAAATTATTTTTCAGATTTCTCTTCGACAAAGAAATATCACTTTTCTCGCGCGTAGTAAGAAAAGAAAGAGGTAAAGTTGCGCTTACCGATCAATCCATTCCCGATATGGATCTGGTAAAAAAATCAGAAGTAATGGAAACTGTGGTTTGATGAGTTTTTAGATTTTTTTGTCCTTAGCTTTTGTACTACTATTAAGCATTCTTGCGTCGCACTCTTGTACAGTTAAATCATTATTCAGCGATCGTTCAAAATTTGCAACAACATTATTTTTACTTTTACTTTTCACAATTCTCCAATCTTTTTTTCAATCGTTCGCTTATCTGTTTGTGTTTTTGCAAGCGAGAGCGCTTTTTGAAAATTTTCTTTTGCTTTTGAATTATCAATGTCCTTATATAGCTCACCAAGAAGCGTAAAATAAAAATGATTGTTTTCCAAATTCAATTTCTCCGCTTCTATAATTGCATATGCTTTGCCGTTAGCTTTTGAAAGCGCATAGGTTCTGTTTAATGCAGCAACCGATGAATATTCAATCTGCAGTAATTGGTTGTACAACTGCAAAATATTTTCCCATTTTTCTTTTGTATCCTGCTTTTGTGTATTCCAATATGCAATATTTGCTTCCAGATGATATTTTGAAATTTCATTTCCCTGCGCTGCTTCGTGAAGAAAATAAATTCCTTTTTCAATTAATTCTTTATTCCAGAGTTTTTCATCCTGGTCCTGGTATAAAATTATTTCTCCGTTCTCATTTTTTCTTGCAGCAAACCTGGAAGAATGAAAGCACATCAAAGAAAGCAAAGCATTTACAGCAGGTTTATTTGTTTTTTTATTTTCAATTAATAAATAAGTTAAGCGCATAGCTTCCAAACAAAAATCCTCGCGTAAAATGCTATCCTTGCTTTCGGAATAATAACCTTCGTTAAAAAGTAAATACAAAGTGGTGAGTACAGTTTCTAATCTTTTATCGATCTCAATTTCTGAAGGAAATTCAATTTTTACTTTTTCAAGTCTCAATTTTTCTTTTGCCCGAAAAAGCCGTTTGTTGATTGTTTCTTTATTGCTTAAAAAAGCATTGGCAATTTCATCAATGCCAAACCCGCATAAAATGCGAAGCGACAAACCTATTTGCGCTTCTGCAGAAATGCACGGATGGCAAAGTGCAAATAACATTTGTAACTGGCTGTCGGTAATATTTTCTTCAGACAAATTAATTTCCATTTCCTCGCTTTGCGATGACGCATTTTTTATTTGCACAGCAATTTTTTCTGAAAAAATATTATTGCGGGTGATATAATTTTTAGCTTTGTTTTTTGCAACTGCATAAAGCCATGCTGTTGGGTTTGGCGGTAATCCTTTATAACTCCATGTTTCAAACGCCAGTAAAAAAGTTTCGCTTGCAATGTCTTCTGCAATTTCAATATGTTCAATTCCAAAAAGCTTACATAATACAGCGGTAATTTTTCTGAATTCTGTTCTGAATAAATGCGGTATTAATTCCTGTTGATTCATAAATAAAAAAGCCCTGTAAAAATACAGCGGCTTTTCTTTTTTAATTTGTGCATTTATATTGGTTGAATTTCTCTTACCTCCACGTTTCCGCCAACGGCTAAAATCGGGCAATCTTTCGCTATCTCAACAGCATCTTCATACGATTCTGATTTAATCAAAGTATATCCGCCGATCGATTCTTTAATTTCAGTATACGGTCCGTTAGTAACAACATTGTTGCTTTTTACAACTTTTCCTGATGCAGCCAAACGGTTTCCCCGATCTGTCAATTTATTTTTTTCTGCAATGCTTTTTATCCAATCCATCCATCGCAACGTCATTGTCTGCATTTGTTCTGGTGTGCCTTGCGGCGCATTCGCATAATCCATTCGGAATATTAATAAGAAGTCTTTCATTTTTTTAAATTAATTATTAGAAAATTTTAGTGAGTGCCATCGCGTTTTGCAATTTTTCTAACTTCAACAGTATTACCATCTCCCTGTAAAACGGGGCAACCTTTTGCAAATTCAGCAGCTTCATCAGCGGAGTCTGCTTTAACCATAATATATCCGCCGATCGTTTCTTTGATTTCACCAAAAGGACCGTTTGTTACAACATTGTTGTACCGCACAACTTTTGCATCTTCAAAACGCAAACCATTTCCGCCGATGAATTTGTTTTGCGCGGCGATGCCGCCAATCCAATCCATAGTTTGTTTCATCCAGATTTGTATTTGCTCCGGCGAAGCCACTTTGTTGCCATCTTCATGTCTGAAAATTAAAATGAACTCATCCATTGTTTAAATTTTTTGCCTGCTTTGCAGACGGTTATTAAATAACTTACCTACACATTATATCAAATGGGGTTAGAGAAATTGGACAATCAAAATTATTTTATGCTGCAATTATTTTTACGTTTTCTAAAATTAATGTACCATTTCCATCATCTTTAAAAATGTACTGAAATTTTAGCTATTTAGATTAAAGTTGATACAATGTAAAATCATTAACTTCAAATTATTATTCCAGTTATAGTTCAAACCTTATATCTATTTTCATTTGAAGTATGGCCTATGGCTTCAAAATTCAAACCGAAACTAAATGAACAAGGATCTTCAATCCATTCTCGAATTTATTCAGCAGGCGAACCATTTGAGTGATGAAGAAAAAACTGCTTTATTAAAAGCGGCAAAAAATGCTAATAAAGAATTAGAGATAACCTCATTTAAACTCGAGCGCATAGAAAAAGTAAAACATACTACATCTATATTATTGGAAGAAACGATTGAAGAACTCGAACAAAAAAGAAAAGCAGTTGAAGCGCAAAACCGTGAACTTGAAATTGAATCTTCTCTCGAAAGAGTTCGCACCGCTGCAATGGCTATGAAACAACCTGCTGATATGGTTGACATCTGCCACATTATTTCCGACCAGTTAGAATTACTAAATGTAAAAGAGATAAGGAATATTCAAACCGCAATTTTTTATGAAGACAGAGGCACGTATTTTAATTTTGAATTTTACGCTCTTCATAATAAATCTTTCGTTACGGAAGTAGAATATATAAATCATCCGATGTCTGCAGAATTTGCAAACCGCATGCTCAAAGGATCGGGAATGTTTTATATCCGCAACCTGGATGAAAAAGAATTGAAAGACTGGTACGAATTTCAAAAAACAACAAACCAGTTTATAGATACACATCTTGAAGTTGCATCTTCATTAAATTATTACTGGTATTCGCTCGGCCCGGTTGCCTTAGGTATTTCAACATACAAAGCTTTAACAGAAGAAGAAACAAATTTATTCAAACGCTTTCTCAAAGTGTTCGAATTATCTTATCGCAGGTATTTGGATATTGAAAAAGCAATAGGGCAAGCAAAGGAAGCAAAGATCGAAGCTTCATTGGAAAGAGTAAGAGCTGTTGCAATGGCAATGAAAAAATCTGAAGAACTGATAACAGTGTGTGAGGTGATGTACAAAGAATTGCTGCAACTTGGTTTTACAAATATTCGTAACGCACAGATTGCAATTGAAAATGAAGAAAAAAAATCCTATTCAATTTATGTGTATTCACCTTTTGAACAAATTACCGGAGGAGAATTCGGAATTGACAGTTCCCCGATAACGAGTAATCTATACAAGGTGCTGGGAAAATCAACTCATGGATTTTATGAAAAGCAATATTCAGAAAAGGAGATGGAGGAATGGCGCGCATGGAGAAAAACAATAGCCCCTTTCAATGATCCCAGGGAAGAGACAGTATCATCTTTATGCTGGTATATGTATAGCGTTGGCAATGGACATATTGGTATTTCTACTTTTGATCCGATCGGAAAAGAAGAAATAGAAATTGTAAAGCGGTTTAAAAATGTTTTTGCACTTTCATACCAAAGATTTGACGATCTCCAAAAAGCAGAAGCGCAGGCTCGCGAAGCGCAAATAGAAACATCATTGGAGAGAGTAAGAAGTAAAACGATGGCCATGCATAGCACCAATGATGTGGGAGATACAGTGGCTACTATGTTCGATGAATTTGTAAGATTGGGTATACAAACCAATCGATGCGGCATTGTAATTCTTAGCGATGAGCCTGATGCTGAAGTGTGGACTGCGAAATCAAATCCCGGAGGGAAAGCTAATTTAATTATCGGCAAACTCGATATGATCGTTCACCCATTGTTGCAGGGAATACATGACGGGTGGAAAAAGAAAGAAAGTTTTTATACATACACAATGGAAGGCAATGACCTGCGGAATTATTACCAGGCACTCAATGACCTGGAATATTACCCTGTGAAGTTTGATATGAATGCATTGCCTTCAAAAGAATTTCACAGTGATTTTTATTTTCCGGAAGGCTCGGTTTTCACATTTACAGGAGAGCCCATACCTGATGAAGTATCAAGGTTGATCAAACGGTTTGCCGCAGTATTCGGCCAAACCTATCGCCGTTATCTCGATCTTCAAAAGGCAGAAGCGCAGGCGAGGGAATCGCAAATTCAATTAGCATTGGAAAGAATTCGTGCAAGAACAATGGCTATGCAAAAAAGTGAAGAGCTTGCTGAAACTGTTTCACTTCTTTTTAAACAGCTGATTGATTTAGGTATTAAGGCAACACAAATGCGCACATGTGCAATAGTAACTTTAAAACCTGATCAACCTATTGGTGAATGCTGGATCACAAAACCCGATGGAGAAATCATTCCGCAATCATTCATTGTGCCTTATGATGAAACATCGGCCTATAAAACCATTTATGCGGCATGGAAGAACGGCGAAAAATTTCTTGTTGTAAATCTTTCCGGCGATGCGCTTGTGCAACACTTAAATTTTTTAAAAAAATATGCAAAAATTCCAACGCAACAATTTCAGGCTTTGCCCTATCAGCCCAACGAAACATTTACGCACGCAATGTTTTTTTCGCAGGGATATCTTTTTATAATTTCCAGTGAGCCATTACCGCAGTATCATGATATATTTAAAAGATTTGGAAAAGTTTTTGAACAAACCTATACGCGTTTTCTCGATCTGCAAAAAGCAGAAGCGCAGGCAAGAGAATCAAGGATTGAAACTGCGTTGGAAAAAATTCGTTCACGTTCCCTTGCCATGCACAAGAGCGATGAGCTTTGGGAAGTAGTTGCTGTTGTGTTTGAAAAATTGCAGGAGCTGCAATTTTCAATTGATGGAGCCGCTTTCATAATTACTTTCATCGAAGGCACGAAGGATATAAACGCTTGGCTGGCCGGCGTTGGAGACCAATTGTACCCGACTAATCTGAGATTGCCGTACTATGACTCTCCTTCAATAAATGATTTTTGGTTAGCAAAAGAATCCGGGCTGGATTTTGTTTCAAAGACTTATTCTTTTGAAGAAAAAAACCATTGGCTCAGTTATGCTTTTGAACATACTGATTTAAAAACAATGACTGATGAATTTAAGAACTGGATACTGGAACAACCATACCTGACGCAATCTTTCGCATTAGCTAAAAATTCAATGATCGGCATCCATTTTCATTATCAAAAAACACTTTCTGAAACAGAAGTTGATATTCTGAAAAGATTTTCAAAAGTTTTCGATCAGGCCTATATCCGTTTTCTCGATCTCCAAAAAGCAGAAGCGCAGGCCAGGGAATCGCAAATTCAATTAGCGTTGGAAAGAGTTCGTGCAAGAACAATGGCTATGCAAAAAAGTGATGAACTTTCAGAAACAGTATTCATCCTTTTTCAGCAATTTAAAGAATTGGGCGAAAACCCCGACCAGGCTACCATTGGTGTGATAAATGAAAACGAATGGGTAATTGAATATTGGGTTACGATGTATGGCAATCAAATGAACCGTGTATTCAAATTTTCAATTGATGAGCCTGATGTAACTAACAAAATATATAACGCGTGGAAGGAACAGAAAAAATCGTTGGTGATAGATCTTAGCGGTAAAGAACTTTACGACTTTGCAACCTATAGGGCAAGCATGGGCGGAGCTGTTTATAACGAAGCGGAAAAAAGGCGCGTAATCAATGTTGCTTTTTTTTCAAAAGGGATTCTCAATGTGCAATCGAATGAATCCCGTTCTCCAGAAAGCATCATGCTTTTAGAAAGATTCGCAAAAGTGTTTGAACAAACCTATACAAGATTTCTTGATCTCCAAAAAGCAGAAGCGCAGGCAAGGGAATCGCAAATTCAATTAGCGTTGGAAAGAGTGAGAGCAAGAACAATGGCGATGCAAAAGAGTGATGAACTGAAAGTGGCTGCGGCATTATTATTTCAACAGGTAAAATCATTGGGAGTGCCTGCTTATAGTTGCGGATATAACATCTGGGAAAAAAATGAAAAAACATTTACATCATGGATGAGCTCGGAGGATGGCAGCATCATTAACGCGGTTTTGAATATACCGCTGACGGAAGACGCTAATTTTATTCGCTATGCGGACTCGAAACAAAAAGACGAACAATTTTTTGTTTTGGAATTACGTGGCGAAAGAATGCAGGAGCATTATGAATATCTAAAAACAATTCCGGCTTTCAAAGCTTATTTCGATTACGCAGTAAGCGTGGGTTTCGATTTACCCGAGACACAAATACATCACCTGGCTAATTTTTCGCAAGGCAATTTGCTTTTCATCACATTGGAACCTTGTCCGGAGTTTCATGATGTTTTTAAAAGATTCGCTGCAGTTTTCGAACAAACCTATACGCGATTCCTGGATCTCCAAAAAGCAGAAGCGCAGTCGAGGGAATCACAAATTCAATTAGCGTTGGAAAGAGTTCGCGCAAGAACAATGGCAATGCAAAAAAGTGATGAACTCGCAGAAACTGCAATGGTTCTTTTTCAGCAATTGAATAGTTTGGAAATTAAGTCTGAACGAATTTTTATTGGCATAGTGAATGACAAAACAGGCAAGATAGATTTTTGGGGAACCGAGCAGGGGGGTAATCAAATCAGCACGAGGTTTGAAGTTGATGTGAATGCAACCTTTGGCTTTCGTCAAATTTATAAAGCATGGCAGGATAAAAAAAAGCATGTTACTGTTGTACTGAAGGGTAATGATTTGAAAGAGCATATACATTATGTGCGCGATGTAGTAGGCATGCCCGTTAGAGAAGAATTAATTCAGGAACAAAGAAATCTTTATAATGCTTTTTTTTCAAAGGGGTTGGTTACTATTGTAACTCCTGAAACTCAGTCTGAAGAAACCCTTGATATATTGGGAAGATTTGCTGGGGTTTTCAATCTTACCTATACCCGCTTTCTTGATATTCAAAAAGCCGAAGCACAAACACGCGAAGCAACAATAGAAGCCGCATTGGAAAAAGTGCGAGGCAAAGCAATGGCTATGCATAACAGCGATGATCTTTCTGCAACTGCAAGCTTAGTGTTTACTGAATTGAGAAAGCTCGGCGTTAATCCTATTCGAAGCGGCGTTGGCATTTTTAGTAAAGAATCACAAAGGCTGCAATTTTATTCTGCCGCTCATTCTGCAAATGGAGATAGCCTTTCATTTACTGGTGGGTTAAATATTTCCAGTCACCCGGAATTTGAAAAGCAATATCAATCATGGCTCAAAAAAGAAAATTATTTTACTGTTTTGAAAGGTGAGGCGCTCGAGTCATATTACAAAGTTCTTTCTGAAAGCTACATTCAATCTGATTTTAACATCAAAAGTGTTCAGGAGCAATACGGACATTGGATAATGTTTTCGGAAGGGTTTTTATTTGCATGGGCAGAAGCTCCGTATAATGATGAAGAAATAAAAATTTTAAAAAGATTTGCAACCATCATAGATCTTACATTCAGAAGATATATTGAGTTAAAAAAATCAGAAGCAAATACAAAAGAAGCCGTGAAACAGGCGGCACTTGATCGCATTCGCGCAGATATAGCATCCATGCGTACAGTCAGTGACTTGGAAAGAATCACACCACTCATATGGAATGAACTAACGGTATTGGGTATCTCATTTATGCGTTGCGGAGTTTTTATCATGGATGAAGAACAGGAACTGATTCATACATTTTTATCAGCTCCCGATGGAGTAGCGATCGCAGCATTTCACATTCCCTATTCAACGCCGGGAAATATCCAGGATGTATTGCATCACTGGAAGGATAAAAAAAATTATATCAATCATTGGGATGAATCATCATTCAAAGAATTTGCAGACACACTCGTAAAACAGGGAGTGCTTGCTTCTTCCGAACAATATTTACAAACAATTCCGCACGGCGGTTTTCATTTGCATTTCCTTCCTTTTTTGCAGGGCATGTTGTATGTCGGAAATTCTACTCAATTGGTAGAGGAAGAAATAAATTTGATTCAATCAGTGGCAGATGCGTTTTCAACGGCCTATGCCCGTTATGAAGATTTTAATAAACTGGAAGCTGCCAAACAACAGGTAGATAAAACATTGGTGGATCTGAAACAGGCGCAATCGCAACTCATCCAGGCAGAAAAAATGGCTTCGCTCGGAGAACTCACTGCGGGCATCGCGCACGAAATTCAAAATCCGCTAAACTTCGTCAATAATTTTTCTGAGGTGAATAAAGAATTACTTATGGAAATGAAAGATGAAATTAATAAAGGAAATATTGATGAAGTGAGATTTATCACCGATGACATTATAGCGAATGAAGAAAAAATTAATCATCACGGCAAGCGGGCAGATGCAATTGTAAAAGGAATGTTGCAACACTCACGTACAAGCGCAAGTCAAAAAGAGCCAACAGACATTAATGCATTAACAGATGAATATTTACGGTTGGCATACCACGGGCTTCGCGCAAAAGATAAATCCTTCAACGCTGAAATGAAAACCGATTTTGATAAAACGATAGGAAAAATAAATATCATTCCGCAAGATATTGGAAGAGTGCTGCTCAATTTATATAACAACGCGTTTTATGCAGTATCTGAGAAAATGAAACAGAAATCTAACGGCTATAAGCCAGTAATTTCGATTATCACAAAGAAAGCAGGAGATAGGGTTTTAATTTCGGTTAGTGATAACGGCAATGGAATCCCGAAAAAAATTCTTGATAAAATTTTTCAGCCATTCTTTACAACCAAACCAACCGGACAGGGAACTGGACTGGGTTTGAGCCTTAGCTATGATATTATTAAAGCGCATGGTGGAGAAATAAAAGTGGAAACAAAAGAAGGTGAAGGAAGTGAATTTATAATTCAATTGCCCGTCTGAATCACACCTGCCTGCTGCAGGCAAGGATTTGAAGGATTAAAGATTACTCAAAATAATACAATGACCGAATTAAAATAAAAAATAGCGATGCTTAAAATACTTTGCTTTTCCCGCACCAAAATATTTTCCCCGGTATTGTTATGCTTAATCTTGTTTGCAAATACATCTTTGTTCGCGCAACTTAATGCAATAAACTTAAAACAATACACCGAATCCGATGGGTTGCCCGGCGCCGAAGTCCATGCGATCTTATCTGATAAATTTGGTTATATCTGGATCGGCACTATAAATGGTTTAGCACGGTACGACGGATATGAATTCAAAAGATTCTTCAACAATCCAAACGATTCTACTTCTATCAAAGGACTCAATGTATGGTCAATGTTTGAAGATTCTAAAGGACAGATATGGGTAGAAAGTGCGCCGTCATTTCTAAACGTTTATAATCCCGCAAACAAATCTTTCCGGCACTATGATTTTGCGAATCTTATTGCGCATCCCGCAAATGTTGAATTAGGCATTTCGTCAATAGCAGAAGACAGCAAAGGCAGAATATATCTTGGAGTGGGTACAAATTATAATGAAACTATTTCTGACGGGCTTTTATATATCGATGAGAAAAGTAATTCAGTAAAAAAATTTATTACTGAAGATAAAAACCCAATCCAAAATGTTTATGATATCATTAAAGATAAACAAGGTAATATCTGGTTTTTGAGTTTCAGTGGTTTGTTTAAGATAGACATAAACAGGCAGCTTCATTCTATTCATGTATTCGATGCTGATCTGAAAAAAAATAACCAGTTTTTCAGTGATTTTAAATTTGATAAAGAGAATCATCTATGGGCATTAACATATCAATCCAGTTTGTACGATTTAAATTTGCAAGACAGTTCTTTTAAGGTCTATCCACCAAATAAATTATTGACAGGTGATTATTCTTATAAAATTGCCTTCGATAAAAATGAAAACATTTGGCTGGGTACATCCAAAGGGTTAATGAGGTTTGATAAAGAAAAGAAGGTATTCGAAACCTTTCAAAATACTACTAAAGACGAAATAGAGAAAGTCCGTACAATTGACCTGGTTTTTGATTCATTCGGATCTCTTTGGATTGGTACAGCAGCAAATGGATTGCTAAAATATGAAGAGAGATCGATGTTTAAATCTTATAATTCGAACACAAAAGATAAAGACTCATCAGCTATTACGCCCGGTTGGGTAACAAGTATTGTTGAAAGTCATGATAAAAAGATCTGGATCCCTACTTCAGGTTCGCACGGAACAGCAGGTTTAAATGTGCTGGATCCTAAAACCGGCGAGCTTCGCTCCATTCCATATCATACTTTTTTACCCGGATGTTATATGATCTCCGCTTTAACTGAAATTAATCCTGGCGAATGGATGCTTAGTACAAATCTCGGCATCTATAAATATTTCGCAAAAACAAAAAAAATAATAAAAATCGTTTTGAATGGTGTGGCCGATAGTACAACAATAAACCATTTCTATACTGATAGCAAAGGAAATGAATGGTTGTGTACGCTTACCGGTCTTTTTAAAAAGAATAAAGGATCTGAAACTTTCAGCAGGTATGATCTAAGCGCCATTCCTTCGGCTAATGCGAGCAGCAATGAAATTACCCGCGCTTTCGAAAGTAAAAAACATGGGCTATGGTTGATCACCAACAACGGATTATTTTTGTATGATTACGTAACAGATAAAATATCCAGGCATGGATATGATAAAAATGCAGGCGATGTTTTTATTACCCAGGATATAAATTCATTTTACGAATCTCCCGATGGAATAGCTTGGGTCGGCACATGGCAGGGCGGACTGAGTGAATACAATGTAGAAAGCAAAAAGATCAAAACATTTACGCGTGAAGATGGTTTGCCATCCATGAGTATTCAGAGTATAATTGCAGATGAACAAAACAATACTTTATGGTTGAGTACATTTGATGGATTGAGCCGCTTAGATCTCAAAACAAAACAATTCAATAATTTTTCTATCATTGACGGAATACAAGGTCAATTATTTGCTGATGGATCTTACCTGAAAACATCGGATGGATCTTTTGTATTTGGGGGTTCCAATGGCATAACAATATTCGATCCTGATGCGATGAACAAAAATTCAACTCCGCCAAAAGTTTTCTTAACCGATTTAAAGTTGTTTAATAGATCAATAGTTCCCGGAGAGAAATCTATTTTAAAAGATCCGATTTACGATACAAAAGAAATAGAGCTTTCGCATGATCAGAATAATATTTCCATCGATTTTATTGCATTACATTATACCAATCCAGCTAAGAATAAGTATGCATACAAATTGGACAACTATGATAATGACTGGAGAGAAGTAGGAAATCAGCACACAGCATTTTATCCAACGCTTTCGCCGGGTAAATATATATTTCATGTAAAAGCTGCAAACAATAATGGAGTTTGGAACGAAGAGGGAGCAACGCTAACAATAATTATTGATCCGCCATGGTGGAAAACGATTTGGGCATATATATTTTACGGGGTATTGCTGATCGTATTTGCTGTTGTATCCAACCGCTACCTCAGGCAAAGACTTGTGCAGAAAGAACGCTCCAGAAACCAGGCACGCGAATTAGCCCAGGCTAAAGAAATTGAAAAAGCATATAATGAATTGAAAACAACCCAGGCTCAACTTATACAGGCAGAAAAAATGGCTTCCCTCGGAGAACTCACTGCGGGAATCGCGCACGAAATTCAAAACCCATTGAATTTTGTGAATAATTTTTCAGAAGTAAATACGGAGTTGATTGATGAATTGGAGCAAGAAGCAGACAAGGGAAATATTTCAGAAGTAAAATCAATTGCAAAAGATATTAAAGAGAACGAGCAAAAAATAAGTCATCATGGTAAAAGAGCTGATGCAATTGTCAAAGGAATGCTGCAGCACTCACGGTCAAGCATAGGTGAAAAGGAGCCTGCAGATATTAATGCACTTGCTGATGAATATTTAAGATTAAGTTATCACGGGCTTCGGGCAAAAGACAAATCTTTTAATGCAATGATGAAAACAGATTTTGATCAAAGCATCGGAAAAATAAATATTATTCCGCAGGATATAGGAAGAGTTCTTTTGAATCTTTACAACAATGCATTTTATGCGGTGAGCGAAAAAGCAAAGCTATCAGCTAATAGCTATCAGCCAACAGCCAAAGTATCAACAAGAAAACTGAACGATAAGATTGAGATAAGAGTTGAAGATAACGGCAATGGCATCCCGAAAAAAATTCTCGATAAAATCTTTCAGCCATTTTTCACAACCAAACCTACAGGACAGGGAACTGGCCTTGGTTTGAGCCTTAGCTATGATATTATTAAAGCGCATAGCGGAGAAATAAAAGTGGAAACAAAAGAAGGCGAAGGAAGTGAGTTTATTATTCAACTGCCAACATTATAAAAACTGATAAAGAAATATATTTGACTTTTTATTTTTAAAGAATCATAAAATATTTTTCAATGGAAGTTCATCATCATCCGGATCTGCATCATAAAAGAAAACATTTCAAAGAATATTTTCTCGAGTTCCTGATGATATTTCTTGCAGTGACCATGGGTTTTTTTGCAGAAACAATCAGGGAGAAAATTTCTGAAACGCATCGCGAAAGAGATTATATAATCGGGCTGATAAACAATGCGCAAAACGACACATCAAATCTGAATGAACTGATAAGTGAAAATGATCTGGAGTTAAAGGGGATTGATTCGTTACTGAAAGTATCGAAAAATAATTTTACGGGTAACCCGGTTCAGGATTCTGTGTATTTTTATGCGCTTAAATACACTCTTAACCTGCATATTTTTACGTTCAACGATTTGACTTTAGTTCAACTGAGAAATGCAGGTGGCTATAGCCTTATTAAAACCAACAACGTTGCTGATACCATTGCTCAGTATGAATACAAAAACAATAACATCATACTCCAGGAAAGATTTTATACGGATTCTTATTTACAAACATGGACTACTTTGAAACAAGTTTTTGATGGAACCCTTTCAGGAAAATTCTTTCGCTCTTATATTGCAACAGGCAAAATACCTTCTGATATTTATGTCTTAATATCTAAAGATGAAGAAAAGATGCATTTGCTGTTTAATAATTACTGGACATTTGCCATTACTCTCAATGGATATAACAACATGTTAAGAGAACATCTTAAATATCTAAACGGATTTATGATCTTTTTGAAGCGGAGCTATGAT
The DNA here is from genome assembly GCA_963774065.1 of Chitinophagia bacterium. Lineage (GTDB taxonomy): Bacteria > Bacteroidota > Bacteroidia > Chitinophagales > Chitinophagaceae > Puia. The sequence goes on from CAVZDO010000003.1 coordinate 2,000,130, forward strand.
ATAGAATAGAGAGTCATTTAATTTATAAGCAAACTCAGATGCTGATGACGAAAATCATTATCAGTGTTGTTCAGCAAAACTTTCCATATCACTTTTAGTGAACTTTGTTATTTCTATAATTGTGGTATTATGCCGTAAAAGCGGCGGAACGATTTGGAGCGCCTGTTCTTTATTATCAAAATCGTGTATGAACCACGATTTGTGAATCCCATCTTTACAACCCCACTGCGCATTTGATAATAGATGTGAACCCGACTCAACGAACAATTTAATTATTTGCCTGCATTCATTTACATTTCCTGAATGAGGAATTTCTATTAAATAGGTTGGCATATTTTCTGATTTAGTTTAAGAATAATTTATTTTGTAAGTTACTTTTTTTTGTTTGAGTTAAATGAGGTTACCTATACTTTCCCAAAATCGAAAGTTAAAAGATAAGAAAGCTATCAACACAATATCGCAGAGGTATGGAACAGAATTTGCACGATTTGATATGTAAGATGATCGATAGACAGAGATTTTCGTTAATGGAGATGTTAGTATAAAAAAAATTTCGGAAATTGAAAGAAAAACCTGATTTTTATAAGTACCCTGCCTTACAACCTGTCGTATATTAATGAAGAATATTTTTAGTAAGAATGGGAATTCTCTCATGATTTGGTTTTTGAAAAGATTCTCCCTAATTACATTTTTTGTTGATCATGCTTGCACAGTTTTACTGTAAAGGTTCATTCATTTTAAAAAAATTTGTATGCACAGGTATTGGTTTTTTTTGATCTTCATTTTTCTGATTGCAGTTCCGCAGCTTAACCACGCGCAGGTGCAAACATCCGAGACTGCAGACAACTCCGAAAAAGAATATAAATACGATTTTCAGAAAAGATCGTTTGAAAGTAATATTCCTCTTAATGAAGTGAGTGCAAAAGCGTTCAGGCATTTTACGAAAAATTATACCGGAAGCAATAATGAAACATGGATCAAAACTGCTGATGGGTTGATGGTGGTCTTCAGAAAAGATTCTACTCTCTATAAAGTGTTTTATACTTTTCCCGGAAGGTTTCTCTATTCTATTAAATATTATCTGACGACAAATTATCCACTTGTGCTGAATAAAATAATTGGAAATACATACCCGGGATATCACATCAAAAATGTTGTTGAATCGTTCGATGGCAGAAAAACAGATTTTGATATACAAATAAGCAACGCAACAACCACACGAAATATTGAATTGGCAAATGGCGAAACAAAAATTACCGGCGAGTTTGATAATGAATGAACACACGCTAAGCTGTGAATATTAAAAATAGTACAGCCTTTTTCTTTTTGAAATGTTGCGTTCTGCGTCACATTATCACATTAGCTATTCCGTTCTCAAACTCTTTACGGGATTTGCAAGCGCCGCTTTTATGGATTGAAGGCTGATTGTTAGTAATGCAATTAGTAAAGCAATAAAACCTGCAACTAAAAATATCCACCAACTTATTGAAATGCGATATGCAAAATCGTGCAACCAGTTATTCATTACAAACCATGTAACAGGCACTGCAATAAAAAATGCAACACAAACCAGCAGCATAAAATCTTTTGCAAGCAAATAAATAATATTGCTCACGGATGCACCTAATACTTTTCTAACGCCGATCTCTTTTCTGCGTTGCAACACATTATAGGCTGATAAACTTAATAAACCAAAACATGCGATGATGATTGCAAGAAATGAAAATAACCCGAATACTTTTCCAAATTGATCATCTGCTTTGTATTGCGCATTAAAATCATCATCCAGAAAATAATAACTGAAAGGATTTTGCGGAAAATAATTGTTCCAAACTTTTTCAACTGAAGCAACAGCTTCGTGTACGTTGCTTGTTTCAAATTTTATAGAATAATAATTATTGATCCACGATCTTGGAACAAATACCACTGGCAACATGGATTTATTCAGTCCTAATTGATGATAATTGGAAACAACGCCGATAATTTTAAAGGTATCATCAAAATTAGAAATCATTTGGTTCACTGCTTTTTGAGGATCGTTAATTCCTAAAAGTTTTACAGCTTCTTCGCTCAGCACTACTGCTTTTTTATCATTAGGATTTTTTGATTCAAAATTTCGCCCGGCTTTAAACTGCATATTATAGGAAGAAAGAAAATCTTCATCTACATATAATGTATAAACTGTTACCGGATTTTTATCTTTCACATTAATAATAACAGCGGGATTGGTCATGTAAATTTCTTTGCCGATAACGCCGGATGATGCAGCAATATTTTTTATACCATTAATTCGCAGTATTTCATTTTTAAAAGCCTGGTAAGAAGTTTGATAACTGCTGTCTTGCTTTTGGCTTGGTCCGTTTAATATTAATGTTTGACTGATATCCGCTCCAAGTTTTTGATTGCGCATAAAATTTACCTGTTGATAAATGATGATCGTACCTGCTATTAAAATAATGGAGGTTGCAAACTGGCCAATAATTAATGCTTTTCTTACAAACATTCCGCTGCCTGAATTTTTAAACAGTCCTTTCAATACAGCAATAGGATGAAAACCTGATAAAACAAATGCAGGATAAATACCTGAAACAAATGTTCCGGTTAAAAACAAACAAATAAAACCAAGTAAGTATGGAGTAGTTAAATAAAAACCTTTTTCAGATGTGCTGCCAATAAGATAATTGAACAATGGCGCGCAAATAAATACAACAGCAACAGCAATAATAACGGCGGCAAAATTTAATAAAAAACTTTCTGTCAAAAACTGCATCATCAAATTTTTCCGCAAAGCGCCTAACACTTTTCTTATGCCAACTTCTTTGGCTCTTTCTAACGAACGCGCTGTTGCAAGATTGGTATAATTAACCCATGCGATGATGATGATTAAAAATGCAATTAAAAAAAGAAACGAAACAGATTTGCCATCGCCGTTTATGCCTGCTTCTTCATTATAATGAGAATAGAGATGAATATCCTTTAAAGGCATTGAATAAAGATCTTCACGATTGTTGTGCGCTTTCAGGTATTCATTATTCAAATATTTATCAGAGAAAGCAACCAGTTTAGCATCAAGCTTTTTTTGATCTGTGCCGGAATGTAACTGCAAATAAACATAATAATCATACCAGCCCAAAGTTGTTTCGGGATCCAAACCTTTTGGGCCAAGCCGTTTGATCATGTCTACAAAAGTTGAATACGAGATCAGGTAATCAAAAGAAAGATGAGAGTTGGTTGGATAATCTTTAAATACTCCGGTTACTAAATAGCTATACCTGTAACCACTTTCGCGAACGGTTATTTGTTTACCAACTGCATCATCATTTCCAAAATATTTTTTTGCAAGCGTTTCAGACAAAATAATTTTACCGGGTGCATTTAATAAAGTGTTCTTATCGCCGTCAATAATGTTTAAGCTAAACATGTTAAGAAAAGATTGCTCAGCATAGTAACCTTTATTTTCAAGAGCTTTAATATTTTTATCATCGTTGGAAAATAATACACTGTTTTGTATCGGATCATTTCCCTGCCATGAAATTTTTGTATCAATCAGGCGGCAATAATTTTCAACTTCGGGTAAATCTTTTTTTATCAAAGGTGCGACACCCGCAAACACAGTTGCAGACTGCATTGTGAGCTTTCCCTGGTCATGCAAATCGAGCCGGAGGCGAACAATATCATTTACATTTTTATGAAACCTGTCATAGCTTTTTTCATAAGCAACATATTGAAAAATAAGAAGGCAACATGCTATGCCAATTGCCAGTCCAAGAATATTGATAGCAGAAAACAGTTTATTCTTTCTTATACTCCGCCATGCGGTTTTGAGATAGTTTTTTAGCATAAAAGAAATTATTTACTTTCTCAGCAACAAAAAGACCAAAATTATTTTTAATTGTTGCTTAGTACATTAGTCAAAAATAAGGAAAGAAGAATGCACGATTTTGATACAGATGTTATACGTTAATGAACAAAATGTTTTGCAAGAACGTTGCTTACAACAAAGATGCTTTACATTTCCGAACAATGGTGAAGTAAATTATTGCGGCGACTGTACAAGTTTGATCAAAATTTGATTGTATCATTACTATACTCTTATCGAACCACGGAATCCGCGGCCGGCATAATAAGATTCTGCACCGTTGTGATAAACGAAAACAGTGTTGAAGCGACGATCGCAAAAAAGCGCTCCGCCGAGTTTTCTGATATCTGAAGGTGTTTTTATCCAGCTCGATGTTTTTGTATCGAAGTTTCCGAGTTTCTGCAATTCCCGGTATTCTTCTTCGGTTAATAATTCAACGCCCATCTCAGTCGCCATATTAACAGCGCTATCATCCGGTTTAAATTCTTTTCTCGATTCCAGCGCTTCATCATCATAACAAATACTTCTGCGGCCTTTAGGAGTTTCCGCTGAACAATCATAAAAAATATATTCGTCTTTCTTTTTATCATAGCTGATAACATCCGGTTCTCCGCCGGTCGTTTCCATTTCATTGAGCGACCAAAGTTTTTCAGTATTCGCTTCAGCTTTGCTTTTACTCTTCCCATTCAAGACCTTTATGCCGATTCATGTTTTTTTCAAAACGGGCTTTCAATGTTTTTAGCAGCTCTTCAATTTGTTCTGAAGACAACTTTTTTTTATTGCTCATTCTAATTCATTTATTGATTAGCTAAAAGAATTTTTCTATTCAAAGGTCTGAAATACCACGATATCACAGTTAGAATAAGAAGTAGCGCCGATGGAAAACTTTCACTGAAAGGATCTCCCATTTCAATGTGTGAAAATATCGCTCCCGTCATGATAAAGAAAAAACCTGCATAGGCCCATTCTTTTAGTAAAGGAAATTTAGGAATGAGCACAGCTATCACTCCCAAAATTTTTCAAGGTACCAAGTAATGAAAGAAGATAGACGGGATAGCCTAAATGTGCAAGACTGGCTGCTCCGCCGGGCGCTGTAGTACCCGCATGCTCTTTCGGTCTCAGTAGCTGAACTATTCCTGTTGAAAACATTCCTAATGAAAGCCAGATGGTGGCAATCCAATAGATGATTTTATTTTTCTTTGACATGTTTGTTATTTTAATTTACTTAAGATTTCCTGCATGCGGTTATGCGCCATGTTGATGCCTTGTGCAAATGGTAACTGCAGTATTTGATCTCTTTGTGCAACGGATTCATATATTACGTGCATGGTGAGTTTGCTGGTGTCGTCAGTGAGTTTTTCAAATTCATATATCTCGAGTTGAACACCAAAAGGCGTATTCTCCATTTCAAATGTGCGTGTGATTTTCCGATTCGGAATAAACTCATGAATTGCGCCATTTGCTTTGAATAGCACGTTTCCTTTGGCGTCAGTTGTTTCAAGTTGATAACTGCCGTGCTTTTTACTTTCGAGTTTTAGCACTTTGGTTCCCATCACTGTTCAACAATGTCGGGTTCTTCATACGCTTTAAAAAGTAATTCTAACGGCAAATCAAATTCGCGCGTAATCACTAAATCTTGTTTGCCTTCTTCGGCATTGATTTTTGTTTTTTGTTCCATATTGTTATTGTCAGCAGTTTTTTTGTTTAATTAATTTTGAACAAGCCCGATAATGTTGCCTGTCCTTATCTTTTGCACTTGCAATTAATCTTTCTCCTCCAACATTTTTTATATTCTGAATGATTGTTGCACCACCATCAACAAGTATTTGCAAACTATTCTTGATGTCGTCGACATGATAAAATGCGGCCACTCCTCCTTCCGGATTATTAGGAACCAATCCGATGTCCTGGTCTCCAATTTTGAACCCAATATAATAAGGTTGATCTGCATATGGTTCAACTCCTAAAAGTTTACAAAATAATGTTTTTGCTTGTGCCATATCCTTAACAGGATAAAGAACAATTTTGATACCCTTATTCATATAGCTTTATTTTTTTTCCCTACTCTTTTGGATTTTCGGTATCTCCCGTTTTTGTTGTGGTTTCTGCTCCACATATACCTCGTCGTTGATTTTGATTTCTCTATTTTTTTGTTTTGTATTTTTTCATGATCGTTTCTAATTTATTAAACCTGTCATCCCACATTTTTGCAAACGGGATCAGCCATTGCGCTATTTCTTTCATTTTATTAGGATTGAAGTGATAATAGATTTCCCTGCCTGATTGCTCTTGTTTTAAAAGCTGGCATTCAGTAAGGATTTGAATATGCTTGGAAATAGTTTGTCTTGAAGAATCAAAATTGTTGGCTATAGCTCCCGCCGTCATAGCCTGCAGAGCAACCAAAGACAAAATAGCCCTTCGTGTCGGGTCTGCAATTGCCTGGAAAATGTCCCGTCTTATTTTCATTTATGCAGCTATTTGACTGCAAATATAATGCAGCCATTTGACTGCGCAAAATTTTTTTTCAATTTTTTTTATTGAAGTTTAACCCTATCTGTTCGTGTCACTTCGAATAGGAATTTTTTTGATGATTTAGATTGGCCGTGAGGATAGGAGACGGGGCACAAGATCGGGAATACTGTTTTAAAATAGCTCTCAGTGTAAATTACAATTTCTGATAGATGATTTGGTGATTCCTGATTTCTTTATTTTCGGTTATGCATTGCTGTTAGCTATTCCGTTCTCAAACTCTTTACCGGGTTTGCCATTGCTGCTTTAATTGCGCGGGAACTTATTGTTGCAAGTGCAATAATTATTGCAGCAAACCCGCCTGCAGCAAATAACCACCAACTGATGTTGATACGATAAACATAAGCCTGCAACCATTGGTGCATGTAATACCAAGCTATAGGTGTTGCAATTGCAAAAGCAATTGCAATGAGTATGATAAATTCTTTTGAAAACATATAAACGATATTGCCTGCAGTAGCACCAAGTACTTTGCGAATACCAACTTCTTTTATTCTTTGCATTGCCATGAAGGATGCTAATCCATATAAACCAAGACAACTAAGAAAGATCGCGATGGCTGCAAATATTTTATACAGTTGCGCCAACTGATTTTCCTGTTTGTAAAAGCTTTCCACTTTATCATCAAGAAATCTATACTCATAAACAAAATTGGGAAACGTTTGCTCCCATATTTCTTTTACAGATTTTAATGTAGAAGACATATTTGTTGTTGAAAGTTTTATTCCGGCCTCGTTATACATCACGTTATCTGTGGTAATAATCAATGGCGCAAGATTATCACGAAGTGATCTATCATTAAAATCTTTCAATACACCAACAACAGTTCCTTTCATTTGATCTTGCCACATACTTATTTCTTTATTCAGCATGTCTTCTGGATTTTTAATTCCTAAATTTTTCATAAGAGATTCATTCACTAAAAATTCACTCACCATTTTAGATTGTTTCAGGTTTCTTCCTGCTATAAGTGGTAGTTTATATGTCGGAACATATCCGTTGTCAGCAAATTTGAGGATAGCATTAAAATCTGTTTCTTTTTCTGCATGATTAAATCTGAATGCGCTCCACATATCATTACCATCTTCAACCGGGGTGGCGGAACTAAAACTTACAGCCTGCACTCCATTAACCGACAATAATTTTTCTTTTAAATAATCCATCCTGCTGAGGCGCAAACTATCTGTACGAAAAGGAACATTTACAATGGCATTTTTATCAAAGCCCAATGGCTGATCCATAAAATAATTCATTTGCTTTACAATGATGAGTGTTCCGATGATGAGTGCCTGCGCAATGATGAATTGAAACACTACCAATCCTCTTCTTAAAGTAATTCCTTTTGCGGCATTTGCTGCAAGCTTACTCTTTAATGCATTAACAGGATTGAAACGGGATAAAACAACAGAAGGATAAAAACCGGCAAGCACAGTTACAACAACCGTTACCGTTAGAAGAAATAAAATAATTGCAGGATTGTTTGTTATGTTGAAAGAAAGCGAAAGCTCTAAAAGATTATTTATAAAAGGCAATGCGAGAGTTGTAATAATTGACGCAAGTATTACAGCGCTTGTAACTATTAAAAATGTTTCCATAATAAATTGCATCAGCAATTGCAATTTATTGCCTCCCAAAACTTTTCTTACGCCAACTTCTTTTGCACGGTTAACAGCTTGTGCAGTGGAGAGGTTAATAAAATTTACACAGGCAATTAAAAGAATAAATGCTGCTATCAGCCATAATACATTAACCAGTTGATGACTGATCGTTTTGTTGCTGTAATTTCCTGTTTCTGTATCATAGTGTACGGCAGTTAATGGTTGTATGGTATAAGTATCTTTAATGTCGGCAGGTTGCGTCTTTTTTGTGTACGCTGTTAATTGTTGATTGAAATTATAAACAGAAATATCAGAGGGCAACATAATATAGCAACCAAAATAATTGGTTGATTCCCTCCAGTCATCGTTACCTGCCATATATCTTTCTGTTTTAAACGACACAACAAGTTTTAGTTGAAAATCTGTATTTGCAGGTATGGGCGCAAGAATACCGGAAACCTTCAAAGTTTGCGTGCCATGCTCAAACATAAAGCCGCCTTCTTCCAGTTTAATTGTTTTGCCTGTTGCATTTCTCCAATTGCCGAAATATTTTTCTGCAGTCTCTTTTGTAAGCAATACATTGTTCGGATCTTTTAATGATTCATACGAACCTGCAAGCAGGGGGTAATTAAACATTTTAAAGAATGAAGGATCAGTAAAAAATACACCATTGTTTTCTTTAAATGTTTTTACAATATTTCCATTATCATCCGGTATAAGCAACTGATCGTTGTGACTTTCATAAACAGGCGCTACCTGGTTTAATTGAGGGAATGCGGTTTTCAATCCTTTGGGCATTGGAAAAGGAACATCTTTCCAATAAGCAGTTTTTGCGCTGTTTGGAAAATGATATACGGTTAGCACACGATAGATTTGTTCTTTATCCGGATGAAAATTATCGAAGCTTGTTTGAAATTGTATAATGATAAATATCATCATGCAAACGGCAATACCAACGGCTAAGCCTGCAATGTTGATAAGCGTGTAACTTCTGTTACGGGTCAGGTGTCTGAATGCTGTTTTGAAATAATTTTTAAACATGATTTTCTATTTACGATGTCAGATGTACGGTGTATTTATTTTCGGTTATGCATTACTGTTAGCTATTAGCTGTTTTAATTATCACACTTTCAAATTGTCTTCGCATTTTCTTTCCCACCGACCTGAAGGTCGGAGCTAGTTGAAAATTTCTTCATTATCGATTATCAATTATTAATTGAACTATTCCGTTCTCAAACTTTTTACCGGGTTTGCCATTGCTGCTTTGATGGATTGAAAACTTACCGTAAACAATGCAATCAGCATTACTAATATTCCTGCTGAAGCAAAAACCCACCAGCTTATTGAAATTCGATAAGGAAAATTTTGCAGCCATTTGTTTGCAGCTATATATACCAACGGTGATGCAATTATCAAAGCAATCACAACTAATTTTATGAAATCGGCAGAGAGTGTTGTAACAATATCTTGCACCGATGCGCCAAATACTTTGCGTATGCCGATTTCTTTTGTTCTTTTTTCTGCCGATAAAATTGATAAGCCAAACAAACCAATGCATGAAATAAATATCGTTAATATGGCCGCGAACAAAATAATCTGTTTCCATTTTTCAACATCTGCGTATTGTTTTCTGTTCTCATCGTTTTTGAACACGTACGAATATGGATCTATAGGATAAAACTGCTGCAAACAACTTTTGTATCCATTTTAAACTTGCCGTTTCTGAACTGGGTTTTATCTTGATATAATATGTTCCAAATTACTTGAACATTCATGACAAATAATTGCGGAACTATTTTGTCGTTCAGTGATGCAAAGTGATAATCTTTCACAACGCCAATCACGTGATATCGTTTCAATTACTGCTTCCCAACTAAATTGACCATTTCGCCAATGGGATTTTTCCAGTTGCTTGCTTTTACAAAACTTTCATTTACGATAACGGATTGTGCAGAATCTGAAGGAAATGCAAGTTGAAAAATTTCTTCCTGCTACTAAAGGTATTTTTAATAAAGGCAAATAATTTTCATCAACTGTTTCGTATCGCAAAATTTATACCGTAGAACCAGCCGATGTTTTGGTCCAGTTGCCCGCATAATGCCGCAGTTCTTTAGCGCTAACGCCAACAATGTTTGGGTTTTTCATCAATTCATTTTTAAAAGCTGTCGCATCTGCTATGCTTTAGTATCATTTACCTCTATTATAACAAGATTGCTGTCATCATATCCCAAATTTGTTTTGGTAAGAAAATTAAATTGTGAATAGATGATGAGTGTTGCAATAATTAGAAATGATGCCAGTGTAAACTGCAATACCACCAATGATTTTTGCAGATAATTTTTTCCGGCAATCTGAAAACGACTGTATAAAGTTTGCACAGGATTATAGCCCGATAAAACCAATGCCGGGTAAAAGCCTGCAAGCAAGCCGGTGATAATATACAAAGCAATATACCCTGTAATCAATTTTGCATCGAACAAATAAGAAAGTAATAAAACTTTATTGGCAAGATCATTGAACAGCGGTAATAATAATTGCACTAATACAATTGCTAATACAAAAGCAATCGTGCATAAGAAAAATGATTCGCCAAGAAATTGCATGATCAGTTGTTTCCTGCTTCCGCCCATCACTTTGCGGATACCTATTTCTTTAGCACGTTTAACCGAACGTGCAATCGTAAGGTTCACAAAATTGATGCAGGCAATCAGCAACACAAACAATGCAATGCCGGAAAGTATGTATGAATAAATGGGATTGCTTGCGTTAGTTAAACCATTACTTACACGAGCTGCCTTCTTGACTAAATGCCCGAAGTATTATTTACAGGAGCTCCGTGCTTAAATGCATATCAAGATAAGGTTGCAAAAAATAAGTATCCATTTATATCATTAGGTTGCCACCGCCATCTTTTTTCAGCATTTCATCAAAAGTCTGTCTTGCATCAGACAACATAAAAATTTTGCATTTGCTTTTCTACCGTTTGCAGGTTTGCTTTATCATCAAGCACAACAAATGTGTTTAAGGAAAGAATTGAACCAGTTTTCAGTGTCCTTTGCATCTGCGTCGGATATTTTAATAGGCAGCAGTACTTCAAACTGGAGTGGATGAATTTTGCGGACAACGTTTTGCAACAGCTGTTACTTTGTAAGGCACAAATGTGCTGTCATCTTTTACCATCATAGTTTTGCCGACAGCATCTGTTGTACCGAATTGTTTTTTTGCAGCATCTTCGCTCAATACAATGGAATGTGGTTCTGTTAAACAGGTTGTAGGATCGCCGGATAATAAAGGAAATGTAAATACAGAAAAGAAATTTGAATCAACATGCAACAACATCCTGCTGATTGCACATTCGGTTCCTGTTTTTATGTCTTCAGCGCCGTTTCTGCACACGCACAAAAGATTTTATGCCTGGAACATTTTGCGTAAACCTCGGTCCTTGTAAAAGCCCCGGTGCTGCCATTTTATTGTTCCCGTTCTGCTGATTTTGATACAATACGGTAAATGTTGTTTACATTTTTGTGAAACCTGTCGAAGCTTACTTCATCTTTTACATACAGCATAATAAGCATGGCACAAGCCAACCCAATGCTTAAACCAGCAATGTTGATGAAAGAATAAACTTTGTTTCGTGCAAGATTTCTGAATGCGGTTTTGAAATAATTTTTGAGCATAATTTTATTTATGATTTACGATGTCAGATGTACGATGTATTTATTTTCGGTTATGCATTACTGTTAGCCATTAGCAATTAGCTGCATTTATTATGACATTTCTATTCTGTTCTCAAATTCTTTAACGGGTTTGCATTTGCTGCTTTATTGCATTTGCCTTAATCGTTTTAATAACGTATCGAACCTTACCCAATAAAAATTACAATCCTTCTCGCTTGTGCCTTTTGTATAGAATAAATATTTTCCGTCGGGCGATACGTATTGGCCAAAGCGATGCGCAGGCCCCCTCATTAATAAGCGGGCCTAAACTTTGAGGGTTTGTCCAGGTTTTATCCTTCTTTCTGAAACTAATCCATAATTCAGATTCGTAAGTCTTTGTTTCCTTTGCGCTGATAATAATGTATGATTCATCAGGGGCAATATATAAATCGCCATCGAAGGCGGGCGTGTTTAACGGGCTTCCCAAACTCTTTATAACAGTATCCCTACCCGAAATAGTGAGTGTACAAAAATCATAAGTGCTATAATCATGTTTACTTCCCTGGTTGGCATTGCTGCCTGTATAATAGACACCACTTTTAGTAGGCATGAAATTGTAGAGGCCATAAGGCTTATTGAGAAATAAAGTTGGCTTACTCCAGCCGCTGTTCGTCCTTTCAGATTCCCATACATCACTCCCCCGGCCGCCAAAAAATAATTTGGAGCCATCAATAGAAAGTGTTGGAGTGGCAAATTGTTCCACTATTACTTTTGGTTCGCTCCATTTTCTTCCATCAAAAATTATTTCCTTAACGCCCGATCCCCTGTAATCGAACCAATGCCGTGCGTAACCATAATAAAACTCTTTGCCATCTTTTGAAAAGGCAACCCTTCCCAGCACAATCCCTGAATCTGCCAGCATTCCAGGTGCAAATATTTTTGGTGTGTCGTTGGGTGGCGTTTGCCCCAGGTATGCTTCTTTGCTGTTTAAAAAGTTAGTTTGGGTATTTCCGTTCTTACTAAAGAACAGCATAATCATTACTAAGAAGAACATCATTGATTTCATGGTGCGCAATTTTGCGTTAATTTTCATTCCGTTCTCAAACTCTTAACCGGGTTTGCAATTGCCGCCCTGATTGCCTGGAAGCTTACTGTAAATAATGCAATTAATATTGCCAGGAAGCCTGCTGCTAAAAATATCCACCACGAAATAGGAATATGATAATTATAATTTGCAAGCCATTTGCTCATTGCCCACCACGCAACCGGAGAAGCAACGATGATCGCAATTAATACCAGCGTAATAAAATCTTTTGATAATAATGTTGTGATACTTGCGACAGATGCGCCGAGCACTTTGCGAACGCCAATTTCTTTTCTGCGATTTTCTGCCATGTACGCTGCAAGACCAAACAAGCCAAGACAAGAGATAAAAATAGTTAGCCCGGCAAAAAATGCAGTCAGCGTTCCTGTTGTTTGTTCGTCTGCAAATTTTTTTCCGTAATCCTCATCCACAAAATGATAACTGAATGGATATTCAGGATTATACAATTTGAAAATTTTTTCAACAGCCGCAATATTTTTTGCTGTTGAATTTTGTCCGTTCAACCGGATATGAATATTATTTAGCCAGTTTGCGTGCGGACCTTGTATTACCATTGGTTTGATAGGCTCATAAGGAGATTGCAGAATAAAATCTTTGATCACGCCGATCACGTGCCAGTCTGCGTCCCATGCGCCGTGATCTATCATTTGCCCGATTGGATTTTTGAACCCCATTACTTTAACCGCTGATTCATTGAGCAGCACTGCGGTTGAATCTGTTGGGAAATTTTTGATATCAATATCTCTGCCCTGCAACAATTGCAAGCCCGCAGTTTTTACAATGTCACCATCGGTATTATAAAAATTAAATTCAGTTCTGTCGTTTGGATTTTTCCCTTTCCAATCTGCACCACCAGAACTCCATCCTTCTGTTAACGGTGCGCTGGTTTTACTAACTGATAATGCAATATTATTTGATAGCAGATCATTTTTTATCAGTTCGTAATTCTTGTTTATATCGCCGGAAATAAAAGTGTTGATGATATTATCTTTATTATATCCTGTTTGTCTGCCTTGCGCATATTTTACCTGTCGCTCAATAATAATAGTGCAGATAATTAAGATGATCGCAAAAGTAAATTGCAAAACTACCAGCACTTTTCGCGGAGCAATTAATGCATTTACTTTTTTGAAAGTGCCTTTTAAAACTGCAATAGGTTTGAAAGATGAAAGGAAAAATGCCGGGTAACTTCCTGCTACAACTCCTGTAAATAAAATAAAAGCCGCAAACAAAGTCCAAAAATAAAAACTGCTGTATTCAATAACGAGTTGTTTTGTTGTAAGAAGATTAAATGCAGGCAAACAAAGCTGCACGATGATCAATGCAAATATTCCTGCAACAAATGCAAGCAAAATGCTTTCTCCGATGAATTGTGCTATCAACGATTTTTTCTGAGCTCCGACAACTTTGCGGATACCGACTTCTTTCGCACGCTTTTCACTGCGCGCTGTGCTCATGTTCATAAAATTTATGCACGCGATCAATAAAATTAAGATCGCGATAAGGGTAAACACTTTTACCGTTTGTATTTTTCCGCCGGAAGGAATTCCATTTTCAAAATTTGAATATAGACGTAACTGACTTACCGGGTAAAGAAATGATTGCACCGTCCAGTTTTTTTCACCGTGACTTCTGATAATATCTTTAATTTTTGCATTGGCAGAAACTACGCTGGCATTAGACTTAAGTAAAACATAATTTCTGGTGGAATTATTTGACCAACTGCTGTCATCCTCATTTCTTGCTTTCATCATAGACCATGGAAGCAGGTATTCAAAATCAAATTGAGTGTTGTTGGGAAGATCCTTCATCAAACCACTAACAGTAAAATTATATTTGTTATCAAGCTTAATCGTTTTGCCCATCGGGTCTTCATCGCCAAATAATTTTTTTGATAATTTTTGTGTAATAACAATATTATCCGGGTTATTCAATGCGGTATTCATATTTCCTTTAATAAAAGGAAATTCAAACATGGTCAAAAAATCCGGATCAACCATTGTTCCGATCACATTTAATTTTTTATCGCCAACGGTGAAAAGCAAGGTCTCATCCCAGTTAACTCTCGATGCTTTTTCTACTTCCGGGTAATTTTGTTTTAGTGCAGGAGCCAAAGGTTTTGGTGTAACATTCCAGCACTCAATCCCTTTATTTCCCCTGTCGCGGTTCCACGATTGATAAAGCCTATCCGTGTTTTTATAAAAACGATCATAGCTCAATTCATTTTGGACCCATAATAAGATCAGCATCGCGCTTGCCATTCCGATCGCAAGTCCGCTGATATTAATTACAGAAAACCATTTTCCGCGAATAATATTCCGGTACGCTATTTTAAAAAAATTTATCAGCATAATTTTATTTTTGATTCTTCGATTTTGTGATTTTTGATTTTTTATTTTCGGTTATACATTACTGTTAGCTGTATTCTCTTTCACATTTTCACATCGTTTTCATTCCGTTCTCAAACTCTTAACCGGGTTTGCTGTGGCTGCTTTGATTGCCTGGAAGCCGACTGTCAATAATGCAACAGTTATTACAAGAAAAGCTGTCAGCGCAAACATCCACCAGCTCAAATTAATTCTATAAGCAAAGCTTTGCAACCATTTATTCATTGCCCACCATGCAAGCGGAAAAGCAATGAGGATAGAAACAATTATCAATTTCAAAAAATCTTTCGACAGCATAACAGCTATATTATTTGCAGATGCTCCAACTACTTTTCTGATGCCAATTTCTTTTGTACGTCTAACAATAATAAAAGCTGCGAGACTGAATAAGCCGAGACAGGCAATTGAAATAATCAATCCGCCAATAATTGAAACCACAGTTCCGGCCTGTCTTTCGTTGTTGTAAACTTCTTTAAAATGTTCATCAAGAAATTGAAAGCCGATATTATTATCTCCTGAAATTGATTTTAATTTTGCTTCTACTTGTTGTAATGTTTGAGAGATTTCTGCAGTTGAAACTTTTATATACAATTTACTTTCCCAAACCGGAAAGCCATCGATGGAACTTATCATTAAAGGAGCAATTGGTGAGTGCAATGAACTGTAATTAAAATCATTTACAACCCCGGTAATTATTCCTGGTCCGGCTCCGCCTAAATTGATTTCTTTTCCTATTGGATCTTTATAACCAATCTGTTTTGCCAGCGTTTCATTTATAAGATATTTGTTTGCTGTATTATCTTTAGTAAAATCTTTTCCGGCAATAATTTTCATTCCAAAAAAATGAACATAATTGCTCGCAGCATTTTCAAAATTTACCGATACATGTTTTTTTTCTCCGTCCGGCGCAACATACTCAATTCCAAAAAGAGTACCATTACCGCCCAAATCCATATAGCCATTCGAAATATCATCAACTCCTTTTATTTTAGTTAACTCAGAACGCAATAAAGGTAATTTTCCGGCCATTGGTGGATCCATAGGTACTTGTATTACCTGGTTGTAAGAGTAACCCAAATCTTTATTTTGTAAAAAATGCAGTTGTTTTAAAAATACAATTGGACTGATAATAAATATTACAGCAACAGTGAATTGACCTGTTACCATAATATTGCGGAGAGTTGTACGTGAGCCACTAAATAAAATTTTATTTTTTAAAACATCGTTGGCTTTGGAAGATGAAATTAACCACGCGGGATAAGCGCCTGCGAGAAAAGTGGTGACGAGCAGAGTTATCATGTAAACACCAATCAGGTTTGATTGATATAAGGTATTTGTTTCTAACTCGCGGTTTAAAATATTATTGAGATATGGCAGAAAAGCAGCAGCTAATAAAATAGAAAATATTATGGCTAAAAAAACGGAAAGAAATGTTTCTGATAAAACCTGCAGTATAATATGAAAACGTTTTGCACCGATAATTTTTTTTACTGCTATTTCTTTGCCGCGATAACTTGCGATTGCAATAGTAAGATTTATAAAATTTATACACGCTATGATAAATATTGCAAGAGCGATCGCTATAAAAATGGTGATGTATTTGCCATCAATTTTATTATAATTAAAGAAGTCGTAATTGATATCGGTTGATTGTGCATGCACTTGTTCTATTGGTTGCAATCGAATATCAATGCCGGTATTTTTAGCGTGTATTGTTTTTGTAAGTTTCACCTCAAGGTCTTTAATATTTATTCCGGGCTTTAACCGTAAATAGGTCGGTCCTAATAATACTCCGTAATTGGTTTCAAAATTATATCCAAAATGCGTGGGTATAGGAAGCAAACCTTCAACTTGCAGGTGAGAAGTTTTGGGCAGATCGGCAATTACATTACTCACTGCAACATTTATGGTAGTATCGTTTGTATGCATTGCAATTGTTTTATTCAATGCAGATTCATTGCCAAAAATTTTATTAGCCATGTTTTGGGTAAGAACAATACTATTCTGATTAAGAATAAAATTATTTTTATTTCCTTCAATAATTTTAATGCCGAACATATTTGCAAAAGAAGAATCAGCACATGCCATGTGACTTGTTGTGATTTTTTTGCCATTATATTCAAATGTTATGGCCGGATAAATATAGGGTGTTGCAGGAAAAACACGGGCGTACTGTTCAATTTCAGGATGATTTTCTTTAAGAAAAGGTGCTATCGGTGGTCCGATTGCTGCTGACAATTGCGGGGCAGTTCCATCATAATGAACAAATTCATTTAACCGGTAAACATTTTTTTTGTCAGGAATATTATTATCAAAACTGGTTTCATTATAAACAAACAAACCAATTAAAATGCATGCTGCGATACCTATGCCGAGCCCGGCAATATTTACAATGGAATAATTTTTATTGCGGAGAAGATTTCGCAATGCAACTGTAAAATAATTTCGCAGCATATTGAAAAGATTATTCCATTTCTCAACAACAAAGAGACCAAAATCGTTTTTGATTGTTGTTTAATGTATTAGCTAAAAATCAGAAAATTGAATTGCACGATTTTGATACAGATGTTGTACGTTAATGGGCGAAGTATTTTTATAAAAACTAAAAAAACAAAAGCTGCTCAATAAAAGATCTGAACTGCTTTACAGGAAATGTAGCAAGAGAGGGAAAATTAGCGAACTCGTTGACCTTCCAAATTGCTTTTGAAAAATCAGGTTCCAAAGAAAATTAATTACCAGAACTTATGCAGTTGATGGATGGATCTAATGGCATTCAAGTCGTTTTCAGGAGCAATATAATTATATAATTCCTCTTTTGTAGTTATGTTTTTTGCATCATTTTCTGGCAATACATTTTTAACTTCATCCAGGTCTTGTTTGGTTGTTACCCAGTCTTTAATTATATGAACAGGTTCGATTTTGCTAAATGAAGCTAACATGATCGCAGCATCACAAAAATCTTTAAATTTTACACCTTTCCAACTATCGAATTCATAAAAGCTGTTGAAATCTTTAATATCTGAATAAGGTTGATCATCTGAACCAATTGCAAATGGTCTTTTCAGTGTATCGTATAGCTGGTTAAAGATGCCATCAAAAGGATAAACAAAACCTGAATTCTTATTACTCTTAAATAAAAACCACCTCGATGGAAAAGGTGCTAATAATATGATCTGATAAATTTTGTCAGGATATTTCTTGTACAAATATTGCCCGCCTCTGCCTGAATCCTTTAAGAATAAAAATTTCGGGGTATAGAATTTGGTGAGGGAGTGGTGAAGCCCGCAATAAATTAATATTTTCTGGTTTTTATGGAGGACTTCTTTTTCGACAGTTTTGGGAAAAGAGTTATCAAAGTTTATTTTAAGTTCTTCATTTCTGATCTGAACAATGTTTGAGTGGATTCTTTTTGGATTATACGATTTGTTTAACTGTAAGAATTCAATCTTATCTGCATTATTCTGTACGTCCTTATTGATTTCCCAGATCTTGTGGAAGATATCCAGGTATTCTTCATAACACCACGAATACTCAGATCTTCTTAAGATGGCTATGGCTTTTTTCCGATCAAATGTTGAAGCGTTTACAATGCTGTCTGCATCTTTTTGATATTCGGCTGCCCCGAATTCCCAGCCAATAATCTTTACTTTCTTTTTTTGATATAAGTAAGCGATTAGATTACTAAAAAACTCCAAATCCTGTTTACGTTTGTGCACTTCGCCTATAAAAACAATATCGTGGGTATCGAATTTTTGAGCAACAAATTCATATGGGTCGGATTTTGCGCTATCTAATCCTCTTATGTAAAGGTTAAGTTGTTGATCGTTTAGTTTCTGCGGTGTATGAAATTGAAGACAATTAAAAAGAAAATAAAATCCAATCAAAACGACAATTGATGCCAACAGAGTTGACAAAATCATAAAAAATTTTTTGATCTTTTTCATTATTAATTTTAAGACCAAGCGAAGCGGATTTAAATTCAATAAACAAAACAATGGATTTTCAATTGTAATAAATATGATGCAGATCATTATTAGCAATGATTGCTGGCCTTAGATCAAATTTTGCTTGCGTGTAGCAGTCCTGAGAAGTTTACATGATAATAAGATAGCTGTAGAGCATAGCTCTATGGAGTTAATTCGAAATAGCTGAAATGTTCACCCAGTAAGACTTGTGCGATTTCAAGATTCATATACCTAAATGGAATGTTGTTACCTTGATGTCTGCCTAATTTGATTAGAAAATGAAAACAAGAAGTATGTAAAATGAAAAGTCTCCCAGATATACTCTAAGAAATTTTCAAAAGTTGTAGCGAGAAGGGGAAAATTAGCGAACTCTTTAATCAATGATCTTATTATATTTTCTAATTTTTGAGCGTCATATTTATGAAGCTCGAAATTGAACTCAGAGAGGTTCAGCCCTCGACCTCGGGGTTAGGCAATTCAAATCGTTGGGTAATTCAGGACTAGGGGATACCCTCTTTAGTAAGCTATTCACCTTGTGCAAATTTATACCAATGTGGATGGATGAAAATAAAAAGGGAGCGCAAAAAAATTGCTGGCCGAGACAAACAAAAAAATTTCTTATATAGCGAGAAAGGGAAAATTGAAAGCTACTGCAGCATCGACTTTTAATGTGCATTTTGATGAAGAACATAAATTCTGGATTTTTACATTAATCCGCAGAAAATGAATCAAAATTCTATCTTGCCGAAATTTAGTTTCTTCCTGAACATAAAGTAGAATATTAATTCTCTGTTATCAACCTGCTTGCTTTTGGCGGCTATGATATTATAACTCTCGATATTAACCGGAACCTGTTTTGTAATTTCTCCGGAACTGTTAAGCAAGTAATCATCCATAAACGATAGCGCTCCATATCCTTCTTCATCATTAAAGATATCGTGAAAAACCAAATAATGAATGCCTTCCCTGGTTTTGATCGTAGCAATATTATTGCCACTCTTAAACTTATGGACATAAGTAAATTGTGAAATACTGTCGACCTCATTAATTGAGAAGAAAAACAAATTATCTATATCGTCGCGATTAAAGTAAAGTTTATTTACCGACGGAATTGTAGAATAATAGGGCTTTCTGTTGAAGATGGATTTTTTTCCCGGATTATTTATAGGTTGTATTGTCGTATAACTTGAAGAATCTGCCACAAAAAAATTAGCACGAGTAGAATTCCCCTGGAGGATAAAACCACCCGAAGCTTTTTGAAAAAAATTATTCACACTCAGCCTTTGAACGGGCAGCGACATAAATTCGGAATCATTTGCATAAGCGCCAATAAAGTTGCTGAATGGGATCAGTTGAGCATCTGTGGGCTGGTCAGCACCAATATCCCATGCCGCATAAAATAGCCCGCTTTTATTTTTTGCTTTTCCCAAAGGAATATCACTTGAATAAACGTCTAGGGAAGAATCAGTATAAATCGAATAAATATGGATCTTTTCTTCAGAATTGTCTGCGTAAATAGCGGCATTATTCAACCTGACTTTTAACGGAGTTATATCATAATATTGAACATCATCCGAATTGAATTTTATATAATTCAATAAGAATTTAGCAGGGTATTTATCTTTAAACCCGGTTAATTTAAGAAAGATAAAATCTCCTGCATTATTAATTTTTAATTGGTGGAAAGCATCATCCGGGCCGAACGTTGGAATTTTAAATTTTTTTTCATAGATTTTTTCCAACTTCTGATTGAAAATAAAAAGCGTAAGCACTTTCGAATCATCCAAGTCTCCAATAGTAAAAACAGCAATCTTACTTTTATCCTCACTATTTATTATGCTATAATTATAGATGTTGAAGCCGGGAGATTGATTATGGAAATAGCGACTTGGGAGATTGCCTGCAATAAGTCTAATAGGATTGCCTGCAATTTTTCCCGATGAATCAAATTTTATAGCTTCCAGGAAGTTGCTGTTATTGGCTGTATATTGGTAAAAGATGTAGGCAAATTTTGGATAACAGATGGAATAAAGCGTTGGAGAGTAATCTGGAATATTTGCCTTTTCTACTGAAATAAGTTGCATGCTGCTATCATACAAATAGAAACGACTTTCATTTTTTGAAAAAGAAATAAAATGAATGTGAATTAAATACCTGTTACCTATTTTGCCTATAATATTATTTGTACTGAATTGCGATTCGTTTTCCCAGAGGCTTCCTTCTGCGGCGAAAGTAAATTTTTGAGCAGACGAATATTGAATTGTCAGCAGAAAAAATAAATTGAGCAAAAATATTTTCATTAACTAAGATTCAGTTATTCTAATATAATATTTATTATTGAGTTTTTATTTTAGTATACAAAGCTACTAAATTGAAAATGTTACTTACAACAAACATAAAAGGGAGAATAGAAAAACGAAAGCTGTTAAAGATATTTCTTTAGCAGCTTAATCATTGTTGTAGCGGGAGAGGGAGTTGAACCCTCGACCTCCGGGTTATGAAATCCAATTATTTAATTTGTGTAAGACATATTTGGTTACCTGAATTGCTATCCAATAAAAATCATTCCGTTCTCAAACTTTTCACCGGATTTGCAATCGCTGCTTTGATTGATTGAAAACTGATAGCTATTAAAGCGATCACTACCAAAAGAAGAGCTGTTAAAGCAAACGTCCATCCGCTGATGTGTATCCGATAGGCAAAATCCCTCAGCCATTTATTCATTGCCCAGTAAGCCAGAGGCGTTGCAATTACACACGCGATAATTACCAATTTCAAATAATCTTTACTAATCAATTGTACAATGCTGCCGACACTTGCACCCAATACTTTCCTTATACCTATTTCTTTTACTTTAACCTGTGCCGTATAAGTTGTCAAACCAAACAGTCCGAGGCATGAAATAAAAATGGCGATGGCTGCGAAAGTTGTAAACAAAGTGCCTGCCCGCTGTTGCGATTGATAGTGCGATTCAAATGTCTTATCAAGGAAATCGTAAGAGAAAGGTGCGTTGTTTGCATATTTTTTATACTGCAACTCTACTGCTTTGATGGCTTTCTGAGCACCTGCACCTGTTGTTCGTACATATAAAGTGTTCTTTAATCCAGACGTTCTTATTAATAAAGGACCAATGGGATCTTGCAGCGATTTAAAATTAAAATCCTTTATTACACCAACTATTTCTCCATTGGCATTTCCATAGCCGATCTTTGTACCGACGTAAGGAGGTTTCAAACCCATAGCTTTTACGGCAGTTTCATTTAAAATATATTTATTTTCATCAGAAGGCGTTCCGGTAAAATTTGTTCCCCCAATGAGTTGGTACTTCATTGTAGGTATAAAGTTTTTATCTGCTTGTACACGCCAAAGCATAAACGGAACATTATCTTTTTTTCCATCCCAAATAATGTCTCCTGAAATCTCTGTTACATTTGTAATATCTTTTGCGCTGCTAAACGAAACATTTAATAGGACTTTTTGCAATAGCAATTCATTTTCTATAGCGGAAGCATTTTTCGTTGCTTCTGCCGGAAATGAAACCGTAAAAACATAGTTCTTATCATACCCCAAATCTTTATTCCTTATATATTCCATTTGCTTTCCCATTATAATTGTACCAACCAACAATATGAATGAGATAGCAAATTGAAGAACCACTAACGATTTTCTGAATGAAGAAATTTTAATACCCAAAAAACTTTTTTCACGTACTGCGCCTAAAGGATTAAAGGATGATAATAAAATTGCCGGATAAATGCCTGAAATAAGTATTGTTCCAAACAATACGCAAACCAATACTTCTAACATGGAAAAATTGGACAAGGAAAGAGTTAATTGTTCGCCTGTGATTCTATCATACAATGGCTTCAACAAATTGATTAAAACAAATGCGATGAAAATAGCAAACCCGAATGTCAGGACTGTCTCAGTGATGAATTGCAAAAATAATTGTCCTCTTTTCGCACCAATGATTTTTTTTATGCTTACCTCTTTAATCCTTGTGAGAGCCCGAGCCGTAGACAGGTTTACGTAGTTAATGCTTGCAATGACCAATATTAATATCGCAACCAGAGCCATTATTTGTACCATTTGCAAAGCGGAATTATCGCCGTCAATTCCTGTAAGATGAAGGTCTCCTAAGTTTTGCAATTGAAAAGTTGTTGGGGTCTGACCATTTTTCATTGCATTAAATAAATGTGTAAGTTTTGTTTCAATAGTTGAAGTATTAGCATTTGGATTTAGCAGAAGAAATGTTCTAAAACTATAATCGTTTACATCTTCATCTATTGTTTTCCAACCATGATTGCCACCATGAGCTGCGAATTGCCGGGCATAATAATCTACCGGAAAGATAGCATCGTATTGCAGAGAAGAGTTGTGCGGGAAGTCTTGCAAAACCGCGGCTACTGTAAAATTATTTTTATCAAACTGCACAATTTTGCCAATGGCATCATCTGTACCAAATAATTTTTTGGCTGTTGATTGTGTGAGTGCAACAGAATATGAATTCGGCAAAAAGGCATTGCGGTTACCATGCAATAATTTGTAGTTGAAGAAGTTTAAAAAATTACTTTCTGCATAAATAATATTGTTGTTGTCAAATACTTTTGTTTGATCAATATTGGATAACACTTTATCTGACAGCGTTGGATTTTCATTGTCACTTACCAATCTTAAAACAGAAATTACACCTGGAATTTTTTTTGACATTATAGCTAATGGTCCGGGTGCTCCTTGCCAAGCAAGTGATTTAGTTTCTAAAGTAATATGCGAATTTACCTGGTAGATATTTTTATACTCCCGGTTAAATTTATTGTAGCTAAATTCATTCTGCACCCAAAGCAGCAGCATAATTCCTGTTGCAAGTCCCACAGCGAGGCCGCTTATGTTTACAATACTGTAAAATTTACTGGCTTTCAAATTCCGCCATGCTGTTTTGAAATAGTATTTAAGCATATAGAAAAGATTATTTACTTTCTCCACAACAAAAAGACCAAAATTATTTTTGATTGTTGTTTAATGGATTAGCCAAAAACCAATGAAATGAAATGCACGATTTTGATACAGATGTTGTACGTTAATGGGCGAAATATTTTTATAAAAGCTAAAAAACCAAAAGCTGCTAAAGAAAAAATCTTTAACAGCCTAATCATTGTTGTAGCGAGAGAGGGAGTTGAACCCTCGACCTCCGGGTTATGAATCCGACGCTCTTACCAACTGAGCTATCTCGCCAAAGGGGTGCAAAGATAAAAAACTCCCGCCGTAAATCAACTCATCGTAATATTATTTCATTACAGATACATACTTGTTATTTGATCCCATTTTTAGTTGTAATAAGAAGGAATTTCTTAAATTTCCGGATGAAAAAATTTGTTCTGCTTGCGGTAATGTTCATCCTTACCGCTTCTACCTTATTCGCGCAAACTTCTGGTCACGACAGCTCCTATTATCAATCCTACAAAGGATCCATCATCACGCGTATTTATTTTTCCAGGAAATACGATGAATTTAAAATGAATCCGACCAGCAATCTTACCAACATGGCTTATCATGCAAATACTACTTTAAGTCTTGGTGCAGGAATAACCTATCGTTCGCTCTCGTTCAGTTTTTCAAAAGAACTGACTTTTTTGAAATCAGAACAGCAAAAAGGAAAAACCAGCGCCACTGATCTGCAATTGCATTTATACAAACAAAAATGGACGATAGATGCTCTCGGAGAATTTTATAAAGGCTATTATTTAAGACCACAGGGTTTGGGCACAGCAGACGGGCAGGGTTTTTATTTACGCCCGGATTTAGGTGTTCAACTTGTTGGAACTTCTATTTATCGCGTATTGAACGATCGCAGGTTTTCTTATGGCGCCGGACTTTCTCAAAATGCATGGCAAAAAAAATCCGCCGGTTCTTTTTTAATAGGCGGCGAAGCTTTTTATATTGCTGCCAATGCCGACAGTTCATTTGTTCCCGGCAAAGTAGATTCGCAATTTGCCGCACATAATGTTCACAAACTTCATTTGTTTGAAATAGGACCTGGTGTTGGATATGCATATACGTTAGTTGTTCACGAGCATTTCTTTTTACTTGCTTCTGCTAATGTTGATTTTAATTTTCACTTTGCCCGCGAAATCGGCAATAGCATCACAGACGATAAAATCGGGTTCACCCCAAATTTTATTTTCAGAATCGGAACAGGCTATAACCTCAGCAAATGGGGAGTAAGTGTAACGTGGATGTGGAGTTCGATTAATGCTACCGGCCAGTTTTCGGATTACCGTTACAATGTTACCACAGGGAATTATCGCCTGGTATATTTCAGAAGAATTGCGCTTAACCGCAGAATGAAAAGAATTCTTAGGCCTGATCAATAAAATGAATAGCGAACAATGAACAAAGAATTATAGCCGCAAGTAATTGTTCATTGTTCTCCGTTCATTTTCATCAACTCTTTTTCATTTGAATAAATTAATTGATTTTTGCAATCGTATTAAAATGTGTTCCCCATTGTAAAACCACTCGTCATGAAAATTTTATTTCTTTTTTTCAGTATTCTTTTTTTTACTTCCATTGCAGCGCACAGTCAGCAAATAACTCCTTCGGATTTAATTGGCACCTGGGATCAGAGCGGCGTTGATAAGCATGTGCCAGCTATGATATTTGTTGATAACGCAGGAGTTAAATTTTCTTACAAAGGTCATTCAGGATCTTCCAAAAAATATTATTATGTAATCAATAATTTAAACACGCCAACTATTTTAACTGTCGATTACAAAGCAAATCATCGCAAACATCGCAATGAATATTTAATTCAGATGATAGATAAAGACACAATGAAATTGCAGGTTCTCCATAAAAAAGATGCGCGCGATCACTTCGATGAAGAACATAAGGATAAAAAAATAGTAACGCTGATAAGAAGAGCATGAAGTCGGAGGTTGGATGTCAGAAGTCCGGAGTCAGAAGACCAGAGTCCGGAGTTGAGCAAAAAGATCGATCTTCTTACATCAGACATCAGACTTCAGACCTCCGACTCCCAACCTTCACTCATTTCTTCGTAAAATCTCCCGCGTAAATAAAAGTTATTTTATCGGGGCTGATATATTTTCTTAACGCAGCATTTACTTGTTCGAGCGTTAATTTTTTTGCTCTCTCTTCATATTCTGTAAAAAAACTCAAATCTTTTTCCTGGCTCAGATAAGAAGCAACGCGAAATGCTAATGATTGATCAAAACCTAATTCTGTTTTTCTGCTTTGAAGCCAGCTCGACAACGATTTTTTCATTTCATCTTCTTTAAATCCTTCTTTTAAAGCTTTGCTGATCACATCACGCAATGCGCTATCTAATCTATTTTTATAGATCGGATTAAAAATTGCATAAACAAACCAGCTTGAGGCCGGATATTTATAATTAAAACTTAATTGGGATCCTGCGCCATAGCTCATTCCTTCAGACTCGCGCAAACGTTGCGGAATACGCGATGACAAAAATGCGCCGCCTCCGAGCATTTCATTGGCAATATCAAGTGCAATAAAATCCGGGTCGCTTTGTTTTAAAGGAATATTGATAGCGCCAATGCAAATGGCGTTGGTTTTATCTTTTATATTGATGTCTTCAAGACTTCCCTTCACATCGAAATGCTTTTCCTCAATTTCAGTATATGGTTGCTTGCTGTTAAAGTTGCTCAAATTCTTTTCAAGAAATGATTTTACAGCAGCAGGATCAATAACACCAACAAAAGCCGCATCTCCATTATTCGTTCCATAAAAATTTGTGTAAAAATTTTTCAGATCATCCAGCGAAATTTTTTGCAGGTCTTCAAGATTTTCATCAATGCTCTCCTGGTATAGCGGATGATCTTTCGGGTATAGCGACATTTTTTTATTTAAACTGTTGAATGCAACAAATTGCGGATCGGTGCGGTTGTTTTCGTATTCTCCCTTTATATCGAGTACCATTTTATCAAACTCATTTTTATCAAATGAAGGATGGAGAAGAATATCGGCGAGCAAATCAAGGGCAGCATTGATATTTTCTTTATCAGAGCTTACGCTTATATTAATTGAAGCTGCGTTGCCACTAATGTCGATACTTGATTTTATTTTATCCAGTTCGTCATTAATTTCTTTTTTGCTTTTTGAAGTTGTGCCGTTCTTCAGCATTCTTGCAGTTAATTGAGGAATTATATTTTTTCCGGAGAGACTTTTTTCATCACCAACTTTCAAAATAAAATTTGCATAAATCTTATCGCCTTTAGTTGGTTTTTTCAGCAAAGCGTATTTCATTCCGTTTGCCAGAGTTGCATACTGTGTATTTTTTTTGATATTTGCGATGCTTGTTTCAAAAGTTTCCGTTTGTGTTTTTGTTTCTTTTCCTTTATAATTTTTTACCAACGCATTTATGTCCGGTCTTTGTCCAACAACTGTTCTTTCAGGATTTTTATCAGGAATAAAAACGCCAACTGTTCTGTTGGTTGGCAAATAATATTTTTTAAGCACAGCCTGCACATCAGCAACAGTAAGCTTTTCAACCCTGTCGCGATAAATATAAAATAACCTCCAATCGCCTGCGCCAATTATCTCTGCAAGACCGATGCAAAAATTTATCGTGTTGTTTTGGGCATCTGTTATTTGTTTGATAAGAGAATTTTTTGCCCTGTCAAGATCTTCCTGCGTTACAACATAAGATGAAAGATTATTGGCCGCAGTAATAAATGCATTCTTTGCACTGTCCAAACTTTTGTCTTTTGGAATATTGCAACTATAGTAGGTAATTCCGGGATCGTACAATTGATAACTATATCCTGAAACTTTTGTTGCAAGTTTTGTTTCTACCAATGCTTTATAAAAAACACCCGAAGGATCGTTTGTAAGAATATTTACAACGGCATCGTTGGCAACATAATCCTTATCGGAAAATGCCGGGGTATGATATCCGATACCTATAAAAGATATGTCGCCGTTTCTTTTTAATTCAACATATCGTTCGCCATCCTGCGGCGGTTCTACAGTATATGGCGGTTGAATAACGCGGGAAGGTTTTGGAATGGCGCCAAAATATTTTCCGATCAACTCTAAAGTTTTTTTCTCATCAAATTTTCCGCCAACGATAAGTGTAGCATCATCCGGCTGATAATATTTTTGGTAGAACATTTTTAAATTACCGATAGGAACTCTTTCAATATCTTCTTTACTGCCAATAGTTGATTTGCCGTAGTTGTGCCACAAAAACATGGTTGAAATCACACGTTCCTGCAAAATATTATCCGGATAATTTTCGTCTGCTTCAAATTCATTTCGCACAACTGTAAATTCTTTTTGAAGGTCTTCATTTTTCATCAGCGAATTCACCATGCGATCGGATTCCATATCAAGCGCCCAGGTAAGGTTGCTGTCTGTAGCCGGAAGAATTTCGAAATAATCAGTTCTGTCGTACCATGTTGATCCGTTGGCTGAAGCGCCTTTGTCGGCAATCGTTTGTTTTATGCTTGAAAATTTTTTCGAGCCTTTGAACATCATGTGCTCCAGCAAATGCGCCATGCCCGTTTCGCCATAGCCTTCCTGTCGCGAACCAACGTGATAAACAACATTAACAACAACATTGGTTTGCGCTGCATCGGGCACTAATAATATTTGCAAACCGTTTGGCAAGCTATATTCTTTAACACCTTCAACAGATGTTACGAATGTTGGAGCAACTTTAGTTTGAGTTGATTTTTTTTGCTGTGCGAGGGCTAATTGAAAAATAATTAACGACGCGCAAAATAGGTGTAGCTTTCTCATGTTATAGGTAGTTTTTTTTATGGAGGCTTAAATGTAGAATTTCTTTTTGAAAGAGAAAAGTTGGAAGTCCGATGTAAGGAGTCAGAAGATAGAAAATAGAAATTGGATGCATTAAGTTTGACTCCGGACTTCGTGTATCCGACCTTGATTCTTCAACTCACAACTTCTTCTTCAGCGTAACTACTAACAGGTTCGCATGTGCAAATTAAATGTCTGTCGCCGTAAGTGTTATTTACACGCGCAATGCTTGGCCAAAATTTATTTTCTTTTAGATATGCTAATGGAAATGCAGCTTGCGCCCGGGTATAGGGATGATTCCACTCATCCGCACAAATAATTTGTTGCGTGTGCGGAGAATTTTTTAAAACATTATCAACTTTGTCTGCATTACCTTCTTCAATACTTTTTATTTCATGATAAATACCAATCATCGCATCGCAAAAACGATCCAATTCAGATTTATCTTCACTTTCCGTTGGCTCGACCATCATTGTTCCGGGTACCGGAAAACTTATTGTTGGCGCGTGAAAGCCATAATCCATAAGCCTTTTAGCAACATCTTCCGCTTCAATGCCGGCGCTTGTTTTAAACGGACGCAGGTCAACAATAAATTCATGCGCGCATGTATCATTAGTGCCGGTGTACAATATCTTATAATAGTTTTCTAAACGCGTCTTCATATAATTTGCATTTAGAATTGCATACTTCGTTGCGTTGGTTGCACCTTCGGCGCCTAACATTTTTATATAGGCATAGCTTATCAGTAAAATACTTGCCGAACCAAAAGGAGCTGAGCTTACGCTGAATGCCGAATGCTGAACGCCTAACGGATCTTCATCTTGCGTTTTGCCTTTAGCGTTTGGCGTTGCACGTTCTATAAAATGCGTTGGCAAAAAAGGTTTCAACTTTTCATTCACACAAATTGGTCCCATGCCAGGGCCGCCGCCGCCATGTGGAATTGCAAATGTTTTATGCAAATTCAAATGACAAACATCTGCGCCAATAATTCCGGGGCTTGTTAATCCAACCTGCGCGTTCATGTTTGCACCATCCATATAAACCAATCCGCCGTTATCGTGAATGATCCTGCAAATATCTTTTATGCTTTCTTCAAAAACACCGTGCGTGGATGGATAGGTAACCATTAATCCTGCGAGAGAATTTTTGTATTGTTCAGATTTTGCTTTAAGATCAGCAACATCAATATGTCCGTCGTTATCACTTTTTACAACAACAACTTTCATTCCCGCCATAACTGCGCTTGCAGGATTTGTTCCGTGCGCAGATATAGGTATGAGCATGATGTTGCGGTGTGCATCACCGTTAGATGCATGATAAGCGCGGATAGTTAATAAGCCGGTGAATTCTCCCTGCGCGCCGCTGTTTGGTTGCAATGATGTTGCAGCGAACCCGGTTATATTGCTTAGATAATTTTCCAGCTCACTAATTATTTGTTTATAACCGAGCCATTGATCAGACGGCGCAAACGGATGAAGCTGGCTAAACTCCGGCCAACTTACAGGAATGAGTTCCGACGCAGCATTGAGTTTCATTGTGCATGAACCGAGAGGAATCATGGAAGTGTTCAATGCAAGATCTTTATTCTCTAAACTTTTTAAATAACGCATCATTTCTGTTTCGCTGTGATGAGAATTAAAAACAGGATGTGTTAAGTAAGATGAAGTGCGTTCTAGTTCGCTGCGTTTGCTGAATAAATTATCTGCTTCGTCAAAAAAAAGAATGAAATCGCTGCTATCTTTTTTAAGAAATGTTCCAAAAATTTTTGCAAGATTTTGTGTTGTTTCTTTTAAAGAAGAGGCAGATATTTCATCAACAGATAAGCTGATCTTTCCATCTTTATGATACATAAAGTTGGAATTATTTTCTTTTGCGATTTTTGAAAATGTTTCCGGATCATTCACCTCAAACGTAAGCGTATCAAAATAAAATTCATTCAATTGTTTGATGCCTGCTTTTTTCATTGCATCGGCAATTGCTGTAGTTAAAATATGAATGCGCTGCGCGATTTTTTTTAATCCATGCGGTCCGTGATACACTGCATACATCGCAGACATATTTGCAAGCAATGCCTGCGCCGTACAAATATTTGAAGTTGCTTTTTCGCGTTTGATGTGTTGCTCGCGGGTTTGCAGCGCCATTCGTAATGCGCGGTTTCCCTGCGCGTCAACGCTTACGCCAATAATGCGGCCGGGAATAAATCTTTTAAAATCTTCTTTAGTTGCAAAGAATGCAGCATGCGGGCCGCCAAATCCAACCGGAACTCCAAAACGTTGCGCAGAACCGACAGCAACATCAGCGCCTAATTCTCCGGGAGGCGTTAATAAAGTTAATGCAAGTAAATCGGTTGCCATTGCAACGTGGCCGCCATGTGCGTGAACTGAATTTATAAAATCGCGGTAATCATTAATCGCTCCATAGTTATTTGGATATTGAACTAATGCGCCGAAAAAACTGTCATCAATTTTTACTTTATCGTAATTGTCGAAAATTAATTCAATGCCAAGCGGCGTAGCGCGCGTGTGTAAAACATCTTTCGTTTGTGCATATACGTTAGTATCAACAAAAAATTTCGGCGAGGTTAAGTTATCTGTCTCTTTATTTTTTAAATGAAAGAACATGGTCATAGCTTCTGCAGCGGCGTTTCCTTCATCGAGTAAAGAAGCGTTGGCAAGAGGTAATGCAGTAAGATCGCTCACCATGGTTTGAAAATTCAATAAACTTTCCAAACGTCCCTGCGAAATTTCCGCCTGGTATGGAGTGTACTGCGTGTACCATCCAGGATTTTCAAAAACATTTCTTAAAATCACGCTCGGCGTAATTGTGTTGTAATATCCCTGGCCGATGTATGAAGTGAAAATTTTATTTTTTGCAGCAATTTTTTTCAGTTCATTCAGATATTGATATTCGCTTATTGCCGCAGGAACATGCAGCGGCTCTTTGCTACGGATAGAAGCAGGTACGGTTTTATCAATCAATTCATTTATTGAAGAAACCCCGATGGTTTTGAGCATTTGCTCTGTTTCGTGTTCGTTTGGTCCGATATGGCGTGAAGAAAATTCATTTGCCTGTTGTTCAAATAAATTCATACTAATAGTCCTTGTTGTCGTTTTTAGAAACTGCAAATTTACGATTATAAGAGCATAAAAAATGAACGGAAATTATTGTGGGAATAATCTGGGGAGAAGTGTGTCTCACAACGGCGCAAAGCCGCTACGTTGCGCCCTCGCGCTGCTGCGAGAGATTGTTATGTAAATAGCTTAAAGTAAACTGCCGGCTGTAAACCAGAGCTGAATAAAGAACAAAATGTACAAGAGTGCGACGCAACGATGCTTAATAGTAATACTGTCGGTTGGTTCATAATGTAAAAACTTACTTTAATTTGCACTTTTAATTAATTATGATTGCAGATTTTCGATCGGATACTGTTACGAAACCTACGCCGGCAATGTTGCAGGCGATGATGAATGCAAAAGTTGGCGATGATGTTTTTGGTGAAGACCCGAGCATTAATGAGTTGGAAAAAATTGCTGCGGAATTATTTGGAATGGAAGCTGCGTTGTATTGCCCGAGCGGAACGATGTCGAACCAAATTGCAATTAAATGTCACACACAGCCGGGCGATGAAGTTATTTGCGCGATGAATGCACACGTATATATTTACGAAGGCGGTGGCATTGCATTTAATTCGGGCTCGCAGGTAAAAGCTATGGTTGGCGATTATGGAAGAATTTCTGCGGCGCAGGTTATGAGCGCAATCAATCCGGATGATGTTCATAAAGCGCGAACATCATTGGTGTGTTTGGAAAATACTTCAAACCGCGGCGGCGGAAGTTGTTATGATTTTGAAGAAATAAAAAAGATAAGAAAAGTTTGTGATGAAAATAATTTGATGCTCCATCTTGATGGCGCGCGATTATTTAACGCGTTGGTTGCAAAAAATGAAAGTGCAAAACAACACGGAAAAATTTTTGACAGCATTTCCGTTTGTTTTAATAAAGGGTTAGGTTGCCCGATTGGAAGCATGCTGGTCGGCAAAAAAGATTTTATTAAAAAAGCGAGAAGGATAAGAAAAGTTTTTGGTGGCGGCATGCGCCAGGCGGGATTTATGGCGGCATCGGCAATTTATGCGCTGGAAAATAATGTGGATAGATTAGCAGAAGATCATGCGCACGCAAAACAAATTGCAGGTGCATTATCAAAAAAGAATTTTACAAAATCCATTATGCCTGTTGAAACAAATATTGTAATTGCAGAAACGAAAATTGATTATCCTGCCAAACAAATTGCTGAAAAGCTGGAGAAACAAGGTGTTCTTGTGATTGCAATTGCGGCCGAGCAGTTAAGATTTGTTACGCATCTTGATATTTCTGATGAGATGATAAAAAAAACAATTCAGGTGATTGAAGAGCTATGAGCTAAAAGCCAATAGCTATTAGCCATTAGCTAATAGCCAACAGCCATTAGCTAAACTATTAACTATTTTAATTTCTTAAAAATGTTTCCGAATATATCTCCGACACAAACAAGAACCTGGCAGCAATTAAAATATCACTACGATGATGTGATTAAGAATACACAGATGAAAGATTTATTTCAATCTGAAGCAAACCGCTTTAATAATTTTTCATTGCACATCGAGGATATTCTTTTTGATTATTCTAAAAATATTATCACGGGAGAAACCATAGGTTTGTTATTGCAACTCGCTGACGAATGTAAAGTGAAAGATGCTATAGAAGCAATGTTCACCGGAGAAAAAATTAACAGAACAGAAAATAGATCGGTGCTGCATACAGCGTTGAGAAATTTTTCGGGCAACCCGGTTTTTTCAGATGGAAAAGATGTAATGCCGGATGTGATGCGTGTGCTCAGCCACATGAAAACTTTTTGCGCCAAAATTCATAGCGGCGAATGGGAGGGCTATACCGGAAAAAAAATAAAATATATCGTCAACATCGGAATTGGCGGAAGCGATCTTGGTCCGTCAATGGTTACGGAAGCTCTGAAACCTTATTGGGTTGATGGCATACAAACTTATTTCGTTTCCAATGTTGACGGAACACATATTGCCGAAACGCTGAAAAAAATTACGGCGGATGAAACAGTTTTTCTCATCGCTTCCAAAACATTTACAACGCAGGAAACGATGACGAATGCGCAAACTGCGCGTGATTGGTTTTTGCGATCGGCAAAAGATGAATTGCAGATTGCAAAACATTTTGTGGCATTATCCACCAATGAAAAGGATGTGGTGAAATTCGGGATTGATAAAGAAAATATGTTTGAGTTTTGGGATTGGGTTGGCGGACGTTATTCGTTATGGAGCGCAATTGGATTATCCATTGCATTAACCATAGGCTATGATAATTTTGAATTGCTGCTGAAAGGCGCGCACGTTTCGGATATCCATTTCCGTTTTACTGAGTTGGATAAAAATATTCCCGTAACGATGGCTTTGATTGGTTTGTGGTACACAAATTTTTTCGGTTCACAAACAGAAGCGATTCTTCCTTACGATCAGTACATGCATTTGTTTGCAACATATTTTCAGCAGGGAAATATGGAAAGCAACGGTAAAAGCACAGATAGAAATGGCAACTGTATAAATTATTCAACCGGCCCGGTGATTTGGGGAGAGGCCGGAACCAACGGCCAGCATGCGTTTTACCAGCTCATTCACCAGGGAAGAGTTTTAATTCCATGTGATTTTATTGCGCCGGCTATAAGTCATAACCCAATCGGCGATCATCATTATAAATTACTATCGAATTATTTTGCGCAAACAGAAGCATTGATGAATGGAAAAACTAAAGAAGATTTGATCGCCGAAAATGTAAAACCGGAATTGATTCCTTATAAATTATTTGCCGGCAACAGACCCACAAATTCTTTTTTAATAAAAGAAATAACGCCGTTTACATTGGGAAAACTGATCGCATTGTACGAACATAAAATTTTTGTGCAGGGAGTCATCTGGAATATTTACACATTTGATCAATGGGGAGTTGAACTTGGTAAGCAACTCGCCAATAAAATTCTTCCTGAATTGGAAAATAAAAATGAAATCACCTCGCACGATTCTTCTACAAACGGATTGATAAATGCGTTTAAGAAAATGTCTGAACGGTGATTTGTGAGATTTTATAATTACTATCCGTTTTTCTGCGAAGCGCCTGACTGAACCGATTCTTTTTTATCGTCGGGCACGTTGAAAACAACCAGCACGGCGTGCACTCCATAGTGAATTTCTAAAAAGTTCGGATCGTTAACAGCTTCATTGGCGAGTACTTCCAATGCCTCATGATTAGCATTGGCAAATATTTTTACCTGTTTCATAAATTTATCCGGTCACCTATACGCCGGAAGGTTTTATTTGTCATATAGTTTCGCATATCCATCAACGTTAGATTTACCAATAGCACAATTTTTTAAAAAATTCTATTATTAATACGAATATGCTGCCCAAAAATAAACTTCTATTTTTATTTCTTACAAATTCAATGATAGCATGCAGCCGTCGGTTGAATTAAATACTCATGCCGTTAGTAAGCCGCCGAATAGAATTTCTGCCGTACACGAGTGCGACGCAACGATGCTCAATAGTGCTACGAAAGCTAAGTACCTAAAAAAATAAAATTGCCGTGTAAAATTTTATTTAATAAACAGAAAGATGTTATCAACAGCTGTGAAAAAATTTAACTGTTTATTGAAATAAAAGAGCTGTTTTAACGTTGCTAAACGGTTAGCAGTTTATATTTTTACCGTTGTAAAATCACCCTATGAATTATCATTCAAATTCCACAAAAAGATTCAGCTTGAAAATCATACATCCACGCGCTTCGGCTTTTAATGCAATTTTCGTATTGTCATTAGCATATTGTGCAACTGTATTGCTTGGCAGTTGCGGAAATTTATATTCTGAAAATAAAAAAATAACAGCGCAGGGAAACGATGCGGTGAAAGATTCTTCAACGAAAGACGCAGTCAGCGCCAAAGCGCCGGCTATTTTAGATACTGCTTTATTTGATCAGAAACTTATTAAAATCACTAACGGCGATTCATCGGGAAGATGGCCGGTAAAAGCGGCATACCCTAATGCGGGCGCTATTCTTCCTTTTAAAAGAATTGTTGCTTATTACGGAAATTTTTATTCAAAACAAATGGGTGTTCTTGGCGAATATCCTCCGAAAGAAATGCTTGCAAGATTGCAGGGCGAAATAAAAAAATGGCAGGCTGCAGATACATCAATGGCTATTCAACCGGCTTTGCATTATATTGCTGTAACAGCGCAGGGAAGTCCGGGTAAAGATGGGAAATACAAGCTGCGCATGCCTTTCAAGCAAATAGATTCTGTGATCAATCTTGCGTCGCGAATAAATGCGATCGTATTTTTAGATATCCAGGTTGGAAAAAGTAATGTGCAAACAGAAGTTCCTTTACTCGAAAAATATTTGAAAATGCCGCAGGTGCATTTAGGAATTGACCCGGAATTTTCGATGAAGACCGGGAAAAAGCCAGGCACTGTTATCGGCACGATGGATGCGACAGATATTAATTTTGCTTCAGAATATTTGGCTAATCTTGTTAAAGCAAATGATCTTCCCCCGAAAATATTTGTAGTGCATCGCTTTACACACGCGATGGTTACCAACTACAAGCAAATTAAAACGCGTCCGCAGGTACAAATTGTGATGGACATGGATGGTTGGGGAGTGCAATCAAAAAAATTGACAACTTACAGAGAATATATTTATAAAGAGCCGGTTCAGTTCACAGGCTTCAAATTGTTTTATAAAAATGATTTTCGGGAAAAAAACAGTCGCATGCTTACTCCAGAAGAAGTGCTGAAATTAAAACCACAGCCTGTGTATATACAGTATCAATAAGAAGAGGTTGGAATTTAGAAGTTAGAATGCTCCGTTGTGTAAAATCTTTCTGATAATTACATAGGCTATGATGCAGAAAAGCAATATCAATATTGTTGCGAAATAAATCCAGGGAGATTGTTTGAATTGCCTTTTTTGCTTGTGTAGTTTTTTTTGCTGCAATTGATTTTGCAAATTCTTATTCAACTGCTCAACATAAGCCTGCAGGTTTTTTTTATTCTTAACATGCTGCAATCCTTCCATCGCATCATTCACCATATCATTATCACTCATCCATTTTTCCACTTCATGTTTTTCTGCATCCGGAAGCGTGCCATTGAGATAATCTATGAGCTTTTGATTGCTGATGCCTTCGTTATTATTGGATAATATGTCGAGCAGATTATTATTCATTCCTGTTGATTCATTTTTTTCTGCAGCATTAATTTTAAATTTCTTTTTCCATTTTGAATATAACTTTTAACCTGCAGCAATGTAAAGCCGGTTCTGTCGGCAATTTCATGATAGGACTTTTTTTCAAGGTAGAACAAAGTTATGCACTGTTTTTGTTCTTTTTTTAATTCCTGCAATGCCTCATGTATTGCATCCTTCAGGTTGTCGTTTTCAAAATACGGTTGTTCTTCAACGTTAGTATCTGAAGTTATCAGTTTGCTTTCTTCTATGCTTATATTTCCATTTTTTTTGCGCAAATTCATCAGGCAGTGATTTTTCGCCACCATGTAAATCCACGATTTAAAATAATCCACTTTGTATTTTTCAATCTCAACAATCACTTTATAAAAAACCTGTTGCACTGCGTCCTTAGCTTCTTCTTCATTTTTTAAATACTTCATGCAAACGCCCAATAGCAGCAGGGTATAGCGTTCCAGCAAAATGCCAATCCATTTATTATTATGGTCGACATAGAAATTTTCAAGCAGTTGCTGATCGCTTATATATGTGTAGAGGCGTTTATTCACACAAGAAAAATAAAAAAATTTATTACTGTTTGATGCAGCCAGATTGAATTTTCACAAATGTTTACAGGTGTTCGAAACCACGAATCAGAAATTATCTGCAACATGAGTTTGATAATAATCACCAATATACGAATAAATTCGTATGTTTACACATTCCAGGTTACTTTATTGTTAATATTTTATGAAAGTGTTTGAGAATTTTTTGGACCCGAAAAGTTTTAAAAGAAAATTAATTTCTTAGGCTAATTTTTTTCTTTTTTCAAACCCGAAATTATTTATCGAAGACAAGCATTTTAAAAGCAACCAATAAAAGCATTATCGCGAATATTTTTTTTACAGTGGCTTCGGAAAAGCTGAGCGCCATTTTGCTTCCAAGAAATCCGCCGATTAAAAATCCGGCGAATAAAATCAATACCACTTTGATATCAATATATCCTTGTTTGAAATAATTGATCACTGCAAAAATTCCGGCAGGCAGTAATAAAATACCTAATGATGTTCCTTGGGCTTCGTGCTGGCTGAAGCCGAGAAAAAAAACAAGAGCGGGAACAATAATAATTCCGCCACCAACTCCAACCAATCCGCTGAGCATGCCAGCTGCAAGCCCGATAATAATTATGATTATAAAAGTTTGTGTTGACATAACACGCAATATTTAATTTTCTAAGTTTGAATTTCTACTTGCCCGAAAATTTTTCCTGGTAAGAAGCGATAGCTTTTTCGATTACTTTTAATGCAGTAGTTTTATCGCCAAATTCTTCTACAACAACAGTTTTATTTTCCAGTTTTTTATATTCTTCAAAAAAATGCCTTAGCTCTTCAAAAAAATGTTTCGGAAGTTCTTCAATATTGTTGTAATGATTTACGCTTGGGTCGTTCGAAGCGACAGCAATAATTTTATCGTCTGCATCTCCGCTGTCAATCATCTGCATTACACCCATCACTTTTGCTTCTACAAGGCATAAGGGTTGTACGGGTAATGAAGTAATCACTAAAATATCCAGAGGATCTTTGTCGTCGCCATAAGTTTGCGGAATAAAACCATAGTTAACGGGATAATAAAATGATGAGTAGATAACTCTGTCGAGCCTCAGCAATCCGCTTGGTTTATCAATTTCATATTTTGCTCTCGAGCCTTGCGGAATTTCGATGATGGCATTTACAACACGCGGTGCATTTTCGCCGTAAGGAACGCCGTGCCATGGGTGGGAAACTGTTGTCATAATATTAGAATTGATATTACAAACCTACTTGAAAACAGCGGGATAAATAAAAAGTAAAAATTAAAAAATCGAAAATTATAACGATAAGTTTTTTATTGCGATTTGCACATTGCTGAATAGAATTATTACAGTACAAGAGTGCGACGCAAGAATGTTTAATAGTAGTATTGTCGGTGGGAAACAAAAGACGTTTTATTTTTTTGGTTTATAATAAAGAACATTCACTTGCTCGATGGTGATAAGTCCACCGCGGCCGCATTCATCAAACAGCCGGTTTATTTCAGGTAAAAAATTATTTATTTTTTCTTCCGTGTCAACGATTTC
The DNA here is from genome assembly GCA_963774065.1 of Chitinophagia bacterium. GTDB lineage: Bacteria > Bacteroidota > Bacteroidia > Chitinophagales > Chitinophagaceae > Puia. The sequence continues at coordinate 2,039,422 of CAVZDO010000003.1, forward strand.
AATAACGATGGGCAGATCCTCAGAAATGTCGATCAGTTTGGCAGTATGAATATTGGAGCTCGCTCCGTACGACATTATTCCACGAAGAACAGTTGCGCCGGCAATGCCTTGTTTTTTTGCAGCAAAAATTATGGCTTCGTACAAGGGAGTATGGTCGATTTTATCAATTTCGCCAACAAAAATTCTAAGCAATTTTGATTGTCCGTTGAGTTGCATAATCTCAAATTAATTTTAATAAGGCGATACCTCCGAAGGTTGCAACGATTCCTAAAAAAACGCTTCCGGCTGCGTATAATCCGAAATATAAAAAGTCGCCGTTTTTCAGGAGCGATACATTTTCATAGGCAAAAGAAGAAAACGTTGTGAATCCGCCGCAGATGCCGGTTGTAAGAAACAATCTCCATTCAGGAGTAAGCAAATTTCCTTTTTCGGATAAGGCATAAAAAACGCCAATTAAAAAACATCCGAAAATATTTACTAAAAAAGTTCCGAAGGGAAAGGGATGCGGGTACCAGCTATAAATATATTTCTGGCAAAGAAATCTTGCAATGCTGCCTAAGCCGCCGCCAAGACCGACGAGTAAAATATTTTTGAAAATCATTTTTGGGTGTTCATGAATTCTTTTAGATCGACAAGCCACTCGCCTTTGATACGCAAAATTTTAATTGTTGTTGTATCTTTTTTGTAGCTGTTGAAATATTTATATTTTATTACAGAATCATTTAGTGGCTGGATATTGAGAACTATGATATCCGCATCTTTATATTTATTTTTTTCATCGCCGGTAAGTTCGTCGTAATTTCTTCTCCATCTGTCGAGCAAAAATTGATTTGTGGAATCTGCGTATAAATAAAATCTTGCTTTATCGTAATTGCCATCAAGCGATGCGCGGATAAACTCCCGGGCTGCATCCTGCGCGTCTTCGGCTTTTTTAAATGTTGTTTGATCGTTGCATGCAAACACTGAAATTATTATCAGGAGAGCGAATATTTTTTTCATTTTAAATTTTATGTTGAGGCATTAATTATATGCAAATGTAAAAAAAGCCTGCAGATAATTCTGCAGGCATTGGGTTAGTTTAAGAAAGGGAATACGATTATTTTTCTGTAGCAGGGCCGGTTTCAACTTGTTTTTCTTTTTCATACGCTCTGATAATGGCCTTAACAAGTCTGTGACGAACTACGTCTTCTTCGTCCAATTCAATATGATTTATACCATCAATGTTTTTTAAAATGTAGAGAGCTTTTGCTAACCCGCTTTTTTGATTTTTTGGTAAATCAATTTGCGTCAGGTCTCCGGTGATGATCGCTTTTGCATTGGCGCCGATACGGGTTAAAAACATTTTTAACTGAAGGTCTGTTGCATTTTGTGCTTCATCTAAAATAATAAAAGCGTTATCGAGCGTACGTCCGCGCATGTATGCGAGCGGTGCAATTTCAATAGTGCGTGTGCTCATGTAATAACCAAGCTTATCGGCAGGAATCATATCATCCAGAGCATCGTACAATGGACGGAGGTACGGATCAATTTTTTCTTTCAGGTCGCCGGGGAGAAAACCTAAATTTTCACCAGCTTCAACTGCAGGGCGCGTTAAAATAATTTTCTTTACTGCTTTATTTTTTAATGCTCTTACCGCTATTGCAACTGCCGTGTAAGTTTTTCCGGTGCCGGCAGGGCCAACTGCGAACACGATGTCATCTTTTTCAGTAGAATGTACAAGTCGTTTTTGGTTGAGCGTTCTTGCTCTCACTGTTTTGCCATTTGGGCCAAAAACCAAAATATCGTTCGGATGTTTGTCTACAAAATTATCAACAGTTTCGGCGTCATCGCCTCCAAGTATTTGCTCAAAATAATTTTCACTCATATGCCCGTTTCTTTCGAGATACTGAACGAGCAAATCTATTTTTTCCTTGGCATTTTCAACTTGTTCAGGCGAACCGCTGAGTTTGATTTGTGTGCCCCTTGAAAGAATTTTAAGAAGAGGAAATTTCTTTTTTAAGATATCTAATTTTCCATTGTTGGTGCCGAAAAATTCAATAGGGTTGACAGTTTCCAGGTTAATAATAGTTTCAGTCAAATTATATTCGTTTTAGTGTTCGGAAAAAAATAAACTTTAATCTTGAATATTTATTCAGGTGGTTATTCAAATATAATTATTCAATATCAAATCACACTAAAGTTAATTATTAACAAACTGTGGAAAGTGTTAATTTTTATTTGGAAAGAATAAAATCAGGATCAATTTTTAAACAAAAAACAAAGCACCCATTTCTGAGTGCATTGTACAGCTTCATTAAGGTTGAATTTCTTTTCGTCCTCATAGTAGAGAAAAAACGGAACAAGATTTGAATAATAATTCTTGATGAAAGACTTTATTTTTTTATGAAAGTTTAAATCAGAAAAAAAATCTTACCAAATTAATTTTGCGATTTTTCCATTGCTGCCGGCGAGAAAAACAGAAATTCCTTTTTTTGTTTTTTGACAAACATGAAAACTTTCTTTGGAAATTAATTGCCAGTTCATACCTCCATCGTTGCTGATATCAACGCCGCTTGTTCCGCAGGTGATAATTTTATTTTCTGAAATATATTCCACACAACTCCGATAACCATGCGGTGGAGTTTGTGGTTGTTGAAATTGCAATGCCATTAAATTAATTAACGTGCAATTGCCTGATGTAACTGTGTCTTTTGCAAAATCGCCTCCAACAACAATTGCTTTTGATGATTTGCCTGGAGATATTGCAATTGAATTTGCTCCTGTTGATTCCTGTCCTTGCGTTATTGGTAATATATTATGAGATGTGGATGAAAGATAAATCGCAGATTTTTTTCCCCCAGAAACAAAAACAGGAAATTCATCTTTCCAAAATTTGATGTTGGTTCCGCTTGATGCAAAAAAAGCTTCGCCTTCTTCTATTTTAATATCATTTACAATCGGAGAAATTTTCCAGCTATCTCCGGAATCATTTGTATAACCCATGAATATTTTATTATTAATCGGATCTCCAATTACAACGCCATTGCTCCCAACAAAATCCATTGCGTCCAAAAACATTCCTTTTGTTGTATCACTAAAAACTTCTTTCCATGTTTGTCCGCCATCTTTTGTTTTTAATATTATTGAGGGTTCAGCAACTGCCATTATTATTGCTGTGTTTGAATCGAATGCTTCAACATCCCGAAAATCTCTTTTCTCAAAATTTTTTACAGTGAACCATTGAAAAGTTTTGCCGCCATTTGTTGTTCGTGCAACAGTTCCGTTGCTGCCACTCGCCCAAAGAATATTATCATTAACAACACTTAATCCGCGAATTGAAGTTTTCGTTCCTATGGAAAGTATTTCTATTTTTTGAGCTGAACATTTTATCATTGATGTTGTAAAAAATGCGACCAATAATTTTATTCTCATAAAAAAGATTAGAGATTTGGAGATTGATTTTGAAAATTCTCCTCTTTTAATTTATTTTTTTAAAAAAATATTAAAAAAAATCAAATTATTTTTTAAATTTTTTTCGTCGAATTTTTGAGATATTTTGCTTTGATTTATGATTACTTGAAACAAAAGTATCTTAAATAATTTGGGCTTAACAGCGAATTTTAATTCCTTCAAAAGAAAAATTAACATTTAAAAAATAATACATATGTTTGATTTGCCCCAAATCCGGTACAGTCGCTTGTTTTACAACAATTTTGATATAAACTTTGCAGTTATAAATTTCATTATGTCGTTAAGTTTACTCATTTCTTTCATCCATTTTTGGCATTATTTTTCCGCTATTGATCCGGCATATCTTGATTTTGTAAAAATCTTTGCTGGTACAATTGGATGGATAGGCGGCCTTACTTTATTTATGTGGATTAGAGAAAAGCAAAAGACTTCTCTTCAGCACGTGCCGGCTTCAATAAAAAAATAAATGTTAGATAGCAATTTTATTTTTTATTGATGATGTGTCAATTCCAAAACTTTTTCGGAAGATTTACCTGAGTTTGATTTTGAATAATTCCCGATTATGATAAATTAAGTTGCACATCTGCGTCTGTCTGATGTTCCGGTAATATTATCTGCTTGGAAACCTTGACCGTTCCAGTTGCTCTAAAATAAATATAGCTAACAATAATTGAGGCAACAACGCTGAATAAAATGGAGATTTTTGCAATATTTCTGAAATTCAATTCTGTAAAAGCAAGCATTGTTGTAAATATGGACATAGTAAATCCAATGCCGGCCAATGTTCCCATACCAAAAACTTGTTTCCATTTAACATTCGATGGGAGGTGAGCTAAATCTAGGGCTACAAGTATTCTGCTGACTAAAAATATACCAATTGGTTTTCCTACTACCAAGCCAAATATGATTCCCATTCCAACAGAAGTGCTTAATGATTGAATTATATTTGAAGGAAATAAAATTGCTGTATTTGCTAATGCAAAAAGAGGAAGAATAAGAAAGTTGACATATTTGTGAATTGCCTTTTCAATGGATGCTAATGCATTAACCGGTATGGCAAAAGCAAACAACACACCTGTGATGCTGGCCTCAATGCCAGACTGCAACATGGCATACCACATGCAAAAGCCTAAAACTATTTGAAGAATTCCAAATTTTAATTTGAAATAATTAGCGGCAAGTAATAACAAGTAAATAGCCCCGCTTATTCCAAGAAACATCCAATTTATATGACCACCATAAAAAAGAGCAATTACTATAATTGCACCAAGATCATCAATAATCGCTAAAGCCATCAATAAAATTTTTAGACCAACAGGAAATCTTTTTCCCAATAATGAGGCTGCTCCTAAAGAAAATGCGATATCGGTTGCCGTAGGTATTCCCCATCCGTGCGAGTAATTAGTATGAAAATTAAATACTGCAAAAATTAAGGCTGGTACTAACATGCCGCCAAAGGCAGCGCCGAATGGAAGAATTGCTTTTTTTAGTGATGATAACTCTCCGTTTAATAACTCGCGTTTTATTTCGGTTGCTGCCAACACAAAAAAGAAGGCCATCAAAAAATTGTTTATCCATTCTATGAAAGAACCAGGTAAATATAGTTTTTTGCTGGTTGACAAAGAATTATTCCAAATGTCGGTATACCACGAACCAGTAGAAGAATTAGAAATAATAATTGAAATTATTGTGCAGCCGATTAGTAATACGCCCGTAGCGCGACTATCATTAAAAAAATCTCTTAGGGGAGATATAATTCTATGATGCAGTTTTTTATTACTGGACGATGCCATCAATACTTTATTTTAAAAAATTAATATATATGCTTATTTTATAAATTTATATAAAATTATCAAGACCATTTTCAAAAATTCGATCTTTTTTCAATATTTTATTCACATAAAATAAAATTTAATATGAATCTAATTTTATCAACTATCTTATTGTAAATTAAAATATAAGAATAAAAAAATGCCTCAAATTCTGAGGCATTTCATTTAATAAAAACAAAAAAAAATATTTAGTCAACGTAGCCGTGAACACCCATTTCGGGTATGTCAAGTCCGCCTATTTCAACAGCCTCAGACACTCTTAGTTTTACAATTTTATCCGATAGCTTGAAGAAGGCGTACATAACTACAAAAACAAAAATGAAACAAGTCAAGCCTCCGATTAATTCAGCGACAAATTGTTTTCCATCTCCATAAAATAAACCTTTAACTGTTCCTGCAACTCCATTCCAACCGTCACCATAAGTGCCATCTGCAAATAGACCTAATGAAAGAACACCCCAAAAACCATTCGCTCCATGTACTGCAAATGCTCCTACAGGATCATCGATTTTTAATTTTTGGTCTAAAAAATTATATACGATTATTACTAAAATGCCGGCAACAGCACCAATGATAACTGCTGACAAAGAGTTTACAAATGCGCAGGGAGCTGTAATTGCAACTAAGCCTGCCAGCATTCCGTTAGCCAGCATACCCGGGTCTGGTTTATTTCCTTTTATATACATAAAAAACATAGCCGATAAAGCGCCAGCTGCACTAGCCAACATTGTATTAGTGGCTACTATGCCTATTCGAAGATCGGTTCCGGCGAGAGTAGACCCGGGATTAAACCCAAACCATCCAAACGCAAGAATGAAAGTTCCTAACAATGCCATAGGAATGTTATGTCCCGGGATAGTATTTACAGAACCATCTTTACCATATTTACCTATTCGTGGGCCAATTACAATTGCTCCTGCCAATGCGGCAACACCTCCAACTTCATGAACGACTGAAGATCCGGCAAAATCTACATGTCCATGACCTAATCCGAATTCAGTCCCAAGAGTAGATAACCATCCGCCTCCCCAAACCCAATTACCAAAAATTGGATAAACGAACATGGAAATAAAGAATCCAAACAGAATAAATGATTTGAATGACCACCTTTCTGCCATTGAGCCTGTTGGAATAGTAGCAGTAGTATCCATGAATACCATTTGGAAAAGAAAGAGTGTGAAAATACCAACATCATATACTTTACTTCCTAAAAAATACCCAACAGTTCCAATTAATCGAAAATCATGGCCAAACAAATGAACGGAATAATAACCTGGAACAACTCCCGCAGCGCCGCCCAAAGTGCCTGGATTTATCGCTCCGCCAAACATGAATGCAAAACCACAAATCCAAAACCCTATCATACCTATACCGTAAACCATGAAATTCATTGCCATGGTATGAGCAACATTCTTTTTTTGCGTAAATCCAGTTTCTACCAAAGCAAATCCGGCCTGCATGAACATCACAAGAAATCCTGTAATTAATGTCCACATTATATTTATTGCAATTTTGTTATGCCCATCTGCATCGCCGATTGTTTGTACTGAGGCTGCGAGTTTGCTTACTCTTGAACTTACTGTTGCAACGGTCGTATCTTTTGCTTTGCTTATTGTATCCAGCGCTTTAACCACATTGGTATCAATATCTCCAAGCGTACCTGTTTTAGTGCCGCCAGGGTCCTGAGCAAAGGATAAAAAGGGGGAAATAATAAGTAATCCTAAAAGGAAGATTAATATTTTTCGCTTAAATAACTGCCGGGTTTTGTCAATTTTTTTTAAGAACATGTTGTTTAAGTTTTGGTTTTAAAAATTGGTTTGCGCGAATAAAAAATTTAAAATTTATAAACTGCTGCGAGTATTGCGCTCAGAGTCGATTTACTCGTGGTGCCATCTGATTTATAAAAAAATTGTTTTGAACCATCATCAAGTCTTAGCTCAGGAATAATAGTTAGATTACTGCCTACTTTACAAATTCCTGAAAGTGTTACATCGAATACATTTAAGCCCGGTGTTTCCATTCCTATATCAACAGGATTTATTTTGATTCCATCTTTATCATTAAAATATTCTCCTCTTAAGGTTAAGCCGAATGTAGAAGTTGGATCAAAATTCAAATAAACAGCAGCGCCCCACCAGCTTCCGGTTTTGCCAAGTGTGGATGAATTGACAGTTTGTACAGTGCCATTCAACCCGACTCCGAATTGACTGGTGATTGTGCCGTTAACAACAAGGTCAAATTGATTCAGGCTTTTAAATAAATAATATGCTGGAGCAATCGCTGTATCCTGACTCACGCCGCTATATCCCTGATAATTTAAAAAGGCTTTTAATTTACCATCTTTTGTTCCGGTGCTAAATTGTGCCAGTAAAACTTTTGTAGAAGCGGTAGTTGTTGAAAAATCAGTTGGGTTAGCAATACCAACCATGAATGCGGTAGTTGGACTTAGTGTAACATCCGCCTTTAGACCTGTATGAAAAAACGGGCCAAATGAAAACATGTAATCCATGCTGTAATTTCTGTTTGCATAAGCATCCAGCACTTCGTAACCAATATGAGTTCCCCATTTACCCATGGTAAGCTTGATTTTATCCGATACCTGATAACTCAGATAAAGCTGTTTAACTGCAAGGAGTGTAGGATGCGCAGGGTCGTTGTATGAAAATTCTTCCGCTCTTCTGCCAAATCCAAGATCTGCAGTGGCACTCACTTTGCCAAAGCTGTGATCGGCTCTGATTGTAGCCATACCTAATTCAAACGAGTTTTGTGAATTTGTAAAACTGGTATAGTTATTTGTTAACTGATTAGGCGGATTGGAAAAGTTAAACCTATAGTAAACATCTACCGATCCTGTTATTGTAACTGGCGGTGGAGTTTTAGCTACAGAATCAACTTTTTTGGCAGAAGTATCCGTTTGCGCATGAACGAATGAAAAAAACACGGTAATTCCCATTAAGGAGAAGAAAATTTTTCTTAACATTGTTTTGGTTTTAATTAGTAATAAAAAGGTGCAGCGATAATCAACTTGTGCAAAAAGTGATTAATTAAGTTGTACCTTTTTTATTTGTTTTATCTGAAGATTCATTTTCATGATCTTTTCTTTTTCTTTTTTGGCAAGAGATGGCAACACTTTCAATGGGATGGAAACTACAGGCTTATCACATGTATAATAAAATAATGTAATTTGATTATTATTATGCTAAAATATACAATCTTTTTAATTTTTTAATGATAATATAATATATAATAAATCACAATATGAATATGCTTATGTTAATATATTGATATAGAATAGTTTAATTTTTGCCTATTTAAAATAATCAATTTTTATTATCACTTTTTTTGAATCTCTCAAATAAAAAAACCATTCTATATTAGAATGGTTTTGCAACAACTTTAGGCTAAATTATTAATTAAACAGCTATAATATTTTCGTCTTTATTTTCCAGGCAAGAAGTTCCTACTAAATAGGTATCTACTTTTTTTGCGCACTCACGTCCTTCACTGATTGCCCAAACTACAAGCGATTGTCCACGGCGCATATCTCCTGCCACAAAAATTTTAGAAATATTTGTTTGATAATCTTTTTCCGTTGCTCTTACATTACCTCTGTTGTCAAGTTCAATTTCCAATTCATTAATAAAACCATTGTGCTGCGGATGCACAAATCCCATTGCTAACAATGCCAACTCACAGGAAATTTCTTCTTCACTACCGGGTACCTCAACAAATTGCGCAGCCTTTTCATCTTCTGTAAATTTCCATTCTAATTTAACTGTTTTCAACGCTTTCAGATTTCCATTTTCGTCACCTATAAATTCTTTGGTTGCTATTGCCCAATCTCTCTCGCAACCTTCTTCGTGGGATGATGATGTTTTCAAAACCATTGGATAAGTAGGCCAAGGCATAAACGGAGTTCTTGACTGTGGTGGCTTTGGTAATAACTCAAATTGCGTAACTGATTTTGCATAATGCCTGTTGGATGTTCCTACGCAATCACTGCCTGTGTCGCCACCTCCGATTACCACTACATTTTTATTTTTTGCAAAAATATTTTCTTCATTAATATTTTCATTACTCACTCTTTTATTTTGCTGCGTCAAAAAATCCATTGCAAAATGAACTCCTTTTAATTCTCTTCCGGGAATATTCAAATCTCTCGGAATGGTTGAGCCACCCGCTAAAACAATCGCATGAAATTCTCTGAGTAAATCATTGATGCCAATGTTCACTCCAACGTTTGCATTGCATTTAAAAAGAACGCCTTCTTCTTCCATCAATTTTATTCTTCTGTCAACAACCCATTTTTCCAATTTGAAATCAGGAATTCCATATCTCAATAATCCGCCGGGTGCATCATCTCGTTCAAACACTATAACAGTATGGCCTGCGTAATTTAATTGTGCAGCAGCAGCGAGCCCTGCAGGACCTGAGCCAACAACTGCAACTTTTTTTCCTGTTCTGATATTTGGTTTTTTCGCTTTTACAAAACCTTTGTCAAATGCAATTTCGATTATGTGCTTTTCAATTTCTTCGATAGCAACTGCCGGCTGATTAATACCAAGTACGCAACTTGTTTCGCATGGCGCAGGGCAAATGCGCCCGGTGAATTCAGGAAAATTATTTGTAGATGATAATATATCATACGCTTCCTGCCATTGTTTGCGATACACGGCATCATTAAATTCCGGAATGATATTTCCTAACGGGCAACCGTGATGACAAAATGGTATACCACAATTCATACATCGTGATGCCTGATGGTTCAGCTTTTCAGAAGAATACAACTGTATAAATTCATTGTAATCATTTTTTCTTTCCTTCACTGAACGCTTGCCCGGAAGCTCTCTTGTAAATTCTAAAAACCCTGTTGGTTTACCCATAGTAGTTTACAATTTTTAATTTACAGTTTATAGTTGCGTTTTATAATTATTACCTGTTATTATTTTTAGTTTTATGTTTTGTAACCAGCATTAGCTCTTTTTTGAACATCGTTGCCACGCTCGCTTGTACAACTGTGCATTAATCATCTTCAGTTTTATTACATATTACTTGCCGTTAGTTGTGCATAGCTCAGTTATCATTCAACTGTACAAGAGTGCGACGCAACGATGCTTAATAGTAGCATTGTCGCCGGCTGCATAAAAAAATCACTTTGCATTTTTAACTTTTTCCTTTTTATTTTGCAGCGCTTTTTTATAATCTTTCGGAAATACTTTTACAAAGTTTTTCAATTGATTTTCAAAATCATCAAGCACAAATTTTGCAACTGCGCTTGCAGTGTATGCGTAATGTTTTTGAATCATCGTTTTTAATTCGTCAATATCTTCATCGTCAATTTTATCCAGGTCAACCATTTCTTTATTACACAAGGAATCAAATTGCGCATTTACATCGTACACATAAGCAATTCCCCCGCTCATTCCCGCAGCAAAATTTCTTCCTGTATTTCCGAGGATTACTACGCGACCGCCTGTCATGTATTCGCAGCCGTGGTCGCCAACGCCTTCTACCACTGCGTTTGCGCCGGAATTGCGAACGCAAAAACGTTCTCCCGCTTTGCCGCGAATAAATGCTTCTCCGTTTGTTGCGCCGTAAAAAGCAACATTACCTATGATGATATTTTCTTCCGGAACGAAACCTGCATTCTGCGAAGGATAAATAATTAATCTTGCGCCCGACAAACCTTTGCCGCAATAATCATTTGCATCACCTTCCAATTCGAGTGTTATGCCTTTTGTATTGAACGCTGCAAAACTTTGCCCTGCAGTTCCGGTTAATTTAAAATGAATAGTGTCTTCGCACAATCCTTTCGACTGATACCGTTTCGAAATTTCATTCGATAAAATCGCACCGATTGTTCTGTCAGTATTTTTTACATTGAATGAAGCAAAAACTTTTTGTTGATTTTCTAGTGCGGGTTTTGCGGCTTCTAATAATTTCCAATCAAGTACATCCGCCAAGCCATGATCCTGCTCTTCCTGTTTGTATAAACCTGTATATAATGACGCTGGTTCTTTATATAAAATAGGAGATAGATCGAGTTTGCTATATTTCCAATGATTGATGTTTTCCCGCACGTCTAAGCAATCAACTTGCCCAACCATTTCATTAATTGTTCGAAAACCAAGCTCAGCCATTATTTCGCGCAATTCCTGCGTAAGAAATTTGAAAAGATTAATAACATGATCAGCATCGCCGGTAAAGCGTTTTCTTAATTCAGGATTTTGTGTGGCAACGCCAACAGGACAAGTATTAAGATGACATTTGCGCATCATGATGCAACCTTCTGTTACAAGCGCTGCGGTTGCAACTCCCCATTCTTCTGCGCCGAGCAATGTTGCAATGGCAATGTCGCGGCCAGTTTTTAATTGACCATCTGTTTGCAAAACCACGCGACTGCGCAATTTATTTTTTACCAAAGTTTGATGTGATTCTGCCAAACCAAGTTCCCAGGGCAACCCGGCATGTTTGATAGAACTGACAGGCGAAGCTCCCGTGCCGCCATCATGACCAGAAATTAATATCACATCTGATTTTGCTTTTGCAACTCCTGCTGCAATTGTTCCCACACCAGCTTTCGAAACTAATTTTACGCTGATGCGCGCTGCGCGGTTTGCATTTTTCAAATCAAATATTAATTGCGCTAAATCTTCAATAGAATAAATATCATGATGCGGCGGCGGAGAAATTAATCCAACGCCTGGTGTTGCGTGGCGAACTTTGCCAATCCATTCATCTACTTTGTGTCCCGGCAACTGCCCGCCCTCACCGGGTTTCGCGCCCTGCGCCATTTTTATCTGCAGTTCTTTCGCCATCGTTAAATAATAGCTTGTAACTCCAAATCGCGCAGAAGCAACTTGTTTGATAGAAGAGTTCATCGAGTCTCCGTTAGGCAATTCTTCGTAACGCATTTCATCTTCGCCGCCTTCGCCGGTATTACTTTTTCCGCCGAGACGATTCATTGCAATGGCCAGTGTTGAATGCGCTTCATGCGAAATTGAACCAAAACTCATTGCTCCTGTTGCAAAACGTTTGAAAATATTTTCTGCAGGTTCCACTTCATCAATTGAAATAGAATTTCTGTTTGGTTTGAATGTGAAAAGACTTCTCAACGTTGCAGCTTTTTCACTTTGATCATTAATAAGTTTTGAATATTTTTTAAAAATATTGTAATCATTCATTCTTGTTGAATATTGCAACAAGTGGATGGTTTGTGGATTGAACAAATGAAATTCTCCTTTGCGCCTCCACTGATAAATGCCGCCAACGGGCAACCTGTCAACAGGAATATCTTTTTTGCTGAACGCGTAATAATGTTTGGCTAAAGTTTCTTTTGCAATTTCATCTAATCCCATTCCTTCAATTCGGGAAGTGGCGCCGGTAAAATATTTATCAACCACAGATTTATTCAAACCGATAATTTCAAAAATCTGCGCTCCCTGGTAAGATTGCAAAGTGGAAATTCCCATTTTAGAAAACACTTTTAACAATCCATCATTAACTGCTTTGATATAATTTTTCTTCAGTTCTTCAGCGTCCAAATCAGTTTCTAATTTTCCACTCAGCTTCATATCCCGGATTGTAGATAATGCGAGATAAGGATTGATTGCAGTTACGCCAAATGCAATCAAACACGCAAAGTGATGCACTTCCCAAACGTCGCCGGCTTCAATAATTATTCCGACTTGTCCGCGATAGCCTTTGCGGATGAGATTATGATGAACCGCTGCGGTTGCAAGCAATGAAGGAATAGGAGCGTGGTCGCTGTCGATAGCGCGATCAGTTAATATCAAAACCTCAAAACCATCTTCAACAGCATCAACGGCATAACGGCAAAGCCTATCTAAACCTTTTTGTAAAGAACCTTTTTCACCATCTGCGCGAAAATATGTTTGTAAAGTTTTTGCCTGGAAAATTCCTGTATCAATACTTCTTATCTTTTCTAATTCGTGATTGCTAAGTACAGGATGTTTCAATGCAATGCTGTGGCACGCTAGAGAATCTTCGACCAAAAGATTTCCGTTATTGCCTGCAAAAGTTGATAACGACATTACTAATCTTTCACGAATAGGGTCAATTGGCGGATTAGTAACCTGTGCAAATAATTGTTTGAAATAACTGCTTAGATGTTGCGGTTGATCGCTGAGAACGGCAAGCGGAACATCACTGCCCATCGAGCCAACAGGTTCTTTTCCGTCTAATGCCATAGGTGCAATAATGGTTTCCAGATCTTCTGTTGAATAGCCAAATGCTTTTTGGTATTTGAAAATCTGATCGTGTTCAAGATGGGTGAACATAACTCGGGGCTCGGGCAATTCTTCCAAACGTATTTTATATTTGTTCAGCCATTCTGCGTAAGGTTTTTGTGCGCAGATATTTTTTTTCAATTCATCATCGCTGATAATTCTTCCCTGTTCCAAATCAACTATAAACATTTTGCCTGGTTGCAGCCTTCCTTTTTCTTTAATCAGTTTCGGGTCGACGGGAAGAACGCCGGTTTCCGAAGCCATGATCACACGGTCATCTTCGGTTACACAATACCGTGAGGGACGTAATCCATTTCTATCGAGCGTTGCGCCAATTATTTTTCCGTCGGTGAATGAGATAGATGCCGGTCCATCCCAGGGTTCCATAAATGCAGCGTGAAATTCATAGAAAGCTTTTTTAACTGGATCCATTTGTTCATTGCCATCCCATGCTTCGGGAATAAGCATCATCATTACGTGCGGCAAACTTCTTCCGCATAATGTGAGAAGTTCAATCATGTTATCTAAAGAAGCGGAATCTGACTGATCGCCTGAAACAATTGGCAACAGCATCTCCATTTCTTCATCGGTAAAATATGGTGATGTAAAACCTTTTTCGCTTGTGCGAAGCCAGTTAAGATTTCCCTGCAGCGTATTGATTTCTCCGTTGTGAGCTATATAACGAAATGGTTGCGCAAGTTTCCACGAAGGAAAAGTATTTGTAGCGAAACGTGAATGGATCAAACCAAATGCAGAAACAACACGCTTGTTGCTGAGATCGGGAAAATAATTGCGCACCTGCATGCTTGTTAGCTGACCTTTATAAACAACAGTTTTGTATGAAAGTGATGCAACATAAAACCCGATTGCATCTTTTTTTACAGTGTTATTTATAAGATGGCTTGAGTAATTGCGAAGAACAAATAATTTACGTTCAAAATCATCGGGGTTATTTATATGATCAGGGCACGCGATAAACACCTGTTCAATTTCAGGTTCGACAGATAATGCTGTTGGACCAATGCCATCAGGATTAACCGGCACTTTGCGATAACCTAAAATTTCTAATCCTAATTTTTCGACTGACCGGTTGAATATATCGCGGCATACTTCTTTCAATTTAATATCTCTCGGGAAAAAAATAACGCCAACTCCATATCTGCCGTAAGAAGGCAGATGGATTCCAAGTTTCACGCACTCATCAAAGAAAAATTCATGCGGCGTTTGGATCATAATACCAGCGCCGTCACCTGTATTGTTTTCACAACCGCAGGCGCCGCGGTGTTCCATGTTTTCCAAAATCGTTAATGCATCGGAAACAATTTGGTGCGATTTGTTGCTTTTTATGTTTGCTACAAAACCGATACCGCAGGCGTCGCGTTCAAATTCCGGAGAATATAGGCCTTTTTCACTCATGTTCAGGTCAATTATTGAATATTATCTAATAAAAATGGGAATTATTATTGCATTTTTCAATATAGCAGCATCGATTCAACTGAAATTACGAAATAAATATGAAATATTGGTGAATTTGGCAATCCTTGTTTTCCACAAAAAAAGTAGACTTATTAAGCTAATGCTAATGGCTAACAGCCAATAGCTATTAGCTTTTAGCTTACACAACGTAACCAAACATGTTGTCATCTTTTTTTAATTCTGTAAAATTGATGTTGAATTTTTTTAAATTTTCCATCAGCGCTTCATAATCTTTTTTTGATTTTAGTTCGATGCCAACTAATGCCGGACCAGTTTCCTTATTATGTTTTTGCACATACTCAAACCGGGTGATGTCATCATCAGTCCCGAGCACGTGATTCACAAATTCTTTTAATGCGCCGGGGCGTTGTGCAAAGCGAATCAGAAAATAATGTTTAAGCCCTTCATATTGCAGCGCGCGCTCTTTAATTTCCTGCATGCGATCAATATCGTTGTTGCTTCCGCTTACAATGCAAACAATATTTTTGCCTTTGATTTCATTTGCATAATCATCCAATGCAGCGATTGACATTGCTCCCGCTGGTTCAACAACAATTGCATCTTCATTATATAATTTTAAAATGGTTGAACAAATTTTTCCTTCGGGAACAAGATGCAAATCATCCAAAACTTCTTTACAAATTGAAAAAGTCAAATCGCCGGTTCGCTTAACAGCGGCGCCGTCAACAAATCTTTCAATATTGTCTAACGTTATTGGGTAACCGATTTTTAGCGCTTTGTATAAAGACGGAGCGCCTTCAGGTTCTAAACCTATGATTTTTGTTTTGGGAGAATATGTTTTGAAATATGAACCAACGCCCGAAGCCAATCCGCCGCCGCCAACAGGAATAAAAAGATAATCAATATTGGATAGCTGTTCCAAAATTTCCACACCAACAGTTGCCTGCCCTTCGATAATTCTGTAATCATCAAATGGAGGAATGAACGTCAATCGGTTTTCTTCAGTAAATATTTTTGCTGCAACTGCGCAATCATCGAACGTGTCGCCAACCAACCTGATTTCAATTTTATCTTCACCAAACATTTTTGTTTGATGCACTTTTTGATTTGGCGTAATGATCGGCATGAATACAATACCATTAATATTTAATTTTTTGCAGCTATAAGCAAATCCCTGCGCATGGTTGCCCGCGCTTGCGCATACAACTCCTTTTTGCAATTGTTCTTCGGGCAAACTGCTCATCATATTATATGCGCCGCGCAGTTTGTAAGAACGTACTATTTGCAGATCTTCTCTTTTGAGATATACATTGGCGTTATACTTTGCAGACAGGTTTCTGTTCAGTTGCAGAGGCGTTCTTGTTACCACTTTATTCAAACGCTCTTTTGCTTTTGCAAAATCCAGCTGATATGTTATTTTTTCTTTCACATTCATATCTATAAATTGGTTTTTCAATAATTATTTAATTTATCAATAGCTTTTTTATATTTTTTTATTAATGCAGGAGCTCTTTCAATTTCCCAGGCAAAATAATTATCACGCATTAGAATTAAAGTTGTTCTCAAATTTTCAGGCTTTCTCGATTCCCATGAGAGCAGTATTTTTCCAATTTCATCTTCAGATTTTGAAATGCGTTGTTGATTATCATAAATATCAGTAAGAAGGCTGTATGTGCTGAAATCTATTTTTGTGAAAACATTATTTTGTTTTGCAGCTTGCCATGCAACGTCATTCAAATCATGCCGCAATACGCCGCTGTCCACTATCACATTTAAATGAACTTCACCATTGTTAATAAATTTTTGAGCATAAACAGGTGTTCGCATTGCAGAATCGATTCTTCGCATAATTTTTAAATGATATTGATATTGATCTTCCTCTGCTTGTTTATTCGAAACTATTTCCTGACGCAACTGATGCAATATTTCATGCGTTTGATTATTCTCATGAATGTTATTAAATACTTCCGTTAATATTATTGCCAGTGCTACGCTGAATATTATTAATAAAGAATCACCAAGATATTCCTTCCAATTTCTTACAATAATTACTTCCGGTCGTTCATCTTTAATTTTGGATGAAGACAATGGAATATTCTCATTTACATTTTCTTCCATAAAAAAGCTTCCTGATTTTATTACTAACGTTGTTGCGTATATAAAGCTAATAGCCATTAGCTAATAGCTAACAGCTAACTCTACTTCTGATTTTCCGGTCTCAAACTTCTCACTGTTTTTCCTGCCTGCCACATTTCGCTATCGCGCAATTCTTTTAATTCTACTTCTAATTTTTCACGATAATCCGGCTGAGAATTTGAATCAATAGAACGTTGCGATTCTTTTCCTGCTGCTACACTTTCGTACAATTCAGTGAACACAGGCAATGTTGCATCGCGAAATCTTTTCCACCAGTCTAATGCGCCGCGTTGCGCTGTGGTGCTGCAATTGGCGTACATCCAGTCCATTCCATTTTCTGCAACCAATGGCATCAATGATTGTGTAAGTTCTTCAACGGTTTCATTAAATGCTTCACTCGGCGAGTGACCTTTTTTTCTCAACACCTCATATTGCGCAGCAAAAATTCCCTGTATCGCGCCCATCAATGTTCCGCGCTCACCGGTTAAATCGCTGTACACTTCTTTTTTAAAATTCGTTTCAAATAAATATCCGCTACCAACTGCAATGCCGAGTGCTATCACTCTTTCTTTCGCTTTGCCCGTTGCATCCTGGAAAATTGCATAAGAGCTATTCAATCCGCGGCCTTGCAAAAACATTCTTCGTAAAGATGTGCCGCTGCCTTTTGGCGCAACTAAAAAAACATCCACATCTTTCGGTGGAATAATATGCGTTTGATGATTGAACGTGATTCCAAAACCATGCGAAAAATATAATGCCTTGCCCGGAGTTAAATATTTTTGAACAGTTGGCCACAGTGCAATTTGCGCGGCATCGCTCAGCAGATAACAAATAATTGTTCCGCGCTTAAGGGCTTCTTCAATTTCAAATAACGTTTCGCCGGGTACAAAGCCATCGCGCACAGCCTTGTCCCATGTTTTTGAATTTTTGCGCTGACCAACAATAACATTAATGCCATTGTCTTTTTGATTGAGCGCCTGCCCGGGTCCCTGCACGCCGTAACCGATAACAGCAACCGTTTCATTTTTTAAAACTTCCTGTGCTTTGCTGAGGGGAAACTCATCGCGGGTGACAACATTTTCTTCCACTCCGCCGAAATTTAATTTTGCCATGTTAGATTTTGATTTACGATTTTAGATTTATGATGTACAATTTTTTTAAGCCGCACGTTCATTATTAATTTTTAATTCTTAATTACTAATTTTTTCTTTTTTGTTTCCGGCATTTGTTCTTCCTTCACCATCCTTGCGTCGCACTCTTGTACTGGAACAATTCTATTCAGCGCCTTACTAACGGCAACGAACATACGATTTTAAAATGCTTCACCTTAACCTCTTAATAAACCACAACATTATTTTTCTTCTCATCAATCATTTCAATCCCATTAATCACAAAAATTCCATTTCCGACTACATGGTGAACACTTCATCCTGTTTATTCAAAAATTCGTTTTCGATAACATTTGCTCCGGGATCTTCTGATTCAAATTCTTTTAATTTTTCATGAAAGCCTTTGCTCTCTTTGATAATAGCAACTCTTGCGCTGCGAACGAATTCGATCAATCCATAAGGCTCCAATGCTTTTATTAAGGCTTCAATTTCTTCTCGATGTCCGGAAGTTTCAAAAACAATATAATCCTTGCGAATAGCTACTGCGCGCGCGCCATATTCGCGGAGCAATCTTTCTACTTTTACTTTTTCTGCAATCACATCAGTGGGTACTTTGTACAAAGCAAGCTCCTGCCAAATGATTTCATCGTTGGTATTATAATATGCTTTCAGCACGTCAACCTGTTTTTCAATCTGGCGACAAAGTTTTCTTACCACATCTTCGGTTTCATTAATAACAATGGTGAAGCGATGAACGCTGTCAATCTCCGACGGAGAAGTGTTCAAACTTTCAATATTAATTTTTCTCCTGGAAAAAATAATTGCGATTCTGTTCAGCAAACCAATCTGGTTTTCTGTATATACTGTTATTGTGAATTCTGGTTTTTGCATAAATTCTATTTTATCGCTAATAATTTTTTTGTGATACTCAACAATCAAATATTTTTGTCACGATAATTATTCCTGTTGACCAATTTAATTTTGTCAGAGTTATATCTTTCCTTTTTTCAAGCATGATGATAAAATCATCAACCCGTTCTGCATGACCATTGTACCAATTAGGTTGCGGAAGCATGTCATCAATAAAATAAAATCCGCCAACTTTTAATAACGAAAGCGTTTCTTCAAACAGATCATATTTACCCGGCATCGCATCTGCAAAAATTAAATCAAACTTTTCTCCTTTATAATTTTGCAACCATTGATATCCATCTGCTAAAACAAAATCAATTCTGTTATCACTCAATTGTTGTTTTGCAATTTCCATGAGTACCGGATTGTTTTCAACGGTTATTAAATGTGCGTTTTTATCCATACCCTGCAAAATCCAGGACGTTGCTAAACCGCTACCAGTGCCGAGTTCCAATATGCGGCCAGATTTTTTTGATGCAACCAAAGTTTTCAACAAACTGCCTGTATATAAATCCGAAGCCATGTTGAACGATAATTTTTTCGTTTCAACTTCAATATTTTTATATTGAACAGGTGTGCCAGAAAAAATATGATCCTGCATAAATTTTAATCTTGTTTGATTGCAACAATTCTTAATCTTTTATAATCCGCATACCATTTATTGTTTCTGAAACTTGTTTCTCTTAATGATTCTTGAATTTCGGTAAGCATTTTATCAGCGACAGATTCATCAATATTTTTTAAAAAAGAACTACCAAACATTTTTATCCAATCTTTAATCCCGTTTGCAGTGTCTTTCAATTCTGTTTCCCTGTCGTAATGCGTAGCATAGGTAACGCGAAATCCTTTAGCTTCTAACAGCGATGCATATTCGCCAATTGAAGGGAAATACCAAATGTTTAAATTCGTTTTTTCTCCTGCTCCATATTTTGCTAATGTTTTTTTTACTGCGTTCACAATACTTTGCACATTTCCTTTTCCGCCCATTTCTATTACTAATCTTCCGCCGGTTTTTAAATTTTCGTACATGCAATCGATCGCTTTTTCTTTTTCCAAAACCCAATGCAGCACTGCGTTTGAAAAAATTGCGTCAAAAGGTTTTTCGAAATGAAAATCAGTTGCAGATAAAACTTCAAAATTTATTTTCGGAAATTCACTCTTCGCTTTTTCAATCATCTCTTTCGAATTATCGATGCCCGTTACCTGCGCTCCTGACTCAGCAATAATATTTGTAAGATATCCTGTTCCGCAACCCAAATCCAAAATCCGTTCTCCGGGTTTCGGGTTGAGCAAATGCACAAGGTCTTCTCCGTACTTGAAAACAAATGAATGTTTATCATCGTACAATTTTGCATCCCATTTTTTATTTTTAGCTGCAGTACTCATCAAATTTATTTTATCATTATCACATCAATTCCGGTTCAGCTATTTCAATCTTATTTCTGCAACACTGCAACCCTGCGGCACCATCGGGAATACGTTATTTTCTTTGCCAACTTTTACTTCCAGCAAATACGCGCCTTTGTGATTGAGCATAGTTGATAATGCATCTTTCAATTTTTCTCTTTGTGAAACGCTTTGCGCTTCCATATGATAAGCTTTTGCGAGCGTTACAAAATCAGGGCTGCTGATATCAACAAAAGAATAACGCTTCTCATTAAATAATTGCTGCCACTGGCGAACCATGCCGAGAAAATTATTATTAAGGATGATAATTTTTACATCAATATTGGTTTGCATAATAGTTCCGAGTTCCTGCAACGTCATTTGAAACCCACCATCACCTATAACGGCAATGACTATGCGATCTTCGGCACCAAACTTTGCACCTATGGCAGCGGGCAACGCAAAACCCATTGTTCCAAGTCCGCCGCTGGTGATATTACTTTTGGAATGATTGTATTTTGCATAGCGGCAAGCTACCATTTGATGTTGCCCAACATCGGTTACAATAATTGCTTCGCCTTTTGTAAGATCATTTAATAGGTTTATCACTTCACCCATTGTGAGCACTTCATCTGTTGGATTTAATTCGGGAAAGATGCATAGCTCTTCTTCCTGCTTTTGAAAATCTTTGAAACGTTGTAACCATTTTGGATGAGCTTTTTTCTCCACCAATTCTGTAAGTAATGGTAATGTTTCTTTGCAATCTCCCCAAACGGAAACAGTTGTTTTAACGTTCTTATCAATTTCTGCAGGGTCAATATCAAGATGAATTATTTTCGCCTGCTTCGCGTATTTATCAAGCCTTCCGGTAACGCGATCGTCGAAGCGCATACCTATTGCGATTAAAACGTCGCATTCATTTGTAAGAACATTAGGACCATAATTGCCGTGCATGCCAAGCATTCCAACTCCGAGTGGATGATCTGTAGGTATAGCGCTCATGCCTAAAATCGTCCATGCGGCAGGTATTCCTGATTTTTCAAGAAACTGACTGAATTCTTTTTCGGCTTTGCCGAGAATAACTCCCTGACCAAAAATCACAAAAGGTTTTTCTGCTGCATTTATTAACTCAGCAGCTTGCTCAATATATTTTTTCCGGACATATGGTTTAGGGCGATAGCTACGTATATGCGTGCACGTTAGATATCCGCCATAATCAAATTTTTGTTGCTGCGCATTTTTAGTGATGTCGATCAAAACAGGGCCGGGTCTTCCGCTTTTTGCTATATAAAATGCTTTTGCTAACACCGCTGGAATTTCATTTGCATCGGTAACCTGGTAATTCCATTTTGTGATAGGAGTTGTGATATTAATCACATCAGTTTCCTGGAAAGCATCAGTGCCGAGTAAATGAGCAAAAACCTGCCCGGTGATGCAAACCACCGGAGTGCTATCAATCATTGCATCTGCCAAACCGGTAACAAGATTGGTTGCACCCGGGCCGCTTGTTGCAAATACAACTCCGGTTTTCCCACTACTCCTCGCAAAACCTTGCGCAGCGTGAATTGCGCCTTGCTCATGCCTTACTAAAATATGCTGTAACCGATCCTGATAATCATACAATGCATCATAGATAGGCATAATGGCTCCGCCGGGATAACCGAAAATAGTTTTCACATTTTCTGCGATAAGCGCTTTCAATACCGCTTCGCTACCGGAAATATTTTCGGGTTTGGATGCAGGTTTTTCAATTTTTTCTTTAGTCAATTCGAGAGTGCTCATAACTCTGGTATTTATTTAAAATGATTTTAGAATTCTTATTTTTTAAATCCAGTCAATCTATTACTCTTCATCTGTCACACATCCTTCCGCTGCATTCTTCACATACTTCGCATATTTATATAGAATGCCGTTTGTTGCTTTTAATGCGAGGTTGTTTCCACGCTGCTTTTCTTTTTGCAATTTCTTCTTCGCTTATTTTTAAATTGATTGTATTTTTTACTGCATCAATTTCAATAATATCGTTATCATTCACAATAGCAATTAATCCGCCTTCGTGTGCTTCCGGTGTGATATGACCAACAACAAATCCATGCGTGCCGCCGCTGAATCTTCCATCAGTTATCAACGCAACTGATTTGCCCAAACCCGCGCCGATAAGGGCTCCTGTGGGTTTCAACATTTCAGGCATTCCCGGCGCGCCCTTAGGCCCGATATTTCTTATCACTACAACATCACCCGCGTGGACTCTTTTATTTTGAATTCCTTTTATAAAATCATGTTCGCCATCAAAAACTCTTGCAGTTCCTTCAAAACGATTTCCTTCTTTGCCGGAAATTTTTGCAACACTTCCGCCTTCGGCGAGATTGCCATATAATATTTGCAAATGACCTGTCGCTTTGATCGGATTTTCCATTGAATGAATAACATCTTGTTTTGTAAAATCCAAATCAGGAGCTTCTTTTAAATTTTCTGCAACGGTTTTTCCTGTTACGGTTATGCAATCGCCATGCAACAAATTTTTACTCAATAAATATTTCATCACAGCAGGAACTCCGCCATACTGATGCAGATCTTCCATCAAATATTTTCCGCTCGGTTTGAAATCGGCTAAAACAGGAATTTTATTGCTGATAGTTTGAAAATCATCCTGCGTTAATTTCACACCAACACTTTTTGCCATTGCGATCAAATGCAATACAGCATTGGTGCTCCCGCCGAGAACCATCACAACGGTAATTGCATTTTCAAATGCTTTGCGCGTCATGATATCTTTCGGTTTGATATCTTTTTCCAATAATAATTTTATCGTTTTGCCAATTGCGGCACACTCTTTTTGTTTGTCATCACTCAATGCAGGATTTGATGATGAATATGGCAAACTCATTCCCAGCGCTTCAATCGCACTTGCCATTGTATTTGCGGTGTACATGCCGCCGCAAGCGCCAGCGCCCGGACAAGCATTTCGCACGATACCTTTGAAATCCGCTTCTTCCAAATTGCCTGCAATTTTTTGGCCTAAGGCTTCAAATGCCGAAACAATATTCAGATCCTGACCTTTATAATGTCCCGGCGCTATTGTACCGCCGTACAACATTATCGAAGGGCGATTTAATCTTCCCATTGCCATAATGCTGCCGGGCATATTTTTATCGCAACCCGCAATTGCAATCAACGCATCATAATATTGCGCGCCAACATTTGTTTCAATACTGTCTGCAATTACATCGCGACTAACCAAACTATACCGCATGCCATCCGTTCCCATACTCATTCCGTCGCTCACGCCAATCGTGTAAAACCTAAGCCCGATAAGGCTTTCAGCGTTCACGCTTTTTCTTACCTCAGTTGCCAAATCGTTGAGGTGCATATTGCACGGATTGCCATCCCATCCCATGCTCGCAATGCCAACCTGCGCTTTATTAAAATCTTCATCAGTAAAACCAATTGCATACAGCATTGCCTGTGCGCCGGGTTGGGTTTCATCCTGTGTTAATGTTTTGGAATATTTGTTGAGTTCAGACATTTTTTATTTACGATTTTAGATTTACGATATACGATTTCTTATTTTCGGTTATACATTGCTGTTAGCTAATAGCCACTAACTATTGGCTATAGCTATATTCATTTTCATATTTCCACATCTGCACATTTTCAAATTATTTTTTTGTTTCCGGCATTTGTTCTTTATTCATCATCGTTGCGTCGCACTCTTGTACTGCATTGCAACTGTCAGCTATAGGTTCACAGCGGTTAGCTCGTAGCTAATAGCTCATAGCTCACGACTAAAAGTTTATATCAATTCCATTTTAAATTCTTTTTCAATCACTCTTGCTTTATATGCTTCCTGAATTACTTTACTCACTGTTTCATTCCAATCTTTTTTAAATTTATTACCATCAAAACTTTCCCATCCTATAACTTCAGATGCTGTTCCGCAAAAGAAAGCTGTATCTGCATCTTTCAATTCTTCTGTCGTAAATAATTTTTCTTCAATCGGAATATCCAGCTCATTACATATTTCAATTACAGTTGCCCTGGTAATTCCCGGCAAAATATTTCCGAGAGATGGGGTAAATAATTTTCCATTTTTTTCATAAAACATATTTGCGCCGGGCGCTTCAGCAACAAAACCATTTATATCATTTAATAATGCTTCATCATAGCCTTTTGCTTTTGCATCCTGGCTTGCCATAATGGAATTAACATAATGTCCGGCTGCTTTTACTTCCATTTTAAATGCTTTTGGGTTTGGCCGTTCAAAAGGAGAGGTCATCACTTTTATTAATTTATCTCCAAGAAAATTTCCCATTTCCCATACTTCGATTGCAACAAAAGATTCTGTATTTTTCGTAAAGCTCATGTTTGCCGGAGCAAAAACTAACGGTCTTATATATGCGTTTTGCAAATTGTTTCTTTTCAGCACTTCGTAAGTAGCGCTTATCAGTTCTTCTTTTGAGTATGGATAAGAAATATTCAACCCGTCCGCTGATCTTTTCAATCTTTCAAAATGCTCAACTTCTTTGAATATTTTTGTTTCGCCACTAACGGTCTTGTATGACCGAATTCCCTCAAACACAGCATAGCCGTAGTGCAGCGACTGGCTGTACAGATCTATTTTTGCTTCGGATGCTTTTGCAAATTCTCCGTTTAAGAAAAGAATTGTGTTTTGATTGTAATACGATGCCATATTTTATTTTCGATTTAAGAAATACGATTTACGATTTGTTTATTCTTCACCTATACATTACTGTTAGTTATTTTTTTATTTCACGCAGAAGCACAAAGAAAATTTCTTTTTTTACAACTTGCCTTTTGTGCAGCGCTCAATAAAGAACTAGTAGTACAAGAGTGCGACGCAACGATGCCTAATAGCATTGTTGTGGCCGGGTACATAATAAAAACCTATATAAAAAAACAACCCGCCTTTTTTGGAGGCGGGTCGCTTGTATTTCAATTTTTAATTTTATACTTAACAGCCTCCTCCATGTGTTACAGGAATAATAATGACAACCACAATAATAATTGCGGCGAGAAGACTAATGACATTATTTAACCTGATGCTCAACATGGATGAAACATTGTAATGCGAATATACGAACCGCCATTTATAAAACAAAGAACTAAGTAAGCTTTGAGCTTTTAGCTATGAGCTGCGGGTTAAATGCCCGAAGCTTATAGCTCAATGCTGGCAGCTAAATGATTGTCGATTTTCTCAACTCAATATTTTCTTTATTCACGTCTGCAGGAATTTTGTTTGAAACAAAATCACTGATCAGTTCACCGATTGTTGACGTGAAATAAAAATTAACGGGGTCAATATCTTTTGTAACAAATCCATTTTGCAAAGTCCAGTTCACGGCTGTTCTGATTAACTCCGCTTCTTTATGCAAACCAAAATGATCGAGCAACATCGCCGATGATAAAATTGAACCGAGCGGATTTGCAATATCTTTTCCGGCAGCCTGCGGGTATGAACCGTGAATTGGTTCGAACAATGCAGACCCGCTGCCGATTGAAGCCGATGGTAACAACCCGAGCGAACCACTGATAACACTTGCTTCATCACTGAGAATATCGCCAAACATATTTTCTGTAAGAATTACATCAAATTGTTTTGGATTGAGAATGATTTGCATTGCGGCATTATCAACAAATAAAAAATCAAGCTCAACATCTTTATATTGATTCGACATTTCTTTCACAACTTTTCTCCAAAGCCTTGATGTTTCCAGAACGTTCGCTTTATCAACGAGAGTAAGTTTTTTTCTTCTTTGTTGAGACTGTTTAAATGCAAGGTGTGCGATACGTTCAATTTCATCTTTTGTATACGTGCAATCATCAAATGCAGTTGTGCCTTCTGCATTCGTTTCTTTTTTGCCGAAATAAATTCCGCCGGTCAGTTCGCGGTAAATGATGAAATCAACATCTTCAATATTTTTTGTTTTCAGCGGCGAGAGATGATGCAAAGAAGGATAAGTTGTTACCGGGCGAATGTTTGCGAACAGTTGCAACGATTTTCTCAATTTGAGCAAACCCTGTTCCGGCCTAACTTTCGCGGTTGGATCGTTATCGTATTTCGGATGACCTATAGCTCCAAATAAAATCGCATCGCTGTTCAATGCGGCTTCAATAGTTTCATCGGGCAAGGGATTTCCGGTTTTGTCAATCGCATCTGCGCCCATTAAACAGTAACGGTAATTAAATTCATGATCGAATTGTTCAGCGATTGTGTTCAGTATTTTTATTGACTGTCGCGTTACTTCCGGTCCGATTCCGTCTCCTTCGATTATTACAATGTTTTTGTTCATAGAGAATTTGTGGTTTCGAATTTTTCTATTTCTTTTTTTATGCTGAGCAAATAATCAATATCATCATACCCGTTAAGCAAACAAGTTTTTTTATAATTGTTGATTTCAAATTTTTCCTGTTCGCCGGAATTGGTTATGGTGATAATTTGCTTTTCAAGATTTACTTCAATTTCTGTTTGTGGATTTTTTTCTATTTCATCCAAAATTTTCTGTAAAAAACTTTCGCTAACGGTTACAGGCAGTAAAAAATTATTGAGGGCATTATTTTTAAAGATGTCTGCAAAAAAGCTGCTCACAACAACATCAAATCCATAATCTTTAATTGCCCACGCTGCATGTTCACGACTTGAACCGCAACCAAAATTTTTTGCGGCCACTAAAATTTTTCCATGATAGGTTGGGTCATTCAGCACGAAATCTTTTTTCGGTTGTCCATCACTGTTATACCTCCAGTCGCGAAAAAGATTTTCTCCGAAACCTTCCCTGGTAGTGGCTTTCAGAAAACGGGCAGGAATGATTTGATCTGTATCCACGTTTTCCATATTCAATGGAACCGTGGTTGATTTTATTATGTTGATACTTTTGCTCATTTTCTTACCTCTTATAATACATTATTAATGTAGCTTTTTCAATCGTGTTTGAAAAAAGATTGAAGCCTACAAATGCGGGTGTCGCGTTTTTGTCTAACCCAAGTTTGTCAACTTTCAATGCGTAAATGGTGATGCGATATTCGTGAAAACCGTGCCCCTGCGGCGGACAAGGACCGCCATAACCCGGCGCGCCAAAATCGGTGTTGCTTTGAATTGTCCCTGCTGGCATAAGACCCTTTGCAATGTTACCTGCCCCAGTTTTTAATTCGGTTGTGTTTGCAGGAATATCGAACACAACCCAATGCCAAAAGCCGCTGCCTGTTGGTGCATCGGGATCATACATTGTTACCGCAAAACTTTTTGTGCCTGCCGGAACATTTTCCCAATACAATTCCGGAGAAAGATTATCACCGGTGCAACCAAAACCGTTGTACACTTGCTTATCGGTTGCTTGTCCGCCGATGTCTTTACTTTTTAATGTAAAAGTTTGCGCCTGCGAAAAAATTGCTGATGATAAAATGATTGTTGCTAAAATTATTCTTTTCATGTTTGAAATTTTATTCAATTACTAAATCAAATTAATTCTCTTACATCAGTCACTTCGCCGGTGATTGCTGCCGCTGCTGCAGTTAATGGACTTGCAAGCATTGTTCGCGCATTGGGTCCTTGTCTTCCTTCAAAATTTCTGTTTGATGTAGAGATGCAATATTTACCTGCCGGAATCTTATCTTCATTCATTCCCAAACATGCGCTGCATCCCGGCTGACGAAGATTGAAACCCGCTTCTTCAAAAATTTTATTGATGCCTTCTTCTATAGCTTGTTTTTCCACTTGCTTGCTTCCCGGCACAACCCAAACTTCTACATTATCTGCTTTGTGTTTTCCTTTTACAAAAGATGCAACCATGCGCAAATCTTCAATGCGGCTGTTGGTGCAGCTTCCTATAAAAACATAATCTACTTTTTTGCCTTTGATGTTTGTTCCCGGCTGCAAACCCATGTAATGCAAAGATTTTTCGAAAGATGGTTTTTCTTTTTCATTGATTTCATCCAATTCCGGCACGTGCCCGGAGATGCCAATGCCCATTCCCGGATTTGTACCATAGGTAATCATCGGTTCGATGTCATCGGCATCAATATTAATTTCTTTATCAAATACAGCATCTTTATCGCTATATAACGTTGACCAGTATGTAATTTTTTCATCCCATTCTTTTCCTTTCGGTGCAAATGTTCTTCCGTTAATATAATTGAAAGTTGTTTCATCGGGAGCAATCATGCCGCCACGCGCGCCCATTTCAATACTCATATTGCAGATGGTCATTCTTGCTTCCATAGATAAATTTCGGATTGCAGAACCGGCATACTCTACAAAATAACCCGTTGCGCCACTTGCAGAAATTTGAGCAATAATAAAAAGGATGATATCTTTTGAAACGACTCCTTTATTGAGCGAGCCTTCAACATTAATGCGCATCAGCTTGGGCTTGCTTTGCAACAAACATTGCGTTGCCATTACCATTTCCACTTCGCTGGTGCCGATGCCGAATGCAACAGCGCCGAATGCGCCATGTGTTGACGTGTGGCTGTCGCCGCAAACAATCGTCATTCCCGGTTGTGTGATGCCAAGTTCAGGACCTATAACGTGAACAATTCCCTGGTATGGATGACCGAGCCCGTACAATTCAATACCAAACTCTGCGCAATTTTTTTTCAACTTATCAACCTGCAATCTTGAAAGTTCTTCTTTGATTGGTAATTCCTGGTTTATTGTTGGCACATTATGATCTGCGGTTGCAACAATTTGTTTCGGACGAAAAACTTGTATTCCTCTTTTCTTCAATCCTGCAAATGCCTGCGGACTGGTTACTTCATGAATAAAATGTTTGTCGATATATAAAACAGAAGGACCGCCGTCGATAGTTTGCACAACGTGAGTATCCCAGATTTTTTCGAATAGTGTTTTTGGCATTATGGCTTTTTAAACATTCAATAATCAACATTCAATAATCAATGTTCAAGTGAAAAACCTACACTAATTAGATTGTTTGTTTAATAAATAATTATTTTTATTTGCTGTGTCAATACTTTTTGAAACAATTGCGATCAATTCTTCATTTTCTTTGTTGATCTCATCCATTCTTGAGACTGGGTTTATCATTTCTTTTTTTCTGATGATTTTCAAACATACCCGTGTTTCTTTTAATTCTTTCAAAACAATTTTCATTTTATGAATGAAATCATTTCTCGATTCAGCACTTTGCGCTTCTCCATACAGCAGAGACGGCGCCAAACCACA
Organism: Chitinophagia bacterium; assembly: GCA_963774065.1. Lineage (GTDB taxonomy): Bacteria > Bacteroidota > Bacteroidia > Chitinophagales > Chitinophagaceae > Puia. Next base: position 2,069,132 of record CAVZDO010000003.1, read on the forward strand.
CCTCACTAATTGTGCTGCTATATAATTTCCTGCACGAGAGCCTGGCAATGCTTCAACAACATCAACTAGCCTCGAAGAAAAATCCACCAATCTATCTTCTAAATCAAACTTTTTTTTCACAGGGGTCTATACTTGAAAATTGAATATTGAGTGTTGAATGTTGATTGTTTTAAACAACTTCGGCTTTTTTAAACGTTGCGTTATATTGCTTCGCTAATTCATGCAAATCACTTTCTACAATTTCTTTTTTTGTATCGGCAACTTTTAAAAAACGTTCATACAAAACATCAATATCATTGCGTGTAAATTCATAGCCTATCTTCTGAAAACGAAATGCCAGCGCGCTTCTTCCGCTTCTTGCTGTAAGAACAATTTTAGATTCTCCTGCGCCAACTTCTTCCGGATTAATAATTTCATAGGTGAGCGAATCTTTTAAAAATCCGTCCTGGTGAATTCCCGATGAATGCGAAAATGCATTTGCACCAACAATCGCTTTGTTAGGTTGAACGGGCATGCGCATTGTATCAGAAACTAATCTACTCATCGGATTTAAAAGTTGCGTATTTATGTTGGTATAAAATCCGAGATGTTTGTGTTGTTTAATAACCATCACACATTCTTCCATGGAAGTATTTCCTGCACGTTCTCCCAAACCATTTATAGTGCACTCAATTTGCCTTGCACCTGCAATTACTCCGGCGATGGAATTTGCAGTAGCTAATCCCAAATCATTATGGCAATGACAGGATACAATTGCTTTGTCAATATTTTTTACATTATTAATTAAGTACGCAATCTTTTCTCCATATTGATAAGGCAAACAATAGCCGGTTGTGTCGGGAATATTTACAACAGTTGCGCCAACGGCAATCACTGCTTCAATAACTTTTGCGAGATATTCGTTATCGGTTCTGCCTGCATCTTCAGCATAAAATTCGACATCATCTACAAAATTTTTTGCCCATTTTACAGCTTGAACCGCTCGTTCTAAAATTTCTTCTCTTGTAGAATTGAATTTGCTTTTGATGTGATAGTCTGAAGTGCCAATGCCAGTATGAATGCGCGGCCGTTTTGCGTGTTTCAACGCAGCAGCAGCAGTTTCAATATCTTTTTGTACAGCGCGCGATAACCCGCACACAGTCGAGTTCTTAATCATTTTCGATATTTCTTCCACGGAATGAAAATCTCCCGGACTCGAAATAGGAAAACCTGCTTCGATAATATCCACGCCAAGCTCTTCGAGTTTAAGTGCAAGCTCAATTTTTTCTTTTGTGTTAAGTTTGCAGCCGGGCACCTGCTCGCCATCGCGAAGCGTTGTGTCGAAAATGAAGACTTTTTTGTCAGGCATAAAATATATTGGAATGAAGAAAAAAGAACAATCCCCAATTTATCTTTGTTTGCGCTCACAAGGAAATCAAAATCGTTGTTGTTTTACATTATGCAATGAGTTAAAAAATAGTCAAAACCCTTGCCAGTAAACCATTTAAAAGGATTTTAAATACAATGCCCAACCGCTCGTCAGATACATTATTTCAATTGATAAAATCGCTGAAAAAGGCTGAAAAGCGAAATTTCAAACTGTATGTAAAGCGAAATTCATCTGCTGAAGATTTAAAAATTATTCAGTTATTCGACGCATTGGATGGCATGGATGTTTATGACGAAGTGCAATTATTAAAAAAGAATAAAAAAATCGCGAAGCAACAATTATCAAATATTAAGGCGCATTTGTACCACGAAATTTTATCGAGTCTCAGGTTGATAAAAAATGAAAACAATATAGATATCCAACTGCACGAGCAGTTAGATTTTGCGCGCATACTCTATAATAAAGGAATGTATTTGCAAAGCCTGAAAACTTTGGATAAGATAAAAGAATATGCCGAGCAAAATAATCAACTCACTTTTTTATTACAGGTTTTATTTTTTGAAAAGAAAATCGAAGCGCTGCACATTACAAGAAGCATGCAGGACAGAGCCGATCAATTGGCAAGTGAAGTGGATAAAACAAATAAACGGCTCCAGCTGATAGGAAATTTGTCGAATCTTTCTTTGCAATTATACAGTTGGTATATAAAGAACGGACACGCAAGAAATAAGAATGATGAGGAAGCCGTTCAGAAATTTTTTGAAGAAGGACTTGCTGCTAATAATGAGAATGGCAGCGGGTTTTATGAGAAACTATATCTGTATCAAAGCTATTGCTGGTACGCTTTTATAAGGCAGGATTTTTTGCTCTATTATCGTTATGCGCAAAAATGGGTTGACCTTTTTGAGAAAGAAAAATTTATGATCGAAATTGAAACGACGCATTATATAAAAGGCATGCATAATTTACTCGGCGCACATTTCGATTTGCAGAATTATAAAAAGTTTATAGAAACACTCAATGAATTTGAAAAATTTTCAGAGTCGGATATCGTGCTTCAAAATAATAATAATCTTATCCAAACATTTATTTATCTCAACATCTCGCGCATCAACAAACATTTTATTGAAGGCACATTTACTGAGGGGAAAAAATCAGTTCCTGAAATTTTACAAAAGCTCGGCGAATATCAATTGTATATTGACAGGCATCGCGTGCTGGTATTTTATTACAAGTTCGCTTCATTATATTTTGGCAGCGCAGATTATGAAACGGCTATTGATTACCTGAATAAGATCATAAACTGGAAAGTTGATTTGCGAACAGATTTGCAATGTTATTCGCGGCTCTTGCATCTTATTGCACATTATGAATTGGAAAATTATCAGTTGCTCGAGTATCTCATAAAATCTGTTTATCGCTTTATGGCAAAAATGGAAAACCTTGGCGTGGTGGAAGAAGAAATTTTTATTTTCCTTCGCCGTTCATTCAAGCTATCGCCAAAACAATTGAAGCCGGAATTTGAACGACTGCTGGACAAGATGAAAAAATTAGAAAAAAACCCGTTTGCCACCCGTGCATTTTCTTATCTCGATATTATTTCCTGGCTCGAAAGTAAAATACAAGGGGTGCCCGTGCAGGATATGATAAGACAAAAATTTTTGGAGAAAAATAAATTGTAGAAATAAAAATGAATAAAAGCAAACCAGAGAAACAATTCCTCTTTGTACTCGTTGCTTTTATTTTAATTTCATTTGCGCTATTACCTTTTTTTCAATATCACATCAACCCCGACGGCATTTGCTATTTGCGTATTGCGAGATATTATTCTGAAGGAAATTTTAATGCTGCTGTTAACGCTTGCTGGTCGCCGTTGATATGCTGGCTGCTTACGCCTTTATTTAAAATCGGAATTCCGGAATTGATCGCTTTTCGGGTACTGAACATTATCATCGCATGTTTTGTATTGTATAAAATTCATATCATTCTCAATAAATTTTTCAGCAGCATTTCTGCTTTATTTCGGTTATTCATAACTGTTAGCTGTGCGCTGGAATTACTGATTCTTCATTTCAATACAATTACTCCTGATTTGCTTACCTTATGTCTCCTGCTCTATTTGCTGGATATTTATTTGTCGGATGAGATCTTTACGAAACCTTTTGTGGTTGGACTTCTTGGGGCATTGCTATATTTCACCAAAGCATATTCTTTTTATTTTTTTTCTGCGTTTATCATTTTATATTCTATTCAAAAAATTGTTCAAAAAGAATTCATGCCAAAATATTTCAAATCGCTTTTTCAATTGATCGCTACATTTTTATTAATAAGCGTCTGTTGGATTTTTGCAATGCACTGGAAATATCATGAATGGACAATCTCTTCCGCACCAGGATATGTATTTTCCATTTTGGATGAACACGGAATTATTCACCATCCATTTCAATCGCAGCATGTATTGCATCCGCTTCCTTATGCAGAAGCATATTTTAGTTGGGAAGATATGCCGCTGATTTATAAACAAACTGCACCACATCCGGTTTTTCAAAAGGATATGGGCACTTATTTGCAGCTCATTTTTGTCAATTGCAAAAAAATCAGCGAAATGATTTTTGGCAAGTATCCATCACTGTTAGTTTTACTTATTCCGGTTTCTGCATTTGTTATCTGGAAAAGAAAAGATGCAGCAACTTTTTTTCGTTCTTCGTTGTTAATTAAAATACTTGCTTTTGTTGCATTATATATTTCGGGCTATTTTTTAATCAGCGTTGAGCCGCGCTACATCTGGATTTTATTGATAGTTTGCACAATTCTTTTATTCAACCTCATTTTTATTATCTGCAGAAATTTAAAATCATCTTTTCAAAATATTATTGGTCTTATAGCTATGCTTCCTTTTTTATTCACCACAATTTCTTATATAGCTTCCCGGATTAATGTTGATAAGAAAGATTATGAACTGGCGATGGAAATAAAAAAATATATTCCAAACGAAAGCCACATTGCTGGCTATAGCAGTCAAGATTTGTGGAATCATCTTTTTTTAACTAACCTGCATGATTACGGCGGAATTGCATCTTATAATGATGATAAGGAACTAATGAGCGACATCGATAAATATTCTATCAGTTATATTGTTTTAATCTCGCCGGAAGATTATCAAAAATTGCCGGCAATACTGAAAACAAAATTTCCGGTTTATTACAACAGCAGCCAGTTCACGATACTTAAAAATGAATAGTTTGCACCTTATAATTTAATTTTGCACACCCTTAATAATTTATGGTTTTTTAGAGTTTAGTACGTAACTTTGCCGTCCTTAATTTAGGAATGTTATCATTTTTCCATTTAATTTTTGCATTAAAATATTGATGTTCAATAGACTTGATTCCGTTGAAGTATGCGACACAATCGCAACAAAATTGCTTTGCCGGAGCTAGGTCAATAATTTTTTTAAAATAATCCAGTAATATGGCTATTAAAAAAGAAAATCGTCCAAAAGCAGCCTTTTCAAAAATCACGATTGGGTTAGCTTCTCCAGATTCTATTCTTGAAAGATCTTATGGCGAAGTTTTGAAGCCTGAAACCATCAACTACAGAACCTATAAACCAGAAAGAGATGGTTTGTTTTGTGAGCGCATTTTCGGGCCGGTAAAAGATTATGAATGTGCCTGCGGAAAATACAAGCGCATTCGTTATAAAGGTATTGTTTGCGACCGTTGCGGTGTGGAAGTAACTGAAAAGAAAGTTCGTCGTGAGCGTATGGGGCATATTAAATTAGTTGTGCCCGTTGTGCACATTTGGTATTTTAAAAGTCTGCCAAATAAAATCGGGTATCTTCTTGGTATCAGCTCCAAAAAAATGGAGACGATTGTTTATTACGAAAGATATGTGGTTATTCAACCGGGAATTCGTGTTGATAAAGGACAAAACCTCGGAGATCTGTTAACGGAAGAAGAATACCTGGAAATTCTCGACACACTTCCAAAAGATAATCAGTATTTGCCTGATGATGATCCGAATAAATTTATTGCCAAAATGGGCGCTGAAGCAATTCACGATCTGTTGGCAAGAATTGATCTCGACCAATTATCATTCGATTTGCGCAATGCTGCAGCAAATGAAACTTCTCAGCAACGTAAGGCAGATGCTTTGAAACGTTTAAGTGTTGTTGAAGCGTTCAGAGATGCAAATGCAAGAATCACTAATCGTCCGGAATGGATGGTAATGCAATACATTCCAGTTATTCCGCCGGAATTGCGTCCGCTTGTTCCTTTGGATGGTGGTCGTTTTGCGTCTTCAGATTTGAATGATTTGTATCGCCGCGTTATTATCCGTAATAATCGTTTGAAAAGATTATTGGAAATCAAAGCTCCTGAAGTAATTCTTAGAAATGAAAAAAGAATGTTGCAGGAAGCTATAGACAGTTTATTTGATAACTCGAGAAAATCAAACGCTGTTAAAGCAGAAGGTGGACGTGCATTGAAATCTTTGAGCGATGTGTTGAAAGGAAAGCAGGGGCGTTTCCGTCAAAATTTATTAGGTAAACGTGTTGACTATTCTGGTCGTTCAGTAATTGTTGTTGGCCCTGAATTGAAATTGCATGAATGTGGTTTGCCAAAAGATATGGCTGCGGAATTATTCAAACCATTTATTATCCGCAAACTTATTGAAAGAGGAATTGTAAAAACTGTTAAATCTGCACGAAAACTTGTAGACAGAAAAGAAGCAATCGTTTGGGATATTCTTGAAAATATTTTGAAAGGTCATCCCGTAATGCTTAACCGTGCGCCAACGCTGCATCGCTTGTCAATACAGGCGTTTCAGCCGAAGCTGATCGAAGGTAAAGCAATCCAGTTGCATCCATTAGTTACTACAGCTTTCAATGCCGATTTTGATGGTGACCAGATGGCAGTTCACGTTCCATTAAGCACCGCTGCAATATTAGAAGCACAGTTATTGATGTTGTCTTCTCATAATATTCTTAACCCGCAAAACGGAACGCCAATAACACTTCCTTCACAGGATATGGTGTTAGGGCTTTACTATATCACCAAGGGAAAAAAATCTACAGATAAAGAAAAAGTTCGCGGCGAAGGCAAAGTATTTTATAGTACAGAAGAAGTTATCATTGCATATAATGAAGGGCAAATTGATTTGCATGCGTTCATCAAAGTGAAAACTAATGTTAGAACTGATGCCGGCGAAATAGAAAAAAAATTAATTGAAACAACAGTTGGTCGTGTGTTATTTAATCAGCACGTTCCGGCAGAAGTTGGTTTTATTAATGCACTTCTCACAAAAAAATCTCTGCGCGAAATTATCGGAGATATCATCAAATGGACTAACGTTCCAAAAACCGCAAAGTTTTTGGATGATATCAAACAATTAGGTTTCCGTATGGCTTTCCGCGGAGGATTATCTTTCAACATTAATGACCTCATCATTCCCGACACAAAAGAACAATTGCTCGACAATGCAAAAGTTGAAGTGGATGAAGTGTGGGAGAATTACAACATGGGATTGATAACAAATAATGAAAGATATAATCAGATTGTTGATATCTGGAGCCGTGTTGATACGCGTATAACGGAGACGCTCATACGTGAATTAAGTTCAGACAAACAAGGATTCAATTCTGTTTATATGATGCTTGATTCAGGTGCGCGTGGTTCCAAGCAACAAATCAAACAGCTCGCAGGAATTCGCGGATTGATGGCAAAGCCAAGAAAATCAGGTTCAACAGGAAGTGAAATTATTGAAAACCCAATTCTTTCAAATTTTAAAGGTGGACTGAATGTGTTGGATTATTTTATCTCCACACACGGTGCGCGAAAAGGTTTGGCTGATACGGCGCTGAAAACTGCTGATGCAGGTTATCTTACCCGTCGTCTTGTTGACGTTGCCCAGGATGTTGTGATAACAGAAGAAGATTGCGGAACATTAAGAGGTATTGCAACTTCAGCATTAAAAGATAATGAAGATGTTGTTGAACCATTATACGATAGAATTTTAGGACGTACTTCATTGCACGATGTATACGATCCTCTGCGCGATGAATTGATTGTTCATGCTGGTGAACAAATCACTGAAGAGATTGGTAAAAAAATTGAAGAGAGTGGTATTGAAATAATTGAAATTCGCTCTGTGCTTACATGCGAAAGCAAACGCGGTGTGTGTGTGAGATGTTACGGTAAAAATCTGGCAACAGGTTACACTGCACAAAGAGGTGATGCAGTTGGTATCATCGCAGCGCAATCAATTGGCGAGCCGGGTACACAGTTAACGCTTCGTACATTCCACGTGGGTGGTGTTGCTGGTTCTGCTTCGGTTGAATCTACAATGGTTGCAAAATTTGACGGAACAATTCAATTTGATGGATTGAGAACAGTTATTACGGAAAATAACGAAGGTCACAAAGTACACATAGTAATCGGTCGTACCGGTGAAGTGCGCATCATGGATGTAAAAAATGATCGCTTATTAATTACCAATAACGTTCCTTACGGCGCTACGTTAAATGTAAAAGATGGACAAAAAGTTGCCAAGGGCGACACGATTTGTACATGGGATCCTTTCAACAATGTTGTTATTTCTGAAATAACAGGAATAGTAAAATTTGATAGTGTTTTGGAAGGGATAACTTATCGTGAAGAAGCTGACGAACAAACTGGTCACCGCGAAAAAGTGGTTATCGAAACAAAAGACAAAACAAAAATCCCTTCAATAAATATTGAAGGAACGAAAGAACTAAAATCATATAACCTTCCAGTTGGTTCACACATCGTAGTTGAAGGTGGTGATGATGTTAGAGCTGGCCAGGTAATAGTAAAAATTCCGCGCGTCTTAGGTAAATTGAGAGATATTACCGGTGGTCTTCCCCGCGTTCAGGAATTATTTGAAGCAAGAAGTCCGGTTAATCCGGCAATTGTTTCAGAAATTGACGGCGTGGTTTCTTTCGGAAATATCAAGCGTGGTAACCGCGAAATAATTGTAGAAGCAAGAGATGGTGTTGTTAGAAAATATCTTGTGCCGTTAACCCGCCAGATTCTTGCTCAGGATGGCGATTTTGTAAAAGCTGGTTCACAAATGAGCGATGGACAAACTGCACCCGCAGATATTCTTTCTATCAAAGGACCATTTGCAGTGCAGGAATATGTAGTGAATGAAATTCAGGAAGTGTATCGTTTGCAGGGTGTGAAGATCAATGATAAACACATTGAAGTGATCGTGCGCCAGATGATGCGCAAACTGACAATCGTTGATCCGGGTGATACAAGATTTTTAGAAGAAGATACAGTGGATAAATTTGAATTCCTCGATGAGAACGATTGGATATTTGATAAGAAAGTAATTATCGATCCGGGAGAATCTGCAAAATTAAGAGCAGGGCAAATTGTAAGCTTACGCGAAGTGCGTGAAGAAAATTCAATTTTGCGCCGCAGCGATAAAAAACTCGCTGAGTTCAGAGATGCAAATCCTGCAACATCTGCGCCGTTGCTACTTGGTATAACCAAAGCATCGCTTGGTACGCAAAGCTGGATATCTGCCGCTTCATTCCAGGAAACAACAAAAGTGTTATCATCCGCAGCAATACAAGGCAAAACAGATGATATGCTTGGATTGAAAGAGAATGTAATCACCGGTCATCCGATACCTGCTGGTACTGGCTTGCGTGAATTTGAAAACATGATCGTTGGCAGTAAAGAAGAATATGAATTACTGCAAACAACACGCGAAGCAATGCAGTTTGACGAAGAAGAATAACGTCTGCACCGTATTTGTGAGATTGTAAAGATTATTAAGATAAAGACCTGCCGGGTTTTAAAAATCTGGCAGGTCTTTTTTATTGGAGCAATTGTCTGAACCGGGATTTGGTGAGATTTATCAGATTAGTAGGATTGGAGCTAACGGTGATGGATAAGTGAAGTGGTTGATTTGTTATTTAGCATTAATTGAAATAAAGTTTACTGCATTTACTAAACCCACAGTTCAATAGTAGCACAACCGATGAACGTAATGCGACGCAACGATGCTGATGCGCGAACAAATGCTTGTAACAAAAAAGCTATTAGCTTGCTTCTACAAATGTATCGCTTCGCCGTAAGCAACTTCAATCGCATCTTTCACGCTTTCGCTGATTGTTGGATGCGGATGCAAACTGTTCAGCACTTCCTGGTAAGTGGTTTCTAATTTTCTTCCGAGAGTTGTTTCAATAATAATTTCTGTTACGTTGTAACCGATCATGTGCGTACCGAGCCACTCACCGTATTTTGCATCGAACACCACTTTGATAAAACCTTCTGTGTGCCCGGCGGCAGAAGCTTTGCCGGAAGCGCTTAATGGAAATTTACCAACTTTAACTTCATAACCTGCGTCGCGGGCCTGCTTTTCGGTGAATCCTGCAGAGGCAATTTCAGGAGTGCAATATGTACAACCCGGAACATTATTATAATCCATAGGTTCCGGCTGATGCGCATATTTTTTTTCGTTGTGGCCAATATTTTCAACGCAAATAATTCCTTCTTTCGACGCAACGTGAGCGAGCGCTTGCCCGGGCGCGCAATCGCCGATGGAATAAATTCCGGCAACATTTGTTTGATAAAATTTATCGACCGTAATTTTTCCTTTTTCGGTTTTTACGCCAAGTGTTTCGAGACCTATATTTTCAATATTTGCGGCGATGCCGATTGCGCTTAATAAAATATCCGCTTCGAGAGTTACTTCGCCGGTTTGTGTTTTTACTTTTGCTTTTACGCCGTTGCCGCTTGTGTCAACGCTTGTAACTTCACTGTTAGTTAAAATTTCAATTCCATATTTCTTATAGATCTTTTCCAGTTCTTTTGAAATTTCTTCATCTTCAACGGGAACTATTCTTGGCAAAAATTCAACGATGGTAACTTTTGTTCCCATGCTGTAATAAAAATATGCGAACTCAACACCTATAGCGCCGCTGCCAACAATGATCATACTTTTCGGTTGCTCGGGCAATACCATAGCTTCGCGATAACCGATTATTTTTTTACCATCTTGTTTTAAATTTGGTAACTCACGGCTACGCGCACCTGTAGCTACAATTATGTGTTTGCCTTCTACTATTTGTGTTTTGTTATCTGCGCCGGTAACTTCAATTTGTCCTTTCGCTTTTAATTTTCCATAACCCATGACCACATCAATCTTATTTTTTTTCATTAGGAATTGAACGCCTCTGCTCATTTTATCTGCAACGCCGCGACTGCGTTTGATGATCGCCGGAAAATCCTGTTGTCCGCTTGCATTGATGCCAAAATCTTTTGCGTGCAAAATATCCTGGTAAACCTGCGCACTTTTTAATAATGCTTTTGTAGGAATGCAACCCCAGTTAAGACAAATTCCGCCCAAACTTTCTTTTTCAATTATTGCTGTTTTAAAACCTAACTGCGCTGCGCGGATTGCAGCAACATAACCGCCGGGACCACTGCCGAGAACAACTACATCGTATGCCATATAAGTTGATTTGTTATTAGTTGATAAGTTAAGAGGGGCGAAATTAAGGAATAATGAGACAATGAGAAAATGGTATAGTTTCTGAGTGGTTCAGTTTGAAAATTTAGCGGCTAAAAATAAAATATTCCCGAATCTATCTACTTCATGTAAAAATCTACTTCACCATCAGATGAACTTGTGTTTATTACTATAAATGGCGAGTAGCCTGCCGGAGTTTTGATTCCGGGAGGATTGTTTGTCCAGTTAAGACTTGGAGGATGTTCACCTTTGGTAGTAATGCAATCAATTTTTGTCATTCTTATAAGCGTGTCGGGAGAAAATGCAAGATAAGTGTTGGTATAAGCTTCAAGACATTCGTCTACTTCTGTTGCTAAATATGATCGCGCAAAAGTTACATCGGCTGCTGGATAGCCAACAAATGATTCTTTATAATAAAAGGAATCTGCCGTGTGTGATAAATATTCTATAACTCCGGTAAGCGTATCGCCCGGAGAAACCGGCACAAATTGCCCGTGATGATAATCATCTGTAAAATACCAATTGGCTATTGTCCATGTGCCACCTTCCCACTGGAGCACGGGCTGAAGTGAACCACCATCCATACCGTTCCACCAAAAAATAGTGGAATCGCAAAATGGAGTTGATGGCACTACCCACGTGGTGGAAAAAGATTGTATCGTGTCTCCGAGAGGTATAGTAGCTGAATAAAAACCTTTTGCTCCGTTTGGATAAGAATAATCTATACTTGCGGGCGGAGGTTTTGGAGTAGCATCTTGTTTTTTACAAGTACAAAAAAAAATTGCAAATAGTAATGCTGTAAAAGGCAGGAATTTACTTTTCATTGTTAAGGTTATTATGGTTAAAAAACTAAGATAACAAATATTTAAATTGATAACACCGTATTTAGTTTGATTAAAGAAATAGAATGCGATAGCGTGTGACAATTTTATTTTTTGAATAGGCCCGCAAATCTATTCGGGCTATGGTCGATTCACATTAACAGACTACTTTTGCAAATCAATTTTAAAAATTATGAAGCTTGATGTTTTAGCAATTGCTGTTCATCCGGACGATGTGGAATTGTGTTGCGCAGGAACATTGATGATGGAAAAACGTAACGGCAAAAAAATTGGCGTTGTAGATTTAACCCGCGGAGAACTCGGCACGCGCGGCACTGCGGAGTTGCGAGACGTTGAATCTGCAAATGCTGCAGCCATTATGCAATTAGATATGCGAGAAAATTTAGAAATGGCGGATGGTTTTTTTAAAAATGATGAAACGCATCAGCGATTATTAATAAGAGCGATAAGAAAATTTAAACCGGATATTGTTTTAGCGAGCGCACTCGCAGACAGGCATCCAGATCATGGAAGAGCGGGAAATCTTATTGCCGATGCGTGCTTTTTAAGCGGGCTGAGAAAAATTGAAACTGTGGACAATGATGGAATACTTCAACAACACTGGCGGCCCAAATATGTATTTCATTATATTCAGGATAGGTATTACCAGCCTTCTTTTGTTTATGATATCACACCTGTGTTTGAAAAAAAATTAGAATCAATCAAAGCATATTCTTCTCAATTTTTTTCTAAAGAATATGATAAAGATGAACCGCAAACCTATATAAGCACGCCTGAATTTTTAAATTCAATAATCGGACGTCATCAAATGTTTGGGAAGATGATTGGCGTTCCTTATGCTGAAGGATTTATTACTGAAAAAATAATAGGCGTTCAAAATTTTGATGCATTTGTTCAATTGGATACTTGAAGAAGTCCGAAGTCAGAAGTAAGAAGTTCGAAATAAATCATAGCTCTTCATTATTCATTGTTCATTATTAATTATCGATTGTCTTTTGTTACTTTATTATGAAAAGGCAACTTTTTTTACAAATATGCCGTTATTGGGATTTTGTTGTAAAATTTGTATTAAATCAGTTGCTCTGAGATTAAACATCACCCCGCAAATCTTGTCGAACTACACCAATTCATTTTTAAAAATCATCATCAACACGGTATAGCCGCAATGAAAAATCATTAATTGTTCAGAAAACCTAACATCTAATTTGAAGATTAACCCTAAAATAATTTTGCTGTTTTTTTCTTTTGTGTTATCCCTTGCAATCAAAGCACAGGATTCTTTGCATAATAGTCTGAACAGTTCTGCAGATTCATTGCAGGAAAATCATTCTTCATCAGACGCATTTTTTAATTCGCAGTTAGATCTTATTGATCTGTATAAAAAATTCGTACAAAAAGATACTTCAATAAGAAAGGATGTAAAGTCAACACATCTTTCTGCATTGCCTATTGTTGGTTATTCATTGCAAACAGGGTTTGCCGGTGTGATCAGCGCCAATCTTGGTTTTTATACTGAAAGACATAACCATGACAAAGAAAAAATATCCAGTTTGCTCACGAGCGTTACATACTCACAGTACCAGCAAATTATTTTTCCTGTGCAAACAGATATCTGGTTGCTGAATGATAAATATAACATCATCACCGACTGGCGTTATATGAAATATCCTTCAACAACTTTCGGACTGGGCGGGCGCTCATCCATAAACAACGGCTATACCATTGATTTTAATTACGCAAAATTTCATCAAACATTTCTAAGAAAAGTTTCGACAGATATCTACGCGGGTATCGGATATTTTTATGATTATTTCTGGAACGTAAGAGAAGTGGATCCACCTCCGGGTGTAGTTACTGATTTTCAAAAATACGGATTGACTAACACAGTTACTGCTGCAGGACCTGCTTTTAGATTATTAGTTGATACAAGAAAAAATCAAATCAATCCTGATGCCGGCTGGTACGTTAATATTGTAGACAGGCCTAACTTCACTTTTCTCGGTAGCGATAATAACTGGCATTCTTTATTGCTTGAATTCAGAAGGTATTTTAATCTTCCAAACAACTCAAAAAATGTGTTTGCGATATGGAGTTATAACTGGCTTACCCTTAGCGGAAAGCCTCCTTATTTATTATTGCCGAGTACAGGGTGGGATGATTTTTTTAATACTGCGAGAGGATATATTCAAGGTCGCTATCGCGGGCGTGATATGATTTATTTAGAAACAGAATATCGTTTTCAACTTACGAATAATGGATTATTTGGCGGAGTGATTTTTGCAAACGCGCAATCTTTTTCAAAAGAGTTTTCACAACAATTTCAAATTATTGCGCCGGGGTTTGGAACCGGAATAAGAATAAGATTAAATAAATTTTCAGGAGCAAATCTTTGCATTGATTATGGGTGGGGTTTGAATGGCTCACAGGGTGTTGCCGTAAATCTTGGAGAAGTTTTTTGATTAATTTTGCTGCATATTCACAGGTAAATTAATAAATTATTTCTAAATAATAAATCTGCGAATCTGTGGCGATGTTTTTATTTATTTAGATACCGGCTTCAGTTTTCATAGCATCATCGTTGCGTCGCAATCCTTTCATCGGTAGAATATAAATTGAACTATGCGTTTATTTATCTAAGTTGGTTCATTATTAAATTTTTAGTATGAAAATTCAATTATGGTCTGTTGGAAAAGCGCATGAACCGGATTTAAAAAATGCGATTGAAGATTTTTCTCAGCGCATTACAAAATATTTTCCCGCACAGTGGACGATAATTTCTCCATTTAAAAATTTTGTTTCTGCTTCCGAAATAATAATAAAAAGTAAAGAAGCCGAAACAATTCTTTCCATACTAAAAAAAGATGATTATTTAATTGCGCTGGATGAAAAAGGAAAACAATTTTCATCAACGCAACTTGCAACCTTCATTCAATCCCGTGCAAATGAAAGTGAAAAAAATATTGTGTTTGTTATTGGCGGCGCTTATGGTTTGGGAGATGCAGTTTTAGATCGTGCGGATTACAAATGGTCGTTATCACAATTAACTTTTCCACATCAATTGTGCAGATTAATATTGGCGGAGCAAATTTACCGTGCATGCACAATCATACGCAATGAAAAATATCATCATTCCTGATTAAAACTTTATCTTTAAAATAAAAAATGTAATGTTTACAATTACTCTAACCATAATTGTTATTACCTGTTTGGTTTCGGTGTATGGACTCAGTAATTCAAAAATTATTGACGACCTCATTTTTTGGCCGCCGGCTATAGCAAATCAACATCAATATTACCGGTTTGTTACCTGCGGATTTATTCATGCAAATTATATGCATCTTGCATTTAACATGATTACTCTATATTTTTTCGGTCGCGCGATAGAAGTGTACTACATGGGTTATCTCGGTTTGCATCATTACACTTTTCTTATTTTATACATCGGCGCTTTGATTGTTTCTGTTCTGCCAACTTATTTTAAACAAAAAAATAATTATAACTATCGCAGTCTTGGCGCGTCGGGAGCTGTTTGCGCAGTATTGTTTGCATTTATTTTACTGCAGCCATGGCAAACTATATTGGTTCTTTTTATTCCTGTGCCTGCAATTATTTATGCGGTTTTATTTTTAGTGTATTCGATGTATATGTCAAGAAAAGGCGGTGGTTATATTAATCACGATGCGCATTTTTATGGCGCACTATTTGGCATAGTTTTTACAATTATAGTTCGTCCGGAAGTAGTTAATATTTTTCTGAACCAGTTAAGTCATCCTCACTTCGATATTTAAAATATTTTTTGTTTGCGTAGTGATTTTAAAACGATCATCAATTCTCATTCCTATAATCCAAATAATTTTTTTATTCATTTCTAAAACCCATATTTTTTCTTTACCTGGTTTTGATAATTTATTATCAATAAAAAAACGCGCGAGCTTTTTCTTTTTATTCATTCCTAACGGATAAAAATAATCTCCCTGTTTCCATTTGCGGAGTAATAATGGAAATGATATTTTATCTGCATCAAGATTTGCGATTGTGTTTTCAGTTTGAAGTTTGAAGTTTGAAGTTTGCAAAAGCTGAACTTGCAATTCTCCATCGGCAAACAACCATCGACCATCGCCTTCGATAATTATATGATCTGATCCCTGAAAATTATTCGGCGCAACAATAATCCAGTTCCGGTTTTTAATGATGCGGTGAGTTAATGATTGAATGTATTTTCCTGATTCACTATCCAGCAAATTGATAACATCATTAACCTGCGCAGGCGAAAATTCATGCTCTTTTATTATTTCATAAATGACTGTGTGCAGCGGAATTATTTTTTTCAATTTTAAAACAGGAATATGAATTTCATTTCCTTTTTTTTCGAGCAGTTTTTTTTTGTGCTGATCAATAGATTGCCGGTATAGAATTTCAATTTCTTTAAAACGATCAATATTGTTGGCAAGATTATCAACAAGCTTAGGATAGATTTCGGCGAGCGATGGAATTATTTTGTTGCGTAAATAATTGCGCGAATATTTATCCGATTCATTCGAACTGTCTTCAACCCATTGCAATTTATTTTCTTTAGCAAATTTTTTCAGCTCTTCTTTTTTTGCAAATAATAACGGGCGAATAATTTTTCCCTGCTTAGGCAGTATTCCGTGCAAACCTGTAATGCCGGTGCCTTTAAAAAAATTCATCAACAAAGTTTCAATGCTGTCGTTGAGATGATGAGCGGTGAGGATGTGAATGGCGAATGGCGAATGCTTAATTGAAGAACCGGTCGTTTTATTATTCACCATTGACCATTGACCATTCACAATTTCATCAAACCAGGCATAACGTAATTCTCTCGCCGCAACCTGGATGGAAACTTTATGTTCAGCGGCATATTTTTCCGTTTCAAATTTCTTTACACAAATTTCTTTATTATATTTTTTGGCAAGAGTTTTTACAAAATTTTCATCCCGCTCACTTTCGTTTCCACGCAATTGAAAATTGCAATGAGCAATAATAAAATCAAAATTGCATTGATAACATAGCTCACATAAAACTACCGAATCAACACCGCCGCTTACGGCAAGTATTAATTTATCTTTTGCAGAAAAAAGATTTTCTTTTAAAATAAATTCACTGAATTTTTCCGGTAACGTTTTCATTCTCGCACAATATTAGCACAAAAGTTGAAGTGTGCGAACCCTTCGCCTTGCCAGGAATAAATTGCATGATGTTTATATCAAATCGTCATACGCGGTTCGCAATTCATTATAGGTACGGGTTTCATTAGCTTTTTTTGCTGCCTGCATTCCTTTTTCATACCATCTTATAGCTAATGCATTTTCATTATTGCGTTCAAGAAGCTTTGCAAGGTGATAATAAGAGCCAACAAAATTTTCGTCTTTGATTAGTATTTCTTCAAACAATCTGCGTGCCTCTGCATCATTTCCTGCTTTAATATATTCCAATGCCAGCGCATGTTTCAGAAAATTATCTTCAGGCATTTTTTTTAAAAGCTCATAAATTTTTTCGATGTGGTCAGTCATTTTTCAGATAATTTTTTTTCGTTTTTTCTTGCACTATCTTTATCCATATTATCTTTGATTTCAGTTGTGAAAACAACTTTACTCAACATCTCAAATTTGCATAATGAAGATTTTAATTTGCATCAGTAAAACGCCTGATACGACGGCAAAAATAGCTTTCAGAGATAACAATACGAAATTCGCTGCCGATGGTGTGCAATGGATAATTAATCCATACGATGAATGGTATGCATTAGTGCGCGCAATTGAATTGAAAGAAAAAGATCCATCAACAGTTTTGCATTTGGTTACAGTTGCAACTGCTGATGCCGATCCTATCATTCGCAAAGCGCTTGCTTTAGGTGGCGATGAAGCGATTCGCGTAAATGTGGATAGTCATGATAGTTTTTATATTGCTGCCCAAATTGCTGAAGTAGCGAAACAAGGCAACTACGATTTGATTTTTGTAGGGAAAGAAACCATTGACTACAATGGTTCATCAGTTGGCGGAATGATTGCGGCGTTGTTAGATCTGCCATATATTTCTCTCGCAACAAAATTTGAATTGAGCAATATAACGGCCATGGTTACACGACAGGTTGAAGGCGGCGAAGAAACCGACGAAGTCAATTTGCCTTTAGTTGTAAGTTGCCAGAAAGGAGTTGCCGAGCAACGTATTCCAAATATGAAAGGCATTATGAGTGCAAGAACAAAACCATTGAAGGTTATTGAACCGGTTGCCGTTGATCCGCTGACATCTGTTATTTCATTTGAACTGCCACCCGCAAAAGCAGGCGTGAAGCTGGTTTCAGCAGATAACCCGGAAGAGTTAGTGAGATTGTTGCACGAAGAAGCTAAATTAATTTAACAATGTGAAAATAACTCAATTGCTCAATTGAGACAATGAGCAATTGTTGAATTGAGAAATTAAAAAATCAATTATGTCAGTTTTAGTTTTTATAGATCATACCGAAGGACAAATAAAAAAATCTTCTTTGGAAGCATTGAGCTACGGAGCAAAAGTTGCCGAACAACTGAATACTTCTGCTGAAGGAATTTTGCTCGGAACAGTTACCGAAAATCTTGCAGATTTAGGAAAATACGGAGCTAAGAAAATTCACCAGGTTAGTAATGAATCACTCAATCACCTTGATTCGCAGGTGTACATAAAAGTTTTGGCGCAGGTAATTAATGCAACGGGAGCTAAGGTGATTATATTTTCCAACAACGTTAGTGGCAAAGCAATTGCCCCGGGATTATCTGCAAATTTAAAAGCTGCATTAGTTTCGGGCGCAATTGCACTGCCGGAAACTGCAAATGGTTTTGTGGTGAAGAAAACTGTTTTCTCCGGAAAAGCGTTTGCGAATATTTCATTGAACACAGATATTAAAATTATTTCTCTCAATCCGAATTCATATAAAATTGTTGAAGCTGCCGAAACAGCAGAAGTAATTCCGTTCAATGCAACAATTGATAATTCAAAAATAAAAGTCGGCGCCGTGAGTAAAACATCCGGCGAAGTTCCACTTACCGAAGCGGAAATTGTTGTTAGTGGTGGGCGCGGATTAAAAGGTCCTGAAAATTGGGGAATGATTGAAGAACTTGCAAAACTTCTTCATGCTGCAACAGCTTGCAGTCGCCCGGTTGCGGATGCACATTGGCGGCCGCATAGTGAACACGTGGGGCAAACCGGTCTCGCCATCGCGCCAAATTTATATATCGCCATCGGAATTTCCGGCGCCATCCAGCATTTGGCGGGCGTAAACAGAAGCAAAGTTATTGTGGTCATCAACAAAGATCCTGAAGCTCCGTTTTTCAAAGCCGCCGATTATGGAATTGTTGGCGATGCTTTTGAAGTTGTTCCCAAAATTATTGAAGCGGTGAAAAAATTGAAGAGCTAAGAATATTAAGCAAGGTACGAGCCGTGAGCTAAAAGCTAATAGCTAATAGCCATTGGCTAATAGCTATTAGCTTTTTATGTTTCCAGCTTCAGTAACTCCGGTTGAGCATCGTTGCGTCGCACTCTTGTGCATTTAGTTCTTTATTCAGCTTCAGGTTCAACTTCAAAATGCCTTTATCTCTGCCAAATTATTTAACCTGATTATTCTGAACACGAAATTTGAGAACCAGGTTAATCAGATAAATCAGGTAAATCGTGGTTCAGACAAATGCTCAATAGAATTTTTGTAGTACAAGAGTGCGACGCAACGATGATGCTATGAAAAACTGAAGCTGGAAACATAAAAAAAGCAAAAATTAATAATTGAAAATTAATAATTGATGATGCAGGTTGAACAGAAATAAATCATAGGTCTAAAATCGTAAATCGTAATTCAAAAATCCTTAGTTTCGTGCTCGGTTATGAAGAAAATAGAATTGGAAATAGTTGCACTCTCGCACAGCATTACGCAAACGCATTCATACGCCGTGGTGTTGGGCGAAGTGAATGGTTTGCGCCGCCTGCCAATTGTTATTGGCGGCTTTGAAGCGCAGGCAATTGCCGTTGCTTTGGAAAAAATGCATCCGAGCAGACCACTCACGCACGACCTTATGAAAAATTTTATGGGCGCTTTTGAAATTGACCTGCAGGAAATTATTATCTGCGATTTGCAGGAAGGCATTTTTTACTCCAAACTGATTTGTACTAACGAACACAATACTGTAGAAATTGACTCGCGCACTTCCGATGCGCTTGCGCTGGCGGTGAGATTTGGCTGCCCGATTTTTACCTACGAAAATATTTTGGAGAGCGCCGGTATTTTAATGGAAGATAGCGCAACGAAAAAGAAAAAAACAATCACAACAACAACAACAGAAGGTGGCTCGCGCGATGATTTGAAATCTTTATCGCTTGAAGAATTGAATACATTACTTAACGAAGTTTTGGAGCAGGAAGATTACATACGCGCCATCGCTATCCGCGACGAAATTAACAGCCGGGGCAAGAGGTAAGATATGAGATATGAGGTATGAGGTATAAGATATAAAACCAGGAACAAAGCATAAATCTTCAAATACTTTTTTGCGGCTTAATTCTTGAATCTTGTGCCTTGCATCTTGTATCTTGCATCCCGTATCTTGTTTTATGATTTCTTTTCCCAACTCAAAAATAAATATTGGATTGCACGTTGCCGGCAAACGCAGCGATGGTTATCATAACATCGAAACAATATTTTTTCCAATCCAGGTTAATGATGCGTTAGAAATCATATCTGCTGAAGAATTCAAATTTTCTGTTTCCGGGTTTCCGGTTGACGGCAATACTAACGATAACCTGTGTGTAAAGGCATATCGGTTATTGCAAAAAGATTTTCCGCAACTGCCGCCGGTTAATATTTTTTTGCATAAAGCTATTCCTATAGGATCCGGGCTGGGCGGTGGTTCTGCAGATGGCGCTTTTGCATTATTGTTATTGAATAAATTATTTCAACTCAACTTATCAACAGATCAATTGTTCGGTTATGCATTGTTGTTAGGAAGTGATTGTCCTTTTTTCATTATTAATAAACCTTGCTTTGCTTCCGGTCGTGGCGAAAAATTAGAGCAAGTTGAACTTGATTTATCTGCTTATTCATTTCTTATAATTCATCCAGGCATTCATATCAATACTGCATGGGCTTTTTCGAAAGTAAAAATTGCAGGAGAAAATAAATCTGTTAAAGAAATAATCGCTCAGCCAATTTCTACATGGAAAGAAGAATTAAAAAATGATTTTGAAGAACCTGTTTTTTCCAATCACCCTCAATTAAAAATGATAAAACAAGAATTGTATGATGCAGGCGCATTATATGCATCTATGACGGGGAGCGGTTCAACCATTTTCGGAATTTTTAAGAAAAATAATATTCCTTCTCTTAGCTTTGACAAAAATTTTTCTGTGTTTGCAATAAAATAAATTTCATTTGAAAGTCTCCGGTTTCACATTTGTGCGCAATGCAATAAAATTTGATTATCCTGTTGTGGAATCAATCAATTCTCTTCTTCCTCTTTGCGATGAAATGATTGTGAGCATAGGTAATTCAGAAGATGATACCGAAAAATTGATTCGCTCCATATCTTCTCCGAAAATAAAAATTTATAATTCTGTTTGGGATGATTCTCTAAAAAAAGATGGTAAGGTATTAGCTATAGAAACAGATAAAGCGCTCGATAATGTTGCTGCAGATTCAGATTGGTGTTTTTATCTGCAGGCAGATGAAGTGATTCATGAAAAATATCATGATGTTATTTTTGATGCAATGAAAAAATATAAAGATGATGAGCGTGTTGAAGGATTGCTTTTTAAATACCTCCATTTTTATGGAAGCTATGATTATGTCGGAGACTCACGGAAATGGTACAGTCACGAAATACGCGTAATAAAAAATAATAAAAATATCCGCTCTTATCGCGATGGACAAGGATTCAGAAAAAATAATCTCAAGTTGAATGTAAAACCGGTTGATGCATTTGTGTATCATTACGGATGGGTCAGGCATCCGCAAGCGCAATTGCAAAAACATTTGCGTTTTGAAAAATTATATGACAGCAAGAGACTTTTAAATAAAGTTTCGAAGGAAGCTATGTCTGCCTTTGATTATTCTATTATTGATTCGTTGAAAAAGTTTTCAGGGACGCATCCTTTGGTAATGCAACAATGGATTAAGAATGGAAACTGGCAATTCGAATTCGATACAAGCAAAAAAAAATTTAGCGCAAAAGACAAATTATTATATTGGATAGAAAAGAAAACAGGCAAACGGTTATTTGAATATCAGAATTACAAAATAATAGGAAAGTGACAATTGATAATGCATGCTATTGCTTGGTTCGCAAATAAAAAAACTTTATCTTGCATGAAATATTTTTATCAAACTTCTTTCTACGATATTTTATTTCTTAGGTCAAAATCTCGACTTGCTCGATCATCGATGATGACGATATTATCTCTTTAATGGAGAAATTTTGGTGTTCTCATTCTTGCTTTTTATTTTTTTACTTTTTAATTTATTTTATGCAATCAGTTTCAACAATAACCAACAAGAGCAATTATTATATTCAGCTCGAAGAAAAATATGGCGCACATAATTATCATCCGCTTCCCGTGGTGCTGAACAGAGGCGAAGGTGTTTATGTTTGGGATGTTGATGGAAAACGTTACTACGATTTTTTAAGTGGATATTCTGCCGTTAACCAGGGGCATTGCCATCCGAAAATTGTGAACACTTTAATTGAGCAGGCACAAAAACTCACACTAACATCGCGTGCATTTTATAATGATGTGCTTGGCGAGTATGCAAAATTTATCACGGATTATTTTGGTTATGATAAAGTGTTGCCGATGAATACAGGCGTTGAAGCTGTGGAAACCGCAATAAAATTATGTCGCAGGTGGGGCTATGTTGAAAAAAAAATTCCGGAAAATAAAGCAAAAATTATTGTGTGTGCAGGTAATTTTCATGGAAGAACAAGCACGGTGATTTCTTTCAGCAGCGATCCGGATTCTTATTCAAAATTTGGTCCTTACATGACGGGATTTGAAATAATTCCTTATAATGATTTGAATGCATTAGCCATTGCTTTGCAAGATAAAAATGTTGCCGGTTTTTTGGTTGAACCAATACAGGGTGAAGCCGGCGTTGTAGTTCCTGATGAAAATTATTTGTATAAAGCGAAGCAATATTGCCGGGATGCAAATGTTTTATTTATCGGCGACGAAGTGCAAACAGGATTATGCCGCACAGGAAAAATGCTTGCATGCGATCATGAAAATGTTCGTCCGGATATTTTAATACTTGGCAAAGCCTTGAGTGGCGGCACTTTCCCGGTGTCGGCAGTTTTGGCCGATGATGAAATTATGCTAACCATAAAAGCCGGAGAACATGGTTCTACTTTTGGCGGTAATCCTCTGGCGTGTAAAATTGCTATAACTGCACTTACGGTTTTGAAAGAAGAAAAGATGATGGAAAATGCAGAAGCTATGGGAAAATTATTCAGGGAAGAATTGCAAAAAATTAATTCGCCGCATATATCTGTAATTCGCGGCAAGGGATTATTGAATGCAATTATAATTCAGCATGCAAAGCAGGACGCTGCATGGGATTTATGTTTAACTTTAAAAGAAAATGGATTGTTAGCAAAGCCAACTCATGGAGATAAAATTCGGTTTGCGCCGCCATTAATAATCACGAAAGAGCAGATTAAAGAATGTGTTGAAATTATCAAAAAAAGTTTGGCGAATTTGGATTGATTTTTATCGCGAAGGCGCAAAGCTGCAACGTTGTGACTTTGCGCGATGTTTTAAAAATAAAAAGAATTAAAGCAGCTTGCCGTTTCAGATGCAGGGCTGAATAGAAAACTAAAAGTACAAGAGTGCGACGCAACGATGGTGAATAGAATTAGTGAAGCTGGAAACAAAAAAGTAGTAAGTAATTAGTAGTAAGTATTAAGTAATAGACAAAATCAGAAATACTAACGGCAATGAGTATATAAAATTAATCAATTTCGAATCTCAAATTATAAATTGTTATGGAAGAGACGCAGCTTTATCATCATCACGAACAGCATTTAACAAGCTCTGCAATGTTGCGGGATATTGTTATCGGCATGTCCGACGGATTAACCGTGCCATTCGCACTGGCAGCGGGTTTGAGCGGTGCTGTGCAAAATACAGCGCTAATAATTATCGCAGGTTTGGCCGAAATTGCTGCAGGCTCCATTGCAATGGGATTAGGCGGATATCTTGCGGCAAAAACAGAATCTGATTATTATAATTCAGAATTAAAAAGAGAATATGCAGAAATAGAAACCGTTCCGCAAATAGAAAGGCAGGAAGTGAAAGATTTTTTTGCAGGATTGGGATTGAAAGAAGAAACGCAGCAGCAAGCCGCAGACGAAGTGATAAGAGATAAAGACCGCTGGGCAAATTTTATGATGAAATATGAATTAGGATTAGATAAACCCGACCCTAAGCGCGCGAGGAAAAGCGCTTTTAATATTGGCATGTCTTATATTGTTGGCGGATTGATTCCTCTTTCGCCATATTTTTTTATAAGCAGTGGAATTGATGGATTAAAAATTTCTACTGCAATTACTTTAGTTTGTCTTTTTGTTTTTGGATATTTTAAAAGCAGGATAACCGGAGTTAATCCATTTGCAGGCGCACTTCGTGTTACAATTATTGGTGCATTAGCTGCTGGTTGCGCATTTGCAATTGCGAGATTGATTTCAGCGAGTTAGTCGGAGGTCAGAAGTCAGAAGTATTGTTCACTGTTCATCGCTCGTTATTCATTTTTCTCCGCTCTTCAATTTCAAATCAGGCGAAACTGCAGTTGCTAATATTAGTATTGAACAAATCAATATCAAAAAAATCCCTGCTTTTTTTTCAGGACAAATTCCGCTGTAACAGGATGTAAAAAGAATAAAGCACTTAATGCAATATGCAATGATTATTCCTGCAACAAATATGTTGGCGCGCTTTGCCCAAACTTTTGGAATAATGAAAAATGCAATAGAGATAATGGAGAAAAATAAAATCACTTTGCCCGGCTTGCCGTAATTATTTCCTTCTGAAAAAAATCCTGTAAAATTTTTATGTATATCGGGGTAATAAGTCCACGGAATAAAACACGCAATAATTAAAGTAATAGCAGCAATTATTCCGATGAGGTTTGAATATTTCATAATCAAAAATTATAAGACCTATAAGATTTTCGAAAACCTTATAGGTCTTTATTAGCTGAGGTCCCGAGCAGATTCGAACTGCTGTGGAAGCTTTTGCAGAGCTCTGCCTAGCCACTCGGCCACGGAACCATTGAGGTGCGGCAAAAATAGTATATTCGGCGTAATTTCCCTAACGCTCAACTTATGCAGAGAATTGCAGAAAGCGAATTAATTATTAATCCTCGTGGCGCCATTTATCACCTGGATATGCGGCCGGAAGAACTTGCCACTACAATCATTACCGTTGGCGATCCTGAACGCGTTAAACTAATCAGTAAATATTTTGATAAAATAGAAACGAAATCTCATCATCGCGAATTTGTTTCGCATACCGGAATTATTGGCAAAAAAAGAATCACTGTTGTTTCCACGGGCATAGGTACAGATAATATTGATATTGTTTTAAACGAACTCGATGCGTTGGCAAACATTGATTTTGAAACAAGAACAATAAAAAAAAATTTCTCCCAACTTGATATCATCCGCATAGGTACTGCAGGCTCGTTGCAGGCAGATATTCCGGTTGACAGCTTTGTTGTTTCATCGCATGGTTTGGGAATTGATAACCTGCTTAATTTTTACCGGCATGAGCAAAATGAGGAAGAAAAAGAATTGTTGCATTCCTTTGTTACACTAACGCAGATGCATAACCGATTTTCATACCCCTATATCAACAGCGCGTCGGCATCGCTGATAAAACATTTTGTAAGCGGCTATCATCACGGCATAACCGTTACCTGCCCCGGCTTTTACGGACCTCAGGGAAGAGTTTTGCGTCTCGGTCTCAGCAATCCAACGCTTATAGATAAGTTAACGCAGTTTCGTTTTGGAAATTACCGCATTGCAAATTTTGAAATGGAAACGGCAGGAATTTACGGACTCGGAAAAATATTCAATCATCATTGTCTTAGCATCAGCGCAATTGTGGCTAACCGGGTTACCAAACAATTTTCAAAAGATGCCAATGCAACGATGGAAAAATTAGTGATGAAAACTATAGAAATAGTTTCTGATCTATAATTTATAGTTTGTAGTAATTTTGAACCAGAGATTCGGAATTCTATTAGGCATCGTTGCGTCGCACTCTTGTACAGTTGAATCTGAATTCGGCTTTAGGTTTAACCACAAAGTTGCAATGGTTTCTTTAAAGTACAGAAAGTTTTAGGCTTTTCTGTGCACTTTGCGGAAAAAATATTAAAATCGTATACGCTTAGCTGTTAGTATGCGGTGAATAGAATTGTTACAGTACAAGAGTGCGACGCAACGATGATGCTATGAAAAACAAATGCTGGAAACAAAAAGAAAAAATTAGTAATTAAGAAGTAAAAATTAATAATGGATGTTCGATCTAAACAAATCGTACATCGTACTTCGTAAATCGTACATGAAAAATGAAAATTCATTTTTATAAATACCAGGGAACAGGAAATGATTTTATCATTATTGACAATCGTAACTGGAGTTTAACTGCACTTACTGTTGACAAAATAAAATTTTTGTGCGACCGGCGATTCGGCATCGGCGCTGATGGATTGATGTTGCTCAATCCAAAAACCGGCTATGATTTTGAAATGAAATATTATAATTCCGACGGGCGCGAAAGCTCCATGTGCGGCAACGGCGGCAGATGCATGGTGAAATTTGCATATCATTTAGGAATTCATAAAGACAAATATCATTTTCTCGCAGTTGACGGCGAACATGAAGCTGAAATTGATGGAGACATTGTGAATTTAAAAATGAATGATGTAAACGGCGTTATTGATTACGATAGCGATTATATTTTAAACACGGGTTCGCCGCATTATGTAAAAATTGTGAGTGATGTTATGGATTATGATGTTGTTCATAAAGGTATGGAAATCCGCTACAGTCCTGACTTTGCCAAGGAAGGCATCAACGTCAATTTTATTGAACCCAAAAAAAATGATCAAATAATTGTGCGCACATACGAGCGCGGTGTGGAAGATGAAACACTCAGCTGCGGAACTGGAGTTACTGCAAGTGCGCTGGTTTATCATCATAACGATGCAGGGTATAACGATGTTACCGTAATTACCAAAGGTGGTAAACTAACGGTTAAGTATAACCGAATTGATGATAATACATTTACTGATATCTGGCTTTGCGGTCCGGCAGAAAAAGTTTTTGAGGGAGATGTGGAATTAAAACCGTGATTAATTAATAATGAAAGTACAATCTGAAGAAATCGTACTTCTAAAATCGAAAATTGAATGTTCAACCTCCGTGTTTATGGAATTCTTTTTGGGGAAAATAAAAAAGTTTTAGTGAGCGATGAATTTATTCGCAGTAACTATTATACAAAATTTCCCGGCGGCGGATTGGAATTTGGTGAAGGCACGCGCGATTGTCTTAAAAGAGAATTTAAAGAAGAAATGGATCTTGAAGTAAAAATTACAGATCATATCTATACAACCGATTTTTTTCAGATGAGCGCATTTAATCCCGATCACCAGATCGTTTCCATTTATTATTTTGCTGAAGCGCTGGAGCCGATCAAAGCGCCGCTTCGCAATAATCCTTTCGACTTTGACGAAAAGCAAATGAATATTTACAAAGCAACCGGCGAAACAGAAACTTTTCGTTTTATTGAATGGAATGATTTTTCAGAAGAAAGTGTAACACTTCCTATCGATAAAGTTGTTGCGCGAATTGTGAAAGAAAATTATTGAAAGATATGTAACACGAATTAGAACGAATTACACGAATTGAAAATTAAAAACGAATAATGAATAATGAAGAAATCAGACATACCAAAATCAGAAATCAGAAATATCTTTTAGTATTAGTAACGAACAACTTTTAATTTCTTTATCATTTCATCACCTATAGCATCTGAAGAAATACCAAAACCATTTACCAAAATTCCTTTGTGACCGTGTTTGGATTCTATCGCGTACACAACAGCTTCATCAGCGGGATCACTATTGCCTTCGAAACGATACACTTCAGTTATCTCAAACTCCGAAGGTTTTAGAGATACAGGTGTTTCATGACAAGTTATTTGATCATTGTCAAAATTAAAATCAATATTAAAACCTCTTTCCTTCAATCCATTTACGGCTTGTGCAACTGTATCGTAAGTAAACATAAAAAAAATTTAAAGTTATTTGCTACACAAATTTCAGCAAATTTTGTGAATATAATTTTTCGATTTTGTAACGCATTAATCGTGCCTTAATAATTTTTTAAATTCTGTTTTCAAAAATTCGTTCTAATTCATGCAATTAGTGTGGGTCGATTCGAATATGCGTTTGCTTAATTATTCCCATTACAAAAGTACTTTGCAATTGCCCAATGTTTTCAACCTGGCTTAATTTGTTTACATGAAAATCATAATAAGCATCCATATTTTCCACAACAACTTTCAGCATAAAATCAAACTCGCCCGAAATGTTATAACATTCAATAACCTCGTTCAACTCATTTATAACTTTAATAAATTTTGCGCCTGATCTTTTATTATGTTCTTTCAACGAAACGTAACAAATTATCATCAATCCTTTTTTTACTTTGGAATGATCAACAAGCGCAGCGTACTGGCGAATGACTCCGCTATCTTCCATTCTTTTTATTCTTTCATGCACAGGAGTTGGGCTAAGATGCACCTGGTGTGCAATTTCACGAACGGTTAATTTTGCATTGTCTTGCAACAACTGCAGAATTGCTCTGTCTTTTTCATCCACTTCAACGGTGATTGAATTTTCTTTTTTCGCTTGTTTTTCCATGGCAAAATGTATGTTTGTTCTACAAAACTATTAAAAATATTAGTTTTGTTCTAAACTTAATAATACTTTATGATATTTTGTTCTACAATATTAGCTTTGCCTCATCGTTCTAATTGTTACTTTAAAAAAAATAAATCATGTCATCAAACGTAAAAACACAAATTGATCTCAGCCTTCCTTACAAGGTAAAAGATATGAGTCTTGCCGAATGGGGACGCAAAGAAATAAAATTAGCTGAAGCAGAAATGCCGGGGCTTATGGCTATCCGCGCCGAATACGGAAAACAAAAACCGCTGAAAGGTGCGCGTATTGCAGGTTGTCTGCACATGACCATTCAAACAGCAGTGTTAATTGAAACATTAATTGAACTTGGCGCTGAAGTTCGCTGGAGTTCATGCAATATTTTTTCCACACAGGATCAGGCTGCTGCTGCCATTGCTGCTGCTGGCATTGGCGTGTTTGCATGGAAAGGTCAATCGCTCGAAGAAGCTGATTGGTGCATTGAACAAACTTTATTTTTCGGAAGTACCGATCGCCCGTTGAATATGATTTTGGATGATGGTGGCGATTTAACCAACATGGTTTTCGATAAATATCCTGAACTCATTCAACACGTAAAAGGATTGAGTGAAGAAACAACAACCGGCGTTCATCGTTTGTATGAAAGAATGGAAAAAGGTACATTACCTATTCCTGCTATTAATGTAAATGATTCTGTTACCAAATCAAAGTTTGATAATAAATATGGTTGCAAAGAAAGTTTGGTTGATGCAATTCGCCGCGCAACGGATGTTATGATGGCTGGAAAAGTGGCTGTGGTTGGAGGTTATGGTGATGTTGGTAAAGGTTCTGCAGCTTCATTAAAAGGTGCAGGTTGTCGCGTGATTGTTACGGAAATTGATCCTATCTGCGCGTTGCAGGCAGCTATGGATGGATTTGAAGTAAAGAAAATGGCCGATGCCGTTAAAGAAGCCGACATTGTTGTTACTGCTTCGGGTTGCAGAGATCTTATCACAGAAAAACATTTTCGTTCGATGAAAGACAAAGCTATTGTTTGCAACATCGGGCATTTTGATATTGAAATTGATATGGCTTGGTTGAATAAAAATTATGGTCACACAAAAGACACGATCAAACCACAGGTTGATTTATACAACATTGATGGCAAAGATGTGATCGTACTTGCAGAAGGTCGTTTGGTGAATCTTGGTTGCGCAACTGGTCATCCGACTTTTGTGATGAGTAATTCATTCAGCAATCAAACGCTGGCGCAGATTGAGTTGTGGACGAATCACAGCAAATACGAAAATAAAGTTTACGTGTTGCCAAAACATCTTGATGAAAAAGTTGCACGTCTGCATCTTGCAAAAATCGGGGTTGAGTTGGATGAGTTATCCGATGCCCAGGCATCCTATCTCGCTATTCCTAAAAACGGCCCGTACAAACCGGAACATTATAGGTACTAATTAGAAAGTAAAAAGCTCTTAGGTCTAAGAGCTTTTTTATTTTAACAATAATTTTTTAGAGTTTTAGTTTTTTTACTTTTTTTTATTTTCCCAGCAATAGTAATTCTATTAAACATTCTTGCGTCGCACTCTTGTACAGCAACAATTCTATTCAGCGCTTTACTAACGGCAATGTACATATGGGAAAATAAAACCTATAGAATCTGTGAAAGCTTGCTCCCAGAGCTTTTATATTTTAATAATGACTTTTAGAGTTTTAATTTTTTTACTTAATTTTTTTCAATCACCATAACCGATCCTGCTGTATCAATTGAAGCGGTTATATCATTAAGCGTTTTTTTTCCGGCGCTATCAGTTACTTTGTATTTGCACTCCACATGCATTTTATAAATGCTTTCCGGCTGAAAATTTGTTTCTTCATTTTTAAAACTTTCGGAATTTTTCATTGTTGATTGCAAATACTTTTGCAATGGCTTGCATGAGCCATCGGTGGTATCAATAAATTTGGCGACCCATATTTCCTCGAACCTTGCCATTTTTTTTCCTTTAGCCATTATCGCATCATCAAGCGAAGCATGTTGCAATGGTTTTGTGGAATCATATTGATAGATGTACACCATGTTAATATTTCCATAGCTGTTCAACTTAAATTTTTTATCAAAATAATTTTCTGCGCCGGATTTTCCCGGGCTATCGAGCGCTATCAAAATGCCGCTGTCTCTATAAGCAACATCTTTCACGGTGTATAATGAATCCGTTTTAATATTATTTTCTAAGGAAGAAATGTCTGCGATTTTTTCTGTCGGAGCTTTTCCGGCATCTTTTGCAAGATGCATTTTTAACAAAATCAATCCGCCAAATAAAATGAGCGCTGCAATAATTATCAGAATAGCTTTCACCAATAATTGTTTTAAAAGTTAATTAATTGAATGTTGCCCGGCATTATTAATCCAATAATTCTGCCGGAATTTTTTTTATAGGATCAGTTTTCTGAATTTGGTGCGTATCATTTTGTAAAAATGATTTTCGAATTAAGTTTGCTGTTTTATGATCCCCCGTATGGCTCCAGCCGGGAGGCATGATAATGTACAGCAATTTATTTTTTACGCCGGGCGCTTTAGCAATATCTTTTCCTAACAAAATGATTTCTCCGAAATATACATCCCAAAAATTATTCGCGTTTATTTTGCGCGTGATGCCATATTCGATCGGAATATCTTTTCTTTCATAACTAAAAGTTCCAAAAATTCTATCCCAAACATTTAAGAGGTTACAAAAATTTGTATCCATATAAGCAGGGTTGCGCGCGTGATGCACGCGATGAGCCGAAGGCGTTAAAATAATTTTATTTAAAAAACCAAGCCGTGCATCTTTCAAAATATTTTCACCAACATGAATAAAAGCGCCCCAAGTTCCATCAATGAACATAATAAAAAATAACAGCGGTGGATTAACGCCAAGTAATATGCAGGTCGTTGTTCTTATCACATCTGCATAGGGAGCTTCCAAAATAAAATGCGCGAATGATACAGAAAGATTCATGTTTTCCGGCGCGTGATGCGTGGAATGAAGACACCAGAACAAACGGATTTTATGCGCGAGATAATGATAAAAGAAATGTCCTAATTCCCAAATAATATATCCATAGATCAACCAATACCAGGTGAAGGTGGTTTTTATTATTGCATGCTTTTCAAAAAGCCCGATGCAGAATGCGATTGCAGCGATGGAAATAAATCTTGATCCAACGCGGTTGACTATGTAAATTAAAAATGGAATTTTATATTCTGCAAAGCGAAATCTTTTTAAAAAAACTGCGCGAAAAATTTCAATAAGTAATAAAAGTGGAATAAGCGGACCTATAGCGCCCAATATACCATCCAATGTAAGCAGGCTGCTGTAATTGCCTGTTTTGATCATTTCAATAATTGAATTGATGCCAAAAAATCCAATCAACTCATCGTATAGAATTTTAAAAATTTGCATGGCAATCGTTAAACAGTTTTCTTGCAATAAAATTAATAATATTCTTTATCTTCCCTAATCAAATCTTCGATTGCCTTCCCGTTTGAAATAATTTTCAACGCAATTTACCGTCAAACCAATCTGCAGCAGTAGATATGAAGAAGCTAAAATATTTTCCATTCGGAGAAGAATTTGATTTGCGCATGGGCACTTCTGTTTTTAAAGATAGTGAGAGTCTTGTAGAAGTTGATGACGATCATTACCTGGCAGAAATAAATTTGAAGCGCAATTTACTTTTGCAGGATTGTGCCTATTATTACCGCGCAAACGCTGGTACAGAATCTGCGCAATGGGATGTTGTTGAAAGAGTATTAACTGATCTTGCAAAATTCTATCCTGAATATTTTGTTTTGAACCGTGATAATGAAAATTGGTTCTGGCAAAATAAAAAAACCAATGAGTCGATCAGTTTTGTTTTTGGTAGGAAAGAAACGCTGCCCTATGAACCGCTCGATTGGGTTGGAAGACAAGTGCAGGAAGATTTAGTTATTTTAAGTAATGATGGCACTGCATCTCTTGTTGCAGGGCAATTATGTTTTCCAAACGGCTGGTGCCTCGATGATAAATTCAATCAACCCTTTTTAAAAATACATGCGCCCGCGCCAAAAATGGTTGCGCCAACAATGGATACTGCTCAAAAATTAATGGAAAAAATTATTGCAACAAGACCGGTGTGGCGTTGCAGCTGGAATTTTAAAACTTCAGGACAAATTGATCTCTCTTCAAAATATACAAAACAATATAATGAAGAATTGAATCAATTATTTCCAACGCTCACGCCGGAAAATATTGGCGACAAAATATTTATTCGCATCGAAAGACAAACGATAAGCAGGTTGTCAAAATCAAATTGCATTTTATTCGGCATTCACATGTATCAAAACACACTTGATGATGAAAATATGGATACTCTGCAAGCGCGAAACATGATGAATGTTCTCAAAACAACTCCACGTGCTATGCTGGATTATAAAGCTATTACTCCGTTTATTGATGCGCTTTTGGGATACCTTGAGAATAGGTTGGGTGAGATGTGAGAAGTCGGATGTCGGAAATGACAGGATGAAATTAGAGATCTTTTTTCACATTTCACATTTCAC
Source organism: Chitinophagia bacterium (assembly GCA_963774065.1). Classification (GTDB taxonomy): domain Bacteria; phylum Bacteroidota; class Bacteroidia; order Chitinophagales; family Chitinophagaceae; genus Puia. Next base: position 2,102,398 of record CAVZDO010000003.1, read on the forward strand.
GTTTTCAAGCCTTTTTGTTCTGCGCGCTTTTTTTGCCATGGCAGGTTGCCGGATGCAATAAATAGAAACACCAGTTGCAGTTAAAACGAATAAAATTCCTGTAATTATCATGGCTATAATTTTTGATTGATAATGCCTTTCTTGAGTAGAATTAATAAAAACATCATGCCTGAAAATAAATCACTGCATTTTAAATGCATTATTAATTTGCAGAAAAATGTGCGTGCAATAAATTGCCCGTTTTGTAGAATTTTTCTCTTCTAAAAAATCATTTCATAACCGGCAATTCAATATGCGTGGGATATTGTGAAGTGAAATAAATTGTTTGCTCTGCTTTTGTATAATCAGATTCTTTTGCTTCAAAAATATTTGGAACAAATTTTTGCGGATTGCGATCAATCACGGGAAACCATGTGCTTTGAACTTGTATCATCAAGCGATGTCCTTTTTTAAATGTATGATTGATCTGATGCAAATTGATAACAAACTCTTCCGGTTTTCCCGGTGTTAGCGCCTGCGGTTTTGTAAAACTTTTATAAAATCTTCCGCGAAAAACTTCCATAGCTACCGGTAACATATAACCGCTCATTAAAAAACTTTTCTGATCAAAATTCGGATACACGTCAATTAATTTTACAACCCAATCTGCATCGCTTCCTGTTGTGCTTGCAAATAGATGTGCAGTGATTTGCCCTGTAACAACAAGATCATCAGTAAGAGAATCGCTGGTAAAACTTATAACATCCGGTCTTGAATAAACGAATCGCTGATCTTCCACATGCCATGTTCTCCAATGGCTTCCGCGACCATAAGTTGCTTCAATTGGCGGCATCCGGTATGGAACAGGTTTAGCAGGATCGCTGATATATTTTACAGTTCCTGTTGCTGAAGTTGGTTTGTTGAAGGAGCAAGAATTATTTGCGCCGGCGTATAAATTTTGAATCGTAGCTTCTTTCGGCGGCCAGGAAGAATAAGTTTTCCATTGATTGCTTCCGGTTTGAAAACAATATGCTTTATCAAATTTTCCGTCGCCAATTCCTTTTAACCAGTAATCAAACCATTTTTTTTGCAACTCCTGAAACCAAATGCTGGTGCTGCTTTCAAAAGAAATTTTTCCGAGGCTGTCGCCTTTTCCGCGCGCCCATTGTCCGTGAAACCACGGACCGAGTACAATATGATTACGATTGAATGTATCTCTTTTTTCGAGATGAGCATACATCAATTGCGGGCCGTTCAAATCTTCCTGATCATAATATCCGCCAACATTGAGTTGTGGAATTTGCGGATATTTTACATAGCTAAGCGGAGAATTTTTTTGCCAGAAACTATCGTAGTTTGGATGAGCTACAAAATTATTCCACGTAGGAACTTTGCCGTGAAAATATTTTTCATTTACATTTTTTAAAGAACCAAGTTTGATATACCAATCGTACAAATCGAATTGCGGAAAAGGAAACTCACTGTCGGTCGTTTTATCAAATTCCACTTCGTAAGAATATTCCATTCCATAACTCAAACGAAAAGCGCCGTTGTGATGAAAGTCATCACCCAAAAATAGATCTGCCATACAAGCCTGTTCAGACGAGGCTTTTAGCGCAGGATGCGGATCAACAGAACCAACCAACGCAAGCCAACCGGGATAAGAAATTCCAACAATACCTGCTTTGCCATTATTATCCGGAACATTTTTTACCAGCCAGTCAATAGCATCATATGTATCAGTGCTTTCATCAATCGCTCCTTTTTGTGTTTCGTGAATTAATGGTTGATGAATTTGCATCGTGCCTTCGCTTTTATATTTTCCGCGCACATCCTGGTAAACAAAAATGTAACCTTCCTTAGCCATATTATAAAACGGGAAAAAAGGTTGATAAGTGAATGCGGAATCATTGCGCAAATCAAAATCGGCTCCATAAGGAGTTCGTTGGATAAGGATCGGAATATTATTTTTGAGGTTTACGGGGCTTACTATTACTGTAAATAATTTTATTCCATCGCGCATCGGAATCATTACAGTCGTTTTTTTGTACAACAGCGAACTGTCTGTTTGTGCAATTGAAATTGTAGCGAAAGAAAAAAATAATAAGAGCAGAAAAAATATTTTTCTCATGAGCCTTTGTATTTGATTGGTGAAGATTTAAAGTTAAAGAAGATTGCTAATAGTCTGGTATTTATAAAAATCATTTTTTGAACATCACGTACACAGCAGCAAGTATCAATGCAAATCCTAAAAGATAGCGCCACTGAAATGGTTCTTTTAAATAAAATATTGCAAAAACCGTGAAGATTGTTAGTGTGATAGCTTCTTGCGCAATTTTTAACTGGAAACCGGAAAAGCCACTGCTGAAAAATCCAAATCGGTTAGCCGGCACCGTTAGACAGTATTCAAAAAATGCAATTCCCCAACTGATCAGAATTGCTTTCCACAATGCAATGTCTTTATTATTAAGATGCCAGTACCAGGCGAACGTCATAAAAATATTTGAGGCGAATAAGAGTGAGATCGTTTTCATGCTGATGATTTTTATTAAAGCAATTTAAGGAAGATTTTTTCACGCAAAGACTCTAAGACACAAAAAGAAATTTAAAATGCAGAAGCGCTGAATAGAAATTTTACTGTACAAGAGTGCGACGCAACGATGATGAGAAGAGATTAAATGCTGGTTACAAAAAATTGATAATGGATAATTGAGAATTGATAATTACTAATGAATATTTCGTTGAAAGAAATCAGACATCACAAAATCAGAAATACTAACGGTAATGGCTAACCGGATATAAGAGATCGTAATTCATATTTTAATTCAGACTTCTGAAATCGACAGCTACCAATTTGCTAACGCCGGGTTCCTGCATGGTTACGCCGTAGATTACGTCAACCGCGCTCATCGTCATTTTATTGTGCGTTACGATGATGAATTGCGAGTTGCCGCTGAATTCGCGGATCATGTTGGTGAATTTATTTACGTTGGCGTCGTCGAGCGGCGCGTCAACTTCGTCGAGAATGCAGAATGGCGCGGGTTTGATGAGATAGATGGCGAAGAGTAATGCAGTTGCTGTTAATGTTTTTTCTCCGCCGCTTAATTGTGTGATGGATGAAGGACGTTTGCCTTTTGGTTTTGCAACAATGTCAATTCCTGTTTCTGCGAGATCGTCGGGATTTTCTAAAATGAGATCTGCTGTATCTTCTTCTGTAAATAATGCTTTGAAAACTTTTTGAAAATTTTCGCGGATTTTATTATAGGTATCGAGGAATTGCTGGTTTGCTGTTGCTTCCACTTCCTGTATTGTTTGCAACAAACTATCTTTTGCAGAAACGAGATCGTTTTTTTGTTCAAGAATAAATTCGTAACGCTTTTTCATTTCCTGGAAAGCTTCGATCGCAGTTGGATTTACTTCGCCTATGTTTTCCAATCTTTTTTTCATGCGATCATTTTTCTCCTGCAATTCTTCAACAGGAATATCATTGGCTCGCGGTTCGTTAATGATGTCATCAAGATTAATTCTAAATTCAACATTTAATCTTTCTTTCATTCCGGCCAATTGCAATTTCAATTCATTCAGCTTATCTTTTATTTCATTGAGCAAATGTTCAACCTGTTCTTTTTCTTTTATTTTATGGCGAAGCTCACTTTCTTTTTCAGTTAATGCGTTACGCAAATTATAATACAGCTGATCTGCTTCGTTCAATCTTTTTTCTTCTTCATCTTTATTGCGAAGTAATGAAACTAATTCCTGTTCAGAATTATTCAGCGCCTGTTGATTTTCATCAATGCTTTCATTGGTTTGCTGCAATTGCGTTGTGCTGAGATCAACCTGGCTGCGTAAATCATCCAGCTGATTATTTTTAAATTCCAATTCCTGCTGCAATCCATTTATTTTGCTTTGCTGGCGCGTAAACTGCAAATTGAATTCATTAAAATGCGCAAGGGAATTATCATAATCGGCTGAAGCGGTTTTGTAATCTTCTTCCGCAAATTTTATTTTTTCTCTCATTTCATTTGCCGTTGCAACGAGTTGCATCCATTCATTGCGCGTTCCTTCAACTGCAGCGATAGTTTCTTCCAGATCCGATTGTAATTCTTCCAATCTTTGCTGCGCTGAATTTTGCTGCGCATGCAGGTTTTCGATTTTATTTTGCAGGGAGAAAACCAGGTTTGTTAAACGATTAATATCTTCCTGCGTTTGCTTTATTACCTGCTCTTTCAATTGTTCGTTATGCGTTATTACTTCATTATGCTTTGCCTGAATTTCATTTTTTATTTGAGAAACTACATTTTGCTGCAACATTATTTCTTCGTGTAATTTTTCCAGGTTTTTTAAACGCCCGATTTTTTTTCCCTCAAACAAACCTACGCTGCCGCCGGTAAGCGCATATCTTCCTTTTACATATTTTCCTGTTTTTTCAAGCACTACTGCGCCGTTGCTGTTTTCCAACGCTTCTTCATTTTCTGCGATAAAAACATTACCTAATAAATGTTCTGCAAGCTGGCGATATTTTTCATCAACTTCAATTACCTGCATTGCCGGAATTGTGTTATTTGGCTGATGAAATGTTTGTTCATGTTGTTCGGAAAATTTATCGAGCAAAAAGAAATTTGCTTTTCCTTTTTTGTGTTCGTCGAGCAAGTGAACAGCCTGCAAACCTTCGTGCAAATTATTTACAACATAATAGCTGAGATAAGGATCCAAAACATTTTCAACAGCTGCACGAAATTCTTCTTTTACATAAATAACGTCAGACAAAATAGGAGCGGAGTGATTCCAGTTGGGATTGTTGTGTAAAAATTTTACACTCTCTGGGTAACCTTCCATCGAATCAATAAGACTCTTTATCAGGTCGTGTTCATTATTTTTTGAATCGAGAATACGATTTTCGTCAGATAATAATCTCCGCAAGTTTTCCAATTCTTCCTGCAACTGTAAAATCTGTTCTTTTGTTTTTTCGTGATGTTGCTGCAATTGTTGCAAATCGGTTTTCTTTTTTTCCAGTTCCTGTTCTTTCTGCAAATGTTCATCGCTCAATTCTTTCAATTGCAATTGCCGCGAAGTTTTTTCTTCTTCCAATTGCTGAATTGTTTGTTGAATATTTTGAATGGTTGTGTCCGCAACCGCTACTGTTTTTTCCGCTTCAAACTGGCTGCGTTGAATATGCGCATTTTCATTGCGGAGTGTTTCTGTTGCAATTCTTTTTTCATCAAAAATTTTATGATATTCTTCAACAGAAGATTTTAAACTATCCAATTCAGTTTGCAGGTTGATCAATACATTTTGCTCTTCTGCAATTTGCTGTTGCGTAAACGAAATACTTTCATTCAAACCGGTAACCTGTCCTTCACTTTTTAGTAAGAACTCTTTTAGTCCGCTTTCTTTTTCTTTTAAAAAATTCAATCGTTGTGCAACAAGATTTTTTTCATTTTCTTTAGTGCGTAAATTTTGCAGCAATTCATTAAAAGCATGCTGCATGTTTTGCAATGCTTTTTCTTTTTCAATCAATCCAACTTTATCCTGTTCCAAAACTGCTTCTTCTGTTGCAATTATTGTTTCGAGCTCAATTCGTTTGTTTGTTTCTGCATCAGTTTGTTCAGTCAAGATTTTATACGTGATATTAAATCCATCAAGCGATGCTTTTGCGAGTTCGATGCTCAGTTCACGATATTCTTTTTTTATTTCGTAATATTTTTCTGCTTTTTTTGCCTGGCTCTCAACTGTCTTCAACTGGTTGTTTATTTCAAATAAAAGATCTTCAATGCGGGCAAGATCTTGTTCTGTTGATTCCAATTTCTGCTTAGCTTCTTTTTTTCTTGTTTTATAAATGGAAACTCCTGCAGCCTGTTCAATCATTCGCCGGCGACTGTTTTCTTTATCTTTTATAATATCATCCACCATTCCGAGCTCAATAATTGCATAGGAATCTGTAGTGATGCCGGTATCAAGAAATAAATTTTGAATGTCTTTTAGTCTGCATGAAATATCATTCAACCTATATTCACTTTCGCCGCTTTTGTAAAATTTTCGGGTGATGGTAACCGTGTTGAATTCTGTTGGCAGAAGATTTTTTGTATTTTCAAAAGTGAGGCTTACCTCTGCAAGCCCAGATGCAGAGCGGCTTTTAGAGCCATTGAAAACAAGGCTTTCCAAATTTTCGGAACGGAGATGACTTATTTTTTGCTCACCTATAACCCAGCGAATACTATCAACAATATTGCTTTTGCCGCATCCGTTAGGCCCGATAATTCCGGTAACGCCTTCATCAAAATTAATATGGGTTTTATCTGCAAAGCTTTTAAAGCCTTTTATTTCTAAACTTTTTAATCGCACAATTTCTGAATTTAGTCAACGGCAAATATACCGGAACCATAAAAAAGAAAGGTTTTAAATATTTTTTTTAGCAAATCATTTATCCACCTTTTTTGAACAAGGAATATTTCACGCAGCGGCGCAAAGGCGCGGCAAAAAAATTATCAATTATCCATTATCAATTCTCAATTATCTAATCACTTCTGTAATTGGTTTGCCTATGCAGCCATTTGGCATTTGAATATGAAGTATAGCTGCAACAGTTGGCGCAATATCCGTCATGTTAAAAACTTTATTTGTGCTGCCGTGATTAATTCCCCAACCCATAAACACTAATGGAATGTGCGTATCGTATGGATTCCATGTTCCGTGTGTGGTTCCGGTTTTGCTATATACTTCAAACCAACCTGCATTCAACACAATTTGCACTGCGCCGCTTCGCTTAAAATTATATCCGTTAGTTATCATTGTTTTTAATGGTTCAGGGATTGGCACTTCACCAATTTTAGCAACATCAACTGCATATGCAATCATAGGTTGTTGTTGTAAATAATCAACCGTAGTTTTTTTGATAGCATCATAATCGAGATGTTGCTGCTCAATTTTGCTGATATCAAAAACAACCTGGTAATTCATAATTATTCTTATCAATTTTTCTGTTTGAAATTTTTCTGCTAAAATTTTATTTAAAGAATCTGCTAACGGTTTTGTGTACCAAAAATCGCCGGGCAGTTCATGCTTTTTCATATAACCTATGGCATGCGCTGCGCCATGATCGGCGGTGAGAAAAACGGTGTATTGACCTTTGCCGATTTTTTCATCAAGAAAATGGAAAAAATTTGCAAGCTCTTTATCAAGCCGCAAATAAGTGTCTTCGATTTCAATGGAATTTGGCCCGAACATATGACCGACATAATCAGTAGAAGCAAGGTTGATCGTAAGAAAATCTGTTGATGTTTCTTCCCCTAAATGAAATCCATCAATTGCAGCTTCTGCAAAATTCAAAGTAAGTGTGTTGCCAAATGGAGTTGCCCGGAGACTGCCTTTATTTTTTTTATACGCTTCATTTATTTTGTGTGGAAAAACAGAAGCAGTTTCATCAGCAAATTTTCCTTCATAACTTTCTGCGTCGCTGTCACTTTGCAAATAAGTGTTTATCGGGTATAAAGTGTTCCATCCATTCTGAATCAGCTTTTCAATTACATTACTTTTGTTGAATTGATTTACCCACTCCGGTAATTGCTTCATATAATAACTGCTGGAAATAAAATGCCCTGAAGCATCATCAAACCAAAAAGCTGCGTTGGCTGTATGCCCTGCGGGAAGAATCGCAGCTCTGTCTTTTAAAGAAACACCAACAACTTTCGACTGATAATTTGTTGCGAGGCGCAATTCATCTGTTACTGTTGACACCAATAAATTTCTTGGAGACATTTTGCCATCTTCAGATTCATTTCCCACGCTTAACACAGTGCTGTCTCCCGTGCAATACAAATGTTTGCCACTTAGTTGTTCAATCCAATCATTGCCTGTTATTCCGGTAAATGCAGGAACCGATCCGGTAAAAATGCAGCTATGCCCAACGGCAGTATATGAAGGAAGATAATTTATCAAAACATTTTCGCAGGAAAACCCTTCGTTCAATAATCTTTTAAAACCATCCTCGCTATAACGATTATAATAACGGTATAAATAATCCCATCGCATTTGATCGACAACAATTCCAACAACAAGCTTGGGGCGTTTGATTGAAGTGTTATCGTTTTGCGCAGAAACAAAAAAACTAAAAATGATGAGAGAAAATAAAATTAAGCCACGAATCCGCATAAGAAAAAATTTTAAACAAATGTATGTTTTATCTGTCGACAGTCACCCGTTCATAGTCGACGGTTCATTCATAATTCATCCATTTATAATTCTAAAAACCGTTTCGTGTATTGCTCTTGATAACATTAGGCAAATGCGTTAACTTCGCGGCAATTTTTGAATCCTTAATAATTAAGTAACATGGCAGATATTTTTGAAAGATTAAGCAAACATTCCGGTCCAATCGGTCAACATCGCGAAAGAGCGCACGGATATTTTGCTTTTCCAAAACTGGAAGGAGAAATAGGCAGCAGAATGAAATTTCGCGGCAAAGAAATGATCATTTGGAGCCTGAATAATTATTTGGGTTTGGCAAATCATCCCGAAGTAAGAAAAACAGATGCAGATGCTGCAAAAGAATTTGGTTTGGCATCGCCGATGGGCGCGCGCATGATGAGTGGAAATAGTAATCATCACGAAAAATTGGAAGCCGACTTAGCAAAATTTGTTCATAAAGAAGACGCTGCTTTATTGAATTACGGATACCAGGGAATGGTTAGCATTATAGATGCATTATGTGCAAGGCATGATGTGATCGTTTATGATGGAGAATCTCATGCGTGCATTATTGATGGTTTGCGTTTGCATCCCGGGCATAGGTATGTTTTTAAACATAATGATGTTGAAGATTGTGAAAAACAATTACAACGTGCAACTGCGTTGATTGATAAACAAAAAAGCGGCGGCATTCTTGTAATAACAGAAGGTGTTTTTGGAATGGCTGGCGACCAGGGAAGATTAAAAGAAATCGCGGCACTCAAAAATAAATATCAATTCCGTTTGCTTGTTGATGATGCGCACGGATTTGGTACACTCGGAAAAACAGGGGCTGGCGCCGGCGAAGAACAAGGTGTGCAAAATAAAATCGATCTATATTTTTCCACTTTTGCAAAATCAATGGCATCCATAGGTGCGTTTGTTGCGGGCGATAAAGTTATTATTGATTACATCCGCTATAATATCCGCAGCCAGATTTTTGCAAAGAGTTTGCCGATGCCTTTTGTGATCGGAAATATCAAGAGATTGGAATTACTGCGCAAGCACCCTGAATTAAAAGATAAACTCTGGAGCAATGCAAAAAAATTACAGAACGGATTAAAAGAACGCGGGTTTGATATCGGCAAAACCGATTCTGTAGTAACGCCGGTTTATATGAAAGGCGATATTCCCGAAGCAACTGCGATGGTTATGGACCTGAGAGAAAACCACGGAATTTTTTGCTCGATTGTTGTTTATCCGGTAATTCCGAAAGGACATATCATCTATCGTCTTATTCCAACAACTGTACATACTGATGCAGATATTCTCTCAACATTAGAGGCATTTGAACAAACCAAGAAAAAATTAGATGCCGGCAAATATAAAGTGGAAGCGATTCCCGATATGGCGGAGGAGTCTGTTAATTAGTTGAAGTGTTCGATAGGTTGATTGGTGCAACGTGTGCCACGCCTTCAAAAGCTGACAAAATATATCATTAGTTCGCGGGCGTGGCACACCTCATCCTCATTAATTTTCAATTCTCCATTATCAATTCTGAATTTTTTTTTTGATACCGGCATTTGTTTTTCATAGCATCATCGTTGCGTCGCATTACGTTCATCAGTTGTGCTACTATTGAACTTTGGGTTTAAAAAATGAAACATCTTGGATTTTAAAAGAAGCTGCATTTCGTATATTTGGAGCTGCTCATAATTCTTACTCAATTTCATAATTCATGGGAACTTGGGGAACAGCAATACCTTCTAACGATACCTATGCTGATGTTTATGGGGATTTCTTTGATCTTTACAATAAAGGAATTAAAGTTCCAGATATTTCAAAACAAATAATTGCTAAAAATCAAGAAATAATAAATGACGCTGATGACAGTAATAATTTTTGGTTTGCATTGGCAAAAGCGCAATGGGAATGCAAACAACTTGACAAAGATCTATTTAATAAAGTAAAAAAAATTATTGATACAGGCGCTGATCTTGTGGTTTGGCGACAGCTCAATCCAAAAGAAGAAGATATTCAAAAAAGAAAATTGGCTCTCGACAAATTTCTTTCCCATATATCAATTGAAAAATCAAAAGCAAAACCGCGAAAGAAAAAAATAATCAGGCAACCTATTTTTGAAAAAGGTGATTGTATAACTTTCAAATTTGATAATGGTAATTATGGTGGCGCCATAGTTCTTGAAGCAATAAATAATACAGAGCTCGGATTAAATCTTATTGCAACAACAAGAATTAATCAGCAAAACAAACCTTCTTTAGAAGACTTTCAAAAATCAAATATTCTCGTTAAATCATTTGGTTCATGGAATGATCAAGCCGATATTAGGTGGTGTTATGCCCGATTTTTTAACAAAGAAAATATTGAACTAGAAAAAATAGGTAAGATCGAGGTTGAGATCGATTACAACGCGAAGGATTATTCCAACCATTTTGCTTTTGGTGGTACAGCAACTGATTTTAAAAAAATGACAGGTCTTCAATTTGAATATGAAATGACAAATAATAAACCTGCAAAAATGGTAAGGTTGAAGGATTTAATCAGAAGAAATAAGTTCAAATTTCGGTAGCAATAAAAACTTCCCCGGTTTATTTCGATCATAACACACCGCTTTTCAAAAAAATCTCTTCAAAAAATCTTCTGCAAAAATAAAAAAGCCCCGCGTGAGCGGGGCTGTACTAATCAAATACCATTAACCATTAAACCTTATCCTATGAAAAACCAAAGATAAGACCTTAATGTGTAAACAACGATTTAACTGAATATTTTTTTTGAACAAAAAGAGATTAAATTGATTTTAATCAAGTGTCAAATAGACACATTAAAGTTATAAGCCGTTCAGAAAAACCTAATTACCAACTCGTTTTAAATTTTTTCTGATAGTCTTCAAATGATATTTTACCAAATTCGCCTTCGCCAAAATATTTTACTATCGTTTCAAAATCTTTTGTTGGCAAATATCCTGCAATAGCCTGTGGTTGGCTCTCTTCAACAGGTATAATAACCGTTGTTGGAAATGCAAGTTGTCCTTGTGTTATATAAAGCGCAAACTCATTGCACTTATAACCTGGATTATAATGATAGGTTTTCCCTTCCCAGATAATATCATCTTTTGTCTCTGCATTAAACTTTACAGAATAGAATTTATTTTCCAAATAATCTATTACTTTTTTGTTCGAATAAGTTTTACTATCCATCACTTTACACCAACCGCACCAATCGGTATATACATCAATTAATACTGGTCTTTTTTCTTTTTTAAGAATTAGAGCAACATCATCCAGGTTCATCCAGTTAACATGCGCTTTATCGCCTATAGGTTTATCCGAACTGAAGAAAGTCAGTGTACATACAGATAAAAATACCAGCTTCGCTTTTTGCATTGTAATTTTATATTTGTTATCCATCTTTTTATAAAACGACGACATGAACAAAATTGTTGTTGCCATAACGGGCGCCAGCGGCTCAATTTACGCCAATCAACTGTTACATAAATTAGCAGGTATAAAAGATCAATGGCAGGAATTATCTGTAGTGATGACCGAAAATGCAAAACAGGTTTGGCAAACTGAATTGAATAACGAGGATTATAATAATTATCCAGTGAAGTTTCATACACAAAATGATTTTTCTGCGCCATTTGCTTCGGGTTCGGGTCAATACAATATCATGATCATCATTCCTTGCTCTATGGGAACGTTGGGAAGAATTGCTTCGGGCGTTTCATCGGATCTTATTACGCGTGCTGCTGATGTTGTTTTAAAAGAAAAGCGCAAATTAATTTGTGTGGTAAGAGATACGCCGTATAATCTCATTCACATCCGGAATATGGAAACAGTAACTCTTGCCGGAGGAATAATTTGTCCGGCAACTCCTTCTTTTTATAGCAAACCCGCAACTATAGAAGCCGTTGCCAACACGGTTGTTGATCGCGTGCTTGATCTCGCGGGGCTTGATATTTCTACATTTCGTTGGGGAAAAGAATAGTTTGTCGACAGTCGACGGACGACAGTCGTCAGCAAAAATTAATTACGTAAATCAACTTCTTCAACGCCGGGATATTTTGATTTATCAAAAACGAAAGATGCATCACTTAACTGAACCTTACCATTTAATTTATTTGCAGTAATTGTATAGTTCGTTCCATTTTTTTCAAGCCACTTCACACTATAAATACTTTTAGTGGCTTTATCAACCATAAGATAAACTTTATAAAATGTTTTCGTTTTGTTTACCGGCGTAAGTTCAATTTCCTGCAGCGTTTTATTATTTTGTTTTTTATCGCCGTTTAATTTGTAAAGAAAATCTTTGTCGTAAAAATCAGTAAAAATATTTTCCGCAGAAATTGTTTTGGAAGATGCATCATATTTTGTAACCGTCACTTCATTATTTGATTTGTCATAGGTCCATACATTTATTCCATCGCAATAAATTTCCTGTCCCGACATTGATAGATGATATTTGTGTCCGGACATATTAAGCGTTCCTTTTTTATTTGCTTCAATTTTGCCCGAAGAACTTGCAATTTGTAAAGTGAAAGCAGCCTCTATGCTTTTGTAGGATTTTAATTTAGCGCTGACGGCATCCAAAACTTTTTTTGCATCTGCATCGCTTTTTCCAAGACTATTGTCTTGCGCAGTTGCATAAATAATAATCGTACTCAAAACAAAAAACGAGAATATCTTTTTCATGTTGGCAAGTTAATAGTAATTGCAGCGCAAATATATCGTAAAAACAAGCAAACGTAAATCCATTCAGCGTTTGCAGAGTTTATTATATCCAGATTAACACATCGCTAACTAATGTTCATCAAATGCTGATCCAATTCAAATTCAGTTTTTATAAGAACATCTCTTGCTTTGCTTCCAACATTTCTTCCAACAATTCCTGCTGCTTCCAACTGATCCATCAATCTTCCTGCGCGGTTATATCCCAACTTCATTCTTCGTTGAATAAGAGAAGTGGAACCAACCTGGTTTTGTACAATCAATCTTGCTGCTTCTTCAAATAATTCATCTTTGTCGCTTCTGTCAAATTCTTTTCCCTGCAATTCTTTTTCATCTTCATATTTTGGTAAGATGTACGGCATGATTGCGCCTTTTTGATCGCCGATGAATTCGCAAATTTTTTCAACTTCGGGCGTATCAACAAATGCGCATTGCAGGCGCGTTATCTCGCCATTATAACTGATAAGCATATCGCCTTTTCCAATTAATTGTTCGGCTCCACCGGTATCAAGAATAGTGCGGCTATCAATTTTTGAAGAAACTTTAAATGCTATGCGCGCAGGAAAATTTGCTTTGATTGTTCCCGTGATAATGTTTACCGACGGGCGTTGTGTGGCAATGATAAGATGTATGCCAACAGCGCGCGCAAGCTGTGCAAGACGCGCGATAGGCATTTCAATTTCTTTTCCTGCTGTCATTATTAGATCTGCAAACTCATCAATTATCAAAATAATAAACGGAAGAAATTTATGACCTAAGTCGGGATTTAATTTTCTTTTTACAAATTTTTCATTGTACTCTTTAATATTTCTGCAGCCTGCTTCTTTTAAATAATCATACCGCTGATCCATTTCTTCGCAAAGTGCATTCAAAGTGTAAATAACTTTTTTCGTGTCGGTTATTATCGGTTCTTCGTCTTCATTAATTTTTATCAAGAAAATACTTTTCAACAACACGATACAAACTGAGTTCCACTTTTTTTGGATCAACCAATACAAGTTTTAATTGTGAAGGATGTTTTTTATACAAAAGCGAAACAAGCAAAGTGTTGATGCCAACCGATTTTCCCTGGCCGGTTGCACCCGCCATTAATAAATGCGGCATTGCGGCAAGGTCAACAATAAAATTTTCATTATCTATTTTTTTGCCGATTGCAATTGGCAAAGCGAAATTATTATTCTGAAATTTTTCACTTGCAAGAAGTGTTTTCATGCTCACCACACTTTTGCGAACATTTGGCACTTCAATACCCACTGTGCCTTTGCCCGGAATTGGCGCAATGATGCGAATGCCAAGCGCAGCAAGGCTTAGCGCGATATCATCTTCTAAATTTTTTATGCGGCTGATGCGCACACCCGGCGCCGGAACTATTTCGTACAAAGTAACAGTCGGACCAACAGTTGCACTTATCTTTTGAATATCTATATCATAATTTTTAAGCGTGCTGATGATTTGATTTTTGTTTGTTTCCAGCTCTGCCGGATCCTGAACAATTCTTTCGCTGCCGTGTGTTTCCAATAAATCGAGCGAAGGATATTCATAGTTTTTTAATTCAAGAGTTGGTTCGTACTCGGTAAGTTTTTGCGGTTGCGTTTTGTTCTCAATATCTTCTGTAAAAAAATTTTCTTCTTCTTCTATTTCCGCCGCCGATTTTATTTCTAATTCGAGATTATTATTTTTTTTGGCAGATTTTTTTTCAGGAATTTTTATTGCAGGAAACTCATCATTCATTAATTCTTCCGCTAAAAATTCATCATCATCTTTTTCTACCAGTTTTAAATCTGCATTATTATTTTGTTCTTCATTTTTTTTCGGCGGAATAACTACAATTCCACTTTCTCCTTTTAATGAATTTCCTTTTTTATCGCTGAAAGATTCATCAATAAATAATTTCGCATCTTCGGTTTCTGTAACATTCTTAGCATTAAAATCAGCAGTCTTTTTTGGAATTGACGGAACTTTAAAAACAGGATTAAATCTCCAAATTATATAGGCCAATCCTGCAACAAACAACAAAGATGCCGTTCCTATTTTTCCGATAATTCCAATGAGCCAGTCGCTGATCATATCTCCAACTTCTCCGCCCCACGGAAATCCATTTTTATTTGTGATAAATGCGAGAGCTACGCTAAAATAAAGTAAACCTGCGATTACATAACGTACGTTGCGGCTTATGGAAAATATTTTTCTTGCAAACAATAAATTAACGCCGATGATAAAAAACAGCGAGCATAAAAAATATGAAGCAACGCCAAATCCTTTGTAAAAAAAGATATGCGAAATATATGCGCCAACATTCCCTAAAAGATTAGCTGTTGTATTTGCCGAAGGATGAAAAATAGAAATGCCATTTGCAATTACAGACTGATCTTCTTTCCATGTAAATAAATACGAAGTGAACGCAACGAAAAGAAATATTGCCAGCAACAGTAAAACTGTGCCGGTTATTTTATGCGTGCGCTCATCCTTTGCAATCTGGCGTACGGTAACGCGCTCTTCTTTATCAGCTTTTAAGGTATTAGCACTGGTTTGGCCTTTTTTTGATTTTTGCCGGTTTGCCATGTTTGCAAAGATAAGCAACCGCAAATACTATTTTATATAAGTTAACAGCGATTTTTGATTGTTTTTTTATTGAATAAATTGCAATTAATTATACCATTGCTGTTGCTTATGCAGAATGTTGATGAATACAAAAATTTTATCGCCAGGCGAATTGCGCGGTTGCACATTAATTTTATATTTTTTTTGTGCATAGCTCTTTCGCCGGGTTTATTATTCTCGCAAATTGTGGCGGATACAAATACGATTGATATATCGCAAATAAAATTTTCAAAACCTATAGCTCAAAATATTTTTTGGACGAATAGCGTAGAAAAAATAAAAAATGATAGCCTTCCTTATTTGAATTTTTCTGAAAAATTACCGCCGGATTTTAAATTGACAATTCCTTTATCCATTGTTGAAAAGAATATTTACTTCAGTTTTTCTCTCGCTAATAATTCCGATTCAGTTAACAAAGTTTTTTTTTATGCAGGAATGTATTCCAAAACGATCGGGCTATTCAAATTGAATGATGAAAGAAAAATTTTTGCAATCGCAGATTCAGCCGGAAATACTATAAGCAGAAGTGGTTTTATGCTCATAACATTAAACCCGCACGAAAATGCGCATATCTATGCAAAACTAAAAATGCTTCGCACAGGAATAAATTCTTTTGTGCCAAGATTGATCAGCAAAGATTTTCTTACCTATTTTAAAAACAACCAGCAATTCAGAAGGTCGCCCGTTAATTTTTTCACCTATGTCATTTCCGGCGTTTTACTGATGATGCTTTTTTATTCCATAGCTCTCTATTTTCAAAACCTGAGACCTGAATTTTTTTATTATGCAGGCTATGTTTTTTTTACTGCATCGCTGCTGTTCATGAAATCTTTTTTCTTTGCTTCTTATTCCCAATTCAATTATTTTTTTGAAGAATATTTCGATTTCATCATTCAAAGTGCAGGTATAATTTTTTATATTTTTTTCTTCCGGAAATTTCTCGACACAAAACAACGCTATTCTTTTCTTGAAAAAATATTAAAGATCGCCGTTTGGATTGTGGCAGCTTGCCTGCTCGTATTTTCTGCAGTTTATTTTTTTACGAATGATGCTGTTATTTTAAATTCTATCGAAAACGGGATAAAAGGATTTCTGCTTTTCTTAGGTATAGTTTTTATTATTTACGGGCTGAGAAAAAAAGATATTTTGATCCGCTACCTCATGTTTGGGCAAATTTCTTTGTTTATTTTTTCCGCACTTTCGCTGGTGTTTATTTTTAAACCATTATTTGATTTTGCGCCGGATAATCCGCTTACTCTTTTTAATGAAGGGTTGATTTATTATGAAATCGGTTTGATGCTCGAACTTACTTTTTTTCTTTTAGGATTGGCCTATAAAAACAAAATGGAAATAATACAAACAATTAAAGAACGCGAGCGCCTGAAAATGGAAAATGAAAGAAAAGAATTTGAAAAACAAATGGCAATTCTGGAAACCCGGCAGGAAGAACGAAACCGGATTTCTGCAGATATGCACGATGAACTCGGCTCAGGAGTTACGGCAATTCACCTGATGAGTGAAGTTATCAAAAGCAAAATGAAAGAAAATACTTTTCCCGAAATTCAGAAAATATCAGATTCGGCTGGAGATTTACTTAACAAAATGAATACGATAATCTGGACAATGATCAGTTCGAATGATTCTGTGGAAAGTTTGGTAACCTATATAAGAATTTATACGCTGGAGTTTTTTGAAAACACGTCAATAACCTGTCATTTTAATATGCCCGATCCTATTCCTTCAATAGATTTGAATGGTGAAAAAAGAAGAAATATTTTTTTGTGCGTGAAAGAAGCGCTGAATAATTCGCTCAAACATTCCAACGCATCAAATATAAATATTGATGTTACGGTTAATGAGAAATTAATAATTTCCATTGCCGATGATGGCATAGGTATCAACCTGGAAAAAACGCGCAAATTCAGTAACGGGTTGGGTAATATGAAAAAAAGAATGGAAGCAATTGGCGGAAGTTTTATTCTTGAAAATAAAACCGGCACCAAAATCATTTTCGAAATGTTGCTATAAAACTTTTTGGATGATTACATCCATTCAGACTGAAATTTTTCAAACTCGCTTTTTACATCGTCGTAAATTCTTCTGAACATATCCATTCTTTCATTTAAAGCATGATTTTTCTGCTCTACCCGAAAGCTGTTAAATATGTTTTCTACTTTGTAGCGCGAATCGGGAACATCGTGGCGTAGCTTGTCGATAACTTCCTTCTGACAAATAAAGGTGTTTTGAAAATGTTCTACCTGCGCTAATAAGTTTTTGGGAAGTTTGTGGGCGGGCATTTGTTCGAGAAGATGTTCAAAGTGACGGATTTCGTGTTTAATTGAGGAGAGCTCATGTTTCCATGATTGCAACTCCTCGTGAAACTGTTCAATGGATGCTGTTGATTCCATATTTTTCAGATTGAGGTGAAAAAATAAGGTTTGACTTTCTAAGTTAAGAAACCTTACCAATCTTGTCAAAATTTTTTTTGACCGCCAAAGCCGAATGTTAACAACATCATTGAACGATTTTGAAATATTCGCGGTAAATTAATTCTGAAATTGAAATATTTAAAAATCCTGACCTATTATTATGAAAAAGTAAAACCTGAAGATTACGTTTTTGCATCATCTTCTTATCAATTCAAATCCTTATTTTTGAGGCTTGTTTCAAAAAAGCATTAATTTTTTTCAACGATTCTGACTGCCAATTGAATTTTTTTTAATAACTCAATGTGGAATTTTAATTATTAATGGATAAGAAGGTTACCAAAATAGGCGTACTTACTTCGGGTGGAGATGCGCCCGGTATGAATGCCGCAGTGAGAGCGGTGGTACGCACCGGAATTTATCATGGAATGGAAATTTTTGGTATCATGCGCGGCTATAGCGGCATGATTGAAAATGATATTGTGCCAATGCATTCCAGGAGTGTTGCCAATATTATTCAACGCGGCGGAACTATTTTAAAAACCGCCCGGTGCAAAGAATTTTTCGGGTATGAAGGAAGAAAAAAAGCGCATGCTAATTTAAAAAAACTTGGTATCAACGGACTGGTTATAATTGGCGGGGATGGATCGTTTCGCGGCGCAAATCAATTCAGCGAAGAGTTTGATATTCCCTGCATCGGCATACCCGGCACAATTGATAAAGATATTGCTGGAACAGATTTTACCATAGGTTTTGATACTGCTGTTAACACCGCCGTGGAAGCAATTGATAAAATTCGCGATACAGCCGACGCGCACGACAGGTTATTTATTATTGAAGTGATGGGCCGCGATGCAGGTTACATCGCCCTGCACAGCGGCATTGCAACCGGCGCTGAAAATATTTTAATTCCCGAACGCAAAACCGACATAGAAGAACTGGTTAGCTCCCTGCAGGAAAAAGAAAAAAGAAAAAAACTCGTCAACCTCGTTGTAGTTGCCGAGGGAGATAACTTTGGCGGTTCTGAAGAAGTTTCTAAAGTGGTAAAACAAAGATTGCCGAATGTTGATACACGTGTTTGCGTGCTTGGGCATATTCAACGCGGCGGTTCGCCAAGCTGCATCGATAGGGTAATTGCAAGTCGCATGGGTTATTCTGCAGTGGAATGTTTGTTAGAAGGGCGTTTCAATGTAATGGTGGGCATCTTAAATAATAAGATGCATTTTACACCGCTGGAAAAAGCCGTGAAAGCAAAACAAAAAATAAGCGATGAATGGATGAAAATCGTAAAAATATTAGCTTCCTGATTTTAGCAAAGCAGAATGAAAATTTCTGCTTTATTCTTTCAACAAAAAAACTCAAACCAACTGTTCATGTCAACACATCTTTCTAAATACCTGCACGAGAATATGGATAAGCAAGCGGGACTGGAACACACTTTTCACCGCACTAAAATTGTTGCCACTGTTGGGCCGGCCTGCGATACCTATGAAAAATTGCTCGACCTCGTTAAAGCAGGCGTGAATGTTTTTCGTTTGAATTTTTCGCATGGCACGCACGAAGACAAATTGAGAATTATTGATCACATCCGAACAATAAACGGAACCCAACCTTATAATATCGCTATCCTCGGCGATTTGCAGGGACCTAAGCTGCGTGTTGGTGAAATTGAAAACAACGCGCTCGATCTGAAAGCGGGCGACATACTCACGTTCACGAATGAAAAAGTTGTTGGTAATAAAGATCGCATTTATGTTTCTTACCCAAATTTTCACACAGATGTGAAAATCGGGAATAAGATTTTAATTGACGATGGAAAAATTGAAGTGAAAGTTATTTCAATCCAAAAAAATAACGATGTAAAAGTTGAAGTGACACTCGGCGGAATTCTTTCTTCAAAAAAAGGTATCAATCTTCCCGACACAAAAATTTCTCTGCCTGCATTAACAGAAAAAGATTTGGCAGACCTGGAATTTATTATTGAACAGAAACTGGATTGGGTTGCGCTTTCTTTTGTAAGAAATGTAAAAGATATTGTCATCCTGCGCAGCAAACTGCAGGAGAAAAAAAGCAAAACAAAAATCATAGCTAAAATAGAAAAGCCAGAGGCGTTGACAAATATCCGCGATATTATTTTAGAATCGGACGGAATAATGGTTGCGCGTGGCGATCTTGGCGTTGAGCTGCCTATTGAACAGGTTCCGTTAATTCAAAAACAGTTGATCCGCAAATCTCTTCATCGGGCAAAACCTGTAATAGTTGCAACGCAAATGATGGAAAGTATGATCGACCGCGTTAAGCCAAACCGAAGTGAAATCACCGACGTTGCAAACGCCGTTCTCGAAGGCGCAGACGCAGTGATGCTAAGCGCAGAAACCGCCGCGGGCCAGCATCCTACGCTGGTTGTGGAAACCATGCGCAAAATTATTATGGAAGTAGAGAAGAATGATTATCCCTATAATTTGGAAGATTCGCTTGCGCCGCAACCGCATTCGCCTTCTTTTTTAAGTGATGCGATTTGCTATAACGCCTGCAAACTTGCCAAAGATTCCAACGCAGATGCGTTGATTGGAATGACGCAGAGCGGATACACCGGTTTTATGTTATCGAGCTATCGTCCGAAATCGCCTTTATATATTTTTTCAAAAGAAAAAACGCTCATTAACCAGTTAAGTTTAAGCTGGGGCGTTCGTGCATTTCATTACGCCGAAGAAGAAAGCGTTGATGATATTATCAACGATCAGCTTAAAATTTTAAAAGAGCGCGGGTTTATTAAAACGGGAGATGTTGTTGTTAACACCGGCAGTCTTCCGATACAATCGCATTTGCCTACAAATATGCTGAAGATTACAAAAATAGATTAGATAGAATTTCTGATTTGGGGATTTTGTGACGTCTGATTTGTTTATTTCGGTTATGCATTGCTGTTAGTATTTCTGATTTTGGGGTTTTGAAACTTCTGATTTCTTTCAACACAATATTCATTACTGATCGTCAGTTTCCCAATTATCAATTATCAATTATCAATTATCAATTATCAATTATCAATTATCAATTGTCTCTTGTACAACTGCACAGCATTTTCATACCCGAGATATAATGCATCGCAAACAAGCGCATGCCCGATGGAAACTTCATCCAGCGCAGGAATATTCTCAGAAAAATATTTTAAGTTTTCCAAATCAAGATCGTGACCGGCATTAATTCCTAATTTTAATTCATGCGCACGTTTTGCAGCAGCAACATATGGAGCAATTGCCGCTTGTTTATTTTGATGATAATTTTTCGCATAGGCCTCTGTGTACAATTCAACCCTGTCTGTTCCTGTTTCTGCTGCGCCTTCAATCATAGTAATGTTCGGATCTACAAAAATAGAAACGCGTATTCCGCCTTTTTTAAAAACGCTTATTATTTCAACAAGATATTTTTTATTCTTTACCGTATCCCAGCCATGATTGGAAGTGATTTGATCCAACGCATCCGGAACTAATGTAACCTGCTGTGGTTTTACATCTAAAACAAGATCAACAAATTTCTGTTCCTGCGAATTGCCTTCAATATTAAATTCTGTTGTGATTATTTTTTTAATGTCGTAAACATCTTTGTAACGGATATGTCTTTCGTCCGGTCTCGGATGAACCGTTACGCCATCTGCGCCGAATAATTGCGCGTCAATCGCAGCTTTTACAACGTCGGGATTATTTCCGCCACGGCTATTGCGCAGCGTTGCAAATTTGTTGATGTTAACAGAAAGTTTTGCCATACCCAAAATTAATCAAGCAAATCGCTTACTAAAAAACTTTCTTTTAATTCATTATTTTCTTCCCTGTAAATTTTTGCGCTGAATAAATAAATTTGCGAAGTAGTTCTTACATTAATCATGTAATAACCTTTTGGCAAAAATTTCATTTCTCCCAAAATAATTTTATTTGTTCCGGTGCTTAAATTTATTTCCGACATTTTAATGATGTCGCCTTTTGCGTCTGTTAATGTTATTATGCAGTTCTCTTTCTGACTGGCAGCAATCTGAAAATTAATATTGTTGTCTGCATAGGAAAACATGGTTAGGTAGAGTATCGTATTCATAAAATAGGGGTTTAAGAATCTTAAACATAAATTTTTTTTCGGAATAATGAGTAAGATTTAATAAAAAAGATTGGATGAAATAGAAAAAACTTTCTGCAATTTTTATTTTCAGAAAGTAGCGATCACTTTTAAGTTTAGTAATCGTGGCGTAAGTCTTTGCGGCATGGCATAGGTGGTGTTGGAAAAATCTTTTATAAGCAGGTAAGAAATCGTGTTGGCTCTGTCAATTACATTAAATATTTCTAGCGTCGCCCAGATATTTTGAAAATTTCTGAACGGGCTATGACTACGACGATTATCTCTTTCATTATCTAAAAGCAAAGCGCTGAAACCCACGTCTGCGCGGATGTACGGAGGAATGGTAAGTGCGTTGCGATATTTTACGCTGCCGGGAATATTAAACGGCAAATTACTTCCGTACAATAAATTGAGATAGACTTTGAAATTTTTATTTGTAGAAAGATAATCCTGGATAAACATTCCGAGTGTAAATAAACGATCCGTTGGCCGGCGAACCCAACCTTGCTGCACTTTAACACTGTCTGTTGGTTGATTCAATGAATCCAAAGTGTAGTTATAATAAAATTGATTGGCAATTTTTTCTTTGGTGCGCATAAACCCAATGCTCACCCAGCTTTCTGCATCTTTAATTAATTCGCCAAACAATCTTGTTTCAACTCCGGCGGCGTAAGCTTTTGCATCGTTCACTCCAAAATATTGAATGTGCACATTATTGATGTCGTACGGATCAACATCCGTCATGTATTTATAATAGGCTTCCGATGTAATCCGGAAAGGGCGATCTCCCATTTTAAAATTATAATCCAGTCCTGCAGTTGCCTGGTAACTTTTTTGCGCTTTGAGATCGGTGTTAAGCGTTCCGTCTGGTTTTATCATCTCTCGGAAAAACGGCGGCTGATCATATATTCCCAACGCTCCGCGATATACTATATCTTTTTTTGATTGTTTTGGTTTCCAGGAAAAACCAATTCTTGGTGAAACAAGAAACTGGTTATTGAGATTATTATAATTATAACGGGCACCAACCTGTAAAGTGAAATCGCGCGCATCTTTAAAAGCAATATTATCCTGCACAAAACCGGTGAAACGTGTTATGGTAAGATTGTCGCTTCCGTTCATATAGCTGCTCAGGTTCATTGTGCCGGGCATATATGGCAGAGAATATCCTGCAGAATCCTGGTAATCCCATTGATGCAATTTAAAATTCACAAGCTGTTGTTCGGCGGTTACTCCCCACTGCACAAAATTTTTTCCGAGGTCGAGATAACCTTTGTGTGTTGCATTCCAAACGGCGATGTTTAATTTATTTCGCGCATAGTTTTGATAGATGCCGGCACCGAGCGGATTGGTGATCAATCCAAACGTGGAACTACTTTTATCAAAATCGCGTTCACCAAATAAATAATTGCCGATGATGTCGTAAGATTCGTTTTCATTATCATCAAATCGCGAGACCATCCATTTTAAACGAAGATTTTTTTTCAGTTGCTGTGTAAATGTTAGGCCCTAATAAATTGGTTTGATAAGAATCTTTTTCTTCACCTTCAAAATAAATATCCAATCCAAGATTTGCAGTATAGAACGGAGAAAAAACCGATGAAGTCAATTGTGCCGATTGCGGAATCAACGTAAATTTTGTTTGAGAAAAAATTCCCATCAGCTCGATAGAATTTTTTTCGTTTAGCTGATATGTTAACAATGCCTGCGCATCTGTTGAAGACGGACTATAATCTCCAACTGTTTCCTGGCTGCTTAATAAACTTTTGTTGGTGCGATTGCGCACACCGATGAGGTAAGAAAATTTTTTATCAGTTCCTTCCAAATGAAATCCCTGTTCAAGCAATCCCATATACACGGAGCCGCCAAACTCTTTTGGTTTTTTATATTGAATATCCAAAACAGACGACATTTTATCTCCGTATTTTGCCTGGAAGCCGCCATTGTAAAAACTTACGCTACGCGTCATTTGCGGGTTGATGATGCTCAATCCTTCTTGCTGCGCGTTGCTTACGAGGTAAGGACGAAAAACTTCAAAGTCGTTAATGTAAATCAGGTTTTCGTCATAGCTTCCGCCGCGAACGGAATATTGCGATGTGAGCTCGTTATTTGATCCAACAAAAATTTTTATCAAACTTTCTATACCTCCTGTTGGCGTTGGAATATTGATTGCGTCTTTCGGATTTATTTTTATCAGTCCGGCTTCTTTTCTGTCGCGCTGATCGGTTACAACCACTTGCTGCAATTCTGTTGTTTTTCTTTCCAGCCGAACTACAACCTGCTCCTGTTCATTTTCATTTAATAAAAAATTTCGCTGTTCGGTTTTATAGCCGGTAAAAGAAAAAACAAGAGCGAATGCTTTGTCTGCGGGAACTTTTATGCGAAATGTTCCGGAGTCGGAAGTAGCGATTCCGTTTTGTCTGCCAAAAATAATGATGGAAACTTTTGCGAGACCAGCTTCATTTTCATCGAGCACTTTGCCGGAAATAAATGCCGCTTTTTTTTGTGCCTGCGCAGAAAAAACAAACAGCAGAGGTAAAAGCAAAGCAGTGAACAATAAAGCTCTCAATGCAATTTTTTTAAAGATTACCGAAATTAAAGAGATTTGGCTTGTAACAGAAACGTAATTGCAGGCAGGAAAGTATTTATTCAGCTTTGAGCTTTTAG
The DNA here is from genome assembly GCA_963774065.1 of Chitinophagia bacterium. GTDB lineage: Bacteria > Bacteroidota > Bacteroidia > Chitinophagales > Chitinophagaceae > Puia. Next base: position 2,127,086 of record CAVZDO010000003.1, read on the forward strand.
CTGCGAGCTATGAGCAGACTAAGCAACCTTTTTTTGTATTCTTCTGTCATTGATATCATCTATCCTAACGCAAATGCTCAAATCATTATTTCTCGCGCTGCCTGTATTGTTATTTGCTTCCTGCCAAAAGCATGCGGCTGCATGTGTAGCAAATTGCGGAGTTATTTATGCCAAGGGAATTGTAGAGAATGGACTGACGAAAGCAGGAGCTCCAAATGCTCCTGTAACTTTAAGCTGGGGTAAATTTAATGGGCTTATTGAACAAGATGAGATTATTGCTAAAGTAAGTTCAAAGAGTGATGGTAGTTTCGGATTTTCTTCAAGCATTGACACTACTTATTTCAGCAAGGGATATTTTCTTAACCTGCATGTTAATTCAAATAATGAGTACATCATATTATCTTATACGGGCACAATATCGCAGCGGGTTGATTCTTTTAATTCAAATGCATTACAGAACGTACAATTTGTTGTTTTTAATGAAGCGAATCTTGCAATAAGAATGCATCGCGTACAAACCGACAGCTTTCAAACTTTTACAGTTTCTCATTCGTTGAAATTGAAAAATACTATCGGCGACAGTTTATCTTACTACGATTTTCTTGGTGATTCGCCTGCTGAAATTCACACAAGTCAGATAAATGTTTCAACAGTTGCGGATATTTATACAACAATCACGGCTGTAAAAATGCTGAATAATGATACAACAAGTTTGATAGTTGATTCTATAAAATGTGTTAGCGGCTCACTCAATGTTTATGATCTCTACTTTTAAAAAAACAGCAATAAAAAAAGAATTGATAATTGATAATGGAGAATTGAAAATTAATGAAAAAAAATTAAAAATAAGAAATCGTACATCGTACATCTAAAATCGTATATGTTTATGCATTTTTCAACTGGCTGATAATTTTTTTTGGATCTGGAGAACTGAAAACCGTGTTGCCTGCAACTAAAACATTTGCTCCGGCATGAACGAGAGCTGATGCGTTTTCGACAGTTACACCGCCGTCAATTTCAATTAATACATCCAGCCCGCAGTCGTGAATTATTTTTTTCAGGTCGCGGATTTTTTGATAGGTGTGCGGAATAAAAGTTTGTCCGCCAAAACCAGGGTTAACGCTCATTATTAAAACCTGGTCAAGATCAGAAATAATATCTGCTAACAATTCTACGGGTGTGTGCGGATTGATTGCCACACCGGCTTTCATGCCAAGCGATTTTATTTGTTGAATATTGCGATGCAAATGGCGGCAGGCTTCGTAATGAACGATCAGGTGATCAGCGCCTGCATTTTTAAAAGCTTCTGCAAATTTTTCCGGTTCTTCAATCATCAGGTGCACATCAAAAGGTTTTGTAGTTGCTTTGCGCAATTGTGCAATTACAGGCAAACCGAAACTGATGTTAGGAACAAATCTTCCATCCATTACATCGAGATGTAACCAATCGGCTTCGCTTTCGTTAAGCATTTTGCATTCCGCCTCAAGATTTAAAAAATTTGCAGCTAATAATGATGGAGCAACAATGGACATGAAAAAATTTGTTTTGGTAATTATAACTGCAATATACAAACGTGTTTTTAATTGTTGTCAGCTAACTCTTTTCAGCGCTTCTTTTGCTTCAGTAAAATCTTTATCGAGCATGATAGCTTTTTCGTAATACTGTGCTGCTTCTGTTTTTTTGTTGATGGCTTCATAGCAACGTCCGATCCAAAAATAAGCATCTGGATAACTGAAAGAAACCGAAGCCGCCATTCGAAAAGTGTTCAGGGCATTGTCGTAATTTTTTTGTTTGAAGAAGGCAATTCCTTTTTCGATATAAGCATCTGTCAGCTTCCAGTCTCTGCCAATGCACGAATCGAATTGAACAATCGCTGCATCGTATTGTTTTGTGTTGGAGTAATAAATGCCTTTTATAAAAAAAGGGTCTGTCAGTTCGCGGGATGAATCGCGGCCGATTACATCATCACATAATTGCAAAGCGCGGCTGTTATTGTTTTCTGCATAAATATTTGCTAACTCCAATGTGTATGTAATTGTAGGCTGAAGGTCGTGCGCTTTTTGTAAAGATGCAATTGCATTAGGCGTGTCATGAATTTGTTCCTGTAATCTTCCTTTTTCGTACCACGCGTCAGCATCTGCAGAATCGTTTTTTATTATGTTATTAAATAAAGCGAGTGCGTCTGCAGATTTACCGGATTGAACGTATACATCACTCAATAATCTTTTGAATTCTTCATTTGCAGGAAATTTTGCAATGCAATCCTGCAAAAGTTTTATAGCATCATTTGTTTTGTTGGTTATGGTAAGATTGGACACATATTCAAACGCAGTTTTTTCTGTTTGGCTTAATTCCCACGATTTTTTAAAATCGTAAAACGCAATTTCGTGCTGGTTATTTTGCGTTAATAATTCAGCTCTTCTTAAATAGATAGCGGCGTTACCGGGAAATTGCTCAATACTGTCAGTTATTGCTGAATATGGTTTGCTTTTCAGAATCTCATCTTTACTATTACTACCGGGCATTTTGCAGCCCGTAATAAATAAAAATGCCAACAATAAAAAAGCTGAAAATGATTTTAAAAACTTTTTCATTCAGTAAAATTAACTGATTTAAGTTATTTTAATTTTGACACTCGCCTGACAATTTTGAAATTTTGATGACTCAATTTTGCAACCACAACTCTTAAAACGCTTCAGGTATGAAAAAATTTAGCGGCTGCTTGTTAATTTCTATGGTTATTTTTTTAACAATTGTTTCTTTTCATGAAAAAAATATCAATCCGCAATTCTTACATCATCCCGGTTCAGATACGATTTTATATCCCGAAGAAAAACATTTTTCAAATATCCGCCAGCTAACATTTGGCGGAGATAATGCCGAAGCTTACTTCAGTTTTGATGGAAAGTATTTGATCTTTCAGCATAAAAATGAAAAAGAAAATGTGATGTGCGACCAGATGTACATCGGTAAAATTCCCCAAACTCCGGATGAGAAATTCGAATATAAAATGATCAGCAGCGGCAAAGGAAGAACAACCTGCGGATTTTTTACAAAAGATGGCAAACATATAATTTATGCATCTACTTATTTGGGTGGAGATAGCTGCCCGCCGGTTCCCGACAGGCAAAAAATGAAAAGATATATTTGGCCGATCTATGAAAGCTATGATATTTTTATGGCTGATCTTGATGGAAAAATTGTAGAACGACTTACCGATACACCGGGCTATGATGCAGAAGCGACGCTATCTCCCGACGGAACAAAAATGGTTTTTACTTCCATGCGCGATGGCGATCTTGATCTATACATCATGGATTTGAATACCTATAAAGTAAAAAGAATTACGAGCACCTTAGGTTATGACGGCGGCGCGTGGTTTAGCCCCGATGGAAAAAAAATTGTGTGGCGCGCATCGCGGCCAAAAACTCCCGAAGAAATTGCCGACTATAAAAATTTACTAAAACAAAATCTTGTTGCGCCAACCAGCATGGAAGTTTGGATAGCAAATGCAGATGGCAGCGATGCAAAACAAATCACAAGTTATGGTCAGGCTAACTGGGCGCCGAATTTTTTGCCGGATAGCAAACAAATTATTTTTTGCAGCAATCATGAGTATAGCCGTGGTTTTCCTTTTAACATGTATCTTACAGATATGAATGGAAATGGTTTGGAAAAAATTAGTCGCGATAATGGTTTTGATGCGTTTCCGATGTTTAGCCCGGATGGGAAAAAAATTGTGTTCAGCAGCAATCGCAACAGTGGCAGTTCTCGTGATATAAATATTTTTATTGCGGATTGGGTGAAATAGGAAATGCCGGTAACACGAATTAAAACGAATTACACGAATTGAACTTTTTATAGGTTTTTTCAATTCGTGTAATTCGAAAAAATTCGTGTAATAAAATAAAATTAGTTTTACAATCAATTTAATACTCCGTTATGGCAAATACAATATTGACTTTACACAGCATATTAAGATGGATTCTTCTTATTTTATTATTGGCTTCAATATTTAAAAGTTTAAGCGGCTGGCAGAGTAAAAAAGTTTTCACTGCCGGAGATAAAAAAATATTTCTTTTTACATTGATTTCTGCGCACATTAATTTATTGGTTGGGTTATATCTTTTAATTTTTGGAACATTCGGAATTGCAAATGGATTACCTGCCGGCGTTGAACTAATGAAAAGTAAATTTTTCCGTTTTTTTTGGGTTGAACATCCAACGGGAATGATAATAGCTATAATATTAATCACACTTGGTTATGGTATGGCAAAGAAAAATGTAAGCGATACGGTAAAATTTAAAAAAGCATTTTGGTTTTTCTTTATCGCGCTCATCGTCATTCTCGCAACTGTTCCGTGGCCGTTCCGCGAAATTGTTGGCCGTCCGTGGATTTAGGCTAATCAATCAAATCATCTTCTTTTAATTTTTGCATTAATAAAACAACTCCGGGAACCTGCGTTTCGGATCGATAAGAATTAGAGTTGAAATATTTTATGTCATCAATCTCTGCAGTTGGTTTTGGTGTTTCAACGAGATTATGTAAAAAACAATCTTGTTCCATTATTATTCCAGGATGTTCTCCAAATGCAGGCGCGGAAATATGAGTGTAAAATTTTAATTCTTTTGCATTCAGCAAAATATTTAACTCTTCTTTTATTTCGCGGATCAATGCGTTGAGCGTGGTTTCCCCACCATTAATTTTTCCACCTGGTAAATACCATGCTTTTTTATTTTTACTGAAAGCCAATAACAGGTTTCTGTTTTTAATTACCACCAATCCTGCTGTTGCTAATTGTTTCATGTTATAATTCTGAAATGAAAATTAAGAATTAGTAATTTTGAGAACGAAAATTAATAATGATTTTTACTCATTATCAATTTTCAATTATTAATTATCAATTATTGCTTCATGCCATACTATCATAAACTCGGCAACATCCCTCAAAAACGGCACACGCAGTTTCGTAAACCCGATGGCTCCTTATATGCCGAACAACTATTTTCTACGGAAGGATTTTCCAACGACTATTCATTGTTATATCATTGTCATCCGCCAACGGAAATTATTAAAACGGATGAACCGCAAAATGCAACGCCGAAAATAGCAGAAGAAAAAATGCTGAAGCATCGCAGTTTTGAAGGCTTCAAAATAAAACCGGAAAAAGATTTTTTGCAAAGCAGAAAAATAATTTTGGTGAATAATGATTGCCAGGTTTCACTCGCAGCGCCACAGGAAAATATGCGCGACTATTTTTATAAAAATGCGGATGCCGACGAATTGATTTTTGTACACGAAGGAAGCGGCATTTTAAAAACGATGTATGGCAATTTGCCTTTTGGTTATGGCGATTACCTCGTAATTCCGCGCGGAACAATTTATCAGATCGGGTTTTCGGATATGCATAACCGTTTGTTTTTGGTTGAATCCTTCAGCCCGATCCGTTTTCCAAAAAAATATCTGAGCAAATACGGTCAGCTGCTGGAGCATTCTCCGTACACGGAAAGAGATATGCGTCCGCCGCAAGATTTAAAAACTATTGATAAGCATGGAGATTTTTTAATCAAAACAAAAAAGAAAGGTATGATGTACGGAATTCATTACGCGCATCATCCGTTTGATGTTGTGGGTTGGGATGGATGCTGCTATCCATTTGCATTTTCCATTCACGATTTTGAACCTATAACCGGTCGTGTGCATCAGCCGCCGCCCGTGCATCAAACTTTTGAAGGAAATAATTATGTTGTGTGTTCATTTTGTCCAAGGCTGTTCGATTATCATCCGCTGGCAATTCCTGCGCCGTATAATCATAGCAATATTGATAGTGATGAATTAATTTATTATGTTGACGGAGATTTTATGAGCCGTAAAAATGTAACACGGGGTATGCTCACTCTGCATCCCGGCGGCATTCCACATGGCCCGCATCCCGGCGCTGTAGAAAAAAGTATCGGCGCAAAAGAAACCAAAGAGCTCGCAGTAATGGTAGATACTTTTCATCCGTTGATGTTAACCGAAGTTGCGTTGCAAATCGAAAACCCGGATTATATAATGAGCTGGAGCGAGTGAAGCTATTTGCGATTTACGATGTTTGATGTACGATTTCTTTATGTTTTACATTCATCAGCAATTATCAATTTTCAATTATCCATTATCAATTTTTTTTACGAACATCAGTCCTCTATTCAACATCGTTGTGTCACTCACTTGTACCGCAAATCTATATTGAACTGTAGGTTTACAATCGGCGAGTGAAGTTATTTAAAGATGTACGATTTCTTGAAATTGTACTTTCATTATTAATTTTTAATTATTCATTGTTAATTATTATGCTAAGCTTTCGTAAATTCGGTTAACAAAAACCAATTGCTATATGATTAATTTCAGCGAACTTAAAATCGGAGATATAATTGAAGTGGAATACAACGGAAAAAGATCAGAAGGCGAAGTAATTGATCTTGATCATGAAGATAAAGAAGCTTGTGTTCAAACCGAAGTGCAGGATTTTTGGTACACACCCGACCAACTCTACGCAATTCCTATCAGCGATAAACAATTGCTGGAATTTGGTTTTGAAAGAGTAGATAACCAAGACGGTACCGTAAAATATAAACAAGATGCTTTCAGAATACTGTTATCCAAAAAAGATGATTTTTCGGATTTTGAAATGTGGTACAGGGAAGACAGAAGGCATATGACGCATCCTATAGGCATGCACGAATTGCAAAATCATTACCTGCAAATGACCAAGATTCACCTGGACAAAGATTAGTGCTGCAAATCAAACTTCAGCAGTTTTTTACATAAAAAACTATTTTTTTATAGTTTTTCCTATTTTGGCCGGTAATTCATATCTTTGCGCTCCCAAAATTTGTATGGCCAAACAAGCATTGATTAAACAAGATGGTACTATCGTTGAAGCCTTATCAAATGCCATGTTCAAAGTTAAACTGGAAAACGGGCACGAAATACTGGCAACCATCTCAGGGAAAATGAGGATGAATTATATCCGCATTTTACCGGGTGATAAAGTGGGAGTTGAAATGAGCCCGTACGATTTGTCGAGAGGAAGAATAATTTTCAGGTATAAATAAAAGCGGTAAACAATGAAAGTAAGAGCATCCATAAAAAAAAGAAGCGCAGATTGCAAAATTGTGCGGCGCAAGGGAAAGCTATATGTGATCAACAAAAAAAATCCACGCTTCAAACAAAGACAAGGGTAAGTTAATTGATAATTAGTAATGAAAGTACAATTTCCAGAAATCGTACATCTAAAATCATAAATCGTAAATAAATTATGGCTCGTATTGCAGGTGTTGATTTACCAAAAAATAAAAGAGGGGAAATCGGTCTTACCTATATTTTCGGTATTGGTCGCTCAACCGCTCAATTTATATTGAACAAAGCAGGTATCAGTTTTGATAAAAAAGTGAATGAATGGAATGATGAAGAGCTGAACAGTATCCGTAACATCATCACTAACGAATTAAAGGTTGAAGGGGCTTTGCGTTCCGAAGTGCAAACGAACATTAAACGGTTGCTTGACATTGCTTGTTATCGTGGTTTGCGTCATCGTAAAGGATTGCCGGTTCGCGGTCAGCGCACACGCACCAACAGTCGCACACGTAAAGGGAAACGTAAAACGGTTGCAGGCAAGAAAAAAGTAGCAGCTAAAAAATAATTTTCTAATTTCTGATTTTGTGATGTCTGATTTTAACTGTGAAATCGTACATCTAACATCGTAAATCGTAAATAACAAATGGCAAAAGCACAGGCGCCGAGCGCTAAGGTTGCAGCAAAAAAAAGAGTGGTAAAAGTGGATACTTACGGTGATGCTCACATCACGGCAAGTTTCAACAACATTATTATCAGCATCACCAATAAACAGGGTCAGATCATTTCCTGGAGCACTGCGGGTAAAATGGGTTTCAAAGGTTCTAAAAAGAATACGCCATATGCAGCGCAGATGGCAGCAGCGGATGCTGCAAAAACTGCACTGGATGCAGGTTTGAAGAAAGTGGATGTTTACGTTAAAGGTCCCGGTTCCGGAAGGGAAGGAGCGATTCGTTCTATTGCTAATTCCGGAATTGAAGTTGTGATGATAAAAGACGTTACTCCGTTACCGCATAACGGATGTCGTCCACCGAAGAAAAGAAGAGTTTAACGATGTACGATTTTAGATGTACGATGTACGATTTCTGTATTTCAAATCTTACATATTACATCTGACATCTTACATTAATTATAAAAGGGTGCATTATTGATTTTAGATTTTTACTGATAATGCATCGTCACCAAAAAATCAAAACATAAAAAACTATGGCACGTTACAGAGCCGCGAAAACGAAAATCTCACGCATTTTTGGAGAACCGATTTTAGGCAACGGAAAGTATTTAACAAAAAACAGTAATCCTCCCGGTCAGCACGGCGCAACCCGTAAAAGAAAAAGTTTAGGCGAGTACGCATTGCAGCTTAAAGAAAAGCAAAAAGCAAAATACACCTATGGTTTGCTGGAACGCCAGTTTCATAAAACATTTGTGGAAGCTGTGCGGAGAAAAGGTGTTACCGGCGAAAATCTTATCAAATTATTAGAAGCGCGTTTGGATAACACGGTTTATCGTTTAGGCATTGCAATTTCCCGTCCTGCTGCGCGTCAGCTGGTGGCACATAAACATATCACTGTTAATGGTGGTGTGGTAAATGTTCCATCTTATCAGTTAAAACCCGGCGATGTTATTGGTTTGAAAGAATCAACGCAGGGAAATACCGGCATTACCAGCCAGATGGGAACAAAAGGAAATAAAATTTCATGGCTCGACTGGAATGCAACAGAATTTAAAGGAACTTTCATTGCATATCCTGAACGCGAAAGTGTTCCGGAAAATATTAAAGAGCAGCTGATAATTGAGTTGTACTCTAAGTAAGAAGTAAGCTGCGAACAGTAAGCAGAAGTTGAGTAAAGAGATAGGGCAGAAGAGTGCGACGCAAGGATGGTGAGCAGAGTTCAAATGCTGGTCACAAAAAGCAAAAAATAAAAAGTAAAAAAAGTATACTAACAGTAACGAATATACGAAAATGAAGACATCGTACATCGTACATCTAAAATCGTAAATAAATATATGTCTATTCTAAATTTTCAAAAACCAGACAAAATCATTCTCCAGAAAGCGAATGATTTTGAAGCACAATTTGAATTTCGTCCGCTGGAACCAGGTTATGGTGTAACTATCGGCAATGCATTGCGCAGGGTTTTACTTAATTCCCTGGAAGGCTATGCAATTGTTGGCGTTAAGATTGAAGGCGCAGACCATGAATTTGCTACATTAAAAGGTGTTACCGAAGATGTGGTTGAAATTATTCTGAATTTGAAACAGGTTCGCTTTAAGAAAAAAGTTGAGCATGAAGTTGGACAGGAAAAAATTACGCTGAACCTGAAAAATAAAACGGAATTCACAGCGGCTACAATCGGCGAAGCTACTCCGAGTTTTGAAATAATGAACCCGGAATTATTAATTTGCACACTCGATGCTTCTGCAAAATTGGATATTGAAATCACTATCGGGAAAGGACGTGGTTATGTTCCTGCAGAAGATAACAAACCTAAGGATGCTATATTTGGATATATTCCTACCGATTCGATTTTTACGCCGATAAAAAATGTAAAGTATTCCATCGAAAATACGCGCGTTGAACAACGCACAGATTTTGAAAAATTGATCATGGAAGTTTCTACAGATGGAACAATTCATCCGGAAGAAGCTGTTAAACAGGCATCGCGCATTTTGATACAGCATTTGATGATCATTACGGATGAGAATATCACTTTTGATAATAAAGAAGAAAAGAAAGAAGATCTGGTTGATGAACAAACATTGCAGTTACGCAAGATGCTGAAAACTCCATTGGAAGATTTGGATCTTTCCGTTCGTGCATTTAATTGTTTGAAAGCTGCGAAAATAAACAGCCTTAGCGAACTGGTAACTTACGAACAGGAAGACCTGATGAAGTTCCGCAACTTCGGACAAAAATCCCTTGCAGAAATTGAACAGGTTCTTGGAGAAAGAGGTTTGCATTTTGGAATGGATCTAAGCAAGCTGAAAATTGAAGATGAATAATATTAATTTGAAAATTACTCAATGGCTCAATTGCGCAATTGTTTAATTTTCAAATTTGCTAATTAAATTAAAGTAGGCTGCAATTCCTGACACGGTGCATCCGAATTAAAAACCTAAAGTCATGCGTCACGGTGATAAAATAAAAAATCTCAGCAGAACGGCTTCGCATCGCAGAGCGTTGTTGAGTAACCTTGCTGTTCAGTTAATTGAACACAAAAAAATTGTTACTACTCTTGCAAAAGCAAAAGCTTTGCGCGTTTATATAGAGCCAATAATAACCAAAGGAAAAGAAAATACCACGCATCAGCGTCGTGTTGTGTTTAGTTATTTGCAGGATAAACATGCGATCACTGAATTATTCGGACCAGTTGCAGAAAAAGTTGCCGGTCGTCCGGGTGGCTATACAAGAATAATTAAGTTAGGAACGCGTATCGGCGATAATGCAGAAACTGCTTTGATCGAGCTCGTTGATTTTAACGATGTATACGGCAAAGGAAAAGGTGAAGCAAAAGAAGCTGGCAAAAGAACCCGTCGTGGGAGCTCCCGTAAAAAAACTGAAATAAAAGCAGAAGAAGTTGTTGAAGAAAAACCTACAGAAACAAAAAAAGAAGAAAAAGCAGCTAAATAATAATGCGAAATTATTTTATACAAAGGCAAGACTTAATAATGGTCTTGCCTTTTTTGTTTTCTGGGATTTGTGGAGAAAATTTCTCTCGCAAAGATGCAGCGACGCTACGTTGCGCCTTTGCGGCGTTGCGGGAAATTAATAACCACTTGCCGATTGTAAAGCAGAGTTGAATAGGATTTCTACAGTACAAGAGTGCGACGCAAGGATGATGCATGAAAAACAAATGCTGGAAACAAAAAGAATTGATAATTGATAAGGGAGAGTTGATAATTAATGAAGAAAAATCGAAAATAAGAAATCGTACATCATACATCTAAAATCGTAAATCCGATTGTGGAATGTGAAAAAGTAATGATAACTCTCAAATACAAATTTGTTTTCTTTGCAAAACTTTAATTAAAAAAATGTCTGCCAATCTCACACAAAAAAAAGCGGTTTTATTATTACAGGATGGTTCTGTTTATTACGGAAAAGCTTTTGGAAAAACGGGCACAACATCCGGCGAAATTTGTTTTAATACCGGCATGACAGGCTACCAAGAAGTTTTTACCGACCCGAGTTATTACGGACAGGTTTTGATTATGAATAGCGTGCATATTGGAAATTACGGCGTGAAAGATAGCGATGTAGAATCAGGAAGTGTGAAGATTCGTGGATTGATAGGAAGAAACCTGGAAGAACAATATTCTCGCAAAATGGCAACAGGTTCATTGAATGACTATCTGAAACAAAATAATATTGTTTGCATCGAAGGTGTTGACACAAGAGCTTTGGTTGAAGATGTGCGCATAAAGGGCGCAATGAATTGTATTATTTCTACCGAAATAACTGACGTTAATAAATTAAAAGAAGAACTTTCAAAAGTGCCGTCGATGGATGGTTTGGAACTTGCATCTTTTGTGAGCACGGAAAAAGAATATGAAGCTGGGGATCCAAAATCGGATATTAAAATTGCGGTGATTGATTATGGGATCAAAAGACATATTGTACAATGTATGATTTCACGCGGAGCGCATGTTAAAGTATTTCCGGCAAAAACCTCTTTAGCAAAATTAAAAGAATTTAACCCCAGCGGGTATTTTGCTTCGAACGGACCGGGCGACCCGGCTGCAATGAGCTATGCTGTGGAAACAATGAAAGAAATTTTAAAAGAAAATAAACCTTTGTTTGGAATTTGTCTTGGCCATCAACTGCTGGCGCTGGCAAATGGCATACCTACTTTTAAAATGCATCATGGTCATCGCGGATTGAATCATCCCGTAAAAAATATAATCAGCGGAAGATGTGAAATCACTACGCAAAATCATGGTTTTGGGGTTGATCCGGAATCTGTAAAAAAAGCTGCCAATATAGAAGTGACGCACGTTAATCTTAATGATAATTCTATCGAAGGAATTCGTTTAAAAGATAAACCTGCATTTTCTGTTCAGTATCATCCGGAATCCACGCCGGGCCCACACGACAGCCGGTATCTTTTTGACGATTTTATCAGAATGATAAAAAACAATAATTAATTTTTCACCCACTTTTGCATCAGTAAAATAATAAAGCGGCTAAATAGTTATTTATTACTCACGGTTTCATCTCAATTTTCAGGCAGTAGTTTCTCTCATGCCTAATTTTTTCTGCAATTATCTTTTCTAATTATTTGGTTCAGGTTGGATTATATTAAATAAGTGTAAACACTTGTTTGTCTATAATAATAAATACGTATCATTCGTTCTTATCTGCGTAATTTTAAATCCAATTTCATACTGTAAAGAGTAAGATGATTATGAGTAAAAAGCATTTGTCACTTAGGAGTGATTCTTTTTAATAAATCATTCTATGAAAATTTCTTTCTTTTTAATTGCTTTTTTGTTTTTCGCAGCAGAAGTTTTTTCGCAAAATTTGCTGGTTAATCCCAGCGCGGAATCCGGCGATCCTACCTCTGTCGGCTGGACTAATGTTTCGATGGGCTCAACAGGTGCAAGTTGCTATAACAATAGTGGGTGGCGTATTCTCGGAAACCAAAATGGCTTTCCGGCAGCTCAGCAAGGTTCTTATATTTTTTATCCCGGTTGCAGTAGCTCCACAGGATCTACTTTTGAAGTTCGCCAGGATGTAAATGTTTCTGCTAATGCGTCGTTGATTGATGCCGGCTGGAATTCTTTCACATTTTCAGGATACATGCAGGTCTATACACAAACTCCGGCCGATCAGTCAGAGTTTATTGTTGAATATAGAGATGTTACAAATTCAATTGTTCTTGCCTCGTATAACACAGGTTTTGTAAGTAACCAGGGAACATGGACGCTCTACACCAATTCAAAAATAGCGCCGGTGGGAACAAGATATATTCGGGTAAGATTATTGGGAAAAGTGAATACAGGTCCATCCATTGACGCTTATTTTGATAACATATCACTTACAACAAGTATTCCGCTGCCGGTTATTATTTCATCATTTGATGTGGTGCCTGAAAATACCAGCGTTAAATTGATATGGACCACCAGCACAGAAAATGATAACAACTATTTTACTGTACAAAGATCGCAGAATGCTACTGACTGGACAGATTTGGAAAAAGTGCAGGCAATCAGTAACGGTGGCTCCGGCGCTACCTATACTGTTTATGACAATAATCCTTTAACCGGAGTTTCATATTATCGTTTGAAACAAACAGATTTTACAGGAAAATCGAGTTACTCGGAAATAAAAGAAATAAATTTCGCACAGAGTTTTGCCAGCGTAATTGTTTTTCCTAACCCGGCTAAAGGTTTTTTTACAATTTCAGGCAGTGAATTAAAAAATATACAGGTTGCAGTCTATAACAATATCGGGCAAATAATTTCGCTTCCGCAAACAGTTCAAAATAGCTCGATAACTTTCAATACTTACGGGTTAAGCAAGGGAATTTATTATATCCGCCTGAGTGATGCGCACACTAATGAAATCAGGAAAATAGTTGTTGAATAATATTCCTGTTTTGTATCCGATGCACTAATGAAGTTTAATATTTATATTCGTGGCAATGAAAATTGCAATCATTAACGGACCTAATTTAAACCTGCTCGGCACGCGTGAGCCAGAAGTTTACGGCGATAAAACTTTTGATATTTTTCTTAATGAACTCAAAAAAAAATATCCTGCTGTGGAATTTAATTATTTTCAAAGTAATGTAGAAGGAGAATTAATAAACGAGTTGCAGCGGGTTGGTTTTTCTTATGCAGGAATTATTTTAAATCCCGGCGGTTACACGCACACATCTGTGGCAATCGGCGATGCGGTTGCCGCAATAAAAACGCAGGTAATAGAAGTGCATCTTTCGAATGTGCATGCCCGTGAGGAGTTCAGAAAAATTTCGCTCGTATCTGCAAAATGTAAAGGAACAATTTCAGGATTAGGATTGAAAGGATATGAATTAGCGCTGCAATATTTTTTATAAAAACACGCGCATCATCAATGCAAAACCAGTATCCTGTTTGGAATCTTCTGTTTTTTTAATAATGTGCAATCCTTTTCTGCTCCATATTTTAAACACTTCGCCTTTTTTTCTTTTTATCACTTCACGTTCAATCGCAGGCAGTAAAACGCCGCCTGCAACCCAACCCAAATCGCCGCTGGTTATTGTTTCTCCACCCATGGAATACGTTCGCGCAAGTTGTTCAAATGATTCGCTGCCATTTTTTGTTTTTTCAAGAATCAGGTTACCCAAGGAATCTGCATATTTGTAACTGAACAAAGCAGTGTCAATATAAACCTGGCTGATGCGATAAAAAACATTCGGCGATTTTGCTAATATCTGAACAAGAAACCGGCTTCCATTCTGCTCAAAAGGTCCGTAAACTTTTTTCACTTTTCCTTTGTACGCAAGACTATCAGCCATACTATTAAAAATGGTTGTTCGTGTAACAACAATTGTATCGAGTTTAAATTTCTTTTTAAGAATATCTTTTGCGTACAGCGGTGAGTTAGGAGATTTTTCCAATTCGATTTTCATTTGCGCAATCGTCATTTTTTGCGCGCTCGAAATTAAACTCAGCATCACAAACGTAATTGTTGAAAAATATCTTTTCATTTATTGAAATTAATCCGCAATAATAACAGCTTTTGCCCGATATTCAACTTTTCGTGAAAAGTGAAATGTCAGGCGTGAGAAAAAACATCACATTCACGATTCACGTTTGACGTTTAATAAATTGTCAAATCAAGTGGTTAGTTAAAATAAACAGATTAATCATAAATTGGAATGATTTTCGTTTTAATAAGGAACATCAAACTTTCAAAATGCGTTACATTTTTGTGTTGCTGCTTTTGATTTCTTTCAGCGCGTATCCGCAATGTAAAATATATACTCTCGGTGCAAAAGGAGATACATTGAATTGTGTTGATAAAAAAGATTTGAAGCAGGGAAAATGGGTAATCCATCACGATGAATTGCGCGGTGAGCCTGGCTTTGAAGAGGAAGGTGAATATAAAGAGGGCAGGAAAGAAGGCGTTTGGAGACAGTATAGTTTAATGGGCGATTTGATTGGCGTTGAATTTTATAAATGGGGAAACAAAGATGGTGTTTGCAAATATTATGCTCCATCCGGCGAGTTGTTGCGCGAAGAAAGCTGGAAGGCTTTGAATCCGGATAAACAATACGACACGCTGGAGATTGAGGACATCGATCATCTTAATCAATATAAAACTGTTGTTGTAAAAAATGAAGGTGTTGCTATTAAACATGGAACCTGGAAATATTATGATCCTTCTACAGGCACAGTTTTCAAAACAGAAACCTACACTATTGGGAAATTGGAAATTCCAACAGAAACGGCAAAAAATACAACTGCAGATTCTGCAAAAAGTAAAATAATTCCGAAAGAAGTTTTGGACTATCAAAAAAAGAATTCAGGAAAAAAGAAAATAAAAGTGAGAGATGGATCGGTAGAGTAATTGATAATTAAAAAAACCTTGAAGTTTATTTCTTCAAGGTTTTTAGTTTTAATAGTTAAGTTTTAATATCAAAATGCCTTCTTATCTTTTTCTGCGGCTTTCTGCATTGGGTTATTGCCATTCGGTATTGCACGTGCCTGCGCACGTTTAGCTTTGTAAATTTGAAATGCAGTTTGTTCTTCCACTTTGGCCAGGTGTTATTGCTTTCATCAATATCTGCTGTTTCACGCATAGGGTCAAGTTTGATGGAGGTCACTTCTTTATCTTTCATAAATAATTTTGTAATGTGGCCTTCATTCTTTCGCCATATCTGAGCGGGAATGCGCTCTACTTCTTTTGTTCCGTCTTTATATGTCCACTCAATAATAATCGGCATTACTAACCCGCCTTTATTGCTGAAATGTATTTCATAAAAATTTTTGTTGGCAAATTTTTCTTTGGTTGCATCATCCATAGGTTCATCAAACTGTAAAACATGCTGAGCATATTTTGCAGTATCGTAAGGAGCTATGCCGCGATCATATTTCCAGTAAAAATCGCGCAACGATGTATCCGCATCAGTTAAAAAAGTTATGTTCTTATCTTCTCTGTTTCTGATCTTTGAAACATCTTCAAATGAATTTACCTGCGGCTTTGCGATGCTTTGCATACGAATGCTATCAACTTTTTTTGGAGCATTCGTAAAATCTGCTTTAAACCATTTTACGCTGTCGATGGAAATATCGCAGGGTTGAATTCCATAAAACCATCCGCGCCAGAACCAATCTAAATTTTCTCCGCTTGCATCATTCATTGTTCTGAAAAAATCTGCGGGCGTTGGATGTTTGAAAGCCCAGCGACGTGCATATTCTTTAAATGCATAATCGAAAAGATCACGACCCATAATAGTTTCACGCAAAATATTTAATCCTGTTGCAGGTTTTGAATAAGCGTTTGGTCCGAACTGAACGATGTCTTCGGAATTTGTCATTATAGGTTCGAGTTGATCTTTCGGCAACTTCATGTAATCGGTAATTGTGTAAGCGGGCCCGCGACGAACAGGAAATTTGTTATCGTACAATTCTTCGGTAAGATATTCAACAAAAGTATTCAGTCCTTCATCCATCCACGTCCACTGACGTTCATCGCTGTTAACAATCATCGGGAAAAAATTATGACCTACTTCATGAATCACTACGCCAAGCATTCCATATTTAGTTGCTTCGCTATAGGTTCCATCTTTTTCTGTTCTGCCAAAATTGAAACAGATCATCGGATACTCCATACCGTTAGCTGCTTCTACACTTTGTGCAACAGGATAAGGATAAGGAATTGTAAAATGCGAATATGTTTTAATAGTATGCGCTACAACTTTTGTGGAAAATTTGCTGTACAAACCATAGGCCTCTTTTCCATAATAGCTCATGCACATAACTTTTTTGCCTTCAACATAAGCGGGCATTGCATCCCAAACAAATTTGCGGCTGCTTCCCCATGCAAAATCGCGCACATTATCTGCGCGGAAGATCCATGTTTTTGTTTCTTTGCTTTTTGTTTTTTCTTTTGCAGTTGCTTCAGCAAGATTAACAATCTGCAAAGGTTCTTTTGTTGTTTGCGCCTGTTTCCATCGTGCATATTCTGCGGCAGATAATACCTGCTGATAATTTTGGCATTCACCGGTTGCGCCGATGATATGATCAGCAGGAACTGTCATTTGCACTTTGAAATTTCCAAACGTTAATGCAAATTCACCGCGGCTTGTGAACTGGTGATTCTGCCATCCCTGGAAATCACTGTACACACACAAACGCGGATACCATTGCGTCATCGTAAAAAGATAATTGCCGTCTTCAGGAAAATATTCATAGCCACCGCGTCCGCCAAATTTCATACGATCGCTGATGTGATAATTCCAATCTACTTTGAAAACAAATTTTTGTCCGGGTTTTAATGGCTTCGGCAGTTCAACGCGCATCATTGTTTTGTTAATGGTATAATGAAGCGCCGTTCCTGCAGAGTCTGTGAGTTTCGTAATATTATCACCATAATCGTTTTTTGAATTTCGTCTTTCCAACACATCTTCCGTTTGGTCGCTCATAACTTTTGGCATGCGGCTTTCATCCTGGTAATTTGCATTGTTAGTTGAGCTGTGTTCATTCTCATCTAACTGTAACCATATATACGTGAGCACATCCGGCGAGTTGTTGAAGTATGTAATCGTTTCACTGCCGGTTAACCACTGCTTATCTTCATCTAACTTACATTGAATATTATAATCGCAACGTTGCTGCCAGTATTTTGGTCCCGGCGCTCCGCTTGCCGTACGATATTCATTTGGCGTTGGAAGAATTGTGCCCAATTGCTCAAATTTATTACCATGATTTGAGCCGGGATTGTTTTGAACATCCTGTGCCCATGCAGCTGATGCAAGGCAACACAGAAAAAGAAATACTAATTTTCTCATTGTTTGTATGATTTGATTGGTTTATTATGGAAATCTTTCAATAGACATTTTTACAGATGCAACTAAAATTATTGTTGAAGCGATTCTCATCCACCAAAGCCTCGGCAGTTTAAGGAGTTGTACGAAGATAAATGAAATTGCAAGTACAACTGCTACCACTAATAATTGTGCAACTTCAATTCCTAAATTAAATGCAAAAAGATGAAGCACTAATCCTTCGCTGCCTTCCAAACTTAAAAAAGTATTTGCGTATGCAAGCCCGTGAATCAATCCGAAAAATAAAGCAAAAAAATAAATCAATGGCAGTTTAGACGGATGCTCTACCTGGTTCTTTTTTTGCAATAAATTATTGATTGCTGTTGCAACTATTGTTAGCGGAATAAAAAACTCGATCCATTTTGCCGGAAAATGCACAAGTTGCAATGCGCTTAGAGCCAGAGTTGCAGAATGCCCGATGGTGAATGCCGTTACAAGCACAACAACTTTTTTCCAATCTTTTAATAAATATCGCAGGCATAAAGCCGACACAAACAAAATATGATCCATAGCTTCCCATGTGAGTATATGTTGTGTACCAAGCCTGAAATAAAGATTAAAATCTCCCATTGTAATTAGAGTTTCAAAATAAATCAGACTTTTGTACTGAAAAAATATTTTTGTTAAATGGCTGCATCATTAGTTAAGTGGATGATTATTGCGTGGATATTCAGTTTGCCAAAGAATAATCTGCATTCTTTTTCTGAAAAACATCCGTTTTACGTGAGTGTTACAGAAATCAATCATAACGCAAAAGATAAAACGCTGGAGATAAGCTGCAAAATTTTTACGAATGATTTTGAATCTACATTGGAAAAAGCGTTCAATACAAAAGTTGATCTGAATAATATAAAAGATAAAGATGCTTCTGACAAATTGATAAGCGAATATATTATGAAACACCTGCGAATTAAGGTAGATGGAAAGCCGGAGCAATTGCAATTTGTAGGAAGCGAAAATAAAGAAGAAGGAACCTGGAGTTATTTCCAGGTGAATAATGTAGCAGCTGTTAAAAGAATAGATGTGATGAATAATATTTTGTACGAATCATTTACAAGCGAGATAAACATCATGCATGTAACGGTAATGGGTAACCGAAAAAGTCTGGAGATCACAAACCCGGATAGTAATGCGAGTTTTGAGTGGTGAAGGTGAATAAAGAAAAATGAACAAAGAATAATGAACAATGCATTATCATTCGTTTTTCATTATCAATTATCAATTATCAATTATTCATTGTTCAATGTTACCAGCACTTTGTCTATCCGCTGTGCGTCCATATCTACAATTTCAAATTTGAAATCTTTCCACGTCAGGCTTTCTCCTGTTTGCGGTATTCGTTCCAGCTTATGCAAAATAAAACCGGCGAGCGTATCAAATTCCTGTTCGCCTTCATTCATCCAGTTTGCTTTATCGAAATGCGTAAGGAAATCGTAAAAAGGAATTTGCCCGTCAATTAAAAAAGAACCGTCTTCGCGTTTTACTATTTCATAATCGGAAACATCAGGTTGAGGAATATCGCCGATGATCGCTTCGAGAATATCTGTTAGCGTTATCATTCCAAGCATGCTTCCGTATTCATCAACAATAAAACAGCAATGGATTTTTGTTTTTTTGAATTCTTCCAAAACTTTATATGCGCTGTTATTTTCCGGAACAAACATCGGAGGCGTTGCAATATTTTTAAAAGGAACATCGTCGTCCGTCACGTATAAATCTTTTATAGAAACAAATCCTTTGATGTTATCGAGGTTTCCATCGCAAACCGGGTAAAAGGAGTGAGGTTCTTTCAAAATTTTTTCTTTGATTATTATTTCATTCTCATTAATATCAAACCAGGTAATATCGCTCCGGTGCGTCATCAGCGAAGTAATATTGCGATCGCCCAAATGAAAAACGCGTTCAATAATTTCCTGTTCGGCTTCTTCAATTGTTCCCTGTTCGGTGCCTTCATTAATGATTGCTTTAATTTCTTCTTCGGTTACATTACCTTCTTTTGCAGGTTTGAAATTTACCAGCGTAAAAAATAAATTACTTGTTGAATTAAGCAACCAGATGATCGGGTGAGCGGCTCTTGTTAAAAAAATCATTGGTCTTGCAACAATGCATGCAATTATTTCGGCGCGCATTAAGCCGGTGCGCTTCGGTAATAATTCTCCAAAAATTATAGATAGAAATGTTACCACAATTACAATAAGAACTGTTGAAATATTAGCTGCATAATGCTGGAGAAAACTTATTTTTTGAATGTATGGCTGAACGTAAGGACTGAATTTTTCTCCTGAATAGAGACCGGTAAGAATTGCTACCAGCGTAATTCCTACCTGTGCTGTGGAAAGAAATAATTCCGGATTTTCTGCAAGATGCAAAGCTGCTTTTGCTCTTTCATCGCCTTGTGATGCTTTGTTTTCCAGCCAGGATTTTCTTGCCGAAACCAAAGAAATTTCGGCCATAACAAAAAGACCGTTTATAAAAATCAAACAAAATAAAATGATGAATGAGATCATGAATATTTATTTTCAACCTTTAATACACCAATTCTTTTTGTAAAAAATTTACTCATGTAATAGCCGATAAATGATCCGACGATGGCTCCGCAAAAAACGTCGGAAGGGTAATGCACTCCAACATATATCTGCGCATAGGAAATCAATGCAGCCCATAAAAAAACTAAACGCCACCATTTACTTGTTTGCTTAAATGTAAAAAAAATAAACATAGCCATTGCAAAATGATTGCACGCGTGCGATGAAGTAAAACTGGAACTCATCGGACAATACCGTGCAATAAATCTTACATAAGGACCTATGGTCGCATCTGCGCATGGGCGCGGACGAAAAATAATTTCTTTAATTATATGGCTGCTGATTATATCGCTGATGGATACGGTTAATATAAAACCAAGCATCCACCACCACCCCTTTTTTGAAAAATTAAGAGCAGCGAATACAAGTAAAAAAAGATAGAATGGAGCCCATAAATTGGCTTCTCTTAAAAAAAGAAAAAAAGCGTCCAAAAAAGAGCTTGTCCATTGTTGATTTATTTTAGAAAAAAGCCAGTAGTCGAAATGCAACATGGTTGGTTGTTTAGTTCGTAGTTGACAATTCATGTTCATAGAAATTAGTCTATCAACTATGAACTATCTTTGCCGCTTATTTTAAAAAGCTATGCTTGCAACATTAAAGATACCTAAATTGATTCGATGGATTTTTTGCACCGGAATTATTTTTTTATTACTGATGAGTCTCTTGCGATTAGCGCTTTTCTTTTTTTCTTCCGGACAAGATAATCATTTGTCAGACGTTGGCTCTTCTTTTGTTTTAGGAATGCGATATGATTTGCGGGACGTTTGCGTGCTGTTAATAATAATGCTTGTTATAGGAAGTATTCCGCGCATAAATCCTTTTCAGTCGAGAACGGGGAAAAGAATAATTTTAGTTATTACAGGAGTTGCAGCATTTATTATGCTGTTGTTTTATATTCTCGATTTTGGTTACTATAGTTATTTATCGCAACGATTAAATGCTAATGTGCTAAATTTTTTGCAGGATGCGGCAATATCTGCAAAAATGGTTTGGCAAACTTATCCTGTAATTCAAATCATCCTTGAGTTAACGGTAGGAACCTGGCTTATCAACTGGATAATAAAAAGATTTTATAAAAAAATCCGCAAGCAAAAACCTGCATCATCAAAAAAAAGCAGGATAACCTGGTTTATTGTTTGTTTTTTGCTTTTTGCGTGGGCAATATTTGGAAGATTCAGCCAGTATCCGTTAAGATGGAGCGATGCATTTGCCTTAGGCAGTGAATATAAAGGCAACCTTGCATTAAATCCTTTTGAATCTTTTTTAAACACGCTTGTTTTTATCAGCGACAAATATGATCCTAATAAAGTAAGAGAGGCTTATAAAGTTCTTGCGCCATACTATGATTTGGATTCAAATAATATTTCGCAATTAAATTTTACAAGAAATATTTCTGCCAAAACAACAACGGTAAAAACTCCGCCGAATGTTGTAATTGTAATTTGCGAATCGTTCGCGGCCTACAGAAGTTCGATGTTCAACAATCCATTAAACACAACGCCATATTTTAAAAATATGTGCGATCATGGAATTTTTTTCGACAGGTGTTTCACTCCGGGTTTTGGCACAGCGCGCGGTGTATGGTCTGTAATTACCGGAATTCCGGATGTATCGAGTTCAACTTTTAGCCGAAATCCTTCCACCGTTAGTCAACACACTATCATGAACGATTTTTCGGGGTATGAAAAATTTTATTTTATCGGTGGAAGCACAAGCTGGGCAAATATTCGCGGACTGCTTAAAAATAATATCGACGATTTGCATTTGTACGAACAGGATAATTACAACAATTCAAGTATTGATGTTTGGGGAATAAGCGATAAGAATCTTTTTTTAAATGCGAATGAAGTTTTTGCACAACAAGCAAAACCATTTATTGCGATTGTTCAAACTGCAGATAATCATCGTCCGTACACAATTCCAAAAGAAGATGAAAATGAATTTAAAAGAATAAATGTTTCCGATGATTCATTACGTAAAAGTGGGTTTAAAAGTATGGATGAAATGAATGCATTTCGGTACACAGATTTTTGTTATCAGAAATTTATCGAAGCCGCTTCTAAAGAAAAATATTTCGATAACACAATTTTTCTTTTTGTCGGCGATCATGGAATTCCCGGCGATGCTGACGATATGTTTCCAAAAGCGTGGACAGATCAGGGTTTGACGACAGAACACGTTCCTCTTTTAATATATGCGCCAAAATTACTTGCGCCAAAACGCATTCACGATTGCTGCTCCCAACTCGATGCTTTGCCAACTTTGGCAGGTTTGTGCAATATCAATTACCGCAACACAACACTCGGAAGAGATTTATTGGATTCCACACATATTACGGGCAAAAATTTTTCGTTTATATGTGTCGATTATATCGGAATAGTTCAGGGAAATTATTTTTTTCGCAAGCAATTAAAAACCGGCAGTGAAGAAATGGTTTCAGTTATTAATAATGATGCCGTTCCTCCAAATCCGCAAACTGATGAAATAAAAAACAACATGCGCACACTTGCGCAATCCTTCTATGAAGCAGCAAAGTATATTGCCTCTAACAATAAAAAGAAACGCTAAGTTTATAGCTATGGCAAAATATGCGTCTTATATTCTTACCGTATCAGCCTTGTTGATTTCCTGTAAAAACTCCGGACAAAAAACTGTTCTCGCAAATAAAATTTATGCCGACGGATTTCAAAAGATAACTGCCATCTATAAAGAAAATGTTTACGATTTAAGTGGATATGCGGATGAAGGTGAGGGCAATCCTTTTAATTTGTTTGATGAAAATGCTTATGTGGATCCGCGCTCCAATAACAGATCTGAAAATTATATTCCGGAAACTGATCCGCAACCACATTCACATCCTGAAATATATTTCCCTGAAAAAAAAGGAAATCGCATTGTA
The DNA here is from genome assembly GCA_963774065.1 of Chitinophagia bacterium. Taxonomy (GTDB): domain Bacteria; phylum Bacteroidota; class Bacteroidia; order Chitinophagales; family Chitinophagaceae; genus Puia. The sequence goes on from CAVZDO010000003.1 coordinate 2,150,720, forward strand.
ACGGATTTGCAAATTCCGTATCAATTATCCGATGTGTATATCTATGATAAAGCAAAAACTTCCGACAGCGTTTGGATATATACCGGCAACATGCAGCATTGGAAATTGAAAGCAGCTTTTACAACGAGAAGCAGTTTTTTATCGGCGGGCTGGCAAAAATTTTCTTTGAATGATAATTCGCAGTATGTGATGATACAATTCAATAGTCCTGAATGTGCAATTACCGAAATGGTTTTGTATGGAAAACCGAATGGCAAAATTCCATCAGCGCCTTCGCAGGTTTATACAGGAGTTACCTTGTCAAAAAAACCAATGAAAGAATTTATAGGCGCCAATTATTTTAATGAAGTGGATCCGAAATGGTTAAAACCTTTTTATTACTCGCGCATATATTCTTACACTGCTGATTTTGATAATGACGCGGTTGACGCATACCCTAATGTGAAATATAATATGCTGCGTTTAGGATATTGGAATAATGCTATTGACGATTATTATTTTTTTGTAGAAAAATTAAAAAAACAAAATAATTGCGAAGCATGGCATACAATTATGGGATTGCCAAAATGGATGGCAAGAAAAGGTTATGAAGATAAAGGCCGTCCGCTCACACAAAAAAATATGGATAGCGAAGATCCGTTGAGCTATGCGCGCCATGCAAATATGATGTGGAATATTGCTGCATTTTTTGGCAACACAAAAGTGGATACAAATTTATTATCAATATCAAACAGTCCGCGATCTTCAGGTCGTGGTTCGATGACTTTGTATGAAAACGGAAATGAAGATGATGCAAACTGGGTTGGAAAAAAATATTCCAACCCGCTTGAATATTTTGCGCAAAGCAGCGCAGATTATGATGGAAATGAAAATGCTTTAGGAAAAAAATGCGGAATAAAAAATGCTGATGTCAACAGTAAATTAATCACCGACGGATTAATTGAATTAGATACGAACAGGATTAAAGTGTACAAATTTTTATGCAACACGCTGAGAAATGATAAAGCTTTTTTATGGACCGGCGGAATTCAGTATCATCATTATTCTCAAAAACATCTTACTGTTGCTATAACGCCCGAAGAAGATTCATTGCGCTGGCGTCTTTCAAAAGTGCGCGATGCAACTTATCGCATTCAACCTGGCGTGCCATGTATTTTAGGAGAAAATGGATATGATAAAAGTCAGAAATCAAGACAGGGAACACCAATGCTGCCGGGACTTTCAACAGCGCAAAGCCAGGGAATTTTTATTTTGCGATCAATTAATGCAACTGCATTTTCGGGTTTTGATGCGTACATTTTATATTGGCTGAAAGATTATGATTCGGATACAAGTTCAAGCGTTTACTTATCCAGCGGCGTTATACGCGAAATGCCCGATGGCAGCATCAAACCCTATGCCGGATGGTTTTACATCAGCGCTTTTGAAAACAGGCTTGCAAATTATGTTCCCGATAAAATTATTTCTGAAACAGGAAATGTTTGGGTGTATAAATATCGTAATCAATCATCACCGGATTCTGTTGCATATTTTGTGTATTGTCCAACACGTAATGGAACAAAAGTTGAAAACTATAAATTAGAAGTTGGAAAAACCGCAAACAACAATGCAAAGGAAATTTATTTTGCCGATGATGCAGAATTTGGAAATGAAACCAATAAAAAAATTACAGATAATGCAGTAATATTTTCTGTTGAAGAAAGACCGAAGCTGATTATTTTGAAAGAAGTAAATAGGTGAGGATACGTAAAGGTGAATTAATTGTATAGCGGTCTCATTTCTCACGTCTCACGTTTCTTCGCTATCATTATCAATCTTGGCGATTTTTTTTCATCGAATGGATTCAATTCATAATCGCCAAACATTTCTTCTATTTTCAAACCATATTTTTCAAACATTTTTGAAAAATCTTCCGGAAGAATTTTTGCAATTCTTTCCGTGTGTTCACAATTGTGATTGATGTTTTTGTCTTCAATAAATATTTTTTTATAAAGATGTTTGTCGTCAGCCCATCTTTTTATATTAAAAACAACGCCGTCAATTTCTTTTTTTGATTCTGCAACCAAATGTTCTTCGGCATATTGTACATTCAAAAAATCGAGCACAAAAATTCCATTCTTTTTTATTGCGTTCGCAATGGTGCGTATTGCATCATAATGCTCACGCTCTGTTCTGAAATATCCAAAACTGGTAAAAAAGTTAAAAGCGAAATCAAAATAATTTATCCAAAATGGAAGTCGCATATCGTGGACGTAAAAATGCAGACGCTCATTTTCAAATTGCTTTGCATATTCGATAGTATCGGGAGCTATATCAATTCCGGTAACATCAAACCCTCTTGCAGCAAGAATTTTAGCGTGCCGCCGCGGCCACAGGCAACATCAATCATGGTAGCGTTTGGCGATGGATGTAAAAAGGCGATCAATTTATCAAGAAATGCTGCAGCTTCTTGTTCGTCGCGATAAAAATACAATTGATGATAGTATGGAGAATTGAACCAATCGACAAACCAGTTTCCCGGAATTTGCATGCTATTGTCTTTTAACAAAAATAGGAGAGCTTTTCTGTTTAAAAAGAAATCATTTTGCGAATGTTAACATTTAACGTTTAATAATTTCTTATTTGGTATTTTAATTGCTATAATTGCAGAACAAGAGAACCAGGTTTCATTTTTAATGAAATTCAATTCCTGAAATCCCGCACATAGAATTCATACTTATCAAAACCGTATTTTTTTAATTATAAACCTTAGAAAATAGTGGCATTGATAAAGAGTATTTCAGGAATCAGGGGAACGATAGGAGGCAGTCCCGGCGATAATTTAACTCCACCCGACATTATTAAATTTACCGCCGCTTATGGAAGCTGGATCAAAGAAAAAAATTCAGGAAAAAAAATCGTTATAGGCAGAGACGCGCGCATAAGTGGAGAAATGGTTTCTCATCTTGTTTCAAATACACTCACGGCATTAGGATTAGATGTTATTGACCTGCAACTTTCCACCACGCCAACAGTTGAGTTGGCAGTTGTGCAGGAAAAAGCTGCCGGCGGAATTATTATTACGGCGAGTCATAACGCCAAAGATTGGAATGCATTGAAATTACTTAATCACGATGGTGAATTTTTAAGCGCTGCAGATGGCGATGCAATTCTGAAAATTGCAGAAACAGAAAAATTTACTTTCGCAGTCATTGATAAATTAGGAACCTATAGAGTTGATAAAACTTATCTGCAAAAACATATTGATGCTATAATAAATTATCCGCTAATAAATATTGAATCAATAAAACAGAAACAATATAAAGTTGTTGTGGATGCTATTAACTCAACTGGCGCATTGTTTATTCCGGCATTATTAAAAGCGTTGGGTGTGGAAGAAGTGATTGTAATAAATGAAGAAGTGAACGGAAAGTTTGCACACAATCCTGAACCGTTGCCCGAAAATCTTTCTGCGCTGAGTGCAACAGTAGTAAAAACAAAAGCCAGTTTTGGAATTGCTGTTGATCCCGATGTGGATCGTTTGTGTTTTGTATGTGAAGACGGAACTGTGTTTGGCGAAGAATATACATTGGTTGCCGTTGCAGATTATGTGCTGAGCAAACGTACAGGCAACACCGTTAGTAACATGAGCAGCACCAAAGCGCTTAAAGAAATTACACTCAAACATGGCGGACAATATTTTCCGTCAGCTGTTGGTGAAGTGAACGTGGTAAATAAAATGAAGCAGGTTAATGCAGTGATCGGCGGCGAAGGTAATGGCGGAATTATTGTTCCAGATTTGCATTACGGCCGCGATGCATTAATTGGCATCGGACTTTTTTTAACTGCTTTATCTTATCATAAAAACGGAATGCGATCTTTCAGAACAAAATACCCCGACTACTTCATTTCAAAAAATAAAATTGAGCTCGGAAAAAATATTGACGTAAATTCTATTTTTGAAAAGATCAGAAAGAAATATAAAAATCAACCTATCAATACAGAAGACGGATTGAAAATAGAATTCGACAACGATTGGGTTCATCTCCGCACTTCAAACACGGAACCTATCATTCGTATTTACGCCGAAAGTAATTTTGAAACTACAGCAAATAATATCGCTTTCCGTTTGATGCAGGATATTAAAGAGTTTATTTAGATCGGATTAAATATCATCGCCTTTATCAAAACCAGTATATCGAAATATATTCTTGTTGCTTTTTATCAGGCATTAATTTTACATTCAATTGTAAATTTCTTTCTCATGAAAAAGAATATTTTTTTATTCCTCATTATTTTATTTGCATGGAATGCAAAATCGCAGCCAGCTACTATTCATATTCATATCCTTCATGCACATGCAAAAACAGTTGAAGTAGTTAATGATAATTATTCTGATGCCTATGCAATGTTCAAAGAGCGCGATTTTAACCTGCCTTTGATAAATGATAATGCGGGTAAAACTTTCCATTTAGTTAAGCCAATTTTTATCACGATTTATTATGAAGACGATTCATCGAAAAAGGAGTTAGAGTACAATATTTTTTTGTCGCCCGGTGATAATTTGAATATTTCTGCATATGCCACGCAAACTGATTTTACTTATGCCGTTACCGGCATAGGAAGCAGAAACAATCAACCTTTAACTCAGCAGATAAAAAATAATATAGATCTGATGGCATTTTGGAAAGATTCTTTGCCATACAATGTTTTCAAAGCAATAGAGATGCGAGACGATACTAATCGCCGGATATTAAAAGAATATATTCACCGCTATCATCCAAGAAAAGATTTTCTAAAAATTTATTCTTTGATCGTTCAATATTTTCCTGTAAAAACATATGCTGAATTTAACGGAGAACAAAAATTTCATGCAGGAGAACCTTATCGCAGAAATAAAAATAAATGGCAGCTAATTGAAGATTCACTCATAAAAGTAAATCCACTCAATAATGCCGAACTACTTAACACTTACAGCTGTGTTTATTTTCTTCCGATATATTTAATAAGGATCAAAGAAAGATTGTGGGATGAATCCGGTACAAACGCCAAAGCATTTTTTCAGGAATGGTATGGAACTGATGAAGCTACAGGGAAAAAAATTTTTGAGAATGATATGGAAAATGATTTGCGCGAGAGAATCATAAATAAATATTTCAATGGAAGAACTGCAGAATTTTTATATGCAAACGTTTTTAAAGATGCGATGCAAGAGAAGCAGGATAATATTCCGGAGATGTTTGAACGATTCGAACAAAAATATCCGAAAAGCGAATACATAAAATACATCGAACCATTTGTAAAAGAAGTTGCGGAAAAAGAAAAACGCAAACTAAACGATAAAATGGTTCTTATAGAAAATACGGATTCTTTAAAATCATTCGATGATATTTTAAAATTGGAAAAAGGCAAAACAGTGTTGTTGGATATGTGGGGAACCTGGTGCGGACCTTGCAGAGAATCATTATTAGTAAACTCAGATTCGATCAAGAACCATTTTCAAAATAAAGGCTTGGACTATTTATATATCGCCAATCACGATGAATCGAATCCGGCTAAATGGAAACAACTGATTCCTTATTACAATTTATCAGGAATAAATATTTTGGCGAGTAAAATTCTCACAAAAGATATCATGGAAAAAGTGAAGGGAAGTGGTTATCCAACTTATGTGATCATTAAAAAAGATGGAAGTTTTGAGCTTTCAAAAGCAGGATATCCGATGGATAGAAATATTTTATACAAGCAACTGGAAGATGCTCTGAAAGATTGAAGAGTTTATTTAGTTTTCAGTTTCTTACTTTGAGATTTACAACTAAATGCAAAATATTTTTTTCGTATTTTCTTTATTATGCTCCCGGCGACATTACTACTATTAAGCATCGTTGCGTCGCACTCTTGTACATTTTATTTTCTACTCAGCATTGTGTAACATTTTACATTAAATATTTGTTATTGTAATTTTGAAAACAGTAAACAGTAAACTAAACCTCTTTTTCTTATCTTTGCAATCCGTTTAAATCAGCTATAGATAAGTCATGCAGAGAATTTATTTTGATAATGCGGCGACAACTTCTTTGGATCCCCAGGTGCTTGAAGTGATGATGCCATTCTTTACAGAAAAATTTGGTAATCCATCTTCGATATATTCTTACGGCAGAGAAACAAGAATGGCAATTGAAAGCGCGCGTAAAACTGTTGCAAAAATTTTGAATGCACATCCTGCAGAAATATTTTTTACTTCCGGTGGAACAGAAAGTTCAAACACAGCAATAACTGCAGCAGTGCACGATTTAGGTTGCAAACATATCATCAGTTCTCCGTTGGAACATCATGCAGTTTTGCACACGATTGAACATTTGCAAAAGAATGGCGAAGTAACTGTGAGTCATGTAAAACTTTTACCAAACGGACATATTGATTTGGATGATTTAAAAAATCAACTTGCATCAACCACTAAAAAAACTTTGGTTAGTTTGATGCACGCCAATAATGAAATTGGCAATATGCTCGATATAGATGCAGTTGGTGAATTGTGCAAAAAGTATAATGCAATTTTTCATTCAGACACAGTGCAAACGGTTGGGCATTTTCCTTTGGATCTGAAAAATTCATACGTGCATTTTATTACAGCTGCAGGTCACAAATTTCACGGACCTAAGGGCGTTGGCATTTTATATGTAAATGAAAATGTAAAAATTCATCCTTATATACATGGCGGTTCACAGGAGCGCAACATGCGCGCAGGCACTGAAAATGTTTATGGCATTGCAGGTTTTGCAAGAGCTCTGGAACTCGCAACAGCAAATTATGAGCATGACAGCGCTTATATAAAAGACATAAAGATGTACATGATGGATCAATTGAAAAAAAATATTAAAGGTGTAGATTTTAATGGCGATCCATGCGGAAAAAGTTTGTACACTGTGCTTAATGTTTCTTTTCCTAAAAATGAAAAATCGGATATGCTGCTGTTGAATTTAGATATCAATCATATTTGCGCATCCGGTGGTAGCGCATGCACAAGTGGCGCTGAGCAGGGATCTCATGTTATTGCTGCAATCAGTAATGATAAAGATCATGCAGCCGTTCGTTTTTCTTTCTCCAAACACAATACAAAAGAAGAAGTGGATTATGCAATTACTAAATTGAAAGAATTGATTTAGTAAATTGTAAAATTTTTTATTCAAAACTGTAACTTCACAGCAAATTTTTTTATGCTCAAACAATTGCTTTGCCTGCTGATGGTAATATTTTTTGCCTTCACTTCCTGTAATTCAGGTAATCAAGCCAATAATAATTCTGCAACAACCGAAACAGCTATAGCTAACGATCATCCTTCATGGAGTTATCAATCGAATATTTATGAAGTAAATCTGCGGCAATATTCTGCTGATGGAAGTTTCAAATCTTTTGCAAAATCTCTTCCGCGATTAAAAGATATGGGAGTAGAAATATTATGGTTCATGCCAATTACTCCGATAGGATTGGAAGGAAGAAAAGCAACTCAGAAAGAATTGGGAAGTTATTACGCAGTGAAAAATTATTACGCAGTTAATAATGAATTTGGAACGATGGACGATTGGAAAGCATTGGTGAAACAAGCGCACGATATGGGTTTTAAAGTTATCATAGATTGGGTTGCAAATCATTCGGCGCCTGATAATTTTTGGATGATGGCGCATCCGGGTTTTTATAAAAGAGACAGCGCAGGAAAAGCGATAATTCCAAACGGTTGGGATGATACAAGAAAATTAAATTATGATAACCACGAGTTGCGCGACACGATGATCAATGCAATGAAATATTGGATTAACGAAAGTGATATCGACGGATTTCGTTGCGATGACGCGAGCGATGTGCCTGATGATTTTTGGAAAGAAGCGATTACATCTTTGCGAAAAATGAAAACATTATTTATGCTGGCTGAAGGTGATAAACCGAGTTTGCATAATGATGGATTTGATGAAACGTATCCGTGGAGCGTTATGAATATTGCCTATGGAATTTATTCCGGAAAAACAACATTGAAACAATTGGATTCTGTTATTGCTCACAACGACAGCACATTTCCGAAAAATGCATTTCGTTTATATTTTACAACCAATCATGATGAAAATAGCTGGAATGGAACAGAGTTTGAACGTTTTGGCGAAGACTATAAAGCCTTTGCTGTTTGGGCTTTTACAATACATCACAGTGTGCCGTTAATTTATAGCGGACAAGAAATTCCGAATAAAAAAAGATTGAAATTTTTTGTGAAAGACACAATCACCTGGAATCAATACGAACTCGCGCCATTTTACAAAACGCTAAATACTTTACGCCGTTCCACAGAAGCATTATCTGCAGATGCTTCATTTACGAAATTGATAACCGGAAAAGACGAATCTGTATATGCATTTGTACGAGAGAAAAACGGGCATAAAGTTTTGGTGTTGCTGAATTTTTCCAAACAGCAACAGCAATTTCGTATCACAAATGATATAATAAAAGGGTATGGAAAAAATGTTTTTGGCGGCAATATTGAAAAATTAGACGGCGACAGAATTTTTATTATGCAGCCTGGTGCGTTCATAGTATATAGTTATGATGTAAAGTAATCGGGTAAAATAATTTTAGAATTTTTCAAGAAAAAATTATGGCAGCAAAGAATCAATCTCCGGTAAATTTATTTTTCCCGCGAAAAGATGAGTTAGGTAATAAAACAATTACAGTTTTAGCCGGTGATGTTGGCGGAACGAAAACTAATCTCGCAATTTTTCACGCTACAAAAAAATCAGTGAAAGTTGTTCTGGAAAAAAAATATCATTCTGCAAATTATAAATCCAGCATTGATATTATTGAGCAATTTATTAAAGAAGAAAAATGCGCAAAGCCGGATAGAATTTGTTTGGGTGTTGCGGGTCCTGTTGTAAATGGAAAAGTGGAAATAACAAATCTTGCATGGGATCTTGATATCAAAGATGTGATACAACGGTTAAGTATAACCGAAGTTTCATTGATCAACGATCTTGAAGCTACTGCTTATGGATTAGCTGCGCTCACGGCAAAAGATTTAATTACAATTCATAAGGGTAATGAAAAGAATAAGGGTAATATCGCCATAATCGCGCCAGGCACGGGTTTGGGCGAAGCAGGTTTATTTTGGGATGGAGATGCATATCATCCGTTTCCTACTGAAGGTGGACATACAGATTTTTGTCCGCGAACAGAATTGGATTTTGAGTTGCATCGTTTTCTCCAAAAAAAATATGGAATCGTGAGTTGGGAAAAAGTTGTTGCAGGTCCGGGCATTCACGATATCTATCTTTTTCTGAACGCAAAAAATAAAACAAAAGAACCTGCATGGATTTCCGATGCATTTAAAAAAGATGATCCTTCATCGGTGATCAGTCATGCTGCATTAGCATAATAAAGACAAAGTGTGCGTAGAAACGATGCAGATGTTTGTTCGTTATCTCGCACGGGAATCATGCAATCTTGTTTTAAAAATGAAAGCAACCGGCGGATTATTCCTGGGCGGCGGCATTCCTCCAAAAATTGCGCCTTTATTAAAAAAGAAAATCTTTTTTGAAAATTATCTTGATTGTGATCGGTTGCAGAATTTAGTAAAAGATGTGCCGATTAAAATTATTGCAATTGATAAAACAGCGCTGCTCGGCGCTGCATATTTCGGTTCCTATGGAATGTATACCGCGATTAAAACGAATTATATGATTTTTTCTCCTGATTAATTTAAGGGTTACCGTTTGTGTTTTTTTACTTTTTACTTTTTGTTTTCTGTCGTAATTTTCATTTTCCCAAAGCTAATGTTATGAACTCTCCGGTTGTTACACTCAAAAAAAGAATTAACTCCATCGATCTCTTACGTGGAATAATTATGGTTATTATGGCAATTGACCATGTGCGGGATTTTTTTCACATTACTGCATCAACTGATAGCCCTACAAATCTTGCTACCACTACGCCACAATTATTTTTTACAAGATGGATAACACATTTCTGCGCGCCGGTTTTTATTTTTCTTGCAGGAACATCCGCTTATCTTTTTGGACTAAAAAAAACAAAATCAGAATTGAGCTCCTTTTTAATTAAAAGAGGATTATGGTTTATTTTGATAGAAGTTTTTGTGATGAGTTTCTTGTTTACGTTTGATCCATTGTACCATGTTATCATTTTCCAGGTAATTTGGGCAACAGCAATAAGCATGGTAATATTAGGATTGGTTATCTGGATAAATTTACCTGTAAAATTTATTTTGATACTTGGGTTGATAATTGTTTTCGGGCATAATCTTCTTGATTATCCTGAAGCAACGGAAAAAGGGCATATAGGTTTTTTCTGGGATTTGGTGCATCATGGTTTTTTTGTGAGGTATACTATTTTCCCGCATCATTTTTTAATCATGCTATATCCATTTTTCCCGTGGACGGGTGTGATGTTTTGCGGCTATGCGCTCGGAAAATTATTTGAACCACAGGTTGATGAGGCAAAGCGAAAAAAAATTTTGATTACAGTTGGAATTTCAATGACATTGATTTTTGTTGTGCTTAGATTGATCAATCATTACGGCGATCCACGACCATGGACTACTCAACGAGATGGATTGTACAGTTTTCTTTCATTTTTAAATCTTACTAAATATCCGCCATCATTAATGTATTTGGGAATGACGCTTGGTCCATCTCTTATCTTACTTGCATTTTTTGAGAATATTAAAAATAAAGTTTCCGATTTTTTTATTGTGTTCGGGCGTGTGCCGTTTTTCTTTTACATCGTTCATTTCTTTACGATCCATTTTTTGTGCATGATCATTTTCTTCATCGAAGGATATGGAGTAAAAGATATTATTCCAAATCAATCGCCATTTTTATTTAGGCCGGATAATTTTGGGTTTTCATTGCCCGGCGTTTATTTAATATGGTTTTGCATAATAATGATATTATATCCTCTTTGTAAAAAATATAGCCGTTACAAAGCCACACATCGTCAATGGTGGTTGAGTTATTTGTAATTGTTTGTACTCAGCGACTTTCCGATTGTAATGCAGGGTTGAATAGAATTTCTGCTGTACAAGAGTGCGACGCAACGGTGCTTAATAGTTATTCTGTCGCCGGTTACCAAAAATTAATAATTGATAGTTAAGAATTAATAATTAGTAAAGAACGGCTAACAGCTAATAGCTAAAAGCTCATAGCTATTAGCTCACACTTATTTCGTACCTTTGCAGCCTCAAAAAAAGGAGTTAAATGGTAAGGGTAAATAATGTAACGCTTTCGTTCGGAAAAAGAATTTTGTTTGACGAAGTAAATCTCACTTTCACCAAGGGTAATTGTTATGGTGTGATTGGCGCAAACGGCGCGGGCAAATCTACTTTTTTAAAAATATTGTCGGGAGAAATTGAACCTAACAAAGGAACGATTGAAATTACACCGGGATTGCGCATGGCTGTGCTGAAGCAAAATCGTTTTGAATTTGATGAATATACAGTTTTGGATACGGTGATGATGGGGCATGAGTTGATGTGGAAAATCATGCACGAAAAAAATACTTTGTACACAAAAGAAGATTTCAGTGAAGCGGATGGAATTCGCGCGGGCGAACTCGAAGCTGAGTTTGGTGAGATGGGTGGCTATACCGCCGAAAGCGATGCGGCATCATTGCTCAGCGATTTGGGTGTGGAAGAAAAATATCATTCTATATTGCTCAAAGATATTACCGGCGTTATGAAAGTGCGCGTGTTATTAGCGCAGGCTTTGTTCGGCAACCCGGATATTCTTATTCTTGATGAACCTACAAATGACCTTGATGTGCAAACCATCAGCTGGCTGGAAAATTTTTTAGCCGACTATGAAAATATCGTGATTGTTGTTTCGCATGATCGACATTTTCTTGATGCAATTTGTACGCACGTTGCTGATGTTGACAGGCAAAAAATAAAAATTTTTACGGGCAATTATACTTTTTGGTATGAGTCTTCTCAATTGATGGCGCGGCAAATGAGCGATAAGAATAAAAAAACAGAAGATAAACGCCAGGCGCTTCTTGAATTCATCGCGCGATTTTCTGCCAACGCTTCCAAATCGAAACAGGCAACATCAAGGAAAAAAGCTTTGGAAAAATTAGTTATCGAAGATATAGAACCATCCAACCGTCGTTACCCGGGAATATTTTTTAAACAACAGAGAGAAGTTGGTAACCAGGTTTTGAATATAGAAAAATTATCAAAAACTGCGGAAGATGGAAGCGTACTTTTTTCCAATGTAAGTTTTAGTTTGAGTAAGAATGATAAGGTTGCATTTGTTAGCAGAAATCATTTGGCGTTGACAAGTTTTTTTGAAATCATCAATAAAAAAGCTTCTGCTGACTCAGGAACTTTTAGTTGGGGAACTACAGTAACAACAGCATATTTACCTAACGATAACACCGAATATTTTTTAGATAAGAATATCAGTTTGATGGATTGGCTTCGTCAATACGTTCCACCGCATATTACGGATGCGGATGAACCATTTTTGCGCGGCTTTTTGGGAAGAATGTTATTCAGCGGAGATGAAATTCTTAAAAAAACTTCTGTGTTGAGCGGTGGAGAAAAAGTTCGTTGCATGTTAAGCCGGATGATGCTCCAGGATCCTAACGTAATTACATTGGATGAACCAACCAATCATCTCGATCTTGAATCTATACAAGCTTTTAATGAAGGCGTAGTAAATTTTAAAGGAGTTGTGTTGCTCACTTCACACGATCATACCTTTTTGCAAACTGTTGCCAATCGCGTAATTGAAATAACTCCCAACGGAATAATCGACAGGCTGATGAATTTTGATGAATATCTCGAAAACCCGCGTGTGAAAGAACTGCAACAGGAGTTTTATATTAATTCTAATTTTGTAGGAGTTTAAAAAATTATGGCATACACAATTCCAGAACATACGCGCATAGGTCATGTGCATTTAAAAGTTGCCGACCTGGAAAGATCATTATCTTTTTATCGCGATCTGTTGGGATTTCAGGAAACGCAGCGTTACGGAAATGAAGCTGCATTTATTTCTGCCGGAGGCTATCATCATCATATCGGGTTAAATACATGGTACAGTAAAAATGCTCCGCCAGCTCCGAAACACAGCGCCGGCTTATTTCATACCGCAATTTTATTTTCTACAAGAAAAGAACTTGCCATTGCTTTGAAAAGAGTGATGGATGCAAAATATCCTTTAACCGGAGCTGCTGATCACGGTGTTTCCGAAGCAATTTATTTAGATGATCCGGATGGCAATGGCGTTGAATTGTATTGGGACAAACCAAAAGATAAATGGCCGTTTGATGCAGATGGAAATTTAAAAATGGTAACGGATCATTTAGATATTGAAGACTTGTTAAGCGAGGTTAATAAAGATTAGTTTGTGTGGTTTTTTTCTTTTTTGCAATTCTGTAATTAGATCCGAATTGCAAAAAAGTTGCTTTGGTTCCGGTATTTAGTTGCGCGTAAATGGTAAACTTATCAATCACACCTGTGAATGATGCGCTGGAATAATGATATTTTAGAGGTTTCTCTGTATCATTATCAATAATCAGGAGGTAATTGTATTGTTCTCCCATGATAGCTCCTGATCCCATCTTAATTCCAAAATGTCCTCTGCCAAAAAGTATTTCTGTAAACCATCCATAGGTTCCAAAAAAATTGCTTTTAGCAATATAGGTAGCTTCTGAATAAGGAAATTGATTTCTGAATTGCAGGTAACTTCCGTATTCATGCATCATGGATAATTCAAAACCAACAACACGCCATTCGCCTCCATGCGCAAATGGAAGAACGAAATTTAGACCACCGTTAAATCCATATCCGCCAAAAAATTTCTTACCTGCATATTGATTAATTGCTTTGTAGTTTACCGTTGGATCATTATTAATGCTGTCGAATTTATTCAGCGTATAATTTCCCAATGAAAAATTCAATCCATAATATGCTTCAAAAATTCCAAAATTATGCGTGCGCGATATACTGAATTGAAAAGATCTGACATAGTCTTCATTCGCAAAGCCGCTATCAGATTGTGCAGTGCTTGTGAAGTTTACCACTCCCGATGCATACGCAGCGTTAATAAAAAAAGCAGATTGTAAACTGTCTGACTTGAGAGGAATGGTGTGATAAGTATTCGCATTTGCGTTAAAAGGACTAACATAAATTGCCTGCCTGTTCACATAGCATCCGCTAAAAAAACTTGCAAATAGTAAAAGAGAAAGTGCAGGTAGAATTTTTTTCACGGGAAATAAATAATGAAACGTTATGACAAATATTTTTTTCTCCCTGCTGCATTTTAAAGCCTAAAGTTGTGGTTGTATGTGCTGTTATGATTTTTTATTAACAACATCAGGCAATAATAACATTCTAACTTCCTGATTTTGCAGATTTTAATACAATAAATTCCGGTTTTTGGCATTTTAATAAAAACTATTTTTGTTGTTTCTGAAGCTGCTTATACTGATATTGATTTGCTGTGGAATTTTCTTTACAACAAAAGCGCAGCGCCCGCAGTTAAAAAAACCAGCGTCTTCAAAAAATATTGTTTCTAATCTTCATAAAAAATTCATTCAGGTAAAAAAAGAAGCGGTTCAGTTTGATTCGTTAAGTATCATTCCAAATACATTTATAGTTGAAGGAATTGCAGATTCTACCTATACACTTGATTTCATAAACGCAAAAATTACCTGGAAAGAAAAACCAAATGCAGACAGTGTTTTTTTAACCTATCGCACTTTTCCGTATAAATTTAATACTGTAGTAAAAAGATTGAATTACGACAGCATTCTTGGCAATTTTATGGTTCGTCCATATACGTTTGATAAGAACGGACAAAATGGAGATGATAATTTTTTCAACTTCGGAAATATCACCTATAACGGAAGTTTTGGAAGATCGCTTACGTTTGGAAATAGCCAGGATGCAGTTGTAACATCTAATCTTAATCTTCAGTTGAACGGATATCTTGCAGACAGTATTCAAATTTCTGCTGCGCTTACGGATAATAATATTCCAATTCAGCCGGATGGAACTACTGCTCAGTTAAGCGAATTCGATAAAATTTTTCTTCAGTTTAAAAAGAAGAACTGGACTTTGAACATGGGTGATATTGATTTGCGCGAGAACCAGCAATCCTATCTTAATTTTTACAAACGATTACAGGGAGCATCTTTTGAAACAACTGAAAAAATTTCCAAAAACATCACTAATAAAACTTTGGTCAGCGCTGCAATTGCAAAAGGAAAATTTAATAGAAATATTTTTCAGGGGCAGGAAGGAAACCAGGGACCTTATCGTTTGCAGGGCGCAAATAATGAATTGTATTTTGTTGTACTTGCCGGAACTGAAAAAGTTTTTGTAGACGGACAATTAATGCAGCGTGGCGAAGATCAGGATTATATCATCAACTACAATACTGCTGAAGTAACTTTTACTCCGCGGCGAATGATAACTCAGGATTCAAGAATACAGGTAGAGTTTGAATATTCCAACCAAAATTTTCTGAACGTGAATTTGTATTTGTATAACGAAACGCAGTTCAGCAATAAATTAAAATTGAAGTTTGGAATGTACAACAACAGCGATTCAAGAAATTCTCCTATCAATCAAACACTGAATTCCGATCAGATAAAATTTTTAAACGGCATTGGAGATAGCGTGAATAAAGCGTTTTATCCTTACGCTCCTTTGGATACATTAGGTCCCGGTAAAGTGCTGTACAAAAAAACAGATACAGTTTATAAAGCTGCCAACGGACTGTATTATCATGACTCGGTGTATGTTTTTTCTGTTGATTCCACAGCAAAATTGTACAATCTTTCTTTTGTGGATGTTGGCGCGGGCAATGGAGATTATATTCCCAATTTAAACGGCATCAACGGAAATGTTTACCAATGGATCGCTCCGGTTAATGGTCAGCACCAGGGGCAATTTCTCGCTGCGCAATTTCTTGTAGCTCCAAAAACGCAACGCGTAATAAGTGCAGGCGCCGATTATAGCATCAGTAAATCGACTGTGTTTAGCGTGGAAGGCGCGGCGAGTCATTATGATGTAAATACACTTTCAACAATAGGTAAAGCTAACGATGATGGATATGCAATAAAAATGCAGTTAAAAAATACGCATCCTTTCACCGGCTCAAAAAATGGATTGCAATTAATAAGCATAGCAGGCTATGAAAATGTTGATGCACGGTTTCAACCGGTTGAACCTATACGAACCGTTGAATTTTTAAGAGATTGGGGGTTGCCTTTGCAATTAGCAAATGATAATGAATCGTCGTTCACTACAAGCTTTCAACTTCTTGATAAGAAAAAAAATTCTCTGAAATATGAGTTTGATAATTATGAAAGAGGAAGCGATTTCACCGGCATTCGCAACAGCATTTATCATGTTCAGCAAATTGCAGGATGGAATTTCAACGATCAATTCAGTTTAACTAACAGTAACGGCACCTATGGCAAAGGTTATTATCTGCGCCCGACTATTGATATATCCAAGCAATTTGCGAAATTATACAACTACACATTTGGTGTAAACTATGCCATCGAGCACAATGAAATAAAAAATAAGATCACCGACACGGTTTCGGCTACAAGTTTTGCTTTTCAAACATTCAAAGCATTTATGCGGTCGCCAACAAAAAATGGAAATCATTGGAGCATCAGTTATGAAACCCGCGTTAATTCTTATCCCCGCGGAAAAGAATTGGTAAAGGGTGATGAAAGCAAAAGTGTTAATCTTACTGCAGATATTTTAAGAAGCAAACATCACCAGTTTCATTTTACTGCAACATATCGTGTGCTGAATATTTTAGACACGATGGTTAAATCACAAACATCAGACAAAACTTTACTTGGTAGAGCTGAATACATCGTAAATGAATGGAAAGGATTGCTCATCGGAAATGTTTTGTACGAAGTAGGATCGGGGCAGGAGCAAAAACAAATATATACTTATCTGCAGGTTCCGGCGGGCACAGGTCAGTATGCATGGATTGATTTGAATAACGATGGAATTCAGCAATTAAATGAGTTCGTTATAGCTCAATATCCCGACCAGGCGCAATACATCCGCGTGTACACTCCAAGCAACGATTACATCAAAGCAAACTACAACACATTTAATTATAGTTTCAGCATTAATCCGCGTTCCATAGTCAATCCTTTTAAAAGCAAAGGATTCAAAAAGATTTTGGGCAACATGAATTTTCAAAGTTCTTTACAGTTAAATCAAAAGCTGCAGGCTAATGGATTAGTGCAGTTAAACCCGGTGAGAAAATTAGCGCTTAATGATACTTCATTGATAACACGTTCTTCCATTTTCACCAACACGTATTCTTTCAATAAATCCAGTCCGAAATGGGGTTTTGATGTAAACAATTCTATGAGTTCAAGCAAATCATTATTGACCTATGGCTATGAAAGTAAATCGCTCAATGAATGGACGTTCAGACCGCGCATTAGTTTTTCGCGCGCATTTGTTTTTAACGGAACTTTCAAAACAGGCGTAAATCAATTGTTCAGTTCAAGTACAGATATAGACAGCAGCGCATTTAATTTGCAACAATATTCTCTCGAACCTGATTTTACATACGTGCGTAAAAGCAATTTTCGAATTACGGTAGGATATAAATACTACAGCAAAAAGAATTCGTTTCAATATGGCGGACAAGAATATTCATCCAATTCAATAAACACAGAAATAAAATACAATCTTCTGCAGAGCACATCTATTGATGGAAAATTTACTTACACAGGAATTCAATATTCCGGCAATCCCAACTCAACGGTGAGTTACACAATTCTTGATGGATTATTGCCGGGTAAGAATTATATATGGAGTATTGATTTTACAAAAAAATTAGGCGGCAATCTTGAATTGAATCTTCAGTACGATGGCAGAAAGCCGGGCGAAGGAAATGTGATACACACTGGCAGGGCATCGTTACGTGCGTTGCTGTAAAAATAAAACCCCGCAGTTACGCGGGGCGCTTTATTTTAATCGGTTTTTCAGAGTAATGAGTTCTATTTATAGATTATCCGAAAATTCCACCTTTTTTCAATTCTTTTGTTCCTTCACCAATCTTAAATCCGTTGTGATAAATCTGAATTGTATAAACGCCTCTCTGGAACGGAGTATCTTGTTTCCATGCAAATTGAACTGATTTCTTTTTACCAGTTTCAAAATCTACACCAACTTTTGCAGTGTAAGGTTTGTCGCCTTCTTCACGTGTTGTAAAAGTTCCGGAACCTAAAGCAGCAACTGATACTGGTTTTCCATCAGGAGCAGTGATGCAAACATAAACATCAGTTGGTGCTGTTGCAGCAATGCGGTTATCAACATCGAAACCGATAATTAACTTATCAACTTTTTTAGCATTGGTAGTTGTTTTTTCTTGTCCGTTGCTTTTGCTGTGAACCGGAGTGATGGTAATGTTAGATGCGTTAAGAGTAGAAGCGATATCTACTTTTTTCGACAAATCCTGGTTTGTAGCAGTTGTTGTCTGCAAATCCTGGGTTAACTTTTCTTTATCCTGAGTTAACTGAGTTTTTTCGGTAGTTAACTGCGTGTTTGCTGTGGTTAAATCAGAAACTTGTTTTTCAAGGTCTGTGATTTTTCCGTTCAAATCACTAATTAAAGTCTTAGCTTCTGCCAATTCTTTAGCCGTTGCATTCTTTTTGTTTAAAATGCTGCGAATCTCAGCTTTCTTTTTAGAGATCTCGGAATTACGGTCGTTTAATGTAGACTGTAATTTGTTGTTGGTACCTGTAAGAGAATCCAAACGAACCAAAGCGTCGTCAAAATTCTTTTGAATCTGTCCTTTCTCGTCTGTTACTTTAGCAATTTGTGTTTGCTGTTGTTGTTGAACCTGGTCTTGCTTGTTGTTATTATACAACACATAGCCCCATGTTCCTAAAAAGCCCGCAGCAAGTAATCCAATCACTAGATTTTTGTAATCTTTTTTTGGAGGATCGTTCTGGGGCATTGCTGATGGATAGTTGGTCGTACTCATGGTTTGTTGTTATAGTTTAAAAATTTTTTGAAGGTTAGCTTATAGCTAATATATTTTCTGGAAAGCGTAAAGTTCTAAAACCGTGCCAAAATTATTTTTCCGCTTTCATTTTTTATAGTTACTAACATTTTGGGTTACTCATTTTCAGCAGTTTGTGGCAAAATATCTACATTCATTTTTGTGGATTTATTTAATATTGCATCATTAAAAAATACGCATGACCGTCGAAAAAATTCTGACCGATTGGAAGCAAAAACGTTTCAAGCCTGTTTATTGGTTTGAAGGTGAAGAAGATTATTATATAGATGAGCTGATCAATTATGCAGAGCATAATATTCTTTCAGAAGCTGAAGCAGCATTTAACCTGAGCATTTTTTATGGCAAAGATGCCGTGTGGGCAGAAGTTATTAATGCCTGCAGAAAATATCCGATGTTTGGAGAAAGGCAGGTTGTATTATTAAAAGAAGCGCAGCAAATGCGTGAAATTGACAAGCTTGAATCTTACATCGAAAACCCGCTTTCATCAACCATTTTTGTTGTTTCGTATAAAGAAAAGAAAATTGATGGACGCAGCCGGATGGCTAAATTATTAAAAGAAAAAGCGGAATTATTTTCTGCAAAAAAAATATACGATAATCAATTGCCGGATTGGACAAGCCAATTGGTAAAATCGAAGGGGTATGCAATTTCGCCCAAAGCATTGATGTTGCTTGTAGAGCATATCGGAAATGATTTGAGCAGGATCAACAATGAAGTGGAGAAGATAATGATCAACCTGAATAACCGTGACACTATTAGTGAAGATGATATTGAAAGATATGTTGGCGTAAGTAAAGAATACAACGTTTTTGAATTGCAGGATGCACTTGTGAAAAAAGATATGGCCAAGGCAATCCGGATAGTTCAGTTTTTTGAAGCAAACCCAAAGGCAGCGCCAATTCAAATGATATTACCTGCGCTGTACAATTTTTTCAGCAAGGTATATATGCTTTTTGGGCAAACTTCAAAGGATGAAAAAACCATTGCCGCCAACATCGGCGTCAATTCTTTTTTTGTAAAAGATTATATGGCTGCTGCAAAAATGTATAAATATGAAGGAGTGGAAAGCGCGCTCATTTTGCTTCATGAATATAATTTAAAAAGCGTCGGCGTTAATTGCATCAATGCAGAAGACGCGTCGTTGTTGAAAGAGATGATCGCTAAAATGATTGCATAGCTATGAGCTATGAAAATTAATGGATTTGCAAGTTACTGTATTTACATTGAGCCATTGAGCAATTTTCACATTTTACATATTTCACATTAGCGTATTAGCACATTAGCAGCCGCTTCCCTATCTCTCGCGAGTTGTTCTTTCAGCCCATCAAGTCCGCTGAATTTTTGTTCGCCGCGTAAATATTTTTTTACAAATACGCGCAATTCTTTTCCGTAAATATCTTCATCAAAATCAAAAATATTTACTTCAATTGTTTTTGTTTTTCCATTAACCGTTGGGCGAAAACCAATATTCATCATGCCTTTTTGTGAATTGTGAATTTTATCCGTTGACAATTGACTATCGACTGTCGACCTCACCGCATACACACCATCGCCGGGCAATAACTTTTCTTCATCTTCTATTTTGAGATTTGCTGTGGGATAGCCAATTGTTTTTCCCAATTTATTTCCTTCAATAACTTTTCCGGTAAAAAAGAAATCATACCCCAGCAATTCGTTTGCGGTGGATATGTCGCTGCCTGCAATTGCTTCGCGGATTCTTGTTGAACTTACCGATATCTCATTTAAAACATGCACCGGTATTTCTCTCAAAATATATTTTCCTTCATCACTTAATTTTTCAAGAAGATGATAATCGCCTTCGCGGTTTTTTCCAAACCGGTGATCATAACCGATGATGAGTGTATGCGGATGAAATTTTTTTACAAGAAAATCGTGAACATATTCTTCTGCAGATTGCCGCGAAAAAGCTTCTGTAAATGGAATGATAACGAGATGATCAATTTCTTTATTGGCTAATAATTCTATTTTTTCGCTGAGCGTATTTATAAGTTTGATCTCTTTTGTTCCTACAATTTTTCTTGGGTGTGGATGAAAAGTTATAATTACAGTTTCTCCGTTTATTTTTTTTGCTTCTTCTTTTAATTGCTGGATAATTTTTTGATGGCCAGTATGCACGCCGTCAAACGTTCCTATGGTAATCACTGCATTGGTAAAAATCGGAAGCCGGTCTAAATCTCTATATACATTCATTTGTTGCGAAAATAAGATAGAAGTTGGAAAGAAATACACGAAAATTTCAGAACAAAAATAATTTAGCTTTGCTAAGAAGCAGAGAAAATAATGAATATGATCCCGCTATGTTTTTAGTGCGATATTTTTTTGCATGAATTAAAAGTTTGAAACTGAAGTTGAGTAAATTGATCAAGGTACAAGAGTGCGACGCAACGATGATGAGAAGAGGGCTAATGTTGGCTACAAAAAAAATTAATAATTGATAATTAAGAATTGATAATTAGTGAAGACAAATAGAAAATAAGAAATCGTATATCGTAAATTTAAAATCGTAAATGTTCATGTCTCTTTATTCGGAACGAGGTGTTTCAGCTCAAAAAGAAGATGTTCACAAAGCAACAGAAAAATTAGACAAAGGTTTATATCCTTTTGCTTTTTGTAAAATCTATCCCGATTATTTGGGCGGCGATGAAAATTGGGTGAACCTTATGCATGCTGATGGCGCAGGCACAAAAAGTATTCTTGCTTATTTGTACTGGAAAGAAACTGGCGATATAAATGTTTGGAAAGGAATTGCGCAAGATGCTGTTGCAATGAATCTAGATGATCTGTTGTGCGTTGGCATTTACGATAATTTATTATTTTCTTCCACGATTGATAGAAATAAAAAAAATATTCCGGGAGAAATTTTGGAAGTGCTTATTAACGGCACGCAGGAATTTTTTGATGAGATGAAAAAATTTGGCATCAACATTAATTATCTTGGCGGAGAAACTGCGGATGTTGGTGATGTTGTAAGAACAATTGCAGTGAATGGCACGATGACTGCACGATGGCAAAAACAAAAACTTATCACAAACGAAAAAATTAAAGACGGAAATGTGATTGTGGGGTTGGCGAGTTACGGACAATCATCTTACGAAACGCAGTACAACAGCGGCATTGGCAGCAATGGATTAACAAGCGCGCGGCACGATGTTTTGCACAAAACCTATGGAGCAAGATTTCATGAATCATACGATACTTCGCTGGATGATCATGTTGTTTATATAGGTCCGCATAGAATGACTGATGAAATTACAGTCGACAGTCGACAGTTGACAGTCGGCAGTTTACTTCTTAGCCCAACGCGAACCTATGCGCCTTTGATGAAAATTTTATTGGAAGAACATTTTGATAAAATTGATGGGTTGATTCATTGCAGCGGCGGCGGACAAACCAAATGCATGAAATATTTGCCGGGTAATTTTAAAATCATAAAAGATAATTTATTTGAGCCGCCGGTTATATTTCAACTGATACAACAATCTTCACATACACATAACCGTGAGATGTACCAGGTTTTTAATATGGGGCACCGGCTGGAAATTTTTACTCATGAAAAAAATGCTGAAAGTATTATCGCCGTTTCAAAACAATTTAATATTGATGCAAAAATTATCGGCAGGGTGGAAGCCAGCGATAAGAAAGAGTTGATTTTGAAAGTTGGTGATGAAGAAATTATTTATTGAAGAGTTGAAGAGACCTATAAGGTTTTAAAAATCTTATAGGTCTTAATTTCTCTCTATTGATCTTGTAGCATGAAATGTATTGGCTGTTTTTTATAAGCTCTTACTGTCTTGTTATTTTGTTTCGCAGGTATCCATTTGCCGCTATTCTTAATTACGCGAACAGCTTCTTCCCTTAATCCGCCTTTTTTTGGACCGCTGATCGCTTTTACATCGCTCACGTTTCCGTCTATACCTACAATAAACTGAACAACAACTGTTCCTTTTATTTCTTTATTAATTGCTTCTTGTGGGTAATGGCATGTTTTAATTAAGAAATCTTCCCATCCCTGATAGCCGCCCGGATAATCTGCTTCAACATCTACTTTAGTAAATATTTTATTTTCAGGAACTGTATGATATACTTTGTTTTCAGGAACTGTATCTGCAGCAATTAATTGAATAACAGAATTTTCTTCTAAAGACTTCTTTTCATTTTGAACAGAAGATCCGGACGATGTTGAATTTTTTATTCTTGTTCCGAATGCACAGAATAAAATAAAAAGAACGGGTAATATCATTATACGACTCGCGTAATGATAACGTTTGTTTTTTAATTGAGTGATCATGACAATACGACGTTTTATCTGGTTATGAAAAAATGGATTGATGATGGATATTTGTTTTGTATTTATGGTTTGCCAAACTAACAGTTCGGCATAACCGAATTTATCAACTCCGGATGATGCATATTCATCTGCAAGAAATTCATGAATGGTTTTTATTTCTTTTTTTATAAGATGATAAAAAGGATTGAAACAAAAAATGCAACAGATTATTTCCATTAATAAAACTTCAATGGAATGTTTTTTGCGAACGTGATATATTTCGTGCTGAAAAATTTGTTTTCCTTCTTCACTGGCAATATTCAAATCATTGTTCCAAAAAATATTTTTAAAGAATGAAAACGGCGATTCCGGTTCGTTTGTATAAAATAATTTTATGTCATCAATTTTTTCCCACTCATACTTTTTTGATATACGCATTACATAACGGATAGATTTTGCAAACACATAAAGCATGATGCAACACACCAATATATAAAATGTAAAAAAAATGTTTTGCCAGGTGAGAAATTGTTGCAGCCAATTTTGAGCAGGTGTTATCACCACTGCCGGCTCCCATTCACCAATTGAAATGATTTGCAGAATTTTTGGATTTGAATTATAAAAATAAATAGGGATGCTGATGCATGGCAATATCAATGATATTATAACGGTGATGCTTAAGTAAAACCGGTTGTAAAGATGAAATCTTTTATTACGAAGAACAAACCAGTAATAACTGTAAAGTATGCCCGAAACGAGCGTTAATTTGGCAAGATATAAGACGATACTCATACCTGTTGGTTTTTGGATGATTTGATTTGATGCAGTAATTCTTCCATTTCCTGCAAACTGATTTTATTATCATTCACAAATTGCGAAACTAATTTTGCCGGCGAACCTTCAAAATATCCTTTCACTAATTGGCTGATTGTTTTTTTGCCGTACTCGGTTTTTGTTATTTTCGGTTTGTACAAATTATTCCGTCCCTGTATTTCATATTCTACAAAATGCTTTTCCACCAAAATTTTTAAAATCGTTGCAACTGTGTTTGGATGTGGCTTTGGTTCAGCAGATGCGTCGGTTATATCTTTCAAAAAACCTTTCCCAAGTTTCCATAACACTTGCATTACTTGTTCCTCTGCTTTTGTTAATGGCTTCATAATAACTAAGTTTTTAGTTCTTCAGACAAATGTATAACTAAATTTTTAGTTACAAAATTTTTTTAAGATTTTTTTAATTTTTTTTTCAGTAAACATTTACCTTTGAAAATAGTGATGTAAATAAAGCCTAACGCAGTGCTGTAGCCGGTTTCAAAAAAAAAATTATCCGTGCATCTGACACTTATTAACAGTTGTGTGATAAAAATTCGTCCTTAAAAACTTCAATTTTTTCTTCAGACATTATGAACTTCCGATTTCGCGTTATAATTTTGCAGTATTCTTGAATGTTTTTTAAATAAATAACATTCTTTTTGAAGCTTTCCCCGAACCCTTACTGTCTGATAAACGTTATTATAAACCGACAATTAAAATTGTCAACTTTTTATTATTAAATATGAGGCAACTTAAAATTGCTACACAGATTACCAACCGTGATTCCCAGGCGGTTGAAAAGTATTTGCAGGAAATATCCAAAATTCCGATGATCACTCCTGAAGAGGAGACTGTGTTGGCTCAGCGCATTAAAATGAGCGACCAGCGTGCATTGGACAAATTGGTGCAGGCGAACTTACGCTTTGTGGTTTCCGTGGCAAAACAATATCAACACCAGGGGTTATCATTGAGTGATCTAATTAACGAGGGCAACCTCGGATTGATAAAAGCGGCTCAACGCTTTGATGAAACTAAAGGTTTCAAATTTATTTCTTACGCTGTGTGGTGGATTCGCCAGTCCATTTTACAAGCGTTGGCAGAGCAGGGCAGATTAGTCCGCCTGCCTCAAAACAAAATTGGCACGTACAACAAAGCTAATAAGGCATACATGGCTTTTGAACAGGAACATGAAAGAGAGCCAAGTACTGAAGAATTAGCGGAGTTACTGGAAATGAGCGAAACGGAAATCAACAACATTTTCCAAAGTAACACCCGCCACACTTCACTCGATGCACCTGTGCACGAAGCTGAAGATGTTGCTATGGGCGATTTACTGGAAGGCGCTGATGATACCGACGATTATGTAATGAAAGATTCACTAAGAGCTGAAATTCGCAGGGTATTGAAATCACTCAGCCCGCGCGAAGCAGAAATTGTGAACGCTTATTTTGGTTTGGACGGAGAAAATGGAGTAACCATCGAGCAAATTGGTCAGAAATATGATTTGACCAAAGAACGCATCCGCCAGATAAAAGAAAGAGCTATCAAGCGTTTGCAGAAAGCCCGTTACAGCAATGCATTAAAAGCATATTTAGGATAATTTCATTCTGAATTAAAATTTTCGAAGCCCCGATTTTTCGGGGCTTTTTTATTTTGTTCTCTCACTGATTTCTCTGATGTGCTCAGATTGAATATTATTACCAGTATTCAATTTTATCTGTGTTAATCCGTGAGATTCTGTGGGAAATCTTCCTACGTTAGTCATAAATTTGCAGCATGTGTAAAAAGATTTGCCGGTTGATTTTTTTTTGTGCTGCACTTTCTTCCTGCGAAAAAGCCATTAATTTTAATTTGAAAAATTCTCCCGCTCAGTTAGTGGTTGATGCATCTATAGAAAATAATAAACAGCCCATCGTAATACTTTCAAACAGTCTTAATTATTTTGGTGAGATTAATTCTTACGTACTTGAAAATTCATTTGTACATAATGCCACAGTTACAATGTCGAATGGAAGTAAAACCCAACTGCTGAAAGAATATTATGTCGTGGATAGTTTAGGTACTGATACGGTTTATTATTATTCCATCGGCGATCCAAATCCTTTAAATATTTTTCTGGGTGAATTTAATACCAGCTATTCTTTAAATATCATTGTAAACAACCAGCAATACACAGCTGTTACAACCATTCCGACAATTGCAAAAAAAATTGATTCGCTATGGTGGATTCCCGCGCCAAATAATCCCGATACCACGAAAGTGGTTTTGGATGGAAGCGTAACAGATCCACTGGGCTATGGAAATTATATCCGCTATTTTACTGAAGTTAATAATGGGCCTTTTTTGCCGGGACTAACTTCTGTTTACGACGACCAGGTTACAGATGGAACAACCTATAACATAGAAATTGATCAGGGTGTTGACAGAAACCAATCCATTGATTTCAGCAATTATTCTTTTTTTAAAAAAGGAGATAGTGTTACAGTGAAATTTTGCAATATTGATAAAGCAACTTTCGATTTTTGGCGAACGATGGAATATAATTACCAAAGTATTGGCAATCCTTTTTCTTCTCCAACACAGGTATTAGGTAATATTTCGAATGGCGCGCTTGGTTATTTTGGCGGATATGCCGCGCAATATATTTCTTTAAAAATTCCAAATTGAGTAGTCAATGGTGAATAATGAATGGTGAATGGATTCGCAATTCACCATTGCCCATTCACGTCATACAAATGACTTTCTGTTTGCATTTTTCCAGTTAAATTTGTCAACTCTAAAATTGAAGAATGGATAATAACAGCGAAAGAATACATTGTTTAATAATTGGCTCTGGCCCTGCCGGCTATACGGCTGCTATCTATGCCGCACGCGCCAATATAAAACCGGTATTATACCAGGGCATTCAGCCGGGCGGACAACTTACTATAACAACGGAAGTAGAAAATTATCCTGGCTATGCAAATGGAATTCAGGGACCTGAAATGATGGTTGATTTTGAAAAACAGGCAGCGAGAATGGGTGCTGATATTCGTTATGGCATTGCAACCAAAGTGGATTTTTCAAAACAGCCGTATAAAGTTTGGATTGATGATGAAAAATTAATCGAAGCGGATGCTCTGATTATTGCAACCGGCGCTTCTGCAAAATGGCTCGGTTTGGAAAGTGAACAACGACTCAATGGCTATGGCGTGAGCGCTTGCGCAGTGTGCGATGGATTTTTCTTTCGCGGAAAAGAAGTTGCGATTGTTGGAGCCGGCGATACCGCTGCAGAAGAAGCATTGTATCTTTCCAAACTTTGCACAACAGTGCACATGTTGATAAGAAAAAGTGAAATGCGCGCATCAAAAATAATGCAGGATAGAGTGAAGAAAACTCCCAACATTAAAATTTACTGGAACAGCGAAGCGGATGAAGTTATTGGTGAAAGTAAAGTGCAGGCGCTTCGTATAAAAAATAATAAAACAGGAGAGAAACAGGAAATTGCCGTGAGCGGATTTTTTGTAGCAATTGGTCACGAACCAAATTCTGCAATTTTTAAAGATTGGATAGATATGGATGATGCAGGATATATTAAAACGATTCCCGGAACTTCAAAAACAAATGTTGAAGGTGTTTTTGCCGCCGGTGATGTGCAGGATAAAATTTACCGGCAAGCTGTAACTGCCGCCGGCACCGGTTGTATGGCTGCTTTGGATGCAGAAAGATATTTGAGTAGTTTGTAGTTTAGAGTTTTGAGTTTGTAGTTGCTTTAAGTTTATTATTCACTATTCACCATGGTAACTGTTCACTTGCACGAAATTATTGTCTTCGCTCATCACGGTATTTATCCTGAAGAAAAAATATCGGGAAATAGATTTGAAGTGAATGTTGATGTCAGCTTCAATTCAAAAAAGAAAAAGTTCGATTCGATCGATGATACAGTTAATTATGAAACGCTGAATGAAATTGTGAAAGAGTGCATGCAGGCGCCAACTCCTTTGCTTGAAAAAGTTTGCGATGCGATAATCAAAAAAATAAAAAAGCATTATTCATTTACGAAAGAAGTGAACATTTCCATTTTTAAATTACAACCGCCAATAAAAGATTTTTCCGGAAAGGTTGGTGTGAGTATGCGACAAAAATTCAAGCTATAAGCTGATAGCTATTGGCTAATAGCTATCAGCCAATTTATTCAAATCACTTTCTTCTTCCATCTTCCGCTTTTTATATAAAGATATGCCGGACAGAAAGTGCATATCCAATATAAAAATTCCGACATCCACCCGTAAATGATAGAGAGTTTAAAATATTCCAGGATGAAATAAACATAGGTGCAATAAAATATAATCGCGAAAATTTCTATGGCGAGATTGATTTTAGAATTTCCCGTTCCCGTCACTGCATTTAACCATATCGTGGCAAAAGACATCAGCAGCATAGCAACCGAAACTACACGAACTACAGGAATTGCAGCAGTGATGAAAGATTCATCCTGCCCATAAATGCTTAATAGTATTTGCGGAAAAAGATTTAATAATACCGTATAAATTAAAGTAAGAGAAAAACTAAGTCTGGCAATTTTATTTACTAATTCAATCACCCTTTCTTTTTTTCCCTGCCCGATTATATTGCTAACCATGGAACTTGTTGTTGCAGCAAATGCCCAAACAAAAGAACCAAACACTCCAAAAATATTCCGCATAGTATTGCTTATAGCTAATGCCTGCGCACCGTGATGTTCAATAAGAATATAAAAATATTCCCAGCTGATAATGCTGATGGCAAATTGAAAAACTAACGGTAATGACTGTATAATAACAAGCTTTGTAGTTTTCAGATCAAAATTGAAATGCTTGTATAGCTGCAGTTGTTTGCTGATGCCTTTTACATTTATAACTATAAAAATCACAAACAATCCCGAACCTTCCGCAATAATTGAAGCAACCGCAGCGCCATTAAATCCCATTTTTGGTAAACCAAAATGCCCGAAAATAAACCCGTAATCAAAAACAACATTCAATGCTGCTTCTGCAAGAGCGCCATACACAAGATATTTGCTTTGATTAGTGCCAACCAAAACCGCGTTGCGCATTTGATAGATATATAAAAATGGCAATCCCCAAACCCTGATTCTTAAAAAACCTATAGCTTGTTGCCGGATCAGATTATCGTGAATGGAAAATGTAAAAATTGCAGGAGCAACAAAATAAGTAAGCAAAATTCCGATTGCAGAACAAACCAGTGAAATGCGAATACTTTGAGAAAAAAGTTTTCCGATCTCTTCAATTCTTCCCTCTCCGGATCTTCGCGCTATCAAAACCTGTAATCCATTATTTAATCCGTTACCAATCACCGCAAAAATGAGATAATAAACACCGGTGATTCCAGCCGTAGCCAGCGCTTCTTCATTCAAATGACCGAGAAAAATATTATTAGTAATGAAATTTAATTGTGGCACCAAAATGGCAAAACTAATTGGCAACATCATGCTCAAAATTTGTTTGTTGCTGATGCTGACTTTATAATTATCATCTATGCCGGTTGCTATGCTCATTTCAAAAAGGTTTGCAAAGTAAGTTAAAAGAAGTGAATGGGGAAGATTTCGTGAGACGTCAAACGTCAGAAGTGAATCCAAAGCATGAATTTATCTTTCACGTTTCACGTCTCACGTTTTTTTGTAGTATTATTGCGCAACCCAATTATGCAAAAACCTGTTCTGCACATACAAGCTGATAATGCGCCGGAAGATTTTCAGCAAACCCGGTTGCTGATGGAAGTTGATTACGCTTCATTCGGGTATATTTTGTTGAATTCTAAAAATAATAGTTTGATTGCGCTGAAATATTTTGAGTTCAGTCATCTTAAAGACAGAACTCTCACAGAAATATTACGCGAAATAATTTATGGAGAAGAACTCCTTGAAAAAAAAGCATCCGAAACTTTTGTGGTATATAATTTAATAGAAAGCAATTTAGTTCCCGAAAAATTTTATCATGAAGATCTTTCTAAAACTATAACCGAAACAGTTTACGGAAATCTTAATAAAGGATTGATAATTGCCGAAAAAATTCCGTGGTGGGAATTGTATAATATTTACCGGGTACCTACCGAGGTGCACGATTTTCTTAAAGAAAAATTTGGTGATAGTAAAAGCTGGCATAAATATAGTCTATCACTTAAAAGTCATAAAATGTTTAACGTGCGGGAATATTTGAATTTTATAAAAGTTATTTTTTACAGTGATAAAATAATTACGATCGTATTCAAAGATCATCAGCTTCAGTTGATTCAAAGTTTTACATTCCAGGAAGCGAATGATGTGGTGTATCATTTGCTGAATTGCTGTGAGCAATTTAATATGAGCACCGAAGAAGTTGTTTTGCAGGTAAGCGGTTTGATAGATCGTCAGTCTGTAGTATATAATGAGCTGTTGAAATATTTTTTACATTTTTTGTTTGATGAAATTAATGATACTATTTACATCGCAGATAATATGAAAGAACTGTACCCCGTTCATTACTATTCATCTTTTTTGAAAATGGCTATATGCGTATAATTGCCGGAACGCTGGGCGGACGCAGGATACAGCCGCCGGCAAAAATGCCAAACACTCGTCCAACAACCGATATTGCCAGGGAAGGTTTGTTCAACATCATTCAAAATAATTTCGATGTAGAAAATATTAAAACGCTCGATTTGTTTGGCGGAACCGGAACCATCAGCTATGAACTTGCTTCGCGCGGAGCAAACGATCTTACTGTTATTGAAAAAGATTTTACGATGTATGAATTTATAAAGAAAACATCGCAGCAACTCAGCATTCAAAATTTTAAAGTAATTAAAATGGATGTTTTTAAATTCATAGATCAATGCAATGATACATTCGATTTTATTTTTGCAGGTCCGCCTTATGCATTGCAAAATATAGATGAGTTGCCGGTACTGATTGAGAAAAAAAATTTACTTAATAAAAATGGATGGTTTGTTTTAGAGCATACGCCACGCAATAATTATAATAACTATCCAATGTTTGTAAAACAACGCAATTATGGAACAACAATTTTTTCCATTTTCATAAAAAATTGAAGTAAAAATTAAAAGTAAAATAGAGCAAGGAACAATTTTACTTTTCACTTATCTAATGCAATCTATTTTAATAACAGGAATCGGGACAGGAGTTGGCAAAACACTTGTGTCTGCAATAATAACCGAAGCGTTGCGCGCAGATTATTGGAAACCTGTGCAGGCTGGATATGAAAATGGCACCGACAGCGCTTGGGTAAAAAAAATTATCAGTAATTCTGAAAGTAAAATTCATCCGGAAAGTTATAAATTAAAATTGCCTGCTTCTCCGCATATTGCTGCCCGTGAGGAAGGAATGAGAATTGATTTGAATACTATTTTGGAAAATTTTAAGAAGTTAGAAGTAAGAAGTAAGAATATAGAATTAAAGCCGGACTTCGGACTTCGGACTTCGGACATTCTTGTTATCGAAGGCGCCGGCGGATTGCTTGTTCCGTTAAATGAAAAAGAATTTGTTGCTGATCTTTTTAAAAAGTTGGATGCGAAAATTATTTTGGTAAGCCGAAATTATCTTGGAAGCATTAATCATTCCTTATTGACTGCGCAGGTTTGCAAATTTTACGAATTGCCTGTGTTGGGTTGGATATTCAACGATCAGTATTTGCATTATGAAGATGAAATTGTTCGGTGGAGCGGGATTCCGAAAATTCTTCCATTCCGTTTTGTGAAAACGTGAACAAAGAATTTGTTTTGGAACAGGCGAAAATTATTAGGCCGATTTTGCTTAGCATGATCAAAATAAACCTATAAGGTCTCCAAGACCTTATGGGTTTATGTACCTAAAAAATACATGTCTATAGCCGTTAGTAAGCGCTCAATAGAATTACTTCAGTACAAGAGTGCGACGCAACGATGATGAGAAGAGGACAAATGCCGGGAGCAAAATAAAAAATAAAAATTTTAAGAGTGAAAAATTTAAACAATCAGTAGTTTTTGGTTTTCTCTTTTGACTTTTTACTTGATAAAAAATCGTAAATTTGAGAAATTGGTGTTATTATATGAAGAGTCTATGAATTTTAATTTCCCACTCCTAAGACCGGTTCGGATTTTATTATTTCCTTTCTCTATTATTTATGCTGTTATTATTTGGGTTCGGAATTTTTTTTTCAATAGAAATATTTTATCATCAACAAGTTTCAATTTGCCGGTTATTTGTGTTGGAAATCTTGCAGCGGGCGGAACGGGTAAATCGCCGATGGTTGAGTTTTTGATCAAAGCATTGCAAAATAAATTTTCCATTGCAATATTAAGCAGGGGATATAAACGCAAAACAAAAGGCTATGCGCTCGCAAATGAAACATCAACGGTTTTGGAAATAGGCGATGAGCCGATGCAGTTTCATATTAAATTTCCAAATGTTCCGGTTGCAGTTGGCGAAGAAAGAATAGTTGCTATTCCGCAATTGCTGCATGATATTCCTTCCACCCAGGCTATTATTTTGGATGATGCTTTTCAGCATCGTTCGGTTAAAGCAGGACTGAATATTTTACTTACTGATTGTAGTAATTTGTTTACGCGCGATTGGTATTTGCCAACCGGCGATTTGCGCGATGAAAAAAGAAGTTACAAACGCGCAGATATTATTGTTGTAACAAAATGCCCTGCAGAAATAAATGAAGCAGAGAAAAAAGATTTGATCAATGAAATAAACCCGTTGCCTCATCAGCGAATTTTTTTTTCGGCAATTCGCTATGGAATTCCTTATCATCTTGTGCACAAAAATGAAAAAGCGGCTTCTCAGAAAACAGAAGCGTTGCTCATAACGGGCATAGCTAACCCACGGGCGCTGAAAAAATTTATGCTGGATAGTTATAAAACTTATTACCAGCTATCTTACAACGATCATCACATTTACACAATTGATGACCTGAGAGAAATAATAAAAAGATTCAACAACATCCAGGCTAAGGATAAAATTATTATCACTACAGAAAAAGATGCAGTGCGACTTGCAAAATTTCATAACGAAATTGCCGAACTTCCTTTTTATGTAGTTCCGGTGCAGCCTGAGTTTTTATTTGGAGAAAGCGAAGCTTTTACCGGCTTAATCACTAATTTCATTCAAGACTTTGGAAAAATTGACAATTGATAATTGATAACTGAGAATTGAGAATGTGGAAATATGAAAATGTGAAAAATGTAGTGAGACTTAAATTAGTAAGCCTAAAGTTGAATAGAATTGTTGCAGTACAAGAGTGCGACGCAACGATGATGAATAGAGAACAAATGCCGGAAACAAAAAATTGATAATTGAAAATTGACAATTGATAATTAATAATGAATGTAAGATTTGCAGAAATCGTACATCGTAAATCTAAAATCGTACATTGAACAATGCCGCATAAACATTCAAAAAAAAGACACAAAAAACCTGAGTCATCAAATCTTTACAGGGGAGTTCTTGAAATAACTCGTTCGGGAATGGGATTTGTTGTTGTTGAACATCTTGAAAAAGATATTCTCGTTCGTCCTTCCGATTTCAATACTGCGCTAAATGGCGACACAGTTCGTGTAAAAATAGTTAAGAAAAATGCAGACGGAACGCGCATGCAGGGAGAAGTTGTTGAAGTACTGGAACGCAAGCAATCTGAATTTGTTGGTCGTGTAGAGATAAGCGCAAATTTTGCATTCTTCATTCCCGAAACGGAAAAACCTATGCCCGATATTTATTTGCCGCTCGATAAACTTAATGGCGCGCAAAATAACGACAGGGCGATTGTGCGAATCATCGGATGGGAAAAAAATAAAAAACCACAGGGAGAAATTGTGCAGGTAATGAAAAGCGGTGATGAGAATGATAAAGCGATGAAGGAAATTTTATTGCAAAACGGATTTCCGGTTTTCTTTCCGCAACCTGTGCTTGACGAATCAGAAAATTTGCCGGATGTGATTTCTGAAAATGAAATTAAAAAGAGAAAAGATTTTCGCGATACGCTTACTTTCACTATTGATCCTGCAGACGCAAAAGATTTTGATGATGCTATTTCTTTTCGATCTCTTAAAAATGATACCTATGAAATCGGCGTGCACATTGCAGATGTAAGTCATTATGTAAAACCCGAAACTATTCTTGATAAAGAAGCTTACCTGCGCGCAACTTCCGTGTATCTGCCGGATAGGGTTAACCCGATGTTGCCTGAACGCATATCAAATGAATTATGTTCGCTGCGTCCGCATGAAGATAAATTATGTTTCTCTGTAGTTTTTCAAATAAGTTCTAAAGGAGAAATAAAAAATTATTGGTTGGGAAAAACGGTTATTCATTCCGATCATCGTTTTACCTATGAAGATGTGCAGGAGATCATTGAAAACAATGATGGAGAATATAAAGAAGAAATTTTTCTTTTGAATAATCTCGCGCAAAAATTCCGGAAGCAACGTTTCAAAAAAGGAGCTATTAATTTTTCGTCGACAGAAGTTCGTTTTGTGTTAGATGAAAATGGAAAGCCACTCGGAGTTGTTGTGAAGCAGAGCAAAGAAGCGCACCAGTTGATTGAAGAATTTATGTTGCTTGCAAACAGAACTGTTGCGGAAAGTGTGGGCAAAATAAAATTTAATAAAAAACCAATTCCGTTTCCTTATCGCGTGCACGATAAACCGGATAAAGAAAAACTTTTGCCATTCATTGAGTTTGCAAAAAAATACGGACATCAGTTTGATGTTAAAACTCCGGAGTCCATTGCGCATTCATTTAATCAAATGCTTGATGATGTAAAAGGAAAACCGGAGCAGCATGTGTTGGAGCAATTAGGAATTCGCACAATGGCAAAAGCCGCTTACACAACAGAAAATATCGGGCATTATGGTTTGGGATTTCAACATTATTGTCATTTTACTTCGCCAATTCGCCGTTATCCTGATGTGATGGTTCATCGTATTTTGGAAGAATGTCTTCAGCAAAAAATTGTGATTGATAAAAAACTCGAAGCAAAATGTAAATATTGCAGCGAGCGGGAACGTGCAGCTATGGATAGCGAACGTGCATCAAATAAATATAAGCAGGTGGAATTTATGCAGCAGTTTTTGGGTGATGAATTTTTAGGAGTGATAAGTGGTGTTGCTGGTTTTGGTTTTTGGGTAGAAACTGTTGAGCAAAAATGCGAAGGATTAATAAGTTTGAACAGTTTATTGGAGTATGATGATTTCAGGTTGGTGGAAAGTGAATATGCATTAGTAGGAAGACGCAGCGGAAGAAAATTTCGGATGGGAGATAAAGTAACAGTGAAACTTATTTCTGCAAACCTTGCAAAACGCCAGTTGGATTTTGAGTGGGTGCTCAGCAGCAGCGCAATTGATGAAGAGTTGTCTCAGGCAAAGAGTAAAAAGAAAAAAAATAAATAAGAACAACAAAAATTTTGAGGCGATAATTATTTACCAGAGATCAGAATATAAATTGAGCATCGTTGCGTCGCACTCTTGTACAGTTGAATCTTTATTCAACGCGTTTACTGAACGCAACCGTGGAAAGAAAAGGGTTTCCATATTTTCTTCTTTTTTATATAACTAACAGTATTGCATAACCGAAAATAAAGAAATCATACATCGTACATCTAAAATCGTAAATCAGAACATGCATTCATTCGAAGAGTTATCAAAAAAATTTGTAGAAAAATTTGATGTGCACCATTTTCCTGCCCATCCGCAAAGTTTGTACGAACCTGCTGATTATTTTTTACGATTAGGTGGAAAAAGAATTCGCCCGGTGATGTGTTTGATGGGAAATGAATTGTTCGGAGAAATTAATGAAGATGCATGGGAAGCTGCAACTGCAATCGAACTGTTTCACAATTTTACATTGATACATGACGACATCATGGATAAAGCTTCGCTGCGTCGCGGCATGCAAACAGTTCATGAAAAATATAGCGAGCCCGTTGCTTTGCTTGCCGGCGATGTGATGCTTGTGGTTGCATACGATTACCTGAATAAAATTCATTCTTCGCATTTGCATAAAATAATAAAGTTGTTTAACAAAACTGCAAAACAGGTTTGTGAAGGACAACAGATAGATATGGATTTTGAAAAAAAAGATTCCGTTACGTTTGATGAATATCTAAAGATGATCGAACTGAAAACATCTGTGTTGTTAGCGGCGAGTTTGCAGATGGGAGCGATACTCGGCGGCGCCGGAGATGGCAGCCAGCAACATTTGTATGCGTTTGGAAAAAATCTTGGTCTGGCTTTCCAGGTGCAGGATGATTATCTCGATGCATTTGGCGACCCGGCGAAATTTGGAAAAAAAATCGGCGGAGATATTCTTGCTAATAAAAAAACTTTTTTACTGATCAAGGCGATGGAAGTTGCAACAGATTGGCAGATTAAAGAAATAAAAGAATTGATCCGATCTAACGGTGATGATAAGGTAAAAAATATGATTTCCATTTTTAAATCCTGCGGAGTTGATGATTGGGCTAAAGAATTAAAAGAAAAATTTATTGCAAACGCTTTTCAGCAACTGGAAGATACTGCCGTACTTTCTTCACGAAAAAAACCTTTGCAGGAACTTGCGGAGTTTTTGGTGAAGAGGGAAGTATGAACTATGAAGTATGAACTATGATTAGCAAAACGCTCGTTGCTCAAAGCTATAAGCTCGCCGCTTTTCGTAAACATATTTTCACTAACTTCCAAGATAAAACCAAAACTGCATGGCGAGTCCACTCTTCAGAAAAAAATCCCTTTCTAAAATTATTGCAGATGCAGAGTCAGGACTCGGCGACGCACACGAACATGGCATGAAAAAAGTGCTTGGCGTGCGCGATCTAACGTTCATGGGTATTGCAGCGGTGATCGGCGCGGGAATTTTTTCTACGATCGGAACTGCGGCGTATCACGGCGGACCGGGCGTGATTTTTTTATTTATGATCACTGCGGTGACATGCGGCTTCACTGCATTGTGCTATGCGGAGTTTGCATCGCGCGTACCGGTTTCCGGAAGTGCATACACATACTCCTATGTTACATTTGGAGAAATGATCGCGTGGATCATAGGCTGGGCGCTGATTTTAGAATATGCAATAGGTAATGTTGTTGTGGCTATTTCGTGGAGTTCGTACTTCAATAATATTTTAAAAGCATTCGGAATTAATTTGCCCGACTGGCTCACTATCGGTCATCAAACCGCGAAAATGGCCTATGAGGCTGCGCTGAATGCAAAACAATCTGTTGCTAATCTTGTGTACACAAATGCGCCGGAAATTTTTGGCGTAAAATTTATCATCAATCTTCCTGCATTTATTATTGTCGGGCTCATCACTATGCTTGCATACGTTGGAATAAATGAAAGCCGCAAGAGCGCAAATTTTATGGTGGGATTAAAAATTGTTGTGCTCATTTTTATTGCGATAGTTGGCTTTTGGATAATTTTTTCAACAGGAACAACTGCTAACTGGAAACCATTTTTGCCGGAAGGAATGGGCGGCGTGCTGCAAAGTGTATCGGCTGTGTTCTTTGCCTATATTGGGTTTGACGCGATCTCTACAACTGCGGAAGAATGTAAGAACGCACAAAAAGATTTGCCGCGCGGAATGATTTATTCATTATTGATCTGCACTGTGATTTATATTGTAACAGCATTAGTAATTACCGGTTTGGTAAATTATAAAGAATTTAATGGAGTTACCGATCCGCTCGCATATGTGTTCGACAAAATAAATATGCACAAAGTTGGATTTGTTATTTCGATAAGCGCGGTGATTGCTGCAACAAGTGTGTTATTGGTTTTTCAGATCGGGCAGCCGAGAATTTGGATGAGCATGAGCCGCGATGGCTTGCTGCCAAAACGTTTCAGCAGATTGAGCCCACGTTTTAAAACTCCTGCATTTGCAACCATGATGACCGGTTTTTTAGTTGGCATTCCTGTTTTAGTTGTAGATGATAAATTAATGACCGATCTAACGAGCATAGGTACGTTATTTGCGTTTGTGCTGGTTTGCGGCGGTGTTTTATATTTGCCAAAAATGGAAAAGAAAGCAGGCAAGTTTCAAATTCCGTATATCAACGGAAAATTTATTGTTGCAATTATCGTTGCGATATTTATTTATTTATTCCGTTCGCGGCTTTCGGATGCATGTACAAATTTTAAATCGGAAGGTTACCAGGAAGTTTTATTTATTGTTTTTGTGATCGTTGCCGTCATCATCGCGCTGCTTAGTTTTCTCCGTAATTACTCACTCATTCCCGTTCTCGGCGTGTTGTGCTGTTTATATTTGATGATAGAAATTCCTGCAAAAAGCTGGATGGTATTTTTTGGATGGATGAGTTTCGGATTAATGATCTACTTTTTGTACGGATACAGGAAAAGCAAACTGACGCGATGTACGATTTTAGATTTACGATGTACGATTTCTGATTTTCTATTTTGCTTCACTAATTTTAATTCTTAATTATCAATTATTAATTTTTTTGGGTAGCCAGCATTAGTTCTCTCCTCATCATCCTTGCGTCGCACTCTTGTACAGCATATCATTAATCATCTTAAGGCTGCTGATGCAATTCTCTGAATTTTTCAATCTGCGAATCTGCGGCTGATTATCTAAATCCTAAAATCAGGAATCATCTTAGTAATTTTACATCATGAAATTTGAAGTCGGCGATAAAGTAATTGTGCTTCACTCAAACGAAGAAGGAGAAATTGTTGATATTATTAACAAAGAAATGGTAATGGTTGATGTGCAGGGCGTGAAATTTCCTGCATATATTGATCAGCTTGACTTTCCTTATTTCAAAAAATTTTCAGAAAAAAAATCTCCTGTAGAAAAATCAAAAAAATTTGTTGAAGATATCCGGAAAGAAAAACTTTTTCAAAATAAAAAGATCGCTGACGGATTATGGCTTGCATTTCTTCCTGTATTTGATACGGACGAATTTGGCGACGAGTTTGTAAAAGAACTTAAACTGCACATGGTAAACAATACGCTGCAGGGTTATAACTTTTCTTATTCGGTAAATTATTTTGGCGAGAATGATTTTGAACTGAAAAATCAAATTCACACTTTTGAGGATTTTTATTTGCACGATATTGCTTTTGATGACCTGAATGATAATCCATCTTTTGAATTTGATTTTTCATTGTTAACCCCCGACAAAAAAAAAGCGCCGCATTTTGAGACTTCGTTGAAATTGAAACCTAAGAATATTTTTTTACGCATTGAAGAAATGAAGAAAAAAAATGAAGCTATTTTTTCTTATAAATTATTTGATGAGTACCCGGATAAGATTGTAGAAGATAAAATAGAAATTGGGACTCCACCTTCAGCAAATTATAAAATATATGAAGTGTCGCAGGCGCGCGCCCAGCTTGAA
Organism: Chitinophagia bacterium; assembly: GCA_963774065.1. Taxonomy (GTDB): domain Bacteria; phylum Bacteroidota; class Bacteroidia; order Chitinophagales; family Chitinophagaceae; genus Puia. The sequence goes on from CAVZDO010000003.1 coordinate 2,190,244, forward strand.
CCTGCAAAGCATGAAGTTGATCTGCACATTGAAAAACTCACCGGCAACTGGAATAATATGAGCAATTTTGAAATGCTCACTTTGCAATTGCAAACTTTTGAAAAATATTTTGACCTCGCTGTTGTGCATCATTTGCCATCGATGATTGTTATTCACGGTGTGGGAACAGGAAAGCTGAGAGATGAAATTCATGATCTGCTGCGAATGAAACGAAATGTAAAATCTTTCATCAATCAATATGATCCGAGATATGGTTATGGTGCGACGGAAATTTATTTTCAGTATTAATTTGTAGTAAGACGTGAGAAGTGAAACATGAATGCATCCGCAGCCTGAAGATGATTGATGATTTGCTGTACAAGAGTGCGACGCAAGGATGGTGAGAAGAGAACTGATGACGGCAACATACAATTGATAATGGATAATTGACAATTGATAATTAATGATGAATGATTGGACGACATCACAAAATCAGAAATCTCAAATCTTACCTCATATCTCATACTTAATAATTATTTTTGTATTTGCTACCAGCCAAGCCATCGTCTCGCCTTAGGCGGGAAGGAAAGTCCGGACAGCACAGAGCAATGTACCGGTTAAGCGCCGGGTCTCGCCTAAGGCGAGAACAGATAGTGCCACAGAAAATAACTGTCCCGCCTCGGCGGGATGAGGGTGAAAACGTGAGGTAAGAGCTCACGGCGCGTGTTAGTAATAACATGTGCGGGTAAACCTTGCATGCTGAAATGCCACATAGGCCTGCGTTTGAGCGTTGCTCGCGCGATGCAGGCGGGTAGGCAGCAAGATTCTGGCAGCAATGTCAGAACAAGATAAATGATGGCATGGCGCTTCGGCGACAAACAGAATCCGGCTTACAGGCTGGTAGCTTTTTTAAAGCTAATAGCTATTAGCTGAATACTAACGGCATTGCATAACCGAAAATTTCCATCAGCCACGCTATTCCGAGATGAACAAGAAGCCCGCCAAAAATTGATCTTGTCCGGTAAGCAATTACTCCTAAAACAATTCCGCCGAAATAAGATGAAATGCATTCTGCCAATGGTTTTCCAAAATGAATGGTGCAATAAAACGCTGCCATAGGTAAAATGGAATTAACGCCGGCGAAACGTATAAAACCTATAACTAAAAATCCGCGAAAGAAAAGTTCGATGGAAACAAAATCGAGACTATAAGAGATTTCATAGATCAACTTCCATAGCCACTGCTGATGTGCATATTTATTTATAAAGAAAATATTTTTCACCTTGGGATAGGTTTGTAAAAAATCGTGCTGTGTTGCAGCAATGGCAACGAATGGAATAAGAATTGCAAGAATAATTAAGTAAGGTTTGGGTTGAAATTTTTTTGTTGTTAACCCGAAAAATGATTCGCGATTGTGATCTTGTTTCCAAACAAAAAATAAAGCAGATAAAATAAGCAACAACTTTAGCGGAAGTTGCAAAACGATCATCCAATATTTATTCCACGGATAACTTAATAAATTTAAAAAAGGAATTTGCCAGTGAATTTGTTTTATTGAAAAAAAGATAATGCCAATAAAAAAATAAAAATAAAAAGATTTATTTTCTTTAATGAATGTTTTTGTTTCTTTCTATAAACTGCAACCAATAAGCTATAGCAAACACCGCTGAATAAAAAACAAAAAAACTTATCAGCGAAAACGGGAAATGCAAAGCATAAATTCTTTTTTCAATTTTGAATGTAAAATTTAGTACGATGAGAATTGCAACAAATAATGTTGTAAAAAATAAACTTCGTGAATTAATTAGTCTGTAATATTCCCGCAGGTATTTTACAAAAATTTGCATGGAGAAATTGTAGAAGACAAATTACTTAATTAACAGTAAAACTTGCTTTCATCTTTCCTAACAAATCGGTGGCTATCATTTTTTGCGCGAGAAGGATCATGTTTTTGAAAGCCTTATCATGAGAAATTCCATGACCTATGATGACAGGTTTGGCAACACCTAAAACCGGGGTGCCGCCATATTGTTCAAAATGAAACAGGTCGAAATATTCGTGGTATATTTTTTTGCTCTGCGTGATTTCGTATAAAGATTCTGCAAGTTTCAGAATAATATTTCCGGTAAAGCCATCGCAAACCATCACATCAGCTTTATCAAAAAAGATATCTCTGCCTTCTATATTGCCAATAAAATTTACCTGGTTATTTTCTTTCAGTAACGGATATGCAGCCTGCGATAACAAATCGCCTTTACCTTCTTCTTCACCAACATTCATCAACCCAACTTTCGGGTTTTCGATTCCTAAAATATATTGCGCGTACAATGAACCTAAGGTTGCAAACTGATTTAAGATGTTCAGGTTTGCAATCAGCATTTATTCCAACATCAAGCAACAAACCTGTTTTACCATTTTCTTTCGGAACGATGGTGGAAATTGTAGGGCGCAAAACGCCTGCAATTGCTTTGATGCTGAATAATGCGCCAACCATCATTGCACCTGTATTGCCTGCGCTGATGAATGCGTCAATTTTATTTTTTGATAACAGGTGAAAACCTACGGCGATGGATGATTTTTGTTTTTCTTTAAGCGCTTTTGTAGGATGCTCGTGCATACCAATTATTTCCGGCGCATGAATAACGGTAATGTTTGCAGAAGGAATATTATGCTCTTGTAAAAGTGTGTTGATTTGTTTTTCATCGCCAATTAAAAAAAGATGAGCGGGCGATGATGTTTCGTTAAAATATAACGGAATACTTTTCACAGCTTCCAGCGGCGCCAAATCTCCACCCATCATATCTAACCCAATATTCATAATAATTGCTAAAAATTAAATTCCAAATTCCAATATTAATTTACGAAATAAACTGGAACCTGGAATCTGTAAAGTTGTGCGATATTATTTTATCGGCGATTTTTCAGCCACTACTTTTCCCTTGTAGTATAATTTTCCTTCGCTCACATGCGCGCGATGACGAACATGCGTTTCGCCTGTTGTGCTGTCTTTGCTCAACGTAATTTTTTCCGCTTTATAATGCGTTCTTCTTTTAGCGCTGCGTTGTTGCGAATGTCTTCGCTTCGGATTAGGCATAAAACTTTGATTTACGATTTACGATGTTAGATGTACGATTTCTTATTTTCGATTTGTCTTTACTAATTATTAATTCTTAATTCTTGATTGTTATTTTTTGTTGACAAGCATTTGTTCTCTCCTCATCATCGTTGCGTCGCACTCTTGTACTTTATTTTCCCTATTGATCTATGGTTTATAACCAGACGCTCCGAACTGTCAAATTGAGCCATTTTCACATTTTCATATTTCCACATTATCCATTCTTCTTAAACTTTTCCAATCCTTCCCACAACGGGTTTGCAGGTTTATCTTTTTTGCTTTCCATTTTCTTCAGCATATTCAGCACTTCTTTGTTACAATATTTTCCGCCGATTTCTTTTTCGCCGCACATGCGCTGCAAAGGAATACTGAGATTAATGAATTCGTAAATCCAATCCGCAATATGCAAATGACTTTCGCCGCGCGAAATATAATATACATCAGGATCTTCTTCCTGCCTGTTCATGATGTCGGGTTCTTCAACAAGTTTTACAAGTATGTTGAATTCATCCCACAAATCAAGAGGCAATGAGTTCCCGCAACGATCGCAAATCACTTCAATTTTTCCCGCCACTTCAAATTTCAGCAACATGAAGCCATTCTTTTTATCAAGAGATAAATGAACACTCGCGTCGCAATTTTTAAAATCCTGCTGTTGATATGCCTCAAAGAACTTGTCAGTTATCTTATAACTGAACTCATGAATTCCAGGCGTTAACCCAACAAACGGTATTTCATACTCCCTTCTGTTGCTCATGAGTACTTTTTAAGGTTGGCAAAGGTAGGAAAAAATGTACGATTTTGGATATACGATGTACGATTTCTTTATTTTAAACAGCAATTCTAAATAAATAGTTCGCAATCATGGATGCAATACCTATACATCTTATATCTCGCATCTGGCATCTCACACCTTACATCACAACGGTCTTACCCAAATATTCCTATAGCTTATCGGCTCGCTTTTATCGCCATGAGCCTGTAATTTAATCGGGCATGCTCCGTGAGCTTTGTAAAAAGGTTTGCCTATATACAAAGTTTGCCCGGTTAGCTGAAAATGATTTTGTACTAAAACGCCATTATGCAACACGGTTACATAGGCCGGAGATTTTAAAGAACCATCATCATTAAAACGCGGCGCAGTCCAAATCACATCATAGCTCTGCCATTCGCCTGGTTTTTTGCAGGCATTCACTAACGGAGCGGACTGTTTATATATGCTTCCCGCCTGACCATTTGTGTAAGTTGAATTGTTGTAATTATCAAGAACCTGTAGTTCATAGCCACCATCACCGGCCCCGGTTGAAGCAAGAAAAACGCCGCTGTTGCCACGCGCCTGCCCGGAGCCGGTAATATTTTCCGGAATGCGCCACTCAATATGCAATTGATAATCTAAAAAAGATTTTTTGGTTTCAATATTACCCTGCGTTTTTGATACAGTTATAATGCCATCTGCAACATCCCAGCCTGCCGGTTTTGTAGTGTCTCTGACGGAAACCCATTGGTCGAGATTTTTTCCATCAAATAAAATAATGGCATCAGAAGGAGGATCGCTGTTTGTTTTTCCGGGGGTAACAACCGGTGGAACGGGGGTATAAAATTCGGTGAGTTTCGGATCACCTTGTTGTGCATTTGAAAATTCGCTGCTCATAACGGTAATGCATAGTGCAAGAATAAAAAATTTTTGTCTGCAAACAATCTGTAACATGGTAGAGAAATTAAAATGATTAAAAAATGGAGTGACAAGTTAAGATAAAAATTGAAATGAGATTAAACTGAAACGGTGAACTGTAAATTATTTCCGCTGTTTTTTTATATTTTTCAACACGATGAACGGCGGATTTACTTTCCAGTTAACTTTCGATTTCATCATTAACGGCCCAATAGAAAAATTCCCTAAAATAATATCTGGTTTTCCATCGCCATCCAAATCGCCAACATCCATAGTGAGCCATCTTCCCAATTCTCCTTCGGGCAATGTGTGTGGCTGAAATTGAAAATTTCCTTTATTTTCCAAATACACAAATCCTTCTTCCGGCTGATTTTCATAATCTGCAAAATAAGAAATGGCAGCTATATCAATATTTCCATCGCCATCAAAATCTCTTGCAATTGCTTTGTAGCAACCATCCATCGGGAAAAAATATTTTTGGGTGAAATTATTCTTTCCATCATTCAAAAAAATATACACGCCATGATAGGGTTTTAATACTTTGGAATAATCTGCATTATCGCCGCATGTATAAATGATATCCGGAAAGCCGTCGTTATTCAAATCTGTTAATTCAAAAGATGAAGAACCGTAAACAGGCGGGAAACGCAACACCTGGCGTTGTTCAAAATTTCCGTTTCCCTTATTTGTAAAAAGAAAAATTCCTTCTTCGCCCTGCGCAAAAAGCGCCCAGATATCCGGCAATCCATCATGATTATAATCATCAACATAAACTTTTATTGCGCCCGGAAAAGCGCGTAACACATGCCGCTCGAATTTATTGTTGCCTAAATTTTCCATCCACGACAATGCGCCGGTTAAGTTTCCAAACTCACAAATTATGAAATCTTTTTTCCCATCATTATTAAGATCAGCTTCGGTGATCTGTACTGGTCTTCCCAATTTATCAAACAATGGAGTTGGGGATAATTTCATTTTTTTATTCTTGTCAATATCGATGATATCCGCGCTGCCGAGTTTTGCATCACTCGGGTTCATATAACCCATATTGCAAGCGATCAATTCATTTTGCTTAAAATCAAAATCAACAACAGGTCCACCTATTTTAAGCGAATCAACTAATTTCAAATCTTTATTGAAACGAAAAATTTTTTTGCTGAGTGCATCACATAATAAAATGGTATGCTTCATTAAACTGGTATCAATTTTTACGTAGCATGTTGTCGGAACCGGGTAACTAAAGGTTGGTTTCAACACTGTAAAAAAATCAAGATCTTGTTTGATCTTATCTCTTTGCTGTTTCGGCAAAGTATCCGGGGCAGTAGTTGTATAGTAGTCAATAATATTTTGCCACTGCGGAAAAGTTATTATTTGCTGAGAAGGATAATAATTTTTGCTCACGTTCGGATCATTTCTTTTTGCAGGATACATTTTGGTTCCGTACGCGAATATTCCTAAATGCGGTCCCATCGCAGGCAAAACACCATCAGCCCAGCTTTTTTTATCGAGCAAAGACGGATCCGGAAGCATGTGGCAGGATTGACAATAAGATGCGGCTAATCTTTTTCCCTGTTGAACGCCGGAATCATTTGCAGATGTGTTGTTTGATTGCTGGTTATTATTACATGAAAAAAATAAATTGGCGGATAAAATGGATATCAAAAAAAATGAAACAGACAGAATGTTAATTCGCATAAGCATGACTGTTATATTGTTTGAATTGCAGAATTATAATTTTCAACAAAAATGATAATGAAGATAAGATGAACAAAAATAACTGATAAGTAGTAATGCAGATTTTATTTTATTTATAATCTGCAAATGTGAAGTGCGCCGGGATTAATAATTGAGATAAGATTTCTCAAACATCGGCTTCCTGGTATAGCGCCACAAACCATAGCAGGTAAGCAAATTTGACAATAGCAGACTGATATAATAAATCAGGAACACTTCATTATTTTCTGATTTTGAACTGGCAAAACCAAGGTAACTGAAGAAATAAATTATTATAAAAACTCCATAAGAAAACAGGATAGCGGAATTGATAAATACAAGAGCATTTTCACAGGGGGTATGATCAAGTTTGCTGAGGTATGCAGTAATGTTGGTGATGCACAATGTAAGAGCAATAAAAGTATCAAACCCGATAATTATAGTGCTGGATTTAAGATTGAATCCCGTGAATGCGATAGTAATAGCTTCAAATAAAATAAATAGTATGATGGTGTACAGAATAAATTTTCTTTTATCGCCTTTTGACGAAAATAAAAAAAACAAAAAAATTAACGGTCCGTCAATAAGATTGTATATAAGCGTTATTTGGTTAAGCAATTTTTCGTTTTGCAAAAACGAAAACCAGTTGGGTAAATTAATTAAAGCGCTGCATAGCCAGTAAACGCCGATGGTAATAAACGCTTTTTCATTGCGTAAGTTTTTCCACATTACCATTAAAATTGGCAGAAAGCTTGAGGCTATTGCAATATCAGATATAAAAGGGTGCATGATTAGTTAAAGGCTTTTCCCGGATAAGTGTTTATATATAAGCGAATATGCGTGTGTTTTATTATTGGTAAAACTACTCGGTTTTATTCTTAAAATACTAAAATTACTCCAAAGGGCTTTTGCAATTTCCAAAAAAAAATTATTATCGTTTGAACAGGCAAGCGCAATTAATGTTAATTCAATTGATTTAATTTGCTTAAAAAAAGGCATTGATCTCTCAGCAATCCATACAACAAATTTTAAGCAGAATTGATATTATTGATATCGTTGGTGGCTTTGTAAAACTAAAAAAAAGAGGCGCCAATTATCTTGGCTTATGTCCTTTTCACAACGAAAAAACTCCTTCTTTCACGGTATCTCCTTCAAAAGAAATTTATAAATGTTTCGGCTGCGGCAGAAGCGGTAACACCATCAGCTTTTTGATGGAGCATGAAAAATATTCTTACGTAGATGCATTGCGCTGGCTGGCTAATAAATACAATATAGAAATTGAAGAAACAGAATCAAGCCCCGAATTAAAACAGCAGCAACAGGTAGCCGAAAGCCTTTTCATCATTAACAATTTTGCGCAACAATATTTCAGCAATGTATTATTTAATGAAGAAGAAGGTCAGGATATTGCTCTGACGTATTTGAAAGAAAGAAATTTTCGGGAAGATATAATAAAGAAATTTCAACTTGGATATTGTTTGAACAGCAGAGACGCTTTTTCAACAACTGCGATAGCTGCTCAGTACAATGCAGAATATTTGCAAAAAAGCGGGTTGTCTGTTTTGCGTGATGATAAGCTGATGGATAATTATCGTGGAAGAATTATTTTTCCTGTGCAAAATCAAACCGGAAAAATAATCGGCTTTGGCGCGCGCATTATTAAAAATAATGATCGGGCTCCGAAATATATCAACACTCCCGAAAATGAAATTTATGTAAAGAGCAGAATTTTATACGGATTATATTTTGCAAGAAAAGCTATTGATAATAACGACGAATGTTTGCTGGTTGAAGGATACACGGATGTCATTTCTCTTCACCAGGCGGGAGTAGAAAATGTTGTTGCCAGCGGCGGCACTTCACTTACACAGGATCAATTGCGATTGATAAAAAAATTCACCAACAACCTCACTATTATTTATGACGGAGATTCCGCCGGTATAAAAGCTGCATTGCGCGGTTTGGATATGGCTGTTGAAGAAGGATTGAATGTAAAGTTGGTTTTAATTCCCGATAAGGAAGATCCGGATAGCTATGTTCAGAAAATTGGCGCAACTGCATTCAAAGATTTTGTTGCTGCAAATAAAAAAGATTTTATTCTTTTTCAATTAGAAGTTTCTGTAAAAGATGCAGGAAATGATTCAACAAAAAAAGCCGCAGTTGTAAACCAGGTTGCTGAAACTATTTCAAAAATAAATAAGGTTGAAGATTTTACGCGCCAGCAGGATTATATCAGAAAATGCGCTGAGCTATTAAAAATTGATGAGCAGGGTCTTCACGTTCTTGTAAATAAATTCAGAAAAGAAAAAATAACGCAACAGCAAAAAAAAGTTGCTAATGATGAGGCTAAGCAAAATGAAGCCGGTTCAACGGAAGACAATAAGAATAACTATAACGATGAAAGTTTCGGACTTTTATTTAAAGATGAATTGCAGGAACGACAGATTGTAAGAACATTAATTGATTTTGGATTATCAAAGTATGATGACAAACAAACTGTGGCGGATTATTTTCTGCGCGAAGCTTACAGCGAAGAAAATAATATTCTCGATTTAATAGATAATCACGCGATAAAAAAAATTTTGATAGAATATATTCAATTGTATAAAAGTGGACTTAATCCCGACATCAAAAATTTTATTTACGCTAATGACAACGAGGTAAGCACTACCGTTGTTTCCATAATGAATTTTCCTTACGAGGAAAGCAAACATTTCAGTTCGCAGGAATTTATAGGTGGACAGGGATTTCAAAAACAGTTATTTGAATTGGACTGGGAAAATTTTCGGGAAATAGTTTATACAAAAAAAGAAACAGAGCTAAATAAATATTCCAAACTGGAAGAAGTAAAAGCCGATTCCCAGATAAAAAGTTCTTTACAATATCTGAAGCTAAAAAAGAATCAAGCAAATGATTGAAGAGAACCAGGCTGACATAGAGAAAACTAATAAGCAAGAAGAACTCGATATGCTGAGACTCACTCACGAGCATCTTAAAAACATGGAAAAAAAATTATTGGAAGCTTCGGGAACAGTAATTGTCAAATAATCGAAAACTATTTTTCTGCCGGATTTTTTTTGCCCGCAATTAATTTATCAATAGCTGATTCAAGTCTTCTTGTTCTTGTAGTTTCTTTTTTTGCTCCAACAATCCAGCTAACGTATTCTTTTTTATTTGTGAGAGAAAGCGTATCAAAAAAATGAGAAGCTACTTTACTTCTTCTTAATTCTTTTGAAAAATCATCCGGCGGATTTACAAGAATTTTTTCCGGTTGCTCAACCATTACCATTGTTGAGCTATACACTGCGCTCATAACCGGTTTGTTTATTTCACCAATCACATCTTTCTTTTTGAATCTGATTGCAGTCCAAACATGATCAAGTATTACTTGCTTCACGCCTTCATAACCCGAATGCGTAATGCAATTCCAACTGCAGTCTCTATATAAAGTGGTAACAATTTTTGAAGTTTTTTTCGGATATGCTACCCAAAATTTCGCGTTGCTGTGTAATGCAGGCAATACCTCATTTACGATGGAATTCAATTGCGTTTCGTTAATAGCAAAAACGAGAGCGAAATCTATTTTTTTGCTTTTTAATAACGGCGTAACATTTTTTGCAAAAGTTAACCTGAAAAACTGTTTTTCAATTGCAGAAGGCAACCCTTGTATTAACAGGTTTTTTTCATCGTTGAACTGTAGCTTCTCCAATAAATTTTGTAGCATACCTTGGTGTTTGGTTTATAATTTAAGGGTTAAGTGGTATGGGATTACAAAATTAAAAAAATGAATCATGATGTGGTGCAATTAAACTCAAAAAAATATTAAAAAAATCAGCTTTCATAGTATAAATGTCATTCGCACACTTGCATTACATTCAAATACATTTATTTAGAAAAAAGAATTATTTATTTTCTTCTTCGTTGAAATGTTGCTTGCGTTGTCTTCGTTTATCTCTGTATTTTAAAATAGGAACTTTACTTTCGTTGCCACGTAATATGCGGCTTATGTTTTTTTGATGGGTAAGAATCACAAGCAGGGCAACGATAATTGCAAACACACGGTACAAAGGAACTTTTTCATTGAAAATAAAAAGAATCAGTACTGCAAATGCAATACTCGCCAATATTGAACTTAAAGAAACAAACCTCGTAAGATAAAGCACCAATAGAAATACACCTACACAGCAAACCGCAACCAATGGTTGAATTGCCAGTATCATTCCAAACAATGTTGCAATGCCTTTACCTCCCCTGAAATCGGCCCAGATTGGAAAAATGTGCCCGACGACTGCAGCCAAACCTAAACCGAGCATAAAGTTTGTTCTGTTTAAATCGGCATCACTATGTAAATAATGAGGGATGAAAATATAAAGACTCGTTGCAAGTAATCCTTTCAGCACATCAACGATCATCACAATCGTTCCCCATTTTGAACCCAAAACGCGGTATGTGTTGGTGGCTCCGGAGTTACCGCTTCCATAGTCCCTGATGTCAACATCAAAAAAATACCTGCTAATCCAAACAGCTGTAGGAATTGATCCGATGAAATATGCCAGCATTATGAGCAGAACCTCTGTCATTTTCGTGTTTGGTTAAAGTTGGGGCAGTAAAAATAATCAAAACTTATGAAATTTTAGCTGTTTTCTTTACCTACCCCGTCTAAACTTAAGTATAACTCTAAACAAATCCAGTTGCTTTTCAAATACTTCCGCGTTATACTTAAATTATTAATTGTTGTTTGTAATTCCATTTCTTTATAGTCTTCATTAAGCAAACCACTCACTAATAAAACGCCTTTGGAGGTTAATTGTTGCTTAAAAAAGGGCAGCTGTTCAAGTATAACATTTCTGTTTATATTGGCAAGAATTATATCGAATCCATTTTCCGTAAAAGGAATTGTATCTTTTTTTTCGATTGAAATTGCTTTGCAATTATTGGCAATCAAATTTTCGATTGCGTTATCAATGCTCCATTCATCATTATCTATTGCAATTATTTTTTTTGCGCCAAGTTTTTCGGCAAGTATTGCGAGAATGCCGGTGCCGGTTCCGAAATCAAGCACGGTTTTATTTTTAAAATTTATATTTTTCATAGCATCGATCATCAGGTAAGTAGTTGCGTGATGACCGGTTCCAAAACTCATTTTTGGAGTGATGATGATTTCGTACAAAACATTTTTTATTGGCTGATGAAAAGAAGCGCGAACTCCGCAAAAATCATTAATTGTAATTGACTCAAAATTCTTTTCCCATTCTTCATTCCAATTTTTTTGCGGAATATTTTTTTTTGAATAAGATAAAGACATGTTGGAAAGAATCGTCTCCATATCTTTTTCCTGAAATTTTTTTTCCGGAGTGAAAGCGAGTAATTGATTTTGATTTTCTTCAAATCCTTCAAATCCGTATTCAGATAAAACAGCGATCAATATTTCGCATTGCCGCTCATTAGTGAAGTTGATTGCAATTTGTATATAACTTTCCATGAAATATAAAAGGTCTGCAGTATAAAACTACAGACCCTTATTTTAAAGAGATTCTTAATTAGTCGTTGGTTTCGTTATACGGAGCCTGAACTTTTCCGTCTGGTCTTGGCATTAGAGCCTTCCTGCTTAATTTAAATTTTCCTGTTTTATGATCTATGCCAATCAATTTTACTTTTACCATATCATTTTCATTCAAAACACCTTCCATTGTTTCCAATCTTTTCCATGAAATTTCGCTGATGTGAAGTAATCCCTGTTTGCCGGGTAAAAATTCAACAAACGCGCCATAAGGCATTACTGATTTTACTTTTGCTTCGTACACCGAACCAACTTCAGGAACTGCGACAATTCCTTTAACCCATGCAACTGCTTTTTCCAACCCTTCTTTTGCCGGGCTGAAAATACTCACTTCACCATAATTACCTACTTCTTCCAAATTAATAGTTGTTCCGGTTTCGCGTTGAATTTCCTGGATTATTTTTCCGCCTGGTCCGATTACAGCGCCGATAAATTCTTTATCAATGAATAATTTTTCCATTCTCGGGGCATGAGGTTTCACTTCAGCGCGCGGCTCATTGATACATTCATACATCGCATCTAAAATATGCAAACGGCCTTTACGCGCCTGCTCAAGTGCTTCGCGCATCGTGTCCATGCTTAGTCCATCAACTTTAATATCCATTTGCACACCACAAATTCCTTCGCGCGTGCCGGTTACTTTAAAATCCATATCTCCCAAATGATCTTCATCGCCAAGTATATCGGTAAGCATTGCATATTTATTATCGGTTTGCCGCGTAATTAATCCCATCGCAACTCCGCTTACATGTTTTGGAATCGGAACCCCGGCATCCATTAATGCTAATGAGCCGGCGCAAACTGTTGCCATGGAAGATGAACCGTTTGATTCGAGAATATCGCTTACAACACGAACAGTGTATGCATAATCTTTTCCGGGCATCATTTGTTTTAATGAACGCATGGCGAGATTACCGTGCCCAATTTCACGACGGCTTTGTCCGCGCAACATTTTCACTTCGCCCGTACTGAAAGGAGGGAAATTATAATGTAAAAAGAATTTTGAATCTACAGATTTTGCAGCGCTTTCAACCAACAACTCGTCCAGCGGAGTTCCGAAAGTAACAGTTGTTAGTGATTGTGTTTCGCCTCTTGTAAATAATGCTGAACCGTGAGGAGTTGGCAAAGGATCGATTTCCATTGCAAGCGGACGTACCTCGTCAAGTTTGCGTCCGTCTAAACGAATGCGATCATCGAGTATCATATTACGCACTACTTCCCATTTCAGATCTTCAAAATATTTCTTGACTAATTTTTTATTTTCGTCAGTTACTTCTTCGCCAAGATGCGTAACTAAATCTTCTTTTAATTTATCAAATGCTTCGCTGCGCACATTTTTTGCGGTTGCAGCTTTTGATATTTCGTAAATTTTATCTTTTGCAAAAGCAATTATTTTTGCATTCAATTCCTCGTTCTGCAAAGGTTTTTTATAATCTCTTTTTCCTGCAACGTTTACCTTATCTTTTAATTCGTGTTGTGCTTTTATCTGAATGCGAATAGCTTCATGAGCTACCTGCAATGCATTTACTAAATCTTCTTCACCGCATTCTGTGCTTTCACCTTCCACCATCATCAGGTTTTTATCTGTTGCAGCAATGATGAAATCCATATCTGCTTTTGCAAGATCATTTCGCAGTGGATTAACTACAAATTTGCTGTCAATTCTTCCAATTCTTACTTCAGAAATAACTTCTTTTATAGGAATATCTGAAATGGCGAGTGCTGCAGACGCAGCTAAGCAAGCCAACGCGTCGGGCATTACCTGGTCATCACTCGATACGAGCGTTATTAAAACCTGCACATCGCACATATAATCTTCGGGAAAAAGCGGGCGTAACGCGCGATCCACCAAACGGCTGGTGAGCACTTCATAATCATTCGGTCTTGCTTCGCGTTTGAAAAATGAACCGGGAATTCTTCCGGCTGATGCAAATTTTTCCTGGTAGTCAACAGAAAGCGGAAAAAAATCCTGTCCTTCTCTTGGTTCTTTGTTAGCCACTACTGTTGCAAGTATGATGCACTTTCCCTGTTTAACTGTAACTGCACCATCGGCCTGACGCGCTAATTTTCCGGTTTCGATGGTAACCATGTTGCCATTGCCAATATCAAAAGTTACGCTGATCGGTTGTGTAAGCATATTGTATTTTAATTTTTGGGAATTATGAATTCAGAATTTAATAATAATGAATCATAACCCCGGTAAATATTGTATACAAAAAGATTCCCAACTTCTTGGTTGGGAAAATCAGTTAGTATATAGTCCGTTATTTTCTTAGTCCGAGTTTTTCTATTAATTGGCGGTAACCCTGAAGATTTTGCTTGCTTAAATAAGTAAGCAGGCGTTTTCTTTTACCAACCAGTTGCATTAAACCACGGTGCGTAGAAAAATCCTTGTGGTTTGCCTGCAGGTGTTCTGAAATGCGGTTAATGCGCTCTGTTAACAGCGCAATTTGTCCTTCAATAGAACCGGTGTTTGCAGATTTTTCGCTGAAATTTGTAAAAAAGCTTTCTTTCTTCTCTTTTGTTAAATAAGGCATCTCAATTTTTTTTAGGCATCCAATAGAATTCTACTAATTTTCGGCGGCAAAGGTAAAAGAAATAATCTGAAATTTGAAATTATAGTTGATAGTTCATGATTCATAGCTTATAGTTCACAGGAAACCGGCAACTTTGAAAACCGGAACTGTTGCTAACGAAGAATGAATAACGAACAATGAATGATAAAGTATGAATCGCATTTATTTTACTGTTACTAACGACCTTAGCTACGATCAGCGGATGAACAGAATTTGCAGTTCTCTTGCAAACGCGGGTTATGCGGTTATTTTGGTTGGACGAAAATTGCCGGGTTCAATTCCTCTGGTTAAAAAAAAATATCAACAAAAAAGATTGTACTGTTTTTTTAATAAAGGGAGATTATTTTATGCAGAATACAATCTCCGTTTATTTTTTTATTTATTATTTAAAAAGATGGATGCGATTTGTTGTATAGATCTCGACACTATTTTACCTGCCTTATTTATCAGCTCAATAAAAAACGTAAAACGTGTTTATGATGCGCATGAGTTGTTTTGTGAAATGAAAGAAGTTGTAACGCGCCCGCGAATTTATCGTGTATGGAAAAGAATTGAAAAATTTGCTGTTCCGAAATTTATTTATGGATATACAGTGAGTGAACCTATTGCAGAAGAGTTTAAAAAAATGTATGGCGTGCAATATCAGTTGATAAGAAATGTTTCCTTGCTTGAAAATATTTCTATTTCTGAAAAAAAAGAAAAATATATTTTATACCAGGGCGCTGTTAATGAAGGAAGAAGTTTTGAAACCCTGATCCCTGCCATGAAAAATGTTGATGCAAAACTTGTTATTTGCGGCGATGGAAATTTTATACAACAGGCAAAAAAAATAGTGCATTCAAATAAACTGGATGATAAAATAATTTTTACCGGAATGCTTTCCCCGGATGAATTAAAAAATTATACAGTGAACGCAACAATCGGCATTACGCTTTTTGAAAATACCGGAATGAGTAATTATTACTCGCTCGCAAACCGTTTTTTTGATTACATGCATGCGGGCGTTCCGCAATTATGTGTTGACTATCCTGCTTACAAAGAAATCAATGATCAGTTTAAAGTTGCAGCGCTCATTAATAATTTATCTTCACAAACCATTGCAAATTCATTAAACAATTTGCTCCAAAATAATGTTTTATACCAGGAGTTGCAAACAGCGTGTATCAACGCGCGGCAGTTTTTTAACTGGCAGGAAGAAGAAAAAAAATTGCTTGCATTCTATGAAAAGATTTTTCAATTAAAGTAAATAAATGTCTCGCGACGACGCAACGCCGCAAGGCTGTTTTCTCTGCGACTTTGCGTGAAAAACATAAATGGAAAAGCATTTGCATATTATTTCGTTTGACGTGCCTTACCCGGCTGATTACGGCGGCGTTATTGATGTATTTTATAAAATAAAAGCCTTACACCAGCTCGGAATTAAAATTCACCTCCATTGTTATGAGTATGGCCGTGGGGCGCAGCCTGAACTGAATAATTTTTGCGTAGAAGTGCATTACTATCATCGCTGCAAAGGACATGAGGGTTTTTCGCATAAACTTCCTTACATCGTTTGCTCCAGATCAAATAAAAAATTATCCGAAAATCTTGCTCAGGATAATCACCCGATTCTTCTTGAAGGAATTCATTGCACCTATTTATTGCACGATGAACAATTTGCTGATCGAAAAATAATTTTGCGCCTGCATAATGTTGAATATAAATATTACAAACAATTATTTCGTCACGAAAAATCCCTATTCAAAAAATTGTATTATTTGTATGAAAGCAAGCTGTTGAAAAAATATGAGAAAAGCGTTGCTCAAAAATCGTTTATAGTTGCCCTCACCGAGCGCGATGTTGAGATTTATAATTCAGAGTTCGGCACAACAAATATTTTTTGTTTGCCGGCATTTACTCCTTTTGATAAAGTTGTTAGCAGTTGCGAAACAGGGTGTTTCTGTTTGTATCATGGAAATTTATCCGTAGCAGAAAATGAAGCTGTGGCTATATGGTTGTTGAAAAAAGTTTTTAATGATACTAAAATCCCGTTTGTGATTGCCGGCAGAAAGCCTTCGGAAAAACTTTTTCGTGTTGCTAACAGGCATCCACATACGTGCATAATTCCAGATCCTTCTGTAAAAGAAATGCAGGATCTGATTGAAAAGGCGCAGATTAATATTCTTCCCTCATTTAACTGCACAGGAATAAAATTAAAATTATTGAATGCTTTATTCAACGGAAAACATTGCATAGTAAATGAAGAAACCGTAAAGAGCACTTCGCTGCAATCTGTTTGTCATGTTTGTGATAATGCTTCGTCTTTTAAAAAAACGATTGATGACTTGTATGATAAGCCGCTTGATCTGGAAGAAAAACAATTGAGAGAAAAATTGTTATCGGAATATTTTGATAATATAAAAAATGCGGAGAAACTTATTAAATGGATATGGTAGCATTGTCAATCACTCTTCCTCTTTCTGTTCTTAACATGCGCGCCGGAAATTTATTGATAACAATATAATCGTGCGTTGCCATGATAATTGCGGTTCCGTAATCTTTGCCAATCTGGAAAAGCAATTGCATAATTTCATCGGATGTTTCGGGGTCAAGATTTCCGGTTGGTTCATCGGCGAGAATAAGTTTTGGAGAATTGAGTAATGCTCTTGCAATATCTACGCGCTGTTGTTCGCCGCCGCTCATTTCAAAAGGCATTTTAAATCCTTTCGATTTCAATCCGACTTTATCAAGCACATCATTTATTTTTTCATTCATCAGTTTATCATCTTTCCATCCAGTAGCTCTTAAAACAAATTTCAGGTTATCGTTAACATTTCTATCCGTCAGCAATTGAAAATCCTGAAACACCACACCAAGATTTCTGCGCATGTACGGAACTTTTTTCCAGTCCATTTCGCGCAAATTAAAACCAACCACTTCGCCTTCGCCTTCTCTCAGCGGAATATCTCCGTACAATGTTTTTAATAAACTGGATTTGCCCGAGCCGGTTTTTCCCACGAGATAAACGAATTCACTTTTATTAACAGCAGTGTTCACATCTCCCAAAATAAGATTGTCTCCCTGGTAAATATTTGCGTGTGTTAATCTGACAATAGCTTCTGACATATTTATAAGAATATAAACACAAAATTAAGAAAATTAGTCGGGAAGAAATCACAATTGTACTGTAGCGTTAAACTATAAACAGAAAACTGCAAACAGGATAGGTTTCGGTTATACTTAACCGTTAGTTATGTTTAAATTCTACAACGTCAGTTCGCCCCAGCCTTTTCTGTATTCTCTCTTCACAAATTGGTTTGCGGCTTCAAAATTAGTTATGCGCATATTTTCTCCATCCCATTTGTAAGTGATATATCTTCCCGGAGTTGTCATTTCATCTTTCACTTTCTCGCGCAAATTAAAACTGCGCAATAATAAATTTCCCATGAGCACAGTTTCTGTGAGCGGACCTGCATATCCTTCAAAAGGAGAATCCACTTCCATGTTGCCGTAACCCGCAATAGACGCATCGATCCATTGCCACCAATGTCCTGCCATATCACCAGGAACGCGCGGATATTTTTTTGGAATATTTATATCTTTATTTCTGGAAAGCGGAAGAAGCCGCGGATGACTGCCGCCCCAACCGCAAGACACTTTTCCCTTCGTGCCGATAAATAAACTTCCGCCTTCGAAATCATTTTCTTCGGGAACATCACAAAGCGCTTCATTCATATTTACACTTTCGTCAAGTTCATCCGGACGATCAGGAACAATTCCGCCATCCATCCAATACAATAAAAGATCGCGCCCATTTTTTAATTTGAATTTATAACGAAGAATACTTGATGGCGGAATGCTTTCTGCATAATCCGCTTCCTTAAATATTCCTGAGTAAACCGTACTTGCGCTGCCGGTTATTTCTGTTGGATAGCCAAGCTCAAGAAGTTTGAATGAAGGACCTATGATGTGACAAGCCATATCTCCCAATGCGCCGGTTCCAAATCTCCACCAGCCACGCCAATTAAATGGAACAAGATTTCCGATGTAATCAGTTTGCTCTGCAGTTCCGAGCCAAAGATCCCAGTTGAGTTCCTTAGGTACCGGCGGGCGATCTGTTGGCCACGGAATGCCTTGCGGCCAAACAGGTCTGTTGGTCCAGTTGTACACTTTTTCTATATCGCCGATCAATCCTGCTTCAAACCATTCGCGCATAGTGCGCATGCCATCGCAGGAAGCGCCCTGATCTCCCATTTGCGTTACTACTTTATATTTTTTTGCAGCTTGTGTGAGTATGCGCGCTTCGTATATATCATGTGTCAGCGGTTTTTGCAGGTAGAGATGTTTTTTTAATTTCATTGCATTCAATCCAACAATTGCATGATTGTGATCGGGAATTGCAACTGTTACTGCATCAAAATTTTTATTTTCTTTTTCAAACATTTCGCGCCAATCCTGGTAAAAACCAGCTTTTGGAAATTCTTTTCTTCTCGGCGCCGCCATTCGATCATCAACGTCGCACAAAAAAGCAATCACAGCATTTTTTTTCGGATTTGCTGCATGTTGGTGAATATCACTTCCACCTTCGCCACCGCAACCAACAGCAGCGATATATAATTTATCGCTCGGCGCAACAAATCCTCTTCCGCCTAACACATGTCTCGGCACAATATAAAATGATGCAGCAGTAAGTAATGATTGTTTAATAAAATCTCCGCGGCCTAATTGATTTTTACCAGTAATTTTTTTTTGTTTTTTCATATGCAAAAATTTAGAGAAAGCAGATTGATGATTATTGTACAGCAAACAAAGTTATTGGTCTTTCCCAAAAAAAGTTCAATAAAAAAATTTGTAACTTTTCATAAACTCAGAATTTATGTTTCTTCGTAAATCATTTTTTCTTTTTGGTTTTTTACTATTGTGCAGTTATCATTTTGGTTATTCTGCTTATGTGGATGATTACCCCACACTCGCTATCGGCGCGTCTGCTCCGGATTTTTCTTTGCCGGGAATTGATGGAAAAACATACAGTCTTTCTTCTTTTAAAAATGCAAAAATTCTGGTGATTGTTTTTACGTGCAATCATTGTCCGACCGCGCAATCCTATGAAGAAAGAATTATCAAACTCACGGACGATTATAAAAATAAAAGTGTTTCTGTTGTTGCAGTGATGCCGAACGATCCACTATCGCTACGACCAGATGAACTTGATTTCAGCGACATTGGCGATTCATTTGAAGAGATGAAAATTCGCGCAAAAGAAAGACAATTTAATTTTCCGTATTTGTATGATGGAGAAACAGAAAAAATGTCGAAGGCCTATGGACCGGTTGCAACTCCGCATGTTTTTATTTTTGATAAAGAAAGAAAACTTCGCTACGAAGGCCGCATTGATGATGAAGACAGGCACGCAAAAACGCCTCACATATTTGACGCGCGAAATGCAATTGATGCGTTGCTCGGGAATAAAGAAGTTGCGGTGAAGACAACAAAAGTTTTTGGATGTTCCATTAAGTGGTCGGAAAAAAGAAATTGGATAGATAAAGCAAAACAAGATTGGGCTAAGGAACCTGTAAAATTAGATACGATTGATGAAACAGGTTTGAAAGAACTTGTAAAAAATAATTCCGGCAAACTGCGATTGATAAATGTTTGGGCAACATGGTGCGGGCCATGTGTTAGCGAGTTTCCGGATTTTGTTACCATCAACAGAATGTATCGCGACAGAGATTTTGAATTTATAAGTGTGAGCGCAGATGTGATGGAAAAAAAAGATAAGGTTTTTGATTTTCTAAAAAACCAGGAAGCATCGAATAAAAATTATCTTTTCACAATGGATAATAAATATAAATTGATTGAAGCGATCAATCCGAATTGGAAAGGAGCGCTTCCTTACACTATTCTTGTTGAACCCGGCGGTAAAATTGTGTATTCAAAAAATGGAGCTATAGATCCGGCCGAATTAAAAAAAACTATTCTTGAAAATCATTTGATAGGAAGGTATTATTGATTAGAGTTTCCCGATTTTCCTGCTTTTGTATCATCATTATTTATTCCGTGCTGATTTTTTTTGATTTCGCTGTTCAGCTTTCCAAATCTAAAATTTAATCTTATCGCAAAAGTGCGATAAGGATCTTTATTATAAGATGATTGATAAAAATCCGGAGTGCTTGTGTACGATTTGAAACTGAAATCTCTGCTGTAAGGATTATTTGCAACGAGTGAAATTGTGATTTTCTTGTTGTGAAATGATTTGGAAAGAACATACGATGTAAAAATAAAACTGCCTGTTTTTCCCTGCAAATTCACATCGCCACTAAATATGCCGGCATCAATTCCAAAGCGGAAATCTTTTCCAAATTTATAGCCTCCGTTAAAAAAAGCATTTCCGGTATATCCCTGGTTTCGGTAAAATTGTCCGTTGTACGCGCCCTTCAGCCAAACACGCGAACCTTCGCCGTTTAAACTGATTGTAATGTTTTTTGTTATCGGAAAATTAGTATTGATATTTAAACCAAGCCTGCTGTTGCTTCCAAGATTTTGATAAGTAGTAAGAGTTACCGTATCATTTGGATTTATTTCAAGACTGGTAACATTTTGAATTGAGTTGGAAGAAAATGCATAGCTAAGCCCGATATTAATTGAGCCTTTTGAAAAATTGCTGTAGTCAAGTTCGAAAGTGTGATTTAATTCAGGTTTCAAATTTGGATTACCTGTATTAATAAATTGTGGATTGGATTTATCAATAAAAGGATTCAATTGATAAATTCCCGGTCTGCTTATCCTATCTGTATAACCAAAAGTAATGCTGCTTGTTTTTAAATTTGTTTGAACAGATATCGAAGGAATAAAATTATTATAATCTTGTTTAACGGAACTTCCAACGGAAATAAAATCGGCGTCAACTGTTGTGCGCTCAATCCGCAAGCCACCTTTCACCGTCCACTTTTCCCATTTGTACTGATAAGAATTGTATAGACTGTAAATATTCTGGCGGTAGTTGAAATCATTGCTTTGAACCGGGTTCAATTCATACTTCTGCGTTGTATCATTATAATTATTGGTTTGAAAATCGCTGAAATTATTTCTGAAGATTGCTTTTCCGCCAGCTTCAAGAGTTAATTTTTTAAATGGTTGCGCATAATCTAACTGAAGCGTGTGCTCTTTGTTGCCGGCGCTGTTATATTGCCTGTAGTTTGCGAGATCATAATTTATCGTGTCAGAAAAAATGTTGTTGTTATATTGTTTGTTCGGAGAATAGCTATATTTATAAGATAAAGTCAGCAACCTGTTTTTATCTTTTTTAAAACCTAATTGATAATTGACTGCCGCATCCATTCCTTCAAAAATATTATAACCTGAATTCAACAGATTATATTTTTGGTTAGTAACGCCATTGCTGTCGAACATGTTTGAAAGTTGGTTACTGCTTTGATTTCGTTTGCCATGATAAAATTCTAACGAACCGGTTAATAAATTCAGACTATCTATTTCATAACTCAATTCTATATCGCCATATCTATTGTTGCCGCTAAATGTATTAACACCCGTTTGGGATAAAGTTGAATTATCAGCAAAAAAAGTTTGCGTATTACCGAAATTGCCCGTATGATTTCCCCGCACATTACCTCCGGCATAGCCAGATAAACCAAATTTACCTTGTTTCAAAGTTGCGTTCAAATTCATACCTGGTCCCCAAACAGAATTGTATCGTCCATTAATTCCGATATTATATCCTTCGTCAATATTTTTTTTAGTAATGATGTTGATGATGCCGGCCAAACCTTCTGCATCATATTTTGCAGGCGGCGTTGTTATCACTTCAATTCTCTCAATATTTGTTGCAGGCATAGCGCGCAAAACATCCGAAGGATTTTTAGCAACCAATGCAGATTCTTTTCCGTTAATTAATATTTTGTAATTGCTGTTGCCTTTTAGTTTGATGTTATCAGAAGCATCTACAGTTAATAACGGAACTTTGCGCATCATGTCTAATGCAGTAAGGGCGGGGCTTTCCGGGTCGGCAGTTACATCGTAACTAATTCCGTCTATTTGTCTTTTTATTACCGGCTTTAACGCTGTTACTGTAACTTCTTTCAATTGCCTGCCCGATGGAGATAATGTAATCTTTCCAAGATCAACAATTGCATCTGCATTTTTTATGAGAATAATTTTATTGATGTAGCCGGTAAAAGCCAAAGCAATTTCATAGGTTTTATCATCTGAAGAAGAAATTTCAAAACTGCCATTATCTTTCGACAAAGTATTTTTTACAGGGAGTTTTGTTTTTGCATCCTGCAATGCAACGGTTACATAAGCAAGCGGCGAGTTGGTTAAGGAATCTACAATTATTCCTTTTACGGTAATGTTTGATTTTGCATTTTGACCCCAAACAAAATATAATGTGAGGCAAAAAATTGCAGTCAGTAATAAGGGTTTCAAGATAGATGTTTTAAGATGGCTATAAAAAACAAATGCGTGTACGAAATTAATCGTGTTTAGTTAACGCGGAGCATATGCACAAATAATTAATTCTTAAATTATGTGAATGGTAGATTTTAGCTGTGCATCGGTTTTTTGAATTTAAAAACCTGTAAAAACTAACGGGAATGCATATATGAAGAATAGTATTTCGGATTTTATTTAGAACCCTGAAAAATGTAAAAAATTGTTTAAAATAAAAAATCATTAACTTGAAATCAGTTAACCAAAACACCCAATCACAATAAACATTCTATCATGAGTTCCCTTTCAGCTAAACATTTCAGCAAAATAAAATTTTTGCTTACCAGCTTTTTGTTATTGATGAATTTTTTTTTAATCAACGCACAAAATTTGCCGGAGCCAACTGATTATCTCAGTAAAGATTTTCATAAGCAAAGACGCGAAGCATTAAGAAAACTGATGCCCGATAATTCTGTTGCCGTTATATTTTCCTATCCGGAAAGAATTTTTTCTGAGGATATAAATTATGTATATCATCAAAATCCCGACATGGTTTATTTTTCAGGATATAACGAGCCGAACGCCGTGTTGTTAATTTTTAAAGAAATGCAACGAGATGAAAAAGATTCTTACAATGAAATGTTTTTTGTACAAAAAAGGGATTCTGTAAATGAAACATGGACGGGCAAACGTCTTGGGGTTGAGGGAACCCGCTCTGAGCTTGGATTTGATAAAGTATACGTCGGTGCAGATTTTGACAGCCTTTGTCCTGATCTTACTAAACTAACGGTCATCAATAGTGCAATACCAAGCGATATTGCTTACGACAGGGAGCCGGGAAGTCTTTTCAATTTATATGATGGCTTTCGGAAAAAAGCAAATATCCCTGCCGATGAATACATAGGTCCGAAACACGATTTAGAGATCATTGCGCAATATGCTCCTTTTAAATATTTGAAAGAATATATTGATTATCTGCAACTGGAATCAAAAGTAAAGAAGGATGATCTTTATAAAAATAATGAGTTCGTTAAACAGTTGATGAATCATCCTGACTCGGCAACTTTTGAAGAAATAAAAAAGAAAATAAATCCGACGGGGAAAAAATCTGCATCCAATGTATTCTTTACTTTAACTGCATCTCTCCGCGAAATTAAAACACCGGAAGAACTTGCGTTGCTGCGAAAAGCTGTTTTCATTTCCAGCATCGCACACGCAGAAGTGATGAAAGCAATTCAGCCAAACATGTCTGAAAGAGAATTGGAAGCAATATTTCTTTATGTACATCAAAAATATGGCGCGGAGGAAGAAGGGTATGGACCTATTGTTGGCGCCGGAGCAAATGGTTGCACTTTGCATTATGAAGAAAACAGTGTTACCAACGTGAAGAGCCAAATGGTTGTAATGGATGTTGCTGCGGAATATCACGGCTATTCTGCTGATGTAACACGCAGTGTTCCTTCTACCGGAAAATATTCTCCGGAGCAAAAAGCCATTTATCAGACTGTATATGATGCGCAGGAAGAAATTTTCAAACTCTGTAAAGATGGAACGCCGTTTGACAGCCTGGATGCAACAGCAAAAAAAGTTTTAGCCGCTGGTCTTATAAAATTAGGTATTATTAAAAATGCAGGTGAAGTTGGAACTTACTATCCGCACGGATGCTCGCACCACATGGGGCTTGATGTGCACGACAGAAGCAACTACGGACCGTTGAAAGAAAATATGGTGATAACCGTTGAACCGGGAATTTATATCCCTGCCGGTAGCAAGTGCGATAAAAAATGGTGGAACATAGGCGTGCGCATTGAAGATGATGTAGTGATTGGCAAAAATACATTTGAATTGCTTTCTGCACGGGCACCGAGAAAATGGGAAGATGTTGAAAAAATGACAGCACAAAAAAGCGTTTTGAACGATGTTGCTTTGCCTCCGTTACAATAATTTTTTCACTATGATATTGTAATAATTTTTTGAAAAAAAATTTATATAACAGCCATGTGTATATAAAATATGGAATATCAAAATAAATAAAATTTTTTGATACAAAATGAGATTTGTTGTTGATTAATATTTTTTAGTGGGTTATTTTTTCTAAAAATTTTCTGCGAAAATATTGGGGAATTTGATGCGTCGGTTATATTCTATCTAATTCATTGACAGCATAGTTATTGCAGTGGATAACAAAAAAAGTATGGAGATGATCAAGAAACCGGAATAAAAAAAATTAACAAAAATATTTGCTTTGTTAAAAATAACTATTATTTTGGCATCGGATTTTGAACCTAATACAACCAAAGCATAATTGCTTTTTACTCGTTGAGACTTACCCGATTTTAATTTTTTACCACTAAAAAGAGGCATCATCCTTTCGAATTACCATTTCCGGTTTTAACAGGCATTGTTGATACATGTTGTTCGTAACTGATTTTTTATCGAAAGGACAAATTATGTATTCACATGCCAAACGAATTTTTAGCCGGAACAGTAGTAATGCGTTTTATCGCTTACCGTTACATCCTACGAACCAAGCCACACTTCCAGCCATCCTGCTATTAGTTTACTCTAAAGGAAATTAAATCCTGGCTTTCTATGACTATTGCTATGACAACTGATTGCCTTACGGCATTGATCCTCACTATCGGATTACTGTTCATACTCTGTGCAGAGCGTGTAGAATTTTTATATTCTTCTTCATCAACTGTAATTACAACTCAGCATAATTTAAAAAGTATTGCAAAACATTTTTCGCGGAGAAATTGGTTTGCTTTTTTTATTTCTCTCCGCAATAACCAATTAACTGTACGGAAATGTGATGCAACACAAAAAAATGTGTTTGCAAATCCGGACTCACGAAAATTAAATTTTTGCTCATGAAAATCTTTACCCAAGTTCTTACCCAAATAATGAAATTTTTAACTGGCTCCATCAGTCGGTTTATTCCTTTTTATACAAAAAGAATTTTAATCCCCATTCAAAAAATTAAAGCCGACTTTATGCAAAACTTTTTTACATTATTAAAAAAGATATTTACACATACGCATGACCGTGAGATGCGAACAGGAGTTTTGAATGTGGGATGGCAACCCGATAGTTGCTGCGTCACAACAAACACAAATAATATTTTTCCGGATCATAAAAATGGTGTGGCTGAGAATGCCGCATCATTTGCTTTTATACCCCAACCAATTCACCGTTCAGAAAAAAAGATTTTTATGAAAACAGTTTTACAGTCTTGCAAGCGATTCGCTATTGTGTTGTTTTTGCTGATTGCAACTTTGTTATTTACAAAGAGCAGTTTTGCACAAACAGTTTTGACAAACCCTACCAGCCCGTGGACAGTACCTGCAGGGGTAACCTCTGTTAAGGTTGAAGTCTGGGGAGCAGGTGGTGGTGGTGGTGGCTCTAGAAGTACAAGTTTTACAAATGCCTTTGGCGGCGGCGGTGGCGGCGGGGGATCATATACCACATCAACATTTACAGTAAGTGCAGGTCAAACATATACAATTACATATGGAGCCGGTGGAACAGCAGGTGCAGCAACCCCCACTGCGGGGGGAACAGGTGGTACCACAACTTTTACCGGTACAGGTGGCACAGTTAGCAGTGCAGGTGGCGGTGGTGGCGGCGCTGGCAATAATGCCAATGGCACAGCTGGAACGGCTGGAGTTGGTGGTATTAATGGTGGTACTGGCGGCGCTTCAACTGGTAATGGCGCTGGTGGTGGTGGCGGCGCAGGAAATAATGGCGTTGGCACTAATGGGGGGAATGCAAGTACAGGTGCTGGCGGCCCGGGAAATCCGAATGTGGCTCCATATATAGGTGGTGGAGGTGGTGGCTTTTTGAATGGGACTGGTACTGGAAATTCAGGTTCAGTGACCGGCCCGGGCGGTGGTGGTGGCGGTGGAAGAGCTACCAATACAACCAGAGGCGGGGGCGCAGGCGGAGCGGGACAAGTAGTCCTCACTTTTTGTACACCTTACAGCATAGCAACAAGTACCGTAGCTGCAACACCAGTTTGTGGAGCAACCACAACTACTGTAACTGTAAATTCAAATGCGGCATCATTGCCAGCAGGTACATATACTGTTACCTATACTTTAGATAATCCAGTTGCTACGAATACAGCAACGATGACGGTGAACGGATCAGGTGTTGGCACTTTTACAGCAACCGGTTTAACAAGTCCAGGTACTGTTAATTTGGCTATAACTTTTATTGGCAATGCCAATTGTGGCAATACAGCAATATCAGCAAACAATACATCTAGTTTAGTAGTAGGTACTGTTCCTGCAACCCCGGCCACACCATTGTCAAATTCTCCACAGTGCGTTGATGTAGGAGTTACTTTAACTGAGAATGGAACTGCGCCAGGAACTGATATATGGTATTGGCAAGGAACAAGCGTTACAGGAAAAAGCACGGCCAATCCTGCGACTTCTATATTTAATGCTACAACTTCGGGTACTTATTTTATTCAGGCTTTGAGTTCTTCAGGTTGCTGGAGTGCTGAAGTTGGCGTAGCAGTAGTTGTAAATCCTTTACCTAATGCAACTATTAGTGGAAGTACATCGGTCTGTTTAAATGCAACGCCTCCTAATGTTACATTTACAGGTTCCGGCGGAACTGCTCCTTATACTTTTACTTATAGTATTTTTGATGGTACAAACACAACTACAGGACTAACAACGTCCGGAAGTCCATCGGCTACTGTGCCAGCTCCTACAGGAGTAGCAGGTACTTTCACATATACTTTACTAAGCGTTCATGATGCCACAACAACCCAATGTTCAAAAACGATAACAGGACAAACAGCAATAATAAATGTAGTTGCGCCTCCATCAGTTTCTGATTTTCATATTAGTGCGTCTACAACGTATCAAACTATAGGAGATGGAATCGTTGTTACTTCAAGTTCATTGGCCTCTGGCACATACACTGTAATTTATAATTTAACAGGTGCAAATACTGCAACTGGTAATACAGCTACATTAATATTCAATGCTGGTACAGGAACTTTTAACACTTCTGCATTAGCAAATAAAGGTAATACTACGATAACGGTTACGGGCATATCTTCGTCAGTTTGCTCAAATGTTGCTGTTACAGGTACTAACACAGCTACCTTTTTAGTAGCAATAGCATTTACTGCTAGTAATACTTTTAATACTCCGGCAGGTGTTACAAGCATTCTTGTAGAGGCTTGGGGTGCCGGCGCTGGCGGTTGCAGAACTTGTGCGCCAGCCGGTGGCGGTGGCGGTGGTGCATATGCATCAACAACCATCACTAACCCTTCAACGACCTATGCTGTTGTTGTGGGAACAGGTGGAGGCGCAGGGGCGAATGGAGGTAATTCTTCTTTTGGAGGAGCAATTTTAGTTGCAAATGGTGGGCTAGGGAGCACTAGTGGAGGTTTTGGAGGTGCAGCTACTGTCGGCGCAGGAATAACAAGTTTTGCAGGAGGAAATGGCGTTACTGGAACAGGTAATGGAGGTGGAGCTGCTGGTTCTGCAGCAGGCCAGGGAGCTAATGCTAACGGAACTCAAGGCGGCATTGGAGTTGATCCTGGCGGAAGTGGTGGAAATGGCGGAACTAACGGAGGTACAGGAACTTCTTTCGGCGGCGGCGGAGGTGCTGCCTCAACAGGAACATCGGGTACGGGAGCTAATGGGGCGGTAGGATTAGTATTTACTTGTCCTCTGTACTCTATTGATGCAATTGTAGCTGCGAAGCCAGCCATTTTGGGTGGGGCTTCAGTAGTTACGGTCACGTCATCTACCATGCCTAATGGCACATATACAATTACCTATAATTTATCAGGAGCAAATAGTGCTACCAATCAATCGAGTACCTTGACTTTTAATAATGGTACGGGGACATTCAATACAATTTCAATAGCAAATGGAGGATCAACTACTGTGAGTGTTACAAATATTTCCAGTGGTACACCTGTTGCTTTTAGTTGCAGCAATGCAATTAATGCTACTTCAAGCTTTATAGTTTCGATAATGACTTTTAATACTAACGGAACATTTACCGTTCCAACCGGCGTAACTTGTATTCAAGTGCAAGCCTGGGGTGCTGGCGGCGGTGGTGGTGGCGGTGTTGGGGGCTCGGGCGGTGGTGGCGGCGGCGGCGCCTATACACTGAATAATTCTGTTTTAGTTACTCCTGGAAATACATATAACATTGCAATAGGCCAAGGGGGTATTGGCGGACAAAATGCTGGGAATACTAATAATACTGGTAATCCTGGTACTGCGACTTCAGCAACTTTTGATGGCGCCGTTACAGTAACAGCTAACCCAGGACAAGGTGGAACTTTTGGAACTGGTACCAGCGTATCAGGAGGTGCGGGTGGTACTGGAGGCACATATAGTGGTGGCGCAGGTGGCGTGGGCAATAGCACATTAAATACAGGCGGAACAGGTGACGGTGGTGGTGGTGGAAGTAGCGCAGGTACAGGGGCTGTTGGTAACGCAGGTGGTACACCTACTGCTGGAACTGCAGTTACGGGAGGTGGACCTGGTGGTGTTGGCGCAACTGGAACAAATACTGGAAGTAATCCTGCAAGCGGACCTGGCGGCGGTGGCGGCGGTGGTTCTAAGACTTCGGGTACTTCTACCAGAGCAGGAGGAAACGGAGCAAATGGTCAGATGATCATTACTTGGATTGATATCTCGAATTTTAATACAAGTGCGACATCTCCTGCATGCTTTAATGGGACGTCAGCAGTGACATTAACCTCGACTACGCTTCTCAACGGGACTTACACAGTTAGTTATGATATAAATGGCAATAACCATAATGCATCTTTGAATTTCAACAATGGAACAGGAACATTTATAACAACTGCATTGACAGATCCGTCTTCTGTGGTAACAATTGATCAAATTTCATTTGTCGGGGCATCATGCGGTCAGTCACCTGTTAATAACCAGGCAACGATAGCGGTAATACCAGCACCTACTGCAACAGCAGGAGGCA
Organism: Chitinophagia bacterium; assembly: GCA_963774065.1. Taxonomy (GTDB): domain Bacteria; phylum Bacteroidota; class Bacteroidia; order Chitinophagales; family Chitinophagaceae; genus Puia. Next base: position 2,220,270 of record CAVZDO010000003.1, read on the forward strand.
GCCATGAAATATGCCAGAACGGCTCATATACATTACAATCAGGTGAGGCAACGGCATCAAATTCAAATATTTTATGGACGTCAAACGGAAATGGTACCATACTAGATGCCACAACATTAACCCCAACATATAATGCGGTTGCTTTGGATGGAGGTCATACGGTTACATTGACGTTGACTGTCACTGCTAACAGTCCTTGTACAAGTGCGGCTACAGATACTTATTCTATAATCGTAGACGCATCACCAACAGCGGTGTCTGGAGGAAATCATACGATATGTGCAAACACTTCCTATACATTGCAAGCGGGAGAAGCAAGCGCTTCAAACGGAGCAATTTTGTGGACATCAAATGGCGCAGGAACATTGTCTGGCGAAACAACATTAACACCGACCTATAATGCGGTAACTGCAGATGGAGGTAACACTGTAACACTAACTCTTACAGTTGCGGGTAACAATGCTTGTTCGGCTTTGACGCCTCAAGCTACATATTCGATACTTGTTAATCCATCACCTTCAGGAACGTTTGGAATTATTTTGAACCAAACATATTGTTCTGGTGATCCAAATCAGGCAGACGTACCTTTGTTTGATTTCAATTTTATAACTGGAAACACTTCCACCTTTACTATAGAATATTCTGATGGTACTACAACATATCAACCAACACCACAAAGTGGATCTGAATATGGGGATTTTATAACTCCGGCACCAACAGCTACTACCCAGGATATAACTTATACATATACGCTTACAAAGATTACAGATGGCAATGGATGTGTCAGTTCAATTTCAGATCCACTGACACAAGGATTGCTTATGACGGATAATTCGACTACACAATCTCCACCACTTCAAAATAATCAGGTATTGGTTCATCCACCTGCAGCGGTAACATCCGTTACAGGTGACCAGACACCGCTTTGTATCGGCAGCACAACGACCTTCACTGCTAACGGGGTAGTGCTCGGCGGCGGAACAGGAGCATGGAGCAGCAGTGACAATACGGTGGCAACAGTGGATGCCAATGGCGTGGTAACGGCAGTGGGAGCAGGAACGGCCAATATCATCTATACAGTAACTGGTGGTTGCAATGGAACACCAACACAACAATTATCAATAAGCGTAAATGCGGATGCAGCGGTAACATCCGTTACAGGTGACCAGACACCGCTTTGTATCGGCAGCACAACGACCTTCACTGCTAACGGGGTAGTGCTCGGCGGCGGAACAGGAGCATGGAGCAGCAGTGACAATACGGTGGCAACAGTGGATGCCAATGGCGTGGTAACGGCAGTGGGAGCAGGAACGGCCAATATCATCTATACAGTAACTGGTGGTTGCAATGGAACACCAACACAACAATTATCAATAAGCGTAAATGCGGATGCAGCGGTAACATCCGTTACAGGTGACCAGACACCGCTTTGTATCGGCAGCACAACGACCTTCACTGCTAACGGGGTAGTGCTCGGCGGCGGAACAGGAGCATGGAGCAGCAGTGACAATACGGTGGCAACAGTGGATGCCAATGGCGTGGTAACGGCAGTGGGAGCAGGAACGGCCAATATCATCTATACAGTAACTGGTGGTTGCAATGGAACACCAACACAACAATTATCAATAAGCGTAAATGCGGATGCAGCGGTAACATCCGTTACAGGTGACCAGACACCGCTTTGTATCGGCAGCACAACGACCTTCACTGCTAACGGGGTAGTGCTCGGCGGCGGAACAGGAGCATGGAGCAGCAGTGACAATACGGTGGCAACAGTGGATGCCAATGGCGTGGTAACGGCAGTGGGAGCAGGAACGGCCAATATCATCTATACAGTAACTGGTGGTTGCAATGGAACACCAACACAACAATTATCAATAAGCGTAAATGCGGATGCAGCGGTAACATCCGTTACAGGTGACCAGACACCGCTTTGTATCGGCAGCACAACGACCTTCACTGCTAACGGGGTAGTGCTCGGCGGCGGAACAGGAGCATGGGGCAGCAGTGACAATACGGTGGCAACAGTGGATGCCAATGGCGTGGTAACGGCAGTGGGAGCAGGAACGGCCAATATCATCTATACAGTAACTGGTGGTTGCAATGGAACACCAACACAACAATTATCAATAAGCGTAAATGCGGATGCAGCGGTAACATCCGTTACAGGTGACCAGACACCGCTTTGTATCGGCAGCACAACGACCTTCACTGCTAACGGGGTAGTGCTCGGCGGCGGAACAGGAGCATGGGGCAGCAGTGACAATACGGTGGCAACAGTGGATGCCAATGGCGTGGTAACGGCAGTGGGAGCAGGAACGGCCAATATCATCTATACAGTAACTGGTGGTTGCAATGGAACACCAACACAACAATTATCAATAAGCGTAAATGCGGATGCAGCGGTAACATCCGTTACAGGTGACCAGACACCGCTTTGTATCGGCAGCACAACGACCTTCACTGCTAACGGGGTAGTGCTCGGCGGCGGAACAGGAGCATGGAGCAGCAGTGACAATACGGTGGCAACAGTGGATGCCAATGGCGTGGTAACGGCAGTGGGAGCAGGAACGGCCAATATCATCTATACAGTAACTGGTGGTTGCAATGGAACACCAACACAACAATTATCAATAAGCGTAAATGCGGATGCAGCGGTAACATCCGTTACAGGTGACCAGACACCGCTTTGTATCGGCAGCACAACGACCTTCACTGCTAACGGGGTAGTGCTCGGCGGCGGAACAGGAGCATGGGGCAGCAGTGACAATACGGTGGCAACAGTGGATGCCAATGGCGTGGTAACGGCAGTGGGAGCAGGAACGGCCAATATCATCTATACAGTAACTGGTGGTTGCAATGGAACACCAACACAACAATTATCAATAAGCGTAAATGCGGATGCAGCGGTAACATCCGTTACAGGTGACCAGACACCGCTTTGTATCGGCAGCACAACGACCTTCACTGCTAACGGGGTAGTGCTCGGCGGCGGAACAGGAGCATGGAGCAGCAGTGACAATACGGTGGCAACAGTGGATGCCAATGGCGTGGTAACGGCAGTGGGAGCAGGAACGGCCAATATCATCTATACAGTAACTGGTGGTTGCAATGGAACACCAACACAACAATTATCAATAAGCGTAAATGCGGATGCAGCGGTAACATCCGTTACAGGTGACCAGACACCGCTTTGTATCGGCAGCACAACGACCTTCACTGCTAACGGGGTAGTGCTCGGCGGCGGAACAGGAGCATGGAGCAGCAGTGACAATACGGTGGCAACAGTGGATGCCAATGGCGTGGTAACGGCAGTGGGAGCAGGAACGGCCAATATCATCTATACAGTAACTGGTGGTTGCAATGGAACACCAACACAACAATTATCAATAAGCGTAAATGCGGATGCAGCGGTAACATCCGTTACAGGTGACCAGACACCGCTTTGTATCGGCAGCACAACGACCTTCACTGCTAACGGGGTAGTGCTCGGCGGCGGAACAGGAGCATGGAGCAGCAGTGACAATACGGTGGCAACAGTGGATGCCAATGGCGTGGTAACGGCAGTGGGAGCAGGAACGGCCAATATCATCTATACAGTAACTGGTGGTTGCAATGGAACACCAACACAACAATTATCAATAAGCGTAAATGCGGATGCAGCGGTAACATCCGTTACAGGTGACCAGACACCGCTTTGTATCGGCAGCACAACGACCTTCACTGCTAACGGGGTAGTGCTCGGCGGCGGAACAGGAGCATGGAGCAGCAGTGACAATACGGTGGCAACAGTGGATGCCAATGGCGTGGTAACGGCAGTGGGAGCAGGAACGGCCAATATCATCTATACAGTAACTGGTGGTTGCAATGGAACACCAACACAACAATTATCAATAAGCGTAAATGCGGATGCAGCGGTAACATCCGTTACAGGTGACCAGACACCGCTTTGTATCGGCAGCACAACGACCTTCACTGCTAACGGGGTAGTGCTCGGCGGCGGAACAGGAGCATGGAGCAGCAGTGACAATACGGTGGCAACAGTGGATGCCAATGGCGTGGTAACGGCAGTGGGAGCAGGAACGGCCAATATCATCTATACAGTAACTGGTGGTTGCAATGGAACACCAACACAACAATTATCAATAAGCGTAAATGCGGATGCAGCGGTAACATCCGTTACAGGTGACCAGACACCGCTTTGTATCGGCAGCACAACGACCTTCACTGCTAACGGGGTAGTGCTCGGCGGCGGAACAGGAGCATGGAGCAGCAGTGACAATACGGTGGCAACAGTGGATGCCAATGGCGTGGTAACGGCAGTGGGAGCAGGAACGGCCAATATCATCTATACAGTAACTGGTGGTTGCAATGGAACACCAACACAACAATTATCAATAAGCGTAAATGCGGATGCAGCGGTAACATCCGTTACAGGTGACCAGACACCGCTTTGTATCGGCAGCACAACGACCTTCACTGCTAACGGGGTAGTGCTCGGCGGCGGAACAGGAGCATGGAGCAGCAGTGACAATACGGTGGCAACAGTGGATGCCAATGGCGTGGTAACGGCAGTGGGAGCAGGAACGGCCAATATCATCTATACAGTAACTGGTGGTTGCAATGGAACACCAACACAACAATTATCAATAAGCGTAAATGCGGATGCAGCGGTAACATCCGTTACAGGTGACCAGACACCGCTTTGTATCGGCAGCGCAACGACCTTCACTGCTAACGGGGTAGTGCTCGGCGGCGGAACAGGAGCATGGAGCAGCGAGTGACACATACGGTGGCAACAGTGGATGCCAACGGCGTGGTAATGGCAGTGGGAGCAGGAACAACATATATCATCTTTACGATAACAGGCGGTTGCAGTGGTACTCAATCACAACAACAAACATTAAAAGTTAATCCATTACCAACAGCATCTATCACAGGCGGAAGCGGAACAATATGTATTGGAGCTGGAGGTACTTCGATCACAGGCTCAGTAACAGTTCCATCAGGTGATAGCTGGACATTGACTTTAAGTGGTGGAGCAAATGAAACAGGAACTGGGTCTTCATTCTCAATACCGGTGAACCCAACTGTCAACACCACCTATACGATAACTTCGTTAGTTGATAACACCACAACCTGCGCGGCAATTGTAGGTGGCTTAACTGGTAGCGCAAGTGTTATAGTAAATCAATTACCAACAACTGCTAATGCAGGTGCTACGCCAACAGGAACTTGCGGCCAAACAACGGTTACACTGGCGGGTAATACGCCAACAGTAGGGGCCGGTCAGTGGAGCATAATAAGCGGTAGCGGAGGTTCATTTGGTGATCAATACAGTCCGGCTTCAACATTTACCGGAGTACCGGGAACTACTTATGACTTACGTTGGACAATCAGCAACGGCGTATGTACTCCGTCAACTTCGGACGTTTTTGTAACACTTGACCCGGCTCTGACATTTAGTTTAGCAAAATCAAATTATCACGGTTCTGACATTAGTTGTGCTACTGCATCAGATGGACAGATTACAGTTAATGCAACAGGCGGATCTGGTAATTTTATGTATTCTGATAATAATGGTTTGAGCTATCAATCTTCGAATATATTCAGCGGATTGGCTGCAAATACCTATGAGATTATTGTAAAAGATGATGCGGGTTGTGTTAGTTCACCAGTGGGTATAACACTTACAGCGCCTACGGCAATTGCTGTATCGACAAATGCAGCTCCGATCAGCTGTAGCACAGGAAGTACTTCTTTGTTTGTAACAGCAAGTGGTGGAACGGGATCATACACTTATACTCTGGTAAATAGCGGAACAACAGGAACACAGGGAAGCACACAGAGCAGTAGCATTTTTACAGTGATACCTGGCGGACCATATAGTGTAACAGTTACTGATGCAAATAATTGCATAGGTACTTCGCAACCGGTAACACTTACTGCACCATCGCAGCTTACAGCCTTTATTATTAATCAAACGGCTGCTGGTTGCACCAGCCCAACAGGATCTGTTACGGTCATCGGAAGTGGAGGTACGGGTCCTTATCAATATAAGCTAAATGCCGGTGCATATAGCACAACTAACACTTTCACCGGTCTTTCAGGAAATACAAGTTATATAATTACAGTGTTGGATGCGGCTAATTGTACTGCACAACTGATTGTAACTATACAAAGTGGTACACCTCCTGCAGCTTTCTTGGTATATACTCCGAACGGCACGTCGGATTGTACCGGAGCAGGAGTTGACGTAAGACTTGCGGGTTCTCAGAATGGGGTTATATACCAATTATTTAAAAATAATGGTACAACCTCTCAGATAATAACCAGTCCTGCGGATGGTTCGATAATTGATTTTGGTTATCAGGGAACAGGGACCTATACAGTTCTCGCTACTAATCCTGCAGGCTGTACAGCTTTCATGACTGGAAGTGTAACGGTAACCTCAGGCACAGCGCCAAATATTTATCCTGTAAGTGGAACAGGCAGCTATTGCAATGGTTCTACAGGGTTAATAGTTAGCTTATCGAATTCCGATAAGGGGATCTCCTATGGAATATATAGCGGACAAGAGCTTTTAGGCACGGTCGTTTCACAGAGCAATGGTCAAACGATAAACTTTGGTCCATTGCCAGCGGGAACCTATACGGTTCAGGCAACTGATCCTGCGACAGGATGTTCTTCAACCATGTCTGGTTCGGCGGTAATAACACTCTTACCTGCCCCGACAGGATATAGTTTAAGTGCGACGAATGGACTAACCAATTGCTCGGGTACAGGCGTTCAAATTCAGGTCAATGGAACACAAAGCGGAGTTAGTTATCAGTTATTCAATAGCAGTAATGCTCCCGTGGGAACACCAGTTACCGGAAATGGCTCTTCGGTGATCTATGGAACAGAACCCACCGATACTTATACTGTAGTTGGAACAATAATAAACGGAGGGTGCGTAGGTATTGCATCAACACCCATCACGGTTGCTTCAAATCCTGCTCCTAACGTTTATAATGTTAGCAGCGGTGGAAGTTATTGCAGCCAGGCACTGGGAGTGGATATTACTTTGTCTCAATCGGACAATAATGTTACCTATAAGCTCATTAATAACAACACCAACAATGTAGTTGCAACGCAGAGCGGAAACAACAATACTGGCATTGACTTTGGATATTTCACCACAGGCACCTATTCGGTTACAGCAACAAATACACAAACAGGTTGTACAAGTACAATGAATGGTACTGCAGTAGTTACGGTAAGCGGATCCGTGCCGACTATAATAACACAACCTCAAAGTCAAATTGTTTGTGCTGGTAGTACAGTTACATTCAGTGTAACAGCAAGCAATGACGCAACAGGATATATATGGTATAAAGGAACTACTCCTTTGTCCGGTGGAACAACATCTTCGTATACGATACAAAATGTTGGCACAGGTGATGCGGGAAGTTATTCTGTAACAGTCATCGGAAGTTGTGGTAACAAATCTTCGGATGCTGCAACACTCGCTGTTAACCCTGCTGCAACAGCGGCAGTGATCGGCGGGGGAGCATCATCAGTATGTGTGAATGCAATCACGCCTGCCTTTACAGATGCAACAGCAGGTGGGGTGTGGTCAATACAAAACGGAACAGGAACGGCAATCATAACACAGGGGGGAGTAGTAACGGGCTTGACTGCAGGAACAGTAACGGTTGAGTATACAGTTACTGGTTGTGGATCAGCAACAGCAGTCGCTGCTCTTACCATCAATCCTGCAACAACAGTAGCTTCAATAGGCGGAGGTGCATCATCAGTATGTGTGAATGCAATCACGCCTGCCTTTACAGATGCAACAGCAGGTGGGGTTTGGTCAATACAAAACGGAACGGGGACAGCAATCATAACACAGGGTGGAATAGTAACAGGGTTGACAGCAGGAACAGTAACGGTTGAATATACTGTTACTGGTTGTGGATCAGCAACAGCGGTCGCTGCTCTTACCATCAATCCTGCAACAACAGTAGCTTCAATAGGCGGAGGTGCATCATCAGTATGTGTGAATGCAATCACGCCTGCCTTTACAGATGCAACTGCAGGTGGGGTTTGGTCAATACAAAACGGAACGGGGACAGCAATCATAACACAGGGTGGAATAGTAACAGGGTTGACAGCAGGAACAGTAACGGTTGAATATACTGTTACTGGTTGTGGATCAGCAACAGCGGTCGCTGCTCTTACCATCAATCCTGCAACAACAGTAGCTTCAATAGACGGAGGAGCATCATCAGTATGTGTGAATGCAATCACGCCTGCCTTTACAGATGCAACAGCAGGTGGGGTTTGGTCAATACAAAACGGAACGGGAACAGCAATCATAACACAGGGTGGAATAGTAACAGGATTAACAGCAGGAACGGTAACGGTTGAGTATACAGTTACTGGTTGTGCATCAGCAACAGCAGTCGCTGCACTTACCATTAATCCTGCAGTAACAGCAGCAACCATAGGTGGTGGGGCATCAACAGTATGTGTTGGTTCAACAACACAGGCCTTTACAGATGCAACAGCAGGTGGAGTATGGTCAATACAAAACGGAACAGGAACAGCGATCGATAACACAGGTGGAATAGTAACGGGATTAACAGCAGGAACCGTAACTGTTCAATATACAGTTACCAGCTGCGGGACGTCCACAGCTACCGCATCGCTTACCATTAATCCTGCAGTAACAGCAGCAGCCATAGGTGGTGGGGCATCAACAGTATGTGTTGGTTCAACAACACCAGCTTTCACGGATGCAACTGCAGGTGGAGTATGGTCAATACAAAACGGAACAGGTTCTGCAACGATAAGTACAGGAGGTGTGGTAACGGGAGTAACCGCAGGAACCGTAACTGTTCAATACACAGTTACCAGCTGCGGGACGTCCACAGCCACCGCATCGCTTACTATTAATCCTGCAGTAACAGCAGCAGCCATAGGTGGTGGGGCATCAACAGTATGTGTTGGTTCAACAACACCAGCTTTCACGGATGCAACTGCAGGTGGAGTATGGTCAATACAAAACGGAACAGGTTCTGCAACTATAAGTACAGGCGGTGTGGTAACGGGTGTGGCTGCGGGAACAGTGACTGTCCAATATATAGTTTCAGGCTGCGGATCAACAACAGTTACAACTGCACTTACTATTAATCCTGCAGTAACAGTAGCTCCGATAGGCGGTGGAGCGACCACAGTATGTGTAGGCACAACAACTCCTGCCTTTACCGATGCGACAGCTGGAGGGGTATGGTCAATACAAAACGGAACAGGTTCTGCAACTATAAGTACAGGCGGTGTGGTAACAGGTGTGGCTGCGGGAACAGTGACTGTTCAATATACAGTTGCAGGCTGCGGATCAACAACAGTTACAACTGCACTTACCATTAATCCTGCAGTAACAGTAGCTCCGATAGGCGGTGGAGCGACCACAGTATGTGTAGGTACAACAACTCCTGTATTTACCGATGCAACAGCAGGAGGGGTATGGTCAATACAAAACGGAACGGGTTCGGCAACTATAAGTACAGGCGGAGTGGTAACGGGTGTGTCTGCGGGAACAGTGACTGTTCAATATACAGTTGCAGGCTGCGGATCAGCAACAAGAACCGCTTCCCTGAATATTAATCCTGCATCCTCAGCAGGTACGATAACCGGAATTACAACAGTTTGCGTAGGCGGTACTACACAGCTGTCGGATGCAACAGCTACCTCTGCCGGAACATGGAGTTCGACCAATTCGACAGTGGCAACGGTGAGCAGTAACGGTTTCGTGACTACTCACAGCGCCGGCACAGCAACGATCAGGTATACGATAAATAATGCCTGCGGAACAGGTACGCTGATTGCCAGCACAGTGGTAACAGCAAGTACAACGCCGAATGTTGCGAACATAGGCGGTCCTTCATCAGTATGCACCGGAAGTTCAATTACATTAACAGACGCGACACCTGGTGGAATTTGGAATACCTACAACAGCCAGGTTGCAACGGTGAGTACTTCAGGCGTAGTAACAGGTGTAAGTGGTGGTAATGTAACCATTGCTTACATTGTAAACAGCGTCTGCGGAATGGTAGTAAGAACCAAAGCGATAACGGTGAATGCAACACCATCAGTCGGAGCAATTACAGGTATAGCAACAGTTTGTGCCGGATTTACCACACAATTGTCAGATGCAACAGCAGGTGGTCAATGGACGAGCAGCAATACAACCGTTGCAACAGTAAGCACGGGCGGTTTGGTAACCGGTATAAAAGCTGGCTCAGTAACCATCACCTATACGCTAACTTCTGTGAATTGCGGAACATCATTTGCAACAAGAACAGTAACCGTGAGCAACGCATCTTCAGTCGCAGCGATTACAGGCAGTTCAGCAGTTTGCTTAGGAAATGCCATACAATTGACAGATGCAACATCCGGCGGTATCTGGAATACCAGCAATGGTAGCATTGCCACGGTCAGCACAACAGGGATTGTCAGGGGTGTAAGGGCTGGCACAGTTACAATTACTTATTCAGTAAGTGGTAGCTGCGGTCAATCATCTGCTACCCATCAGGTAACGGTGAATACTTCTCCGGTTGCCGGAACCATTACTGGTCCGGGAACGCTTTGTGTGAGAGGTACAATTACTCTGGCAAATACAACTGCCGGTGGAACATGGAGCAGCACCAATAGTTCAATAGTAACTGTAAACAGTTCAGGCGTAGTAACCGGAGTGAGACTTGGAACGGCAATGATCAATTATACGGTAACCAATGCATGTGGAATAGCCACCGCAAGAAAAACGGTAACTGTTAATTGCACAGCGCCTAATCCAAGAGGATTTGCTGACGTGACCAATGTGGATACTGTAGTGGATACTAAAGAAGCAACAGCTTGATGTTACTTTCGACGCACAGGTTATTCCAAACCCAAGCCAGACAGACTTCACACTTACTGTACATAGCAGCATTACAGATAGAGCAGCGTACGTAAGGATATTTGATATGTCAGGAAGATTGATAGATGAGAAGAGAGGAGCAATTGGCCAACCGATACGCTTCGGAAGCACATTTGTACAAGGAATGTATGTTGTACAGGTAATGCAGGGAGATAAACTCAAAGTTCTAAAAGTTATTAAGAACTAAATAACAGAATTAATGCAAGGCTGTCTTCACGCGAAGACAGCCTTTTTTGTTTGTTTACATACGGCAATGGAATTTCGGATCATTATATGGAAAAGGGGTTGGCAATTATTTGGAAAAACCGCTTACATATTTGCTTAATTGGTAATTTTAAATTACTTTAACGCTTCGAATTTGTTAATTGCTTGTGAGGCCAATGCTTATGTTTAAGCATTTCTTCATTTTAAACTATTTGTTCCAGGCTCCTTTGAATTTCTGAATTTTTGCACAAGCAATTCCAACAGTCCTATCAATTACACTTATTCCATTTTTCTATTCCTGTGAAAGTCATTTCAAGTGCACCTCTTCAACAGCAATTCACTTTCCATGTAAACCATTTTTAAAACCAGGATCATTTTGGTAAAGCATCTTTTTGTTTTTTTTGAATGATGATGCTTGCTAACGTATATGCGTACGTAAATTTTGTTTTCATAAGCTGAGTGATAACAGTGTGTTTGGTTTTTTTTGGGTTGAAAAGAAAAGTGCAGAAGAATAAACTGAATAGCATGAATTTTTTTTAATAAAAATCTTATTGAAAATATTCCGGAAGTCCGGATGATTATTGAGCACTATGGAAACAACAATGCCAATTTATTCGCACCACCACAAGCTTACCAGGATTTTTATGTCCTCGAAGTTCATTGCTATTTTTGCAATATTATTTCTTTCATTTTCGCATATAGAATTGCAGGCGCAAACTATAACTGCACCGGTAGCCAGTGCAAACCCAGCATGTATCAATACAACTGCTGTTACATTTACAGCAACTACTACCACGCCATCTGCGGATGGAGTTTTGACAGTTTATGATGGGGGAGTTGCCATTCCTGCGGCCAGTGGAACGATTACAGGAAATTCAGGTGTGTCGAGCCCTGTTACTTTTGCAACACCGGGTAATCATACAATCACGGTAAGTTATGTTGATCAGGGTTCAGGCGCTACAATAACTAGCGCTACAGCACTTACTTTAGTGGTAACAAATCCGGCAACACTTTCTTACCCAGCAGGCCCATGGTGTTCGAATGCGACTCCAAAACTTGCCACATTTTCGCCCGCTGGAGGTGTTTTTACTTCTTCTCCTGCTGGATTAACTATTAGTGCGGCAAATGGAACAATCAGTGTAACAACCAGCACTCCCGGTACATATACTGTAACCTATACACCTCCAGCAGCTACTAACGGTTGCGGCCAGTAACAGCTTCAGTTACTATTACTCAATTACCGGCAGCTACAATATCATATGCGGGTTCTCCTTTTTGTTCAAGCGCAGGAGCACAAACACCAACAATTACAGGGACAACCGGAGGCACATTTTCTTCTACTGCAGGATTAACGATCGATCCGGTATCAGGTGTAATTACACCATCATCGAGTACTCCTAATACATATACTGTAACATATACTATCGCCGCTGCAGGCGGATGCGCAGTGGTTACGGCAACAACTTCTGTTACGATCACGACCGCTCCTTCTGCAACTATTGCTTACGGCGGATCTCCTTATTGTTCTAATGGCGGAACGGCTACTGTAACTCAAACCGGAACAGGCGGAGGAGCTTATTCAGCTGCACCGGGTGGCTTAAGTATTGACGCTGTAACGGGGGCAGTGAATCTTGCCGCCAGTACCGCGGGCACCTATACGGTAACTTATACTATTGTCGCTTCCGGGGGATGCCCTCTATTTACAACTACAGCAAATATTACGGTCAATGCCGCACCCGTATTTACGGCAAGTGTTAATCCGACGACAGTTTGTTCGGGGGTGGATTTTACTTTCACGCTTTCTGATGGTACATTAAATTATGCGTGGTCCAGGGTGAATAGCGCGAATCTGATAGGAATGAATGCAGCTGGTACGCTCACACCGCCATCTGGAACATTTGTAGGAAATCTTACGAATACAGCAGGTTCAAATCAAACTGAAACCTTCACTTTTACGTCAACTGCCAATGGATGTACAACGTCTGCTCCTGTTAATTTAACAGTGAATACACCACCGACTGTTACTGTTACCGGACCAACATCAGTATGCGTGGGTAACACCATAACTTTAACGGGTACACCTGCAGGTGGAACCTGGCTAAGTAGCAATACAACGGCTGCAACTATTTCAAGTCCGGGTGGTGTCTTGAGCGGGAAGGCTACCGGAAGTACATCTATAACGTATACAGGAACCTCCGCCGGATGTTCGAACACAGCTAACTATCAAGTAAACGTCAATCCAGCGCCTGCAGTGACAGCAAATGCAACCAGTTTAAATATTTGCCCCGGTCAATCTACATCATTATCAGCGACAGGGGTAGCTACGACCACAGTATCTTTTACAAATAATGCGTCACAGGGATTTCAGGACAATGTTCCTCTAACACCATTATACAAAGCAATTACTGTATCCGGGCTTCCGACTAACCTCGGACAAATAACAGGGATTACCTTAACGGTAAATGTTAACCACCAGAGAGATCATGAAGTGGAGATGTATTTGATTGACCCCTGTGGTGGTGGAATTAATTCCCTTACGGCTGCGGGTGCGACTGGCGGATTTCAATATGGTCTTACCGGTGCTAACGCGGGAAATGCTTTAAGACTGGAAGGTAATCAGGGAGCAAATACGGCTAATTTTGTAAATACGGTTTTTTCGGATGCCGGTGCTGGTCTTCTTGCTGGTACCGGTCCTTTTACAAATACTTATAAACCTGTGGATGCATTTGCATCATTGGGTAATGTATGTAATCCAAATGGAACCTGGTATTTTGTTGTACTCGACCATGTAAATTCTGGTTTTACCGGGGTATATGAGAATGCGACGCTTACATTTACTTATGGCAATGGAACTTACTCCTGGACCTCTGTTCCTGCGGGTTTTACTTCTACATTACAAAATCCCGGGACCGTTTCTCCAGTCACAACAACGACATATACTGTAACACTTACATCAGGAACATGTACAAATACTTCTTCTGTAACGGTAAATGTTACACCTCCTGTTACATTAGGTAATCAAACGACCAGCACCTGCAGCGGAGTGCCATTTTCATTTACACCAGTCGGAGCTCCTGCTGGTACAACGTATACCTGGACAGCACCGACCGGAGCAGGATTTACAGGTGGTGCTGCACAGGGAACAGGGCAGACAACAATTAGCGGGACACTAACAAACTCAGGCAACACACCTGTTACAGCAACTTATACCGTTACACCAACTAATGGGACCTGTGCGGGTACTCCCTTTACATTGACAGTTACCGTTAACCCGAATCCAACAGGAGTCATCAGCGGTAGTGCGTCGATTTGCAGTGGGGCTCCTACGACCATATCAGTTGCCCTTACTGGCGTTCAGCTCTGGTCAATCACTTACACAGCCAATGGGGTGCCTACAACTGTTAATGGAATCGCTACTTCTCCGTACACGTTTGTTGTAACGCCAGCTGTTAATACTACTTATGCGTTAACAGCAGTTAGTGATGCCAATTGTACTGGCACATTTTCCGGCAGCGCAGTTGTTACCATTAAGCCAAGCCCGACAGCTACAATTAGCGGAACCACTACAATATGTAGTGGTAGCTCTGCAACGTTATCCGTAGCGCTTACAGGCACAGCACCATGGTCTATTACATATACAGACGGCACAACCCCCGTCACAGTCAATGGAATTGCTGCATCGCCATATACTTTTACAGTGTCGCCAACAGTAAATACGACCTATACTCTTACATCTGTGAGTGATGCGAATTGCAGCGGAACATTATCCGGCAATGCGGTAGTCACCGTAACACCCCTGCCTGGTTCACCTACCGGCACAGGTGCTATAATAGTTTGCGGAACTACAGCGCATTTAACAGCTTCCGGCTGTACAACCTATCATTGGTATACTGCTGCAACTGGAGGAGTTTCCATTGCATCCGGGGTTTTATTTACTACCCCCGTTCTTACAACTACGACTACTTATTATGTTGCTTGCGCTACTGGAACTTGCGAAAGTGCAAGAACACCGGTCACTGCTACTGTGAATCCAATTGCTACACCGGCAGTAGGAGCTATCACCCAACCTACCTGCGCAGTAGCTACAGGAAGCGTGGTATTAAGCGGACTTCCTGCCGGCAACTGGACGATAAACCCTGGTGCTGTCACGGGCACCGGAGCAACAACAACTATCACAGGTCTTGCGACCGGGACATATAATTTTACTGTAACAAATGCTGCAGGCTGTACTTCACCTGCATCAGCAAATGTGGTCATCAATGCACAGCCGGCAACACCAACGGCACCGGCGGTAGGAGCTATCACCCAACCTACCTGCGCAGTAGCTACAGGAAGTGTAGTATTAAATGGACTACCTGCCGGCAACTGGACGATAAACCCTGGTGCTGTCACGGGCACCGGAGCAACAACAACCATCACAGGTCTTGCGACCGGGACATATAATTTTACTGTGACAAATGCTGCAGGCTGTACTTCACCTGCATCAGCAAATGTGGTCATCAATGCACAGCCGGCAACACCAACGGCACCGGCGGTAGGAGCTATCACCCAACCTACCTGCGCAGTAGCTACAGGAAGCGTAGTATTAAGCGGACTTCCTGCCGGCAACTGGACGATAAACCCGGGCGTCACGGGCACCGGAGCAACAACAACCATCACAGGTCTTGCGACCGGGACATATAATTTTACTGTGACAAATGCTGCAGGCTGTACTTCACCTGCATCAGCAAATGTGGTCATCAATGCACAGCCGGCAACACCAACGGCACCGGCGGTAGGAGCTATCACCCAACCTACCTGCGCAGTAGCCACAGGAAGCGTGGTATTAAGCGGACTACCTGCCGGCAACTGGACGATAAACCCTGGTGCTGTCACGGGCACCGGAGCAACAACAACCATCACAGGTCTTGCGACCGGGACATATAATTTTACTGTGACAAATGCTGCAGGCTGTACTTCACCTGCATCAGCAAATGTGGTCATCAATGCACAGCCGGCAACACCAACGGCACCGGCGGTAGGAGCTATCACCCAACCTACCTGCGCAGTAGCTACAGGAAGCGTGGTATTAAGCGGACTTCCTGCCGGCAACTGGACGATAAACCCTGGTGCTGTCACGGGCACCGGAGCAACAACAACCATCACAGGTCTTGCGACCGGGACATATAATTTTACTGTAACAAATGCTGCAGGCTGTACTTCACCTGCATCAGCAAATGTGGTCATCAATGCACAGCCGGCAACACCAACGGCACCGGCGGTAGGAGCTATCACCCAACCTACCTGCGCAGTAGCTACAGGAAGTGTAGTATTAAATGGACTTCCTGCCGGCAACTGGACGATAAACCCTGGTGCTGTCACGGGCACCGGAGCAACAACAACTATCACAGGTCTTGCGACCGGGACATATAATTTTACTGTAACAAATGCTGCAGGCTGTACTTCACCTGCATCAGCAAATGTGGTCATCAATGCACAGCCGGCAACACCAACGGCACCGGCGGTAGGAGCTATCACCCAACCTACCTGCGCAGTAGCTACAGGAAGTGTAGTATTAAGCGGACTTCCTGCCGGCAACTGGACGATAAACCCTGGTGCTGTCACGGGCACCGGAGCAACAACAACCATCACAGGTCTTGCGACCGGGACATATAATTTTACTGTGACAAATGCTGCAGGCTGTACTTCACCTGCATCAGCAAATGTGGTCATCAATGCACAGCCGGCAACACCAACGGCACCGGCGGTAGGAGCTATCACCCAACCTACCTGCGCAGTAGCTACAGGAAGTGTAGTATTAAATGGACTTCCTGCCGGCAACTGGACGATAAACCCGGGCGGCATCACGGGCACCGGAGCAACAACAACTATCACAGGTCTTGCGACCGGGACATATAATTTTACTGTAACAAATGCTGCAGGCTGTACTTCACCTGCATCAGCAAATGTGGTCATCAATGCACAGCCGGCAACACCAACGGCACCGGCAGTAGGAGCTATCACCCAACCTACCTGCGCAGTAGCTACAGGAAGCGTGGTATTAAATGGACTTCCTGCCGGCAACTGGACGATAAACCCGGGCTGCTGTCACGGGCACCGGAGCAACAACAACTATCACAGGTCTTGCGACCGGGACATATAATTTTACTGTAACAAATGCTGCAGGCTGTACTTCACCTGCATCAGCAAATGTGGTCATCAATGCACAGCCGGCAACACCAACGGCACCGGCAGTAGGAGCTATCACCCAACCTACCTGCGCAGTAGCTACAGGAAGTGTAGTATTAAATGGACTTCCTGCCGGCAACTGGACGATAAACCCTGGTGCTGTCACGGGCACCGGAGCAACAACAACCATCACAGGTCTTGCGACCGGGACATATAATTTTACTGTAACAAATGCTGCAGGCTGTACTTCACCTGCATCAGCAAATGTGGTCATCAATGCACAACCGGCAACACCAACGGCACCGGCGGTAGGAGCTATCACCCAACCTACCTGCGCAGTAGCTACAGGAAGTGTAGTATTAAATGGACTACCTGCCGGCAACTGGACGATAAACCCTGGTGCTGTCACGGGCACCGGAGCAACAACAACTATCACAGGTCTTGCGACCGGGACATATAATTTTACTGTAACAAATGCTGCAGGCTGTACTTCACCTGCATCAGCAAATGTGGTCATCAATGCACAGCCGGCTACGCCTACGGCACCGGCGGTAGGAGCTATCACCCAACCTACCTGCGCAGTAGCTACAGGAAGTGTAGTATTAAGCGGACTTCCTGCCGGCAACTGGACGATAAACCCTGGTGCTGTCACGGGCACCGGAGCAACAACAACCATCACAGGTCTTGCGACCGGGACATATAATTTTACTGTAACAAATGCTGCGGGCTGTACTTCACCTGCATCAGCAAATGTGGTCATCAATGCACAGCCGGCAACACCAACGGCACCGGCGGTAGGAGCTATCACCCAACCTACCTGCGCAGTAGCTACAGGAAGCGTGGTATTAAATGGACTTCCTGCCGGCAACTGGACGATAAACCCGGGCGGCATCACGGGCACCGGAGCAACAACAACCATCACAGGTCTTGCGACCGGGACATATAATTTTACTGTAACAAATGCTGCAGGCTGTACTTCCCCTGCATCAGCAAATGTGGTCATCAATGCACAGCCGGCAACGCCTACGGCACCGGCGGTAGGAGCTATCACCCAACCTACCTGCGCAGTAGCTACAGGAAGCGTGGTATTAAGCGGACTTCCTGCCGGCAACTGGACGATAAACCCTGGTGCTGTCACGGGCACCGGAGCAACAACAACCATCACAGGTCTTGCGACCGGGACATATAATTTTACGGTGACAAATGCTGCAGGCTGTACTTCACCTGCATCAGCAAATGTGGTCATCAATGCACAGCCGGCAACACCAACGGCACCGGCGGTAGGAGCTATCACCCAACCTACCTGCGCAGTAGCTACAGGAAGCGTGGTATTAAATGGACTTCCTGCCGGCAACTGGACGATAAACCCGGGCGGCATCACGGGCACCGGAGCAACAACAACCATTACAGGTCTTGCGACCGGGACATATAATTTTACTGTAACAAATGCTGCAGGCTGTACTTCACCTGCATCAGCAAATGTGGTCATCAATGCACAGCCGGCTACACCTACGGCACCGGCGGTAGGAGCTATCACCCAACCTACCTGCGCAGTAGCTACAGGAAGCGTGGTATTAAGTGGACTTCCTGCCGGCAACTGGACGATAAACCCTGGTGCTGTCACGGGCACCGGAGCAACAACAACCATCACAGGTCTTGCGACCGGGACATATAATTTTACTGTGACAAATGCTGCAGGCTGTACTTCACCTGCATCAGCAAATGTGGTCATCAATGCACAGCCGGCAACACCAACGGCACCGGCGGTAGGAGCTATCACCCAACCTACCTGCGCAGTAGCTACAGGAAGCGTGGTATTAAATGGACTTCCTGCCGGCAACTGGACGATAAACCCGGGCGGCATCACGGGCACCGGAGCAACAACAACCATCACAGGTCTTGCGACCGGGACATATAATTTTACTGTAACAAATGCTGCAGGCTGTACTTCACCTGCATCAGCAAATGTGGTCATCAATGCACAGCCGGCTACACCTACGGCACCGGCAGTAGGAGCTATCACCCAACCTACCTGCGCAGTAGCTACAGGAAGTGTAGTATTAAGCGGACTTCCTGCCGGCAACTGGACGATAAACCCTGGTGCTGTCACGGGCACCGGAGCAACAACAACCATCACAGGTCTTGCGACCGGGACATATAATTTTACTGTAACAAATGCTGCAGGCTGTACTTCACCTGCATCAGCAAATGTGGTCATCAATGCACAACCGGCAACACCAACGGCACCGGCGGTAGGAGCTATCACCCAACCTACCTGCGCAGTAGCTACAGGAAGCGTGGTATTAAGCGGACTACCTGCCGGCAACTGGACGATAAACCCTGGTGCTGTCACGGGCACCGGAGCAACAACAACCATCACAGGTCTTGCGACCGGGACATATAATTTTACTGTAACAAATGCTGCAGGCTGTACTTCACCTGCATCAGCAAATGTGGTCATCAATGCACAGCCGGCAACACCAACGGCACCGGCGGTAGGAGCTATCACCCAACCTACCTGCGCAGTAGCTACAGGAAGCGTGGTATTAAATGGACTTCCTGCCGGCAACTGGACGATAAACCCGGGCGGCATCACGGGCACCGGAGCAACAACAACTATTACTGGTCTTGCGACCGGGACATATAATTTTACTGTAACAAATGCTGCAGGCTGTACTTCACCTGCATCAGCAAATGTGGTCATCAATGCACAACCGGCAACACCAACGGCACCGGCGGTAGGAGCTATCACCCAACCTACCTGCGCAGTAGCTACAGGAAGCGTGGTATTAAATGGACTTCCTGCCGGCAACTGGACGATAAACCCGGGCGGCATCACGGGCACCGGAGCAACAACAACCATCACAGGTCTTGCGACCGGGACATATAATTTTACTGTAACAAATGCTGCAGGCTGTACTTCACCTGCATCAGCAAATGTGGTCATCAATGCACAACCGGCAACACCAACGGCACCGGCGGTAGGAGCTATCACCCAACCTACCTGCGCAGTAGCTACAGGAAGTGTAGTATTAAATGGACTTCCTGCCGGCAACTGGACGATAAACCCGGGCGGCATCACGGGAACGGGGGCAACAACAACTATCACAGGTCTTGCGACCGGGACATATAATTTTACTGTAACAAATGCTGCAGGATGTACTTCACCTGCATCAGCAAATGTGGTCATCAATGCACAGCCGGCAACACCAACGGCACCGGCGGTAGGAGCTATCACCCAACCTACCTGTACGGTAGCGACAGGTTCAGTAGTACTCAGCGGACTTCCTGCCGGCAACTGGACGATAAACCCGGGCGGCATCACGGGCACCGGGGCAACAACAACTATCACAGGTCTTGCGACCGGGACATATAATTTTACTGTAACAAATGCTGCAGGCTGTACTTCACCTGCATCAGCAAATGTGGTCATCAATGCACAACCGGCAACACCTACGGCACCGGCAGTAGGAGCTATCACCCAACCTACCTGCGCAGTAGCTACAGGAAGCGTGGTATTAAATGGACTTCCTGCCGGCAACTGGACGATAAACCCGGGCGGCATCACGGGCACCGGAGCAACAACAACTATCACAGGTCTTGCGACCGGGACATATAATTTTACTGTAACAAATGCTGCAGGCTGTACTTCACCTGCATCAGCAAATGTGGTCATCAATGCACAACCGGCAACACCAACGGCACCGGCGGTAGGAGCTATCACCCAACCTACCTGCGCAGTAGCTACAGGAAGCGTGGTATTAAATGGACTTCCTGCCGGCAACTGGACGATAAACCCGGGCGGCATCACGGGCACCGGAGCAACAACAACCATCACAGGTCTTGCGACCGGGACATATAATTTTACTGTAACAAATGCTGCAGGCTGTACTTCACCTGCATCAGCAAATGTGGTCATCAATGCACAGCCGGCAACACCAACGGCACCGGCGGTAGGAGCTATCACCCAACCTACCTGCGCAGTAGCTACAGGAAGTGTAGTATTAAATGGACTTCCTGCCGGCAACTGGACGATAAACCCGGGTGCGTCACGGGCACCGGAGCAACAACAACTATCACAGGTCTTGCGACCGGGACATATAATTTTACTGTAACAAATGCTGCAGGCTGTACTTCACCTGCATCAGCAAATGTGGTCATCAATGCACAACCGGCAACACCAACGGCACCGGCGGTAGGAGCTATCACCCAACCTACCTGCGCAGTAGCTACAGGAAGTGTGGTATTAAATGGACTTCCTGCCGGCAACTGGACGATAAACCCTGGTGCTGTCACGGGCACGGGGGCAACAACAACCATCACAGGTCTTGCGACCGGGACATATAATTTTACGGTGACAAATGCTGCAGGCTGTACTTCACCTGCATCAGCAAATGTGGTCATCAATGCACAGCCGGCAACACCAACGGCACCGGCAGTAGGAGCTATCACCCAACCTACCTGCGCAGTAGCTACAGGAAGCGTGGTATTAAGCGGACTTCCTGCCGGCAACTGGACGATAAACCCTGGCGGCATCACGGGCACCGGAGCAACAACAACTATCACAGGTCTTGCGACCGGGACATATAATTTTACTGTAACAAATGCTGCAGGCTGTACTTCACCTGCATCAGCAAATGTGGTCATCAATGCACAGCCGGCTACGCCTACGGCACCGGCGGTAGGAGCTATCACCCAACCTACCTGCGCAGTAGCTACAGGAAGTGTAGTATTAAGCGGACTTCCTGCCGGCAACTGGACGATAAACCCTGGTGCTGTCACGGGCACCGGAGCAACAACAACCATCACAGGTCTTGCGACCGGGACATATAATTTTACTGTAACAAATGCTGCAGGCTGTACTTCACCTGCATCAGCAAATGTGGTCATCAATGCACAGCCGGCAACACCAACGGCACCGGCAGTAGGAGCTATCACCCAACCTACCTGCGCAGTAGCTACAGGAAGTGTAGTATTAAATGGACTTCCTGCCGGCAACTGGACGATAAACCCGGGCGGCATCACGGGCACCGGAGCAACAACAACCATCACAGGTCTTGCGACCGGGACATATAATTTTACTGTGACAAATGCTGCAGGCTGTACTTCACCTGCATCAGCAAATGTGGTCATCAATGCACAGCCGGCAACACCAACGGCACCGGCGGTAGGAGCTATCACCCAACCTACCTGCGCAGTAGCTACAGGAAGCGTGGTATTAAGCGGACTTCCTGCCGGCAACTGGACGATAAACCCTGGTGCTGTCACGGGCACCGGAGCAACAACAACTATCACAGGTCTTGCGACCGGGACATATAATTTTACTGTAACAAATGCTGCAGGCTGTACTTCACCTGCATCAGCAAATGTGGTCATCAATGCACAGCCGGCAACACCAACGGCACCGGCAGTAGGAGCTATCACCCAACCTACCTGCGCAGTAGCTACAGGAAGTGTAGTATTCAGTGGACTTCCTGCCGGCAACTGGCGTAACGCGGTGCTGTCACGGGCACCGGAGCAACAACAACTATCACAGGTCTTGCGACCGGGAC